>NZ_AP043836.1:0-3566981 GCF_055378595.1 Halorubellus litoreus
TCGACGCTCAGGTCGGCGCTCGCGAGCCGGTCCCGTCGACGGTCGCGTTCGGCGCGGAGGCGGTCGCGTACGTCCTGCACGCGACTACGTTCCGCTGGCGTGAGCGTCCGCTGGTTGCGCGTCGCGACCACGAACTCGCGGAGCGCGACGTCGGTGCCGTCGACCGTGACGGACGCGGGAACTCGCGAGCCGACGGTCGCGGTCCCGCGGTCGACGCGCCGGAGGAGCGCGTGGCGCTCCGCGTCGTCGAGCGAGTTACGCGCCATACCTGTCGTTCGGCCGGCGAACGCAAGTGTCTTGCCCGCGTCAGGCGGTCCCCTCGTCCTCGGATTCGTACGCGAGTTCCGCGTGCTCGACGAGCGTGTCGAGCAGGCCGTCCCGGAGGGCGTCGAGGCGCTCGCGGAGCGCCCGTACGCGGTCGTCGTCGCTCGCCGCGGGGTCCGGGTGATCGTCCGCGATCGTCGTCACCTTCGACTGCAAGCGGAGGTACTCCTGGAGCGCGTCGTCGTAGTTCGAGCGCAGGAGCTCGCGTCGAACGATCGTTCGGAGTTCGTCGCGAGCGATCGGTTTGCAGACGTACTGCTCGAAGTCCATGTCGACGATATCGTAGCCGGGGTCGAGCGCGGTCACCATCACGACGCGCCCGTCGTACCCGCGGTCGCGGAGTCGCTCCAGGACCTCGTCGCCGTGCAGTCCCGGCATCCGACGGTCGAGGAGGACGACGTCGACCGTCGCGTCGACGACGTCGAGCGCCGCCTCGCCGCCGTACGCCACCTCGACGTCGTGGTCGTCCGCGAGGAACGTGGCGTACACGTCCGCGACGCGCTCCTCGTCGTCCACCACCACGACGCGACCACCGCCCGAAGCACCCCCAGAAACCATGTGGGTAGGTAACGCGTCGTTAAACAAGTAACTGGCCGTTACCACGTCCACCGGCTCGATTACATCAAACGCGAGGTACTTCGGATTGAAACGCGCGTCGTCCTCCCGGCGAAACGCCAGCATCGGCTGCTCGCGGTCAGCACGGTCCGAAGAACCTAATCGTTCGCTCGGCCAACGCCGGAGGTATGCCTCCGGAAGCCGTACTCTTCGACCTCGACGACACCCTCTACCCGTACCAGCCCTGTAACGACGCGGGGAAGCGCGAAGCGTGGCGGACCGCGCTCGAACTCGGATACGACCTCGACCGCGACGCGTTCGAGACGCTCTACCAGGAAGGCCGCCGGGAGACCAAACGCGAACTCGCCGGCACCGCGAGCGCGCACGAACGCTTCCTGTACTTCAAGCGCGCCATCCAGATCCACACGGGAACGCACAAGTCCGAGCACGCGCTCGAACTCGGCGAAGCGTACTGGGACGCGTACGTCCACGAGATGGAGATCTACGACCACGTCGAACCCGTGTTCCGCGAACTCCAGGCGGCCGACGTCGACGTCGGCATCGTCACGAACCTCACGACCCGCATCCAACTGAAGAAGATACACCACCTCGGCATCGAACCGTACGTCGACCTCCTCCTGACGAGCGAGGAGACCGGGCGCGAGAAACCCAGTAGCGTGATGTTCACCGACCCGCTCGCCCAGCTCGACACGCGCCCGAGCGACGCCGCGTTCGTCGGCGACAACCCGACTGCCGACATCGAGGGCGGGAACGCCGTCGGCCTCGAAACCGTCCTCTTCGACCCGCGGCGCGAACACGACGACCTCCGCGGCCGCATGCAGCCAGACCATCAGGTTCACGACTTCGCGGCCGTAACCGAGGTGCTGCTATGACACACGACGCTATCCGCGACGCCGTCGTCGAACACGCCCCCGAACTCGCCGCGCTCACTCCCGGCCGCACCGGGAACCTCTCCGTGCGCGACGGCGACGCGTTCGCCATCACGCCAACGGGCGTCCCCTACGACAGCTTCGACACCGCAGACGTCCCACTCGTCTCCCTCGACGGCGAGCACCTCGACGGCGCCATGGACCCCAGCAGCGAGGTCCCCATGCACCGACACATCTACCGGTTCGACGAACCCGGCGCCATCGTCCACACGCACTCGCCGTACGCCACCACGCTCGCCACGCTCCACGAAGAACTCCCCCCCATCCACTACATGATCGTCGCCGTCGGCAAACGCGTCCCCGTCGCCGAGTACGCACCCTACGGCACCGAAGCCCTCGCGAAGAACGCCGTCGACGCCATGCGCGAGGCCCAATCGACTGCAACGATAATCGAGAACCACGGCCTCGTCGTCACCGGCCCCGACCTCCCCACCGCCATCGAGAACACCGTCCACGTCGAATCACTCTGCGAACTCTACCTCCGCGCCAAAGCCATCGGCAGCACCCCCCACGAACTCACCGACGACCAACTCGACGTCGTCCTCGAAAAGTTCGAGAGCTACGGACAGAGCGACGACTGACGAAGAGCGTCGACGCGCACTAATCCTCCGCACCCCCACTCACCACGCCCGAACCAACCTCGTCGCCAGCGAGTTGGGTTTCGTCGACTCGAGGCTCGTCGATGTAGACCGGTTCCGAATCGTCGCCGCCAACAGCCGGCTCGACTGAGCCGACGTGGTCAAGAGCTGGCGGCCGATATTCGTAGAGGTACCCGTCGTGCACGACGTAGAACACCGCTTCGTGCGGCGACTCCACGACACCGTTGTCGGTGTCGATGGCGAAGTCCACGAGCGACCCGAGCGACGCGGCCTCCGCTCTCGGCAACTCGAAGGCCTGCTCGGGGAGGTGGATTTCAGAGATCCACTCGTCGAACTCCTTCCGATCCTCGAGGTAGGTGATTCGGTCTTCTTCGACCGCGGACAGCCGGATTCGGTCGTGATGGTCCGCGGTGACGACCAGTCCAAAGCCGACCATTCCGAGGAACAACAGTAGTGGACCACCGCCTGCCCGCAGGGCGCCATATTCCTGTTCTCGCGTGACGGTCCTCGTATCCTCGAATGATTGGGTCTCTGGGCCGCTACCGGTCACGTCGTACGCCTCCCGTCGAAAGTCCAGTGACAGGTGCTGTTTGTGACTGGATTCGACGGGCTCACCGTTGACTCGCCCAACCGTGCGGACAGTCGCAACAAGGACGATTCGCGTCTCCCGCGAAGGTTTCCCTATCGCTTCCTCGATGTCTTCCGCTCGCATTGAGACCGCTGTCGCGTTGAACGAGAACGGAACAGACACGTGTTCGCCCGGTTGGAGCGACGACTTTCCGTCACGTCCCAGCGTGCGGTTCTTGCTCCAGAGAACGGTCAGGTTGTCCTCCATCCTGTCTTGACGGACTCCTTGCATCACTAGCTCAAGCTGGACGGTTCGGTTCACCGTTCCACTGTCACTCGCCCTATACGAGGAGACGAATCTCCCCTCGAATCTGGGTGCCACGCGAGCGAGGTACGTCGAGCGGTTCGTGAGGTTCGCTCCAATCGGATAGAGCGCGTTCTCCTCGGTCACGATTGCCCGGTGTTCGAACGTCCCCGTCGTCTCCCATTCGGAAGCAGTTCGCTCCACCGTCTCCGTTCCCGGAGCGATGTGTGTCGTCGCCGTCACCCACCCTCCGATCGCAATCACGACGACGAGTACGCCAAGGACCAACATCAGGTTCGCGTCCAGAAAGGCTCTCAGTCGAAGTGTGGAATCGCTCATCCTTCGCCCAATCGAGCAGACCAGAGTTAGTTATACGACCGTTGCGCCGCAGGAAACGGTCATTGCGGACTTTCACGCGCGAGACAACTCGATTGTAATCACCTGGATGTCGAGCGTTCAGTGTCAGTCGACGTGCCTGGTCAGGATCTGGTCGAGTTCGGTGCGGTCCATCGAGCAACAGATACGCGATCTCACATGCCTCGCAATCAGCCCCTCGAGAGAACGCAGCAGGCCAACAGCAATCGTTCTATGACTCGATCGAAAAGACACGTTCCACTGCTCGAGCTAGCGTCCAAACCTCCTGGACGGTGTATAACTTTACGGGTGCTCGTCCGTCCATGCACCGAGGACTCGAATAATGAAGCGAATCACCCAACTTCCGAGGAGACCACTCCTGAGCGACGAACTCGTGGCCCTCGACGACCGCCTCGTCAGTGCGGTTCCGTACGGCGGAATCACAGACAACGATGAGGTTCGATTTTACGCAATCAAGATCGCGACAACAACGGGAGCTCATGCACTCGGTTACGACGACGCAGAAGGCCACTGGCAGCACCTCGCTTCGACGGATAGCACCGATCTCGACGCCGCCGATTCGCAGCTCGACGTCGTCCTCGATGACTGGGTGCAGTCGACGTATACCCGTCAGTTCGATGTGGTGAAAGCTCTCTGAGAGACGGCCCCTCGTTCACACGACCTTCGAGCTTCGGCCTATCGATTCCACACTATCGCTCGACGAAGGCGAGACGTTACTGACGCCGTTGCCCGTCGGGAACGATTGCGCACCCGACCAGACCCCACGAGGGAGATGCCAAGAAGATAGAAGGACCCACCCACGAGCGTGTCGATAACGACGACTGGCGCCAGTGGATGGAGTGAAAAGAGAACACGAATCACAGATGGCGGGAGAACCGTGAGATATCGATGCTGCCCGAACCATCGGTATTGGGTGTCGCCACTACGTCCAGGCAGGACCCTGATAGAGACCGTCTCCGTTGCTCCAGGACCGACGCTCACAGACGTCGGTTCGATACGAATTCGATCGCTTTTCGGTTCGAGTATCGTCGTCGTTCCGAGGAGCCCGTTGTTCGAGACCTCCAGTGAGACGCGTTCCGCCGAATCGCTTCGCACGTCAATCTTCTGCGTCCCGGAGGCCATGAGCATCGGTGCACTCGTCGATGCAACGAGAAACAGCGCCATCAGCGCTAGGGGGTATCGAGCGTCAGCCCCCACCGATCGACCAACATCCCGTCCGGACCTTCGTTCAGATGACTGACGTCGGCCGTAGACCAGCATCGCGCCATACACACAGAGACAGAGGATCGTCGTGAGATAGACGAGGCCCGTGGTCCCGAGGAATGCCCGCGTTCCAATTGCAGCCGATGTATGTCGTTGAATCGACCCAATGACGCCCTTCGTCGTCGTCACGAAGTCACCCAACGATGGAATCACCAGGACGCGACCGTTCACTGCCAGTGCTTTCGCAACTATCCGTTGGTCCGTCACTGTGGGTTCGTCGCTCCCCCGTTGGTCCGTGAACGGATTCGCGTCTCCTTTCGTGATATACCCCGCTTCCGTTCTTTCGATTACGCGATGAGTCACGAGGCCGCCGCCATGGATGACTTCCGCCCGAAACACGATGACATCACCAGGTGAGACAGGACCAGCGATGGACGCGGGAATCGATATAAACCCGTCGTTGGGTTCCAGCGTCGGTGCCATGCTTTCGGTCTCGACGTACGCAAGTCCGACCGGCTGTCCGAGGAACAGACCGGCGAGGAGCCCCACCAAGAGCACGATAACCAAGAGTTCAACAAACAGTGAGAAGACCGATTTGAGGCTCATACTATCCGTGGACGGTTGGGACGAATATCGTAATGAACCGAATACAGTAAGGGGTGACGTTGATTGAAAAAAGAATTGGTTGTAAGCGCTGACTAGACGTTTCGCTTCTCGATGTGCATCGTGAACTCGTCGTCCTCGTCCCAGGGCAGGCTGTCTCCAGCGGTGAGGCCGGAGTCGATGAGGTCGACACAGACGCCGACGGGAAGCTGCGCTTCGCCTCCCCAATCCATCTGTCGGGCGTTACTCTTTCCAACCAGGCTGGTGGCGTCGGGATCCTGACTGTCGACGTAGAAGTTCAGCCTGCTGGGCACGTCCTCGAACCAGAGGAAGTAGCCGTGGCTGGAGTTCCCCGACGGGTTCTGATTCTCCACGAAAAACACGACGTCGAAGTAATTGCGAGAGTCGGGGTTGAGACCCGCGCCGCCAGAGCCGATGTCTCCGAAGTACACCTGCATCTCGCCCGTGCTCGGATTGAAACGAACGTGTTCTTCGTTTCCAGCGTTCGAGCTCGGACGGACCTCGATGTACGCGCTGTTCGGACCGTCAGCAGCAACTCTGCCTTTCACGCCACGTTCCATCGTAGAGTCCGTAATCGCTCCAGTGCCCATCACAGCGCTTGCACCGGCAGCGAGCGATCCTAAGCCGACAACGAATTTTCTGCGTTCCATAGTTCGATGTGCTGTTTGTTGCGCACTCCCCGACTCGCCGGCTGGAGACGCCGTTCCATCGCGGAGTGCGTACCTCGATAGTGAACCGGGTCCAGTATTGGAATATACAGCCCGCAAAAGCGATGGAGAATGCCATCTGCCAGTGCAATTCCCGCTGTACGACTCACATAGAGGGACAGCAATTCGGCGAACGTCGTTTACGAGCGAACGTAATCGCGGTAACGGTGGTTTTCGACTCTCCCGGATATGTGAACGGATTGGTGAGCCACTGGATAGCTTCTGACAACAGGTCGGAGACGGGA
This sequence comes from Halorubellus litoreus, assembly GCF_055378595.1. Lineage (NCBI taxonomy): Archaea > Methanobacteriati > Methanobacteriota > Halobacteria > Halobacteriales > Halorubellaceae > Halorubellus > Halorubellus litoreus. The sequence goes on from NZ_AP043836.1 coordinate 6,454, forward strand.
GATGGCCAACAGCGGAGCGGCACCAAGAGAGCCATCGGATAAACTGGTTCTCGGTAGGATTGCGGAACTTACTCACCATTCCGCATATTCTGCGAATAACAAATTGCACGCCTTGCGTGGCTTTCGCTGCTATGAGGGGGCAGCAGTCCTTGTCTGACGTACCGTATCGAGGGGGAAGTACGCCGGTCGTGGATCGAGGACGATGAGCGAAGCACGGTCGCCGTCCGCCACCGGGGGAACGGCGGACGCCGACGAGCCCGCGAACGCCTCGTTCTCGCGCGATGCGGTCCTGGAGATGCTCAGCAATCAGCGTCGGCGGTTCGTCATTCACGCGCTGAAGCGAACTGATGGTCCGATGTCGGTGAGCGACCTGGCGGAGCGCGTCGCGAGCTGGGAGTACGACAAGCCCGTCGAGCAACTCGATCATCGGGAGCGAAAGCGCGTGCGGAACGCGCTCCGCCAGTTCCATCTGTCGAAGATGGCGGATTACGGGTTCATCGACTTCGACGCTCGACGCGGCACGGTGTCGCTCTCGGAGGAGGCCGAGCGCGCGAACTTCTACGTCGATTCACTCACGGGCGGTGACGTCCCGTGGGGCGTGTACTACCTCGGGTTCTCCGCGATTGCGCTCCTCGCAGTCGCGGGGACGTCGATGGGCGTTCCGCCGTTCTCGTGGGTGTCGCCGGGTGCGTGCGGGTTGTTCCTCGCGGTGGCGCTCCTCGTGTCGGCCGTCGGGCACTGCTACGACAACTACTATCGGATGCGCCTCGGTGCGAGAGAGAAACCGGCGGAGGTGCGCGAGCCGTGAGCCGCCGTGGGTGGCTTGTCCTCGCGGCGGCGGCCGTCGTCGTTGCCACGACAGCGGGTACAGGCGCGTTCTCCGCGGTCAGCGCCGAGCGCGGCATCCAGATCGCTGTCGTCGACGACGACCGTGCGTACCTCGGCGTCGCAGTGACCGCGAACGTCTCCGGGAACGACACGACCGCTCGCATCACGGTGACGAACCAGTTCCCGCAAGGCACCACGCTCAGCGCCGTCACCGCGACGGTCGACGGCGAGACGGTCTCGCTCACGCCCGGGAGCACGACCCTCGACGGCGGCGACTCGACCACCGGCACCGTCGCGAACGTCACCTGCGGCGACACCGTCACCATCCGCGCGAGCGGCGACGGCGTCCGCGTCGAACTCGAACGCGAGATCGTCTGTGAGTGACGACTGGACACGAGCAGTCACGAGCGACAGACCGGACACCGCTGCCCGTCCACCACCGCGTTCGTCGCTGTCGCTCGGCGCGTGATGGTCGGAGGAACGACGGCGGGACTGGGATTCGAACCGAAATCAGACGTGCTCGCTCACGGTCGGTCGCTGCGCGCGACTGATAGGATTCGAATCCAGTCGTCGTACACTCGTCGAACGCGACTCGTCGCTACCGCTCCTCGTGTGCGTTCGACGAGATGCGGTGGGACTGGGATTCGAACCCAGGAGGCATGACGCCACCTGCTTTCAAGGCAGGCGCAATGGGCCGCTCTGCCATCCCACCTCGGTCAGTGCTTCTGGGAGAACGCCATTATGCCTGTCGGTTAGGGGTGGTTCGGTCGCGCGCTCACTCGCGGACGAGTTCGGCGCCGTCGCCCCGGTCGCGGACGGCGAGGCCGAGGTCGTCGACGACCCGCGCGGTGCGTTGCGGGACGACGCGGTCGGCGTGCTGGCGGGCGCGAATCTGAGCGACGGTCGCGCGGAGCCCGGGGACGGTGTCGAGCCGGGGGTACGTGGGTGCGAAGCCGACGTCGTTGCCGGCGTCGACGCCGCGCTGGGCGAGCGTCTCGACGGCGGGCGTGGTGTACGCGCCGTCGAAGTCGACGGGCTCGCCGAACGCTGCGCCCCAGACGGCACCGTCGGTGCTCGGGCCGAGCACGATCTCCGAGCGCCGGAGCTTCATACTCGTGGAGTCGACGTCCTTCCGGCCGAGGAGCGGCGCGACGGCGTCGGTCGCGAGCACGCTCGAGACGTCCGGGTCCTCGCGGAGCAGGTGCGTGACGGTGTTCCCCACGCGGCCGTCGAACGTGGAGCCGACCTGGACCTCGAACCGGACGTCCTCGGCGTCGAAGTCGAGGACGTCGCTCGCGAGCGCTCGAATCTCGGCTTCGGCGGGCGTGTCCGTGACGTGCTCGTCGGGGAGGGTGTCGTCGCCGCGGTAGTTCACGAGCAGTTTCGCGCCCGAGTCGTCGACGGCGGCGAGCGTGTCCTTGAGACTCGCCTCGTAGAGGTCCGCGGCCTCGGTCGCGTCGAGCGGGCCGTCGTCGACGAGCGAGTCCAGGACGAGTCCGGGGCGTGGCGGGTCCGCGAGCACGGCGACGAGAGTCATAGCACACGGTCGGGTCGCGCCGTCCTTCAACCCGCCGTTTTATGTCCGCGCTGGGGGAACTCCCGGGCATGAATCGACTTCGACTCCTCGGGTTCCTCGGGTCGCTCCTCGTCGCACTCGGCGGCGTGGGGTCGCTCGCCGCGTTCGGCCTCCGCGTGGGCGAGTTCCGTCCCGTCTCCACGGGCGCCGTCGTCGCGCTCGTCGCACTGCTCGCCGTCGGCGTCGTCGCGCTCGGCTGGACCGGCGCGCGAACGAAGACGACACGGTACTGGTAGCAGCTCCCGTCGACAAGTCAGAACCCATCGCAGCACTCTGGACGGACGTTCTCGAGGGACGTTGGGTAGCTGATTAAGACACAGCCACGACGTCGCCTTCCGTTGACGTCAAATAAACCGTCCCATTTGCGACAGCAGGAGCAGAGTGATTGACGTTCCCGCCGGACCACTGCCATCGCTCCGAGCCAGTATTCTTGTCAATACCCACGACTCCGCGATCGGTCGGGACGTATACGATCTCTCCGACGAGGGAGATCGACCGGGCAGTCGTCACGGGTGCGGTCTGGAACTCCCATGCGGTCTCTCCGCTCCGTCGGTTGATTCGTACCACCGTCCCACCCATATCCATCGCGTAAACCGATTTCTCGTCGACGGCCGGAGACGCACGAACAGGTCTTTGCAACTGTGTCGTCCACGTCCGTCCCGTGTTCCGAGTGTCGAATGCGTGCACGACGCCGTTCATACCGCCGCAGTAGACGACACCGTCCACGACGGTAGGCGGACACGTGACGTTCCCCTCGGTCCTTGCGATGCGATTCCGCTCGACACGTCGACTATCGACCGAAACCAGCGTCCCGTCAACCGTGCCGACGTAGAGTTCGCCGTCGGAGAGCGCAGGTGTGGATATCGGTGATGGAAAATCGAGCTCCCACTCCTTGTCTCCGGCTTCGAGATCGATGGCGACCAGTCGTCCTCTCGTCTGGTCGCCGGACTGGACGTCTACGGGTACATAACAGACTCCGTCGTTCACCGTCGGTGCCTCCGTCACCGCTCGAGTCTCTCCAGAGTCGACAGCAAAAGCGAGACTGCCGTCGTCTCTGGAGAGAACTGAGAGGAATCCATCGCCTCGACCTGCGACAACGATGCCATCTCCGCTGGCAACGGGTTCGACGAGTCGTCGAGCATCGACTTCGGTCTTCCATGCGACCTCGCCAGTCGCTTCATCGACAGCGAGCACCTGGCCATCTTCGGTACCAGCGAACACCATACCGTCTTCGACGACCGCACCCGCGTCGAAGGGCCGACCACTGGTGACACGCCATCTCGTCGTCGGCACTTCCGAGATGCCGCTGTTCGCTCTTCTCCCGGTGTTGTTCACGTCTGCGGCGAGTATCGGCCAGTCATCACCGACGTTGACGTAGTCGGCGTCTGGCGCGTCTGTACCGCGTTGCCCGGGGAACATCGAGACACATCCAGCCGTAGTCGAAACCGAGAGGCCAGCCAGACACCCGAGGACTCGTCTTCGAATCATAGTGGGAGAGGGTGTTGTTAGCGTGCTTTCAGAACGTGCGCTTCATCGTGCCTGTGGGGTACCAAGTGAACAGTCCAGAGGGAATCTCGCTGTCCTTCTCTAGTTTTCGATCGCTTCGGAGTCGGACCGTCGCATTCAGCGCGATGTTCTCGTACCGGGGACTCGAATCGCCGAGGTCCCAGCGCACGCGGTACTCTCCTTCGTTCCCTTGAATCGTGGTGATGGGTTGATTCCTCCCGTACGACTTGTACACGGTATCGGTCGTTCCGTACCCGACGTCGCCGAATTCGATCTTACTCCCGATGCGATATTTCTTCTCTCTGACGGGGACCGTCGATTTCGGCTTGTAATGGGTGACCGCGAAGTCGTTGTCGATGACGTTGATACCGTTCTCCATGCTGTTGGGTTTGGCGGTCCACCACCATGGGCCCGAATTCGGCTTCGAATTCGAGTTGAGCCAGAACCAATAGTGGTACTGCCCCTCTGGTGCGTCGACGCTTCTAAAGAGCGTCGCGTCGCACTGGACGTCTCCAAGATGGGTGCCGTCGTCCAGAACGATGTCGAGGTTCGTATTCCAGGCGTCGACGTAGACCGTATTGGCCCCACCGGGCGTCGAAGAGGTCGATGGCCCATCTTCGTAGAACGGATTTACCCGTTTCGCTGCTTCCAGACCATCTTCGGACCGGACCTTCTCAACGTAATTCCGATACTCTCGTTCTGACATCCCCTCGACTTCACCGAGGTCGAGTTTTTTCGAACCGGTCCCGATCTGATCGGGGGATTCACGACGATCATCATCCGGTTTAGCTCCCGAGGAGACACCAGAGAAACCCACCAAACCGACACTCAATGCAGCTTTCAACGCGTTCCGCCGTGTCTTTTTACCAGACATCAACAGAACGATTTGTCCACCAAGGTTCAATCCTTACTATCTGATATTTCCGAAGTGGTTAGAACGCATGTTCGCAGAAAGGAAGCACATTCCAACCTCAGACTTTAGTTAGAAAGTCAGATACCTTCTTTCTTTATACACGGTATGTATTCGATGTATTTACCGCTCGCGTCGTCCTTTCGTCTGTCGATAATCGGACGCCATGAGTTCGGCGAAGAACTCGACGAAGGATTGCTCGTCGTCGTCGGTCATCGCCGCCGGGGATTTCATCGGTGCGAGTTCGAACCCGCGGCCGCGGATGCTCGTCGCGTGGTGATCGTCGACGCCCAGCTCGCTCGCCGCGGTCGTGGTGTACTCTTCGGCGATCTCGGCGAGCGCGCGTTCGCCGACGGGGACGAGTATCTCGGGGTTGATCATGCGGAGTTCGGCGTTCAGGTACGGCTCGCAGTTCCCGACCTCCTCGTCGGTCGGGTCGCGCTCGGGGTGGTGACAGCGCGCGATGGAGGTGACGTACGCGTTCGAGAGGTCGGGTTCGTTCTTGGGGCTGGCGCTCGCACAGAGCATGCAGCGTTCGAGGATGCGCCGGAAGCGGTCGCCGCCGGCGTCGTGGAACGCCGGGATGCCTGACTGGTCGGCGCCCGCGCCGGGGGCGTCGACGACGAACAGGAAGTCCGCGCCGACGTCGCCGTAGCCGTGCACGACGTGCTCGCGCGTCTCGCAGAGCGCGGGACAGTTCCGGCAGTCGTCGTCCATCCCGAACGGGTTCGAGGTCTCCAGCTGGTTCGCGTCCACGCTCCATCGGTGGGCGCGCCCGCTGTTAAGTCGCTTGGGTCGCCACAGCGCGAGCGTCGCCACCGGCACGCCCTCGACAATGTTGTTGGATTGATTTCAATAAATCGTGCCGTTCCGTGAGTTGATTTTAAGGTCTCCCCCTTTGACGTGCGACACGAATGCACGGGATCGTGATGAAGACCCTGAAGGACTTCGTCGTCGAGGAGTACGACGCGGCGACGTGGCGCGCCATCCAGGAGGAGGCGGGGCTCGGCGGGAAGCTCTACGTGCCGGTCTCCGAGTACGACGACGCGGAGGCGCTCGCGCTCGTCGGCGCGGCGTCGGAGCTCTCCGGCGAGGACGAGGCGGACCTGCTGTACGCGTTCGGCCGGTACATCGTGGAGCCGCTCGTGGAGACGTACGGCGTGCACGTCGAGCGCGACTGGTCGGGCCTGGACCTGCTCGCGAACGTCGAGACGTACATCCACGAGGCGCTGCGCGCGAAGCGACTGTCGGAGTTCACGCCGCCAGCGCTGCAGGCCAAGCGCCTCGAGGACGACCTCGCTGTCGTCCGGTACGGCTCGGACCGCCAGCTCTGCATGCTCGGGGAGGGCATCATCGACGGCGTCGGCGCGTACTACGGCGAGTCCTACGACATCACGCACGAGACGTGCCAGCTGGACGGCGACGCGCACTGCGACCTCGTCGTCCGTCGCGTCCAAGTCGACGCGGTGGCGCACTGACCGCCAGCCAGCGTTCGCTGGCGAGACCGCGGTCGTCGCTGTCGTCGCTGTCGTCGCTGTCGTCGCTGTCGTCGCTGTCGTCGCTGTCGTCGAGAAGACGGCGGCTCGTCGCGTGCGAGTGACGCGGGTGGGTCAGCGGCCGAGGCCGCCACGTTCCTTGACTTCGAGGATGAACTTCACGTTCTGCATGACCTCCTCGGGGGAGGTGTCCTCGTCGGGGTCGTAGATGTCGCTCGTGCGGTAGAGGACGTTCGCGAGCTGCTCGGACTCGCTGGTGTCGCCGCGGACGTCGTCGGCGACCTCGCGGAGGAGTGCAGCGCGCTCGGGGTCGGACTCGAAGTCGTCGTCGTCGGACTCGGTGTCGACGTCGGGGTCCTGGCCGGCCGTCGAATCGGCGTCGCGGTCGGGGTCCCGGTCGGGCGCGTCGTCGGTCATCTCACTGACTGGGCGGGTTGCGCGTGGTGTGTTCGCGGCGGCGGACGATGCCGGTGTTGTTCGCGACGTTCCGCGCTATCTCGCGGAACGCTTCGCCGGTCGCGGAGTCCTCGTCGAGGACGATGGGTGCGCCTTCGTCGCCGCCGGTCCTGACGTCGGGGTCCAGGGGGACCGACCCGAGGAACGGCATGTCGTGGACGTCCGCGAACTGCTGGCCGCCGCCTTCGCCGAAGATGGCGTGCTCGCCGCCGCAGTCCGGGCACTTGAACGTCCCCATGTTCTCGGCGATACCGAGGACGTTCGTGTCGTGTTTCCCGAACATCTCGAGGCCCTTGCGGGCGTCGTCGAGCGCGACGTCCTGCGGGGTGGTGACGATGACCGCGCCGGTGACGGGGACGGTCTGGAGGAGCGTGAGTTGGGTGTCGCCGGTTCCTGGGGGGAGGTCGACGATCATGTAGTCGAGGTGCCCCCATTCGACGTCCTCCCAGAGTTGCGTGAGGACCTTGTGGACCATCGGGCCGCGCCAGATGACGGGGTCGTCCTCGCCGACGAGGAACGCCATGGACATGAGCTTCATCCCGTACTTCTCGGGCGGGACGAGCGTCTCGTCGCGCGTCGCGCCCGGCGGTTCGTCGGCGTCGACCATCCGCGGGACGTTCGGCCCGTAGACGTCGGCGTCGAAGAGGCCGACGCGAGCGCCCATGGCGCTGAGGCCGGCGGCGATGTTGACCGCCATCGTGGACTTCCCGACGCCGCCTTTCCCGGAGGCGACGGCGATGACGTTCTCGACGTTCGCGAGGACGTCGTCGTCCGCGGCGAGGCCGGTGTCGACGTTCGCGGTGAGGTTCACCTCGCGGTCGACGCTCCCGATGGCGTCGCGGACGGCGTCCGCGATGCCCGTCTCGGTCGGCGAGTACGGTGCGCCGAGCGCCAGGTCGACGTTGATGCTGTCGTCCGTCACCTCGATGCTGTTCACGAGGCCGAGGGAGACGATGTCGTCGCCGAGGTCCGGGTCCGTGACGTTCCGGAGCGCGTCGCGGATGGCGTCTGCGTCCATGCGCGTTCGTCGGGGCGAACGAGCGAAAAGGGTTGTGTTACGCGGACTCGCGGTCCCCTCGGCGCGTCCGGTCGAGGGGTGCGCGAGTGCGACCCGGCTAAAATATATTTTAGCTAACATATTTCCTCGGGTGGCCCCAGGTCCCTGCCATGCTCGACCGAACGACCGAGCGATTGGAGCGCAGGACGACGTTCGACCTCGAAGCGACCGGCGACCCCGTCGAGGGCGAGCCGCTGAAGACCGGGACGACGACGGTGGCGGTGACCGCCGGCGACGCGGTGGTCGTCGCGGCCGACCAGCGCGCGAGCCTCGGCGGCCGATTCGTCGCGAACAAGGACGTGCGGAAGGTCCAGCCCGTCGCCGACACCGCGGCGCTCGCGATGTCCGGCACCGTCGGCCCCGTCCAGGACCTCGTCCGCACCCTCGAAGCGGAGGCGAACCTGTACGCGGCCCGCCGGGGCGAACCCCTCTCCGTGTCGGGACTGGCGTCGGTCGCCGGGAACCTCGTCCGCGGACTCCCCGCGCAGTTGCTCCTCGGCGGCGTCGACGCCGGCGGCGCGCACGTCTTCGAACTCGACGGCGGCGGCGGGGTCATCCCCGCGACCTACGGCGCTGCCGGGAGCGGCATGCAGGTCGCGTACGGCGTCCTCGAAGGCCGCGCCGACGCCGTCGAGGATCCAGAGCGCGGCCGCGAGCTCGCGCTGTCGGCGGTGGCGGCGGCGAGCCAGCGCGACACCGCGAGCGGGAACGGCGCGCACGTCGCCACCGTGACGAGCGAGGGCGTGGACGTCGACGCGCTCTCGCTCGACGAGGTGGCGGCAGCGTCGGCTCCCGAGGCCGACGCCTTCGGGGGTGACGCGGCATGAACGGGAGCGACCGGCAAGCGTACGACCGCGGGGTCTCCGTGTTCTCGCCGGACGGCCGCCTCTACCAGGTGGAGTACGCTCGCGAGGCGGTGCGGAACGGGACCGCAGTGGTCGGCGTCCGCGGCGCCGACGGCGTGGTGCTCGCAGCGGACGCGCGGACGCCCTCGCCGCTGCTCGTGGACGGGAGCGTCGAGAAGCTCCACGACGTCGACGGCCGCCTCGGTGCAGCGACTGCCGGTCACGTCGCGGACGGCCGCCGCGTCGTCGACTTCGCCCGTCGGCGCGCACAGACCGAACGCCTCCGGTACGACCAGCCCGTGGGCGTGGAGCCGCTCGCGACCGCGGTCGCGGACCACGTCCAGGAGGCGACGCAGGCCGGCGGCACGCGCCCGTTCGGCGCGGGCCTGCTCGTCGCCGGGGTCGACGGAAACGCCCGCGCCGCAGGTACCGGGGAGCGCCCGCGGTTGTTCGAGGTGGACCCGTCGGGGTCGCCGAGCGAGTGGCACGCGACCGCCATCGGCGGCGGCGCGGACGCGGCGCGAGAGCACCTGGAGCGCGAGTACGACCCCGACGTCGGCCCCCTCGGTGCGCGGAACCTGGCGCTCGGGGCGCTCGCGGCGACGATAGACGCGGACGGGTTCGCGCCATCCGACGTCGCGGTCGCCGTCGCGGACGCCGACGGCTACCGGTCGCTCGACGCTGGCGAACGAGCGAGTGCGCTCGACGAGGCAGGCGTCAGAGCGTCGTAGGACAGTGAAAGCGAGGTCGCGGGCGCCCGCTCAGGCGGGCGTGCCGTCGTCCGCCGGGGCGTCGTCGGTGGCGTCAGCGTCCTCGGCGTCGGCGGTGATGGCGCCGTCGTCCGCGGCGGCGTCCGCAGCGCTCGCCCCGGCGGCGTCGAGGCGGTCGGTGTCGACGACGGTCAGGTCGCGGCCGACGTACGCCGCGAGGACGTCTCGCGGCCCGCCGTCGGGGTCGTCGTCGGTGGGATCTCGGAGGGTGGCGCGCACGCACCACGGGTCGGTCGAGAGGACGCGTTCGCGCCAGTCGACGCCGACCGTCCAGAGCGCGCGCTCGCGGACGTCGACGCCGTGGTCGTGGTACGCGGCGACGACCGCGGGATGGTCCAGGAGCGCGAGCGACACCGGGCAGGCGAGCGTCGCGGTGCAGGCCTCGCACGCGAACCGCGCACGGACACCCAGGGGCTCGTCGGTGTCCGCGTCCGCACTCGTGTCCGTGCCGGCGACCCCATTGCGGTCGTCCTCGTCGACGGGTTCGACGTGACCGGTCGCGGAGCCGCCACAGTCGGGGCAGACGCCGTCGGCGAACGACGCGATGCGTCGACGATGATGGCGGTCGACCGCGTCGGGCACGCGCTCCGGGTCCCGCGTCGCGTACCCGCTGGGTGGGAACGGGAGCGCGAGCACGTCGCGCTCGCAGGCGTCGCAGCCGACGCGGGTGACGTTGTCCGCGACGGTCGCGTGCAGGCCTTCTGGGTCGCCGCAGATGGGACAGTCGTCGTCGAGCGCGACCGGCTCGGTATCGACGCTCGCGGTGTACGTGCCGGCAGCGACGGCGCGAGCGACGCGTCGCCCGGCGTCGGTCAGCTCGTAGCGGTCCGGCTCGTCCGCGTCGGCCGTCGACCCTTGGTCGCTCGCCGCGTCGTCGCCGTCCGCTGCCGCGTCGCTCGCAGGGACCTTCCGGACGAACGCGTCCGTGAGCTGGCGGAGGTGGTACGCGAACCCGGCGGTGGTGTCGACGTCGGTCGCCTCGTCGACGTCGGTCCCGGGTCCGGGGTCGCGCGAACCGTCGCCCGTCGGTACGTCGTCGCTCATGGGCGCATCGTGGGCGGTGTCGGATTTACGTCTGGCGCCCGCGGCGACCTCGAGTCTCACGGACCGGGAACGACGAGGCACCGTTATTGTGCCACGGTACCAAATAGCACGTATGGCCGGGAAGCAAGCCACTCCGATGGACGCGCTCGACATCGCATCGTTCCTCGACGACCACGGCACGGGCGTCCTCGCGCTCGCGAAGGACAGCGACGCGTACGCCATCCCCGTCTCGTACACGTTCGACGAGGACGACGAAGCGATCTACTTCCGGATGGGGTTCGCGCCCGGGAGCCAGAAACAGAAGTACCTCGACGACACCGACCACCTGTCGTTCGTCGTGTACGCCGACACGGACGACGGCTGGAAGAGCGTCGTCGTCGAAGGGACCGCCGAGACCCTCGGCACCGATTCGCTCGACGCCGCCATCGTCGAGGCGATGCAGGGACTGGACATCCCGTACTATCAGGTGCACGAACGGCCGGCGACCGACGTCCAGTTCCGAATCGTCCGCGTCCAACCAACTCGTATGAGCGGTATCGTCGAAGGGGAATCCCAGCGCAAGCGGACGCCCGCTGGGAACGTCGAAGACGGGAGTCGCTGACCGATTGGAGGTCGTCGACCGCCGACTGCAGTGACGGCGCGCCCGCCGCGTACCGATGGCTTTTACGCCGGGCGAGTCGACGCTTCGCGTATGGCAGACGACGAGGATTACCGGACGGAACGGGACAGTCTCGGCGAGATGCAGGTACCGGCGGACGCGTACTGGGGTGCCCAGACCCAGCGCGCGGTCGAGAACTTCCCCATCTCGGGTATCTCGTTCGGTCGGCGGTTCGTTCGCGCGCTCGGCGTCGTGAAGAAGGCGTCGGCGCAGGCGAACCGCGACCTCGGGCTGCTCGACGAGGAGACCGCGGCGGTCATCGTGGAGGCCGCGGACGAGGTCATCGCGGGCGAGCACGACGACCAGTTCCCCGTGGACGTCTTCCAGACGGGGTCGGGGACGTCCTCGAACATGAACGCGAACGAGGTCATCGCGAACCGCGCCGCGGAACTGAAGGGCGCGGAGATCGGTGACCGCGTCGTTCACCCGAACGACCACGTCAACTACGGCCAGTCGAGCAACGACGTCATCCCGACGGCGATGCACGTCGCGAGCCTCGAAGCCGTCGAGAAGGACCTCATCCCGGCGCTGGACACGCTCCGCGACGCGCTCGACTCGAAGGCCGACGAGTTCGACGACGTCGTGAAGACGGGTCGTACGCACCTCCAGGACGCGACCCCAATCCGGCTCGGCCAGGAGTTCGACGGGTATCGGACGCAGGTCGAGAAGGGCCTCGTGCGCGTGGACAACGTCCGCGAGCACCTCGCGGAGCTCGCGCTCGGCGGGACCGCGGTCGGCACCGGCCTGAACACGCACCCGGACTTCCCGGGACTCGCGGCCGAATACATCACGAAGGAGACGGGCGTCCAGTTCCGCGAGGCGGACTCGCACTTCGAGGCGCAGGCCGCGCACGACGCGATGAGCGAAGCGCACGGCGCGCTCCGCACCGTCGCTGGCTCGCTGAACAAGATCGCGAACGACCTCCGGCTGCTCGCGTCCGGCCCGCGGAACGGGCTCGGCGAGCTGGAGCAACCGGAGAACCAGCCCGGGTCGTCGATCATGCCCGGGAAGATCAACCCGGTGGTCGCCGAAGCAGTGAATCAGGTCCACAAGCAGGTCGTCGGGAACGACGCCGCCGTCTCCGCGGGCGCTGCGGAGGGCCAGATCGACCTGAACCTCTACAAGCCGGTGCTCGCGCACAACTTCCTGCAGTCCGCGGAGATGCTGTCGAACGCGAGCGAGGTGTTCGCGCGCCGGTTCGTCGCGAAGCTCGAGGCGAACGAGGAGCACTGCGCGGAGCAGGTCGAGCAGTCGATGGCGCTCGCGACCGCGCTCAATCCCGCCATCGGGTACGACAAGGCGAGCGAGGTCGCGAAGACCGCGCTGAAGGAGGGGAAGACGGTGAAGGAGGTCGTCCTGGAGAAGGGCTACCTGAGCGAGGAGGAGGCCGAGGACGTCCTGGACCCGGTCGCGATGACCGAGCGCGTCATCCTCGGCGACGACTGACCAGCGGGGCGCGTGGGCGATACTCGCCCGCGTAGAAAGCTTTATATTCCAGTATCGTCGCCGCGCTGCGGGCCAAACCCGCAAGACGGCGGAGACTTACGATTCGTAACCGAACGCCGCCGTGGACCCGAACAATCCACGGGTGTTATTACGTGCGAGTGAGATAATCCAGCCATGCACACCTGTCGTGACTGCAACGAGAGCTTCGCCACAGAACTCGCGCTCGAACTCCACCGAGACACGTGCGAGCAGGCGGACCTCTTCTGTGACGTATGCGGGAAGCGATTCCGAGAGTCCGCGGCGACGCGAGACGGCTGGCACTATACGTGCCCGACCGAGGACTGCGAGGGACAGGGCATGGGCGACCAGATAAAACGCATCGAGGACATCCGCGCCGCGACCCAGTAAGCGAACTACCGAACGACCAGCGACGCGGTCCGGACGACGGTGCTCGTCAGCGACCGATTCCGGGCCGGTAACGGGTCGCGAACGACGGCGAACGACGCGTTATTCGCGGTCCTGCGAGGCCGCGACTCGGCGGCGGCGACGAGGGTACCCGGCGGTCGACACGACGGTAAGATGCGTCGTGCGAACGGGACCACGTGGCAGTCACGACACTCCACCGAGGTTTTCTGTCCCAGTTACGCTCCGCCACTGAGAGGATTCCTCGCGGTCACGACGCGGGCGCGTCGTCGCCGAGGTCGGTCGTGCGTGCCGCGGGCCCGACCGACGACCGTTCTTCTCCGTCGCAGTCCTCACCAGCGGACGTGACAGCAGATTCGTCCCTCGTCGACCCGCGCGCACCACGATTCGGGCAGGCACTCACGGCGACCCTGGTAGCGACGGCGCTCGTGCTCGTCGACCCCGTCCCCGTCGTCGTCCTCGCGCTCGTCCTGGGTGCTGCGGTCGTCTCGCGGTGGCGCGTCGACGCCTGGGCCGCCGTCTGGCGGACCGTCGCCGTCCCGATAGTGGGACCGCCGACCGAACGCGAGCCAGCCGCGCCCCATCGGTTCGCGAAGCTCGTCGGCGCGGCGTTCACGGGCGTCGCGACGCCGCTCGTCCTCGTCGGCGGCCCCATCGCGACCGTGGGGTACGCGCTCGTCGCGGTCGTCGCCGTGCTCGCCGCGCTCGGCGCCACCACCGGGTTCTGTCTCGGATGTCGGCTCTACGAGCAGGTCGGGTTCTTCCGGCGGGCTGGAGTCGTCTGAATCGAATCGACTCTGCGAGCATCCGGCGGCCGAATCGACTCTGTGAGCATCCGGCGGCCGGCAGGCCGCCGGTTCGAGGCGAGTGGTTTGAATCAACTCTGCGAGCATCCGGCGGCCGAATCGACTCTGTGAGCATCCGGCGGCCGGCAGGCCGCCGGTTCGAGGCGAGTGGCTTGAATCGACTCTGTGAGCATCCGGCGGCTGGCAGGCCGCCGGTTCTGTGGTGCGTTCGGCCGAATCGACTTTCACCAGAGGGTGGTGGTCGCTGGCGTCGGGGTCGGCTGCGACGCTGGCCGGAACTGGACGGTTTTTTACCGTTCGGCCGCGGACGGTCTCGTAATGACCGAGTACGATTACGACGAGCTCGGACTCGTCGCCGGCCTGGAGATTCACCAGCAGTTGGACACGGCGACGAAGTTGTTCTGTTCGTGTCCGACGGAGCTCCGTGAGCCCGAGGAGTCGGTTCGTTCGTTCGAACGCTACTTGCATCCGACGAAGAGCGAGCTCGGGGAGATAGACGAGGCGGCGTTGGAGGAGAGTCAGGTCGAGCGCGTGTTCGAGTATCTCGCGTACGATTCGACGTGTCTCGTGGAGGAGGACGACGAGCCGCCGGCGCGCGTGGATTCGGAGGCGCTGTCGGTGGTGCTGGAGATCGCGCAGTTGATGGATATGACGCCGGTGGACGTGGCGCACGTGATGCGGAAGCTCGTCGTGGACGGGTCGAACACGAGCGGGTTCCAGCGGTCGATGGAGATCGCGACGGACGGTGAGATAGAGACGAGCGAGGGCGCGGTCCGGGTTGCGGACCTGATGCTGGAGGAGGAGTCGGCGCAGCGCGTCGAGGAGCGCGAGGATGGCGTGACGTACTCGCTTGACCGGTTGGGGATTCCGCTCGTGGAGATTGGGACGAAGCCGGACATCTCGTCGCCCGAGCAGGCGCGTGAGGCGGCGGAGCGCATCGGGATGCTCCTCCGGTCGACGGGGCACGTCAAGCGCGGGCTGGGGACGATTCGACAGGACGTGAACATCTCGATTGCGGCGGGGGCGCGCGTCGAGGTGAAGGGCGTGCAGAGTCTGGACGACATCGACGACATCGTGCGGAACGAGGTCGGGCGGCAGGTCGCGCTGCTCGACGTCAAGGACCGGCTCGGCGAGCGCGATGCGAGCGTCGGCGAGCCCGTGGACGTGACGGGGACGTTCGCGGACACCGACAGCGGCGTCGTCCGCGGCGCGCTCGACGACGGTGGCGAGGTGTGGGCGGTGCGTCTCGAGGGCTTCGACGGTGTCGTCGGCGAGGAGATCCAGCCGGACCGCCGGTTGGGGACGGAGCTGTCGGACCACGCGAAGCGTCACGGCGCGGGCGGTATCTTCCACACGGACGAGTTGCCGGCGTACGGCGTCACCGACGAGGAGGTCGCTGCGCTCCGCGAGACCGTGGACGCTGGCGAGGAGGACGCGGTCGCGATGGTCGCCGCGGATGCGGACGTCGCCGAGGCTGCGGTCGAGGCGGCCGGCGAGCGCGCCGAGGTCGCACTCGAGGGCGTTCCGGAGGAGACGCGTGGCGCGAACGACGACGGGACGACGCGGTACCTGCGCCCGCTCCCGGGTGCGGCCCGCATGTACCCGGAGACGGACGTTCCGCCCGTGCACCTCGACCCGAGCGACGTCGACGAGCCCGAGCTCTTGACGGCGAAGGTCGACCGCTACCAGGACGAGTACGGGCTTGACGCTGGCGTCGCCGAACAGGTGGCGTACGGCGAGTACATGCCGTTGTTCGAGTCGCTCGTCGACGACGACGGCGTGGACGCGACGCTCGCCGCGACGACGCTCGAATCGACGCTGACCGCGCTCCGTCGCGACGGCGTGGAGACGGACGAACTCACGGAGACGCATCTGCGGGACGCCGTCGCGCTCGTGGACGCGGGCGACGTTCCGAACGAGGGCCTGGAGGACCTGCTGTCGGCGCTCGCCGCGAACCCCGAGTGGTCGGCCGAGCAGGCGGTCGAGGAGGAGGACCTCGGCGGCGTCGCCGAGGACGAGGTCCGCGAGGCGGTCGTCGAGGTCGTCGAACGGAACAGCGACCAGGTCGACGAACAAGGGATGGGCGCGTTCTCGGCGCTCATGGGCGAGTGTATGGGCGCACTCCGCGGGAAGGCCGACGGCGACCTCGTCAGCGAGGTGCTGCGCGAGGAGATCCAGGCGCGCGCCTGAGTCGCGAGCGATTCACGGCGCGTCGAATCCGGTATCGGGTCGCCATCGCGGGAGTTCGACGACGAACACCGCGCCGCTGGGGTCGTTGTCCTCGACGCGGACGCTCCCCTCGAACTCGTCGACGAGGCGGTCGACGAGGAAGAGACCGACCCCGGTTCCCGAGGATTCCAGGCCCTTCTCGTCCCGACCGAACACCTTCCGCTTGCGGTCGTCGGGGATGCCGGGGCCGTTGTCGGCGACCCTGACCGTGACGGCGTCGTCGGTCGCGGTCGCGGAGACGACGACCTCCGGGAGGTCCTGGTCGTTGTGCTGGACGGCGTTCTTCAGGAGGTTCCGGAACACCGAGTGCAGCATCTCGTTCGCGCGCACCGCGCCGTCGGGAAGGTCGCCTTCGATTCGAGTGATGGCGCGCGGGAACGCGGCGTCGACGTCCGCGAGTTCGTCCTCGAGGACGCCCGCTATCGGCACGGGCTGGAGGTGCTCGGTCTCGTCGAGGACGACCGTCATGAGGTCCCGGAGCGTCGCGGTGAGGTCGACGACGTGCTGCGCGCGCTCGCCGACCTCCTCGACGAGGTCCGCGCCCTCCTCGTCGGCGACGTGCTCGGAGAGCAGGTCGAGGACGGCGAGGACGACCGTCATGTCGTTCCGGATGTCGTGCCTGAGGATGCGGTTCAATAGTTCGAGTTGTTCCGAGCGCGCTTCGAGCCGGCTCTCGTAGGCGACCTGTTCGGTGACGTCACGACAGATACCGATTGTGCCTGCGAGCTCGCCGCCCTCGTAGAACGGGATGCGCGTCGTCTCGAACACGACCTGGCCGTCGTCGGTCGGGACGCGTTCCTCGTACGTGATGCGTCGTTCCTCCTCGAGCGCGGTGCGTTCGCGCTCGCGGATGCGCTCGCCGACCTCCGCTCCGAACAGTTCCTCGTCGGTCCTCCCGAGGATCGCTTCGGTGTCTCGGCCCGTGTATTCGGCGACGGCGTCGTTCGCGAGCCGATACCGGCCCTCGCAGTCCTTTATCATCACCGCGTCGTTCGCGTTCTCGACGATGGTCTCGTACCGCTCGAGTTCGCGCTCGCGTTCGACCTCCTCGGTGACGTCCTGCGAGAACACGCTCATCCCGTTCTCGTCGGGGTAGACGCGCGCCTCCACCCAGTAGTCGAACGGCTCCGGGAGGTACGTGCGGAACGTCGTCGACTCGCCGGACGCCATCGCGGCCTCGTAGCGCGCCTGGAGTTCGCTCCCCTCGAGGTCCGCGAAGACGTCCCACGCGACCTCGCCGATTATCTCGTCGGCGGGGACGCCGGTGCGGTCGGCCATCTTGTCGTTCCAGTACGTGACGCGCCACTCGTCGTCGACCGCGTAGAACGACTCGGCGATGCGTCCGAGGATGGTGCCGACGCGGGGCGTGCTCTCGAGGCGTTCCGTGACGTTGCACGCCTCCAGGACTGCGGCGGCGTCCTCGCCGTCGACCGCGACGACGCGGAAGTGGTAGACGCGCGGGGTGTCCGTCGTCACCGTGAGTTCCGCGTCGGCCTCGTCCACCGCGTCGTCCTCGACGACTCTGGTGATCGCGTCGGTGACGCGGTCGACGCCCGCGGTCTCGTTTGTCGCGTCAGCGAGCGTCGCTTCGACCGTCGCGCCCTCGGACGCGGGGAACCGTTCCTCGAACGCGGCGTTCGCGAACGCGATGCGGCCGTCGGCGTCGAGGACGGCCGCGGCCAGGCCGACGTGCTCTGCGAGCGTTCGCGCCGCTGTCTCGCTCATGGCAAGACTTGCGCCCCGGGCAGGGTTAAGCGACGGGGCCGAACGCGGGGGTCGCGCTCGGGGTCAGTCGTCGGCGCGCTCGGGGTGTTCGCTCGCGCGCCGGAAGATGCCGGTGAGCGTCGATACTTCGCGCTCGGTCGGGTGGGTGCGCGAGAGGAGGCGGCGTATCATCCGCGTGGTCTTCTGGCGTTTCGCCTCCGGGTGATTGATGGCGTCGAGCACGCCCTCGAACTCCGTGTAGAGGCGTTCTATCTCCCGTTCGCTGGCGCGCTCCCGTTCGCGGTCGGGGTGCTGGGTCTCGGCGACGGTCGCTTCGCGCATCTCGTAGAGCGTGACGGTCGCGGCCTGCCCGAGGTTCAGGACGGGGTAGTCCGCGCTCGCGGGGATGGAGGAGACGGCGTCGAGTCGTTCCAGTTCGTCGTTGTCGAGCCCGCGGTCCTCGCGGCCGAACACGAGGCAGACGTCCGCGTCGACGCCAGCGAGGTGCTCGGGGAGTTCCGCTGGCGTGTAGAACGGGTAGCGGACGTGACTCCGGCAGTCCTCGTTCGTCGTCGCGGTACAGCCGACGGTGTAGTAGTTCTCGACGAGGTGGTCGAGGTCCACCGCGGTCGCGTTCGGCATGACGTCCTCGCGGGCGTGCCCGGCGTAGCCGTACGCGACGCCGTCGGGGTCCCAGACGTCCTCGGGCGGGTCGACGAGCAGGAGGTCGCGCATGCCGAAGTTCTTCATCGCTCGCGCGATGGTGCCGACGTTCCCCGGGGTCTGCGCGCCGACCACGGCGACCGCGGGCGCGTCCTCGCCGTGGAGCGGGGGTGCGTCGCCCGCCTCGTCGCTTGCGGCCGCGTCGTCGCTTGCGGGTGCGTCGTCGTCTGCGAGTGCGTCGTCGTCCGTCATGTCAGGAGGGGTAGTCCGCGTCCAGGTCGAGGTCCGCGTCGTCGAGGTCGAGGTCGTCCTCGTCGTCCTCGCTGTCGGTGTCGGGTCGCGGGTCGGGGGCCTCCTCTATCTCGCCGGTGCGGAGGTCGATGCGTCGTTCGACGACCTCGCGCGTCCCGAGGTCCTCGTCGTCGGGCTCGGGCATCTCGGTCTCCGGGAGTGCGCGCGGGTCGGTGTCGACGTGCTCGACGCCGCCGTAGCCGTCGGGCGCGCGCTCGCCGCCGGCGAACCACTCGTGGAACGCGTCCTCGAACCGCTCGGTCTCGGCGTGCTCGATACCACCGGCTTCCCGGAACCAGTACATGAAGTCGGGTTCGTGCTCGTCGCAGAGGGTGACCTCGGAGAGCGCTTCGCCGTACACGACGGTCGCTTCGTTGCACGCTTCGAGGTTGTCGTCGCCGTGGATCAGCCAGCACGCGTCGCACGGCGACCCGTAGAGGACGCCGACGCGGACGAGTCGCCGCCGGGTGTCCTCGCGCATCTCGTCGAACGGGCGGACGTCGCCGTCCTCGGTGAACACCTCGTCCTCGTCGAAGCGCCACCCTCGCAGCCCGATGCTCACCTTGCTCATAGCGCGTGGTAGCGCGCGAACGGTCAAAAGGGCCGCGTCTCGCCGACGCGAAAGTTGTGCGCGCTGGCTTCCCCGAACGGTCCGTTTTTGGTCCGGCCACACTCGCCTAGAGGTATGGACAACGTCGACGCCGCGGGCCTCGGTATCGGGGACGACCACCCGCCCCGGGTGATGGGCGTACTGAACGTGAGCAAGGAGTCGCCGTACGACCCGAGCGTGTTCGACGACCCCGGCGAGGCGGCGGCGTACGTGGACGAGGACCTCATCGGGGAGGGCGCGGACATCGTGGACGTCGGCCTGGAGTCCGCGAACAAGAAGTTCGACGTGCTGAGCGCCGAGCAGGAACTCGACCGGCTCGACACGGCGGTGGAGACCCTGGCGTCGACGAGCGGTGACGCGGTGTGGTCCATCGAGACGCGGTACGCCGACGTCGCCGAGGCGGCGCTCGACGCGGGGTTCGACATGGTGAACGACATCGCGGGCTTCGCGGACCCCGACCTTCCCGCGGTCTGTGAGGACCACGACGTCGCGGTGGCGAAGATGGCGAGTCCGCCGGACCTGACGCGACCGGGTGCGGTCGAGGAGACGCCGTGGGCCGAACGCAAGGGTGCGGCGTGGGCGGACGCCGCGGACTACGTCGACATGGTGTACGAGGCGCTCAAGCAGAACGGGCTGACCGAGAAGACCATCGTCGACCCGGCCTTCGGTGGGTGGTCGGAGGCCCAGACGGTCGAGCAGGACCGCGAGGCGTTCCGGCGACTCCGCGAGTTCCGCGGGCTCGGGAAGCCGATGCTCGTCTCCATCAACCGGAAGAACTTCCTCCGGTCGCTGACCGGGCGGTCGACGGAGGACGCGCTCGCGTCGTCGCTCGCGGCGACGTCGATGGCGGTCGAGCGCGGCGCGCACGTCGTCCGCACGCACGACGTCCGGGAGACCGTGGACGCGGTCGCGGTCGGCCACGAGTTCGCTCGCCGGCGCGTTCGCGACGGCGACGGGGTGGCCGAGGACCCGCGCGTCGAGGAGTTGGACGTGACGACGACCCGGGAAGGACGGCGGCACGCCGAACGCCTGGACGTCGACGCGGGGGTCGCCGCGGAGGGCGTCGCCCGCGTGTTCGAGGTGGCTGGCGTGGACGCGTCGACTGCCGACCGACTGGCCGCTGGGGCGGAGGACGCCGGTGTGGCGTACGCGCCGACCGCCGACGGCTGCGTGCTCGCCGGGACCGACGCGGCGCTCGACCGCCTCTGCGACGATTCCGAGGCCGCTGAAGGGCCGTACGCGGCCGTTCTGTCCCGTCTACAACAATCCGGCTACTAAGAGAAAACTTATGCCGGAGGGGTTGAAATGGATGAGTGGAAGCCGGTAGGGCCTCACGGGTAGGGGTACACGTGGAGGCTCGGCCGGCCCACACCAACGGATTATCTTAACACTAGCTCGTTAGCGACGGCTATGGACTTCGAGACGTTCGAGCCGGCGTACGAGGCGGTGCTCGCTGACTTCGGGTTCGACCGGGCGGGCGACGAGCGCGCGCGGGACGTCCTCGCGGACCTGTCGCCGAAGCTCTCGCTCGCGGCGTTCGAGGGCGTCCTGAGCGGCCGCGACGTGGCCGTCGTGGCCCCGGGGCCGTCGCTCGATGCCGACCTCGATGCCGTCGCACGGGTCGCGGACGACCCCGACGGTGCGGTGCTCGCGGTGTCCTCGGCGGCGCCCGTCCTCCGCGAGCACGACGTCGCCGTCGACGGGTACGTCACGGACCTGGACGCGGCCCCCGAGCTCGCGCCAGCGCTGACTCGCGAGGGCGTGCCGTCGGCAGTGCACGCGCACGGCGACAACGTCCCCGCGGTCCGCGAGGTCGTCCCCGAGTGCGACCGCGAGCACGTCCTCGGCACCACGCAGGCCGCGCCACGACCGGACGCCGGCGTCGTGAACGTCGGCGGGTTCACGGACGGCGACCGCGCCGCCTTCCTCGCGGACCACGTCGGCGCGCGCTCGCTGTCGTTCCCCGGCTGGGACCTCGACGACGACGCCGTCGACCCGATGAAGGCGAGGAAGCTCGCGTGGGCGCGCCGCCTCCTCGCCTGGCTCGAACGCGACCGCCGCGCCCGCCTCGGCACCGACGAGCGGTTCGCGGTGCTCGACGGCCACCGCGACGACGTCGACCTCTCCTTCGCGGAACCGTAACCGTCCGCGACCCACTGGGTTTACGTCTGATGTAAACCCACCGTTCGCTGGACGGTGCACGCCGGGGACGTTGCGGTTCCGGGGCAAACGATACGGCGCCGGCGTGCGTCGGTCGGTCCCATGAGTCACGACGTGTCGTTCCTCGACGACCTCGACGTCGACGGCGAGACCTCGACGTCGTCGGGGACGCTCGAATCGCACGCCGCGGACTGGGGGACGCCCGACGGCGAGGGCGTCGCGCCGGACGCGGTCGTCTACCCCGAGTCGACCGGTGACGTCTCGCGGGTGCTCGCGGCGGCGAGCGACCGCGGCGTCCCGGTGACGCCGTACGCCGCCGGCACGGGCCTGGAGGGGAACGCGGTCCCGGTCGACGCGGGCGTCAGCCTCGACCTCTCGCGGATGGACGCCGTCCGCGACGTGCGTCCGGGCGACTTCCAGATGGACGTCGAACCGGGCGTCATGGGGTCGGCGGTCGACGACCGCGCGGGCGAGGACGGCCTCTGGTTCCCGCCGCTGCCGTCGTCGGGCGACATCTCCACCATCGGTGGGATGATCGCGACCGACGCGGGCGGGATGGGGACCGTGAAGTACGGCGAGGTGAGCGACTGGCTCGTCAGATTGGAGGTCGTGCTCGCGGACGGGACGATCGTCGAGACGGGGACGCGCGCCGTGAAGTCGAGCGCGGGCTACAACCTCACCGAACTCGTCGTCGGGAGCGAAGGCACCCTTGGGGTGGTCACCGAGGCGACGCTGGAACTCGACGGGCGGCCGCGACAGGTCCGCGGCGGCCGCGCGGTGTTCGAGACGCTCGACGACGCGGCGGCGGCGGTCACCGACGCCGTCCAGTCCGGGGTCGACGTCGCGAAGCTAGAGCTCGTCGACGAGACGAGCGCGCGGATGGCGAACGCGTACACGGGCACGGACCTCCCGGACGCCCCGACGGTGTTCGTGGAGTTCCACGCGGACCACGGCGTCGACGAGGAGGTCCGGTACTGCCGGGAGGTGTTCGACGCGCACGACCCGCTCCGGTTCGAGATAGCCGAGGACGGCGACGGCATGGACGAACTCTGGCAGGCGCGCCGCGACCTCGCGTTCGCCATCCGCAGTTACGACCCCGACCTGACGCCGCTGCATCCCGGCGACGTCACCGTCCCCATCAGCGAGTACGGGACCATCGTCCGGTACGCCAAACGCCTCGCCGCCGAACACGACGTCGTCGTCCCGTGCTTCGGGCACGCCGGCGACGGAAACGTCCACTACTCGGTGCTCGTCGACGCTACGGACGCCGACGCCGTAGAGAGAGGCGAGCGCGTCTACAAGCAGATCGTCGAGAAAGCCATCGACCTCGGCGGGACGTCGACGGGCGAACACGGCGTCGGGCGCGGGAAACGCCAGTACCTCGAACGCGAACGCGGCCCCGGCGCCGTCGACGCCATGCGGCGCGTCAAGCGCGCGCTCGACCCCGACGGAATCCTGAATCCCGGGAAGATACTCCCCGAGGACTGACGTCGTCGGCCGGTCGACGGACGGCGCGCCGACGACCGGTCAGGTCTCGTACTCGCGTTCCCGGTCGCGGTCGCGACCGGCGTCGTCGGCACGGATCCCACGGTCCTCGCGCTCCACGCGGTCGCGGACGTCGTCGACGGACTCGTTCTCGAGGAGGAGGGCGGTGCGGCGTTCGAACTCGGCCTCGTCGATCTCGCCGCGAGCGTACCGCGCCTTCAGTTCCTCGAGCGCGGCCTCGTCCTCGTCGACCGCGTCGCTGGTTCGGGTCGTGCCGCCGAACAGGCGGCCGACGAACGCCTGCGCCCTGGAGTTCTCCGAGAGCACGCCCACGAGCGGGAGCAGGAGGAGCCAGCCGACGACGAATATCGGCGCGGTCAGCCCACCGTAGCCGAGGACGGCGCTGCTGACGCCGACCCCGAGCGTCCCGACGGCGACGACGCCCGCCAGCGACTCGAGCATCTCGTGGCCGACCGCCTCCACGTCCCGTTCGGCGTCGTCCATACGTCTAGACAACCAACACGTCCCTCAAAACGGTACCGTTCGTCGACCAGTCCCTCGCCCGCGACCCGTCGAGTGGCTGCCTCCGGCGTCGACGTTTGGCCCCGATAAGCAGGACGTATCGAGAGACGACGGCAGGTCGACGTCGGTCGCGCTGCCCGCCAGGTCGCGCCACCGGGACGCCGGCGCTCGATTCCGGGGCGAGTAATCCGGCGATGTCGATTGCCCTCCGCAATAATCCACTCGTAACTAACTCGCCGACCGACGCCAACCTAAGGGATGAAGGTCGCACTCATCGGGTTCGGGAACGCCGGCGGGAAGGTCGTCGACGAGCTCGTGGCGCACCAGCAGGTCGACGACCTGCACTTTATCCGCGCCGTCCTCGCCATCAACTCCGCGCGCACCGACCTCGCGAAGCTCGACCACGTCCCGCCCGCGAACCAGCTGCTCATCGGGCAGACCAACGACCGCGTGAAGGGTCAGGGCGTCGGCGCGGACCCGGACCTCGGCGCGACGGTGACCCGCCAGGACCTCCACGAGATAGAGCGCGCGCTCGACGACGTCCCGCTCTACGACATCGACGCGTTCCTCGTCGTCGCCGGCCTCGGCGGCGGCACCGGATCGGGTGGCGCGCCCGTGCTCGCCGAGGCGCTCAAGGAGACGTACGACGAGTCCGTCTACGGTCTCGGCATCCTCCCGAGCGACGAGGAGGGCGGGCGAGCGTCGTTCAACGCCGCGCGGTCCTTCCGGTCGTTCGTCCAGGCCGCGGACAACGTCTTGCTGTTCGACAACGACGCGTGGCGCGGGAGCGAGGACACGGTCGGCGCGGGCTACCAGCGGACGAACCGCGAGCTCGCGCGGCGGCTCGCGACGCTGTTCGCCGCCGGGAACGTCGGCGAGATGGTCGCGGAGAACGCGATGGACGCGAGCGACGTCCGGCGGACCCTCGGCACGGGCGGCGTGTCGACGATCGCGTACGCGACGACGGAGCTGTCGCCGGAGACGGTGCAATCTCGCGGCCTCCTCGCCCGGTTCCGGTCGTCGTCGACGGCGAGCGACGACGTGGACGCCGCCCAGAAGGTGAGCGGACTCTTCCGGCAGGCCGTCCAGTCCCGGTTGACGTGTCCGGCCGACGTCTCGTCCGTGGAGCGCGCACTCATGGTGCTCGCGGGCCCGCCAGAGGAGTTCTCCCGGAAGGGCATCGAGGACGCGCGCAGCTGGCTGGAGCAGCGGACGGGGACGATGGACGTCCTGGCCGGCGACAGCCCGCAGCCCAGCGCCGACGAGCTGTCGGCGGTCGTCCTGCTCTCGAACCCGACGCAGGTGCCGCGCGTCGACCACCTCCAGCGTCGTGCGGTCGAGGCGAAGGAGAACCGGGACTCGAAGGCGGGGGCGCGCGAGGACGCCATCTCGAAGCTCATCACGGACGACGGCGAGCAACTCGACCCGCTGTAGGGTGCGCCGGCGAGTGCGGCTGACGTGCCTGATGGGAGCAGGGGAGGCGTCGGTCGGTCGCGGTCGCGGACCGTGACCGGCGGGAAACCCGGACTTACCGAGTGCTGGGGTGCGCCCATCGGGGGGCCGCGATGTCGAGTGAACCCCCGGCGGGGTTCTCCGACGAGCCCAGTCGTTACTCGGCCAGGCTCGCCGTATAACAAAGCCGCGGGTCGCCGTACGTCGGTTACCCGAGTCGTTCGGGACAGAACCATGACATCTGACGTTCACGAAACGGCGAACGAAGAGCGAGGGAGAGAGCGATGACGACCGAGTATCGGTTGAGTCGGCGGCGCGCGCTCGCGCTCGGTGGCGGCGCGCTCGTCGCGGGCGGACTCGGCGGGTCGACGGTCGCCCAGGAGGACGACGGCGAGCAGGGTCGCGCGTACCGCGTGACCGTCGCGAACCTCACGCGGGGGCAGCCGTTCACGCCACCCGCGGTGGCGGCGCATCGCCCGGCGGTCGAGGTCTTCGCGGTCGGTGAGCCCGCGAACGAGCCGACGCAGGCGGTCGCGGAGAACGGCGACCTCGGCCCGCTCCTGGAACTCATCGAGTCGACGTCGGAGATCCGCGGGGCGGCCGCTGGCGAGTCCCCGCTCGTCCCGGAGGGCGACCCCGGTGACACCGGCTTGCCGTACTACGCGTCGTTGACGCTGGAAGCGGACGCGAGCGCGACGCACATGACGTTCCTGAGCATGCTGATCGCGACGAACGACGGTATCGTCGGCCTGGACACCGTCGAACTTCCGGAGGACGTGAACGAGTCGTCGACGTACTACGCGAACGGGTACGACGTCGGGACGGAGGAGAACACCGAGCGGTTCGAGGACCTCGTGCCGCCCGCGAAGACGCTCATCGTCGGCGGCGAGCCGGAGGGGACCGCCGAGAGCGACCCGGACCTCGCGACGGACGGCGTCATCCGACCGCATCCGGGCATCCAGGGCGTCGGCGACCTCCCACCAGCCGTCTACGACTGGCGGGAACCAGCGGCGCTCGTGCAGGTCGAACGACTCGACGGCCTCCCGGATGACGATGACGGCGAGGGCGACGGCAACGGCGACGACGACGGCAATGGCGACGACGACGGCAATGGCGACGACGACGGCAACGGCGGCGACGGCGGCAATGGCGACGGCGACGGTGACGACGGCGAGGAGAGCTGAACCGTCCCCACACGTCGTCTGGTGTTCGGCGACGGTCGACGGTACCGACCGTCGTGGACCGCCCGGCGCGACATCGGTCTTCCGGTCAGTCGGGGACCGCTCGGCCGCCCCTAGAATCAGTCGTAGGCCTCTCGGCCGCCCCTACGGTCAGTCGTGGACGGGGACGTCGACGACGACCGGGCCCGCGGTGTCGACGGCGTCGGCGAGCGCGCGTTCGAGGTCGTCGTCCGGGTCGACCCGGCGGCCGTCGACGCCGTTCGCTGTCGCGCTCGCGGCGATGTCCACGGGTGGGTCGAAGTCCATGCCGACGAAGTCGTCGTCGGTCTCGTCGTCGCCGAACATCGCGCGCTGGTTGTCCTTCAGGATGCGGTAGTTCCGGTTGTCGACGACGACGACCGTGAGGTCGACGCCGAGGCTGGCGGCGAGCTGGACGCTCTGGGGGTAGTACAGGTACGAGCCGTCGCCGACGAACCCGACGACGTCCCGCTGGTCGCCTTCGGGCCGCATCGACTCCGCGAGTGCGGCGCCGACGCTCGCCGGGAGGCCGTACCCGAGCCCGCCGCCCTTGTTCGACGCGAGGTCGCCGGGTTCGAAGTCCCAGCGCGAGAGCAGCGCGTACTTCGCGGTGACGCCCTCGTCGACGACGTACGCCTCGGGAACGACCGCGTTCAGGGCGTCCACGAGGTCGGGCTTGGAGGGTCGAGGGTCCTCGACGTCCGATTCGGCGAGGTCGGCGACCTTCCGCTCGGCGAACGTCTTCATCGCGGCGACGCCGTCCAGGCGCTTCTCGCGCTCCGCGTCGTCGAGGCGCTCGCGGACGCGCTCCGCGAGGTCGGTCATGAGGAGCCCGAGGTCCCCCGTCACGCCCGT
The DNA here is from genome assembly GCF_055378595.1 of Halorubellus litoreus. Classification (NCBI taxonomy): domain Archaea; kingdom Methanobacteriati; phylum Methanobacteriota; class Halobacteria; order Halobacteriales; family Halorubellaceae; genus Halorubellus; species Halorubellus litoreus. The sequence continues at coordinate 33,445 of NZ_AP043836.1, forward strand.
TCCGGGGTGGTTCTTCCCGGCCTCCCACGGATCGGTCGCGAGGTGGATGCACGTCGGGTCGCCGGGGACGAGGGGGTCGTCGTGGTCCCAGAGCGTCGTGTTCGTGGACACGCCCGCGAAGGCGAGCGTGTCCGTGTTCAGGAGCGCTTGCGCGAACTCCTCGCTCGGCGGGATGTGACTCACCCACTGGTCGTGGTCCGTCGGAAAGCTCGCCTCGCTCGACAGTATCTCGCCGTGGACGCGCATCCCCGCGGCCTCCGCGAGGTCGACCGCGGCCGCGACGGGGTCGACGGGCGACGACGCGGCGTGTCGGGGGACGTGGTCGCCGACGACGAGCACGGGGTCGTTCGCGGCCGCGAGCCGGTCCGCGGCCTCCTCCAGTGCGGCGGGGTCGCCCCGGCCCGCGTTCTGGATGCGGCCACCGACGGGTTCGGGCTCGGCGTCGGTCGCCTCGCGCATCACGTCCAGCGGGAGCGCGAGGAACACGGGGCCAGTCGGGGGCGTGCACGCGACGCGGAACGCGCGCCGGAGCATCGTCGGGAGCGCCTCGACGTCGAGGACCTCCGCGCTCCACTTCGTGAACTGGTCGGTCATCGCGACCATGTCGCCGTCGAGGATGGGTTCCTCGTGCCGGAACCCGCGACCGTGCGCCCCGGCGGTGACGACGAGCGGCGCGCCCGTGACGCTCGCGTCGTAGAGGTTCCCGAGGCCGTGCGCCGTCCCGGGCGCGACGTGGAGGTTCACGACCCCCGCCGGAAGCCCGTCGAGTTCGTCGGCGTACGCGAGTCGCGTCGACGCGTACCCCGCCGCCGCGCCGACCGCGACGTCCTCGTGCAGGCCGAGCGCGTACTCGACGTCGCTGTCCGCGAGCGCCCTCGTCACCGGCAGTTCCGTCGTCCCCGGGTTCCCGAAGACGTGCTCGATACCGTACGTCTCGAGCGCGTCCACGAACAGGTCCGCGCCCGTGTACTCGGTCATGCCGGAGGCCACGCAGCCCTCCCTCTAAGCGGTTTTCCCGCCACGGCCCCGACGTCTCTCGGTCGACTCCACGACACGCGGGTTCTCACACTCGAAGAACCACGCCCTCGCTATATGCTCGCTGCACGCGTCTAGACGCGTATGAGCCCCACTACCCGTAACTCGTACACGGTCGGTATCGGTATCGTCCTCGGTTCCGCACTCGGCCTCCTCGCCGCGTTCATGCTCGACTTCGACCTCGCGCTCGGGTCGGCGTACGGCGTGGGCACCGGGATCATCGTCGGCGCCGCCGTCGTCGCGCTCGCCACGCACGAGCACCGGCTCGCGCTCGGGACGCTCGCCGGCCTCCTCACCGGTACCGGCGTCGGCGCCGTCGCCGCGTGGGGCGGCGACCTCGACCCGCTCGGCGGCGCACTCGCGGGCGCGATCGTCGGGTTCTCGCTCGGCGCGATGCTCGCGCTCACCGCGCCGCGAGACGACCGCGGCCCCCTCGCACCGAACGCCAGACACGGCCAGTAGACGACCGGCCTCCTTCTCGCTGCCGCCGACTCCCCCGTCACGTCTCGCGGTCGTCGCCCCCGTCCGCGGCCGCCACGCCCCCCGGACGGCCGCCCGACACCGCGCTCGGTCCGACGTCGGCGACGCACTCCGCGATGTCGAGGACGGCGTCGCCGTCGTCGTCGAACTCGACCGCCCCGCCGAGCGACCGGACGCCCCACTTCACGAGCCAGAGCGACAGCCCGCTCGCGTGCTCGAGGGGCGTCTCCTCGCCGCGTCGAACGACCTCGTACTCCGACGCCGGGATGCCCGACCCGTCGTCGCTCGCACGAACCGTCAGGTCGCCGTCGAACGTGAACGCACGCACCGAGATGACGTCGTCGCCGTAGTGCGCGAGCGCGTCCACGAGGTCCGCGACGACCGCCTCGAACACGACCGCGTCCACGTCGACGTGCACGGCGCGAGACGGCGTGTAGACGTCCACGACCACGTTCGGGTGTTCGTCCGTGACGCGCGACACGGCGTCGTCGAGGAGGTCCGCGAGCGCGTACGTGTCCGCGTCGTCGTCCCGGGACATGATGCGTTCGACCTCGCGCGCCTTCTGCCCGAGCTCGTCGAGCGTCCCCGCGGCGGTCGATATCTCCGCGGCCATCGACGCCCCGTCGTCCTTGAGCTGGCGTTCCACCATCGTCGCGTACCCCGAGATGACGTTCACCTCCGTGCGGAGGTTGTGGCGGAGGACGCGATTCAGGACCTCGAGGCGCTGCTGGGCGTCCCGGTGCTCGGTGATGTCCCGGAACACGAGCGTCCGCCCGATGACCGAGCCGTAGCGGTCGTGAACGGGCGACACCGTCACCTCGTAGACGCTCCCGTCGTTCACCACCTCGAACAGCTCCTCGTCCGGGTCGAGCGTGACGCCGGCGACCGACGTCAGGGACGCGCCGAGCGCGCGCTCGCGGTCGAGGTCGAAGCGCTCCGAGGCCGCGGGGTTGACGTCGACGACGCGCTCGGCGTCGTCCACGACGACGACCGCGTCCCGCATGTCCGCGACGAGCGCGCTCGCGCCACGGCGTCGGGTCGCCGGGACGAAGTCCAGGAGGTCGTACCGGAAGATGGCGTTCGCGAACAGGAGCGCGGTTATCGGGAGGGTGAACGGGAGGACGTCGAGGCCGGGGATGGGTTCGGCGCCGAGGACCGCGACGACGTTCCCGACCCACGGGAAGAGCGCGCCGACGACGAGGCTCGCCGCCTGGTGCTTGTAGAGTCGGTCGAACCGGACGACGAACTCGAAGAGGATGGCGACGCCCGTGATGAAGAACACGTACGCGACGACGATGAACAGCACGTACAGCGGGCCCTGGCCGTGCGTGATGAACGTGTGCCCCATCCAGGCTTCGGCGGTCGTCGTCGGATAGAAGAGGTCGCCGAACCGCGAGACGAGGAGCGCGTCCGGGACGGGCATCGCGTTCGCGACCACGGCGGCGACGGCGAGCGCGGGGACGACGGAGAGCGAGACGACGACGCGTCGCGTCAGGTACTCGGGGCGCCCCGAGTACTCGAGCGCGAACAACAGCCAGACGACGGGGAGTGGCGCGATGGCGAACCACTGGGCGGCGCCGAGCGCGGACCGAAGCGGCCCCGCTTGCACCGGGAGACTGAGTGCGTACAGGAACGCGTACCCCGTCATCGTCGCCGCGAGGAGCGCGAACGTGCGTGCACCCGGGCGGTCTCGCTGGCGGTACCCGAGGTACGCGAGCGACCCGGTCGCTAGCCCGGCGACCACGAGCACACCGCTGAGGAACGGGAACCCACCCACGATACCAGCCTGTGTGGTACAACGTGTCTAACGGAGCGGCCTTAAGCTTCTGGCCCCTCCGCCACGGATCGGCCGAACCCGCCGGTAGTGGCCGTGACGACCCCCCACGGCACTCCGGGATACCCTTCGACGTCGCTTCGGAGTTCGAGGGACGTTCGAGCGGGATGCGAGGGGCTCCCGGACCGGGATGCAAGGGGCGTTCGAGCGGGGATACTCCCCCCAGCCGCCTCGAACCGGAGAGCGCCCCCTCAACGTTCTTCCGTGCCAGTCACGTCGTGCTAGACGTATGCATCCTCACCGGCACACGGAGCGTGTGGAGTCGTGAAGGCGTCGGATCTGCTGGTCGCGTGTCTCGAACGCGAGGAGGTCGAACACGTGTTCGGCGTTCCCGGCGAGGAGCTCGAGGACCTCCTGTTCTCCATCCGGGATTCGACGGTGACGTTCGTCCCCGTCCGGCACGAACAGGGCGCGGCGTTCATGGCGGACGTCCACGGCCGCCTGACCGGCGACGCCGGCGTGTGTCTCGGGACGCTCGGTCCCGGGGCGACGAACCTCCTCACGGGCGTCGCCGACGCGCACCTGGACAAGAGCCCGCTCGTCGCGATAACGGGCCAGGGTGGACTCGAACGCCTCCATCAGGAAAGCCATCAGGCCATCGACGTGCTGCGGATGTTCGAGCCCGTGACGAAGTGGAACACGCAGCTCGACAGCCCCGACATCGTGCACGAGTCCGTCCGGAAGGCGTTCAAGGTGGCCGAGTACGAGAAACCCGGTGCGACGCACCTGGAACTCCCGGAGGACGTCGCCGCCGAGGAGACCGACGCGCGGCCGCTCGAGTCGCGGAAGGGCGTTCCGTTCGCCGCACCGAACCCGGATACGCTCGCTCGCGTCCAGGAGCACCTGCGGAACGCGGACCGACCGATCGTGATCGCCGGGAACGGCGCCGTCAGGACGCACGCAGCGACGCAGCTCCGGGAGTTCGTCGAGGCGACCGGCATCCCGGTCGTTTCGACGTACATGGGGAAGGGAGCGGTATCGGACGCGAACGAGCAGTCGCTGATGACGCTCGGGTCGGGAACCGACGGTGAAGCGACGACCGCCATCTCGCGAGCGGACCTCGTCCTCGCCGTCGGCTACGACATCGCCGAGCACGATCCGGCCGACTGGAACGACGGAACGCCCGTGCTCGTTCACGTCGACAGCGAACCCGCGGAGGTGTACGAGGCCTACGACCCGGACGTCGAGGTGATCGCGGACAGCGGTCGAACCCTCCGGTCGCTCACGGAGTGGTCGCGGTCCGCCGAGCCGTCCTTCGACCGGGAGTGGTTCACGGAGGGCAGGGAGCGAATCGTCGCGGGGATCGACCGGACGCCGAACGAGACGGCTCCGTTCACCGTCGAGGGCGTCCTTCCCGTGCTGCGAGAGGCGATGGCGCCGGAGGACGTGCTCGTCTCGGACGTCGGCAACCACAAGATGGCGATCGCACAGAACTTCCCGACGTACGAACCGAACACGTGCATCATCTCGAACGGCCTCGCGTCGATGGGGATCGCGGTCCCGGGCGGGCTGGCGGCCGACCTGGCGATCGACGCGAACGTCGTCGCGGCGACCGGCGACGGCGGGTTCCTGATGAACGCCGCGGAGATAGAGACGGCGACCCGGACGGGCTGTGACTACACCATCGTCGTGTTCAACGACGACGATTACGGCCTCATCTCGAAGAAACAGCGCGACCACACGGGCGAGTCGTTCGGGACCGGACTGACGAACCCGGACTTCGTGACGTTCGCCGAGAGCTTCGGCATCGACGGGTACCGGCCCGAGACGAGCGCGGACCTGCGGGACGCCCTCGAGTCCGCCATCGGCGGTGGCATGGCGCTCATCGAGGTCCCGGTCGAGTGAGGAACGCAGCGGATCGGGCGGCGAGGCGTCCCCGTAGCGTCACGCTCCGAGGCGCTCGAGAGCGCCTGCGGGCCCCTACTCGGGCGCGAACGCTTCGAGCGTTGCGTCGATCTCCGCGGGGCTGGCGGCGCGCGGGAACCCGATGGAGACGTTGTCGACGCCGTCGACCTCGGCGAACTTCGCGAGTTCCTCGCGGGCGCGCTCGGGCGTGCCGGCGGCGGTGAAGTCGTCGAGCATGTCGTCGCTGAAGACGTCGATGGCGGCGTCGCGGTCGCCGTTCATCCACTTCGCGGCGACGTCGTGCGCCTCGTCCTCGTAGCCCTGGCGAGCGAGCGAGTCGCGGTAGTACGTTCCCATCGCGCCGACGTAGAACGCGGCGTGCTGGGCGGTGAGGTGCCGGGCGCGCTCGCCGTCCTCGAGCGCACAGCACGTCAGGGAGAGCGTGACGTCCTGCTCGCCCCGGTCGTTGTCTCCCAGTTCCGTGCCGCGCTCGAAGTCCTCGATGCGGTCCGCCATCGCGTCGGGCGTGAAGAGGATGGCGTGCCAGCCGTCCCCGAACCGGCCCGCGAGCTCGACGGCCTTCGGGCCCATCGCGGCGACGTCCACGCGCGGCGCCGGGTCGGGTGCCTCGCAGCGCAGCCGGAACCCGCTCAGGTTGAAGTACTCGCCCTCGTAGTCCAGTTCATCGCCGCGCAGGACCTTCTTGACGATGTCGACGTACTCGCGGGTGCGTCGGAGCGGGTTCCCGAAGTCGATGCCGTGCCAGCCCTCGATGACCGCCGGCCCCGACGGGCCGATGCCGAGGCGGAACCGGCCGTCCGATACTTCGTCGAGCGTCGCCGCGGTCTGCGCGAGCAGCGCGGGCGACCGAGAGTACACGTTCATGATGGACGACCCGATGAGGACGTCGTCCGTGGCGTGCGCGATGCTCGTCATGATAGTGACGGCGTCGCGCCCCCACGTCTCCGGGAGCCAGACCGCCTCGTACCCGAGTTCCTCCGCGCGCACCGCCATGTCGACGAAGTCCTGCACCGAGTCCTGTGCCGCGACCGGCAGGTGTACGTGGTAGTCCGCCTCAGACATCGGGGCTCTCCATGATGTCCGGGACGCCCGCGACCGTCAGGCTCTGCCCGACCACGTACGAGGACGCCGGGGACGCGAGGAACTGCGCGACGTCCGCGATCTCCTCGCTCACGCCGATGCGGCGCTTCACTTCTTCCCTATCGACCTCGTCGGCGGTGACGCCCATCTGGCTCGCGACCCCGGGCGTGGCGACGAACCCGGGCGCGATGCAGTTCACGCGGACGTCGTCGTCCGCCCACTCGAACGCGAGCGTCTTCGTCAGGTTCTCGACCGCGGCCTTCGCCGCCGCGTAGTGACTCATCCACGGCGCACCCTGCTGGCCCGCGACCGAGGAGAGATTGATGACCTTCCCGGACGCGTCCTTCAGGTGCTCCTCGGCGGCCTGCACGCAGTGATACGTGCCGGTGAGGTTGATGTCGACGATGGTCTTCCAGCCGTTCGGGCTGATGTCGTCGAAGCCCGCCATGAACGACGCGCCGGCGTTGTTCACGAGGACGTCCACGCCACCGAACTGCTCGACGGTCGCCTCCACCATCGCCTCGACCGCGTCCCGGTCGGTGACGTCGCACTCGACCGCGTGCGCGCTCCCCGGTCGGTCCGAGTCGTTGATGCCGTCCGCGACCGGTTCGACGTTCTCCATCTCGCGCGAGCAGACGACGACGTCCACGCCGTCGTCCGCGAACCGCTCCGCGATTACCTGTCCGATCCCAGACGACGAGCCCGTGACGATGGCGACGTCGCCGTCGACGCTGAACTGGTCCGTGGCCATACCGAGGGCCATGGAACCCAGGACCAAAGTAATTTGCAATGGGTTGTCTGTTCACTGGTTCCGGTCGGCAGCGCCCGGCCCGGGTGGGCCAGCGGCGCGGCGCGTCGGCGACGACCGCGGGTCCGCGCCGGGCCGACGAGCGCGAGCGTTTCGAATCGAAGGTCATTTGCTGCGCGCTCGGATTGATGCTCTCAACGTGGCCTCCGACGACGACGAGAACCCCTTCGAGGCGTACCGCGTGGACGTCGACCGACCGCTCGGCAGATTGTTCCGCGAGTACGGCGTCCCGCGGTGGCCGTGGCTGCTCGCGGGCATCCTCTCGAACTTCGTCTCCCGCGCCGCACTCCTCGTCCCGCCGGTCGTCCTCGGCACCGCCATCGACGCCGTGTTCCGCGAAGGCGGCGCGAGCCGATACAACCTCCCGCTCGTCCCTGCGGGGATGCTCCCGAACACGCAGGTCGAGCAGTTCTGGTTCTCGGTGTGGCTCATCGTCGGCGCGTTCGTCGTCGGCACCGCCGCGCGCTGGGTGTGGGGCGTGACGATGAACACGTTCGCGCACGGCGTCATGCACGCGGTCCGCACCGACACGTACGCCGCGATGCAGGACCTCGACATGTCGTTCTTCGACGACAAGGAGACCGGCGAAGTGATGAGCATCCTGAACAACGACGCGTCGAACCTCGAGACGTTCCTCGACGACGCGCTCTCGGAGGTCCTCCGCCTCGTCGTGATGGTGCTCGGCATCGCCGGCATCCTGTTCTTCTACAACGCCCAGCTCGCGGCGGTGACGCTCGTGTTCGTCCCCCTGATGGGGGCGTTCACGCTCTGGTTCATGCGGAAGGCCGAACCGCGGTACGCTCGCGTCCGCGAGGCCGTCGGCGACCTGAACACGCGCCTGGAGAACGGGCTCGCCGGCATCCAACTCGTGAAGACCACCGGGACGGAAGCCCACGAGACCGGGCGCGTCCGCGGCGCCTCCCGCGAACTCTACGACGCGAACATGTCCATCTTGACGCTCTCGTACTTCTACCGGCCCGGGATGAGCTTCCTCGCCGGCCTCTCGTTCGCCGCGACGTTCCTCGTCGGCGGGCTCTGGATCTTCCAGGGGCCGCCCGGGCCGCTGTCGGGCGAACTCAGCGTCGGCGAGTTCGTCATCTTCGTGTTCATGACCCAGCGGTTCGTCCAGCCGCTCTCGCAGGTGTCGAACATCGTCGACTGGTACGAGAACGCCAAGGCGAGCGGGAAGCGCGTGTTCGGCCTCATGGACGTCCCGCCGCACGTCACCGAGCGCGAGGACGCGGTCGAACTCGCGGACGTCGACGGCCACGTCCGGTACGATAACGTGACGTTCACGTACGACGGCGCGGACGAACCCGTGCTCGACGGCGTGTCCATCGACGCCGAACCCGGCGAGACCGTCGCGCTCGTCGGGTCGACGGGCGCCGGGAAGTCCACGACGCTGAAGCTCCTCATGCGCCTCTACGATGTTGACGGACCACGTCCGTCAGCACGTCAGACACAATCTGACGACGTCGACGGACCACGTCCGTCGGCCAGTCAGACACAATCTGACGACGTCGACGGACCACGTCCGTCGGCCAATCAGACGCAGTCTGACGCTGTGAACGACGGCGCGGTCACGGTCGACGGGCACGACGTCCGCGACGTCACGCTCGCGTCGCTCCGCGAGCACGTCGGGTACGTCGGCCAGGACTCGTTCCTCTTCGACGGCACCATCGCGGAGAACGTCCGCTACGGGCGGTTCGACGCCGACCGCGACGCCGTCGAGCGCGCCGCCAGGCTCGCGGAAGCCCACGAGTTCATCGCGGACCTCTCCGAGGGTTACGACACGCGCGTCGGCGAACGCGGCGTGAAGCTCTCTGGCGGGCAACGCCAGCGCCTCGCCATCGCGCGCGTCGTCCTCCAGGACCCACCCATCCTCGTGCTCGACGAAGCGACCTCGGACGTCGACACCGAGACCGAACTCCGCATCCAGCGGAGTCTCGACGACCTCGCCGCCGACCGGACGACGTTCGCCATCGCGCACCGGCTCTCGACCGTGAAGGACGCAGACCGCATCGTCGTCCTCGAGGACGGCCAGGTCGTCGAACGCGGCAGCCACGACGACCTGCTCGCCGCCGACGGCCGATACGCGACCCTCTGGAACGTCCAGACCGGCGAACTCGACGACCCGGACGACGCGTACTGAGCAATCGATTCCGACGACGCGTACTGAGCAACCGATTCCGACGACGCGTACTGAGCAGTCGATTCCGACGACGCGTACTGAGCAGTCGATTCCGACGACGCGTACTGAGCAGTCGACTCCGACGAACCCCACCCGCCAGTCCATGGTCGCGCACGCCGACTGCATGGACACGAAAGCCGAGACCGGCGGCTTCGTGGAAGCGAACCGAACGTTTCTTGCATGAGTCGGTCGAGCGCCAACGATATGCGAGACGTTCAGGTGCTCTGCGTCGACGACGAACAGAGCCTCCTGGACCTCACCGAGACGTTCCTCGACCGCGAGAGCGACCGCATCAGCGTCGTCACGGCGACGACCGCCGACGACGCGCTCGACGTCCTCGCCGAGACCGACGTCGACTGCGTCGTCAGCGACTACGACCTCGAACACCGGACCGGCCTCGCGTTCCTGAAGACCGTCCGCGAGAACCACGCGGACGTCCCGTTCATCCTCTTCACGGGGAAAGGCAGCGAAGCCGTCGCCGCCGACGCCATCTCCGCGGGCGTCACCGACTACCTCCAGAAGGGCGGGCGCGAACAGTACGCGCTCCTCGCGAACCGCGTCGAGAACGCCGTCGACGCCGCCCGTGCGGAACGCGAACTCGAACGCACCCGCGAGAAGACCGCGCAACTCCACGGGCACGCCGCCGACATCGCCGGCGCATCGTCGCGCGACGCCGTGGTCGACGCCGCACTCTCCGCCGCCGACGACATCCTCGAGTTCCACGTCTACGGGCTCTACGAAGCGGTCGACGGCCGCTTCGAGCCGCTCGGCGCGGCGAGCTACGAACCCGACTCGCTGCCCGCGCTCGACGACGGCGTCCTCGGGAAGACCTACCAGCGCGGCGAGTCGTTCCGCGTCGACGACGTCACCGAGACGACCGACGCCGCGCCCGACCAGTCGTCGTTCCGCTCCGCCGTCTCCGTCCCCGTCGGCGACGACGTCGTCTTCCAGGCTATCGCCGCGGAACCGAACGCGTTCACGACGTCCGACCTGGAACTCACCGAGCTCCTCGCGACGCACGTCGAGCAGGCGTTCGAGCGCCTGGACCGCGAACGCGAGTACGAACGCACGACCGAGCAACTCCAAGCGGTCCTCGACAACACCACCGCGATCGTCTACATCAAGGACCGAGACGGTCGATACGAGCTCGCGAACGAACGGTTCCGCGAGGTCGTCGACGTCGACGGCGAGCTCGTCGGGCGAACCGACTGGGAGATACAGGACGACGAGTTCGCCGCGGAGGTCCGCGCGAACGACCGGCGTGCGATGGAGGAGGAGCGCGCGATCGAGGTCGAGGAGGACGCGTACCGGAACGGACAGCGACGGACGTACTACTCGGTGAAGGTCCCGCTGTTCGACGAGGACGGCGATCCGAAGGGCGTCTGCGGTATCAGCTCGGACATCACCGAACTCAAGGAACGCGAGCGCGAACTCGAGCAGGAACGGAATCGACTCGACGAGTTCGCGAGCGTCGTCGCGCACGACCTCCGCGGGCCGCTATCGGTCGCCGAAGGCTACCGCGAGCTCCTCGCCGCGGACCTCGACGACCCGCGGCTCGACGAGATCGCGGACGCGCACGACCGGATGACGGAACTCATCGACGACGTGCTCTCGCTCGCCCGCGAAGGCGACCACGACGTCGACGCGCACGACATCTCCATCGCGGGCGTCGCCAGTTCCGCGCAGTCCGCGGTCGACCTGCCAGAGGACGTCGCCGTCGAGGTCGAGGGCGACGGCGTCGTGAACGCGGACCCGTCCCGGCTCCGGCGCGTGTTCGAGAACTGCTTCCGGAACGCCGTCGACCACGGCGACTCCACGTCCCGCATCCGCGTCGCGGTCACCGAGGACGGGTTCGTCGTCGCGGACGACGGCGACGGCCTTCCGGCGGACGCGCGCGAGGACCTCTTCGAGTACGGCGTCAGCGACGGTGACGGCACCGGCATCGGGCTCGCGGTCGTCCGCGAGATCGTGCAAGCGCACGACTGGTCGGTTCGATGCACGGAGAGCGCCGACGGCGGCGCGCGCTTCGAGTTCACGACGGCGGAGCCGCCGCGGCCGCCCGCCACGCTCCAGGAGAACTGAGTCGCGACGGCTACAGGTCGTCGTCGTAGCGCGTGATGCCCGCGAGCTCCTCGCTGTCGGGGTCGCCGAACGCCCAGCGTGCGATGGAGCGCCGGTGGACCTCGTCGGCGCCGTCGACGATGCGGAACGCGCGGACGTTCTCGTAGAAATCAGCGAGCGGGAGGTCCTTCCCGATGCCGTTCCCGCCACAGACCTGGACGGCGGTGTCGACGGCGTCCTGGGCGACGTTCGCGGTGAACGTCTTCGCCATCGCCACCTCGATGCGGGCCTCGTCGCCGGCGGCGATGCCGTCGGCGGCGTGCCGGATCATCGTCCGTGCGGCGTGCAGGCTCGTGCGGTGGTCGGCGATCTCGTGTCGGAGCGCTTGCTTCTCGCTGAGGGGTTCGCCGAACGCTTCGCGTTCGCTCGCGTACGCGGTGGCGATGTCGAGCGCGCGGTCGGCCATCCCCGCGAACCGCATGCAGTGCGTGAGTCGCGCCGGCCCCAACCGGGCTTGTGCGACCATGAACCCGCCGTCCTCGGGGCCGAGCGTGTTCTCCACCGGGACGCGCGCGTCGTGGAACTTCACCTCCGCGTGACTCGACCCAACCGGCTCCCCGCCCGTGTGCGGGACGTCGCGGACGACCTCCACGCCCTCCGTGTCGCGCGGGACGATGATGAGGCTCGTGCCCTCGTAGGGGTGGGCGTCCGGGTTCGAGCGCGCCATCACGAGGAACACGTCCGCCTCGCTCCCGCCGGTCGTCCACCACTTGTGCCCCGAGATGACCCACTCGTCGGCGTCCTCGTCCTTCCGCGCGGTCGTCTGGAGCATCTTCGGGTCCGAGCCGCCGCCCTGCATCGGTTCGGTCATACAGAACCCCGAATTCATCTCGCCGCTCGCGAGCGGCGCCAGCCAGCGCTCCTGCTGCTCGTCGGTCCCGAAGTGCTCGAGCGTGTGCATGTTCCCCTCGTCCGGCGCGGAACACCGCATCGCGAGCCCGCCGAGCAGGCTCCGGCCTGCCTCCTCGAACACGGGGAGCATCGCGCGGAAGTCCATCCCGAGCCCGCCGTACTCTTCGGGGAGTTGCGGCCCGTAGACGTCGTACTCGCGCGCTCTCTCGCGGAGGTCCGCGATGACGTCGTCGGGAACGTTCGACTCGCCGAGGTACTCGCGTTCGACGGGGATGACTTCCTCGCGGACGAACTCGCGCGCTCGCGACGCCACCTCACTGCCGCGTTCGGGGTCGTCGTACTCCATGCGCGGACCGACGGACGCGGCCCCCTAAACGGTATGGCAACCGGTGACGCAAGGCGCGACGTTTCCGAACGCGTTCGGGTGGTCAGTCGTCGCCGGTGGCTGCGTTGGTACTGCTCGGGCGACCGCCGGTATCGCCGACCGCCGTCGTGTGCGTTCGCGCGAAGACGGCGACGTAGAGGACGACGGTGAGGAATCCGACGGCGGCCGCGAGGAACTGGATCGCGGGCGCGGGACTGGTGAACCCGCCGGGGAGGCCGAGCGCCTCCCAACCCTGGCCGACGACCGGGAGCAGGCGCGCGGCGACGAACCACGGCGCGCCGCCGATGACGGGCGTGGCGTTCGCGCGGACGATGGCGGCTGGGGCCATCGAGAGCGACGCGCGCTCGGTGCGGTCGGCGAGCGAGCGACTCCTGACTAGCACGTACCCGAGCGCCATCGCGACGCCCGCGTACCGGAGCGCGGGCCCGGCGGCCGCCCCGCCGAGCAGCGAGAGCGCGACCCAGACGCCGAGGACGACTGCGATCGGGACGCTCTCCCGGAGGAGCACTCCGGGGTCGATATCGACGTTCATGTTCGACCGTAGTCAGGACTACCCGAAAAGCGTGCCGTAGGGTCAAACCGTCACTTCACCCGCGGAGAATCTCCTGGAGTCGCGTCGTCAGGCCGCCGTCGTCGCCGAGTTTCAGATAGTACGCGTCGCCGCCGTCCTCGTAGTAGTTGTCGATGCGGCGCTTCACCTCGAACCCGAGGTGCTCGTAGAACTGCAAGGCGTTCTCGTTCGTCGTTCGCGCGTGACACGTGACGGTGCGGTGGTCGTCGGCGACGCGCGCGACGAGTTTCTTCCCGATGTCCTCGCCGCGGTGCTCGGGGGCGACCGCGAGGAAGAGGATGTAGCCGTCGCGGCGCACGGCGACGAACCCCATGAGTTCGGGCTCGACGCCGTCCGCGACGAACGCCTGCACCGTCGACCGACGGTAGGCGTCCGTGAAGAAGTCACGGCGCTGCTTGAGCACGCCTTCGGCCCGTCGAATCTGCTCCTTCAGTTGCCACGCCTCGGTCACCAGGTCGTCGTTCCCGGGACCGATGACGCGTGTGTCGACGTTGACGCTCACTAGGATGGGAATCCGAGACACACAGGTATAATTCCATCGGCACCCCCGCTCGCACAAGCATACGGTGACCGTCAGGTCACCGTTTCGGGACTACGGCTCGCACGAGTATACGGCGCCCTCCAGGGCGCCGTTTCACGCTGTTTGCTTGCACGAGCATACGGCCGCCGCCAGGCGGCCGTTTCAGGTTGCCCGCTCGCACCAGCGTACGGTGGTGGTGGTGTCGTCTCTGGGGGTGTTCGTGCGTGTGGTTCGGTGGGGGCGTGTGGGGGTGGGTGGGGCCTAACTGTGTCTCCCCAATCCCTTTGCTGGCTCGCCCTGTTGTGGGTGGTAATGGAGTCAGGGTCGGGTGGCGAGTACTCGTCGCCGCGTGAGGCTGGTCGGAGCGTCGTCGATTTGGTCAGGGATGCGTTCATCGGTGGGCTGGCGGTCGTGGTGCCGTTCGCCGTGACGGTGCTCGTGCTCGCAACGGTCGTCCAGTACATCCTGAACTATATGACGACGTTGCTGGACGTCACCGGGAATCAGGGCGCGAGCCCCATCCTCCTGGGGGCGGCGGTCGGGGTGCTGATCGCTATCGTGTTCCTCGTCGGGTTCCTCACGCAGTTCCGGTACGGGGAGACGTTCATCGAGTACGTGGACGCGGCGCTCGCGCGCGTTCCGGGGTTTGGGTCAATCTACGAGAGCTTCCGGGAGATGAGTGACGTGATGATGGAGAGCGACCAGCAGAGCTTCCGGGACGTGAAGCTCGTGGAGTTCCCCCACGAGGGCGCGTACACGCTCGGGTTCCTCACCGCGGAGTCCGCTGGGTCGTTGAAGGATGCGGCTGGTGAACGGGACCTGGTGACGTTGTTCCTGCCGCTCGCGCCGAACCCCGTCATGGGCGGGCATCTCGTGCACGTGCCGAGCGAGCGCGTGATGGACGTGGATATGACGGTCGACGAGGGCATCCGGACGGTCGTGACGAGTGGCGTGGCGACGGGGGGGCCGGACGACGTCAGTGGTCGGTCGAGCCTGTCAGCGGACGAACTTGAGCGGCTCGGAGCGACGTCGGAGGTGGCGGTCGGTGCGGAGGCGGCGCCGGACGGGCACGCTGGCGAACGGCAGCGTCGCGGCGCGAGCGCGGCGGAGCGCCGCGGTGCGTACGAGTCGTACGCGGAACCGGATTCGCCTGGCGAGGAGGCGGTTCCGTCCGGCGTCGAGTCCTATAGCGACGAGGAGATGCTCGGGGCGAGCGACGCGCACCCGGGGGACGTCGAGCGCGAGCGAGTCGAGGAGACGCTCGGCGAGGAGCACGCGACGCCGTCGGACGTCGCGGCCGGGCGGACCGAGGGGTCGCTCGGGAGTGACTTCGACACGCCCGCGGACGTCGATCCGGCGGATGCACCCAGTGGGCGGTGGCGCGACCAGACGCGCGACTCGGACGCCGGAGCCGACGACGCCGACGCGACCGACCCCGAACCGAATGCGGGTGACGGGACGGCCGACGACGACGCGTTCGTGGACGTCGACGCGTTCGAGCGCGACCGCGACAAGCCGTCGGGACCGACGCGTCCGGACGCGGACACGGACGCGGAGGGACGATGACGGGCGAGTTCGCGCTCCGCGAGCACACCGCGGACGTGGCGGTCGAAGCGACCGGCGAGTCGACGAGTGCAGTGTTCGCGGCGGTCGCTGACGGCCTCGCGTCCGCGCAGTGCGACGACGTTCCCGCGACGGGCGGAGAGCGGTTCTCGGTCGAACGGGAGGCCGAGGACCTCGACGGACTCCTGTACGACTACCTCGGACGCCTCATCTACGAGCGCGACGTCCGCGGCGTCCTCCCCGTCGACAACGACGTCGCGATCTCGCGAATCGACGACGAAGACGCGGCGCAGGCCGCGGGCGGCGACGAGAATCAGTATCGACTGGAGGCGACCGCTCGCGGCGTCGACCTCGCGGACGTCGACGCTCGCGAGGTGAAGGCGGTGACGTTCTCGCAGATGGTCGTCGAGGAGCGCGACGACGAGTGGTACGCGTACGTCGTCTTCGACGTCTGAGCGGTCTCTGGGGGGTCGCCCCACGAGAACCGTCGTGGTGCGTTTACGTTCTGGGACCGAACAGTGGACCATGAAGCGTCTCACGCGACGCGTCGGGTTGGTGCTCGCGCTCGCCATCACGGCCTTCGCCGGGACCGCGAGCGCGCACGTCCGGTACGTCGTCGACGAGCCCGCGGACGTCGCATCCATCGTCTCGTTCGTCGCGACCACGCTCGCGGTCCCGCTGCACGCGGCCATCCTCGGCGGGAGCGCACTCGCTGCCGTCGCGAGCGTGCTCGCGTACGAACGCGTTCGGCCGTTCGAGCGCGACCGCGCGCTGTTCGCCGCCGCGATGACGGACTACCGCGACCTCCTCCCGTGGCTGCTCCGACTCGCCATCGGCATCCCGCTCGTCGGCGCCGGCTTCAGCGGCTACTACTTCACGCCGCTCGTCGCGAGCGACGCACGACTCCTCTTCATCGGCCTCGGGTTCCTGCTCCTGTTCGGGCTCGCGACGCGCTTCGTCGCCGCCGTCGGCCTCGTGCTCTACGCGTACGGCCTCGGCGTCGAACCCGCGCTCGCGCTCCAGTTCGAGTACGTCGGCGGGTTCCTCGCGCTCGTCGCCGTCGGGAGCGGCCGGCCGAGCGCGGACGACGTCCTCGGACGGCTCGCCGCGGACGACGAGAGCACGTACGGCCGCATCGACCCCGTCCACGGTCTCGCCGTTCGGTTCCGCGAGCGCGTCGCTCCCGCCACGCCCCTGGTCCCCGTCGCCATCAGGCTCTCGCTCGCCGTGACGTTCGTCTACCTCGGCCTCGTCGAGAAGCTCCTCAACCCCGGGTACGCGCTCGCCGTCGTCGCGAAGTACGACCTCACCGCGGTCGTCCCCGTCGCCCCCGAACTCTGGGTGGTCGGCGCCGCACTCGCCGAGATAGCGGTCGGCGTCGTCCTCGCTGTCGGCCTCTACACGCGCGCGACCGCCGCGCTCTCGCTCGGCCTGTTCACGCTCACGCTGTTCGGCCTCCCCGACGACCCCGTGCTCGCGCACCTCTCGCTGTTCGGACTCGCGTCCGCGCTCATGATAACCGGCGCCGGCCCGTACTCGCTCGACGCCGTCTTCGGCGACGACGACGCGGACGCAGCCGCGACCGTATCCGCCGACGCGGCCGCGTCCTGCGACGAGCGCACGGCCGACGACTCGGCCGCGTAGACGAAACCTATTCCGCCGGCGCGACCGACTGCTAGCACATGACCACGTACGACGCCGACGGCATCACGCTCCACAAGGTCCGAGACTACGTGTGGGAGATCCCCCAGGACGAGAGCGAGGGGATGCGAGCGCCGGCGCGCGTCCTCGCGAGCGAGACGCTCCTCGACGAGATCAGCGACGACATGAGCCTCCAGCAGCTCAAGAACGCGACGCACCTCCCCGGCATCCAGAAGTACGCGCTCGCGATGCCGGACGCCCACCAGGGGTACGGGTTCCCCGTCGGTGGCGTCGGCGCCACAGATGCCGAGAACGGCTGTATATCACCTGGAGCTGTCGGATTTGATATAAATTGTGGTGTCAGAATGATGAAAACTAATCTCCGGTACGAGGACGTTCGCGGGCGCGAGGAGGAGCTCGTGGAGGCGTTGTTCGAGAACGTGCCGACGGGCCTGGGTGCGGGCGGTATCTTCGAGGGATCGGTGGCGGACGTGAATCGCATCCTCCAGGGTGGCGTGGAGTGGGCGCTCGCGGAGGACTGGGCGGTCCCCGAGGACCTCGCGCACTGCGAGGACGAGGGGAAGCGGCCGGACGCGGAGCCGTCGAAGGTGCCGGAGGAGGCAAAGCAACGTGGCCGGAAGCAGGTCGGGTCGCTCGGGTCGGGGAATCACTTCCTTGAGGTCCAGCGCGTGACGGACGTGTTCCGCGAGGACGTCGCACGGGAGTTCGGGCTCGTCGAGGACCAGGTCGTGGTGCTCATCCACTGCGGGAGTCGCGGGCTCGGCCATCAGACGTGTCAGGATTACGTGCGCGACATCGAGAAGCGTCACTCGGGGTTCGTCGACCAGCTCCCGGACCGCGACCTCGCGGCGGCACCGGCGGGCAGTCAGCTCGCCGAGGATTACTACGGCGCGATGTGCGCGTGCATCAACTTCGCGTGGGTGAACCGCCAGCTCATCATGCACCGCACGCGCCAGGTGTTCGAGGACGTGTTCGACCGGGACTGGGAGGCGATGGAGATGGACCTCCTGTACGACGTCGCGCACAACATCGCGAAGAAAGAGGTCCACGAAGTGAATGGGAAAGAGAAGGAGCTGTTCGTGCATCGGAAGGGCGCGACGCGCGCGTTCCCGGCGGGCCGCCCGGAACTGCCGGCGGCCTATCGGGACGTCGGGCAGCCGGTCATCATCCCGGGGAGCATGGGCGCGGGCAGCTACGTCCTGCGCGGTGGCGAGAACTCGCTGTCGGAGACGTTCGGGTCGACCGCACACGGTGCGGGGCGGACGATGAGTCGGACGCAAGCGAAGCAGGACTACTGGGGCGGTGACGTCCAGACGGACCTCCGCGAGCAGCAGCACGTGTACGTGAAAGCACAGTCGGGTGCGACCATCGCGGAGGAAGCGCCCGGCGTCTACAAGGACGTCGACGAGGTCGTGCGCGTGAGCGACGCGCTCGGCATCGGCGACAAGGTGGCGCGGACCTTCCCCGTCTGCAACATCAAGGGGTGAGCGGCGAGCGGGGGTTCGTCGCGCCCCGGCGGCGGCGGCCGCCTCACCGCGTCGCCGCGGGCGGGCCGCGTTCGTGCTTCGCGGCGAGGAACTCGCGTTCGTTCGCGCTGAGGTCGTCGCGGTCGGCGAACGCGTCGAGGCCCTCGCGGTAGCGCGCCGCGGGGTCGACGTCGCTCGAGAGGGCTTCGTCGGCGGGGTGTTCGAGGACGAGTTCGGCGATACCGGTCTCGCGGCCGGTGTACGCGAACCCGGTCTTGTAGAGCGCCTCGTAGCTGTAGGGGTTGTTGACGGCGATGCGGAGGCGGTCGTAGCCGCGCTCGCTGGCGGCGTCGCGGACGAACGCGAGGAGTCGCGGGCCGAGGCCGTCGCCGCGGCGGTCGGCGCGCACGGTCACGTACCGGAGCCAGAGCGTGTTGGCGTCGGTGCGGTCCTCGTTGAACGCGACCGCGGCGAGGACGTCGGTCGCGTAGTCGTCGCTGTCGCGGCCGGCGAACGCGTCCGCGGGGTCCTCGTGGGTTTCGGCGACCGGGTGCGGACGGTCGTGACAGACGGCCTTCCCGGTCGAGGACATCGCGAACTTCCCGGCGTACCCGAACTCGCGGTAGTCCAGGCGGAGCGTCGCCCCGTCCTCGGGCCAGCCGATGACCTCGCAGTGCACGCGTCAGCGTTGCTCGGCCAGCGTGGTGTGGCTTTCGCCCCGGCCGGTCCTGCCGTTCGTCGCGGCCGGTGGCCGTGTGTCCGTGGCATCCCGGAGGAACGCTTATCGGCCTCAGGGCAGACGGTGCGGGCATGCCTGGTGCACTTGTCGTGGCCGGCGACCGCGTGACGCTCCGGACGCTCGAGGACGAGGACCGCGCGTTCGTCCAGCGGTCGCGCGCCAACCCCGAGGTTCGATACCCCATCGGCAACCCGCTGACGAGTCGGACGGCGATGGAAGCCGGCGACGACGACGACGGCCACGACTTCCTCGTCTGTCTCGACGCCGACGATGCGGGACGCGGGGCGGCCGACGCCGACGACGTCGAGCGCCTCGGGACCGTTCACGTCGGCGAGGCGTCCTACAAGCGCCCGAACCTCGGATACTGGCTCGCCGGCGAGTACCACGGCGAGGGGTACGGGCGCGAGTCAGTGGGTCTCGTCGTCGACTGGACGTTCCGCGAGTACCCGACGCCCGCCATCGGCGCGGAGGCGTTCGCGAGCAACGACGCCTCGCGCGCGCTCCTCGAGTCCCTCGGGTTCGAGCGCGAGGGCGTCCGTCGGGACTTCATGTTCGTCGACGGCGAGCACCGCGACATGGTCTGCTACGGGCTCGCGCGCGAGGACTGGACGGGCACCGAGTGATTCGGCGCCGGCGGACGCTGACCCAGGTTCGCCGTCGGCGTTCGGTCGTGGAGAATCACCTATATGTGTGGCGCGGGGAGTGGGTGAGTGATGGAGACGACCCATTGCGTACACGTTGGGGATGCGCGGGACCTGTCGGGGCTCGACGCGGACAGCGTGGACCTGGTCGTGACGTCGCCGCCGTACCCGATGATCGAGATGTGGGACGACGTGTTCGCCGACCTCGACCCCGAGATCGGTGACGCGCTCGACGCGGGTGACGGTGAGGCGGCGTTCGAGCGCATGCACGACGTCCTGAACGACGTGTGGGCGGAGGTCGAGCGCGTGCTGGCGCCGGGCGGTATCGCGTGCGTGAACGTCGGGGATGCGACGCGGACCGTCGGCGACCGGTTCCGCGTGTACCAGAATCACGCTCGCGTCGTGGAGGCGTTCGCGGACCTCGGGTTCGACCCGCTGCCGGACGTCCTCTGGCGCAAACCGGTGAACTCGGCGGCGAAGTTCATGGGGAGCGGGATGGTGCCGCCGAACGCGTACGTGACCCTCGAGCACGAGTACGTGCTCGTGTTCCGGAACGGCGAGTCCCGGTCGTACCCGCCGGGGGACGACGCGCGCTACGAGTCGGCGTACTTCTGGGAGGAACGCAACCGGTGGTTCAGCGACGTGTGGACGGACGTGGGCGGGGAGCGCCAGACGCTCGCTGACGACGCGCTCCGCGAGCGGTCGGGGGCGTTCCCGCTCGAACTCCCGTATCGACTCGTCTGTATGTACTCGGTGTACGGGGAGACGGTCCTGGACCCGTTCTGGGGGACGGGGACGACGAGTCTGGCGGCGATGGCCGCGGGTCGGAACTCGGTGGGCGTGGAGCGCGACGCGGGGTTCGTTGAGGCGTTCGCGGACCGGGCGAGCGAGGCGCCGGCGGTGTCGCGGGACGTGAACGCCGCCCGGTTGGCGGCGCATCGGGAGTTCGTCGCGGACGCCCGCGAGGCCGGTGACGACCTCGGGTACGAGAACGAGCACTACGACGTGCCGGTGCGGACGCGCCAGGAGCGCGACCTCCGGTTGTACGACGCCGCGAGCGTCGAGCGCGTCGACGGGGGCGAGGTGGACGGGCGTACGGCGGTGGAAGCGGACGGTGGGTCGGACTCGTTCGGGGACTGCACGTACCGCGTGGTGCACGAACCGCATGATATCGAAGAGTAGCAGGTTCGTTCGGGTTGTTCGCGGGGACGGTTCCGCCGGGGTCCCAAAATTATAAATACCCAGCGTGCGAAGTTGTAAGTGAAGAAGACTGTTAAGCAGAATAGAAAATCTTTTCCGGTAGCAGCAGGTATCCTCTGAAGCCGACGAAGACCCACCCAAAACCCACGATTCGGTGCCGTACCGCATCCGTCCGACCAGCCACGGCCACCCCAAAATGACAGGAACCATAGACGCATCCGACCGCAGCGACGCCAGCCATCCCGAGACCATCGACTGGAACGCGTTCTGGCGCGACGCAGACGAATCCGACCGCGAGTACGCCACGCCGAGCACGCATCACGTCCGCGACCTCCTCGCGCAGTTCTTCGACGCGAAGGGCGTCCCCGAGTCGTTCGCGGACGTCGGGTGCGGTCCCGGCGTCGTCGCCTTCCACGTCGCCCGCGAGCACCCCGACACGACCGTCTACGGGTACGACGCCGCCACCTCCATCGTCGCCGAGAACCGCGAGCGCGCCGCGACCGACGAAATCTCGAACGTGCACTTCGAGCAGGCCGCACTCCCGGACCTCGACATCGACCGCCAGTTCGACACCGTGCTCTGCTACGGCACGATGAGCTACGTCGCCGACTCCGCCGCCGCACTCCGCGCACTCTACGACGCCGTCGAACCCGGCGGCCACCTCGTCCTCGGGTACGTCAACGACGGCTACCGCCGGCACCTCCAGCGCATCCTCGACGACCCCGTCGGCCACGGCAAGGACCCCGACGCGTTCGACGCCGCCGAGTTCGAACGCCGCTGGCGGCTCGTCCTCGACGGCGAGAGCACCCTGACCTACGAGGCCATCCACGACGCCGTCGGCACCTGGCCGCGGAGCTTCTGGGAGGTCGCCGACTACCCCGAGGAACGCTGGGCGTGGGAGGACGTCCCCATCGTCTGGCTCCCGAAGTGACGGCTCGGCCGCACCGACGGCCCCGCTGACGCGCAGAAGACATATGCCGGCCGTGACAGCAGTACGGCCCGCATGCCCTCCCCACGCCACTCTGGTTCGACGACGCCGCGTCGTCGACTCCTCGCCGCGGCGGCGAGCGCGACGCTCGCCACCGCAAGCGCCGGGTGTCTGAACGACGCCATCGGCAGCGACCCACAGACGCCCGACGACGGTCCCGCGATGACCGAACCGACGACGCGCGCGGTCACCGCCACCGGCACGTACGCGGACGCACCGAGCGGCCCGAAATCGTACCCGGACCGCCCGACCGACGCGAGCAAGGCCGCGAGCGTCGCGTTCGCCGAAGCGTTCGAGAACGCCCGGACGTACAACAGCCTCCACGAACCCGACGCCGAGACCGTCTCCACGAGCGCGTCGACGCACCACCATCGCGCGATGCACGACGGCCACTACGTGCTCGCGACCGGCTCGGGGTACGCGAACTACGACGACGGCGTCCACGCGGACTGGGGCCAGGCGCCGGCGGTGTACTACGTCAGCAGCGACCTCGTCGTCCGCACTGGGCGCTACCAGGACTACTACAGCGACTGCGAGGACGTGTTCGCGAGCGACGACCCGAGCGAGAACTTCGCCGCGGTCTGCGAGGGCGGCGACGCGGCGTTCCGCGCGTACAACATGCATCCCGACGCGCACACGCTCTCGGTGACCGTCGACTACCGCGGCGAGAACCGCGACGAGCGCATCCTCGAGGACGAGTACTTCCTCGGAACGAACGACGCGGTCGAACAAGGGAGCGTCACGTACCGCAAGGGCACGTACCGCGTGACGGCCGCGCTCGAATCGGGCGCGCAGGCGACCCAGGACTGGACGCTCCAGACCGAACCGACCTACGACGACCCTCCGCTCTGCGTCGTCGTCGGACCGACCGGCGGCCTGACCATCCGACGAATCCCCTTCGACGAGGTGTAGCAAACGCTGCTCGCTTTCGAGCCGCGTAGGAGTGCACCAGCCGGGAGTTCACCGAGCAACGCGAGGTGAACGTCGGCTGAGGCGCGACCAGAGTGCCTCGGGCGGAAATCGAACCGAAACCAGACGTGCTCTCCCTGCGTTCGCTGTGCGCGACTGGTAGGCTTCGATTCCCGTTTCGGCATTCCTCCCGGTCGGCTCGCGCGTCGCTGTCGCTCCGCGCTCGGAGTGTGCTGGAGAAGTGCACCAGCCGGGAGTTCACCGAGCACCGCGAGGTGAACGTCGGCTGGCGCACGACCGAAGGGAGTGCACCAGCCGGGAATCGAACCCGGATCATTGGCTTGGAAGGCCAAGGTCTTACCATTAGACCACCGGTGCGCTCGGTGTCGTGCGGCGGCGCGGTCGTCGGTGACCGTTGCGCCGGCACTCGTTTCGAGGGAGCCGTCGCTCGCATTTGATGGTTACGGTTGAAGACAGCGCGTGGTGCGCTGTGTCTCGGGAGCCGTGCGCGAGGGCCCCCGAGACGCGTAGGTCCCACACCAACGGGTGTGCGCACAGAGTGCTTCGTAGCGAGGCCTTAAGATGTTTTCCGTTCAGACCTGACGCTGGAATAACAATTACCGCTGGATTGGAACGTCTCCTCGACACTGAGCGCGCTCGCCGCGAGGTCGCGCTCGAACTCTGCGGGCGCGTAGATGTGGTAGAATCGCGGGACGGTCTCGCCGCCGGGGAGCGTCCAGTCGACGGTCGTATCGAAGCCCACGTCGTCGTCCGCGCTCGCGTCCTCGAACGTGTCGTGCGCCGTCGACCACGCGCTCACGAGCGCCGCGCCGTCCGGTGAGAGCACGCGCGCGAGCTCGTCGAGGCTCCGGACGCGACGCTCGCGGTCCGGGAGGTGATGGAGCGTCGCGACGTAGACCGCGAGGTCGACGCTGTCGGTCGCGAGCGGGAGTCGAGAGGCATCCCCCTGGACGAGCGCGACAGCCCCCGCGTACTCACGGTCGTTCGCTCGCTCCGCGGCCGTCTCGAGGAGCCCACGGCTCGTGTCGACACCCACGACGCGGTCGCACACCGCGGCGAGCCCCTGTGCGTGCCGGCCGTTCCCGCACCCGACGTCCAGCCCAAGCGCGCCGTCGCGGCCATCGAGGAACGACTCCACCTCCGGCCACGGGTACTCGCGCGTCGACGAGAAGTGCGCCGCGATCCGGTCGTAGACGTCGCGAGTGCGTTCGCGAGACCGATCCATGTCACTCGGTCCGGCCACGACACGCATAACGACCGCGGTTCAGATGAAGAGAAGGAAGACGCCGTACGCGATGGCGAGCAGGACCGCGGCGTGCTTCGCGCCACCGCGGATGTCGCCCGTCGACAACTGGCCGGCGATGAGTCCCGAGAGCAAGCCCTGGAGGAGCGTCGAGTGGAAGAAAAGCAGCGTGTACGCTTCCGTGTTCACGCCGCCGCCACCGATACCGCCGACGGCGCCCACGCCGGCACCACCGGTCGAACCGCCACTCCCCGTGCCGTTCAATGCCGCGCCCGTCCCGCCGTCGGGGAGGTTCGGGATGAGGACCGTCGACAGCACGCCGATGATGAACAGGAACACGAAGAACGACACGTACACGACGACCATGTACGTCAACATCTCCTGCTTCCGGCGCTGCTTCAGGCGCCGGTCCGCCTTCGCCTGCGACCCCGCGATGCGCAGCACGGTCGACAGGTCGCCGCTCGCGTTCATCGCCTTCGTCGTCAACGTCACGACGCGCGAGATGATCTGCGTGCGGAGGCGCGCCTCGAAGCGCTTGAGTGCGGTCTCGACGTCCGCGCCCCACTCGATGTCGCGCCACACGCGCTCTATCTCCGGGTCGAGCGCCCCGAGTTCACTCCGCTGCACGCGCTCGATGGACTGCACGACCGTCATCCCCGCCTCGTTCACGCTCGCCAGGCGGTCCATGAGGTCCGGGACCGCGGACTCGATAGCCTCCAGGCGGCGTCGATGCACCTCGAACGCGATGGCGAACGTCCCGACGACGAACAACGTCCCCTGCACGAGCAGGTCGTCGAACGCACGGATAGAGACCTGTCCCTCCACGAGCGTCTGCGGGAACCGGACCGCGGTCACCACGAGCACGATAGGGACCGTCACCCAGAACAACGCCGTCGGTCGTTCGATGACCGTTCGCCCGGGATTCCCGAGCTTCCGCCCGAGCCAGCGGAACCGACGATACAGGAGCAGGCGTTCCATCCCCGCGTTCGAATCCCGCTCGCTCCCTGCCTCGACGCCACCGTCCGACCGGACGTCCTTCGCGCGACGAACGTCCGTCATCGTCTCGATGGGGTCGTCGATGTCGTCGATTCGCTGTATCTGACTGATGGTGTCCGTCGCAGACAACAGGTAGATGATGAACAGGAGGTTCGCGCTCGGGACGATGACGTACACGAGCACCTGCAGGGGCTGGATGGTGTCACCGACCGCGATGCCGATGACGACGAGGATCGTGATGAGGAAGAGCGGCCCGGCGACGAGGCCCGTGACGTACACCTCCGCGAGCGTCGCGAGGAGGTCGAGTAACTTCTCCTGCTGGCTCTCGGCTTCCTCCTGGTAGTCCTGGTACTGTTGCTGGAGGAACGACGACAGCGACCGGCCGGACTGCAGGACGCTCGCGAGGTTCTCCGAGAACTCCTTGAACTGGCCGCTCGGCGTTCGATGCGCCATCGTATGGATGGCGGAGATCATGTCCTGCCCGAACATGTCCATGTTCCGGACGGCGACGTTCACCTCGTCGGCCGCGTCCCCGTACACCGCCTTGTTGTCCGCGAGGATGCGCATCACCTTCGGGAACTCCATCCCGGAGCGACTGAGCGCGTACACGAACGCGATTGTTCGCGGGAGCGACGCCTCGATGCGGCGCGCGCGCTCGTCGGCCTTGTACGACGGATACCACCACCGCAGCCAGTACGTCAACCCGCCGAAGACGATGCCGACGGTCGCGCTCGTTACGAGCATCAGCACGAACAGTTCGTAGATCGTCAACGACGGGAGACCCGTGAAGTTCGCGAGGACGTGTAGTTGCTGGGGGAGCGTGTTCGTGATCGTCTGCTCGTCGATGGCGAGAACGGCGAACGTCCCCCAGATGAAGTACATCCCGGAGAGCGACCCGACGACCGCCATCACGGCCGCGTAGAAGATGGTCTTCGCGGCGTAGATGCGGTACGTCGTCGACAGGTGCGCGGCGCGGAGCGTGTTCTTGCGCTGGGTCTTCTTCCGGTCGATGCGTTCGACGTACGACCCGAACCCGACGAGCGCGAACCGACTGACGATGCGGTTCGCGTACGCCCAGTACGGCGCGAGCGCCACGGGCAACGCGAGGAGGACCGCGATACCGAGCGGCACCCAGTTCGCCCACGACATCCGTCAGTCGCCCTCGGCGAGGGTCACGTCCAGTCCGTCGTCGCTGTCCTCGTCGTCCGCGGTGGTCGTCGACCCGACGACGTCCTCGATGCGGTCGAGGGCGCGCTCCGGGTCGGCGTAGTACTCGTTGATGAGCGCGGTGAACCGCCGGTAGTCCGTGATGTCGCGCTCCCAGAGGTACTCGAGGAACCGCCGGCGGTTCCGGAGTTCCGTGAGGAGTTCCTCCTGGTTCCAGCCGCGGTCCTCGCGGATCTCGTCCAGCAGCGAACTCCCCGAGGACGAGAACTGGTCGTCGTCGGCCGACCACGTGAACGCCGTCGAGTAGTCGAGTTCCCCGGTTCGCTGGTCGATGCCCTCGATCTCCGCGATGGTCTTGTTCCGGCGGACGCGCTCCTCGTCCATCCGCGTGAGCGTCTGCACGCAGAGGATGTCGAGGGACTGGACCATCGACCGCGGGACGTTGATCGGTTCGTTCTCCAGGCGATTGATGACCGTCCGCACCGAGTCGGCGTGCATCGTCGAGTACGTCGTGTGCCCGGTGTTCATCGCCTGGAAGAGCGTGATCGCTTCCTCGCCACGCACCTCGCCGACGATGATGTACTCGGGGCGATGCCGTAGCGCGGAGCGGAGGAGGTCGTACATCGTCACGTCGGTGCCTTCGTGGAGTCGTTCGCGGGTGATGCTCGACAGCCAGTTGTCGTGGTACAGCGAGAGCTCGCGGGTGTCCTCGATGCTGAGGACCTTCGACCGCGGCGGGATGAACATCGAGATGGCGTTCATCGACGTGGTCTTCCCGGACGCGGTCCCGCCCGCGAAGATGAGGCTCTTGTTGTGCTCGATGGCGAGCCAGAGGTACGCCATCTGGTCGATGTTGAACGTCCCGTAGTCCAGGAGGTCGATGGGCGTGAACGGCTCGTCGGCGTACTTCCGGATGGTGAACGCGGAGCCGCGCGGCGTGACCTCCTCGCCGAGTGCGAGCTCGGCGCGGGAGCCGTCGGGGAGCGTCGTCTCGACCATCGGATCGCCGATACTGATGTGGCGGCCGGAGTGCTGGGCGAGTCGAACGACGAAGTTGTCGAGCGCCTCCTGGTCGAACTGGACGTTCGTCTCGATGTCCGTGTACTCGTCGTGGTAGACGAACAGCGGGAGGTCGTAGCCGTCACACGAGATGTCCTCGACGTGCGGGTCGTGCATGACGGGGTCGAGCTTCCCGTACCCGCGGAACGCGCGCCACAGGTAGTAGTAGAGCTTGTAGTACGTCGTCATGTCGACGTCCGCGCCGTACCGCTCGAGGTGCTCGTGGAGCGCTTCGTCGAGCACGACCTCGGTGTCGTCCATCTCGATGTCGCGCCGGTACACGAGCGGGTCGCGGACGTCCTCGAACAGCGTCTCGAGGAGCGCGTGCTCGTACTCGTCGAGTTCCGGTTCGACGACGTAGTAGAGGTGCTCGTTCGCGTCCGTGTCGTGATTGATGGAGACGAACGCGAACGGCGGATTCACCCAGTACCGGTTCACCTCCTCGTAGCCGTCGAGTCCGTCGAAGTTCACGAGCCGGCCGTGCTCGTCGGGGTCGTACCGCGAGTGGTCGATGGTGGTGCCGCGGAGCATCTGGACGGTCCGGACGACGCGACGCTTGAGTCGTGCAAGTCGTGACTCCGGCGACGTGGCGTCCGCTGACTGTATCCGTTCGTGGGAGGGGGCGTCGTCGCGTCGTTCGTGTGGGTGTCCGGACATCGTCGAAGAGCAGGAACCGCAGGTTTCCGGGGTATAAGTGGAGCGTCGACTTAAATCAGGCGGCCATCTGGGTACGAGGAGAGTGCTATCGAAGCCGATGCCGGCGACGGGTTCGTGAGAGAAAGGCCCGCGGTCGCATCGGGCGGCGTACGGGCTCGCGGTGGTGTCAGGCGGAGTCGGCGTTCGCGTCCGCGCTGTCGACGTCGGTCCGGTCGACCCGGAGGAGGATGACGCCGAACGCGAGCTGGAGGAACACGCCGAAGGGCACGAACAGCGCTGCCTGCGTCGTGAACAGGACGTACGTCGCCCCGAGGAGGACGACGGCGACCCCGAGGAGGAGC
Organism: Halorubellus litoreus; assembly: GCF_055378595.1. Lineage (NCBI taxonomy): Archaea > Methanobacteriati > Methanobacteriota > Halobacteria > Halobacteriales > Halorubellaceae > Halorubellus > Halorubellus litoreus. Next base: position 61,840 of record NZ_AP043836.1, read on the forward strand.
GCGCCGAGGAGTCTGACGGGGTCCGTGGGGATGGCGTCGAGTGCGGCGTCGACCTCGAAGTACATGAGGAGGGACACGACGACGGCGACGGCGAGTAACGCGACCCCGACGAGCCAGAGGTCGTACCCCGGGACCTGCGAGAGCGCGCCGCCGCCGGCGTTCACGACCTCCTGGCGGAACTGGAGTGGCGTCTTCACGGACGTGCCACCGAGAATCTGTACGCCCAGCTGGTAGCGGATACCGACGAACGGGAATCGGAGGATGACGAGCGTGAGGTCCTGTCCGGACGTGACCGCGAACGACCCGTAGGAGATCGACCACGGGACGAGCGCGGACAGCCACGTCACGAGGACCGCGAGTTCCTCGGCGTACTCCGACTTCACCCAGACCATACGCACACGGGACGGGGCGGCGAGTAAAGCGTATCGGATGCGCGTCACGCGTCCCGGTATCGGATGCGCGCCACGTGTTCCAGATGGGTCACGCCGCGGTCGGGGTCACGCCGAGGCCGGTGGAGTTCCGGTACCGGCCGGGCCGGCGGCGGGCGTTACGTTCATACGGGGGGATACCTAAGGCTCGAGCGTGGAATGAGGCGCGACTACTTCACGCTGGACGTGAGCAACGTCGACTGGGTGGACGACGACGGTGAGCCCTCCAAGCCGACTGTATCGATCGATTTCGAGGGCCCCGTAGCGACGCTCGAGGAGCGCCTCACAGACCAGAACGGGAATCCGCTTCCGGCCGAGGAGACGGACGTCGCGTTCCGGTACAAGGACGACGTCGGCGCGGACGACGCGACCGGCGTGGTGAGCGTCACGAACCGCTTGACGGGGGACTTCGTGCTGGAACTGAACGAGGACGCCGAGGACGTCGGGACGTTCATCACGGCCGCGCGCCGGTACGGCGAGCAGGCCGGGGACGACGGCGAGTACCGCGTCGACATCGCGCTCGGCGGCGAGGACTTCGTGTCCTACGAGAAGTCGACGTTCCTCGTGTACGACAACGACGGGAACCTGCTGCGGAACCACTCGCTCATCCCGAGCGGCGTGGAGTTGTAGGCCGAGCGCAGTCCTTCCTTTCTTCGCGGTTGCCGTCGTCGATGGAACCTGCTGTTCAGTTGAACATACGGTCCTCGGGTCGTTCGTTGTCCGGGATGGATTCGAGCCGCTCGTGGAGGCGCTCGTAGTACGCGGCGACGTCCGCGGCGAACGCCTCCAGCGGTCCGGTGTCGACGTCGAGATCGTAGAGGCGCGTGACGGTGTCGAGGAGCTGAATCGCGGCGTCGACGTCCGGGACGCGTTCGTGGACCGGCGTGAGGAAGACGCCGACTGCGAGGTCGCTGACCATCCCGCGTTCGACGAGCGCGGCGTCGACGCCGTCGAGGAAGCCGTTCCCCATCCCGGGAATCTCGGGGTCAGCGTCCGCGACGCGAACGTCGAAGTAGTCGCGCGTCGACACGTGGAACGTCCGGTGGTCCTCCGGGGCGTGCGGTATCGGCACGCCGCTCAGGACGGCGACCTCGTCGACGCTCGCGGACTCGGTCCAGTCGAGTATCGCGTCCGTGAACGGTTTCGCCGCCGAGTTCGGGACGAACAGGCCGCCGTGGAGGACGGCGACGTCGAGGTCCTCGCGGGTCAGGATGCGCGTGTGGTGGTGCGGGCGCCCGTCCTCGAACGGCGTGATGGTCGGGAGGGCGTCCGTGGTGACGTACCCGCAGGGCTCCAGGTCGAGGCGTTCGCGGAGGTAGTCGACGGCGGTGAGACCGGCGAGCCCGTACGCGGCGAACCCCGAGATGACGTGGTCGACGTCCGCGCCCTGGTCGCAGACCTCGAACCGCGGTGTGCTTTCAATTACCATGGTGGTACTTGGGGGGCGGTGGGCTTCGTTCTTTGCCCGACGGCGACGCCGTGCGTTTTATCGGGGGTGGGCGAGACGGGTGTGACGTGACTATCGGGCAGCAGACGGGGAACGAGACGGCGGGCGGCGGGAGCGGGGCGGCCGCCGGGGAGACGCTGGCGGACTGGTTCGGGGTTGAGCTCCCGGCGTGGTTGCCGCCGGAGGTCATCGGGTGGGTGCTCGCGCTCGTCGTGCTCGCCGTGACGTGGACCGTGTCGAAGCTCGCGGTCCGGCTCGCCGGCCGGACGGTCGCGCGCCGCATCAAGCGACCGAGCGTCACGCGGACCGTCCTGCGGCTCGTGCAACTCGGCGTGGTGCTCCTCGGCATCGCGGTCGCCGCGAGCCTCGTCGGGTTCCAGGCCGGCGACATCCTCCTCTCGGTGACGGTGTTCTCCGCGGTGCTCGGTATCGTGCTCGCGCCAATCGTCGGCAGCATCATCAACGGGTTCTTCGTGCTCGCCGACCAGCCCTACGAGATCGGTGACATGATCGAGCTCGCCGACCGCGGACAGACGGGGTTCGTCGAGGACATCACGATCCGCTACACGAAGATGTTCACGCTCGACAACACGTTCATCGTCATCTCGAACGACTCCATCCGCGACCGCGACGTCATCAACTACTCCGCGGAGGACGAACGCACGCGACTCTCGCTCACCGTCGGCGTCACGTACGAGGGCGACCTCGACGAGGCCCGCGACATCATGGAGTCGTGTGCGCGCGACGTCGACGAGGTCATCACGGGCGGCCCGGACATCCGCATCGGGAGCGCGCGGTACCCGGCGGCGCCGACGTGCTACATCGACGAGTTCGGCGACCACGGCGTCCACCTCACGCTCCGGTACTGGGCGAAGCAACCGTACAAGCTCCTGACCGTCCGCTCGAAGGTCCAGACGAACGTCTGGAGTGCACTCGAAGACGCGGACGTCGAGATCGCGTACCCGCACAGTCACGTGGTGTTCGACGACACGAGCGGCGAACTCAACGTCGCGAACCGCGACCGGCCGCGCGACGACCGGCACTTCCCCGCCGACGGACTCCCGGACGACGGCAGCAAGTAACCGTCTCTTCGGTCAGTCAGTTCTCGCCGCTCGCACCGCGGGTCGCGTGAGGTCCGGGTTGAACACCTTCTCGGGGAGCTCTTCGAACCAGTTCACGTCGACGATGTCCTCGTCGTCGACGCCGAGGTCGTCGCCGACGGTGGTGTCGGTCGCGCGAGCCTCGTAGAGGACGACGTGGAAGCCCGTCCACTCGTCGGTATCGTCGGCGTTCACGATGCGACTCGCGCCGACCGCCCGTGGTCGGACGGGGTCCACGTCGACGCCGGTCTCCTCGCGGACCTCGCGAACGAGTCCACCGTCGAGTGACTCGCCGCGCTGGAGCGTCCCGCCGGGGAGCACCCATCGTTCGTCGTCGCCCTGCCGGATGCAGAGCACGCGGTCGCGGTCGTCGAGCACGACGCCGACTGCCACCCACCCCGAGCGGAACGCCTCCATCTCGCGGTCGTCGCGGTAGCGCTCGGGGTCGCGGACGTCCTCGCCGCTGTCCTCGACGAGGTCGTCGTATCGATCGCGCGGGTCGACGACGGCGGCGTACCCCTCGAACCCGTCCATGCGCGACGCTCCGAGGTGGTCGGTCTTCAATCGGTCGGACTCGCAGCTCGTGGTCGACCGCTCGACCGCCGGCCCCGGCCGTGGTTCGCGGGGTCGTCGGTCAGCCGCCGGTGAGGTACGACCAGACGCGGTCGACGGCGATGGCGTTCGTGAGCGTCGCCGCGGTCGCCGCGAGCGAGTCCTCGTCGCCGACGGGGTCGGGGTCGCCGAGGTGGCTCGCGCGGTACTGCGTCTCCGCGTTCGCCGCCATGTACCACGTGAAGACGGTCGCTTCGCGGACGGTCTCGCCGACGACGACGGCGCCGTTCCCGGCGAGAACGACGGCGAGACCGTCCCCGAGCGTCGCCGCGAGCCGGTCCGCTTCCGCGTCGCTCGTGACGAGATGCCCGTCGGCGTCGTCGAAGTCGTCGAAGACCGGTATCGGGTCCTCGAACGGCGCGCCGAGACGACTCACGGGTCGGATGTCCTCGCCGGCGGTGACGAACGGGAGCACCGCCGGTGCGTGATGGTGGACGACGGCACCGACGTCCTCGCGCGCCGCGTAGATGCGGCGATGGAGGGCGTGCTCGTCGTGCGGGCGCCCGTCGCCGCGGACGATGCGGCCCTCGACGTCCATCTCCAGGAGGTCGTCGCGCTCGGCGCGCCCGGGCGGGACCGCGGGCGGCAACACGACCATGTCGCCGTCACGCGCCGAGACGTGCCCGAACGCGTCCAGGATGCCGGTATGCGAGAGGGCTCGACTCGCTTGCACGAGGTCCCGTCGTGTGGTCACGCGCGGCGGTTCGACCGCCGGTACGTTAACGCTTCCCCCGCATGTCAGTGCGAACGAAGGCATCGGGGTGAATCGCCGGACGGCACCGGTCGATGCCGTCCGTCCGACGAACTGGACGCCCCAGCTAGCCGGTCGCGGAGACCGTCACGACCTCGCAGTCGAGGTGCTCGCGGAGGTACGCGTCGACGTCCGGGTCGTCGAACAGCCGTCGGAGCATCCGCCGCCAGCGCCCGGCTTGCTTGGTGCCGATGACGACGACGTCGGCGGCTTCGGCGGCGGCTTCGTCGAGGATGGTCTCCTCGACGAGGAATCCCTTCCGGACGACGTAGCGCGTGTGGACGTCGACGTCGACGGCGCGCTCGGCGGCGGCTTTCAGGTCCGAGCGCGTCACCCGCCCGCCGTCCTGGTAGAGGTTGACGTGGAGGACGGTGAGCGCGGCGTCTCGCTCGTGCGCGATGTCGACGGCTGCGGCGAGCGTCCGCTTCGAGTGCGAGGAGAGCGGGTACCGGACTGGGACCAGAACGCGCGTCATCTAGCCTGACGGAGCGCGTCGACGGACCTAAACGTTAGGACTCGGCGCCGACGGCCTGCACGCGCCGACACGTCGTGGCGCGACTCGCGACCGTCGATTCGGCCCCCGACGTGACAGCGGCACGCGCACAGACACGAGACTTATTACGAACTGTCAGGTAGCCTCGGACGACATGCCCTCCGACTCCGCGGTCTCCTCCATACCAGAGCTGTCGCGCCGCCGCGTGCTCGTCGGCGTCGGCGGCGCCGTCGGCCTCGGCACGCTCGGCTCGATAGCGGTCGGCGCGACCGCGCCGACCGCGCTCCCGGACGTCCTCACGGACGAAGCGACCAAGCACTACCCGACGCCGCCGGAGGTCACCGACCACTGGCGGCCGACCGTCACGGAAGCGCACGCCAGAGACGTCGTCGAGACCTTCGAGACCACCCACGAGCGCGCCGACGAGCGCTGGGCGCGGATCGACGAAGACCGCTTCGGGTCCGGCGGCAGCGGCTGGCTGGAGGACGCGCGCTCCGAACTCGACGCCGGGAACTACCACGAGGCGCTGTTCGCCGCGACGTACGGCCTCCAGTTCGCCGCGATCGACCTCGGCAAGGCGCGCGCCAAGCAGGGCGACGCCGACATCCCCGCGTTGGCGGAGCGCGCCATCGACGTCCGCGAGCGCGCGACCGCCGTCGTCGACGCGCTCGCGCCGTACCGCGTCGACGACCCCGGAACCGACCTCGCGTGGTACCGCCGCATCGAACAGGAGGCCGTCGGCGGCGCCTGGCGAGCGACGTGGTCGACGGTCGAGGAGACCGCGAACGGCGTCGACGACGACGACGGCCCGCGCCGCACCCAGTTCGACCCGGGAGGCGTCGGCGACCTCACCGAAGGCGTCGTCCTCGGCGACGTCGCCGTCTCGAACGCCGAACGCTTCCACGACCACCTGATCGAGCGCCTCAGCGAGGACGCGACCGCCTACGAGAGCCACCTCGACTTCGTCGTCGAGGACTTCCGGAGCGTCCTCGCGGACGCTCCCGACCGCGAGACCGTGCTCGAACGCCACGACGTCCGCAGCACCGACGACTACGGCCCCGACGAGTTCGCGCACTCGCGACTCGCCCGCTGGTGCTACGACGCCCCCTACGTCAACCCGTGGACGAACGAGATCGACACCGACGCGAAAGCCCTCATCGCCGTCGCCCTCGCCCAGGGCGTCGTCGACCACCGCGCCCACCAGTTCGCCATCGACAAGCTCGTCGTCGACGAATCCACCGAAGGCTTCGACTCCGGCCACGTCCTCGCCGAGAAACGCCGCGCCCGAAACACGTACCAGAACGTCATCGGCGACGACCCCGACCCCCTCCTCACCCGCCAGGCCGCCCGCGCCATCGAAGACCTCCAGGTAGCCACCGTCGACCTCGACCACACCGACGGCGACTGGACGCCCTGGAAGGAACGCCTCGACGCCTACCTCTACGCCCTCCTCGGCCGCGCCAAACTCCACCACCACCCCGACGTCTACCAGCAGTTCGTCAACTGGCCCTGACCCGACGAGAGCGACCAAGCGCACCGCGGTGACAACGACCCACAGTAACGCCCGCCTGGCGGCGGCCTCCGCTCGTGCAGTCACCCCAGCCCCGAAACGGCGACCTGGCGGTCGCCGTATGCTACTGAGTCAGTCGGACCAGGCGACTCGACCCTCCAATTGCGGGTCGAGACCGTTCTCGCGGGCGTAGGCGGCGAGCACTTTGTACTGGACGTCCCCGAGGTCGACGCGGTGGGATTGGTCGAGCGCGGGGAACTCGTGTTCGGTGTGGAAGAGGTAGTCGGTGGTGGCGAGCGTGTACGTCGCGTCGTCGTCGACGAGGTCGCCGTCGACGCGGAGGGCGATGATCTCGTCGCGTTCGCGGTCCCAGACGACGGTCGCGCCGGAGAGGTGCGCGTGCCACCAGTCGGGTTCGCCGAACGAGAGGTTCGCGCCGTGGGCTTGCGTGATGGTCTGCTTGAGTTCCGCGCCCGTGAGTTCGGCGACCGCGACCGGCTCCTGGAACGGGACGACGCTCATGACGTCCGCGATGGTGACGTCGCCCTCGAGCGGGTCGCCCTCGCGGACGCCCCCGGAGTTCTGGAGGCCGACGTCAGCGCCCGTCGCCCACCGGTACGCGTCCGCGACGAAGTTCCCGATACGGGACTCCCCGCGGAACGCCGCCGCATGCGTGCGCTCGATGGGGTCCTCGACGTGCGCGACGACCTCGTTCAGGTCCGCGCGCGCCATCGCATCGCGCATCGCGTCCGCGACGCCCTCGTGGACGTCCGCGGTCGCGGCCTCGTGGCGCGTCACGTCCACGCGCACCTCGCCGTCGTCGTCCACGTCCAGCGCGACCTCGTACGCGATACGGCCGTTCACGCCCGGGCGAAGGAGGACCGCGTCGTCGACGCGCTCGACGATCTCGCTGTGGACGTGCCCGCCGAGGACGACGTCGACGTCCGCCGCGACCGCCAGCTCGTCGTCCTCGGTCCCGAGGTGCGACACCGCGACCACGCAGTCGGCGCCCGCGTCGCGGCACGCCGCCGCCGCGCGCTCCCCCGCCGAGATGGGGTCCGCGAACGCCACGTCCGTCGCGTTCGGATTGATGGAGTTCGTCGCCGGCGTCGTCACGCCGAACAAGCCCACGGAGATACCGTCGACGTCGCGCACGACCCACGGCTCGGTGTCTTCGCTCGCGAACCGCTCCCCGGCGCCGCCGTCCGACGCCTGCCGGTCGTCCACGCCGCCGTCGCTCGCGGCCGCCGGCGTCACCTCCTCGACGTTCGCGGTGAGCCACGTCTGCGGGGAGTCCGCGACGAGTTCCCGCGTCACGTCCGGGCCGTAGTCGAAGTCGTGGTTCCCGAACGTGTCGAAGTCCGCGTCGACCGCTTCGAAGAACGGGAGCGCGTGACGGCCTTCGGTGACGAGCGAGAGCACGCCCGGCGCGGTGTTGTCGCCGCTCCCGACGACGACGGCGTCGTCGCCGTCGAGGCCGGTGAGGAGTCCGGCGAGTCGGCCGATGCGTTCGGGGTCGTCGAAGGCGTTCTCGACGTCGGAGTAGTGGAGGAGACGCGCAGTCATCTAGTCACCGAACGCAGGCACTCGCCGCGTTTGAGGGTGTCGAATCCGACGACGGTCGACGTCGCCCCGTCGCCAAGAGGTATGTCGACGGACGCCGTAGTGGTCGGTGATGCGTCGACGCGCCGTCCTCTCCGCGTTCGCCGCGTCGCTCGGTGCTGGCTGTAGCGCGTTCGAGCGCGACGACCGCCGTGGCCGCGGGACGTTCGGCGTCGACGACCCGCCGACTGGAACGAGAACCCAGCGCGCGCTCCGTCCCGTGCCGTACTCGCAGTTCGAGGGGACGACCGCGAAACTCCCGGCAGCCGACCGCGCGGTCGCGTTCTCGCCCGCCGAGACCGGGTCCTCGAACTCGCTCGTGTTCCGGGTGGCGTTCGAGCGGGACGCGACCGATTCGCGGCCGGCGACGCTGCGCGCGACGCTCCGGAACCGCTCCGACGAGACGGTGACCGTCGACACGCGAGGCATCCCCGCGTTCGACCCCGAACCGGTCTACCGCCCCGTCGAGACGACGTCGGGCGATGTCGACGGTGGGTCGTCCGAGCGTCCTGGCGCGTTCGCGCTCGCGCCGACGCCGAACCACCCGTTCTCGGTGTCGACGCCCGCGGTCGCCAGGTCCGACGACGGGTCGTGGACGGTCCCGGGCGTCGACGCGTGGCTCCCCGAATCGGTGACCATCGACCCGTGGGGGAACGCGACCGGTCGGTACGCGCTCGTCGGCGTCGACTCGGACCGCGACGCTGGTGGGGCGGCGACGAGCGACAGCGCGTCGGACGCGCCAGCGGACGACGACGCGGACGCCGGGACGTCCGTCGCGACGGGCCGGTACCGGCTCGGCGAGAGTGCACTCGCGACGACGGCGTACGTCTGGGACCTGACCGCTCCCGGGCCGACGACTCCAGCGGACGGCGTCGGGTCGGGACTCCCACCGCTATCGTCGGTCGACCAGTGGTATCACGACGTAACCCCGCAGTCTCGCGCGTGGCTGGCGCCCGCGGTGCGTCGGGTCGCGGCGCCGGGTACGCTCTCGTTCGAACTCGTCAACCACACCGAACGGAACCTCGTCGGCCGCACCGACCAGTGGAGGGTGTATCGACTCGCCGACGACGCGTGGAGGCCGCTCACGTGGCGCGGCCGGAACGACATCAGCGAACCCATCCTTCCCGGCGAGCGCGTCTCGTGGACGCTCCGACTCGCACACGACGGCACGCCGCCGTCGGGCGATGGCGTCCCGATACCGTTCCTCGGTGGCGGAACGTACGCGTTCGCGAGCGCGTACGCCGACGGGTTCGCGGCAGCGTTCGAGCTCGACGCCCCCGAGCTGTCGCTTCGTCCGACCGACGGCGTGGTCGTCGAACGCGACGGCGACGCGCTCGTGGTGAGCGACCGCGACCTCGACGACGAGTCGACCGTCGTCGTCTTCGAGCGACGCGCCGTCGACGCGACGCCGTCGCGGACGCTCCTCACGGAGGAGGTGTACCGCGACCGCGCGCTCCGGAACACGCTCGCGTACGCCGACAGCGCCGACGTCGTCCGGTATCGGACCGCGGTCCCGGCCGACCGCGGGCCGTTCCGGTGGGGCGACGGTCCGTTCCGGTTTACGTACGACGGCGAGGCGTCCGCGATCGAACGCGTCGACGACGAGTCGCGCGCCCGAAGACGACTCCGGGAGTGACCGACCGTCGGTTCGATGCCCGCGGTGACCGGGACGAACAGCACTAAGTCGCGGCGTCGACTTCGTCGATGCATGGAGTTGGACCCTCACGAGACCGACGACGGCGAGACGGTGTACGTCTCGACGACGGAGGGCGACCGCGGTTCGAAGGCGCCGTTCATGGTGGTGTATCGGACGAGCGACGGCGAACGCAAGTACGGCTGGTTCTGCGCGAACTGTTCGACGTTCGACAACGCGATGGATTCGATGGGGCGCATCCAGTGCAACGAGTGCGGGAACTTCCGGAAACCGACCGAGTGGGACGCCGCCCACGAGTGACCACGGGGGCTCGGCCACCCTCGAAGCTATCACGGACGTGACGGTCGGTACCGGTCCCGTAGCGCCGTCTTCGGCTTCGAACCCGAAGAGGTGTTTATACAACAACTTTATGCCCTCGCTGTGTGATAACACATATCGAATGGTCTCTGGTACCACGACCGAGAACCTGCACGAGCGCGCGAAGACGATCTTCCGCGGCCTGGGCTACGACGTGACCGACGCAGCCGGCGAGTTCCGCGCGGAACGAGACTGGAAGACGGTCTTCGTGAACCCGACGCGCGACGTGCCCGAGACCCCGACCGGCGGCGACCTCCGCTGCTTCGTGACGCCCGAGGACACCGCCGACTCGCTACGGGAGAAACTCCTCGCGGACAAACCCGACTACGACTGGGCGATACTCTCCGTCACCGACGCTCCCGCAGCGGGCACCGACGGCGGCTACGACGTCATCCATCCGCCACAGGACCCGCTCCGGTAGCGCCCCACCCCTATCGCTCCGGTCTCCGACCCCACGACGACCAGCGGCGGCGTCGCGATGCACGCCGCCGACCGTGGTTCGGACCGTTTATTATCCCGGCCCGACCGGTGTTGGCGTATGAAGCGTGTCGACGTTGCCGTCGTCGGAGGTGGGCCCGCGGGGACGAGCGCGGTCTGGGAAGCCGCGCGCAACGGCGCCGACGCCCTCCTCCTCGAGAAGGGCGTGCCGCGCGCCGACCGCGACGGGCTCGGTCCGGACTCGACGGACGCCGCGGGGATGCTCGATTACTGGATAGACATCATGGACATCGACCCCGGCGACCTCCCCGACGGCGTCGTCCTCCAGGAGCTCGACTGCGTGGAGTTCATCGGGCCGACGGAGACCGCGACGATGTACGCGACCGGTATCGAGTCGAGCTACGACCGGTTCGGGTACACGTTCCAGCGCGCTCGCATGGACGACTTCCTCCGCGAGCAAGCCGAGGAAGCGGGCGCGACGTACGACGTCGGCGTCTCCGTCCGCGGGGTCGACACGGACCTCGACGCCGAGTACCGCCACACCCTCGAACTCGCGGACGGTGAGGACGTGGAAGCGAAGTACGTGGTGCTCGCGGACGGCCCGCAGCGCCAGGTGTCGATGGGCGTGCTCGACGGGTTCCTCCCCGAGCATCGCGCCGCGTCGGACGTGATGTCGCCGCCGAAGGCGAACCACATCGCGTACCAGGAGCACCGCGAGTTCCCCGAGGGCGCGTTCGAGGACGACCGACTGAAGTTCTGGTGGGGGTGGATGCCGGGCGAGACCGCGTACCCGTGGGTGTTCCCGAACGACGGCAACGTCGCGCGCGTCGGCCTCACGATGCCCATCGGGATGACGCTCGACGACGTCGAGCACCCCGAGGCGTACCGCCTGCTCGACCCCGAGGACGAGTCGCTCCCGAAGGCGAGCGAGTACATCGAGCGCCTCCTCGAGCGCGTGTACGGCGACGAGTACGATATCGAGGAGGACTTCCCGCGCGTCGAGGACCGCGGGAAGTCCAAGGGGACGGAGACGTACCCGATCTCGTCGACGCGGCCCATCGACTCCCCGGTCGGCGCCGGTATCGCGGTCGCGGGCGGCGCGATGGGGACGACGAGCGCGTTCCACGAGGGCGGGTATCACGTCGCCGTCCGCTCGGGGAAGATCGCGGGCGAACTCGCCGCGACGGATTCCCTCGAGCGGTACAACGACGAGTGGCGGCGCGCCATCGGCACGGAACTCATCCGGAACGTCGCGTTCGCGGACCTCGTCGCGGAGTACGACCCCGACGACTGGGACCGCACGTTCAGTCTCGCGAGCCGGATGCTCGGCGACGGCGCGGACGGGAAACTCCTCTCGCGACGCCTCAGTGCCGGCCCGGGCGCGCTGAAGCTCCTCGCGAAGTACAAGTGGCGCAAGCGCTCGCTGAAGAAGGACGGCTACGTCCAGATCACCGAGGACGAGTACCGGGTCTGAGCGCGCGGTCGACGACCGCGTCGGGTCCCGACCGTTCGTCGGTGCCGCCGCGCCCCCTCGTGCGCGACGAATCCGGTGGTGTCGATTGCTGCGGCTGCGTGCCGCGGTGCGACGGCTTTTACTGCGGGCGTCCGAACGGTCGAATATGACTGCTGGAGACGGAACGCGGGATCCGTTCGACGCGTTCCGCGCCGACGTGGACGTGCGAGCGACAGGGAGCGGTGCGACGACGCGGGCGGCGACCGGTGGCGAGGCCGGCCACCGGTCGGTCGCCGTGGTCGGCGGTGCGATGGCGGGGCTCGCGGCGGCGCACGCGTTCTCGCGATTGGACTGGGGCGTCGTGCTCTTCGAGCGCCAGACGTTCGACGAGAAGCGCGTGAACTGCGGGGAGGCGATGACGGACGTCACCCGGATTCCCCTGGCGAAGACGGCGGAGAACGGGTTCGCGAACGACACGCCGACGTTCGAGGTGCAGGTGTTCACGGGCGACGTCGACGACCGCGAGCTCGCGGGCACGGGGCGGTTCCCGGCGTCGCGAGCGTACGTCACGGACCGCGCGCTCGTCGAACGCGCGTGGGCCTCCCGATTGCGAGCGAACGGCGTGGACGTTCGCGAGAACACGGGCGTGTCGAAGGCCGACTTCGAGGAGTTGTGCGAGACGCACGACCTCGTGGTGGACGCGACCGGACAGCCGTCGCTCGCGAGCAAGATAGAGGGGACGACCGCGGAGTACGCGGGCGCGATGACGGCGCTGAACGCGGACGTCGAGGGCGACTTCTCGGACCTCTACCCGGATTCGCGCATCGTGTTCGAGAACTACCTCGGGTACTCGTGGGTGTTCCCGAAGTCCGAGTCGCGCGCGAACGTCGGCATCGGGTGGGCGCAGGACCGGCAGCCCGAGAGCTACATGGCGGCGTTCGAGGCGGCGTGCGAGCGCAACGACTGGCCGGTGCCGACGCGCGAGCAGGCGAACGTGTACACGATACCCAGGGGACCGTCGCTCGACCCCGACCGGACGTGGCTCCCCGACCGCGGCGTCGTGCGCGTCGGCGACGCCGCCGGGATCGCGAACCGCTTCACCGGCAAGGGCATCTCGCAGGCCATCGAGTCGTCGTATCTCGCCGCCGCACTCGCCGACGCCGGTGCGCTCGACGACTACCCCGATGCGCTCTACGCGCGCCTCCGCGACGAGTACCGGCTCGCGTACGTCGTCCGCGGCGCGCTCGAGGACGGCCGCCCGGACATCCTCTCGGGCGTCATGGAGGCCGTTTCGGGCATCGACGTCGAGGACGTGGACCGGAACCCGCGGAAGGCGTTCGCGCGCCTCGCGCGCCACCCGGTCCTGGTCGCGAACATGCTCGGCAGCAAGCCGATGCTGAAGCGCGCGTGGCGAGCGTGGACGAACGACTGGGAGTTCAAGCACCTGGACGCGACCGCGCGTTGACGTCCGGGAACACGCCAGGACGACCGGGAGTGCGTCCGGACGCCCGGTGTCGCGACCGGACGAAGCTTTGTTACTAACTAGCACGAACGTGTGCGTATGGCGACCGAGTCCACGCCAGAGAACGCCTTCGACGGCGAACGCGGCGACGCGCTCGAGGACGTCTCCTTCCTCGCGCGCTCCGCGAACCGCGTCCGCATCCTCGCGGCGGTGACCGACGCCGCGGCGTCGCGGCGAACGCTCGCCGACGACACCGGCGTCTCCCGGACCACGCTCGACCGCATCGTGAACGAGTTCGAGGACCGCGGGTGGGTCCACCGGCGCGACGACGGCACGTACGCGGCGACGGCCACGGGCGCCGGACTCGTCGACGCGTTCGAGCCCGCGCTGGACGCCGCCGTCGCCCTCCGACGGCTCGGCGACGCCGTCGACTGGCTCCCGCGCGACGAGCACCCCATCGACCTCGCGCACTTCCGGGACGCACACGTCAGAGAGCCCGAAGGCGGCGACCCCGTCGAGACCGGACGGTACTTCGCAGACCTCGCGCGCGAGGCCGACGAACTCCGGGTGATGAGCGAGTGGGCACCCCCCGAGTCACTCGCCCGGCCGATGCGCGACGAGGTCGTCGCGGGCGACCTCGACGCGACGTTCGTCGTCACCGGCGACATCGCCGAGCAGGTATTCGCGGCACCCGAGCGAGCGGCGCGCTGGCGGGAGATGCTGTCGACGAACGCGACCTCGTGGGTCGTCGACGGCTCCATCCCGTGCAACCTCTACGTGTTCGACGACAGGGTGCTCCTGAAGCGCAGCGGGCCGGACGCGGTCAGCGAGTCCTACGGCGTCCCCATCGAGACCACGAATCCCCGAGTTCACGAGTGGGCGCTCGAACTGTTCGAGTCCTACCGCGAGGACGCGACCGCGGTCGACCCCGACGCGCTCGCGGGCTGACGACCGGGCAACCGCAGGGGTCGACTCACCCCGTGAGTACGTCCTCGCGGTCCGGGCGACCACTCGCCGGGTAATGGGACGAGGGGAGCGCACCATCGTTCGAGTATGACGCTCGACGAACTCGAACGGTACGACGCGGACGCGGTCGAGTACTGTGGCGACCGAGCGGTCGTTGTCGGCGGAAGCGTCGCCGGCCTCCTCGCGGCGCGCGTGCTCGCCGACGGCTTCGACGAGGTCCTCGTGCTCGAACGCGACGAGGTCCCCGACGAGCCCGTCCAGCGCGACGGCGTCCCGCAGGCGACCCAGATCCACGCGCTCCTCGAAGCGGGCCGGGCGACCATCGAGGATTGCTGTCCGGGCTACTGCGAGTCGCTGCTCGCCGCTGGCGGGGTACTCTTGGACGGCGCGCGCGACCTCCGGTTCTACGACCAGGGCGGCTACCTCGCCGACGGCCCGCGGCGGATGCCGTTCTACGCCGCGACGCGACCGCTGTTCGAGGACGTCCTCCGCGAGCACGTCACCGCCGGACGGTCGGTGACGGTCCAGGACCGCACGCGCGTGACGGACTTCCTCCTCGACGACGACGGAGACGCGGTCGTCGGCGTCGAGCGACGCGAGGGGACCGGTGACGCCGAACGCGTGCCTGCGGACGTCGTCGTCGACGCGACCGGGCGCGCGAGTCGCACGCCGCGCTGGCTCGAAGCGAACGGGTTCCCCGCACCGCCCGTCGAGGACGTCCCGATCGACGTCGGGTACGCGACCGTCGCCGTGGAACGTCCGCCCGGGGGCCGGAAGACGATGCTGGCGATGGCGTCGGCCCCGCGGACGCGCGGCGAGGCGGTGTTCCCAGTCGAGGGCGATCGCTGGCTCGTGAACGTCCACGGCGTCGCCGGCGACCACCCGCCCGCGGACCTCGACGGCGTCCGCGAGTTCGCCGCGTCGCTCCCGACGGACGCCGCCGCGACCACGCTGTCCGAGCACGAGATTCGGGGCGACGTCCACGCCTACCGATTCCCGTCCAGTCGCCGCCGGTACTACGAGCGCCTCGACACGGTTCCAGAGGGCTTGCTCGTCGTCGGCGACGCGCTCGCGAGCTTCAACCCGATATACGGTCAGGGGATGTCGGTCGCGGCGCTCGAGGCGCTCGCGCTCCACCGGGCGCTCGCAGCGGATGGGACGACGGGTCTCCCCGAGCGGTTCTTCGAGAACGCCGCCCCGGTCGTCGATCACGCCTGGGAGATGGCAGTCGGTGCGGACGCCCCGTTCGCCCCAGGCAACGCCCCGGTTCCGGGTCGCGTCGCCGCGTTCGGTCGCTACTTCGACCACGTGATGCGGGCCGCCCAGGACGACGGCCACCTCCGCGAGGCGCTCATGCGCGTCATCGCGATGCAGGACTCGCCGACCGCGCTGGTCCGGCCGAGGGTGCTCCGTCGCGTGGCCGCGGCCGAGGTCAGGAACGCCCGCGCTCGGCGGTCCACGACCGGGTCGGCCCTGCGTCGACTGGCGTCCGCGCTCGGCTCGCGGTTCGCGTGACCGAGGCGTCGAAGCCGGGACTGCGACGCCCGGGCGCTCGTGGTCGAACGCATCGTCCTCGCGCGTCGGCACGAACTCACCGCGGGACGTCGGTTCGCGCGCCGTGACACGACGCGAGTGCGAACAAAGAAAGGAATCGGAGTGGATCAGTCGTCGCCCGGTGCTGCCTGCTGTCCTTCGACGTGCTCGACGATCTGTTCGGTCTCGCGTTCGAACGCGTCGAGGTCGATTTCGCTGCCGTGGAGGACCGTCGAGAAGTACCTGACGCCGCTGGCGATGCCGACGGCCTCGGTCAATTCCGCGTCGGACGCGCCCTCCATCGTCGATTCGGCCTTGTGGAAGTGGATACAGTACGGGCACTGGATGGCCGCTGCTGCGCCCAGTCCGACGAGCGCCTTCTCGCGGCCCGAAAGCTCGGTCTCGCCCAGCTGGAAGTCCCGCATCATGCCCCAGCCGTGGTCTGCCGCGGCCTCGGGGAGTGCCTCGATGAAGCTCGGCACTTGCCCGAGGTGCTCCTCGACTTCGGCTCGTGTTTGCGCTGATACCATGTGTCTCTCGTCCCGGGAACCGTGCCGCCGCGTCCGCGAACAGGACGCGCCCGGCACAGGCCCATGCTAGCATCCCACACGAGATCGCTTAGCAGTATCTTCCACGAGCCAGCAGTTTGCTTACCGAAGGCCGACCAGATCCGACGCCTTCGGACCATTCCGGGACGTCACCGACGGGCGCGTGAACTCCCGGACCCCGGCATGGAACGCCGCAGTATTACGATTTCTGCAGGTCGTATTACCGGAACGTAATTGAGGGCGGTTCCGGAAGCATCGGGCGATGCCGGAGTCGTCGCGCGTCGACGTGCTCGCTGGGACGCCGCGTAGCGTCCTCAAGTACTACGTCTACAAGGCGACGAAGGCGGTCGAGTTCTACCGCCCCATCATGTACCTGTTCCTGCTCGCGCAGGACCTCTCGTTCACGCAGATCGCCATCCTGGAGGCGACGTACAACGTGACGACGGTCGTCGGCGAGATACCGACGGGGTACGTCGGCGACCGCGTCGGCCGCCGGAACAGCCTCCTCATCGGGACGGTCGTCATCGCCGGGACGCTCGTCGGCATCGGCCTCTCGAACACGTTCCCCGCGTTCCTCGCGCTGTACGTGGTGTGGTCGATGGGGTACAACTTCCGGTCGGGCAGCGAGGACGCGTGGCTGTACGACACGCTCACCGACGACATCACGGAGGACGCGTTCGCGGCCGTCCGCGGTCGCGGCGAGTCCGCGTCGCTCGCGGTCGGCGCGGTCGCAGCGGTCCTCGGTGGGTATCTCGGGAGCGTCGACCTCTCCTATCCGTGGTTCGTCGCCGCGGCCGTCACCGCCGTCGGCGCGCTCGTGCTCCTGACGATGGACGAACCCGACACGTACGAGGACGCCGACACGGACGTCCTCGGACTGCGTCGCATCGTCGGTATCGTCCGGGACGCGCTCGCGCAGCGGAACGTCCGTGCGCTCGTCGTCTACTACTACGTGCTGTACGCCGCGGTGACGTACCTCGTGTTCGTGTTCCTCCAGCCGGTGTTCGAGACGGTCGTCGTCGACCTCGGCGTCGACCAGTCGCTCGTCGAGTCGCTCCTCGGGTGGTTCTACGCCGCGTACAGCCTCGTCGGCGCGGGCTTGAGTTACTACACGGGCTGGATTCGCGACGTCGTCGGGATGCGGACGTGGTTCGTCGCCCTCCCGTTCGTCGTCGGCGGGGCGCTCGTCGGGATGGCGTTCGTCCCACTGCTCGCCCTTCCGACGTTCCTCGTCGCGCGCGGCCTCGCGGACGTGACGCGGTCGTTCGCCGCGCAGTACGTGAACGACCGCATCGACACCGTCGGGCGCGCCACCGTCCTCTCCGCGATGGCGATGGTGAGCGGCCTCACCGTCGTTCCCTTCCAGCTCGGGAGCGGCGTCATCTCCGACGTCGTCTCGCCCCTGATAGCGCTCGCCGTCGCCGGCGGCGTCCTCGTCGTCGGGTCGGCGCTCGTGCTCGCGTGGGAAGTGCCGATCGCCGAGTGACGGTCCAGAATGAGTTCCGAGAGCGATTGTGGTCGCACCGTGGCTCGCTACCAGGGATGTGATTCGACGCTGATGACGTGATCGCACGAGCCGCATTCGGCGACCATCAGCGGGTCGTCCTGGGAGTTTCGGTACACGAGGTCGTCGTCGCCAGCGGGTGCACCACAGTACGGGCAGACGGCCGTCTCCGACTCTGTCTTCGACATTGAGTGTCTGCAGTGAGTAGGTCACCGACGGGCATAACCCGGGGGCAGGACGCCAACGGGTAGTGACCGGATGATGACGGGCCGAACGCGGGCGTTGACGCGACCCGCAAGACATACCCGCGTACCCGGCGAACACGGAGACGCGTGCCTCAGTCCCCGCCCCAGTAGACCCGGCAATCGGGTGCGATGACGGTGCGGAGAACCCGGGCATGCAACATTCCAGCACGAGAGTGCTCGTTGGCCGCGTACGGCCCGCCCGGCACGAGGGTTTCCCGGCAGACTCGGCACGCCGCCAGGGATGACGTCGGTCGTTAGTGTTCCGGGCGAACATTCCAGTTCGGTAGCGACGGCGCCGGTCGTCGCATCGACCCGTCGGGTACTCGAGCCGAGACGTCGACCGCTCGAGGAGGGAGGAGAATCGATAAGCGCGGGCGGGTTCGAGTGAGGGTATGGGAATCAGTTACGGGCTCAGGGCGTCGTTCCACCTCGGTCGGTCGCCGATGGACGACGCCGTGGACGTACTCGAGCGGTGTCGCGACCACGGGTTCGCGGTGGCGCCGTTCGACGACGACGAGACCGTCGACTACGCGCTCGATCTCGATGCGGGCGACGAGGAGCGTTCGGCGGCATCGCGAAGCGAGTTGGCGGCGGACGCGGCACGCGAGGGCATCTCGTCGATCGAGTTCGACTGCCGGTTCGACGGCGTCGAGTGCGAACTGGCGCTGGTGGCGCCGGAGGACGGGTCGAACGGCCCGGAGGTGTATCTCTCCGGCATTCCGGAAGCGGCGTTCGCGGAGGGCGACGGGGTCAGTGCGGCGGGGGTCCGCCGTCGAGCGGACCGGTTTGTCGACTTCGTCGCCGACGTCGCGGCGACGTTCGACGCGTGGTACGCGTTCGCGACCGATTCGGACTACGGGCTCGATTCCGCGTTCCCGCGGGGTCGCCCGCCCGAGTCCGGGGTGAGCACGCTCGCCTGGGTGACCGTGTTCGGGCCGTCGTGGGCGCGCGAGCTCGACGGGGTCGATCGACTCGTTCACGCGCCGGCGTACGAGACGCGAACGCTCGACGGCGGCGGGGTGTTGCTCCGGAAGAGCGACCGCCCGGCGATGGGCGACGAGGTCGACGAGGGCCCGCCGTTCTCGGCACGCGAGTACGTGTTCGACGGGCTGACGCCGGAGTCACTCGACACCGAGATGGCGGCCGCGAAGCGGCGCGAGGAACTCGGCGAACGACTGCATCGGGACCCCTTCCGGTCGCTTGCGGACGGCGAGGTCGGTAGCGACCCGGTGATGTGTCAGTACGATGCGCCGTTCGACGTCGACCGCATCGACTACGACGAGTTCCCGGACGATCTGGACGTCGAGGACAACTGCTTCGTGCTCGCGGTCCGCCGGGAGGGAGACGCGCTGTACGGCGTCGAGAACGACGAGTTCGTCCGGCGGCTCGTCGACGACGACGGCGAGCCCCTCGGCGAACTCCCAGCGGACTGGCCGAGCGAGCACGAGATGGTGTCGCTCTCCATCGCGGTCGAATCGTTAACCGCGTTCGCTCCGCGGTGGTTCTACATGCCCGAAGCCTCTTCGGACCACGTCAGTACGTTCGCGGAGCTCAGCGGGCTTCGAGCCGTGCCCAGCGACATGCAGCTCTGGGAGGAGATCGAAGCGAGCAGGGAATGAGGGATGCGGCCGCGAGCGTCAGCCCGTGTCCCTCGCCCCGCGTATCAACGCGAGGTTCCCGGTGACGTCCTGTGAGACGTGCCTCGTGACGGCGCCGTGGACGATGCCGGAGCCATCCGCGCGTTCGGAGAGACCGAAACACACCGTGTCGTATCCGTCGACCGCGTCGCGAAGCGCTCGCTCGACGTCGTCGCTCACGACCACCTCGCTGTCGTACTCGTCGGCTGCGAGCCCCGCGGCGTCCGCGACGTCCCTGACGGCGCGCGCGCCGGCTCCGGCCGGGTCAGCGTCGGCGTCAGCCCCTGGGGGATGCACGTGGAGGAGCGTGGGCGTCGTGCCGTCCGCGGTCGCGAACTCGAACGCGCGTCGCGCGACGATTGGTGCGTTCGGCCCGGGGGCGACGAGCGCGACCGGCGTTCCGACCGACGGCGTCTCGAGGTCGACCAGGGAGACGTCGCAGTCGGCGTGCTCGAGGATCGGGTCGGTCGTGTGCCCGAACGTGTGTCCGTCTCCACCGACCGTGCCGTCCCATCCGAGGAGGAGCTGGTCGGCGTCCTCCTCGGCGACGACGTCGAGTATCGCGCGGTCGAGTTCGGGCGCGACGATGGAGCGCGTGCGGAGGTCGACGTCCATCTCGGTCGCGATGGTGCGTGCGTTCTCGAACAACTCTCGTTGGTGGTCGAGGCGCTCGGATTCGACGTTCTGGAACGTCTCGTCGTCCGGACCCTCGACGACGTTCACGGCGACGAGTTCGGGCGTTCCCTGCTCGACGTTCGCGTGCGCGGTCGCTGCCGCGAGCCGGAGCAGTCCGTGCTGCGTCTCGGGGTTCGCGACCGGGACGACGACGCGATAGGTCTCCGTTGGCTCGGCGCCGAACGCTTCGCTGACGAGTCCCGGCTCGACGACTCGGCTTCTCGAGTACGCGAAGTACCAGACGACCCCGAGCGCGATGATGCCCGACCCGAGGAGGATGATGACGGTCGCCATCTGCGATATCACGAGGACCGCCAGGAGCACGCCGAGTATCGGGACAGCCGGATATGCGACGCGTGGCAGTTGGAACGACGGGTCGTACTCGTCGGGGTCCGCACGCCGGAACACGACGAGCGAGACGTGCACGAGCAGGTACGCGACGAGGAAGCTGAAGCTCGCCGCTTCGGCGAGCAACGCGACGATGGTGTCGACCTGGAGGCCGAGAGCGATGAGGAGCGCCGTCACGCCGCCAGTCGCGACGATCGCTCGGTGCGGCGTGTAGAACCGGTCGTGGCTCTCGTTGAACCAGTCGCTCACGACGCCGTCGCGGCCCATGGCGTAGATGACGCGCGAGGCGGCGAGTATCGACGAGTTCGAGCTCGATATCGCGGCGACGATCGCGGCGAACGCGATGGCGACGACGCCGACCGGCCCCATGGAGACCGCGGCGACGTCCGAGACGGGAATCGGTGATTCGCCGAGGACGTCGATGGAGACGGTGCCGGTGCTGACGAGCATGACGAGCACGTAGAGGATCGTCACCAGGACGACGGAGAGGATCATCGAGAGCGGTATCGTTCGACTCGGGTCCTTGATCTCGCCGGCGACCGTCGCGATGATCTCGAACCCGAGGAAGGACACGAACACGATGCCCGTGGTGGCGACGATACCGCTGGTGCCGGTCGGCGCGAACGGGGTGAGGTTCGCGGTGTCGATGAAGAAGACGCCGACGGCGACGAACACGACCACGATCGCGGTCTCGGTGCCGATCATCCAGTTCTGGAGTGCGCTCGATTCGTCGGTCCCGTAGTAGTTCACGCCGACGAGCAACGCCAGTCCGACCAGTCCGAGCGCGATGACGAAGTGTCGGCCGTCGAGGCCCGGGATGGGTTCGACGATGTACTGCCCGAAGCCGACCATGTAGAACGCGCTCGCGAACATCAACCCGGTCCACATCCCCCAGCCGACGATCGCGCCGAAGAGGCCGCCGAGCGCGCGGTTGACGTAGTGATAGCTCCCGCCGGCGATCGGCATCCCGGTTGCGAGTTCGGCGAGGGAGAGCGCCGCGAGGAGGGCGACGAGGCCGGCGATCGCGTACGATATCGAACTCGCCGGCCCCGCGTTCTTCGCCGCGATACCCGGCAGGATGAAGATGCCGGCGCCGATCATCGTGCCGCCGCCGAGCGTCATCGCTTCGAGGAACCCGAGCGTCCGCTCGAGTTCACCTCCGTCCCCGCTCATGCTGTCCTCGTCGAGTGCGCGACGGCGGGTTCGGGCGCGGTCGGCTTCATTGGACGTCTCTCACGATGAGCGTGGGCGTCTCGATCTCGTCGATGATGGCGGAGAGAACGTGGCCGATGATGCGCTCGCGAAGGGACGGTTCGGTCTCACCGAGCACGACGAGGTCGTACGCCGGCGCACTGGCGAGGATCGCGTCGGCAGGGTCGTCACTCACGGCGACCTCCCAGTCTACGCGGTCCGCGTCGATACCGTAGTCCGTGAGGCGCTCGAGTGTTCCGCGGAGGAGGAACTCTCCGGGACCGTGTTCCGCGTCGTCGCTCGCCGCGTGGAAGAGCGTCGCGGTGGCGTCGCTGCCGTCGAGCAGTCCGGCGACGACCGACACGATCCGTTCGACGTTCGCGTCGCCCCTGATGGGGACGAGGAGTCGGTCGAGGTGGTCGGTGTCTCCGGCGGTGAGTATCGCGTCGCAGTCGTACTCGTCGGCGACCCTGTCGACCGTCGCTTCTCTGTCGTGCGTGAAGACGAGGACGTCCGACACGGCGGTTCGCCCTGCGGCAATCCCGTCGAGCGTCTCTCTTGCGGCGTCCTCGTACTCGTCCTTGATGAGCGCGGGTGCGGCCTGGTCGGGCACCGGGAAGTACCCGAGGAGGACGACCTCGAACGGCCGAAGGACGTCGAGCACCTCGAGGGCCGGTGGGTCGTCGGCCGAGACGTCGATCGGCACGAGGATGGTCAGGTCGCCTATCGGGGGCATCGTGTTCGTGTCCTTCACCGGTAGCGTTTGTTAATGCATCGCATACCATGGTGGTGAACGCGAGCAGGAGGTGCGCCTGGACGACCCGGCAGGCGCCGATGGCGGACGCCGGTCGGGAGTCGTCCTTATATCGGACCAGGTCGTGGGTCTAGCGTATGAGTCGCAGTCGACGCCAGTCGGGGACGGTCGCCGCGAGCGTTGCGCTCGCTGCGACGGGACTTGGACTGTGGCGGTGGAAACGACGCCGGCTCGCGTCGCTCGCGGCGAACAGCGAACTGGTCGAGACCGACCGCGGGGTCGTCGAGGTGGCGCGACGCGGGTCGGGGCCGCCCGTTCTCGTCCTCCACGGCGCGCCAGGCGGGTACGACCAGGGGCTGTGCTTCGGCGAGGCGCTGTTCGGCGACGACGTCGAGGTCATCGCACCCTCTCGACCGGGATACCTCCGGACGCCGCTCGAAGCGAACGGGTCGCCGAGCGCACAGGCCGCCCAGTGCGTCGCGCTCATGGACGAACTCGGGGTGGAGCGAGCCGTGGTCGCCGGGTACTCGAGCGGCGGCCCTGCGGCGCTCCACCTCGCGGTCGAGCACCCGGAGCGCGTCAGCGGCCTCGTCCTGGGTGCAGCCGTCACGACCCAGTTCGAGGAGCGCGCGTACGGCGTGGGCGTCCCGGTGCTCGATTCTGTCCTTACATCGACGCCGTTCCTCGACGTGTTCTCCGGCGCGCTCGCGGCCCTCGCGCGGCTCGCACCGGGTCGCGTCGTCGCGCTCGGTCCGGGGATGTCGTCGACGCTCGACGGCGACGAACTGCGGGCGTACGTCGAGTCCGTCGCCAGCCGACCGACGCATCGCGAACGCGTGCTCGCACTCGCCGCGTCGCTCTCCCCGGCGAGCGCGCGCGTCGACGGCGTGCTGAACGACGAACGCTGGCAGCGACGACTCCCGCTACTCGACTACGCGGACGTCGCGTGCCCGACGCTCGTCCTGACCGGCGCGTACGACGCCCTCGTTCCGCGGTCGCACGCCGAGTACGTCCTCGAACGCATCCCGGACGTCGAACACCACGAGGCGGCCGCCGACCACATCCTGATGGTCGGCCCAGACGCTGCGGAGACCGAGCGGGTCGTCGACGCGTTCGTCGACACCGTGCTCTCGTCGAATCCGCAGTCGTCCTGACGCCTCGAAGCGTGACACGAGAGCTCGCGGCAGCGAGCGACGCGGTCTGAAACTGCGAACCAGTTCCCAATCGTTGAGAACACCCGTTCGTGTATTTTTGCGCGGATAGCATTGGTAGACGCATGGCAACGCTCACCCGTCCGGAGAGCAGCGTCTCGACGAGGAACAGCGTCGACCACGGAGCAGCGGGACGCGGAGGTCGGTCCAATGGCTGACCTCCTGATGGTGCTGTTGGCGGTGATTCCGCTCGCAGCGATCGCTATCCTCATGGTCGGATTGTACCAGCCGGCGACCCGCACGATGCCGATCGCGTGGGTGCTCGCTGGCGGCGCCGCGTTCGTCGGGTGGGAGATGTCCCCGCAGTTGATCGCAGCAGCGTCGATACGGGGTGCGATGACGGCAACGCGGATCCTCGTCATCGTCTTCGGAGCCATCCTCCTCCTCTACACGCTGAAACAGTCCGGCGCGTTCGACGTCATCAACGCGGGGTTCTCCTCTATCAGTGACGACCGACGCGTGCAGGTGGTGTTGCTCGTGTTCCTGATGGGGTCGTTCATCGAGGGCGCGGCCGGGTTCGGGACGCCCGCAGCCATCATCGGGCCGTTACTCGTCGGCCTCGGCTTCCCGCCGATGGCCGCCGTCGTCGTGGCGCTCACCGGGAACATCCTCGCGATCACGTTCGGAGCGGTCGGCACCCCGCTCATCATCGGGCTCCGCGACGTCGTGTTCGCGGAAGGCACGGACGCCGCCACCCAGATCGTGCAGGAAGGCGGGTTCGAGACCGTCGGCGCATACGTCACCCAGCTCGGCATCTGGGCGGCACTCATCCACGCCGTCGTCGGTATCGCCATCCCGTTCGTCGGTGTCGCGATGATGACTCGGTTCTTCGGCGAGGAACGGTCGATCAAACCAGCGATCGAGGTGGTCCCGCTGTGTCTGTTCGCGTGGGCCACCTTCGCGGTCCCCTACGTCGCGACCGCGGTGTTCCTGGGACCGACGTTCCCGGCACTCCTCGGGTCGATGGTGGGGCTGCTGGTCACGACCGCGACGCTTCGCGCCGGCTACTTCATCCCCGAGTCCACGTGGGACTTCGGGCCGCGAGCGAACTGGCCCGAGCACTGGGTCGGGACGATAGAACCCGGTGAGAGCGTCGGCAGTGCCTCCAAGCAGTCGGTCTCGACCGACGGCGGGACCACCACGGGTTCGTTCGAGGACGCCCACGACCAGGACATGTCCCTCGGGATGGCGTGGCTCCCCTACGTGCTCGTCGCGGCGTTACTCGTCGTGACGCGCGTCGTCGGCGAGGTCCAGTCGTTCCTCCTCCAGTTCCAGCTCTCGTGGAACAACATCCTCGGAACGCCGTTCTCGGAGTCCATCGAGATACTCTACCTGCCCGGGACGTTGTTCGTGCTCGTCGCCGTCGTCACCTACGGACTCCACGGAATGCGTACGGAGGACGTCAAAGCGTCCTGGGCCGAGGCCGTGCGGAACATCGCGCCGGCTGTCGTCGCGCTCTGGTTCGCCGTCGCGACGGTGATGATCATGCAGCGCACCGGCAGTACGGTCGTGCTCGAGAACACGACCGCGACCGCCGGGATGCTCGGCGTGCTCTCGGAGTTGACCGCCGACCTCACCGGGAGCGCCTTCCCGTTCTTCTCGGGATTCATCGGCGCGTTCGGCGCGTTCATCGCGGGCTCGAACACGGTCAGTGACATCCTGTTCGGGCTGTTCCAGTACCAGGCCGCACAGCAGATCGGTGCCCCGACCCAGGTCGTCGTCGCCGGGCAGGCCGTCGGCGGCGCCATCGGGAACCTGATCGCGATCCACAACGTCGTCGCCGCACTGACCGTCGTCGGCCTCATCGGCGAGGAGGGCCGCGTCATCCGCCTCGAACTGATTCCAGTGCTCTACTACGGCGTCGCGACCGGGCTCCTCACCCTGCTGCTCGCGTACGTCGTCGTCCCCGGCGCGTTCTGAGCACTCGCGTTCGCTTTCCGGCACGTACGTCTTCTTTTTGGCTCCTAGGTCGGCTTTCCGGCGCTTACGTCCGCTTTCGGGAACCCGCGTTCGACTCGTCCCGTACTCTCGAACGGACGTCACCACGCAAGACATGACAGTTCAGCTAGGAGATGGTTCGCGGGGGGTTCACCTACTTGTGTCTCGGCGTCGTTTTGCATGACAGGATGCTCTACGATCGCGTCGCGGACCTCGACGTCCGCATCGACGACTACGACCTGGAGTGGTTCGAGAGCGACACGTCGAGCGGGTTCACTCGCGCGTCGACCGTCGTCGCCCTCCACGGCGACGGGGAGACGGGACGCGGGGAGGACGTCACGTACGAGACCGACGCGCACGAGACGTTCCACGACCTCGGGACCGACCTCGCGTTCGCCGGCGAGTACACGCTCGATTCGTTCTCGTCGTACGTCGCCGACGGCGACCTGTTCTTCGGCGAGGAGCCCGGGCAGCCGATCTTCCGGAACTACCGCCAGTGGGCGTTCGAGAGCGCGGCGCTCGACCTCGCGCTGAAACAGGCGGACACGGACCTCGCCACCCAACTCGACCGCGAGTACGACCCCGTTCGGTTCGTGGTGAGTACGCGCCTCGAGGACCCGCCGACGGGCGACCGCGTCCTCGACTGGCTCGACCGCAACCCCGACCTCGAGTTCAAGCTCGACCCGACGTCGGACTGGACCCAGGAGGTCGTCGACCGGCTCGCTGAGACGGGCGCCGTGCGGGCGCTCGACCTGAAAGGCCAGTACCACGGAACGACGGTCGACCAGCCCGCGGACCCCGAGCTCTACGAACGAGTCGTCGAGGGGTTCCCGGACGCGTTCGTCGAGGACCCCGAGGTGACCGACGAGACGCGACCCTTGCTCGAATCGCACGTCGAGCGCGTGACGTGGGACTACCCGATCCGGAGCGTCGACACCGTCGAGGAGCTCCCCTGGGAGCCGGAGTGGCTGAACGTCAAACCGTCGCGGTTCGGGAGCGTCGAGGCGCTGCTGGACACCCTCGACTACTGCCGCGAGCACGACATCGAGCTGTACGGCGGCGGCCAGTTCGAACTGGACGTCGGCCGCGAGCACCTCCACGCCATCGCGTCGCTGTTCTACCCGGACGCACCGAACGACGTCGCACCGAAGGCGTACAACGACCCCGAACCCAGCGACGACCTCCCGACGAGCCCGCTCGCACCCCCCAGCGACCCACGGGGCCTCGACTGGCGGTAATCCCGCGTACGGCCGCGACCGTGACTCGCTCGGCAGTCGGTCCGCCGGACGAAGACGTTTGGTCCGGGGCGTCGTCGATGCGAGCATGAGCAACGGTGGTGAGCGCGTCGACCGGTTGCCGGCGCGTCGTCGGGCGACCGTCGACTACATGCGCGTCGCGAGCGGGCGGAGCAGCGTCCACGGGCTCGTCGAAGCGGACGTGACGCCGGCACGTCGGCGCATCCAGCGCTACGAGGCGGAGACGGGGACGCGACTGTCGTTCACGGCGTTCGTCGCGCACTGCTTGGCCGCCGCGGTCGACGACCACCCGCACGTGAACGCGTACCGGGACTGGCGCGGTCGAGTCCACACGTTCGACGACGTGGACGTGAACGTCCTCGTCGAGAAGGGGACCGACGCCGGCCGCGTCGGCGTTCCGCACGTCGTCCGCGCCGCGAACCGCCGGTCGCTGCGCGCGGTCCACGACGAGGTCCGGGCGGCGAAGGCGTCGACCGACGACGCGTCGCTCTCGCCGACCGAACGTCTCGCGCTGTCGCTCCCCGGGTTCGTGCGACGACTCCCGTGGCGGCTCCCGCAACTGTTCCCCCCGTCGGTGGAAGTCGCTCGCCGGCACCGTCGCCGTCACGTCGGTGGGGATGATGGGCGAGCGAGGCGGGTGGGCGGTCACTCCCTCGAACTACACCGTCCAGGTCGCCGTCGGCGGCGTCGCGGAGAAACCCCGGTACGTCGACGGGGAACTGGAACCGCGAGACGTTCTCTCGCTCACCGTGACGGTCGACCACGACGTCGTCGACGGCGCCGACGCCGCCCGGTTCGCCGACCGGTTCGTCGAACTCGTCGAGGACGCACACGGACTACCCGCGGTGGCCGAGTGACGCGAACGCCGAAATCGGACCGCGACGGGTCCGGGACCGGTCGCGGACCGGGTCGAGCACAATCGGTTTGCCGCCCGCGGGAGTACCGCTCGGTGATGCAGGCCGACGAGATGCACCCGCAGGCCAAGGCCGCGGTCAAGCGTCAGGCGTACATGCCGTTACCGCACGGTCGCCTCGGCGTGAAGTTCGCGCGACTCCTGACGCGCCCGGTGATGTGGGTCCAGAACCGCAACCCGCCGCCGGTCGGTGCGACGGCCGACCTCGCGATACCTGGCCCCGGCGGCGACGTCGACGCGCGCCTGTACCGGCCGGACGCGAGCGAGCGCTCGCCGACGGTCGTGTTCTTCCACGGCGGCGGGTTCGTGTTCGGGAGCATCGAGACCCACGACCGCCTCTGCCGGCGGCTCGTCCGCGAGAGCGACTGTGCGGTGCTATCCGTCGACTACCGGCTCGCGCCCGAGCACCCGTTCCCCGCGGCCGTCGAGGACGCGTACGCGGCCGTCGAGTGGGTCGCGGCGAACCCCGACGCGGTCGGTGGCACGGGCGACGTCGCGGTCGCGGGCGACTCCGCGGGCGGGAACCTCGCGGCTGTGGCCGCGCTCATGGCCGCCGAGCGCGACGGTCCCGCCCTCGCGTACCAGACGCTCGTCTATCCCGGCGTCGGGGTCGACGAGGACGCGCCGTCGGTCCGCGAGCACGCCGGCGTCGTGCTCTCCGAGGCGGACCTCGCGTTCTTCGCGGACGCCTACTACGGGAGCGACGTCCACCGGCGGAACCCGTACGCGGACCCGACGAACGCCGCGGACGTCTCCGGCGTCGCGCCCGCGACCGTCCTCACCGCCGGGTTCGACCCGCTCCGCGACGGCGGCCGCGCGTACGCCGAGCAACTCGTCCGCGACGGCGTCGACACGCGCTACGTGAACCATCCCGACATGCCTCACGGGTTCCTGACCATGCCCGGCGTCGACCGCGCTCGCGACGCCATCGCCGCCCTCGGCGACGACCTCGCGGCGGTGCTCGACGCGCACTGACCGCTCGACGACTCGACCGTCGAACGCGAGCCCGGACTACTCGACTCGGCCGTCGAACGCGAACGTCGACGGGGCCGATGACGTGACGACGTCGCCGCTGGGGTGGCGTGCGACCGCGACCGACCCGGCGTCGTGCGCTCGCGCGAACCGCCGGATCGGCGCGCCGTCCACGAACGCGTCGGGCGCGTCGACGTTCACGCGGTCGGTCATCCCGTCCGCCTGCAGGCACACCCAGCCGGCGAGCACGAGCGCGACCTTCGGGTCCCGGTCGGCGTGCTCGGCGCGGTCGACGGCCTCGTGGTCGGCGTGCTCGACGCGGTCGTCGGCCTCGTGGTCGGCGACGACCGCACGCCGCAGTCGCTCGTGCATCCCCGACGGGACGACGTACGCCGTGCCATCGGGCGCTATCGTGACCTGGTCCGCGCCGAACCCAGCCGCGACGTCCGCGGTCTCCGGGAACGGGACGGACACCACCTCAGTCCAGACTGATGTTCACGGTCTTGGTCTGCGTGTAGTGCTCGACGGCCTCCGCGGCGGTCTCCCGACCGATACCGGACTGCTTGTACCCACCGAAGGGCTGACCGGCGGGGAAGTCGTTGTACGTGTTCACCCAGATGTTCCCCGCCTCGATGTCCTTCGCCGTCCGGTGGGCTTTCGTGAGGTCCTCGGTGATGACGCCGGCTGCGAGCCCGTAGTCGACGTCGTTCGCGAGCTCGATCATCTCGTCGTAGT
Organism: Halorubellus litoreus; assembly: GCF_055378595.1. Lineage (NCBI taxonomy): Archaea > Methanobacteriati > Methanobacteriota > Halobacteria > Halobacteriales > Halorubellaceae > Halorubellus > Halorubellus litoreus. The sequence continues at coordinate 91,573 of NZ_AP043836.1, forward strand.
CGCTCCACGTGAACACCTCCTGGACTGGCCCGAATATCTCCTCCTGGACGGCCTTGTTGTCGTGGTCGATGCCGTCGATGAGCGTCGGCGCGACGAAGCAGCCGTCCGAGAGCGCCTCGTCGTCGGGTTGACTCCCGCCGGTGACGAACGCCGCGCCCGAGCGTTCGGCCTCCTCGATGTATCCCATCGTGCGCTCGACCTGCTCCGCGGTGACCTTCGGGCCGAGGTCGGTCGACTCCAGCAGCGGGTCGTCGACGACCATGTCCTCGGCGGCGGCCGCGAGTTCGTCGAGGAACTCCGCTTTGATGTCCTCGTGGACGAACAGCCGCGAGCCCGCACAGCAGCACTCGCCGGTATTGAAGAAGATGGCGGTCGTCGTCGTCTGGACGGCCTGTTCGAGGTCCGCGTCCGGGAAGACGACGAGTGGGCTCTTCCCGCCGAGTTCGAGCGTGATGTCGGTGACGTTGTCCGCGGCGCTCTTCATCACCTCCTTCCCGATCTCCGTGGACCCGGTGAACGCGAGCTTCCGGATGTCGCTGTGGTTCGAGAGCGGTTCGCCGGCGTCCGGCCCGAAGCCGGTGACGACGTTCACGACGCCGTCTGGAATCACGTCCTCGGTCTCCGCCATCAGTTTGAGGATGGAGAGCGGCGTCTCCTCGGCGGGCTTCAGGACGACCGCGTTCCCGGCGGCGAGCGCGGGGCCGAGCTTCCAGGCGGCCATGAGGAGCGGGAAGTTCCACGGGATGATCTGGCCGACGACCCCGTACGGTTCGCGGAGCGTCTGGACGTGCCGGCTGTCGTCGGTCCCCTTCGTTCGGCCTTCGTGGCTGCGGGCGATGCCCGCGAAGTACCGGAAGTGGTCGGCGACGAGCGTCATGTCGATGCGCGCTTCGGTTATCGGCTTCCCGTTGTCGAGCGATTCGAGGCGCGCGAACGCCTCCTGGTTCTCCTCGACGGCGTCGGCCATCGCTTCGAGCATCGCCTGCCGGTCGGCGTCCGAGTACCCGCTGTAGACGTCGTCGTAGGCGTCCCACGCCGCGGCGACGGCCCGGTCGACGTCCTCGGCGTTACCGGCCTGGACGCTGGCGAGCGTCTGGCCGGTCGTCGGGTCGGTCGTGTCGAACGTCTCCCCGGACGCGCTCTGTACCCACTCGCCGCCGATGTAGAGTTCGCGGTGCTCGGGAAGGACCTCGCTCGCTGTCTGGTCGTGACGCTGCTTGATTGCGGACTTCCGCTCCGCCGAGGATTGTGCACTGTCATCAAGTGACATGGCAGTCGCTGCTTCGAAGGTGGCCCCATAAAATCACGTCCTACTGGTAGCTACCAGTTCGTATCCGCTAGATGACGTGCCGGAACCGTTCGCCGGGTTCGTCGGCTCCAGGCCGCCAGCACCGCCACGACACGACCATTGGCCCGACAGCAGCACGGACCAGATCTCGACACCTCGGAAGTCGCGAAGGTTTCTGTGGGGCACTCGACGGGCAGGAACGTCGACTGGAGACCTCGTCAGCTCGACGACGGCCGTCACGTTCGGGAAGGGCACCGCGTTCGACGTCAGAGCGCGTCGACGAACGCGTCGAACGCACCGCTTTCGGCGTGAACGTGCGCGTACGTGCCGAGCGTCCGGTACTCGGTGAGGCCGTCCTTCTCGTCGTGGATGCCGTCGCCGCGTTCGACGTCGAACGCGAACCGCGCGTCCGCGTCGACGTCGGCGCGCGAGTAGTGGAACTCGTGCCCGCGGAGAGACTCGCCAGCGCCGGCGCTGACGGTGTCGGTCCTCGCGCGCAGCTCCACGTGGTCGAGCGCCTGATAGCGCTCGCACATCCGGACGTCCGCGGGGAGGACGCCCGCCATCTCGTAGGTGTCGCCGTCGGTCGTCGTCAGCGACCGCGAGAGCGCCATGAGGCCGCCGCACTCGCCGAGCACCGGGAGGCCGTCACTCGCGGCGCGAGCGAGCTGTTCGAGCGCCGGGGCGGCGGCGAGCGCGTCGGCGTGGAGCTCCGGGTAGCCGCCGGGAAGGTAGACGCCGTCGCAGTCGGGGAGGTCGTCCCCGGCGGTGGGCGCGAACGCGACGACGTCGGCGCGTTCGCGGAGGCGTTCGACGGTCGCGGGGTACGCGAACCGGAAGGCGTCGTCGCGGGCGACCGCCACGCGCGTCCCGGTCGCGGAACGCTCCTCGCCCGTGTCCGGGTCGCTGGTCGCGGGTCGCCGTGCCGTCCGCGCGACGTCCAGGAGACCCTCGACGTCGAGGGACTCGCTCGCGGCGTCGAGCGCGTCCGCCGAGAGCGGTGCCTCGTCGCCAAGGTGGAGGCCGAGGTGGCGGTCCGGTATCTCGAGCGCCTCGTTCGGCGGGACGCGCCCGAAGTACTCGAGGTCGTCGGGGAGCGCGTCGCGGATACCTTGCTCGTGCCGGCCGCCGTGGGCTCGCGCCGCGACGACGCTGGCGACGTCGACGTCCACGTCGGCGACGGCCGCGTACCGCTGGAACCCGAGTGCGGTGGCGGCGACGCTCTCCATCCCGGCTTTCGCGTCGACGACGAGCACGACCGGGAGGTCGAGCGTCGCGGCCACGGCGGCCGTACTGGAGACGTCGCCGTCGTAGAGGCCCATCACGCCCTCGACGACGCAGACGTCGCCCTCGCCCCGATGGTAGTTCCGGCGGAGGCCATCCTCGCCCTGGAGCCACGCGTCGAGCGTCCGCGACGGCTTCCCGGCGACGTGCGCGTGATGGCTCGGGTCGATGAAGTCCGGACCGGCTTTCGCCGGCTGGACGTCGCGTCCAGCGTCCTGGAGCGCTCGAATCACCGCGAGCGCCGTCACCGTCTTCCCGACCCCGGACCGCGTCCCGCCGACGACGAACCCTCTCATACCACCCGCTTCGAGCGGGACCTACGAGTGCGTTCTCCTTCCCGGGCCGTCGAACGTCGACGGCGAGCGAACGTTTCTTGTCGGTCGCGGGCGACGGTCGCGTCGATGGAATCGAGGTCGTTCGCTCGCCGCTCCCGTGGCGCTCGTCGGGTCGCAACCCAGGACAGACGCGGACACGAACCCGGACGCGGACTCGAACGTGGGGCCCCGGAATGACGGACGACGAACAGGCCGGAACGGACGACGAAGACGTACCCACTGGCGTCGACGGCAACCCCCTGGAACCCGGCGAGCACGCCCTGCCACCCGAGGACCTCGTCTATCCGACGTTCGCGTTCGACGACGGCGCGGTCGACGCCGACGGCGGGTTCGACCTCTCGCGGGACGTCGACCGGGAGACGCTGTCGTCGTGGCTGTCCGACCTCGCGGGTGCGATGGCGAGTCACGACGTCGCCGTCGAATCCCCGGACGGCCACGTCCGCTTCGGTGTCGGCGCGAACGACGTCTCGATGTCGTTCGACCCCGACGACGATCACCGCGGCGAGCTCGAGGTCACGGTGCGGCTGAACGCGAAGGCGATGTTCGTCGCGGACGACCCAGAGAAGCCAGCGGTCGGTGCGCGCGGCGGCCGCGGGTTCGTCCCCATCGAGGCACTGACCACGGACCAAGAGGACTTCCGGTGCTACAACTGGATCGACGACCCCGAGACGCCGGACGACGAGTGAGTCGGGTCGCGACGGCCGCGCTCAGAGCCCGGCGACGTCCTCGATGGCGTCCGTGAGCTTCTCGATGGAGTCGCGGTCGTGCTCGCCCATGTGACCGATGCGGAACGTCTGCTCGCCGAGCTGGCTCCCGTAGCCGTTCGAGAACACGTAGTCGTACTCCTCGCTGACCTGCTCGATCGTCGCCGCGACGTCGATACCCTGCGTGTTCTCGATGCAGGACACCGTCTGGGACTCGTAGCCGGCCTCGGGGAACATGTCGAAGTGCTCGCGGGCCCACTCCCGGGTGTACTCCGCCATCTCCAGGTGGCGGTCGCTGCGCTCGTGGTGGCCCTCCTCGAGCATGTGCTTCATCTGCTTGCGGTACGCGAGCATCACGGGGATCGCGGGCGTCGAGTGCGTCTGGCCCTTCCGCTCGTAGTAATCGATGGTACGCTGGAAGCCGCCGTACCACGACGCGGAGTCCTTCCCGACCTCGCGCTCGTACGCCTCGTCGCTCACCACGCACACCGCGAGCCCGGGCGGCATCGCGAACGCCTTCTGCGTGGACGCGAAGATGACGTCGATGCCGTGCGCGTCGATGTCCACGTGGTCGCCACCGAGCGCGGAGACGGCGTCGACGACGAAGTACGTGTCCGGGTACTCCGCGACGACGTCACCGATCTCCTCGATGGGATTCCGGACGCCCGTCGAGGACTCGTTCATCACGGTCGCGACGACGTCGTAGCCCTCGTCGCTCGCCTCCAGTTCCGCGCGGATGTCCTCGGGCTTGATCGCTTCGCCCCACTCGTACTCGAGGCGGTCGACGTCCTTCCCGAGGCGCTCCGCGACGTTCGCGTGCCGTTCACTGAAACTCCCGCACGTCGGGACGAGGATGTTCTCGTCCACGAGATTCAGCGTCGACGCCTCCCAGAACTCGGTCCCGGAGGCCGTGAGGATGACGACCTCGTTGTCGGTGCCGAGGAAGTCCTTGGTGTCCTCGACGATGGTCGTGTAGAGGTCGGTCATCCGGTCCATGCGGTGCCCGAACATCGGCTGTGCCATCTCCTGGATGACGTCCTCGCGGACCTCGGTCGGCCCGGGGATGTACAGCGTCTTCTCGGGATAGTCGTCGGTGTATTCGCGTTTCTCCATGCAGAATCTACCTGATACCCGGACCTGCAACGTCGGGTTCCAAGGTAGTTGTGATACCGGCCCTTGTGACGACGGCGTCGAACCGGCAAGCCGGCGAACCGAACTCGCTTACTCCTCGACGAGCTGGATGACGTTCCCGTTCGTCGTCACGTGGAGGTCGCGGCCGAGCTTGTACCCCTGGTTTCCGGCGAGTTCGACGTACCCCGAGAAGCCCTTCATGTTCTGGTGCGCGGGGATGACGTTCTGGGGCTGGAGCGCCTGCAGCATCTGGTAGTGGCCTTCTCGCGACAGGTGGCCGGAGACGTGGACGTCGTCGTAGATGCGCGCCCCCTGCATCCCGAGCAGGTTCTCGGACTGGTAGCGCTGGCCTTCGTTCGTCGGCTCCGGGATGACCGTCGCACTGAAGATGACCTTGTCGCCCTCGTCCAGTTCGTACGGCGTCTCCGCGCGACCCATCCGCGTCAGCATCGCGCGCGGCTCGCCCTGATGACCGGTGACGACCGGGAGGAAGTTCCCCTTGCCCTCGTTCATGATGCGCTGGAACGTCCGCTCGATGCCCTGGCGGCGCCCGTACATCTCGACGTCCGGGAAGTCGACGCCGTCCATCCGGCTCGCGGCGCCGGAGTACTTCTCCATGGAGCGCCCGAGCAGGATCGGTTTCCGACCGATGTCTCGCGCGAACTCGACGAGGGATTTGACGCGAGCGATGTGGGAGGAGAACGTCGTCGCGACGATACCGCCGTCGTAGTCCTCGAGACTGTACATGACGTCCTTCAGCCGGTCGCGCGCCACGCTCTCGCTGGGCGTCCGGCCCTTCTTGTTCGCGTTCGTGCAGTCCTCGATGTAACAGAGGACGCCCTCGCCCTCGCGACCGATCTCGCGGAAGCGATCCATGTCGATGGGGTCGCCGATGACGGGCGTGTGGTCCATGCGCTTGTCGAGACCGTAGACGACCGCGCCCTCGGGCGTGTGGAGGACGGGGTTGATGGCGTCGATGATGGAGTGCGTGACGTTCACGAACTCGAGGTCGAGCTCCCCGGAGTCACCGATGGGCATCGTCTCGCCCGCTTCCATCGTCACGAGGTCGTTCTCGGTGTTGAACTTGTTCTCGTCCTGGATCTCGTCCTTGACGAGTTCGATCGTGAACGGCGCGGCGACGATGGGTGCGTCGTAGCGGTGCGCGAGCTTGCTGATCGCGCCGATGTGGTCGAGGTGACCGTGCGTCGGCACGATGGCTTTCACGTCCCCCTGCAGGTCGCTCATCACGCGGTCGTCCGGGATGGCACCCATGTCGATGAGGTCGAGGCTGTGCATCTGTTCCGTGCGGACGTCGTCGTGGATGAGGACCTTCGACAGGTTCAGGCCCATGTCGAAGACGACGATGTCGTCTCCGGCGCGGACCGCCGTCATCTGCCGCCCGACTTCCTCGTAGCCGCCGATTGTCGCGATTTCGATTTCCATAGGTATGAGGTCCGAACAACGCTATCCCAGAACCCGTCTCAGAGTACGCCTGTGTGGAGGAGAGCAGGACGACCGGTGCGTCGCCGACCGCCGGTTCAAGCGGCGGCGGCGTCGCCTCGACTCGTCCTTCTCGGGGACGACACGTGTTGCGGTTACGTGAACATCTCTCGCCCCGACGTAAGTACTGTCCGGTACCTTCCTCATTCCTCGTCGTCGCCGTCCGTGCCGTCGGCGTCGCCGGTGTCGCCATCGGACGTATCCGCGTCCCGGTCGCCGGTGTCGCCATCGGTCGTGCCAGCGTCGGCGTCGTCGTCCGGCTTCTCGGGTTCGCGTCGGACGACGAGGACGGGGCCGACGGATTCGGCGGCGACGCGGCGGGCTTCCTCGCCGAAGACGAGCGACTGGAGCGACGGTGCGCGTTCGCCCATGACGATGGCGTCGTGGCCGGGGATGGCGTCGACGAGCGCTTCGAAGGGACGCTGGCTGGTCGCCGTCTCGACGGTGACCGCGGGGCCGCGTTCGTCGAGGTCGGCGGCGACGTCCTCGAGCGCGCTGCGGACGGCGTCCACGTTCGCCTCGGCGGCGGCGGCGAACACGGTGATGTCGATGTCGCGGTCGCCGACGAGGTCGGTGACGAACGCGACGATGCGGTCGACGTCCACGTCGCCGGTGAGGGGGACGAGGATGCTGTCGACGGCGCCGGTGGCGCCCGTGATGGCGTATGCGCTCGCGTCGACGGCCGCGGCGACGCGGTCGATGCTCTGTTTGCGGTCGTGCGTGAACACGAGTCGGTGGTCGGCGTCGCCGCCGGCCTGCCGGAACTCCTCGGCGATGTCCTCGAGCGCGCTCGTGGCGCGGTCCTCGTACTGGGCGCGCGCCTGGTCGGGCGGGGTCTGCTCGGGGAGGACGTGGTAGCCGAGGACGGTGACGTCCATCGTCGACAGGAGGTTCATGAGGCCGAGGGAGACGGACTCGGACTCGAGGACGCGGATGGGGACGAGGACGCGCGTCATCCGCGGACACCTCCGAGTTCCACGTCGCGAGCGTAGTACGCCCACCACCCGACGGTGGCGAGCATGAGTGCCGCGCCGACGATCTGCGAGGTCGGTTGCATGAACCCGACGAGCGCGAAGCTCGCGAGCGCGCCGAGGACTGGGACGACCGGATAGCCCGGGGTGCGGAAGTCGGGGTCGTACCAGTCGGGGTCCTTGCGGCGGAGGACGACGAGCGCGACGCAGATGAGGCCGTACTGGACGAGATGGAGGAAGGAGGCGATCTCGGCGAGCACCTGGACCTGGCCGGTGGCGACGAGCACGAGGATGGGGCCGCCGGCGAGGCCGAGCGCGACGTGGGGCGTGCCCCAGCGGAGGTTCACGCGGCTCGCGCGCTTCGGGAGGAGTGCGTCCTTCGAGACGGCGTAGATGGCGCGCGAGGTGGAGAGGACGCTCGCGTTCGCGCTCGACATCGTCGCGAGCAGGCCGCCGAGGACGATGGCGAGCGCGCCGGGCGCGCCGAGGAGGTCGCGGCCGACGTCCACCATCGCGGTCTCGCCGATGCGGCCGAGTTCCTCGCTCCCGAGGGCGCTCGTCGCGACGAAGATGGTGACGACGTAGAGGACGCCGACGACGACGACCGACCCGACCATCGCGAGCGGGAGGTTCCGCCCCGGGTCCTTCATCTCGCCGGCGACGGTCGCGACCTGCGCGAACCCGAGGTAGCTCGTGAACACGAGCGCGGCGGTCGTGAAGATAGGTACCGTTCCGAACGGCGCGAACTGCTCGGGCGCGGTCTCGGCGCCGAAGACGCCGACGGCGTCGAGGCCGCCGTACGCGAGGAACGCGACGAGTATCGAGAGGAGGAGCGCGACGATACCGTTCTGGAGTTTCGCAGCGTTCTCGGTACCGGTGACGTTCAGGACGGTGACGGCGGCCCCGAACAGGAGCGCGATGGGGACGACGAGTCCCTCGCCGACGGTGACGCCGAGTTGCGCGAGCGTGTCGACGGCGTAGTACCCGAACCCGACGAGGTAGAACGCGGTCGCGAACACGAGCCCGAACCACAGCGAGATGCCGACGACCGCACCCGGGAGGGTGCCGAGGGCGCGCGAGATGAAGTAGTACCCGCCGCCGCTCTTGGGCATCGCGGTCGCGAGCTCGCTCGTCGGGAGCGCGACGAGGAGCGCGATGACGGCGCCGAGCCCGAACGAGAGCGCGGCGGCCGGGCCGGCTTCGCCCGCGGCGATACCGGGGAACACGAAGATGCCGGCACCGATCATCGTCCCGATACCGATGGCGAGTCCGCCCGAGAGGCCGATGGTGCGTTCGAGCTCGGAGTCGTCAGTGACGTCGGCCTCGGGCGTCTCGACGGTCGGCTCCGCGTCCGGGGCGGTCCCCTCGGCGTTCTCCCCGCTGGGTGGTTCGGGAGCGGGCGCCTCGGCCGCGTCCGGGACGTCGCCGTCGGGCGGGCCGGGGGCGCCCGCCTCCGAGGATGAGTGGCTTGGCACGTTCCCCGCGTCGACCGGACCGCACTAAGGTATTCGGGCGCTTCGCGTCGACCGACGACGAGGACCGGTCGGTCGTGGCCTGCTTCGGGTGTCGGGGCGACGGTTCCTGCGAGCCGAGAACCGCCCGGGCGAGATATCTTCGTTCGGTGCGTAGTAATCGGTACAAGGCCGTACAAGACCATGTCCCCAAACGAGTCCTCCAATTCGCCGACCTCGTGCAGCAGGAAGAACGACCACGAGCACACTGCGACGTGCCGTCGCGGAGCGTCCACTCCGGTGGTATCGCGGCGGCGCGTCCTCGCTGGCGCGAGCGCGGTCGCCGTCGCGAGCGTCGCCGGTTGCCTCGGTGGCAACGGCGACGCGGCGCCCGCGGCGGTCGCGATATCGGACGTCGCGGCGTGCGACGAGTGCGGGATGGTCATCTCGAAGCACCCCGGGCCGAACGCCGAGATATACTGGGCGGACGTCGAGCCGGAGGGACGCGACGCGCCGTTCTGGTTCGACTCCCTCAAGCAGTGCTTCTTCCCGCATTACTTCGAGGGCCGGGACGCCGGCCGGTCGCTCGACGCGGCGTACGTCACCGACTACTCCGCGGTCGAGTACTCGGTGAACACGCGGGAGGGAGCGTCCTACATCACCTCGCACACCAGCGCGGACTCGATGGCGGACGCCACCAGCCTCAGCTACGTCGTCGAGAGCGACGTCGAGGGCGCGATGGGTCCGGACTTCGTGCCGTTCGGCGACGACGCCGACGCCGAGGCGTTCGCGGCCGAGCACGGCGGGAGCGTCGTCGCGTTCGACGAGATAACGCCGACGCTCGTCGGGAAGTGAGATGGCTGCACGCGGCGCGCTCGCGGTCCTCGTCGGCGTCCTCCTCGTGTCGAGCAGCGTCTTCGTGACCGACGTCGGGCCGACCGGGGACGTCGACCCCGTACCGTTCGAGGACACTATCGTCCTCACGGACCTCACGGACGCGGAGCGCCGGATCGCGGAGGAGCGAGGGCTCGCGGTCCCGAGAGCGGAGGTGTTCTACTCGCGGTACCGGTACGTGGTCGGGCACGTCGGGTTGTCGTCGCTCGTCGACGTGCTCGGCGACGACGCGCACGCTCGCCAGTTCGGGGAGCCACTGGATATCCTCGTCTCGGACTACACGACTGCGACGCTCGCGGTCACCGACGAGGGGTATCTCGCGACGACCGACGGGTACGCGAGCTGGGTCGCGGTCGAGCACGCGGTGTTCGTCGTGAACTCGAGTGCGCGCCGACCCGGTGGCTCGGTCGTCGTCCCGTTCTCCGAGCGCGCCGCGGCGCGAGCGTTCGCGAGCGAGCACGGCGGCGAGGTCGTCGACTGGGCGGGCCTGCAGGCTCGCGAGCGCGACCGCGGCGACCGCCGGCTCGCCGTCGAGACGGGGCTCGCGCTCGCTTCGGACCGCCACGCGTGGGCGGACCGCGCCACCGCTGACGCGCGGCGTCTCGCGGAGCGACCGGTGTCGGTGGTGGTCGGCGAGGACGCACCGACGCTCGCCGCCGCGATAGCTGCCGCGCCACCGAACACGACGGTCCGCGTGCCCGCCGGGAACTACAGCGACGTGAACGTCACCGTGCGGAAACCCGTCACGATAGCGGGCGCCGGGGCGAACGCGACGACGCTCGTCGGGACCGGGAACGGGAGCGTGCTCCGCGTCCTCGACGCGCAGGTTGCGGTCACCGACCTCGCTATCGAGGGCGTCGGCGAGGGGAAGGGCGTCCCGAACGTCTCCGTGGACGAGGGCGCCTGGGACGCACTCGTCATGCGGTCGTACGCGCACGCCGCCTCCGGCGTCGAGTTCGAGAACGCGAGCGGGTCGTACGTCGCGGACGTTCGCGTCACCACGCCGTCGAACGGCGTCACCGTCCGGTACAGCGACGGCGTGGTCGTCGAGCGCGTGCACGTCGACGGCCGGTCCCCGTGGCTGGAGGGCTTCATGAGTACGCTCGCCGCGCACTCGCGGGTCGTCATCCAGGACTCGACGTTCGACGGCGGCCGCGACGGCGTCTACATGCACGTCGCGGACGGGACGGTCGTCCGCGGGAACGACTTCCGGAACCTCCGGTTCGGCGTGCACGAGATGTACACGTCGGAGACGCTCGTCGCGGACAACGTCGTCGCGGACGCGGACACGGGCATCGTCGTGATGACGCGCCCCGAACGGAACGTCGTGCTCGGGAACGCGGTGCGCGACAGCGGCGTCGGGGTGGACGTCGCCGGCCGGTCGTCGTTCGTCCTCCGGAACGTCGCCGTCGGGAACGACATCGGGCTGACCGTCGGCTCGTACCGGTCGCTGTACGCCGAGAACACCCTCTACGGGAACGGCGTCGGGATCAGCGGGTCGACGCTCGTCCCGACGAACGCGGTCGCTCGGAACGACGTCGTGCGCAGCGACGCGTACGCCGAGGCGTCGCTCGGCCCGGTCCGAGTGTGGTCCCACGACGGCCGCGGGAACTACTGGGCGGGCGCGCCGGGGACGGACCGCGACGGCGACGGCGTCCTCGAGCGGACGTTCCGCCCGACGGGCGCGGTCGACCGGCACGCGGAGGCCGTACCGAGCGTGCACGTCCTGGCGCGCTCGCCCGCCGTCTCGCTCCTGCGGTCGTCGGCCGCGGAGATGCCCGGACTCCGCCCCGAGGGCGTGCTCGACGTCGCACCGCTCGCGGCACCGGTCCGCCCGGACGTCCTGGAGCGCGTCGCGGCGACGCCCGACGCCGACCCGCGGTCGTGGCTGAACGCGACCGCGCCCGACTCGACGACGGCCAACGCGACCGACCACCGGGTCACCGGCGACGATAGCGTTACGCGTCCGGCCGTCGAACACGCGAAGGAGGTGCATCGAGCATGAGCGACGGCAATCCGGAGGTCGCGGACGAGACCGAGGAGGCGGACGTGGATGAAGCCTCGCCCGACGTCGACGAAGCGGCCGCCGACGAAGCCGCGGCCGACGTCGACACCCAGTCGCTCGAAGACACCGGGGGCGCGCCCGCAGCGGAGCCGACGCCGGAGTCGCGGGTGGTCGCGCGCACCGACGGACTGGGCGTCCGCTTCGGTGACGTCCAGGTCCTCTCGGACGTCGACCTGGCGGTGCAGGGCGGTGCGGTGACCGCGGTCGTCGGTGCGAACGGCTCCGGGAAGTCGACGCTCCTGCGCGCACTCGCAGGGCTCCTCGAACCCACGGCGGGGACGGTCCAGGTCGTCGCCGACGCCGCTCGGCCGGTCGGCTTCTGCCCGCAGGACCCCCGGTTCCGCGCGCACTTCACGGTCGACGAGACGCTGTCGTTCTACGCGAGCCTCCTCGACGCGGCCGTCGACGTCGACGACACCCTCGAACTCGTCGGTCTCGGCGCGGTCGCGGACCGCCGCGTCGACGCGCTCTCCGGCGGCATGATCCGACTGCTCGGCATCGCGCAGGCCGTGCTGGGAGACCCCGAACTGCTCGTGCTCGACGAGCCCGCGTCCGGACTCGACCCGTCGTTGCGCGCGCACATCTTCGAGACGCTCCGGGACGTCGCCGCGACCGGGCCCGCGGTCGTCGTCGCCACCCACCACCTCTCCGGGGCCGCGACCGCCGACCGCGTCCTCGTCCTCGACGACGGCGGCGTCGCCGCCGACGACACGCCCGAGGCGGTGATGGCGGACGCCGGCGTGGACTCGCTCGACGCGGCGTTCACCGCGATCGTCGGCGACGAACTCGCGGTGCGCGCCGGCACGGAGGTCGGAGAATGACGACCGACCGCGACCGCCTGTTCGCCGTCGCCGACCGCGAACTCGTCACGATGCTCCGGACGCCCCAGTACGTCCTCGTCGCGGCCGGGTTCGTCGTCGTCGTGCTCGGGCTCGCTGTCGCGAGCGGCCTGACGGGGTACGTCCCGCTCGCGGTCGACCTGCTCGCGCCCGTCGAGGTACTCGTCCCGTTGCTCGCGGTGGCGTTCGGGTATCGGTCGCTCGGCGCTGGCACGGAGACCACCGAACGCCCGGTGCTCCGGACGTACCCGATGCCGCGGTGGGCGTACGTCGGCGGCGTGTACGTCGGGCGTGCGGTCGTCGTCTGCTCGCTCGTGTTCGCGACGCTCCTCGTCGCCGGCGTCCTCGTCCCGTTCCTGGGGCCGGAGGGATCGTCGGTCGTCGCCACCCACGGCGGCGAGGGCTCGTTCGGCGCGTACCTCCGGTTCGTCGTGCTCGCCACCGCGTACGCGGCCGTCGTGCTCGCCGCGGTCCTCGCCGTCTCCGCGGTGACGTCCACGGCACGGACGGCCGTGGCGGCCGCCGTCGCGCTGTTCGTCGTGGTCACGGTCGGCGTCGACCTCGCGTTCGTCGGCGCGCTCGCCTCGGGCGTCCTCGGCCCCGAGAGTCTTCGATACCTGCAGGCGCTCGGGCCGAACGGCGCGTTCCGCGGGCTCGTTCTGACGCTCGTCGTTCGCACCGTGGACGCCGCCGCGATTCCACCGAGCGTCGTGGTTGCGAGCGCGCTCGGACTGACCGCGTGGCTCGCCGGGGCGCTCGCGCTCGCGACGGCGTTCGTCTGGCCCACGCCGCGCGAAGGCGGCTGGGAGCGCGTCGACGCGAATACGACCCCGAGCGGCGGCGTCGAGTCCGGCGAGGAGTGACGGACGGCGTTGGACGGCGAGCGCGCGGACACGCTGGCGGCCATCGAGTCCCGGTCCCCGACTCCGTCTCGACGGGTCAGTACGCGAGGCGGCCGCGGAGGAGGTGACTGAGGCCGAGCGCGAGGACGGCGAGGGCCGCTGCGGCGACGGCGACGCCGCCGACCGAGACGGGGATGATACCGGGTTCGAAGGGGTTCCGGCCGACGAGCGTCTGGAAACGGCCGACGAGCGGGTCGCCGGCGAGACCGACGAGGAAGAAGCCGTGGACGACGGCGACGGCGGCACCGCCGGTGACGAGACTGACGTGCGTGGCGGCGTCCTCGATGGCGAGGAGGTCGTGGACCTCGCGCTCGGAGAGGACGTCGTCGGCCGCGAGCCGTCGGTACGCGACGTAAGAGACCCCGAGGACGCCGACGAGTTCGATGGCGCTTGCGTACGCGCCGAGGAAGAGGAACTTCGGTTCGGCGGCGAGGACGTCACCGCCGAGGAGCGTGCGCGTCGGCTCGGGCTGGGAGAGCGCGAGCGGGAGGACGAGCGCGAGCGCGGCCAGGATGAGTCCCTGGAGGGCGAGCGTCCGCGGGAGGGAGAGCTTGAAGAGACTGTACCGCTGGAGCTTGATTCGCTCGTACTGCGAGTCGCCGAGGAGCGCGGCCGCGTGCCGGTCCTCGACGGAGTCGTTCCCATCCATCTCTTGCCATTCGTAGACCTAGATTACCTTATGAGCTTTGTGGTACCGTATTGCGGTTACTGGTTCCTTGCGCTTGGTGTCGCGTGGTCATCGCCGGGCGACCTCGGACACCGATAAAGGACATATTATCGCTTCCCAGGCCCGCTCATCCAGTATCTCTCCGCCGCCGGACCCCTCGGGTTCGCTCGACTCGCCGTCGGAAGTGACGGCGGTTCCATCCGTTTCCAACATTCCTTTATAAATGACTCCGATGGCGTGGCCCGGGCTCCTCGGGTGGTGCTCGCTCCCGGGCGAACGAGAGCGAACTGTGGCTGCGTGACGAGCTCTCGCGCGGAGATAGGACTATTTCTCCGGGCGGCGTCTCCCCGGTATGCACCCGAAGACAGTCCTGCGCCTGGAGGGCGCGGCCGTGTTCGCCGCCGCACTCGCGGCGTACGTCGCGGTCGACGGCCGCCTCTGGCTCCTGCTCGTGCTCGCGCTCGCTCCCGACCTCTCGATGCTCGGCTACCTCGCCGGTGCGCGCGCCGGCAGCGTCGTCTACAACGCCGCCCACACGTACGTCGGACCGCTCGCGCTCGCGGCCGTCGGCGTCCTCGTCGCGACCCCGCTCGCGACGAGCGTCGCACTCGTCTGGGCGGCCCACATCGGCGCGGACCGCGCCGTCGGCTACGGGTTGAAGTACCCCTCGGGGTTCGGGGACACCCACCTCGACCGCGCGTCCACGCCCGACTCGGCCTCGACGCACCCGACCGAGCCGACGAGCGGTCGATAGTCGACAATGCCGACGCAGGAACCGCACGACGAAGGTCTCCTGGGCCGCGTCCTGTCCCGTGTTCGTGCTGGCGGTGTACCGACGCGACCGCCGGCTGCTGGGGGTCGTGCTCGCGTTCGTCGGCGCGCAACCGCTCCTGTTCGACGAACCCGACGACGACGCCGCGTGGGCGACTCGCGTCGTGCGCGGCGAACGCGACTGGCTTGCCGCCGGGCTGCGGGACTCGCCTGGCGACGTGGCGCTGCTCGCGGTCGGCGCCCCGCTGAACCTGTTCGTGCTCCGGGCCGCACTGCGACGCCAGCCGTTGCGGACGGCCGTCGACGTCGCGTGCAGCGTCGCACTCTCGCTCGCGTTCTTCGACCGGATGGCGGACCGGTACGAGCGAGTGACCGAGCGCTGACGACCGCGCCAGCGGTCGCGCTATCGCGGTCGAACCCACACCATCGGCACCGTTGGCGATAGCGCGAAGTGAAAGTGTAATCCTGCCTTCTAGTCACTGAATCGGCGAAACAGAGGGACCAGGGTTGTCGTGGTCCGTCCGCGATGACGCTCAGACGACGGTGGTGCTTTCGCCGCGGCCGAGCAGGTAGCCGCCGAAGGCGACGAGCCACAGCATCGCGGGGTAGACGATCATTCGCTCGGCGCCGCCGTGGTTGATGGCGCCGAAGACCGCGGGGTTCCCGGCGTCGCCGACGATCATGACGCCGAGGAACGCGATGCCGACGACGCCGGCGAGGACGGACGCGTACCGCATCGCGCCCCGTACCTGCGTGCCGGCGCCGATCGCCTGCACGTTGAAGAACAGGAACGCGAAGAGCGCGCCGAGACTGTGGAGGTCACCGGCGTCGAGCGGCACCGCTCCCGCGACGACGGCGCCGAGGCCCGCGAGCACGAAGACGCCGAAGAGCCAGCGCTTCCCGTGCACTCGGTAGTAGTAGTACCCGCCGGCGACGTTCAGGAGGCCGACGAGGACGAGCGAGGCGTTGAACAGCCACGCCGTCTCTGGGAACACGCCGAGGTCGCTGATGGCGCTCGCGCCGAAGTCGTACCCGGGAACCATCGCGGCGGCGAGCATGATGGCCGTCATGAACTGCGCGGAGAGGACAGCGAGGATGACCCCAGCGCGCCGCTGCGCTCGAACCGTACCCGTGGTCGATTCAGTGGGGATGACTTCGCGGAATGTGGTTTCGGTCATGGTGGGTCACGACTAGAGAGACGCGTCGCGTCGACATCCCTACACACGGTGGGTCTCGGCCTGCGAGAACGAAGAGCATTGCCAGCAGCCCTCACGAGGCACTCTGGAGCCGGCCACTGCGCGCTCCCGTCAGCGGTTCGTCGAACGACGTCGGCCGTGGACGCGGTCGCGTCCGCTCGCGGTAATGTGGTCATTCAATTGTCGCAGTCCTGTCGGACAGGCGATACTCCGAGAGTTCTCCGTCGCGGGACGAGAGCGCAGAACCGGGGCGGCTCATGCAGCCCCTGGACTGCCGTAACGGCCAAATAACCATTCTCGCTCCACGCAACACCTCTTCATGGCACTGGAACTAGTAATCCTACAGACCGGTCTCGACCAGACGATAGACGACACCATCGCGAGCATCGTCGAGTTCGCGCCACGGCTCGTCGGCGCGCTCCTCATCCTCCTCGTCGGGTGGTTCGTCGGCCGTATCGCGTTCCGCGTCGTCGCGCAACTCGCGGACCGCCTCGAGATGGACCGGGCGGTCCTGAAGACGCCGCTCGGCCGGATGCTCGGCGGCACCGAAGACGCCGTCTCCAGCGCGTTCGGGCGCGTGACGGCGTGGTTCGTGTACGCAGTGGCGATCCTCGCGGCGTCGGACGTGCTCGCCGTCGAGTTGCTCTCCGAGTGGGTCGCCACCGCGGTGTCGTACCTGCCGTCGTTCGTCGCGGGCGCACTCATCATCGTCGTCGGGTTCGTGCTCGCGGACTTCCTCGCCGACGCCATCGGCCGCACCGAGACCGTCACCGAGAGCCGGTACACGGGCTGGTTCGCGGACGGCACCCGGCTGTTCCTGTACTTCATCGCCATCGTCATCGGCCTGGACACGATGGGCGTCGCGGTCGACATCCTGTTCACGTTCGCCGAATCCATCTCGCTCGGCATCGCGGTCGGCGTCGCGCTCGCGCTCGGCATCGCGTTCGGCTGGGGCGGGAAGGACTACGTCGCGGAGAACATCGACGGCTGGATCGGGGGCTCCGAGCCGGCGATGGCCGCCGGCCACACCGACGGCGGCACCGACGCGGACGTCGACCAGGACTGACCGCGTTCGACTCGACGGACCGCAGTCGGCTCGACCGACTCCATCCGCGTCGCGTTCCGACCGGCTCCCGTCTTGCGTGTTCGTTTTCGTACAATACGTGGTTTCAGCGCCCGCTTAACTCGGTCCCGACGGAACAACGAGACATGACGATACTCGGAACTGACGCGCCTACCGTGGTCGCCGTGTGCGGGAGTCGACGCGACGCGAGCAAGACGAAGGTCGTCCTCCGCGCGGCGCTCGCGGCCGCCCGCGACCGTGGCGCCGACACCCGGCTCGTGGACCTGGACGCGTACGACCTCCCGCCGTTCGACGCCGACGCGCCCGACGTCGGCGACGCGACGACCCTCCGCGAGGTCGTCGCGGGCGCGGACGCCGTCCTCCTCGGCACGCCGAACTATCACGGGTCGTACTCGGGCGTCCTCAAGAACGCCCTCGATTACCTCGGACGCGACGAGTTCGGCGGGAAGACCGTCGGCCTCGTCGAGGTCGCTGGCGGGCGGTTCCCGGGGAGCGCGCTCGCGCACCTCCGGACGGTCGCACGCACCCTGAACGCGTGGACGCTCCCCGTCGAGGTCGCGGTCCCGTCCTCGCACTCGACGGTACGAGCGGACGGCATCGCCGACGACGACGTCGCCGAGCGCGTCGAGGCACTCGGGACCGACGTCGTGGAGTACGCCCGCGTCGACGACCACCCGCGCTACCGGGCAGCCTCTACGGCCGGCGACTGACGCCGCTCCGCTGCGCACCCGCCGGCCGCCGTCGGGGATGCGAGTGAACGACTCGCAGACCACCGGTAGCTTCGTGTGTGCGAGGGCCGCGAGTGTGGACGTGACCGACGAGTGGACGCGAGCGGACGCGGACGTCTCGGACGAGGCCGTCCGTGAGATGGTCGGCGAGCTGCGGCCGGCGTGGACGGTCGAGCGCGTCGCGCGCGTAGACGAGGGCACGGACTTCGTGGCGACCCTCGACGTCGCGACGCCCGCGAACGGCCGTCGCGTCGTCCTGAAGGCGACGACGAACGACTGGGTGGCCGCCGAGGTCGCGCGCGCCGAACCGCGACTGCTCGAGCACGTCGGCGGCGAGACGACGATCCCGGTCCCCGACGTCTACGGGTACTGCGACGCGCACGACGCGCTCCCAGCGCCGTTCTACCTCATGGAGCACGTCCCCGGAGAGGCGCTCGAAGGCCGCGCGGACGTCCTGGACGAGGACGCGGTCGCTCGCGTGCTCCGGGCGGCCGGCGAGAACCTCGCGGCGCTCCACGACCTCGGGACGCTCCCCGCCGCCGGCACCGTCGGCGTCCGCGACGACGACCTCGCCGTCCTCGACACCGACGACGACCCACGCTACGCCGACGGCCTGGAGAAGGCTCGCGACGGCTGTCTGGAAGCCATCGAGTCGCTCGACGACGGCGGGTACTTCCCGGGCGTCACCGAGGACCGCGAGCGGTTCGCGGACCTGATACCGACCCTCCGCGAGCACGTCGAACGCACGATACCGACGCTCCCGCCCGCGGACGACCCGCGGTACTGCCACTGGGACTACCGCTACGGGAACCTGCTCGTCGACCCCGGCACGGGTGCGACGAACGCCGTTCTCGACTGGGCGAACCTCTCAGCCGCGGAACCCGCGAGCAACCTCGCGTCCGTCGAGTTCCACCTGCTCGACGCCGACGACCCCGACGACGCCACGCTCGACGCGCGCCGACGGGCGTTCCGGGACGCGTACGCGTCTGCTCGCGACGACGACTGGGCGTTCACGGACGCCGTCCGCGAGCGCATGGCGTTCTACGAGTTCGGGAACCGCGTCGGCGCGATGGCGTGCTTCGGCCTCTGGCACGAGGACGCCACGCCCGCCGAACGCGAACGCATCGAAGCCGACCACCGCGCGTTCGTCCGCGACCGCTGCGGCGGCCGATGACCACATCCGCCGATGGTCGTGGTACCACGTCCCTCGCAAGTCTTAATGTGGTCCCGGGATTGTGTCTGGTCGCAATGGCAGAAGGCGAAGTTGATTTCTTCAACGACACTGGCGGCTACGGTTTCATTTCGACTGACGACGCGGACGACGACGTGTTCTTCCACATGGAAGACGTTGGCGGTCCGGACCTCGAGGAGGGGCAGAAGGTCGAGTTCAGCATCGAGCAGGCGGACAAGGGTCCGCGCGCGACGAACCTGACGCGTCTGTAACTACGGTCTTCGACCCGCCCTCTGGGCGACGAAGATACGATTTCTGACGGGGCGACTCGTCACGAACCCACCACCCGAGAGCGCGAGCGCTGCCGGTCCACCGTGGCCGGACTCGCGCGAAGCGACGGCGCTATCGGTCGCGGTCGCGCGACCCGTGCCGTGCACTCGGTGTGTGGAACGCGAGCAGTGTACCCGGTGTGTGGGACGCGAGCAGTGCACCCGATACGGAGATGGTCTCTGGCGGCGAACTGATACTATGAACGACGGTTCCAGCGGCGAGTTTGCGGTGGAGCGCCGGTCGCCGGAGGAGACGTTCGCGCTCCTCGGCGACGACACGCGCATCGGTATCCTGCGAGCGCTCGGGGAGACGCCGGACGACGCGCGGTCGTTCAGCGACCTCCGCGAGCGCGTCGGCACCGAGGATTCCGGGCGGTTCAACTACCACCTCCGGAAGCTCGTCGGGTCGTTCGTCCGGAAGACCGACGACGGCTACGAGCTGACGTACGCGGGTCGACAGATCGTCGGTGCGATGTACGCCGGGACGTACACCGCGAACGCGTCCGTCGACGCCATCGCGGTGCCCGGCGAGTGCCCGCTGTGCGACGGGCCTCTCGAGGCGGCGTACGCCGAGGAGACCGCGACGTTGTCCTGTCGCGAGTGCGAGGAGTGGTTCAACGAGTTCTCGTTCCCGCCCGGGAGTCTCGACCAGTTCGACGCGGACGAGCTCCCGCTGGCGTTCGACCGGTGGATGAGTCACGTCGTCGACGGCGTCCTCGACGGGTTCTGCCACATCTGTGCGGGACGCACGACCGGACTGCTCGTCCTCGACGACGACGACCGGCCGTTCGCGACGTACCCCGCGCACGTCGAGTTCACGTGCGGTCGCTGCGGCGGGTCGGTGCGAACGGCGCCCGTCACGCCGGCGTTCATGCATCCGGGAACGCGCGGGTTCCTCTTCGAGCACGGGTTCGACGTGAGCGAACTGCCGTCGTGGGCGGTGTGGTCCGCGATCGACCTCCCCGAGGTCGCCGTGGTGTCCCGCGACCCGCCGCGCGTCGAGGTGACGGTCACTGCGGGCGACGAACGACTCGTCGCGACCGTCGACGCGGACGCGAGCGTGAGCGACGTCCACCGCGTCGGCCAGTAGCGCGCAGCCTGGCAGCGAGCGTTATTCCGCGGGAAGGCCGGCGGCGAGGACGACGAGCGCGGGGCCGACGACGAACCCCGCCCAGGTGCCGACGCCGAGGAGTGCGACCGCGAGGAGCGTACCGCGTCGAGCGCGCGAGGGCGACTCGTCGTCGATGGCGCGCCCGAGCAGGTACCAGCCGAGGAGTGCGGGTATCGCGACGAACGCGAGCGTGACGAGGACACCGGTCGTGAG
This sequence comes from Halorubellus litoreus, assembly GCF_055378595.1. Lineage (NCBI taxonomy): Archaea > Methanobacteriati > Methanobacteriota > Halobacteria > Halobacteriales > Halorubellaceae > Halorubellus > Halorubellus litoreus. The sequence goes on from NZ_AP043836.1 coordinate 112,207, forward strand.
CCCGGCGACGCTCGCCGCGACGGTGGTCTGGACGGCGACGCCGGCGACGCCGCCGCCGTAGAGCGCCGACGCGACCGCGAGCACGACCGAGCGCGTCGTTCGCGTGCCGCCGTCCCCGCCGGCGCCGCGAGCGTCGTCCTCGCTCCCGTCGGTCGTCCACCACGCGAACGCGCCGAGGGTCGCGAGCGCGCCGAGGAGGATGGGGCCGTACACGAACCACGCGGGCTGGCCCTCCCACTCGTGGATGCGCGGCCGGTCCAGCGGGACGGTGACGTACTCCTCGACGCCGAAGGACTCCTGGTAGCCGACGACGACGCCGACCGCGCCCGCGCCACGGTCGGGGTCGTACGCGGCGACGTAGTACGTCCCGGCGGTGTCGACGGTCGCGTTCAGTTCCGCGGTCCGGTAGAGCGCCGCGGGCGTGAACGGCTCGTACTCCGCGTCACCCGACGGCTCGGGTTCCACGACCCTGGCGCCGTAGCCCTCGGGGACCTCGACCTGCGAGGGGACGCCGTCGGTGCCGTTCAGCGCGGGACTCATGACGACGAACCCCGGCTCGAACCCGGTGGCTCGCGGCGTGAACGTGCTCACCTGGAGGCGGTCACCGGCGTCGAGGTACGTCCGGTAGTACGCGCTCTCGTTCGCGTCGACGCGGTCGTAGAACGACCACGACTTCGCGGGGTCGTCGACGTACGTCGCGTTCCCCGGGTCGTCGTTGTCCGTCGAGAACGCCGGGACGTGCCCGAGCGCGGGCGCGGCGACGGCGGCGAGCGCGACGGCGACGAAACAGATAGCGAGGACGCGGCGTCGATGCACGTCTCCCCGAATGGGAGCCAGCGGTTCGTACCTTGCGCTTGCGGGCGTCGCCACCGCCGACGCGAGCACTCCGACGGCCTCACTCGGTCGCGGTGACGTCGAGGGCGTCGGCGACGGTGCGGAACGCGGCGGCGACGTCCGCGTACCGGTTCGCGGAGTCGAACCGGAACCGGTCGGGGCGCGACGGGCCGAGCGCGTCGAGCGCGCGAGCGACGAGTCCGTCGTCGACCCGCCACGCGAGTTCGACGACCCGGTCGTCGGCGTCGAGGTGGACGCGTTCGAGCGCGCCGAGGTCGAAGCACGCGTCGTCGACGCACAGCGACGGCGGTTCGAGGACGTGGCGCGTGCCCGCGGCGGTCCAGTCGGCGAGCGGTCGGGCGGGGAGCAGTCCCGCCGGCGCCGCGGCGAGGGCGTCATCGACGGCCGCGCGGAGCGCGTCGCGGTCGGTGGTCGCGTGCGCGTCGACGCGGAACTGCCCGTGGTCGGGGACGTACGCGAGGACGCGCCGGTCGTCCCGGAACGCGTCGAGTCGTTCGACGGCGACGAACCGATGCACGCACGAGAGCGCCAGGAGCGACGCGAGCGCGTCCCGGACCTCGTGGACCGGTGCGCGGAGCGGTCGAGCACCGCCGCCAGTGGCGTCACTGGTGGCCTCGGTGCTCGCGAACGCGGTTCGGAGGTCGTCGGCGACCGCGGGGTGCTCGTCGGCGAGCATGGGGCGGTCGACGGCGACCGCGACGGTGTCCGCGTGGTCGAGGACCGCGTCCACGGCGTCGGCGGTCGCGCGAGCCTCGACGGTGGCGTCCGCGTCCGTCGCGACGACGAGCGCGTGCGTCGGGTCGAACGCGGTCGCGTCGCGGGCTGGAGTGGGTCCGGGCATGGTCGGTCAGGTGAGGTCGGCGAGCGCTTGCCGGTAGCGGTCGGTGAGCGTGCCGACGAGGCGACGTTCGACGGGCGTGAACCCGAGCCAGCGGAGCGTCGCTGCGTAGCCGGCGAGGCCGCCGAGGGCGCCGACGGCGATACCGAGGGCGCCGGGGAGGCTGGCGCGGGCCGCGATGGCGACGGCCCCGAGCGGGACGGCGGCGACGAGCGTGTACCCGTGCCGGCGCGTCAACGGTTGGAGGCCCTCGAGGTAGTAGAGGACGACGACCTCGAGGACGTTGTTCAGCGTGAGCATGAGGACGTACGTCCCGACGAGCCCGGGGAGGCCGTAGTTCGCGGTGAGGGGGATGGCGACGACGACGAGTCCGGCGGTGATGAGGGAGTTCACGACGAGGAGCGCGCGCTGGTTGTCCGTCATCATGAGGAGGATGCCGACGCTCCCGGCGGCGCACGCGACGTACTGCGCGACGACGAACCCCGCGAGGAGGTCGGCGTGCGGGACGAACGCCTCGCCGAACAGCGCCATGAGTTCGCGGCGGTAGACGACGACGGGGACGGCGGCGGCGGTGACGCCGACGAGCACCATCCGGCTCGTGACGTGGTAGAGACGGCTGAGTGCGCGGTCGTAGCCCTCCTCGTTGAGTTCCGCGGCGACGGGCGGGATGAACTGGTTGATGGCGTTCAGCGGGAGTCTGACGAGGGACCCGACGAGGACGCCGACGGCGAACACGCCGCCGGCGAGGCCCGTGAGGAACCACGCGATGAGCGGGTAGAACCCGAGGCGTTGCGTGACGGTCGCGAACCCGCCGAGGAACAGCGGGAACGTGTACCGGACGTACCGCGTCCAGAGCGCGCGGACGTCGGGGCCGCGGACGCGCGGTCGGATGCCGCGGTCGCGGGCGAACCACGCCATCGCGACGGTGCCGACGAGCGCGCTCGCAGTGACGACGCCGGCGGCGACGAGGACGACGTCGTCGAAGACGAGGACGCCGAGGCCGGCGACCGCGAGGTGCGCGACCGGGACGCCGACGCGCATCGTGAGCGTGAGCGGGACGACCGCTTCGAGGCCGCGGAGGATGCCACTGACCGTGAACAGCCACGCGGCGGCGGGGAGGCCGATGGCGAACACGCGCAGGAGCGCGCCGAACTGGCCTTCGCGGCCGACCTCGACGAGGTCGACGATGGTGGGCGTGGCGACGTAGAGTGCCGCGCCGAACAGGGTCGAGACGCCGAACAGGAGGAGGGCTGCGAACGTGACGATGGCGTCGCGCTCGGCGTCGTCGTCGGCGTTCGGGAGGAAGCGACTGAGCCCGCTGTTGAACCCGAACGCGAGGTGCAGGAGGTACGCCTGGCTGCGTCGTGCGAGCGCGAACACGCCGTACGCGGCAGCGCCGAACCCGTTCGTGAGCGCGGCGGTGAACGCGACCGACAGTCCGCGTTCGGCGAGGATACCGGGGACGGAGACGGTTGCGCCGTGTGCGACGCGTTCGAGCGCGTCCTCCAGGCGCGCTTCGACGACCGCGTCGCTCGGCGCGACATCGTCGCCGTCGCAGGGGGCGGTGTCGTCGCCGGGGACGTCGTCACGGCCGGTCGCACTGGCCGTGGAGTCGCGCTCGTCCGCCGGGTCCTCGCCCGCTTCCGCGGTCGCGTCCGCTGTCACGCCCGTGGCTTTCGCGGTGGACGGAATAAGTCCGATGGTGGCTACAGTGACGGTATCACGTACCACGGGGCAGCGGTTCGGCGGCGCTCGCTCGGGCCGGTGGACGAAACGGACTTGACGGGCGCGCCCGGAGTCAGGCCATGGACCGGAATCGGTTCGTGATGCTGTCGTTCGTCGCGTTCGGGTGCGTGCTCGCGAGCTTCGTGACGCTCGGGTTCGGCCGGATCGCGCTCGGGTACCGGACTGCGCAGGTGCTCGCGGCGCCGTTCGGCCTGGTCGCGTTCGCGCTCGTCGTCGTCCTGTTCGCGGTGTCACTCCGGACGGTGGTCCTCGGCGACGACGACGCCGCGTGACGTAACCATTGGCCATGGTCGACAGCAACAAGTTTTTATTACGGGCGACCGAAGTGCGAATGCAGTGTGCGGTCCGCGGTCGCTCGGACCACGGGCATGGCCGCGCCGGCAGCGAGACAGTCCCCCCAACGACTCGCACCGGCGCGGACGCCGACACGGTCGGCTCGGCCCCTCGAGCCGATGCCTGGCGTCGCCTCCCCAGCGGCGTCGTGCGTACGGCGTCTCGGAGTGACCACGGCCGTCCACGCGACGAGACGGTCCCGCACCTGCGTCAGACGGCACCCCAGCACCGCCGCTCCCAACCGGGAGCGGCCTCTCTGCGGTCGCCCCCACCGAACCTCTCCCCCGAGCGACGGCCACCTGGCGCGTCCCGACGCCCGGCGAGAAACGATACGACGGTTCGTGAGTTCACTCGACTTCGTATGATATATACTCGTCCAAATTCAATCGGAATTATATGAACCGACGGACCTACCTCGGCACGATCGCGACCGGCGTCGCGGGACTCGCCACCGCGGGCACCACCGCGGCTGAGAGCGGTACGGACGGCGTCCCGGGCTACGTCTCGACGCGCGGCCACTTCGACATCGCGTGGGGCGAGGAGTACCTCACCGACGGTCACGACGAGACCGACTACGACGTCGACGGCACCATCCCCGGACTCTCGGGAAGCGCCCCGGACGAACTCGTCGTGATGCTCCACGGCTACAACCAGACGCCCGCCGAAGCGCGCGAGGACATCATCGAGCCCGCGGCCGCCGGATTCCAGGCCGGCGGCTACGACGGTCCCGTCGTCGGGTACACGTGGGACTCGAAGTTCTCGAACCTCCAGTGGTGGGATACCGTCGAGATCGCCGAACAGAACGGCCCGAAGCTCGCGGCGTACTGTCGCGACTACGCCCAGAAGAACCCGGGGACGGCGCTCCGCGTCGTCGGCCACAGCCTCGGCGCCGAGGTCATCCTGAACGCCATCGAGCAACTCGACGACTGGGGCGCGCACGACGCCATCGACACCGTCACGATGCTCGGCGCGGCCGTGAACGACGAGGCGCCGTCGCTCGACTGGGAGCCCTTCGAGGACACCTACGGCGAGGAGATCGAGCGGAGCGTCGGCCGGTTCGACAACTTCTACAACACCAGCGACGAGACGCTCACCGGCAGCTACGAGTACGCCGAGTGGGACACCGCGCTCGGCGCCGAAGGCATCGAGGAGGAGCCGCCCGCGAACTACGTCGACCACGACGTGAGCTACGTCGACGGCCACGAGACGTACTTCCTCGCGGACGGCGGGTGCGTGGACGCGGTCGTCGACACCTGGTCGGCCTGAGGGCTCTCGACGGACGCGCGACGGTCCCGGGAGACGTCCGGCGAAGGAAACGGTTTTTCTCCGGTCGCGGTCAACGCCGATGCATGGACGTCAACGAGATCGCGGACCTCGGGAGCGACCGGCGCCGTGCGCTGTTCGAACGCGACGCCGGCGTCGAGAGCGCTCGCGAGTCCGTCCGCGAGGTCGTCGAGCGAGTACGGGAGGAGGGCGACGTCGCGGTCCGCGAGTTCACCGAGGAGTTCGACGACGTCTCCGTCGGGAACCTGGACGTGCGCGACGCCGCCGAGCGCGCGTACGAGGACCGCGTCGACCCCGACGTACGGGACGCCATCGACACGGCGGTCGAGAACGTTCGCGCGTTCCACGAACGCCAGGTGCCCGCGGACTGGCGCGAGGAGTTCTCGCCGGGTCGCGAACTCGGCCGTCGGTTCCGGCCGCTGGAGCGCGTCGGCGTGTACGCGCCCGGCGGAACCGCGGCGTATCCGTCGAGCGCGATCATGGGCGTGGTGCCGGCGAAGGTCGCGGGCGTCGAGCAGGTGGTCGTGGCGACGCCGCCCGCCGAGGAGATGAACCCGGCGACGCTCGCGGCCGTGCACGCGGCGGGGGCGGACGAGGTGTACAGTATCGGCGGCGCGCAGGGTATCGCAGCGCTCGCGTACGGCACGGAGACCGTGCCGCACGTCCAGAAGGTCGTCGGCCCGGGGAGCAAGTGGGTGACTGCCGCGAAGGCGGAGGTTCGCGGGGACGTCGACATCGACTTCCTCGCGGGGCCGAGCGAGGTGCTCGTGCTCGCGGACGACACCGCGAACCCCGAGTTCGTCGCCGCGGAACTGGTCGCGCAGGCCGAGCACGACCCGAACGCGAGCGTCGTCGCGGTCACGGACGACGAGAACCTGGCGGACGACGTCATCGACGAGGTGTTCGCGCAGGTGGACGACCGCGAGCGCGAGGACACCATCCGCGACGCCCTCGCGAATGACGCGTCGGCCATCCTCCTCGCGCGCTCGATGAGCGAAGCGGTCCTGTTCGCGAACGAGTACGCCGCCGAGCACCTCGCCATCCACGCCGACGACGACGAGGCGCTCCTGGAGCGCATCGACAACGCGGGGAGCGTCTTCCTCGGCGAGCAGACGCCCGTCGCCGCCGGCGACTACGCCTCCGGCACGAACCACGTGCTGCCGACGAACGGTGGCGCGAAACGCTACGGCGGCCTGAGCGTCGACGAGTTCGTGCGCTCCACGACCGTCCAGCGACTCGACGAAGAGGGACTGAGCGACCTCGCGGACGCCATCACGACGCTCGCCGAAGCCGAAGGCCTCGACGCGCACGCCGAAAGCGTCCGGAAGCGCGTCGAGCCCGACGACTGACCCCAGCGACGACTGATCGGAGCGAACGTCGTGGCGCGCGCTGCCGGGACGCGACGAACGAAACGAGGCGACGGAGTCGCCTCGATGGCGAGCGGCCGGCGGCCGCGAGCCGAGGTGAGTCGCGTCCCGTCGATATCGCGCGAGGGATGCGGAACGAGCGTCGCGAGTGACGCATCGGTTGGGGAGGACGAGGTGCGGTGCGGGGCTGGGCGGGCCACTTGCACGTGCGAGTGACCGGTACGAGGCCGGGGCAGGCAATCCAGTTGCACGGACCAGCCAGGGCTACGAGGAGCGAGTAACCCACGAGGGGTTCGCTCCCATCGACCCCAGACGGTACCGCCAGCCGAGAACCCCACACCGATCCGACCCCGGGGTTTACACGAGACGTAAACCCTCGTCGCGAACTCGACCACCGCAGTACCGCCGACGCCACGTTTAACTCGCTCCCCCACCGTACTACGACCATGAGCACGGAAACCGCGGGCGCCGAGCCGGGCGGGTCGCTGACGGTCAGCGAGGACGCCGCGTCCGAGGCGCTCTCGCTCCTGGAGAGCGAGGGCATGGACGTCGAGGAGGCGGGGCTGCGATTGTTCGTGAAGCAAGGCGGGTGCGCGGGCCTGTCCTACGGGATGCGCTTCGAGCACGAGCCCGCGGACGAGGACTCGGTGTTCGACCACCACGGCCTGCGGGTGTTTGTCGACCCGGCGAGCCTGGATTACGTCGAAGGCAGTCACCTCGCGTTCGAGGGCGGCCTCCAGGGCGAGGGGTTCCACGTCGAGAACCCGAACGTCGTCAGCGAGTGCGGCTGTGGCGAATCCTTCCGGACCTGACGGACACAAGACACTTCTCGCGTCGGTTCCGAGTGTCGACCATGCCCTCACGACAGCAGTGGGAGTACAAGGTCGTCGACCTTTCCACGTCCTTCCTCGGGAAGTCCGTGAAGAACCCCGAGGACGAACTGAACGAACTCGGCCGCGACGGCTGGGAGCTCGTCGAGGACCTCAGCGAAGCGAGCGGGAACACGCAGTCGCTCGTCTTCAAGCGACCACGGTAGGACTCGAACTCATTCCTCGCCGTCCCAGTAGTCGACCGCGTCTTTCGTCCTGAAGTACCCGTGAACGGTCCGTTCCTCGCTGCTCCCCGGCGGTGACCCAGCGAAGACACCGACCTTCTCGCTGTCGGGGTACTCGGTGACGTCCGGGTCGCGCATCGTGGACATCGCGAGGTACCGCAGTGGCTCGTCGCCGTCGTTCACGACGCGATGCGCGCCCTCCGGTCGCGCGGGACAGGGCACGTACGTGCCAGCGTCGACGCGGTGCTCGTCGTCGCCGAGCCGCACGAATCCCTCCCCGGCGAGCACGTAGAGCGCTTCGGCGTTCCCCGCGTGATAGTGGTACGGCCACGAGCGCTTCCCCGGCGGCAGCTCGTAGAGGCTACAGCCGAGGTCGTCGCCCGCGCCAGCGGCCGCGGCGAGTTGCTTCCGGCGGAACGCCGACTCGCCATGCTCGTACTCGCGCCACTCCAGGTCGCTCTCGTCGACTGGCTCCATACCTCGCGGTTCGGCGGACCAACAGGTAGCCGTTCGGGTGCCAGCGACGAGAGTAACCGCGGTCGCGTCAGCCTTCCAGCTCGAACGCGACCGTGACCTCCGCCTGGTACTCTCGGTCCTCGACGCTCGCCACCTCGACGCCGAGTTCGTCCACCTCGATCCAGAGGACGTTCTGGAGGGTGTCCTGCGCGCGGTCGATGGCGTCGTCCGCCGCAGCGTCGAAGCTCTCGGGGCTCGTGCCGATGAGGGTTATCTTCTTGAATACCATCGCGTTCGGGTGGTCGACCGCCCCCGACGTAAGCCTAGGGGCGTGCTATCACTCCTCGTGAGAGTTGTCCGTCATGCGCGACCGGAGCGCCCCGACGACGTTCGTCAGGTAGAGGTGCCCCCAGATCGCGACGAGCAACCCACCGAACGTGTTCCAGACGAGGTCGCCGAGCGTGTCCTCGACGCTGTACTGAGTGAGCACGGTGTCGACGCCGACCGCGCCCGTCGCGACCGTGATGGCGAACTCGAGCACCTCCCAGATCACGCCGAACGCCATCGTGAACGCGAGGACGTACGCGAACGTCACGCGCCGCGGCAGATAGATGTCCGCCGAGTGCTCGTCGAGCGCGCGCACGGTCGAGTACCCCGCCGCAGCGACGACGCTCGCCGACAACGCGTGGGTGACGTCGTCCCAGACGGGGAGCGTCCGGTAGAACGAGTCCTCCATCCCCGGGAGGCCGACGGTGCCGAGCGCGTGCAGGAACGCGGCGGTCGTGATCCACAACGTCAGCCCGGCGTCCATCGGGACGTCGTAGTCGCGCTCGACGATCGCGGGGAGTTCCGTGACGACGAGGCCGACCGCGCAGTTCACGACGATACCGACGTTGAGCTCGTAGATACCGACGAACAGCAGGCCGACGAGCGACAGCTGCATGAACCGCGAGAGCTGCTTCTGGCGACGCTCGTGGAGGCCGAACGACGACAGCGACGTCATCGGACGGTCACGCCCGGCGGGAGTCGGTCCAGTTGCGCGCGTCGACGCACGTAGAACTCGAAGACGCCCGCGGCGAGCACGCCCGCGAGTATCGAGTACACGAACTCGATCATGAGCGCCTCGTTGCTCTGCACGAACGGCGTGCCGAGGAAGACGAACCCGGCGTAGCGAGTCACCGCCCAGACGCCCGCGGCCGCGGTCGTGAACACGACGACCGAGAGCACCGCGAACCCGAGCGTCATCTTCACTGGCGTGAACACGTGCAGTTCCACGGCGACGATGAGCGCGACCGCGGCGACCGCGAGGTACGTCGCGAGCGCCTCCGTGATGGGGAGCGTCGCGAACAACCGGCCGAGCATCGGGAGCGCCGCGAGCGCCAGTACCTCCCACGGCAGCATGATGCGCGGGTTCCGGAACGCGACCGCCGGCAGGGCAGCGAGCGCGGCGACGCCCGCGGCGAACGCCGCCGACGGCACACCGCCGAGCAGCAACTCCGTCACCGCGTCGACGACGAGCACCGCCACCAGCACCCACGCCAGCGCCGCGTTCACTCGATGGTCCTCGAACAGCCCCGCGAGGTCCTCCTCGAACAACCCTCCGTCTGCCCCTGACATACCCCGTCGTAAGTGGGTGCGAGTGAAAAACCTGCTTCCACACGGCAAGTCCCTCCGCCGGCATGCAGCGACCGGTCACCTCCTCTCGGTCGAGCCGGTGAATCGCTTACTCGCGTTCGAGCCGTTGGAGGCCGTGCCAGATGGCGTCGACCAGCCGCTCGTCGCCGTCGGCGTCGGCGTCCGTCCAGCCGCGAGCGAGCGCGTCCTCGAGGACGGAGAGCTCGTGGTTCTCGAAGTTGTTCATCCCGCGGAAGTCCTCGAGCGCGTCTCGCTCCGCGTCCCCGAACCCGGTGTCGGCGACCGACTCGAGGTCGCCGTCGTAGAACCCGAGGTCGGCGAGCGTCGCCGCGACGGCGCGCGCAACGTCGCCATCGAGCTCGCGGACGTCCTCGGGTTCCTCGCGAGCGAGCAGCGTCACGTCGTATATCTTGAACACGCGTTCGAGCTCGTCGATGGGGTGCTCGTGGTCGTCGACGCGCACGTCGATCCACCGGTCGTTCTTCCCGTCGTAGCCGCCCTCGGGTTTCGCGACGTACATCGCAGCGGACTGCTCGCCGCGGGAGTCACCGCCGGCGTCGTTCCCGGCGTGCAGCGCCGCGAGCAGCTTCTCGGGGAGGCCGCCGTCGGTCGTCTCGAACGCGTCGGCCATCGCGGGCAGCGTCTCGTCGTTCTCGAGGATGTTCCCCTGCACGGTGTAGTGCTCGCCCTGGACGTCGCCAGCGACGTCGAAGCACTCGTCGCCCGTGAACGCCGCGACGCTCCCGTCCTGGCCGACGACGCCGACCTGGCGCTGGGCGGCCTCGTCGTCGCTGTCGGTGAGTTCGTCGACGACTTCCTCGGCGGTGTAGCCGTCGAGGAGGAGGTCGAGGCCGTCCGGGCCGTACGCGACGTTCGCGAACGACTGCGTCGCGATAGCGCCGGCGCTCGCGTCCGCGAACGGCACGACGCTCCCGACGCTCACGAACTTCGACTGCACGGCGACGCCGACCGCGTCCTGCTCGGGGTCGCGAGCGACGATGCTGAACGTCGACGGCCGCGGTCCCTCCCCCGGCGTTCGCTGGTCTCGTGACATACCCGGGGCGACGGCGTCCGCTCGCAAAAGGACTGGCGTCCCGGCAGGGCCGGGTGTCGCCGAACGGCGATTCCCGTATCGTCGACCGAATCGGGCGCCGCATCGACCGGCTGGACCGAATCGGGCGCCGCATCGACCGGCTGGGGTCAGTCGTCCGCGGGCATCACCCCCAGGTGGTCGCCGGTCGTCGACTCGTTCGCGGACGCGGTCGCGTCGGCCGCTCGCTCGTCGTCGGTCGCTTCCTCGTCGACCGCCTCGCCCTCGACCGTCTTCTCGACGGTCAATGGCTGGCGGGAGGCGAGCTCGCAGTCGAACGCCGGATGCTCCGCGTAGTGCCACACGAGCATGTGCCGGCGGCCGCCGGTGAGCCCGGACCGCTCGACGTCGCTCGCCGTGAACGACTCGGGGAGTTCGTCGTAGACCCCCCGGCACGCCTCGAAGGACTCGAACACCTTCTCGTGGCCGGCGGAATCGGCGCCGCGGCGCGCGACGACGTACGCGTCGTCCTCGCGGTGCGTGCCCGTCGTGTGGACGTACTCGGTGGTGCGCGTGAGTGCGTTCGACAACGCGTCGCGTAACTGTGCTGCTTCGTCGCGGCTCAGGTCGTGCGTTTCGTCGCCGACGCACAGGGACAGGTCGTGGTCGTCGGCTACGACGGTCGGCTTACCGTCGGAGAATTTCTCGACCAGGAGCCTGGGAACTCCGTGTCATTGCAACCCACCCTTTCGCGTCCAGGGGCATAAACGCTGGTGGTGCTGCAGGTTCTGCCTGTCGGACCGAAACCGTAGCTGTCGGTCGACCGACTACGAGGGTTCGCTCAGTCGTCGAGCGTGGCGGTGAGGGCGACGGCGACGAGGAGCGCGAGCGCGCCGAGGTAGAGGAACGTGACGACGAGGATGACCCCGCCGATGACGCCGTACGCGGGCGAGTACGAGCCGTACGTCGCGTACGTCTCGAACGCGATCCGGAGCGTGGACCACGCGACCGCGGTCGTGGCCGCGCCAACCATCGCCGCACGCAGCCTGGGGCGCGTCGGTGGGAGCGTCACGAACACGGGGAAGAGCGCGAGCGCGACCGCGACGACGTGCAGGATTTGCCACGCGACGTCGTCGGACCCGGTGAGGAGTCCGGACGCGGCGAGCACCATCCCGACGGAGATCGCGGGGACGACGATGGCGCCGGCGACGGCGCGCGCCGCGAACCCGTCGTTGCCCGTGGTCTCGTAGACGCGCTCGAACGCTGCCTCGAGGGCGCCGTAGAGCCGCGTCCACCCCCAGACGAGGCCGACAGCGCCGGCGACGCCGAGCCCGGTCGCCCCGGAGGAGTCGACGAGCGCTCGCCGGAGCACGGACCGACCGGTCGCGGTCAGGGCGCCGTCGAGATACGCGAGCGTCGCGTCCGCGAGCACGGGGCCGTACGTCAGTTGGACGACGACGAACCCGAGCGCGAGCACCGGGACGAGCGACCCCAGCCAGTAGTACGCGACCGCGGCGGCGACGAACGGGACGTCCGCGCGGCGGGCGCGGTCGACCGCCTCGGTCGAGATGCTCACGGCCCGGCGCGGTCGGCGCCTGGCACGCCGGCCGTCGAGGCGGCGGTGCGTTCGCGGCCGCGCTGCTCGCACGACGGGTCGCGCGCAACGAGACGACCGCAACGCGGTATGCGATAGCGTGTCATCGGTTCGTCCTCGGCCCCCAGACGCGTCGTTATTGGCCGGTTACTGGGCGTCGAGGAGCCACCAGCGACCCCGGTACGACGACGCTACCGCCGGGAACGGGGCCCACGCCCCGGTCGACGACCGGCCGGCGGTCCGCGGTCGGGTCGAGGACGCACTCGGGAATAGAGGGTATAACTACCTGGCGGACGCGGGTATCGACTGTCATGTTCGGAACGAGTGGGATACGTGGTCGCGTCGGCGACGAGGTCACCTGCGAGCTGGCGCTGTCGGTCGGGCGTGCGCTGGCCGCGGAGGGCTACGGGACGGTCGTCGTCGGCCGCGACCCCCGGGAGAGCGGCGAGATGCTCGCGGACGCGGTCGTCGCCGGACTGCGCGAGAGCGGGAGCGACGTGGTGCGCGTCGGGATGGCGTCCACGCCGACGATAGCGCGCGCCGTCGAGTGGGTCGACGCGGACGCGGGCGTGTCCGTCACCGCGAGCCACAATCCGGCGCCGGACAACGGCCTGAAGCTCTGGACGGCCTCGGGGCGTGCGTTCGACGGCACCCAGCAGGACGCCATCGCGCGGCGCGTCCGGGAGAACGACTACGCGCTCGTCGACGCGGCGAACGTCGGCTCCCAACGCCACCTCGAGGACGCCATCGACCGGCACGCGGACGCCCTCGCTGACGCGGTCGACGCGGACCTCGACGGGCTGTCGGTCGTCGTGGACGTCGGGAACGGGATGGGTGGCGTCACCGCGACCGTCCTCGACCGGCTCGGCGCCGACGTCCAGACGCTGAACGCGCAACCGGACGGCTCGTTCCCGGGACGCCCGAGCGAGCCGACGGCCGAGCACTGCGGCGCGCTCGCCGCGCTCGTCGCGTCGACCGACGCGGACCTCGGCATCGCGCACGACGGCGACGCCGACCGCATGATGGCGGTGACGAGCGACGGCGAGTTCCTCCCCGGCGACGTCCTGCTCGCCATCTTCGCGACCGACGTCGCGGGCGACGGCGACCGCGTCGCCGCCCCGCTGAACACGAGCCTGGCGGTCGACGACGCGCTCGCGGCGGTCGGTGCAAGCCTCGTCCACACGAAGGTCGGCGACGGGTTCGTCGCCGAGCAGACCGAGGCCGACGACGTCGTGTTCGGCGGCGAGATGAGCGGCGCGTGGATCTGGCCGGACGCGACGAAGTGCCCGGACGGCCCGCTGGCGGCGGTTCGACTCGCGGCGCTCGTCGCGACCGACGGCCCGCTCAGCGAGCTCGCCGACGCCATCGAGACGTACCCGACCCGGCGCGAGAGCGTCGAGGTCCCAGACAAGGCGGCCGTGATGGCGCACGTCGCCGAAGCGGTCCACGCGGACTTCGACGCGGTCGACGACCGCGACGGCGTGCGCGTCGACACCGACGACGGCTGGTTCCTCGTGCGCGCCAGCGGCACGCAGCCGCTCGTCCGCGTCACCGCCGAGGCGCGTTCGTCGGCACGGAGCGAGACGCTCGCCGCTCGCGCCCGCGAGTACCTCGACGACGCGCTCGCCGCGGTCGAAGCGGCGTGACCGCCGGGCGGTACGGCCGATAGCATCGGGGACGGGTACGCGGTGGCTACCAGCGACGCCGCGACCCGTCGGACGTCCATAACGAACTACCGGCAGTCCCGAACGGGTGGGTATGCGACGGACCTACGCCCAGGCGACGGGCCGACGCGGGCGTGTGGCGGTCATCGTTCCGGCGGACCCCGGCGGCAGCAGTCTCGCCTGCATGCGGTCGCTGGGGCACCGTGGCGTGTACGTCATCGGAACCACCACCAGCGGCGACGCGCCCGCGCTCGCCTCGCGGTACTGCGACGAGACGCACGTGCTCCCGGATCCCCGCGAGGACGTCGAAGCGTACGCGAAGGGACTCCTCTCGCTCGCCAGACGCACGGACGTCCGGGCGGTCGTCCCGCTCTCGGAGGTGGACGCGTACGTGCTCTCCAGGCATCGGGATGCGTTCGCGACGCACGTCGGCGCGCCCTGGCCGGACGCGGACGGGATGCGAACCGCGCAGGACCGGCTGGCGTTGTTCGAGCGAGCGGCCGTCTCCGGCGTTCGAACGCCGGAGACGGCGCCCCTCGGCGCGTTCGACGCGTGGACCGACCGGTACGTGGTGAAACCGCGCCACACCGTCGTGGTCGTCGGCGGCGGCGCGCGCACCGGGACCGCGAGCGTGCACGAGCCCGGCGTCGAACCGGACGTCGCGGCGTTCGTCGACGCGATGGGGCACGAACCCATCGCGCAGGAGTACGTGCCGTCGGCGGGCGAGTTCGGGTTCTTCGCGCTCTACGACCACGGGACGCCCGTCGCAACGTTCCAGCATCGGCGCGTCCGCAGCTACACGTACGCCGGCGGCGCGAGCGTCTACCGCGAGTCCATCGCGGACGACGCGCTCGCGGACGCCGGCCGTCGCGTCCTCGACGCGCTCGACTGGCACGGCCCCGCGATGGTCGAGTTCCGGAAGGACGCGCGCAACGGCGAGTACGTCCTCCTCGAGGTGAACCCGCGGTTCTGGGGGTCGCTCCCGCTCGCGGTCGCCGCGGGCGTCGACTTCCCCGCGGCCTACTGGGCGCTCTCGACGGGCGCGGACGTCACTGCTACAGCGTCTGACGACCGGACGTCCGACGCTGCCGGCGAAGACAGCGCGACCCTCGCCAGCGAGCGGTCCCGCGGCGACGGAGGGTCGGCGGCGACCGACGGCGGCCGCCCCGGCGTCGACGCCCAAGAGCCCCATCAGCCTCCGTACGACGTCGACATCGGCTGTCACCGACTCCTCGGCGAGTGCAACTACCTGCTGAGCGTCCACGAACGAGCGTTCGAGCACGTCGAACGGCCGTCGCTCGCGCGCGAAGCCCTCGCCGTCGCACGGTCGCTGGTCGCTCAACCGAACTTCGACGTGCTGTCCCTGCACGACCCGAGACCGTTCCTCGCCACGCTCGCGTCGGACTGGCGGCGCCTCCGCGACCGCGGGCGGTGAACTGCGGCGACGTCACTCGGCGTCGAGCGGATCGTCGAAAATCGTGGTGGCGACGCCGGTACCCACGACCGGCGTCGCCGTCGAGTCGCCGAAGCGAGTCCAGGCCTGTCCACCGTCCCACCGGGACGAGCGACCGACCCACCGGGCGCAGCGATCCAGGCGCGCCCGCTGCCACCGCCGCCCACCCCCAGGTCGGCGACCGATGGCGTCGTCTACTCCACCCGCGCGTCGAGCGCCTCCAGTGCGCGACGTACTCGCGGAGACGCTCTCGAAGCCGCCGTCCCTCGACGCTTGTCACGGCGAGTGCCTCGCCCTCGATGCGTTTCGCGACCGAGACCGCCCAGAGCGGCCGGTCGGCGTCGTCGCCGAGCAGTTCGTCGAGGACGACGTCGTGGACGACCCACTGGCTCTCGGGCGAGAGCGCGATGGTCGTCGTCCCGGGTTCGTCGTTGTGCGTGGTCGACATGACTTTCACCCCGCACTCGCCACTGCGACCGCCACCCACGTAAACCCGCGAACGCCTTCGCGCGTCGAATCGAGACTCGAAACGCGTCGGAACTCCGCGAGCCGTCGCGACGCCAACGGCCACTCGAAGCGATGCCTCAAAGAGTCGTTTGACACTCCGAACGACCTTTTCCGGACGCGTCGCACGTCGGTACCGTGCAGCACGCGACCGCCGGCCGACGGAGTCGCCGCTCCGCCCGGCCGCAGCCGAATCACCGCTCCGCCCGGCCGCGGCCAAATCACCGCTCCGCCCGGTCGCAATCGAGTGCTCGCGGAGGGACGCCGTGAACCGGACGTACGTCCTGCGTCGAGCCGGCGTCGCCGCAGCCTCGCTGTACGCGGTCGTGACGCTCGTGTTCGTCGCGGTGGTCCTCGTCCCCGACCCCGCGCCCGCCGTCCTCAACTACTACAACGTCAACGCCGACCAGATCCCGGCGCTCATCGCCGCGAAAGGCGGGAACCAACCCCTCCTCGACCGCTACGTCGCGTACCTCGGGAACCTCGTGACGTTGGACTGGGGGCGCTCGGTGAGCCGGTTCGGGAGCGTCGGCCCACCGGTCACCGACCTCCTCGTCCGCCACGCACCGTACACGCTCCTGTACGTCGTTCCCGCGCTCGTCGTCGGGTTCACGGCCGGTATCGGACTGGGCGCGTACGCCGCCCTCCGACGCGGCGGCCACGTCGACCGCGTGGTCCAATCCGTCGGCTACCTCGCGTTCGGCGTCCCGAACTTCGTCGTCGCGCAGCTCGCGCTCGTCGTGCTCTCCGCGCAGCTCGGGCTCGTCGAGTTCACGCTCGGCACCTCGCAGGGGAAGTACTACGCGCAGGGCGCAGCCGTCGACGTCTGGACGGTCGACGCGCTCGTCCAGTTCGGTATCGTCGCGACGATACTCGCCATCACGCTCGCCGGCGGACAGGTGCGGTACGCGCGCTCGAAGTGCCTCGAGTACGCGAACGCCGACTTCGTCCGGCTCGCGAGAGCGAAGGGCGCGAGCGACTGGCGGACCATGGCTCACGTCCTCCGAACCGCCAGCCTCCCGCTCCTGACGGGGTTCCTCGACGACGTCGTCACCACGCTCATCGTGCACGTGTTCGTCCTCGAGTTCGTGTTCGACCTCCCCGGACTCGGCCAACTCGGGCTCGTCTCCGTGAAGGCGCGCGACGTCTCGACGACGATGGCGCTCGTCGTCGTCGTCGTCACCGTCGCCATCCTCCTGAACTTCTGCCAGGACCTCGGGATGGGCGTCCTCGACCCGCGCGTCGACGCGGACTGACGACCGCTCGCGACGCCTCCTGTCCGTGGCGCGACGAGACGCAGGTCCTTTCTCTCGGGCGTCCGAAGCACGGGCATGGAGATACGCGGCGAGCGCGAGTGCAGCGACTGCGGGACGCGGTGGTCGTACTACGAGACGGGCGCGGTCGAGTGCCCGGAGTGCGGGAGCATGCGGAGCGTCGGCGTGGACGACGATCGGGCGCTCCACACGACGACGCCCGCGGAGTTCGACCTCACCGAGGCGCGGACCGCGTGGGACGAAGCGCCGGAGGACGAGGCCGTGGACGTCGTCAAGGCCGCGTGCCGCGAGTTCGTGCGCGGGAACGGGTTCGTGCACGCCGGCGAGCTGGTCGCGTTCGACGGGCGTCGACTGGCGGCGCGCGAGCTCGCGAACGCCGTCGACGTCGTCGGCCGCACGCGTTCGTTCGAGAACCCCGAGGATGTCGAGTACTACGTGCTCTCGCTGTTACGGGGCGCGGATACGGGAGAGCGCCCGCCCGCCGCGGACGTCCCACCGGTGATGCACGAGGCGCGAGGACTGGCCACCGCGGACTTCGTCGAACGGTACCGGCGCGACGTCCGCGACTGGCTCGAAGCGACCGACCGCACACCCGTCCCCGCCGCGAACGACGTCCTCACCGGGCTCGAATCCCACCAGAAGCGCGTGCAGGCGCTCCAGGGCGACGTCGACCCCCGGGACGCCGACGCGCTCTACGCCGCCGCGGAGGGACTGAACGCGTACCTCCGCGACGGCGACGAGAACGCGGTCGTCGAGGCCGCCGACCGACTGCGGTCGCTCGGCGACACCTGAGCGGAGAGAAAACCAGTTGTCCCGGTCAGGGCAGCGTCGCGTCGACGCCCGTCTGGAGCCGCGTCGCCTTGATCGTGTTGTAGAGGAGCATCGCGCGCGTCATCGGGCCGACGCCACCCGGGACCGGCGAGATGACCGACGCCTTCTCGCTCGCGCTCTCGAAGTCGACGTCGCCGACGAGCTCGTAGCCCTTCTCCGTGTCCGCGTCCACGCGGTTGATGCCGACGTCGATGACGACCGCGCCCTCCGAGAGCATGTCTCCGGTGACGAACTCGGGGAGGCCCGCGGCCGCGACGACGACGTCGGCGGCCTTCGTCTTCGCTTCCAGGTCCGTCGTGCGGGAGTGACAGACGGTGACGGTCGCGTTCCCGTCGTCTGCCTTCTGCATGAGGAGGTTCGCGAGCGGCTTCCCGACGATGTTCGAGCGGCCGACGATGACGACGTCCTTCCCTTCGGTGTCGACGTCGGCGTGCGCGAGCATCCGCTGGACGCCGTGGGGCGTACACGGCTTGAAGCGCGCCTCGCCCGCAACGAGCCGTCCGACGTTCTCCGGGTGGAAGCCGTCGGCGTCCTTGATGGGGTCGATGGCGTTCATGACCTCGCGCTCGTCGACGTGGTCCGGGAGCGGCGTCTGCACGAGGATGCCGTGGACGTCGTCGCGGTCGTTCAGGTCCGCGACGGTGTCGAGCAGGTCGTCCTGGGAGGCGTCGCCGTCGACCTCGACGTGCACGCCGTTGACGCCGGCCTTCTCGCAGTCGCGCTGCTTCATGTTCACGTACGTCTGACTCGCGGGGTCCTCGCCCATGATGACGGTCGCGAGCCCGGGCGTGACGCCCTCGGCCTCGAACTCGTCGACGGCGTCGCTGACGCCGTCGAATACCTGGTCCGCGAGCGCGTTCCCGTCGATTACGTCTGTCATGGTCGACACCACGACCACGCCCGCCTAAAACCCTCGGATTCGTGCCCAAAACAGCGTAATTTTGGCCTAGATTGTGCACGTTCTTGTATCAGTCGTCGCGGCTGTCAGCAACTGGACAGCACGGTTATGTCGCCATCCTACGTCTACGTGGTATGTTCAGACGGATTATGTCCTGGGTCGTCCGCCGCCAGCGAACCCGAAGCGAGCGCAACGCCCGCCGCTTCTCCGAGTCCCTCCGAACGCGGACCATCCGCGTGTTCACGCGACCGATCCGGACCATCCTCTCCACGACGTTCATGGTCGCCATCGTCGCCATCATGTACCTCCTCACGCAACGGAACGCCGAGACGACCGCCATCCTCGACGCCGAGACCGCGACGGTTCCGCAGGTCCTCGCGCTCTTCCCACCCCTCTACGTCCTCGTCCCCGCACTAATCGCGCTCGTCGTGCTCGTCAACGTCGTCCGCGTCTGGAGCGGCGTCCGCAGCGACATGGGCTGGGACCGCTACGACCACCGGCGGTGAGCGGCCCGCACCTCGATTCTCGGTCGCGGGTTCGAGTCACGGACACTCGACGTCCGCGAACGACGACCGCTCCGAGCCCTGGCGGACGAACCGCGTCGCGCCCGTCGACACCGACACCAGCGCGGCCTGCCCGCCGTAGCCGTGCGTCTCGTCGTGCCCGCGCACCACCACGCACTCCACGTCGATCGGGACCGACACCGTCTCCGACCGCGTGAACTCGCGGGTGCCGTGCGCGTGCAGGAGTTCCCGTCGACCGAGCTCCTCGCCGTCGCGGGTCTCCACCGTCCACCAGTTCGCGTACCCCTCCTCGCCCTCGTCGTCGTGATAGAGCGTCACCGAGAACCGGACCCGACCGTCGCCCTGCGATTCCAGTTCGACGCCGGTCACGTTCGCCTCGCGGAGGTCCAGCGCTCCATCCGTACCGGTCGTCGTCTCCGAAGCAGTCGTCGCCGGCTCGCCCTCACCGTCGGTCTCGTCCGCGGTGCTCGGTTCGGACCCGGTGGCGTCGCCGCCCCCGTCCGTCTCGTCCGTCCCGTCCTCACCGTCACCGTCGTCCGCGTCCTCGGTGCCGGTCAGGCATCCGGCGAGCCCGACAACGCCGAGCGTTGCGAGCAGGCGGCGGCGCGTCGCGGCGTGGTCCATGCGAGAACGAAGGCGTGCCGAAGCGAAAAGCGTGCCGCGCGAATGCGCACGGACCACAGCCCACACCAGTATAGTTAAAGCTCTGCAAGACTGTCGTCCGGACGTGCCCGACGACAGGTCCGCCGACGAACCCCCCATCACGGTCTCCCGTCGCACCGCCCTCGCCGCCCTCGGTGGCGTGGTCAGCCTCGGCGCCGCCGGCGTCTACGCCGCATCGACCCTCGCGACCAACGACGGCGACGCGCTCGCCGGCGACTTCCACCGCGCCGACGGAGAGAGCGCGCACCTCGGCGTGAACTACGCCGGCAGCCCCGTCCTCGGCAGTCTCGACGCCGACCTCAGACTGTTCTACTGGACGGACTACCAGTGCCCGTACTGCAAGCGCTTCGACGTCGACACCCTCCCGAAGCTCGCGGAGAACCACGTCGCGACCGGCGACCTCGCCATCGTCTTCCTCGAACTCCCCGTGTTCGGCGCGGACTCCGACGTCGCCGCCGCCGCGTCGAAGTGCGCGTGGCGCGTCGCCCGCGACGACGACCCGAACGCGTGGGGGCGCTGGCATCGACACGTCTTCGCGCAGCAAGGCGACAAGAACGACGGCTGGGCGAGCGAGACCCAACTCTACGACTACACGACCGACGTCGACGGCATCCCCGAGGACGACCTCCGACGCTGCATGGCCGAGCGCCGGGACGCCGTCACCGCAGCCGTCCAGGAGGACGTCACGACCGCCGTCGACGACCTCGGCCTCCGCCGCGCAACCCCAGCGTTCGTCATGTCGAACGTCGAATCCGGGAAGTGGCTCGGCATCCCCGGCGCCCAGCCGTACGAGACGTTCGAGAAGGTCGTCGAACGCCTCCAGAACACATGAGCGCGACCGACGTCACCCGGTCGCGCTCGGACCGCCTCTACCGCGCACTCACGTACCCACTGCTGTCCGCGGGAACGACCGCCGCCGCGGTCGGCGTCGCCGCGGCGACCTACGTCGTGCTCGTCGCCAGCGCGAACCCGACCGCCGTCGCGACCGCGTTGAGCGCGAGCGCCGGCACCGTCGACGACCTCCTCGTCGCGTACACCGTCGGCACCGTCGACGCCGCCGGCTGGCTCGGGCTCGCACTCACCGTCGCGTACGCCGTCCTCGCCGGCGTCACCACGGTCGTCGTCGCGAGCACGGTCCGCCGCGGCGCCGGCGGCACCGAGAACCTCCTCGGCGTCGCCCCCGGCGTCCTCGCCGCCGGCTGCGCGAGCTGCGGCGCCGGCGTCCTCCCGCTGCTCGGCGTCGCCGGCGCGTACGCGCTCTTCCCGTTCGCCGGGAACCTCGTCCGCGCCGTCGGCGTGCTCGCGCTCCTGTTCGCGCTCGCCCGAACCGGCGACCCACGGCGCTGTGACATCTGACCAGCGACCGGTTCGCCGTCACGAATCCGCGAGAATCGAGCGCCGCCCGACCGCGACGCGCCGTTACGCGAGGTCCTCGTAGATCGGGTACGCGTCGCACAGCCCCTGCACGATCTCCGCGACCTCGGCCTTCACGTCCTCGTCGTCGGGGTGGTCGACGACGTCCGCGATGCAGTCCGCGACCGTCGCCATGTCCGCCTCGTCGAACCCGCGCGTCGTCAGCGCCGGCGTGCCCGCGCGGAACCCGCTCGGGTTGAACGGACTCCGGGTCTCGCCGGGGACCGTGTTCGCGTTCAGGACGATACCGACGTCCTCCAGGGCCTCCTCGACGGTCTTCCCCGTCGTATCGGGATGGCTCGGGCGGAGGTCCACGAGCACGAGGTGGTTGTCGGTGCCGCCGGAGACGAGGTCGAACCCGCGCTCCTGGAGTCCCTCGGCGAGCGCCTTCGCGTTCGCGACGGTCTGCGCGGCGTACTCGTCGAAGTCGTCGTCGAGCGCCTCGCCGAACCCGACGGCTTTCCCGGCGATGTTGTGCATGAGCGGCCCGCCCTGCATGCCGGGGATGATGGCGGAGTTGATGTCGTCCGCGAACTCCTCGCGCGACATGATGATGCCGCCACGGCCCGCGCGGATGGTCTTGTGCGTCGACCCCGTCACGAAGTCAGCGACACCGACGGGGTTCGGGTGCTCGCCCGCCGCCACCAGGCCCGTGATGTGCGCGATGTCCGCGAGGTGGTACGCGTCCGCGGCCTCCGCGGCCTCCTGGATGCGCTCCCACTCGACCTCGCGCGGGTACGCCGAATAGCCCGACACGACGATGTCCGGGTCGAACTCCTCGGCGTGCTCGCGGATGGCGTCGTAGTCCAGGCGCCCGGACTCCTCGTCGAGCTCGTACTGCTCGACCTCGTAGTGCTGGCCCGCGAAGTTCATGTGGTGGCCGTGACTCAGGTGCCCGCCGTGCGTCAGGTCCAGGGACAGGATCTTGTCGCCGGGTTCGAGCACCGCGAGGTAGACGCCCATGTTCGCCTGACTCCCCGAGTGCGGCTGGACGTTCACGTACTCCGCGCCCCACAGCTCCTTCGCGCGGTCGATCGCGAGCTGCTCGACGTCGTCAGCGTACTCGCAGCCACCGTAGTACCGCTTCCCCGGGTAGCCCTCCGCGTAGTTGTTCGTCAGGACGCTCCCCTGCGCCTCCAGGACCGCCTCCGAGACGTGGTTCTCGCTCGCGATCATCGCCAGCGAATCCTGCTGTCGTGTCACTTCACCGTCGAGTGCCGCTGCCACGTCAGGGTCGGTCTCGCGAACCCGCTCGTAGTCCATACGAGAAACCCACACCGGCGGCCGCATAAGTCTACCTTTGACGGACAGAACGCCCACCCCCGGATTGCACGGACGTGCACAGACGCCGGGCGTTATGCGGCCGGCACACCGAGTTCACGACACGCGCGTGTGGCGACGCCCCCGTGACGGTCGGGACACCAACACCCAGACGGCCGGGACAACAACACCCAGACGGCCGCGACAACAACAACACCCAGACGGCCGCGACACCGATACCGGCCACGTCGTGCCGCGCCCGATACACCTAACTGGCATGGGCGGCCACGTACCGACGAGAATGGAGTGGCGGGTGCGTAGTGACGGACTCACGGTCGGTGACGCGGCCAACACGGAACTGCGCGTCACCTCGCCGGACCTGTCGGTGCGCGCGAGCGACACGACCATCCCGCGGCCAGTCGACGTCACCGTCGACTGCGAGGCCTCCGAACTCCGCTTCCCGGTCGCCGTCGTCTACGTCGCCTCACAGGCCAGCGACGCGACGTACGAACTCGAGAACGACACCGGCCCGCTCGACCTCCCCGCGGGCGAGTACGTCCTCGACATCGACACGCACGTGAAGACGTACCTCCAGGTCGACGGGCCGCTCTCGGTGTCGAAGACGCCGGACTTCGAGCAGGTCGTCGTCACGTTCCCCGAGCGCTGCGAGTTCACGCTCGGCTTCCGAAGCCGGAACGACCGACCGACCGACACCGTCACCGTCCCCGAGACGCCGACCGGGTTCGCCGCCGCCGTCACGTACGCGTCGAGCGCGCACAAGACCACGGGCGCGGACCGCACGTACCCGACGCTCCGCGGACACCCGCCACTCGTCGAACTCGGCGACGCGGTAGACGTCCCGGACGCGGTCGTCGAAGCGACGCCCGACGTCGGTATCGAACTCCTCGTCCCACCCGACTACGAGACGCTGTACACGACCGCGCCGCTCGCGTACTACCTGCAGGCGAGCGTGGAGACCGCCGAGGTCGACCAACCGCTGTTGTGCGCGCCCAGCGCCGGTATCCGCGAGCCACTGTCGCCGATGCCGCGCCTGGAGACGGACGTCCAGCGGCTCCTCCGGAAGACGTTCTTCCTCGACTGTCTCGTCCGGAACTCCGGGCCGTACGGGACGAACCTCGCCGAGGAGAGCCTGCTCGACGCGCTCGACCTCGACGGGTCGACGCTCTACCACGCGGACCCCGTCGAGCGCCTGGAGACGTACCTCGACGTGCCGTTCCAGGCGGTCGAGCACCGGCTCCCCGACTGGCACCTGTCGACGTACGTCGACCCGGACCCGGCGTACGTCGAGACGCTCCCGTTCCTCCTGGACTCGCTGTCGCTCGTGTTCCCACCGAAGACGAGCGAACTGGAGGGCGCGGAGCTCGTCGAGCGGTCGCTCGACGACTTCTACCGGAGCCCGCAAGGCCCCGGCGAGGTCGCGACCGTCGACGTCGTCAAACCCGAACTCCGCGGCGGGCGCGTCCACGGCTGGCTCGCCGACGGCGTCCCGATCGACGTGTTCAAGTCCACGCCGTCGGCGTACCGGAACCGCCTGTCGTACATGGACCGCGACCACGACGACACCATCGTCAGCGTCGTCCTGAACGACCAGGACATGGACAAGGAGCACGCGGACGTCGCGAGCATCTACCGCGAAGGCAGCGAGGACCTCCCCATCACCGTCGACGTCTACGAGGAGCTATCGACGAACGAGCTCGCGACGGTGTTCGAGTCCGAGAACGACTTCGTGCACTACATCGGGCACTGCGAGGAGGACGGTCTGCGGTGTCCGGACGGCTACATGCCCGCGAGCGTGCTCGACGAGGTGAACACGCAGACGTTCTTCCTGAACGCGTGCGGGTCGTTCCACGAGGGGATGGCGCTCGTCGAGAAGGGCGCGGTCACGGGCGGTGTGACGTTCACGCAGGTCCTGAACGACCACGCGGTGAAGGTCGGGTCGGCGTTCGCGCGCCTCCTCATCCACGGGTTCAGTTTCGAGCGCGCGCTCCGCATCGCCCGTCGCCGCATCATGATGGGGAAGGACTACGCGGTCGTCGGCGACGGCACGCACACGCTCAGTCAGACGACGAACCGGCTGCCGACGACCGCGGAACTCGAACAGCTCTCGGAGGACCAGTTCTTCCTCCTGTTCGACCAGTTCTCCATCCGCGAAGCCGGCGCGTACTATCATCCCTACGTCGCGGACAACGAGTACTCGTACCTCTCGGGGAACACGTCCGAGTTCGCGCTCGACCGACGCACCACCGTCGACTTCCTCGCTCGCGCGGACACCTCGGTCATCTTCGACGGCGAGTTCTACTGGTCGGACGAACTCGCGACGGAACTCGGCGGTCGTTGAGGAACGGGCACGGCGGTCGTCGAGGTACGGGTACGATAGCCGCTGGTCTGGTTCTCGTCGAAGATCGAGCCGGGGTCGCTACGGGCCCGTGTACGGGCTCGAGGAGCCATCGAGTGCCGTCGGTCGCGGTCCGATTCCCACCCTCGTCGGTTCGCGTTCGTCTCGCATGTGTTACCGCGACACAACTTCATCGCCCCTCTTAAGCGTTGGGTGGCTTCGTCTCGGTCCCGACTCGCCAAACCGCGAGCGCGATTCCTTTCCGATTCTAGCAGGCTTGCCGTTAGGTTAGCCAACAAAATTAAGTACGATAGTAGCGTTGTGTTCTACAGAAGCATGACCTCGAATTTACTAGACCAACAAATTGACGATATCCTCCGCACCGTGCTGGAAGATACCACGGGAGACCTTCTCGTGGTGAATCCGTCCGCGGACGCGATCGAGGAGTTCGTCCGTGTCGCCACGTCCTTCGACGGCGACCTGCCGGACGTCCACATGCTCGCAGACGAGCGGACGCTGAAGGACGTCATGGACGACTTCATCGTCGCATCGAACGCCGCAGACCTCATCGACCAGGACGCGCTGGAACTCCGGACCACCGACGAGAGCCCGGAGAACTCGCTGCTGGTCACCGAGACCGAGGTCGTGGCGCTCGTCCGTGCGGGCAACCGCGTCGGCGGCCTCACCACCGACGACGACGACTTCGTGACGACCGCCTACGACGCGTACATGACCGAATGGGACGACGCCGAGGAGTTCAAGCTCCGCACGCCCCCGATCAGTCGCGTCCGCCAGACGCTCGAGGACGACATCAGCCCCGAGGCCGAGGAGGACTTCGACAACATCCTCGCGAGCCTCGAGACCGCACGCGGTGACGGTGACGGCCTCGACGAGGTCACCATCTCGCTGCTCGTCGCGGCGAAGAACGAAGCGTTGCTCTACGACATCAGCAAGTGGGGCGAGGACGTCGGCATCGCGTCGAAGGCGACGTTCTCCCGGACGAAGACGAAGCTCGAGGACATGGGCCTCATCGACACGGAGAAGGTGCCCATCGACGTCGGTCGACCGCGCCTCCGCCTGAAGATCGGCGACGACCGCCTGCGGAACGCCGACAACGGCCAGCTCGCGACGGTCGCGCAGTCCATCCTGAACTGAACGACGACCTCCATTCTTTCGACGCCGACCCCGATAGCGACCGCGCTGGCGGCACCACGAGGGTCGAGGTGAATCAAGATGGGCTCCCGAACCATAGGCATCAGTCACGCGGCGCGTGCGGACGCGGACGGCTCGGTGGGGTACGTCGTGAGCGACGGGTCGAACGTACCCGTCAGCACCTGGTTACTGGGTCTCTTGGGGCGTCCTCCGGCGGTTTCCGGCGTCGAACCAGCCTGTGATATCAGCCGTGGTCGGTACTTTTAATAGCATGTGGGGGCTTTGCGTAAGTGACGCTTCGCTTGGAGGGCCGAAGCGTCAGCGGGGACCAATCAGGGCGGCAAGCGGGCACGCGGTTTTTCCCCGCGTGCCCTGCTTTCCTGTTTCGATGCACTACACGACACACAGCAATGCCCTCGTCTCGGCGTGTCGTCGGAGACGACGTGTAACGGCTCTTCTGGTGGGTGAGGATGGAGAATCGTGAAACTGGAATCGCTCGCGAGAACGAATTCGCGTCCAGTGGTCTTCAGGCGGCGGTTCGAGTGGCGTGTTACTCGACGGAGAGGGTCGCGTCCGTCGTGGTATCGTCGGCCTCGCGTTCGTCCCATTCGAGCTCGAACTCGATGCTGAGTTCGCCCTCGGTCTGCCCGGCCTTCGTCTCGCGCTCGACCTTCACTTCGAACTCGGGGGACGCCGGTGGGTCGAGTGTGATGGAGTCGGTGCCGGCGCTGAGCGTGATCGCGTCGTCCGCATCGAGCTTGTCTGCGGTGTCGCGGAGGATCGCCGCGATGTCTGCGCGCGCCATCTTGGATTCGGTCTCGAAGAGTACTTCCTCTGGCATACTAACGTGTACGTCGTCCAACGGAATAAGTCATCGCTCTGCCAAAGTGACCCTCGATTTGATACGTCCGACCAGACCCCCCGAATACGTTACATCCTTTGCACGACAGTAACCAGCGGTAATAGCCGCCAAGCCCTGGACTATCGGGCGGAGGCCGTTATGTTTATTTAATTCAGACAATAATGTGTTCGCGTAGATAGATAGATGTACGACCTGACAGGATTCCAGCGTGATCTGCTGTACGTCATCGCGGGGGCAGACGAACCGCACGGACTGGCGATAAAAGAAGAGCTCGAAGACTACTACGAGAAGGAGATCCATCACGGCCGGCTCTACCCGAACCTCGACACGCTCGTCGACAAGGGCCTCGTCGAGAAGGGCGAACTCGACCGTCGGACGAACTTCTACTCGCTCACGCGGCGGGGCAGCCGCGAGATCGAGGCGCGGCGGGAATGGGAGTCCCAGTACGTCTCTCCCGACGAGGAGTAAGCTAGCTGCTATCCCCGATACCGTCGGGGGTATCGCCGCCGTCGTCGACCTGGACGTCCTCGACGTCCACGGGCGGGTCGTCGACGACAGCTGTTTCTTCGGTCGACCGATCGGGAGGTGCCACCTCGGCGTCGGGCCCGAAGTACGTCGGGTCGACCGCGTACGGTTGGAGGCGCTCTGAGTGCAGGAGTTCCGGGAGCACGAGCCGCGCGAAGTGGACGGTGAGGACGAGGAGCACGGGGCCGAGGAAGAGCCCGTACCAGCCGAACAGGAGCGGGCCGAGGATGTACGCGAACATGACGGTGCCGACGTGGAGGTTGCGACCGGAGACGTACGGTCGGAGGACGAGGTCGGGGATGACGTCGACGATGAGGAACGAGACGCCGAAGAAGAGGATGGGGAACCAGAGGACGCCGGTCGCGTCCGCCATGTACGCGCGGACGAACAGGAACGCGGTGACGGGGAAGTAGACGAGTTTCATGCCGACGACGGGGATGAGGCTCGCGGCCCCGCAGAGGAGTCCGACGAGAGCGGCGTAGGGAATGATGAGGTCACCGGGTGCGTAGATGTTGAGGAGGCTGTAGGAGAGCGTGCCGATGACGCCGGTGATGAAGGCGTTGAGGATGTTCCCGAAGAAGATCGAGGAGAAGTCCTTGTCGACGGCGCGGAAGTACGCGTCCATGACGCCGCGGTCGTCGCCGAAGTTCCCTTTCACCCACCCCGAGAGCCGGCTGCCGTCCCGGAGGAGGTAGAACGCGAGGGCGCCCATGACGAACAGGTGGAGGAGTGCGTTCCCGATGAAGAAGAGGTACTGCTGGCTCTCGGTGAGGAGCTCCTGGAGGATCTGGCGGCCGGTGGAGTCCTCGACGAGGCTCGCGGGGTTCTCGGCGATGGTGGAGACGTTGAAGTACGGCTGGAGGACGGATTCGTAGCCGCCGAGGGTGGCGTTGCCGGCACGGAGCTGGCCGGTGAACGCGTTGAGTTCCTGGAGGCCGATGGCGACGGTGTAGGCGACGAGGAGGACGAACGGGAGTGCGAGGGTGACGATGGCGATGGCGGCGGCGAGGCTGGGTGGGCGGACTCGTCGTTTGAGCCGCCGGTAGACGGGGCGCGTGGCGTAGTACATGAAGAGGCCGAAGACGAACGTGCCGATGAACGAGTAGAGCACGAACGCGACGGTGCCCGCGAGGAGGATGCCCGCGAGCACCCAGGGTGCGCGGGAGCGACTGATATCGAACCCACCGAACATACCATCTACAGCACTGCCCGGGTGTAAAAAACCTATCGTGTGGAGTCGTTGACGCGTCTTCGGGGGGTTCGTCGTCGTGCGACGGTCGCGTCCCTGGTCGTCCAGAAGGGAACCCTTAAACGGCTTCGCTATATAGTCTATAGAGTGCTTGGGTTCGCGTTGCAGCTCGTGGAGGCGCCGCTCTCCAGTCCGGTCGTCCAGCTCGCGCTGGCCGCAGCGCTCGGGCTGTTCCTCGGCCTGGAACGCGAATGGTCCCAGAAGTCCGCGGGCGTGCGGACGTTCTCGCTCATCTCCCTGCTCGGCGCGGTGTTCACGCTCCTCGCGGACGAACTGGCTGGCGGCGGGTCACTCGTCCTCGTCGGCGGCGTCCTCGTCATCGCCCAGGGCGTCCTGCTCGCCGTCCGCGGACTCGTCGACGAGGAGCGCGACGGGCTGTCGCTGACGACGTCCGTCTCGATGCTCGTCGCGTACGGCGTCGGCGCGATGGTCGCGACCGGGTTCGTCCTCGAAGGCGTCACCGTCGCCGTCATCTCGTCGCTCCTGCTCGTCCTGAAGCGCGAACTCCACGCGTTCGCCGACAGCCTCTCCCGGCAGGAGGTCCGCTCCGCGACCGAGTTCGCCATCCTCGCGTTCGTCGTGTACCCGCTCCTGCCCACGGATGCCGTCACGTTCACGCTGCCCGCCATCGGCATCGAGAGCCTCGCCATCGAACCGCGAGTCGTCTGGTTGATGGTCGTCACCGTCGCCGGCATCGGCATCGTGAACTACGCCGTCGTCCAGACCTACGGCGGACGCGGCATCGCAGTCACCGGGTTCTTCGGCGGCCTGGCGTCCTCGACGGCGGTCGTCGGCACGATGCTCGACCACGTCCGCGACGAACCGGACGCCACCGCGTACGCGGTCGCCGCAATCCTCCTCGCGAACGCCGCGATGGCGACGCGCAACCTCGTCATCGCCGTCGTGTTCACGCTCTCCGCCGGCCTGCTCGTCGACGCCGTCATCCCGCTACTCGTCGTCGTCGTCGGGTCGTTCGTCGTCGCCGCCCTCACCGCGGACTGGGGGGAGAGCGTCGAGATGGACCTGGAGTCCCCGTTCAGCCTCCGGTACGTCCTCGGATTCGGCGCCGTGTTCCTCGTCGTGCTCGTCGTCGGCGCGATCGCCCAGGAGCAGGTCGGGTCCACGGCGTTCGTCCTCACCGCCGTCCTCACCGGCCTCGTCTCCTCGGCGGGTGCGACGACGTCCGCGGTCCTCCTGTTCCGCGCGGGGACCGTCGACGCGGAGACCGCGGTGCTCGCCGTCCTCCTCTCGACGGCGTCGTCCATCGTCGTGAAGGGCGCGCTCACGTGGGTGGGGCCGAACCGCGAGTTCGCACGGAAGGTCGCGACGTACTCCACGGGCCTGCTCGTCGCCGCCGGCCTGGCGGCCGTCCTCGTCCTCGTCTGACCGCCCTCGAGGCTGCGGGTTCTGGCACTGTCGGTCGCCGACCACGTGGTGACCATGGTCGGCAAGGTTCGCGCGAACCGTAACGGACGTTTTAAACCGTTCTTTTCCATACTCGGAGTATGGACCGAGAGACGGCCACGCCCAGCGTCGATTCGATGCCGGGCGAGAAGGCGAAACGGTGGGCTGACTACCATCAGGGATTCTCCGCGCCGAGCACGTACGTCTACGACTTCGTGTGGGACGTCACCGAGGACTCGGAGGGGCCGTTCTGCGTCGACGTCGACGGGAACGTCCTCATGGACTTCACGAGTCACGTCGCGGCCGCACCCCTCGGGTACAACAACCCGAAGATCATGGAGAAGCTGGAGGGGATGGACCTCATCGACCCCTCGAAGATCGCTGGCCAGGACTTCTACGCGAGCGCCGGCTGGCCGCCCGAGGACCCCGACCTGGCGACGCCGACCCAGCTCATGGACCGCATCACGGGCGCGCTCAGTCACTACGACATGGACACGGTGTTCCTGTCGAACTCGGGCGCCGAAGCCGTCGAGAACGCCATCAAGATCTCGTACCAGGACCGAGACGCCCATCGCGGCGTCTGCTTCGAGGGCGCGTTCCACGGGCGGACGCTCGGCGCACTCAGCCTGAACCGCTCGAAGACCGTGCACCGCAAGGGCTACCCCGAGGTACCGGGCATCATGAGCGTCCCGTACTGTTCCTGCAAGGGCGAGTGCCAGTGTGGCTGGAAGACGAACGGCCCCGGCGGGAACCTGCTCGCTGACAAACTCCATCACGCGCAGGGGAACGTCCACCCCGACGAGGTCGCGTACATCATCCTCGAACCCGTGCAGGGCGAAGGCGGCTATCGCGTCCCGAACGAGGAGTTCATCGCGGACATCAAGGAGATCAAGCACGAGCACGGCATCCGCGTCATCAGCGACGAGATTCAGGCGGGACTCGGTCGCACCGGCGAGATGTGGGGTATCGACCACGTCGACCTGGAGCCGGACGTCGTCACGAGCGCGAAGGGCCTGCGCGTCGGCGCGACCGTCTCGCGCTCGGAGATCTTCCCCGAGGAGAAAGGCCGGCTCTCCTCGACGTGGGGCGCGGGCGACATCATCTCCGCCGCACAGGGCGTCGCGACGCTCGACGCCATCCACGAGTACGACCTGCTCGAGAACGCTCGCGAGCGCGGCCGCCAGCTCCGCGAGATAATCCACGACGCGGACCCCGACTGCATCACGGACGTCCGCGGTCGTGCACTCATGTTCGCGGTCGAGTTCGACTCCAAGGACCGCCGCGAGGAGGTCGTCAAGCAAGCGCTCGGTCGCGGCCTCCTCACGCTCGGCTGCGGGTACAAGAGCCTCCGCCTGCTCCCGCCGCTCGACGTCACCGAACGCGAGATCGAACTCGGTGCGGACATCTTCCTCGACGCCGTGGACGCCGCCGGCCGCGACGCGCCGCTCGCGACCACGGACTCGAGTAACGCCTCCTGACGACGACGGTCCGTCCCCGCGCGCGGTTCGGGCTGGTTCGCGCGTCGACTCGTCGGCTTTTTCCCGTCCTCGCGTGACGTCGTAGCCATGCACGTAGTTCTCGCGGGGGAAGGCCCGGCGGTGGAGGCGGTCGCGGCGGCGCTCGCGGACGTCGAGTGCGACGTCGAGCACGGCGATCCGGGCGACGTCGGGGACGCGGACCTCGGGGTGGTGGTCGCGGACGTCGCCGCGAGCGCGTTCGGGACGGCGAACGACGCGGCGCTCGCCGGCGGGTCGACGTGGCTCGCGGTCGAGCGCGGTGGCCTCGGCGGGCACGCGCTCACTGACGTCGACGCCGCGATCTCTGGGTTCGGGCCCGAGACGGGATGCTTCGAGTGTCTGGGGTCGCGGGTCGCGTCGAACCGAGCGTCGGACGAAGGGTCGGTCGACGAGTCGGGTCTTGCTGCTCGCAGGGAGCGTCTCGCGGGTGCGCTCGCGGGGAACGAGGCCGCTGCGCTCGCGGCCGGCGAGGGGTCGACGTTCGTCGGTGGCGTCCGCGAAGTTCCCGGCGGCGAGCGCGAGTTCCTTCCCGTTCCGGGGTGTGGCTGCGACGACGACGCCCGCGACCGACGGGTGCGCTCCGCTCACCGCGACGTGACCCTCGACGAGGCGCTCGCCGCGGCGGAACGCGGCCTTGACGACCGCGTCGGCCTCGTCGCGGAGGTCGGCGAGGCCGAGTCGTATCCGGCCCCGTACTACCTCGCGCGGACCTGCGACACGACCGCGTTCGCCGCCGGACGCGCCGCCCCGCAGAGCGCGGGCGTGGACGCGGACTGGAACGCGGCGTTCATGAAGGCGCTCGGCGAGGGCCTGGAGCGGTACTGCGCCGGCGTCTACGACGCGAGCGACTTCGAGACCGCGCCACCGGGAGTCGTCGAGGGAGGCGTGACCGCCGAGGCGGTGGTGCGCGGCGCGGACGCGCCCGCGGTCGACCCAGAGGAGCCCATCCGGTGGGTGCCGGGCGTCGACCTCGCCTCGGGCGAGGAGACGTACCTCGCGGCGGAGCTCGTGCAGTTCCCGCCGCCGGAACGACGGTACGTGGACCCGATCACGACCGGGCTCGGGCTCGGGTCGTCGGGCGCGGACGCGCTCGCGTCCGGGTTGTCGGAGGTCGTCGAGCGGGACGCGACGATGCTCGCGTGGTACTCGTCGTTCACGCCGCTCGAGTTGCGCGTGGACGCCGAAGAGTATCGGACCCTGGAGAAGCGCGCGCGCAGCGAGGACCTCTCGGTGACGGCGCTGCTCGTCACGCAGGACGTCGACGTGCCCGTGGTCGCGGTCGCGATGCATCGCGAGGACGGCGACTGGCCACGATTTGCAGTGGGGTCCGACGCCGCACTCGACCCGGAGGAGGCGGCGACCGACGCGCTCGCGGAGGCGCTCCAGAACTGGATGGAGCTCCGGTCGATGGGGCGTTCGCAGGCGAGCGCGGAGGACGGCGCCATCGGCGCGTTCGCGGACTTCCCGCGCGCCGCCACGGCGTTCCTCGACGCCGACGGCCCCGTTCCCGCGTCGAGCGTCGGCCCGAACGACGCACCGACGGGTACCGACCGCGTGGACGCGCTCGTCGACGCCGTCACGGACGCGGACCTGACGCCGTACGCGGCGCGCCTGACGACGCGGGACGTCGACGCGCTCGGGTTCGAGGCCGTGCGCGTCGTCGTCCCCGGCGCGCAACCGCTGTTCACCGACGACCCGGTGTTCGGCGAGCGCGCGCACTCGGTCCCCGAGGCGCTCGGGTTCGAACCCCGCCTCGACCGACGCCACCACCCCTATCCCTGAGGGACTCGCCGCCGTCCTCAGACCGGCTCGCAGCCATCGGCCCACTCGTCGCTGCCCGCTGCCGCACGTCAGACTCGTCTAGCCAGGGCTAGATTTAAGCCCAGGGGCTCGCTAACTATTACCACGGTGTTCTCTCGGATGGAAGCCCACCCACAGACAGAGGTACGAGCATGACGACCGAATACGACCTCCCCTGCGCCACCTGCGACGGCCCGCTCGCACGCGACACCGTCGCCCCCGACGACCTCGGCGTCGACGCCCCAGGCCCCGTCCCCGTCGCCACCTGCGAGCACTGCGGCAGCCGATACTACCCCGCCGAAGCACTCGAAGTCATCGGGAACGAAGCCAGCTGACCCACAGACCCGCCAGAACCAACAACCTCGAAACCGCCGAACCGGCGACCTGGCGGTCGCCGGATGCTCCTGCGGTCAGTTACTCAAACAGCCAGTACCCCACCAGCACCGCCGAACCGGCGACCTCGCGGTCGCCGGATGCTCGTGCGGCCAGTTCAAACCAGGAACGTTGCGCGGAGCATGTCCCGCGTCCCCGGGCCGAGGCCGACCGCGAGGATGGCGAGCAGGAGCATGAACGTGAACCGCGGGCTCTCCTCGAATATCTGGTCGTCGAACACCCACACGACGAACACGGCAGCGACGAGCTTCACGAGGAGGAACGTCCACGCGTCGCCCGTTATCGCCGTTATCGACTCCGGAAGGACCTGCCCCGTGAAGTCCTGCACGAACTTGTTCACGGGATGCTTCGGTTGGAGGTCAGCGGTCGCGACCGGCACGAGCTCGTCGTACCAGTCCAGGCCGATGACGTTCGACACGCCGTCGACCGCCTGCCCCCAGATGATGACCGCGCCCATGTAGCCCGTGCCCTCGTTGATCTGCGGCGCGAACGTACGGATGAGCCCCCAGACGCCCGCGGTCGAGAGCGTCGCGAACAGGAGCGTCAACGCGGTGATTATCGGATAGAACCGGAGACGCGGCGGCGAAGTCAGGTCCGTCGTGAACGCCAGCGCGGCGACCGCGCCGACCGTGAGCACGAGCAGCGTCGTCCCCATCGCCGCGAGCGGGTACTCGAACGTGCTCGTGTACCCCTGCCGGTGGATCCAGAGTGCGAGCAGGAGCGTCGCGAGCGTCAGGAAGAACATCGTGAAGTAGATGATCGGACTGATGAACAGCGTGTTCAGCGGGTAATCGAGCGCGAACGCGCTCGCCTCCGCCGGCAGCACGTTGTTCGCATCCTCGAGCACGCGGAGCGCACCACCGAGCGGAACGAACGGGAACAGCGCGTAGAACAACGCCCGGTAGCGCGTCAGCTCCAGACGCCGCAGGAGCAAGGCCACGCCGACGAGCATCACGAGGAGGATGACCGCGTACCCGACCTCCGAGTACACCGTGTACCCGGGTTCCGCGACCGGCCCCATGTTCGCCGCGACGTCCGCGCTCGACACCTGCACTTGCTCGCCGTCCGCCCACGCGACGTACCGCCAGCCCTGCGCGTCAGCGTACACCGGCCCCCAGAAGTAATGCCAGACGAAGTTCGCGTAGACCGTTCGCGTGAACGCGATCGATCCGAGGCCGAACACGACGAACATGCCGGCGACCGCCGCCAGCCACGCCTGGAACAACGACACCCCAAGTCGGTCGAGGAGGCCGCTCTCGGCGGGGTCGGGGTCGGCGTCCGCATCGAACTCGGTCGCCTGCTCGTGCTCGAGTTCGTCGACGCTCACCCCGTCGTCCACGGTCGCGTCGTCGCGGGACCGGTCGTCCGCGCCCGACTCGTCGCCCCCGTGTCCGGGGTCGTCACTCGTCATGTTGGATACCAGCGGACGGCCCGCGTTTTACCCTTCCGGTCTTTCCCGTCGTCCCCGTCAGACCGGAGGTAGCCTACACGGGCAGTTCCTCGGTCTCGTGCTCGGTACCGAGGACGACCATCGTCTGCGAGCGCGCGAACCCGTCCATCTGCGCGACCTCCTCGAACATCAGTTCCCGGAGCGCGTCCGCGTCCTCGGCGTACACGCGAGCCATCACGTCCCACTCGCCGGTCGTCAGGTGAATCTCCTGGACGCCCTCGACCGCGCTCAGTCGGTCGAGCGTGTCCTTCTCTCGGCCTTGCTCGACGCGGAGGCCGACGATAGCGGAGATACCGAACCCGACCTCTCGCGGGTCGACCTTCGCGTGATACCCTTCGATGACGCCCGCCTCCTGCATGCGGTTGACGCGGTCGTGAACGGTCGCGCTCGACATGTCGATGCGTCTCGCGACCTCCGAGAACGGTGTGCGTGCGTCCTCCTGGAGGATGCGGAGGATCTCCCGGTCAGTGTCGTCGAGGTCCATGAGTATCGACGGTTCGTCGCCCGGATACAAGTGATTGACGGGGATTCGACGGCTCCGAATCGCGTCCGCCGACGAATCGACGGAGCGGCTGTGCTCGGGTGGTCAGGCAGCGTCCTCGTCGCTGCGAACGGCCTCGGCGGCCTGTGCGGCAGCCAGCACGTCCTCGTGGACCGCGCCGTTCGACGCCACCAGACCCCGGGAATCGTGCCGCCAGCGGTCCCCGTAGACGTCCGTGACGCGCCCGCCAGCTTCGCGGACGAGCTGCACGCCGGCGATGGTATCCCACGGGTTCGCCGCGACGTTCGTGTACGTGCCGCCGACGGCGCCCTCGGCGACGCTCGCGAGCGCGAGCTGCGCGCACCCGAACCGGCGGACGTCACCGAACCGCTCGACGGCGGCCGTACACGCGGCGGCGTACTCGTCCCGACGGTCGAAGTCCCACCAGATCGTCGGCACCGCGACGAGTCGCTCCGGGTCCGCCTCCTCGCTCACCGCGATCGCGTCGCCGTTCCGTCGCGCACCCTCGGGGCCGACGACGTACGTGTCGCCGAGCGCGGGCGCGACCGTCGCCGCCGCCACCGGCTCGCCGTCGACGACCGCCGCGACGCTCGTCGCCCAGAACCGCATCCCGGAGACGTAGTTGTTCGTCCCGTCGATCGGGTCGACGACCCACGCCGGCCCCTCCTCCGGCACCGACTTCAGTTCGTCGTCCTCCTCGCCGACGATGGCGTCCGCGTCGAACTCGTCGCGGATCGCGTCCACGACCGCCGTCTGCGCGTCGCGGTCCGCCTGCGTCACCACGTCCGTCTTCCCGTCCTTCGTCTCCACGTCGATACCCGTCCGGAAGCGCGACTCCGCGACGGCCGCCCCTGCACGGGCCGCAGCCAGCGCGACGTCCGCACGAACGCGAGCGTCCTCGGTCATGCCTCCACTGGCGAGAGCCGTACAAAAATGCCCTCCGATTCCCCCCGCACGGATCGCTCCGCGAGCGAACGGACTCGCCGGACTGGCCGCCTGCGAACGCCAGGAGTCGACGGACCGCCCCGCCTGCGAACGCCCAGAGTCGACGGACCGCCCCGCCTGCGAACGCCCAGAGTCGACGGACCGCCCCGCCTGCGAACGCCCAGAGTCGACGGACCGCCCCGCCTGCGAACGCCCAGAGTCGACGGACCGCCCCGCCTGCGAACGCCAGGAGTCGACGGACCGACGCGGCTTTGTCGGCGCGCACGCCACCATCGTCCATGAACACGCTCGCGAAACGACTGTACAACGTCGCACCCGACCCGGTCACGCTCACGTTCGCGGACGACACCACCATCGACCTCGCCATGGGTCACGCCGAGTTCTTCCAGGAGGAACTCGAAGCCGAAGGCGAGACCGACGACGGCACCACGTACCGCATCGTCGACGGCGACGACGACGACACCCTCCTCGTCGCCCGCGAGACCGCCGACGGCTGGCAGATAGTCGGCGAAGCCGTCGACGTCGAGCGCGCCTGACACCGAGGGCGGCGCCGGCCGTCGGTTCCGGGAACGACAGCGCTGTCGCTCGTCGATTTCGAGTGAGAGTTTTGCGAGGGAAGAACGCTCCCAGAGCGCCTTCCGCATCTCGCACGCCCCTCAAGCGGGAGCGAGCGCGATGCGAGGGAAGGGATTTGAACCCTTGGACCTCTACAGGAGCGGATCTTGAGTCCGCCGCCGTTTCCTAGCTTGGCTACCCTCGCACGCGGTCACTGCTTGTTCCCCCCGGTATTTGCGTCCTGTGGTTTCCCGCCTCAGCAGCCGCGGCCGAGAGCGCGTGGACTCGGTCGGACCCGATTGTTCTTCCGCGCCGAGTGCGTGAGCAGGCGTATGGACGAGCACACGAACGACCCGTCGGTCGGCCCGCCCGCTCGCGGCGACCCGACGGGGTGGGACGCCGACGCGGAGCGCTGGGAGCACGCGACGCTCCGGCGCGCGCTCGAGCACGGCGTCGCACTGTTCAACGCGGGTGCGTACCACGAATCACACGACTGTTTCGAGGACGAGTGGTATAACTACGGCCGCGGGTCCCGGGAGTCGATGTTCCTGCACGGGATGGTGCAGGTCGCCGCCGGGACGTACAAGCACGTCGACTTCGAGGACGACGACGGTCTTCGATCACTGTTCCGGACCGCGCTCCAGTACTTCCAGGGACTCCCGAACGACATGTACGGCGTCGAACTCCTCGACGTCCGCACGACGATGACGAACGCACTCCAGGACCCGACGGTCGTCGAGGGCTGGCAGCTCAGGCTCGACGGCGAGATTCTCGAAGCGACCGACGCGGACTACGCGTACGCCGAGCACGCCGACTGACGACGACCGCACCTGGAGCCGTCACCGGACCGGATAGACCGCGTCGTCGTCGTCGTCATCGTCCTCATCGTCGTCGTCGTCGTCATCCTCCTCAGCATCGTCGTCGTCGTCATCGTCGTCGTCATCGTCGTCGTCATCGTCCCTCTCGTCGTCGTCATCGTCCCTCTCGTCGTCGTCATCGTCCCTCTCGTCGTCGTCATCGTCCCTCTTGTCGTCGTCATCGTCCCTCTCGTCGTCGTCTTCCTCCCCATCGTCCTCCTGGTCCTCGGTATCGTCATCGTACTCATCCTGCTGGCCGTCGCGCCAGGGGAACTCGTCGATCGGTTCTCCGGGCTTCTGGCCGCCTGGACAGCGTGCGGATCGTCCGGTCACCTCGAAGGTCGGATTCTTGAACGCGCCGACGTGCTGGACGGCGATCGCGACGAGTTTCCCGCCCTGGCCGGCGACGCTGTCGCCCGAGTCCCGGAGGGTGTCCGAGTACACCCGGTACCCCGCGTTCGGGCCGTTCCCGGGATTGTACACCTGGACCGTGACCTTGAGTGGGTAGTCGACGCCGGACGCGTACACGACCGCGTTCCCGCAGCCGTTGAACACGACGCGTGCCGTCACCCGCTCCGTCGTCTTCGTCGTCGTCGGTTCCGTGGTCGTGGGCTCGGTCGTCGTCGGTTCCGTGGTCGTGGGCTCGGTCGTCGTCGGTTCCGTGGTCGTGGGCTCGGTCGTCGTCTCCGGTGGGCGTTCGCTGGCGGGGACGCAACTGCTGTCGAGGAGGTACGCGCCGCCAGCGTCGACGGCCGTGGTGTCGGCGTCCGGCGCGCCGACGACGACGTCTTCGGTGTCGTTTTCGGTGACTACGCCGACGTCCGCGACGCTCCATCCGGCGCGGTCGCCCGCGGAGACGCCGCGGAACGTCGCGTCCGCGTCAGCGAGCTCGCGTTCGTCGGCGAGGTCGGCAGCACCCGCGAGGAGGTACGCCGCACCGGAGTCGTTCAGCGTGACGCCGTCGACAGTCGAGTCGTAAAGCGGCGCGCCGACGAGCACGTCCGCGTAGCCGTCGCACGTCACGTCGCCCGACCCGGCGGCGGAGACCGCCCAGCCAGCACGGTCGCCGGTGCCTTCGCCGTACGCGGCGAGCGCGGACGCGTTCAGCGGCACGGTCCCGTCGCGGTCGTCGCTCCCGGTGACGACGTACGCGACGCCGGCCTGGTTCCCGTTCGTGTCGTTGAACGGTGCGCCGACCAGGACGTCGTCGACGCCGTCGCCGTTCACGTCGCCAGCGCCCGCGACCGCCCAGCCCGCGAGGTCGCGTTGCTTCGCGCCAGCGAGCGTCACCGCCGCGTCCGCGAGCGAGGACTCGCCGGCGAGCGACCGGTTCGTCAGGACGTACGCCGCGCCGGACGCCGGCCCGGTCGCGTTGGTCCGGGGCGCGCCGACGACGACGTCGGCGTCGTCGTCACCGTCGAAGTCGCCAGCGGACGCGACCGACCAGCCCGCGTTGTCGCCGGGTGCCTCGCCGCGGAGCGACGCGTTCGCCGCCGCGAGCGAGGCCGTGCCCGCGGGCGGCGTCTCGAGCACGTACGCCGTCCCCGCGTCTTCGCCGGCCGCGTCGTTCCCCGGTGCGCCGACGACGACGCGGTCGGGGGCGTCGTCGCTCCGGTTCCCGACGCCCGCGACCGCGTAGCCGGCGCGGTCGCCGCGTGCGACCCCGCGGAGCGTCCACGTGGCCGTGCCGAGCGAGACGTTCGCCGCCAGGTCGGTCTCGTCGAGGACGTACACCGCGCCGGCGTTCCGGGAGGCGGCGTCGTCGTTCGGCGCGCCGACGACGAGTTCGGGGACGCGGTCGCCGTCGACGTCCGCGCTCGCGAGCGCCGCGCCAGCGCGGCTCGCGGGCGCTTCGCCGTGCAGGACGACGTCCGCGTCGGTCGCGTTCACGTCGCCGTCCTCGACCGGGCCGAAGAACACGTAGACCGCGCCGGCGTCGGTGCCCGCGGTGTCGTTCCGGGGGGCGCCGACCGCGACGTCGGCGTGGCCGTCGTCGTTTAGGTCGCCGACGTACGCGACCGCGGCGCCGAACGAGTCGTTCGCGCCAGCGCCGCGGAACGTCGCGTTCGCCGTCGCGAGCGAGCGCTCGCCGGAGAAGGATTCGTCGCCCGGGACCGCGCTCGCGTCGACGCCCCCTGGCGCGTGCGGCGTCTTCGCGTTCGAGGTGGGGGCGTCCGCGACGAGCGGGGTGACGGTCGCGGCCGCGGCACCGACGAACACGACCGCGACGACCGCCAGGACGACCCAGCGGCCGACCATCGCGTCGCCGGCAGGGTGTACTCGGGACATACGCTGAGGTATCGGGCCTCCGTTCCTTTGTTATGCCAACGTATCTCGCGAGTAAGCACGCTCGCGTGCAGTGACGGCGAGGATTACTCCGTGCGGGCTCGCTGGCGCGTTCGGTCGACGAACGCCTGTCGCTGCGTGCGTCTGGATCGTCCCGCGGCGAGAAAAGGAACGGTTACCGCGACGGAACGTGGTCACCGATGGATTGCGGGTCCTCGACGGAACGCACTCATCGGTGGATGCCGGGCCCGTGCTGGGGCGTCGGCGCCCGT
This sequence comes from Halorubellus litoreus, assembly GCF_055378595.1. Classification (NCBI taxonomy): domain Archaea; kingdom Methanobacteriati; phylum Methanobacteriota; class Halobacteria; order Halobacteriales; family Halorubellaceae; genus Halorubellus; species Halorubellus litoreus. The sequence goes on from NZ_AP043836.1 coordinate 153,008, forward strand.
GCGGCTCAGTCCTCGCTCGGGGCTGGGTCGCGTCCCGATTCGGTCCCCGACTGCGATTCGAGTTCGTCCATGGTCGATGCCGTCGTCGTCGACGCGTCCGCGTCGTGGTGTCGGACCGCGGCGAGGTACGCGCCGACGGCGCCGCCGACCGCGGCGCTCCCGATCGCGTACGCGACCGTCGCGGTCAGTGCGAGCACCACGAACGCGACGGGATTCATCGGGATGGAGGGGACGCCGGCGGGTGCGAACACGAACACTGGTGCCAGGAGTGCGACGCCGACGAACAGGGGGAACGCGACGATGAGGCCGGTGACGGTGCCGGCGGTCGCGCCGTCGCGGACTCGCCCGCGCTGGAGGTAGCCGGCGGCCCCGCCGCCGACCGCCGGCGAGAACGGGACGACGACGAGGACGAGTGCGACGACCGCGCCGACGACCGCGTTCGCGAAGGTGTTACCCGAGGAGTGCATCGTCCCGATTATGTCAACCCGTTACTTATTCGTTCGGGCGGAGCTGCCATGCAGGCGTCTCGTCACCCGGACTCGGGAATGGACACCTGTTTCTGCCGGCGCGTCGACCGTCCGAGTATGAACGCGGACGGGACGGACGGAGCGGACGGCGCGGGCTCGCACGTCGAGGTGGGCGAGTACGCGAGGGCGCTGCACGCGGAGGCCCAGCGGGCGAACGAGCGTCGCGTGCTCGTACTCGCCGGCGGCCCTGCGGCGACGCGGGAGCGAGCGCACGACGCGGTGGACGCGCTGTCGGTGGGCGTGAGCGAGACGACGGTCGTCGGCCCGGAGGACTTCCTCGCGGGCGAGCACGTCGGAGTGCGTCGCGCCGGCGAACTGCTGGGAAGTACGCGCGAGGTAGTCGTCCTCGACTGTCACGCGGAGTGCCGGCCGAACGCGCTCGGGCGCGTCGTCGGCGTCGTCGACGGCGGCGGCCTCCTCGTCGTCCTCGCGCCGGACGTGGACGCCTGGCCGGACGTCCGCGACGGGTTCGACGAGGGCATGGCGGTCCCGCCGTTCTCGCTCGACGAGGTCACCGGGCACTTCAGGCGGCGGCTGGTCGCGCTCGCGCGAGCGCACCGGGGCGTGAGCGTCGTCGACGTCGACGACCCGACTGAACAGGGAGACAGCGACGGCGGCCGTCTCGTCTCCGACGGGCGAACGAATCCGCCGCCAGCGAAGCCGACGCCCGAGCCGTCGGCGCCAGCGGACCCGCGATACCCGGCGGCGGCGTACGAGGCGTGCCGGACCGCCGACCAGGCGGAGGCGGTCGGGGCCCTGGAGGCGTTGCTCGACGACGACTCGGCGGTCGTGGTGTCGGCCGACCGGGGGCGCGGGAAGTCCAGCGCCGCTGGCCTCGCCGCGGGCGCGCTCGCGGCACGTGGCGACGACGTGGTGGTGACCGCGAGCGAGCGCCGCGGGAGCCGCGAGGTCTTCGAGCGCGCTCGCGAACTCCTCGACGCGCTCGACGCCGCCGGTGAGCACGCGGGCGAGTACGACCTGCGAGCCGCCGACCCCGGCGTGTCCACGGATGCCGATGCGGGCGGACGCGTCCGGTTCGCGTCCCTCGCGGACGTCGTCGACGACCCGACCGACGGGGACGTGCTCGTCGTGGACGAGGCGGCGACGATACCGGTCCGCCGGTTGGAAGCGACGCTCGACGCGGACCGCGTGGCGTACGCGACGACCGTCCACGGCTACGAGGGCACGGGCCGCGGGTTCGACGTCCGGTTCCGCGGCCGCCTCGACGACGGCGCGCACGCCGTCGTCGAGTCGAAGCTCGTGACGCCCATCCGGTACGCGGCGGGCGACCCCGTGGAGGTGTGGGCGTTCCGCGCGCTCCTGCTCGACGCCCGACCGCCCGTGGACTCGCTCGTCGCCGACGCGACCCCGGCGTCGGTCGCGTACCGCGAGCTCGACGCCGACGCGCTCCTCGCGGACGAGCACCTGCTCCGGGAGGTCTTCGGGTCGCTCGTGCTCGCGCACTACCGGACCGAGCCCGACGACCTCGCGCGCTTGCTGGACGCGCCGAACCTCTCCGTGCGAGCGCTCATCCACGACGGCCACGTCGCGTGCGTCGCGCTCCTCGCCCGCGAAGGCGACCTGTCCGCTGACCGTCGCGCCAGCATGTACGAAGGCGGTCGCGTGAAGGGGAACATGCTCCCGGACGTCCTCACGAGCCAACTGCGGGACGAACGCGCCGCCGAGACCGTCGGGTACCGCGTCGTCCGCATCGCCACCCATCACGCCGTCCGCAGGGGCGGCCTCGCCTCGCACCTCCTCGCGGAAATCCGCGCGGAGGTCGGCGACGACGTCGACTGGCTCGGCTCCGGGTTCGGTGCCACGCCCGAACTCGTCGACTTCTGGCGCGAGAACGGCTACGGGAGCGTCCACCTGTCGACGACGCGGAACGACGCGAGCGGCGAGTACTCCGCGATCGTCCTCGACCCGACGAGCGACGCGGGCCGTGCGCTCCACGACCGGCACGCAGAGTGGTTCGCCGAGCGCGTCCCGGGCGTGCTGTCGGACGCGCTCGCGGACTGCGACCCCGACGTCGTCCGGGCGACGCTGCGGGCGTGCGACGCCGACGTCGACGTCGACCTCTCGGCGGCGGCGTGGCGGACGGTCGTCGGCGCGTCATACGGCCCCGGATTGTTCGACGTCGCACCCGGGCCGTTCCGCGACCTCGCCGTGAAGCACCTCGTCGACCCCGACGACAGCGCCGGCGCGCTCGACGCCCGCGAGGAGCGCCTGCTCGTCGAACGCGTCCTCCAGGCGCGACCGTGGCCCGCAGTCGCCGACTCGCTCGACTACGTCTCGCCGGGCGCCTGCATGCGAGCGCTCGGCGACGCCGTCCAGCCGCTCGTCGACGCGTACGGCGACGCGGACGCCCGCCGCGAACGCGAGCGCTTCGCGGACTGAGAACGCCGAGCGGCCGCCGGGGCAGGACAGCCACCGGAAGCACGACAGCCACCGGAAGCACGACAGCCACCGGAACGTTCTTCGGCGCGCTCGCGCTACCAGCACGCATGCTCCTCGGTCTGGACGTCCTGACGGTCGTCGCGCTCGCCCTCCTCGCGCTCGGCGTGGTCGGGAGCGCCATCCCGTCGGTCCCGGGTCCGCTCGTGAGTCTCGCTGGCGTCCTCGCGTACGCGTTCGGCGGCGGCACCGGCGTCAGCACCGTCGTGCTCGCCGCGCTCGTCCTCGTCGGCGTGGTCGCGGTCGTCGCGGACTGGCTCGCCGGCACGCTCGCCGCGAAGTACGGCGGCGCGTCGTGGACGGCGAGCATCCTCGGCGGGGTCGTCGGGTTCGTCGCGTTCTTCGCCGTCGGCCCGGTCGGCCTCATCGTCGGCCTCGCCGGCACCGTCTTCCTCGTCGAAGCGTACCGCGAGAACGCCGAGCACGCGACCCGCGCTGCGGTCTACTCGACGCTCGGCGCGCTCGGGAGCGTCGTCGTGCAGGTCGTGCTCGCGTTCGGGATGCTCGCGACGTTCGCGCTCGCACTCCTCGTATGACGACTATCGACCGTACCGAGGCCCCGTGCTGGACGACCACCGACGGCATCGAGGGCGCGAGATGACGACGTTCGTCGAGTTCCTCGCCGGGAACGCGCTCGCGCTCGCCGCCGTCGCCACCGTCGCCCTCGTCCTCGTCGGCGTGTTCGCGCTCGGCGACCGCTCCCCGCCGACCGTCCAGCCGACGCGCCCCGTCTCGACGACAGCGGAACTCGCGTCGACCGCCGACGGTACCACGACGACCGACGGACCCGCGACCGACGAAACCACGGCCGCTCCGGTCGCCGTCGTCGGCACGCCCACGACCGAAAGTCCGCTCGACGCCCCGTTCGTGGACGTCGACGCGGTCGCGTTCGCCGTCCGCGTCGCCAGTCCGTTCGGGCACGTCACGACCGTCCGCGCGGTCGCCCCGTTCCACCTCGACGTCGACGGCGAGACCGTCCACGTCGACCCGCCGACACCACATTCACCGGTCGTCGACGACGCGCGCAGCACGCACCGGCGCGTCCTCCACGACGCCGACGACGTCCCCGCGTCGACCGCCGACGTCCTGAGCGCGCTCGACACCGACCGGTCGCGCGCCGCTCGCGTCCTCTCCGGCGGAATCCTCCCCGGTCGCACCCACCGCACGTACCGCGTCACCGTCGTCCCCGTCGACCGACAGGTCGCCGTCGTCGGCGCGCTCGCGCGCGACGGCGACGACTGGCGACTCGACCCGGCGACCGACGGCGCGCTCCGCTTCCTCGACCCCGCGAGCGTCACGAAGCACGCCTGAAAGAACCAGTACCGGTAGTCGTCAGGGGTGCGCGAAGTACGTCTGCACGTCCGCGTCGCCCTCGAAGTCCAGGTCGTCGACTCTTGCGTAGCCGACGCGCTCGAACTGGACGACGTCGTCGACGTCGTGGTCGACCACCCCGGGTTCCGCGATGCCGTGCTCGTCGCCGTCCATCGTCCGCATGCGGACCGAGACGCCGTCGGCGGGCGCCCAGTGCACGACGTCGACGTCGCCGTCGGTGACGACCGACAGGTCGTCGTCCGTGAACGCGAGCGCGTCGCCGGTGGACTCGACGCAACCGAGGCCCTTCAGCCAGACGCGGTCGCCGGCGTCCGGGACGTCACCCGGTTCGAGGACGAGCGCGTCGCCGACGGGGATGTCGCGGTCGCCGCGGTCCTCGAAGTCCGGGTGCAGGGGCGGGTGCGCGCTCCCCGGCCCGTCGCCCTCGATGGGGACCTCCACGGGGTCGCGGACGAGGAACCGCCGCGTCGCCGTCTCGTCGACGTACTCGCGGTTCTTCGCGTACACGCTCGACATCGCGAGGTCCACGTCGCTCGTGGACATCCCGAGTTCCAGCATCGCGTCCACGAGCGCCTCCCCGCGGATGCCGCGGCGGCGAACGCTCGCGACCGTCGGCGCACGCGGGTCGTCCCACCCGTCGAGTTCGCCCTCGGCGACGAGCTCCTTGATCGTGCTCGTACTCATCTTCACGTCGTACGCGTCGATCTGGACGTGCCCCCAGTGCACGACCTCCGGGTACTCCCAGTCGAAGTACTCGTAGAGGAACCGCTGGCGCTTCGCCGAATCCTGGAGGTCGATACCGCGAACGATGTGCGTGACCCCCGTGAGGTGGTCGTCGACGCCGCTCTGGAAGTCAAGCATCGGCCAGCACCGGTACTCCGCTGCTTCCTCGCGCGGATGCGGCGTGTCCACCATCCGGAACGCCACCCAGTCCCGGAGCGCCGGGTTCTTGTGGTCGATGTCGGTCTTCACGCGCAGCGTCATCTCGCCCGCGCTGTACTCGCCATCGACCATCGCCGCGAACTCCTCGCGCGTCGTCTCCGCGTCCTTGTCGCGATGCGGGCACGCCTCGCCCGCGTTCTTCAACTCCGAGAAGTCCTCGCCGCTACACGAGCACGTGTACGCGCCACCGGCGTCGATGAGGTCGCGAGCGTGCTCGTAGTACGTCTCCACGCGGTCGCTCGCCTTCAGGACCTCGTCCGGTTCGAACCCGAGGTACTCGACCGCCTCGAGGATCTCGTCGTACGCCGACAGGTCCGGGCGCTTGGTCTCCGGGTCCGTGTCGTCGAACCGCACCAGCATCCACCCGTCGTACATCTCCTTGTACGTCCCGATGACCGCAGGCATCCGCGCGCTCCCGAGGTGCCAGGGACCGTTCGGGTTCGGCGCACACCGCATCCGGACCTCGTCGTACTCCTCGACGTTCGGCAGGTCCGGGAGCGGCGCGTCCTCGCTCTCGTCCTCGGCCATCAGCTCCTCGTAGCGCTCGGGCGCGAGCTCCTGCAAGCGCTCGGCGCGCTCCTCGTGACTCATGTCGTTCACGCGCCCGACGACGCCACCGACGACGCCAGGGACCTCGTCCGAGTGCTCGCGGAACTCGGGGTTCTCACCCATCAACGGCCCCATCACCGCACCGACCGCCGCGTCGCTCTCGTGCTTGACCGCGTTGAACAACGCGGCCGTCTCTGCAGCCTCCTCCACGCGCGCTCGAAGTGCCTCGTCCATTACCGCGACGTACTCCCGGCCGCGTAAAAACCGCCCCGATGTCCCGCCGCCGACCGCGCGCCCGACCGGCCAGCGCGCGTCACCGGTCCGCCGACCCGATTCGAGCCAGCGTCAGTTCGAGCCCACGCCCTCGGGGAACCGACGCGTGTTGAACACGCGCTGTGCGACGCCCGCGTCCGAGAGGTCGCCCGACCGCCACTTCTTCACCCACGTCGCCTGCACGTGATAGCTCGTCGCCTGCTCCTCGAACGCGCGAGCGATGTCCGCGGAGAGCTTCGCCGTCGGCCCGTCGTTCGCGACGATGAGGCCGTACGCGGAGATGACGGCGCCGATCTCGCGGCGCGACTCGCCGCGCGACGACGCCGACGACTCGTACGCCAACCGCACCGTGTCGTCGTCCCGGACCATGCTCGTCACCGAGAGCGCGTGCTTCTCCTCGAGGATCCACCGGAGTTCACCGAGCGTCCCCTTCCCGTCGCTGTTCGGCGTCCGCTTCCGTATCTGGTCCGAGCCGGTCGTCGCGAACGTCGCGCTCGCGCCGACGCCCGCACCGACGAACAACCCGACGCCGCCGACCAGTACCTTCCGGCGAGACACGTCGAACCCGCCGCCCTCGCCGTCGGCCGCGTCGACGTCGCCGCTCTCGGCAGCGTCCCCGTCCGGTCGTCCGTCACCCGTGGTCGTCTCGTCCCCTGGCATACCCCCAGCTACCACGTCGATACAAAAAGCACCGCCGAGAGAATCGACGCTCGACTCACGGCTCGAAACGGAACGCGAAACCGAGCCCGGGGTCGCTCCGCGAGAACGCGAAACGGAGTCGGCATGCAGTCGAGCGGGTCAGTACTCGCGCTCGATGAGGTAGTCCGCGAGGTCCTCCAGCAACCGCCGCGCGTCGTTCTCCGGCAGGCGCTGCAGGCGGTCCTTCCCCTGCTCGACGAGGTCGCGCGCCGTCTGGTTCGCGTACTCGATGCTCCCGGCCTCGTGCAGGCGCTCGACCGCGTCGTCGATCTCCGCCTCCGTCACCGCCTCGACGTCGTCGGTCTCGACGAGCGAATCCACGTCCACGCCGTGTCGGCGCGCGTGCACCGTGATGAGCGTCTGCTTGTTCTCCACGAGGTCAGAGCCGCGCTGCTTCCCGAGCTTCTCGCTCGGAACCGTCAGGTCCAGGACGTCGTCCTGGATCTGGAACGCGCGCCCGACGTCGAGCCCGTACCCGTACAGCGCGTCGACGGTCTCCTCGTCCGCGCCGAGGACGATACCCGCCATCGCCGCCGACGCCGCGTAGAGGACCGCCGTCTTGTGCTCGATCATCTCCATGTACTCCTCGGGCACCACGTCACCGCGCTGCTCGAACGCGACGTCGAGACTCTGGCCCTCGCAGATCTTCGTGCACGTCGACGCGAGCATGTGGAGCGCATCCACCGACCGTTCCGCGGGCGCACCCGTCTCGAGGAGGATCTCGAACGCCTTCGAGTACAGCGTGTCGCCAGCGAGGATCGCGGTGTCGAGCCCGAACTTCTCGTGGACCGCCGGCACCCCACGACGGAGCTCGTCGTCGTCCATGATGTCGTCGTGGATGAGCGTGAACGACTGGATGACCTCCACGCTCACCGCCGCCGCCATCAAGTCCACCGGCTCCCCGGTCAGGTCCTCGAACGCTCGATAATCGACGTCCTCGCTCAGGCCGTCGACGTCCGTGAGCGCCTCACCGACCGCGAGCAGGACCGTCGGCCGCAACCGCTTCCCGCCCGCGTCCAGCAGGTACCGCGACGCCTCGTAGAGTCGCTCCGGCCGCTTCACCGGAAGCTCCTCCGGGATGGCGGCGTTCACGTGCTCTCGGCGCGCTTCCACCGCCGATAGCACCGCTTCCTCCCGCGTACTCGGGTCTGTCATCATTCCACGAGCTGGATGAGGTTCCCGTTCCGCGTAACGTGCAGGTCACGACCGACCTTGTACCCCTGATTCTCTGCGAGGTTCACGTACCCCGAGAACCCGCTCATGTCCTGGTGCGCCGGGATGACGTGCTGGGGCTGGAGTGCCTGCAGCATCGCGTAGTGACCCTCCTGGTTCAGGTGGCCGGAGACGTGGATGTCGTCGTAGATGCGCGCGCCCTGCATCCCCAGGAGCTGCTCGGCCTGATAGCGCTGGCCTTCGTTCGTCGGCTCCGGGATGACTCGCGCACTGAAGATGACCTTGTCACCGTCGTCCAGCTCGTACGGCGTCTCGCCGCGAGCCATCCGCGTCAGCATCGCGCGCGGCTCGCCCTGATGGCCCGTGACGATGGGGAGGTAGTCGCCCTTCCCCTCGTTCATCACTCGCTTGAACGTCCGGTCCACGCTCTTGCGGTGCCCGAACATCCCGACGTCGTCCGGGAAGTCGACGAACCCGAGGCGCTCCGCGGTCCCCGAGTACTTCTCCATGGAGCGACCGAGGAGGACGGGCTGACGCCCGATGTCCTTCGCGAACTCGACGAGGCTCTTGACGCGAGCGATGTGGGAGGAGAACGTCGTCGCGACGATACCGCCGTCGTAGTCCTCGATGGAGTACATGACGTCCTTGAGGTGACGGCGCGCGGTCGCCTCGCTCGGGTTCCGGCCCTTCTTGTTCGCGTTCGTACAGTCCTCGATGTAACACAGCACGCCCTCGCGACCGATCTCGCGGAAGCGCTTCATGTCGATGGGGTCGCCGATGACCGGCGTGTGGTCCATCCGCTTGTCCAGGCCGTACACGATAGCGCCTTCCGGCGTGTGCAGCACGGGGTTGATGGCGTCGATGATGGAGTGCGTGACGTTCACGAACTCGAGCTCGACCTGCCCGCTATCGCCGATACTCATCGTCTCACCCGCCTCCATCTCAACGAGGTCGTTCTCGACGCCGAACTTCTGCTCGCCCTCGATCTGCTGTTTGACGAGCGCGTTCGTGAACGGCGTCGCGACAATCGGCGCGTTGTAGCGGTGCGCGAGCTTGCTGATGGCGCCGATGTGGTCGAGGTGGCCGTGCGTCGGGACGATCGCCTGCACGTCACCTTCGATCTCGGACATGATGCGGTCGTCCGGGATGGCACCCATGTCGATGAGGTCGAGACTGTGCATCTTCTCGGTCTCGACGTTGTCGTGGATGAGGACCTTCGACAGGTTCAGGCCCATGTCGAAGATGACGACGTCGTTCCCGGCTCGTACTGCGGTCATCTGGCGGCCAACTTCCTCGTAGCCGCCGATTGTGGCGATTTCGATTTCCATAGCTAACGCACTGAAAGTCCGCCGCGGCGGCGAGCGCTGTCGGCCGCCCCCGAGGACGGCTCCGTGTATGCAAATACCCGCGGTTGTCCGATTGCAGGGGCCCCGGCGTCTTGCAGCACGTCGGCGTGCAACCCGCTATGCTTCACTCGTCTACGGCCGCGAAACCGGCCGGCGGCGAGCCCGACTCCGAGCGAAGCACTTACCCGCGGGCGTTGTGGTATCCTGCCCTTCTCGCTCGGAGGGTAAAAAGACAGCGGGTTGGGTGACAATGCGGTCACCGGCGTCGTTCGGAGGTCACGTGCGCAACGGACCGCGGGCGCCCAGCGGGCGAGGAACGTGCGTTTTATAACGACGACGGCGGAACTGGGGTGTACGACTATGCCGAACTCGCACGGACCCCGCAAGAAGACCCGGAACAAGCTGAAGAACCACCCCCGAGAGCGCGGCACGTCCCCGCCCCAGCGCGCGATCCAGGAGTTCGAGACGGGCCAGAAGGTCCACCTGAAGATCGACCCGTCGGTCGCCGACGGTCGCTTCCACCCGCGTTTCAACGGCCTCACGGGCGAGGTCGAGGGCAAGCAAGGCGCCGCGTTCAAGGTCCTCATCAACGACGGTGGCAAAGAGAAGACGGTCATCGCCGCGGCCGCGCACCTGAAGGCCCAGCAGTAGGATGACGATATTCAAGGAGAAGCTCGACGAGGAGTTCCTGACGTTCGCGGAGACGAAGGAACTGCTCGACGAGGTGGAGGCCGACCGCGCGCTCGACGAGGACCGCGAGATGCGCTACGAGCTCGCGCGCGCCATCGAGCACGTGAATCGGTTCACGGTGCTCGACCCCGAGGAGTCGGTCGAGCTCGTCGAGGAGCTCCAGGAGCTGGAGAAGGTCGACGAGGCGACGGCGTACAAGATCGCGAACCTCCTGCCGGAGGACCGCACGGAGCTGCGGTCGGTGTTCGCGAAGGAGCGGTACACGCTCGACGGCGACGAACTTGACGAGATCCTGAACGTTCTCGCGAAGTACGTCTGAGTCCCTGCCGCCATCTTTTAAATACGTCGTCGTCGTAACTGCTACTATCATGAGTGATTCAACCGCCGAAGAGCGGGTCGCAGTCGTCCTCGACATCTTCCCGAACGGGCGTTCGGACGGTCGGCACGGCTCTCGGCCGATGGCGTACGCGCTCGACGTCCGTGACTTCACGCTGAAGGAGGTCGTCTTCGAGGAGACGCCGGAGGTCGGGATGGACGACGAGCTCGTCGTCGAACCGCCCGGTGACGAGATCCGCGGCGTGTATCCCGTAGAGTACGAGGACATCTCCGGGAGCGCGCAGTCCGAGCTCGAGTACATCGTCGAGGAGCTCGTCGAGGCCAAGGAGGACCGGTTCGTGGCGTTCTACAACGACGCGCAACCGATCACGCTCCGGCTCCACCAGCTGAACCTCCTGCCGGGTATCGGGAAGAAGCTCCGGAACACGATCCTCGACGAACGCAAGCGCAAGCCCTTCGAGAGCTTCGAGGACCTCGAGGAGCGCGTGAAGGGCCTGCACGACCCCGTGGGCGTGCTCGTCGAACGCATCCTCGAGGAGGTCCGCGAGGACGACCTGAAGTACAAGACGTTCGTCGGTCGCGACGAGGACGCCTGACGCGGCGAGGGCGCCTGCGTCGCGTCGCGTGAGTCGTCTCCGGGGTCGGTCGCCCCGAGAGTCATCCCGCTGGGTTTACCCTGCCTCGCGTACTAGCCGAGTGCAATCGATGAGAGACCCTGAGGGCTTGCTGTCTCGTGCTGGCGTGCGTGGCGACCCGAACCACGACCAGCACTTCCTCGTTGACGACCGCGTGCTCGACCGGCTGCCGTCGTACCTGCCCGAGGGCGAGGGCGTCCGCGAGCACGTGCTCGAGATCGGTGCTGGGAACGGTGCGTTGACCGCGCGACTCCTCGCCGAAGCGGAGCACGTGACGGCGGTGGAGCGCGACCCGGAGCTCGCGGCGTTCCTCCGCGAGGAGTTCGCGGAGGAGATCGCGGCGGGCGACCTGGACGTTGTCGAGGGCGACGCGTTGGAGGTCGATCTCCCCGAGTTCTCGGCGTGCGTCGCGAACCTCCCCTATAGCGTGTCCAGCCAGATCGCGTTCCGGCTGCTTCCCCTGAAGAAGCCGCTCGTGTTGATGTTCCAGTTGGAGTTCGCGGAGCGGATGGTCGCGGACGCGGGAACGGACGACTACGGGCGGCTGTCCGTCTCGGCCCAGCACTACGCGGACGTGGAGATCGTCGAGCCGGTCCCGAAGGAGGCGTTCAGTCCGCAGCCGGCGGTCGAGAGCGCGGTCATTCGCGCGACGCCACGCGACCCGGCGTACGAGGTCGACGACGAGGAGTTCTTCCTGGACTTCGTGAAGGCAGTGTTCACGCAACGCCGGAAGACGATGCGGAACGCGGTCCGGAACACCGTCCACATCTCGGGGCTCGACGACGGGTCGGCGGTCGTGGACGCGGCCGACGAGGACCTGATGGGGATGCGGCCGGGGAAGGTGTCGCCCGAGCGGCTGGCTGCGCTCGCCGCGCTCGCGGCCGACGTCGGCCGTGATGCGGAATGATACAGTCCGACGCGTCGACCGCGATGGAGGTCGCGCGGTCGCTGAACGAGCTGTCGCGCGTGTTCGACACGGCGCTGACGCGGACGCTCGTGACTGGGCTCGCGCTCGGCGTCCTCACCGGTATCGGTTGGGTGACGACGCAGGTCCAGACGTGGCTCCGCGAGCGGTTGAGTGACGTCACGGCGGACGTGGTGACGGTCGTCGTCGTCGGGACGACGTTCGTCACGGCCATCGGCGTGTCGATGGGCGTGTGGCAGCTCGCGGACGACGTTGTGCGAGCGACGCGCGGCCTGGAGTTCATCAACGGCCCGAACCTGGCGGCGACGGTCGTCATCCTCCTCGTCACCCACCTGCTGTCGCGGGCGGGGCGTCGACTGGTCGACGGCTGGGTGAGTAACCGGCAGGCGTTCGACCAGCACGAGGTCGAGATCACGTACCGCGTCCTCCAGATAATTCTCTGGGTGACGGCGATATCGGTCGTCCTCGGCCTCTGGAACGTGAACCTGACGGGCGTGCTCGTCGGCGCGGGGTTCGCGGGTATCGTGGTCGGGATGGCGGCGCGCCAGACGCTCGGCGCGGTCCTGGCGGGGTTCGTGTTGATGTTCGCGCGGCCGTTCGAGATCGGGGACTGGGTGGAGATCGGCGACAACGAGGGGATCGTGACGGACATCAGTATCGTGAACACGCGCGTGCAGACGTTCGACGGCGAGTACGTGATGATCCCGAACGACATCGTGAGCGGCCAGGAGGTCGTGAATCGCTCGCGGAAGGGGCGACTCCGCATCGAGGTGGAGGTTGGCGTGGACTACGACGCGGACGTGCCGACGGCGACGGAACTTGCCGGAGAGGCGATGGACGACCTGGACGCGATACTGTCGGTGCCGACGCCGCAGGTGGTCGTCAAGGAGTTCGGTGATTCGGCGATCGTGCTCGGGTGTCGGTTCTGGATCGACAAGCCGAGCGCGCGCCGGAAGTGGCGGGCGCGGACGGCGGTCGTCGAGTCCGTGAAGGCGGCGTTCGACGAGGCGGGCGTGAAGATCCCGTTCCCGCAGCGCGAGCTGTCCGGGCGCGCGGAGACGGGCGGGTTCCGGCACGCGGAGACGTCGGAGTCGGTGCCGGTGGAGAACGGCGGCGTGGATGCGGACCCGGAGCCGGACGCGGTCGTGGAGCCGGCCGACGAGGACGTGCCGACGCCCGACGGGTCCGGGGCGAGCGAGCGCGAGAGCGGGTTCGGTATCGGCGGGGACGACCTCGGGATGACGTTCACGAAGGGGCGCGTGTCCCTCGGCGATGACGGAGACGACGCGGACGACCGCGACGCGCCCGACGGCGGCTCCGACGAACGCGACGGGGCCGACGACGCGGAGGGGTCGTCATGATGGACCTCGCGGAGCGTCGTGGCGTGGAGACGGAGGTATATCAGCCGGCGGAGGATTCGGCGTTGCTGGCTTCGGTCGCCGAGGACGAGGTCGGGTCGGGCGACCGCGTGCTGGAGGTCGGGACGGGGTCGGGGTGGGTGGCCGAGCAGGTCGCGACGGAGACGGGTGCGGACGTGGTGGCGTCGGACCTGAATCCGCACGCGACCCGGCAGGCTCGCGAGCGCGGCGTCGAGGCGGTGCGTGCGGACCTCGTCGCGCCGTTCCGGGACGGCGCGTTCGACGTCGTGCTGTTCAATCCGCCGTACCTGCCGGAGGACGCGGCGGCGGCCCGGGACGACTGGATGGAGACGGCGCTGACGGGCGGGGAGGACGGGCGCGCGGTCGTCGACCCGTTCGTGGAGTCGGTGGCGCGCGTGCTCGCCCCCGACGGGTACGCGTTGATGCTCGTGAGCAGTCTGACCGGGGTCGACGAGGTCGTCGAACTCGCGGGCGAGTGTGGGTTCTCTGCGGTGGCGATGCGCGAGGAGTCGTATCCGTTCGAGACGCTGTCGGTCCTGAAGCTCCTGCCGGCGTAGGTCGGGTGCGTGGCGCGTCCACACGCAACGTGATTACTGTGGCTCATTTGTCCGTACAGTAAATATTAAACAGCCGCATTTCCTACGCGGTACCACGCATGACAGAACTCGTCGCCACCACACCCGGGCTGTTCCCGCTCCCGGACTGGGCGAAATCCGACCTCTCCGACCTCAAAGGCCACCAGAAGGAAGACCTCGTCGACGGCGACGAGGCCGACGCCGTCCGCGACGCCTACGCCACCGCCCGCGGCGAGGTCGTCGACGCGCAGGTCGACGCCGGCCTCGACCGCGTCGTCGACGGGCAGCTCCGCTGGGACGACATGCTCGCGCACCCCCTCACCGTCCACGACGACGTCGAGACCCGCGGCATCGTCCGGTACTACGACAACAACAACTTCTACCGCGAGCCCGTCGTCAGCGAGGAACTCGACTTCTCCGGGGACGTCGCCGACGAACTCGACGCGACCGCCGCCCTCACCGACGAGCCCGTACAGGCAGTCCTGCCGGGCCCGTACTCGCTCGCGGACCTCGCGACCGACGAGTACTACGAGGACGACCGCGAGTTCCTCGCCGCCATCAGCGAGTTCCTCGCCGGCGAAGCCGACGCGTTCCCGGACGTGGAGACCCTCTACCTCCTCGAACCGTCGCTCGTCGAGAACGCACCCGACGACGACGTCGCGGACGACCTCGCATCGGCCGTGACGACCGTCGCGGACGCCGTCGACGCGGCCGTCGTCGTCCAGCCGTACTGGGGCGCACTCGACGAGAAGACGCACGCGCACCTGCTGGACGCCGACGTCGACGCCATCGGGTACGACTTCGTCGCGAACCACGAGGACAACCTCTACAACATCAACGAGTACGGCACCACCGACGACGTCTCGCTCGGCCTCGTCGACGGCCAGAACACGCTCGTCGAGGACCCCGAGGTCGTCCGCGACCGCGTCGACTGGGTGCACGAACAAGCGGTGAGCGCCGACTTCGACACCACGTACGTGACGACGAACACCGAGCTGTTCTACCTGCCGTACGCGAAGTACGAGGCGAAGCTCGACGTGCTCGGTGAAGCGGTCTCGCTCGCGGAGGTGGAAGCATGACGGACGCGACCGATTCCAGCGACGATGCTCCGAACAGCAAGGACCAGTTCCGGCCGGTCGGACACGAGAACGAGCACTTCCTCCTGACGACGGTCGTCGGGAGCTACCCGAAGCCGAAGTGGCTCGACCGCGCTCGCGAACTCTACCAGGGCGGCGATACCACGAAACCCCGCGAGCACCAGGGCGAGCACGCCGAGGAGCTCCCGGACTTCGACGAGGACGCCTGGGAGGAAGCGAAGGACGACGCGAGCCGCCTCATCACGAAGGAGCACGAACGCGCCGGCCTGGACGTCGTCGTCGACGGCGAGATGCGGCGTAACGAGATGGTGGAGTTCTTCGCGCACCGCATCGACGGCTACGAGTTCAACGGCCCGGTGAAGGTCTGGGGCCACAACTACTTCGACAAGCCGAGCGTCGTCTCGGAGGTCGAGTACGACGAGACGTGGCTCGTCGACGAGTACGAGTTCACCGCCGACGTCGCCGACCGCCCGGTGAAGGTCCCCATCACGGGCCCGTACACGCTCGCGAACTGGAGCTTCAACGAGGCGTACGACGACCTCGAGAGTCTCGCGGTGGACCTCGCGGACCTCGTGAACGAGGAGATCCAGAAGCTCGTCGACGCCGGCGCGCGCTACATCCAGATCGACGAGCCGGCGCTCGCGACGACCCCGGACGACCACGCCATCGTCGGCGAGTGCCTCGAGCACATCGTCGCGGACATCCCGGAGGACGTCCGCGTCGGCCTCCACGTCTGCTACGGCGACTACTCGCGCATCTACCCGGAGGTCCTCGAGTACCCCGTCGACGAGTTCGACCTCGAGCTGTGTAACGGCGACTACGACCAGCTCGACGTCTTCAAGGACCCGGCGTTCACCGCCGACCTCGCACTGGGCGTCGTGGACGCGCACGTCGCGGAGGTCGAGACCGTCGAGGAGATCAAGGCGAACATCCGCAAAGGCCTGGAGGTCGTGCCGCCCGAGCAGCTCGTCGTGTCCCCCGACTGCGGGCTGAAGCTCCTGCCGCGCGAGGTCGCGTACGAGAAGATGGCGAACCTCGTCACCGCCGCCCGCGAGGTCGAAGCCGACCTCGACGCCGGCGAGATCACGGTCGACGCCGCGCCCGCGAAGGCGGACGACTGACGTCGCGAACGGAGTCGACTACGCTGGTTTTTCCGCGCGCAGCGAGAACGTGAGTGGTAACTCGACGGGGACGTCGTCGGGGAGCCACCAGCGGCCGTCGTCGTCGCGGTCCATCCCGTCGTACATCGGGAAGTCCGCCCACGCGTGGTCGTGCAGGAACTCGATTTCGAGGCCGGCGTCGCAGAGTGCGGTGACGACGTCGCCCATGGTGTGGACGAACTGGA
This sequence comes from Halorubellus litoreus, assembly GCF_055378595.1. Lineage (NCBI taxonomy): Archaea > Methanobacteriati > Methanobacteriota > Halobacteria > Halobacteriales > Halorubellaceae > Halorubellus > Halorubellus litoreus. Next base: position 169,288 of record NZ_AP043836.1, read on the forward strand.
CGGTCTCGGTGTGCTCGAACGACTCCTCGGGGTCGGCGTAGGAGCCGTCTGCGTCGATGCGGATGGGGTCGTCGTGGAAGTACGAGAACCCCCAGTCGCCGAACTGGCAGCCGTCGGCGTCGACGTCGTGGAACGGTTCGGTGAACGGGTGGATGTCCGCGAGGTAGTACGTGCCGCCTGGCGCGAGGTGAGCGGCGACGGTTTCGGCGAGCGCGTCGACGTCGTCGAGCCAGCCGAGGACGCCGAACGTCGTGAAGACGACGTCGAACTCGCGGTCGAGGGCGAGTTCCAGGACGTCGCCTTCGACGAACTCGGCGTTCTCGATGCCGGCCTGGTCGGCGAGGTCGCGCGCCTTCTCGACGGCGGCGGGCGAGAAGTCGACGCCGACGACCGACTGGCACTCCCTGGCCCACGAGAGCGTGTCCAGCCCGAAGTGACACATCGGGTGCAGGAGGGTGGTGTCGGCGTCGACGACGTCCGCGAGCTCTTCGCGCTCCATCGGGTAGAGACTGGAGTCACCCGCGAGGAATCCTTCCACGTCGTAGTAGTCGGTCTCCGGATGGACCGCGACGCGCTCGTCCCAGTTCGCGCGGTTCGTCGCGCGATAGTCCTCTGTCATACCGTCGCTGGCGCACGGGTCGCGCAAGTGTCTTCCCCCAGTATGGGAGTGCGTCTCGCGCCTGCGGGGTCGTGCGGCGTCACCGGTCAGACCAGGTCGACCACGACGGCGAGCGCGAACCCGACGCCCAGTGCGAGCGTCGACCTGACGGCCGGACGGGGCTTCGCGCGGAAGACGCCGGAGAGCGTGGTTCCGAGCGTGATCCCGATCAGGAACTCGCGGAGGGCGCGGACATGGAGTGCGGGAGCGTCGGCGGGTACCAGCGCCACGACCGCCGCGAGCGCGACGAGTCCGACAGCGATGACGAGTCCGTCGCGTCGGACGTCCCGCACCCGTCGCTCGATCATGCTCGCCGAAACGCGATAGTTTCTGATAGGTTTTTCGCTGACGGCCTGAGTCGACGGTCAGCGCAGGCCGCGGGCGAGCGCGCCGAGTTCGGCGGCACTGCAACCGTCGTTCACCGCAGTCCTCTCGCCAACGCGCCGAACGTCGGGAGGCCGAGACTCATCGCGACGGCGACGTCCCGCAGCAGGCCGAACCGAAGGAAGCCGCCGGCGGCGCCGGCGGCGGCGAGGTCGACGAGGAACACGGAGAGCACGACGCCACCGAAGAGGAAGCCGGCGAGGAGGCCGCGCGGGAGCGAGCGCTGCGGGAGCGCAACGAGTGCGCCGCCGGCGACGAGGCCGAGCCAGTGGACGCTCGCGAGCGCGACGCCGACCACCACGGCGAGCGCGGTCAGGCCGACGCGGCGCGGGTTCGACAGCGTCGCGCCGAGTTCCGTCGCGAGGTCCGTCATGCGTCGTCACCTCCGGCGTCGACGCTGTTCCCAGCGTCGTCGTCCGCAGTGAACCGCACGTCCACGCCGCTGGGCGCGTCCAGCCCGAACTCGCGGAACCGCCCGGCGGCCCAGTCGTCGAGCTGGTCCGCGTAGTGCGCGGACAGCGGGTCGCCGTCGTTCCCGCCCGGGAGGACCGCTTCCGCTGGGGGTGCGTCGTCGCCGACGGGGACGACCTGGCGCCACGAGGAGCCGACCATCGATTCCCGCCGGAAGTTGTTCACTGCGGTCGGCGACCCGTCGGTCGGGTACGCGGGATAGTTCAGGAACTCGCGCTCGAAGGGATGCGTGAGCGCGGTGCGGTTGTAGTCGCCGTACGTCTCGTAGCCCTCGTCGTCGATGGCGTCGAGCGCGTCCTGGAGTGCGGCCGCCGCGACCGCGCCGCGGTCCGGGTCGCTCGCGCCCTCGGGCACGAACCACTCGCTGTCCGCGGGGAGCCGCCCGAGCACCCAGTCGTTGGGCGTCCCGACGTCCAGGTCGGCGTTCTCGAACCGGCCCGCGAACGCGCGCTCGCCGAGTTCGCGCGCCCAGAACGCGAACACGAGCGGTTCGCGTCTGTCGGTGGTCATCTCGCCGTCCCACGCCAGCATCGCGTCGAGCTCCTCGCGCGCGTCGCCGGAGACGTCGCCGCGTGCGTCCTCCAGGAGCGGTCGCAGGTGGTCGACGCGCCGGTCGACCGCGTCCAACTGGACGTCCCGGAGGAATTCCGCCGTCATCGGCTCGTCGCTCGCGGCGCGTTCGTCGAGGCGCTCGTAGATGCGCGCGCCGCGGAACGGCGAGGAATACCCCTCCGAGAGGTGCGCCGGCGGGTCGTCGGTGACGCGCTGGTTCGCGGTCGCGAGATACCCCGGGTCGACGCTGTGGGGCATCGCCTCGAAGGGGATGGTGTCCGCGTTCGCCCAGTCCGTCTCGCCGTACGGCTCGAACCCCCGCCACTCGCCCTCCATTGCGGAGCCGTCGAACGGCCGGGTCGCGGGAACGGGGTCACCGTCCGTGCGACGGATGGGGACCCGTCCGGTCGTGTAGTAGAGCGTCCGGCCGTCGCGGTCGGCGTACACGAAGTTCTGCGTCGGCTCGTCGAACTTCCGGAGCGCGTCGAGCACGTCGTCGACGCCCTCCGAGCGCCCGACGTCGTAGATGGACTCGATGGTGCGCGCCGCGGACAGCCCCGTCCACTGGACGCCGACGCGCCCGCTCGTTCCCGGCAGCGAATCGCCGCCGCTGCCGCGGGAGAGCACCGCGCCGTGGACGCTCTTCGCCACTTCGACCGTCTCGTCCTCGCCGTCGGCGACCGGGATGGTCTCCTCGCGCGTCTCGAACTCGCGCCACTCGTCGCCGTACCGGTACTCGCGCCCGTCGTTCCGGGTGTCGTACGTGTAGAAGTCGATGACGTCGTATCCGGCGTTCGTGAACCCCCACGCGCCCGTGTCGTTCCGCCCGATTATCGTGAACGGCACGCCGGGGAACGTGACGCCGCGGACGTCGCGCTCGCCGTCGACGACGACGTGCTGCTCGTACCAGACCGGCGGGACGCGCAGGTCGAGGTGCGGGTCGTTCGCGACCACGGGGTCGCCCGAGTCGGTGTAGTCGCCCGAGACGACCCACGAGTTCGAGCCGACGCCGTCCTCGGACTCGAAGGCCTCCAACCAGGAGACGAGGCCGGGGTCGACGGGGTCGCCCGACCCGGCGCCCGTGGCGGCCCGAGTCGCCGCGCTCGCGGCGGCGGTCTCGCCGCCGGGCGGGTTCGGTTCGCGGTCGCCCGGCCGGAGGATGGGCGCGTCGTGGTTGTCGGCGTCGGGGAGCGGGTAGAGCGTCTCCGCGGTCTCGCGGTCGAAGGCGTCCGCGACCGCGGCACGGCGGAGCGTCGCGAAGCTCCCCGTGAGCCCCCACGAGATCTGTTTCTGGGCGAGGATGGAGTCCACGGGCGTCCACGGGTCCGCGTCGTAATCGAGGAGCTCGAACTCGACGGGGCGGCCGGCGTCCTCGCGGTACGCGTTCACGCCGTCGACGAACGCCTCGCTCGCAGGTGCCGCAGGACCGTCCTTCGCGGCGTCCCACGTCACCTCGGCGGCGCGCGCGAAGTCCATCTGGCGGTTGAACCGGTCGGAGTCGATGGCGACGTCGCCGAACACGGCCGAGAGCTCGCCGCGCATCACGCGCCGGAGGAGGTCCATCTCGAAGAGGCGGTCGCTCGCCTGCACGTACCCGACCGCGTAGTACGCCGCGCGTTCGTCGCTCGCGGTCACGTGCGGGACGCCGTGGTCGTCGTAGCGGACCGTCGCCGGCCCGTACGGCGAGTCGACCTCGCGGTCGACCTCGCGACCGTCGGCGTCCCACGTCGACCCGGACAGCGGTGCGAAGTCCGCGAGGAACTCGCGTGCGTCGGTCAGCGCCATCCCTCCGACGCCGGCGCCCAACACGGCGGACAGCAGCGCGCGACGCGTCGTCTCCGAAACCATGACGTGGACGTGAACAGGCCACGCACAAATAGTTTCACACCCCGGCGAGGGCGTTCCCGAGCAAGCCACCCGTTCGAGGCGACCGCTCGAGGACGGTGGGACTGAAGAATTCTTCTGCAAGTCCTTATGTGGGTGACACGACACGACTGTCGCATGGAGGCGCCAGCAGACACGGACGTCCTCGAAGCACTCGCCAGCCTGCCGACGCTCGCGCACCCGACGGTCTCCCCGGACGGGACCGAGGTCGCGTTCTACTACGACGACACCGGCCGGAACGAACTCCACGTCCTCGACCTGGAGACCGGCGACCGCGAGCAGTGGAGCGACGGCGAGGTCCCGCGGAACGCCCGCTGGTTCGTCGAGTGGGCCGCCGACGGCGACAGCATCTACTTCCACCTCGACGAGAACGGCGACGAACAGAACGACGTCCACCGCATCACGCGCGACGGCGACGTGGAACCCGTCGTCGAGATGGACGGCCAGGTGATGCTCCACGACATCGGCGACGACGGCGAGACCCTCCTCGTCGGGTCCTCCCGCGACGGCCAGATGAACGTCTACCGGCACGACCTCGCGAGCGGCGAGACCACGAAGCTCACCGACTACGACCGCGCCGTCTGGGGGTCGGAGCTCTCCCCCGACGGCGACCGCATCGCGTACTCGACGAACGAGACCGACGACTACGACAACAAGGACGTCTACGTCGCCAGCGTGGCGCAGAGCGCCACGGGCAGTCGGCCAGGGGCCGACGACGACGTCGACGGATCGAACGCCCGGAACCTCGAGATCGGCGACGTCGGCGCGGAAGCCTCACCCGTCGACTGGGGGCCGGACGGCGACCGACTGCTCGTCACCGACAACACCCCTGACCTCGCCCGCGTCGGCGTCTACGACCTCGACACCGACGACGTGACGTGGTACGGTAGCGGCGAGTTCGAGGAAAGCGGCCAGTTCTTCACGGAGGACGGCGAGCGCATCGTCGCGACTCGCGACCGCGACGCCGTCACGATGCCGGTCGTCTACGACGTCGACACCGGCGAGAGCGAGGAGTTCGACCTCCCCGACGGCGTCGCCGGCTTCGGGATGGCGGGCGACGCCAGCATCGCCGCGGACCGCGTGACCGTCACGCACACCACTCCGACGACGCGGTCGGAACTGCTCGCGTACGACCTCGACAGCGGCGAGACGGAGACGCTCGTCGAACCAGAGTACGGCCCGTTCGAGCCCGACGACTTCGCGGACGCCGAGTACCTCACCGTCGAATCCGACGGCATCCCCGAAACCACCCAGGAGGCGGTCCCCCACGACCCCTACGAGACCTTCGACATCGGCGCGCTCCTCTACGACTCCGGCGAACGCCCGTCGCCGCTCATCGTCAACCCCCACGGCGGCCCCCGACATCGCGACACCAAATCGTTCGACCTCTACACGCAAGTCCTGGCGTCGATGGGCTTCTCGGTACTGAAGGTGAATTACCGCGGGAGCACGGGCCGCGGCCGCGAGTTCGTCGAGGAACTCATCGACGACTGGGGCGGCGCCGAACAGGGCGACGTCGCGACCGCCGCCGAGCACGTCCTCGACGAACGCGACTGGCTCGACGACGACCACGTCGTCGTCTTCGGCGGGAGCTACGGCGGCTACAGCGCGTACTGGCAGGCCGTCCAGTACCCCGACCTCTACGACGCCAGCGTCGCCTGGATCGGACTCACCGACCTCGAGGACATGTACGAGAACACGATGCCGCACTTCAAGACCGAACTCATGGAGAAGTACCTCGGCACGCCCGAGGACAACCCCGCCCTCTACCGCGAACGCTCCCCGGTCGAGTACGTCGAGAACGTCGACGCCCCGATGTTCCTCGTCCACGGCGTCAACGACCGCCGCGTCCCCGTCTCCCAGGCACGCATCTTCCGGGACGCCCTCGACGACGCCGGCTACGACGCGGGCGAGGACGGCGACTACGAGTACGAGGAACTCGGCGAGGAAGGCCACGCCTCCAGCGACCAGGACCAGAAACTCCGGATGTTCCGCCTCCTCGAGGACTTCCTCGACCGCCGCATCGGCACGCGCGTCGACGCCCCCGCAGACGACTGACACCGAACGCGCGACCGCCACCACACCCGTCCCTACCGAATCAACTCGCAGAGACAGCGACCACACCCGTCGCTATCGGGTCGTGGAATCGAGTGAGAAGCGCGCGAACCGGCTGGTTACTCGTACAGCCAGGTCTCGTCGTGTCCCTCGTAGGACACGAGGTCGTCGTCGTCGAAGTGGATCGAGATCTCGCGCTCGTTCGCGCCCTCGTCCTCGTGGTCCGCCGCGTGCACGACGTTCCGACCGAGGTCGAGCGCGTAGTCACCGCGGATGGTGCCCGCGTCCGCTTCGAGCGGGTCCGTCGCACCGATCATCTGTCGGACCTGCCGCGTCGCGTCCTCGCCCTCCCACACCATCGGGACGACCGGACCCGACGTGATGAAGTCGACGAGGTCGTCGAAGAACGGCTTGTCCGTGTGCTCGGCGTAGTGCTCGTGGGCCGTCTCCTCGTCGAGCACCTCGACCTTCATGCCGACGAGCTTCAGGCCGCGGTCCTCGAGACGCGAGATGACGGTGCCGACGAGCCCGCGCGCGAACGCGTCGGGCTTGACCATCACGAACGTCCGCTCGCGGTCGGTCATTCCTCGGACACCTCTTTGTTCGCGCGACCCTCGTCCGTCCACTCCAGGTCGCGGGGTTCGCGGCCGAGGTCGGCGTTCTTCTCGCACTTCGCGCTACAGTAGTGAATCGTCGTACCGTCCGTGCGAACGAACATCGTCCCGGTACCGGGCTCGATGTCGTCCCCACAGTAGTCACAGGCTCGAGTCTGGGGCATTATTGGCCTCCGATGGAGTCGGCCTCGCGGGCGGTCTCTCGCAACTGGAGAACGTCGCCCTCGCGGACCGGACCGAGGCAGTTTCGCGTGATGATGCGACCCTGATTCTCGCCTTCGCGGATGCGGCACTTGACCTGCATGGCTTCACCGTGCATGCCGGTCTTGCCGACGATCTCGATAACTTCCGCGGGCGTGGAGCCGCTCTCTGTTTCTTCTGCGCTCATGGCCTATCAGAGGTCCTCGAGCTTCGAGGCGATGTCGTCGACCTGATCCGAGGCGTCGCCGGCGTCGACGACGGCTGCGGCAGCGCTGCCGACCTCGAGGCCGGCGGCGTGCCCGACGTCGTCCTGGGTCTCCACGAACACGACCGGGATACCCTTCTCGTCGGCGAGCTCGGGGAGGTGCATGACGATCTCCTCGGGCTGGACGTCCTCGGCCACGTACACGATGGAGGCGTTCCCTCGCTCGACGGCCTTGGTCGTCTCGTTCGTTCCTTTCTTTACGCTACCTGTGTCTCGTGCGACCTCGAGCGCCTCGAGGGCGTCGTCTTGGAGGTCGGCTGGGACTTCTTTGTTGACGTAAACTGGCATGGTTGTTCACCTTGTCTACGCGTGGGCTCGCGCTCCCCTGCCGTTCGCGGACCGGGTGTCCGCTTGGGCCGACCGGCTGGGTGCGGGACGGCCCTCGTCCTGTGGGGCTAGGAGCATCATCAACCCCGCGTAGGGTGTACCTGGTGAGTTGCTGGGCCCACCTTATAAGCATGTTCAATCCAGTCCTGGGGTGGGTCGGGATGGCATGCGATGGACGCGTCGGACCGGCACATCGATACTATCAGAAAAACAAGTATTTATGCGTTCGTGTTCGAACCTCTCGTATGGAAGAGACGACGCGGCGCGACGTCCTGCGTTCGACGGCAGCGCTCGGTGCAGCGATGGCGACCACCGCGACCGCGGGGTGCGCCAGCATCGGCGGGATCGGTTCGGGGAGCGGCGGCGACGGCGGCGGCGGCGAGTACCGGTCGACCGTCGCACACCCCGGCTGGTTCGACGTCGACGCGTCGGCGGCAGCCCCCGACGGGTACCGGCTCAAAACCGTGCGGACGTGGAATCACGCGGCGTTCAGGGACCTCGAGGGCGACCTCCCGGAGTGGATCCGCGACGCCGCGGGGCTTCGCATCCCCGGGCTCGACGTCCCCATCCACCGGCAGACGTTCACCCTCATGCCCGGCAGCGTGAGGGTCAGCACGTTCGCGGACGCGGACGAGTTGGCCGACGCCGCCTCGGAGAGCGACGCGTACGCGCCAGTCGACGGCGTCGAGGGGTTCTACGGGCACGCGGACGAGAACGGCGTGACGGTCGTCGGCGACGGCGTCGCCGCGAACGTGGACCGGTACGGTGGCGACGAGTCGTCGCCGGTCGAGGACGTCGCCGCCCACGCCGAGATGCTCGCCGCCAGCGAGGAGGCCGCGCTCGAGACGAGCACCACGGCGCTCTCGCGCGCGGACCGGCTGGTGGACGCGCTCGGCGAGCAGACCATCGCGCGACTCTGGCCGCGCCGCACCAACCTCGAGATCGGACTGAAGGCGGTCGGCGAGGGGTTCACGGTCGGTGCGGACCGGACCGAGCATCGGGCGGTCGGGCTCGGCGACGACCTCGACCCGGACACGTTCAAGGAGCGCCGGTTCGCCTATCGCGACTACGAGCCCTACGACGACGTCGCCGTCAGCGCCGGCGACGGGCGAGTCGTCCTCGAGGCGTCGGTGCCGACGAGCGAGTTCGACCTGTTCTCGCGGTACTGACCCCGTCAGTTCGCCGCAGCCGTGGCGTCGGCGTCGAACCAGCTCGGGTGCGCAACCGTCGCTCGCAGCCCAGCGCCGCCGTCGTCATCACGTTCTTGTACGTGTGGCCCCGACCCCCGCATCAATGGACGCGTTCGACCTGCTGGAGTCCGAGGCCGGCGTCGACGTCGACGCGAGCGACGTGGACGACGCGGACGTCCTTGAGTCGCTGTCGCCGTCGGTCCGGCAGTGGTGGGTCGAGCAGTTCGGCGAGTTCGTCCCGGAGAATGGCGGGTTCTTCACGCCCCCACAGAAGGAGGCGATTCCGCTCGTCTCCGAGGGCGAGAACGCGCTGGTGTGCGCGCCGACGGGGAGCGGGAAGACGCTCGCGTCGTTCACGGCCATCATCGACGCGCTGTTCGAGCGCGAACGCGAGCACGAGGACGGCCTGGATAACTCGGTGTACTGCCTGTACGTGTCGCCGCTGAAGTCGCTCGCGAACGACATCCACCGGAACCTGACGGAGCCACTGGAGGGCATCACGGACATCGCCGAGGACCGCGGGGAGGACGTCGGCGAGATACGGCACGCGATACGGCACGGGGACACGAGCGACGCGGACCGCCAGAAGATGCTGCGGGAGACGCCTCACATCTTGAACACGACGCCGGAGACGCTCGCGATACTCCTGAACTCGCCGAAGTTCCGCGAGAAGCTGCGGACGGTGGAGTACGTCGTCGTCGACGAGATCCACTCGCTCGCCGAGAGCAAGCGCGGGACGCATCTCTCGGTGAGTCTGGAGCGACTGGAGGCGCTCGCGAACGGGTCGCCGACGCGCATCGGGTGCTCGGCGACCATCGAGCCCCTGAGTCAGATGGCGAAGTTCCTCGTCGGGTACGAGCCCATGGACGGGCACGATGACGACAGCGACGAGGACGGCGAGTCAGCGACCGGGTCGGGGAGTGCGATGACGGGCGAGCGCGAGCCCCGCGACTACGAGATCGTGGACGCGCGGTTCGCTCGCGAGTTCGACCTCCAACTGGAGTGTCCGACCGACGACCTCGTGCACACGCCGCGGGACGTCGTCACCGGCGAGTTCTACGACTCGCTCCACGAGCACGTGCAGGGGGCGACGAACACGCTCGTGTTCACGAACACGCGCTCGGGCGCCGAACGCGTCCTTCACAACCTCCGCGACAGGTACGACGCGTACGACGAGGCGAACTCGGCGTGCCACCACGGCAGCCTCTCGAAGGACGTCCGCCAGGACGTCGAGCGGAAGTTGAAGGACGGCGAGTTGGACGTCGTGACGTCGTCGACGAGCCTGGAGCTCGGTATCGACATGCCGCACGTCGACCTCGTGGTCCAGGTCGGGAGTCCGAAGTCGGTCGCGGCGATGCTCCAGCGCGTCGGTCGCGCCGGGCACAGGGTCGGTGAGACCGTCACGGGCCGCGTGGTGGCGCTCGACCGCGACGAGCTCGTCGAGTGCGCGGTGATGGTGAAGAAGGCGACCGAGGGGTTCGTGGACTCGGTGAACGTCCCGGAGCGCTGCCAGGACGTCGCCGCCCAGCACGTCTACGGGATGGCGATCGCGGAGATACGGCCGGAGGCCGACGTGAAGCGAATCCTCCGGAGCGCGTACCCCTACCGGCACTACGGCGACGACGACTGGGAACAGCTCGTGCGGTACCTCACGGCGGACTACGAGGGCCTGGAGGACAAGAACGTGTACGCGAAGGTGTGGCGCGACGGGAACGACGAACCCGGTGGCGAGTATCACTACGACGAGTACGAGCCGGGGGAGGTCCTGATGGGGAAGCGCGGGCGGCTGGCGCGGGTCATCTACATGACGAACGTCGGGACGATCCCGGACTCGTTCGCGTGCGACGTCTTCACGCGCAGCGGCGACGAGTGGGTGGGCCAGCTCGACGAGTCCTACCTCGACACGCTGGAGCCGGGTGACGTGTTCGTGCTCGGCGGGTCGAACTTCGAGTACAAGTACCGGCGCGGGTCGAAGGTGTACGTGGATCGAACGACTGCCTCCCCAACGGTGCCGTCGTGGTTCAGCGAGCGCCTGCCGCTCGCGTACGACCTCGGCTGCGAGGTGCTCGCGTTCCAGGAGACGCTCCTCGAGAAGTACGAGCGCGGCGGGACGCCCGCGGTCCGGCACTGGTTGCGCGAGATGCCGATAGACGAGCACGCGGTGCGCGCACTCAGTCGGATGTACGACGAGCAGGTGCGGTACGCGGGCGCGGAGAGCGTGAGCACGCCGAGTCGGCTCGCTATCGAGGAGGCCCGTGACCGGGACGCGTACGAACGCCACTACTACGTGCACTCGAACTACGGCCGGCGGTTCAACGACGGGCTCTCCAGGCTCCTGGCGTACCGAATCGCGCAGGAGGCGAACGCGAACGTCACGGTCGCGGTGGCGGACGACGGGTTCACGCTGAAGCTCCCGCTGAACCGGAAGGTGGACGTGGTCGGCATCGTCGAGGACCTCGACCCCGACGCGGTCAGGTCGACGCTCCGGGAGGCGGTCCAGGGGACGGACCTCCTCCAGCGGTACTTCCGGATCGATGCGACGCGAGCGCTGATGATACTGAAGCGGTACAAGGGCTACGAGAAGTCCGCGAAGCAACAGCAGGTCGCGAGCGAGATGCTGTTGTCGTTCGCGGAGGACCTGGAGTCGTTCGCGGTCGTCGAGGAGACGTACCGCGAGATCCTCGAGGACAAGTTGCACGTGGACGGCATCGTGGCGTTCGCGCGCGACGTCCAGCAGGGTGACGTCGAGGTGTCGCGGACGCGCGTGGAGTCGCCGTCGCCGCGCGCGTTCGGGTTGGCGACGTTGATGGCGAGCGACGTCGTGCTCGCCGAGGACGAGTCCGCGGTCCTCCAGGAGTTCCACCGGCGCGTCGTCGACGAGATAGAGGGCGACGACGAGGCGGCGGAACCGACGGCTGGCGGGTGAGACGGGCGGTCGTCGCTATCGGTGGCAGGACTACTGACTCGTGGTCGCCTCAGGGCTCGTACTTGGAGCGTCGCTCGCCGAAAGCGCGCTCCTTCAGGTCCCTGCATTCGACGACGAGGTCCGTCCCGTACAATCCGACGAGGGAGATGCTCCCGAGTGCGAGCATGAGGAGTCCGATGCCGAACGCGTACGTTCCGGCGGACGACCCCTCGACGAGACCGAGCCAGACGAAGATGAGGCCGCCGAAGGTCCACGCCAGTGCCGACCCGAGCGAGTGCCACGGTGGTTTCGTGCGGGAGTACGCCATGGGAATCGTGTCAACTCTGGCACGTTAAAGTGTTTCGCCGATGCGCGCTCGGCGGCCCAAGACACTTGTCGCCGGCGAGACGGGCGTCTCGCATGCGACAGCTCTCGCGTCGCCGAGCCCTCCACGCCGCCGGGGCGGTCGCGTCGACGTCGGCACTCGCCGGCTGTACGAACGGCGTCCTCGACTGGGGGGCGGTCGACCCGCCGTCGTTCGCGGCTCGCGTCGTGACCGACGACTGGCTGCAGGCGGCCGGTGTGACGCCGGACCTGGAGCTCCAGCACGCGCGCTACGTGGACCTCGCGTCGCTCAGCGAGCACGTCGACCGGTTCCCGACCCTCCGAGAATGGGTGTCGTCGGTCCCGCTGCTCGACCCGTCGGTCGTCCGCGACGTCGTCGTGACCGTCAGAGCCGACCGGTACGCAGTCGCGCGCCTCCGCGACGAGGGCGCGGCACTGCGAGCCGACGACGTCTGGGAGACGTTCGAGCCGATGGACGCGAACGGGTATCGGAGCCGCGTTCGCGGCGACGACGTCCTCCAGGTGGTCGCCGACGACGTCCTGTTGTCGATGCACGCGAGCGGTGTCGGGGAGTCGACCGTCAGGGAGTCACGCGACCGACTGGAGCGCCGAGCCGTCCGACTGCTCTCGGAGCGCCCGTCGGCGATGGCGACCGAGACGACGGCCGCCGAGCGCATCGCCCTGGTCGCCGAGTTGAGCAACGACCCGACGGTGGCGCGGTTCTCGACGCGGTTCGCGTACCTCCCAGAGGTGGTCGGGAGCGCGGAGGCGTTCGCGGTCGGCGAGCGGACGACGGACCTTCGGGCCATCGCGCTGTTCCCGTCGTCGCCGGACCCGGACGCGTTCCTCCGGACCTGTCGGGAGCGTGCGGCGTTCCAGACGTACGAGGACCTGGAGACCGGTCGGCACGGCGATGCAGCCATCGTCACGGGGTCGACGCCGACGAAGCGCCTCGACTTCCTCGCGTACGGGTGGCCGGCGCCGCGCGCTTCGTTCGACTTCTCGTACGACGAGGGGACGCGGGCGTTGACGACCGTCCACGACGGCGGCGAGTCGTTCCCGGCGGCGCGCGTTCGCCTCCTCGCGGAGGTCGAGGGGGACGACGTGGCGCTCGACGCGCAGTTCGCCGACGCGTACGAGACGGTGACCGCGGGCGACGCCGTGACGGCGACGGTGCCCGCGGACGCGACCGTCGTGGAGGTTCGCTGGCAGGAGGACGAGACGGTCAGGAACCCGACCAACTGGGAGGTGCTCGACACGTACGTCCCGTAGCGTGCCCTGCGCTTCAGCGGTCGCGGACGAGGAGCGTGTTCAGCGCGTCGGGGACGACGAGCACGTCGCTCTCCGATTCGAGTGCGTCCTCGACGCTGTCGGCGGCGTGCATGAGGCAGTCGTCGACGACGTCGGGGTGCTGGCTATTCGTGACGTGGACGGCGTGGTCGCGGAGGACGCGCGCGACGACGAACGCGCGCTGCGCGCCCGGCTCGTAGCCCGCCCTCATCTCGCGGTAGAGCGCGTCCGCGTCGGTGGCGTTCGAGAGCCAGTCGAAGAACCGCTGCTCGCCGGTGCCGTCGCCAGCGCCCTCCGGGAGTTCGGCTGGGACGACGATGCGGCCGCGTCCGGCGTCGGAACCGCGGTCGTTCTCGTCGTCGGCCGCGTCTGTCCTGGGGTCGGCGAGCGGGTTGCGGTCGCCGAGCGCGACGTACGTCGCCGCCCTGCTGGCCTGGTAGAGGTTCGCGTCCTTCGGGGCACCGACGCCCGCGACCACGGCGTCGTACGATTCGTCGTCCGGGATGGGCACGGAGAGCGCGTCGCGTGCGGTCGCGGCGAGGTCGCGGACGACCGCGCGTGGGTCGCCGGCGGCGACGCCGAGGACGCCCTGTGGACCTTTCGTGACGTTCACGCAGAAGTCCGGGCCGGCGAGGTCGCCAGCGCTGTCGAGGAACTCGCGGAAGGGATTGCCGTCGACGCGCCCGAGGCGGACGCCGTCGCGGCCGAGGAGGTCGGGGCCGTGCGTGTACCCGATCTGTGAGTCGCTGCCGGCGCCGACGACGACCGTCTTCGCGCCCCCGGAGAACCCGGCGTACTGGTGGGGTTCGACGACCCCGGTCGCGGCGACGAGGTCCGCGTCGGCGACCGTGCGGTTCAGTTCGATGGGGACGCCGTCGACCTCGCCGACCGCGACGACGTTCTCGGGGTCGTGGTTGGTTGCGAGGTCGGCGTGCTCGCCGAGCATCTCGTCGAGTTCGGCGTCGGTCATCGGGCGGTGGAGGCCGAGGCCGACGACGACCGTCACCTGGTCGCGTGCGACGCCGGTAGCGTCCAGTTCCGCGAGCAGGCCGTCGAGGAGGACGTCGGTGGGGACGGCGCGCGTGCCGTCGGTGACGACGGTAGCGACGTCGTCGTCGGCGCTCGCGCGGTCGCGGAGTCGCGGCCCGTGCGGGTCGGCGAGCGCGTTCTGGGTCGCGGCCGGGACGTCCACGGCGTCCGCACCCGGGGCGCGCGCGACGGTCGCGTCGACGGCGTCGAACGATACCGAGACGGTGCCGTCGCCGAGTGGCAGGTCCATGCGGTCACGGTCGCGGCGAGCGGAGAAAAGCGCGGCGGGCCCGGGTCAGACCGCGAGTTCGGGCGCTTCGTACTGGCCGGTGAGGCGCGCGGAGACGAACCCGAGCACCCAGCCGTACGCGAGGTGGGTGACGATGGAGAACACGACGAAGACGAGGAGGTCGAACCCGGCGTACCGCGTGTAGAACGCGGTGATGAACCCCGTCCAGAGGACGGCGGCGAACACGATGCCCTGCTGGGGGCGGGTGGCACCGGGGAGGTACGCGCCGAGGGTGACGAACAGGAGCGGCCACGCGAACATGCCGGCGCCGAAGAACAGCGCGAGCCCGACCGCGGGCGCGTCCCCGACGCCGGCGAGCTCCGCGAGCGTCCCGAACACGTCGATGCCGGGCGTGAGGGTGGCGTTCACGATGAAGAGCACGCCAGTCATGAGCATCGTGCCGACGATGCCGCCGGCGATGCCACCGGCCGCGCGCTCGAGTTCGTTCGCTTCGGGCGTCGAGAACGCGTCCTCCGCGGCGCCGTCCTCGATCGCCGGCTCCTCGTGTGTCGCGTTATCACTTGCCATAGTAGTGGTTTCTCGCGACACGGTGATAAAAGGACCGCACAGATTCGGGATGCGTCCCGAAAATAAGGAGCGACTGGGCCGCGGGGTCCCGTTTCCGACCACCCGTACCCGACGTCTCGAGTCCCGACGAGCCGGACGACCCCGTCGCGGGCGTCGAGCGGTCAGTCTGGTCCCGCCCAGTCGACCATCCGACCGTACACCGGGTCCGTGCGGAGCGCGTCCGCGTCACCGACGAGGACGAGCGCGCGCTTCGCTCGCGTCAACGCCACGTTCACGCGCCGGTAGTCCTCGAATATCGGCGATTCCAGGTCACCGGAGGCGACGAACGAGACCACGATGACCTCCTTCGAGGAGCCCTGGAAGCGGTCGACGGTGTCCACCGTCACGGATTCGGGGACGCGTCGCGTTATCTCCGCGACCTGCGCCCTGAACGGCGCGATGACGCCCACGTCCCCGGGGGCCACGCCCGCCGCGAGGTACGACGAGACGACGTCGGCGACGCGGTCCGCCTCGACCGCGTCCGTGTTCCGGCCCCCGTCACCCGGGACGTCGAGGAACGTCACGCCGTCACGGAGTTCCTCGGGGAGGTCGTCGAGGTCGACGAGCTGGCGGGGATGCTGGCCGGCGATCTCGCCCGTCGCCGGCCGGAGTTCGCCGTCGTAGAACTCCGCGGACGCGAACGCCTGGATGCGTTGACTCATCCGGTACTGCTTGTCGAGCATCACGCCCGCGTCCGGGTAGCGTTCCACGAGCCGCTGGAACAGCGACTCCTGGAGTTCGTTCTCCGCTCGGACGACGGGCGGGAGCTGTTGGTGGTCGCCGACGAGCACGAACCGCTCCGCGAGGTTCACCGCCGCGAGTGCGTCCGGCTCCGTGAGCTGGCCGGCCTCGTCGACGAGCGCCGCGTCGAAGGACTGCTCGCGCATCACCCGGGAGCCGCAGGTCGCGGTCGTCGCCGCGACGACCTGCGCGTCCTGGAGGCGCGCCGCGCACTCGTCGGGGTCGCCGCGCGTCTCGAGGCGGTAGTCGAGCATGTCGTCGCGGATACCGGACTCGGTGCCAACGCGCACGAAGTCGGTGAACCCCTGTTCTTCGAGCGCTTCGAGCGCGTTGTCGACCGCGCGGTTCGTGAACGCCGACAGCAAGACGCGCTCGCCGCGGGCGACCATCGCCCGCACCGCCTGCCCGATGGTGTACGTCTTCCCCGTTCCGGGCGGCCCATGGACGAGGGCGACGTCCTCCGCCGTGACGGCCTTCCGCACCGCCTCGTCCTGCGCCGCGTTGTTGTCCACGAACGTCTCCGGCTCGGCCTCGGTCATCGACTCGCCGCTCTCGCCGGGGTCGCGCTCGGGGTCGAGCGCCCGCTCGGCGTCGAACTCGGGCTCCCTGCGACCGAACAGGACGTCCTTCCGGTCGGGGTCGCCCTTCAAGAGCGCGTCGTGGAGCGCGACCTGCATCCGCGCGACCGACAGCTCGCTCGGATAGACGTCGAGTCGACACACCTCGACGGGCTCGGCGGCGGAGACGACGACCTCGTCGTCGTCGAGTCGCTCGATGTACGCGAGTTCGGCGTCGCCCTGGACGGGGTCGCCGTCGCTCGCGAGCACGAGGTCGTCCTCGCGGAGCTTCGACACCGCCGGCGAGGTGCGGCGCGCGCGCAGTTCCCAGCGGCCGTCGGCGCGCTCGCGTTTGCGCTCGAACGCGAGGTCGACGAGCGCGCGGTCGTCGTCCGCGCGCTCGGCTGGCGTCTGCTCCCAGAGCTTCGCGTACTCCTTGTGCGTCTCCACGCGCTCCTCCTCGATGGCCCTGTAGGTCTCCTCGTAGTATTCGAGTTCGTCCTCGGGGAGTTTGCGCCCGATCTGCCCCGCCTTCGACTCCTGGTCGAGCCGACCCGCGACGACTCGGCACGTGTCCTGTTCGAAGCAGTACTCGCACACCGCGTCGGCCTCGTAGCCCGTCGGCACCGAGACGTCGTACTCGAACGCCGCGATCGCGTTCCTGGCTCGGACGACGTACTTCATGAGGCCGTCGCCGACCGAGAACTCCTTCGCCGGCGAGAAGTCCCCGGAGAACTCCGACCGGTCGAGCGCCGCGTTCTTCGTGTACAGCAGCGTCGCCGTATCCACCTCCACGCCGCGCTCGCGGAGGAGGAGCGCGTACGACGCGGCCTGTATCTTGTCCTCGAACCGCGGGTCGCGCTTCAGGTTCTTCCCCGTCTTCAGTTCGACCGGCATCCCGTTCCGGACCGCGTCCGCGCGCCCCTTGATGCCGAACGTCTCCGATATCAAGGTCATCTCCGAGCGCCACTCGTCGTCGCCCGAGAGCTTCCCCTGCGAGAGCCACGCGTCGATGGCGCGCGCGTTCTCCGCGACCTCCTCGCGGACCTCGTCGGCGTCCATCCCGAGCAGCCCGAGGTCGAGCCCGGCCTCCTCGACGCGGTCGTCGACGGCGTCGTCGAAGTCCACGCCACGGAGGAGGTCGCCGAACACCTCGTGCACGATCGTCCCCTTGATGACCGGGTACTTCAGGGGCGCACTCGAGAGCTTGTTCAGGTAGTACATCCGCGGGCACTGCACGTACTCGCGGACGTCGGTCACGTCCACGAGGAACTGCGGCTCCAGGACGACGTACGAGTCGCCAGTGGTCGAGTACTGCGTCTCCCCCTGGTACTCGCGCTCCTCGGGGTTCGTCACCCGCACGCGCATCCCGGGCTCGGCCACTTCGGTCGTCTCCGTCCACTTCCCCCAGCACGTCACCTGCTCCTCGCCCGTCGCGGTCTCCACCGTCAGCTCCGCGAGGTCGGACTTGCCGTACTGCGTCGACACCTCCTTGGCGTCGCCGACCGCCGTGATGGTCCCCTCGATCGCGTCGCGGTCCGCGTCAGTCACACTCGAACGCGACGCGAGCGACCCGGTTAGGGATGTCGGTTCCACGGATGTGCGCGGGAGAAGACACTTGTACTGGGGGGGTGAATCCGCAGGGTATGCAACGGCGCGCCCTCCTCGCCACGCTCGCTGCGACGACCACCGCGACCGCCGGGTGCGTCGGCACGCTCGATTCCGCCCAACCGACCGACACCGAGTCATCTACCCCAGCGTCGACCAGCGCGGACACCACGACGGCAACCTGTACCGTCGACGATTCGCTCGGTCTGGTCGACGTCGAAGTCCCCGGGGACCCGACCGAGGCTGCGGCCCGCGACCTCGCCGAGTTCGTCGAGGAGGCGTACGCGCGCGACCGCGCCGAGGCCGACGGCTGGAACGTTCAAGGCGTCGACTACGCGACCGCAGAATCCCAGCCGGCAGACGACGGCGCGTACGCGTCCGTCGAGGTGAGTCTCGACGCGAGCGAGTCCGCCGAACGCGCCGGTGACTCGGAGACGACCGTCCTCGCCGACCTCTACTACGCCGCGTGGTACCACGTCACCGCGACGCGCGTCGAACGCTCGGCCGCCGACGGCGGCGAGGACCCCCCGGACTACGGGTGGGCGACCATCGCGTGCGCGTGACGCGAGTGACCTCGCCGACGGACCTCGCACCGGCGGAGGGGAATCGTCCTGCCACGACGGCCGCGTCTCTCGTCCGTCCGACGATTTACGTCAGCGCGGCGTGAACCTGCCTTGTAGATGAGTGACCAGGTGGAAGACGACGAGGAACTTGACCCACGCGGATTCGCCGTCGGTATCGCTCTCGGTGCAGGGGTCGGGACGGCCATCGGCGTGGCGATGGACGACATCGCGCTCGGACTGGCTATCGGGATGGGGATGGGTATCGCCATCGGGGCCGCGCTGGCACGGGAAGGACTGGACTGAATGGACCCGCGACCGACAGCACCGCCGGTTCCGGAACCGGCCGGACCGACACAATCTTGCCGCCGCGAGCACTACGGCGGCGTATGCGGGTTCGCGACTGGGATGACATCGTCGAGGACGTGGTTGAGTCGAACGTGGACCCGGACGGCTGGCGTGCGGTCGCCGGTGACCGCGCGAACGGCCTCGGGGAGGACCTCTACCTCGGGCATCCCGACAGCGGGATGTACCAGTTGAAGACGTACGCGAAGAACCCCTTCGAGGTGAAGGGCGTCGGGTCGCAGGTCGCCCGGAACCTCGACGACGAGATCGGCGAGTTCCTCCCGACGGAGGGCTCGGGTCGGTTCGCCGTCCAGGGACACAGCGAGGACATCGACGAGGACGAAGCGAAGGAGAAGGCGACCGAGTTGGAGGAGGTCGTGAAAGCGCACGCGGACGCGCCGACGACCCCCGGCGACTTCTTCGACGACGTCATGGAGACGCTCGATTCGCCGGCGTTCGGCCCGATGGAGTACGACCAGTACGACCGCCCGGACGGCCTTGACGAGCTCGCGTCGACGTTCGAGGAAGCCGAAGACGTCCTCAACAAGGAGCTCGACGAGCTCGTGGAGACCGACGAGGTCGACAAGGGCTTCATGTAGGGGTCGGCCGGGGCTCGCGCCCGGGACGCGGTCGCCTCGTGGCCTCCCGGAAGCGAGGGTTTGATACCGATACCAGTCCTGGAGTCGGCTATGAGCGCCGAGGACGCTGTTCTGGACTACTACGAGGCGTTGCGTCGCGGCGAACCGCTCTACCCGTACTTCCGCGAGTCCCCCGACACGTGGAAGGCCGCTATCTCGACGACGTACGACGGGTACGACGCGGTCGCGGAGGCGTTACGCGAGCAGACGCGGACGACGACGGACTGGACGGTGGGAAGCGATGGGCCGTCGGTCGTCGAGCGCGAGGACTGGGCGTCGTTCCACGACGACGTCTCGCTCGCGTGGACGCGAACGCCGGCGGACGACGACCGGGCGGCCGCCCGGAACGACGGCGGGGCGGCGACCCGGGACGAAGACGCGGCGGCCCGCCACGAGTTCGAGACGCGCTGGAGCGGGACGCTCGTCGAGCACGACGACGAGTGGCTGTTCCTGGAACTGCACGTGAGCGCCCCGACCGCAGTCTGATGGTTGGGCCATCGCTCACGGAGTCCGACCGCGTCGCCGGCATGAGTCGCCTCCAGGCGTTCGTCGTCCTGCTCGTCGGCGGGTCGGGCGCACTCGTCGCACTCTACGCGGACGCCGGCGCACTCGTCGTCGCCGGGGGCGCGCTCGGCGGGGGCGCACTCGGCCTCGCGCTCTGGTACTACATGGTCTGGGCGTACCGCGACGGCTCCTCCCGGAACGACCGCGGGAGCGACGACGGCTACGAGAAACGCGACCGATTCAACTGACCGCGACCGCTTCCACTTACTGCGACCGCTTCGACGACGTGCCTTCGCTCAGAGCCCGAGTCGCGAGAGCCACGCGTCCGGGTCGTCGATCTCGTCGTCGGTCGGCAGGTTCTCGGGACCGTCCCAGACGCGGCCGGCGGCGTCGAGACCGCGTGCGTCCGTGACGTGCTCGAAGAACGCCTTCCCGCGCTCGTACTGCTGGCGTTTCAGGCCGAGGCCGAGCAGCCGGCGCGCGAGTTGCGCGAGCGGCCCGCGGCCGCCGCGGCGTTCGTCGACCTTCCGGCGGAGATCCGCGTACTCGTCGTCGAACGCGTGATCCATCAGGAGCTCCGCGTACCCCTCGACGACGGTCATCGCGGCGTTCATCTCCTGGAACTCCTGCGAGGAGATGCCGCCCGCGGAGAGGTCCTGGAGGCCGGACTCGACGCGGTCCTCGAGGTACCCCGAGAGCCACGGGGCGGCGCCGAACTCCGCGGCGTGCGTGACCTCGTGGAACGCGATCCAGCGGCGGAATCGCGGCGTGTCGACGTCGAGGCTGTCGGCGACGCGCTCGATGTTCGGGTGCACGAAGTACAGCGCGTGGTCGGGGTCGTCGTCGCCCGCGAGCAGGAGCGGGTCGTACTGGCCGAGGACGTTCTTCGCGAGGAACGTCAGCATCACCGCCATCGTCCCCGTGTTGACGGTGCGGGCGACGCCGGGGAACGCCGTCATCCCCTCGGCCTCGAGCGGTGCGAGGACGCGCCGGAACGTGTCGACGTTCGCGTCCACCCAGTGGTGGCGGTGCTGTATCTCGATGGTGTCTGGGACGTCGAAGTCGATGCTCGCGACCCTCCGCACGCGGTCGCGGGCGTCGCGGACGTCGGTCGCGTACCCCGTTCGCTGTGCGTCGGTGAGCGCGACGTCGCCGGGGTCGGTCGCTGCCTTCGCCGCGTCGGCGACGGCCGTCCAGTCGATAGCGCCCTCGCCGGACGCGGACGCGACCGCCTGAACGCTCCGAAACAGGTTCATGCCGAAGCCGTAAGGCGTGGAGACGTAAACGCTTTCAGTCTCTCGGGGATGGCGTGCTCGCTCAGTCCTCGACCGCGTCGACGTCGTCGAGGTCGACCATCTCGACGTCGTCAACGTCGTCGTCCCCGCCCATGAGGACGCGCGCCGCGACGGCGAGCAGGACGAGCGCGAGCACGCCGAGGATGGCGCCCTTCACCGGTGCCTTGCTCCCGCCCTCCGCGTCTTCGGCCTCGGGGTCGACGTCGACCGCGGGCGTCGCAGCTGCGTCGGTGGCGTCGTCGTCGGGCACCGAAGTGCCGCCGTCGGTCGCCTCGACGTCCGGGCTCGGGTCCGCGCCGAACGTCGGGCCGAGTTTCAGGTCACCGTCGAAGTGGAGCTCGAAGATGGTGAACTTCTTGTCTGCCATGGGCTATACTTCGCGGAGTCGTCACTTATCGGTTCCGACGTGCTCATGCCTCGGGGTCGACGTGCTGGTTGCAAGTTGAGAGGTCGGTGCGGAATCTGGGTGCGGGCGACGAGCGGTGCCGGCAAGCCGGCCCGCGGATTCCCGAGTCTTAAGTCCCCGCCCACGAACCCGTCTGGCATGGATAGCGAACGCTGGGAGTTCCTCACGGAACTGCTGGAGACGCCGAGTCCGTCGGGGTACGAGACGCGCGGCCAGCGCGTGTGGGTGGAGTACGCGAAGCAGTACGCCGACGACGTGCGAACGGACGCGTACGGGAACGCCATCGCGGCGTACAACGAGGACGCCGACGGCCCGACGATAGCGTTCGCCGGGCACGGCGACGAGATCGGGTTCATCGTCCGTCGCATCGACGACGACGGGTTCGTGCACCTCGGTCGCATCGGCGGGAGCGACCGCACGGTCTCGAAGGGCCAGCACGTCACGGTTCACGGGAGCGACGGGGTCGTCCCGGGCGTGGTCGGGCAGGTCGCCATCCACCTCCGCGACCCGTCGAAGGACGAGTACGACGAGATATCGGAGCAGGTCGTCGACGTCGGTGCCGAGGACCGCGAGGAGGCGGCGGAACTCGTCGAGGTCGGCGACCCGATCACGTTCTCGTCGACCGTCGAGGACCTCGTCGGGGACAAGGTCGCGGCGCGCGGGATGGACAACCGCGTCGGGACGTACACCGCCATCGAGGGACTTCGTCGTGCGGCCGAAGCGGACGTCGACGTCACCGTGTACGCCGTCAGTACCGTGCAGGAGGAACTCGGGAAGAAGGGTGCGATGATGGTGACCGACCGCCTGGACGTCGACGCGGCGCTCGTCGTGGACGTCACGCACGCGGGCGACTACCCGAAGTCGCCGACGGAGAAGACGGGCGACGTCGCGCTCGGCGACGGCCCCGTGGTCGGCCGCGGCAGCGCGAACCACCCGGTGGTCTCCCAGCTCGCGCGGAAGGCCGCCGCGGACGCCGACATCGACGTCCAGCTGCAGGCCGCCGGGAGCTTCACCGGGACGGACACCGACGAGTTCTACGTCTCCAGCGGCGGCGTGCCGTCGCTGAACGTGAGCGTCCCGAACCGGTACATGCACACGCCCGTCGAGGTCGTGGACACGACCGACGTGGAGGGCGTCGCGGACCTGCTCGCGGCGTTCGCGGCGACCGTCGAGGACCGCGAGAGCTTCGCGGTCGACGTCTGACCGCGCCCGACCACGGTGAGTGCAGGCCTCTTGACGGCGCCGACCCGGTACGTTTAAGGAACCGCTACGACCCCGATGGTGTATGGACGACGACAGTGGACGGCCCCTCGACGTGCTCGACGCTTCCGTCGGGAAGACGGTCTCGGTGCGACTGAAGGACGGCGAGACGTACGAGGGCACCCTGACGGGGTACGACCAGCACATGAACCTGGTCATCGAGTCGGACGACAACACAACGATTATCCGTGGCGACAACGTCGTCTCGATAACTCCATGACTGGCGCAGGAACCCCCTCTCAAGGCAAGAAGAACACGAAGACGCACACGAAGTGCCGCCGCTGCGGCGAGAAGTCCTACCACACCAAGAAGAAGGAGTGCTCGTCGTGTGGGTTCGGGAAGTCCGCGAAGCGACGGGACTACGAGTGGCAGTCGAAGGCTGGCGAATAACGACGACCCTTCTCGACCGGGTTTCCGGTCTCTCGACCGTTCAGTTCTCGTAGCGATAGCGCCCGCGACCGTTCACGTCTCGTGGCGACGGAACTCCCGACTCCGGGAGCCGGTCTCGCTGCCGTTCGAGCGTCAACGTCCGTCGAGTGGCGACGCCGTGACCTGGGGGTGCTCCGGTGGCGTGCGACGGACGCATCCAGCGACCAACCGGAATACGCACGACCGTGCATACTTCTCGGTGGTGGGGAGCGGTTTAGACCACAATCACGTCCTTTTTTGGTGGGTGACGCCCGACTGTCTCTCATGACAGACGGGCGGGGAGCCACCCCCGATTCCGACGGGCCGACCGAGAAGTGCGGCGTCGTGGGCGTCGCGCTCGACGACCGGGCGGCCGCACGACCGCTCTACTACTCGCTGTACGCGCTCCAGCATCGCGGCCAAGAGTCCGCGGGCATCGTCACGCACGACGGGTTCCAGCAGCACGACCACGTCGAGATGGGGCTCGTCGGGGACGCGTTCACCCAGGACGACGTCGAGTCGCTCACGGGCGCGGCCGGCATCGGGCACGTCCGGTATCCGACCGCGGGGAGCGTCGACAAGTCCTGCGCGCAGCCGTTCACCGTGTCGTTCAAGAGCGGATCGCTCGCCCTGTCGCACAACGGGAACCTCGTGAACGCCGACGAGATTCGGGACGAACTCGCCGGGCTCGGGCACGCGTTCACGAGCGACGGCGACACCGAGGTCATCGCGCACGACCTCGCGCGGAACCTCCTCGAGGAGGACCTCGTGCGCGCCGTCAAGCGCACGATGGGACGCATCCACGGGTCGTACTCGCTGACCATCATGCACGACGACACCGTCCTCGGCGTCCGCGACCCCGAAGGGAACCGACCGCTGTGCATCGGCGAACTCGACGACGGCTACATCCTCGCGTCCGAGTCGGCGGCCATCGACACGCTCGACGGCGAACTCGTCCGCGACGTCCAACCCGGCGAGCTCGTGGTGCTCCACGAGGACGGGAGCGACTTCGACTCCTACCAGCTCGTCGACCAGGAAAACAGCGCGCACTGCTTCTTCGAGCACGTGTACTTCGCGCGCCCCGACAGCGTCATCGACGACTCCCTCGTGTACGAGGTCCGCCGGCAGCTCGGCCGGAACCTCTGGCACGAGTCCGGTATCGAGACCGACGTCGTGATGCCGGTACCCGACTCGGGGCGTGCGTTCGCGTCGGGGTACGCGGAGGCGGCGAGCGAGGACGGCGCCGAGACGGAGTTCGCGGAGGGCCTGATGAAGAACCGGTACGTCGGCCGGACGTTCATCATGCCGACGCAGGACGAGCGCGAGCGCGCCGTCCGCCTGAAGCTCAACCCCATCAAGTCGACGGTGGAGGGGAAGACCGTCACCATCATCGACGACTCCATCGTCCGCGGGACGACGTCCACGCAGCTCGTGGAGCTCCTGAAGGACTGCGGCGCGGAGGAGGTCCACATGCGCATCGGCGCACCACCGATCGTCGCGCCGTGCTACATGGGCATCGACATGGCGACGCGCGACGAGCTCATCGCCGCCGGCCAGAGCACGGAGGACATCCGCGAGGCAATCGAAGCGGATTCACTGTCCTATCTCTCCATCGACGCGGTCTGTGACGCGCTCGACGCCTCCCGCGCCGACCTCTGCCTGGGGTGCGTCACCGGCGAGTACCCCTACGACATCGAGGGCGAGACCACGGACCGCGACGTCGCCCGTCCCGTCATCGAGGGCGCGGACGCACCGGCCGACGACTGACCGGCGCGCCCGCAGAGTCGCTGTCGGCCGGTGCTCGGCGGCGTCGTGCTAGATTATCTCCTCGGTCGACGTACTCCTCGCATGAGTTCACCGGTCTTCCTCCGGGGTGACGTCGTCGAACTGCGGACGCTCGACGAGGACGCGCTCGAGTTCCTCCACGAGGGCGTGAACGACCCCGGGGTCTGGGTGTCACTCGGCGTCCACGGACCCGTCCACGAACCGGAGAGCGAGGAGTGGTACGAGGAGGTGACGTCGGGCGAGGACGTCCTCCAGTTCCTCGTCGCCGGCGACGGGCGACCGGTCGGGTCGGTCACGGCATTCGAGGTGAACCGCTCGAACGGCCACGCGACGCTCGGGTGCTGGATCGCGAGCGACGAGCAGGGGAACGGCTACGGGCCGGACGCGACCCGGACCTTGATGCGGTACCTGTTCGACCACCAGCGGTTGCACACGCTCCAGGCGACCGCGTTCGCGTTCAACGACGCGTCCCGGCGGACGCTCGAACGCGTCGGATTCCGCGAGGTCGGCTGTCTCCCGGAGTGGGTGTTCGTCGACGGCGAATACCACGACACGCTCGTGTACGCGGTCACCGTCGGCGACTGGCGAGCGCACTGAGCGTCACCGTCGGCGACTGGCGAGCGCGCCGACTCGTCGGGTGAGGCGTGCTAGCGCACCTTGTCGGCGATTTATATCGAGCGGTCGGGTCGGTTCCGGTATGCCCGGTGCGACCTTTCTCGAAGGCGACGTGGTAGAGTTGTGTACGGTCGAGAGCGAGGACGCCGCGTTCCTCACCGAGGCCGTCAACGACCCGGCGGTCCGGCAGTCACTCGGCGTGGCGGACCCGCGGGGACGACAGCATCACGAGGAGTGGATCGAGGAGGAGGTGAACGGCGGCGACGGCATCACGCTCCTCGTCGTCGCCGACGGCGACCCGGTCGGCGTCGTGAGCACGGTCTGGATCGCGGATCGGAACGGCCACGCCATCCTCTCCGCGTGGATCGCCGCGGACGCCCACGGCGAAGGCTACGGGTCGGACGCGACGGCGACGTTCATCGAGTACCTGTTCGACGAGAAGCGCATGCACTCGGTGCGTGCGGAGGCCTACGAGACGAACGAGGCGTCGAACGCACTCCTCCAGTCCATCGGTCTCGACCGGGTCGGCACCATCCCGGAGGGGGCGTTCGTCGACGGCGAGTTCGTCGACTCGCACGTCTACGCGACGACCGCCGACGACTGGCGAGCACAACGGGAGTGACCCGGTCGCTCGCGGTCGCCAGCGAACCGCCGCAACCGCCAGCGAACCGCCGCAACCGCCAGCGAACCCGCGCTCACCCGTAGAAGCCGGCGGGGACGAGGTAGAGGAGGACGTAGACGACGTTCCCGAGGACGAACGAGACGAGCCAGAGCGGCGCCGCCACCTTCGCGACGCGCTTGTGGCTCGTCTCCGGGAGTTCGCTCACGGGATGCGTCCACGCGAGCAGGAGCACGTAGTACAGTAGCGGGATGCAGACGATGGCGAGTATCATGTGGACCGCGAGCACGCCGAGGTACGCGAGCTCGACGACGCCCGTTCCCGGGAACGATTGGGGTCCCTTGAGCGCGACCTTCCAGAGGTAGAGCGCGAGGAACGCGACGAACAACCCGAACGCGGCGAGCATGTACTTGCGGTGGGTCTCGAAGCGCTTCGCGCGCGCCTCGCGGACGCCGAGGACGATGCACGCGATGGCGGCGAGACTGATGCCCGCGTTCACGTGCGGAATCGCGGAAAGCAGCCACGCTGGTGCGCCCGGCAGGACCGAGCCGGGGATGGCCTGCCGGGCCGCGGCGAACACGAGCGCGAGCGACACGAGCGAGAGGACCGCAGTGACCTCGCGGAGGTTCCGACGAACACGCCGTTCCATACCCGGGTCTGAGGACTCCGTCGGCTTACGGCTTGCCGTCTCCCGTCACGCCAGCGGCCCGCGTCGGCGCGGCGGCCCGCGCGGCGCTCGCGTGGGTCGGATACGGACGTTTACACGGCGCACTCGCGACGAAGGGGCTCCGGACCGTCGCGTTCGTCGTCGGCGGCGCCAGTCCACCCGCGGTCGAGAGTCGCCGACAGAGAGTTTTTGCGGACGGCATCCCGAGGCATCGATATGGACGAGTGCGTCGCCTGTGGCGCGTCGGTTCGCGGTGCGACCACGTACTGCGACGACTGCGCGAACCGAGACGACGACGCTGCGACGGCGACGAGCACCGCATCGGTCGACGACCGCGTGTCGTCGCCGACGTCGCGTGCCGTCGCCGTCCTGCTCGCGGCGGGCGCGCTCCTCGGCGGCTTCCAGACGGTACAGACCCTCCTGTACCTCCCGCAGGCGGTCGCAGTCGGGTGGTCGCCGGACACCCTGGGGTTCATCGCGGTGCAGGCCGTGAACGTCACGCTGCTCGTGTCGTTCGCAATCATGGCGAAGCGCCTGTTCGACGGGACGGCCGACCGTGCACGCTACGGCCGCGTCCTGCGCGTGCTCGCCGTCGCGAGCGTCGGATTCGGAACGCTCGTCACGGCCCTCCCGAACCCAGTGGTCAGGTGGCTTCCAACCGTCATGGACCCCGCGTACGTCGTCCTGAACGTCCTCGCGTTCCACCTCGCGCCGACAGTGCTCTGGACGGAGTGGCAGATGCTCGCGGTCGGCGTCGTCGGCGCCGCCGTCTCCTTCGGGGCCGGCACCGCACTCCAGCGAGACGCATTGGCCTGACGGCGCGACGCACGCGTAACCGGCCACACGGACGCATCGACGCATCATACAGCAGCAGCGATGCTTTTTTCAACCAATCATCCAACTGATTCGTATGGGCGAGTGCGCGGACTGCGGCGGCCCGGTCGAGGGCTTCGCGACGTACTGCGACGACTGCAGCGGGACGACGACCGCTACGAGCGGCGACGGCGCCGAGATCGACGGGCGCGAACCTGCGACGTCGACGGGACGAGACGGCAGCGCCACCACGACCGGGTCGACGACCAGGACCGACGGCGCCCCCACGCGCGTCGGGACGTTCCTCGCCCTCGCGACCGCCGCCGGTGCGTACGGAATCCTGCAGACGCTCTGGTTTCTCACGCAGGTCCTCGGGTACGCCGGCGGCGCGGACCTGTTCGGTAACCTCTACGGCGACCTCCTCTACGCACCATTCATCGGCGCGTACGGCGTGATGGCGAAGCGCCTGCTCGACGGCACCGCCGACCACGCACGCTACGCCCGCATCCTCGCAGCGTTCGCCGTACTCACCGTCGCGTTCACCGCCGTTCACGAACTCCCCGTCGCCCCCCTCGCCAGATGGCTCCCGTTCGGCGCCGACCCCGGCTACGTCGCCCTGCACTTCCTCGCGTACACGCCGCTCGGGACGTTCCTCCCACCCATGGGGCGCTACCCTGCGTTCGTCGTCGTCGTCGGCGTCGGGACGACCGCACTCGCCGCCCATCACCTCCGCCCGACCGATCGCTGACCGTCGGGACCGACGCGGACATCGGACGACGGCACGCAGCACTCCTCGGACCTCCGACGACTACACGAACCGTCGACGCTTCGCTGGTCGAGCGTTGCGTCGGAAAGGAATGTGCGTGGGTGCTGTCCACGAGGGAGAGCACCCGCATCGCATTCGAGGTGCGGCCGGTTGTGGCCGCGTGGTGCGATGCGTGGGACCGGATTTGAACCGGCGGACCTCTACAGGACAGCGCCCTCAACGCTGCGCCGTTGGCCTGGCTTGGCTACCCACGCTCGCGGTATCTTGCTGCACTCCTTCGTTCCCGGGGGACCAATAAAAGCCCTTTCTTTTCCACCGGCAGTGACTGGGGTTCGCACGCCGCCGGCGGGCTCGCCGCCGGAAGGGCAACGCGACGGTGCACGGGGCGCGCTCGCGGCGTGACGGTGGTCGCGCGAAGCGCGGGGTTGAAATGGTGTGGTGTGGAAGAGAGAGGTATGGCGAAGTACTCGACGGGTGGTTCGTCGGGTGGCGGCGACGGCGACACGTGCGAGCTCTGCGGCGCGGCGAGCGAGAACCTCAGCATGGCGAACGTCGCTGGCGCGCGACTGAACGTGTGCGCGTCCTGTGCCCCCCACGACGACACCGAGACGAAGCGATCCTCGAACGACGGCTCCAGTAGCGGCGCTGGCGGCAGTGGTGGCGGTGGTGACCGCGACCGGAAGCGTCGCGCGGTCCAGAACGCCGCGAAAGCCAACGACGTCTGGGACGGTGACTCCGGACACTGGGAGGAGGAGGGCACGAACTACGACGACGACCAGTTGCCGTACCTCCACAACGACTACGGGAAGACCGTGACGGAGGCGCGCCAGGAACGCGGCCTCCAGCGCGAGGAGTTCGCCGAGGAGCTCGGTGCGACGGAGGCGGACATCATCGCCATCGAGCAGGGTCGCGCGACCCAGGCCGGTATCGGCGGTGGCCTCATCGCCGCCATCGAGGACTACCTCGACGTCGAGATCTCCGAGCAGTAGGCGCGACCATCGGGGGGTGCCGGCGAAGTGCTTTTGCTGGCGCCGGGAGTCTGTTATCGGTGATGACCGTACAGCGTGCTGCTGCGCAACCGTACACGACGAGTTTCGAGGCGACGGTCGAGCGCGTCGACGGACGAGACGTGGTACTCGAGGAGACGTACTTTTACGCGGAGAGCGGCGGGCAGCCGGCGGACCGCGGGCGTATCGGTGACAGTCGCGTCGTGGACGTCCAGGTCGACGACGAGGGGGTGGTCGTGCATTCGCTCGACGAATCGCCTGCGTTCGACGCCGGTCGGTCGGTGCTGTGTCGCGTGGACTGGCAGCGACGGATGTACTGTATGCGAGCGCACACCGCGAGTCACGTCCTGTACGGGGCGGCGCGGACGTGCATGGCGGACCTCGGGTACGGTGGGTTCGACATCCGGGCGGCCGCGGACCGGTCGAGCGCGGAGGCGGTCGGCTGGCGTGGGAGCGTCGACGGGAGTGAGGGAGTCGATTCGAGCGACGCGGACCGGGTTCGCGTTGACTTCGAGACGTCGACGGACGTCGACGACGACGTCCTGGTGACGTTGGAGCGACGCGCGAACCAGGCGGTCTGGGAGTCCCGGGACGTGACGTGGGAGACGCTGTCGGCCGACGCGGCGCGCGAACGCGACGGTATCGTGTTCAACGAGAAGACCGAAGAGGGCGTGTTCGGCGAGGACGCGGAGGTGCGCGTCGTCACGGTCGGCGGGGCGGAGGCGGCGGCCGGCGAACCGTCAGGGCGTCCGTTCGACGTCGCGGCGTGCGGGGGGACGCACGTCCGGAACACGCGCGAGATAGGGCCCATCACGGTCCTCGGCCGGTCGAATCCCGGCGAGGGGATGACCAGGGTCGAGTTCGCGGTCGGGCCGCGCGGTATCGAGCGCCGCGGGAGCGAGAAGGCGGCGTTGCTCGCGGCGGGCCGTGCGCTCGACGTCGGCCCCGGCGAGGTGCCCGAGGCGGTCGCGCGGCTCCAGGACGAGGTGGCGTCGCTCCGCGAGGAAGCCACGGCGGCGCAACGGCGCTTGCTCGAATCCCGACTCTCGCAGTTCCCGGTCGTGGAGCGCGACGACGAGCGGTGGCTCGTCGGGACCGTCGAGGGCGTGGACGCGAACGACGTGGAGCCGATGGTTCGCGAGGCGGCGGGCGACCGTGCGGCGGTCGTGGTGCTCGTCGGACGTGCCGGGAGTACGTTCGTCGTCGCGGCCGCGAGCGAGTCGGCGTCGTCGAACGCGGGTGGGGTCGTCGAACGCGTCACCGAGGAGTTCGGTGGCGGCGGCGGTGGGAGTCCGCGGTTCGCGCAGGGCGGTGGCCTGTCGGTCGACCCCGAGGGGGTCGTGGAGTGGTTCCGGGACGAGTGACTCGACCGGGTCGTGCGACCGACTCGCGCTCGTCGGAACCGGGCAATTTTTTCGGGGACCGTCCGTAGGAAGCGTATGGATTTCACGAGCGAGCAGGAGGCGGTGCGGGACGT
Organism: Halorubellus litoreus; assembly: GCF_055378595.1. Lineage (NCBI taxonomy): Archaea > Methanobacteriati > Methanobacteriota > Halobacteria > Halobacteriales > Halorubellaceae > Halorubellus > Halorubellus litoreus. The sequence goes on from NZ_AP043836.1 coordinate 200,385, forward strand.
CGTCCGCGAGTTCGCCGTCGAGGAGCTCCGGCCGGTCGCCGCGGAGTGCGACGCCGAGCAGTCGTTCCCGGAGGACGTCTGGGACGACCTCGCGGACATGGACCTCACGGGCCTCACCGTCCCCGAGGAGTACGGTGGGTACGACGCTGACCCGGTGACGTACGCGCTCATCAACGAGGAGCTGGCGTACGGGATGCTGTCGGTCGCGACCGCGCTCTCCGTGCACGGGCTCGCGACGTCGTGTATCGCGGAGTTCGGGAGCGAGGACGTCAAGGACGAGTGGCTCCCGGACATGGCGACCGGCCGTCCGGTGGGCGCGTTCGCGCTCAGCGAACCGCAGGCGGGCTCGAATCCGGCGGAGATGTCGACGGTCGCCCGCAGGGACGGTGACGAGTTCGTCATCGACGGCACGAAGCAATGGATCACGAACGGGAAGCGCAGCGACGTCGTCATCCTGTTCGCGAAGACCGACCGCGACGACCCCGGGAGCGTCACGCAGTTCCTCGTCCCGAAGGACGTCGACGGCGTGAGCGTCGGGAAGAAGGAGGACAAACTCGGGCTCCGGGCGAGCGACACGACGAGCCTCGAGTTCGACGGCGCGCGCATCCCCGCGGAGTACCAGCTCACCGAGGAGGGTCGCGGACTGTCGGCCGCGTTCTCCATCCTGACGGGCGGCCGCATCGCCATCGGCGCGCAATCCGTCGGGCTCGCCCAGTCCGCACTCGACGCCGCGCTCGAGTACAGCCAGGAGCGCGAGCAGTTCGACCAACCCATCAGCGACATCCAGACCATCCGCCACAAGCTCGCGGACATGCAGACGAAGGTCCAGGCCGGCCGCCTCCTCACGTACGACGCCGCGCGCAAGAAGGCGAGCGGCGACCCCCAGGAGACGGCGATGGCGGCGTCCCAAGCGAAGCTCTTCTCGAGCGAGAACGCCATCGAGGTCGCGAACGAGGCCGTCCAGATCCACGGCGGCTACGGGTACACGACGGACTTCCCGGTCGAACGCCTCTACCGCGACGCGAAGATCCTCACCATCTACGAGGGCACCAGCGAGATACAGAAGAAGATCATCGCACGCCACCTGCTCGACGACTGACTGCAGCCACGAACCCTTTTCGCTTCGACTATCGAGGCCCTGTCAGCGGCGCGTTCGAGACGACGTGCGGTGCGAGTCGGTCAGTACACGACGGCGTTCGCTGCGACTCGGTCAGTCGTCGTCGGCAGGGGCGCGGTCGTCGGGAGTCGTCTCGTCGTCGCTCCCCGCGTCCTCGCTCCCGGTACCGTCGTTATCCCGGGAGTCAGTACCGTCGTGATCCGAGGAGTCAGTAGCGTCGACGCGCTTGGCGGGAACGCCGACGACCGTTGCGCCGGGTGGGACGTCGTCGGTGACGACGGCGCCGGCGCCGACGCGCGCGCGTTCGCCGACGGTGACGTCGCCGAGGATGGTGGCGTTCGCGCCGATGGTGACGTCGTCCTCGACGGTCGGGTGTCGTTTGACGGGGTCGGGCGAGTTCCCGCCGAGCGTCACGCCGTGGTACATGTGGACGCGGTCGCCGATTTCGGCGGTCTCGCCGACGACGACGCCCATCCCGTGGTCGACGACGACCTGTCGCCCGACCGTTGCCGCGGGATGGATCTCGACGCCCGTGAGGAACCGGACGAGCTGGGAGAGCGCGCGTGCGGACAGCCGGAAGCCCGCTCGCCAGACCGCGTTCGTGACGGCGTGCGCCCAGACAGCGTGCAGGCCGGGGTAACAGAGGAGGACCTCGAGTTGCGACTTCGCCGCCGGGTCCGCGTCGTGAACGGCGGTCACGTCAGCGCGGACGCGCCGGAGGAGTCGTCGAATCACGTCGCATCACGCGACGCGCGGTCGCCGTCGCGCACGCTCACGACCCCGGCGGTCTCGTCGACGACGGTGGGCGGGGTGCGACAGCATCGCCGCGTCGAACCACGAGCCCGTTCGACGGCGATGCGGTCGATCGCGGTAGCGACCACAGGCATGCCTCGCATTCGCCGAGCCATCGTCTAAAGCGAATCGATTCCCCGAATCCCGGTCGACCGGCGCAGACAGGTTCGCCGGGCGGCTGCGGTCGCCGTCAGAACTCTTCCCAGTCGCTCGGCGAGTCCGGGAGGCCGAGCACGCGGCGTTCCCGGCCGTGCTCGCCGGTCCGCGTCTCCACGAGGCCGTCGAACAGCTGGCGGATGGTGTTGACGGTCTGGTCGTCGTGCGCGTCCGCGTCGAGCGTCCCGAACCCGAGCGCGTCCGCTGCACTGATGCGGCCCGTGAGGATGTGGAGGAACCGGAACACGGTCTTGACGTCCGCGTACATCAGGAGCTGGCTGATGGAGTCGAGCGCGACCCGGGTCTGGTAGCCCTGGTTCGCGAACTGCTCGAGGAGCTTCGAGGACGCCATCCCGATGCCCGTGAAGTCGCCGGGCGAGGAGACGTACCGCGTGAGCGGATGCTCCTCCTGGCCCATCCCGCGTTCCTGGGAGACGCAGTCGACGATACCGAGCTGCGGGTCGGCGTCCTCGGGGAGGCGGTTGCCGATGTCCTCGCGGAGTCGATCCGCGCTGTGCTGGGTGGTGACGACCAGTCCCGCGTTCCCCTGTTCGAGTCCGTCTGCGAGCACCTCGCAGAGGAGGTCGTACTTCCCGGTCATCGGCGGCCCCATGACGAGGAGGTTCGTGCCCGGTCGAACCTCGGAGACCGGGAGCGCGTCCGCTACCGCGTACATACGACCCCCGAACTCGCTCCCACGGCCGGTTGCATTGATGGTGATTTGCGCGTACGTCTGTATAAACCCACGGGAGTCGTCCGACGTGCGTATGCCATCATCTAAGTGCTGGCGACGGGAATCGAGTGGTATGACACTGTTCGGGACGGCTGGTATCCGCGGCCCGGTGGCGACACGGGTCACGCCTGAGCTGGCGCTGCGAGTTGGGCAGGCAGCAGGGGTCGACGGCGCGGAGTTCGTCGTCGGTCGCGACGGCCGGGAGACCGGCGAGGCGCTCGCCGCCGCCATCGAGGCGGGCCTGGAGAGCGCGGGGGCGGACGTCGAACGCGTCGGGCAGGTGCCGACGCCGGCGCTCGCGTTCGCCTCGCAGGGACGTCGTGGCGTGATGGTGACGGCGAGTCACAATCCGCCCGAGGACAACGGCATCAAGCTGTTCGTCGACGGCGAGGAGTACGACCGGGCGGCCGAGGAACGCGTCGAGGAGCGCGTCGCGGACGGCCCCGCGCTCGCCGACTGGGACGCGTTCGGGTCGGGACGCGAGGGCAGCGTCCTCGAAGCGTACCGGGAGGCGGTGGTCGAGTTCGTTCGGGAGTCCGTCGCTGCTGGTGCGACCGAGCCCCTGGACGGGTTGACTGTCGCCGTGGATTGCGGGACGGGGATGGCGAGCGTCGGGACGCCGCAGGTCCTGGAGGCGCTGGGTGCGGACGTCCGGGCGACGAACGCGAACGTCGACGGGCACTTCCCGGCGCGACCGTCGAAGCCGACGCCGGAGACGCTCACGGAGTTCTCCGCGTTCCTCGCGGAGTCCGAGGTCGACCTGGGGCTCGCGCACGACGGGGACGCGGACCGCATCGTCGTGTTGACGCCCGAGGGCGACGTGGTACACGAGGATACGGTGCTGGCGATGCTCGCCGAGCATTACGTCCGGGCGAGCGACGCCGCGGACCCGGTGGTCGTGACGACGCCGAACGCGTCCGGCCGGATCGACGAGCGCGTCGAGGCAGCGGGTGGCCGCACCGAGCGCGTTCGACTGGGCGCGCTCCACGAGGGCATCGCTCGCGAACGTCAGGCTGGGGGTTCGGACACCGAGGTGGCGTTCGCGGCGGAACCCTGGAAGCACGTGCACACCGCGTTCGGTGGATGGATAGACGGCGTGACGAGCGCGGGCGTGTTGTCGGCGCTCGTCGCCACCGAGGGTGGACTGGATGCGCTTCGCGCCCCGATCACGGAGCGTCCGTACCGGAAGGTCAGCGTGTCCTGTCCCGACGAAGCGAAGGAGGCTGCGATGGAAACGCTCGCGGACGCGCTCCCGGAGACGTTCCCAGAGGGCGACGTCGACACGGACTACGGCGTTCGCGTCGACCGCCCGGACGCGTCGTGGGTGCTCGTCCGGCCGAGTGGGACCGAGCCGTACGTCCGCATCTACGCGGAGGCCGACGACGTCGACGCACTCGTCGAACGCGCACGCGCAGTCGTCGAATCTGCGGTCGAGACCGCAGAAACCTAATATACTTACGCTCTAATCCATATTGGATTAAGTTCTTACGGCCATGTTGGATATATAGTTAGGGGTTGCAACCATTGACTTGCGTTCCGACGGGTTTAATTCGGCATCCTGCATGAATTGGACGTAATGCCTTCGAACAGGCGGAAGTTCCTGGCGAGTGCGGCTGGCATCGGTGCTGCGACAACCGCTGGCTGTCTCTCCAGTCTCGGCGGCTCCGGAAGTAGTGGCACGAACGTCGGCGTCGTCTACGCCCTCGGCGGGCTCGGCGACAAGGCGTTCAACGACATGGCCAAGCAGGGCATCGACCAGGCCATCGAAGAGTACGACATCAACTATCAGGGCGCCGAGCCCTCGGGGAACAGCGAGTTCCCGACGCTCCAGAAGAAGTTCGCCGACTCGAACAACCCGAACTACGACCTCATCTGCACCATCGGGTTCGCGCAGGCCGAAGCGCTCACGGAGAACGCCGAGCAGTACTCCGACCAGCAGTTCATGATCGTCGACTCCGTCGTCGAGAAGGACAACGTCGCGAGCTACGTGTTCAAGGAGCAGCTCGGGTCGTTCCAGGTCGGGCACCTCGCGGGCCTGCTCACGCAGCGCGACTTCTCGACGAGCGGTGACGGGATGACCGACGCGTCGACGAACACGGACGCGGCGACGGTCGGGTTCGTCGGCGGGAAGGAGAACTCGCTCATCAAGAAGTTCGAGGCCGGATTCATCGCGGGTGCGAAGCACGCGGGCGACGTCGAGGTCCGCTCGGCGTACGCCGGCTCGTGGAGCGACCCCGCGAAGGGCAAGGAGATCGCGCTCTCGATGTACGACAACGGCGCGGACGTCGTCTACCACGCCGCGGGTGGGACCGGCACGGGCGTCTTCGGCGCGGCGCAGGAACGCGGCCGGTACGCGATCGGCGTCGACTCCGACCAGTCCAAGTCCGCGAAGGAGTACAAGGACGTCATCCTCGCGAGCATGGTCAAGCACGTCGACACCGCGGTCCTCACGAGCGTCGAGAACGTCGTGAACGACGAGCACGCGGGCGGGGAAGTGAGTGCACTCGGTCTCGAGAAAGGCGGCGTCGAAGCCGTGCTCGGGCAGACGCTCGGCTCGGAGATTCCGAGCGAGGTCAAGAGCGCACTCGAGGAGTCCAAGTCCGGTATCGTCAACGGCGACATCTCGGTGCCGACCGACCCCGAAAACGCCTGAGCGGTTAGCTCTCACCGATTTCTTCATGACCGAATCCACGACGACGGGCAGGCCGGGTAGTGACGGGCGCGCGGTCCCGGGAGGTGGGCGGCCGTGAGCTCGCTCGCGGTCCACCTCGACAGTATCACGAAGCGCTTCCCGGGCGTGGTCGCGAACGACGACGTCGACCTCCGCGTCGAGGAGGGCTCGGTGCACGCGCTCCTCGGCGAGAACGGCGCCGGGAAGACCACGCTGATGAACGTCCTCTACGGGCTCTACGAGCCGACGGAGGGCGTCGTGCGATTGAACGGCGAGGCGATGGACTTCGATTCGCCGCGGGACGCGATCGACGCGGGCGTCGGCATGATACACCAGCACTTCATGCTCGTCGACCCGATGACGGTGACGGAGAACGTCGTCCTCGGGAACGAACCCCGGAAGTGGGGTGGGCTCGCGGTCGACCGCTTGGCCTCGCGGAAGGCGGTCGTCGACCTCGCGGAGAAGTACGGGTTCGACGTGGACCCTGATGCGGCAATCGAGGACATCAGCGTCGGCGAGCAGCAGCGCGTGGAGATACTGAAGGCGCTGTACCGTGGCGCGGACGTCCTCATCCTCGACGAACCGACGGCGGTCCTCACGCCCCAGGAGGTCGAGGAGCTGTTCGCGGTGTTCGAGGAGTTGACGTCGCAGGGGAAGACGATCATCTTCATCTCGCACAAGCTCGACGAGGCGATGAACGCGGCCGACGACATCACCGTCCTCCGGGACGGCGTGAACGTCGGGACGGTGGACGCGAACGCGACGAACCGCGAGGAGCTCGCGGAGCTGATGGTCGGTCGCGAAGTCCTGCTCGACGTCGACAAGCCGTCGGTGTCGACCGGGTCGCCCGCGCTGGCGGTGTCCGAGTTGACGGTGCGTGACGAGCGCGACGTCGTCGCGGTCGACGGCGTGAGTTTCGACGTCCGCGAGGGCGAGGTGTTCGGTATCGCTGGCGTGGACGGGAACGGACAGTCGGAGCTCGTCGAAGCCGTCACGGGACTCAGAACCCCAGCCGCGGGGTCGGTGGCGTTCGACGGCGAGGACATCACGCACGCGTCCCGACGGAGTCGCATCGCTCGCGGGATGGCGTACGTCCCCGAGGACCGCCAGGAGCGCGGGCTCGTGATGGACTACGACCTCGTCGAGAACGGCTTGCTGGGCAAGCAACACGACCCGGCGTTCGCGCCGAACGGTCGCATCGACTGGGAGGGCACGTACGGGCACGTCACGGACGTCATCGAGGAGTACGACGTCCGACCACCGGACCCGAGTGCGAGCGCGAAGAGCCTCTCCGGTGGGAACCAGCAGAAGTTCATCGTCGGGCGCGAGTTCAGTCAGGATCCCGAGGTCGTCGTCGCCTCGCATCCGACGCGCGGCGTCGACATCGGGAGCGTGGAGTTCATCCACGAGCAACTGCTCGACCTCCGCGCTCGCGGGAAGGCGATCCTCCTCGTGTCCTCGAAGCTCGACGAGGTCCAGTCGCTCTCGGACCGACTCGCGGTCGTGCACGACGGCGAGTTCGTCGACGTCGTCGACCCCGAGTCGACGACCGAGGAAGAGCTCGGGCTGCTCATGGGTGGCGAGAGCGTCGACACGGTCGACGCGGCGCCTGCGCGAGGTGACGACGCATGACCGACGACCAGTCGGACGCGGGCAGCGAGAAGACGACCGACTCGACGACGACCGAGGTCGACGACGGCGACATCCCGTCGTGGTCGGAGTCCGCGGCGTCGAAGATCGTCACGGCGAGCGCGAAGGAGCGCGTGTTCATCAGCGTCGCCGCGTTCCTCGCGAGCGTGCTCGTCGGGAGCGTCCTCGTCTACCTGTCGGGGCTCGTCGTCGACTGTCCGAGCGGCGGGTTCCTCGGGTCGTGCTACAACCCGTTCCTCGTCTACTACTTCCTGTTCGTCGACCCGTTCATCGGCGGGTTCAACGTCGCGCTCGTGATGAAGGAGACCGTGCTCCTGCTGTTCACGGGGCTGTCTGTCGCGGTGGCGTTCCGCGCGGGCCTGTTCAACATCGGCTCGCAGGGCCAGCTCGTGCTCGGCGGGCTCGCGACGGCGCTCGCGCTCGTCTTCGTCGCGCCGCTCGCACCCGGTGGCGTTCTCGGGACGCTCGTCCTCGTGCCGTTCGCGCTGCTCGTCGGCGCCGTCTTCGGCGGCCTCTACGCCGCCATCCCAGGCGCGCTCAAGGCGTACGCGGAGGCGAACGAGGTCATCACGACCATCATGCTGAACTTCGTCGCGACAAATCTCGCGTTCTTCCTCATCTCGACGTACTATCAGGACCCGGAGAGCGGGAGCGTGCAGACGGTCGCCATCCCGGAGGCCGCCCGCCTGAAACCCATCGTGCCGTTCTTCGAGGGCGCGCAGTTCTCGATCATCGCCCTCCTGCTCGGCCTCGCGCTCGTCGCCGGGACGTTCTACGTCCTCGCGAACACCGCGTTCGGGTACGACGTCCGGACGAGCGGCCTGCAGGCCGCGGCCGCGGACTACGCGGGCGTCGACCCGAAGCGCCTCGTCGTCTCCAGCATGACGCTGTCGGGCGCGCTCGCCGGCGTCGGCGGCGCCGTCTACGTCATGATGGTGATGGCGCGCTACCGGACCGGCGTGCCCGCGCTCGGGTTCGACGGCATCACGGTCTCCATCCTCGCCGGGAACAACCCGCTCGGAGTCATCCCCGCGGCACTGTTGTTCGGCGTGATGAAGGCCGGGAGTCTCTCCATCGACTTCAGTCTCGGCGTCCCGAAGCAACTCGTCGGCGTCCTCCGCGGGCTCGTCATCCTCTTCGTGGCGATGCCGGAGTTCTTCCGGATGCTCGCCCGCTACACGCCGTACGGCCCCGACGCCGACAGAACAGTCGCGACCGACGGAGGTGAGGACGATGGTTGACCGGAACGTGTACGTCGCGGGTGCCGCCGGCGCAGCGGTCACCGTGCTCGCGCTGGTCGTGTTCGCGTTCGTGTTCCCGGTCGACTGGGTGGTCGCGCTCGTCGACCAACTCGACACGAGCCTGCTGTCGGCCGCACTCCGGCTGTCGGTCCCCATCGCGTTCGCCGCACTCGGCGGTATCTTCGCGGAGAAGTCCGGCGTCATCAACATCGGGCTCGAGGGACTGCTCATCGCGTCCGCGTTCACGAGCATCGCGGTCGCGTGGGCGCTCCAGGGGTCGGTCGAGCCGTCGACCGCCGCGTGGGCCGGATTCGGCGCGGCCGTGCTCGCGAGCACGCTACTCGCGCTCCTGTTCGCGGTCGTCACCATCCGCTACGAGGCCGACCAGATCATCGCCGGCCTCGCGGTCTGGCTGGTCGCACTCGGGTTCGCGCCGTTCGCGAGCCAGATCGTCTGGGACTCCGTGAACTCTCCCGCAGTGCCGACCCTGAACAACTGGGTCGTCCCCGGTCTCGTCGACATCCCCGTCCTCGGGCCGGCCGTGTTCGACTCGAACCCGACCGTGTACCTGATGCTGCTCGCAGTGCCCGTGTCGTGGTACGTCCTCAACCGCACCGCGTTCGGTCGGTGGGTGCGCGCGAGCGGCGAGAACCCGAAAGCGCTCGACACCGCCGGCGTGAACGTCACTCGCGTCCGGTACGCGAGCGTCCTCCTCTCCGGCGTCTTCTCGGGCGTCGGCGGCGCCGGCCTCGCACTCGGGCAGGTCGGGCAGTTCATCGGGAGCGGCCAGACGATGGTCTCCGGCCGCGGCTGGATCGGCATCACCGCGTACCTCATGGGGAACTACAACCCCATCGGCGCGTTCGCCTCGTCGTTCCTGTTCGCGGGCCTGAACGCACTCCAGTTCCGCGTCCAGCAGATCAGCGAACTGAACATCGCCCCGTCGCTCGTCCAGATGGTGCCGTTCGTCGCCGTCATCGTCGTCCTCGCACTCGTCGGGAAGACCCGCATCCCCGACGCCGCAGGCGACCACTACGAATCGGGCGACGACTGAGCACCGACTCCGTTTCGTGGCGTTCCGGACGCGTCGACGCGTTCGCGGATGGCGGCGACGACGCCGTCGATGTCTTCGATCTCGGTCGCGTCGAACCGGAGCGTCCCCGTCCATCTGCCTCGGCCGTCGACGACGAGCACGTCGTCCTCGACGCGCACCGACTCGAAGTCAGTCCACGAGCGACGACTCCGGTTCACGAACAGGGCCTCGTCGGCGACGTGGACCTCGCGGTCGGTCCGCGAGAGCGCGAAGAACACGACGCCGGTCGCCGAGAGCGGGAGGTACGTGAACGCGAACGTCGGGTCGTCGCCGACGCTCAGGCCGACGGCGGCGACGGCACCACCGAAGACGGTGGCTACGCCGCCGAGACGCATCGCTCGCCGCGAGCGCGGCGCGAGCGGTGCCTCGAACGACACCGCGGTCGTGGCGGTCTCGCGACGCCGCCGGTCGTGGACGTCGCGGGCGAGCACCCACGCGGCCACGCCGAGCGCGCACCCCGCGAACGCGACCGCGTACGGCGCCAGCGCGGTCGCTCGAAGGGGCGGCGTCTGCAGGAACGCCCTGAGAGTCCACGCGACGACCGTCCCGCCGGGGATGAGGAGGTACCGCGGTGCCGCGAGCGCCGCGAGGAGTGCGTCGCTCTGTCGGACGGCGGCGGCGACGACGAGCCCGACGCCGACCGCCACGCCCACACCCGCGGTGAGTGCGGTTCCATCCCGCGGCGCGCCGACGACCGCCGGGAGCGGTGCGGTCACGCAGACCGCGAAGGCAACGAGGAGTCCGCCGACGACGCGCTCGCGCCGCGACTCGTCGACCCCCGTCATGACTCGCGTCGGTCGAGGAACCGGTCGAGCGCTCGGACGGCCTCGTCCAGGTCGCCGACGTCCTCGCGGTCGAAGCGCTGCGCGCGGTCCACGTAGCGGCTCGCGCGATGGAGGACGAGCGCCTCGTCGGTGAGTTCGAAGCTCTCGAAATCCGCCCACGCGACCAGCGACGAGTCCACGAGCACACCGGCGTCCCTGACCTCGACGGTTCGCTCGCTGTCGACGCTCGCGAGCACCGCGGTCAGTGGCGCGAACACCGTCCACCACATCGTCTCGAACTCGACGCCGACGACGAACGCGACCGCACCAGCGGCGACCGCGACCACCGCGAATCCACCTGTCATGTACTTCGTGCGCCGACGCTGCGTCGGCGGCTGTCGCGCCGACCACGACGCGTACACCGTCGACGATTCCTGCACCCTCGCCTTCCACAGCGGGAGGTTCGCGAGGAGCGCGACGAACCCGCCGACGGTCGCAACGATGGCACCCCCGAGTAACGCCGCCGTCACGCCCTCGCTCGGCGTCGACCCGAGAACGAGGACGGCGAGGACGGCCACGAGCAGTGCTATCGGGACCCCAGCGAAGAGGACGAGCCCGACCGGTCCGTGGAACCGCTCGTGGAGCGAGGGGTGATACGCCGCTCGGGCACCGAGGTACCCGCCGAGGACACCGGACCCGAGTCCGATGGCGGCACCCGCCCACCACGGGCCGAGCGCGAGGCTGACCGCGCCGACGCCACCTGCGAGCACGCCAACGCCACCGATCCACAACCCCATACTGGCGAACAGCACTTGCCGATACCAGTTCTCGCGCATACACCACACTCGTACCAGGAACCCCCTAAATCCCGGTCGGTGTTTTCGCGGCCAGAAAACCCAGCGACTTCGACGGGTCGGCCGCGGTAACGTGACACCAATCGGCCACAGGACACCGATGGGTTACTTGCCCGTGGACGGAATCCATGGAGACATGGACGACGAGGAACTCATTGAAGCCGCCAGGGACGTTCAGTCGGAGGCGTACGTACCGTACTCGGAGTACCGCGTCGGCGCGGCACTGGAGACCGCCGACGGCGAGGTGTACGTCGGCTGCAACCTGGAGAACGCGAACTACTCGAACAGTCTGCACGCCGAGGAGGTCGCCGTCGCGGAAGCGCTCAAGGACGGCCACCGCGAGTTCGCGGTGGTCGCGGTGTCCTCGGGGAACCGCGACGCGGTGACGCCGTGCGGGATGTGCCGGCAGACGCTCGCCGAGTTCTGCGACGAGGACTTCCGCGTGCTCTGTGACGCCGGCGAGGACGGCATCCGCGAGCACCGCCTCGGCGACCTGCTCCCGGAGACCATCGGACCGGAGACCCTCGGCAAGTAGTCGCCGACGAACCGTGGCTGCCTCGAAAGCCGCCGGAGACGGCGACGTCCCGGTCAGCCCGACGCAGTAGCCTTTTACGCTGGCTCGCGCTACGAGCAGGGTATGACTGGCGACAGCGAGGACCCGAACGCGGACGTACAGTACCACGTCGAGGTCGGCCCGGAGGACGTGAGCGACGCCGTCCTCCTCCCGGGGAACCCCGAGCGCGTCGACAAGATCACCGCGCTCTGGGACGACCACGAGGAGCGAGCGTACCACCGCGAGTACCGGACCGCAACCGGGCACTACGACGGCGCCGAGATTTCGGTGACGTCGACGGGTATCGGGTCGCCGAGCGCCGCTATCGCGGTCGAGGAGCTCGCTCGCGTCGGCGTGGAGACGTACATCCGCGTCGGGTCGTGTGGCGCTATCCAGCCGGAGATGGACGTCGGCGACCTCGTCATCACGACGGGCGCGGTCCGCCAGGAGGGGACGAGCGACGAGTACGTCCGCGAGGACTACCCGGCGGTCGCGGACCACGAGGTCGTCGCGGCGCTCGTCGCCGCCGCCGAACGCCTCGACTACGACTACCATACGGGGCTCACGATGAGCGCGGACAGCTTCTACGCGGGCCAGGGCCGCCCGGGGTTCGAGGGGTTCGAGGCCGCGGGCGCGGACTCGCTCGTCGAGGAGCTCCAGGACGCGAACGTGAAGAACATCGAGATGGAGGCCGCCGCCATCCTCACGCTCGCGAACGTGTACGGGCTCCGGGCAGGCGCGGTCTGCTCGGTGTACGCGAACCGCGTCACCGGCGAGTTCCGGACGGAAGGCGAGTCGCGCGCCGCGGAGACCGCGAGTCTCGCGGTGAAGCTCCTCCGGAAGATGGACGAAGCGAAGGCCGAGGCGGGCGTCGACCACTGGCATCCCGGCCTCTCGCTCGACTGACGGCCATTCGAGTGCGGGTCGACTGACAGCCATTCGAGTGCGGGTCGACTGACAGCCATTCGAGTGCGGGTCGACTGACAGCCATTCGAGTGCGGGTCGACTGACCGCCATTCGAGTGCGGGTCTTTTGGCGAACAGGCGACGGTCGTCGACAGTATCGTGGTCGTCGACGGATTCTACTCGTGGGAGTCGCCGCGAGGGGTCGTCGCGCTCCGGCCTCGGCCCTCGCGTCGCGAACGGCTAGTGCACGCCGACCGTGGCCGCGGCTCCGTACTTGAACGCTCGGTCCGAGAGAGAAGCGAAAGAAGCGTCGTTCGACTGTCCGTTAGAGCATGCTCCAGGCGGAGGCGGCGCGGCCGTAGCCGGCGACGTCCGCGATCCAGCGTGCAGCGATCGCCTTCTTCAGGTTCTTCGCGGGGAAGCCACCGAACGTCGTCACCGGCGCGCTCACGCCGAACGCCTTGACGTCGTGCGCGACGGCCTTGTCGCCGACGCTGATGACGGTCCCCTTGTCCTCGTGCACCCACGACGTCAAGCGGCGGCCTTCGATGGCGCGAACGACGTTCTCGGCGGCGACGTCGGCGGCGCCCCACGCGGCCTGCGCGGTCGGCGGTGCCGGGTCGTCGCCGGGCTGCTCGATGAGCGCGGAGTCGCCGACGGCGAACACGCGGTCGTCGGTCGTCTGGAAGTCCTGTCCGGTCTGGAACCGGTTGTGTTCCTTGTCGACGTCGGTCTCGTCGAGCGCGTCGCGGCCCGTGATGCCACCGGTCCAGAGGAGGACGTCGTACTCCATCTCGGCGTCCTCGCCGATGTAGACCGTCTCCTCGTCGACCTCGCCGATGAACTCGCCCGTGAGGATGTTGATGTCGAGTGCCTCGAGGCGCTTCTTCAGTGCGCCCTGGACCTCGGGGTCGTTCCCGGGGAAGATCGAGTCCAGCCCTTCGACGAGGTGGATGTCGATGGGTGCGCGCTTCTCGTCGCGGAACTTCGCGATCTCCGCCGCGGTCTGGATGCCCGAGAGCCCGGCGCCGCCGACGATGACGTCCGCCGGGTCGCTCCGCGTCGCGTCCGCCGCGGCGTCGCTGACGGCGTCGTGGATGGCGAGCGCGTCGTCCGCGGACTTCAGCGTGAGCGAGTGCTCTTCGAGGCCCTCGATACCGAAGAACGCCGTCTGGCTGCCGAGTGCGACGAGACAGTAGTCGTACTCGATGACGTCACCGTCGTCGAGTTCGACCTCGCGCGCGTCCTCGTCGAGGCCGACGACCTCGCCGCGAACGAACTCCGTGCTGTGGTCGGCGATCTCGCGCACGGGAATCTTGATCTTCTCCGCGACCGACGGCTCCCGGATGATACGGTGGGACTCGTGCAGAACGAGGTGATAGTCGACGTCAGCGACCCACGTGATGGAGACGTCGGAGCCGGCGCGTTTCTGGAGTTCCTTGACCGCGCCAGCGCCTGCGTAGCCGGCGCCGAGCACGGTGACGTTCGTAGCCATATCGTCTCGTCAGTAACCCTCCGGTACAAAGGTGTTGAAACGCGAGTCGTCGTGCGATACGTTGTCACCCCGATTATGGGCGGTTCGTGTCGTCGCGGCCGAGCGACGGCTCGGTCAGTGCTCGGGGTCCTCCGCGGGCGCGACCATGTTGTCGATGCGGAGGATGATGATGTTGTTCGTGTCGTCCTTCCCGTCGACGGTCCCCTCGATGACGAGCTTCGAGAGCGGCGTCGGGCCGACCGTCACCGCGTCGCCTTCGTGGATGTCCCGGACCGACCCCTGGAGGTGGATCTCGGCGCGACACAGCTCGGGGTGGTGGACCGACGACAGGTCGATCTCGTCGACGATGACGTCCTCGATGGACTCGCCTTCGTGCGTGAGCGGGACCGTCGCGGGTTCGTCCATCTGCTGGATCTCGAGGGCCTCGTAGGCGGCCGCGGTCGGCTTGTACCCGCCCTTGGGGCCGGGGACGCCCTCGACGAGCTGGAGTGCTTTCAGGGACTGCATCTGATTGCGGATGGTGCCCGCGTTCCGGTCGACCTGCGTGGCGATGTCCTCGCCCTTGATGGCGTCTTCTTTCTCTCTGTGCAGGTTGATGAGCGCCTGCAGGATGTTCTTCTGACTCGGGGTGAGTTCGATCGACGACATAGCGTCGCGTAGGTCACGTCCGGCCTTAAAACCGTGGGGACCCCGACGCCGGCTTGCGGCCCACGTCGGTGCACGCGGAACGACAATGATTTGTCCGTTCGTAATGGGGTTCCCGGTATGCAAGACAAACGAGTCCTCGTGACGGGCGGCGGAGGCTTCATCGGATCGAACCTCGCGAATCACCTCGCGGCGGACAACGACGTCGTCGCGCTCGACGACGGCTACCTCGGGACGCCGGAGAACCTCGACGACGACGTCGAGTACGTCGAGCGGAGCGTGCTCGACGACGACCTCCCGGTCGAGGACGTCGACGTCTGCTTCCACCTCGCGGCGTTGTCGTCGCTGAAGATGCACGAGGACTCCCGCGAGAACCTCATCCGCGGGCTGCGCGTGAACGTCGAGGGGTTCGCGAACACGGTCGAGCAGTGCCGGCAGGCGGGCTGTGACACGGTCGTGTACGCGACGACGTCGTCCATCTACGGGAACCGGACGGAGCCGTCCCCGGAGACGATGGCCGTCGAAGCGAACACGGGCTACGAGGCGTCGAAGCTCGCTCGCGAGCGGTACGCCGAGTACTTCTCGAACTACCACGGGATGTCCTGCGCCGGCATGCGGTTCTTCTCGGTGTACCAGGGCTACCGGGGCGCGGAGGCGCACAAGGGCGAGTTCGCGAACATCGTCGCGCAGTTCGCGGACGACATCGCGAACGGCGAGTCCCCCGTCATCTACGGTGACGGCACGCACTCGCGTGACCTCACGCACGTCTCCGACATCGTCCGTGGCTGCGAGCTGGCGGCCGACCACGAACTCACGGGCATCTACAACCTCGGGACGGGCGAGCAGTACACCGCGAACGAGGTCGTCGACGCGCTGAACGACGTCCTCGGCGCGGACGTCGAACCCGAGCACGTCGAGAACCCCATCGACGAGAGCGTGTTCGTCCAGCACACGATGGCGGACTACTCGAAGATGCACGAGGCGACCGGCTGGGAGCCCGAGGTGTCGTTCCGCGAGGGCATGGAGCTAGTGTGCGAGCCGTATCTCGAGAACTGACCGCGGAAGGTCTCGGTGTGGGCGTCGCGTGACGCTCAATCGTCGTCGGCGTTGGAGACGGTCGCGGCTTCGAACCGGCGTCGTTCCTTTCGTTCCTCGTAGTCCGCGAGCGCGCCGCCGAGTCTGATGACGCCGGCGACGAGGAGGACCTTCGCGGCGAAGAACAAGGAGACACCCCAGATCATCGCCATCATGTCGGGGTCGGCGAGCGCGACGTTCCAGTACGCGAACGCGAGGACGACCGCGATGGCGAGGGTCTTGGCGGCGAACTCGACCGCGGAGAGCTGTCTGAGGTCCCAGAGCGTGTTGTTGTAGTGGACGCGACCGAGGTAGACGGCGGCGAGTATCCACACCGCGAGTCGGAGCGGTGCGTACTCCCACCCGCCGTACTGGTGCGTGCGCGGCATCTACGGGAGCGTTCGCGCCCGGACCCTAAAAACACGTGCCGTACTGGCTAGTGGTGGGGTCGTCGACCTGCCGTACTGGCTAGTCGTGGCGTCGTCGACCTGTCGTACGGCGTGGGGCCACCGTGTCAGTCGTCGTCCGTGGTGTCGCCGAGTCGTCTCCCGGCGACGCGGCCGCCGAGGTCGAGCGGGTCGGCGTCCTGGTCGCGTGCTGCTCGGCGCTTGAGGGGGTCGCGGGCGTCGTGGTACTCGACGCCGGTCTCGATGACGGACTTCCAGACGAGGACGGCGCCGGCGAGGAGCGCGACGGTCGCCCAGATGATGCCGCGGAGTTGCGCGGGGACGATGAACACGTTCCAGTAGACGAACGCGAGCGTGATCGCGATGGAGAGCGTTCGCACGACGACGTGGAGCGCCGTGAGCTGTTCGAGGTCGTAGAGCGTGTTGTCGTAGCCGATGCGTCCGAGGTAGATGGCGGCGAGCACCCAGACCGCGAACCGAAGCGGCGCGTACGCCCACCCCTCGTAGCGACCTGCCGTCGTCATGCCGCCACGTACCACGGAGAGTGGGTAAAAACGCTCGGTACGTCAAACGCGCGTTTTCGTCACCCGCGGGCTTCGAGTCGGAGCCCGAGTCCTAGCTGGTCGGCCGGGCGGAACGAGGGGTTTGATACGGGGACCGCGAGTACGGCTGGACATGACGAAGCAGGCGCGTATCATCGGAGCACCGACGGACTACGGCGCGAACCGACGGGGCGTGGACATGGGGCCGTCCGCGATCCGGTACGCTGGGCTGGCCGACCAACTGGAGGACGCCGGCGTGTCCTGTACCGACGTCGGCGACGTGACCGCGCCGCCGGCGGAGACCCAGGACGCGGACAAGCGCGTGCCAGAGGAGGGGAACGCGAAGTTCGTCGAGGAGATCGAGGCCGTGAGTCACGAGCTCGCCGAGGAGGTCGAGGCGACCATCGCGGGCGGTGCGACGCCGCTGGTCGTCGGCGGCGACCACTCCGTCGCCATCGGGTCGCTGCGCGGTGCGGCGGCTGACGCCGACATCGGGACGGTGTGGTTCGACGCGCACGCGGACCTGAACGCGCCGTCGACGTCCCCGAGCGGGAACGTCCACGGGATGCCGCTCGCGGCGGCGCTCGGGCACCGCGACTTCGCGGGCGTGGACTGGGCGACCGCCCCGCGCCTGAACCCGGAGAACGTCGTCTGGGTCGGATTGCGGAGCGTCGACGACCAGGAGGCTGCGGACGTCCGCGATTCGGCGGGGACGGCGTTCACGATGAGCGACATCGACGAGCACGGCATCGACGAGATCACCGAGCGCGCGATGGCGATCGCGAGCGACGGCGTCGATGGCGTCCACGTCAGCCTCGACCTGGACTGGCTCGACCCGAACGAGGCGCCGGGCGTCGGGACGCCCGTCCGCGGCGGCGTCACGTACCGCGAGGCGCATCGCGCGATGGAGATCGTCGCGGAGCACGACCGCGAGCACGACTCGCTGCGGTCGATGGAGGCCGTCGAGGTGAACCCCATCCTCGACGAGCACAACGAGACCGCGCACCTCGCGACGGAGCTCGCCGCGAGCGCGCTCGGGAAGCGCATCCTCGGCCGGGAGTGACGGGATTCGACCGGTAGTGGTGGTTCCCGACGGGGGCGCTGGCGTCGGCGGTCGTCGGTCCGCCCCAACATATTTCCACGGGACGTGTGAGTGTAGTGGTATGTTCGCACCGCTCGTTCAGCTCGGGGGCGGGAACCTGCTGCCGCTGGCGTTCCTGAGCATGTTCCTCCTCGTCGGCCTCGGCGTCGCCGCGTACGGCGTCGCGAACCTCCGGACGTACGTCCAGTTGAAGTCGATGACGCCGACGGACGCGCACGCCGTCGGCTCCGGACTCGTCGAGGTCGAGGGCGAGGCCGCGCCGGGGCCGCGGACGCTCGAGGCGCCGTTCTCCGGCGAGGAGTGCCTCGCCTACGAGTTCGAGGTGGAGCGCTACCACGCCGACGACGACGGGTCGAACTGGCAGACGAAAGCCAGTGGAACGCGGACCGTCCCGTTCCTCGTCACCGACGAGACCGGGACCGTCGGCGTGAAACCGACCGAAGCCGGCCTGTCCGTGGACCGCGACTACCGGATCGTCGTCGGGAACGACGAGCAGCCGCCGGCGCGCGTCCGGGCGTTCCTCGCACGGGAGGACGACCTCGACCACGACACCGCGTCGTTCGACGTCGCGGGCATCTCCATCGGCGGCGACCGGCATCGGTTCACCGAGCGCCGCCTCGACCCCGGCGAGAGCGCGTACGCGGCGGGACGCGCGGAGCCGACGACGGCCGTCGACGGCGAGTCGCCGACGGTCGTGGACGCGAACGACGGCGGTCGATTCGGGAGCCTGTTCGGCGCGCCGTTCGTCGTCGCGGACGCCGGCGAAGGCGAGGCCGAGTGGCGGCACCTCAAGCTCGGGGTCGGGTCGCTCCTCTTCGGCGCGCTGTTCTCGGCGATACCGCTTTACGTCCTCTCCGGAGCCCTACTCGGGTGACACGAAAGCGCCTGACGCACCGGCGGAGTCGCGCTGGCGCTACCCGAACCCCTCGAACTGCGTTCGGTCGTCGGGGACGCCGATTGCGCGCGTCGCGTCGACGAGTTGCTCGACCATCGCGGTGACGCCACAGGCGTACACGTCGACGTTCTCGGGGTCGATACGCGCGTCGACGTCGAGCGCGGGTTCCCCGGTCGCGTACTCGCGCAGGCCGTCGGGGAGCGCGCTCGCGTCCACGGCGTCGTCGGCGACGTACTTGAGGAGGACGCGCTGGACGTACTCGGTCTCGCCACGCCACTCGCCGAGGTGGCGTTCGCGCGTGAGCGTCGGCACGAAGTGGAAGCCGTCGTGCTCGCGGTCGAGCGCGCGGAACGCGTCGCGGTACGCGAGGTCGTCCTCGTAGGCGGCGCCGAGGAACAGCCAGACGTCGCGCTCGTGCCCGTCGACGACGTGCCGCCCGGTCTCGTAGAGGTAGTCCACCATCGACTTGAACGGCGCGACGCCCGTGCCGGTGGCGAGGAACGCGACGTCGCGCTCGCTCGGGTCGTCGAGTACCATCTCGCCGTTCGGGCCCCGAACCGTGACAGTATCGCCGACCTCGAGGTACTGGAAGACGTCGCTCGTGAGCGTCCCGCCGGGGACCCTGCGGATGCAGAACTCGAGTTCGTCGGCGGTCGGCGAGCTCGCGATGGAGTACGGCCGCGGGTGCCCGTCGAACGTCACGGTCGCGTACTGGCCGGGCGCGAACGAGAACTCGACGTCGTCGTCGACGCGCACGCGAACCCGAAGCAGCGACGGGTACGGGCGCTCGTGGCGCGCGACGAGGTCCCCGAGCGCGTCCAGATCCGCGTCAGCGAACCCGGCGTCGGCGGCCCGCTCCTCGACGCCGTCCCAGTCCACGTCCGACCCCTGCAGGCCCTCGTCGTCGTCGCGCGTCGCGTCCCGATACCAGTCGCCGACGCCGTTGCGCTCGAACAGCGCCGCGAGCGCGTCCTCGACGGCTTCGGTTCGGTTCTCGTCCATCGCCGCCACCTCCGTCACCACCGCCGACTCCGTCACGAGCGGCAGGGCCTCCGCGGCCTCGTGATGCCCGAGGTGCTCGGGTACGTCCATGCCGCTGCCTACTCGAGGCGTTCACGAAAAGACACCGGGAGGACTCCCGGTCGGTCAGTCGTCTGCAGCGTCCACGGCGTCGGCCGCACCGGTCGCGGCCGGGAGGACGTCGACGCTCGCGACGTTGTCGCCGTCGTCGAGGTCCATGATGGTGACGCCCATCGTGTTCCGACCGACGAGGCTCACGTCGCTCGCGTGCGTTATCATGATCTGGCCCTGGTCGCTCATCACGACCAGGTCGTCGTCGTCTTCGACCGCCTTCACGCTCGTCACGCGACCGTTCCGGTCGTTCGTCTTGATGTCGATGAGGCCCTTCCCGTACCGGCCCTGCTGGCGGTAGTTCGCGAGTCGCGTGCGCTTCCCGTACCCGTTCTCCGTGACGGTCAGGAGGCTCTTGTCGTCCTCGTGGTCGGTCGCGACCAGGCCCGCGACCTTGTCGTCGTCCTCGAGGTCGATGCCGCGCACGCCGCGGGCGTTCCGACCCATCGTCCGCACCTCCTGCTCGTCGAACCGGATCGTCATCCCGCCCTCGGTCGCGATGACGAGGTCCTTCGACCCGTCCGTGACCTCCACGTCGACGAGCGCGTCGTCCTCGTCGAGGTCCGCGGCGATGATACCCGTCGAGAGGATGTTCGAGAAGTCCTCGCCCGTCGTGCGCTTGCAGTACCCGTTCCGCGTGACCATCGTCACGCACTCGTCGTCCTCGAACTCGTCCGTCGTCACGACGGCGGTGATCTCCTCGCCGTCGTCGAGCTTCAGGAGGTTCACCGCGGACTTCCCACGTGCGGTGCGGGAGACCTCCGGAATCTCGTAGGTCTTGAGGCGGTAGACCTGACCGTGGTTGGTGAACGCGAGCACGTAATCGTGCGTGTTCGCCCGGAACACCTTCGACACGCGGTCGCCCTCCTTGACGTCCGCGCCGATGATGCCCTTCCCGCCGCGGTTCTGCGCGTCGAACTGGTCGACGGGCATCCGCTTGACGTAGTCGTCCTCCGTGACGACCACGACGACCTCCTCCTCCGGGATGAGGTCCTCGTGCGTGACCGTCCCGGTGTCCTCGACGAAGCTCGTCCGCCGGTCGTCGTCGTACTCGTCCTTTACCTCGCGGAGCTCGTCGGTGATGACCTCGAGGAGCTTCTCCTCGCTCCCCAGGACGGATTCGAGGTACTCGATGGTCTCCATCACGCCCTCGTACTCGTCCTCGATCTCGGCGCGCTCCATCGACGTGAGCGACCCGAGCTGCATCCGGACGATGTGCTCGGCCTGCGCTTCACTGAAGTCGTAGGCCTCCCGGAGGTTCGCCTTCGCGCTGTCGCGGTCCTCGCTGTCCTGGATGCGGTCGACGACGTCGTCCACGTTCTCCAGGGCCTTCAGGCGGCCTTCGAGGATGTGCGCGCGGTCCTCGGCCTCGTCGAGCTCGAACTGCGAGCGCCGCGTCACGACCTCCTTGCGGTGCTCGACGTAGTGCTCGAGCGTCTCCTTGAGCGTCAATACCTGCGGTTGGCCGTCGACGAGCGCGAGGTTGATGACGCCGAACGTCTTCTCGAGGTGATGCTCGAGGAGCTTGTTCTCGACGACGTCCGCGTTCGCGCCGCGCTTCAGTTCGATGACGACCCGGACGCCGTTCCGGTCGGACTCGTCGCGGAGGTCCGTGATGCCCTCGAGCTTCCCGTCGTTGACGTCGTTCGCGATGCGCTCGACCATCCGCGCCTTGTTCTCCTGGAACGGCAGCTCGGTGACGATGATGCGCTCCCGGCCGTTCTGCCACTCCTCGACCTCGTACTCCGCGCGAACGCGAAGACGGCCGCGGCCGGTCGCGTACGCCTTCCGGACCGCGTTCTTCCCGACGATGTTCGCACCCGTCGGGAAGTCCGGGCCCTTCACGTGCTCCACGAGGTCCGACACGTCCGCGTCGGGGTTCTCGATGAGCTCGATCGTCGCGTCGATGACCTCACCGAGATTATGGGGTGGGATCTTCGTCGACATCCCGACCGCGATACCCGTACTCCCGTTCACGAGGAGGTTCGGGTACGCCGACGGCAGCACGCTCGGCTCCGTCAGGCGGTCGTCGTAGTTCGACGAGAAGTCCACGGTGTCCTTCTCGATGTCCTCGAGGAGCTCCTCGCTGATCGGCGCCATCCGCGCCTCCGTGTACCGCATCGCCGCCGCCGGGTCGCCGTCCATCGACCCGAAGTTCCCCTGACCGTCGACGAGCGGATACCGCATCGAGAAGTCCTGGGCCATCCCCACCAGGGTGTCGTAGATCGCCTGGTCGCCGTGGGGGTGATAGTCACCCATCGTCTCCCCGACGATGCTCGAACTCTTCCGGTGCGAGGAGCGGCTGGAGACGCCCATCTCGTGCATCGCGTACAGGATGCGCCTGTGAACGGGCTTCAGGCCGTCGCGGACGTCCGGGAGCGCGCGGCCCGCGATGACGCTCATCGCGTAGTCGATGTAGCTCTGCTCCATCTCGTCCTCGATGCGGACGTGCTTCACGCGGTCCGCACCGATGTCGGGGTCGTCTGCTGGTTCGGAACTCATATGTCCACCCACTCCGCCTCGGTCGCGTGGTCCTTGATGAACTGCTTGCGCGGCCCGACCGCGTCACCCATCAGCACCGAGAACATCTTGTCCGCCGCCGCCGCGTCCTCGATCGTGATCTGCTTCAGCACGCGGTTCTCGGGGTTCATCGTCGTCTCCCAGAGCTGCTTGGGGTTCATCTCGCCGAGGCCCTTGAACCGCTGGACCTGCGTCGGGTTCCCGTTACACTTCTCCTCGACGACCTGCTCGCGCTCCGCTTCGGTCATCACGTCGTACGTGTTCCCGTTGTACCGGATGCGGTACAGCGGCGGCTGCGCCGCGTACACGTAGCCCGCTTCGACGAGCGGCCGCATGTAGCGATAGAACAGCGTCAGGAGCAGCGTCCGGATGTGCGCGCCGTCGACGTCGGCGTCGCACATGAAGATGATCTTCTCGTAACGCACGTCGTCCGCGTCGAACTCGTCGCCGACGCCCGTCCCGAGCGCCGTGATCATGTTCCTGATCTCCTCGTTCTCGAGCACGCGATCCAGCCGGTGCTTCTCGACGTTCAGGATCTTCCCACCCAGTGGGAGGATGGCCTGGAACTCGGGGTTCCGGCCCTGCTTCGCGCTCCCGCCCGCGGAGTCGCCCTCCACGATGAACAACTCGGCTTCCTTCGGGTCCTTCGTCTGGCAGTCCGCGAGCTTCCCGGGGAGACTCGTCGAATCGAGCGCGCTCTTCCGGCGCGTGAGCTCCTCGGCCTTCTTCGCGGCCTTCCGCGCCTTCGCCGCCTCCACGGCCTTCCGGACGATCTGCTTCGCGCTGTCGGGATGCTCCTCGAAGTACGTGTCGAGGTTCTCGTGCATCGCCGATTCGACGACGCCGCGAACCTCGCCGTTACCTAACTTGGTCTTCGTCTGCCCCTCGAACTGCGGGTCCGGGTGCTTGATCGAGATCACGGCAGTCAGGCCCTCGCGGATGTCCTCGCCCTTGAGGTTCTCGTCGAGGTCCTTCAGCATCCCCTGGTCGGTCGCGTAGTCGTTCACGACCCGCGTCAGCGCCGTCTTGAACCCCGTCAGGTGCGTCCCGCCCTCGCGCGTGTTGATGTTGTTCGCGAACGCGTGGATCGAGCCCTGGAGTTCGTCGGTCGCCTGCATCGCGACCTCGACCTGGATGACGCCGTCGTCGACGGCCTCCTCGTCGTCGAAGTAGATGACGTCCTCGTGCAAGGGGGTCTTCGTCTCGTTGAGGTACTCGACGAACTCGCGGATGCCGCCCTCGTACTCGAAGGACTGGTACTTGTCGCTGCGTTCGTCGTCGAGCGTGATGGCGACGCCCGAGTTCAGGAACGCGAGCTCGCGCAGGCGGTTCGCGAGCGTGGAGAACTTGTACTCGGTCTCGTCGAAGATGTCCGTGTCGGGCCAGAACTGGATGCTCGTCCCGTTCTCCTCGCCCGGCTCCATGTCGCGGACGCGCTCCATGTCGCCCTGCGGTTCACCGCGCTCGAACGCGTGGCGCCAGACCGCGCCCTCGCGTTTCACCTCGACCTCGAGACGCTGTGCGAGCGCGTTCACGACGCTCACGCCGACGCCGTGCAGGCCACCGGAGACCTGGTAGGACTTGTTGTCGAACTTCCCGCCCGCGTGGAGGACGGTCATGATGACCTCCAGCGCCGGCCGGTCGTACTCGGCGTGCGTGTCCACGGGGATGCCGCGGCCGTCGTCGCTGACGGTCACGGACCCGTCCTCGTGGATGGTCACGTCGATGGAGTCGCAGTAACCGGCGAGGGCCTCGTCGATGGAGTTGTCCACCACCTCGTACACCAGGTGGTGTAGCCCCCGAGAATCTGTAGAACCGATGTACATCGCCGGACGCTTGCGGACGGCCTCCAGGCCCTCGAGGACCTGGATCTGTCCGGCGCTGTAGTCACTTTCTTCGGACATGTAATACCTGGTCAGGCATAGACGATACCTACTGATAAAGGTACCGTGTGCGCGCTCGCCCACGCGCGTGAACCGCCCCGAAAAGCGTGCGCAGGGAGTCGATTCGTAATGGTGCCCTCCGTTGGCGATTCTGGGTCGCGTTCGGGGGTCGCCAGCGGCCGAATCGACCACCTGGAAACCAGTCAGGAATGGGACGATTACGTGCGGAGTCCGTCGGGCGAACGACGACGGCCCGACGCCAGACGCGAGGCTGGGGGCCTCACCCCCCGGCGGCGAGTCACTCGTCGCGTCCGCGCTCGGCCCGCTGCCGTCCGGCGTTTCACTTTCACTCGGGTAGGGAACGGCTTTTAATCCCGCGGGAGGTATGAGGCCGTACAGAATGACCTCGTTCCAGTCGACACTCGGCGAGGACGAGGGGATGGCCGCCGAGCTGGCTGAGAACCAGCGCGCCATCTCCATCGCCGAGTTCTTCGAGAAGAACAAGCAGATGCTCGGGTTCAACTCGGGCGCCCGAGCGCTCGTCACAGCCGTCAAGGAGGCGGTGGACAACGCGCTCGACGCGACCGAGGAAGCCGGGCACCTCCCCGACATCTACGTCGAGATCGAGGAGGCCGGTGACTACTACAAGCTCGTCGTCGAGGACAACGGCCCCGGTATCACGAAGGAGCAGATACCGAAGATCTTCGGGAAACTCCTGTACGGGAGCCGCTTCCACGCTCGCGAACAGTCTCGCGGCCAGCAGGGTATCGGTATCTCCGCGGCCGTCCTCTATTCGCAGTTGACGTCGGGGAAGCCGGCGAAGGTGACGAGTCGCACGCAGGGCAGCGACACCGCCCAGTACTTCGAGCTCGTCATCGACACGGACACGAACGAGCCGGAGATCCGCGACGAGTCCGAGACGTCGTGGGACCGCCCGCACGGGACGCGTATCGAACTGGAGATGGAGGGGAACATGCGCGCTCGCCAGCAGCTCCACGACTACGTGAAGCACACGGCGGTCGTGAACCCGCACGCTCGCCTGGAGCTGAAGGAGCCCCAGGAGCACTTCAAGTTCGAGCGGGCGACGGACGAGCTCCCGGAGGAGACCGAGGAGATCAAGCCGCATCCCCACGGCGTCGAGTTGGGGAACGTCCTGAAGATGCTGGACGCGACGAACTCCCAGACGGTGTCGGGGTTCCTGCAGACGGAGTTCACGCGCGTCGGGAAGAAGACCGCGGACAAGGTCATCGACGCGTTCCGCGACCGGCACTTCGGGCGGGAGATGGCGTGGACGCCGCCGGCGAGTCACGAGGACGGCGACGTCGCTCGCGCGGTGTCGTCGGCGGTGTCGAACAAGGGCGCGGACGCGACGGCGGCGTTCGCGGACGCGGTCGCCGACCGCGTGCAGGAGATGGACCGCGTCGCGCACCAGCACGTCCGACGGTTCGTCGACGAGGAGGCCGAAGCGGTCGAGGACGAGTACGGGAAGAACTTCGGCGAGACGGTGCGCGAGAACGCTGTGGACGCGGCGTGGCGCGCCATCACCGGCTTCGACGCGAACGAACCCGACCAGTCCGCGAGCGAGCACCTCATCGCCGACGCGTACGCGCTGGCGGACGAGGCGACGTCGAAGCGCAAGGACGACGAGACGGTGCGGGCGTTCGCCGAGCGCCTCGCAGAGAAGTTCGTGCCGGACCCGGAGGACGCGGACGCGTGGCGCGGGCGGTTCACGCGCGACGCGGTCCGCGAGTTCGTCGACCGGTCCGCGGACATGACCGAGGAGCGTGAGGACGCGACGTTCGGCGACACCGCTCGCGAGAACGTCACGACTGCGTTCTGGCGCGTGATGCGGACGGTGCCGGACGACGCACCGCTCGTGAGCGACCTCGTCGGCGACCGCGACGCCGTCAGTCGACTCGTGCACGGGATGCGGGAGACGGACATCATCGCACCGCCGACGTCGTGCCTGTCGCCCATCGGCGCGGACAAGGTCGAAGCGGGGCTGCGGAAGGAGTACGACGCGGAGTTCTACGCGTCGTCGTCGCGCGACGCGGACGTGCACGCTGGCGACCCGTTCATCGCGGAGGCCGGCATCGCGTACGGTGGCGACATCGAAGCCGAAGGGCAGGCGGACCTCCTGCGGTTCGCGAACCGCGTGCCGCTCGTCTACAAGCGCGGCGGGTGCGCCATCACGCAAACGATCAAGGGCATCGGGTGGCGGAACTACAACCTCGACCAGCCCGGCGGGAGCGGCATCCCGAACGGCCCGGTCGTGATCATGGTGCACGTCGCGTCGACGAACGTGCCGTTCACGAGCGAGTCGAAGGACGCGGTCGCGAGCGTCGAGGCCATCGAGGACGAGATCGAGCTCGCGGTCCGCGAGGCCGCCCGCGAACTGAAGTCCTATCTCAAGAAGCAGCAGTCGATGCGGAAGCGCCAGAAGAAGCAGAACGTCCTCGCGGACATCCTTCCGGTGATGGCGAAGAAGGTCGCGGACGTGACGGGGCGACCGGACCCGGACATCGGTGACGCTTTGGCGCGCATCATGAACAACGTCCTCGTTGAGCGCGAGGTGAGCGAGGGCGACGGCGAGCAGACGGTGACGGTGGTGGTCGAGAATCACTCCGACCGGTCGGAGTCGCCGGACGTGACGGACATCGTCGACCGCGAGCCGCGTGACGTGAGCGACGGTGCGAACGTCGTCGAGATGGACGGCGAGTGGTTCGTGAAGTGGACGCCGGACGTCCCGGCGGGCGAGGAGGCCCGCCTGACGTACACGGTCGAGACGGACGCGACCCTGGACCTGTCGGTCTCTGAGGTCGAGGGCCCGAAGCTGACGGTGAGTGACTGACAATGAGCGATACACAGGATTCGAACGCGGAGGCCCGACAGAAGCTCGTGGACCTGGCGGCGGAGTTCTACGACCAGTTCGAGCGCGGCGACATCCCGGAGATGACGTTGCCGACGCGGACGAAGAGCAACATCGTCTTCGACGAGGACAAGCACGTGTGGGTGTACGGCGACCGGACGTCGACGCGGTCGGCGAACTCGGTGCGTGGTGCCCGCAAGCTCCTGAAGGCGGCGTACACGATCGAGTTCCTCGCGCGCCAGCTCGAGGAGGACCGCTCGTCGACGCTGCGTGAACTGTACTACCTCTCTGAGTCGTGGGACAACGAGGAGGCGCAGTTCAACGGGCAGGACGAGTCGAACAAGCTCGTGGAGGACCTCGAGATCGTGAGCGACGTGAAGCGGGAGGACTTCCACATGCGTCCCGAGGAGTCCGGGGCGACGCTCATCGGGCCGCTGGAGTTGCGCGAGCAGACGCGTCGCGGCGAGCGCGTCATCCACTGCCAGAAGGACGTCGGCGAGGGCGGCTACCAGATCCCGAACAACCCGGACACGATCGAGTTCCTCGACCACGACATCGACTTCGTGATGTGCGTGGAGACCGGTGGGATGCGCGACCGACTCGTGGAGAACGGGTTCGATACGGAGTACAACTGCATGGTCGTGCACCTCAAAGGGCAGCCGGCGCGGGCGACGCGGCGCATCACGAAGCGCCTGCACGACGAACTCGGGCTGCCGGTGATGGTGTTCACTGACGGCGACCCGTGGTCGTACCGCATCTTCGGGTCGGTGTCCTATGGCTCTATCAAGTCCGCGCACCTCTCGGAGTACCTGGCGACGCCGGAGGCGCAGTTCGTGGGTATCCGTCCGGAGGACATCGTCGAGTACGACCTGCCGACGGACCCGCTCGGTGATTCGGACGTGAACGCGCTGGAGAGCGAGCTGGAGGACCCGCGGTTCCAGGACGAGTTCTGGACCGAGCAGATCGAGCTCCAGCTCGACATCGGGAAGAAGGCGGAGCAGCAGGCCTTGGCGGCGCGCGGGCTGGACTTCGTGACGGAGACGTATCTCCCGGAGCGCCTCGACGAGATGGGCGTCATCTGACGCCAAGCCAACACATACGTAGTATTATCTTTTCTGGCGTCGTCTAGCTGGCATGAAGGCCAGGTTCGTCCTCGTCGTCGCACTGCTCGTCCTCACCGCAGGCTGCCTCAGCGGCGGCGGTGGCGCCCCCGAATCCGACGGGAGCAGTGGCGACGGCGCCGATGACGGCGGGTCCGGTGACGGCGCGGGAGACGGTGGCGATGGCGGCGATTCGAGCGACGGCGACGCACCGGATAGCTCAGACGGCGGTGACGCGGTCTCCGGGGAATGGGAGCCGTTCGCGTTCGACACGCCCGCTCGCTACGAGTACGACGTGTTCATGGAGGACGACGGCGAGGGCACCATCGTCTGGGACGTCGAATCCGTCGACGACGGCGAGTACACCGTCACCCTCATCTACGAGATGGGCGACGAGCGCTACGAGACGACCGCCACCGGCACGAAGGACACCGTCGCCCAGCAGTTCTTCACGAACCCCGGCGGCATCGTCCTCGTGACGACGATGTCCCAGCCCGCCGTCTGGTACGAGGGCCGCGACCTCTCCACGGGCACGAAGTGGTCGTACTCCACCCCGCAGGGCTCCGCGAGCTTCGCCGTCACCGGCACCGACACCATCGCCGGCGTCGACTGCTGGACGAGCGAGATGAAGATCAACGACTCGGTGTTCCACGAAGCGTGCTTCTCGCCCGACCTCGGCCTCGCACCCTACGCCGCGTACTACGGCGAAGACGGCACCCTCGAGATGTCGCTCACCCTCGTCTCATACGAGGAGAACTGATAACGCCCCAACACTGCCATCCGAGGGTCCGATGGAGAGCGGCACCTCGTCACGCTTCGAGCACGGACACTGGACTCACGGGGCACGTCCCTGGCATCGTTCCGAGCATGTGCCGGAGCAGGTGGACGTGTGCTTGCCCGACCACGAGGAGAACGCGGTCGAGGTCGTCGTCCGTAGCGGCCCGCCAGATATTCTCTGCCATCCGGAGGTTGCGTTCGTACAACCCCGTCAGGAGCTTCGCCCCCCCGTATCGTTCCTCGAAGCCACCGAACGCGGCGAGGTAGTGGTTCTCGTCGCCCGTGAGCAGTCGTTCCGGCTGATTGAACCAGCGGAGGAAGGACTCGACGGTCCTCGCCTCCCACTCGGGGAGCCAGTCCGCGCGCTCGGGAACGAGCGAGTCGGGGAGCGTCGCAGCACCTCGTTCGACCAGGGACGCGAACGAGTCGTCGTCGAGTTCCTCGTCCACGTGGGCGTCCATCGGCATCAGGTCGTCGACGCAGTGGACGTGCTCGTGGTCGAGGCGGTCCGCGAGTCGGAACCCGACCTGGACGGTCTCGTTCCGGCAGGTGGCGGTCGGGTCGTCGACGTACTTGCGCGCTGGCTCGATGTGCTCCTCGGCGTCGTACGCGCGGTCGCCGCGGCGGTACTCGTCGTACACGCGATCGACGTGCTCGCGGGTGTCGTAGCTTCGCTCGACGGCCACGCCGTCCGGGTTCCAGGCGGTGAGCGTGTCGGCGAGCGCCTCGAACTGTCGCTGCCGAGGGTCGTCGAGGACGTCGTCGATTCGACTCGTCTCCATGTGGATGGTCCCGAGTAGCAGGACCTGTACCTGTCCTGCAGACGGCGTCGGGAACCCGCTCGGGGGACCGTTTTGGGTCGGCATGCCGGCACCGAGAGACGGAGTTCTCTTACGAGTTTCGTGACGGAGGTCGTAGGAACGCGGTGCGAATCGAGAAGCGGACTCGCTCGGATGGACCGAAAAGTCCAGCGTCGACTATCGGGCTAGGCCCGCTTCAGTGCGGCCGCACGCTCCTCCAGTCGATTACGCTTCGTCGAGTGCCACCGTGACGCCGCGGTCTTCGAGGTCGTCGGCGAACGCGCCGGAGTCGGTCTCGAGTGCGGCGAACGTGTTGTAGTGGATGGGGACGACGACCTCGGGATTCATGGCTTCGGCGAGGGCGGCGGCTTCGTGGCGGTCCATGGTGAAGCTCCCGCCGATTGGCGGGCAGAAGACGTCGACGTCCAGTTCGGCGTGGCCGTCGAGGACGTCGCTGTCGCCCGGCCAGCAGACGGTCGTGTCGTCGAGCGTCAGGAGGAACCCGCAGCCGCGTCCTTCGGGGTGGTAGGGGTCGCCGTTGGCGTCGACGTGGCCATCAGGTGTGTTGTACGCGGCGACGGTGCGGAGGATGGCGTCGCCGACCGCGAAGTCCGCTTCGGCGTCGACCCACTTGACGTCGACGTCGAGGTCGACGGGGCGGTCGTCGACGCGGTCGATGTGGTGCGTGTTCACGCCATCGAAGACGACGAGCGTCGCGTCCTCGCCGGCGACTCGGCGGATACCGTCGGGGTCGTAGTGGTGGTCGTGCGTGACGCACACGACGTCCGCGTCCTCCGGCCGGTAGTCCCTCGCTGGTGGGTGCGCGACGCCGGGCGTATCGGGCTCCCACTCGCCGGTGAGGACGCCGTACCGGCCGGGGTCGAAGTAGACGACGGTGTCCTCGTCGGCGTCCGCGACCCGGAGCGTCGCGTACCCGAGCCACTCCACTGTCAGGTCGTCGTGCGTGACGGTCATGCGTGACCGTACTCGAGTGCCGTGGATAGGACTGACGGACGCGGTCGACGCCGAGAAACGCTGTTCGAAAGCCCCGTCGCCTCAGGCGGCGCGGGCGTCGAGTTCCGTCCACGAGATCTCGGTCGCGCCGTCGACGACCTCGACGACGTCGTCGAGGTCCGTGAACGCGACCTCGAACGCGAGTTCGACGACGGCGCCCGCGACGTGCGCGTCAGCGGCCCCATCGGGTCGCGAGTGCTTGAACGCGAACCCGACGTGGCCGTCCATCACGACCTCCAGGTCGCGCGCGTCGACGAACCGCTCGATGCGCTCGCGGACGCCGTCGTCGACGCCCGTGACGTAGTGGACGCCGTCGACGTACTCGTAGCGCGCACTCTCGGTCTCGTGGACGACGACGCGCGAGCAGTCCGCGAGGTCCTCGCGGTCGAGGTGCGCGTCGAACGCTCGCGCCAGTCGGTTCGCGGCTGCACGATGCGGACTACTCCCGTCGCCGACGGCCGCGACCCCCCGGTCGCGTTCGTCGAGTGTCTCCCCCGGAATCATTCCTCTCTGGATAGAGAACCCGATAGCTGGCCACATTACGATTGTGGCCGTTCGGGGCGTGTTGGCACACGCTGACACTGGCGGCGGTCGCCCTCGCGACCCGCGGCCGGTCACTCGCTCGCGAGGCGCTCGACGCGCTCCAAGGAATCGGCGTCGTCGGGCGATTTGTCCTCGCGGACGGCGACGTACCGCGGGAAACGGAGCGCGTACCCCGAGTCGTAGGTCGGCGACGTCTGTATCTCCTCGTAGCCGACCTCGAACACGACCGCGGGCTCGAACCGGACGGTCTGGCCGTCCTCGGTCGCGACGTGCTCGCGCAACCGCTCGGTGAGCGCGTCGAGTTCCGCGTCCGTGATTCCCGTGGCGACCTTCCCGACGGTCGCGTACTCGCTCCCGTCCTCGGCCGCGGTATCGCGCTCGGCGACGTGCACGCCGACCTCGAACGTCCCGAAGACGTTCGCGCGCCGGCCCTCCCCCCACTCCGCGCCGGTGACGACGACGTCGAGCGTCTCCACGTCGGGCTTGCGCTTCAGCCACTCCTGGCCGCGTTTCCCCGCGGAGTACGTCGACTCCGGGTCCTTCAGCATGATCCCCTCGTGCCCCTCGTCGAGCACCTCGACCTCGAACTCGCCGATCTCGTCGGCGTCGGTCGTCACGAACGACTCGGAGACGCCCTCCGAGAGCACCGTCTCGAGTCTCGCCTGTCGCTCGGACAGCGGCGCGTCGAGGAGGTCCTCGCCGTCGTGATGCAGGCAGTCGAACGCACGCAACTCCATCGCGACGGATTCGCGGGCGCGAGCGACGTCGTGCTTCCGTCGGAATCGTTCGAGGACGCGCTGGAACGGGAGCGGGTCGCCGTCGTCGTCGACCGCGAGCGCCTCGCCGTCCAGGATGACCGGGACGTCGACGCGGTCCGCGACGAACTCGACTATCTCGGGGAGCGCGTCCGTGACGTCCTCCATGTTCCGCGAGAACAGCCGCGTCTCACCGCCGGGGTCGTGATGCACCTGGACGCGAGCGCCGTCGTACTTCGTCTCCACGGCGACCGCGTCCCACGCCTCGACCGCGTCCGTGATGGCTCCCGCCTGCGCGAGCATCGCACCCACGGGACGCCCGACCTCGAGGTGGACGTTCCCGAGCCCGTCGCGGCCCGCGTCACGCGCTACCGCCGCCACCCGTCCCGCGTCGTTCGACACCTGGAGCGCGCGCTCGACCGCCGTCACCGCGTCCTCGGGCGGACGCTCGAACGCCTCGGTCTCGTCGTCCTCGACGGCATCCGCGTCCTCGCCGAGCTCAGAGAGCGTCAACTGCGCGCCGTCGTCGTCCTCACCGTCGTCCTCCTCCTCGTTCTTCTCCACGCTCTCGTCGTCAGCGAGGAACGCGGCGGCGATGGCGTCGCGGACGGTGCCGTCGCCGACGCCGATACGCATCTCGCCGAGCACGAGCCGCGCGATGTACCGCGCTTCCGCCGAGCTGGCGCGGTTGAACAGCCCGAAGAGGTGGTCCGCTTTCGCGCCCGCGGACCCGCTCCCGCTCGCCGTGGCGATGGCGACGAACGCCTCGTGGACGTCCGCGACGGAGAGGTCGTCGCCGCCGCCCGCGCCGAACGCGCTCAAGCCCTGCTGGCCGTCGAGGTCGAGGCTCGCGGCGACCGCACCGATTTCGCCGACGTCCGCGAGCCGGTCCTCGACGTCGTCCGCGGTGACGTTCGGCCCCGCAGCACGTGCGAGCGCCTCGTGACACAGCGACGGGCCGACGTCGAGCTTCCGGTCGTCCCACGCCGGGAACGCGCGACCTTGCACGAACCGCGCGAGCGTCTCCAGGTCGTCGTCCGCGGCCGCGAACAGGTCGGCGACCGCCGCGACCACCGCAAGGTCCCCGTCGGTCTCCTCGATGGCGCGAGCCCGGTCTGCGAACGCTGCGAACTCCATTCGACTCGCCCTACCGGCGGCGCCCGCAAAAGCGTCGCGGTCGCGTGGTTGGACTTTTGTCCCCGCGACCGTAACCCGGGCGTATGCGAGACGAAGACGAGATCCGCGAGCAGTACGAGTTCCTCACCGAGCAACTCGAGGACGAGGACATGAATCACGAAGGCGTCAAACAGATGTTCACGTACTACAAGCGCGCCATCGGATGGGTGCTCGAAGAGGAACACATGTAGGCGCCCCCGGTCGGGAACGCACTCGAGAAGCAGGGGAGTCGTCGTGTCGCTCAGAACTGGTAGCGGCGGTCGCCGTCGTCGGGTCGACTAGAACTGGTAGCGGCGGTCGCCGTCGTCGGTCGGGTACGTCGACCCGCCGGTCATCT
This sequence comes from Halorubellus litoreus, assembly GCF_055378595.1. NCBI lineage: Archaea > Methanobacteriati > Methanobacteriota > Halobacteria > Halobacteriales > Halorubellaceae > Halorubellus > Halorubellus litoreus. The sequence continues at coordinate 233,979 of NZ_AP043836.1, forward strand.
CGTCGTAGGTCATCCCGGAGAGGTACTCGTCGTACGTGACGTCGTAGTTCGCGCGCAGGTGGAAGTCGAGCTTTCCGGCGTCGACGGTCTGCTGGAAGAGCGCGTGGATGGCGCGCTCGATGAGGACGCTCGGGTCGTCGTTGTCCATCGCGGCCGCGAGCATCGCGAGTTCCGTGCGCGCCTCGGCGTCGAGGTGGAAGGTCGCGGTCTCCAGGTCGTCTGCGGTCTGCTGGACGTCGTCGGCGAGGTCGTCGAGACTCATGCTGTCAGGTGCGGGCCGTGGACGCCTACGCCTTTCGCTCCACTCACGCCGGGCGTCGGCGACCGCGTCGCGCGCCGGTGCGGAGCGCGGTTCGTGTGTCCGAGACCGGCAGTCCCTTGTCGGTCGGTTCCCGAGTCGGGATAAATGAGTGCAGGTGACGACGAGGGCGACGCGGCGGAGTCGTGGTCGCTCCCCGCGGACGTCGAGGCGGTGCAGGACGCGCTCGTGGAGTGGTACGAGCGCGACCACCGCGACTATCCCTGGCGGCGGACGGAGGACGCCTACGAGATACTCGTGTCGGAGGTGATGAGTCAGCAGACCCAGCTCGACCGGGTCGTCGACGCCTGGGAGGACTTCCTCGAGGAGTGGCCGGACGTCGAGGCGCTCGCGAGCGCGGACCGCGGGGACGTCGTCGGGTTCTGGACGAATCACTCGCTGGGGTACAACAATCGCGCGAAGTACCTCCACGAGGCCGCGAATCAGGTCGTGAGCGAGCACGACGGCGAGTTCCCGGAGACACCGGAAGGCCTCCAGGAGCTGATGGGGGTCGGGCCGTACACGGCGAACGCGGTGGCGAGCTTCGCGTTCAACCAGGGTGACGCGGTCGTGGACACGAACGTCAAACGCGTCCTGTATCGGGCGTTCGACGTGCCGGACGACGACGACGCGTTCGAGGCGGCGGCGGGCGACCTCATGCCGGCGGGCGAGTCCCGCGTGTGGAACAACGCCATCATGGAGCTCGGCGGGGTCGCGTGCGAGAAGACGCCGTCGTGCGACGAGGCGGGGTGTCCGTGGCGGCGGTGGTGTCACGCCTACGAATCCGGAGACTTCACGGCGCCGGACGTGCCGACGCAGCCGAGCTTCGAGGGGTCGCGCCGCCAGTTCCGCGGGCGCGTCGTGAACGTCCTCGGCGAGCACGGCGAGCTCGCGCTCGACGAACTCGGCCCGCGGATTCGCGTGGACTACGCGCCCGACGGCGAGTACGGCCGCGAGTGGCTGCGGGGGCTCCTCGCGGACCTCGACGACGACGGCCTCGTCGACCTAGACGGTTCGGGCGTGGACGCGACCGCGCGACTCCGGAAGTAGCGAACCCCGCTCGCGTCGAATCGACGTGTTGAACGCGTGCGCTGACATCTGCGGGGAGCGCCAGTAGTCCGGACGCACCCGTCCTCGGCAAGCACCGCACGGGGGGAGCACGAGCGCGCTCCGGCCGTCCGTCACTCGTCGACGTAGCTGGCGACTGATATCAGGAACCCGACCATCGCGGTGACCATCGCGATGGAGCCGACGACGACGACGGCGATGGCGAGGAGTGTCCCAGAGAGGACGGCGTTCGCCGCGACGATGAAGCTCGCGCTGACGAACGCGACCAGGACGAGGATGCGCCCGAACCGGCCGACTGGGAGGCGGTCGTCGCGAGTGACGGTTCGGTCTTCAGTTGCCATGGTCGAGGATGGTCCGGAGGACGCCCTGGTAGTCGTCGTCCGTGTACGAGTTCCCGAGCGAATGGATCGCTTGACACACCCAGACGCCGGCGGTGAAGTTGACGAACGCGACGAACGAGACGACCTGGAGCTGGCCGTCGAGGACGAGAGCGGACGCGAGCGCGCCGACGAACGCCCCAGCCATGAACGCGTGCGTGAGGAGGGACCGGGAGCCGAAGTCGGCGAGCGTCCGGAACGTGTTCGCTACCATCGTGTCCGGCTAGATGCGCGGCAGTGCCTTCTGTCTCGGTCTCAGTTGCCGTCGTCTACTGACCAGTCGCTGACGCGCTGGCGCGTCTCCGCATCGCGGAAGTGGAGGACGACGGCTTCGTCGAACGACACTCGCGCTGACGCGAATTCCTCCCGAGCGAGCGCGTCATCCTCGAAAGCCGAGCAGCCGAAGGCCGTTCAGCGACACCAGGACGGTCGACCCTTCGTGCCCGATGACCGCGAGCGGGAGCGGGATTCCCTGGAGGAGGATCGCGCCGACCATCACGCCGATCGCGCCGAAGGCGATCGCGAGGTTGACGGTGAGCGTCCGGCGCGTCTTCCGGCCCAGACCGAGCACGTACGGTATCTTGTCGAGTTCGTCGCCCATCAGGACGACGTCGGCGGTGTCGAGCGCGACGTCGGTCCCGGCACCGCCCATCGCGATGCCGAGGGTGGCGGTGGCGAGCGCCGGTGCGTCGTTGACGCCGTCGCCGACCATCGCGACGTTCTCGTGTCGCTCGACGAGCGTCTCGATGGTCTCGACCTTCTCCTCGGGCAGGAGCGCCGCCTGGACCTCGTCGATACCGACCTCGTCGGCGATGCGCTGGGCGACGCGCTCGTTGTCGCCGGTGAGCATGACGATGTGCTCCACGCCGAGCGACCGGAGGTCCGCTATCATCTGGGCGGCGTCGGGACGCACCGCGTCCGTGAACGCGAGCCACCCGACGACGCGGTGGTCGCCGTCTCGCTCTCGGACGACGAGCACGGCCGTCTTCCCCGCGGCCTCCATCTCGCGAAGCCGCTCGAAGCCCGCTTCGACGCCGCCGATCGTCGCGTCATCGAGGACGGTCTCGACGTAGCTCCGGTTCCCGATGTGGATGGTCTCCCCGTCGACCTCGGCACTGACGCCCTTCCCGGCGGCGGACTGGAACCGCTGAGCGTCGGGGACCGCGAGCGACCGGTCGTCCGCGGCCGCGACGGTCGCTCGAGCGAGATGGTGCTCGGAGCGCGCCTGGACCGCGGCCGCGACCGAGAGCACCTCGTCTTCCGTCGGCGGGTCGTCGACGCCGTTCTCGCGGACGACGACGTCCGTCAGCGTCGTGTCCCCGCGCGTGAGCGTCCCGGTCTTGTCGAACGCGACCGCGTCGATGCGAGCCGCGGTCTCGACGTGCTCCCCGCCCTTGAACAGGACGCCCTGGCGGCCGCCGGACGCGATCGCGGACAGTACCGCCGCGGGCGTCGAGATGACGACCGCGCACGGCGACGCGGCGACCATGAGCGTCATCGCCCGGTAGAACGTCGCCGCGAACTCGCCTCCGAGCGCCATCGGTACGGCGATGGCCGCGGTCGTGAGCGCGAACACGCCGAGGACGTACGGTTGTTCGAGGCGGTCGATGAGGCGCTGCGTCGGCGCCTTCTCGCTCTGCGCGCGCTCGACCATCGTGATGAGGCGACTGATGGCCGACTCGTGTGCCTGCCGCGTCACCTCGATCTCGAGGCTCCCACTCTCGTTCATCGTGCCACCGAACACCTCGTCGCCGGGCGCCTTCGGGACGGGCACGGACTCGCCGGTGAGCGACGCCTGGTCCACGGAGCCCTCGCCGTCCGCGACGACGCCGTCGAGCGGAATCCTGTCGCCGGGCCGGACGACGAACACGTCGCCGACGGCGACCTCGTCTATCGGGACGGTGACCTCCTCGCCGTCGCGCAGCACCTGCGCTTGCTCCGGTCGCATCTCGACGAGCGACCGGATCGCTCGACGCGACCGACCGATGGCGTAGTGCTGGAGCGTGTTCGAGAGCGAGAACAGGAAGAGGAGCATCGCGCCCTCGAACGGGGCGCCGATCGAGAGCGCGCCCAGGGCCGCGACGATCATCAGGAGGTCGATGTCGACCGCGCGATGACGGAGCGTCTCGATGGCGCCCACCAGTCCGTACCAGCCACCGAAGACGTACGCAACGCCGTAGCCCGCCCAGGCGAGCAGTTGTGGGCCGCCGAGCCAGCCGGTCGCCAGCCCCGTCACCATCCCGGCGAACGTCAGCGCGACGAACGCGCCCTCGCGCCTGAGTTCCGACCGCGAGGTCGCTTCGTCGCCCGTCGACTCGGCGTCGTCGTCGACGGAGACGTTCCGGTCGCGGACCGCGGCCCGGAGGTCGCGCTCGGAGGTGACCTGCTCGTCGTACGTTATCCGAACGCTCCCCGTTCGGAACGACACGTCGACGTCGTGGACGCCGCTGGTCTCCCGGAGGTGGCGTTCGAGTGCTCGTGCACCGGCTTCGCCACGACCGCCGCGTCGCGCTATCCGGACGGTGCACGTCGCTGGGGCGGGCGAGTCCGGGTCGGTCACGTCGCGGTCCGAGCCTGGCGGATCGGTACGGCGTTGATTCGAGCGGCTCATCCGACGACCGTCACCGGGAACCGTGCGCGACGCGTAATCGTCTCGGCGACGCTCCCCAGGAGCGTCCGGTCGAGTCCCGAACGGCCGTGACTCCCCATGACGATCTGGTCGACGTCGTGCTCTCTGGCGTACTCGAGGATCGTTCGCGCCGGCTTTCCGACCTCCGTGACGGTGTCGAGGTCGACGTCGTGAGGGGCGGCGACGTCCCTGGCTCGCGAGTGGATGCTGGCCGCTCGGTCCGTCGCGTCGTCGTACCAGTCTTCGGCGACCGGGAGGCCGCCAGCCTCCACGTCAAGGACGGCGTCGAAGGGACTGATGACGTATATCGTGGTGAGCGATGCACCCGGGAACGTCTCGATCGCGTACGTGAGCGCTCGTTCGGAGAGTGGAGAACCGTCGAAGGCGACGAGCACGCGTTCGGGCATGAGGGAACGTTCATCGCGAGTCGAGATTAACGTACTGCTCGCCGGGTCCCGGTCGAGAGCACGCCCAGAGCTCGACGAATGGATGTCGCTTCCGGGCCTCGGCGGCACCGCATCGATGCGGCACGAGCGAGCGCGCGTGTAACCCGTGCAGGACGCATTAGTACGCGGCCCGTATCTGTCAGCGTATGGCCGACGTCGAGGACGGTCGTGACGGCCCGCGCGACCGCGTCCCCGACGAGGTGGCGAGCGAGCACGACCCTGACGCGACCGTGCTCCCGGCGACGCCGGTCGGGTACGCCGACCCCGTCGAGTTCCGGTACCCGACCGTCGTGCTCGTCGTGCTCGTGGGGACGCTGACGGTTCTGTCGCTGCTCGCGTTCGGGTGGGTGCTCTACGTCGCGCAGGGGCCCGACGCGCTCGCGACCGCGTTCGCGGTCGAGGAGACCGCGGACAGCGTGACGTTCACGACGAACGTGAGCGTCCTCGCGCTCGCGCTCGCGTTCGGCGTCGTGGGCGTCACCGTCCTCCACGAGTTCGTGCACGGGCTCGCGTATCGGCTCCTCGGGTACGACGTCTCCTACGGCGTGCTCGTCGGGATGGGCGCGTTCTACGCCGCCGCGTTCCACCAGTTCCAGCGTCGAGACCACAACCTCGTCGTCGGCATCGCACCGCTCGTCGTCGTCGACGCCGTCCTCCTCGCGGCGCTCTTCGTTCCGGACTCGACCGTCGCGTTCGTGGCGTTCGTCGGCCTGCTGTTCAACACTGCCGGCGCCGCGGGCGACGTCTACCTCGTCGCGACCCTCCTCGGGTTGCCAGACGACGCGCTCCTCTACGACAGCGACGCGCGCCACAGCTACGTCTTCCACCCCGAGCGACGGTTCGAGTGAACTGCCGTAAGGCGTAAGAACGCGCCGACGAACATGCTGGGTATGAATCCGGGTGAGCGCGACGAGCTCGTGCGGACGCTCACTCGCCGGCGCGAGGTGCTCGAAGCGCTCGACGATAGCGCGTGCCGCAAGCCCGAGCTGGCGAGGGAGCTGGACGTGGCTCGGTCGACGGTGGACCGCACGATACGCCAGTTGGGGACGCAGGCGCTCGTCGAGCGCGGTGAGGGCGGCTACGAGTTGACGACGTGCGGCGAGGTTGCGGTCGACCTCTACGAGCGGTTCGCGTCGCGACTGGACGCGATGTGTGACGCGCGGGACGTCGTCGCGAAGCTGCCGTCTCGCGAGTTCGCGCACCCGGACGTGCTCGAGGACGCGACCGTGATTCGCGCGGCGTCGTCGGCACCCGACCGCCCGGTGCGGGCGTTCCTCGACATCGTCGAGGACGCCGAGCACGCGCGCGGGTTCTCGCCGACGGCGTACGGCGCGTACGTCGACGTGTTCGAGCGTCGCGTCGTCGACGCGGGGATGACCGCCGAGTTCGCGTTCAGCGACGACGCGCTCGCGGAGCTGACGACGACGCACCGCGAGCCCATCCAGCGGGCGGTCGAGACGGGCCGCGTGGCGGTGCATCGCATCGAGTCGCTCCCGATGGTGGGCGTGAGCGTCCTCCAGCGGGAGGACGGGTCGCGGGTGCTGGCGATGGGCGTCTACGACGGGACGGGGATGGCGGCGCTCGTGAAGAACGACACGGAGAGCGCGCTCTCGTGGGGTGACGCGCTCGTCGACGACTACTTCGAGCGCGCGGACGAGATGCCGCTGTAGGGTCGTCGTCGCCGGGTGCGGCGACGGCCACGACCCGGCGTCGACAGTGGGTTTTTCAGGTCGGCCGTCGACGGTCGTTCCATGGCTGAGAACGTGCACGTCGTCGCGCTATGCGGGAGTCTCAGGGACGCGAGTCACACGCGGACCGCGCTCGAGGTCGCGCTGGATGCGGCGAGTGAGGCGGGCGCGAGCACGGAGCTCGTCGACCTCCGCGCACTCGACCTCCAGGTGTTCGACGCGGACGCGGACGACGCCGGGGACGCCGACGAGTTGCGAGAGACGGTCGCGTCCGCGGACGCCATCCTCCTGGGGACGCCGATGTACCACGGGTCGTACTCGTCGCCGCTGAAGACCGCGCTCGACTACTGCGGGTTCGACGAGTTCGAGGACAAGACCGTCGGTCTCCTGGCGGTGGCCGGCGGCGGGTTCCCCGTGACCGCGCTCGAGCACCTGCGGTCCGTCTGCCGCGCGCTCGACGCGTGGGTCATCCCGCATCAGGCCGCGATACCGAAGGCCTACGACGCGTTCGAGGACGGCGCGTTCGTCGACGACGGCCTCGCGGAGCGCGTGCGGACGCTCGGCCGGCAAGCGGTCCAGTACGCGAACATCGAACCGGACCCGGACAGCTTCGAGAGCCAGGAGAACGTCGGCGCGCGCTGACCCCCAGTTGTGGGTCGACCGCGGTCGGTCGCGCTACCAGCGGTGGTGGACGTGCTCGCGGACGTACTCGTCGTAGACGGCGTCGACGGCGGCGCGCTCCTCGGCGGTCGGCGCGGCGCGGTCGGCGGCGGCGACGTTCGACCGGACGTGCGCGGGCGTCGTCGTGCCCGGGATGACGGTCGTGACGGCGTCGTGGTCGAGTATCCACCGGAGCGTGAAGCTCGCGAGGTCCTCGACGCCGGCGCGGGATTGGAGTTCGTCGACGGCCTCCAGTCCGGTCTCGAAGGGGACGCCGGCGAACGTCTCGCCGACGTCGAACGCCTCGCCGTCGCGGTTGAAGTTCCGGTGGTCGTTCTCGGGGAACTCGTCGTCCGCGGAGAGCGCGCCCGTGAGGAGGCCCGAGGCGTAGGGCACGCGCACGATGACGCCGACGTTCTCGTCGGCGGCACGGTCGAGGAAGTGTTCTGCTGGCCGCTGCCGGAACGGATTGAAGATGATCTGGACGGACTCGACGCCCGGATACTCGATCGCTTTCAGCCCTTCTTCGACGCGTTCGACGCTGACGCCGTAGTGCGCGATGCGGTCCTCGTCGACGAGCGTCTCCAGCGCGTCGAACGTCTCGGGTCGGTAGTAGACGTGCGTGGGCGGACAGTGCAACTGGAGGAGGTCGAGCGTCTCCACAGCGAGGTTCTCGCGCGACCGGTCGACGAACTCGCGGAGGTGCGCGAGGTCGTAGTCGTCGGCGACGTGCGGGTCGAGGCGTCGCCCGGCCTTCGTCGCGACGAACGGATCGGCGTCGTGCTCGGCGAGGACGTCCGCGATGAGGGACTCGCTCCGCCCGTCGCCGTAGACGTCGGCGGTGTCGAGGAACGTCACGCCCGCGTCGAGCGCGGCGCGGACGACGTCACGTCCCTGCTCTTCTGGGACGTCACCCCACGCGCCGCCTATCTGCCACGTGCCGAGGCCGACCGCTGTCACCGACTCGCCCGTCGAACCGAGTTGTCGTTCGTCCATGCGGCACGCGAGCGCCCCTCGTCGCGTAAGCGTGTCGCCCGCGGCAGGCCTCGGGGGCGTCGACCGCGACCGGAATCGACGCGTACCGGTCGACGTTTCGCGGCGCTGTCGCTATCGGTCGCGGGGAACTCGAGAGAAACGGCGCGTTACGCTTCGGCCGCGGCGGTGTTCTTCTTGCGCGTGACGTAGCCCGCGACGCGGTTGCGGACGCCCTTGGATTCGATGTTCGTGAGCTTCGCGACGCTGTCCTTGTTCGTCTCGAAGTCGGTCGTGAACGCCTTCGGGTACTGCTCGAGGAGGATGGTACCCGTCTTCTTGACGTAGTCGGGTTTGATGGCCATACCGATTCGTTCCCCGTTCGCCCCCAAAAAGGGTTCGTTCTCCGGGCGTCGTGCGGATTCGCCACGGCGGGTGCCCCGGGTGCGCCGCGACCGGCTCGACCGCCCCGGTCAGTCCTCTGGGAGGTCGCCTGTGGGCGTCCAGTCGTCGGTGAGGGCGGCGCAGCGGCGGATGGCTTCGCGTTCGCGCGCGCCGCCGCAGGTCGCGACGACGTCGACGGCGCGCTCCAATCGCTCGCGGAGCGCGTCGTCGTCGAACCCGGGGACGCCGAGGCGCGAGGCGGCGACGGTCGCGTCGACGACCGCGGCGTGCCCGCGGTTGACGACCGGGACGACGCGTCGCCGCACCGCCGACTCGACGGGGTCGAGGCGCCACGTCTCGATGCGCGTCCCGTCCTCGTCGCGCGCGTCGACCTGCGTCGCGTCGACGCGCACCCACGCGTCCGCCGACTCGAGCACTGGGTCGTCGGTCTCGAAGACGTCGAGCGCCGCGTTCGTGAAGTCGACGGCGTCGGTCGTGAACTGGACGACGCCCCCGCCGCGGCCGTGGAGGTTCCGGCGCGTTCGCGTGTTCCCGTACGTGAACGCGGTGACTGCGTGCAGTCGACCGTCGTCGTCGCGGGTCGACGCCGGGCCGTCGGCGTGCACGCCGAGCGCGGCCTGATTCCAGCGGTCGTTCGGGCCGAGCGTCGCCACCACCGTCTCGGTGACGCCCCGCAAGCGCGTCGGCCAGGGGTCGGACTCCAAGTTCCGTTCGGTGTCGGTCACGGCGTCACCCCGTAGCGTTCGAGCGCGACGAACAGCGCGCCGGCGGTGAGGTCGGCGGTCGTCCCGGGGTTGACGCCGCGGGCGACGAGGTCCTCGGCGAACGCGGTGACCGCGTCCCGGTCCGGCGCGCAGGGAGCGGCGTCCTCGCGGAGTTCGGCGGCGCGGTCGGTGACCTCGCGGGCGACGTCGTCGCCGTGTTTCTCGGCGACGAGCGTGTCGGGTTCGGCGGCGAGGAGGGCGAGGAAGGCGTCGGCGGCGCGCTCGCCGAGGGAGCCGTCCGCGGCGGCGATGCGGTCGGCGGCCGCGAACGTCCGCTCGAACCCGGTCGTCCACTCGGCGGCGACGCCGTCGCGGTCCGCGCTGTCGCGCATGAGGTCGGCGAGCGTGAGCCCGCGGTCCTCGACGGCCGGGACGGCGTCGCTCCCGCGGCGGACGTCCAGTTCGGGGGCGTCCGCGGGCGGGTCGCCGACGAAGACGTCGACGTGGTCGAACGCCCGGTAGAACGCGGCGGCGTCGGCGACCGTCGTCGCCGCGACGACGTCGCGGACGCGGTCCCGGGAGAGCTCGCCGGTCGCTGCGGTCCGCACGAGCGGCGCGAGCACGAGGAGCGCGCCGAACTGCGTGTTCGTCTCGGCGCGGTCGCTCATCCCCGCCACCGCGCGCTCGAACCCGTCGCCGAGCCCGAAGTTCGGGTCGCAGCACGCGTCCAGTCCGGGGCGCGCGCCGACGGCACCGGCGAGGAACTGCTCGAACCGGAGGTCCGCGAGGTCGCGCTCGCGGTCGACGTTCCCGGGCTTGGGCGTGCCCGCGACCTCGACGAGGAGCGCGAGTTCGGCGTTCGCCGCTGTCGAATGCACGAGAGACCGTTCGCGTGCCCCGCGAAAAACTCCGGCGGATGCCGGCACCACCTGCCGACGCACCCCCACCCCAGGGGCTTGTGCGTCCATGCAGGACCTCACTGGGTTCCCCCCAAGCGTTTACTCGCCGCCTCGATTTCGTCTAGGGAGATGGCTGGGTGGCGAGACGCGACGACCGACGCGGTACGGGTCCTCCACGTCGACGACGACGAGCAACTGCTCGACCTCACCGCGACGTCCCTCGAGCGGGTCGACGACGACTTCGAGGTCACCACCGCCGTCGGCGCGCCCGCCGGACTCGACGTCCTCGACGACGCGCACGTGGACTGCATCGTCAGCGACTACCAGATGCCAGCGATGGACGGCCTCGAGTTCCTCGAACGCGTCCGAGAGACCCATCCGGAACTCCCGTTCGTGCTGTTCACTGGGGAAGGCTCCGAGACGGTTGCGAGCGACGCTATCGCCGCCGGTGCGACCGACTACGTCCCGAAGGGTGGGGGGAGCGACCGGTTCGAGGTGCTCGCGAACCGCGTCCGGAACGCCGTCGACGCGATGCGTGCGGAACGCGAGGTCGAACGAACCGCAGCGCGCTTCCAGCGCGTGTGCGACACCGCGCCGGTCCCCATCGGGATCGTCGACGACGCGCTCCGGGTTCGGTACGCGAACGACGCCTGCGTCGAGTTCTTCGCGGCGGACGACGAGACGGACCTCCTCGGGGAGTCCGCGGCGGCGCTCGTCCATCCCGCCGACCGCGACCGCGCCGCCGAACGCGTCCGCGCCGTCCTCGAGGAGCGCGAAACCCCGAACGCGGTCGAGACGCGGTTCCTCACCGAGAACGACGACTCGAAGTACGGCGTCGTGACGTCCGCGCCCGTGGAGTACGAGGGCCGACCGGCCGCACAGGTCGTCATCGACGACGTCACCGCGGAACGCACCGCGACCGAGCACCACGAGGTCGTCCGACGGGATGGCTTCACGCGGTCGCTCCTGGAGGCGCTCGACGGCGTGTTCTTCGTGTTCCAGGTCGACGACGGACTCGTCGAGTGGAACGACAGCATGGAGGCGGTCACGGGGTACGACGCCGACGCGCTCGCGGGCGCATCGCCGGGGAAGTTCGTCCCGCCGGAGTACCACGACCGCGTCGAGGAGGACGTCCGGACCGTCCGCGACGGCGGGTCCGTGCGGTACGACGGCGAGCTGTTGACCGCCGACGGCGAACGGATACCCTACGAGATGCACGTCGCGAGCTACGAGGACGCCGACGGCCGCCAGTTCGGCGTCGGGTTCGGCCAGGAGATCACGGAGCGCGTGACTCGCGAGAAGCGCGTCCGCGAACGCAAAGAGCAGTTGGAGACCATCGTGCAGCACTTCCCGGTCGTGGCGTTCACCGTCGACGCGGACGGCGTGTTCACGCGGTCGGTCGGCGCGGGCCTGGACGGCCTGGGTATCGAGCCGGGTGAGCTCGTCGGCGAGTCCATCTACGACGTCTACGGCGAGCACGAGGCGGTCCTCGAGAACTACGAGAGCGCGCTCGCCGGGTCGTCCGCCGAGTCGACGATCACCGTCGGCGACGTGACGTTCGAGACGCGCTACGAACCCGTCCTCGAGGACGGCGACGTGAGCCAGGTGGTCGGCGTGGCGTTCGACGTGACGGACCGCGTCGAGCACCGCGAGGCGCTGGAGGCGAAGAACGAGCGCTTGGAGGAGTTCGCGAGCGTCCTCAGTCACGACCTCCGGAACCCGCTGAGTCTCGCGTCGGGGACCGTCGAGGTGCTCGCCGAGCACGTCGACGCGGACGGCCGCGAGCACCTGGACACGATACGGACGGCGCACGACCGCATGGAGCGCATCGTCGACGACGTGCTCGCGCTCGCCAGGGGCGGGAGCGACGTCGAGACCGCGCCCGTTTCGAGCGCGTCGGTCGTTGACTTGGCGGTGGAGACGGTCGATACGGAGGACGTGGAGGTGACCGTCGACTACGACGCGGTCGTCGAGGCGAACGAGGGGTCGTTCGTGCGGCTCGTCGAGAACCTCGTGCGGAACGCGGTCGAGCACGGCGGCGAGCGCGTCGTCGTGGCCGGACTACGCGACGACGACGGGTTCTACGTCGCCGACGACGGGGCCGGACTCGACGAGGCGGTCGAGGCGTCGCTGTTCCAGCCGGGCGTGACCACTGACGGAAACGGAACGGGGCTCGGACTCGCCATCGTCTCGGACATCGCGGACGCGCACGACTGGACGGTCGACGTCCGCGAGGACTCCGACCTCGGCGGTGCACGGTTCGAGGTCCGGGGCGTCGAGTCGGCCTGACCGCGGGTCGAGTCCGGGGCGTCGAGTCGGCGTGACCGCGGGCTCGGTCTGTGCGCCAGCGTGACCGACCGGTTACGTCGTCGACGCGTGGGCTGCGTCGAGCGCGTCGCTGACGCGTTCGAGGGCGACCGGGTCGGTGCTCGGGCGGCCGACGCTGACGGCGTCCGCGCCGTAGGCGAGGTACTCGCGGACGCTCGCCTCGTCCCTGACCTCGTTGTTCGCGACGACGAACAGCGACGGTGCCGCGTCGACGACGCCCGCGATGGCGTGCTCGCTGTCCATCGCGTCGACGTGCAGGACGGTCGCGCCGGCGTCCGCGACGGCGCGTGCGGTCGCCGCGAGGTCGACGCCGTCGACGCCGGCGCGGACCTTGACGGAGACGGTCGCACCGGTCTCCGCGGCTGCGGCGACGTACTCGCGGAGCCGTGCGGTGTCGGCGAGGAGCGTCTCCCCGCAGCCGACCGCGCAGAGTTCGTCCTGGCGACAGTGCGCATTCACCTCGACGACTGCGTCGTGACTCGCACAGACCGCGGCCGCCTCGCGCACCGGCGCTGGCGACGTCGCGCGGACGTTCACGCCCGCCCGGAGGTCGACGTCGGCGAGCGCATCGAGCTGGTCGTCGATCCACGCGAACGGGTCGTCGGGGAGGAACTCGTTCCGGTCGCGCGCCACGAGGTCCCGCGCCGCTGCGCGCGAGGGCTCGTCGAGCGCGATACCGCCGAGGAACGCCGCCCCAGCGTACTGCGCGCCCGCTCTCGCCCACTCGGCGTCGGCATCACCCGAGAGGCTCGCGAGCGCGAGCGGCGGGTCGAACGGAGCGTCCATACGCCCGCTAGCGCGCCCAGTCACTCCACTGCGTCGGTTCCACTGGTTCGCCAGCTAATCTGTTCACGGACGTCGTCTCGATGAATCACCCGTTCGATCCACCTTGGGATGTGAGTAGAGTGCAGAGAGAGTGGCCGTTTGGAAAAGATGCCAGTCACGTGGCAAAATAATAATCAAATTGTCATTATTGGTCGTGCCTTCTGATGGCACCTTAGGCACATACATCTAGTTTGGCTATGATTCCACAAAACCTTTTTATTCAGAATATCCAACGGTGATTGTGCGGCGTAGACAGTACCTTGCCGCCCTCCTGTCCTCCACGATCTCCGCAGGATGCACGGACCGATTACCACAAACCACAGACTCCTCCACCACGACAGTCACCACCGAAGAGAGAACAACTACCCAAACGACGACCACAACTACACAAGCGACGTGTCGTCCCACACCGTGGCGACAACATCACCGAAACTCAGCACGTACAAGCTACTATCCCTGTCCTTCAATCGGCACTCAACCCAGCTCGCTCTTCGAAGTGGACGGTAACCTGCTCGCTCCCGTGCATGACGGGTCCACGCTCTACATTTCGGTTCCAACTCTCCCGACCAGCCACAGTGAAGAAGAACTTAAACCCACGTTCATAGCGCTGGAATGGCCCAGTGGTACTCAAAAATGGACCCAGACGGTAGATAACGAATACCCGTACCAACCCATCGTAGACGAGAACTCATTGTACACGCTCGGATACAATGCCACAATTACAGTTCTCGATACGGGTTCGGGCGAGATAACTGATAGCATCGATCTGGGTTATGGCTGGCTTGATCGAGGAATTCACCATGGTGAGCGGCTCCTCGGTAGTGCTGACAGTCAGATTTACGCTCTGTCGACAGAATCGCACACGTTGGACTGGGAATTCGAGAGCGACAGAGAATTTGTTGGTGGACCTGCTGCGTCTGGAAACACACTCGTGTTTGCGACCCAATATGGCGGCCTCATAGCAATCGATACCGAGGATGGGAGCCTGACATGGAAACGTAGTTCGATTATGGGGAGTAGAACGTCACTTTCGAGCCCCATGATTCACGATGGCTCGATTTTCATCAGTTCTGGGTCACAGCTGGGCTCTTTCTCGTTAACCGATGGATCGACAAACTGGACGATACCGTTGGGTGGCGATACTACTTTATCACCAACTCTAACCGACCAAGGAATCGTGGTTTGCACTGACAATCAGGTCTATTGCCATGCAGGTGACTCTGGCGAGAGAAAATGGGAATCGGAATTACCTGGCCAGCCGATGTCTTCGGGCGTTGGTACTCCCGGCGCAGTTTTCATTCCCACTAAAAGAAACCGAATCTATAAATTGGACACTCAAAGCGGTGGCGTCGATGATTTCATCGAAGCAGAAGCCGGTGCCGATTTCTACTCGCTTTCTGTTCTGGGGGACCACCTATTTTATTCTGAAAAGTCGACAGGAATAATCTACCATACGTAAAATCCAAATATCTATTCTGCCGCGTCGATGGCGCGCGTCACCGCCTGGACGACGCGCTTTGCGTCATCGCGGTCGTCGATACGGACGTCCGTCCGTTCGGTCGGCACGTCGAAGTTCGCGTCGTCGTTCTCGTCGACGACGAACGCGTCCGCGAACGGGTACGCGCTCGCCAACCCCTGCGTGCTCGGTTCGCCGCCGACGGCGTCCATGAGTTGTGCGACCGGGCCGCTGAACGCCTCGTCGCCGAGGAACGGCGACACCGCGACGACCGTCGCGTCCTGGAGCGCCGCGCCGATGCCCGGGACGGAGAGCATCGGGCCGATGCTCGTCACCGGGTTCGACGGCCCGATGACGACCACGTCGTCGAGCGCGTCCAGCACCCCTGGCGCCGGTTCCGCGTTCGACGACCCGCGGAACTCGACGTTCTCGACCGTCGGTTCGCCGCCTCGACCCACCCAGAACTCCTGGAAGTGCATCACGCCATCGGGCGTATGGATGAGGCTCGCCACCGGGTCGTTCGTCATCGGGAGCAGGTCGAGTTCCAGCCCGAACCCGCGCGCGAGCCGGTCCGTGACCTCCGCGAGCGAGTGGCCCGAGTCGAGCAAGCTCGTTCGCGTCACGTGCACCGCACGGTCGCGGTCGCCGATCTCCATGAACTCCGCAACGCCCGAGAACCGCCGCCAGCGCGCCAGCTCGCGGCCCTCCGTCTGTCGTTCCTTCGGGAGGAACTGCGGGCCCGTGTCGAGGTCCGCGGC
Source organism: Halorubellus litoreus (assembly GCF_055378595.1). Classification (NCBI taxonomy): domain Archaea; kingdom Methanobacteriati; phylum Methanobacteriota; class Halobacteria; order Halobacteriales; family Halorubellaceae; genus Halorubellus; species Halorubellus litoreus. The sequence goes on from NZ_AP043836.1 coordinate 249,492, forward strand.
CTTCGCCACGTCCATGAGCGCGTCGTGCGTTCGCGTCGTATCCCCACGGATACCCCACCAGCGCTCGCGGTCGAGAACGCCCCCGCCCTGGAAGATGAGCGTGTCCACGTCCGGACACACGATGAGCCCACCGAGCTCGACGTCGTCGCCAGTGTTCGCGACGACCGTCGTCTCGTCCGGCGAGAACGCGCCCGCGGCCCCGTCCAGCAACTTCGGCGTGCCGGTGCCACCGGAGAGAAACGTCACCATGCCAGGTCGTTCCCGGCCGCTCGTCTAAACCGTTCCGGCCCACTCACCGCTCGATACCCGCCGCGGACACGCGCCCGGGACGCCGCCGGTCACTGGCGGCCGCCCTGGAGCCACTCCGCGAAGCTCGCCGACAGCAACGTCTCCCGCTGGGCGTCGACGTACGACCGCTGGGCGTCCTCGACCGCGTCCGCGAACGACGCGCCGTCGTCCACGGCCGCGGCGACCCGTTCGTGCTTCCAGCGCGCCGGCGTCATCCGCCGGCGTACGCGCGCCTTCAGCGGGTGCGTGTACCGCGCCGCCTCGTCCTCGTCCAGCCCACGCATCTGGAGGCCCTCCTCTGCGTGCGCGAGCAGGTCCTCGTAGGTGCGCGCGAGGTCCCGCGTGTGCTGGCCGTCGTTCGTTATCCAGACCGTGTCCGCGGCGAGGCCGTCGCGCATCGCGCCGTAGAAGTTGTCTCGCGCCACCGACCAGTCCAGGTCCAGGACCGGGTGCTCGACCTTCGGGAGCGCCTCCATGAGGCCCGCGAACACCGCCTGGAATGCGATACCGTCCCGGACCGTCGGCTGGCCCGCGATGGGGCGGAACTCGATGCGCGCGTTCGCCGAGGATCGCGTCGGCCCGCCGAACACCGGACGCACCCACCGCCAGTACGTCCCGTGCTTCATGCGGAACGCCGCGAACTTGTCGTCGAAGCGGTTCGAGGACTCGACGGGCATCGGGACGAACGTGTCGTCCTCGGCGATGCGGTCGACCGCCTGCTCGACCGACTCGACGTCCCGCGGGAACCGGACCTTCCCCGTGGTGTCGGTCTCCGCGTTCAGCACCGTCTCGAACACGCCGATGCGGTGACCCATCCAGGCGTCGTCGAGGATGGTCGCCGCGTCGACGTCGTCGTCGTAGCAGTCCGGCGGGAAGAACGGCGAGTTCACGCCGAGCGCGAGCAACGGGCCCGCGATACGGAGCGCGTACTGGAAGTACTCCGGGAGGTCCGCGGCGTGAGGCACCTGATAGTGCGGTTGGATGCTCGTGATGAGGCTCTCGGGCATCACGGTGTCCGCCGCCAGGTCGACGTGGGGCGCGTCCAGGCGCATCCCCGCCTGGTTCGCGCCCTCGTCGGCGTTCGCCATCGCGTGATAGCGCGCGCTGTCGCTCATGTTCGTCGCGACCCTGACGCCGCGGTCCTCGACGCTATCGGTCAGGTAGCCCGTCGCCGTCTCGCCCTCCGGCGGAATCGTCCACATCCCGTCGCTCACGAGCCGCATCCCCTCCGCGCTCGCGCACTCCTGGGCGGTCTGGAGGCGCGCGAGCACCTCCGACTCCTGCGCGCGGAGCCCGTGCTCGTTGAACGGCTGCGGGCTCGTCGACATCTCCGCGTTGTGCAACCCGAGCTCCTTCTCGAACCCGATGAACTCCAGCAACCGCCGCGGTACCCGCATCAACGCCGTGGTCTCGTCGTTCACCGCGTAGAACTCGTACTCGAACCCGACGATCGCCTGCGGGTTGTCGAACGTCCCCTCGCGAAGCTCCTCCTTGATGACCGACGCGTCCTCCCGCACCTGCGCCTCGAACGCAGCGGTGTCGACAGCGAGTGCGTCCTCGACGCGCGACGCGAGGTCGTCCGATTGCATACCCGGTACGGAGACGCCAACCCGTATCAATCCCATGGTAAGGCACGTTGGCGCGACCGGCGACGACCACCAGTCGCGTCCCGTCGACGCCTCGTCGATCCGCTAGCGGTCGCCGTGGACGGTCGTTCCGGGTTCGTCGCCGGCGAGGAACGCGGGGAGGGCGTCGAGGTCGAAGATGCTCGCGGGGGCGCCGAGCGCGAGGAGTTCGCGGACCTTCCCGGCCATGCCGCCGGAGACGTCGGTCGCCGAACTCCCGCCGAGGACGTTCTCGACGTCGTCGAAGCTCCGTATCTCGGGGACGACGGCGTCGTCGGCGTCGAGGACGCCGGGGACCGTCGAGCAGACGCCGACGCGGGCGGCGTCCATGGAGTCGGCGAGGCTGGTGACGATCTCGTCGCCGCTGAGGACGGTCGCGCCCTCGCCCGCGTGTGCGACGAGGTCGCCGTGGAGGACGGGCACGAATCCCTCGTCGAGGAGCGTCGCGACCTGCTCGCTGGGGAGGGTGAGCGCGCCGTCGCGGTCGCGGTGCGCCGCGGAGAGCGGGTGGACGGGGACGGCGGGGACGTCCGCGTCGTGGAGCGCGCGGAGCACGAACTTGTTCAGGGTCGTCATCGCGCCGTGGATGGCGGTGACGCCGTCGACGTCCCGGACGCCCTCGGTCGTGCTCGCACCCCACTCCTCGGCGTGAGGGTGCCCGAACGATCCGCCGCCGTGGACGACCACCACGTCGTCGACGCCGCCGTCGCGGGCGGCCGCGATGGCTGCGGCGGCCTCCTCGAGCGCCGCGCCGTCGACGGTCTCCTCGCGGTCCTTCTCCGTGACGACGCTCCCGCCGAGTTTGAGGACGATCATTCGACGCGCACCCCCTCGGTCGCGAGTTCCGCGCGGAAGACGTCCTCGCACGTCGGCGTCAGGTCGAGCGCGGTCTCCGTCCCCTCGCCGGCGTCGAGCGCGACGATGCACCCGCCGCCGCCGGCGCCCGTGAGCTTCGCGCCCGCCGCCCCCGCCTCGCGGGCCGCCCACACCATCTCGTCGAGCGACCGCGAGGACACGCCGAGCGCCTCCAGCAGGCCGTGGTTGAAGTTCATCAACGCGCCGAGCTCTTCGAGCGTCTCCTCGGTCGGGTCGTCGGCGGCGTCCGCGATGAGCGTCTCGCCGCGACGGACCACGTCACCGATAGCTGAGACCGTGTCCGCCGCGAAGTCGTACTCGTCGCGGAGCGCGCGCACGCCGGCGACGAGTTCCCCTGTGTCGCCCGCCCCGCCGTCGTAGCCGACGACGAACGGCAGGTCGGGGTTCCCGAGCGTCCGGCAGTCGTCGCCAGCGACCCGGACTGCGCCACCCATCGTCGAGCAGAACGTGTCGGCGCGCGACGCCTCGCCGTCCTGGACCGCGCTCTCCGCGCGATACGCGCGCTCCGCTATCTCGCGGTCCTCGACGTCGACGCCGAGCGCCGCCGTCGCCGCGGCGATGGTCGCCACCACCACCGCCGCGGACGACCCGAGTCCTCCGCCGAGCGGGATCTCGCTCTCGACGTGCACGTCGAAGCCCGCATCCGGTGCGTCGGCCGCGTCCCGCGCCTGCTCGATAGCCGCGTCGACGTACCCCGTCGCCGCTTCGAGGAGCGGCGTCGGCGCGTCCACGTCCGGTGCTGTCCCGCCAACGGCGTCGTACTCGACGGTGAACCCGGAGATGTGGAGGTCCGCGGACTCGACGCGGAGCCGTGCGTCGTCCCGACGGTCGACGGTCACGGTCGCCCGACGCTCGATAGCGCACGGCACCGCAGGTTCCCCGTAGACGACGGCGTGCTCCCCGAAGAGATAGACCTTCCCGGGTGCACTCGCAGTTACCATACCCGACAATTCGCACCCGGGAAAAAGAGTGTTGCCAGTTCCCCACGCGACGAGCACTCACCGAGCAACCCCGCGACACTCACCGAGCAACCCCGCGACACTCACCGAGCAACCCCGCGACACTCACCGAGCAACCTCGAAACACTCACCGCGCGAACATCCGACACGACCCAACAGCTTCGACGACATCCCGATTCGTAGTCACCTATACGTCTCCTGCAAGACGCGAAAGTGTCGTCCCGAACCGCGAAACGACAATAAACCGTCCCTTTACAGCCCAAGGGTTTATGGACGGTATCGGACTATAGACCAAGAACGTATGTCAAGTGGGGACGAGGACCAAGACGACGCATCGACCGGACCGAGCCTGCGCGCACGCATCGCACCGAACTTCCTCCGCAGACGATTCGGACTGAAGCTGTTCGTCCTCCTGCTCGTCGTCCTCGCGGTCGTCGCAGGAGCCGGCGCATTCAGTTACTACCAGACCGAACAACGCGTCCAGACCCAGACCGAAGAGAACCTCAAGGCGACCGCGACGATGCACGCCGACGCCATCAACGAATGGAGCGCCGACCGGCGCGCGAGCACGTCGGCCATCTCCGACAGCGACGTCCTCCGGAACGACACCGCAAGCACCGACGCCATCCTCGACTACGCCAAAACCGAGAAGTCGCGGTACAACACCGGTGGTCGCTCCGTCATCGTGAACGTCCACGTCGTGAACGTCGCCGACAGCGAACTCGTCACCACGACCTCCACGTCCCTCCGGAACCAGGGACTCGACGCAGCAGACGGCGAGTGGACCGCCCTCGAATCCGGCGACTTCCGGTCCAGCGACACCGTCTGGGCGACCGAACGCGCGTACCTCCCCGCGTTCGACAACCAGGCCGTCATGGCGTACGCGAGCCCCGTCCCCGGGAACGAAGACCTCGCCGTCGTCGTCGTCGGGAGCTTCGAGGACTTCGTCACCGACCTCCGCGCACCCGGCGACCAGACCACGAACGTCCTCACCACCGACCGCGAACCCGTCGTCGGCGACGAGACCGCGGTCGTCCGCAGCGGCTTCCAGGACGCCGTCGCCGGCCAGCCCGCGTTCCGCGTCCGCGGCGACACCGTCCAGGCGTACGCACCAGTCCCGAGCACGGACTGGATCGTCGTCAGCTCCCAGCCCGAAGCGTCCGCGTTCGCCGTCCGCGACACCGTCGCGACGAACGTCGGCGCGCTCGTCGCCGCCGCGCTCGTCTCACTGCTCGTCGTCGGCACCATCATCGTCCGTCAGACCACGCGCCCCCTCCAGCACCTCCGCGACAAGGCCGCCGCGATGGAGGAAGGCGACCTCAGCGTCTCACTCACGCACGGCCGCATCGACGAGTACGGCCGGCTCTACGACGGGTTCGACAGCATGCGGAACTCGCTCCGAACCCAGATCCGGGAAGCGCAGGAAGCGCGCGCCGACGCCGAGGAGGCACGCGCCGACGCGGAAGCGCTCACCGCGCACCTCGAACGGAAGGCCGACGAGTACGCCACCGTGATGCAGGCGTGCGCCGACGGCGACCTCACCGAGCGGATGAACGCCGACTCCGAGAGCGCCGCGATGGAATCCATCGCCGTCGAGTTCAACGAGATGGTCGCCGAGATCGAGGCGACGACCGCGGAGGTGAAGGCGTTCGCGAGCGAGGTCGCGACCGCCAGCGAAGAGGTCACCGCCTCCAGCGAGGAGGTGCGTTCGGCGAGCGAACAAGTCACGGAATCCATCCAGGAGATCTCCGATGGCGCGGAACGCCAGAACGAGAGCCTGCAGTCCGTCAGCGGCGAGATGGAGCAACTGTCGACGACGACCGAAGAGATCGCGGCGTCCTCGAACGAGGTCGCCGACCTCGCCGAACGCACCGCCGAGACCGGCCGCGAAGGCCGGGAAGCAGCGGAGACCGCCATCGAAGGGATGCGAGAACTCCAGGCGGACTCGACCGACGCCGTCGACGCCATCGAGGACCTCGAGAGCGAGATGAGCGAGATCGACGAACTCATCGAATTCATCGGCGACATCGCGAAGGAGACGAACATGCTCGCGCTGAACGCGAACATCGAAGCCAGTCGCGGCGGCGCAGCCGGCGACGCCGGCGGCGAAGGGTTCGCTGTCGTCGCACAGGAAGTCAAGGACCTCGCGAGCGAAGCGAAGGACGCCGCCGAGGACATCGAGAGCCGCCTCGAACGCATCCAGGACCAGACCGAGCGCACCGCCCAGGAGGTCCAGCGGACGAGCGAACGCGTCGAGGAGAACGCCGGCAGCATCGAGAACGCCGTCGCCGCACTCGACGAGATCGCGGACTACGCCCAGGAGACGAACACGGGCGTCCAAGAGATATCGGCCGCCACCGAACAGCAAGCCGCGAGCACGCAGGAGGTCGTCGCGATGGTCGACGACGCCGCCACCATCTCGGAGGAGACCACCGCGGAATCCGAGAACGTCGCCGCCGCCGCCGAGGAACAGACCACCGCACTCACCGAGGTCTCCCGGAGCGCGAGCAACCTGGCGACGAACGCAAGCACGCTCAGCGACGCCCTCGACCGGTTCACGACCGACGCCAGCACCGACGACGCGCCCGACGACCACGCGGAACTCCCCGAGGGACAACCGAGCGCGCTCACCGACGACACCGCCGACCCGATGCCCGACGACCCCGACGCCGCACTCGACGAGATCACCGACGCAGACACCGAACCGACCGAGAATCACGACCAGCAGGCCGACACCGACCTCGACGCGACGTTCGACGACGACAACTGACGAACCACCCTCCCTACATCTCCTCTCTCGACCACCACACCACCCAGCGACAGCACGGCCGGCCACCACACCACACGCCGACGGCTCGCAACCAACCAGCCCGCATCACACCGACCACTCACGGCCAAACGCCAGACAGAACGACCGTTCGCCGGCAGCACCGCTACCAGATCAACGAACGCGAGAAACGAAATCCCGAGCGGTTCAGATACCGGACTCGAAGTCGTCGAGCGAGTACGCCGGCTCCGCCCCACGGCGGTCGAGCGTCTCGTTCGCGAGCAGCCAGTAGACCACGCTCAGGGCCTTCCGACCCTTGTTGTTCGTCGGCACGACGAGGTCGACGTTACTGGTCTGGTTGTTCGAGTCACACATCGCGATGACGGGGATACCGACGGTGATAGCCTCCTTCACCGCCTGCGCGTCACCGATCGGGTCGGTCACGACGAGCACGTCCGGCTCGATGTAGCCGTCGTACTTCGGGTTCGTGAGCGTCCCCGGAATGAACCGGCCCGTGCGAGCGCGAGCGCCGACGGCCTCCGCGAACTTCTCCGCGGGGAACCGGCCGTACTGGCGCGAACTCGTCACGAGGATCTGCTCGGGCGCGTAGTTCGCCAGGAAGTCCGCAGCCGTACGGATGCGGGAGTCGGTCTTCGCCACGTCCAGGACGTACAGGCCGTCCGTGCGGACGCGGTGAATGAACCGCTCCATGTCCTTCGTCTTCTGCTGGGTCCCGATGTGGACGCCAGCGCCGAGGTAATCCTCGACGGGGATGAGGAGGTCGGCCTCCTCGTCACCCATGACGTCGTCGTCGAGCGCAGGGCCCGCGTCTGTCTCGGCCTCGGCCTCCTCGGCCTCGGCGCTCTCTTCGTCAGTCACGGGCTCGACGTCGTCCGCTTCGGCCGCCGGACCGGCGCCCTCCGCGGGCTCCGCCTCGATCTCCTCTTCGGCGGCATCGAGCCCTTCGTCGTCTTGTGCTGTCATAATGCGTCGTCTGCGATTCGGATGAGTTCGTTCAGCTTCGCGGTTCGCTCGCCACCGACCGCGCCCGTCTTGATGAACGGCGCGTCAGTCGCCACGGCGAGGTGTGCGATGGTCGTATCCTCCGTCTCACCACTCCGATGAGAGACGACCGGGTCGTACCCGTGCCGGACCGCAAGTTCGATCGCGTCGAACGCGTCCGACAACGTCCCGATCTGATTCGGTTTCACGAGGATACTGTTCCCAGCTCCGGCGTCGATACCCTCGGCCAGCCGCTCGGTGTTCGTCACGAACAGGTCGTCGCCGCACACGAGCGTACGGTCACCGACGCGGTCCGTGAGCTCCGCGAACGCGTCGTACGCGTCCTCGTCGAGCGGGTCCTCGACGTACACGAGATCGTACTCGTCGACGAGCCCAGCGATGTACTCGACCTGCTCCTCGGTGGAGCGCGTCTCGTCACCGTACACGTAGGCGTCCTCGTCAGCGTCGTACAACTCCGCACCGGCAACGTCGAGCCCGAACCCGATCTCGAACCCGAACTCGTCAGCGACCGTACTCGTCGCCTCGTCGACTATCTCGAACGCCTCCGCGTCGTCGATACTCGGCGCCCACGCGCCCTCGTCGCCCTTCCCGCAAGCGACGTCGCGCTCGTCCAAGAGATCCGCAACCTCGGCGTGAACCGCCGCGTTCGCGAACACCGCATCCGCGACACTCGGCGCCCCGACCGGCGCAGCGAGGAACTCCTGGATGTGCGTCGCATCGGCCGCGTGCTCGCCACCACCGACGACGTTCCCGAGCGGCGTCGGGAACGACCCACCACGGAACGCCCCACCGAGATGCTGGAACAGCGGCGCGCCGAGCACGTCGGCACCCGCCTTCGCAGCCGCCATCGAGATCGCGACCGCACTGTTCGCACCGATGACACCGAAATCGTCAGTACCGTCGGCCGCGTGCAACGCCGCGTCGACGTCACGCTGATTCCCCGCGTACACGCCACCCTCGAGTCGAGGGACAGCGAGCTCGCGAGCCTTCGCGATCGCCTCCGACGGCGGCAACTCGATCGCCTCGTACTCGCCCGTCGACGCCCCGCTGGGCGCCGCCGCACGACCGAAACCGCCACTCTCCGTCAACACGTCAGCTTCCACGGTCGCGTTCCCGCGCGAATCGAGCACGCGCCGCAGTCGGACGTCCGTGATGCGCGTCATCTACTCGTCACCTCGACCCCGACGCACCGTAAAGGGCAGTGCCCCTGCGTCGTACTCCTCGGCCGCGATGAGGATGGGCTCCGTCTGGTCCGTCTCGATCAGCACGGGCGCCCCGTACGACACCTGGAGCGCTCGCGCACCCAGGATACGGGCCTTCTCGTACCGATTGTAGCGCTGTTTCCCGGGCATCACTGGTAAGGGGAGACGATGTCCACGAGGTCCTTGTGACTCACGAGCATCCGCCGGCAGCAGTACCGGTCGATGCCGAGCTCGTCGAGAACCATCTCGGGGTCCTCGTCGCCCTCGCGAGACCGCGCCTTGAACTCCTCCCAGTGCTCACCCACGACGTTACCGCACGTGAAACACCGGACTGGTACCATCATGACTGGATCACCTTAGCGGTAGGACTTCTGGTAGCGCGCACGCGCACCCGGTCCGCCCCACTTCTTGGGTTCGGACTGGCGCACGTCGTTCACGAGCAGCGACCGGTCGAACTCGCGATACGCATCGCGAAGCTCCGCGTCGCCACTGTGCTGGACGATACCGCGCGCGATCGCCGTGCGGACGGCGTCCGCCTGTCCGGCGAACCCGCCACCCTGCACGGAGACGTCGACGTCGACGTCGTCACGCACGCCGTCGACGATGCGGAACGGCTCCAGCATCTTCAGGCGAGCCATCTCCGGCTCCACCAGCTCGACGGGCTTGCTGTTGATTCGGACGCGACCCTCCCCGTCGGAGACGGTCGCCCGCGCGATAGCGGTCTTCTTCTTCCCGGACGTGTTCGTTACCATGTGACGTTAGCACCCAGTTGCTCTGAGACCTCCGACAGCTGGAGGAACTTGATGTTCGACAACCGATCGAGCGACGTCCCGTCGAGGACCTCGCCGTCGTCGTCGTCGAACGGATTCCCGACGTAGACGCGGACGTTCGAGAACGCCTCACGGCCACGGTCGGACTTGTGGGGGAGCATCCCACGGATGGATCGCTTGAAGATGCGATCCGGTCGCTTGATCGTCGCCGGACCCTGGTCCGACCCGATCTCCGCGCGCTTGCGGTACGTCGACATGATGTCGTCCTCGTTACCGGTGATGACGGCATCCTCCGCGTTCACGACCGCGATGGACTCGCCGTCCAGCGACCGTTCCGCGACCTGCGACGCGACGCGACCCAGAATGCAGTTACGGGCGTCGACGACGACGTCCGCGTCGAACTCGGACGTATTCATCGAATCACCCGTACGTTGCTTCCTTCGGGGTTCTGTTCGATAGCCTGTTCCAGTTGGAGCGTCTCGCCTACCTGCTCGATCTTCGTCTCGGCAGACGACGAGAAGTCGACCGCCGCGACGGTGACCGACTTCTGCAGGGCGCCGCTCCCCAGGACCTTCCCGGGGACGACGACCGTCTCGTCTTCCTGCGCGTACCGCTCGATTCGCCCGAGATTGACCTCCGCGTGCGTGCGGCGGGGCTTCTCGAGGCGGTCGGCGACGTCGCTCCAAACGTCGGCGTCATCTGTACGAGACACCGACTTCAGCTCGGCGATGAGACTGCTGAGCCTCGGATTCGTCTTACTCATGACTTTCCTCCTGAATGTGAGAAGAACGGATGCAGGGAGCAGGATTTGAACCTGCGGACCTCTACAGGACAGCGCCCTGAACGCTGCGCCGTTGGCCTGACTTGGCTATCCCTGCGCGTGCCCTCGTAGGCACCTGTTTGTTCCGTGCCCCCCTTCAAACCACTTTCGATTACGGCGGACGAACGGGGGACGGCGCCACGGTCGGCGTCGTCACTCCCGGCGTCGGTCGACGGTCGACCGAGCGTTCGTCCAGCCGTCAGGGTGTGATTGGAAGGGGTCATAGTTACGTTATAGCGATACTGCGTCTTCGAGTTCTGCGGCGCGCGCGTCGAGCGACTCGACGGCGCGCGTGAACAGCTCCTCGACGGACATCGACCCGTCCGTCTCCACGCTGAAGACGAACGCGTGCTCGACGTCCTCCACCGCGACCTCCTGATCGGGATACCGATTCGTGAGGTCGTGGTCGAACTCCGCGGTGTCGACCAGCTCGTCACCCTCCTGGATGACGCCACGGTAGATCTCGGGGTCGACGTCCTCGAACTCGCCACGGTCGCCCACGGTCTCGACGCGCTGGAGGTTCCGGTACCCCACAGCAACGCCGCCCTGATGCTTCGCGTGGTCCTTCCCAGTGCTGAGCACTGCGTCGGCCTCCAGTTCGAGCCGCTGCCCGTCCTTGAGGTCGATGATCGGGACGTTCTCCTCGGCCGGCTGGACCATCTCGTCCGACGACACGATGTCGCCGGAGTACGCGGTCGCGGGCCCCGAGACGTCAAGCGAGAGCGTCACGACGTCGTCCTCGTCGAACTCGTTCGGCGGCGTCGACAGCGGAACGAGTCCGAGCCGCAGCGCGATCTGCTCGTCGAACATCACCGACGAGTTCTCGATGAAGCGCACCTCGTCGATCGCCAGCGTCGGCACGTCGGCGATCATCGCGCGACGGATACCGTTGGCGAACGCCGGGGTGACGCCACGTACGAGGAACTTCGCGGACCGTTCCTCGCGTTCGATGAACTCGACGTCGTATTCCTCGTCCATGCTTGTTAGAATCCGCCCTTGCCCTTGGGGGCTCGGGAGCCGTCGTGCGGGATGGGTGTGACGTCCTCGATGCGACCGATCTCGAAGTCTTCGCGAGCGAGTGCGCGGATCGCTGCCTGCGCACCCGGCCCCGGGGACTTCTGGAGGTTCCCGCCAGGTCCGCGAACGCGGACGTGGAGGCCCTCGATGCCGGCCGCACGGATCTCGTCGGCGAGGCTCTCGACCATCTGCATCGCCGCGTACGGCGACGCCTCGTCGCGGTTCTGCTTGACAGCAGTCCCGCCAGAGGACTTCGCGATGGTCTCGGCGCCCGTGAGGTCCGTCACGGTCATCACGGTGTTGTTGTACGATGCGTGTACGTGGGCGATGCCCCACTTGTCGTCTTCTTGCTCTGCCATGTTACTGACCCTCCGCGCGCTCGGGGTGGAGTTCGTCCGCGAGCTCGCTGTTCTCGTCGAACTCGATGGCGTCCTCCTCGTTCACGGTGACCGTGTACGACGGTCGCGTGACGCGAGCGCCGTTCACGGTGACGTGCCCGTGCACGATGAACTGTCGCGCCTGCTGGGTCGTGTTCGCGAGACCCTTCCGGTACGCGACGGTCTGGAGTCGGCGCTCGAGGAGGTCGTTTATCTCGAGGCTCAGGACGTCGTCGAGTTCGTCGCCGTCGTCGAGCACGCCGATGCGCTTGAGTCGAGCGAGGAACTCCTCGTCCTCGTCCTCGGCGCCCTCGTCCATCTGCACGGACCCGAGCAGGTCTCGGGCCTCGCGGCGGAACGAGCGGAGCTGGGACTGGACTCGCCAGAGCTCTTCTTTGTTCTTCAGGCCGTACGTGTCGACGAGACCGTGTTCCTCGGCGATACGCTCGCCCTGGAACGGGTGGTTCGGCGTCTCGTAGCCCTTGGTGTTGTTCCCGGTTGCCATTATTCCTCACCCGCTGCTTCTTCTTCGGCCTGTTCTTCGCGGATCTCTTCGACGTTGACGCCGATGGTACCCTCGGTGCGGCCGGTGGACTTCGTCCGCTGGCCGCGGACCTTCTGTCCGCGCTTGTGGCGGATGCCACGGTACGCCTCGATCATCTTGAGGCGGTTGATGTCGTGACGGCGGGACATGTTGAGGTCGTTCCCGACCTCGTGGGTGGTCTCGCCGGAGTAGAAGGCCTTCTGGCGGTTGTTGAGCCAGTCCGGGACCTCGTCGGCGTAGTTCTCGACGGTTTCGACGACGGCGTCGATGTCGTCGTCGTCCAGTCGGCCGAAGGTGGCCGTCCGGTCGACCTCGGCCTCGTGGGCGATGATTCTCGCCGTACGTCGCCCGATACCGTTCATCTCGATGAGCGACCGCTCGACGGACTTCGTCCCGTCGAGGTCTGTCTGGCCGATTCGGACGAAGTAGCGAAGGTCCTCGTCGTCCTCGGTGTCGCCCTGTGGTTGTTCTTCGCTCATGTGTTGCGTGTATGGAGTGCTGATGCACTCTCGGTTGAAGTTCCACGACCAGCCTGGTGTGGTGTGGAATCCGACGTCGTGGCGGGGATTTGAACCCCGGAGGCTTACGCCACAGAGTTAGCAACCCTGCGCCTTGGGCCAGGCTAGGCTACCACGACATGCTGTCTATCGTCGCCCTCTCGGACTCGGGGCCGACGCCCCTGCATCGATTGCACTCCCTGCTACTCCGGTCCTATACTTAAGCCCCACGGAACGCGGGCCGACTGTGTCGGGTTCTCACGCGGGTGCTGGCTGGCGTCGGGTGGCGATTCGAACCGGCAGCGCGTGCTGGTGTGTGGTGGTTTTTGTGTGGTGGAGCGTTCGTTGGGTGTGTACCGGGTTCGGCGTGGTCGCGGATTCCACGCCACCGACCTTGGTTATTCACTCGGTAGCGAATAAATTTGGGGAAACCTTAAGTGACGGGCGGAATTATGCATGGGTGAGTCTCTCACAGAGACGCGTGGTGGCATGACAGAACACGACTCAACAGCAGACGTCTCCAGACGTACCGTTCTCAAGACGACCGGCGCAGCCGGCGCAGCGGGCCTCACCGGACTCTCGGGCTGCCTCAGCAGCCTCACCGGTGGGACCTCCACCGTCGAACTCCTCCACGGTTGGAGTGGCGGCGACGGAAAGGCCGCGTTCGATTCGATGCGCGAAGGCTTCGAGCAGGAGTACCCCGACGCGGAACTCAACGTGCAGGCGATCGGCGGCTCCGCGAACACGTCGCTGAACACGAAGGTCCAGCAGCGCGTGAAGAACGACGACCCGCCGAGCTCGTGGGCCGACTGGCCCGGCGCGAACCTCCAGCAGTTCACGGACGCCGACGCGTTCGGCGACATCGGCGACTCCGTCTGGACCGACGAGGTCCGCGACGCGTACCTCAAGGGTCCGATGGACGCCGCGAAGGTCGACGGGACGTTCGTCGCGGTGCCGACGAACATCCACCGCATCAACAACCTGTTCTACAACAAGTCGGTCGTGGAGAGCGCTGGCGTCGACCCCGCCTCCATCGACAGCCCGAACGCGCTCGTCGACGCCCTCGAGACCGTCGAGTCCGAGACCGACGCCGTCGGCTACGCGCACTCGCTGAAGGGGCCGTGGACGAGCCTCCAGCTGTTCGCGACCGTCTTCATCGGCCAGCACGGCTCGAGCGCGTACGACAAGTTCATCAACGGGAACGGTAAGAAGTCCCAGGTCGCGAAGTCCCTGGAGACCCTCGCCTCGTACGCCGAGTACATGCCCGACGACGCCTCCTCCATCAGCTTCCAGGAGGCCGGGACGATGGTGCAGAAGGGGAACGCGGCGTTCATGCACCAGGGCGACTGGCTCGCCGGCATGTTCCAGGGGAGCGACTTCGAGTTCGAGAGCGGCTGGGGTCACGTACCGTACCCCGGTACGGAAGGCGTCTACCAGCTCAACATGGACTCGTGGGTGTACCCGACGAACAACCCGTCGCCGGAGAGCACGAAGAACTGGCTCAAGTACTGCGCGTCGAAGGACGCCCAGAAGCGCTTCAACAAGCAGAAGGGCTCGATTCCGCCGCGGAGCGACGTCTCGATGGACGAGTTCCCGGCGTTCCAGACCCAGCAGTTCGAGGAGTTCACGAACTCCGACAGCCAGCCGCCGTCGCTCGCGCACGGCCTCGCCGTCCCGAAGGCACAGCTCAGCGCGCTCTCGACGGCACTCAGCGACAAGTTCGATCACACCTCCGACACCGTGGACGCCACCGCGACGGCGTTCATGAGTGCCGTCGGGAACTAAGGCGGCACACCGACGCCCTCATTTATGCGTGATATAGCAAGACACGCGAAACGCCTCGTAGGTCGCTCGGATGGCTCCGAGGACGAGGTCCGCGCGGACGGCGGTGAGCCCGTCGATACCCAGGGGAGCGGCCCGATAGCCGCGCTCAAGCGGAACCTGGCGAACCAGCAGTTCCGGGAGTCGATGCCGTTCTGGCTGCCGGCGTTCCTGCTGATGGCGTTGTTCGTGTACGGCGCCATCATCTGGAACTTTGCGCTGTCGCTGACGGACCCGGTCGGGCTCGGGTCGCCGGATTACTCGGACCTGGACTTCGAGATGTACGTCCAGGCGTTCGCGAGCGATTCGTTCGTGAACGCGACCGTGAACACGTTCGTGCTCCTCGTCGCGTTCACGCTCGTGTCGCTCGTGCTCGGCCTCGTCGTCGCCATCCTCGTCGACCGCAACATCCGCTTCGAGAACACGTTCCGGACGATATACCTGCTCCCGATGAGCCTGTCGTTCGTCGTGACCGCGCAGTTCTGGCTGTGGATGTACAACTTCGATAACGGCGTCGTGAACCTCTTCCTGGAGGTCTTGCCGTTCGTCGACAAGGTCCGGTGGTTCTCGAACCCCGAACTCGCGTTGCCGGCGGTCATCTTCGCGCTTATCTGGCAGTTCAGCGGGTACACGATGGTCGTCTACCTCGCCGGGTTACGCGCGATACCGACCGAGCACTACGAGGCCGCTCGCGTCGACGGTGCGAGCACCGTGAAGATGTACTGGCGCGTGATCGTCCCGCAATTGAAGGGGTCGACCATCTCGGCGACGGTCGTCCTGATGGTGTTCGCGCTGAAGGCGTTCGACTTCCTGTACGCGCTCCGCGGCACGTACCTGCCGTACAAGGGCACGGACATCCTCGCGACGCTGATGATGCGCGAGGCGTTCAGTAACGGGAACTTCGCGTACGCGGCAGCGATCGGTATCATGCTGTTCGTGCTCGCGCTCGGCGTCGTCGCGCCGTACCTCACCTACCAGTACCGGAGTGGTCAACTATGAGTACCGAGACAGTCACGCCGGAGGAGACCGACGTCGGCGTGGACACCGAACGAGTGGCACTGTACGCGGTCCTCGGGGGGCTGGTTGCGTTCTACCTCCTCCCGATAGAGACCGGGTTGATGACGTCGTTGAAGGCGGACCCGTTCTCGAGCGCGCCGTTCCTGCCGCCGGTCGAGCAGTTCACGACCGAGAAGTACGCGCGAGCGTTCGACGCGCTCGGGCACGGGTTCGTGAACTCGTTCCTCCTGACGATTCCGGCGACGATACTGTCGGCGCTCATGGGGAGCATGGCGGCGTACGGGTTGACGAACGTCGACTGGAAGGGCCAGGTCGGTATCCTGGCGTTGTTCATCGCGGGGATCTTCATCCCCTATCAGGCGGTTCTCATCCCGGTGTCGAAGTTCTGGGGGAGTATCGTCCCGCTGGAGACGTGGTTCGAACCCGTCTGGCTGTTGACGCCGGGCGTCGAGCAGTACCACTTCAACGTTCTGGAGCTCGTCATCACGCACGTCGCGTACGGGCTCCCGATCTGCACGCTCCTGTTCCGGACGTTCTACCTCGATCTGAACGACGAGATGATCGAGGCGGCGCGACTGGACGGGGCGAGCATCGCGCGCATCTATCGTCGCCTCATCCTGCCGCTGTCGGGGCCGATGTTCGCGGTGGTGCTCATCTACCAGTTCACGCAGATCTGGAACGACGTCCTGTTCGCGCTCGTCCTCGTCGGGAGCGGCGACGGTGCGATGGTGACGGTCGTGCTCGCACAGCTCGGGAACAACCTGAGTAGCGTCGGTATCGGTCTGAAGATGGCCGGGGCGTTCCTGACGGCGCTCCCGACGCTACTCGTGTACATCTTCTTCGGCGAGCAGTTCGCGGAGGGGATCGCGACGTGACCCGACCGTCGCCGGTATCGCGGCGGGACGATGCGGCGCTGAACGACAGGAGTGATTACGTATGGCAGAACTGACGCTCGATAACGTTAGCAAGGTGTTCGTCGAGGACGACGGGAATCACATCGTGGCGGTCGACGACGTGTCGGTCGACA
The DNA here is from genome assembly GCF_055378595.1 of Halorubellus litoreus. NCBI lineage: Archaea > Methanobacteriati > Methanobacteriota > Halobacteria > Halobacteriales > Halorubellaceae > Halorubellus > Halorubellus litoreus. The sequence goes on from NZ_AP043836.1 coordinate 266,122, forward strand.
TCCGCGACGGTGAGTTCCTCGTGCTCGTCGGTCCGTCGGGGTGTGGGAAGTCCACGACCCTGCGGATGATCGCTGGCCTCGAGACCATCACGGACGGCGAGATCCGGCTGGGTGGTGAGGTCATGAACGACAAGGAGCCCAAGGAGCGCGACATCGCGATGGTGTTCCAGTCGTACGCGCTCTACCCGCACATGACGGTGCGGGAGAACATGGCGTTCGGGCTGGAGGAGTCCACGTCGATGGGCGACGACGAGATCGACGAGCGCGTGTCGTCGGCGGCGGAGATGATGGGTATCGAGGAGTTACTCGGTCGGAAGCCCCGCGAGCTCTCGGGCGGCCAGCAGCAGCGCGTCGCGCTCGGTCGCGCGATCGTCCGCGACCCGGCGGTGTTCCTGATGGACGAGCCGTTGTCGAACCTGGACGCGAAGCTCCGGTCGAAGATGCGGACGGAGCTCCAGCGCATCCAGGAGGACCTCGGCGTGACGACGGTGTACGTGACCCACGACCAGACGGAGGCGATGACGATGAGCGACCGCATCGCGGTGCTCGACGACGGCCGCCTCCAGCAGGCGGGGACGCCCCTGGAGTGCTATCACGAGCCGGCGAACGAGTTCGTCGCGGGGTTCATCGGCGACCCGTCGATGAACTTCTTCGACGTGGAGGTCCAGGGCAACCAGCTCCGGGCGGCGGACTTCACGTACCCGGTGAGCGACGAGACGCTCCAGGAGATCGGTGACCGCACGACCCTCGAGTTGGGTATCCGCCCGGAGGACGTGACGTTGTCGACCGACGGCGCGACTGGCGAGCACGACTTCGAGACGGTCGTGGACGTCGTCGAGCCGATGGGTGACGAGAACAACGTCTACCTCACGTTCGACACGGGCGGGGAGCCCGACGAGGACGACGAGACGTTCGTCGTCACGGTCGGCGGGATGCAGCAGGTCGAGGCCGGGCAGCCGGTGACGGCCCACATCCCGGAGGAGGCCGTGCACCTGTTCGACGCGAAGTCCGGCGAGTCGGTGAAGAACCGGTCGCTCGAACAGGTCGAGACGCTCGGCAAGCGCGTCTGACTCGGTCGCGGCGTCCCTTCTGCCTCGGTCGCGGCGTCTCTTCTGCCGTCGGTTCGGTCGCGTCGAGGAGCGTGTCGTTCGCGTCAGGGAGCGTGTCGTTCGCGTCAGGGAGCGTGTCGTGGTGCTCGTGCGCGAGCGAGGGGTCAGTCGGACGTCGGCGTCGGTCCGCCGTGGCCGCCATGGCCGTCGGTACCGCGGTTGTCGTCGCCGTCGCCTCCTGCGTCGTCGTCGGGGCTTGCGGGGTCGTGGTCGCCGTCGAGGTGCGATTGGAGGCGGTCTCTGAGTTCGCGCTGGAGGCGGTCGACGTCGTCGGCGTCGAGGTCGTGCGCGGTCGGCGAGGACCGTGAGAGCGTCGCGGAGCTGGCGGTGTCGGCGACGAGCGACGCGAGGCGACGGCGGCGCTGGAAGACGGTCGCGGTCCCGACGACGGTCTGGAGGCGATAGTAGGGGACGACGTGCGTGCGGCGCCGCCAGAAGCCGGTGCGGACGACGACGTGGTCGTCGCGGACAGCGTACCCGCGGTGCGTCCACTTGAGGTGCGCTGCCGGTGGGACGGCGAGGAGGGCGACCGCGGGCACGAACCAGAGCGTGAACGACGGGTAGAGCTGTGCGGCGCCGTACGCGACGGCGACGGCGGCGAGGACGACGAGCGAGTACCGGACCGCGTAGCGTTCGCGGGCGCGCTTGGGCGGGCGCTCCAGTTCGGGGTCGTCGTAGTCGAAGAGGTCGCCTGCGAGGTCGAGGACGCGGTCGCGCGCGGCGACCGGGACCGCGGCCTGCGTGCCGGCGTTCCCGCCGCCACCGGCGTAGCCGGCGGTCTCGACGTCGAGCGCGGCGTACCCGAGCCAGCGCATCGGCGCGGTCTCGCGGACGGTGAGCGTCTGTATCTTGTCGGTCGGTATCGACCCGGAGTACCGCTGGAGGAGGCCGCGCTCGTAGACGAGGTCGTTCCCGCGGCGACCGAGTTCGAACTCGTAGTACTCGAGGACGGCGAGCGCCGCGGAGAGGACGTACCCGCCGACGAGGACGAGCGGGCCGGCGACGCCGCCGAGGACGAAGTACTGGTCGGGCGTCATCACGTCCGGGTCGAGGCTCGCGGGGCCGCCGAACGGTTCGGCGGCGGCGAGCAGGACGTTCGTCGCGACGTCGCCGGCGAGCGGGAACCCGACGAGGACGAACAGGAGCGACCCGAGTTGGAAGTTCGTCGCGGCGAGCACGAGGAGGTCCGCGAACTTGAGCGCGAGCAGTCGGTCGTAGTCCTCCTCGTCGGTCCAGACGCCCGCGGGGTCGTTCCAGTCCTCGGCGCCGTGCGCGAGCGCGTCGTCGTGCTCGCCCTCGCGGTCGAGTGCGTCCTCGCGCCTGCCTGTCGACGTCCCGTCCCCGGTCGCGCCCGGTTCGTCGACGACCGGGTCCGCACCGGTGGCGTCGGCGTCGGTCGTCCCCGGAGCGGTCGCGTCCGCGTCGGTCGTCGCCGCGTTGGTCTCGGTCGCGTCGGTCGTCGCCGCGGTGGCGTTCGCGCCGTTGGATTCTCGGAGGCGCGCGCGGCGTTCGCGGATGCCGCGCTGGATGGCGCGCGCTTCGTCGATGTCGACGACCGAGAGCGTGGCTTCGGTCGCCCCGCCGCCGGCGGTCTCGATGCGGACGACCGCGACGTCGAACAACTGGTGCAGGACGTTCTGTTGGACGTCGACGTTCTGGATGCGTCGGATGGGGATCTCGCGTTCCGTCCGGCCGATGACGCCCTGCGCGACGTCGAACGTGTCCGGCGTGAGCTCGTAGGAGAACCGACGGTACGTGAGGTAGCCGTACGTCCCACCGATCGCGAGCCCGAGCGGTGCGAGGACGACGAGGAGGTCGGTCGCGGGCACCTGGACGCCGATGAGGTCCGGGAGGAAGTTCCCGCCGACGAACGCGAGGAACGTCGGGATGAGGAACCCGTTCACGCCGTAGGAGAGCACGCGGATGACCGCCGAGAGCGGGTGGAGGCGTTCCATCGACATGGCTAGACGGCGTCGTCGGGTTCGGCGTCGACGGCGAGTTCGCGGAGTTCGTTCCGGAGGGTGCGTGCGCGTTCGACGGTGAGGCCGGGGATGGTGACGTCGGCGCCCCGCGACCCGGCGGTGTAGACGACGACCCTGGAGATGCCGAGTGCGCGGTCCAGCGGCGTGCGCTGGGTGTCGACGTGCTGGACGCGCACGTACGGGACGGCGGTGTCGACGTGCGTGACGACGCCGCGGACGAGGTACAGCGCGTCCGATTCGAGGTCGAACCGCCAGCGGCGGTAGTGCGCGAACGCGTGTGCGACGCCGAGGACGGCGACGACGGTGAACGCGCCGACGACGAGCGGGACCTGCGGCAGCCAGTCGAGCAGGACGGTGGCGCCGTACGCGAGCGCGGCGAGGACGGCGGCGAGGATGAGCGCGCGCAGCGACCACTGCAGGCGGACGCGCTCGTGTAGCGTCTCCATACGTCGGGCGTCACGCCGGAGGGACTTGAAAACGCGTGCCTCGCGGGCGGTCTGCGCGACCGGGTCGCGTCCCCGGTCTCGCGGTCAGGTCCAGTCGTCGAGCCCGGTCTGCGTGAGTGCGTCCTCGATGCGTTCGAAGCCGCGCGCGACCTCGTCGCCGGGGACCTCCCACTCGTCGGTGACGTACGCTCGCGCGGCGTCGACGTCCGGCGTGATGGTCGTGTCGAACGCGTAGTCGCTCGTGACGTCCGGGTCGAAGAACAGCTGGCGGACGAGGTCGGCGTTCTCGACGACGACGTCCTCGTGCTCCATGACCGCCCAGAGGTCGCCGTGCTCGCGGACGGCTTTCAGGGCGGTCTTCGGGCCGTAGCCGCGGACGCCGTCGTTGAAGTCGGTGCCGCAGAGGATGGCGACGTCGACGAGCTGTTCGCGCGTGAGGTCGAGGTCGCGGAGGGTCGCTTCGAGGTCCATGCGCTCGGGGTTGCCCTTGCTCGTGAGCTGGCGGAGCGTGACGGGCGCGCCGAACAGGAGCGCGTCGTAGTCCTCGGTGCCGACGTACTCGACGTCGCCGCGCGCCGCCATGTGCGCCGCCTGCGCCTCGCCCTCCGCGGGCGCCTCTATCACGGGGACGTCGAGGAGGGAGAGGAGTTCGCGGCTCGTCTCCTGGATGACGTCCGTGAGTCGCTGCGTCGCCGAGTCGAGGCGCGCCACCTCGGCCGCGTCGCCTTCCTCGCGCGCATCCTCGAGCTGGTCCTCGAGCTGCTCGCGTTGCTCGCGGCGCTCCGCGATCTCGTCCGCTTTCAACTCGCTGGGGCCGCCGTCGAACACGAACACGGGCGTGAGGTCGTGCTCGAAGAACTTCGGCAGTCCCTGGACGATACCGACGAGGTTCGCGACCTCGTCGCCCGCCGCGGTGGTGTACACGGACTCGTTCGTGAACCGCACGGTCGTCGTCAGGTACCGGTACAGCCAGTTGTGCGCGTCCACGGCGACGACGCCCGGCTCGACCTCGCTCCAGGGGACCTCCTCGATGGTCGCGAGGTCCCGCAGGTCTGCGTTCCCCATTGTCGAGATGCCGTACGTGGCGGGGGACAAAGAGGCCGGGGTTCCGGGCTCGTGCTGGCGTCGGTCGGTCGGTGGCGTGGCTGCGCCGGGCTTCGGTCGCGCCGTCGGTGGTCCCCGGCCGGTTCCGTGCGCGAGGGTTTACGTCTAGTGTAAACCTCATTTCTCGACAGGTGAGAACTCTCGTCACGAGAACGAGCGGCACTGTGATGCTCCGAGGGCGCGTACCTCCCGCATCATGACCGCCACCACTGCGGGCCGCGTGGTCGTCCTCTCGGGCGCGAACGCGGGCATCGGGCACGGGATGCTCGAGACCCTGCTCGCGGACGGCTACCGGGTCGCGGCGCTCGACGTCGACACCGCGAACCTCGGCGCGCTCGGCGAGCAGTACGGCCAGCAACTCCGCGTCTACGAGTGCGACGTGACGAGCGACGACGCCGTCGACACCACCGTCGCGGACGTCCTCGACGCCTGGGAGCGCGTCGACGTCCTCGTGCACAACGCCGGCATCTTCAACTTCGGCCTGATGCGGGACCGGTCGCTCGCGGACACCCGCGAGGAGTTCGAGGTGAACGTCTTCGGCGCGATCAGGCTCGTGCACGCGGTCCTGCCCGGGATGCGCGAGCGCGGCGACGGTCGAATCCACCTCGTGAGCTCGGGCGTCGGTCGCGTCGGGAACCCCGGCCTGACCGGGTACGGGGCGACGAAGGGCGCCCTGGAGTCGTTCACGCACTCGCTCCGCCTCGAATTACAGAACGAGGCGGTCTCGTGTTCCGTGATGCAGCCGTCGCTCGCGCGCACCGAGAGCGCGCTCGAACTCGGGTACCCCGAGTCGATGATGGAGGACCCCGCGGTCGTCGGCCGGAAGCTCGCGCGAAAGGTGGAGTCGACGAAACCCGTCGTGTACGCCGACCTGAAGACGCGACTCGGCATCCGGTTCGCCGAACTGTTCCCGTTCGTCGTGACGCGCAGCACGCGCCGGTTCCTCGACGAGCCACCGTCCCCTGCGGCCCCGGACGGAACTGCGGCGAGCGACGACGAGCGGGACGCGCCCGATTCCGGGGACCAGGCGGTCGCGGAGGGCGTCGAGGACGACGCCACCGCGGCGGACGCCTGACCGCGCTCCCGGAACGCAAGAGGTACCTGCGGGGCGCGCGACGCGTCTCTCATGACCGACGACCCAGCGGACGGTGACGCGGACGCGTTCCGGTTCGAGACGCGGAGCATCCACGCGGGCCAAGCGCCTGACGAGGAGACGGGCGCGCTGATGACGCCAATCCACGCGAACTCGACGTACAAGCAGGACGCGCCCGGCGAGCACCGCGGGTACGAGTACTCGCGGACGGGTAACCCGACGCGGACGGACCTCGAGAACAACCTCGCGAGCCTCGAAGGCGGCGAGTACGGGCGCGCGTTCTCCTCGGGGATGGGCGCCATCAACACCGTCCTGAACCTCCTCGAATCGGGCGACCACGTCGTCACCGGCGAGGACGTCTACGGTGGCACGCACCGCATCTTCACGCAGGTGTACGAGAAGTACGACGTCGAGTTCACGTTCGTCGACATGACCGACGTCGACGAGATCGCTGCGGCGATGCAGGACAACACCGAGTTGCTGTGGTTGGAGTCGCCGACGAACCCCCTGATGAGTATCGTCGACATCGAAGCAGCGTCGGACGTCGCGCACGACCACGACGCGCTCTGCGCGATCGACAACACGTTCGCGACGCCGTACCTCCAGCGCCCCCTCGAACACGGCGCGGACATCGTGAGCCACTCGCTCACGAAGTACCTCGGCGGCCACTCGGACGTCGTCGGCGGCGCGCTCGTCACCGACGACGAGGAACTCGACGAGCAGTTCGGGTTCTACCAGAACTCCGTCGGCGCGACCCCCGGGCCGTTCGACTGCTTCCTCGTCCTCCGCGGCACCAAGTCGCTCCCGGTGCGGATGGACCGCCACTGCGAGAACGCGCGCGACCTCGCCGCGTGGCTCCACGACCACGACCACGTCGACGAGGTGTACTATCCCGGCCTCGAATCGCATCCCGGTCACGACGTCGCCGCGAAGCAGATGGACGACTTCGGCGGGATGCTGAGCTTCGAACTGGACGCGTCGCTCGCGGAGACGAGCGAGTTCGTGAGCGCGACGCAGGTGTTCACGCTCGCGGAGAGCCTCGGTGGCGTCGAGAGCCTCATCGAGCAGCCCGCGCCGATGACCCACGCCGCGATTCCCCGAGAGGAGCGCCTCGAAGCCGGGTTGACCGACGGCCTCGTTCGCGCGAGCGTCGGCATCGAGCACGTCGAAGACCTCAAAGCCGACCTCCAGCAAGCCATGGAGTACGCGCTCGACTAAGTCGACCGACTTACGGATTTCTCCCGGGGAGAATCGACGGGACCCACCACCGACGCGACCGCCGACACCACCGACGCGACCGCCGACACCACCGACGCGACCGCCGACACCACCGACACGACCGCCGACACCACCGACGCGACCGCCGACACCACCGACGCGACCGCCGACGCCACCGACGCGACCGCCGACGCCACCGACGCGACCGCCGACGCCACCGACGCGACCGCCGACGCCACCGACGCGACCGCTCCTGTAGCCGAAACCAGATGAGTACTGCACCGCGACAGCGACCGCACCGCAGCCTCGTCCTCCCCAGCCGACTCGCGAACCGGCTCCCGCCGGTCGCCGGCGCGCTCGTCCCTCGCACGCGGTCTTCGGCCGCGCCGCCCACGGACGGCGCGGCCGACGGCCCGCGCGCCAGTCGTCAGTCGAACGCTCGATTCGACGAGCCACCGGGCCGCGAGCAGCGCGCGCCGCTGGCGCGTGCTGCGAGCAGGGGGAGGGCAGGGCGCGGTGCGGTCGCGGCCGCGGTGCGTCGGGTGGGACTGCAAGGGGCGGCGCGCTCGCGGTCGCTCGGGACGTAAGCACCGCAGGTGAGCGGAGCGAGCCGAGGAGCACAGCGAGCGAGCGGCCGCGAGCGCGTCGGGGCTTGCTGGGTGTTCGCGTGTGGTCGTCACGCACTGGTGATGGGTCCCGACACCCTGAAACCGCGGCCGCGTCTCGGTGCTACGTATGCCGACGCTCATGGACACGCACATCCGGAATCGCCACATCGTGAATCCGAACGACGCGAACATCCTGGAGACCGCGCACGGGGGGAACGTGATGATGTGGATGGACGAGGTCGGGGCGATGAGCGCGATGCGGTTCGCGGGCCATCAGTGCGTGACCGCGCGCATGGACCAGACGAACTTCCGCGCGCCCATCCCGCAGGGCGACGCGGCGCTCGTCGAAGCGTACGTGTACGACGCCGGGAAGACGAGCGTGAAGGTGCGCGTGAAGGTGTTCCGCGAGAACCTCCGCACCGGCGAGACCGAGTTGACGACGGAGTCGTACATGGTGTTCGTCGCGATAGACGAGGACCGCGACCCCGCGGAGGTCCCGAAGCTCACGGTCGAGTCCGACCAGGGCGAGCGCCTCCGGCAGGAGGCTCTGGAGGGCGACAACGGGAACGGCGGGAACTGAGCGCCCCGGGACGAACCGAGGGCGTCAGGTCCGCCAGTACGAGGGCGTGAGGAGGACGAGCACGGGCACGATCTCGATGCGGCCGATCCACATAAGGAACACCATCGCGAGCTTCGTCGACCGCGGGAACGGCGCGTAGGATTCGAGCGGGCCGGCGATGCCGAACGCGGGGCCGACGTTGAAGAACGTCGCGGCGGCGGCGCTCATCGCTTCGAACTCGGTGACGTCGAGGCCGACGCGGGATGCGTCGACGACGACGTAGACCGTGGCGAGGATGAAGAACACGAGGCTGACGAGCGTGTACGCGTAGATGTCGCGGATGGTCTTCTCGTCGACGACGCTCCCGCTGAGGCGGACGGGGCGGACGACGCTCGGGTGCGCGGCCGTGAACAGGTCCCGGCGGAACGCCTTCAGGACGACGAGCCACCGGAGCGCCTTGATGGAGCACGTCGTCGACCCGGCCATGCCGCCGACGAACATCGACACGAACAGGACGTGCTTGGCGGCGGGCGACCAGAGGTTGAAGTCCGCGCTCGCGTACCCCGTCGTCGTCAGTATCGAGACCACCTGAAAGACCGCGTGCCGGACGGTCGCTTCCGTGGTCGCGAACGTCCCGTCGAGCGCGAGGACGCCGGCGACGGTCGCGGCGAAGAACGCGAGCAGGCCGACGTAGAACCGGAACTCGTCGCTCTCGCGGAGTCGAGCGAAGTCACCCTGGAGGACGAAGTACATGAGGACGAAGCTGGTCGCGCCGAGCGCCATGAACGGGATGGTCGCCCACTGGACGGCTGGGGAGAACGCGGCGAGGCTCTCGCCGCGCGGCGAGAACCCGCTCGTCGACACGGCGGTGAACGCGTGACTCACCGCGTCGAACAGCGTCATCTCGGGCGCGTGCCCGAGCCAGCGTAGCGTCATGAGGACGAGGACCATGAGCGCGGTGAGGCCGATGTAGAGCCGGTAGAGGAGGCGCGCGGTCTCGGAGATCCGGGGCGTGAGCTTGTTGACGTCGCGCGTCTGCGTCTCCGTCTCCATGAGGTGCGCGCCCCCGACGCCGAGCTGGCTGAGGACGGCGGTCGCGAGGACGAGGATGCCGAGGCCGCCGAGCCACTGGAGGACCGCGCGCCAGAGGTGGATGGCGCGCGAGTGCGTCTCGAAGTCGACGACGACGGTCGCGCCCGTGGTCGTGATGCCGCTGGTCGCCTCGAAGAGCGCGTTCGTCGGTGACGCGAGCGTCCCCTGTCCGGCGAGGACGAACGGGATGGCGCCGACGACCGCGACCGCGAGCCACGTGAGCGACACCATGAGGAACGCCTCGCGGCCGCGGAGGTTGCGCTCGTCCGCGAGCGACTCCAGCGCGACGCCGCCGACGACGGTCGCGGCCATCGTGAGGACGAACGGTGCGAGCGCGCTCCCGTCGATGACCGCGAGCGCGAGCGGGCCCGAAAGCGGCACCCAGAGCCACTTGAGGATGGTGCCGACGAGACTCACGCTGACGCGCCAATCGACGCGAACCCTCATCGACGCATCACGCTCGTTCGAGTGCCCGGGCGCGCTCGCGCCGCGTTCTTGGGAGCGTCACACCGGACACGAACCGCGTTCATGCGAGCGTCATGACGTCCTCGAGCGCGTCCGCGGCGACGAACAGGACGACGTGGTCGCCCGCGCGGATCTCGGTCTCGCCGCGCGGGACGACGAACTCGTGGTCGCGCGTGATCGCGCCCACGACCACGCCGTCGGGGAGGTCGCCGACGCTCTCGCGTATCGGGCGACCGGTGAGGACGCTGCCCGCGTCCACCTCGAACTCGACGACCTCCGCCTCGCGCCCCTCGATGAGCGAGAGGTTCTCGACACGGCCCTCCTGCGTGAACCGCACGATCTCCTCGGCCGTCGCGCGACGCGGGTTCACGGCGACGTCGACGCCGACGGCCTCGAAGAGGTGCGCGTACTCGCCGTCCTCGACGACCGCGACCGTGCGCTTCACGCCGACGTTCCGCGCGAGCAGCGCGACGAGGAGGTTCTTCTCGTCGCTGTCGGTCGCCGCGACGAGCGCGTCCGCGCGGTCGAGGCCCTCGGCGACGAGGAAGTCGACGTCCGTCGCGTCGTGCTCCATGACGAGCGCGCCCGGGAGCTCCTCGGCGAGTTCGCGAGCGCGCTCGGGGTCGCGTTCGACGAGTCGTGGCTGCACGCCGCGCTCCGCGAGGAGGCGTGCGACGTGCGCGCCGACGGCGCTCCCGCCGACGATGACGAAGTCGTCGGCCTCGTCGAGCGTCTGGTCGGGCGCGACCGTCCCCGAGAACGCCTGCACGCCCGCTGGCGTCCCGATGACGACGACCTTGTCACCGGCTTCGAGGACGGTGTCGCCGCGCGGGATGCTGACCTCGCCGTCGTGAACGACCGCGGCGAACGTCAGCGACTCGAACCGGTCGGCGTCCGCGACCGTCCGCCCGGCGACGTCGCTCTCCGCGGGCACCTGGAACTCCGCGACCTGCACGAGCCCGCTCGCGAACGGGTCGACGTCGAGCGCCCCCGGGACGCCGATGACGCGAACGATGTCCTGCGCGGTGAGGAGGTCGGTCGACACCATGACGTCCACGTCGAACGCGCCCTGGGACGCCTGCCAGGTGTCGAGGAGTTCGATGTTGCGGACGCGAGCGATCGTGAGCGGGTCGCCGAGCGTCTTCGCGGTCCCGCAGACGACGAGGTTCGTCTCGTCGCTGTCGGTGCTCGCGACGAGCAGGTCCGCGTCCTCGACGCCGGCCTCGCGGAGCGTCTCGCGGGACGCCCCGTCGCCTTCGAGCGCGAGGATGTCCATCGAGTACGTGAGTTCCTCGACGGTCGCCGGGTCGCGTTCGACGACGACGACGTCGTGGTCGGCCGAGAGGCTCGCGGCGATGTTCGACCCGACCTCGCCGGCACCGACGACGACTATCCGCACGCCATCACCCGCGACGCGAGCGTGGTCTCGTTCATCTGGTGCCTCCTACGGCTACCTGAACAAAAAGGCGTTCCCGCCTAGGGGAACCGAATCGTCTCGCTCGCGGGGTCGAGTTCGACCTCGCCGCCGATGGGGATGGGGCACGTCGGGTAGGTGTGGCCGAACTCGCAGTCGAACACGACGGGGGCGTCGGGGTTGTACCGCTCGAAGACGTCGGTGATGGCGTCCCGTTGGCGGTCGCGGTAGTCGGCGCGCCACTCGGGCGGGTTGTCCTCGAGGTGGCTGCGGGCGGCGGGGCGGCCGACGAGGACGCCGTCGAAGCGCGCGAGGAGGCCGCGTTCGCCGAGCGCGCGCAGGTTCGCGCGGACGACGTCCGGGTCGGGGATCAGTTCGCTCGTCTCGAGCGCGAGGACGGCACCGTCGAGCGCGTCGTCGTCGGGGACGTACCGGTCGGCGAGGAACTGCTCGACGAGCACCTCGTAGCACCCACCCCAGATTCGTCCGGAGACGGCGTCGTCGCCGCCGCGCCAGACGCGGCCGTCGCTCGCCTCCGTCTCGCGGGGCGTCTCGATTCCCTCTGGATCCTCCCAGTCGCCGGATTCGTCCGTGAAGACGTCCGCTTCGGTCCACGCCCCGATGCTGTCCTCGAAGAGCGCGCGACCGAGGTACTCGCGGGTGTAGTCGAACAGCTCGCCGTCCATCGCGTACTCGGTGAGCGTCGACCCGCCGTAGTACGACACCACGCCCTGGTTCCAGAGGACGGTGTGGAGGTTCGTGTTGTCGGACCAGCCGTAGAACCGCGTCGGGTTGTCGCCGAGGACGTCCGGGTCGATGTGCGGGAGGACGCGTATCTGGTCGTGGCCGCCGATGTTCGCGACGACCGCCGAGACGTCGGGGTCGCGGAACGCGTCCATGACGTCCTCGGCGCGCGCCTCGGGGTTCTCGGCGAGCCACTCGGGGTCGGCGGTCGCGGTCGGGTACTCGACGGGTTCGAGGTCGAAGACGTCGCGCATCCGCTGGAGGCCGAGTTCGTAGACGTGACTCGCTGATTCTGGGTTCGTCGACGCTGGGGCGACGACGGCGACCTGGTCGCCGCGCTCGACCGGCGGCGGGGTGACGAAGTCGGGCATACGCGAGCCGTCGTCCGCACGTTCTTTAAACATTACCTCGCCGTGCGAGATATCCACAAACGGCGGCCGGGTCCTCGTACCGAACAGCGTCGGCCCGCAGGATAACACCCCAGCGTGCCAACGGCGAGGCATGAACGTGCTCGTCCTCGGCGACCAGCTGACGACGCAGGTGGGGCCGCTCGCGGACGCGACACCCGGCGAGGACCGGGTCGTCCTCGTCGAATCGAGCGGGTTCGCGCGCCGGAAGCGCTACCACCCGCACAAGCTCGTGCTCGTGTTCGCCGCGATGCGGCACTTCCGGGACCGCCTCCGCGACCGCGGGTTCGACGTCGACTACCACCGCGTCGACTCCTTCGAGACCGGATTCCGCGAGTACCTCCGCGAGCACCCCGACGAGGACCTGGCGACGATGCGGTCCGCGAGCCACGGGTCGGGCGAGGCGCTCGTGGAGACGTTCTCGACGGCTCGCGACGCGGTCGCCGAGGACGACATCGCGGACGCAACCGCCGACCCGAGCGCGCGCCTGCTCGTCCGCGAGAACGAGACGTTCCTGTGCTCGCCCAGCGAGTTCGACGACTGGGCGGGAGGCGACGACGGCGAGATGCCGGAGTCGTTCCGCCACGAGACGTTCTACCGGTGGATGCGCGAGCGCACCGGCGTCCTCGTCGACGACGGCGACCCCGTCGGCGGCGAGTGGAACTTCGACGACGAGAACCGCGAGTTCCCCCGGCCAGAAGAGACGTTCCCGGAGCCGCCCGACCACGGCGTCCGCGACGACCCGGTCGTCCGCGAGGTCGCGGACTGGGTCGCCCAGGAGTTCGAGACGTGGCCGAACGTCGACGACGGCGACGTCATCGTCGACGGAGAGGAGGGGGAGGGAGAGACGCCCGGTGACGGCGCCGGCCTCGCGCCGTTCCGCTGGCCCGTGACGCGCGAGGGCGCGCTCGCGGAACTGGCCGCGTTCGTGAGCGAGCGCCTGCCCGCGTTCGGCCCGTACCAGGACGCGATGGTCGAGCGCTCCTGGCACCTGAACCACTCGCTGCTCTCGCCCGCCGTCAACCTCGGGCTGCTGTCCTCGCGCGAGTGCATCGACGCCGCCGTCGACGCCTACGAGGACCCGGATGCGCCCGCGGTCGACGTCGCGAGCGTCGAGGGGTTCGTCCGCCAGCTCCTGGGGTGGCGCGAGTTCGTCCGGCACGTCTACCGGCACCGGATGCCGGAGATGACCGAGGCGAACGAGCTCGACGCGACCGAGGACCTCCCCGAGCTGTACTGGTCGGGCGACACCGACATGGCGTGCATGGCGTCGGCAGTCGGGCACGTCCGCGAACGCGGGTACGCGCACCACATCGAGCGCCTGATGCTCCTCTCGAACTTCGCGACGACGTACGGCGCGGACCCCCAGGAACTGAACCGGTGGTTCCACCTCGGGTTCGTCGACGCCTACCACTGGGTGACGACGCCGAACGTCGTCGGGATGGGCACGTTCGCCAGTCCCGCGCTCTCGACGAAACCGTACGTCTCCTCGGCGAACTACGTCGGGAAGATGAGCGACCACTGCGCGAACTGCGCGTACGACCCAGACGAGACGGTGGGCGAGGACGCGTGCCCGTTCAACGCGCTCTACTGGGACTTCCTCGCCGAACACGAGGACCGCCTGCGGTCGAACCACCGGATGGGGCTCGTGTACTCGCACGTCGACCGGAAACGCGAGAACGACGACCTGGCGGCGGTCCGCGAGCGCGCGAGCGAGATACGCGAACTCGGTGCGAGCGGCGACCTCTGAGTCGGCCACAGTCGCGACTGCGGGGTCGAGCGTCGAAAAACCGGAGAATCGAGGGGCGATGCTGGGACGGCCGCGACGTCAGTCCTGCTTGTACTCCTTGCGGAACCCGCGGAACTCGCTCCGGTGGGCTTCCTCGTCGGCGAGGAGCGTCACGGCGAGGTCCTCGGTGACGGGGTCGTCGGCCTCCTCGGCGGCGTCGATGAGCGCGCGGTACGTCGCGATGGCGTCCTCCTCGGCTTCGAGAACGCCCTCGATGACCGAGAGGACGTCCGTGGAGTCCTCGGGCGGCTGGAGGCTGTGCTGGTTCGCCTCGAACTCGACGCTCCCGGGCGGCGCTTCGTCGAGTTGCTTCAGGCGCTCGCCGAGCTGCTGGGAGTGCATGAGCTCCTCCTGCACGTCGGTCTGGAGGCTCTCCTTGATCTCCTCGGCGCGTACGCCGTCGAGGACGATGGCGTTCGTCTGGTAGTTCATCACGGTCTCGATCTCGTCCTGGTACGCCTTCTTGAGGAGTCGAACGACTTCTTGATCTGCCATACTTCATGGTAGGGTCGCATCCCCCTTAACGACTCGTCCATGACACGTGTGGTGCCGGTTCGTGCGCCGCGTGCAAGCGCGACGCAGGCGGTTGCCGGCCATGCTCCGATACCCTATCTGTCACCAATAGTGGACTTCGAGCGCGTCGAGGTTGACAACCGACGGGGCTCGTGGCGCGCGCCAGCACCGATTCTGTTCGTTGTCAAGTTCTGTGCTCGCAGGAAAGTACGTCACGATAGTTCAAACGCGGTTCGACACCATACCACATGGCAGTGTCCAAGGATGTTTAAGGAGTATTCACACGCCGCCGTCCTGCGGTTTCGTGGCGTCCGACCATGGTCGCCCACGGGGCGGGGGCCGGCAAGAACTGTCTGGGCGGAACGCTTTAATACCACCTTCCCCCTGGGACGGAGTACGATGTCATCCAACGACACGTCCCGCTCTGACACCAGTCAGGGCGATCGAGTTCTTCAAGGGCACTTTGGACGCTACGACTGAAATCGACGCCGCGCGCGTCTTCGACACGACGCTGCGCGACGGTGAACAGAGTCCGCGGACTTCATTCAGCTACGAAGACAAGCGCGAGATAGCAGCGGCGCTCGACGACATGGGCACCCACGTCATCGAGGCCGGGTTCCCCGTGAACTCCGACGCGGAGTTCGAGGCCGTCCGCGACATCGCCAAGTCCACGACGGCGACGACGTGTGGACTGGCGCGCGTCGTGGACAAGGACGTCGAAGCCGCACTGGACGCCGACGTGGACATGGTCCACGTGTTCGCGAGCACGAGCGACGTCCAGATCGAGGACTCCATGCACTCGACGCGCGCGGACGTCAAGAAGCGCTCCGTCGAGGCCGTGGAGCGAGTCGCCGAATCGGGGACGACCGTGATGTTCTCCCCGATGGACGCGACGCGAACGGACGAGGACTACCTCGTCGAGATGGTCGAGGCCGTGACCGACGCCGGCGTCGACTGGATCAACATCCCCGACACGTGCGGGGTGGCGACGCCGACGCGCTTCGCCGACCTCATCGAGGTCGTGGACGCGCACACGACGGCGAACATCGACGTGCACACGCACGACGACTTCGGGCTCGCAACCGCGAACGCGCTCGCTGGCATCGAAGCGGGCGCGGACCAGGCGCAGGTGTCGGTGAACTCCATCGGGGAGCGCGCCGGGAACGCCGCGTACGAGGAGTACGTGATGGCGCTGGAGTCGCTCTACCAGGTCGACACCGGTATCGACACGACCGAGATCACGGCGCTCTCGAAGCTCGTCGAGGCGAAGTCCGGGATGGACGTCCCGGGGAACAAGCCGGTGACTGGCGCGAACGCGTTCAGTCACGAGTCCGGTATCCACGCGGCCGGCGTCATCGAGAACTCGGACACGTTCGAGCCGGGCGTGATGACGCCCGCGATGGTCGGCGCGACGCGTGAGCTCGTGATGGGCAAGCACACGGGCGCGCACAGCGTCCGCGAGCGCTTGACCGACGCCGGGTTCGAGCCGACCGACGAGGAGGTACGCGCCGTGACGCGGCGCGTGAAGGACAAGGGCGCCGACGACGAGCGCGTGACGATGCAGGACGTCGAGGCGTTCGCGCGCGAGGTCGGCGTCAGCGAAGAGGACCACGAGGAGGTCCGCGCGTGAGGACCTCGGTCCGTTCGACAGCACCCCCCGCGAGCTGGCCGTGTCGCGGCCGCGCGAGCCGTCACAGCGGTAACGATTGCACGGCCCGCAAGAGCTATACGGCCGGTCGCCTTCAGCGGGAGGTACATGCAGTCGACCGTCGCGACCGCGGGCACGCTCCTCGCCGGGAGCGGCGGTGCCGTCGTACGGACCATCGGTATTGTAGGGGCGTACTAGCCCCTCACATCCCTCTCCTTCGACCCCGCGTATCGTTCGACCATCACCACCGAGTCCGTTCGACAGCACGACGACAGATGCCCGCAGCACACACCACACACGCACGACGCACACAGTTAGCGACGCACCGATATTCGACAGCCACCACTGGGATTGCCGAGTCACGTGACCGTTCGGCGCCGACACCACGCAGCCGGGGGTGTTGCGCGTGAGCGAACGCGCGAAGGCCGCCGCCGAGGCGGACGCCGAGCCGGCGACCGACGACGCGACCTCCACGGCGAGCGACGAGCACGCCGCCGACGACGCGCCCGCGCGGACGCCGGTGACGACGGGCGCGCAGTCCGTCGTCCGGTCGCTCGAGAACGCCGGCGTCGAGCACTGCTTCGGCGTCCAGGGCGGCGCGATCATGCCCGTCTACGACGCGGTGTTCGACTCGGAGTTGACGCACTACATGATGGCGCACGAGCAGGCCGCGGCGCACGCCGCGGACGCGTACGGTATCGTCGCCGGGACGCCCGGCGTGTGCCTCGCGACCTCCGGGCCGGGGGCGACGAACCTCGTCACCGGCATCGCGGACGCGAACATGGACAGCGACCCGATGGTCGCGCTCACCGGCCAGGTCCCGACGGAGTTCGTCGGGAACGACGCGTTCCAGGAGACGGACACCACCGGCGTCACCGCGCCCATCACGAAGGACAACACGTTCGCGGCGAACTCGGACCGCGTCGGCGACGACGTCGGCGAGGCGTTCGCGCTCGCGAGCACCGGCCGACCGGGGCCGACGCTCGTCGACCTCCCGAAGGACGTCACGCAGGGCGAGACCGACCGCGAGCCCGGGCCGGCGACGCCCCCGGACACGTACCACGTCCAGGAGCGCGCCCCCGCGGACGCGGTGCAGGACGCCGCGCGCACCATCGAGGACTCGAACGAACCCGTGCTCCTCATCGGCGGTGGCGTCATCAAAGGCGAAGCGACCGAAGAGGCCCGCGCGTTCGCGAAGGACTACGAGATCCCGGTCGTCACGACGATGCCGGCGCTCGGGTCGTTCCCCGAGGACCACGAGCTGAGCCTCGAGATGGGCGGCATGCACGGCACGGGGTACGCGAACATGGCGCTCACGCACACCGACTGCCTCGTCGCGGTCGGCTGTCGGTTCGACGACCGACTGACGGGCGGTATCGAGACGTTCGCGCCCGACGCCGAGGTCGTCCACATCGACATCGACCCCGCGGAGATAAGCAAGAACGTCGAGGCCGACCATCCGCTCATCGGTGACGCGGCGACCGTCCTCACGCAACTCGACGCGGCGATGGACGAGCAGCCGTCGGCGACGAAGTGGCGCGCCACCTGCAAGCAGTGGCAGTCCGAGTACCCGATGGAGTACGCCGCGCCCGCCGACGAACCCCTGAAACCGCAGTTCGTCGTCGAGGCGTACGACGCCGCGACGAGCGACGACGCCATCGTCACGACCGGCGTCGGCCAGCACCAGATGTGGGCGGCGCAGTACTGGACGTACACCGAACCCCGTACCTGGGTCTCCAGTCACGGCCTCGGCACGATGGGGTACGGGCTGCCCGCCGCCATCGGCGCGCGCATCGCCGCCGACGCGGAAGGGAAGGAGGACGCGGCCGTCGTCTCGTTCGAAGGCGACGGGTCGTTCCTGATGACGATGCAGGAGCTCGCGGTCGCGGTCCGCGAGAACCTCGACGTCACGGTCGCGGTCCTGAACAACGAGTACATCGGGATGGTCCGCCAGTGGCAGGACGCGTTCTTCGACGGCCGGCACGCCGCCAGCGAGTACGGCTGGTGCCCGGACTTCGCGACGCTCGCCGAAGGGTTCGGCGCGAAGGGCATCACGGTCGACGACTACGACGAGGTCGCCGACGCCGTCGAGGAATCCATCGCGTACGACGGCCCGGCGGTCGTCGACTTCCACGTCGACCCCGGCGAGAACGTCTACCCGATGGTTCCGAGCGGCGGCGACAACGGCCAGTTCGCGCTGGAGGCTGATCAGTTATGAGCGACGACGAGACGACAGCGGACGAGGAATCGACCGACCCGGCGACGGCGAGCGACGACGGGACGACGCCGACGCCGACGAACCACGACGACATGGTGCCGATGGCGCGCGCCGACCACCAGCGCGAGGGGCTCGCCGGGCCGACGCCCGACGAGCGCCCGCGCCCGCAGGGCCGGCGTAACAAGCAAGGCATCCGCGTCGACCCGGAGGTCGAGGCGGAGCGCGAGCCGCGGCGCGCGGTCATCAGCGTGCTCGTCGCGCACGAGCCCGGCGTGCTGTCGGAGGTGTCGAGCCTCTTCAGTCGCCGCCAGTTCAACATCGAGAGCCTGACCGTCGGTGCGACGGACGACCCGGAGCGCGCGCGCATCACGGTCGTCGTCGAGGAGCCCGACCCGGGCATCGACCAGGTCGAGAAGCAACTGCGGAAGCTCATCCCCGTCATCTCGGTGCGCGAGCTCGACCCCGACGCGGTGCGTCGAGAGCTCGCGATCATCAAGGTCGACGCGGCGGACCCGAGCGAGGTCGCCGCGGTCGCGGACATGTACGACGCGCGGACGGTCGACGCGTCCCGGGAGACGGTGACCGTCGAGGTCACGGGCTCCAGACAGAAGATCGAGGGCGCGATCGACACGCTCGGCCAGTTCGGCGTCCGCGAGATAACGCGGACGGGAACGGCCGCGCAGGCCCGGGGCACGGACAGCACGGCCGGGACGCCACCGACGGAGACGACCGGACAGACGGAGGCGGCGGCGGCAGCCACCGACGGCGGCGAACCCGTCGACGGCGCCGACGCGAGCGACGACGGCGAACCGAAAGACGGAACGGCGGACGACGCAACCACGGAGCAAGCATGACAGACGACGATTTCAGTACGACGGTGTACTACGACGACGACGCTGACGAATCGTACCTCCAATCGAAGACGGTCGCGGTACTCGGGTACGGGAGCCAGGGGCACGCGCACGCGCTGAACCTCCACGAGAGCGGGTTCGACGTCGTGGTCGGCCTCCGCGAGTCCTCGGACTCGTGGCCGGTCGCCGAAGAGGACGGCCTGGACGTGGCGACGCCGCGCGAGGCCGCGGCGCAAGCGGACGTGGTGAGTATCCTCGTTCCGGACACCGTCCAGCCCGCGGTGTTCGAGGAGATAGAGCCCGCGCTCGACGAAGGCGACACGGTCCAGTTCGCGCACGGGTTCAACGTGCACTACAATCAGATCCGGCCGCCGGAGGACGTCGACGTGACGCTCGTCGCTCCGAAGTCGCCCGGCCACATCGTGCGCCGGAACTACGAGCGCGACGAGGGGACGCCCGGCCTGCTCGCGGTCTACCAGGACGCGACCGGGGAAGCCGCACAGGAAGCGCTGGCGTACGCGAAAGGTATCGGGTGCACGCGAGCGGGCGTCATCGAGACGACGTTCGCCGAGGAGACGGAGACGGACCTGTTCGGCGAGCAAGCCGTGCTCTGTGGCGGCGTCACGTCGCTCGTCAAGCAAGGGTTCGAGACGATGGTCGACGCCGGATACAGCCCGGAGATGGCGTACTTCGAGGTCCTGAACGAGCTCAAGCTCATCGTCGACCTGATGTACGAGGACGGACTCGGCGGGATGTGGCACTCCGTGAGCTACACCGCGGAGTACGGTGGCCTGACGCGCGGCGACCGCGTGGTCGACGAGGACGTCCGCGAGAACATGGAGGAGATCCTGGAGGAGGTCCAGAACGGCGAGTTCGCTCGCGAGTGGATCCTCGAGAACCAGGCCGGCCGCCCGAAGTTCGACCAGCTCGTGCAGGCCGAGGAGGACCACGAGATAGAGGCGGTCGGTGAGGACCTCCGCGCGCTGTTCTCCTGGAGCGAGGACGACGAGAGCGACGAGCAGGAATCAGAGCCGGCTGCCGCGGACGACTGACGCGGGAACCCACACGACACGACATATTTCAATGACCGATACCCGACGAGACACCGACGACGAATCGACCCCGATGCGCGACGTCAGCCACACGAACCCCTACACGAACGAGTCGATGGGGTCCGTGTTCGAGCACGGCGTCACCATCGTCGCCGACGGCGGGCGACGCGACGCCGTCGACGACGCGGCGTCACCGACCGAGGACGCGGACGCCGACGGTGCTGCTGGCGACGCAGACGCGGACGCCGACGCTCCGGCCGGCGATGCGGACGATCGCGACGACGACGCGACACCGATGAAGGACGTATCGCACGAGGCCCCGGACGGGGGCCACGGGAACCGGATGTTCGAGCGCGTCGGCGACACGGCCGACGTCGTCGACGAAGAATGAGCGAGGGCACGCTCTACGACGCGGTCTGGGAACGCCACCGGGTTGATACGCTCCCGACCGGCCAGGACCAGCTGTTCGTGGGGCTGCACCTCGTGCACGAGGTGACGAGCCCGCAGGCGTTCGGGATGCTCGAGGAGCGCGACATGGAGGTCGCGTATCCGGAGTTGACGCACGCGACGGTCGACCACATCGTCCCGACCGCGGACCAGTCGCGGCCGTTCGACGACGACGCCGCGGAGACGATGATGACCGAACTGGAGGCGAACGTCCGCGAGGCCGGTATCGACTTCTCGCATCCGGACACGGGCGACCAGGGCATCGTGCACGTCGTCGGCCCCGAGCAGGGCCTCACCCAGCCCGGGAAGACCATCGTCTGCGGTGACTCGCACACGAGCACGCACGGCGCGTTCGGCGCGCTCGCGTTCGGCATCGGGACGAGCCAGATTCGGGACGTGCTCGCGACCGGGTGTATCGCGATGGAGAAGCAGGACGTCCGCCGCATCGAAGTCACCGGGGACCTCGGCGACGGCGTCGAGGCGAAGGACGTCATCCTCCAGATCATCCGCAAGCTCGGCACGGACGGCGGCGTCGGGTACGTCTACGAGTACGGCGGGCCCGCCGTCGAGTCTCTCGGGATGGAGGGCCGGATGAGCATCTGCAACATGAGCGTCGAGGGCGGCGCTCGCGCCGGCTACGTGAACCCCGACGAGACGACGTACGAGTTCCTGGAGGGCCGCGACCGCGTCCCGGATGGCGAGGACTTCGAGGACCTCAAAGCGTACTGGGAGTCCATCCGCTCCGCGGACGACGCGACGTACGACGACGTCGTGGAGATAGACGGGGACGCGCTCGCGCCGATGGTGACGTGGGGCACCACCCCGGGACAGGGCGTCGGCGTCGACGAACCCATCCCGGCGCCCGAGGACCTGCCCGCGGACAAGCAGGACACCGCGCGGCGCGCACAGGAGCACATGGACGTCGAGCCCGGCGACACCATGCAGGGCTACGAGGTCGACGTCACGTTCCTCGGCTCGTGTACGAACGCGCGACTCCCGGACCTCCGCAGAGCGGCGAGCGTCGTCGCGGGCCGCGAGGTCCACGAGGACGTCCGCGCGCTCGTCGTCCCCGGCAGCCAGCGCGTCCAGAAGGCCGCCGAAGAGGAAGGGCTCGCGGACGTGTTCCGCGACGCCGGCTTCGAGTGGCGGAACGCCGGCTGCTCGATGTGCCTCGGGATGAACGAGGACCAACTGGAAGGCGACGAAGCCTGTGCGAGCTCGTCGAACCGGAACTTCGTCGGCCGCATGGGGTCGAAAGAGGGGAAGACGATCCTCATGAACCCGCAGATGGTCGCCGCCGCGGCCATCCACGGCGAGGTGACTGACGTCCGCGACGTCGACCGCGTCGACCCCGAGGAGGTGACCGAGGCATGACCGGCGGCGAAAGCGACGGGAGCGACGGGCCGGCGGAGATCGTCGAGCACGTCTCCGGGACGGGCGTCCCCATCCGCGGGAACGACATCGACACGGACCAGATCATTCCCGCGCGCTTCCTGAAGGTCGTGACGTTCGACGGCCTCGGGCAGTTCGCGTTCTTCGACCAGCGGTTCACGGACGACGACGAGGAGAAAGCGCACCCGATGAACGAGGAGCGGTTCCGGTCGGGGAGCGTGATGGTCACGAACAAGAACTTCGGCTGCGGGAGCTCGCGCGAGCACGCGCCCCAGGCGCTGATGCGGTGGGGTATCGACGCGCTCGTCGGCGAGAGCTTCGCGGAGATCTTCGCGGGGAACTGCCTCGCGCTCGGCATCCCGACGGTCACCGCGGACGAGGCGACCGTCGAGGACCTCCAGGACTGGGTGGACGCGAACCCGAACGGTAGTATCGACGTGGACGTCGCCGCGGAGACGGTGACGTACGGCGAGACGACCGTGGACGTGACCGTCGACGACGCCCAGCGGACGGCGCTCGTCGACGGCGTCTGGGACACCACCGCGCTCATGGCGAGCAACGCGAGCGCGGTCGCGGACACCGCCGAGTCGCTCCCGTACGTCGACGACGACGTCGTCGCGAACGCCCGCGCTCGCATCGACGCCGCCAGTGGTGAGGACGCGTGAGCGCGGACCGCATCGCGGTCGTCCCCGGCGACGGCATCGGCCAGGAGGTCGTCCCGGTCGCCGTGGACGTCCTCGACGCCGTCGGGAACTTCGAGTTCGTGCACGCGAACGCCGGCGACGCGGTCGCCGCGGAGACCGGCGACCCGCTCCCGGACGCGACCTACGAGACGGTCGCTGACGCTGACGCGACGATATTCGGAGCCGCGGGCGACACCGCCGCGGACGTCGTGCTCCCGCTCCGCGAGGCAGTGGGTTCGTTCGCGAACGTGCGCCCGGCGCGCGCGTATCCGGGCGTGGACGCCCTCCAACCGGAGACGGACCTCGTGTTCGTCCGCGAGAACACCGAGGGCGTCTACGCGGGTATCGAGGACGAGATCACCGAGGGCGTGTCGACGCTCACCCGGGTCGTCACCGACGACGCCTCCCGGGACATCGCCGAGTTCGGGTTCGACTACGCGGTCGAGAACGGCTACGACGACGTCACGGTCGCGCACAAGGCGAACGTGATGCGCGAGACCGACGGTCGATTCCTCGACCGGTGCCGCGAGGTCGCCCGCGAACACCCCGATATCGACGAGAGCGAGGTCGACGAGGCGCTCATGGACGCGCTCGCGATGCACCTCGTGCAGCGCCCGACCGACTACGGCGTCGTCGTCTGTCCGAACCTCGCCGGCGACGTCCTCTCGGACCTCGCCGCCGGCCTCGTCGGCGGCCTCGGACTGCTGCCGAGCGCGAACGTCGGCCGCGAGAACGGGCTCTTCGAGCCCGTACACGGGAGCGCGCCCGACATCGCCGGCGACGGCGTCGCGAACCCGAGCGCGACCGTGCTCTCAGCGGCGATGCTGCTCGAACACCTCGGCTACGACGAGGAAGCAGGGCGCGTCCGCGACGCCGTCGAATCCGTCCTCGAAGCCGGGCCGCGCACGCCCGACCTCGGCGGCGACGCCACCACCGACGACGTCGGGAACGCCATCCTAGACGAACTCTAAGCGACCCGAACGCGACACGCGCACGGTTCCGGACGCCCCACACCGCCCCGTCGGACGCTCCCCCCGGGAGCCAACGAGGTTCGGGACGACACATTCCCGTGACGAACGCCACGGTCCAGACGGGATGACGGACCACGCAAGCGACCAAGTCGAGTCGGACAGCCCGAACCACGTCCACGACCGGTTCGAGACCGAACTCTCCTTCCCCGCCACTCACAGCGACGTCCTCGACACCGTCGGAGACGTCGAGATCGACCCACCCAACGGTGACCCCGTCGTCGTCGCGACCGTCCTCGAACGAACCGACGAAGAAGCGTACGAGACCGCCACCGCGCTCCACGAGACCGTGCTCGCGAACCTCGACGACGACCACATCGGCCGCAAGCACTACGACGACCGCGCCGCCAACCCGTCGCGCAACGACGAGGTCTCCATCTGACGGCGACGCGTTCGGCGACTCAGGGCGCGTCGTCGAGACGCTCGTCGCCGTCGTCACTCGCCGACTCCGCGGCCGTGCCACCGCTCGCGTCCTCCGCCGCCGCTATCGCGCACACCTCCTCCCAGCGACCCTTCGCTTCGAGGTGGTTCTGGAGTTCGCGGCCGTACTCGCCGGCGAGTTCGCGCGCGGTCTCGGCACGGGCGGCGTAGTCCTCGTCGCTCGACCCGCCACCGCCGAGGCCGAGCGCGCTCTTCACGCCATCGAACAGGCTACCCTTGTTCCCGCCGACGTCGGACTTCCCGCCGCCGGCGCCACCGAGCGCGCCCATCTGCTCCTGGATGTTCTCCAACTCGGGCATGATCGCTTCGAGGTTCGTCGCGTCGCGGTCCACGACGATGCTCGCCCCATCGGGGTTCTCGGGGTCGTCGATGGTGTACTTGGTCGCGCTCATGATGAGACTCCACTCCTGGTTCGAGAACTCCGACCCCGTGACGCGGTCGTTGAACTCCTGGTCGACGGCCATCCGCTCGCCGACGACGCGGTTCGTCCACTCTTCGGTCATACCCACGAATACGCCCACGCGTCCTATCAGGGTTCCGCTGCAATCCGTCGAAAGAAAAGCGTCGTTCGGCCGCGAGTGCGCGCGCCGACCTCGACCTCAGAACGCGTCGCCGGTGAACGAGATGTCGGCGTGGAGGTCTGCCTTCAGGGCGTCGTGGACCTTGCAGAGTTCCTCCGCGCGCTCGACGACCGCCTCGGCCTTGTCGCCGACGTCGCCCTCGACGGCCACGTCGAAACTGATGGCCGCGAGCTTGTCGTCGTCGTTCAGGTCGCCGGTCACGTCGACCTCGACGCGCCCGAGGTCGCCCGCCTGGCGCTGCTCCGCGGCGACGCGGAACGCCGGGACGAAACACGCCGCGTACGTGCTGAGGAGTGTCTCGAGCGTGTCCGGCGCGTCCTCGCCCGTCGCGTCGATCGTCTGCTCGAAGTCGCGGATGCTCGTCGTCGTACTGAACCCTTCCTCGGAAACGGCGTGAACTTGCTTGGACATACACGCACGGCTACACTCGGAACCCGGGTAAGCGTTGCCGTTGCGGAACGCTATCACGCCCCATCTGGGCCGGAAACGGGCGCGCTCGCGACCCGACCGATGCAGCCACGCCGACAGGTCGCCCGCGAAAGGTAAGCGTTAAAACTCGCCCGAGGCTCCTATCGAGTATGGCTGGAACCATCGAAGTGCTCGTTCCGGGTGGACAGGCCAACCCTGGCCCGCCGCTCGGTCCCGAGCTCGGTCCCACACCCGTGGACGTGCAGGCTGTCGTCAGTGAGATAAACGAACAGACGGAAGCGTTCGACGGGACGGAAGTCCCCGTGACCGTCGAGTACGACGACGACGGCTCGTTCAGCATCGAGGTCGGCGTTCCGCCGACCGCGGAGCTCATCAAGGACGAGGCCGGGTTCGACACCGGCAGCGGTGAGCCCCACGAGGAGTTCGTCGCGGACCTCACCGTCGAACAGGTCAAGCAGATCGCCGAACAGAAGCTCACCGACCTGCTCGCGTACGACTCCAAGCAAGCGGCGAAGGAAGTCGTCGGGACGTGCACGTCCCTGGGCGTGACGATCGAGGGCGAGAACCCGCGCGAGTTCAAGAAGCGCATCGACGCGGGCGAGTACGACGACACGTTCCCCGAAGCCGAAGCCTGATTTCAGGCATTCTCTCACTCGTTTCGACGTCGCCACCAGCGATTGCGACGTGCATCCAGTCTCTCCGCATCCAGTCTCAGTTCTCCGCGTAGACCGTCGGGACGTCGATGTGGACGACGGTCCCGTCGTCGCACGTCGTCGTGATGGTGCCGTCGGCACGTTCGACGAGCCAGCGCGCGATCCAGAGGCCGAGGCCTTCGCCGTGGTCGACGGGTGAGGCGTCGAGGCCGCCGGCGAGGAGGTCGCGTTCGATGTCGGGGAGCCCGGGGCCGTTGTCGCTGACGGTGAGGCGGACGCGGTCCTCGCTGTCGCGTGCGGTGATGGCGACGTCGCGGTCCGCAGGCGGTCGGTCGTTGTGGATGCGCGCGTTCTCGACGATCTCCGCGAGCGCGGTGCGGACGGCGTCCCCGTCGGCGACGACGACGTCGTCCGGGACGTCCATGGTGACGTTCGCCGCGGACGGCCCGTCCGCGGCCGCGGTTGCTTCCGCGACCACCGACGAGAGCGGTGCCGGTGCCCGACCGGCCGTCGCCTCGCGGATGCGGCCCTCTATCATCCGCGCGTTGTCACTTATCTCGAGCGTGTCCTGGACGGCGGCCTCGATGGCGGTGGCGTGGGTCTCCACGTCCGCGTCGTCCTCGCGGAGAGACTGCGAGTGCCCGAGCACGAGGTTCATCTCGTTCCTGACGTTGTGCCGGAGGACGCGATTCAGGACCCTGAGCTGACTCTCGCGCTGCTCGAGACGGGTGCCGACGCGGTCGAAGCGCTCGCCGATCTCGTCCCACTCCTCGGTCCCCGACAGCGCCACGTCCACGTCGTACTCGCCGTTCTCGAGCGCGCTCAGGCCAGCGCGGAGGTCCGCTATCTGCTGGATGTTCGTCCGGTACGTCCAGTACCCGACCGCGCCGACCGAACAGAGCACGACCAGGAGCGCGACGCCCTGCACTATCGATACCGTCCGCAGCCGGGTCGTGACTGAGGACCGGTCCTGTTCGACGACGACCACCCAGTCCGTCTGCGCGACCGGTTCCGTCGCACGGAACGTCCGTCCGTCGACCGCCTCGCCCTCGAAGAGCGTCCGCGCGCCCGACCGAACGGTTACGGTCTGCCCGGGGTCGACGAGGTGACTGAGGTCCGAGAACACGCCGTGCTGGTCCTCCTCGGGGTCCTCGAGGTGGATGGCGGCGTTCAGCGTCCCGACGACCGCCGTCCCGTCGCGGATGGGCGTGCTCACGACGACCACGAGGTTCCCGGAGTCCGCGCGGAACGGCTCGCTCACGTACACTCTGCCGTCGAGCGCCTCGCGGACGTACCGGCGGTCGCTCAGATCCGTCCCGAGCACGCGCTCGCGCTCCGTCGCGTTCGTCCCCTCAGCGGAGAACGCCATCACCGTCCCGTTCGCCGCGACGACGCTCGCGCCGTCGAACCGCGACGTCGACAGGAACGCACTCAACGCCTCCTCCTGATGGTCACTCCCGTGGTCGGCGAGCCCGTGCGCTCGCGCACCGACGCGAACCACCTGCTCTTTCGCCTCGAGTTGCGTGTGGAGGTTGTGCGCGACAGTCGCCGCCGTCTCGTTCACGTTCGCACGCTCGCTCTGCACGATGTCGTCCGTGTGGAGCGCGAACCCGGCGTAGACCGTACTCCCGAGGACGACCGAGAGCACGACCAAGAGGCCGACGAGCGTCGTCGACAGTCGCATCTGACCGAATCGACGCGGGACACACATATGAGCGCACTGGGCGATTCACCCCTTCGTCCGCACGCGGGCGAATCACCCCTGCATCCGCTCGTCGACCACGCACGGCCCTGCGTCGCTCTCCCGTGGGTCCAGCACTTCGACGGGTTTAAGAGTCCGTTGGGTCACGTTCCAAGCGAGACAGGCTTCGCCTGTTTCACTGACCCGTAGGAGCACTACGCGTACTACGGAGGTGAACGATGGCAGACCAGGATATAGAGAATGCAGTCTCTCGCGCACTCGAGGACGCACCCGACCGGAACTTCCGGGAGACGGTGGACCTCGCGATTAACTTGCGCGACCTCGACCTCAACGACCCGTCGAAGCGTATCGACGAGTCAGTGGTATTGCCGGCCGGAACAGGCCAAGAGACCCGCATCGTCGTCATTGCAGACGGCGAGACGGGGCTCCGCGCCGAAGACGTCGCCGACGAAGTACTCGACGGCGACGACCTGGCCGACCTCGGAGACGACGACGACGCCGCGAAGGACCTCGCGGGGGAGACCGACTTCTTCATCGCCGAAGAGGCGAAGATGCAGGACGTCGGTCGGTACCTCGGGACCATCCTCGGGCCGCGCGGGAAGATGCCGACCCCGCTCAGCCCCGACGACGACGTCGTCGAAGTCGTCAACCGCATGAAGAACACGGTCCAGCTCCGTTCCGGCGACCGCCGCACGTTCCACACGCGCGTCGGCGCCGAGGACATGACGGACGAGGACATCGGTGACAACATCGACGTCATCATCCGTCGGCTCGAGGCGAACCTCGAGAAGGGCCCGCTCAACATCGACTCCATCTTCGTGAAGACGACGATGGGGCCGAGCGTGGAGGTGCCCGCATGAGCGCCGAAGCGGAGCGCAAGACCGAGAACCTTCCCGAATGGAAGCGCGAGGAGGTCGCTGACCTCGTCGAGACCATCGAGTCCTACGACTCGATCGGTGTCGTCAACATCGCGGGCATCCCGAGCCGACAGCTCCAGGCGATGCGCGCTGACCTCTGGCCGAGCACGGAACTGCGCGTCAGCCGCAACACGCTGCTGGTGCGCGCGCTCGAAGAGGTCGACGAGGGCGTCGAGGACCTGACCGAGCACATCGCCGGTCAGGTCGGTCTCATCGGGACGAACGACAACCCGTTCACGCTCTACAAGACGCTCGAAGCGTCGAAGACCCCTGCCCCGATCAACGCGGGCGAGGTCGCGCCGAACGACATCGTCATCCCCGAGGGCGACACTGGTGTCGACCCCGGGCCGTTCGTCGGCGAACTCCAGCAGGTCGGTGCGCAGGCGCGCATCATGGAGGGCTCCATCAAGGTCACGGAGGATTCGACTGTCCTCTCGACCGGCGAGGAGGTCTCCGACGACCTCGCGAACGTCCTGAGCGAACTCGGCATCGAGCCCAAGGAAGTCGGGCTCGACCTCCGCGCCGTGTTCTCCGAGGGCGTCATGTTCGACCCCGAGGACCTGGACATCGACGTCGACGCGTACCGCGACGACGTCGCCGCGGCTGCCGCGGGTGCCCGGAACCTCTCCGTCAACGCGGTCTATCCGACCGCGCAGACGGCGTCGACGCTGCTCGCGAAGGCGACGGGCGAAGCGAAGTCCGTCGGCCTGCAGGCAGCTATCGAGAGCCCGGACCTCGCGGACGACCTCGTCGCGAAGGCGGACGCACAGGTGCGTGCGCTCGCGGCGCAGGTCGACGACCCCGAGGCGCTCCCGGAGGGCCTGCAGGACGTGGAAGCGCCTGCGGCGGCCGCCGAGGACGCTGCTGACGAGGCCGAGGACGAATCGACTACTGAAGAAGACGATACCGAGGCGGACGCCGAGGACTCCGACGACGACGATGACGACGACGAGGAGGCCGGTGGCGACGCGCTCGGCAACATGTTCGGATAATTCACAATGGAGTACGTTTACGCAGCACTCATCCTGAACGAGACGGGCGAAGAGATCAACGAAGACAACATCACGGGCGTGCTCGAGGCCGCCGGCGTCGACGTGGAGGAATCCCGCGTCAAGGCGCTCGTCGCAGCGCTCGAGGACGTCGACATCGACGAGGCCGTCGCCGAGGCGGCCGCGGTCCCCGCGGGCGGTGCCGCAGCGGGCGGCGCAGCCGGTGGCGACGAGTCCGCCGACGAGGGCGGCGACGACGAGGACGAGGACGTCGAGGAGACGTCGGACGTCCCGGACACGAGCGACGACGACGAGGACGAGGAGGCCAGCGGCGAGGGCCTCGGCGACCTCTTCGGCTGAACGCGCGCTCGATTTCGATTTCGACCTTTCTTTGACGTGCCGACCGGGTAGCGGTAGCTCCGTCCTGTGAACGGCCTGCAAGAGGTGACGTGAGCCAGGTAGCTGTGCGTGGGTTCTTCCGTGAGTGGGCGGCCAGGGTCGGTGATGGTGGGCGTGGACGTCGCCGTGGGGCTCGTGCTGGGTGTGAGCCTCGGGTGCGTGTCGGGGTTGACGCCGGGCGTGCACGCGAACGCGTTCGCGCTCATGCTGGCTGGCGTGGCGCCGTCGATGCCAGGGAGTTCGCTCGCGGTCGGGGTGGCGGTACTGGGTGCGGGCGTGACGCATTCGTTCGTGGACGTGGTGCCGGCGATATCGCTCGGGGTGCCGGATGCGGCGATGGCGGCGACGGCGTTGCCGGGGCATCGACTCGTCCTGGAGGGCCGGGGGCGGGAGGCGCTGCGGGTGTCGGCGCTCGGGAGTCTCGGCGCGTGTGCGTTCGCGCTCGTCGCGGCGTGGCCGGTGACGGAAGCGATGCGCGTGCTCGTCCCGGTCCTGAACGCGCACCTCGCCGTGGTGCTCGTGGTGGCGACGCTCGCGCTCGCGGCGACGGAGCGGTCGTGGCGGCATCGCGGTGCGGCGGTCGTGGTTGCGGCGCTCGCTGGCGGGTTCGGTGCGCTCGCGCTCGACGTCGACGTGTCGGGGCCGCTCGGCGAGAGCGCGCTCGCCGCGATCTTCGGCGGGTTGTTCGGCGCGCCAGTTCTCCTCGACGCGCTGGAGGGCGACGGCGTGCCACCGCAGGGCGACGCCGCCGTCAGGGGGTCGCCGGTCGCGCTCGCTGGCGCGGCGCTCGCCGGCACCGCCGGCGGTGGCGCCGTCGGTTACCTCCCCGGCGTCTCCAGTGGCGTCGCCGCCGTCCTCGCGCTCGCGGTCGTCCCCGGGGACGCCGGCGACCGCGGGTACCTCGCCACGGTCTCCGGCGTCAACACCGCGAACTCGATATTCGCCGTGTTCGCGCTCGTCGCGTTCGGAACGCCGCGGACCGGCGTCCTCGTCGCGTTCGACGACATCGGGGCGCCGCTCGTCCTCCCCGTGCTCGTCGCCGCGGTCGTCGTCGCCGGCGTCGCGGGCGCGCTCGTCGTCGTCACCGTCGGCGACCGCTACCTCGCCGTCGTCGGCGCCGCCGACCAGCGGACCGTCGTCGCGCTCGCACTCCTCGCGCTCGCGCTCGCCGCGTGGACGTTCGGGGGCGTCGTCGGCTGCTGTCTGTTCGCCGTCGCCACCGTCGTCGGCCTCGCCCCCGTGCGCCTCGGCGTGAAACGCGTCCACCTCATGAGCGTCCTCACCCTCCCCATCGCGCTCGGCTGACGCCCGCTCGACGCACAGACGCAACCGGCGGCGCCGCGACGCTCTCGCACGTGCCAGTCCCGCATCGACCGCCCGTAGCCGCTCAGGACCGGCCGTGCCGGATGGTGCCGCCGATAGCCATCGCAGCGAAGAACAACACGACGTCCTTCAGGAGGTACTGTCCCTCCGGCGTCGGTACCAGCGGGAACGCGATGAACGTCACCTCCGGCAGGAGCACGAACGCGAGCAGCGTCCCGGGTATCCGAACCAGGAGCAACGCCAGTGCGACCCGGACCAGCGGCCGGTACAGCATCGCGACTCCAATCGCGACCTCCCACCACCCCAACACCACCACCATCGTCTCCGGCGACCCCCAGTAGACGGTGTGCGCGAGCAACGACGTCGCCGTCTCGTGCCCCATCGGCTTCAGCAACCCGAGCCAGACGAACAACACACCCAGCGAACGTCGATGCAACCGATGCCCGTGCCGCTCGAGGACCCCGACGACTCGAACGTCGACCCGTTCGAACCACGACCGGACCGACCGACGCCACTCGTCCATCCCCAAACATACGCGCCCCAATCACAAATCACTCCCCCAGCACCGACCCGAGAGACCGACCGCACCCCCACCCTCACCCAACCCTCAGCCCAGCAGCCGCCGGACGCTCGTGGAGTCGATTCTACCCTCGCAGGAACCGGCGGCCTGCCGGCCGCCGGACGCTCGTGGAGTCGATTTCACCCACCCCAGGAACCGGCGGCCTGCCGGCCGCCGGATGCTCGTGGAGTCGATTCGAAAGACAACCGTTATACCCAAACGCCTCACACGGTGTTGTATGAGCGAGTCGCAATCAACGGAGCAGCGCCGGTGCATCTCCTGCGGGCTCAACATCGCAGGCACGAACGCCGCGCGCTTCAAGTGCCCCGACTGTGGGGACGTCATCTTCCGATGCGCGAAGTGCCGGAAGCAGAGTAACCTCTACGAGTGTGACGACTGCGGCTTCGAGGGGCCATAACGATGGGGAAGGTCGCCGCGAAGATCAAGGTCATGCCGCAGAGCCCCGAGATCGACCTGGACGACCTCCAGGACCGCCTCGAGGATTCGCTCCCCGAGGGCGCGAAGATCAACGGCGTCGAGCGTGACGACGTCGCGTTCGGTCTCGTCGCACTCCTCCCGACGGTCATCGTCCCCGACGACGCAGGTGGGACGGAAGCCGTCGAGGAGGGCTTCATCGACGTCGAGGGCGTCGAATCCGTCAGCGTCGAATCCGTCGGCCGCATCTAAGCGGCTCCCAGCTTCTTCACCCGTTCTCGCGTCGCGTAGCGACAGCCTCGTCGAGATAGTGAACTCGTCGATTCCGTGACTTCGTCGTCAGTCCTCGAGCGGTTGCGCTGCGAGTTCGGCGATGCGGTCGGTGCCGTCCTCCACGAGGCCGCCGTGATAGCACAGCGTGCGGTCGACGTCGAGGTCGGCGAGCGCGCCGACGGACTCGTGGGCGCGTTCCATGTCGGGCGTGTACTGTGGTTTCGGGCCGTGGAGGCGGTCGTCGCCGTGGTCCGCGACGAGTGCGTCGCCGGCGAGGAGAAGTCGGTGGTCGGGGAGGTACAGCGAGACGTGCCCCGGGCTGTGGCCGGGCGTGTTCACGACGCGCATCGGGCCGGCGGTCGTGTTCAGGGTCTCGTCGCCGACGAGTTCGAGGTCGACTGTCGCGGGCGGGTACCGGTCGCCCTCGGGGTCTGCTTTCACGGGGAACTCGCGGCCGTCGACGTACGGCGCCTCGTCGGCGTGCGCGACGACGAACACGTCCACCTCGTCCTCGAGGGCGGCGAGTGCCCCGGCGTGGTCGCCGTCGTGGTGCGTGAGGACGACGGTCGACACCTCGGCGAGCGCGAACCCGGCGGCGTCGAGCGCCTCGCGGACCTTCGGGACGGCGCCGGGGAGCCCGACGTCGACGAGGACGAATCCGCTCGCGGTCTCGACGGCGACGGGATGGAGTTCGAGCGCGTGGCCGTCGTGCTCGTAGGGGACGGCGAGGTCGTGGACGCCATCGGGGAGTGTCATACGTTCGCGTACGTCGACCAGCGTGGTATCGGTTCGGGTCGCGGCGCCGCCACCAGCGGCTGGTGGTCGTGGAGTTGCGACGTCGAGCGAGTGAACGAGCCCGGAACCACGAGCGGGGAGTGCGTGGGGCGCTGGCACGGTCCGACACGTGTTTATGAGGCCACGCGGTAGCGTGGAGTGATGACTGACGTGGCACCGCCGACGCCGGGGCCGACGGCACCGGACCCGGCGGACGGCGAGGGGAGCGTGCACGTCCTCGGGACGGCGCACGTCTCCCAGGAGTCCGTCGACGAGGTCGAACGGACGATCGACGAGCGACATCCGGACGTCGTCGCGGTCGAGCTCGACGAGGGCCGGTACCGGCAGCTCCGCGGGGAGACGCCAGACGACTTGGATCCGACGGACCTCCTGTCGGGCAATACGGTCTTCCAGTTCCTCGCGTACTGGATGCTGAGCTACGTGCAGGCGCGCCTCGGCGACCGGTTCGACGTGACGCCGGGCGCGGACATGCTCGCCGCGGTCGAGTCCGCGGAGGAACGCGGACTCGGGGTGGCGCTCGTCGACCGCGACATCCAGACGACCATCCAGCGGTTCTGGAAGCGGATGACGTTCTTCGAGAAGCTCCAGACCGCGAGCGGGCTCGCGTTCGGCGCCGCGGACCCGCGACTCGTCGGCGTGACCGTCGGCCTCGTCCTCGGCGTGTTCCTCGCGCCCCTGCTCGGGTTCGGGCTCCCGCTCGCGGGCGTCCTCACCGACGCCGGCCTGCTCTCGGTCGCCACCGGAGGACTCGCCGCTGGCGTCGTCGGGTACGCTTCACTCACCGTCACTGACCGGTACCTCGACGAGTGGACGAGCCTCGTCGCTGCCGCCGCGGTCGGCCTCGGCGTCGGCGCCGCGGTCGCGGTCACGGGCGTCCTCGACCCGTACCTCGGCGGCGTAATCGCCGGCCCCCTCCGGAACCTGCTCGCTGGCGGCTTCATCGGCATCGGCGGCGGTATCGGCGTCGGCGTCGGCCTGGGCGTGCTCTTCGACGCGCTCGGCGTCGGCAGCGGCGAGGACGTCGAGGAGTTCGACGTCGACCAGATGACGGACGCGGACGTCGTCACGGTGATGATGGAGGAGTTCCGCCAGTTCAGCCCCGGCGGTGCGAGCGCGCTCATCGACGAGCGCGACGCGTACATCGCGCACAACCTCGTCGCGCTCCGCGAGAAGGGGTACGACGTCGTCGCGGTCGTCGGCGCCGGCCACCGCGCTGGCATCGAGGAGTACCTCGAGCACCCCGACCGCCTCCCGCCGATGGACGAGCTCGTCGGGACCGAGTCCGGGTCGCGGTTCTCGGTGGCGAAACTGTTCGGGTACCTCATCACGCTCGGGTTCGTCGCGTTCTTCGGCCTCCTCGTCCTCGGCGGCGCGGAGGACGCGTTCCTCCTCCGTTTGTTCGCGGCCTGGTTCCTGTTCAACGGGACGTTCGCGTTCGTGCTCACGAAGCTCGCCGGCGGGCACTGGTCGAGTGCAAGCGTCGCCGGCGCCGTCGCGTGGATGACGAGCCTCAACCCGCTGCTCGCCCCCGGCTGGTTCGCGGGGTACGTCGAACTCCGGAAGACGCCCGTGAACGTCGCGGACATCGGGAAGCTCAACGACATCCTGAACGACCAGGAGTCCCCGCTCATGGACGTCGTCCGGAACCTGTTCGCCGTTCCGCTGTTCCGCCTCATCATGGTTGTCGCGGCGGCGAACATCGGGAGTCTCGTCGCGAGCGTGCTCTTCCCGGTCGTCGTCCTCCCGTGGCTCGCGCCCGAGGTCGGCGGCATCCAGGGCGTCCTCGACCTCCTCGTGCAGGGCGCGGAGAACGGCATCGACATCGTCCGCGGGGTGGTCGGTCTGTGAGGACCTCCAGTACCGAGCTCCGCGACCTCGGGCTCGCGTGGATCGCGCTCAGCGTCGCGTTCGTCCTCCTGCTCTTCCGGAACGCGCTGTTCTCCGGAGAGGTCGTGGTCGTCGCGACGCTCTTCGGGATGTGCGCGCTCACCGCTGGCGTCGCCTTCCTCCTGCACGAGCTCGCGCACAAGGTCGTCGCGCAGCACTTCGGGCAGATAGCGGAGTTCCGCGCGGACTACCAGATGCTCGGCCTCGCCATCCTCTCGGCGATGGTCGGGTTCCTGTTCGCCGCACCCGGCGCGGTCTACCATCGCGGGAACATCACGCCGAAGCAGAACGGCCTCATCGCCATCGCCGGCCCCGTCACGAACCTCGTGCTCGCCGGCGTGTTCTTCGCGCTGTTCGTC
This sequence comes from Halorubellus litoreus, assembly GCF_055378595.1. NCBI lineage: Archaea > Methanobacteriati > Methanobacteriota > Halobacteria > Halobacteriales > Halorubellaceae > Halorubellus > Halorubellus litoreus. The sequence goes on from NZ_AP043836.1 coordinate 301,726, forward strand.
GTCGCACCCGGCGACGGCCTGCTGTCGACGGTCGCGAGCCTCGGCGTCTGGATAAACGCCTTCCTCGCGGGCTTCAACATGATTCCGTTCGGGCCGCTCGACGGGAAGACGGTGAAGGACTGGAACCTCGGCGTGTTCGCGGTCGCGTTCGCCGTCATGGGCGGCCTCGCCGCGCTCGTCCTGTTCACGGACGTCGTCCCGATCGCGTTCTGAACGCGCCGCCCGCGACGCGGGCGTCTCGGACGCTCTCGACGCGCCTCTCAGTCGTCGACGAGCGGGTCGACCCGACGGGGTCGACGCCGGCCCTCGCGGAGTCGGAGGGGTTATCCGTGCCCGGGAGAGAGAACGGGTGACGGCACGGACGGGGAGCCCCTTTCACCTCGCGTGGTTCGCCACTCGGGGCCGGCTCGCCGGCCTACCCCGTCGCTCTACACTCCAGAGCGACGGCCATCGGCGTCCTTCGGCGGTTTCGACAGGGTGATGACATGGCCTCGTCGCGGTCACTTCGGCAGACGCCGACGGAGTGGACGGAGGGAGTGATGGACTCGCCTGGTCAGCCCGACGCTCGGACGACGGGAACGACGGCGACTGTCGTCGTGGAAAGCCAGTGTCGTAATGACGTGGACGGTCGAAGGCGTTCGTGTGGTCCGCACGGGAGTCGGTGCGTCGGCGGCGACTGGTGCTCGCGTCGCGAGCGCGCTCGCCGTCCTCGCGGCGGCCGTCGCCGCGGGCGTCTCGCTCGGGGTCGGCCCGCTCGCGGACGCGTTCTTCGCGGCGACGGTGCTCGGAATCGTCTCGCTCGTCGTCGTCGCGGCCGTCGGCGCCTGGACGACCCGGCCGACGGTCGCGTGGTTCGGCGCGCTCGCCGTCGCTGCCGTCGTGGTCGTCGGCCGCTGGTCGGCAGGGGTGTTCATCGTCCCCGCGGCGCTCGCTCTCCTCGCAGCCGCCGCGACCTCCCAGCGCGCGCGCCGCCGGGAGCGCGACCGCGACGGCCCGGATGACTCGCCAGCCTGGCCGGTGCTCGTGGGTCGGGCGCTCGCCGGGGCCGCCGCGCTGGCCGTGGGCGCGACCCTCCTCTACCTCGGGGCGTTCGTCCGCGAGCTGTTCGCCGCAGGCTGCGCTCGCGAGACGCTCTCGTGCGCGCTCGCCGTGACGAACTGGGACGCGGTGGCGTTGACGGCGCTCGGGGTCCTCGCGGTCGCGGTCGGCGGTTCGCTCGTCTGGAAGCAGGCGTTCCGCGCGTCCCTCGCGGCATGGGGACGGCGGGGCTCGAACGACGACTGAGGTGCGCCAGCGTTCGACGTCGACGGGGCGACCTCGGGTGCGCGACGACGTGACGCGGCGGTCACTTCAGCGTGACCCACGTCAGGAAGACGAGGGCGACGAACTGGAGGCCTCGGAGTGCGGCGACGGCCTGGTGGACGACCGGGTCGCCGCTGTACAGCATGTTCGTCGAGAAGAAGAAGTAGAGCGCGGTGACGTTCTCGAGGAGCATGACGAGCGAGAACGCGACGAGCCCCGCCGTCATCGGGGTCCTGAACGTCCGGTAGTTACGCACCCACACTGCGGTGAGGGTGGCTAGCAGTACGGCGTTCAGCGCGGAGAACGCACTCGCGACGACCAGCAGGGTACTCATTGCCATATTAGTCCATCTCCTCCGTGATCCGCTCGAATTCCTCGCGGTGATGCTCGAACCGGTCGGTGAGGAAGTACATCGCGCCGTAGTCCTCGCCGCCCTTCTCGACGACGTCGTGCTCCAGCAGGGTGTCGAGGTGGTAGCGGACGGTGTTGTAGTCGAGGTCGACGACCTCCGACAGCTGGTTCGCGTTCCGCGGTCGGTCCTCGATGGCGCGAATGATCCGTACGCGGCTCTGGCCGCCTCGCGTTCCGACCAGGAGGTACCAGAGCGCCTTCTCCATTCCTGTCTGTTTCCGGTATCGAACACATCGGTTAAATCACCGTCGCATTCCGCGGTCGCGCGCACCGTCGACGCCGGCGTCGGCGCGCGGTCACGGCCTGACCTCTCGACTGACCCACCCCGTGGGCCCGCTCGGGTACGACCGGGACTCTTCGCGGGGCTGGAGGCGGCCGGTCCCGTCGGTCGCGCGGACGACGACCTCGGTCGGGCCGTCGAGGTCGAGCGTCGCCTTCCACTGGCGCCAGACGTCGTCGCCCGGGAGTGGCTCGGTGAGGTCGGCGTCCGTCCACGTCTCGCCGTCGTCGGTCGATACCTCGACGCGGTCGATACCTCGGGTGCCGGCGTACGCGGGCCCGGCGACGGTGACGCGGCCGTCGCCGTGACGTTCCACCGCGTGAAGTTTCGCGACCGTCTCCACGGGACCGGTGCCCTGCCAGCCTTTCTTCTCCCAGTAGCCGTCGACGGCCTCGTCGAGGAACTCGATCTCGGTGAGCCACTTCGCGTTCGTCTCCCCCCAGTGGCCGGGAACGAGCGCGCGCACCGGGAACCCGTGGCCTTTCGGGAGTTCCTTCCCGTTCATGCCGTACGCGAGCAGGCCGCCGCGGAGCGCCGCCAGTGGGAACTGGACGTGGTAGCCGTCGGCGGCACGCAGCATCACGCACTCGCAGTCGCCCTGGGGTTCGACCTGGTCGAGGAGCGCGTCGGTGGGGGTGCCCGTCCAGACGGCGGTGTCTATCTTCTCGCCGTTCAGGTCGTCGCCGACGCACCGGAGCGTGTTGTACCGGTTCTCGGTGGGGAGCGCGCGGAGTTGCGCCATCGTGAACTCGCGTTCGGCGTCGACCGCGCCCGTGATCGAGACCGTGTGCGTGGCGGCCTTGCGCGACGGGTCGATGGCGTTGATGTCGACCTCGTAGTGCGCGCGGCGCGTGGAGACGAGGCCGCCGAGGCCGTCGACGTCGAACGAAGCGGTCGCGGCGGCGTCCAGCATCTCCCGTGGTTCGCTGCCGCCGACGTCCGCGGCGGATTCGGGCGTACGAAGGACACCGACCGCGGATCCGAGTGCGGCGAGCGCGGAGACGCTCGCGACGAGTTCGATGCTGCGGCGACGGTCGAGGTCGACGGTCGACCCAGATGACCGGAGTGCGGCGATGGCGACGGGGACGCTCGCGCCGACGCCGGAGCCGATGGCGGCGAGCGGCGTCGCGGTCACGGCGTACGCGAGCAGGGCGACGGTGCCGCCGGTCGCGGTGACGGCCGCGACTTTCGTCTCGGCGCGTCGGGCGACGGCGAGGCCGCCGAGTGCGACCGCGGCGAACGCGCCGACGGTGAGCGCGACCGCGAGCGCGAGATGCAGGAGGTGGCCGGTGCTCCCGAGTGTCTCGATGCTGAACGTGACGAGCGCCGGCGGCGTCGCGTTCACCACAGCGGCGTCGACGCGACCGAGCACGAGCCGGTTCGTCGCGAACCCGACGGCAGCGACGTTCCCGGCGACCGCGAGCACGCCGGCGGCGACGGCGACGAGCGCGTCGTCGCGAGAGAACGAGCGAGTCATGCTGACTGAACGGAAGGCATCTCCCGGTCAAGAGGGTTTTCCGGGTTCTCTCTAGAATCCGTTCGAGATTCCGCCCGCACTCGGTCGCGGACTGTCCGGGATTCCGACGGACCTATGTGCTGGCCGGGCGGGCGTTCACGCATGACCGAAGACGCGGCCGGCGAGGACGCGGACGCGACCGAATCGAGCGAGGACGGCGAGGGGATGACGTACGCGGACGCGGGCGTCGACGTCGAGAAGAGCGAGGACGCGACCGCTGCGCTCCTCGACGCGGTCGGGAACGTCGTCGAGACCGAGTACGCCGGACTCCTCGACATCGGCGACCAGTTCCTGTCGCTCGCGACCGACGGCGTCGGCACGAAGCTCCTCGTCGCGGAGGCGCTCGGCGATTACTCGACGGTCGGTATCGACTGCATGGCGATGAACGTGAACGACCTCGTCGCCGCGGGCGTCCAGCCGGTCGCGTTCGTGGACTACCTCGCGGTCGACGAGCCCGACGAGGGGTTCGCCGAGCAGGTCGGCGAAGGCCTCCGCGTGGCCGCAGAGCGCGCGGACGTCTCGCTGCTCGGTGGCGAGACCGCGGTGATGCCCGAGGTCGTCTCCGGGCTCGACCTCGCGGGGACCGCTGCGGGGCTCGCGGACAAGGACGACGTGTTCGACGGCGAGGCCGCGGTCGGCGACGAACTCGTCGCGTGGCCGTCCTCGGGCATCCACTCGAACGGGTTGACGCTCGCTCGGAAGGCCGTTCGCTCGGAGTACGAGTACGACGACCCGTTCCCCGCCGACCCCGAGAAGACCGTCGGCGAGGTACTCCTCGAGCCGACGCGCATCTACACGGACCTCCTCGCGCCGATGCGCGAGCACGACGTCCGGGCGGCGGCGCACGTCACGGGCGGTGGGTGGCGGAACCTCTCTCGGATGGGCGACCATCGCTACGAGATAACGGACCCGTTCCCCGCGCAGGACGTGTTCGCGGTCGTGCAGGAGCTCGGGAACGTCGCGCCCCGCGAGATGTACGAGACGTTCAACATGGGGACCGGGTTCGTCGCGGCGGTCCCGGAAGGCAGCGGGGAGGCGCTCGCGGATGCGACCGAGGACGGGCGCGTCATCGGCGAGGTCGCCGAGGGAGACGCGGTCGCCGTGCGCGGGATGGAACTCTAGGGCGTCGAGGTCGTCGCGACGAAGGACGGTCGCGTCGAGGTCGACGCGTGCGAACGCGCGCTATCGCTTGTTCTCGCCGCCGTGCTCGTTCAGGACCTTCTTCAGGACGCGGTTCGCGCCGCGTCGAACGCGTTCGCTCGCGGCTTGCTGGCTGATGCCGAGGTCGGCGGCGACGTCCGAGAGCTTCCCGCCGCGAGGCACCTCGAAGTACCCGTGTTCGACGGCGCTGACGAGCGCGTCGTGTTGCTCGTCGGTGAGCCCGAGTTCGAACGCGCCCTCGGGGTCCTCCTCGAGGGTGTAGATGCGGTCGACGTGGAACTCGAGACCTTCCTCTTGACAGCTGTTGTGGAAGTCCCGGAGGCCGACGTGGTCGCGGAACCGGAGGTTGAACACCCATCGTTCGTTCCCGTGTGCCTGGAGGATGGTGGCGCCGGAGCTCTCGAGGATGCGCGTGAGGTTCGTGACCGTATCGTGCCAGATGACGTGATAGAGCACGCGGTCGTGGACGTGACTGAGCGCCTCCAGTGACTCCACGAGTTCGTTCCGTCTGACCGCGTGCTCGAACGCCTCGAAGTCGGGGGCTTCCGCCCAGAAGTACGGCATGATGTCGCGGCCGGTCGGGACGACGCGCTCCAGTTCGATGTGCACGCCATCGAGGACGCTCGTGACGCGTCCGAGGTCGAACGCGTCCGCGTCGATAGTGAGTTCCACGATGACTGCCATAGCTACCTGAACGCGGACTGCGGGTATAAACACGTGTATCGAACAAGCACGGCGACTTCCCGTGTCCCGAACTGCGATACGACCGTCGGCGGACGTCGACCGTGGTCTCGGTGCAGGACGCGGAACCCGGGAAGGGGGGAATCGGTGCCGTGCGCCCGCACCGGCTACGAGCGAGGTCCGCCGACGCACCCGAAGGGAGGGCGAGGCACCGCGTCGTCGTGCCCGCAACGGGTCCAGCACCGACGCGAGCGCGGCGACGCCCGACCGGGTGATGCGAACGCGGGGACGCCCGACCGGGTGATGCGAACGCGGCGACGTCCTGCCCCGACGTCGCCCGTCACTGCGGCTCGACGGTGACTTCTCGGCGACGACCGCCTCGCAGTGCCGACGTCCGCGATGCGATGGCGCCGGTCACCGTGCGTCGGCGGTCGCGACCGTCGCTCACTCCGTCGGGCCGTGGAGGTGGTGGACGTACCGTCGGACGAGGCCGCCGCCGACGACCAGTGCCGCGCCGAGTCCGAACAGGGGGAGCGTGGAGGCGACGAACGCGGGCGTGAGGTCGTTCCGTGCCGCGAGCGCGTACAGCAGGACGAACGCGCCGACGATGACGACGATACCGGCGGCTCGCCTGCTCGTCGATTCGGAGACCATGAACGACGATTACCGACGGTGATACTTAGGGTGTGCGTTCTCGCCCTGGATGGACTCCCGGTCGCGCGACGCGACGAGTGGTCGAAAGCGCCGGGCGGGCCGCTCAGACCGAGAGGTGCGTGGCGATGTCGGCCTCGGTGACGATGCCGACGAGCTGCCCGCCGTCCTTCACGATGACGGCGTCCTGGTGGTCGAGGTAGTTGTCGACCTCGTCCACGGTCGCCTCGGGCGCCACCGTCGCGAACCCCTCGTTCATGACGTCCGCGACCGGAAGGGATTCGACGTCACGGTCCTCGCGGTGCTCGCGGATGTCGCTGTTCGAGATGATACCGACCGGCGTTCCCGTCTCGTCGACGACCGGGAGCTGACTGAACCCGGCCTCGCCCATGATGTCGATCGCGCCGGCGACGCTGTCGTCCATCCGTACGGTGACGACGTCGACGTGCATGATGTCGCGCGCTCGCCGTATCTCGCCTTCGGCCTCGTTCAGCGCTTCGACGATGCGGCGGAGCGTCGAGAGCCGCGGGTCGACGTCGCCGCCCTCGATGCGTGCGACGAGCGGCTGGGAGACGTCGGCGGCGTCCGCGAGCTCGCTCTGCGTGAGGTCGAGCGCCTCCCGGCGCTCCCGCAACTCCTCCTCCGTCGGCAGTTCCATACCCGAACGGGATTACCCGAAGTAATAAAAGTGTTGTCGGTCGCGAGCGACTCCGACCGCGCCCGAACACCTCGCGACCGACGAGACCGCGGCCTCGACCGGAACGCCACGCGCCCGATTACTCGTCGTCCTCGTCCTCCTCGGTGAGGACCGTCTCCACGACCGAGAGCGGGACGTCCCGCAGCGCGCCGCCGACCTCGCTCTTCGCGATGCGCTTCGCGTGCTCCTCGCTGTCCGCGTTGAACACGTCCATCTCCAGCAGGAGGCCGACGAGCGCGGTGTCCGCGGCGACGAACGCGCTGTCGAAGACCTCGGCGCACGCCGGACACTGCGTGCCGCCGACGTTCACTTCGACGTACTCCTTCCCCGAGTCGTTCAGTCGCTTCCCGGCTTCGCTGACCGCAACCCCGATGGCGTCCTCGACGTTGTCGACGTCACGAACCAACCACGCGGCTTCCATCGCAACGAGGTAATTGCTCATACCAACCCGTGTGGGTTCGAGCAAGGCTAGGTTTGCGGTTCGTCCGCCCCCACGGGCCGGCGTGGCGTGCCACGGCCTCCCGTCGGCGCAGCCGTGGACATTCGGATCACTCCCTCGACGCGCGAGGTCGTCGGTCGCGTCACGCCCACCGACCAGAGCGCTCGTCATTGCGTAAGTTATGGCGATGCCACGGCGACGAGGGGTGAACGACCGTGGTTGGCGCGAGGTTGGAGACCCGTGGAGACGCCCCGAGCACCACTCAGGTCGTCTCGGAGACAACTCCGCTTGAACCCGCAGACGGCGCCGGGGTCTGCGAGAGAGACCCAGTCACCCCTCCCCGCAATCCGCCCGACAAGCTTATATAGGCAGTCGCGTAGCGTCCGGGTGAAGTCCGATGATAGAACGGGCACTCGCTGCCACGCTGTTCGCGCTGTACCAGGTCACCATCGCGATGGGCATCGCGCTCCTCCCGCTGGCACTCATCACCCGTCGGTTCGGGTTCACGCTCCCCGTCGACCGTCTCGTCGACGCCACGGAGCGCGCCTACGAGCACACCGCTCCCTGAACGCGCCGGCAGCACCACCGAACTGGCGATCGCTTCTCCGAACACTCGACGCGACGGAGCCGCTGCGCTGTGACGCGTCGTCCGCTCGCCGGTCAGTCCTCGAGTGACCGCTTGGTCTTCTCGACGACGCGGACGTCCTCGATGGCGGCGGTCGGATACCCGCCGTCGCCGTCCTTCTCGACGGCTTTCACCATGTCGAAGACGACGTTCAGCCCGGTCGTCACCCCTTCGAGCGCCTCCATCTCGCAGCCGGTCTGCCCGGTGGTCTCGACGGCGACGGTGAGCGATAGGGCGTCGTCGTCGAGCGCGAACTCGGTGTCGACGTTCGTGATGGGTATCTGGTGACAGAGCGGGATGGTCTCCCACGTGTGCTTGACCGCCTGGATGGCACCGATGCGCGCCGTCGCGAGGACGTCGCCCTTCTCGACGTCGTCCGCGCGGATGGCGGCGACCGACGCTGGTGAAAGTGCGAGTCGGCCGCGGGCGACCGCGCGCCGCGCCGACTCGGGCTTGTCGCCGACGTCGACCATGCTCGCCGCGCCGTCCTCCACGTGCGTCAGGTCGTCCCGCGAGCCGTCCGAGCCGCTGTCGTCAGCGACGTCGTCGCCCTCAGGCATCCTCGCTCCCCCACATCGCTCGCGGGACCTCGTCGAGCAGGTCGCTCGCGAGCAGTCCGTACCCCTGGTCGTCGACGACGGCGTCGCCGGCGGCGCCGTTGACGTACGCGCCGACTGCGCCGGCGGTGACGGCGTCGTGGGTGGCGAACAGCGCGCCGCAGACGCCCGCGAGGACGTCGCCGGTGCCGCCGACGGTCATCCCGGGGTTCCCCGTTCGGTTCACGCGCGTCGTATCGCCGTCGCTCACGACGTCGTGCGCGCCCTTCACGAGCAGCGTCACGTCGAGGTCCGCGGCGAGCGATTCGACGTGCTCGGCGCGCTCGCGCCAGTCGTCGGCAGGCTCACCACCCATCCGTGCGAACTCGCCCTGGTGGGGCGTACAGAGGAGTTCAGCGTCCGTGTCCACGTCCGGGACGACGCGGAGCGCGTCCGCGTCCACGACCGCCCTGCCGTCGTAGGATTCGAGGAACGCGCGGACCGCGTCGAGCGTCCCCTCGGACGCGCCGAGGCCGGGGCCGAGGACGACGCAGTCCGCGTCGAGCGCCTCGTCGAGGAGCTGGTCGACGTGCCGTTCGAGCACGAGGTCGCCCGCGAGCTCGCGGACGATGAGACCCTCCTCGTACCCCTGGACGACGTCCGCGACGCGGGCGGGCGTGGCGACGAACGCGAGGTCCGCGCCGGCGCGCATCGCAGCCTGGCCGCTGAGCGCCGGCGCGCCCGTGTACGGGCCGCCGCCGACGACGAGCACGCGTCCGAAGTCGCCCTTGTGCGCGTCGGTCGGTCGCGAGATAGCCTGGAGGTCGCCGCGTTCGACGAACGTCTCCGCAGCATCGGGGATGCCGATGTCCGCGACCGTCACCGCGGCGTCGACGTCGACGAGCCCGGGTTTCTGGTCGTGGAACGTCACGACGTGGTCCGGACTGACTGCGACTCCTTCGGCCTCGCCGGTGTCCGCGTTCACGCCACTGGGGACGTCCACGGCGACGACGGTCGCGTCCGCGTCGTTGATCGTGCGAGCGGCGGTCGCCTCGGGTTCGCGGAGCGCGCCCGTGACGCCCGTGCCGAGCATCGCGTCCACGACGACGTCGCACTCGGGGAGCGAGAACCCGGTGGAGTCCCCGACCGTCCGCGTGTCGTACTCGCCGGCCTGGAGCGCGTCCCAGTTCTCGCGAGCGATGTCCGTCCCGATGTCGTCCGGGCCGCCGAGGAGGACGGTCGTGACGTCGTACTCGTCCAGGAATCGCGCGGCGACGAACGCGTCACCGCCGTTGTTCCCGCGGCCCGCGACGACCACCACGCGGTCGCCGGCGTCCGCGTCGACGTGCTCGCGGACGGCGCGCGCGACGGCGTTCCCCGAACTCTCCATGAGTTGCTTCCGGGGGACGCCGAGCGCCGCCGCGTTCGCGTCGACCACCGCCATCCTGTCGCTCGAAATCATGGTCGGAGGTTCGCTCGCCGACGTGAAAAAGGAGGCGTCGACAGGGTCACGAGAACGGCACGGGGGCGAGGGAACGAGCGAGGGCGGGTCTAGCGGCGCACGCGGAATCCGTCGACGCCCTCGGGGTCGCCGTACTCGACGTCGACGTCGTCGACGCGCGCCGCGGGGGAGCCATCGTGGCAGAACGAGAGCATCGCCTCGACGGCGTCCTCGGGACCCTCGAACACCGCCTCAACGCGGCCGTCGTCGAGGTTCCGCACCCAGCCGTCGACGCCCTCCGTCTGCGCGGTCTGTCGGGTGGTGTCCCGGAAGAACACGCCCTGGACGCGCCCCGAGACGAAGACGTGCGCTCGCGTTCGGTCGGTCATACTCGAGTATCCGACCGCGGGCCTCTTGAACCGTGGGGGACCACGGACCCCCTCGCGCGTCGAGAGGTGTCGGGACGGATCGCGGTGGGGAACCCTGAAGCCCCGTGCGGTCGAGGACTCGGGTATGACCGAGCACGTCGACGAGACGACCTTCCGCGACCGGGCCGAGCGCGTGCAGCGCGCACTCGGCGACGCGGACGCCGACCTCGCCGTTCTCTTCCCGAGTTCGAACCTGCACTACGTCGCGGGGTTCGACGAGGAGCCCGCCGAACGCCACCTGTTCCTGTTCGTCCCGCGCGACGGCGACCCCGTGTTCGTGGTACCGGCCCTCTACGAGACCCAGGTCGCGAGCGAGTCCTGGGTCGAGGACGTCCGCGGGTACGCCGACAGCGACGACCAGATTGCGGTCGTCGAGGACGTCCTCGACGACGTCCTGTGGGGCGTCGACGGGAAGCCGCGCGTGCTCGTCGACGATTCGATGTGGGCGACGTTCACGCAGGACCTCCGCGAGGTAGTCCCGGGCGCGTCGTGGGAGTTGGCGAGCGAGGCGCTCGAATCCGTTCGAGTCCGGAAGGACGACGCGGAACTGGCGGCGCTCCGCGAGGCCGGCCGGGTCGCGGACGCCGTGAGCGAGTGGGTGCGGGCGCGCGGCGAGGACGTCGTCGGGATGACCGAGGCCGAGCTCGCGGGCGAGATAGAGCGCGAGCTCCGCGAGCGCGGCGCGAGCGGGCTGGCGTTCCCGGTCATCGTCGGGAGCGGGCCGAACGGCGCGATGCCCCATCACACGCACGGCGACCGCGTCGTCGAGCGCGGCGACCCCGTGGTGCTCGACTTCGGTGGGTTCGTCGACGACTACCCGGGCGACCAGACGCGGACGATGGTGTTCGCTGGCGACCCTCCGGAGGAGTTCGAGCGCGTCCACGACGTCGTCCGCGAGGCCCAGCAGGCAGGCGTGGACGCGGTCGAACCAGGTGTGGAAGCACAGGCGGTCGACGCCGCGGCTCGCGAGGTCATCGCCGACGCGGGCTACGGCGACGCGTTCGTGCATCGCACCGGCCACGGCGTCGGCCTCGACGTGCACGAACCGCCGTACGTCGTGGACGGCAACGACCGCACGCTCGAACCGGGCATGGTGTGCTCGATAGAACCCGGCGTCTACCTCGACGGCGAGTTCGGCGTCCGCATCGAGGACCTCGTCGTCGTCACCGAGGACGGCTGCGAGCGACTGAACCACAGCGACCGCGGCTGGCGCGCCGAGTAGCTCGCGGTCGCCGCGCCGGACGGCGCCCTCGCCGCAGCGTCCGCAACGCTTTGGACGGACGCCGACGTATGGTATCGTATGGCAAGCATCGCGAGCGTCACCTACCGGGAAGCGACCGCGGACGACGTCGACGCCATCCGCGACGTCGCCCGAACGACGTGGGAGGCCGACTACCCCACCGTCGTGAACCGCGAAGCGATAACCGACACCGTCGAATCGTGGTACGGCGCCGACCAGCTCGCCGCCGACGTCCGCCGCGGCGACGCGCTCGTCCTCGTCGCAGACCGCCGCGACGGCGCTCCCGACGACGGCGACGGCGCGGCCGACGACGATGGCGCTCCAGACGACGCCGACGCCTCCGTCGTCGGGTTCGTGCACGCCGTCGTCGACGGCGACTGCGGGACGCTCCTGCGCGCGTACGTTCACCCCGACGCCCGCGGCGACGGCCTCGGCCGCGGGCTCGTCGACGCCGCCCTCGACGCGTTCCGCGACCGCGGCTGCGAGCGCGCCGAAGCCATGGTGCTCGCCCGCAACGACCCCGGGACCGCGTTCTACGAACGCCTCGGGTTCGAACACGTCGCCACCGACACCACCACCATCGGCGGCGACGGCTACGACGAACGCGTCTACCTGAAGTACCTCTGAGTCGGCACCGACGGCTGAAACCTCGACGATTGCGACGGCGCTTCCCAAGCGTCAAGACGAGTTCGAGCGTACCGCCGCGTGGAATGAACGACGCGCAGGCGGAGACGGTCCCCGACGTCTGGCCCGCTGACGAGCCCGTGCAGGCCGCGTGGCCGCACAACACGTGCTACGGCTGCGGGCAGGCTAATCCCGACGGCCACCAGCTCGAGAGCTACCTCGCCGACGACGGCGACGCGCTCGTCGCGACGTTCGACCCCGAGCCCACGCACGCCGCGGGCTACCCCGACTTCGCGTACGGCGGCCTGCTCGCGAGCCTCGTCGACTGCCACAGCATCTGGACCGCTTTGACCGCCCGCTACCTCGACGAGGGCCGCCGACTCCTCGACGACGACCCGCTGCACATGTACGTCACCGGCGAGCTGACGACGCGGTACCTCGCGCCGACGCCGATGGACGAACCCATCCACCTCCGCGCGTGGGTCGACGGCGACGTCGGCCCGAAGACCACCGTCGTCTGCGAAGCCGGCCCCGAAGGCGGCGACCCGACGGTCGAGGCCGAAGCGACCGCCGTCGAGATGCGCGACCCACCCGCCATCGACGCCGCGAGCGACTGGACGCACTTCGGGCGCGAGTAGCGCTCGCGCAGCCGAACCCTCCGTTTCTCAGATCGGTCGGAACACGAGCAGGAGGACGATGAACTGCACGAACGGGTAGACGACCGCGAGCGCGAGCAGGTACCCGACGTGCACGAGCGCCCACTCCCTGCGGACGGTCGCGAGCGGGGCGTCGAGCAGCGACTCGTCCGCCGGGAGGACGCGATTGACGAGCAGCCACCACGCACCGCCGACGACGAACACGCCCGCGACCACGCCGGTCACGGGCCCGAGCACGAACAGGAGACCGCCCGGGAGCCCGACGCTCGAGAGGAGCGGCGCGAGCAGGGTCGCCGCGCTGCCGAGGACGCCGTACGCGAACGCCACGGCGACGCTCGCAACCAAGCCCGCCGCGACCCGCTTGCCGCGCGAGACGTCCGCGGGCGCGGTCCGGAAGAGTCGCGCCGCGAGGAACGTCGGCGGCGACCGCGACAGCCCGAACCGGCCGGCGGCGACGACGACCAGCCCGTAGCCGACGCCGACGAGCGCCGCCGTCGCGAGCGTCCCGACGAGCAACCCGAGCGCCGCGTTCTCCTGGAGGAGGTCGCCGAGCGCGCCCAGGAACCCGCCAGCGACCGCGGTCCCCTCGTCGCCGAGCGCGTACACGTGCCACGGCGCGTACAGGTAGACCGTGTCGTTCACGACCGCGACCGGGCGGTCGACGCCGAAGTGCTCGTGGGGGTTCTGGGACCACAGGCGCTCGCCGGTGTCGCGGTCGAACGCGACGACACCCTCGCCGAGCGTCCCGACGACGACCATCGTGCGCGTCACCGCCGGTGCGGTGTCGACGTAGTCCGCTGGCGCGCGCCACCGTTCCGCGCCGGTCGCGAGGTCGTACGCGGCGACCGCACTCGGGGACCCGACGCTCCCGACCGCGGCGTACAGCGTCCCGTTCGCTATCGCGACGCGCTCGAACGGCGTCGCGTTCACGCCGTCGACGCGCCCCACGACCGGCGTCCCGTTCGCCGCGACGTCCACTGTCGCGAGCGCGTCACCGACGACGTACGCGGTGCCGTTCGCGTACAGCAACGACTGGCCCTGGACGTCGAGCGCCACCTCGAAGACCTCGTCGCCGCGCGCGGCGTCGACGCCGGTGACGTACGTGCTCCGGTTCGCGCCGTACCCGCCGTCGAGCAGGTAGACGACGCCGTCCGCGACGACGGGCGCGGCGAGGTGGTACTCGCCGGGGCGCTCGGCGACGTGCCGCCAGACCTCCTCGCCCGAGGCGGCGTCGACCGCGAACGCGACGCTCGCACTCTCGACGTCCCGACCGCCCGCGAACGCCGCGACGAACACGCGACCGTCGGCGTACGTCAGCGCGTCCTCCGCGTGCACGTACGGCTTCCCGTCGACCGCGAGCGGGTACCGCCAGTCGACCTCGCCCGTCTCGCGGTCGACCGCGACGACCGCGAACGAGTCCGGTTCGGTCCCGTCTCCCTCGGCGACCGTCTGCGCGACGACGAACGCGCGCTCGGGACCGACGGCAGCAGCGGTCGTCACCACGCCCTCGACGTTCGCGCGCCAGTCCACGCGCCCGGTCTCCGCGTCCATCGCGACCACGCGCCCGTCGCGGTTCCCGACGTACACCGTTCCGTCCGCGACCGTCGGCGACACCGCCGTCTCGACGCTCCCGACCCGGGTCACCCACGTCGGGCCGACCTCGGTCGTCGGCCCGGTCGCGTGCGGGTTGAACCCCGAGTACCGCGCGTCGTGATGCGGGTGCGACCAGTCGTTCGCCGACGGCTCGGCCGTCGTCGCCGCGCCCGCCGTCGATCCCGCGAGGACGGACGCGACCCCGGCGGTCGCGACCGTTGCGACGACGACCGCGACGAGCGCGACCGCGAGGGCTCGGCGAACGATTCGGGGACTGGACATGTGGTTGGGAGACGGCGGGGACACGGCGATCAGCTCGTTCGGAGGGACGCGCGCAGCGAGCATCATCGCCAGCCCTGATTCTCCCGGCGCGAGAAGGAGTCGACGTGCCGGGTCAGCGCGCGACGTGCCGGGTCAGTAGTCGATCTGCGTGATCTCTTCGACGGGCCACTGGCTGAGTATCTCCACGCCGTTCTCGCGGACGACGACCATCTCCTCGACGCGGACGCCCTGGCGTTCCGCGGGCTCCATCGTCTCCACGGCCATCGTCATCCCCTCCTCGATCTCGATGGGGTGCTCCGGCGACAGGCCGCGCCAGATGAGCGGTTGCTCGTAGAGCTGGAGGCCGAGGCCGTGCGCCCAGTGATTCGTGGTCATCTGCCAGTGGTCGGTGGCGTCGTACCAGTCCGCGTGCTCGCCCTCCATGTCCGGGAAGCCCTTGCAGATCTCGTCGGTGGTCGCGCCCGGCTCGATGCGTTCGAGGACGTCGTAGAGGTTGTCGCGAGCGATCTCGTACGCGTCCTTCTGGGCTTGCGTCGGCTCGCCGAGGGAGAAGGTGCGGTAGTAGCACGAGCGGTAGCCGAGGTACCCGATGTTGTAGAAGTCCGCGTACACGATGTCGCCGGGGCGCATCTGGCGGTCGGTCGTGTTCGCCTGGTGCTTCGGCCACGTGTTCGGCCCCGACGTGACGTAGCCGCCCTGAGCCATCGCGCCGTGACGCCAGAGTTCCTGGACGGCTTCGCCCCAGACCTCGCTCTCCTTCATCCCGGGCTTGGCGGTCTCCGTGATGCGCTGGAACCCGGCTTCGCAGATGGCGGCGACCATCCGCAGGCACTCGATCTCGTCGCGGGTCTTCACCTTCCGCGCGTCGTGCATCAGGTCCACGCACTCCTTCGTGCGGACGTCGACGTCGTTGTGCTCGAACGCCGAGATGAGGCCCGCGTTCCCGACGTCCAGCCCCATCGGCGCGTCGTCGACGCCGTACTCTTCCATCGCCTCCGTGACGAGGTCCGCCATCTTCTGCTTGAGGAAGTCACGCGCCGAGTCCCGACCGCTCGCGCGCGGCACGTTCCCGAGCCCCGGGCACGCGTACCGGATGTCCGTCAGCCACGGACAGTTGAACCGCTGATTGGACGCGTGGTCCGCGGTGTCCCAGTGGACGACGTCGCCGTCCTCCGTCAGGAGCGTGTAGTGGTCCGCACCGCTCCCGCCCGTCATCGCCAGCCCCGTCACGTACCGGATGTTCGGGTCCGAGACGAGGAGCATCGACCCCAGCTCGGAGTCCTGGAGTCGGTCGAGCGCCTTCTCGTAGCGCTCGGTGCGCATGCGCTTGACGTCGATGCGCTCCTCCCAGTCGACCGCCTGGGTGCCGCGCGTCCCCTCCATGAACGTTCGCTCGTACATGTCCCAAAGCGCGCCCCACGAGTACATCAAAGTACCTGACGACGTCGGCGATATCCGTTCGAACCGACACGCACACCCGCCCTGGCCAACACTTGCAGCAGCGGCCAGCGGCGACGCCGACACGACTCTCCCTCTCTTCGACGGCCGGTGGCGGCGCCGACACGACTCTCCCTCTCTTCGACGGCCGGTGGCGGCGCCGACACGACTTTGCGGTCGCACGTCGTTCGTTCGGCCATGACAGAGGACACGTCCGCAGCGGGCGAGGACGGCGTCGAGGAGGAGGTCGCGGCGCGCATCCGGAGCGACGCGTTCTGCGAGACGCTCGGCATCGAGCTCGCGGTCGTCGAACCCGGGTACGCGGTCACCGAACTCGTCGTCACCGAGGACCTCCTGAACTTCCACGGGACGCCTCACGGCGGCGCGGTGTACTCGGTCGCCGACGCCGCCTTCGCCGCGGCGTCGAACTCCCGGGGCGACCCCGCGGTCGCGCTCGAGACGAACATGTCCTACCTCGACGCGGTCGACGTCGGGGACCGACTGACTGCGACCGCCGAGGAGACGCACGTCGGCGGACGAACCGCCGAGTACGAGGTCGAGGTGACGGCCGAGGGCGACCGCGTCGCGACGTTCCGCGGGCGCGTCTACCTGCTGGACGCCTGACCGACCGACGAACTCGCCGGTGGAGTCGTCGTGCCACCGGCGGCTTCGCCGATGCGGCGCGCGGTGGCGTACGTCAACGCGAGCGCGTACACCGCGGCGATAGCGAACCCGACGGGGCCGACGACGTCGACCGTGAGGAAGTCGACGAACACGTGGAGTGCGAGGTACATCCACGTCACCGTCCACGCCCACGAGAG
Organism: Halorubellus litoreus; assembly: GCF_055378595.1. NCBI lineage: Archaea > Methanobacteriati > Methanobacteriota > Halobacteria > Halobacteriales > Halorubellaceae > Halorubellus > Halorubellus litoreus. The sequence continues at coordinate 318,547 of NZ_AP043836.1, forward strand.
TTCGGTGGTGAGTGCGAACGCGGCGACGAGCGCGCTCGCGGCGAGCCCGACGTTCACGAACGCGAACCCGGCGCCAGCGGTGGTGAACGCGACGACGGCGTACCCGTCGACGACCGCGCCGACGAGGCACAGGAGGAGGACCGGGACGACGCCGAGCGGGCGTGCGCGACGCCGCGCGACGTCGCCGTTCGAGAACGCGCGGCGACGCGCTTGCGCTGCGCGTTCGCCGGCTCGCCGCGTTCGCTCGTCCATCATACGATGAAGATTCCTCGCAGCGCCTGCTTAAAACTACGCCTTTGTTCATCAGGACGAAACAAGGACAGGTTCGGCGACACGAACCCGTAATGGGTGGTTGCGACCGGTGACGGCCGCAAGCGTTGCGGACAGTGGACGCGGACCCGCGAGTAGCGACCGGCTACTCGGGGAGTGGGGACGGGAGCGCGTTCGGCGGTCAGCGTCGGGTGCGTTCGACGACGGTCACGTCGTCATCGAGGACGGCCTCGAGTCGGTCGCCGTCGCGGTCGAGCGAGAGCGCGACGCGCCACGGGTCGCGGCCGCGGACGGTGACCGCGTCGTCGGTCATCGCGAACGCGAGGTCCCAGATGCGCGCGGTGGTGACGTCCTCGCCGTGCGTCCAGCAGAACGAGACGACCGCGGGGTCGACGAGCAGGAGTTCGCCGACGGTGAGGTAGTCGAGGTGCCCGCAGCCCTCGCAGCCGCGATGCACGAGGACCTCGCGGTGGTCGGGACGCGGGTAGGACGTGGTCGCCGGGTCGACGAACGACGCGGTCACGCGATGCCCGCACAGCGGGCAGGAGCCGCGAGCGAACGCGAGACGGTGCGCGCGGTTGAACTCGGCGACCTGCGCGACCGTCACCGCGGGGTCGTCGGCGAGCACGCCCGGCGGCGTGAGGTTGTGGTCGTAGACGTGCTCGCAGCCGTCGCACTGGACCTCCGCGATCCAGTTCGCGTACTCGAGCGCGAGCGAGTCGCCGCAGTGATAGCAGTCGACGCCGAGGTCGATTGGGCCGCGCGTCCGCGGTCCGGTGTAGGTGCCGGCGCGAACGAGTCGCGTGAGGAACGTGCCCTCGGAGCGGAGCGCGTACCCGGCGCCGTGGTCGTCGTGGAGCGTCGCGACGTCGCCGGTGGGCGTCCCGCCGTCGCGGCGTTCGACGTACTGGCCGACGAGCTCCTGGAGGTGGTAGTTGAACTGGCTGGAGGGGACGTCGGGTGCGACGCGCTCGCGGAGCTCGCTGAACGAGAGGACTGGCGGGTCGCCCTCGCTCTCGCGCGCGTTCGAGAGCGCGAAGAGGATGCCGGCGCGCGTCTCGTTCCCGACGAGCGCGAGGGCGTCGACGGGCGACAGCCCGCCGTACGTCGTCGGTCCGTCGGCGCCGTCGTCCGCGTCGGTCATGCCTCGTGCTTCGACGGCGACGCCCGAAGGCGTTACGGGGGTCGTCCGCGTCCGCTCGAGTCAGGCGCTGGTCGGGGCGTCCGAGCGATACAGATCGCGGATGCTGACGAGGTACGTGATGACGAGGAGGCCGAAGAGCACTTCGATGGCGGCGAAGCCGCTCCCGGCGAGGAAGAGGAACGCGAACAGGCCGACGAAGATGGCTTCGAGCACGAGGTAGCCGACCCACGCGAGCGACTTCATCTTGAGGAGCCCGACGAGGAGTCCGATCCGGACGACGCCGGCCGCGAGTCCGGCGAGGACGACGATGCCGGGGCCGCGACTGAAGACGAGGAGTATCATCGAGACGACCGTGAGCCCGAGCAGGACCTTCACCCCGAGCGGTGGGACGTCGGGCTGTTCGCTCCGCACCGCTTCGGCACTCCCATCCGCGTGACCGTCAAACATGATTCTTAGCGTTCAGGGACGAAACAAAAAGGCATCGGGATAGTTAGTTCTCTGACTGGAGCCCGGTCACCGCACGCCGGTCGTCCCGTCGACACCGGACGGCGACCGTCTCGCCCCGGAACGCCAGCACTTGCGAGCGAACGAGGGCAGAGACGAGGTTACTCGGCTCTGTGGTCCCGCGAGCGCTAGCGAGCGGGAGCAGGGATGAGTTCACTCATCCCGGTGGTCGTAGACGCGCTTGACCTTCCCGACCTCGGTGCGGTCGATGACGCCGGGGCCGACGACCTCGACCTCGTCGGGTTTGACGTCGAGGACCTCCTTGAGGCGGGCTTCGATGTCGTCTTCGAGCGCTTCGTGGGTGCCGTCGTAGTCGTGAGCGTGCTCGACGGTGAGTTCGAGCGTGTCGAGGTTGCCTTCGCGGTAGAGGTCGATGCGGTAGTGCGGGGCGACCTCGGCGATGTCGACCATGACTTCCTCTATCTGACTCGGGTAGACGTTGACGCCGCGGACGATGAGGAGGTCGTCGGCGCGGCCGGTGACGTTGTCCATGCGGACCATGGTGCGGCCGCAGTCGCAGGTGTCGTAGTTGAGCCGGGTCATGTCGCCGGTCCGGTACCGGATCATGGGGAACGCTTGCTTCGTGAGGCTCGTGACGACGAGTTCGCCCTCCTCGCCTTCGGGGAGGACCTCGCCGGTCTCGGGGTCGACGACCTCGGGGTAGAAGTGGTCCTCCCAGAGGTGGAGGCCGTCCTGAGCGTGCTCGCACTCGATGGAGACGCCGGGGCCGATGATCTCGCTGAGGCCGTACACGTCGATGGCGGTGACGCCGAGCGCCTCCTCGATCTCCTCGCGCATCGGGTCGGTGAACGGTTCCGCGCCGATGATGACGCGCTCCAGGTCGAGCGCGGAGAGGTCGATACCCATGTCCTCGGCGCGCTCGTCGAGGTACAGGCAGTACGACGGCGTACAGGAGAGGACGTCCGACCCCATGTCCTGGAGCATGTCGATCTGGCGGGTGGTGTTCCCGCCGCCGGTCGGGATGACGCACGCGCCGAGTTCCTCGACGCCGTCGTGGAACCCGAGGCCGCCCGTGAACAGGCCGTAGCCGTACCCGTTCTGGACCATGTCGCCTTCGCGGACGCCGGCGGCGTACAGCGACCGCGCCATGACCTCGTGCCAGACGCCGAGGTCGTCCTCGGTGTACGCGACGATCTTCGGTTTCCCGGTGGTGCCCGAGGACGCGTGGATGCGTCGCAGGTCCTCGTGCGGGACCGCGAACAGCTTGTCCGGGTAGTTGTCTCGGATGTCCTCCTTCCTGGTGAACGGAAGCGAGGAGAGGTCGTCGATGTCGTCGATGTCCTCGGGCGTGACACCGGCTTCATCGAGATGGTCGCGGTACCATGGGACGTTCTCGTAGACGCGCTCGACCGTCTCCTGGAGGCGTTCGGTCTGGAGCTCGTGGAGCTCGTCCCGACTGGCGGTCTCGACCTCGTTGTAGACCATGTGTGGAACGATATCGCCCGCCAGTATATAGGTTCAGGCCGCGGAAGGTGAGCGCGTTTCGGGTCGCGCGACGAGTGGTCGGCGTCCAGTTCTCGTCCATCTTGCCGGTGAATCACGGGATGCGACGATGTTTCGGGGAAAAGTTCGTGATAAAAACGACTACGCTTTAGAGGACTCCCAACGCACTCAGGATGTGGCAGAAAATACCATGCGCACGGATGGTGGCACGGAGCGGCGAGCACCCCAACGGCGCGTCGACAGGCGCGACGTCCTCAAGGCCGCCGGCGTCGCCGGCGTCGCGGGGCTCTCGGGCTGCCTCTCGAACATCGGTGGTGGCGGTGGGGGAACCGTCACGTACGGCCTCCTCAACCCCATCTCGGGGTCGTACTCCTCGCTCGGGCCGTTCCAGCGTCACGGCGCGGAACTCGCGATACAGCAACTCAACGAGTCCGACGACTTCGAGTTCGAGATAGAGATCGCGCGAGGCGACACCGAGACCGGCGCGTCCACCGCCACGCAAGCGGCCTCCCAGCTCGTCGAGCAGAACGGCGCCGACTACATCATGGGCGCCATCTCGAGTTCCGTCGCGCTCGCCCTGAACTCGTTCGCGCTCGAGAACGAGGTCATCTACAACCCGGGCGCGGCAGCGATCCCAATCACTGGCGAGAGCTGTAACGAGTACGTGTTCCGCGCCGAGACGAACACCGCCCAGATCGCGCAAGGGTCCGCGGTCTGGACGCTCGAGAACCTCGGGTCGGACGTCTGGTTCCACATCGCGGACTACGCGTACGGGCAGTCCGTCCTCCGCGAATGGCGGTCGCGCATGGAGGCCGCGGACGCCGATTTCAACGAGGTCGGCGTGACGCGCGCCGAACTCGGCGCGCAGAACTACGAGTCGTACATCTCCCAGATCGCGGACTCCGACGCCGACGTGCTCGTCGTCGGCTCCACTGGCGGCGACTTCATCCGGTTCGCGAAGCAAGCCGAGAGCCAGGGGCTCAAAGACCAGCTCCCGATGATCACGACGACCGCGTCCTTCCAGGCGCTCCGCGCTGGCCTCGGAACGACCGCGTACGGTATCTACAGCGGCGTCCGGTACAACGCGAAGGTGGACGCCGGATGGAACACTCAGTTCGTGGACGCGTACACGAGCGAGTACCCCGACGACGGCGCGCCAGGGAACTTCGCGCGCGTCGGCTACGACTCCGTGCGGATGACCGCCCTCGGCATGCAGGAGGCCGGGTCGACCGACCCGACCGAAGTGAAGGACGCGCTCGCTGGCCTGGAGACCAACAGCGTCCTCGGCGCGAACCGGTTCCGCGAGTGCGACCAGCAGGCGATGAACCCCGTCTGGGTCGGGCAGAACGTCGAACCCGACGAAGGCGAGATCGCGGACGTAGAGCTCATCGAGAAGGTCAGCGGGGCGGACGCCATCCCCTCGTGTAGCTCGACGAACTGCTCGCTATAATGGTCTCGGGAGGTGCCCTGCTCACGCAACTCCTGAACGGGCTGACCGTCGGGATGGTGTACGTGCTGCTCGCCGCCGGCCTGAGTATCATCTTCGGCGTGATGGACGTCATCAACTTCGCGCACGGCGAGTTCTACGCGCTCGGCGCGTACTTCGCGGTCTCGATAGTCGGCGTCCTCGGCGGCGCGGGGGTCGGGTTCTGGGTTGCGCTCGTCGCGGCGCCCGTCATCGTCGGCGTCGTCGGCGGGTTCGTCGAACGCATCACGATACGGCCGCTGTACGGCCGGAACCCGCTGTACCACATCCTGTTGACGTTCGGGCTCGTGCTCGTGTTCGCGGACCTCATCGAGCTGGCGTGGGGCACCCAGCCCCAGGCGTTCAGCGTGCCGCCGTCGCTCGCGGGCACCATCGGGGTCGCCGGGTTCGAGTACTCGCTGTACAACTACTTCGTCATCCTCGCGGGCGGCGTCATCGCGCTCGCGACGTGGTACGCGCTCACGGAGACGCGCGTCGGCATCATCATCCGCGGCGGCGCGCAGGACCGCGGGATGGTGCGCGCACTCGGCATCGACATCGACCGGTACTACACGCTCGTGTTCGCGTTCGGGTGCGTGCTCGCCGCGTTCGCGGGGATCGTCCTCGGCGCGAAACAACAGGTCGCGCCCGGGATGGGGAACGACATCATCATCGCGGCGTTCGTCGTCGTCGTCCTCGGCGGCCTCGGGAGCTTCCGCGGTGCCGTCCTCGGCGGCCTCCTCATCGGTATCGTGCAGACGGTCACGCAGACGTACGTCCCGGCGCTCAGCGGCGTCACCGTGTACGTCCTGATGCTCGGCGTCCTCCTGTTCAAGCCCCAGGGCCTGTTCGGGAACCCCGAGTGGCAGAACCACGGCGACGAGGGTGGCGACCTCCTCACCGGCGGCGGTGACGGGTTCCTCGACGACCGCACCAGGCGGCTCGTCGGCGCTGGCGTCGTCGCCCTGTTGTTCCTCGCGCCGTTCGGTATCGGCGTCCTCTACTCGAGTTACCTCCCGAACTCGCTCATCCTCAACATCCTCGTCTGGGCGCTGTTCGCGCTCTCGCTGGACTTCGTGATGGGGTACGCGGGGCTCGTGTCGCTCGGGCACGTCCTGTTCTACGGGATCGGCGCGTACGCGACCGTCATGATGGCGATCTACGTCACGCCGGTCTTCTGGGTGGGCTTGCTCGCGGGCATCCTGTTGTCGCTCGCGATCGCGTGGGTCGTCGGCCACCTCTCCATCCGCGTGTCCGGCGTGTACTTCTCGATGATCACGCTCGGGTTCGCACAGCTCGCGTTCAAGGGCATCTCGAAGTTCCAGGAGACCGGCGGCACGGACGGCCTCTACACGGGGTACGACGCGACGTACGGCTTCGGGATCGGCGAGGTCGGGCAGGTGAACCTGCTCGGCGACATCGAGCTGTTCTACTTCGTCGTGCTCGCGCTCGTCGTCGGGTCGTACCTGCTCGCGCGCCAGATGATGCGTGCGCCGTTCGGGAGCGTCCTGCAGGCGATCCGCGAGAGCGAGGACCGCGCGGAGTTCCTCGGGTACGACACGACCGCGTACAAGCGCCGCGCGTTCATGATCAGCGGCGGGCTCGCCGGGCTCGCTGGCGGGCTCGCGACCATCAACAGCTTCGGGGTCGGCCCGAGCTTCCTGTTCTGGCTGAAGTCCGGGGAGGTCATCGTCATGACCCTGCTCGGTGGGATGGGAACGCTCTACGGACCGATGCTCGGTGCCGGCGCGTTCCTCGGCCTGAAGGAGATACTGCTCGTCGGCGGCGAGACGGTCGGCGGCCCCGTCGGCCACCTGCTGGAACAGTGGCAGGGCATCCTCGGCACGATATTCGTCGTGTTCGTCATCTACGTCCCCGAGGGCCTGGTGTCGCTCCCCGACACCCTCCGCGCGCGCTTCACGGCGGGCGGTGGCGGCGGCGGCGAGTCCACGAGCGAACCGGACGTGGAGGTGAGCGACTGATGCTCGCAACTCGACGATTGGAGGTGAGTGACTGATGGCGAAACTCGAGACGCACGACCTGACGAAGCGCTTCGACGAACTGGTCGCGGTCGACAAGGTGAACCTCGCGGTCGAGGCGGGCGAGTTCCGGAGCGTCATCGGCCCGAACGGCGCCGGGAAGACGACGCTGTTCAACACCATCACTGGCGCGCTCCGCGCGTCGGAGGGCGAGGTCGTCTTCGACGGCGAGGACGTCACGGACCTCCCGAGCTACGAGCGCGTGCGTCGCGGCATCGGGCGGTCGTTCCAGATCACGAACGTCTTCGGGGGCCTCACGGCGCTCGAGAACGTCCGGCTCGCGGCGCAAGCGATCCCGAGTCGCGAGATGAGTACGGGCGCGCAGTTGTTCCGCGAGAAGGGCGCGTTCGGGGACGTCACCGCGCACGCCGAGCAGGTCCTCGAGGACGTCGGGCTCGCGGAGCACGCGCAGACGCGCGCGTCGACGCTCGCGTACGGCGACCAGCGCCGCCTCGAGATCGGGCTGGTGCTCGCGACCGACCCGGAGGTCGTCCTGCTCGACGAACCGACGGCGGGGATGGGCGTCGAGGAGACCGAGGCGACGATGAACCTCGTCGACGACGTCCTCGCCGAGCAGACGCTCCTGCTCATCGAGCACGACATCGACCTCGTGATGGACGTCTCCGACCGCATCACGGTCCTGAACCGCGGGAGCGTCGTGACGACGGGGACGCCCGAGGAGGTCGCGAGCAACGAGGAGGTGCAGGCGGCGTACCTCGGAGGGAGTCACGCATGACCCACGTCACAGCAACGGCCGGCACGGCCGGCCTCGGCGACGGAGGTGTCGAGCGATGAGTATGCTGGAACTCGACGACGTTCAGTCGGGGTACGGCGAGACGCGCGTCCTCCAGGGCGTCGACGCGCACGTCGACGAGGGCGAGGTGGTCGCGCTCGTCGGTCGGAACGGCGTCGGGAAGACGACGACGCTCCGAACGATACTCGGGTCGGTCGAACCGTGGGCTGGCACCATCACGTACCGGGGCGAGGACGTCACCGAACTCGGCCCGGTGGACACCGTGCAGCGCGGTATCGGGCTCGTGCCCGAGGAGCGCCGCATCTTCCCGGGGCTCTCCGTCGAGGAGAACCTCGAACTCGCGAGCTACGGCGGCGCAGACACCGAGAACCGCCGGGATCTCCCGTGGGTGTTCGACACGTTCCAGAACCTCCAGGAGCGCCGGCAGAACCGCGGGAGCGACCTCTCGGGCGGCGAGCAACAGATGCTCGCCATCGCTCGCGCGCTCGTCTCCGGCGCCGACCTCCTGATGCTCGACGAACCCACCGAGGGGCTCGCGCCGATGATCGTCGACCGCGTGATGGAGGTCGTCAAGGACGTCCGCGACGCCGGCATCACCGTCCTGCTCGTCGAGCAGAACGTCCGCGTCGCGCTCGACCTCGCCGACCGCGTGTACGTCCTCGCGCACGGCGAGATCGTGCACGAAGCGACGCCCGAGGAGTTACGCGCCGACGACGACACCGTCGAACGCTACCTCGGCGTGTCGTTCGCGGACTGAATCGGCCTCCTCTCTTTCGCGACTCCAGACGTCAGTCGCGACCGAAGTACCCGATGTGGATTCCTTCGCTCGGCCTGAGTAGGATACTGGGGCGGTCGCACTGGGTAGCAACGCGTCGAGCGTCGGTTGCTTGCTCGTCGCCCGTCGAGACCGTCGTGACGTACCTGTCGGGCTCGGGGAAGACGCCGTCTGGCGCCCAGACGTGTCCGGTTCCGTCGTCGGTTCGCGCGGCCAACTCCAGGGTTTCGTCGTACACGTCGCCATCGTCGTGGCGTTCGATTCGGACCGAGACCGCCTTCGAGGCGTCGGTCCCGTTGCGAACGTGGAAGCCGACCCCGTCCTCGGGGAAGAAGCAGTCGACGAGGTCGTCACTCGGGGGCTGCGTCGTTTGCTTCGCCGTCTGCTCCAATGAGCCGACGCAGCCAGCGAGTGCCCCGACGCCGGCCGCGAGAAGTCCCCGGAGGGCTGGTCGGCGCTTCATGGGCGCTCATCGACCGATGACGGGGTAAGCTTTGGGCGGAGACGGCGAGCGCGCCGTCACTTCGCGATGCCGAACGTGTCCCGGCTCCAGTCGCGCTTGCGGTCGTCGTATTCGGCCTGGTCGCGGTCGAGGGCGTCGATACGCTCGCGGTCTTCGGCGTCGAGTTCGAAGTCGAAGACGTCGCGGTTCTCGCGGATGTGCTCCGGGTTGCTGGACTTCGGGAGGACAACCACGTCCTTCTCGACCGCCCACCGGAGGACGACCTGCGCGGGCGTCTTCCCGTGCTTGGCCGCGATGTCGACGATGACGTCGTCGTCGAGGACGCTGCCTCTCGCGACGGGGGCGGCGGCTTCGACGACGATGTCGTTGTCCTGACAGTACTCGACGAGGTCGGGCCGCTGGAGGTAGGGGTGGTGCTCGATCTGGTTGACGGCGATGGGGACGTCCGAGATGTGGAGGGCGACGCCGAGCTGGTACGTGGAGAAGTTCGAGACGCCGACGTTCCGGACGAGCCCGCGGTCGTGCAGCGTCGCCATGGCGTCGAGGGTCTCGCGCATCGAGATGGCGGGGTTCGGCCAGTGCACGAGGTAGAGGTCGAGGTAGTCGGTTCCGAGGGCGTCGAGCGTCGCCTCGCACGATTGGATGACGCTCTCGTACGCGAGGTTCTTCGGGAGGACCTTCGACGTGAGGAAGCAGTCGTCGGGGGCGACGTCGCTCGCGGCGAGTGCGTCGCCGAGCGCGTCCTCGTTCATGTAGCCCTCCGCGGTGTCGACGTGGTCGTAGCCGGCGTCGAGCGCCGCGTGGACGGGGTCGCGGACGGCGTCGCCTTCGAGCTTGTACGTGCCCTGGCCGACGAGCGGGAGCGCGTCCCCGCTCGGAAGCGAGACGGACGGTGTGGTCATGTGGGAGGCGTCGCTCGCGGGCCACCTAACGGTTGGCGTGGCGGCGAACGCTGGCGCGGAGCGCTCGCGGGAACGCAGCCGCGTGAACGCCCCGAGCCCGTCAGTCCTCGTCGGCGAACGCCTCGCGGACGGGCATCCCGTTCACGTACGTGTCGGGGCTGTCGTACTTCTCGGCGTAGCCGTCGCGGTACCGCATGAACTGGAAGAGGACGCCCGTCGGGTTCGCTGGCGACAGGAACGCCTCCTCGTAGGTGTCGTACTCGGCGCGGTCGACGACGGCGAGGTCGTTCGCTTCGCAGGCGTCGATGACAGCGTCCATGTCCGCGACCTCGAACGTGACGTGGTGGAGGCCGGGGCCGTGCCGGTCGAGGAACGTCTGGATGAAGTTGTCGTCGCTGAGCGGCGTGACGAGCTCGAGGCGGCTCGCGTCACCGATGACGTATCCTGCCCACCGGAACCCGTCGTCGGGGCCGGTGTCGTCGACGTACTTCCGCGCGCCGAGCACCTGCAGGACGCTCTCGGCGGCGTCGAAGTCCGCCACGGCGATACCGGTATGTTCGACGCGGATGGGGGTGCCGTGAGTCATCGGTCGCCCACCTCATCGTCGCTCGCTGGCGGTGCAGGCGAGTCGGTACCGGCGACGTGGACGGTGTCGTAGTGCGGTCGGAACGCGAGCCAGAGGCCGTGGCGGCCGAGCACGCGGTCGCGGATCGACGCACCTTCGTCGTCCCGGCCGCCTTCGGGAACGAGCGCGTCGTGCGTCGGCGTCCACCGGCGTCCCTCGCCGTCGACGAGCACTGTCTCGCCACCCCAGCCGTTGCCGTCGCCGACGTCGTCCCGGGACAGGGGAGCGTCGGGCGCCTCGTACACGGCGACGTCGCCGTCGAACGGGAGCGCGACCACGCGCCGGCCGTCGACCTCGTCCGCGACCGGCCAGCCCTCGTGGACCGCGTCGACGGGGTACGCGTGCAGGCCGTCGGCGGCGTCGACGCCGTAGACGTACGTGCGGTCGTCGAGCGCGCTCGATTCGGCGCGCACGCCGGGGTGGAAGACGTCGTCGTTCTCCCAGTAGTGACGCTTCACGAAGCCGTCGTAGTCCCGGTAGAACGCGTAGTCGAGGTCGTAGCCGGTGTCGGGTGCGAGCGTCGCGCTCTCGGGGTGGTCGTCGCGCCAGTCGCGCCACGTCGTCTGCGTGACCGGGCGGAAGTCGAGGGCGATGCCGTCCTCGTCGGCGTCCCGGCGGTCGCGGTGGCGCTCGTAGTCCGGGCCGGCGACCGGCGTCCCCGTCTGCTGGTTCCAGAGCGTCAGCGTCTCCTCGTCGTACATCAGTTTGTTCCCGTTCCAGAGACAGCCCGTCGAGGCGAACTGGCGGGGGCCCCCCACGCTCCCGTTCTCGACCGTGGCGTCGTAGAGCACGGGCGAGTTACACATCGTGCAGTAGCTGAGCGCGAGGCGTTCGCCGCCGAGGTCGAAGTTCGCGAACTCGTGGGGGAAGAGGAGGTAGCGCGGGACGGCGTACGCGTCGCCGTCGACGCGGAACCCGTAGACGTCGTCGTCGGGCTCGAGGTGCGCGTCGTCGGTCGTCCACGCGGGGTAGTTCAGGGGATGGAGGACGGTCGGGTCCGTGCTCCCCCAGCGGACGCCGTCGAAGTCGGGGTGCTTCGGGTCGGCGTCCAGCAGGTGGCCGACGGTCGGGTGGTAGGTGCGGTAGAACCGGACCTTCCAGTCGACGTAGCCCTCTAGGGTTTCGGGGTCTGTCTGGGTGTACCAGGACTCCCACTGGAGCCACGCGACGCCGGGCTGGTCGAAGTCGGGGTCGGCTATCGCGCAGAGCGCGTCGACGACGCCCGGGAATCGCGTCTCGGGGTGCTGGAACGCGTACGGCGGGTCGCGGTCCCTGAACACCTCGGGGAATCCGAGGTTCTCCCAGTCGCTCGCGACCGCGTGGAGCGTGGCGGCGTCGACGAGGTGCGCGACGACGCGCTCGTCGCCGATGTCGGCGAGTTCGGCGAGCGCGCGCTCGTGGCGGTCGACGTCCTGCACGAGGAGGTCGTCGAGGAGGTCCTGGAGGACGGCCGCGTCCGCGCGCTCGCCGGCACCGTGGTCGGTGTCGTCGGCGGTTGCACCGGCGTCGTCGCCGCCGGTGGTGCCGCCGGCGGCGTCGCCAGTCGGTGGGTCGGTCGGCATGCGTCGCGCTTCTCCGTGCGAGCGGTTAACAGTTGGCGTCCAGGGGGCGGGCTGCCTCGATTCCTGCCATCACGACGTCGGTCGCGGGCAACGTTTTTGCCCGCCGCACTCGCTCGTGTTGGTATGACGTATCACGACGTGGAGACGCTGTCGCGCGAGCGGCTCCGGGACCGCCAGCGCGAGCACCTCAAGCGCGCCGGCGAGCGCGCGAGCGACGTCGCGCTCTACCGCGAGCGGTTCGCGGACGCCGACCTCGAACCCGGCGACCTCACTCACGAGACGCTCCCGGACCTCGCGTTCACCACGAAGGCGGACTTCCGCGACACGTATCCCGACGGGCTGTTCGCGGTCCCACGCGAGGACCTGCGGCGCGTGCACGCGTCCTCGGGCACCACCGGGAAACCGAAGGTCGTCGCGTACACCGAGGGCGACCTCCGGAAGTGGCGCGAACTCGGCTCGCGCTCGCTGTACGCCGCCGGGTGCCGGCCCGGTGACACCGTCCAGAACGCGTGCGGGTACGGCCTCTTCACGGGCGGCCTGGGCTGGCACGACGCCATCGAGGCGCTCGACGCGTGCGTCGTCCCCGCGGGCGGCGGGAACACGAGCCGACAGGTCGACCTCATCCGAGACCTCGAGGTATCGGGGTTCGTCTGCATGCCGAGTTACGCGCTCTACCTCGCCGACCACGTCCGCGACCGCGGCGGCGACCCCCGCGACCTCCCCATCACGTACGTCCCCGTCGGTGCCGAAGCATCCACCGAAGCGATGCGCGAGGAGATCGCCGAGGCGTTCGACGCGGTCGTCACCGAGAACTACGGCCTCACCGAGCTCTACGGCCCCGGGGTCGCCACCGAGTGCGCGGCCGCTCGCGACGGCATGCACGTCTGGGAGGACCACTTCCTCGTCGAGGTAGTCGACCCCGACACCGGCGAGCGCGTCCCCGACGGCACCCGCGGGGAACTCGTCCTCACCGGCCTCCAGAAGGAAGCCGTCCCCGTCCTCCGGTACCGGACCGGGGACGTCGTCGAACGGGTCACCGACACCTGCGAGTGTGGCCGCACCCACTCGCGGATACGGGTCGTCGGCCGGAGCGACGACCTCCTCGTCGTCCGCGGCGTCAACGTCTACCCGACCGAGATAGAGCACGTCCTCCTCGAGTTCGACGCGCTCGCCCCCCAGTACCGCATCGACGTCGACCGCCAGAAGCGCCTCGACACCATCGAGGTGACCGTCGAGGTCGACCCCGCCCGGAACCTCGCCGCCCCCGGCCGGAACGCGCTCGCGAACGACGTCACCGACCGACTGAGCGACGTCCTCGGCCTCACGCCCGACGAGGTCGACGTCGTCCCACCCGACACCATCGACCGAACCGAGGTCGGGAAGGTCAAACGCGTCCACGACCACCGTGAGAGCTAGCGCTCTCACCTACTCCCGCTCGCTGCCGCTCGCAAGAACCCTCCGAGACGTGTTACTCGTCCGGTACGAACGCGCAGAGACCACCGGGCTCCGACCGCCCAGGAACCACCAGGCTGCGAACACTCAGACGTTCCTCAATGGTGCCTTCAGGGCACGTGCGAGCGAAATCGTGGTCGTTATGCGTGCGCCTCCCTGAACGATGGTGTGAATCTACCCGAAACCGCTCCCGTCGCCGGCCCCGCGCTCACGAGCGAGGGCTACCACATCACGGTCGACGACGGCCGCGACTCGTTCTACGCGATCTCCATCGAGGAACCCGACGAGGACGACGCCTGGATCATGTCCGATACCGTCTACTCGCTCGACGCCATGCGATAACGCGACACGCGATTGCGGGACCGCGAGCGCGCCGCTTCCCCTCATTTTATCGGCTCGCCGGGCGTCGACTCGAACGTATGTACAAGCACGTCGCCTGCCTGGTCCGGAAGGACGACATGACGCACGAGGAGTTCACCGAGTACTGGAAGAACGAGCATTCGCCGCTCGCGAAGGACATCGAGGGCGTCGTCCGCTACCATACCGTGTACCCGAACGACCCCGAGAACAGCGAGTTCGACGGGCTCGCCGAGCTCTACTTCGAGACGCTCGACGACCTCCACGAGGCACTCGGGAGCGAAGGGAGTCGCGACTACGACCCGACGCGGGAGGTCGCGGCGGCGGCGCGCGAGGACGTGAACAACTTTCTCGCTATCGACGAGCGACCGCGGTTCATCGGCGAGGAGAAGGTCTGGAAGGACGAGGTCGACGGCGACACGGACGGGCTCTACAAGCACTCGGCGTTCCTCGTCCGGAAGGACGGCATGACCCACGAGGAGTTCCGTGACTACTGGGAGAACGAGCATTCGCCGCTCGCGAAGGACATCGAGGGCGTCGTCCGCTATCAGACCGTGTATCCGACGGACCCGGAGAACGCGGAGTTCGACGGCGTCGCCGAGCTCTACTTCGAGACCATCGAGGACCTCCACGAGGCCCTCGGGAGCGAAGGGAGTCGCGACTACGACCCGACCCGGGAGGTCGCGGCGGCGGCGCGCGAGGACGTGGACAACTTCCTCGCGGTCGAGAAGCGCCCGCGGTTCATCGGCCGAGAGGTCGTGCAGAAGGACGAGGTCGACGCCGAGGGGTACTGATGGCGGACGACGCCGCGAGCGACGATGGCGCAGGCGACGACGCCACGGACCCGGAGTACGCGGCGCAGGTCCGCGAGGCGTTCCCCGAGCTTTCGGAGATCGACGACGAGACGCTGCGCGAGCAGGTCGTGGAGGCGTGGACGCTCGGCCTGGAGCGCGGCGGCTGGCAGGACGTCTACGACATCCCCTACGCGTGGAACATCCACGAGGTCACGAACGTCGAGCACGTTCGCGGCGTGACGAAGGTCGCGCTCGAGTCGGCGCGCGTCCAGCGCGAGTTCCACGGCGCGGACGTCGACGTCGACGTCGTCGTCGCGGCGTGCCTGCTGCACGACGTCGGGAAGTGCTACGAGTACGTCGACCACGTCGACGCCGAGTTGCTCGTGGACCCGGACCGCGAGCACTACGCGACCGAGGAGGTCCCGCACTCGATATCGGGGTACGCGCTCGCGCACGAGGTCGGCGCACCGATCAGCGTGCAGCGCGCCATCCCGCACTTCCTCGGCGAGGTGCCGACGCGCACGCTGGAGGCGGAGCTCGTGAAGTCCGCGAACTCGGCGTCGTCGAACGCCATCACGGACGCCGCGATGGGCATCACGCTCAAGGAGTGGGTCGCGGAGTACAGTCAGACCCAGAACTAGCGCCGCTCGTCCTCGGCATCGCCCATCGGGAGCGACGCGCATTGAGGACGTCGCCGACGGGCGGTTTCGGTACTCGCGTTTCGAGACTCGATAGCCCCACAACCCTTATCACGAGCCGCGTCAATTGTTACCACATGACACAGGTGATGTCTCGGTACGAGTGCACAGCGTGCGGCCGCCAGACACCGCACGTCGAACGAACATGCAGCAAGTGCGGCGGCGACATGGAGAACGCCGCACTCCCGCGCTGAGAACGACAGCCGCACAGTCGCCGTGACCCTGGGTGGGTGGCGGCCGAACGCCCTGCCCCTTCTGCGAGTCGACCACGTCCCCCGAGTCCCGGCCGACCCCAGCGTCGCGCTCGTCAGCGTTCGCGCGCCCAGACCGCGGCGAGCACGAGCGCACCGACGACGAGCGCGCCAGCGCCGAGCGCGGCCTCGCCGAGCGCCAGTCCGAGCGCGCCCGCGCCGACACCACCGCCACCGACCGCGCCCGCGACCGCCGACGTCACCCCGACGCCGGGTTCCTCGTCCTCCAGCGCGTCGACGCGGTCCGCGAGCGCCTCGACGTCCGCCGTCGTCGCCGCGTCCGCCGCGAGCGCGTCGACCCGCGACCGGACGGACTCGACGCCGTCGGTCGCCTCGCTCGCGGTCTCCCGGGCCGCGGTCGCGTCCTCGCTCGCAGCCGTGGCCGCCTCCGCCGCCTCGCTCGCAGTCGACGCCGCGTTCGCCGCCGCTTCGTCCGCCTCGTCCGCGGCCGTCTCCGCATCTGCCGCCTTCGCAGTCGCGTCCTCGACGTCCGCGGCCAGCGACGCGACCTCGGACTCGACGTCGTCGAGCCGAGCGCGGACCGCGGCGAGCGCGTCCGCATCGGCCGCGTCGACGTCCGCCGCCCCGAGCGCGTCCACCTCCGCCACGCGGTCCGCGAGCGCGTCCAGGTCCGCGCGGACGCTCGCGACGTCGTCCGACACGGTCTCGACGTCGCCCTCGACCACGTCCACTCGCTCCGCGACGCCAGCGACGTCCGTCTCGACGGCGTCGACGTCGTCGGTCACGCCGCCCATCCGGTCGTCGAGCGCGACCACGCGGTCGTCGACGTCCTCGACCGTCGACTGGACGTCCTCGACCGTCGAATCGACCGCGTCGACCCGCGACGACAGGTCGTCTGCCCGGTCGTCGAGGCGCTCCGAGAGGCCCGCCACACGGTCGGTGACCGCGTCGGTGCGGTCCGCGACCGATTCCGTGCGGTCGGCGACGTCGTCCACGCGCTCTTCGTGCTCGGCAAGACGGTCGTCGAGACGCTCGGTCGTGCTGGCGAGCGAGCCAGCGCGGTCGTCGACCGCTGCGACGTCGCCAGCGACGGATTCGACGGTGGCGTCCAGTTCGTCGAGCGCGTTCTCGACCGCGTGCAGGTCCTCGCCGAGCGCCTCCAGGTCCGCGTCCACCGCGTCGCGCGTCGACTCGACGTCCGCAGCGAGCGACGCCACCGTCTCCGCGTCCGCCGCGCGGGCATCGAGCGCGTCGACCTCGCCGTCGAGCGTCGACACCGTCGAGTCGAGCGCGTCGATCTCCTCGTCGACGCGCGTCACGTCGTCGTCGAGCGCCGCGACGTCGTCACCGAGCGCTGCGACGTCGTCGTCGACGCCGTCCACGTCCGCCTCCAGGTCCGAGACGTCCGCCGCGAGTCGCGCCTCCAGGTCGTCGAGCGCGTCCCCGACGTCCGCGAGCCGGTCGTCGAGCGCCGACAGCTCGCCCTGGAGGTCCGCGACGCCGACCTGGGTCTCCTCGACCTCGTCTTCCACGCGGTCCACGTCCTCGTTCACCCGGTCGACCGCGTCCTCGACGCGTTCGACGTCTTCGTCCACGCGGTCGACCTCGCCCGCGACCGACGCCACGTCGTCTTCGACGGTGTCGACGCGTTCGCCGGTCGCCATGTCCGCCTGGATCTCGGCGAGTCGGTCCGCGACGTCGTCCAGTCGGTCCGTGAGGTCCGCGATCTCCGCGTCGCGGTTCGCGAGCCGATCGAAGAGCTTCGTGATGGCGGCGTCGTCCGCCGCCGCCGTGGCCGTCCCGTCCGAGTCCGTCGCCGACGACTCCGGGACCGGCTCCGGGTCGCGGTCCGTCTCGCGCGTCGACGAGTCCTCCGCGTCGTCCTCGGGCGCGTCGTCGGTCGTCGCCGCCGCGATGCCGCCGCTCCCGCGGAACCCGCCGTCGGCGCCCCACGTGACGTCCTCGAACGCGTCCACGTCGTCCGCCGCCGCGGCGAGCGCGCCACGCGCGACGCTGACCGCCGGGTCGTCGACCAGCTGGGCTTCGGTCACCCGGAGGTCGAGCGCGCACTCGTCGAACCGCCCCGCCGCGAGCACCTCCACGCCCGGGACCGCCGCCTCCCCGCCGACCACGACCGGGACGGACACGCCCTCGCGGACGTCGCCCTCCGTCGCCTCCTCGACCGTCGCCGCGACCACGTCACCGACGAGCGCGTCGTACCCTCTCGCGAGCGCGTCCTCGACCGCGTCACCGCCACCGCTCGATTCGATGGTCGTCCGCGCCTGCACGCCCCGCACCTGGTCGACCGGCTCGCCGGTCGCGGACGCCGCCTGCTCGGCGACCCAGTCCCCGCCCTTCGCGACCGAGAACGCGAGCACCGGCACGCCGTAGTAGACGAGCGCGACCGTCGTCGACTCCGCCTCCACCGCGACGCCGACCCCGGTGAGGTTCGCGTCCGCGAGCGCGTCGTACACGACCGCGAACCCGCTCGCTATCGGCGTCGGCTCGTACCCGAGGTCCGCGAGGACGCGCCGGACCGTCTCCCGGTGGGCCGCCGTCGGCAGCGACGCGTCCACGGTCGAGCCCGGGACGGAGTACGCGAGACGCGCGTCCCCGTCGCCCCCGTCAGCGTCGTCCTCGGCGCCGTCCTCGGGGTCGCCGAGGAAGTCCGACGCGAGCGCCGCGAACACGTCCGCGACGCCCTCGCGGTCCGCGAGCACGCCGTGCTCCAGGAGGCGCTCCGGCGTCCCGCCGACCGCGGCCGCCGCGCGCGTCGCGTCCGGCCCCACCACGTACGTCGCGTCCCCGACGCGCACCGTCGTCAGCGCCGACTTCGACAGGTCCGTCTCCGCGAAGTCCGCGTCGTCGATCTCCAGATAGAGCGGCGACGTCTCCGAGACCGCCGGCGCCTCGGGGTCGCCGCGCGCCACCCTGAACCCACGCGTACCGATGTCGAAACCCGTAGCCATGGCACGCGATTCAGTGCCGGTCGTCTAAGGCGTTCCCCTGCCGGACGACCGCCAAAGCAGGATTCTAGAATACGTCGAGCTACGTCTCAGACGGGGTCGAGGCCGTTCTCCTGCCGGAGGACGTTGATGTAGTCCCGGAACCCGGTCTCGAGGTCGTACTCGGGGTCGTACCCGAGGTCCTCCTGGGCGGCGGTCATGTCGAGGCGCTGGGTCCAGGGGAGTTCGCCGTCGTCGTTCACCGTGATGTCCGCGTCTGGCATGATGGATTCGACCGTTTCGGCGGCCTCGCGGACGCTCGCGAGTTCGCCGCGGACGTTGTAGACGCGCTGCGTGAGGTCGTCCTCGTCGGCGAACGCGCCGAGGCGGAACGCTTGCGCGATGTCGGCGACGTGCTGCCAGTCGATCTCCTCGGTGCCGTAGTCGACCTCGAACGGCTCGCCGAGCGCGGGCTTCTCGACGATGTTCGCGAGGAACGCCGACCCGCCAGTCTCGCGGTACGGGCCGTACGCGACCGTCGGGCGGAGCGCGACGTCGCTCACGCCGTACTCCTCGCGGTACACGCGGGCCTGATGCTCGTTGTACTCCTTCGTCGCGCCGTAGAGCGTATCGGGATAGGTGAGGTCGTCCTCGGTCACCCACCAGTCGGTGCCGTCGTCGTAGTGCTTGGGTGGCGCGTAGATCGCTGCGCTCGACGCCCACGCGACGCGCTCGACCTGGTCGTCGAGCGTGCGCGCGGCCTCGAAGATGTTCGAGGTGCCTTCGACGTTCACCTTGAGGGCGGCGCGCGGGTTCTCCTCGGCGGTGTTCGTCAACAGGGCGGCGAGGTGGACGATGTGCGTCGTCCCGGTCTCCGCGACCGCGTTCACGACGTCCGTCGAGTCCGTGACGTCGCCGCGTCGCGTCTCGACCTCGTCGGCTACGCCGACCTTCTCGAGTATGCGCTCGTCCGTCGACAGGTCGTACGCGACCACGTCGTGCCCGTGCTCGACGAGGTCCTTTGCAACGTAGGACCCGATGAAGCCCGTGCCACCGGTTACGAGGACTGTGTTGTCGCTCATCGTCCGGCAATTCTCGCACCGACGCGAAAAAGGTTGCACACTCGGCAGCCCCGACGCCGCGAGTCCGGGTCGCCGTTCGGCGTCGTCACGAACCGTTATCCCCCTCACGGGAGTACGAGCGGGTATGATAACGCAGGCCTCCGTCGCCGTCGGCGACTTCGTGCGAGCGGACGCGGACGCGAGCATCCCGGAGGGAATCTACCGCATCGTCGGACGCCCCCAGAACGAACTCGTCTGCCTGCGCGTCACGGACGACGCAGGAGAGCGCGCGAGCACGGGCGAACTCGTTCGCGTCGACCCCGACGATTACGCACACCTCGAGCCCGCGACCGAACCGATGATGAGCGCACTCACCATCATGAAAGGACTCCTCGAGGGACCGTACTGGATCGTTCGGTCACTACTGCCGTTCTGACGCTTCCAGGATAGCGCGCGGGTCGAATCCCGCGTTACTCGTGGAGGCCGCCGACCTCGTCGTAGAACGAGGACGCGAGCTGGTCGGCCATGTCCTCGTCGCGGTCGATGCGGACGTCGACGACGGTCGGCTCGTCGCTCGCCTTCGCGTTCTCGAGCGCGGGCACGAGGTCGTCGGGGTCGGTGACGCGGACGCCGCGCGCACCCATTCCCTCGGCGACCTTCACGAAGTCGGTGTCGTGGAACTCGACGCCGGGGATCTGGTCGTCCATCTGGCGGACCATCCCGAGGCTCGTGTCGTTCAGGACGACGAACGTCGGCGCGACGCCGTGGTCGACCGCGGTCTCGACGGCGGTCATCGTCATCGTGAACCCGCCGTCGCCGGCGACCGCGATGGCGTCCTTCCCGAGGAGCGCGGCGGTGACGGCGGCGGGCTGAGCCCACCCCATCCCGCCGACGCCACCGGACCCGTAGTACGACTGCGTCGAGTCCGTCTGGAGGTAGTTCAGGAGCCAGAAGCGGTTGTTCCCGGAGTCCGCGGTGACGACCGTGTTCTCGTCGACCACCTGCTCGATGGCCTTGCACGCGCGATGGGGCTTGATGGGGACGCTGTCGCTCTCGCACTTGTCGACCGCGAAGTCCTCGCGCGCTTCCGCGGCGCGGTCGAGCGCCCAGTTCCCGTCGTCGCCGCTCTCGCCGTCACCGGTCGCGGCGAGCGCGCGCAGCGATTCGGCGGCGTCGCCGATGAGCCCGACGTCGGCGGGGTACACCCAGCCCGCGTTCCGCGTGTCGATGTCCGCGTGGATGATGGTCTGCTCGTCCGGGCGGATGAACGACGCGGCCTGCCAGTTCGTGTCCATCGGGTTCATCCGACAGCCGACGACGAGCAACGTGTCGGCCTCGCTCACGACCTGGTTCGCGCCCTCGTGGCCGAACGACCCGATGACGCCCGCCGCGCGGTCGTCCGTCTCCGCGATGGTGGACTTCCCGAGGTACGAGGTCGCGACGACGGCGTCGTACGCGTCCGCGACCGCCTCCAGTTCCTTGTACGCGCCGGCGGCGTGCACGCCGTTCCCCGCGATGATGACGGGCTTCTCGGCGGCTTCGAGGTGCTCGACGGCGGCGGCGACGTCGCGGTCCGTCGGCTGGCTCTGCCAGTTCTGGACCTGGCGCTGGTCGTCCCACACCGGCGGCGTCGCGTCCTCCGGGAACTCGTCGCTCACCGCGTCCCCGTCCAGGATGACCGCCGTCGGCCCGGGCCGGCCGGCGGTCGCGTGCTTGAACGCGAGCTGGACGGAGCGAACCGTCTCGGTCGCGCTCCGCGGGAACCACCACTCCTTCGTGACGCCGTCGAGGATCTTCGGGAGCGACAGCCCGCCGTAGTCGCCGCGGGACTGCTGGTAGGGAGCGAGTGTCGAATAGTCACCGCGCTCGGACGCCTCCGTGAGCGTCACGAGCGGCGACGACGCGAGCCGCGCCTCCATCTGGCCCATGTTCCCGAGACTCCCGATCCAGGGGCCCTGGCCGGCGAGTACGGCGGGCGTACTCGTCATCCGGCCGTATGCTTCCGCCATCTGACTCGCCTCGCGTTCGTCCCGTGGCCGCACCACCTCGACGTCGCTGTCGCCGTGCGCGATCGTCTCGAAGAGCTCGATGACGCGCCCGCCCGGATACCCGAAGACGTACTCGACGTCGAGCGCGTCCAGGGTCTCGACGACGCGTTCGGCCGTGTTCATGCCGCGTCGCCCTCCGAATCGACTCCGTCGTCGCTCTCCGTCTCGTCGGTCGCGTCGAACTGGACGGTCTCCTCGACGTACAGCGTCGGGCCCTCGTCGGGCTTCGCGAAGTGCTCGAGGTCCGCCTGGACCTCGCGGCCGACCTCGGACTCGAACGCCGCCTTCAGGTCGCCCATGTCCTCGAAGTAGAGCTCGACGACGCCGTCGTACTCGCTGCGCTCGGGGTCGGTCGGGACGCTCGTCGCGTACTTCTTCGCGTGCGGCAGGTCCTCCGCGAGCGGGACGTGCTCCTCGTACCAGTACTCGACGAACTCCTCGTGGGTCAGGTCGTCCGCGCGGACGAGCATGTTCACCAGCTTAATCATGCGCTGACTGACGCAGAGGCGTGACTTACAGGTGACGGTCGCCGACGTTCCCGTCGCTCGATTCGGAGCGTTCGGGACCTTACGGGGACCCAAAACGGTTTCGACGCGCGAAGCCACTGCCTAACAGCTCGATACTTCCAGCATATTTATACAGCATTACGCAATCTAATCAATCACGATGTCAGACATGGGGATAGAACACCCTGCGACCGTCACGCGACGGTCGGACCTGCCGGACCCGCGGTCGGCGCCGAACGTGACGTACAACCCGTCGCTCGACGCGCTCCGCGAGGCCTCCTCCCACCTCGAGACGACGACCGAGTACGGCTCGCCGAGTTACGTGAGCGAGTACCGGTCGCGGAGTGCCGCACAGACGAAGACCACGGTCGACGACGACTTCTCGCCCGCGGACTACCGCGTCGTCGCCGACGCGGTCGACCGCATCGGCGACGGCGAGTGGGTGTGCCTCGACCGTCGGATGGGCCGTCACGAGGACGCCTCGTCCATCTGTCGGCTGTTCGTGCCACGCGAGTACGGCCGCATCGCGCTCGCGTGGGGGAAGCTCTTCGAGCCAGTCGACGTCCCCGACGGCGAGACGGTCGAGCCGGACTACGTGACGGTGCAGGTGCCCGAGGCCGACGAGGTCGCCATCCGCGTGCTCGCCGAGGAGGGCGTGACCGCGGTCGTGGGGAGCGACTACACGGGCGAGGCGAAGAAGAGCTTCCTCCGCCTGTTCATGTGGGACGCGAAACGGAAGGGCGGCCTCGGCCTGCACGCCGGCTCGAAGCGCGTGACGGTGCGCGACGACGCGGGCGACCTCCAGACGAAGGGACAGGTGTTCCTCGGGCTGTCGGCGACCGGGAAGTCGACGCTGACCGCGCACGGCCTCTGGCTCGACGAGACCGACGGCGAGTCCGCGACGATGCTCCAGGACGACGTCTGTGCGCTCACGCCCGACGGCGAGGTCGCCGGTAGCGAAGGCGCCGGGCTCTACATCAAGACCATCGGCCTGGACCGCGACGAACAGGAGGCGCTGTACGACGCGGCGACCCACGAGTCCGCGGTCCTCGAGAACGCCGCCGTCGACGACGACGGCACCGTGCACTTCGAGGAGGACCGGTACACGACGAACTCGCGCGCGGTCGTGAAGCGCGAGCACCTCGCGAGCGCGGCCGAGGACGTCGACCTCGGCGGCGTCGACCAGGTGTTCTTCATCACGCGCAACCCGCTGATGCCGCCGGTCGCGAAGCTCGACGAGGCCGCGGCCGCGGCCGCGTTCATGCTCGGCGAGTCCATCCAAACGAGCGCGGGCGACCCGGACGCCGCGGGCGAAGCCATCCGCGTCGTCGGCACGAACCCCTTCATCATGGGGTCGAAGGGCGAGGAGGGGAACCGGTTCCGCGAACTCGTTCGCGACCTCGACGTGGAGTGCTACGTCCTCAACACGGGCTGCGTCGGCACGAACGACGACCCGCAGGACGTCGGCGTCCGCGAGTCCGTCACCATCCTCCGCGAGATCGCGCGCGGCAGCGTCCAGTGGCGCGAGG
The DNA here is from genome assembly GCF_055378595.1 of Halorubellus litoreus. Taxonomy (NCBI): domain Archaea; kingdom Methanobacteriati; phylum Methanobacteriota; class Halobacteria; order Halobacteriales; family Halorubellaceae; genus Halorubellus; species Halorubellus litoreus. The sequence goes on from NZ_AP043836.1 coordinate 342,116, forward strand.
ACGACCGAACCGGCATGACCGTCCCCAGTCACGTCCCCGGTATCGACGTCGACGAGTACTGCGTCCCCGACCACGTCGACGACTACGAGCAGGCGGCCGCCGAACTCCGCGAGGAACGCCGCGAGTACCTCGCCGAGTTCCCCGAGCTCGACGACGACGTCCTCGACGCCGTCTACTGACCGCGGCCGCGGCTACCGCCACGAGCGGCTCTTTCTCACCGGTCGTTCGCTCGTTCCCGCAGCACCGCCTCAGCCGTATCTCGCGTACAGCGACGCGCCGAGCGCGAGCGTCACGGCGACGACGGCGATGGCGAACGGGAGGGGGCCGTCGGCGAGGCCGTCGAAGCTCCAGCCGCCGAACGCGGCGCCAGCGAGAGCGACGACCGCGACGAGTGCGCCGACGACCTGGAGCGCTCGCGAGTCGGACTTCCCTGCACCGGGCATCAGTGACGCACCTCCATGGGGGACCAGTGACTACCCATACGCCAGACGTGTTTCCGTACGGACATCAGCGTTTTCCCGGTGCGGGACTTCCCCGCGAACCGACCCCGCGGAGACCTGGCGAGTCGCGTCGACGAGATTCGCCGCGACGGTGAACGTTCAAGTTCACGCGGCGACGACGAGCGAGCATGGCCAAGTTACGGAAGCCCGAGGAGCGAGAGTGCGAGCGCTGCGGGCGCGTGGAGGTCTGGGACGACGACCACGACACCTGGCGCGTCCCCACCGACGACGACGAGGACGTGGACGCCGACGCGGTCGGCGACGTCCACTGCGTGCACGAGTGGGACATCGACGGGTCGTTCCGCCCCATCGAGTGACGATGCCGGCGAGCGACCGCACGACGCTGGCGACCGACCGCGCACCAGCGAAGGTGTTCGCGTAGCGATGCCGACCGCGTACGTCACCGCACCGCCAGAGGCCGCGGGCGACCTCGCGACCGCGCTCGTCGAGGAACGCCTCGCCGCGTGCGTGAACCAGCTCGATTGCCGGTCGACGTACCGCTGGACCGACGCCGAGGAAGGCAGTGCCGACGGCGAGGACGCCATCCAGCGCGACGACGAAGTGATACTGCTCGCGAAGACCACCGACGACCGGTACGACGAACTCGAAGCACGCGTCGCCGAACTCCACCCCTACGACGTCCCGTGCATCGAACGGTTCGACGAATCTGGAATGCTGGACGCGTACGGCGACTGGGTCGCGCACGCGACGAAGTGACGGCGTCTACGCTCACATTGAAGCGTGAATCCTCGGAATCGAGGACTTCAGGCCCGGAGCGTCGGGACGAACGCGTACCCCGAAACAAGACACGTCACGATGAGCAACGGGAATGCCAAGGATTCATTATGGACGATAAGGGCAGCAGTAACTACTCCCAGCGCTACACCGACGATTGCGGTTCGTATCGCTTGTAGATTCGCGTTCAGTTGTGAATTATGATTTGGGTCCATACCAAAGGTATTGGAATTGTCTATTGTAACTTTATTCGAATCTAGTTCAGACAAAGTCTGAAGGGTCTGAAGGATAAGCGATACTCCAAGCTGTTGAGGCACCCAAATCCAGATTGAGTTCGATACCACCAGCACCACCCGTTACGGATTTTATATTAGATCCTGGCGAAAGTGCTTTCGTATGGGAGTAAGATCCCCAGAGTGTAGTTGGTATTTTATCAGGCCGGAGTTCAAATTTCGCGGTTATATTAGCACTTGCATCCGGATAGAGATCATCACCACCGGGGTTTTTTATATTCACCGTCCCTGCGCGTGCGTCTTGTGAAACGTCCTCAGACCTGAACCTCGCTGAGTGGGGCTCAGTCGCATTCACGACAGGTTCGCCTATGGGTGCCCAGTCCTTTGCGATGTAACCAATGCCAATGCCGTCCTTAACCCAGGAAGCATTACCCCACGATCGCTGAGGATCGGTGAGTTTCATCGCTACGGACATCCACACTTTCCCATCTCCTGCATCGCTTACACCTGAGATGAGTTTCGAGTCTGTATTTTTTGGATCACCGTATTTGTACTGCGGACTAACTTCGGAACCCTCATCGGGGCCTGCTGTCGTGTGTAACCCGGTATTGTCATGGATCTCAAAATCTTGTGATTCTTCAACGACTGGATTCAGCCCAAGCTCTTCCCAATTTTTTCGGGCACCAGCCGCACCATTGTTCACCACTCCATCCTGGAATGCTTCACTGACTTCTTCTGCAGTTAGTTCGTCAGGTCTTTTGGTTGCCGCTGCAATACCTGTCGTTCCAAGTGCAGCCAATGCGCCAGCGGACGAAATGAACTTTCGCCGATTTGCCATTGCACTTACTCTAAAAACCACATTATATATTTATATTACGAACTTAAAATATTAATTATATATCATTACAGGTTGTATCATTCTGCCGTAACAGACTAATAGAGAAGGAGAGAAAGATCTGCAGCTCTGTCAGTTTATAAAATGCAGAATTCCAGATAGTTATGGGATTTGTACCTATCGCGCAACCATGGTAGCCGACAATACCCCCATTAAAATTTATTATAGTTATATGTTGGTTTTGTTCAGGTGTCTAAGCACTCAGGTGGTATGTGCCAGCGATGAGGTGCCACGTCAAGCAGCATCCGTACCCGTCAAGCTGATGCTCAGTTCGGGACGCTGGCGTCGACGCGGGCGGCGAGGTCGTGCGCCATCGCCTCGAAACGGGCGGGAACGTCGAAGCGGGCGTCGGCGCGGAGGTCGTAGTCGAGGTCGGGGCGTTCGCCCTCCCAGGTCTGCTGGGGGAAGAGTTCGGGGAGTTCGTACTGGCCGAGCGCGCGGTCCGCCCGTTTGACGGCGCGGTACTGCTCGTCCGTCGGCGGGGAGACGTCGAACGCCGCCCAGACGGCGTCCTGGATGTCGTCCTCGATCTCGCGGTACCCCGGGAGGTGGCGCTTCAGGGGACTGGGGACGTCCGTGACGTACGCTTCGGCGGCGTCGTGCAGGAGCCCGTAGAACTGGACCTGCTCGCTCTCGCCGGCGCGCTTCAGCTCCTCGGTGACGTGGATGGAGTGCAGCGCGACCGAATAGAAGAACGCGGTCTGGCCCGCGCCGCGGCAGACGTTAGACAGTCCGTGCGCGAGGTCTTCGAGTGCGATCTGCTCGGGCGCCGGGTCCAGCGGCCGGAAGGACCGACCGGTGTGGGTGCTTATCGCTTCGTTCTGGGCCGCCGTATCGTCCACATGTAGCTCCATAGAGAATCACCGTTTTCACCTTCTCAATAGCCCCCAGTAATTAAGGGTTTCGTCGACGGAGGGCTTCGCCACGCGCTCCCGTGGGGACGCGTTCCCGTGGGGGTGTGTTCACGTGAGACCTCGTTCTCGTGGGACCGGGTTCACGTGCGAGAGCGCTGTCACGACCGACACAGAACCGCGTCGGTCAGTCCATCAGGTTCTCGCTGAGGTCGAACGACTCGTCGCCTGCGAGCACCTGCACCTCGGCGCCGCTCCCAGTCGCCTTCACCTCCTTCACGAAGTCCTCGGGGTCCTGCTCGATGGGCGGGAACGTGTCGTAGTGGATGGGGATGGCGTGGTCGACGTCGAGCCAGTCCACGGCGATGGCGGCCTGCCACGGGCCCATCGTGAAGTGGTCGCCGATGGGGACCGCGGCGACGTCCGGTTCGAGGAACGGCCCGATGACGTCGCGCATCTCCGTCATCAACCCCGTGTCGCCCGCGTGATAGAACGACACCGTCTCCTCGTCGCTCACCTGCGTCGGCTTCGTGTCCGAGACGACGAACCCGGCGGGCATCCCGCCGCTCGTCCCGTAGCCAGTCTCCATTCCGTTCGTGTGGTCCGCGCGATGCATCGTGACGTACGCGTCACCGCACTCGACGGTCCCGCCGATGTTCATCCCCATGCCGCCGACGGCTTCGTAGTCGCCGAACTCGTCGCGGCAGTACTCGACGACCTCCGGGGTCGCGACGAGCTTCGCTCCTCTGTACCGGTCGACGTCCCCGATGTGGTCCGCGTGCCCGTGCGTGAGGAGGACGTAATCCGGGTCGAGTTCCTCCGGGTCGGTGTCGGTCTTCGGGTTGTCGAAGAACGGGTCGATGAGGAGGCTGGTCTCGCCGAGTTCGACGCCGAACGTGGAGTGACCGTACCAGGTGATTTCCATGGTCGTCCCGAGATACGCCTGCACGTTCCGTAAAGGTTCGCGACGAGGAACTACCGTCGACCGAGCAATTCCCGTTCCGTCGGGCGGTCTACGGCTCGGGGAACGAAGCGCGCGCGAGGCCTCGACACCGCCCGACGGGGGTTCGTGGACCGCGAGCGGTTTTCGACAACAGTTTTAGGCCGGGTTCCTTCTACCAGAGCAAATGGGTAACTGTATCATCTGCGGTACGCCCGTGGACGGGCACATCTGTTCGAGTCACGAGGAAGACGCCGTCTTCGAGTTCGAAGGCAGCAACCCCGAACAGCTCACGCCCGGACGCTACTACGAAGGCACCGTCGACGGCTACGCCGAGTTCGGCGTGTTCGTCGATATCGGCGACCACGTCACCGGACTCCTCCATCGGAGCGAGCTCGACCGACGACTGGACTCCCTCGACTGGGAGCCCGGCGACACCGTGTACGTGCAGGTCACGGACGTTCGCGACAACGGGAACGTCGACCTCGGCTGGTCGATCCGGCAGCGCAAGCGCGAGTTCCGCGGTCACCTCGTGCAGACGCCCCAGGGGGACGAACTCCCCGACGCTGACGACGAGGACGACGAACGCCCTTCTGAGGGTGCGTCGCGCTCGGGGAACACCGAGACGCGCACGCCCTCCACGGCGGACGCCGAGCCGGAACCGACCGACGAGTCCGACGCGCCGAGCGCGGGCGAAGCCGAGAACGACGACCAGCCGACGACCGACGCGGACCCTGACGCGGGCGCAGCGCCCACCTCGGAGGCCGACGCACCGAGCGCGGACGAAGCCGAGAACGACGACGCAGTCGACGCATCCGCTGCCGCGGACGACGAGGGTGACGAGAGCGAGCACGAGGATGACGACGATTCCGACGACGCAGTCGCGGCCGACGACGACGATTCCGACGACGCAGTCGCGGCCGACGACGACGATTCCGACGACGCCGCGAGCGAGGAGCTGTCGCGGACGACGCTCGAGGACGTCGCCGACGACGTCGGGCAGGTCGTCCGCGTCGAAGGCGAGGTCGTGAGCATCCGGCAGACGTCGGGCCCGACCGTGTTCGAGCTCCGCGACGAGACCGACGTCATCGAGGCGGCGGCGTTCGAGTCCGCCGGCGTCCGCGCGTACCCCGACGTCGAGGTGGACGACGTGGTCCGCATCGACGGCGAGGTCGAACGCCACAACGGCGACCTCCAGATCGAGACGGAAGTCCTCGACGTGCTCGAGGGCGACGAGGCGGACGCGGTCCGCACGCGCCTCGAGGACGCGCTCGCCGCGGAGGCGGACCCGGGCGAGGTCGACCTGCTCGCGGACCACGAGTCCGTCGCGGCGGTCGGCGAGGAGATCCGTGACGTCGCGGCGACCATCCGGCAGGCCGTGTTCACCGGGCGACCGGTCGTCGTTCGACACACGGCGACGGCGGACGGCTACGCTGCCGGTGCGGCCATCGAGCGCGCCGTCCTCCCGCTCGTCCGCGAGGAGCACGCGCGCGACGACGCCGAGTACCACTTCTTCGAGCGCCGGCCGCTCGACGACCCGTTCTACGGGATGGATGCAGCGACCGACGACGTCACCGAGATGCTCTCCGACCGCGAGCGTCACGGCGAGCAGTTCCCGCTCGTCGTCCTCGCGGACGCCGGCTCAACCGCGGAGTCCGAGGAGGGCTACGAGTTCCTCGACGTCTACGACGTGGAGCGCGTCGCGGTCGACGCGACGACGCCCGACGAGGGCGTGCTCGACGGGCTCGCGGCGTACGTGAACCCGCACACGGCGGGCGTGGACGACGCGGTGACGACGACCGCGCTCGCGGCGAACGTCGCGGCGCACGTGAACGAGAGCGTCCGCGAGGACCTCGCGCACCTCCCCGCGGTGAGCTACTGGGAGGACACCCCCGAAGGGTACGTGGACCTGGCGCGCGACGCGGACTACGACGTCACGGACGTCACGGAACTCCGGCAGGCGATCGCGCTGGAGGCGTTCTATCAGTCCTACAAGGACAAGCGCGAGCTCGTGGACGACCTCCTGTTCGGTCGCCGCGAGGGCCTCTCGGGACACGTGAGCGACCAGTTCCGCGAGAAGATGGAGAAGGAGGTCGAGACGGCGCGCCGGAACCTCACGGAGCGGACCGCCGAAGGCGTGACGTTCGCGGTCGTCGACACGGACGCGTTCTCGCATCGGTTCGACTTCCCGCCGGAGGCGCTGCTCGTCGACGAACTCCATCGCGCGCTCCGCGACGAGTACGACGAACCGGTCGTCACGGTCGGGATGGGTCGCGACGACATGCGGCTTCGGTCGCAGGAGTCCCTGGACGTCCGCCGGGTCGCCGAGCAAGCCCAGGGTGCGGCGCCCGAAGCCGGTATCGAGGTCGTCGGTGGTCGCGAAGGCCACCTCGAGTACCTCGCTGGCGAGCGCGACGCGGTCCTGAACGCGGTCGTCTCCGCCATCGCGAAGACGTACAAGCCCGCCTGACGCGGGTCGCGTTCGAACTCGCGCCAGTGGGTCGCGGCGACCGCGACGTCGGCGTCGCGAAACGGAGTGGTTTTTGGGTGCGAGCGTCGTATCTTCCAGTATGACTTTTCGAGCTGACGTCGCGCCGTCGACGCTCGGCGTGGAACTCACGGAGGACGGCGTGGTCGTCGAGTACCTCGATGGGCGCACGGTGTTCTATCACGGGCCGCCGGAGCGGGCGGAGGGGTCGGTGCGGGCACCGCCGGGGAAGTTGACGCAGGTGCTCGTGACGGACCCGACGGAGACGGAGGGCGTCCTGATGTACGTGAACGACCGGAACACCGCGGAGGACATCCTGAAGGACACGGGCGTGGGTCGCGTGATGCTGGAGAACGACGAGGAGGAGGAGTTGTTCCCGGGCGTGACGGTGCGCGCGGAGGCGTACGCGGTCGAGGTGGAGGCGGACCCCGAGACTGCCCGAGGGCGCGTGTTCGTGTTCGCGGAGGACGAGATGAGCGAGCACGCGTACGAGATCGTCTGATGCCGCTCCGAAAGCAGTGGCGTGCGCTCGACCGGTCGGCGGTCGGGGCTGCGCCGGATAGACTCGGCGTGTACGAGCTCGGCGACGACGACGGCGTGGTTCTCGAGGTGGACTGGGGCGTGCTGCCAGACGAGTTGAAGGACGCGCTGTCGTACGGGCCGCGGGGTGCGACGCAGGTACGGTGGAAGACCGCGCAGACTCGCGAGCAGGCCGAGGAGCTGGCCGCGGAGCACCGCGAGCGCGCGGACTGACCGCCGTCGCGCTGGCGCCGACGCGAGCTACTGTATGTAGGAGGGGTCTTCGGCGTCGCAGTTGGCCTCGTGCGCGTTCGCGTCGCCCTGGTCGTCGAACATGAGGCCGCAGGCGTCGCACTCGTACCACGTCTCGCCGTCGCGCTCTGTCTCGCTGACCATACATAGGGCGACGACGCCCTCCGACAAGTCGTTTGTCCCGCACGAACCGCAACATCTCCTCGACCGAATCAGTCGTTCGTCCCGAGCGATTCAAGTCATCGAGGCGAGAAAAAAGCCGTATGAGTACGGACGGCGACGACGGCGTGACGTTGACGGTGCGGGCGGCGGAGAAGCGCGACGCCGGCCGCGGCGTGGCGCGGCTCTCGGAGGCAGCGCGTCGAGAGCTCGGTATCCTGAGCGGTGACACGGTCGTCATCGAGGGGTCGCACGTGACGGCGGCGAAGTTCTGGCCGGCGGACGCGGACCAGGACGAGGGCACCATCCGCATCGACGCGGACACGCGGACGAACGCCGGCGCGAAGGTCGGCGACCTCGTGACGGTGACCGCGCGCGAGATATCGGACGCGCAGTCGGTGACGCTCGCCCCGCCGAGCGCGATGGGGTCGGTGCCGTCCGGGGTCGTCGAGCGCGCGGTCCGCCGGGACCTCGACGGCCGGCCGGTCTCCGTCGGCGAGCACGTGCGACTGGAGCGCATCAGTCAGTCGCCGTTCCACGTCGTCGAGACCGTCCCGGGCGGCCCCGTTCGCGTCGAGGGCCACACGAACGTGAACGTCCGGAACGAGGTGTTCGACGCGGAGAGCGACCCGACCCCGGGCGCGAACGACCCGGAGGGCGGCGCGGACGCCGGGGCGTCGAGCGGCGAAGGCGCCGCGAGCGGCGAGAGCGACGGCGCAGACGAGGAGCAGTCGGGCGTGACCTACGAGGACATCGGCGGCCTCGAGGAGGAGTTGGAGCGCGTGCGGGAGATGATAGAGCTCCCGCTCAGCGAGCCGGAGTTGTTCCAGAAGCTGAACATCGACCCGCCGCGTGGCGTGCTCCTCTATGGACCGCCGGGGACGGGGAAGACGCTCATCGCGAAGGCGGTGGCGAACGAGGTGAGCGCGGACTTCCACACGGTCTCCGGCCCGGAGATCATGTCGAAGTACAAGGGCGAGAGCGAGGAGCGCGTCCGCGAGGTGTTCGAGACGGCTCGCGAGACGGCCCCGTCGATAATCTTCTTCGACGAGATCGATTCGGTGGCGGGGAAGCGCGACGACGACGGCGACGTCGAGAACCGCGTCGTCGCGCAACTCCTCAGTCTGATGGACGGCCTGGAGTCGCGCGGTGACGTGGTCGTCATCGGCGCGACGAATCGCGTGGACGACATCGACCCCGCGCTACGCAGGGGTGGTCGGTTCGACCGCGAGATCGAGATCGGCGTGCCGAGCGAGAAGGGCCGCCGGGAGATACTGGACGTCCACACGCGCGGGATGCCGCTCGCGGACGACGTGGACCTGGACACGTTGGCGTCGCGGACGCACGGGTTCGTGGGCGCGGACCTGGACGTGCTCGTGAGCGAGGCGGCGATGCACGCCATCCGGAACCGGCCGGCGGAGGGCGAGGCGCGGAAGGCGTGGAGCGACGACCCGAGCGTCGCGCGCGTGAACTTCGACGGGGCGATGGCGGAGGTGGAGCCGTCCGCGATGCGCGAGTACGTCGCCGAGCAGCCGAGCGTCACCTTCGAGGACGTCGGCGGGCTGTCGACGGCCAAGCAGACCCTGGAGGAGGCGGTGGAGTGGCCGCTCTCCTACGGGCCGCTGTTCGAGGCGGCGAACACCAGCCCGCCCTCCGGAGTCCTCCTGTACGGGCCGCCGGGGACGGGGAAGACGCTGCTCGCTCGCGCGCTCGCCGGGGAGAGCGGCGTGAACTTCATCGAGGTGAAAGGCCCCGAGTTGCTGGACCGCTACGTTGGAGAATCCGAGAAGGCGGTGCGCGAGCTCTTCCATCGCGCCCGCCAGGCCGCGCCCTCCATCGTCTTCCTCGACGAGATCGATTCGGTCGCGAAGTCCCGCGAAGGCGGCGGTGGCGGTGGCGGCGACGACGTCACGGACCGCGTCGTCTCCCAGCTCCTCACCGAACTCGACGGGCTCGCGGACAACCCGAACCTCGTCGTGGTCGCGGCGACGAACCGCAAGGAGGCCATCGACCGCGCGCTCCTCCGCCCAGGCCGTCTGGACACGCACATCGAGGTGCCCGAGCCCGACGAGGCGGGCCGCCGCGAGATTCTGAAGGTGGTCGCGAAGGGCCGGCCGCTCGCCGAGAACGTTGACCTGGACGCGCTCGCCGCGGACCTCGAGGGGTACTCGGGCGCGGAACTGGACGCGCTCGTCCGGGACGCGTCGATGCGCGCCATCCGCGAGATCGCCGAGGGGCGGTCGCCCGAGGAGGCCAACGAGATGGGCGACGAACTCGAGATCACGGTGGCGCACTTCGAGGCGGCGCGGGAACGCCTCGACCACTGAACCGGGGCGGCGTGCGCCGAGTGCTCACGCGCAAGCGCCGACCGGAGCCCTCTTGTATCGACGTCCTCGACTGTAGGAAGACGGCACGGCCAGTCGGTGAACTGCCCGCGTGCATTTGACACGCAACGCTACGAGACCCGCCTGGCCTACCCCGTCGATTCTACGCTCGACAGCGACGGCGTTGTGGGTTCGCTGGCGGGAGTGGTGGTGGAGTGCCGAGTGGAATCGCTACTGTGGGTCGTCGCCGTCGGCATCTCTCGCGGCGGGGTCGCGGGCGAGGAGGGTGCGGCCGGCGACGCTACGGTCGCCTTCGTCGACGAGGACGTCGTCGAGCGAGAATCGTGGCGGGAGGAGGACGTCGACGCGCGAACTGAACGCGATGTGGCCGAACCGCTCGCCGGCGTCGAGTTCGTCGCCGGCGTCGACGTAGCTGTAGCAGCGGCGCGCGACGGTGCCCGCGATCTGCGTGATGCGGTACTCGCCCGCGCGCTCGCCGTCGCCGACGGTGTCTGGTTTGACGACGTCGACGTGCAGGCGTTCGTTGCGTTCGGCGGACTTCGCGAACGCCGGCACGTGCCCGCCGGGGACGTGCTCGACGGCGTCGACGGTGCCGGGGAGCGGCGCGCGGTTGACGTGGACATCGGTGACGTTCATGAACACGCCGACGCGCACGCGCTCTCGGCCCGCGTCGTCGGTCTCGGTGCGGACGACGGAGACTTTGCCGTCGGCGGCGGCGACCGCGGCGTCGCGCGCCACGCCCTCGGCGGGGACGCGCTCGGGGTCCCGGAAGAACAGGAGGACGAACCCGGCGAGCGCGAGCGCGACGAGACTGGCTGGCGGGAACACGACGAGGGCGAGGAGCGCGAGGATTGCGGGTACGGCGGCGTAGTCCCAGGCGCCAGGCGCGAGTCGCATACTCGGATTCGGGAACGGCGTGCGGGAAGGCGTTTCGGTCTCACTGGTTGGAGGTGGGCCGCGGCTCGACGCGGCACGTGGTGTTTGAGGATTCGGGTGAAGGACACTGGTTTCCAGTGGTAGCGAGTAGTGGTGTACATGTTCACGCAAGCTTGGGAAATGGAGGTGAGGGATCGGCGATGAACGGCGACGGCGAGTCGATTTCGACCGAGCGAGCGCTCCGGGTGCTTGCGGACCACGAGCGACGGGTCATCGTCGACCGGCTCGCGGGGGAGCGCACGGAGACGACGGTCGAACGGCTCGCCACCGCGCTCGACGACGCTGCCGCCGCGGTCCCGAGCGACGGTCCCCGGCCGGAGCCGCGCGTTCAGCTCCACCACCGCCACCTGCCGGCGTTGGCGCAAGCGGACGTCATCCAGTACGACACGTCGCAGGGGGTCGTCCGTCGCGGCCACGCGTTCGAGGCGGTGCGCTCCCTGCTGGACACGATCGACGACGGCCTGGACGCTGCATCGAGAGACCAGTCCTGACACCGCCAGTCGGCCCCGTCGTCGTATCGAAATTGCACTCGCGGAGCGTCGGCTACGGGGCATTGAAACAGTGAGGGGTGGTCGCGGTTCGGTCGCCCGCGTCACTCCCGGGTTTCGTCGAGCTGCCAGGTGAACAGCGCCTTCAGGACGACCACGAGGCTGTTCGACCCCCCGGCGCCCCAGATGGCGGTCTCGTCGCGCGGTTCCGGCGGGTACTCGCCGTTGCCGTCGACGAGCCCGCGCTCGCGGAGTTCGTCGGCCGCGTCGTACACGCGTCCGGGGGGCCTCGGCGACGTCGCTCACGTCCTGGGCGGTGCCCTCGCCGAGACTGACGAGTGCGACGAACGTTCGGGCGGCGTAGGTACTCAGCCCGAGCGCTTTGAGTTGCGTGATGGCCGTGGACCGCGCGCGGTCGCATGAATCGTCGGACCTCTTCGTGTCACTAGTATGGTGAAAACCACCGAGTACGGTGGTTCCAGGCAGGTAGCGACAATTAGGTTGGGACCAGAGTTGTCGCTACCTGCCATTGTTTGCTCCGTTCCGCTAGCACAAAGGTGTATTGTGATTAATCGGGTGAACGGTTTCTCAGACACCAGGCAATACTGCCCGGAGCAGGGATACCCAGGGTTGTTTGTGTGACTATATGAGTAACAGGACGGGTTCCCGGTGCAACGTACTAAAGCCCCCCCGACGCGAATAGCATGGTGACGTCAAGGTTGGGACCAATGGATGACATCACAGAACACGAACATGCGATCGACCTGCTTCAACAGCTCGGACTCAAGGAGTACGAATCGAAATCGTTCGTGGCGCTCGCACGCCGACAGAGCGGGACGGCCAAGGAGATAAGCGAGACCTCGGAGGTGCCACGGACGCGCGTCTACGACGCGATACGCGTCCTGGAGTCGAAGGGACTGGTCGAGACCCAGCATTCGAACCCGCAGGTGTTCCGCGCCGTCGACATCGACGAGGCCATCAACACGCTCCAGTCGGAGTACATGGAACGCACCGAGTCGCTCCGGAAGGCGCTGAACGACCTCGAGCCGACCGACGACGCGCAGACGACCGACGCGACCCACGAGGTGTGGGCGATATCGGGCGACCAGGGACTCTCGAGTCGGACGGAACAGCTAATCGACGGTGCGACGAGCGAACTGATCCTCGTGATCGGCCACGAGAGTATCTTCACCGACCGGCTCGCCGAGTTGTTGGACGCAGCCCGGGATCGCGGCGTCGACGTCGTCGTCGGTACGATAGACGAGGACCTCCGCGGCGACATCGAGGAGCGACTTCCGGCGGTCGAGGTGTTCGTGTCGGGACTGGAATGGTTGGGGCGGTCGTCGGTGGCCGACGACGACACCCAGATCAGTCGACTGTTGCTCGCGGACCGCGAGGCGATACTGGTGAGTTCGTTCACCGCGGGCGGTGGCGAGGGCCGAGAGCACGAACAGGGCGTGTTCGGCCGCGGGTTCGACAACGGCCTGGTCGCGCTCGTTCGACGACTCATGGCGACCGGGTTGCTGGCCGAGGGCGACCCGGTGGAGGGCGAAGCGTAGCCGGTAGCTGGACGACTGGCTGACGCCGTCGGGTCTGCGGGGAGCGACCGACGCGTCAGTCCCAGAACGAGCGCGTCCTGGCGAACTGTTTCTCCTGGGCGAGGATGTCGCGGTAGAAGTCGGTCTCGTTCTCGCGGAGCTGGCCGATGATGCGCGCAGCGTTGTGGGGGCCGACGCCGCGCGCCGAGAGTGCGACGACCGCCTGCTTGCCGTGGGACTGGACGAGGTTCGCCCTGCGGTGGGCTTTCTTCGTCAACTCGTCCTGCTCGTCGTCCTTCTCGCTCGCGCGCACCGCGGGCACGGTCTCGTCGTCCCACGGCGAGAGGGCGGCGACCCGCGTCGACCCGCACTCGGCGCACTCGGGCTGGTCGCGGACGCGTCGGACCTTCGTCTGTTTCTTGTACTCGCCGCAGTGCACGCACAGCAGGACGACGCGGTCGTCCTGGAGGCGGTCCTTGACGGTCTGGACGACGCTCGCGTCCGCGTTCTCGGGCGCGAGCAACTCCTTCCCCGACGAGTGGCCGGCGGTCCCGATAGGGGTGCGTTCGCCGACCGTCTCGATGCCGAGGTCGCCGGTCTGGATGGCGTCGAGGACGCGTCCGGCGTGCTCGACGGCGAGGTCCTCGTGGAACACCTCGCGCACCGCCTCGTCGTAGACGGGCGTGTCCTCGAGCGCGGCGACGAGGTACTGCGGGCTGACGTCGGTCGACCCCTCCCACGTCCGCAAGGCGCCGAACTTCGCCGCGACCTGACTGAGCCGGAACTTCAGCGCGTCCGAGCGCTTCAAGGAGAGTTCGATGATGGCCTCGACGTGCTCGGGGTCGGTCGACTTGAGGACCTCGACGACCTCGGGCGTCCCGAGGCCGCTCGGGAGTTCGAGTTCTATCCGGTAGGGGTCCGTCTCGAGTGCGACCGACGACCCCGTGCGCTGGCCGAGCATCGAGGAGAGGACGCGCCCGAGCGTCGCGTTCGCCTTGTGTCCGAGCACGGCGTTCACGACGACGGTGCGGCCGTGCTGTTCGACGACCAAGCAATCGCTCGTCGGCATCGGTGCGCCCGCGTCGACGTGGCGTTCGAGTTGGTCGAGCGCGCTCGCCATCGTCCCCTCGTCGACCGGATACCGGCCCGCGAACTCGGTCGCGACCGCGTCACGGGGCGCACCGCGTTCGAACTGTGGCCCCGCGACCGCGCGCATCTCGCCGACCTCGCCCGCGACGCCCGGCGGCACCGGAATCTCCGAGCCCGTCCACGACGGCACCTCGCCCGCGGGGTCCTCGATGGGGGCGACGTTCACCTCGCCGTCGTCGTCGTCCACCTCGACGATCCGCCACATCTCGCCGCGCTGCACGAACACCTCCCCGGGCTGCGCGAAGTTCACGACGAACCGCTCGTCGAGCGTCCCGACCTGGCGGCCGGAGGCGACGTCGTTCACGTCGTAGGTCTCCTCGTCGGGTATCATCGAGAGGTTCTGGTAGACGTACTGGCGCGTCCCGCCCGCGGTCTCGATGCGATCCGCGGCCTCGTCGAGCCACACGACGCGGTTCGAGTGCAGTTCCTCGACGACCGCGCGGAACGCGTCCTCCGAGAGGTCCGCGAACGGCTGCGCGGTCGAGACGAGCTCGTACGCGGCACGTGCCGAGACGCCGTCCTGTTCCTCGCCGACCGTGCTCGGCCCGTACGCGGCGTCGGCGCCGCCGTCGGCGTGGTCGCCGTCCATCGCGAGCCCCGGGAGCTGGTTCGCGACGACGTCCAGGCTCCCCTCGTGGATGCCCGCGGGCTCGACCTCCCCCGCTTTCGCGCGCCGCGCGATGGCGGCGGCCTCGAACGTGTCGTCCTCCCGGGTCGTCACGATGGTCCCCCGGGAGACCTGGTCGCTGCGGTGCCCGGCGCGCCCGACGCGCTGGAGGAGTCGGGTGACCTGCCGCGGGCTCTGGTACTGGACGACGTGGTCGACGCGGCCGACGTCGATGCCGAGCTCCATCGACGACGTACACAGCAGGCCGTCGAGCTCGCCGGCCTTGAACGCGTCCTCGACCTCGATGCGGGCGTCCTTCGAGAGGCTCCCGTGGTGGACGCCGATGGGGAGGTCGAGTTCGGTGAACCGCGACCCGAGCGCCTCCGCAGTCTGGCGGGTGTTGACGAATATCAGCGTCGACTCGTTATCGGCGACGAGGTCTCGTATCGCGCGGACGTGGGAGGCGACGCGCTCGGTCGTCGCGAGCTTCCCGGCGAGCGTCGCGTCCTCGTCCGTTATCTCGGGCTCGTACACGCGGAGGTCGAGCTGGGAGCCGACGTCGACCTCGCGGACTGCACACGGCCGATTCCCCGTCAGGAACGCGCCGACGGTCTCGGGGTCGCCGACGGTCGCCGACAGGCCGATCCGCTGGAAGTCGCCGGCGAGCGCGCGCAGGCGCTCCATCGCGACCGCGAGCTGCGCGCCGCGCTTGGAGGCGGCGAGCTCGTGGACCTCGTCGACGACGACGTGCTCGAGGTCCGACAGGGCCTCCCGCAGGCGCGACCCCGTCAGCATCGCCTGCACGGTCTCGGGCGTCGTCACGAGCACGTCCGGCGGGTCCGTCGCCTGCTTGCGGCGCTGGTAGTCCGTGGTGTCGCCGTGACGGACGTCGACGTCGAGGTCGAGGTACTCGCCCCACCACTCCAGGCGGTCGCGCATGTCGCGGTTCAGCGCCCGCAGCGGCGTGACGTAGAGCGCGCGGATACCGTGGACGTCCTGGTCGCTTGCCTCGCGGGTCGCGTTGCTCCCCGCTCGGCTGTCCGAGGCGCGTGGCGCCTCGCTGGCCAGCGCGTCGAAGACGGGGAGCATCGCGGTCTCGGTCTTTCCCGTCCCCGTCGGGGCGACGACGAGCGCGTGCTCGCCGGCGGCGATGGGCGGGATGGCGCGGCGCTGCGTCGCCGTCGGCTCCGTGAACCCGCGCTCGGCCAGGGCCTCGCGGACCGTCTCCCCGAGCACGCCGAACGCCGACTCGCCGCGTGCTGTCATCGACGGCTCTAGCGACGCCGCGAGCATAAGCGCCGCGCTGCGAGGACCGGTCCTGATGGGGCTCCAACCGCTCCGGCGACGGCCGGTTCAGGCGGAGTTCGAACCGCGCCGACGACGACCGGTTCAGGCGGGGCTTGAACCGCGATGGCGACCGGCGGGGCGGCTTCAAGGGGACGTTACCGTCGTGCCGGCACGCGGTTTCAAGCAGGTCGCGACGTGGCCAGCAAGTCGCCATGTGAGTTCATGCTTTCGACCCTACCAGATAACCATTGGTTTCAACCAGCGCTTGTATTCAACTGAGCGGCAGTCCTATACCAGTGTATCCCCGAATGAGTATTCATGCACGCGTCAGCCGGCTGGTACGGCGACCACACGGTCGACGCCACCAGTGACGGGGTGACCGTCCGAAAGGGACTGGACCTCGACACGCTCGCGCTGCCGGCACTGAAGTTCGAGATTCGAAGCGACCGAGCGGACCCGGTCGGCGTTCGCGTCGTCGACCACCTGCCGGCGGCGGTCGACCCGGACCGCGTCGGCGTTCACGCGGACTTCGGCGCCGACCAGTGGACCGCGTTCGAGGACGGCCGCGTGACGTTCACCACGCGACTGGACCCGGAACGACCGGTCGTGACGTTGTACGGTATCTGGATAGACGACCCGAGTCGCGTCCACGAACTCCTGAAGGGCCCGGACGTGAAGGTCGCGAGCAACCCCGACGCGCCCTCGCTCGACCCGGTCGGGGACGAGGTTCGCTTACCGACCGTGGACGATTCGCTGCGGAGCGTCGGCCCGAGCGCGCTCGAGGACCTTCGCGCGGACGTCGAGGAGGCGCTGACCGGGGCGCGAGCGGAACCCGCGGAACCGGCGACGGCGCTCCCGGCGCCCGACGGAGCGGACGGCGACGCGGACGCCACAGAACCGTCGGGAACGATGGGCGACCACGCGTGGGCGTATCCCGTCGAGCGACGCGGCACGGGCCGCGTCGCCGCACCGACGCACGCGGACCTCGACGAACTCCTCGACCACGAGACGGACGCCGACGACGGTTCCGACGGCGACAGTGGTCGTGGTGCCGAGAGCATCGGCGAGAACCACGTCTACCTCCGTGCGGCACTCACGGACACGCATCACGGCGGCGGTGGCGCGCTCCTCCTCCAGGAGCTCGCGAACGCCTTCCAGGTGGTCGCGCGACGCATCACGGGCGACGCGAAGCGCGCGACCGTGGACGCGGTCGTCGAAACGCCACTCGGCGCTGACGCGGTGTTGAACGCGCTCACGGACCGCGAGCAGGTGACCGACGCGCTCGTGTCACCGCTCGTCGGCGACCCCGAGGACGCGACCGGTATCGACGCCGAACCCGACGAGGACACCGAGGCGGCGGCCCGCGAGGGCACCGAGGAGGTGTCCATCGAGCCGGACGAGGAGGACGTCGAGGTCGTCCTGAACGCGGACGGGGAACGGTTCTCGGAGCTCCAGGCGGAGTTCGAGCAGGAGACCGACACGGACGCCCTGGAGGACGAACTCCGCGACCTGGACCTGCCGGGCGTGGATACGAGCGAGGAGCCGAGCATCGACGACCTCGTCGCGGGCGACGACGCGTTCGACGCCAGCGACGACGCCGACGGGTTCGTTCCCGCGAGCGTCGACGGCGACGACGACGCGTTCTCGTTCGACGACACCGCGGGCGCGGACGCGACGGAACTCGAATTCGCCGCCGACGGCGCGTTCGACGCGGACGCGTCGACGGACGACGACCAGCAGGACGTCCTCCAGTTCGACGACGCCGAGGACGACGCGGTGACCGCGGACGACGGCGAGGGGGCTGCCGACGGAGCGAGCGTCGACGCGGACGACTCCGACCCGGCGGAGGTGGCAGCGTTCGAGTTCGCCGCCGACGCGGACGAGGACGCGACCGCAGACGCCGACGACGTGGACGCTACCGACCTCGTGGACGCGAGCGACGACGTGGACGCTACCGACCTCGTGGACGCGAGCGACGACGTGGACGCTACCGACCTCGTGGACGCGAGCGACGCGGACGTCCACGACGCGGAGGGCGACCTCCCCGTCGAGGGCGACGCGAGCGAGGACCCCGCGGCCGCCGACGTCGAGGCGGTCGGCGAGATGGTCGAGGTGCCGGCGCGCGAGCTCGAAGCGCTCCGCACCGAGATGCGCGAACTCCGCGATCGCGTCGCGACCCTCGAATCCGACCTGGCGGCGGTCCGCTCGGACCTCGCACGCGAACGCGCCGCCGACTCCACGCCGACCGTCGGCGACGGCGGTGAGGCCCTCGAACCCGTCGACGGCGTCGAGGACGACGACTAGGGGACGAGGCGGGCGACGGCGAGCTGTTCTCAGATTCGGTCGTAGCGACCGAGGCGCGTGCCGTCGAGGAGGTACGCCTGGCCGTCGCGGAGCGCGTCGGGGAGGAACGGTGCGAGGAACCCGCGGCCGTCGACGTTCGTCCACGTGCCGCCCGCGCGGTCGTTGAACGCGGGGAAGACGACGAGGTCACCCGCCGCGTCCGCGTCCGGGAGCTCGCCGGCGTCGTACTGCCCAGCGAACGCCACGGGGTCGAGGCCGCCGCGGAGCCAGACGCGCTCGACGCGACTCCCGCCGACCTCGTCCGTGAGGCGGACCTGCGGGTGCTCGTGCCCGACGCACACGACGTCGGCGCGGAGGACCTCGGGCGCGGGCCACGTGTGGCCGTGCGCGAACCCGACGTCGCCGATGCGGACGCCGGCGGCGTCGGTGACGTCGACCGCCGCCCACTCGCCGAGGTCGCCGTCGTGGTTCCCCTTCACGACCGTCACCGGCACCGAGAGCGACTCGACGAGCACCTCTATCTCGCCGCGTTCCGCGCCGCCGGGGCCGCCGATCGAGTGCATGAAGTCGCCGACGACGACGAGTTCCGTCGCGCCGGTGTCCGCGAGGAGCGCCTGCAGGCGCTCGCGTCGCTCGTCGGCGTTCGAGTCGAGGTTCACGCCACGCTCGACGCGGAGTGCGGACTCGATACCCGCGTGGAAGTCCGCGATGGCGAGCAGTCGTCGACCGTCCGCGTCGACGACCGCGGCCGGCGCATCCGGGACCGGCTCGACCGCGGTCACCGGCGAGGCGGCTTGCGCGGCGCCGCCCGCCGGCTTCGGTTCGTCGCCCGCGTCACGGTTCATCCCTCAGATGGGTTTCAGGACGTCGTCCTCGGGCTCGTAGCACTGTCCGCCCATCAGCGCGTCCTGTATCGCGTCGTCGACGGTCTCGGCGTTCGCACCGGTCTCGTCGACGACGTGCTCGGTGAGGGCGTCCCGGTCGACGCCGTCGCCGTCGTCCATGTCCCGCATCGCGTCGAGGAGGAACGCGTCCACGTCGACGTCTTCCGCGGGCTCGTCGTCCGTCTCGTCCGCATCGGCACCGGCGTCCGTCTCGTCATCGGTCCCGTCCTCGGTCGCGCCGTCGTCAGCAGCGGCCGCCTCATCCGTGGTCTCAGCCGCTGGTTCGGCGTCATCCGCTGCCGCGTCCGGCTCGGGGTCGGGCGCGTCAAGGTCGCTCTCCTCGGGGTCGGGGACGTCGTTCCCCGACGAGAACTCCGTCCCGTACTCCTCCTCGATCTCCTGGCGTTCCTCCTCGTCGAACTCGTACATCTGGTCGCTCGTCGAGTCGGAGTCACCGCCGAGCGACCCCGGCTCGAAGTCGCCGACGCCGTCCTCGTCCGCGTCCGTCGCTGCCGCGTCCGCGTCTGCGGCGTCTCCAGCAGCGTCCGTCGCGTCCGCGTCGTCCGTCTCCGCGTCCACCGACTCGGCCGCGTCGGGCTCGGACGCACCGGTCGCATCCGAGCCGGCCGTCGACTCGACCGCGTCGTCCGCGTCGACGTCCTCGGCCGCTTTCGCGCCCTCTGATTCGGTCGCGTCCTCGCCAGCGCTCGCAGCGTCGAGTGCCTCCGCGTCGTCGGCCGCGTCGTCGGTCGCGTCGTCGTCAGCGGCGGCGTTCGCTTCGGTCGCCGGCTCCGCGTCCGCGGTCGCGTCCGCGTCGACCGCTTCGCCGGCGCTCGGCGCGTCGGTCGCGTCCGTCGACCCCGGCGTCGCGTCGTCGTCGGTCGGCGTCGCGGCGTCGGCGGCGGCCGGCTGGTCCGGGCGCGTGCTCGCCGCGTCGGCGGCGTCGCCGAGGTCGCCGGCGAGGTCCGCGTACGAGTGCGTGCCGTCGCCCTCCTCGCCCGGCGTTCGGTCGTACGCCTCGACCTCGTCGCGGTCGCCCGCGACGACCTCCGCCGCGTCCACCGCGAGCTCGCGGACGCCCGCGAGGTACGCGGGCGTCGTCCCGTAGCCCTCCAGTGCGAGCGCCGCCCCGGACGCCGTCGGCGCCGCGACGCCGCGGCCCTCGAGCGCCTGCTGGAGGTCGTCGCCGGACGCGTCCAGGCCCGCGGCCGCGGCGAGCGTCCCGACGCGCTCGACGGTGTGCTCTGCGGTCCGCACCACCCAGCGGTCCCGCGTCGCCGCGTCGACCGTGGTGATGCTCTCCGGGCGGATGCTCGTGAACACGCGGTCCGAGTCCTCCGGCTGGAACGTCCGGGCCTTCCCCGTCACCGCGACGAACGCCGGCGGTTCCAGGCGTTCGAGCGCCGCCATCTCGTCGGGCTGATACTGCCCGGCGTAGACGACGAACGCGCCCGTCGGGTCGACGATGCGCGCCCTGAGGACGTCGTCGTTCACGCTCTCGATCTCCGTGAGGACGCCGACGACGAACAATCGGTTCGCGCGAGCGCCCGTCGGCGTGACGACGTAGTTCGGCGCGCGCTCCTCGTCGGACTCCTGGTAGTCGACGGTCGCGTCGTCGAACTCCGCCGCGAACACGCGGTACGCGGTCTCGCGATTCCCGGGAAGTTCCGTCATGCGTTCACCTCCGCGAGGAAGGCACGCGCACGGTCAGCCGGGTCGTCCTCGACGCGCTCGAACGTGCTCGCGTCGAGATTCCCGCCGTACTCGTCGACCGAGAGGTGCCCGCGGACGCGGAACTCGGGGCCGACGATCTCCTCGCGGATGCTGTCCGCGACGACCTTCTGGTCCATCGCCTCCCGCGCCTGGTCCTTTGCCTCCTCGAGCGTGCCGCCGTAGACGCGCTCGGAGAGGTCGCGGTCGAGCACCACGGTCGTCGTCGCCGTCCCGTCGTCGAGGATCGCCTTCACGCGCATGTCGTCCTCGCCCTCGACCTCGCCGTGACTCCGGCACTGGCCGTTCTGGACGACGCGATTGCACTCGGGGCAGCGCTGGATGAGCCCGGAGCCGTCCCGGACGTCGATGACGTTCCCCGACAGCTCGACGTCGTAGACGCCGCCGCCGACGACCGCGTCGAAGATGCTGTCGGCCGCGACCGCGTCACCGACCTCGATGTCGCGGTCGAGTTCCGTGACCGTCGAGAACTCGCTGACGTTCAGTTCGGGGACGCCGCGGTACTCGCGGACGTACGCGTTCTCCACGCGGACGTTCCCGCCGTTCTCGATGACGGGGTTCGCCGTCCAGTCCGTGAACGGCAGTCGTCCGGTCTCGTCGGCGAGCACGCCGCTGAGGATGTCCGTCTCGCCGTCCCGGCCGTCGATGGTGCGGCGCTCGACCTCCTCGATGGTGACCTCGACCGTCCGCCCGCGGTCGCCCGGCGACAGGTCCCGGACGGTGCGGTCGCCGCCGACGTCGTACGGTACCTCGAGCGGGTCCTCGAGCTTGCTGACGCTCGTGGACTCCCCGAGGTTCAACTCGGGCTGGCCGTCCCACTCGCGGACGCCCGCGTTCCCGACCTGGAGCGTGTCGCCCGTCTCGAGGCCGAAGTCGTTCCACGCGGTGAAGTCGATCTTCCCGGTGGCATCGGCGAGTTCGCCCTCGTAGATGGTCTGGTCCTCGCCCTGGTAGCGGATGGAGCGCCGACCGACCATCAGGACGCGCCCCGTGAGCGTGACGTTCCCGCTCTCCGTGGTCACGTCCGCGACGTCCTTCGCCGTCGGCGACGAACTCCCGCCGCTGCTGGAGCCGTCGCCGTACTTCCGGCGGAGGCTCTGCACGGCTTCGTCCATCGGCACGCTGTACGACACCAGGTTCTCGAGGTCCTCTTTGACCTCCTGTTTGTCGACACCGAGGTCGGAGGCGAGCTCCTCGGCGCGGTCGTCGAGACTCATGGACGCGTTTTCGCCCTATCAGCTTATAAAACGTTCGCGGGGTGGCGGGCGAGCGCGCCCGGTACCAGTGCCGCGGTTCGCCCCAGTCGCTCCGGTCGCCGCGAGCGCCGAAATCCATAACATCGCGTCCGCCGACGTCGCGGGCATGGTCGGAACACTCGCTGCGTCGTCTATCGCGGTCGGCGTCGTCCTCGTCGCCGCTGCCGGCTCGATGTGGAACCGCGTCCTCCGCGGCCAACCCGGGGACGTCGACGCCACCGTCACGGACGCCGCGGTCGTCGACGCCGTCAACCCGGGCGC
This sequence comes from Halorubellus litoreus, assembly GCF_055378595.1. Lineage (NCBI taxonomy): Archaea > Methanobacteriati > Methanobacteriota > Halobacteria > Halobacteriales > Halorubellaceae > Halorubellus > Halorubellus litoreus. The sequence continues at coordinate 364,474 of NZ_AP043836.1, forward strand.
GGACCGCGGACTCGCCGTCACCTACAGCTACCGGTACGAGGGCGGGCGGTACGAGAGCGACGCGGTCGTCCACCCGCCGTCGCTCGCGGACGCCGAAGGAGTCCCGCAGGTCCCGGCGGCGTACCGGGAGGGCGCGACCGTCCGCGTCGACGTTCCCCCGGGTCACCCCGGCGAGGCGACCCTCCCCGACCCGGGCGTCCGCGCGACGTACCGCGTCGCAATCCCCGGAATCGTCGTCATCGGCGTCGCAGCCATCGCGGTCGGCGTCTGGCTCGCGCTCTGACCGCGCGCCATCGGGTCACCGCCTCGTCGGTCACCGAAACCCTCCTACGCGCGCCCTCCGAACCGGCTGGTATGGACGTGGTGGTGAACGCGGCGACGAGCGTGGACGGGAAGCTCTCTTCGCGCGAGCGCAGGCAGGTCGCCATCAGCGGCGAGGCGGACTTCGACCGCGTGGACGCGCTCCGCGCGGACAGCGACGCGGTCGCGGTCGGCGTCGGCACCGTGCTCGCGGACGACCCGAGCCTCACGGTCAAGGCCGACGACCGCGTCGCGGACCGGGAGAGCCGCGGCGAACCCGGTCAGCCGGCGCGCGTCGTCGTGGATTCGCGCGCCAGGACGCCACCGGACGCCGCGGTCGTCGACGACCGCGCGCGGACGTACGTCCTCGCCACCGAGGACGCCCCGGGCGACCGGCGCGCGCGCCTCACGAGCGAGACCACCGAGGTCGTCGCGGTCCCCGCGGGCGACGACGGCCGCGTCGACCTCGCCGCCGCGCTCGCCGCGCTCGAAGCCCGCGGCGTCGACTCGGTGATGGTCGAGGGCGGCGGCGAACTCGTCTTCTCGCTGTTCGAGGCCGGCCTCGTCGACGAACTCTCCGTCTACGTCGGCTCCATGGTCGTCGGCGGCCGGGACGCCCCGACGCTCGCCGACGGCGACGGCTTCACCACGCCCGACTTCGTCGACCTTTCGCTCCGCGACGTCACGCGCGTCGACGACGGCGTCCTCCTCGAATACGACGTCGTCGACACTCCCGAAGACCGATAGCGCGGTCGCTCGCGGTCGCTGAAGCGTCGAGAGGACGTAGAACGGCGTTCGGTCAGCGCGTCAGTGCTGGTGGCCGGTCGCCTCGCCGAACGTCACGCCGAAGCGCTCCTCGAAGAGCGCCATCGTCTCCTGCTCGATGGCGTCGAGCTCCGGGTCGTCGCCCTCGCCGTGGTGGACGAGGTGGTGCGCGCGGGACGCGAACGAGAGGAGCGTGATGTCGCCGACGACCTCCGCCGGATTCTGGCCCTGTTCGGCGAGCACGTCGACGAGCCCCGTCGGGAGCTCGACCTCGTCCGCGTCGCCATCTGCTTCGATACTGATCGTGATCGTCTCGACGTCGTCGTCTGCCATACCACCCGAGACGGGGAGGAACGTGAAAACCCCTGTGGGTTGGGTGCTGGCTCGCGACCGCTCAGTCGTCGGCCTGCGCGGACGCGTCGCCCTCCGCGCCCGCCTTCGTGCGCGCTCGCTTGAGGTCGTCGAGGAACTCGTCGCTGTCGAGCGCGGCCTTCACGCCCATGCCCGCGGCCGTCACCGCCTGCTGGTAGTGGTGGTCGACGACGTCGCCCGCGCCGTAGATACCGGGGACGCCCGTCGCGGTCTGCCCACCGCCCTTGCCGCCCTCGGTGAGGAGGTAGCCCTCCGCGTCCGTCTCCACGCCCGTCCCCTCGAGGTAGTCCGTGTTCGGCGTGTGCCCGATGGCGTAGAACACCGCGCCGACGTCCATCTCGTACTCCTCCACGGACTCGTCGCCCGCGTCGAGCTTCTCCTTCGGGTGTCCGTCGGGGTGCTCGACGAGCGTGACGTGGTCGACGCCGTCGGCCTGACTCCCGTGGATCTCCGTGAGTTCGGTGTTCTTCAGGATCTCTATCTCGCCCGCGTCGACCTTGTCCATGACGCGGTCGATCCAGATGTCCTCCGCGCGGAACTCCTCGCGGCGATGCGCGACGTAGACCTTGTTCGCGAACTTCGTGAGGAAGTTCGCCTCCTCCATCGCGGCGTCGCCGCCGCCGACGACGAGCATGTCCTCGCCGCGGAAGAACGCGCCGTCACAGGTCGCACAGGTCGACAGCCCGTACCCCATCAGTTCGTCCTCGCCGGGGACGCCGAGCGTTCGCGCGGAGGCGCCGCTCGCCGCGATGACGACGTCGGCCGTGTAGCAGTCGCCGTTCGTCATGACGACCCGGTGGGGCGTCCCGTTCGCGGGGTCGCCCGCGACGACGTCCTCGATGATGCCGTTCTTCGTGTCGGCACCGAACTTCGTCGCCTGCTCTTTCATGTTGTTGATGAGGTCCGGGCCGCTGATGCCCTCGGGGAACCCCGGGTAGTTCTCGACGTCCGTGGTGAGGGTGAGCTGACCGCCGGGTTCGTCGCCCTCGATGACGAGCGGGTCGTTGTTCGACCGCGCCGCGTAGATCGCGGCGGACAGCCCCGCGATACCGGTGCCGGCGATGACCATCGTCCGGTGCTCGACGATCTCCTCGCCGCCGTCGGCGCACGCAATTCCGAGCTTCTCGTCCAGCTTGCCTTCCTGGTCGAGCGCGCTCGTGTCGTCCCAGCCGCCGACGAGTTCGTCGTCGATGAACACCTCGGGCGCGGTCCGGCGGCCGTTCGCTCGCTCGACCATCTCCTCGAAGGCGTCCTCGTCGCCGGTGACGTTGATCTCCTCGTACTCGACGCCCTTCTCGTCGAGTAACGCCTTCGCCTTGTCGCAGTACCCACAGTTCTCCTTCGTGTAGACCTCCACGCGGGGCGAGTCTGTCATGTATTGTTCAGTACTCGCCGAACTACTTTACCGGTTGTGCTATCCTGTACGCTCTCCGCAATCCCGGCAGGACAACGCGTATCACAGCAGGTCGCTCGCGGGCAGGTATCACGGGAGCCCGCTCGCGAGCAGGTACCGGACGCCAGCGGCGACGAGCGCGGCGCCGCTCAAGGCGAGGGCGGGGAACGAGGCGACCGGGTCCTCGTGGGTCTGCCACGCCGCCCACGCGACGGGCGCGAGCAGGCCGACGCCGATGGCGACGTCCGAGAGGTGGTAGACCGCGGTCGCGACGTCGGGCAGGAGGTACATCGAGAACGTCCCGGCGACCACGGGGCCACCGAGGGCGAGCGCCGCGGCGCTCGCGAGGTCGTCGCGCGCCACCCAGCTCGCGAGCGCGAGCCCCACGAACCCGAGCGCACTCGACGCGGCTAGGAGTTCGAACGCCGACGGCCACGCGGGCCGCTCCCCGTAGCAGTCGTTCCCGTCGACGCCCTCGTGCGTGACGCCCGTGTACTGCCAGTTCGACGTGTACGCGAGCACCGTCCCGTCCCGCGCGAGCACGTAGTTCCGGTCGACGCCGGACTCCGGGGCGCCGTACTCCGCGTCGACGGCGTCGCCGTACTGCTCGTCCTCCCAGTCGATGGCGTCGTCCGGGATGGTGTCGACGCTGGGGTCGCTCTCTTCGCGCACGACCCGCGCCGGGTTTACGTCTCCTGTAAACCTCCCGTCGCGCGAGAACTTGTACGCGCGGTCGTCGCTCGTCACCACCCAGAACCCGTCGCCCTCGGGGAGCGCGGGCGTCAGCGAGGTCGCGCGGACGACGTCGTCGCCGGTCGCGTTCGCGGGCAGTTCGAGTTCGAGGCGCGCGAGGCGCCGCCAGTCGTCGTCGTACCTGGCCACGACGACGGTGTCGCCGTCGCGGAGTTCGCCGCCCTGGAGGACGAGCCACTGGCCCTGCGCGTTCCGGTCGAGGTCCACGCCTTGCGCACCACCGCAGCCGTACCCGAGCACGCCGGGCCCCGAGAGCGGGACCGCGGCCACGAGACTCACGACGGCGATACCGGCGAGGAGGAGGGTGAGCCGCGGATTCGGGGGACGCATACACCACAGCCGTGCTTCGCCGTCCGCGTAAGCCTTGTCCCGGGCCGACGCTCGCGCGCCCGAATCACACCGGAGCTGTCGACGGGCTCGGCCCGGTCCACCCGAGGTTGCGGCGCGACGGCCGGGCGGTCACTCTCGACCTGCTCGACGTACTCGACGGTCACCGACAAGGGAACCGACGTGTGGTCCTGAACCGCGTCCTGGAGGTCACCGCCGAGGTCGGGATAGGGGACGTCCGCAGGGCGACTGACGACGACCGTCACGGACTGCTCGCCCGTGATCGATGCAGCGGGCGAGAACCCGACGCGGACCGAGACGAGCCCGAGGTCTTCGTACTGCTCCGTCTCGAGGACGTCACCGACCTCTTCGTTCACCGTGTTCTCGACCGCGACGTGCTGCGCGGTGAGTGCACCGAGGACGCCGAGCGACACGAGCATCCCGACCATGAGCGCGGTGACGACCACGTCCCCCGAGAGGAGCTCGCGGAGCCCGCCGTCCGGACGGTACCCGAGGTACGCGAACGTGCCGAGCGCGGCGACGTTCACCGCGAGCGCGTTCGCGACGAGGAGCACGAACGCGCCGACGGCGACGATCGGGTACCCCCAGGCGAGGCCGATGCCGGTCGCGGCCGCGGCCGGGATGAGCGCCGCCGCGATCATGACGCCGACGAGCGACACCGGGACGGCCGTCGCGAGCCCGAACGCGCCCGCCGCACCAGCGCACAACCCGACCGTGATCGAGAGGAAGCCCGGCGATATTCGCGACGCGATCTGGTTGACGGTCCCGACGTTGAGTGTCGGTGGGACGAACGCCGCTGACTTCAGGAAGAGGCCGAACGCGGCCGCGGCCACGATCGCGAACCCGAGCCCGTACGCCTGGGATTTCATCCCGGAGACGAGGAGGTCGCGGTCACCGACGACCGCGCCGACGCTCGCCGTCATCGCGCTCCCGACCTGGGGCGCGATGACCATCGACCCGACGACGATCGCCGGCGAGTCCAGGAGGAGGCCGACGGTCGCGACGAGCGCCGAGAGCAGCGTCATCGCGTGGTACGTGCGGGCGTTCGGCGTCATCCCGACGGCCTTCGATCGGATCTCCTCGCTCGCGATCGCGTCGCCCTCCTCTTGCTTCTCGACGAACCGCTGCTCGAGCTCGTCGTAGTGCGTGCTCTCGACGGTCTCCGCGCCGAGGACGACGACGTACTCGTCGTCGACGCCGGCGTCGCGGAGTTGCTCGAGCGCGTAGTCGACGCCTTCGGCAGGGATGGGGAACTCGACGAGTGACCGGTCCGTGTCCTCGTCCTGTGCGACGAGGAGGTGGTCGACGCCCTCGTCCTCGAGTACCTTCTGGACGTCCGAGCGGTTCTCGTCTGGGACGAGGATCCGAACGACGCGCATACGAGGACTCTCGCCACGCCGAGGGATAAGACCGGAGCCTCAATTGCTGACGGCGAGTCGACCAGTTCCGGGCGCGTGGCTGTCAGGTCTCCACCACTCGCACAGAGATGGTGGTCAGGTGTCAGTTAGTCCCAGCGTTCATTGCCGCGAGCACCAAGTTCCGGGCACCGATGCCAGACTCGCCCTCCATCGACGACCCATCCGGTCGATCGCGTCGCGAGTTCCTTCGCGCAGCGAGCGCCGCGGTGAGCGTGCCGGCACTCGGCTCGCTCGCTGGCTGCGTCGAGGTCAGGGTCCCGAGCGACGCGCTCGGGGACGGCGACGGCGCGTTCGGCAGTGGCGACGGTTCGTCGAACGACGACGCCGGGTCGACGAACACGGGTGGTGGTGACTTCGACGCGGAGACCCGGGACCGCGCCGGCGAGGTCGGCCAGCGCGTCCAGCAGTCCGTCGTGAAGCTCACGCAGGACCGCACGGGCGGCACGGGGTGGCTGTTCGACGACGGCTACGTCGTCACGAACGCGCACGTCGCGGCCGAGTTCCAGGCGATGGACGTCGAGACGTTCGACGGCCGCACCGGGACGGCCGAGCGCGTCGGCTACGAGCGCGACCTCCGCCCCGACCTCGCCCTCCTCCGGACCGACGTCGACTCCCCGCCAGCACTCGAGACCACGGACGTGGACGCGCTTGCGGAAGGCGACCCCGTCGTCTCCGTCGGCCATCCGGGCGCGGTCGGTGACTGGGTCATCAGCCTCGGCCGGTTCCGCACGTTCCGCGAGTCCCTCGACTGGGTGCTCGCGGACGTCCCCACCGCTTCGGGAAGCAGTGGGTCGCCGCTCGTCACGCTCGACGGCCGCGTCGTCGGGTGCGTGAGCGGCGCGACCCGCTCACCGAACGACGACACTGTCGACCGGCCAGACGACGTCTACACCGACTTCCCCGAAGAGGACCGTCTCGCCTCCGCCGTCCCGAGCGCGACCGTCGAGGAGTCCGTCGCCGAGTGGCGCGGCTAGGTCGACCCGGACGCAACCACGTGCTGCTCGAGGCGTCGAGACGACGGTCTTACGTCGCCCGCGAGTGACGTTCGCCGTATGCCCGCGGACCTCCAGGAGAAGACCGACCGCTACCACGACCTCCTCGCCGAAGCGCTCGACGAGGTCGAGGTGTGCGCGCCCGAGGACACGCCGATGGGCGAGGCCGCCCTGGAGTGCCTCGAGATGGCGGCGTCGTACCTCGACGACGGCGAGCACTTCCGCGCGAACGACGACCCCGTGAACGCGCTCGCCGCGTTCTCCTACGGCCACGCGTGGCTCGACGCCGGCGCGCGCGTCGGCCTGTTCGACGTCCCGCGCGAAGGCCACCTGTTCACGCAGTGACCGCGTCGGTCGCGCCCGTCGCTCCGCTCGTCGCGGTCGTCGCGGTCGCCCCGTCAACGAACGCGCTCCGAACGACAGACGCGCTCCGAACGACAGACGCGCTCCGAACGACAGACGCGCTCCGAACGACAGACGCGCTCCGAACGACAGACGCGCTCCGAACGACGGGCGTGCCTCGGGCGACGTATGCGGTCCTTTCCAGGCGAGTTGGCGGCGACTACTGACTCGTGCTCGCCCGTGCGCCGAGAACGAGTTGGCTAACTATACTCGCGGTAGTCGACGGTGTACTCGACCGATGGTGACCGACGTTGGAACGTAGCACACAGCGGGCCGCCGGCCCCGCCGATGGAGACGACGACGTCCGCGTCGGCGTCCTGAGTCTCCACAACAGCAAGGAGACGAAAGCCATCCTGAACGCCGTGGAAGCACTCGGCCACCACCCCGAGTGGTTGCGGTCGGAGAACACCGTCGTCCGCTTCGAGGACGAGCACGCCACGCTTTCGCCCGACGTCGACGTCGTCGTGAACCGACTCCTGCTCTCGAACACCGACCAGCCCGCCGAGGCGCAGGGGCTCGCGCTGACGCTCGGCGCAATCCGTCCGATGCTGAACGCGCCCGAGGCGACGGCGCGTGCCGCGCACAAGACCGCCACCGCGGCGTGGCTGACCGACGCCGGCCTCCCGATACCGAAGACGGTGTTCGCGCTCAGCGGCGACCAACTGAACCGCGTTCGCGGCGAGTTCGGCCCGGAAGCCGTGTACAAGACCGCGATCGGGACCCACGGCGGTGGCGCGTGGAAGGTCGGAGAGACCGAACAGCTCACGGCGAGCGTCGGGAAGCGGCGCGCGTTCCTCCAGGCGCTCGTCGGTCGCGACGGCGAGACGCCGCGGGACCTCCGCGTGTACGTCGTCGACGGCGACGTCGTCGGCGCGATGTATCGGTACGCCCCCGAGAGCGACTGGCGGACGAACGTCGCGCGCGGCGGCGTCGTCGAGGACGCGACCGGGTCGGCGCCACCGGCCGCGTTCGACCTCGCGCGCCGAGCGACCACGACGCTCGGCCTGGACTGCGCCGGCGTCGACCTCATCGAGGGCGACGACGACGCGTGGTACGTCCTCGAGGTGAACCCGACCGCGGGCTTCAAAGGCCTCTACGAGGCCACCGGGCACAGTCCAGCCCCGCACATCGCGCGCCACGCCATCGAGCACGCCGGTGGGAGCGTGGACGACGAGCGCGTGCACACGCTCGCGTCGACGCTCGACGACTCCGTCCCGGCGTGCAAGCCGGTCCCCGAGTCGGTCCGGGACGCGGGCGCGACGACCATCGGGTTCACCGAGACCGTCGTCGTCACCGGCACGACCGGGTCGAAGACCGTCGTCGCGAAGTCCGACTCCGGGGCGACGCGGACGAGCATCGACCTCCGGCTCGCCGCCGACGTCGGCGCCGGCCCCATCCACAACGTCTCACGCGTCCGTTCAGGGAGCAGCAAGGACGCGAAGCGACGGCCGGTCGTCGACCTCGTGATCGGCATCGGCGGGGAACAGCACACGGTCGCGGCGAACATCGAGGACCGCTCGCACATGACCCATCGCCTGCTGCTCGGTCGGGACGTCCTGAAGAACTACCACCTCGACGTCAGCCGGCGCGTCGAGGACCGCGCGGAGGTCGGGCACGAGGAGTGAGGTGGCGGTCGCGGCCTCGCGTCCCGCGCCAGTGCCGTCCGCCCGCTCGTCCGGTCAGTTCTCGAGGTCGCCGCCGAGCGCGCGTTCGACGACCGATTCGAGGACGCCGCGAGCGTCCCGCGCCTCCGCGAGGTCGACGTGCTCGTCGACGGTGTGAGCCTGCGAGAGGCTCCCGGGCCCCCAGACGACCGCGGGGATGCCGGCGGCGACGAACTCGCGGGCGTCCGTCGCGGCGGTCATCCCCCACGGGTCGCTCGGCGCGCGGTCGCCGGTCTCCGCGCGGACGAGGTCGGCGAGCGCGTGGTCCGCGGGGATGCTCGCGGACTCGTAGTACTGGACGGTCTCGCGCTCGGCGTCGACGTCGTCCTCGCGCGCCGCGGCGGCGAGCACGTCGTCGACCTCCGCGTCGACGTTCTCGATGGACTCGCCGGGGAGCACTCGCCGGTCGAGGAGGAACTCGCAGGTGTCGGGTATCACGCCCATGTTCCCGGTCGTGCCGGCCTCGACGCTCGTCACGGACGCGTACCCGCGGCCGACGAGGTCGTCCTCGCGCTCGCGGAGCTCGGCGTCGTACTCGTCGACCCGGTCGAACAGCAGGCGCGCGGCGTCGATGGCGTTCCGACCCTCGTCTGGATGACTCGCGTGCGTCGACTCGCCGCGGACCGTGACGCGGTACGTGACGACGCCCTTCGCGCTCGTCGCCACCCGGAGGTCCGTGGGTTCGAGGACGACCGCGTAGTCGCCGCCGTATCCTTCCTCGATGCACGTCCGCGTGCCCGGAATCCCGGTCTCCTCGCCCGCCGCCGCGTGGACGACGACCGCGCCGCCGTCGAGCGCGCCACTGGGCTCGTCGCCCTCGAACCGCTCCGCGAACGCGTTCGCGGTGACGAGCGCGAGCGCCAGCCCCGTCTTCATGTCCGCGCTCCCACGTCCGTACAGCAGCTCCTGCTCGGAGCCGTCGTCGTCGCGCTCGGTGACGACCGCGGCCTCGTAAGGCTCGTGCGTCCACGCCGCCGGGTTGCCAGCCGGGACGACGTCGGTGTGCCCGTTCAGGACGACCGTCGGCGCGTCCGCGTCCGCCCCGTCGCCGCCCCGCTCGTGATCGCCGACGACGACGACCGCGTTCGGACGCTCGCGATAACCGGGCGTGTCGAGGAGTTCGGCGTCCAGGTCGTGCGCTCGCGCCCACTCGACGACGTACTCGGCGACCGCGCGCTCCTCGCCCGGCGGGTTCTCGCTCGGGATGCGAACGAGTTCGCGCGCCAGCGCGACGAGGTCGTCCGGGTAGCGAGCGCCGTGGTCCGCGTCCCCCATCGCGCCGCCATCGCCGGGCATGGTCACTCGAACGCCGCCGCGATGGCACCCTCGATATCCGCGACGAGGTCCGCGTGATGCTCGGTCCCGATACTGAGGCGGACGAGCGTCTCGGGGATGCCCGCCGCAGCGAGCGCCTCGCTCGACAGGTCCTGGTGGGTCATCGTCGCCGGGACCTCCACGAGGCTCTCCACGCCGCCGAGGGACTCCGCGAGCGTGATGACGTCCAGGCCCGCGGCGAACTCGGTGACGGTGTCGACGTCGCCTTCGAGTTCGAACGCGATCATCGCGCCGTAGTCGTCCATCTGACGCGCCGCCACGTCGTGATTCTCGTGGGACTCCAGGCCCGGATAGTAGACCTCGGTGACGTGCTCGTTCGCGACGAGGGCGTCCACGACCCTGCGAGCGTTCTCGCAGTGCCGGTCCATCCGCGAACTCAGCGTCTTCATCCCGCGGACGACGAGGAAGCAATCGAACGGGCTCGGGATACCGCCGCGGCGGTACTGGACGTACTCGACGTCCTCGGCGATCTCGGTATCGTTCGTCGCGACCGCGCCCGCGATAGCGTCGGAGTGCCCGCACTGGTACTTCGTGAGTGACTCCACGACGACGTCCGCGCCGAGTTCGAGCGGCCGCTGGAGGTACGGGGACGCGAACGTGTTGTCGATCGCGAGCGCGGCGTCGCCGTCGTGCGCGACGTCGGCCGCCGCCGCGATGTCACCGACGTTCAGGACGGGGTTCGTCGGCGACTCGAAGTACACGAGCGCCGTCTCCTCGCGCATCGCGTCCCGGATGGCCTCGGTGTCCGTGACGGGAACGTGCGTCATCTCGACGCCGTAGTCCGCGTACACGTCCGTCAGGAGGTCGTGGGTCTCCGCGTACAGGTTCTCCGCGGCGACGACGTGGTCGCCAGCCGACAGCGTCGCCGTGAACACCGCGTCGATCGCCGCCATCCCGGACGCGAACGCGCTCGCGTGCTCGCCGCCCTCGAAGTTCGCGAACGACTCCTCCAGCGCCGTGCGCGTCGGCACCGCGTCCCGCGAGTACCGGAACCCGGCCTTCGTCTCCGTCGGCGACGCGTACTCGTACGTCGAGTTCGCGTAGATCGGCGGCATGAGCGCCCCGAACGGGTCCCGGCGCTCGTGGGAGTGTACCTCGCGCGTCTCGAATCGATGGTCGTCCATGCACGCACCTCTCGCGACGCCTCCAAATAAATACCGCCGGCACCGGAAACGCGCTCGCACCGTCGCCCCGACGCGATTTCGGTCCCGGTAACCCCGGCTTGCCACGCCCGGACCGGTCGCACCGTTGGTCGTTGACGAATCCGGCCGGAATCGCCCGCCGTCGTTAGAGTCATGTGGGGGGAGCGAGTCGAGACGAACGAATGGAGGGCGTTCTGTGGTACGTCTTGACCGGCACGCGCGGCGGTGAGAACCGCATCCGCCTGCTGGACGCCATCGACGAACGCCCACGGAACGCGAACCAGCTCGCGGAGGCACTGGACCTGGACTACAAGACCGTCAGACACCATCTCGACGTGCTCGTGGACAACGACGTCGTCAAGAAATCCGGCGACGACTACGGCGCCGTCTACCTCCCGACCCAGCAGGCGCGGGACCACTGGCACGTCGTCGAGGAGGTATCCGCGGAGGTCGAAGCATGAGAACGAGGACGACGCACCGCGAGGCCATCGACTGGCCGGTTCGCGGCCCGAAACCGCCGAAGGGGGAAGAGACTGTGGCCGAAATTGGGAAAGAGTATATCCACGACAGCACGGTAAGGTGGTGTAGATGAGTATCTGGGTGACCGTCGCACAAGTTGCGGCGGGCGTGAACGTGGTGCTACTGCTGGCCCTGACGTACGTGTGGGGCCGGAACTACGCGAAGTTCCGGTCGAAGCACACGCTCGGCCTCCTCGTGTTCGCGCTGCTGTTGCTCGCGGAGAACGTCGGCGTCGTCTACTACTACGTGCTCGACCCGCAGCTCTCCGCGTGGTGGGGGAGCGCGGTGCCGGACATCGTCTGGCAGTGGCAGATGGCGATCCACGTCGTCGAAGCCGTCGCGCTCGCGTTCCTGACGTGGACCGCCTGGGACTGACGTCGCGCGAACCCACCCTCGACACGCGAACCCGGTCTCCCGCCACACGGACTCGTTCTCCCGCTACACGGACTCGTTCTCCAGCCCCGCGAGACCTTCGTCGTCGTCGCGAGCCCTGGCGACGGGGTTGGCGCGATAGCCGAGTCGACGTGCGAGCGGCGCGAGCGCGCCGAAGGCGAGTTTCTGGACGGCGAGCGGCGGCGACGCGAGGTGCAGGAGGTCGTAGCCGTAGGCGTCGTAGAGCGCGGCGACCTGGAGGGATGAGGGCGTCCCGGCGTCGTCGAGCGCGCCGCGGCGCCCGAGCGCGGCGAGGTCGCGGAGGAACCCCTCGGTCTGGAGTGCTGGCTCGATGCGGATGGTGACGTGGAGTGCGTCGTCGCCGCCGGTGCGCCACGTGTGCGGCGTGCCGCGTGGGACGGTGACCGTCTCGCCGGCGTCGTGGCGCGTCGCGTCGCCGTCGACGACGAGTTCGAGCGTTCCGTCCGCGACCGTGAAGGATTCGTCCTGGCGCGGATGGACGTGGCTCGGTAACGCCCGCATGCCGGGAGCGGTCCAGCAGTCGAACGCGAGCGGGTCGGACTCTGGGTCGTCGGGCGGCGAGTGGAAGTGGAAGCGCTCGGTCGTCACTGGGTTCTCGACGTACGACGGGTCCGCGGGGTCGACGGTCGACGGGACGGGGAGTTCGTGCATACCGCTCGATACGCCCGCAGGTGTGCTAAATCCTCGCACGCCGACGGTGCCGCGAACGCTCTGTTTAAATACGTCCGGTCATCTCGCTGCGTCGACCAGGTGGTCCGCGAACCGACCGTCGAACCCGGACACGGTGGTGACTCTATGGTTAGAATTGGGTGAGAGGCGGGCCGTAGTTCGGAATATCCTCTTTAAGTAGGTCGTGGTGGGACCGTGTATGCGGTCACGCATCACCGTGTTGCTGGTCGTCTGCATGTTCGCGATCTCCGGGGTCGCGACGGCGACGGCTGGCACCACGCAGGCAGTGGACGCGACGAATGAATCGATAGAAGGGAACCAAGCGGCCGTCGAATCAGCAGACCAAACGCAAGCGATGGTGCAGTTCTCCGGTGGCACCAGTGGCGGGACGACAGTCACCGTGGACCAGGTCACCCTCTCCGAGGGTGGGTTCGTGACAATCCACGACTCCACGCTCGGGGACGGCGACGTCCTCGGGAGCGTCCGTGGGACCAGCGAGTACCTCGAAGCGGGCACGCACGAGAACGTCACCGTGACGCTCGACGAACCCCTGACGAACGACTCGACGCTGTTCGCGATGGCCCACCAGGACACGAACGACGACCGCGCGTACACGTTCGTCTCCTCGAACGGCCAGGTCGACGGCCCGTACACGATGGACGGCGACATCGTGATGGCGTCGGCGAACGTCACGGTCTCCGCGACCGTGTCCGCGACGGACATCCCGACGAACGGCGGCGTCATCGTCGTCGACCGCGTCGAGCTCTCCCAGGGTGGCTTCGTGACGATTCACGACGCCTCCGTCACCGATGGCGCGGTGTTCGAGAGCATCCGCGGCACGAGCGACTACCTCGAAGCGGGCGTGCACGAGAACGTCCGCATCACGCTCCAGAGCGCCGTGACGCGGAACACCACGCTCGTTCCGATGGCGCACATGGACACCGACGGCGACCAGGAGTACGACTTCGCGACGAGCGACGGCAGCGACGACGGCCCGTACGCGACCGCCGACGGGAGCGCGGTCGTCGACACGATGAGCGTCGTGCAGACGAACACGGCCGAGGCGACGCTCGCGAACCAGACGAGCGGCGGCGAGCGCGTCGTCGTCGAGGACGTCTTCGTGCCCCAGGGCGGGTTCGTGACGATCCACGACGCGACCCTGCTCGACGGCGACGTCTTCGACAGCGTCCGCGGCACGAGCGCGAAGCTCGCGCCCGGCTACCACGAGCAGGTCGAGGTCGTCCTCGACGACGGCATCGAGAACGAGTCGACGCTCATCGCGATGCCGCACAAGGACACGGACCGCGACGACACGTACGACTTCCCGTCGACCGAAGGCAGCCAGGACGGCCCCTACACGGATGGTGGGAGTGCTGTCGTGGACGTCGGCACGGTGTCGGTGAGCGCGAGCGTGTCGATGGCCGACCAGACGAGTGACGGCACGACCGTGACGGTCACCGACGTCGACCTCAGCGAGGGCGGGTTCGTGACGATCCACGACAGCTCGCTGTTCGCGGGCGAGACGTTCGGGAGCGTCGTCGGCACGAGCGCGTACCTCGAAGCCGGTCACCACGAAGAAGTGACGGTGACGCTCGAGGAACCCATCCGGGACACGGCGACGCTCGTCCCGATGGCGCACGAGGACACCGACGGTGACCAGACGTACGACTTCCTCACGAGCGACGGGAGCGACGACGGTCCCTACGTCGCGAACGGCGGCGCTGTCGTCGACACGGCTCGCGTCAGCGTGCAGGCGGTCGTGACCGCGACGAACCAGACGAACGACGGGTCGATGGTCACCATCGACTCGGTGACGCTCCACGACGGCGGCTACGTGACGATTCACGACGGCACGCTGCTGGACGGTGCGGTGTTCGAGAGCGTCCGCGGCACGAGCGAGTACCTCGGCCCGGGCACGCACGAGAACGTGACCGTGATGCTCGACTCGCCCCTGAGCGAGAACGCGACGGTCGTCCCGATGGCGCACAAGGAGACCGACGGCGACGAGACGTACGACTTCCTCACGAGCGAGGGCGGCGCTGACGGTCCCTACGTCGCAGCCGGTGGTGCGGTCGTGACGACCGCGCAAGTGACGGTGACGCCGACGGCGACCGTCTCCTTCAGCGCGCAGGAGACCGACGGCCAGACGGTGGTCGTCGACTCCGTGACGATGAACAAGGGCGGGTTCGTGACCATCCACGACGCCAGCCTGCAGGACGGCGCGGTCTTCGAGAGCGTCCGCGGCACGAGCGCGTACCTCGAAGCGGGCACGCACGAGGACGTCGAGATCACGCTCGACTCGCCGGTCGAGGAGGACACGACGCTCATCGCGATGCCCCACCAGGACACCGACGGTGACGAGTCCTACGACTTCGTCGACAGCGAGGGTGCGGACGACGCGCCCTACGTCGCTGATGGCGGTGCGGTCGTCGCCGCCGGGGACGTGACGTTCACCGGCGAGACGACGACGACGTCGATGGACGAGGAGACGACGATGATGGACGAGGAGACGACGATGATGGACGAGGAGACGACGATGATGGACGAGGAGACGACGATGATGGACGACGAGGACGGTGACGAGAACGACGGCGCGTCGGGCGGGTCGCCCGGCTTCGGCATCGCCGTGGCCGTCCTCGCGCTGCTGGGCGCCGCGTTCCTGGCGCGCCGCCGGTAACGCGATCGGTCACCGCGACCGAAGCGGATTTGAACGTTTCGCGTTTCTCCGACGGATTCAAGTACGTAACTACCAACCCTATATAAAGCAGTGCAAAGGTTTATATGCTTGTCGCACTTACTATGGGTGAGGAACAGTCCTGCTGGGCTCGTCTTTCTTCTCGCCCCGCAGCCGACCGCACCCGAAGAGGACCCCAACACATGAGCGACACAACCACCACCACCGACGTCGAACAGCCCACGACCACCCGAGACGAGCGAACAGACCAGAAAACGACGACGGAGACCACCAGCGAACAGGTCGACGAGCGCGTCTGCCCCGAGTGTGGCGGCCCCGTCGCCAGCGTCGAAGCACGCGGCGAACGCGTCTGCGAGGACTGCGGGCTCGTCGTCGAAGAGGACGCCGTCGACCGCGGCCCCGAATGGCGCGCGTTCGACGCCGGCGAGCGCGACGAGAAGTCCCGCGTCGGCGCCCCCACCACGAAGATGATGCACGACGACGGGCTGTCGACGAACATCGGCTGGCAGAACAAGGACGCATACGGCCGCCAGCTCAGCTCCAGCCAGCGCCAGAAGATGCAGCGTCTCCGCACCTGGAACGAGCGCTTCCGCACCCGCGACAGCAAGGAACGCAACCTCAAGCAGGCCCTCGGCGAGATCGACCGCATGGCGTCCTCGCTCGGCCTCCCGAAGAACGTTCGGGAGACCGCGAGCGTGATCTACCGCCGCGCGCTGAACGAGGACCTCCTCCCGGGCCGCAGCATCGAGGGCGTCGCCACCGCCGCGCTCTACGCCGCCGCCCGCCAGGCCGGCACGCCCCGTAGCCTCGACGAGATCGCGCTCGTCTCGCGCGTCGACAAGATGGAGCTCACCCGGACGTACCGGTACGTCGTCCGCGAGCTCAACCTCGAGATCCAGCCCGCCGACCCCGTCCAGTACGTGCCGCGGTTCGCGAGCGAACTCGGCCTCAGCGACGAGGGCGAACGCCGCGCCCGGATGCTCCTGGACAACGCGCGCAACGCCGGCCTGCACTCCGGGAAGTCGCCCGTCGGGCTCGCCGCTGCCGCCGTCTACGCGGCCGCGCTCCTGACGAACGAGAAGGTCACGCAGAGCCAGGTCGGTGACGTCGCGAACGTCAGCGAGGTCACCATCCGGAACCGCTACAAGGAACTCCTGGAGGCGTCGGACGCCGGCGTCGCACTCGCCTGACCGGGAATCGGCTCTCGTTCGACGAGTATCGGCCGCCCGCCAGCCGGAACCAGCAGACGGCTTCGCGTGCGTTCGGGCCAGATAGCGGCAATCTTTTTCACCCCCGGTGGTGTTAGAGAGTCACATGGTCGAGACGTACGTGAGACTTCTCTGTCCCGAATGCGGCAAGGACTGGGAGACCGCGCCCGCGGACCTCCCTGCACCCGGTGACACGTTCCACTGTCCGAACTGTCACGCCAGTCGACGCACGTCCGAGTTCATGCGGACCGACCACGACCTCTCCACGCTCAAGCAACTCGGCTGACCGTTCGTCGTTCAGACAGCAGAAGACGACGCGTAGCGGGTCGCTCGCTCGATTCGGCGTTAGACGCCCGTCGACGAGCGCGCGCCACAGGCCTCGCAGCGGATGCGGAGCACGCCGTCCTCGCGCTCGAACACCGTGTCCGGGAGGCCGCACTCCGAGCACGTCACGTAGCCCTCGACGTAGTCCTCCAGTGCGTCCTGGATGCGGACCTCGCGGAAGTCGCCCTTGAGGCGAGCGCGACCGCTCTCGTCGATGTGGCCGCTCGTCCCGAGCTCGTTCTGGAGGAACTGCATCACGTGGTCCTCCTCGCGGTTCAGGCGGTCGACCGTCGCCTGGAAGTTCTCGTACACCGTCAGCTTGCCCTCCTGTCGGATGTCCGGGTCCGGCACGTCGAACCGGTCGCCGCCGGCGTCGATGTCCGGCGTCTCCTCCAGCGCGCGCTCGAGCTGGTCGTCGTAATCCATACGCCGAATACGGACCGAGCGGGCCAAAAATCTTCATACTCGACGCCTCCATCCCCCATCACCGCTGGCGCCCTCGTCGAGCGTTCGGTCGGCTGATTCGGCGAAAGCGACCGCAAATAGTCCACGTCGAGACCTGTTCGCTGCCGGTTCCGTTCGCGTCGAATCGGCATCTGGTACGCACGTGGTCGATGTTCGGGGAGCTGTGAGGTCCGGCGCGCGCGCCTCGAATCCACGACCCCGTTCGCTAAATTCAATGGTTCCGAGAACGTCACATGGTCGCTACCCCCGATAACCACGGGTATCTAAGGGTGGTGTGTTAACGCGACACGGGATAATAATATAACCCTGGGGCCGATAGATGGTTTTGGTTATGAAGAAGCAGGAGCTCATCCACCTTCACGGCCTTCTCGCGGAGGTATCCGGACAGTACGACACATGGAGCGACGGCGACCTCGACCTCGAGGAATACGAGTCCCTCGGTATTCGACCAACGTCGATCCACAAATCCAAAACCGATCACAAGGCAGCGGTGTTTGCACTCGCAGGTGGCATCACTTCTGACATGGACGACGAGGCGGAGACGGAGACCGTCGCTCCGACCGCCGACTGAGACTTCAGCCGCGTTCTACCGTAGTTACTCGTCGAACAGCCCCAGCTGCGTCGACGCACACCGACTCGGTCGTTCCTCGAGGCGCGCGCCACGCTCCTGATGATACGTCACCAGACGGTTCGAGCAGGAATCACGCTGCAGTCGCGGGGTCCGGTACCGTTCCGTGGTCGTCGTCAGTCGATGAGGTCCTCGAACTCCGGGAGGACGTCGTCGTCATCGTCGTCGCCGCTCGCAGTGTCGGCATCGTGCTCGTCTCCCGCCTTGCGCTCGTCCGCGAGGTCACTCTCGTCGGCGGTATCGCTCTCGTCAGCCGGTTCGGCCTCGTCTTCGTTCGCAGTGTCGGCGTCGCCGTCGGCTTCGGCGTCGTCCTCGTCGTCGATGACGTCGACGGAGAGCACTTCGAGGGGGATGTTCTCCAGTTGCTTCCCGATCTCCTTGCGAGCGATCCGGGAGGCGTGCTCCTCGCGTTCGACGTTGAACACCTTCATCTCCAGTTCCAGGGCGACGAGGCTCTCGTCGGCGGCGATGAACGCGGGGTCGATGGACTCGTGGCAGTGCGGGCACGCCCGCTCGCCCATGTTTATCTCGACGTAGTTGAGGTCGGGGTTCAGCATCGCGCCGGTCTTCGAGATGGCGATACGGATGGCCTCGTCCTCCGTCGACACGTCGTACACGGGCACCGCCGCTTCGACGACGACTCTGCAATCCATACGTGCCCGTGGGTTTCGCTGCCATCGGTATCAAGGTTGGCGTTACCCCCTGGGTATCGCAGGACGGCAGCGGGGAGCGTTCGGTGACGGGCCGGTGACGGGGTGGCGGAACGCGCGTGAATGGGCGGGGACCGAAAGCCCGATACCCGGGCGGTCCCCGACGGTCTCGTATGCACTCCGGGCGTTTCCCGCTCGCGGACCTCGCTGGTGGGCTCGACCTCGCGGCGACACTCGAGAGCGGGCAGTCGTACCTCTGGCGGCGCGAGGACGGCGACGCGTACGCTGGCGACGTGACGACCGACCGCGACCTCGACGACGCGCCGTGGTACTACGCGGTCCCCGACGGCGAGGTCGTTCGCGTCAGGAAGACCGAGGACGCGCTCGTCTGGGAGTCGACCGAGGACGCCCACGACCGCCTCGTCCGCTTGCTGCGGCTCGACGACGACCTGGACGCGATCTTCGCTGACGCGCCCGCGCTCGACCTCGTCGACGACGCTCGCGGCGCGTTCCCCGGGCTCCGGCTCGTCCGCGACCCGGCGTTCGGGTGCCTCATCTCGTTCATCTGCTCGACGCAGATGCGCGTCGAACGCATCCACGAGATGGTGAGTAGTCTCGCTCGCGCGTACGGCGACGCCGTCTCCTTCCAGGGGGAGACGTATCACGCGTTCCCGACGCCCGACCAGCTCGCCGCGACCACCGAGGGCGACCTCCGCGACCTCGGACTCGGATACCGTGCGCCGTACGTCCAGCGGACCGCGGAGATGGTCGCGGCCGGCGACGCCCACCCCGAGGACGCCCTCGGGCGCGAGTACGAGGCCGCCCGCGAGTACCTGACGCGGTTCGTCGGCGTCGGCGACAAGGTCGCGGACTGCATCCTCCTGTTCTCGCTGGGGTACCTCGAAGCCATCCCGCTGGACACGTGGATGCAGACCGTCGTCGCCGACCACTACCCCGACTGCGAGCGCGGGAACTACACGGAGACGAGTCGCGCGCTCCGCGAGCGCTTCGGCGGCGAGTACGCGGGCTACGTGCAGACGTACGTCTTCCACCACCTCCGGACCGCGGAGTGACCGGGGTCGACCCGGGTCGCCGCCGCGAGACCCGGTCGCGCTCGTCCACGAACCCTTCGAGCAACGTGCCAGCGTCTCTCACGAAGCCCCTATCCGGGTTCGAGCCATAGCACGGGACATGATTCGGACACTCGCTCGTCGGTGGTTCCGCTGACGGGGAGCGCGCTCGGCTCGCTGCGCGCGGCGGTCCCGTCGCGGTACCGCGACGGCGTCCTGTTCGTCTTCCTCGCGGTCCTGTTCGGCGGGTCGTTCGCTGCCATCAAGACCGGGCTCCAGGAACTCCCGCCGGTGCTGTTCGCGGGCCTCCGCTTCGACCTCGCCGCCGTCGTCCTCCTGGGGTACGTCGCGGTCGCCAGGCCGCGGTCGACGTGGCTCCCGCGAACGCGCGCCGATGCGGTCGGCATCGGCGTCGCCGCGGTCTTCCTCGTCGTCCTCAACAACGGCCTGCTGTTCGTCGGGCAGGGGACGACGACGCCGGCGGCCGCGTCCGTGATGTACGGCCTGAACCCGATACTCGCGCCGGTGTTCGCGTGGTGGTTGCTCGGCGACCGCATGTCGTGGCTGGGCGCGCTCGGTATCGGCGTCGCCCTCGGCGGGGTCGTCCTCATCGTCCAGCCGTCGCCGTCGACGTTCGGGGACGCGAGCGCGATAGGGCAGGTGCTCGTCCTCGGTGCGGCCGCCGCGGTCGCGCTCGGGAGCGTCCTCCTCCAGCGGGTCGGCGTCGACATGGAGAGCGTCTCGATGACCGCGTGGGCGATGGGCGTCGGCGCACTCCTCCTGCACGCACTCAGCCTCGGCGTCGGCGAACCGCAGGCGGCCGTCCTCGACGTCGGGCCCGCGACCGCGTGGAGCATCGTCGCCGTCGCCATCCCGTCGACCGCGGTCGCGTACGCGCTCTACTTCGGCCTCATCGAGCGCGTCGGCCCGGTCCGGACGAACCTCGTCGCGTACCTCGTCCCCGTGTTCGCCGCGGCGACCGGCTGGCTGTTCCTCGACGCGACCGTCGACGCGGTGACCGTCGCCGGGTTCCTCGTCGTCGTCGCGGGCGTCGCGCTCGTCGAACGCCAGGTCGTCACCGCGGAACTCCGGCGCGCCACCCGGCGGCTCCGCGGCGGGGGCGACGACAGCCGCGAGCCAGCGGCCCGGTCCGGCGACGAACGCGGCGAGCCGTGCGAGGCCCCCTGCGACGACTGACCCGCCGTCGGCGACGGGTCGACCGTCGACGCGACCGCTTCACGAATAGTTTTCATACGGGCGTTGGAACGTCGTCGTATGGAACTCGGCACGGGTCTGTTCACCTGTCAGTCGCGGCCGGACGACGACCGCTCGATGGACGAGCTCTACGACGAGATGCTCACCGTGGCGAGCACCGCGGACGACGCGGGCCTGGACTCGGTGTGGGTGAGCGAGCATCACTTCATGGCGGACGGTTACCTGTCGGGGACGATGCCGAGTCTCGGCGCGCTCGCCGCCGCGACCGACGATATCGAGATCGGGACGTGCATCGCGCTCGCGCCGCTGTACGACGGCGTGCGGCTCGCGGAAGACGTCGCGACCGCGGACAACATCGCTGGCGACCGCGTGACGCTCGGGCTCGCCATCGGGTCGAACCCCGCGGAGTTCGACGCGTTCGGCGTCCCACAGGAGGAGCGCGTGGAGCGCCTCGCCGACCAGGTGAACCTCCTGAAGGCGGCGTGGAGCGAGGGGCCGCTCGACTACGACGCGGAGTTCCACGACGTCGACCCGAGCGTGAACGTGACGCCGAAGCCCGTCGAGAACGACGTCCCCATCATGCTCGGCGGCGGCGCGAAGCCCGCGGTCCGGCGTGCGGCCCGGGAGGCGGACGCGTGGTGTGCGCCGTCGAAGCTCTCGGTCGGTGGCCTCAAGAAGCGCGTCGAGGACATCGCGAACGTCCGCGAGGAGGAGGACGTCGACGGCGAGTTCACGAACTACGTCCTCCAGCACGGCTGGGTCGGCGACTCCGAGGAGGAGGCGTGGGAGACGATGAAGGACGGCTACTTCTACATCCAGCGGCGGTACGCGGAGATCTTCAGCGGCGAGACGGTCGAGGAGCTGGACGACGAACGCAAGCAGGAGCTCAAGGAGCAGGCGATATTCGGGACGCCCGAGCAGGTCGTCGAGGAACTCGAGACGTACCGGGAGGCGTTAGGCGACGACACGCACTTCATCTTCCGGACGTACCACCCCGGCGTCGGCACCGACGAGATGGTCGAGTGCATCGAGCGGCTCGGCGACGAGGTCGCGCCCGACCTCCGGTAGACGCGGCCAGGGTCGCGTCACCAGCCTCACGGGGTTTACATTAGACGTAAACCTCTCGGGCGGTGTCGGCGACGCCCCCGCCGTCGGGCCGTCCGGAACCCGTACCGATACGAGGCTCCGGGTCCTCTGGCGAGGCATGGGATTCCACACGTTCCCCGTCGACCGCGCGGAGGCGCTGGAGGACGAGTCGCGGTATCGGTACTGTTCGCCCGAGGAACTCGTCGCGGCGCTCGCGCTCGACGGCGACGAGACCGTCGCGGACCTCGGGTCCGGGACGGGGTTCTACACGGACGACGTCGCGCCGTTCGCCGGCGAGACGTACGCGGTCGACGTCCAGAGCGAGATGCACGACATCTACCGCGAGAAGGGTGCGCCCGAGAACGTCTCGTTCGTCACGGCGGCGGTCGCGGACCTGCCGTTCGACGACGACGAGCTGGACGCGGCGTACTCGACGATGACGCACCACGAGTACGCGGACGCGGCCGGACTCGCGGAACTGCGGCGCGTGCTCGCGCCCGGCGGCCGCCTGGTGACCGTCGACTGGAGCGCGACCGGTGCGGGCGAGGACGGGCCGCCGACCGACGAGCGGTTCTCACCGGCGGACGCCGTCGAGGACCTCGAAGCTGCCGGGTTCACCGTCGAGCGCGCGAGCGAACGCCCCGAGACGTTCCTCGTCGTCGCCACCGCCTGAGTCCCGCTCGACGCCGCCGGGGCGCGTGACGCAGTGCCCGGCCGGCGCGATGGCGCAGAACTGACCGAACGTACACCGCCTTGTATGTGATTAAACAATATGGGCACCCCGGGATGGTATGGGGTGGTATCAGGGGAAGCCTTAACCCTGTGAATTGGTCACATCCTCCTACGATGGTACGGACTGACGCGTTCACACCGGGCGAGGCCGAGTACGAGTGCGTGCGATGCGGTGCACGCCTCGAGAGTCAGGCGGACACCTGCGACGACCCGTTCTGTGACGGCGCGCCGCGCAACATCGGGGTCGCACGAGAGTAACGGCACGCTGCAGCGAGGACCTGGCAGACCTCTATTCCGTCCCGCGACCCGGCCACGCACGGGCTGGCCGGGCCGCGACCCGACCGCGAGAGCGGTCGTCCTTCTCACGTCGTTCTGGCCACGCACCGCCAGTAGATCAGCATCATTACTGGTTCGTCACGCGGGAGCAGACTTATTACCGTGCATGTCAATATCTAACGTACAGAGATGGACGGACGAACCACGAAACCAGAACGAACGGTACAGACGTTCGAATGCACTCGCTGCGGCGACCGCCTCGACAGCGCCTCGGACTCGTGCTCGGACCCGCTGTGCGACGGCGAACCGCGGAGCATCGGCGTCGCCAGGGAGTGACGCGGCGCTAGAAGTCCGGGAGGTCCTCCGGCGGCTCGTACTCCGACTCCCAGTCCACGTACTCCTCTTTGAGCACGTCACACACCACCTGCCCGAACTCCGTCAGCGACGCGTTCAGCGACGACACCGTACTCCACTCGTCGAGTTCTGGATGGTAGTCGCGCTCCTTCCAGTCCTCCGGGATCCCCGGCGCGTGATAGCCGACGCGGTCCGCAAACCCGTCCCAGAAGAAGTCGAACTCCGCGAACATCGCCAGGTCCGTCGCGATACCGAACTCGCGCTCGTCGAGGTCCGTGTCCTCGGCCCACTCGTCGAACGCACGCTCCCACGCACCCTCGCGGAGGAACACCTCCAGTTCCTCGCGCTTGTAGTCCGTGTCACCGACGATCTCGGCGTCCTCGTACTCGTTCGGGTCGACCTCCTCGAGCTCCGGTACCGGCGGCGTGTCAACGTCGAGTCCCATACCCGACCCGACGCCTGCAGCGCGGATAAGGATTCCCGGACGCGGCCCCCGGAGCGACCGTCGCGAACACGCGGAATCGCGAGCCCAGGGACGCTGTTTTCGCGCGGCGAACGGACGGAACTGTTTAGTCGAGGCCACCCCAGGAGTGGTGTATGAGCGACTTCGACCTCGACCTCCGCGCCGTCGAAGACCACCTCGACGACGAGGACGAGGACGCGGACCTCACCGGGAGCGTCCGCCTTGGCGTCCTCGACGGCACCACACCCGGCAGCGAGTGGTACGACACCGTCATGGACGGGAACGTCCTCGTCCTCGACGTCAAAGGCGACGTGAACGAACTCGCCGCCGGGTTCGCGCGCGACGTCCGCGAGGACGACGGCTCGCTCGTGCACTTCCGCGGGTTCCTCATCGTCTCCCCGCCCGGTATCGACATCGACACGAGCGACCTCTGACTGCCAGCCCCGAACGCCGACCGGGCCGGCGTATCCTGATTCGAGCCCTGCTATCGCGACGTTCCAACGACAGCAGCGCCCACCAGCACAGTCGGCAGTCCCCCACCGTCGTTCGAGGAGGCGCCACGACCGGCTATTTACGTGCGGCCGTCGACGTGTCGGTATGAGCGACAGTCTCCTTCGCCGGTTCGGGAACGCGGTCGAGCGAGTGGTCGTCGACCGGAACTACCTGCGGTTCCAGCGAGCGGTGCTGGTCGCGACGGTCGTGCTCCTCGCCGCGAACGCGGTCGTCGCGTTCGACGTCGTCGCACTCGACCCTGGACTCGCGGACGTCCTGTGGGACGCCGGGATGCTCGCGTTCGCGCTGTTCCTCGTCACGGGCCTCCTGCAGACCATCGCGCTCGCCCGGAGCTACGACCGCGGTCGCGCCCGCGTCCAGGAGGCCGCGGACGAACTCGAGACCACGGCTGCGGACGTCGAACGGACCGCTGACGAACTCGAGGAGACCGCCGAGACCGTCCAGTCCGCGGCCGACGAGGTCGAAGCGGTCGGGTCGAAGGTCGGGACGGCCGCCGAGAGCATCGACGAGGTCGCGTCCGAGGCCGACGTCGACCCGCCGGTCGACCCGGACGAGGTCAAGTCCGTCGCGGACGACGTCGACGAGACGACCGAGCGCGTCCGCGAGCAATCCAACGAGGTCAAGGAGCGCTCGAAGGAGATCAAGGACAAGACGAACGCCGCGAAGGAAGCGGCCAAGGGCGCGAAGCAAGCGACCGACGGCGACTACGAGTTCGCCGAGACCGACAGCGAAGGCCCCGAACGCGAAGCGAACGGAGACGACGACGCGCAGGGCGAGGACGAGCCCGACGACGCCGACAGCCACGACGACGAACGGGAGGACGAACCCGACGACGCCGACAGCCACGACGACGAACGGTAGGACGTCATCCACGACCACGACGGGTCGTCCGCGGTCGCGTCCACCGCTTTCAGTCGAATTATATCGCCGGGCGCGAACGTCAACCCAGTGAGCGACGGCTCTCGAACCAACGGCGCGGTAGACCCGCGAACCATCGGGCTCGTCGGCGGGCTATTCGTGCTCTCCGCGGCCGCTGGCGCGTACGAGATAGCGCCCGCGAGCGTCGTGCCGCTCGTCCGCGACGGCCTCGGCATCGGCCCGACCGCGGCTGGCTGGCTCGTGAGCGTGATGTACCTGACCGCGGTCGTCCTCTCCGTCCCAGTCGGCGTCGCGCTCGACCGGTTCGACGTCCGGAACGCCGTCGCCGCGGCCGCCGTCGGCCTGCTCGTCGCCGGCGTCTGGGGGTGGCGGGCCGCGACCGAGGGCGCGTACTGGTCGCTCGTCGCCTCCCGCGTCCTCGGTGGCGTCGCCTACGTCCTGTTCTGGAACGCGGGCGCGGACCTCGTCGGGCAGGCCGTCGACGCGGACGTCCGCGCGACCGCCGTGAGCGCGTTCACCGCGAGCGCACCCGTCGGGTTCGCGTTCGGCCAGTTCGGCGCCCCGCTCGTCGCCGACGCGTTCGGATGGCCCGCCATCTTCCCGTTCTTCGCTACCGTCGCCGTCATCGGCGTCACCGCGTTCCTCGCCGCGACCACCGGCGAGTCCTTCCGCGGCGCCATGGAGACGCCCGCGCCGACGCGCGCCGAGTTCCGGAACGTGTTCGCGAACCGCGCCGTCTGGACGCTCTCCGCGCTCTCGTTCCTCGCGTTCTCGCTCTACCTCTTCCTCAACACGTGGCTGCCGAGCTACCTCGAGGGCGAACTCGACGTCTCGCTCGCGCTCGCCGGCGCCCTCACCGCCCTCTTCCCCGCGGTCGGCGTCGTCGCCCGCACCGGCGGCGGCGTGCTCTCCGACCGCCTGTTCGACGGCCGCCGCCGTCCCGTCGTCGTCCTCTCGTTCGCCGGCACCGCGCCCGCGCTCGTCGGGTTCGTCGCCATCGCGGACGTCCCCGCGGTCGTCGCGTTCACCGTCGTCTCCGGGTTCACGATACAGCTCGCGCTCGGCCTCCTGTTCTCGTACGTCACCGAGGTCGTCCCCGCCGAGGTGACGACCACCGCCATCTCGACGATGACGAGCGTCGGGCTCTTCGGCGCGTTCCTCGCCCCGATCGTCGCCGGCGAACTCATCGCCCGCTACGGCTACCAGGTCGCGTTCCTCGCGGCGCTCGTCGTCGCACTCGCCGGCCTCGCGCTCGCCGTCCGCGCCCCAGAACCCGGCGCGTGACATGCGTCGAGCAGCGAATCAATCGTGAGCGTCGTCTCGTCAGCGTTCGTGGAACGTGAGGTAGTGACCGTCGGGGTCCCGCACGCGGACTGCGGTCGCGTCCGCGTCGCCCGCCTCGCCGTCCGTGAGCGGTTCGCGGGCGTCGACGCGGTCCGCGATCGCCGCCGCGGCCGCCGCCGGGTCGTCGGTCGCGAACCCGAGGTCGACGTGCACGCCGCCGCGAGCGTCCGCGAGCCCGAGATGGGGCTCCCAGAGCTCGAGCGCCATCGGGCCGTGCATCCGGACGCGAACGCGGTCCGCGCCGCGGTCGACCGTCTCGAACCCGAGGGCCGCGTAGAACGCCTCCGCCGCGTCGAGATCCGTCACTTCGAGGACGACCTCGAACACGCCGTCGATACCGGGCCCGTCGACGTCCGTCTGGCCGAGTTCCACGCAGTTCCCGTCGTCGTCGTAACAGTACAGCGAGCGCGCGTCACCGAAGACGTGCTCGTCGAGCGCGAACCCGGCGTCCTCCAGTGCATCCCACCAGTCGTCGTACTCGTCGCTCGGGATGCTCATCGCGTAGTGCGTGTGGAGGCCACCGCGCGGGACCGCGTCCGGACGCCGCAGCACGAGCGCGGTGTCGCCCGCGGCGAACGCCACCTGCTCGCCAACGTCCGCGAGCGCCGCCGGAAGCGACCCGTCCGCTATCGCGTCCATCGCGAGAGTCTCACCGTAGAACGCGCGCGCCGCAGCCAGGTCCTTCACCTCCAGTGCCAACCACGAGAGCCCCGAGAGCATACCTGCTCGTTCGCCCGACACACCCAAGAACCTTCGCCGGGCGACGAGCGCCGCGGAGTCCGCGACGCGACGCTCGCGGCCGTCCCGTCAGTCCCCTGCCGGACCGCTCGCGGCCCGCGTTCCCGCCCGTCGCGCCGGGAGCACGGTCGACACGCTCACGTCCCCATCGTGCGCGACCGTCACCTCCTGACTGGCGTACGTGAACGTCACCGAGCCGTTCCCCGGACCGTCGACGACCGCGTCCAGGACGTCCGGGTCGATGGACGTGGCGAGCGGCGGGAGCGACAGGGCGTCGCGCTCGGTCGCGTCCGCGACAGCCAGTACGACCGTTTCCATGATCTCTCCAGTCGAAGACTCCATGTCTACGCCTTGGCACGACCCGGCATAAGTGCCACGGCCAGAAGACGCCCATACGACACCGTAGGCAGCCCCTAACGCCCGATTTCTCGTGTCTTGGGTGAGAGGGAAAGAGCGCGTGCAGGGACGTGGGGTGCGGCGAGCCCGTCAGTTGTCGAACGCTTCGCGGAGTTCCTCGTCGACCTCCCACGTCCCGTCGCCCTTCCCGCGGAGGAGCTCGATGCTCGCACGGAACAGCGACACCTGCGTGTCGAACAGCGAGTACAGCGGCGAGAGCGGGCCGAGCAGCTCTCTGGACCCGAGGAGGACGAACGCGCCGAGCGCCGCGAGCACGCCGACGCCAGCGAGCGGCTGTACCGCGACGCCGACCGCGGCCGCGACGAGGACGACGTCGAGCATCACGAGCCACGGCGACACCACCATGAACCACCAGTTGAACGGCAGCACCACCCGCCCGTAGTTCCCGTACCCCCCGAGCGCGTCCCGGTGCTGTGCGAGCAACCGGATGAGGCCCATCCCGCGGCGGTCCTTCTGCGTGCGGCGCTTCCGGAACGCCGAATGACTCGCCTCCATGTACTGGACCGCCGGGTCGAACACCACGCGGTGATCCGCGCCCCGCCGACGGATGCGCAGCGCGAGTTCGGTGTCGTCCGCGAGCGAGTTCGGGTCGATGGGCGTGATGGCGTCGTTCTCGAACGCCGAGAACGGCCCGTGGAAGATGAACGTCGAATCCAGATGGCTCTCCAGCGTCTGGATGTGCGACTGCACGCCCCGATACCCCGTCTCGACGTCACTCCCACCGAGGACCTCGACGTTCGTGCCCGTGACGGCTGCCACTTCCGGGTCAGCGAGGTTCGCCGCAGCCTCCCGCAGCACGTCCTCGGGGAGCAACGAATCGCAGTCCGTCTTCACCACCATCTCGTACTTCGCAGCCGCGTACGCGTCGTTGAGTGCAGGTGCGAGCCCCCGACGCTCGTCCTCCTCGATGAGGTTCAACTCGGGGTGCTCGCGGTCAGCGAAGTACTCGCGGACGATCTCGCGCGTCTCGTCGTCCGACGAATCCACCACCACGAGCTCGACCTTCTCCATCGGATAGTCGAGCGCCATCACGTCGTCGAGCTTCTTCTCGACGATACCCGACTCGTTGTACGTCGGCAGCACGATACTCACGTTCGGCTCCGCAGGCTCCTTCGCCGCCGGCGACCCCGACGGTCGCTTGAGCGCATAGACCACCCCGAACGCGAGATACGGCGCGAACGTCACCGCCACAGCCACGCCCGCGACCACGACCAGCCAGTTCATACCCCCGCGTTCCCCGCCAGCACGCAAAACGATGACGGCATCCCGCCCACGGAACCATCGGACAGCCACTATCAACCACCAATCGTCGGACAGCCAACCATCGACCGCCACCCCTCAGCCAGCCACTTATCGACCGCCAACCCTCAGCCAGCCACTTATCGACCGCCAACCCTCAGCCAGCCACTTATCGACCGCCGAGCGAACGCGAGGGTTTTTCCCGCTGTGGCGAGCATCCCCGAGAGAGAATGGGCGAGTACGACGACGTCTGCGTGCTGGTGCCGACCTACAACGAAGCCGAAACCATCGACGAGGTCGTCACCGGCATGCACGCCGAAGGGTTCGACGACGTCCTCGTCGTCGACGGCCACTCCACCGACGGCACGCGCGAACTCGCCAGCGACGCCGGCGCCACCGTCATCACCCAGACCGAAGGCGGCCGCGGCTCCGGGAAAGGCCAAGCCGTCCGCGACGGCGTCGCCTACACGAACAAACCCGTCGTCCTCATGCTCGACGGCGACGGCACGTACCTCCCCGAGGACGCCCACCGCATGCTCGAACCGATACTCGAAGGACGCGCCGACCACGTCGTCGGCGACCGCTTCGCGGACATGGAACGCGGCGCGATGCCGCGCCTCAACCAGTTCGGGAACAGCATGATCAACCACGGCTTCAACGCCATCCACGGCCAGCACCTCGGCGACATCCTCTCGGGCTACCGCGCGTTCACCCGCGACTCGTTCTTCGAGATGAACCTCAACGCCGACGGCTTCGGAATCGAGACCGAGATGGCCGTCGAAGCCCGCCGGAACGACCACCGCATCCACGTCACCGACATCACGTACGTGTCCCGACCCGACGCCAGCGAATCGAACCTCCGACCGTTCAGAGACGGCGGCGTCATCCTCCTCACGCTCTACCTCCGCGCGAAAACCCACAACCCCCTGTTCTACTTCGGGAGCATCGGCGGCGTCCTCACCCTCGTCGGGACCATCATCGGCGCCTTCGTCCTCTACGACTGGTTCGTCAACAGAGTCCCCCACGAGGTGCTCGCGCCCGCCGGCGGCTTCATCTTCGTCCTCGGCGCGCAGTTCCTCATCTTCGGCGTCCTCGCCGACCTCCTCGTCTCCCTCCACGAGGAACAACGCCAGCGCCTCGAACGCATCGCTCGCGAAGAGATTGGGACGACCGACGGCGACGCGAAAACGCCCATCCAGACGACGTTCGACGACCACGCCCCGCACGCCCACGACGCCGACGGCACCGAGAGCACCGAAGACGACACCGAAACCAGCGACCGAGACCACAGCGCCACGGCCGACGCAGTCGACAACTAGCGCGCCAGAACACACCCACGAACGCCTCAGAACGGGAGCACGCGCCGCACGCGCTCTATGACCGACACCCCACGCTCCCGACGCCGCTCGAACACCGGATGCAGCGCGTTCAACAACTCCTGCTCGTCACCGAACTCCTCGACCTCCACCTCCGCGAGCACCTCCGCAAGTCGGACCGAATGCCCGCGCGTATCGTACGGTACCTCGACGTGCCCAACCGACTCCCGGAGCTCGCGCTTCGACGCCGGATAGGACACGTCGAACGACTCGAGCCAGTCGTCGACCGCAGCGATACCGAACGCCACAGTCGCCGGTTCCTCGTCGTCGTCGTCAGCAGGCGGCCGCATCCCCATACCCGCCCGTATCACCCGAACCCCAAAGAAACTGTTCCGACTCAGCACCCACTCCGACGCCCCATCACCCGACCGTCCGCGGACGCAAACCCCTTCACCCTCCACCCCCACACCACCACCATGACCGACTACACCACCGTCTCCATCCCCAAAGACCTCGCCGACCGCGTCGACGAAACCATCGAAGGCACCAGCTTCTCCAGCACCTCAGACCTCGTCCGCTTCCTCCTCCGCAGCATCGTCATCCAACACGAACAATCAGACGGCCTCACCGAAGCCGAATTCGAGGAGATCGCCGAACAACTCCAAGACCTCGGGTACCTCGAGTGACGACGGCGCTTCGACGAGACCGGCTGGGACCGGAGGGTCCCTGAGACTACGCGACGCCGCGACTGGTGACGTGAACGTGATGCTTTTTCGAGCGGGTAGCGAACGTCAAGGAGAATGAGTGAACAGAATCTCGTGGATCGGACAGTTCTGGTTACGGGCGGTGCGGGTTTCATCGGGAGTCACCTCGTGGACGCGCTCGTCGAGGAGAACGAGGTCAGGGTACTCGACGACCTCTCGACGGGACAGGTGGCGCGCCTTCCGGACGACGTGGAACTCGTGCACGGGGACGTCCGCAACGAAGAGCTCGTCGCACACGCGACGAAGGACGTCGACGTCGTGTTCCATCAGGCGGCGAACGTGAGCGTGCCCGCGAGCGTCGAGAACCCGATGACGACTGACGCGGTGAACGTCGACGGCACGCTCGCGGTGCTCGAAGCCGCCCGCGAGGAGGACGCCCGCGTCGTCGTCGCATCCAGCTGTGCAGTGTACGGAGACCCACTTTCGTTACCACTCGCTGAAACCGACCGGTTACGCCCCGAATCGCCGTACGGTGTCCAGAAGGCCACCGTGGACGAATACGCGCGCCTCTACAACGAACTCTACGGGTTGGAGACCGTCGCCCTCCGTTACTTCAACGTCTACGGGCCGCGTCAGGGCGACGGCGGTGGGTACAGCGGCGTCATCTCCATCTTCCTCGAACAAGCACGTAACGGCGAGGACGTCACCGTGGAGGGCGACGGCTCCCAGACTCGGGACTTCGTTCACGTCTCCGACGTCGTCCGAGCGAACCTCGCCGCAGCGACGACCGACGCAGTCGGCGAGGCGTTCAACGTCTGCACGGGGACAGAGACGTCGGTCCTCGAGCTCGCCGAGCACGTCGTCGAGCACGTCGACTCGAACGCCGATATCGTCAACGTCGAGGAGCGCGCCGGCGACATCGCTCGAAGTTACGGCGACGACACCAAAGCCCGGCACCAGCTCGAGTTCGAGACGACCGTCGAGCTGGAAGACGGTATCCGGGATCTCTCCACCCGGTAACGGTCGCGAGTCTCGTCGGCGCGCTCGTTCGTCGACCCGGGGGCGTGGATTACACAGGGCTTATGCCCAAACGGGTCACGTCGTGGAACATGAACGAGGTGCGGGAGCGGACCGAGGCGTTCCTCGAGGACCGCGACGACGCGGAGGGCGACCTGCGCGCAGTGCTGGCGGTCGACGCGGAGACCGAGACGTGGGCGTTCGACGACGTCCCCGTGGACTCGGGACGCTTCGGCGAACTCGTCTCCCGTGGCATCGTCGAGGACGCCGGGGACGGATACTGCCTCTCGGATCCGGATGCCGTTCGTGGCGTACTCGACGGGGACGTGGACGGGGTGGACGCAACGGACGGGGCGTTCGAGCTCCCTTCGATTACGGGGCGTGTGGGCCGAGAGGAGGCCGTCTCGGTCGTCCTCGCCGTTACCTCGGTCGTGCTCATGCGGTTGGTCGCGTTCCAGTCCGTCTTCCGGGAGGGCCTGGTCGTGTTGCTCGGGAACGACCCGTATCTGTATCGCTACTGGACGGAGCGCGTGACGGCGAACGCATCGGGACCGTTCGACGCGGCGTTCGGGACGTCGATGGGAGCGATGGCGGACGGTGAGCCGTTACTGGTCGCGATGCTCTCGTGGTGGACGAGCGTCCTCGGTGGAGCGAGTGCTGCAGGCGGCGTGCTGGCGTGGTACCCGGTCGTTGCGGCCGTCGTCGTCGCCAGCCTGCTGTACGTTGCCGTGCGCCTCCTGACGTCCGACCGACGCGTCGCCCTGGCAGCGATCGTGATACTCGCAGTGACGCCCGAACACGCACTCCGTACTGCGGTCGGATTCGCTGACCATCACGCGTTCGACTACGTCTGGCTGGGGACGACGCTGGTGGGCGTCCTCCTCGCCGAACGCGCCAGCGGTGGCCGTACGGCCGAAGACATCGTCGCTGCTGGACTGATCGCAGTGGGTGTGACCGGACAGGTGTTGGCGTGGGAGGCGGGGCCGTTGCTCGCCGTGCCGGTCGGACTGTACGCCGTCGTTCGGGCCGTTCGGTCCGTACGGACAGAGAACGACCCAGTTCAGTCCCTGATGCCAGTCATCGCTGGGACCGCTGGAGCCGGGGCGATGACGTTCGCCGCACACGCCACGTTCGGCTGGCATTCGACCGTCGTCGCCGCGACGCCGGCCCTCCTGTTCGCGGGCGTCGTCGCCGTCGCCGGCGTCGCTGCCGTCTGCCAGCGATACGACCGAAGCCCGCGAGAGGTCCTCGCCGTCGAGGTCGTCGCTGGCGTCGTCGTCACAGCAGTCGCCGTCGTGACGATTCCCGGCCTCGAAGCGGCGCTCGCCCCACGGCTCGCGTTCCTCCTTTCGTCGCCGGACATCGCGGAATCGAAGTCGCTTTTCAGTCCCGCCGCCGGCTCCCTCTTCGGGCCGGTGCTCGCGTTCGGCCTCGCGTTCTTCGTCGGCCTCCCGTACCTCACCTGGGTCACCGCGACCGTCGCCCGAGGTTCGAACGCGACGTGGACTGCGCCAGTCGTCTACGCCTGGTGGTTCCTGGCCCTGGCGATCATCCAGGTGCGATTCGCGGGTGAGCTCGCCGCGTTCCTCGCTATCTTCACCGGCGTCGGGTTCGTCCATCTCGCCTCGGTCGTCGACATCACGCCAACGCGGCCAGCCGTCCTCGACGCCGACGCTGCCGAGGAAGCCGCCTGGCGGCCGTCGTTGCCCGCTCGGTCGACGGTCGTCTCGATAGCAGTCCTGTTCGTGCTCGTTGGTGGTCTCGGAGCCGTCCAGACACCGCTTCAGGTGTCGAAGGTTACCGTCGACGACGGGACCGTCGAGGCGGTACAGGCGGCTGATTCGGTCGCCGAAAGCCACGACCGGCGCTATCCCGAGAACTACGTGTTCAGTCGCTGGGGGTACAATCGGCTCTACAACTACTTCGTGAACGGCGAGTCTCGCTCGTACGCGTACGCCCGCTCCGAGTACCAAGCGTTCCTGTCGGCGAGCGATGGGAAGGCGTGGTACAACAAGTTGCGGCGAGACTCGAGAGCGGGATTCGTCGTCACGGAGGACCTGCAGAACGCCAATCTGTCTGACGACAGCTTGCACGCACGATTACACGGTCACTGGGGGAGTGCGTCGAACTCGTCGACCGGTCTATCGCATTACCGAGCCATCTACGCGTCGCCCGACGCCAGCCTCAAGCTGTTCGAGGTCGTGCCAGGTGCGACGATCATCGCACCAGCTCCCGATGATGCACCCGTCACTGCGTCGACGACAGTCGACGTCTCCGGGCACGAGGTGACGTACGAGCGGACCGTCGAACCGTTCGCCGCCGGCGTCGTTCGTCTCACCGTCCCGTACGCGTCGACGTACGAGGTCGGCGATCGAACCGTCTCGATAGACCCGACCGCGATCCGTGATAGCGAGCGATACGACCTCTTCGACGGGTCGGGTGCAGTGTGGGCGTTCGAGAACGGGACGGGAGACGTCGCGTACGAGACGGAGAACGGGAATCACGGCGTGCTCCGCGGCGGGACGTGGACGACGACCGACGCGAGCGGGACCGGTATCTCGCTCAGACCGAGCCAGACGGTGCAAGCACCGAACGCGACGGTCGGCGTCGACACTGCCGAGTCGTTCGCACTGACCGTCGAGTTCAAGACGAACGCGTCGACGGACTACGAGAACGACATCAAGTATCCGCGTCTGGCACTCCACGGGCCGGTGACGAGTTATCGCGAGACCGACGGCTACCAGCTCGCGATGGCCGAAGGCCGACTCGTGGCTGCCATCGGCGACGGCGAGGACGCCGTCGTCCTGACGGGGCCGCGGGTCGACGACCAGCAGTTCCACGACGCAACGCTTCGTCGCGACGGAGAGGCCGTCGAGCTCCTCCTCGACGGCGACGTCGTCGACACCGCGACGTGGCGCGGTTCGCTCGACGTCGACGGCGACGCGTTCACCATCGGACGAGGCTTCCACGGCACGATGACGGCGGTCAGCGTCGACACGACGAACGGCTCCTCGCGCAACATGACGGTGTCGAGCGCTGCCCGTGGCGCGTGCATTACAGGGAACGAGCTTCGGAACGCGTTCGACTTCGAGCGTTCGCCACCAGCTCCGGAAGCGGCTCAGCCCACGCGATATAAGAGCTTATACGGTATCGTGTCCGATTAGGCGACAATGGATTCCGGGTTCCGGTACCGCCTCACGAGTATCAGCGCCGTCCTGGCGCTCGTGGTCGGTGCCTGCGTCGTCGCGAACACCGCGAGCGTCCAGCGCGCCGTCGGCACGATCCCGCTCTTCTCGAATCTGCCGGTTACGACGTACGACGGCGACGCGCTGATTCCGGTCGTCGCAACTACGCTCATCGTCGTGTTCGCATGGTCGTTCCCCCTCTTCAAGCCGAAACCCTCGCGTGGTATCGAGACGTTCGGAGTGGCTGGGAAGCGCGTCCTCTACGCGGTCGTGTCGCTCGCCGCCATCGGATACTTCGACTACACGTACGCACTGCCGCGACTGATGTTGCTCGCGCTCGGTGGCGTCCTACTCGCGACCGTCCCGCTGGTCGTCACCCTGCTACGGCAGTCGGACTCGACCGATGGACAGACGAGAATCGTCGTCGGCGACGACCCCGAACGCATCGAGGACCTCGTCGAGAGCCATCCAGAGGAACTCCTCGGGTACGTCTCGCCGATGAGCCGGTACGCGAACGAGTCCGAGCGCGAGACCCAGGACGGCCGCGTGCTCGCGGACGGCTTCGGTGGTGACGACGTGAAGCATCTCGGTGGCCTCCCGCGGCTGGACGACGTGCTCGTGGACCACGACGTCGACCGCGCACTCCTCGCGTTCGAGGACCCGGACCGCGGCGACTTCTTCGGCGCCCTCCAGACGTGCTACGACAACGGCGTCGTCGCAGAGGTCGAGCGGTCCTACGACAACCTCGTCCTCACGGAAGCCCGCGAACGCGGGCTCGCGAGCGGCGAGCAGCGGTCGAACGCCGACGACCACTTCGTGGAGACGAACCTCGAACCGTGGGACGCGCAGGACCGCGTCCTGAAGCGAGCGTTCGACGTGGCGTTCGCCGCTCTCGCACTGCTGGTAACGCTTCCAGTGACGGTCGCGATCGCTGTCGCGATCAAGTTCGATAGCCCAGGACCAGTGTTCTTCGTGCAGGACCGCACGTTCCGGTTCGGTGGCACCTTCCGGTTCTACAAGTTCCGGAGCATGGTCGCCAACGCGGAGGACGAGTCCGGCGTGAAGATAAGCGAGGAGGACGCAGGCGGGGTCGACCCGCGCGTCACGCGCGTCGGCCGGTTCCTCCGGACGACGCACCTCGACGAGATACCCCAGCTCTGGTCGGTCCTCGTCGGGGACATGAGCGTCGTCGGCCCGCGGCCCGCGCAGACCGATATCGAGCACGAGTTCGAATCCGGCGTCCCCCGGTGGCCCCAGCGCTGGTTCGTGAAACCGGGGCTCACGGGACTCGCGCAGATTCGAGGCGTGACGGGACACGAGCCCGCCGAGAAGTTACAGAACGACCTCGAGTACATCCACCGGCAATCGTTCTGGCTGGACGGGAAGATCGTCGGCCGGGAGCTCTACGACGTCTTGTCGGACGCGGTCGGTGCGCTCCGACGATAGCTCGGGAGGGTCCCGTCTGCGAACGTCAGGACCGTCTTCGCGCTCGCGTCGAGAGAGTTCGTCGAGTCGAACACGCGCGAGGATTCGGCCACGATAGCGTCCGTATCAAGCACGTCGTGCGCGACGAACACGGCGACGAGGTCGTAGTCACCGTAGGCTGGCCTCGTCGTGAGGACGTCCACGCCGTCGTCGACCGGCGCGTCCGCGGCGACCGGGTCGTACGCGGCGACCGTCCCGCAGGTGTCTGCGAGTCGGTTGCACGCCGCGACGGCCGGCGAGTTCCGATAGTCCGTGACGTTCGGTTTGTACGTCAATCCGACCACGAGCACGGACGCTTCGTTCGGGGCGATGTCGTCCGCACGGAGCGCGTCGCGGGTGCGAGCAGCGACTCGCGACGGCATCCGGTCGTTGACCTCGGCCGCGGTCTCGACCATCGCGAGGCGGTCGTCCTCCTGGCGCGCTCGCCACGAGAGAAACTTCGGGTCGACGGGGATGCAGTGCCCGCCAGCGCCGACACCGGGGTAGAACGCCTGGAATCCGAACGGTTTGGTGCTCGCCGCCTCGATGGCCTCCCAGATGTCGACGTCGAAGTCGTCGGCGACCGCCGCGAGTTCGTTCACGAGACTGATGTTCACGAGTCGGTACGTGTTCTCGAGGAGTTTCGACGCGGCAGCAACCTGCGTCGAGGACACCGGATGCACGGTCTTGGCGACCTCGTCGAACAACGCCGACGCCACAGCCACTCCACGTTCGGTGTCCGACCCGACGACGACGGGGATATCGCTCAGTTCGAACGCACTGCCGGGGTTCAGGCGCTCCGGGACGACTGCGACGAGCGCGTCATCCGAATCGAGACCACCTCGCTCGATGGCAGGGCGAACGACGTCGCCGACAGTACCCGGATAGACGGTGCTCGCGACCACGAACAACGTCTCCTCGCCAGGCGCCCGCTGCGCTGTCGCGGTCTCCACGGCTGCTTCCACCGCCGACACGTCAGGCGTACCATCCGGATTCACGCCCGTCGGGACGGCGAACGCGAGAACCGCACAGTCACCGAGCGCGTCCGCATCGGTCGTCGGCGTGAATCCGTTCGCGAGCGCGGCATCGAGGGCGTCCCCGGAGACGTCCTCGACGTAGCTCTCCCCCTCCCTGAGTGCGTCGACGCGCTCCGCATCGACGTCGTAGCCGACCACGTCCAGACCCGCCTGCTGGAACGCAACGCTCAGCGGAAGACCGACGTACCCGAGACCCACCACGCCAAGCGACGCATCACCCGCATCGATGGCGTCGAGCATCGAACCCATGACGCTATCCTCGGCGCGAACTATACTTCAAGCTTGGTTTTCTGCTCCTCGACCACGTCGGCGAGAATCGTCTCGAGGTCCGTGTCCGGCGCGTACCCGAGGGCGGATTCCAGCTTCTCAGTCGCCGGATACCGTCGCGGGGGTTCCTCGAAGTCGTCGCCGTACACCTCGTCAAACGGCACGTGTTCGACCGGGGAATCGGAGCCCGCCGCTGCCTTCACGCGGTCCGCGAGTTCGTTAATCGTCACCGGCTCGGAGGACCCGACGTTGAACACGTCACCGGTCGCAGCGTCGGTCTGCATGAGATCGAAGACGACTTCGCACGCATCCTGGACGTGCGTGAAGCTCCGGGTCTGCGTACCATCGCCATACACCGTGATTGGGTCACCTCGGAGTGCCTGCTCGACGAACGTCGGAATGACCATCCCGTAATCGCCGACCTGGCGCGGCCCGACGATGTTGAAGAACCGTCCGACGACGACCGGTAGCCCGTTCTCCTGGTGGTGCGCGAGCCCGAGGAACTCGTCGAGCGCCTTCGCGTTCGCGTACCCCCACCGCGGGACCGTCGTCGGACCCAGCACGCGATCGTCGTCCTCGTCGAACGGCACGTCCAAAGACTTCCCGTACACCTCCGACGACGACGCGACGAACACGGGCGTCCCGTCCTCCGCAGCCGGGTCCAGGACGTTCTGCGTCCCCTCGACGTTCGTCTTGAGCGACAGCAAGGGCTCGTTCACGACCTTCTCGACGCCCACCGCCGCCGCGAAGTGATACACCTCGTCCGCCGAAGCAACCGCCTCCCGCATCGCCGCCTCGTCGCGGACGTCCAGCTCGTCCACGTCCACGCGGTCGTCCTCGCGCAACCCCGCGACGTTCCCGGGCACGCCCGTCGAGAAGTCGTCCACGATGTGGACGTCGTACCCCGTCTCCGCGAGCAGGTACTCCGCGAAGTGCGATCCGATGAACCCGCCACCGCCGGTAAGTAACGCACGCATCTTGGTCCGCACCTCGACGGTACGCAGCCAAAGAGATACCGGAACACGAGAGACACAGAGAAAGCCACCGAGGCGAGGGACCTGCTCCACGACCCGAAGCGACCGCCGACCGACCAGCCGGCAGCGCCATCGCCGTCCACAACGAACTACAGACGTTTTATAGTTCGACCCGGTACGTTCCGTACCGATGACGCTGCGAACGACGGTCGTCACACAAGACGATCCCTTCTACGTCCCCCACTTCTTCGAGGCCTTCTTCGACGCACTCGACGACGACGTCGTCGTGGACCGCGTCGTCTGCCTGCGACCGTTCGACGAGCGGACCGTCGACCTCGCCCGTCGGATGTTCCGCTTCTACGGCCCACGGAACTTCGCGATCCGCAGTCTCCAGTACGCCTACCGGACGGTCATGGACGGCATCGGCGATAACGCGTTCTCGGTCGCGACGGTCGCCGCCGCGAACGACGTCCCCGTCGAGGAACGCAACACCGTCAACGACGACGGGTTCGTCGACGGACTTCGGGAACGCGACGTCGACGTCGTCCTGTCGGTGTCGGCACCAGAGATCTTCGAGGTCGACGTCCTCGACGCCCCGAACTGGGGTTGTCTGAACGTCCACACGGCCGACCTCCCGAAGTACCGCGGCATGATGCCGACGTTCTGGGCGCTCTACCACGGCGACGACGAGATCGGCGTCACCGTCCACACGATGGAGGAAGAACTCGACCGCGGCAACGCCGTCCGTTCGGACTCGTTCCCCGTCACCGCCGACGACACGCTCGACGACGTCATCCTCGAAGGCAAGCGTCGCGGCGGCCGCGCCGCCGCCTACGCACTCGGCGACGTTGCCCGAGACGAGGTCACAGAGCGCGCCCTCACCGGCGAAAGCTCTTACTTCTCGTTCCCGACGCGAGCAGAAAGACGGGAACTCCAGGATCGAGGGAGGAATCTATTATGAACGATTTCTACATGACAGTCGACGTCGAAGACTGGTTCCACACGCATAATCTTGAACCCGGTATCTCTCGGGAAACCTGGGACGACAGGGAGTTTCGTGCAGAAAAGAACACGAGATCGATTCTCGAGATGTTCGAGAAACATGACGTAACTGCAACCTTCTTCGTGCTCGGCTGGGTCGCGGAACGAGCACCCGACCTCATAAGAGATATCGAGGCTGCAGGCCACGAAGTCGCCAGCCACGGGTACGGCCACGAGTTGCTCTATGAACTCTCCCGCGAGGAACTTCGCGCCGATCTCGAACATGCCCACGACGTGCTGAGTGACCTCGTCGACCAACCCATTCGTGGGTACCGTGCACCCGCGTTCTCCATCACGGAGAGGGCGATTCAGGAGTTGGAGCGCCTAGGGTATACGTACGACTCAAGTTCACACGACGCGGTCGTACACGATCGGTATCGTAGTCTGGATTTCACATCGGACGAAGTCTTCGTAACCCCGGAGGAAACGACAATGACCGAGGCACAATTATCAACAATCGAACTTCTCGGGCGGAACATTCCATGGGCAGGTGGCGGGTGGTTCCGCTTCATCCCGTACAAGATATTCCGACGTGGGGTGGAACGAATCAGCAAACGTCAGCCGTACATTTTTTATATCCACCCGTGGGAGCTCGACACAGAGCAACCTTCAGTTGATGGCGTACCCCTTTCTGCTCGAATCAGGCACCGCACGAATATCTCTCGATCGCAATCGCGTCTTGACGACCTCCTGTCGCGGTTCGACTGGAAACCACTTGCGGCGAGATTCGGAGAGAACGGCTACTGATTCATCCCCTAGATTTCATTTCGTCGAACAGGTTTGCATACGCATCTACCGAGTGTTCCTTCGTGTAATTCGACTCGAAGCACTCTCTCGCGTTGCGGCCCATTTCTTCGACACGACTTGTGTTATCGGCCCACGATTCTAGCACGTCTGCCACCTCATTCGCTTTCCCTTGGTCGATTTGGGCCCCAGAGTCGGACCGTTCTACGACGCGTGCAACCTCGTCAGTCTGACTGACCAAAGCAAGTATGGGGTCACCAGCAGCTAACGACGAGTAAAGTTTCGAGGAGACACAGATTCCTTCCATTCCAGGGTCAGTCGTGACGAGGGAAGCGTCACCACTCGTTAGACTTTCGGGGAGACGTTCGTAGGGTTGGAACGGGAGGAAGCGGACGTTCTCGATGTTCTTCTCTCGAACGCGTTCCTGATACATCTCCTTGCGGCCGCCCTCACCAATCACGAGTAACTGGATGTCGTCGCGTCCGCGGTCCTCCAGTTCGTCGATGGCATCGATCGCCGTCCCGACGTCGTGGTATCGACCGATGTTACCCGAGTACAGCAGCGTGAACTTGTCTCGCAGGTCGTGCTCCCGCGAGAATTCGTTCTCGGACTTCTCCATGGGTTCGATGAACGAGTCGTCTTCCCAGTTCGCGATCTGCACGACCTTCTCAGGGTCGAACCCTGGATCGTCAGCCATCTTCTCGACGAGACGTCTTTCCATCGATTCGCCGAGGACCACGATGCGGTCCGCATCACGGTATACGTGTCGGATGGCGTATTCCCAGGCTCGCGCGACCATACCGTTCTCGGAGAGATATCCGAGCTCGACGGGCATGTCAGGGTACATGTCGTAGATGAGGTACGCGTACTGGGTGCCGCGGACACGCTTCGCGAGGTACGTCGCGAAGGGGAGGATGGGTGGGTTTGAGAGTACGAGGTTCGTTTCATTCCGGTCTCCGTGGCGCAACAGGTATACGAGCACCAGGATCCCAAATGTGAACCAGTTCACAACTCGGAGAAGTAGTCTATCCTTATGGAACCGGGTTCCACGGAGTCGGCGAACCGAGACGCCTTCGTACGTCTCCCGTCGCGGAACGTCTGCATCTATGTCTGATTCGTGATAGTTAGGAAGTCCGGTCACGACCTCCACGTCGAATCTATCCGTGAGACCGGTCGCAAGGTCCGTCATCAACTGCGCAGTCGAGGTCTCCTCCGGACTGAAATATTCCGTCAATATCCGGATGTTTCCCCCCTGCGGCGACTTACTCGACATATAGCCACCTCATCCTGCCCCCGACCTATCAGTTTCGGAATCTTGAGCCGTTGCAGGCGTCCAAACAGAAGGTATATACAGTTGCTAACAGCGATTGCACGTATGGATTGGGAGGACTCCAAGACGCTAGTGACCGGCGGTGCAGGGTTCATCGGAAGTCATCTGACAGAACGGCTCGTTGCCGAAGGAGCGGACGTAGTTGTCGCCGACGATTTCTCTCGCGGAAGCCTAGACAACATATCTCATCTCGAAGCGGACATCGAGCTCGTGCCAGCAGATTTGACCACCCAGGAGGGGTGCATGAAGGCGACCGAGGACGTGGACCACGTCTTTCACCTCGCTGCAAGCGTCGGGGGTATCCACTACATCCAGCGCGAAAACATCGGGGGACTCACGCCCAGCGTGTTGATGAACCAGCACATGCTCGAAGCAGCACGCATCCAGAACGTCGAGAACTTCCTCTTCGCGTCGAGTGCGTGCATCTACCGCCAACAGCACGACGAACTCAACCGGTTCTCTGAGGAGCAAGCTATTCCTGCCAATCCCCACAGCACGTACGGGTGGGCAAAGATACTGGGCGAAGTCGCGTGTCAGGCGTATCACGAGGACTGCGACCTGAGCACAGGAATGGTCCGCATCTTCAACTGTTACGGACCACGTGAGAGTCTTGACCCGGACAGTAGCCACGTCATCCCCTCTCTCTGTCGGAAGGTCCTCGAAGCAGATGAGGGTGGAGAGATTGAACTGTTCGGCGACGGAACCCAGGAGCGGGGCTTCATCTACGTTACCGACCTCGTCGAGGGGATGCTCCGCGCGATGGACCGGAAGGTCGACGGAGAGCCGATCAACCTCGGGAACGCAGTCGAAGTTGTCTCGATGAACGAGCTCGCTGAAACTATCATCGACATCTCGGGGAAGGACCTCGAGATCGCACACGACCTCTCCAAACCCACGGGGACCGACAAGTACGCAGCGGACGATTCGAAGATGCACGATGCGCTTGACTGGCGTCCAAGCGTGTCGCTCGAGGAAGGGGTTAGGGAGGTCTATCGATACGCTTCGGAAGAGCTGGACGTCGAGAGTGCCACGGCGGTGCCGGGTGATTCGCAATGAGCGTTTCCGGTGATAGCGTCCTCGTCACTGGTGGTGCATCGTTCATCGGTAGCCATCTCGTCGAAGAACTCGTCGACCGGGGTGCGGACGTCCGCGTAGCAGATGACTTCTCGAGCGGAGAGCTCGATAACCTCGCGGCCGTGGAGGACGAGATTCAGGTTTTCGACGGGAACCTCAAGCATTATGACTTTGCCTCTAAGGCCACGGAGGACATCGACAGGGTGTTCCACCTCGCCGCAGATCACGGTGGTCGGGGGTACATCTCGAATTATCCGGCGAATTGCGCGACGAACATGGCACTCGACAAC
The DNA here is from genome assembly GCF_055378595.1 of Halorubellus litoreus. Lineage (NCBI taxonomy): Archaea > Methanobacteriati > Methanobacteriota > Halobacteria > Halobacteriales > Halorubellaceae > Halorubellus > Halorubellus litoreus. The sequence goes on from NZ_AP043836.1 coordinate 407,699, forward strand.
ATCGTGTTCGAGACCGCGGTCAAGAACGACGTTGAGAAGATTACGTTCGCCTCCAGTGCGTGTACGTATCCTACGGACATCCAACAGGAGCGACGTCGACTCCGCGAGGACATGGTAAGCTTCGACGAGCGCGGCGGCGCCTACGCCGACGAAGCGTATGGGTGGGCTAAGCTCATGGGCGAGCGCTCGCTGCAGGCGTTCCATGAACAGTACGGCGTTGATGCAAGTTCGGTCCGCATCTTCACGGCCTACGGACCACGCGAAAACGAGACTCACGCCATCGTCGCACTCATCGCGAAAGCATTTGCCAAGCAGGACCCCTACCAAATCTGGGGTGACGGTGAGCAAACACGGAACTTCACCTACGTGGAGGACATCGTCAACGCGCTCGTCCTCGCGAATGAAAAGATAACCGACGGGACTCCCGTGAACGCTGGTATTCCGGACTACATCTCTATCAACGAGGTAGCGGACGCAATCTTCGATTCGTTGGATTGGCATCCGGACGAAATCAATCACATGACCGAGAAGCCGGTCGGCGTTCGGCATCGTGCCGCGGACACCACTCGAGCGGAGGAACTTCTCGGGTGGGAACCACAGTATACCCTCGCTGAGGGCATGAAGAAGACGATCGACTGGTACGTCGACAATCACGACGAGGCACACGTGCGCGAGAATCTGGAAACGCTACTCCACGAACGGTAGGTCCTCCGCGTAGCAGACGATTTCGCGTTCGTCCACCGTAACGTCAGGTCCGCGTCGCCAACTCGAGCAACGAATGGGCATTTCGCTGCTGGACAGCGAGGTGATTCGCAAGAGGTTTCGTTCGAACATATGTCAGATTTCGACCTGTCCCTCGAGACGCTGAAATCGACCCTCTTCAAGGTCGTTCAGGCCGGCTCCCAGTTCGGGACCTCGATTCTTGCAGCGCAGTTGCTGGTACCGAACCTCTTCGGAGCGGCGTTTGTGGTCCTCAGAGTTGGCATCACGGCGAGTACGGTCGTGACGGGGTGGGCAGACGGTCTGAAGAAGCGGTTCGCGGAACGGTCCGTTGAGCCCGGGGAAGCCCTCGGTGAACTGTTCGTACTCGCGGGTGCGTGGTGCGTGGTCGCCGTCGTCCTCGGTGCGATGGCGAGTGGGCCGCTGGCAGCGCTGACTGGATTGGAAGGCGCGTGGGTGTTCGTTCTCGTGGTCGTAATCGCGGAATCGACGAGCATCGCTGTCGTGAAGTTCTTCGAAGCGCACGGCCGCCTCGGCGTCGCCTCTGGTACGAAGTCGCTCCGGTATCTGCTCGCGCTCCCGCTCCAGATTGGGTTGCTCGTACTCGGGCACGGAGTGGGAGGGTTCGTTGCGGGCTTTCTGGTTGCGACCGTGCTCGCAGTACCGGTACCGTTCGGACTCATGAGCGTCCGGCCGGAGTGGCCAACGATAGATCAGTTCCGCGAGGGATGGGCGTTCGCTCGGTACGCAATCCCGAACGCAACGATCGGCGCGACGTACCATATACTTGATATGGTTATCCTGTCTGCAGTGCTGTCGACCGCTGCGGCCGGACACTACGAGGCAGCCTGGACGTTGACGATGCCTGGGGTTTTCGTCGCCGCGGCAGCAGCGAGCGGGTTGATCGTGAAGGTGAGCGATCTGGCCGAACGGTCGGAGAACGTCGCCTCGATAATCGAAGAGACGATCGCGTACACCTCTGTCATTGCGATTCCAATCTTCTTCGGAGCGGCAGTCTTGGGTGCCGAACTCGTGGTAGTGATATTCGGCGACGCGTATCGGCCAGCGAGTGTCTTGCTCGTCGGACTATCCGCGTTTCAGGCGATTCGGACGCAGGTCGCACCCCTCCTTCAGGCGACCTACGGACTGGGGCGACCGGACGTCGTGACTCGCGTGACCATCCTTTCCGTCGTTCTCAACGTCTCGGTCGGGGTTGGACTCACCGTTATCCTCGGAGCTGTCGGCGTGGTCATCGCGACTATCGCTATCGAGTTCGTCAGATACCTCTGGCTCGCCCGGTTCATGAAACGTTCCCACGCATCTCTCACACTCCTACAGCGCCCACTACTGAAGCAACTATCCGCCGGTGGTGCCATGGCGCTCGGGCTGTGGGGTGCGACGACGGTGATTTCGCCGAATCGACCGCTCACCCTGTTCGCTCTCGTCGGAGTCGGCGGAGTCCTCTACGCGACGCTAACAGTCACACTCGACTCGTCGGTCCGTGCGCGCGTCCGAGACGCCGTCGAACGCCTGTAGCGCGTTGGGAAACGCAACAGCGACACGGCGACACTGGAATTCTTCCGGGATCTACAGATAGCCGAGGTCACGGAGGTGTTCTTCGGCGTCCTCGTCGAGATCTATCGAATCCGACGTCCTCGCAGATTCGCGAGCAGCCGACAGTCCATCTTCGGCTTCATCGACAGCGAACCCTGGCGTTCCATATGTCACATCGCCGCGAGCGTACGCACAGACTGCCGCAGGCAGGTGACGCCGTAGGAACTCACGTTTCGGGCTTCTAAGACACTTTCCAGCGAGCAGAGCAAGTCGGTCGCGCAACTTCGACTCGGTGAAGACGTACCCGCCGTCCGCGTCGAACGCGCTCTCGTAACTCACCGTTCCGGAGATGCCTGGAACGCTCGACGGCAGCGAATCATTCGTGTAGAACGATAGACCAAATCGTGGCGATGTCCCAGCAAGTCGGCTCTGACCGTCGATTCTCTGCTCGGACAGCTCGACGCCGAGAACGTCGAGGACCGTCGGAAGGACGTCTACGTGACGGAACAGTTCCTCAGCTGTGTCGTCGTCGAGTTCTGGGTGAGCGAACACGGTTGGCACCGAGACGAGTTCCTGTCGAACTGGCCCGTTGTGACCGAGTTGCCCACCCTCGCCAAGTAGTTCGCCGTGGTCCGACGTATAGATGACGAGCGTATCCGCTCGGAGGTCACGTTCAGCGAGGGTATCCAGGCGCTCCTGGAACAGTGCTGCGTCCCGACTGACTGCTCGCTCGTAGTCCGCTCGAATCGTCACCTTGGACTGGCTCCCGTACCGGTCAAAATACGCTTCGGCAGTCAACTCCGGGTATCCGTAGGGGGCGTGACCGCCCGGTCCACGCTCCATAACAACGAACGGTTCGGAGACCGACGAAAGCGGACCGTCGTCGAGCTCCCGGCCGACGTTCAGTACGTCGAATATCGGATCGGCGTTCGAGTCGTCCTCCTGGATCGAGTTCCGAAATCCCGTCTCGTATCCGTCGAGATCGAACAGACTGAACGTATCGCCAATCGTGTCCGTGAACGAGAATACGCCCGTCGACGGTGGATACCGACCGGTAACCATAGACGCGAACGACGTGGGGCTATGGATCGAGGACGCGATCGTGTGGACAGTCGTTCCGCGAGCAGAGACGGCGTCTGGTAGCGAGTCCCAGCGGACGGCATCACCAACGTAAATGTAGACGTTCGAAACCGACAGGTCAGCGAGCGCCGCCCCGAGTTCCGTCTGCATACAGCACAGAACCGCGAGTCCGATACATTACTGTGACGGAATCCGTCCCAATTCAGTGCCTACAAGAGGACTTGGGAGAAAGCACGGGTATTCAGTGAAGGTCCTCTACATCGGTTCTACGACTCAGGTCCATAGCGGGGCCTGCCAGTGGATGTACCGGATGGCAGACCAGGTCCGGAGTTACGGCCACCAGACGGCCGCTATCCTCCCTGCAGAACAGGGCATCGCCGAATGGTACGAGTCCGCCGACATCGATACGTACTACTGGTGGTCCGAACCGCTACGGCGAAAACGAAACGTCCTCGGCCAGTTGTGGTTCCTCCTGTTGGCGGTTCTCGCATCGTTACGTATCGCTGCGCTCGTGCGATCAGAGGACGTCGACGTCGTCCACGTCAACGAGGTCAGGTATCCATACGCGTTGTTCGGTGCACGACTCGGTGGCGCCCGCGTCGTCTGTCACGTTCGCGCAAATTACGAATCACGTACCCTCCGTCGAGTCCTCTCCACCGCGACAGCCATCCTCTCTCACCGAGTCCTCTGTGTGTCAGAGCGTACGAAGGAGATTATGTTCGACGACGTCGGTATCGATAGCGATCACGTACAAGTACTTTGGGACGGATTGCCGGTCGACGACGATCATAAACCCATCCCGCAAGAGTCGTCGTTTCGAGAGGAATATGGCATCGATCAGGAGACGACGCTCGTCCTCTGTCTCTCGAAGCTCGTCGAGATCAAAGGGCAAGAGCGTGTCGTCGACGCAGCGCAGGCCGTCAACCCTCCCGCTGGAGACGTCACGTTCGCTCTCGTTGGCGGAAGCGTCGCTGGACATGAGGAGTACGAACGAACCCTCCGTAGAGACACTCGGGATATGGAGAACGTCGTTATGACGGGGTTCTACGAGGACGCGATGGCTGCAATCGTCGCCTGCGACGTCCTCGTACACGTCCCCACGTATGAGGACCCGTTCCCGAACGTCGTGCTCGAAGGGATGATGTGCGGAAAGCCAGTGATCGGTGCCTCTATCGGCGGGATTCCGGAGCAAGTCATCGACGGAGAGACTGGAATCCTCGTGCCCGCTACCGGGGAGGGTGACGACATTGCGACGGCCGTAGAGCACCTCCACGAGGACCCCTCGAAGCGGAATCGCATCGGCGCGCGCGCGAAGGACCACGTCGAAGAGACGCTGGACCCGGAGAGGTACTACGAGGAACTTGACGCGTTATACCGCCGAGTTTGAATCGGTCGGTGGTCACTCCGACGCAACTGACTGCAGGCCGAGTCGCTCTGTGATTGCTCTTGCGCCCAGATAGATGAATCCGGCGAGAACGAATCCCTGGATGGAGTCCACCCAGTTCAATTGCGTGTACCAGAGGACCCTGACAAGTGGAATAAACAGGATGGCCCCGATTCCAGTGCTGAGCGTCGGTCCATGCTCCTCACCAGTGAGTACCCGCATCATATAAAGGGAGAGGAACGCGAGAACGATAGCACACAGAACCACGCCGAGGAACTTGAAGTTCGCATAATAGACGTTCATGAAGTAGTTCCCACCGTTGTAGTTGTACTGTGTGGCGAGGAACTCGGAGTACGTCCGCGGTGGAGTGTAGCCGACGAGTCGCTGAAGTGGCGTCGGAATCGCCTGAAGGACGTAATTGAGGAACGTCTGACCGTACAAGGGGTCGTGTTCGTTATCAAAGAGATGGACGGTCGCGCGGATCGTCCCGTAGAAACTGTGTGCGCCGCCAGGAACTCCGACGTAGCCATCGCCGTACTGGAGCGTGGAGACGATGTCCGGTGAAACCGTCGTCACTGGTTCCGTTGTTTCAGCAGTTGTCGTCATCGTAGTGGTTGGTTCAGTCGTCGTCGTGGCCTCCTGGGTGGTGGTCTGTTCGGTCGTTCCGCGAGGTTCTGCCCGGTTGCGCTGCTCGAGAAGCGGCGCAATCCAGTTCCGTATCCGTCCAATCAGGAACAGCAGGAAGACGTAGAGTCCAAACGTGGCCGAAAGTAGTACCCCTTTTGCAGACTTGATGAGATCGAAGTCCTCGAGATTGTAGTAGTTCCGGGTGAGATCCAGGAAGACGAGTGCGACGATTCCAATGCTTTCGACCCGCCGGCCGTGAAGCATCAACCACCCGGTGCCGAGGAGACTGACTACGAGGAAGGCCCAGTACTTCTGGGTCCATTTCTCACGGAGTGTCAACAGGAACATGACGACCCACGCCCCTTTGAATAGATTCGGTGCGAACGTGGCCCAGGATGGCATGTGTGACGCCTGTTCGCTGTACTGTATCGTGAACACGGTTGGCCCCGGTGCGAGCAGGTAAGCAGAGCCCAGGAAGGTACTTGCCATGACGACGAACGACACCCAGTCGAACTCGACGGTGTAATCGAAACGGTTGAGATATCCGATTCCAAGGTCCGTTCGCTCGTTCACGTACACCAAGGTGAGCGCGTAGAAGGAGAGGAGGCCCACGACGAGCCAGACGATTTTACTAGCGAGCGCTGTGCTCTCGACTGACGGATAATAAAGCGAGATGTGCTCGGCACGGTACACGTACCGCGTAATGAACGGGACGAGTGCAGGATACGTCAGGAAGACACTCACGAACGAAGGGATGCTAACGATACTGAACCGGGACATTATGTACGCGTTGACCGCGAGTAGTGCAACCGTCCCGAAGATGTAGTGTGGATACGGGAATACTCCTGCAAGGAGCCCCAGAACAGCCAGCAATGAGAATCCGAGCGCGACGCGCCGAAGACGTCCGTCGAGCATAGATATCCGGATGAGTGCTTCTAATACTGGAGCATAAGCGTGCTGTTTTCGAGCTACGATGAGAGCCGATACAGTGTCTCCAGACTGCCTCACGTGAGTCCAGTGATGCGTGCCCGCACCCGTCCCTTCCTGCTGTGGCGTGTCTATATCGTGTGGCCCGCAGTGGTTCGGTGAGAAGAGTTCTTGTATGTCGCCACCGTCACCCATGAAAGAGTGGACGGAGGTACAAACGAAAGGCGATGGTCGAGGAGGCGGTTGCTGTCGGCCGCTACGGCGACGACTGCAGTAGCGTCGTTCACCGCGGGTTGCAACACGACGGATAGTTCGACCAAGCGCCAATCGGTCACGCGCGGCGATTCGAGCAGTCGGACGAGAGAGACCACCAAAAGGTCGGAGACAGAGGGCTACGTGAAGTCCGTCCAATGCGACTCCCCCGAGAAGGATGTTCGTGTGGACGTTCGCGTTGCCGATGGGACGCCAACGTTCGCTGTGTCAATCCAAGGTAAGCAGACCATCGATGGTGGAACCTTGGGAGTTACGTTCGAGACGCAGCAGCCGTTCGATGATTGTGCGTCCGCGTTCGAGGTGACACGTCGGTCGGTACGACGTTCTTGGAGTCCAGTGAGAGGCGCTCAATCCGTCGTCCGTGATGACTTCGAGGAAGTAAGCCTCGCGTTTTCGTCGCCCACGTCGACGACGCCGAAGGCTCGGTTCCGTGTGTTCGACGATGGCGTCGGTGTTCGATACGAGGTGCCAGTATCGACTGGACCTGAACGGCGGACGGTAGTGAGCGACGAGACGACTGTGGGATTCCCCGATGAGGAGGTTCGAATCTGGTATCCGTCACCGCTCGGGACACGGCTCGAGGAGTCAGTCCGGGTTCCGTCTGTCGGAGGTGCGGCGACGCCCCTGACAGCGCGCATCGGTGATACCGAGACGTCTCAACGGTTCGTGACTGTACACGAGGCAGCGCTATCGCATTCGGAACTGCGTTTCGAGGGGGCGAGCGACGGAAGATTACGAGCCTCACTGGGGGAACCCTCTGAGGTGTCGGGCATCTATACGTCGCCATGGCGCGTATTCCTCACTGCGAACTCGCTGGATGGGCTACTCGAGAACGAAGTCGTTCGTAATCTCAACGAGCCGTGTCGAATCACGGATAGTTCGTGGATTGAACCGGGGATAGCGACCTGGGATTGGCGCGCTAGAGGAGCGACTGTCGACGGCTTCACCTATGGATTGGACATGCCGTCACTTCGTCGCCTCGTGGACCACGCCGCTTCGAATGGGTTCTCGTATACCCTCGTCGACGCAGGCTGGTATGGGGATGAGTCGGATCCTACCGCCGACCCGACCGTCCCTGTGCAGTCTATCGATATCTCATCCCTCTCGACGTACGCCGACAAGCAGGGTGTGGGGTTGCTCCTGTATGTGAACGATCTCGCGCTCCGTGAGAATGACGTCGAAGCGATCTTCGAGACCTACTCGCGATGGGGAGTGGCGGGCGTGAAGCACGGATTCCTCGGAGGAAGCGGTAACGGGAACGTTCGCCGCCTCCGGGGGTTTTTGGAGGTCGCCGCAGACCACGAACTGCTCTACAACGTCCACGAAGCGTTCAAGCCAACTGGTCTCCGACGGACGTATCCGCACCTCATGACCCGGGAGTTCGTGCAGTCGCTCGCGGACGGGCAACCTGAGACATACGCAAAGCCGAGTTACCACGTTGCACTTCCATTCGTGAACATGCTCGGCGGGCCGCTCGATGCGACCCCTGGGCTCGTAGACCTCTCGGATGCGACCGAGCGGGACGCGATAGGTGGACCGGTCTTGTCTACTGTCTGTGCGCAGCTAGCTCGCTGTTTGACCATCGATACCGGTTTGTTACATCTCCCAGACATCCCGGAAGTGTATCGATCTGAACCGGCAATCGAGGCGTTCCTGCAGCGGATCTCGCCGTTACACTGGGACGAACGGCGTGTGCTAGACGCAGCCTTCGGTTCACATGTCGTCGTTGCCCGACGCTGTGGGCAGAGCTGGTACGTCGGTGGGCTCGCGAGCGATGGCGGAGTGACTCTGGAATTGGCTCTCGGATTTCTCGGGGACTCGCAGTACACCGCGAGGACGCTGTCGGATGCCGTGGGTTCGACCTATCGCTCGAATCGGGAATCCTACGTCGTCTCCGAATCGACTGTCGAGGCAGGTGATACCTTTACCGTCGAAATGGCGCCCGGTGGAGGGTTCGTCACGACTTTCGACCCCGCGTAACCTCACCGTTGGTCGTTTCACATGAGACGACGGTGGGTGAGGGTTACCAGGTCAGTCCGTCGTACGTGAGGTCGTCCTGTGGCTCGATGACGCGTCGGCCGTCGACGATGACCTTCGAATGCATCGCGTCGAATTCGTCGTCGAGGGCTTGGAACTCGTCCCAGTCGGTGGTGACGAGGGCGGCGTCGGCGCCGTGGAGCGCGCTGGCAGCCGAGTCGGCGTATTCGAGGTCGGGGAAGTGTTCGCGCATGTTCTCGGTCGCGACGGGGTCGTAGGCGACGACGTCGGCGCCGCGTTCTTGGAGGCCGTCGATGACGGGGATGGCGCGGGAGTTCCGGACGTCGTCGGTCCCGGGTTTGAACGCTAATCCGAGCACTGCGACGCGCGCGCCGTCGACGTCGACGTGTTTCTCCAACAGTTCGAGCATGCGTTCGGGTTGGTGGTCGTTGACGTCGATGGCGGCCTGGAGCATCCTGGGCTCGTACCCGTGTTCTCTGGCGGCGTGGACGATGGCAGCGACGTCTTTGGGGAAGCAGCTGCCGCCCCAGCCGAGGCCGCTGCGGAGGAACTTCGCGCCGATGCGGTCGTCGAGCCCGATGGCGTCGGCGACCTCGTAGGTGTCGATGCCGTAGGTCTTGCAGACGTTCCCGAGGTCGTTGATGAGGCTGACTTTGGCGGCGAGGAAGGCGTTGTTCGCGTACTTGACCATCATCGCGGTGGGGACGTCGGTCTCGACGATGGGGACGTCGTGGCCGTCGGCGGCGCGCGCTTCGAGGAGCGGGGCGTAGCACTCGTGGAGGGCGTCGAGTGCGCGTTCGTCGCCGGGGGCGGTCCCGAACACGAGTTTGTCGGGGGCGAGGAAGTCGGCGACGGCGCTGCCTTCGCGCTGGAACTCGGGGTTGGCGGCGACGGAGACGCGGTCGCCGGCGTGCGCTTTGATGCGTGGTGCCAGCCGAGCGTCGACGACGTCGGGGAGGACGGTGCTCTTGACGACGACGACGTGCTCGTCGACGACCTGACTGCCACCGTCTTCGGGCCGTCCGGCGAGTGCCTCGCCGGTCATCTCGCTGGCGGCTTCGAGCGCGCTGGTGTCGATGCTGCCGTCGGCGTTGGAGGGCGTCTGGATGGCGAGGAACGTCAGGTCGGTGTCGGGGAGCACGCCGTAGTCGGTGGTCGCGCGGAGGCGGCCGCCGGCGTGTTCCGCGATGCGTTCGTCGAGCCCGGGTTCGTGGATGGGCGAGTCGCCGGCGTTGATGGCGTCGACGACGGCCTGGTCGATGTCGACGGCGACGACGTCGTGGCCGAGGTCGGCGAGGCAGGCCGCGATGGTCGTGCCGACGTACCCGCTCCCGACGACGCTTACTTGCATACGCGTGTTGACCCGGAGTAGTCGGGTAGTTATGGCGGTCCTACCACCGCGCGCCGACGGTTCGGCGACCGGTAGCCTGCGTGTAGTAATGACCCGACGCGGGCTTGCGTGAGGTATGAAGGCTGTCGTGCTTGCGGCGGGGAAGGGTACCAGATTGCGTCCGTTGACCGCGACGAAACCGAAGGCGCTCGTGGAGGTGAACGACCGACCGATCCTGTCGCATTGCTTCGACAAGCTCGGGGAGCTCGGCGCCGAGGAGTTCGTGACGGTCATCGGGCATCGCGGCGACCAGATACGCGAGTTCTACGGCGACGCGTACGAGGGCGTCCCGATTACGTACACCGAGCAATCGGAGCCGAAGGGCATCGCGCACGCGTTGCTCTGTGCGGAACCGTACGTCGACGGGGACTTCATGCTGATGCTCGGTGACAACATCTTCCAGGCGAACCTCGCGGACGTCGTGAACCGCCATCAGGAGTCGCGTGCGGACGCGGCGTTCCTCGTCGAGGAGGTCCCCTGGGAGGAGGCGTCGCGGTACGGCGTCTGCGACACGAACAAGTACGGCGAGATCACGGACGTCATCGAGAAACCCGCTGACCCGCCGAGCAACCTCGTCATGACGGGGTTCTACACGTTCACGCCCGCTATCTTCGACGCGTGCCGGCTCGTGATGCCCTCCGATCGTGGGGAGTACGAGATCAGTGACGCGATCGACCTCCTCATCCGGAGCGGCCGCACCATCGACGCACTTCGATTGAACGGCTGGCGCGTGGACGTCGGGTACCCCGAGGACCGCGACCGCGCCGAAGCGTTGCTTCGCGGCGAACTCGACCCGGCGAGCGAAGAGCTCGTGGAGACGGCGGACTAGTCGTGCGTGCGATCGGAGCTGGTTCGCGTCCGCTGAGCGAACGCCTTGGTCCGACTGAGTCCGGTCCGCTGCTCACGGGTGCGAGTGGATTCGAATTCACAGGCGAGCGTGGCGCTGCGGCCACAAGCAAGGGTGTGACTTTTGTGCCGGCGGTCGGATGTGGACGTATGAACGAAGCCGGTTGGTCCCTACTGCTAGTTCGGTCGCAATCCATGCTGGAGGTGCGTTCCGCGTGAAGGCGGTCGTCGTTGCGGCGGGCGAGGGCACGCGGATGCGGCCGTTGACGCACAGTCGCCCGAAGCCGATGCTGCCGGTGGCGGGCGTGCCGATGGTGGAGCGCGTGCTGGATGCGTGTGCGCCGTACGTGGACGGGTTCGTGGTCGTCGTCGGGTACGAGGCCGAGGCGATACGCGAGCACTTCGGCGACGAGTACGCCGGACTCCCGGTGGAGTACGTCGAGCAGGGCGAGCAGTTGGGGACGGCGCACGCCATCGGGCGTGCTGCGGGCGTGGTGGACGAGCCGTTCGTCGCGCTGAACGGCGACGTCGTCGTGGACGAGAACCTCGTTGCGGCGCTCGCCGGGGCGGCTGCCGACGGCGAGAACGCGATCGCGACGATGCACGTCGCGGACCCGCGGAACTACGGCGTCGTGGACGTCACCGATGGGTATGCGACGGGTATCGTCGAGAAGCCGGCGGACCCGCCGTCGACGCTCGCGAACCTCGGCCTGTACGCGTTCGACCCGAGCGTGTTCGCGTTCATCGAGGAGACCGGGCTGTCCGAGCGCGGCGAGTACGAGATCACGGAGACGATAGAGCGGATGCTCGACGCGGGGAAGGACTTCCGCGTGGTCGAGCACGACGGCGACTGGCTCGACGTCGGTCGTCCCTGGGAGCTCCTGGACGCCCAGGAGGTCCTGCTCGCGGACCTCGAACGCGACGTTCGCGGGACCGTCGAGGACGGCGCGACCGTCGAGGGTCCCGTCGTGGTGGAGGAGGGCGCGACGATACGGACGGGGAGCGTGGTCGAGGGCCCGGTCGTCGTGAAGGCCGGGGCGTCCGTCGGCCCGAACGCGTACGTCCGCGGGTCGACGGTCCTCATGCCGGGCGCGACGGCCGGGACGTCCGTCGAGGTGAAGAACTCGATACTCATGGACGGGGCGACGGTCCCGCACCTGTCGTACGTCGGCGATTCGGTCCTCGGCCGGGACGTGAACTTCGGTGCTGGGACGCAGGTCGCGAACCTCCGGCACGACGACGCGAACGTCCGCATGGGCGTCAAAGGCGAACGCGTCGACACCGGCCGGCGGAAACTCGGCGTCGTCGCCGCGGACGGCGTGAAGACCGGCATCAACGCGAGCGTGAACGCGGGCGTGAAACTCGGCGTCGGCGCGACGACGAAACCCGGCGAGAGCGTGACGCGCGACCGAGGTGAGAAACTGTGAAGGCGGTCGTGCTCGCCGCGGGCGAGGGCCGCCGGTTGAAGCCGTTGACGAACCGCCGCCCGAAGCCGATGCTCCCGATCGCGGGGAAGCCGCTCCTGGAGTACGTCTTGGAGTCGGTCGCGGACGCGGGTATCGACGAGGTCGTGCTCGTCGTCGGGTACGCCCGCGACCGCATCCAGACGCACTTCGAGGACGGCGACGACTGGGATATCGACCTCGAGTACGTCGTCCAGGAGAAGCAACTCGGGACCGCGCACGCCATCGCACAGGCCGAGGGCGCGGTCGACGACGCGTTCGTCGTGCTGAACGGCGACCGCATCATCGAGCCGTCGGCGGTCACGAGCGTCCGAGACCGCTTGGAGCGCGACGGCGGGCCGGTGATGACGGTGACGCGCTCGGTTGACCCCGGGGCGTACGGCGTCGTGGACCTCGACGGGGACCGCGTCGTCGACATCGAAGAGAAGCCGCGCGAGGCAGCGTCGGAACTCATCAACGCGGGCGTCTACGGCTTCGAACGGTCGATCTTCGACGCGATACGGGAGACCCCTGCCGGCGAGACGGGCGAGCGAGGGATCACGGACACGCTCGCGGGGTTCGTCGACGACGGCGGGGTGCCTGCGGTGCGCTACGGCGGACTCTGGGAGGACGTCTCGCACCTCTGGGACGTCACGCGCGTCACGGGGCACGTCCTCGACCGCGACGGGAGCACGCGCGACGGCGACGTCGCGAAGACCGCGTCGGTCGCGGACCCCGTGCACGTCGGCGCGGGGACGTCCGTCGACGCGAACGCGACGCTCCGCCGCGGGTGTTCGCTCGGCGAGAACGTCACGATAGGTGCGAACGCGGTGCTGTCGAACGCGGTCGTGCTCGCGGACGCGGTCGTCGAGGACGGCGCGGTCGTCCGGGACGCGGTCGTCGCGGAGAACGCGCACGTCGGCGCGAACGCGACGATCGTCGGCGGGAAGTCGGACGTACTCGTCGACGGCGAGCTCTACGAGGGCGTGCAGTTCGGGGCGGTCGTCGGCGACAACGCCACCGTTGGCGGTGGGACGACCGTCGAAGCAGGGGTCGTCCTCGGGGACGGTTCGACCGTCCAAGCAGGGTGTACAGTATCCGGACGCGTTCCGAGCGACACCGAGGTCAGGAGGGGATAACGCATGTGTGGCATCATCGGGTACGTCTCGAACGAAGGCGGAGAGAATGGCCGCGACGACGAACGCGGCGACGGGGAACGCGCAGACGGCGGGTGCGACGCTGGCACGCCGACCGGGGGCGGCCGGGCGCTCCCGGTGCTCGTGGACGGCCTCCGGAACCTCGAGTACCGCGGGTACGATTCGGCGGGCGTCGCGCTCGTCGAGGACGACGCGGTCGCGGTCCACAAGCAGCAGGGCGTCATCGACGACCTCGACCTCCCGAACGCGCATCCGGCGACGTGTGGGGTCGGGCACACGCGCTGGAGTACGCACGGGAAACCGACGGACGCGAACGCCCACCCGCACACGGACTGCACGGGGGACGTGGCGGTCGTCCACAACGGTATCGTCGAGAACTACGACGCACTCCGCGCCGAACTGGAGGCGGCCGGGCACGCGTTCTCGAGCGAGACCGACACCGAGGTCGTCCCGCACCTCCTGGAGGCCGAGCTCGCGGCACGACGCGAGACCGCGACCGACGGCGGCCGCGTCGACGAGGACGGCGAGTCCGCGGGCGCGGAGACTTCGGCCGACGGCGACGGGTCGACGGCCGAGGACGCTGCCGCGTATCGGACCGCGGGCGCCGCGGGCGGGTTCGGTGACGTCGACCTCGTCGCGGCGGTCGAGGCGGTCGTCTCGCGACTCGAGGGGAGTTACGCGGTCGCGGTGACGGTCGCGGGCCGCGAGGAGCTGGTGGTCGCGCGTCAGGACAGCCCGCTCGTGCTCGGGCTCGGCGAGGGCGCGAACTTCGTCGCGAGCGACGTGACGGCGTTCGTCGAGCACACGCGCGAGGTCGCGTACCTCGCGGACGGCGACGTGGCCCGGGTCACCGGCGACGCGGTCGACGTCCGGCACGACGGCGCGTGGGTCGACCGGGAGACGAAGACCGTCGACTGGGAGGCCGAAGCCGCGGAGAAAGGCGGGTACGACCACTACATGCTCAAGGAGATCCACGAGCAGCCGGGGGCGCTCAGGCAGACGCTCTCCGGGCGCGTGGACGAGGTCGCGGGCGACGTCGACCTCGACGTCGACCTCTCGTCGGAGGTTCTCGCGGACGTCGAGGAGATCCAGCTCGTCGCGTGCGGGACGAGTTATCACGCCGGCCTGTACGCGCGTCGACTCCTCGAGGAGTTCGCGGACGTCCGCGTGACCGTGGAGGTCGCGAGCGAGTACGAGTTCACGGGCGGGCGCGACCCGTGGGAGACGCTCGTCGTCGCCGTCACGCAGTCCGGGGAGACCGCGGACACGCTGTCGGCGATGCGGAAGGCGGCGAAGGCGGGGGCGCGGACGCTCGCGGTGACGAACACCGTTGGGTCCACCGCAGCGAGGGAGGCCGACGACGCGCTCTACATCCGCGCTGGCCCCGAGATAGGTGTCGCGGCGACGAAGACGTTCGCCGCGCAGGTCACCGCGCTCAGTCTCCTGACGGTCCATATCGGGCGGCGGCGGGGTGCGCTCTCCTCGGAACGCGCGAGCAACCTCCTCGAGAACCTCCGCGGGCTCCCGGGCGCCGTCCAACAGCTCTTGGACGCGTCAGAGCGCTTGGAGGCGGTTGCGAGCGAGTACGTCGACGAGGACGCGTACTTCTTCGTCGGCCGCAAGCTCGGCGCTGCCGTCGCACTCGAGGGCGCGCTGAAGCTCAAGGAGATCGCGTACGTGCACGCCGAAGGCTTCCCGTCGGGCGAACTGAAGCACGGAACGCTCGCGCTCGTCACCGAGGACACGCCCGTCCTCACCGTCCTCACCGAGGGCGCGCGCCCGAAGGAAACCCTGAACAACGTCAAGGAGGTCGAATCCCGGGGCGCGCCAGTGATCGGGTTCTCGTCGTACGACGCCGCCGCGAACTACCTCGACGTCGAGATCCCGATCCCGGACCTCGGCGCCCTCGAACCGCTCGTCGCGAACGTCGGCCTCCAGCTGTTCGCGTACCACGTCGCGAACGAACTCGGGCGCGCCATCGACAAACCACGGAACCTCGCGAAGAGCGTTACCGTCGAGTAGTCTCGACGGTCGAGCCTCCGGCCGCGAACTCGACGGCTGGGCGACCGCGGCGGTCGTCACTCGCCGCGCTGTGGATCGTCGATCGGGTCGGTGCTCGAGGTGCTCGCGGCGGCGGGGACGAACAGGGAGGCGACGATGAGCGTCATGCCGAGACCGACGGTGCACGTCTGGACGATGCCGGCGAGGAGCGTGGACATCTGCAGGAGTTCGTAACAGATGCCTTCGAGGACGGAGCCGATGCTGAGGAATGCGAATCCGCCTGCGACGACGAGCATCCGTTGGCTTCGCTCTCGCCTGGCGGCGCGGTAGCCCTGGAATGCGACGAAGATGCCGAGGGCGACGATGACGACTTTCGCGGCGAGAAGGCCGACGAACATCAGTCCAGCCCCCGTTGCATCGCGTCCCAGATGGTCCGGAAGTGGTCGGGTGCGTCGTCGCGTCGGTCGACGTCGACGTGGAGGTCGCCGTCGTCGAGCGTGACGGCGAGGTGTTCGAGGTTCGACTCGAACTGCCGATAGTGGTTGCCGTCGGATTGCACGCACGTCTGCTCGCGGAGTAACCCGAGGTCGAGGAGTTCCTCGATGCGGCGGTAGATGGTGGCGAGCGACGCCTCGCAGTGCTCTTCGAGGGAGTGCGCGGACATCGCGCGTCGATCGGTCATGGTGAGGATGCGCTTCCCGACGTCGTCGCTGAGTGCGTCGAGGATGCGGTCGTCGATGCTCTCGATTTCGGCCACTGCTACTGTCGGCTACCAGTGGGAGGCCCTTGTTTACGAGCAGACTAAGGTCGAGTTCGTGGATGGAATGACGTCCGCTGAGGTGGTGGTAGTAAGGCGCCCCGCAGTATCCGGGGCGTTCGCAGCGCGTGCGAACGCGTTGGACGGTTTACCACTCCGGCGTCCCGACGTCGACGTACAGTGACTGACCACCAGGACGAAGTGACTGACCTCCGAGACGATGCGACGTCGCGTCGGCGCGTGCTGCTCGGGACCGGTGCGATCGTTGGGCTCGCTGGCTGTCTCGGGTTCGGCGACGACGCCGAGAACACGACGACAGGGACCGGGTCGCGAACCGATGCCGCGACGACCACGCCCGCGAGCACGACGACCGGCGCGGAGACGACGACTGACGCGGAGACGAGTACCGAGTCCGAGGCTACCGAGACCGAGGAGGAAGGCCCGGGGTACAAGCAGGACCACTGGCACGGTCGCCTGTTCTTCGAGGTCGACGGCGACTTCGTGAACTTCGACCAGTCGAAGTACTACCTCGATTCGATCGAGGACGAACGCCCGGAGACGGTGTACTTCCACTTCCATGGGACGGCGGCGCACGGGCCGAACGAGTGGAGCAACGAGAAGCAGGTCGTCACGTTCGAGCGGGCGCTGAACCTCCTCCCCGGGATCGGGTACGACACCGCGGGCGGGTCGCACGTCATCACGTACGACGGGACGACGTACGATGCGTCCAGAGCTGGCACCAGCATCTCCATCCACCGGGGGACTGATTCCGTCGACCCGACGACGTACGAGGTCCAGCACGACGACAATTTCTGGGTTAGCGTCCGGACCGACGGCGGTAGTGGTGGTTCCGGTGGAACGACCACTGCAACGTCGACCGAGTCAGAAGGGAGCGGTGACGCACGCACCGGGAAGTTGTTCGTGGACGTCAACAATCGGCGTCTCGAGTACGAGGCCGGCGCGACCGACGGGAACGCATCAGGGTTCGAGTTCCGCGACGACGACCAGCCGTCCACGTGGTACGATACCGGCGAGGCGACGACGCTCGCGGACGCGCTCGACGCACTCCCGGACATCGAGTACGAGCAAGCGAGCGGCGGGAAGCACGTCGTCACGTACGACGCGAACGACTCGTTCGACGGCACGTATCGCGAGACAGCGTCGGAGACCCAGGTCCTCGTCAGGCAGCGGACGAACCCGGTCGACCCGGCGTCGTACCAGCTCCAGGACGGCGACGCCGTCTGGGTGTACGTGCACACGACGAACGCTCCGGACAACGAGCACTGATCACGATGGCACGCTACGACCTCGCGTTCAAGCCCGCGATCGGCCTGTACGGACAGCACGACCCGAGCGCCGCGCTCTTCGAAGACGGCCGCCTCGAGTACGCCGTCGAGGAGGAGCGTCTCACGCGCCAGAAGCACGCGGTCGGGACGTTCCCCGAGCGCGCGATCGAGTCGTGTCTCGATCATCGGAACCTCGCGCTCTCGGACGTCGACCGCGTGCTCCTCCCGTACGATCCGAGCCTCCGGTCGGAGATCCTCGAACACTACGTGCGCGACGCCGTCCGCGCGGACGGCGCCCTCCGGACCGCCAGGGCGCTCGAGGAGGTCGCGAAGACGCAGGTGGAGAGCCGGTTCTTCCCGACGCATCGCGTCGAAGCCAGGCTCGAGGAGTTGGGTGACGCGGTCCCCCCGATCGAGACGCGTTCGCATCACGCGTGTCACGCGGCGAGCGCGTTCCACCCGTCGGGGTTCGAGGACGCGCTCGTCCTCACGGTCGACGCGAAGGGCGAGTACGACTCGACGGTCGTCTGGCGCGGCACCGCTACCGGAACCGGGGTCGAGACGGCAGGCGCGAACGCCCTGGAGCGCGTTCGCACGTACGAGCACCCGAACAGCCTCGGGTTGTTCTTCGCGGTCGTCACCGAGTACCTCGGCTATCGGATGTTCAACGGCGAAGGGAAAGTGATGGGGTTGGCGCCGTACGGACGCGAGAACGAGGAGATCGAGCGGACGCTCCGGTCGCTCGTCGACGTCGGCGTCGACTACGACGTGACGGAACTGACGCGCCGCTGGGGGACTGGTTACGGCGTCCGCCGGCTCGAGGAGGCGTTCGGTCGCGAGCGAAACCAGGAGCCGGGCGAGTTCACGCAGTGGGAGAAGGACCTCGCATACACCGCCCAGAAGCTCCTCGAGGAGACCGTCCTCGACATCACCGAGTCGTCCCTCGGCGCGCTCGACACCGGGAACGTCGCACTCGCGGGCGGCGTCGCGTTGAACTGCAAGCTCAACAAGCGCGTCCGCGAATCCGACGCGGTCGACGACGTCTTCGTCCAGCCGGTCGCGCACGACGCCGGCCTCGCCGTCGGCGCCGGCCTCCTCGACCAGTCCCCGCAGTCGGTGCCCGAGCTCGAATCCGTCTACTTCGGCCCCGAGTACGACACGGGGACGGTCCGCGACCTCCTGGAGTCGAACAAGATCGCGTACAGCGAACCGGACGACGTCGAGCGCGTCGTCGCCGAACGCCTCGCCGACGGCGACCTCGTCGGGTGGTTCAATGGTCGCCTCGAACTCGGGCCGCGCGCGCTCGGGAACCGGAGCATCCTCGCTGACCCGCGGACCGCCGAGTCGCGCGACCGCGTCAACCGGTTCGTGAAGCATCGCGAGGAGTGGCGGCCGTTCGCGCCGTCGATGCTCGAGGCTGCCGCCGCCGAGTACCTCGTCGACGGCGAGCCCGCGCCGTTCATGATCCAGGCGTTCGACGTCGAGCCGCGCAAGCGCGACGAACTCGAAGCCGTCCTGCATCCCGCCGACGACTCGACGCGCCCGCAGACCGTGAACGAAGACCAGAATCCGCGATATCACCGCCTCATCGCGGAGTTCGCTGACATCACGGGCGTGCCGGTCCTCCTGAATACGTCGTTCAACGATCACGCGGAACCGATCGTGACGACACCAACGGACGCCCTCAAGGACTTCTTCGGGATGGGCCTGGACGTGCTCGTCCTCGGCGACGTGGTCGTGAGGAAGACCGACGCCGAGACCACGACGGTCGAAGCGCGACAGGAACGCGGCGCCGCGACTACGGGCGACGCAACGACCGACGGGACTCGAGACGCCAGCCGCGCCGACGACTAGCGAGAGAGGTCAGCGGCTGGTGGTTCGGCGTCGACGACGACGAGTTCCTCTTGGTTGCTCCACCGGTCGTAGACGGCGACGTTCTCGGGCGTCCACGGTGGCACGGCGACGAAGACGGTCGCGTGCAGGTCGTCCTCGATGGATATCTCGGGGTTCCCGCCGGGGTGGGAGACGAATCGGCCCTGTGTCTGCGCGGAGGGCGTCGAGAGGTCCATGCCGAAGACCGCCGTGATGCTGTCACCGGTCTGGGGCAGGTAGAAGTCGGTGAAGACTGGCGTCTCGGGGTCCGCGTCGCCGACGTCGCCGTCGAGGTCGCCGGCTGCTGTCGTCGCCAGGGCGGCGGTGACGGAGTTCGGTTCTGCGTCTTCGGCGAACTCGCAAAGCACCTCGAGGAGCCCGCGGGTCGCGTATATCACGCGTCGTCGTACGAGGCGACGGCCCCTAAGGCCGTCGGGTGTCCGCCTGGAACCGTGGGGGCTATGTAGTCGCCGCGGCGACGCCGTGGTATGGCCGGAGAGTTCGTGGTGGCGTTCCTCGTCGGGCTCGTGCAGGGTGTCTTCGAGTGGCTACCGATATCGAGCGAGGGGAACGTCGCGATCGCGCTCCGGGCGCTCGGCCGGTCGCCGGAGGACGCGGTCGGGTACGCGCTGTTCTTGCACGTGCCGACGGCGATAGCGGCGACGGCGTACTACCACGAGGAGTTCCGCGATGTGCTCGGGAACGCGCTCGAGTGGCGGCCGGCGTCCGCGTTCGACGAGCACGCCGTCCTCACGTACCTCGTCGGTGCGATGGCGGTATCGGGCGTGGTCGGTATCGCGGCGTACGCGACCCTGGAGGCGGTCGTGAGCGAGCTCGCGGGCGGGGCGTTCGTCGCGCTCGTCGGCGTCCTCCTCGTCCTCACGGGCGTCCTCCAGCGGTACGCGAGCCCCGAGTTGGACGCCGGGGAGCGCGACCCGGACGCGGTCGACGCGGTGTTCGTCGGCGCGATGCAGGGCCTGGCGATCCTCCCGGGCGTGTCGCGGTCGGGGACGACCGCGAGCGCGCTCCTGTTCCGCGGGCACGACGGCGAGAACGCGTTCCGGCTCTCGTTCCTCCTCTCGGTGCCCGCGGGCCTCTCCGCTGGGGCGCTGGAGGTCGTCCAGCAGGGCGGGCTGCCGGGCGTCGCGCTCGCGCCGACGCTGCTCGCGCTCGTCGTCGCGGGCGTCGTCGGGTACCTCACCATCGACGCCCTCATGCGCGTCGTCGAACGCGTCTCGTTCTGGCTCGTCTGCGTCGCGCTCGGCTCGCTCGCCATCGTCGGCGGCGGCGTGCTCTACGTCGCGTTCCCCGCCTGAGACGGCACGGAGCGCGTCGCGGTCGTCAGGAGAGTGCGCTCTTCAGGGTCTTCGCGTACAGTCCGAACATGCGTTTCCGGGAGCCCGAGAGGGCGTCCTGGAGGGCGCGCGTCGCACCGCTCGTGATGCCGGCGCCGTGCGCGCAGTAGAGTTCGCCAGGGGAGAGGTCACCGAGCTTCTTCCGGGGTGGGACCGCTCGCAGCATCGGGTGGACGCCGAGTTCCTCGTCGCCGGTCGTGTAGTAGTCGACGGTACCGACGGCTTCGCTCACCCAGAGCTCGCCGGATTCGTCGTCCCAGAGCGCGATCTCGTTCCAGAACGGCCAGTTCACGACCGGGATGACGTCGAACCGGTCGAGGACGCCCCGGAGCGGTTTCGTCTCCGCGTCCAGACTCGTCTTCCCGAAGAACTCGGGGACGTACACGGGGACGTCGTGGCGGCGCGCGACCGCCGCACAGTCGCGTTCGTGGCGGTCGAGCGTGAGGACGACGCCGGCGACGTCGCCGAGCGCCGCGAGGTGGTCGTCGAGGTCGTCGATGTCGACCGGGTCGATGACGTACACGCCGTCGGCCGTCCGGAACGCGTGACTCGCTCGCTGCATCTCCTCCCCGGGGTACGCGATCCAGCCGAACCCGTCGTCGTCCTCGCGAACGACCTCGTAGGCGTCGGCTGGCCCCGACTGTTTCATAGGCATACCCGCCCATAGGGTGGCGACCTGCATAAACCGCCGCCTCGCGGCACCGGGAACGCCCCTGAACGCGCCGAGCGTTCACGCGCTCGCGGTCGCGGCCGGTCGCTGGACCGCCGGCGACGCCGGCGGTATCGCGGTCACTTCACGCGGAACGGGTTCTCGTCGTCGCCGTCGTCGTCGCCGTCGCCGTGGTCGCCGAACGGTTTGCGTGCGGTGAGCGTGACCGTCGCCTCCGGGGCGTCACCGTCCTCCCACGGCGACTCGTACACGGACACCTCCGCTTCCGTGACGTCCCACCCGCGGTCTTCGAGGAGTGCCACCAGTTCTCGCTGCTCGTCGAGCACGTCGTCGCGCATACCCCACTCCAGGGCTGGCGGGGACTTGGGTTCGTCGGGTGACGCGCTGGGCGTCGGTGGGTCCCGTCCCGGGCATCGTTGGCGGCAGTGCCGGGAGTCGTCCGGGCGTCGTCACGGCGGATTCTTCAGTGGCGCGCTCCGAGAGGCAGGTATGGATTCGCTTTCGGACCCGGGGCGCCTCTTGAACGACGACGCGGTCGACTGGCGCGACCGGAGTCACGCGGTCGACGCGGAGCGCTTCGACGGGATTCGCGACCAGGTGAACAGTCACGCCGTCGTCGGGGTCACTGACGGCGACGGGCGCGTGTGCTGTCACGACGACGGCGTGCACGGGTGGACGCTCCCGGCGACGACGGTCCCGTCCGGCGGGGACTGGGCGGCGACCGCGCGCCGCGACCTCGGGGACCTGCTCGGCGTGCCGCTCGCGCTCGGCCATCCGGCACGCATCCGGCACGTCGGGTTCACGGTCGACGACCCCGAGGACGCCCGTCGCGTGGACACGTTCGACGTCGTCTTCCCGGCGCGCGTCGACGCCGAGGACGCGTCGCCGACCGCGGCCATCGACGTGGACGGCGACGCCACGCTCAGGTGGGTCGACGCCGTCCCACCGGACCAGGACGGCGAGCTCGCGGACGACGTCCGACTGTTCCTCGAGTAGGTGTGCTGGCCGGACGTCGGAGACGCCGACCGTTCAGGGCGAGAAGTCGAACCGCGGCCGGTCGATGTCGGGCGTCCGGTGGTCGACCTCGGTCCCGTCGGCGTACTTCACGTAGTTGAGGTAGAACGTCCGCCCGCAGCCGTCCTCGTCGGGGCGCGGGTCGTTCGCGCCGCCCTCGCCCGAGGGCGTCGCGCCCGCTGCCGGCGTGGCGTCCTCCGCGTCCCGGTCGCGGGCGCCGTCGCCGAGGCAGACGAACCGGATGCCGTCGGCGGCCTCGACGTCGTCCGTCGCGTCCGCGTACGTCCAGCCGTCGAGCGGTTCGCGCGTCACGCACTTGTCGTTCATGTACGCGTCGCGCTCGACGCCCGTGACGGCCCCGCAGTACGGACAGCGATAGGTGACCCAGACCATCTCGACTCGACGTAGGCGCCGAACGGATTTATGCACCGCCATGGTCGCGTCCCGGTCGCGGCGGTCCTGGCAGGGACTGGAGACCGACAACCTCGTAGGACGGCGGCGCGTACGCACGCTCGTGACCGAAACGGCCGCCGGCGCGGAATCCGAGGGCGTCCAGAGCGCTCGCGGCGCTCGCGGCACGCGCCTGGACCGCGTCCGACTCGGGCTCGTGGTGTGGGGCGTCCTCGTCTCGCAAGTGTTCCTCTACCCGGGCCTGGAGGAGACCGTCGCCGCGGTCGGTGGCGGCGACGGCATCCTCGCACCGACGTGGTTCCTCGTCGCCGAGTTCGCGGCGTTCGTCGCGTTCGCGGTCGCATGGGGCGTCCTCAGCGACTCGCTCGGACGTCGCGTGCCGTTCGTCGTCGTCGGCGCCGTCGGTGGTGCCGCGAGCTACGTCGCGGTCGCGCTCGCACCGTCGCTCGGCCTCGGGTTCGGGGTGGTGCTCGCGCTCCGCGTCGTCGGCGGCGCGTTCACCATCGGCGCGTTCTCGCTCGCCATCACGATGCTCATGGACCTCTCCGGGGGGAACGGCCGGAACATGGGTGCCGCCGGGACCGCCATCGGGCTCGGCGCGGCGCTCGGCGCGATCGTCGGCGGCCAGCTCGCCGCCCGCGACCCACTCCTTCCGCTCTACGGCGGCGCGGCCGTCCTCGTCGCCGCGGGCGCGCTCGCGGCGACCGTCCCCGACCGCGGCGGCGGTGGCGGCCTCCCCGTCGGCACCGTTCTCACCCGCGTCCGCTCGCGGCCAGCGCTCCTCGTGCCGTACGCGTTCGGGTACGTCGACCGCCTCACTGCGGGGTTCTTCGCCCTCGCGGGGGTCGCGTACGTCCGCGAGGCGTTCGACGTCGACGCCGCCACCGCCGGCCTCACGCTCGCGCTGTTCTTCCTGCCGTTCGCCGCACTCCAGTACCCCGTCGGCTCGCTCTCGGACCGCATCGGCCGCTACGTCCCCGTCGTCGGTGGGTCCATCCTGTACGGCGTCGCCATCGTCGCCGTCGGCCTCGCACCGACGTACGCGCTCGCCGCCGCGCTCCTCGTCGCCGTCGGCGTCTGCGGCGCGTTCGTCGCCCCGGCGACGATGGCGCTCGTCACCGACGTCGTCCCCGCCAGCGAAAACGCGTCCGCGATGGGCGGCTTCAACGTCTTCGGGAGCCTCGGGATGCTCAGCGGGTTCCTCGTCGGCGGCCTCGTCACCGCCGAGTACGGGTTCCTCGCCGCGTTCCTCGTCGCCGGCGGCCTCGAGATAACGATCGCCGTCGTCGCGAGCACCGCCATCGCGCGCATCGCGAAGCCCTCGACGCGTTCGGGCGCAAGCCCCGACGGCGGGTGAATCGACCCCCCGATGGATTCGGGTGAATCGACGCCCGCGCCGGTACCGGCGAAACTCGGGCACGTGTCGACGAGGTGGAAAGGCCTATGCCGTCGGTGGGCGACGGTGCTGGCATGATAGACGAGACCGTCGAAGAGATCGCGGAGATGCAGACGCACTCGTCGTCGGTCGTCGCGGTGAAGGCCGCGCGAGCGCTCGCGGACCTCACGGGCAGGGAGTTCGCGACGGTCGAGGAGTACGAGCGGTCGCTCCAGCGGAACGCGCAGGCGTTGCGGCGCGCGAACCCGAGTCACGCGAGCCTCCACAACGCGATGGCGGACGTCGTCGCCGGCGTCGAGGACGCCGAGCCCGGTGACGTCGCGGCGGCGAAGGCGGCGACGGCCGACGCCATCGACCGCGTCGTCGACACCATCGAGGCCGGGAAGCACGCGGCCGCGGAGAACGCCGCCGCGTACCTCGAGGACGGCCAGACGATACTCACGCACGACTACTCGTCGACGGTGCTGGAGGCGGTCGAGAGCGCGACGCGGGACGGCAAGTACCTGGAGGCGTACGTCACCGAAGCGCGACCGCGGTACCTCGGCCGGAAGTCCGCGCGCCAGCTCGCCGCGTACGACCGCATCGACACCCACCTCGTCACGGACGCGGCGGCCGGGTACTACCTGGAGGAGTGCGACCTCGTCGTCGTCGGGATGGACTGCATCGTCGGGGACACGCTCTACAATCGCGTCGGGACGTTCCCCATCGCTGCGACCGCCGCGCGCCTGGACGTCCCGGTGGTCGTCGTCGGCTCGGACGCGAAGATCATCGAGGACGGGTTCGTGTTCGAGAACGAGTTCCGGTCGCCGAGCGAGGTGATGCGCGAACCCGCGGAGGGGTTCAGCGTCGAGAATCCCGCGTACGACGCCACGCCCGTCGACCTCGTCGACGCCGTCGTCACCGACGAGGGCGTCGAATCGCTGTAACGTCCGGGGACCGCAGCCGACCGCTCCCAGACCGTGGGAATTTGTGTCACGGTTCTTCCGTCGGCCGGGCGACGGTTCGCGTATGTCGTCCGACCTGCTCAGCGACGCGACCGAGACCGAGCTCGTCCGAACCACCAGGGCCGTCGTCGGCGACGGCGTCCGCAGCGTCACGTACTTCACGCCCGACGACGTCGACCAGCTCTACCTCCGCGACGACCTGGAACCCGACGCCGACGTCGCCGGGTTCGCCGACACCGAACGCCTCGGCTTCCGCTCGCAGACCGACTACGACGACAGCGAACTCGGCGACTACACGTTCACCATCCGCGTCTTCGACCACGGGTACCTCACGCGCGTCATCCACGACGACCACGGCGTCTTCGTCACCACCGACCCGCTGACCCGGGACCGCTTCGAGGAACTCGCCGCCGCGCTCCACGAGGAACTCCGCGCGCTCGACGACTGACCGGGTGCGCCGGAACGGTTCGCTCGTCGTCCCCGTCGTCCGTCCGCGCCCCGTCGTCCGTCCGCGAGCACCAACCCATCTGTCCCCAACTATCAACTATCCGTCCCGAGAAACGCAGCGTGCATGCTCGACGCCGAACCACTCGTCTGCACGGACTGCGGGAACCTCCACATGGAAGGCGGACAGGGGCCTGAAGACATCGACGAATGCGTCGTCTGCGACGGCCGCGTCGAGGACGTCGAACTCGACGACGTCATCGGCCTCTAGGCGCCGTCGCGCCCCTTCTCTCGGTTCGACTCGACGACTCGAACAGTGCCGACAGCGCCGAGTCGGGAGCGGGTGCTGGCGGTCAGTCGGCGGTGACGCGGACGGTGTCGAGGTCGAGGAACGCGGTCTCGTAGCCCTCGTGGCGCGCGACCTGCGGTGGCGTGAGCGTCTCGATGCGGACCGCAGTCGCGGCCGCGAGGCCGTCGACGCTCGCGCCGTAGTGGTAGCCGAGTGCGGGGTCGAGCGTCCGGTCGAGGATGCGTTCGGTCGTCGACCCGTCCTCGCGTTCGACGGTGGCGCGCAGCCCCATCCCGGGGAGGACGAGGTCGTTGTACGGCGTGTGCGCGAGCACCGCGAGGTAGGCAGCGTCCGCGGGTGCGTCCGCGTCCGGGTCGACGCGCTCGCTCGCCGACCGGCCGGTGAGCGCGCGGACGTCGAACGTGACGTCGGCGGTCCGTGCTCGCCCGAGCCGGCTCCCGGGCGGATCCTCCGGGATGGCTGCGGCGGGCATCGACGCGGGTGGGTTCGTCGGAAGCGCGCCGCGCGTCCCGGGGTCGTCGGCGCGAACGACGTCGAGCGCGTCCCGGTCGGTGCGCGCGTACTCGAACGCGAACGTGTGACTCGCCGGGTCGCCGAAGCGGTCGGCGAACGCCCGGGTGCGTCGCCCCTGGAGGCCGCCGACGGCGACCGTCGCCGCGTACTCGCCGTCGCCGTCGAGCGCGAAGTTGTCGCCGTAGTGGAACCCCATCCCCTGCGACACCATCGCGTACACGGCTTCCTGTGCGACGAGGTCGCCGTCCCGGGTCACCTCGACCGTCAGTCCGACCTCCGGGAGGACGACGCCCGTCTCGGGGTCCCACGCGAGCGCGACCAGGTGCACGTCGTCGTCGGGTTCGGCCGCGCGACGGTACGTCTGCTCGCCGACGACCTCCCAGAACCGAACGGGCGGCCCGTACGCGAGCGCGAGCCGGAACGCGCCCGCGTCCGCGACGCCGACCGTCCGCAGCCGCGGTGCCGCGACCGGTCGATACACGCCCCGCGGTGGGTTCTCGACGCGCGCTGGCGGCTCGTAGCCGTCGCTCCCCGTGCCGAGACAGCCCGCGGTGGCGGCCGTCCCGGTCGCAGCGGCCGCGACGCCAGCCGTGCGGGCGAAGTTGGCGAGCAGCGAACGACGACGCACAAGGGTTACTACGCGGCCCTCGTACAAAACCGAACGTGCAATCCTCCGACTCGACGAGCGACGGGGTAGCAGGGGACGACGAGCGAACGAACCGATGCGGGCGACGGGCGCTGCTGGCAGCGACCGCCGGGACCGCCGCCGCGGCGCTCGCCGGCTGCCTGAGCGGCGGCGGTGGGGACGGCGGCGATGGCGAGCTCGACGACTGGCTCGGCGACCTCGACGAGTACGACGGGCCGGTCGACCGCACCGGCGAGAGCGAGGTCGCGGTGGCGGTCGGTGCGGGCAGCGACGGCCTGGCGTTCGACCCACTCGCGGTCGAGGTCGACGTCGGGACGACCGTCGTCTGGGAGTGGACTGGCCGGGGCGGCCGGCACAACGTCGTCGACCGCGACGGCGCGTTCGCGAGCGAGTACCACGACGACGAGGGCGCGACGTTCTCGCACACGTTCGAGGAGACGGGAACGTACGCGTACTACTGCGAGCCCCATCAGGCGCTCGGGATGAAGGGCGGCGTTCGCGTTCGCTGACCGCGCGCTCGGCACGAACGGCGGCGTCAGCGTCCGTCCACGCGGCGTCTCCGTCGATTCCACCGGCTAGATTTAGGTCCGACCGCGTCGAATCACGTGACATGTCCCCATCCAGCACGGAGTGGTCGGCGTGACGCGACGACGCGACGTCCTCCGCGCGGTCGGCGGCGCGGGCGCGCTCGGCGCGGCCGCAGTCGCCGCCGACGCGGTCGTCGGGAGCGCCCTCGCCGGCAGCACCACCCGCGACGGCCACGACGACGACCTCCCCGCCGCCCAACCCGAGCGCGGCGAGCCACGCGCCTACGAGGAGTACACCGTCCATCGCGTCCCCGACGACTACGACACCATCCAGGCCGCCGTGAACGCCGCCGACCCCGAGGACCTCGTCCTCGTCGGCCCCGGCACGTACCACGAGGCCGTCGAGGTCACCGACACCCCGCGGCTCACGATACGCGGCACCGACCGGAACGAGGTCGTGCTCGACGGCGAGTTCAAACGCGAGGACGGCGTGCTCGCGACCGTCGACGACGTCGTCGTCGAGAACGTGACCGCGCGGAACTACGTCCGGAACGGGTTCTTCTGGTCGGGCGTCTCCGGCTGGCGCGGGTCGTACCTCACCGCGTACAACAACCAGGTCTATGGGATATACAACATCGCGAGCGAGCACGGCCGCTACGAGCACTCCTACGCCTCCGGGCACACCGACTCGGGGTTCTACATCGGCCAGTGTAAGCCCTGTCACGCCATCATCGCGAACGTCCGGAGCGAGTACAACGCCATCGGGTACTCTGGGACGAACGCCGGCGGCTACCTCACCGTCAAGGACTCAGTCTTCCGGCGGAACATGGGCGGCATCGTCCCGAACTCGCTGGACAGCGAAGCCGACCCACCGCAGGACAGCGCGCGCATCGAGAACAACCTCGTCGAAGCGAACGACAACGCCGACGCGCCCGACGAGTCGTTCGGGTACGCCGCGTTCGGCACCGGCATCAACGTCGCCGGCGGCACGAATAACGAGGTCGTCGGGAACACGGTCCGCGACCACGCGAACTTCGGTATCGTCGCGGTGCCGATGGTCGACGAGAACGTCTACCCGCCGACGGGGAACGTCTTCCGCGACAACGACGTCTCGAACTCGGGGCGCGCGGACCTCGCCGTCGGGGCACCCGAGGACGGCGGGAACGTCTTCGAGGACAACGTCGCTCGGACGACCCGGCCGGCGGGCCTCCAGGACGGCTCGAACGTCCTCGGCGGCGACCCGTGGGTGACGATGGTGCTCCTCGAGCAGTTCACGCAACTCGACCGCGGCGAGGCGCCGCGCGGCGACTGGCGGAGTGGTCCCGAACCGCCGTTCGACGAGCTCGAATCGATGCCCGACGCCGAGACCGCCCCGCCGCGCGAAGCGGTCCGGCGACCCCGCGAGGACGCTGCCGGCGTCGACGCGGACAGGAGGGCCGCCTGATGGCGACCGAACCCGCACTCCGCGACCGCCTCGCGAACGCCGTCGGCGACGGCCACGACGCCGCCACGACCGCGTTCGTCCTCCTCGCCGCGGTCGCTCTCGGCACCGTGCTCGCGTGGCTGAGCGCCGACCTCGTCGGCCGCCTCCCCGCGTTCGCCGTCGGCGCCATCGCCACCGCCGGCATCCTCTACACCCGCCCCACCCGCCGCGACGTCGCCGCCACCGCGTGCTACGCGCTCGCCGCACTCCTCGCACTCGCCCCCGTCGCATACGAACTCCCCCTCCTCCTCGGCACCGCCACCCCGCTCGCGCACGTCCTCACCACCACCGACCTCCTCCTCTTCCTCGCCTTCCTCACGCTCGCCGCCATCCCCACACTCCTCGGCTACCGCATCGCCACCGGTCCATTCCTCCCACGCCTCCGCGCGCGGCTCACGACCGACTAAGGACCACACGAAGACACCATCGCAGCGAACCGACCGCCAGCCCACATCGAAGAACCGGCCACCTGTCAACATCGTAGAAACGCCGTCCTGGCGGACGGCGTACGCTCCCAGAGTCAGTCACCCCAGAACCGGCCACCTGTCAACATCGTAGAAACGCCGTCCTGGCGGACGGCGTACGCTCCCAGAGTCAGTCACCGCAGAACCGACCACCTGTCAACATCGTAGAAACGCCGTCCTGGCGGACGGCGTACGCTCCCAGAGTCAGTCACCCCAGAAACGCCGTCCTGGCGGACGGCGTACGCTCCCAGAGTCAGTCACCCCAGAAACGCCGTCCTGGCGGACGGCGTACGCTCCCAGAGTCAGTCAGTCCAGATTCTTCGGCGGGCTGTCGCGACCGATGCGGATCTCGTGCGCTTCCACGTCCTCGAACGCGGCGACCTGCCCGCCGACGGTCACCGTCTCGTCCCTCTCCTCGTCGGTGAGCGTGAGCGTCGCGACCTCCTCGGTCGTCTCGAACGCCACGTCGGAGACCTTCCCGCTGACGACGCGCGGCGTCCCGTTCTCGACGTCGCGGCCGTCGATGGTCGCGTAGAACTCGCCGCCCTCCGCGACGATGTCCTTCACGCACCGGCGGATACTCGCGTATCGACGCGGGTACGGGCGGTCCTCGCCGTCCGCGTACAGCTCCTCGGCGGTCGTCCAGAGGACGGTGCCGAAGAACCCGGAGACGAGGAACCCGAGCGCGGACCGGTTGAAGATGACGCCGTAGCGGTCCTGGTCGTCCCGGAGCGCGTCCTGAGTGGCGTAGATCGAGTACTCGCCGTCGGCGACAGCGATGACGGGCGTCGTGATGCCGCGGCGCGCGCGGACGTTCGTCGCGACCTCCGCGTAGTCGAACTCGTCCGACTCGGGCGCGCCGGCGGCGGGCGTGACGAGGAGTTCGATGCTGACGCCCTCGTGATTGCGCTGTTTGAGGAGGTCCGAGAACCGGTCGAGCAGGTCCGGGGTGAGCGAGAGCGCGAGCTCGTAGTCCGCGGCGTCGATGACCTCCTCCAGATACCGGAGGATGGTCGAGCGGGACTTCACGAGCGAGACGGCCTCGGTGTCGCGAGCAGGTGCAGTGTACCGAGCTTCGAGCTCGTCTATCATCTCGTCGAGCGACGACGTGACGTCCGCGAACGCGTCGTCTGGGTCGACCGCGATGATCTTCATCGGGCGGGACTCGCGGAGTTCGACGAGCCCGCGGTCCGAGAGCGACCGCACGGTGTCGTAGACGCGCGGTTGCGGTATCTCCGTTCGGTCGGCGATCTCGCTCGCGGTGAGCTGGCCGTGCTCGAGGACGGTGAGGTACGCGTCGATCTCGTACTCACCGAGGTTGAACCGGTCCCCCACGCGCTCGATGGTGTTCCGGAGGTCGTCGCTTGGCATATCACGGAAGACGGCCTCCTGCATTAAACCATTTACTGAAATCCGAGTAGCACTCCATTTCGGAAGCCGGTACGATTCGACGCCGCGACGGGCCGGCGCGGACGGGCGAGTGCAGTCGACAACCGAAAGCCGTCGCGACGCGACAGGACAGGAGAAGACAGGACAAGACATTTAGGCGAACCGTCACGTCTGTCGCGCATGGAGAACGACGAGGCGCCGGAGACGTGTGGCATCGGCATCCGCGGCGTTGCGATGGCCATCGACTCCGTGGTCTGGTTCGTGCTACTGTTCGCCGCCATCTACCCCATCGCCGCGGTCACCGGCGACATCACCACCGTCGGCGGACAGACCGACGCGAGCCTCGAGGGGACGCCGGCACTCGTCGCGTTCGGCCTCTGGCTCGGACTGTCGCTGAGCTACCACGCCCTCCTCGAATGGCAGTACGGGCAGACGATAGGGAAGTACCTCGTGAAGATTCGCGCGGCCGACGCCGACGGCTCGACGCTCTCGCTCCGGACGGCCGTGGTGCGGAACGTCCTCCGACTCGTGGACTTCCTGCCCGCGTTCTACGCGCTCGGCATCGCCACCGTCGCCCTCTCGGACCGACGGCGTCGACTCGGCGACCGCGTCGCGGACACCGTCGTCGTCCGCGACTGACCGACAGCAGTAACACGCTCCCTGTCCTACGTCCCGGTGTGCTCGAAGACTACGCTGGCGTCGTGTACGACCTCGACGGGACGCTCGTCGGCCTCGACGTCGCCTGGAACGCCGTGCGCGCTGACGCCGCGGTCGCGTACCGCGACGCCGGCGTCGACCCCGAGGACAGAGACCTCTGGGCGCTCATGGCCGACGCAAACGCGAACGGGCTCGCTGCCGACGTCGAAGCCGTCATCTCCCGGCACGAACGCGACGGCGCGCACGCCTCCACGCGCCTCCCGCTCGCGGACGCGCTCGCCGCTGAGACGCGCCCCGTCGGCGTCTGCACGCTCAACTGCGAGGCCGCAGCGCACGTCGCGCTCGACGTCCACGGCGTCGCCGACCACGTCGACGCCGTCGTCGGCCGCGACACCGTCGAGAACCACAAACCCCACCCCGAGCCGTTGCTCGAGACCATCGAACGCGTCGACCCCACCCTCGACCCCGCCGACGTCGTGTTCGTCGGCGACAGCGAACGCGACGCCGAGACCGCAGACGCCGCCGGCACCGCGTTCGCCTGGGCCGAGGACGTCGAGAACACGCACCGCTAAATCGGCCATTCACTCGTCGTCGTCCACGTCGAACCCCGCGTACGGACTGCGGTGCGTGGCGCGGATCAGGTCCTCGTCCGAGACGTGCAGTCCGAGTTCGTCCAGGTCCTCGCCGATGCGCGTGAGGTCGTCGCCGTCCTCGCCGACCGCGCGCACGAGGACGTTCGACTCGCCCTTCATCACCTCCTGGACCTCGACGACGCCCGGCACGTCCGCCGCGGCGGCCGCGAGCGCCTCGCGCTCCGGTATCGGTGCCGTACAGACGATGAGCGTGAACAGCTGGTAGCCCGCCGACTCGTAGTCGACGTCCGCGTGATACCCGCGGAGGACGCCGTCGGCCTCGAGCCGCTGGATGCGGTTCCTGACCGTGCTCGCGGACACGTCGAGCGACGCCGCGACGTCCGTCGACGACGTCCCTCGCGCCTCCGCCTGCAAGCGATGCAGTATCTCCCTGTCCAACTCGTCGAGCTCTCGAATGGGCATCCGGCCGCGACTTACCCCGCAACCCGAATAACTCTGTCCACTACTTGTTGTCGGAACCGCAATCTACAGCCCTCATTTCGCTGGCTCGATAACGACCTATTTACGTAATTTGTCGGAACTTTCTAATGGCTCGCACGGTGAGGCCTCAGGTGCGACCAACATGAACTCGCCCGAGATAGCGTTGCGACTCTTCACCGACCTCGTGGTCCCCGCCGCGACCACGATGAACCTGCCCGAGATCGGGGTACGTCTCGTCGCTGGCGTCGCACTCATCCTCGCGAACGGTTTCTTCGTCGCCATCGAGTTCGCGCTGACGCGAGCGCGCCAGTTCACCGAAGACGAGTTCGTCGACGGTGACGCCAGACTCGAACGCGCCTGGGAGATGACTCAGGAGCTCGAACTCTACCTGACGACGTGCCAGGTCGGCATCACCGCGTCCAGTATCGCGGTCGGTATCGTCGCCGAACCCGCGCTCGCCGCGCTATTCAACCCCATCGTGAACCCGCTGACGTCCGGCACCGTCCTCGCCGGCGTCGGCCTCGGCGCCTTCATCGCGTACTTCATCATCAACCTCGTCCACCTCACGCACGGCGAGCAGACGCCGACGTACCTCGGCGTCGAGCGCTCCCGGTTCGTGTGCCGGTACGGCGCAGCGCCCCTGCACTGGTTCTACGTCCTCATCTCGCCGCTCATCACGCTCGGCGACTGGGTGGCGAAGTACACGCTCAAGCTGTTCGGCGTCGAGATGACGGGGGCGTGGCTGGAGACCGAGGAGGACGTCATCGAGTCCCGCGCACAGCTCCGGAATCGCGTGCACTCGCTCCTCGAGGAGGGCGAACTCGCCGAGGAGCGCCGCGACGAGGTCCTGAACGCCATCCAGGTCGGCGAGCTCGCCATCAGGGACATCATGGTGGACGCGAGCGACGTCGTCGCGATGTCGACCACCGCGTCCGTCGACGAGAACCTCGACCGCATCCGGGACACGCCCCACACGCGGTTCCCGCTCGTCGGCGACGACCTCACGGACTTCCGTGGCGTCGTGTACGCGCCCTCCATCATCGACGAGTTCGAGGCGTTGAAGGCCGGCGACCGGTCGTTCGAGGACATCGCCGCGCCGCCGACGACGCTCTCCCCGGAGACGACCGTGAGCGACGCGTTCGACCAGTTCCAGGCCGAGGACCAGGAGCTCGCGCTCGTCTTCGAGGACGGCGAGGTCGTCGGACTCCTCACGGCGACGGACGCGCTCGAAGCCGTGATGGGGGAACTCGAGGACCCGCTCGACCGGGAAGCGTCCACGGACGACGGGCGCTGACGGTCGTCGCGCTGACGGTCGTCGCGCTGGGGTCGTCGCTCGGACGCGCCGACGTTCAGAGCTGGCGGCGTTCGCGGACGTACAGCGCGACGGCGGTGAGGAACCAGATGCCGGCGCCGACGCGCACGACGAACGAGATGATCTCGCCCCAGCCGTCGAGCGGAACGAAAAGCGAGAGCACGACGACCGTGGGCACGCCGAACAGGAGCGTCAGGACGAACGTGAGGTTCATGACGTGCTCGGTGTCGACGCCCTCCGCGGTCGCCGTCTCGTCCGAATCGGGCTGCGTTTCGCTCCCGGCGTCCGCGTCCACCGTCGACGATTCCTCGTCCGTCGGCTCGGCGGCCACCGTAGCCTCGTCGGGTGCGTCGCCGGTATCGGGTGCGTCCCCGGTATCGGGCGCGCCGCCGGTATCGGGTGCGTCGGCGTCCTCCTGCACGACCGAGGCGTAGGCGTCGCGGAGTAAGGGCCTGCCGGTTCCGGCGGCCGGGACCGACGCGAGACGCACGGCCCGAGAGCGGTGCGTCGCGGACCGCACGGTTTTTGCGGGAGCGACCACTGCCGTAGAACGAACGATGCGCGTCGAGACGCTCGGGGACGGGGAGCCGGAGGTTGCGGTCGTGGCGGCCATCCACGGGGACGAACCGTGCGGGGTCCACGCCGTCGAGCGACTGCTCGCGACCGACCCGCCGGTCGACCGGCCGGCGAAACTCATCGTGGCGAACGAGCGCGCGCTCGACGCCGGCGTCCGCTACCTCGACGAGGACATGAACCGGGCGTTCCCGGGCGCGCCCGAAGCGGAAACGCACGAGGCGCGGCTCGCGTACCGCCTCGGCGAGGCGCTCGAGGGCTGTCGCGTCCTCGCGCTGCACTCGACGCAGTCGACCGCCGAGCCGTTCGCGGTGGCGGACGGCGTCCACGACTTCGCGCGACAGATCGTCCCGCGACTCCCGGTGGCGGCGCTCGTCGACAGCGCGAACTTCGTCGAGGGCCGCATCTTCGCGTCCGCGCCGGAGTGCGTCGAGGTGGAGTGCGGCTACCAGGGGTCGGTCGGCGCGGCCGAGAACGCGTACGACCTCGTCCGCGCGTTCCTCAAAGCCCAGGGCGTCATCCCCGGGCACACCCAGTCCCGCGAGGTCCCCGTGTTCCGCTTGTTCGAGCGCGTTCCGAAGGAACCAGGGTCCCGTCACGAGGTCCACGTCGAGAACTTCTCCCGGGTCGCCCCCGGGACGACGTTCGCGAGCGTCGACGACCGCGCGCACGTCGCCGACACCGAGTTCTATCCCGTCCTGATGTCCGCGCACGGCTACGACGAGACGTTCGGGTACTCCGCGGAACGCGTCGGCGTCGTCGGCTAACTGACTGCAACGATACCCGCGGTAGCGGCTGAACGACGGCACCGACCGTCCTTCGTAGCGGCCGCGTTCTACTCGCTCGCGAGAACGCCGATGAGGTGCTCGAGCGGGATGTCGGCGAGGTCGGCGACGGCGTGCGGGTCGGCGTCGAGTTCGGTGACGGCGAGCGTCGCGCCCTGGACGACGAGGAGGTGTTCGAGGGCGTCGTGATCGCGCTCCTGGGGGTTCATCGCGGGGGTGTCGCCGCGGGCGAGCGTCCGGTGGTGGTCGGCGAGTGCGACCTCCAGACAGAACCACTCGGGGAGCGGGTCGTCGGTCGCGGCGTCGTCGGGGTCGCGGTCGGCGGGCGCGCCGAGGCCGTCTTCGGCGAGCGCGAACAGCGCGGCGGCGAGTGCGAGGACGACGCTCGCGTGATGCGCGAGGTCGCCGTCGTCGGTCTCCACGGCGACCTCGAGGTCCGCGGCCGCGCGCTGGAGGTGGCCGGCGGCGGTCGCGAGCACGAGGTACTCGCGGGGCGACTCGGGGTCCCGGGAGAACTGCCCGAGGAGTCGTCCCTGGAGGCGGCCGGCGCGGCGAACGAGGAACGACGTCGCTCGCCCCACGGGGTCGTCTACGGGGACGTCCTCGGCGAACGCGCGGACGCCCGCCGGCGAGAGGTCATCCACCCCGAGGCGTTCGGCGTGCGCTGTCGCGCTCGTCCGGTAGCGATCCTCGAGCGCCCGCGACCGGACGTCCTCGACGAGCACGTTCGGTTCCGGGAGCGCGACGAACGCGCTCGCTCGCGACGCGAGGTCCCGGATGGACGCCAGTTCCTCGGCGAGCACGACGCGCGCATCGAGGGACTCGGGGCCGGAATCGCCCCCGTCCGCACTGGCGCGCTCGGAATCGTCGGTCATGAAATCACCTCGCGGTGGACGGGAGAAAAGTCGCCCGGTCGCCAGGTCGGTCTGCACCGCGAACGCGGCCGCGGTCACACTCGCCAGCGACCCGCCGTCGGAGCGGCGAGTCCGTCACTCGTCGGGCGATTCGAACTCGACCATGGTGAGGTCGCGGTCGAGGTAGCAGAACTCGTGGGGCGGGTCGCCCTTCGTGCGCTTGATGCGGTACTCCTCGTCGAGGCTCGCGCCGTCGGGCTCGCAGTACTCGTGGCTCGGGCACTCCGTGTACGGACATTCGCCGGCGAGCTGGGTCTTCGAGCCGGCGTACGCGTTCGCGCTCGGGACGTTCGCGACGACCGTCGCAGGTTCGACCTCGACGGCGCGCACGCCCTCGTCGTGGACCGCGCACTCGAGGGTCTGCGCGCCGTCGCGGACCGACGTCACCTCGTACTTCACGCCCGCGGTGAGGTTCAGGCACTGGTTGCGGTACGGGCACCCCTCGCAGCCGGGGGCTTCGCCGTTGTAGACGAACTGGGCGCCCTCCTCGACGAGGCGCGACCCGAGGAGCGTGACGGTGGACATGGTCCACCGTAACGCGTGGAGGCGTATTACGCTGTCCCCACCGCCCGCGCACGGGCACCGTGCCCGATGGCGCGCGGGAGGAGTGGAGTGGCATGGTGGCACGTGGCAGTCGACTGGCTTTTCAGGCTGGTCGCCGTCGTCTCACGCATGGAATCGGGTCGAGAGGAGACGCTGAAGACGTTGCACGCCGCGGCGATGGAGATACAGGCGTGTGATACCGTCGAGACGGCGTGCGAGCGGACGGTCGCGGCCGCCGAGGACGTCCTCGACCTCGAGATGTGTAGCGTCATCCTCCACGAGGACGGGTGGCTGGAACCGGTCGCGTCGTCGTCGAGCGCGCCCGCGGACGGCGTGCGTCGCGTCCGCGCCACGCAGGGGCTCGCCGGGCGGACGTTCCAGTCCGGGGAGTCCGCGACCATCGACGAGATAACGGCGGACGACGAGAGCGACCCGGCGAAGGAGTTCTACCGGTCGGGGTTGAGCGTTCCCGTCGGCGACGTCGGCGTGTTCCAGGCGGTGTCCGCGGAGACGCACGCGTTCGACGAGCGGGACGTCGAGTTCGCCGAGTTACTCGTCGCACACACCGCGCGAACGGTCGACCGCATCCAGTACGAGCGCGCGCTGGAGGACCGCCAGGCGACGCTCGAACGGCAGAACGAGCGCCTGGAGCGGTTCGTGGACGTGGTGAGTCACGACCTCCGGAACCCGCTGTCGGTCGCGATGGGCGAACTCGAACTCGCGCGGGCGGACTGCGACAGCGAGCACCTGGACGCGGTCGCGCACGAGCACGACCGGATGACGTCGCTCATCGAGGACCTCCTGTCGCTCGCGCGCGACGGCCGGCCGGTCCGGGACCGCGAACCGGTCGCCATCGGGGCGCTCGCCGATTCGTGCTGGACGCACGTGGACGCGCCGGCGGCGACGCTGGTCGTGGACGCGACGCTCACGGTCGACGCCGACCGTTCGCGACTCAGTCAGCTGTTCGAGAACCTGTTCCGGAACAGCGTCGAGCACAGCTCGACTAGCTCCCAGACGCAGTCTGGGAACGCCGTCGACCACGGCTCGGCCGACGCGACGGTGACCGTCGGCGACCTCCCGGACGGGGGCGGGTTCTTCGTCGCGGACGACGGCCCGGGTATCGCCGCGGCCGACCGCGACTCCGTCTTCGAGCGCGGGTACTCGACGCAGACGTCCGGGACGGGATTCGGGCTGGCCATCGTCCGCGAGATCGTCGAGGCGCACGACTGGGATATCGCGGTCACCGAGAGCGACGCCGGCGGTGCGCGGTTCGAGGTGCGGGTCGCGTAGGACGAGTTCGACTGGTACCCGAGGGGAGCGTCGATCGGTCAGCCGTCGCTGCGGGCGTCGTCGCTGCGGGCGTCGTCACCGCTGCCGTCGTCGCCGGTGAGTTCGTCGAGGGCGTCGAAGTAGTCGGGGCGGGGGACCTGGTAGACGTCGCGTGGGTCGACGTCGCCGGCGTGGAAGTCGGCGGCGAGCGCGTAGGCGGCGTCGATGGCGGCGTCTCGGTCGGGGTACCGCATGGTCTCGTCGAGGGAGACGTCGGGTTCGAAGTAGAGGCGGACGAACCAGTCGCCGGTCGCGGCCTCGGGGCGGTCGACGCCGGGGCGACGGTGGTTTCGGCGGCCCTGGGAGACGTACAGCGTCGGGAGGCACTCCGGGGGGTGGTCGGTGGTGTTGAAGACGTCGGGGCGGTACGCGAGGACGGCGCGGCCGTCCGGGTCGACGTTCCACACCGTCCAGCCCGACGGCGGCTCCGGGAGGTCGCTCATACCGGTCGAGTGGAGCGCGTGACCTAAGGGTATCTCGGTTCCGCGCACCGAGTGCCGTTATCGTGGTGTCGTGTGCGAGGGTCGTGCAGGTGGGTTGGTCGACCGCGCATCGCGAGACGATATCGATGGTATTTATAAGGGGAAATTCGATGTTATATAAGTGTTGGAGGTAGACTTATTGCTGACGAGTCCAACCGTTATCATACGACTCGGTCGACCGACCGACTGCCGCCCCCGCTCGCACCCCTCGGCCCTCGACGCGCACCCCGCCTCGACGGCCACACGCGCGCGCGAGCATGACAAACGCCCACAATAACCACGATTGGTGGGGTCGTCGCGGGCACCCGCCCGCGCGACCACCGCCACGGCACCGGTCGACGCCCGAGGACAGCGAGCACCACCGACAAAGGACGTGGGGGCCCGGTCGAACGTGCTCGCCCGTGAAAGCATGACCAAGAACACGAGACTAAGCGACCTCAGCCAGGACTACAAGGAGTCGATGCCCGCAGACCTGCGGGAGACCAAGACCTTCCAGTGGTACCTCGACGAGTGTTACGCCGACCCGAAGGTGGCGCGCAACGCCCACCAGCGGGTCGCCGACATGTTCGACCACTACGGCACCGAGTACGACGAGGAAGCCGGCGTCGTCGAGTACAAGCTCGCGAGCGAGGACCCCCTGAACGACGGCGAGAACACGTTCTTCGGGCGCGTCATCCACGAGAGCATCCACGAGTTCGTCAACAAGGTCAAGTCCGGCGCACGCCGACTCGGCCCCGAACGACGCATCAAACTCCTCCTGGGACCGGTGGGGTCCGGGAAGAGCCACTTCGACAAACAGGTCCGCGAGTACTTCGAGGACTACACGCTCCGCGACGACGGCCGGATGTACACGTTCCGGTGGACGAACCTCACCGACGTCATCCACGACCAGGACCCCGCGGACGCGACCGTTCGCTCCCCGATGAACCAGGACCCGCTCGTCCTCCTTCCCCAGGAGCAACGGAAGGCCGTCATCGCGGACCTCAACGCCGAACTGGACGCGCCGTACACCATCCGGAACGAGCAGAGCCTCGACCCGGAGAGCGAGTTCTACATGGACGAACTGCTCGCGTACTACGACGACGACCTCGAGAGCGTCCTCGACAACCACGTCGAGATCGTCAGGCTGGTCGCGAACGAGAACAAGCGCCAGTGCCTGGAGACGTTCGAACCGAAGGACAAGAAGAACCAGGACGAGACCGAACTCACGGGCGACGTCAACTACTCCAAGATCGCGATCTACGGCGAGAGCGACCCGCGAGCGTTCGACTACTCGGGCGCGTTCTGTAACGCGAACCGCGGCCTGTTCTCCGGCGAGGAGCTCCTGAAGCTCCAGCGCGAGTTCCTCTACGACTTCCTGCACGCCACCCAGGAGATGACGATCAAACCGAAGAACAACCCGCGTATCGACATCGACCAGGTGATCGTCGGGCGGACGAACATGCCCGAGTACAAGGACAAGAAGGGCGACGAGAAGATGGAGGCGTTCAACGACCGCACGAAGCGGATCGACTTCCCGTACGTCCTCGGGTACGAGGAGGAGGCCCAGATCTACCTGAAGATGCTGAACAACGCGGACGTCCCGGACATCAACATCGAGCCGCACGCGATGGAGATGGCGGGGTTGTTCGCAGTCCTCACCCGCATCGAGGAGCCGGACAACGACACCGTCGAGATGCTCCAGAAGGCGAAGGCGTACAACGGCGAGATCGACGACGGGGACGACATCGACGTGAAGAAGCTCCGCGAGGAGGCGGAGGCGAAAGCCGAGATCGGCGAGGGCATGGAGGGCGTGAGTCCGCGGTTCATCGGCGACGAGATCGCGGAGGCGATCATGGACTCCAAGCACCGCAGCCGCGGGTTCCTCTCGCCGCTCACGGTGTTCAACTTCTTCGAGGAGAACCTCGAACACCACGGGTCCATCCCCGAGGAGAACTTCGAGAAGTACTACCGGTACCTCGAGCTCGTCCGCGAGGAGTACAAGGAGCGCGCCATCGAGGACGTCCGGCACGCGCTCGCGTACGACGTCGACGAGATCCAGCGGCAGGGCGAGAAGTACATGGACCACGTGATGGCGTACATCGACGACGACCGCGTCGAGGACGAGATAACGGGCCAGATGCAGGAGCCCGACGAGACGTTCCTCCGGAGCGTCGAGGAGAAGCTCGACATCCCGGAGGACCGCAAGGACGACTTCCGCCAGGAGGTCAGTAACTGGGTGAGTCGCCGCGCTCGCACCGGCGACACGTTCGACCCGACGGACAACGAGCGCCTGCGGCGCGCGCTCGAACGGAAGCTCTGGGAGGACAAGAAGCACAACATCAACTTCTCCGCCTTGGTGTCGGCGAACGAGAGCGACGACGACGAGCGGAACTCGTGGGTCGACGCGCTCGAAGACCAGGGATACTCGCGCGGCGGTGCGAAGGAGGTCCTCGAGTTCGCCGGTGCGGAGGTCGCAAAGTCCGAGATGAGTGACTGAGATGGCGGGCGGCGAGGACTTCGTCTCGGCGGTCGACCGCGAGCTCGAGGCGACCTACGAGGCGCCGATGCGGCTCGACGAGTACGTCGACCGCGTGTTAGAGCAGCCGACGGTCGCGAGTCACGCGTCGAAGTACCTCCTGGAGGCGATCGAGTCGATGGGGACGCGGTCGGTCGTCGAGGAGGGCGAGGAGACCGAGCGGTACCGGTTCTTCGACGACCCGCACAACGACGGCGAGCACGCGGTCCTCGGGAACACGCAGGTGCTGAACGCGTTCGTCGACGACCTGCGGACGATCGCGGCGGGTCGCGGGAAGCACGAGAAGATCCTGTGGTTCGACGGGCCGACGGCGACCGGGAAGTCCGAGCTGAAGCGCTGTCTCGTCAACGGCCTCCGGGAGTACTCGAAGACGCCCGAGGGCCGGCGGTACACGCTCGAGTGGAACGTCGCGAGTGCGAGTCCGGGCGGTCGTGGACT
This sequence comes from Halorubellus litoreus, assembly GCF_055378595.1. Lineage (NCBI taxonomy): Archaea > Methanobacteriati > Methanobacteriota > Halobacteria > Halobacteriales > Halorubellaceae > Halorubellus > Halorubellus litoreus. The sequence continues at coordinate 449,203 of NZ_AP043836.1, forward strand.
CGCGTACGGCGAGGACGCGAGTGCGTCGGCGGCGGCCGCCGAGGAGAACTGGTACGAGAGCCCGGTGCAGGTGCATCCGCTGTCGGTGTTCCCGGAGTCGGTCCGCGCGGACATCCTCGACGCGGTGAACGACGGGAGCGACGACCTCCCGATCCGCGTCGAGGAGCGCCTCGACCCGTTCTCGCGGGAGGCGTACGACGTCCTCGAGGAACGATATCGGCGGCAGGGCAGGGACGCCCTCTTCTCCGCGATCAGTGACCCCCAGCACTTGCGCGTGAAGAACTACGTCGTGGACGTCGGGCACGGCATCGGCATCCTGCACAGCGAGGACGACGGGTCGCCGAAGGAGCGCCTGGTCGGGTCGTGGATGCGCGGGATGCTCCAGAAGCTGGACTCGCGCGGTCGGAAGAACCCGCAGGCGTTCAGTTACGACGGCGTCCTCAGTCAGGGGAACGGCCTCCTGACGGTCGTGGAGGACGCCGCCCAGCACGCGGACCTCCTCCAGAAGCTCCTGAACGTCCCCGACGAGGGGTCCGTGAAACTGGATAAGGGCATCGGGATGGACGTCGACAGCCAGTTGCTCATCATCTCGAACCCGGACCTGGAGGCGACGCTGAACCAGCACGCGGACCGACAGGGCATGGACCCACTGAAGGCGTTGAAGCGACGGCTGGACAAGCACGAGTTCCGGTACCTGACGAACCTGAGTCTCGAGACCGAACTCATCCGGCGGGAGTTGACCGGGGAGACGGACGTCTGGACGGCGACGACGTACGACGACCTGGAGGCGCGCATCCGCGAACCGGTCGTCATCTCCGTGAAGACCGGTGACGGCGAGCTCGTCCCGAAGGAGTTCGCGCCGCACACGGTCGAAGCGGCGGCGCTGTACGCGGTCGTCACGCGCCTCGAGGACGGCGACCTGCCGAGCGACCTCGACCTCGTGGACAAAGCGGTGCTGTACGACCGCGGGTACCTCCAGGACGGCGATACGCGCCGGGAGGCCGAGGACTTCGAGTTCGTCGACGGCGACGAGGACGGCAAGCACGGCATCCCGGTGACGTTCACGCGGGACGTCCTCGCGGACCTCCTGCACGAGGAGCGCGACCGGCATCATCCGGAGTACGACGTCGCGAGCGTGGTCATGCCTCGCGACGTCCTGAACGCGATGGTGGAGGGCCTCTCGGAGGCGCCCGTGTTCTCGGCGGGCGAACGCTCCGAGTTCGAATCCCGCGTCGCGGCCGTGAAGAACCACGTGTTCGGCGAGCAGGAGACGGACGTGCTCGACGCGATCATGCACGACCGTCGCGTCGACGAGGCGACCGTCGAGGAGTACGTCGAGCACGTGTACGCGCTGGAGACCGACGACCCCATCACGAACGACCGCGGGGAGCGCGTCGACCCGGACCCCCTCCTGATGAAGGTGTTCGAGGTCGAGCACCTCGGGCGGTTCGAGGACGCGGACTACGGGCCGGGTGGCGACCCGAGCGAGGACGTCGTGGCGTTCCGCCGGGAGAAGGTCATCACGGCACTGAACCGGTACGCGTGGGAGCAACGCGGCGACGACTTCAGCGTGAGCGACGTCGAACTGACCGCCATCCCGGTCATCAAGGCGGTACTGGAGGAGAACGACTGGGACGACGTCCGCCGCACCTACGAGGACTTCGACCCGCGCCAGTGGGAGGACCCACCGAGCGGGACGGAGACGGAGCGAGTGAAGGAGAAGACGATCGAGGCGCTCGTCGAGCACTACGGGTACTCGGCGGCGTCCGCGGAACTCACGAGTAGACACGTCATGGGACAGGTGGCTTACAGATGGGACTGAAAGACGACCTCGACCGGTTCCGGGAGGTCGGTGAACAGCGCCGCGAGGACCTCGCGGAGTTCATCCAGTACGGCGAACTCGGCGCGAGCGGACGGGACGACGTCCGCATCCCGATCAAGATCGTGGACCTGCCCGCGTTCGAGTACGACAAGCTCGACCAGGGCGGCGTCGGCCAGGGCGAGGGCGCCCAGCCGGGCGACCCCGTCGGGCAACCCCAGCCCCAGCCGGGTGACGGCGACGAGGAGGGCGACCCCGGCGAGGAGGGCGGCGAGCACGAGTACTACGAGATGGACCCCGAGGAGTTCGCGGAGGAACTCGACGAGGAACTCGGCCTGGACCTCGACCCGAAAGGCAAGCGCGTCATCGAGGAGAAGGAAGGTCCCTACACGGACATCACGCGCTCCGGGCCGAACTCGACGCTCGACTTCGAGCGGATGTTCAAGGAAGGCCTGAAGCGGAAGATGGCGATGGACTTCGACGAGGAGTACCTGAAGGAGGTCCTCAAGGTCGACGGCGTCGGCCCGCAGACGGCGTTCGAGTGGGCGCGCGGCGAGTCCATCCCCGTGAGCAAGGCGTGGCTCGTGGACGCGTACTCGAAGATCCCCGACGACGAGAAGACGACGTGGGCGAGCCTGGAGGAGGTCGAGGAGAACGTCGACCGCGAACCTATCCAGGCGAAGATCCAGCGCGAGGGCATCAAGCACGTGCCGTTCCGTCGCGAGGACGAACGCTACCGGCACCCCGAAATTATCGAGGAGAAGGAGAAGAACGTCGTCGTGGTGAACATCCGCGACGTCTCCGGGTCGATGCGCGAGAAGAAACGCGAGCTCGTCGAGCGCGTGTTCACGCCACTGGACTGGTACCTCACCGGGAAGTACGACAACGCGGAGTTCGTCTACATCGCGCACGACGCGGAGGCGTGGCAGGTCGAGCGCGAGGAGTTCTTCGGCATCCGGAGCGGTGGCGGGACGAAGATCTCGAGCGCGTACGAGCTCGCCCAGCAGCTCTTAGAGGAGTACCCCTGGAGCGAGTGGAACCGCTACGTGTTCGCGGCCGGCGACTCAGAGAACTCGAGCAACGACACCGAGGAGAACGTGATACCACTCATGGAGGCGATTCCGGCGAACCTGCACGCGTACGTCGAGACCCAGCCGACGGGGACGGCGATCAACGCGACGCACGCCGAGGAGGTACAGAGTCACTTCGGGGACAGCGAGAACGTCGCGGTGGCGTACGTCTCCGGCCCGGAGGACGTGACGGACGCGATATACGACATCCTCTCGACGGAGGGAGGTGACGACGAATGACGGACCGCATCGGCGGACCGAGTCGAGGTGAGTCAGTATGAGTGAAAAGGACCGGTTCAAGAAGCAGCGGATCGCGGGCGAGCTCGAGGAGCCGGTCGAGGAGGCCCGTAACCTCGCGCTGAAGCTCGGGTTGGCGCCGTACGACGTGAACTACTGGGTGGTCGACTACGACGAGATGAACGAGCTCATCGCGTACGGCGGGTTCCAGCATCGCTATCCCCATTGGCGGTGGGGGATGCAGTACGACCGCCAGCAGAAGCAAGGACAGTACGCGGGCGGGAAGGCGTTCGAGATCGTGAACAACGACGACCCGGCGCACGCGTTCCTCCAGGAGTCGAACACGATCGCGGACCAGAAAGCGGTCATCACGCACGTGGAGGCCCACAGCGACTTCTTCGCGAACAACGAGTGGTTCCAGTTGTTCGGGGAGGGCGCGGACGCGGCGGCGATGCTGGAGCGGCACGCGAACGCGATATCGGCGTACATGAGCGACCCCGAGGTCGAGCGTGCGGCCGTCGAACGCTGGATCGACAACGCGCTCGTGCTCGAGGACAACATCGACCAGCACGAGCCGTACGCGCCCGTGGAGACCGAGGACGGCGACGACGAGGTGGCGGTCGACGACGAGGTGAAGGACAAGCTCGCGGACCTCGACCTCTCCGAGGAGGTGCGTCGACAGGTGTTCGACGAGGAGTTCCTCGCGGACGAAGACGACGAACCGGCGTCGTTCCCGCCGACGCCCGAGAAGGACGTCCTGGGGTTCCTCCGGCGGCACGGGAAGCGCTTCGACGAGGACGCGGGTCGTGCGATGGAGATGACGGAGTGGCAGACGGACGTCCTCGACATGCTGCGCGCGGAGGCGTACTACTTCGCGCCCCAGAAGATGACGAAGGTCATGAACGAGGGCTGGGCGGCGTACTGGGAGTCCCTGATGATGACCGACGAGGGGTTCGCGGGCGCGGACGAGTTCCTGAACTACGCGGACCACATGGCTCGCGTCCTCGGGTCGCCCGGCCTGAATCCGTACAAGCTAGGGATGGAGATGTGGGAGTACGTGGAGAACCGCGCGAACCGCCGCGAGGTCCTCGAACGACTCCTCCGCGTCGACGGGGTGACGTGGCGGAACCTCGACGACGTCGTCGACTTCGACGAGGTCCTGGCGACGCTCGAACCGCCCGAGGCGCTCGCGAGCATCACGCCCGAGTCCCTGGACGCGCTCGACGACGTGCCCGCCGAGTACGTCGACGCGGACGCGCTCGCGGCGGCGAAGGACGGCGACGTCGACGTCGAGGGGTACCCGTGGAAGGTCCTGACGACCGCTGGGTTGGCGCGCCGGCACTTCTCGCTCGTCAAGCGCGGGAATCGGACGTTCCTCGCGAGCGCGACCCAGAGCGAACTGGAGCAGATCGGTCGGTACCTGTTCGACGACGCGCGCTACGCGAGCGTCGAGGACGCGTTGGAAGACGTCGACTACTCGGCTGGCTGGAGTCGGATGCGCGAGATCCGGCAGAGTCACAACGACGTGACGTTCCTCGACGAGTTCCTCACGCAGGAGTTCGTGGATGCGAACGACTACTTCACGTACGAGTTCAGTCACGCGACCGGCCAGAATCGCGTGGCGAGCGTCGACGCGGCGGACGTGAAGAAGAAGCTCCTGTTGCAGTTCACGAACTTCGGGAAGCCGACGATCGCGGTGTACGACGGGAACTTCGACAACCGGAACGAGCTCCTGCTCGGCCACCAGTACAACGGCGTGATGCTGGACGTCAAGCAAGCGAAGCAGGTTCTCGAACGCGTGTTCGAGCTCTGGGGCCGGCCCGTGAACCTCCTCACCATCGTGAAGGAGTTGAGCGACCACGACCGGGAGGTCGCGCGCCGCCGGAACAAGGAGCCCGAGCCCAGCGAGCAGGGGAAGCGCTTCCGGTTCGACGGCGAGGAGTTCGAGGAGTTCGACGTGCCGTGGGAGCAGGTGAGTCACCTCGCGGCGGACGACGTGGACTACGACACGAAGCCAGAGGACTGGCTCGCCTGACCGTTCGTCCACGAACGCGAGGTTTTTCGTTCGTTTCACGCCGTTTTATGTGAGTTCACCGCAGTAAGCTCGTTCTGAACGGTGGTTCGCTTGGCTGTCCGCAAGCGTACGAGATGCCTAACTAACCCGTTAGCATACCACATACAGGATATGTCCACGTCCGAGCTCGAGACCGCTTCCGCGGACACCTGTCCGTGGTGCAACGGAACGAGGGCGGGCGGTCGAACGGTGACCGTCGGGCCGCCGCCGCACCTCGGTGACGCGCACGCCTTCGAGATGCACGTCGACTGCGTGCACGACTGGCAGGAGTTCGTCGCACGCGCCCGCCAGCTGGCGTCCGCTGGCGCTCGCCAGACCCTCCTCACGTACCCGCTCGAGAACGGCATCGGTCGGCTCGTCGAGACCGGACGCGGCGGTACGCACCCGCTGACCGCGGACGGCTGACCGCGGCGGTCGGCGACGTCACCTCAGTTCGACGACCGGTTGCGGCGTTGCGCGGCGAGCACGACGACAGCGAGCGCGACGCCCGCGGCCACCGGCCCGAACCCGGGAAGCGAGCCGTCCTCGTCGCTGCGGTCGCCGAGCGTCGGCCCGCCGTCCGCGTCGGCGTCGCCGACGACGAGCGTCCCGGTCTCGCGCGACCCGTTCACCGAGACGACGTACTGGCGAGACCCCTCGAGCACGCGCGACGTGTCGAACGACAGGTCGACGACCGTCCGGCCGTTCCCCGGGACGACGACCTCGCGCTCGGTGACGTGCCCGCCGATGGTGACCGAGACGGGGACGCTCCCCGTTCGTTCGCCGCGGTTCACGAGCGTCACCGTGAAGTTCGCGGGGCCGTCGGCGGGCACGCTCTCGGGGGCGTCGACGGACTCCAGTTCGACGACCGGTCGGTCCGGTTCGGTCCCGGCGGCGACGACGCGGACGTTCACGTTCATTCCCTCGTCCCCGGCGCGATAGGGGTGAGCGCGCATGATCCGGAAGTCGACGTCGTACTGGGTGTCGATCGCGAGCGCGTCGGACCCGGGCGCGAACCCGACGACGATGCGGCCCTCCTCGACGTCGACGTAGTCCGCGGCGGTGAGTCGAACGCCGCCGTCGCCGTTCTCGGGCGTGATCGAGAGCACGACCTGGTCGGGGCCGACCGACCGGAGGTCGCGGGTCGCGTTCACCGCGCCGAACACGCCCTGGGTGTGGACGACGATGAACAACCACTCGTCGGTCTCCACCTGCCCCGTCGACACCCGCTGGTCGAAGCTCGCTTCGGGCGACTCGGCCGCGGGCGCCTCGAAGACGTCCATCCGGCCGGTGTAGAGCGGTTCCAGGTCGACGACGACGGCACCACGGTCGAGGACGGTGCCGTTCGCGAGCACCGTCAGGTGGTACTCGCCTTCGCGGAGGAACCCGTCGAGGTCGCGCTCGCGGGTCGCGTCGACGACGGCGTCCTCGCCTGGCGTTCGGAGCGCGACCTTCCCGCGGCCGGCGTAGAACGTGTTCCAGTCGAGGACGACCTCGCCGTCGCCGTCGCGGTCGACGACGGTCGCGGTTACGCGGTATCTGCCGCGGTCGCCCGCGATGGTGACGGTGGCGCGGGTCGTCCCGTTCGGGAGCGATATCGGGACGGAGATGACGTCCGCTGGCTGGTCGACGGTCACCTCGGGAACGACACCCGGTTCGTACGCGCCGCCGACGCCGAACGTCGTCGACACCTGCTCGCCGACGTTCACGGCGACGACGACCACGCGGTACGAGCCCGGTGGGAGCGCGCCGAACGACACGGTCTCCTCGTCGGATTCGAGCGACACTCGCTTGGTCGCCTGCCGCGTTCCGTTCGCGTCGTAGACGTACAACGCGTAGAGACTGCGTTCCTGGCCGGTGACGGTGACGGTCACCGGTTCGTCGGGTGCGTACGTGGCGTTCGTCTCGACGGCGACGCCATGGGCCTCGTCCCGCGGCCGGTCGAGCGCGTCTGTCGAATCGAGCGCGTCTGTCGGATGGAGCGTGACAGTGGAATCGAGCGTGGCGGTCGCGTCGCTGGCAGCCGCCACCCCACCCGTCGCCCCTGCGAGAGCCGTAGCGGCAAGTATCGTCGCGGCGAGCACCACCCACGCCCAGCGCATGCGAGGGGCTTTCGTGGCCGCGCGAATGAATCCCACGCTTCCGACATCCGACGCTCGCGGTCGGTTCGAGCGGTGGTCGTCGGCCGCGGCGAGTGCGTGACCTCGCCCGTGCGAGGCGAGTCGCCGTTCAGTCGTCGTCGCTGCGGGCGCGCCTGGCGGCGACGACGAGTGCCGCTGCGAGCGCGGCGACGGCAGCGACCGGGCCGAATCCTGGCGTGGGGCCGTCGGCGGTGCCGCGGTCGGTGCCGGCGAGCGTCGGCCAGGGCTCGGTTCCGGTGGTCGCGGTCGGCGTCGTCGGCGGCCGCGTCGTCTCGGCGGGGACGACGAGGTGCGGGCGACTTTCGGTCTCGCCGGCGAACGACACCGAGACGTTCACGCGCTCGCGGTCGGGGATCGCCTCGGGCGGGACGGACACGTCGACGGTTCGCGTCTCTTCTGCCGGGAGCGTCACGTTCCGGGTGACCGTGTGAGTCCCGACCTCGAAGACGACGGTGGCGTTCCCCCGTGCGTTCCCGCGGTTCCAGACGTACGCGCGGAGCTCGTTCGCCGCACCCGCGCGGAGCTGGTCCTCGCCACCGTCGTTCGCGCGGAACCCGCGGAGTTCGAACAGCGGGCGGGTGGCGACGGTGACCGCCCGCTCGGCGATGACGCTGTCGCCGTCGCTGACGACGACCGACGCGTTCGTTCCGTTCGCCACGTCGGACAGGTCGAGTCTCGCCCGGAACGGGTCGTCGTCGACGACGACGTCGTCGCGAGCGATGGTCCCGTTCGCGGTGCGGACGGAGACGTTCAGGGTCGTCCCCGCCGGGAGCGCGGATTCCCCGCCGACGGTCACGCGCTCGGGCGCCAGTAGCGTGCCGTCTTGCAGTGCGAGCTGGACCGCCGGAACGGCGTTCACGCTCGCCGCCGCGGTCGCGTTCCACGTCTCTCCGAGCGCGACGTACTCGAAGCGGGTCCGGTCCCTGTCGGCGTCCGCGCGGTACGCGTACCAGAGCGACCCGGTGTCGGCGTCGAACCGCCGGGTCGCGTTCGCGAGGTCCACGGTCACCGATTCGTCCTCGGGGAGCGGGTACTGGGTCCGGACGCGGACGGTCGCGTTCTCGTGGGTCGCGGGCGCGACGAGCGACGCGTCCGCGGGGAGCGACGAGATGGTCCCGTCGACGTCGACCCGGAGGACGACCCAGTCGCCGTCGACGACGTCGACCGCGTACTCGTCGCGGCGCGGGTCGGCGTCGCGAGCGGCCGCGAGCGACCCGGTCGCGGTCCGGTTCCCGTCCACGACGGAGACGTCGACCGTCGGTTTCGCGAACGTCACCGTGACGCGACCGGACCTGCCGTCGCCGTCGGGCGTCGTCGACAACAGGCGGTAGTCGCCGTACGCCCCGGCGTCGGCGTCGACGCGCGTGGCGTCGAGCGCGGTCCCAGTGCCGGCCGCGAGCGCCTCGCTCCGCGCGCCGTCGACGTCCCACGCGAGCGACACCGAGCCGTCGTCGTCGGCGTCGCGGACGGTCGCCGACCAGACGCTCTCGACGTCGCCGTCGCCACCGGCGTCGCCCGTCGGAGCGAGCGCGAGCGTCGTGCGGTCAACGCAGGGATGGAGGCGGGCGTCGACGCGAAGCGTCTCGTTGCGCGTCACGCGCTCGCGGAACGCCTCCCGGGGGTCGTCCGCGAGTGCGACGAGCGGCGTCGACCGCTCGACCTCGACCTGTTTGGCGACGAGAACGTCGCCGTCGGTCGTCGAGACGCGGACGACGTACGACCGCGCGGGCCGGCACGCACCGAAGTCCACCGCGACGGACTCGCCCGGTTCGACCGTGAGCGTCCGGTTCGCGACCGTCTCGACGCCGAGCGATTCGAGGCGGACGACGAGACGTCGTGGTTCCTCGGCCGCTTCGGGGAGCGAGACGGTCGCGGTCAGGTTCGCCGAGCGGTTCCGCGAGTCGGGGACCGAAAGCGTCGGGTCCGCGGGTGCGGCGGCGCCCGCCTCGTGACTCGTGGCCGCCGGGCCGGCGCCGGCGCTCGTGGCGACGCCGACGCTGGCGGTGGTGGCGACGAGGGCGGCGGCGAGCAGGAGGACGCCAGCACGCCCGCTGACGGGAGAGGGCATCACGCAACCGTCCGTGGACCGGCTGTAAGTGTCTTGTCCCGCGAGCGCGAGCGGCGCGTTCGGCGGGTTCCGGCGACCGAACGCTTAACCGGTGACCGCGCCAAGACCGTCCGTCATGGAGACGTTCGCCCTGGAGACCGACGAGCGCCTGACGACGGTGGACATCACGGACGACGTCCGGGACGCCGTCCCCGCGGACGCGTCGGGGGTGGCGACGGTGTTCGTCGGCCATACGACCGCCGGCGTCTGCCTCCAGGAGGACGAGCACCGGCTCAGGCGGGACATCGTCGACTTCCTCGGGGAGGTCGTCGCGGACGAGGGGTGGACGCACGACCGCCTGGACGGGAACGCGGACTCGCACCTCCGCGCGACCCTCCTCGGTGCGAGCGAGACCATCCCCGTCGTGGACGGCGAGCTGGAGACGGGGACGTGGCAGTCGGTGCTGTTCGTCGAGTGCGACGGCCCGCGCAAGCGCGAGTTCCGCGTCCAGTTCGTCGGCGAGTGACCGGTAGCGCCGGGGTCGCGAGCGCCGGCCCCCTCGCCGGCGTGCGCCGGGACGCTCGCTGCAGGCGTCGGGATGGGTAACTGGTTCGGTTCCCTCCATTACTCCTCGCGGCCGTTACCCTGGGTATGAGCGACATCGAGACGGCCCTCTGGTGGGCGCGACGGGACCTGCGCGTCCACGACAACTACGCACTGACCCACGCCGCTCGCGCCGGCGAGTGCCTGCCCGTCTACGTCTTCGACCCCGAGACGTACGGCGAACGCGAGTACGGCGGCCCCGCGTCGTTCGCGTTCGAGAAGACGGGCGCGCGCAGAGCGCGGTTCGTCGCCGAGAGCGTCGCGGACCTCCGGGAGTCCCTGCGGGACGCGGGCAGCGACCTCGCGCTCGCGCACGAGGACCCCGCTCGCGCCATCTCGCGAATCGCGGACGCGGTCGACGCGGACGTCGTGTACTGCGAGCGCTACCCGACGCCAGAGGAGCACGCGGTCCGCGAACGCGTCCGCGAGGCGCTCCCCGAGGGGACGCGCCTCGAACCGCGGTGGGGGTCGACGCTCTACCACCCCGAGGACCTCCCGATGCCCGTCGAGGACGTCCCGGACACGTTCACGCCGTTCCGGCAGGACGTCGAGCACGCGCCCGACTGCGAGCCCCGCGACCCGCTCGGCGAACCCGGCCTTCCCGGCGTCCCGAGCGCGCTCGCGGACGGCGACCTCGACGCCGGCACGCTCCCCGACCCGAGCGACCTCGGTGTCGCGGACGCGAGCGACTGGGACGCCGTCGCGCCGACGGACGAACGCGCCGTCCTCCCCTTCGACGGCGGGGAATCCCGCGGCCTCGAACGCGTCCGCGAGTACGTCTGGCAGCGCGACCGCCTCCGCCAGTACAAGGACACCCGGAACGGCCTGCTCGGCGCGGACTACTCCTCGAAGTTCTCCCCGTGGCTCAACCTCGGCTGTCTCAGCCCGCGGTACGTCCACCGCGAGGTTCAGGCCTACGAGCGCGAGCGCGTGTCGAACGACTCGACGTACTGGCTCGGGTTCGAACTCCTCTGGCGGGACTTCTTCCAGTTCCAGTTCGCGAAACACGGCAGCCAGCACTTCCGGCGCGAGGGCATCCGCGAACGCGAGAACATCCAGTGGACGGGCAACGACCGCCTGCTCGACGCCTGGAAGCGCGGCGAGACCGGCATCCCGTTCGTGGACGCGAACATGCGCGAACTGAACGCCACGGGATTCATGAGCAATCGCGGCCGCCAGAACGTCGCCTCGTTCCTCGCGAACAACTGCCGGGTGGACTGGCGGAAGGGCGCGGCGTACTTCGAGACCAGGCTCGTCGACTACGACCCGGCCGCGAACTACGGGAACTGGGCGTACCAGAGCCAGGTCGGGAACGACGGCCGCGACTCGTACTGCAACGTCGTGAAGCAGGCGAAGCAATACGACGCGGACGCGGACTACGTCAAACGCTGGTGTCCGGCACTCCGCGACCTCCCGCCGGAGTACGCCCACGAGCCGTGGAAGCTGACGCCCGACGAACAGGAAGCCCACGGCGTCGTCCTCGGCGAGGACTACCCCGAGCCCGTCATCAACCTCGACGCGTCCTACGGGAAACTGCGGTGACGCGGTTCCCCGCCAAACGCTACGGCAGACCGCGGTACTCGGCGAGCGCGACGTCGCTGATGAGCCCGTCGACGCCGCGGTTCGCGACGACGCGCGCGACCCACGGGCTGTCGAGCGTCCACGCGTAGACGTCGAGGCCGGCGGCGTGTGCGCGCTCGACGAGGTCACCGGCGAGTACGAGGTCGTACGCGGGATGAACGGCGGTGCAGTCGAGGTCGCGAGCGACGGTGACGGGGTCCTCGCGGCGCGTCCCCGAGAGGTACGCGGTGTCGATCGGTCCCCCGGCCCCAGTGGCGCTCGCCTCTGCGACCCGCGAGAGCGCGTCGGCGTCGAACGACGACGCCCAGACCGCGGTCGTCGGCAACGCGGCGTCGTGGACGACGTCGACGACGGCGTCCGCCACCGCTGGCTCCTTCACTTCGACGTTCACGGCGAGTCCACGGTCGCTCGCGCGGTCGAGGACGGCTGCGAGCGTCGGGACGCCCTCGCCCGACGCCAGGACGTCCAGTGCGGCGAGTTCGTCGGGGTCGAAGTCCGCGACTGCGCCCGTGGCGTCGGTGACGCGGTCGACGCTCGCGTCGTGAACGACGACGGGCGTGCCATCCGAGGCGGCGCGGACGTCCACCTCGACGGCGTTCGCGCCGGCGTCGGCGGCGTGCCGGACCGCGGCGAGCGTGTTCTCGGGGGCTTCGCGAGCGAACCCGCGGTGAGCGACGAGTTGCACGGGTCGACGGTCGACCGGCCGGGAAGAAGTACGTTGCGCGTCTGGCGTCGTCGCCAGCGAGCGGCTTCCGCGACCGAACTCAGGGCGTCGTCGACTCGCCGTCGGGGTGCCGGCGGCGGTAGAGGACGTAGGAGTGCGCGTACGTGAAGACGACGACGGCGAGGATGGTACCGACGACGAACCAGACCCCGTACGCGGGCAGGGCGAGAGTCCCGGCGACCGTGACGACGCCGGCGAGGACGAGCGCTATCGAGCCGACGGCGTGCGTGCGCTCCCAGACGACGTCGTCCGAGAGCGTCCACGGCGTCCGGAACCCGACGATCCAGTTCCGGTCGACGCGACGCATCGCCGCGCCGAGCGCGACGTACAGGACGCCGACGGCGACGAACGCGGCGTCCGTGATGGGGACGTCGTACCCGAGGTTGTACGCGAGGACGAGCGCGTGGACGACGACGAGGAACGCGAGCGTGGCGAGGACGAGCGCGTCGTAGACGCCCTCGGACTCGCGGAGGTTCTCCCGGAGCGGGTCGACGCGCACGACGCCCTCGAAGAGCCCGAGGAGCGCGAGCATCAGCGCGGGGACGAACGCAGCGGCGAACAGCGGCGAGGTGTAGCTGTCGGGCGTTCCACCGGGCCCGAAGTGGATGGCGGTCCGCTCGGGGAGGTCGGGGAGGGCGAACGCGCTCGCCGCGGCCGCGACCCCAACGAGCACGATACCGGCAGCGAGACGGCGTTTCGTTCCCATACCTGCAAGTACGACGCACCAGGGTGTAAATCGTTCGTCAGGATTGCAGGGCGTGGAACGCGCAAACGTCGACGGACGCTCGGGCGCGTGCGCTGGCGACGGGAGCTGCGACCGACCGGTGCCTGCCGCTTGCCGAGGGTTTAGGACGCGCCGTCCCGACGCCTCGGGCATGACGGATTCGTACGCGGACCGGCTCGTGGACGAGGACGCGCTCCGCGCGTACCTCGACGACGAACTCGGCGCGGTCGACGCGTTCTCGGTCGCGCGGCATCGGGCGGGGCACTCGAACGAGACGCTGTTCGTCACGCATGGCGACGACGAGTACGTGCTGCGGCGGCCGCCCGCTGGCGAGACCGCGGACAAGGCTCACGACGTGCTGCGCGAGTACCGCGTGATGGACGCACTGCAGGACACGCCGGTGCCGCTCCCGGAGACCGTGCTCGCGTGCGAGGACGAGTCGGTCGTGGGCGCGGAGTTCTTCCTGATGCGGAAGCTCGACGGCGACGTCATCCGCGACGACGAACCGGAGCGGTTCGCGACGAGCGCGCACCGCGAGCGTCTCGGCGAGGAGCTCGTGGATTCGCTGTCGGCGATCCACGACGTCGACCCCGCGTCGGTCGGCCTCGGCGAGTTCGGGCACCCGGAGGGGTTCGCCGAGCGGCAGGTCGAGCGGTGGAGCCAGCAGCTCATGTGGGCGTTCGACACCACCGCCGAGGAGCGCGAGGTCGAGGCGCTCTACGACGTGATGGCGTGGCTCCAGGAGCACGCGCCCGAAGAGCACCCCCATAGCCTCGTGCACGGCGACTACAAGCTCGACAACGTGATGTTCGCGCCCGGGACGCCCCCCGAACTGGTGGGGGTGTTCGACTGGGAGATGGCGACGCTCGGCGACCCGCGCACGGACCTCGGGTGGCTGCTGTCGTTCTGGCGCGACCCCGGCGACGAGGAGACGGTCGCCGACGAGTTCTTCCCCGCGTTCCTCGCGCACGAGGAGTATCCGACCCGGGGCGACCTCGTCGCGCGCTGGGAGGACGCGACCGGCTACGAGTACGAGCACGACCGGTTCTACCGCGCGCTCGCGGTCTACAAGCTCGCGGGCCTGGGCGAGATGTTCTTCGCGCGCCACCTCAGCGGCGACGCCGACGACCCCCTCTACCCGAAGATGCGCGAGACCGTGCCGGCGCTCGCCGAGCGCGCCCAACGCATCATCGACGGCGACGCCCCGCTCTGATCGCATCGTCGACGACGCCCCGCTCTGAACGCGACCGCGACCTCGCTCGCGACCGGCGGTCTCGTGGTGCATCCATCGAGAGCCTGTACCGCTAGACAACGCTACTTTCGTTGTACGACGTTTCTGACGTCGCCGTCGAGAACGGAGCCGGGACTCGCCGCCGAGCACGGCTTCCAATCTCCCACAAGGGGCTTTGTATTACCAACCGCTATACGATGAATTCGTGATATTCAACGCGCACAACTAAGTGATAGTGCGGCATGATTAAACCAGAGGGGGAAGATGGACGGAATCACACTCAACACAGGTATCGACCCGTTCCTCGAACTGGCGGGGTACTGGGACGCGTTCTGGGCGCTCCCGGCGGCGGCGCGAGCGGCGACGGTCGTCGCGGGCACCGTCGTCCTCGCGGTCACGCTCGTCGGGCTGTTCCCGGAGTACGGCGAACGCGGCGCACGGAAAGCACGTAGGCACTCGATCACGACGACGTTCCTCGGAACCGTCGTCTTCGGGCTCTTCGGCGGGTCGGTCGGCGCGCTCTGGTACGGCGCGACCCGGAGCGACGTCGCGTCGATGCTCGCCGCACCCATCCTTTTCGTGCTCGCGAGCATCGCGGTCGTCTGGACGGGCATCGGACTGGTCGCGCTCGGCGAGTTCGTCGCCGCGCGGCTCGGGCACGACGACGCCGTCTGGGGGGTCGCCACCGTCGTCGTCATCGTCGGCATCGGCGCGGTCTACCCGCCCGTCGGCGCGGTCGTCCTCGTCCTCGCGGCACTCCTCGGGTTCGGCGCCGGCATCCGCACGAACCCCTTCGCCGCCCCGGAGACGGAGCGCGTCGTCCCGCCACACCGCCGGAGCTGAGCGACCACGCGACCACGGCGGCGACCCGCGAGTCCCTAACCTGTTGGCACCACGCTCAGTACCCCACGGCCCCGAGGGCGACGTATGCAACTGCACTGGCACCGCGACGACCTGCGGTGCAGCGACAACGTCTCGCTGTCGGCGGCGGCGACGAGCGCCACTGACCGCGGCGCCGTCGTCCCCGTGTTCGTCTTCGACGACGACGTCCTCGCGCACGCCTCGTCGAACCGCGTCGCGTTCATGCTGGACGCCCTCGAGTCGCTCCGAGCGGACTACCGCGAACGCGGCAGCGACCTCCTCGTGCGTCGCGGCGACCCACGAGAGGTCCTCGTCGACGTCGCGACCGACGTCGGCGCCGAGCGCGTCGTCTGGAACCGCGCGCACTCCGGACTCGGCCGCGAGCGCGACGCCGACGTCCGCGACGCCCTCGCCGACGCCGACCTCGAACGAGCCGACTTCGAGGACGCCATCTGTCACGAGCCCGGGAGCATCACGACGAACGGCGGCGACCCCTACCAGGTGTACACGTACTTCTGGAAGAAGTGGCGCGACCGCGAGAAAGCGGCGCCCTACGACGCCCCGGACGCGGACGCGCTCTGGACGCCCGCGGACGTCGACGTCGACCCCGGCGACCTCCCCACCCAGGGCGACCTCGGGTTCGAGGACGCGACCGCCGACCTCCCCACCGCCGGGACCGACGCGGCGCGCGACCGCCTGCTCTCCTTCCTCGACGCGGACGTCTACGCGTACGCCGACCGCCGCGACTACCCCGCCGACGACTGCACGAGCCACCTCTCCGCCGACCTCAAGTGGGGGACCATCGGCGTCCGCGAGGTCGACGAGGAGGTCCGCGCCGCACGCGACCTCGCCGACGACGAGAGCGCGCGCGAGAGCGTCTCCGAGTTCCGCAGCCAGCTCGCGTGGCGCGAGTTCTACACGCACGTCCTCCACTACAACCCGCGCGTGGTGTCGTCGAACTACAAGACCTACGAGCACGAGATCGCGTGGCGCGACGACCCCGACGAGCTCGCGGCGTGGAAGCGCGGCGAGACCGGGTACCCGATCGTCGACGCCGGGATGCGCCAGCTCCGCGAGGAGGGGTACGTCCACAATCGCGTCCGGATGATCGTCGCCTCGTTCCTCACGAAGGACCTCCAGATAGACTGGCGCGAAGGATACGCCCATTATCGCGAGCACCTCGTCGACCACGACACCGCGAACGACAACGGCGGCTGGCAGTGGGCGGCGAGCACGGGCACGGACGCCCAGCCGTACTTCCGTATCTTCAACCCGATGACCCAGGGCGCGGACTACGACCCCGACGCCGAGTACATCCACGAGTACGTCCCCGAGCTCCGTGACGCCGACCCCGACCAGATACACTCCTGGCACGAACTGTCGCTCTCCGAGCGGAACCGCGTCGCACCCGACTATCCCGCGCCCATCGTCGACCACGGCGACCGCCGCGAAGCGGCGCTCGCGATGTACAAGTCCGCACGCGGCGAGTGACCGCCGCGTCCCGCTCGCCCAACCCCCTGCGTCGATACCGCCGCGTTACCCGACTGCGAGTCGATACTCCCGCCAGCAGTTCGGAAGCGGCCACGCCGATGCATGTTGGCGGGTAGATATTTACGCGGGCGCCGAGTGATGTCACTAACATGCAGGGTGGGATGGAAACCGGGGTGGCGCGGTGATGCTGCAGGTACCGCCCGTGACGTGGTTGGTCGCACTCGCGGCGACGCTCGCCGTCGCGATCGCGATCGCGGTCCGGTCGTATCGGTCGCGCGACCGTCCCGGCGCGATGGCGTTCACCGCGGAGATGGTATGTATCACGATATGGTGTGGGGCGTACGCGCTCCAGTTGTTCGCGACCACGGACGCGACGTACCTCACCTTCCTCCGCATCGAGTACCTCGGCACGGTCTTCGTGCCCGTCGCGTGGCTCGTGTTCGTCCTCGAGTACACCGGGCGAGACAACCTCGTGACGCGGCAGTCCGTCGCCGGCCTGCTCGTCGTCCCGGTAGCGACGCTCGTCGCGGTGTGGACGAATCCGATGCATCACCTCATGTGGGCTGAGCGGTCGCTCGCAACCGCCGGCGGCCTCGGCGCCTCGACGCTCAACGCGGGGTTCTGGGTGTTCTTCGCGCACCAGTACTTCCTGCTCGCGGGAGCGCTGTGGTTCCTCACGGAGGTCGTCATCGACCCGGAATCACCGCATCGGACGCAAGCGGGTGCGCTCGTCGTGGCGACGCTCATCCCGGTCGCGGTCCAGGTCGTGCACCTGCTGGGGTTCGCGTGGGCGCCGACGGTGAACCTCACGCCGTTCTCGTTCGTGCTGTCCGGCGTCGTCGCTCTCGCCGTCCTCGAACGGTTCTCGTTCCTGGAGTCCGGGCCGGTGACGACGCGTATCGCGGACGACCGCGTGGTCGCGGAACTCGACGACGGCGTCCTCACGGTGGACGTCACGGGGACCGTCCTCGAGGCGAACGGGACTGCGGCGGGACTGCTCGGCGAGGACGCCGAGGCGCTCCAGGGTCAGTCGGTGGAGTCGGTGCTGCCGACGGCGTCGACGGTGGACGAGCTCGCGGCGTTCGGCGCGGAGACGGCGACGCTGTCCGTCGACGGCGAGGACCGGCACGTGAAGGTGTCCGCGTCGACGGTGACGACGTCCCGCGGGAAGCACTCGGGGTGGGTGGTGACGCTCCACGACGCGACGCCGGAGTTACGTCGACAGCGCCGGACGGAGGTCCTGAATCGCGTGCTCCGTGAGACGCTCCGGGACGAGATGAGCGTCGTGTCGACGCGCGCGACGCGGGCGGCGTCCGAAAAGGAGGCCGTGGCGACCGCGGAGATCCGCGAGCACGCGCAGAACGCGCTCGCGGTCGGGGACGTCGCCGAGGAGTTCGAGGCGCTCCTGGAGGCCGGAGAGTCCTTCGAGCCGGTGGACGTGGTTCCGGTCGTGCAGGCGGAGGCGGACGCCGTCCGGGAGTCGTCGCCCGAACTGGACGTGACCGTCGACGCGCCGCTGGGCGAGTGGGCGTACTGCGAGGGGCTGTTCGAGCCGACGGTCCGCGCGCTCTTCCGGTTCGGGGCGACGCACGCGGCGGAGAGCGACGACGCCGCCGGTATCGTCGTCGACATCGAGGTCGTGGACGAGACCGCGGTGAGTGTGACGCTTTCCATCCCCGGTGCGCCCCCGTCCGCGACGCACCGTCGGTTGCTGACGGAGGGCGTCGACGCGGACGCCACCGTGGACGTGGGTTCGTCCGACGAGCTGGCGTGCTGGCTCGTTCACTGGGGCGTCGAACGGCTCTGCGGCGAGACGACCGTGACCGAGGACGGCGTCTCGCTGCGGTTCCCGCGTCACGGCGACCCGGACGCCTGACGGCGTCTCACCGCACTTTCTGTCTCCTGTCGACCGGGGCGTCTGACCGACCGGGTCGCGTTCCGAACCGCGTCCAGACGAGCGTTCGTAGCAGTGACTCAACAGGAACTGGCAGTATTTTCGATATCGGGGAGTGAGTTCAGTTTTCGGTTCGTGGTAACCAGATGGAAACATCTTAACTCAAGAAATTGTTAAGTAGCTGGTGGTGATTTGTTTTGGTATGTCAACCGATGGTGAACGCGTCCAGCACCGCCACCCCAGCCTCGACCTCCCCACCCCGAGCGGCGTCGCCAGTGCGCTCGTGCACACGTCCACCGTCGACGCCGCGGTCGCCGCTGCGAAGGTCCTCACCGTCGTCCTCCTCTTGGACCTCGCACTGTCGCCAGCCGTCGCCGTCGGGGGCCTGATGGCGTTCGCGATATACGCGTCGAACAAGCTCGTGGACGCCGAGGACGAGACGAACGCCCCGGAACGCGCACGGTTCGTCGGCCGCTACCGCCGCGAGCTCGCCGTCGCAACCGGCGTCGCGACCGTCCTCGCGCTCGCGCTCGCCGCGACCGCCGGCCCGCTCGCGCTCGCGCTCACGCTCCTCCCCGCCGTCGCCGCCGTCGCCTACAGCGTCCGGCTCCCCGTCGTCGACCGCCGTCTCAAGGACGTCCTCGGCGCGAGCACGCTCCTCGTCGCCGTCAGCTGGGCGCTCCCGACCGTCGCACTCCCCATCGTCTGGGTCGACGGCGCGTTCACCGCCACCGCCGGCGTCGCGTTCGCGTTCTACCTCGTCCAGACCGCGGTCGCGTTCGAGGTCCGGAACGTCCGCGACGTCACCGGCGACCGCGCCGAAGGCGTCCGGACGCTCCCCGTCGTCTTCGGGACCGCACGCACGCGCCGGTTCCTGTACGCCGTCGACGCGACCGCGCTCGCCGCCTACGCCACCGCCACCGCGACCGGCGTCCTCCCCGTCGCCGTCGGCGTCGTCTTCGGCGTCGCGACCGTCGCCTCCGTCGGCGTCACGAGGTGCGTCGACACCGGCCGGGACGACGCCCGGGTCTGCCTGCTGCGCGACGCGAACTACGGACTCGTCCTCCTCGTCGTCGCACTCGCCGCGTGACCCCACGCCGACCGCAGTCGGCCCGGGCTCGCGGTGAGTTCCCCACGAGTCGGTGGTACCCCATCGCGATGGCACGCCGTTGTGCGCCACGTGCTAGCATACCTCTGCTAAACGGTTAAGTAGCTCACGCGAGATATATTCGCACGAGGTGAGACTTCATGTCTGAACATTCAAACCCCGAACTGCCGCCCCTTCCGTACGACTACGACGCGCTCGAACCGTCCATCAGCGAACAGGTCCTCACGTGGCATCACGACACCCACCATCAGGGCTACGTGAACGGTCTCCAGGCCGCCGAAGAGACACTCGCCGAGAACCGCGAATCCGGCGACTTCTCCTCGTCCGCGGGCGCCATCGGTAACGTCACGCACAACGGGTCCGGACACTACCTCCACACGCTGTTCTGGGAGAACATGGACCCCAACGGTGGCGGCGAACCCGAGGGCGACCTCCGCGCACGCATCGAGGAGGACTTCGGCTCCTACGAGGGCTGGAAGGGCGAGTTCGAGGCCGCAGCCGGCGCCGCCGGCGGCTGGGCGCTCCTCGTCTACGACCCCGTCGCGAAGCAGCTTCGCAACGTCAAGGTCGACAAGCACGACCAGGGCGCGCTCTGGGGCAGCCACCCCATCCTCGCCTGCGACGTCTGGGAGCACTCGTACTACTACGACTACGGCCCGGACCGCGGCAGCTTCATCGACGGCTTCTTCGACGTCATCGACTGGGACAACGTCGCCAAGCAGTACCAGAACACGGTCAGCAAGCACGAGTAAGTCGCGTCCCAACTCGACGAGTCGAACACATCACCGCATTTTCTTCGCGACGCCCACGACCGACCAGCGGTCGCGCCTAGCACTCGGTCACTCCGTCGTCTCGAACCCGTACACCCAGCCCGTTCGCGGGGTGCCGTCGGGCTCGACGGTCTCGACGGTCACCTCGTAGGTCTCGCCGGAGATCGGGTCCGAGACGGTCTCGTCAGCGACCGAGTGCGGGTCGTCCCGGTGCGCGTCGAGCAGGACCGACTGTCCGGCGAACGCCTCCTCGACGGGGGCGCCGACCGCGGTGTCCGCGTCCACGCCGAGGACCTTCGCGGCTTCGACGTTCAGGTCCGCGACCGACGTGTCGTCGACGACGACCGCGCCGCCGTCCCGTTCGTCGATGCCGGCGGCGCCGGTGAGCGCGTCGGTCTCGACGAGCGAGTAGCGGTAGAGGCCGACGGCGATGGCGACGCCGGACACCCCGAACGCGATCGGCGTCAGGTCAGGGAACCCGTTCGGGAGGACGAACAGCGACAGCGCGTTCGCGGCCAGCGGCGCGAACACCGCGACGGCCATCGACACCGCCTGGCCGCGAGGCACCGCGGACGACCGCAGCGGCCGCGACAGGACGAGGACCGCGCCCGCCAGGAGGATGGCGTACGAGTAGAACGTGTGAGCGACGAACGCCTGCCCGCTGTCACCGAAGCAGATGACGGCGTCGCACGTCACCTGCGCGCCGTCGGAGACGTACGTCGCGCCCTTCCGGACGACGCCGCCCGCGGTCCAGAGGTCGTGACTGCGGTTCGTCCACACGAGCGCGATGGCGGCGAGCGGTTCGAGCGACAGCAGTCCGACGCTGTACCGGTTCACGAACTCCTCGCGGTCGACGTACGCGAGCGCGAACAGGAGGAACGCCGCCGGAACCACCGTGATACCGAAGTACTGGATGCGGTTCGCGTACAGTCCCACGCGGAACGAGGGCGCGACCTCGACGGCGAGCGCGGAGAGCATCCACACGAGCGTGCCGACGAGGAGCGCAGCGAGCGGCCGGGACCCGCGTCGATGCAGGTTGTTCAGGACCTTGTTCAATGCTGCGAGGATGAACGGCGTCGACCCGATGAGGAGTATCAGGTACGTTTCTGTGACCGAGACCATCGTTAGATGCGAAATCCGAGTCACGGAACAAAAGCGATTCGGCCCGTGCTCGACGCGTCCCGCCCGAGCGCCGTCGAGACCTTTCGTATCCAAGGTCGCGGCGGAGGCGTGCGTGTGCCGTCGGAGACCAGTTGGTTTACGACGCCCGTCACCCAATCGAGGGGTATGCCCGTTCCGAAGGACGACTTCGACGAACTTCTGCCGTGTGACTTCCCGACGCCCGAGAAGTTGCTCGAACCCGACCAGATGTACACGCTCTACGAGATCGCGCGCCTCATGCAGGGGCTCGACGCGGACGCCGCGCTCGAGGAATCCACCGAGGCGGTGCTCCTCGACTGGGCGATCCCGTGGATCGTGTACAACGGCGACGACCTCGTCATCGCGGAACCCCAGAGCGACGACGAACCCGGGTACTACGGCGTCAAGAACGCGGAATGAGGCTGCTCGTCGCCGGCGGCGACCGCGTCGACGCGGGGAAGACGACGTTCTCCACGGGACTGTGCGAGCACGTCGACGCGACCGGGTTCAAGCCGCGGGCGGGGAACGACTACTGGTTCGACCACGACGACTACCAGCGTGCCACCAGCGACGGCCGCATGTTCGGGAAGGACGCGAGACGCCTCGCCGCGGCGAGCGCCGACGCGGTCACGCCCGAAGCCATCAACCCACTGCATCGGCTCTGGCGGCCGAGCGCCGGCGGGGGAAGCGGCCTCCTGGGCGCGAGCCACCGCGAGTTCGTGCTGGACCGCGTGACCGTCGACGGCACCGACGAGTACGTCGTGCACGCCGACGCGGACCTCCCCGCGTCCGCCGCGTCCAGCCTGCCGCTCGCGGACGCGGTTCGCGTGGACTCCGTGTCGGCGTTCAACGACGTCATGCGCGACCTGCACGCGAGAGCACTGGAGGCGGTCGCCCAGGCCGTCCGCGCTCGGGACCGCGCGGTCGTCGAATCCTACGGCGACGTCGCGGTCCCGCTCTCGGACGTCGGGTTCGACGCCGTCGGCGTCGTCGACCCGGGGCGCGCTCGCGTCTACGACGGCGACCGCTACCTGAAAGCGCGGTCGGTCGTCGGCGGCAGCGCCCGCCAGGGTCGCCTCGAGGAGACCGCGAGCGACGTCCTCGAGCACTGCGAGCCCGAAGCGACCGTCGCGTTGCCCGCGCTCGCGAGCGACGCCCGACGCGACCCCGCTGCGGTCGCCGACGCCTACGAGGTCGCGTACGACGCGCTCGTCTCCACCGCGCTCTCGTAGCGCCGGTCAGCGACGACCGCCGGCGGCGCGCGCGGACTCCAGCGCGGCCTCGACGTGACGGTACGGCCCGTCGGTCACCGAGGGACCGTGGCCGGTGTGCATCGCCGCGAGGTCGTCGTCGAGGACGTCGACCATGCGTTCGATGCTGTCGACGAGCAGCGGATGGTCGCCCTCCTCAAGGTCGGTGCGGCCGAACGACCCGCCCTGGAAGACGAGGTCGCCCGCGAACAACACGCCCGCGTCGGGGCTGTGGAAGCAGAGGTGGTCGTCCTTGTGGCCGGGCGTGTGGTACGCGACGTACTCGTGGTCACCGAGCGCGACGCGCTCCTCGTCCGCGATGGCGTGGTCGACGCCGGACTGGTCCGTATCGAACCCCCAGACGTCCACGTCGAACGCGTCCACGACCTCCGGGAGGTTCCCGACGTGGTCGCGGTGCGTGTGCGTCAACACGAGCGCATCCACGCCACCGTGCTCCTCGATGCGACTGACGACGTCGAAGTTCGCGCCCGCGTCCACGAGCACGCGGCGCTCGCCGTCCACGTAGAACGCGTTGCTCGTGAACGCCCGAACGCCGCGCGCGAGATTCGAAATCATACCAGCGAGTACCGGCGGCACGGAGTTACTGGTTGCGGTAACGGCCGCCCGCGCACCGGCTCGCGCGAACGCGGTCAGGCGGCCGGCGTCGTCCCGACGAGCACGAGCTTCGCGCGCTCCTCGCCGCGGTTCTGGAGTTGGCGCGTCTGCCCCGCGCTCACGCGCACCGCCTCGTTCTCCGCAAGCCGCACCGTCTCCCCGCCGTCGGCGTCCGCGCCACCGTCGAAGTCCACGTCGACGACGCCGCGCACGCACACGTACACCTCCTCCTGGCCGTCGTGCGCGTGGTCGTGCTCCTTCCCGCGCGCCCTCGGCTCCAGCTCGAGGATGGTGACGCCGAGGTCCTCCGTCGCGAGCGCGTCCCGCAGGAACCACATCGCGCCGTAGTCCTCGTCCATCACCGATTCGACGTCACTGGCCGCAGCGAGCGTGTACGACATACGACAGCATACGGCACGCAATGCCTTCAACGTCCCCAAGGGACGATGGTCAATTTGATACCGGCGGCCCGCGACCATCGACGCAAATGGAAGTCCAGTTACTCGAAGCGACGGAGAATCCAGAGGAGATAATCTGCAAGGGCGCGCGCAACGACTACAGCGAAGCGTTCGTTGGCGACCAGTCATTCGAGGAGACGATGGCAACGGTCGACGGTGAAGACATCGAGGAGAAGAAGGAGACGCTCATCGGACATTTGCTCTCGCACGGGCACTATGGGCCGTTCGAGCACGCGAACGCCGTGTTCGCCGTGAAGGGCATCAGTCGGTCGTGCATGGCGCAGATCACGCGGCATCGACACGTGAGCTTCGACGTCCGCAGTATGCGGTACGTGAGCTTCGACGAGGTCGACCCCGCGGACGTCCGCGAGGGCGAGATGGTGGTGACGCCGCCGTCGGCGACGGACCCGGACTGGGTGGGACGCAACCAGAAGACGGGGCAGGTCGACGAGGAGACGGTCGCGGAACGCGAGGAGGTGTTCCGCGAGTCCGTCGCGCGCAGCGTCGAGGAGTACCAGCGGCTGCTGGATCTGGGGATGCCGCCGGAGGACGCGCGGTTCGTGCTCCCCATCGGGACCGAGGTGAACATGGTGATGTCGATGAACGCGCGGATGCTGATGCACGTCGCGGACATGCGCGCAGCGGCGGACGCGCAGTGGGAGATCCGCGAGATGACCGAGCGCGTGCTCGACCTCGCGGCCGAGTGGTGCCCGATCACGTTCGAGTACTACGACGAGCACATGCGGAACCGGAAGAACCGGCTCGCGCCCTGAAATCGAGCGCCAGCGACGCACTCTCACGTCGTGAGAACGACTCGCATGACGGTCCTACGGTGATTGCCGGCGAGAGTAGCTGACGAGTACTAAGGAGTATACGAGACGCAATCACAGGTATGCGTAACTGGTCCGGGCGCGCGGTCGCAACCGTCGAAGCCGTCCTGCCGAGCGTGCGGCGGCGACGCCGCGAGTACGCGCGCATCGACGAAGCTATCGCCGCACAGGACGTCCCCGAGGAGTCGTTCCGGTGTGATCGCTGCGAGCGCGTGCAGTCACGGTTCGCCGTCGGCGCGCTCGCCGAAGCCGACGCGCGGACGGAGGTCTGGTGTCTCGATTGCGTCGAACACCGAGAGGAAGTGGCCGCCGTCGAGGGATCGACGCCCGGACTCGGTGCGATCGGCCGCGAGTAGTTACTCGTCGTCGTCGAGCTCGTCTTCGTTCTCGCCGCGCACCATCGCCGCCTCCGCGCCGGCGCCTGCGTCCGCGGCCGACGGGCCGTCCGCCGCGTGCGGGCCCTCGACGAGTTCGCCGAAGTCCTCGACCTCGTCGTACTTGTCCTGGTACATGAGCGCCACCTTCCCCTTCTTCGTGAGTTCGTAGAGGCCAGACCGGGTCGCCGGGCCGATCTTGTCCACGAGCCCGTAGTCCGCGAGGACCGGGAGGCGGCTGTTGATGTTCTTACGGCTCTTTCCGGTGTGGTCGGCGAGGTTCGTCGCCACGTTCCGGCCGTGAGCCTGCAGTGCTTCGAGGATCAGGAAGTCGGTTGGTCGTCTGAGTCTCATAGGGTTGTCCCTTCCTACCACATACTATACCGCTCCCTTTATTTCTATCTAATGGCAATCTACCGGGCATATCGCCTTTGTAAATTTCCATCGGTGATTTTATGTGGGTTGGGCCACAAGGACGGTGTAGGATGCGAGGACGAACGTCACGGTGCGTGGAACCGTAACCTGCCTCGCACTCCTGCAAGCGACCCACGTCCGTTGCCATCTACAACGGACCCCCCACCCCACCCCCCAACGCCCGCCAATCCCCCCAAACGCGCGGGCATCTTCCCCCACCCATTCCCTCACACCCCACAGCCGCGCGACCGACGAGAGCACTGCGTCGGGCACCCGACGACCAGGAAAGCCGTCGGCCAGCCGAAACGACCGACCGAGCAGTTGTCGACCAATCGTAACGACCGACGGCGTAGCTGTCGCCCAGCCGAAACGACCGACGGCGTAGCTGTCGCCCAGCCGAAACGACCGACGGAGCGAGGCATAGGTTCTTTTGTACCCCCCGACAAAGCGAGTGTGAATGCGTCGGGTGAGCCGCCTCGTCGTCGTCGCGCTCGTGCTGTCGCTCGTAGTCGCCGGGTCCCTCGTCGTCGACCCGAACCAACCGCGAGCAGCAGCGCAAGTGAACGCAACCGAACCGTCGACCGCGCAGTCGTTCGACAGCACGACGTTCCTCATCACGACCCACGAGAACGGGAGCGCGACGTTCACCATCAGGTACGAACGCCGGCTCACCAACGACACCGAACGCGACCAGTTCGAGACGTACGCCACGCGCTTCGAGAACCAGAGCACCGACCTCTACAGCGACTTCCAGGCGCGCGCGGACGCCCTCACCGCCGCCGGCCGGAACGCCACCGGCCGCGACATGCAAGCCACCAACTTCCGCCGGAGCGCGCGCATCGAAGAACGCTTCAACACCATCGGCATCCTCGAACTCTCCTTCCAATGGCACGCGTTCGCCGTCGTCCGCGACGACGGCCGGATCGTCGTCGGCGACGTCTTCGACGGCGGCATCTACCTCGGCCCCAAACAATCACTCGTCTTCGCCCACGGCGAGAACCTGCAATTCGCGAGCGTCGACCCCGACGGCGCAGCGTCCGGCGACACCCTCGCCGCCAGCGACTCCGTCACCTGGCAAGGCGAACGCGACTTCAGCGACGAACGCCCACGCGCCGTCCTCGAACCCGCGAGCGCGCCCACCACCACGAGCGATGGCGGCGGCGACGGTGGCGACGGCAGTGACGGCGGCGATGGTGGAACGACCAACCCCGGCAACAGCGACGGCGACGGCCTCGGCATGCTCCCCATGCTCGCACTCGCACTCGTCGCCGTCCTCGTCGCCGCCTTCGCCTACCGCGAATACGGCGGCGACCTCGTCACCACCGACGACGACACCCGCGGCGATGCGCCAACCGGGACCGTAGAGGCTGACGCAGGTGGAACGGAGGCCACCACGGGTGAAGCAACCACGAGCGAAGCGAGCTCGACGAGCGCCGAACCCGCCGTCACCGACGAAGAACTCCTCACCGACGAAGACCGCGTCATCTCCCTCCTCGAAGACCACGGCGGCCGCATGCGCCAAGTCAACATCGTCGACGAAACCGGCTGGTCGAAATCGAAGGTCAGCATGCTCCTCTCCGACATGGAAGACGACAACCAGATCTCCAAACTCCGCGTCGGCCGCGAAAACATCGTCAGCCTCGACGGCCACGAACCCGACGTCGCCGGCTCCCCCTTCGACGACGACGACCAGGACACGTGAAACCCACACACAGCACCGCCGAAACAGAACCGTTAAACGTACCCACCAACTACCACAGAGTGCACACACCGCTCCGTTGGTGTAGTCCGGCCAATCATCTTGCCCTCTCACGGCAAGGACCAGGGTTCGAATCCCTGACGGAGCATCCAATTCGGTCGTCTTCTTGCGGTTTTGGCTTGCTAGACTCAGGAGCGATCACCAAATGCTCAGACCAAGCCAACTCGAAGGATTCACACACAGCCGCGCCGTCTTGCGGTTTCCCAATATTGCCAACCTATTGGACTCGCAGGAACGGCCCGAACACCCGTCGCAGTCCTGCGATTGCAGAATTAGGTCACTACGAATAGACTCACAGGACCCGCATCGAACCGCCGGAGGGCAGGCCCCCAATGCTTGACCTCAATGAGTACCCGGTGGTCACTGAGAACGCGGAGTCCTTCCTGAACCAACGACAGCTACTGGACTATCGATCCGAGCGCGAGGACTGCCTCCGATGGTTGCTGACATACGGAAAGAAACCAGACGAGGCAGCGGGCTATGCCGGGGGCACAGTCAAGCCCCGTTCATATCGCATGGATCGATTCTACCGATTCGTGTGGGAGATGGAAGGTGGATATACCGCGAATCTCACCCACGACCATGCTGATGCTTGGATGGACCATCTTGCTCACCGTGATGTGAGCGCGACCCACAAACGGAACTGCCAGAAGTCGGTGAAGATGCTCTACAAGTGGTTGCGTCACGAACGAGGAAAAGGACAGTGGGAGCCCGAGATCACCTTTGCTGCCGATAGCAGTACGCAGCCCCGAGATTATCTCACCAAGGAAGAGAGAGGAGCGATTAGTGATGCTGCGCTTGAGTATGGCTCGATCCCCTCTTACAACAATCTGGTACCCGCTGAACGCGACCGCTGGAAGCAGCACCTGGCCCAACGATTCGAGAAACCGAAATCAAATGTAGTACCCGAGGATTGGGAGCGTGCCAACGGATGGAAAATTCCCTCCCTCGTGTGGACGAGTCTCGACGCTGGATTACGGCCGACCGAGGTCGAACGGTCGACGACATCCTGGATTGATACCGATAACAGTGTACTACGAATCCCGAAGGAAGAAAGCGCCAAGAACCGCGAACATTGGGTTGTCGGGCTACGGGATCGAACAGCGGAGATGCTATCTCGGTGGTGTCAAGAACGTCGAGCGTATCCCGAGTACGATGACACAGAGAGTATCTGGTTAACTCGTGAGGGGAATCCGTTCGGCGTTTCAGCGCTTCGATATCTGTTGCATCGCCTGTGCGAGATTGCCGACATCGACACCGAACACCGGCAGATGAGTTGGTATGCGATTAGACATTCCGTAGGTACGTACATGACCCGCGAAGAGGACTTGGCTGCAGCGCAGGCCCAACTACGACACAAGAGTGCCGAGACCACTATGAAATACGATCAAACGCCGGTGGAGGACCGACAGGACGCGCTTGATCGGATGGGATAACAGCACTCTCACAGGACGTTGGAAGCTTCTCGCTTGGTCTCAGGGAGCGGATGAATATATTGGCTCGCTGATTCCTTGCTTTTTTGTCGGAGCTGCTCCGCGACGATCTCCCGGCTTTTGAACTCTTCATAGACGTAGGTCCCCACTGCATGTCTAAAGGAATACCACACTATCTTTCGGCCACGTTCATTGATGCCCGCTTCCTCAATGAGCCTGTCGAGCAAATCGTTCAGTGTACCCGAGCTGTAGGGGTTTCCTTCCCGAGTGAGCCAGATCTCATCTCGGCCGTCGTAGATCTCCCTGAGTTTTCGTTGCTCTAACCAGTTTTCAAGAGTTTCTGCACCTTCATCGGTCAGTTCAGGGTTCCACGACGAATCGTTCTTCGGGGCCTCACCTGCAGGGATATGAACCGTTTGAGAGTCGGGATCATACCAATCTACCTTCATTCTCCCGATGAGATCTGGTCTCCAGCCCTGTGATCGCGTTGTGCGGACAATTGAAGGGATCTTCCAACAATTGTTAATCCGGTCCCAATCATCGGGCTGAACCTTCTTCTTGGGTTTTCCGAGTTCTTGGGCTATATGGGCTTTCCACCGATGCCGTTCCTGCGGAGTCAAATTGTTGTAACTCGGAATTGATTTGAATGTGAGCGAAGCTTCCCACAGTTGTTTGAGCTCCGTTCTCCGGAACGGGTCAGGTTGGTTTTGTGGCTCCTGATCCCTAAATTCGTATTCAGGCTCCCACTCAACGGACTGAAACGCAAACCAGTTATTCAACATATCGTTGAATTTTCGTTTCGTGCCGCCAGGATAGCGCTCACCGTCATACCGTCTCAGTGAATCCGTTTCCAAAGCTTGATTCACCGAATCACCATTGCTTCTGAGAAACTCAATCGATGGATTCTCACTATTGTTCCAGGTCCACTTCATGACCCGATGGAATCGATTGATTCTTATTTTGACAGACCGCTCCGCGTAGCCAATATTTTTCTTCGGGACCTTCCCCTGAGTGAGGAGGTAGTCAGCGAACCCTTCTAGTTTTGATTTGTATATCTCAGTTTGTCGGTTGTTCAGTGGACGTAACTCCTCGTCAGAGACGACTGACCCATTTTCTTTATAAATCGTCATTCGTCTCCCACCTCCTGGTGGACCGCTCGATAGATGGTTAGGCAAACGTCGACCATTTCGAAGTGAACCGGTTTATGAAATTGTTTGACTTAAACCTCTGGCTCTCAGTGACTAATTCAATGAATTATCTCGTTCTTCTTTCGCACGCTCTTAGCTATCTCTGACTAGTCCTTATGGGATCCAGCAGAAAAGGGCCATTCGACGCGCTCTCGACGTCTATTTCTACACTGCTTGCTGAGTTGGCCAATCTTCAATCACTATTGGCAGACAAGTTCGAATTGGCCTATCGTCTCTTCATCGCCTAAATGGGGGTCTTCATTCGCTGATACTCAATTAGGAGTGAGGAGCGTGTCATGGAAGATTTCATACACCGACGGTGTCGAGTCCAAGCTATCGTTAGATACAGAACGGTATCTTGCAAAATGTAGGCAACGGTTCCTATGTGCTACCAGAAAACGGAGCATAGTGCCGCGTCGATCCACACTCCGGACAAAGAAACATACGAAGCCGTGTTTGATCGCCGAGCCCGACCCTATCAAGCACCCCACGGTCCCAAGCATATTTGCGAGTTCGGAGGTTAACGTGCTGTATGAGCATCGCAGAACTCCCTCTGTCGGACGAGATGCTGTTTGACACAGTCGAGAGGGGTTATATACCGGTGGACGATTCTGCTCGGCTTGAGCGGGCTGCCTTTGATTTTTATAGCCAATTCAAATCGGCACTAAATCAGTTCGATATTGAGGAATCTGAAATAATCGATCTAGTGTACGAGTCTAAAGAGTACGCCATCATCTCGATTGAGGAGCCTTTCAGTAAAGCCGCATTTGAGAATTCGCATGTCGATGATGAAGAGGTACAGCGGGCACTAAGCTGTTGGATGACTACTTCGACGGCAGAACTCATTGATTACACACACGGTGGCCGATATATGCATGGCTCGTTCTTGATACCTGCTGAGTGGATTGACCGATCCGAATAGATGGTCCTCTTCCGGGTATCCGTGCCAGATACGCACATCTACCTAACGGTTATTTCATCGACGATGATGTCGAACGCACAGGATTTCAACAGAGCCGCTAATCTAGGAGTTCGCCTATACGACGTTCAGTAATTTCGTTTGGCCAGACGGACATCACCGTATCCGATTCGACGCCGAACGTCTCGACCGCCGGTTCGATCGATTCAGTCGATTCACCCTGCTGTTCGAAGAGGTACACGTAAGCGGCGACCTGTAGTTCGTATCTTCTCTTTGTTTCCGCGGTCTGTTCCGTGAGCGTGATCTTCGCATCGGTAACGCGACGGTCGCCACACGGTAAGTCGACGACGAAGTCCGCCTCTCCGTGTACCTCGACCTCGACACCTGCGACTTCGACAAGCCCGTCGACCGGCTTCTCCACGCTAACCGACTCCGCCCTCTGGATGGAATCCCACAGATCCGAAGACAGAAAGTCGTCGACGACATCGTCGAAGAAGGACCACAGTCCGTCACGTTCACCGTCACTGATCCGGTCATCGAGGGTCTCTTCGAAGGTCTCTCTGACTACTGTGTCCATCGACCGGAGCTCATTTTCTGAAACACCGTGGTCGACTAAGGCCGTGAGAATCTCGTGGACCTCCGATCCGACCTCTTCGGGCCCAAGTTCGTCGAACTCTAGCGGAAGTTCGTCGGACACGTCGTTCGCTTCCGTGTGGAGTGACTCATCGAGGAGATGAGCGAGAGCGAACTCGTCGGGGTCCTCGGTGAGTGGGTACAACGTGCTCGGGTTGACGAATCTCGGCACCCACGACTCCAGGCGGTCTCTTCGTATCGGCTTAACCGCGACAGAGGGGGAGATCGACGATTGTGACGTTCGCTCTCGTTTGGCGAACGGCTTGACGTCGTTGACGCCGATATTTATCTGGTCTGTCGGGGTTGAGGCGGTGTAGGATTCTGTGCCACCGTCGAACGAAATCCCGTCTCGCAGGCTTTCGAGCCAGCGATCTCGATAGCTTCCCGAGGGGAGAGACTGTGG
The DNA here is from genome assembly GCF_055378595.1 of Halorubellus litoreus. Lineage (NCBI taxonomy): Archaea > Methanobacteriati > Methanobacteriota > Halobacteria > Halobacteriales > Halorubellaceae > Halorubellus > Halorubellus litoreus. Next base: position 480,972 of record NZ_AP043836.1, read on the forward strand.
GAGTGGAAGAACGAGATGGTCTCGTGCGCGAGTCAACGCGACGTAGAGCAACCGCCAGGCCTCGCCCCGCTCGTTGCTAACCACTTGCTGGAGCCGGTCAGGTCCTACGAGTCCGTCGGCGTCTGTGGTATCAGCTACAGTATCGCGCCATCGGGCAGTGGCCCACCGGAGACCGATATCGCGTGTTCGGCCTGTATCGGGATTGTACAGACCACCGGCGAAGGGTGGGATATCGATATCTGTCGGCACCTCCGTGTCTGTAGGCGGGGCGAGTCCAGCAATTGGACCTTGCGTAACGAATCGCTCTGACTGTGGGCCTTGAGACCACATATCGAATCCCGGATCGGCGATGGCGACGACGTCGTCCTCATCCCCTTTGGCTCGATGGACCGTGCGGAATTCTACGTCGTAATTCGAGCCTGAGATGTCGGGCTGCATCGGCCCATCGCTCGGCGAGTTACGGAACGGCGCGACGAGGTCGAGTAGCTCCTTCGGGCCGTACCGTTCGTCTCCTTCCCACTGAGCGACTGTCTCGACGAGCGCGTCGAGGTTGGCGACGCGCTGCTCCGCATCCACTCCGGGGAAGCGCTTGTTCGAGGCAGCGCGAAGCGCGAGCATCTCGATGACGTCTTCCAAGTACGCCGATGCAGATTGCATCTCGACGACGTCACGCTGCTCACGAAGTCGCTGCAGACCGGTGAGCGTCTTTCTCTGCGACTCCGAGATGTCATCGGCTTCTGTGAGGACAGCGCGGAGATTCCAATTGTGCGTTTCGAAGGCGGTATCGAGTGATGCCAAGCCCAAATCACCCGCGTTCACGAGCTGCCGTGTCCGCTCCGAGCATCCGGGGTCGACCAGCCAGTCACAGACCTCGAACACCGCATCGACTGCGGGGTCGTCGAAGAGGTGCCCGCTGGCAGTCCTAACACGGAGGTCCTCGGAATCGAATGCGGATTCATATTCCCCCATCCGTGTGCCCTTTCGGAACAGGACGGTAATGCCGAGCGGGTCGCCGTCTTGATCCGTGAACGTTCCGTCGGCGAGTCCCTGTTTGATATGCCTCGCCAAGATGTCCGCTTCTCCCTTCGCTTCGTCAGGGTTTGCCCACTCCGGAGAACCCGGGCGGTGATTGCTTGAGAACGAGGAAACGTGGACGGATTTACCCGCTGTTGCCTCCCGAGCGGCTTCGAGAGGAGAGAACACCGTCTGGAGGTCCCCGATGTCACCGCGCGCCGGATCAGAGAACAGCGGCTCGGAAATTGAATTGATGGCTCCGGCAACCTCCGGAACGCACCGATGGGTCGTCGTCGCGGTCTCGTTGCAATGGGTTCGCCAGTCGATTCCGAGGTACTCTCCGTCAGCCGTCGCCGACTGGAATAGCGTCGGATCGGCGTGTCGCCAGCGATAGATCGATTGGAAGACGTCACCGCAGGCGAAGACGCGCGTGTCCGGTCGAACAAGTTGCGAGAGTGCCGCGTGCTGGACCTTGGACACGTCCTGCGCCTCGTCGATGATCAGGCTCTCCAACCGACCGTGATACCGCTGAAGGACACGCCGACGTCGAGCAGCATCGATACTCTCCACCTGTGCGGAATCTGAAAGCGTACCGTCGAGGTATGACGCAACGAGATATGCCACGTCAGTGTGAGAGAGGACACCGTACTCGCGGGTCAGCTCTCGATACGTCTCTCGGTAGGCCGATAGCAACGCGCAGAAGTCATCGATTCGCCCGCACCACTCTGCATAGAGAGTCCTGTCAGCGGTGACGAGTCGCTCTCGGTCTCCCTGATCGATCTCTGTCCGAACAGCGTCCTCGACGTCGTCATCGCCAACCATACGCTCTACAGCCGCGACGATATCGTCGAACGACTTTGGCTCGTCCTCGTACACAGCGTCGCGCGTCTGTTCGAGTTTCTCACGGAACGCCGACGTCGAGAGCTGCCGGTCTCGGCAGTACGTTACGGCGCTCTCCAGCATGTCTGCGACACCGTCGTCGTAGTCGCCAGAGGGGTACGCCGACTCAAGCGCTGCGAGTCGTCCCGCAAGGGACGGGTCGGTCTCAAGCCGCTCGTAGCATTCTGCGTTAACTCGGTTCAGCAGAGCCTCGTTGCCTATGGATGGCATTTCGTCGAAACCGACATCGTGGGCGAAGTCCCGCAAGACGCCGCGCAAGAGACTGTCGATGGTACCCATAAACGGCGCTTGCTGAAGGCGTTGGACCAACATCTCGACCTCAGCCTCGGACACTTCAGACGCCACCTGACTGATGTCGTGTCGGACGATGGTTCGAAGCTGCTCACAGACGTTTGGAACAATATCAGCAGCCTCATCGCTGTTGAAAGAGAGAACCGCAACGTGCTGTTCCGGCGTGTAGTCGCCGTCAACGTAGCGTCGGAGGATGTCCTCCGCGGCAATACGATACGCGGTGGTCGACTTCCCGGCACCCGCGACGCAAGCCAGCGTGAAGAGACCGCTGTCGTGACCGAAATACGCGTCTCTGATGTCTCGCTGTGCGCCCCTCAGGCGAATCGGCTCTTCACCGCTCTGGTCGTCGTTCTCAGTCATCTGTTTCCTCCACCGTCTCGTCAGCTAACATCCTCCGAACTTCGGCCGGTAACGCCCTATCCGTACTCCTCAGCCGCTGCAGCTCTGTCTCGGGGACGGCCTTGACGTCGAGAGATTCCAGAAACGGAGACGGGTGAACACGGTCACCGCTGATAGTCTCCACGTGACGGGTCACGACTACGCCGTGCGCCGCTGCACGGAGCGTGTCCGCTAGGTGATCTCGGTCTCTGCCATCGGTCCACGACGCGTCGGGCGCGAGTTTCGACGCTTCGCCGTCTCCGCGAAGCACCGCTTCCTGAAACTCCGGTTGAATCGGGGACGCCGTTTCACTTGGCCACTCGTTGGCCGTTAACCCGACAGCGAGGACATAGGGGATATCGAGCGCCCAAATGTCGTTAGCCTCCAGCACGTCAACGGCGCGCGCGTTCGAGTGTTCCCGTCGCCCCGGACGCTGCGTGGCGATGACGTTCGCCAGCTCAGCGACTGCGTTCCACGACTGGTCCAGGGATCCTTCATCGAGGCGGTCTGCGAACTTGTGCGGAAGCTGTTCCACGAGGGTTCGGATACGAATGATTGCACGCGCTTCGGTCTCCGTTTTCATGAGCGCTGGAGAATCAGCGGCTTCCGTCTCCGGAAGCCCGTGCTCGGCGTACGCCTCGACGACGTCGCTGAGGACAGATTCGACCTGATCCGGGTGAGGCTCCGGTGTGTCAGCGAGCCATCGGACGAACCTACCGATTCGGTAATCGACGTCATCGCTCCCCTCTACCAACTCTATCCATTCATCGAGAGACAGCGCTCCCTCTGGCAGGGAGGATTTCGCTCGTTGGATGGTCTGCGGTTCTATAGGCCAGTCTACCTCATCGATATCGGATGGGGTCCACCGATGTTCCAGCGGTCTGAGGAGCGTTCGCTTGTCGACCTCGTCGTCGCCGACGGCGTCACAGACTGATTCAACGAGTGCGTACGGACGGGTCCGCGTCACGCGGAGCTGCGTCCAAAACACTGGTGTAATTCCTTGTCGTACCGCGGCTCGGGAAAGCGGTTCTTCATAAGTATCGAGGTCGCGGGCGACGACGGCGATATCACGAATCGGCACCCCTCTCTGCTTGAGAGCGGCGACCAGTGCCATCACGCTCCGCGCTTCATCGCGGCGTGTCTCTGATACCATCTCGACGACGGGAACTTCGGGCGACTGCGGTGGCCGCGCCAGCGCGCGGCGCTCTGGTGAAGTCATTCGAACATCACCTGACCGGGTTCGGACACGTCAAACAGGGCTGGCACCCGGCTCTTGAGGTATTCCCCTGTCGCCGCCCGGAAGTGTACGTGTACGTCGAGCGTCGTCGTCGCAACCAGCCCGTGAACGAAATCTGCGAGGTCCGCGGAGATACTGCTGAGTCCCACGAGCGACAGCCGATCGATATGCGCGAACACGTTCGTCCACGCTCCCCCGTCCGTGGCGGTCAGTGCCCGAGTAGCTCGACGCACGAGCTCCGTTTCGGAGGTGGCTTTCGGTGTCGGTTCTCGGAGACCGTGTTCGACGTCAAGCGCCACTTCGAGTAATTCAGCGGTATCCAAATCAATCGGGTCGTACAGCTCGGTACTCGCGTCTTCCCACGCCGCGATTCGCTCAGGATGGAAGTTAGTGACCGCCTCTACCTCCGCCCGGACCTGTTCAACATGCTGCGGGCCACGGGAGTCAATTCCAGCGGGCAAAGATACCGTTGGAGTCACCGATTCCGGCGAGTTGTCAAGTAGGTCCCGGACCAGAGCGAGACGATCTATGCGGTCGATGGCTTCCGTGGATTCGCTCTCCCCGCGGAGGATGGTACGGCACACACCGACCGGATCGTCGAACTCGAACACGTCTTTCGGCCTGTTCGCTTCACGCAGTCGGCGCTGAACGTTCCGTTGGTGTAACTCCACGGGCGCAACGACGAGCTCCTTCGGTTCCGGGGACTGACGTGCCCGCTCCAACAATTGCATTTCGCCCCCGACGTGAAGAGTCAAGCCTGAGAGCGGGTCGAAGAGACTGTGCTCGTGTTGCATAATCACATCATCACCAGCGTTTCTTCTCTGGTTCTAACTGGTATGTACTCCAACACTGAAGAGGTGTCTTCCCGATTCGAAATCGCCAATCGCCCTGGAGATTCGGCGTCACCTGACGGAGATCCAGCTGTGGTCCCGTCTATCTCGACTGCGAGAGTTTGTTTAGAGGGCACATAGAACCGCTGTTGACAATCAACTTATACTCATGCATTTCTAACCACTTTCGTGATTATCGGCGGGGAGTCTGAGTACTGCTTCAGGAAACGGTTTCAAGCCTCTCGAACGCGACTAACTGCAGGGTAACAGCTTGAACGGTATTATCGACGACCAAAGTCGGTGACAGAATGGGTGCTTCGTCTGGTTCAGCGGAGGTCCCGAGAACGAACAACGGTACCCCCACGGACAAGGGTCTTTTTAGCGGCTTTGTCGATGATGGCTTTCAAATCTGCTGCTACGGCTTCATCGGTTCTAGCAGCCAATTCTTTGATTTCAGCATCCGAGATATCGTGCCGACGCTCGTCGAGTTGCGCACGGAGAATCGCCTCACGCGCTGCGGTATCTGGTTTCCCAATGTGGACCTTCTTATCGATACGTCCAGACCGCATACCAGCATCGTCCAGCGCGTTTAGACGATTCGTAGCACCGATGAAAACGATGTTATGCTCACCAGTTTCTTCCAGGCCACCCAAGAACTCGTTTACAACTTTAGTGTCCTCTTCATGCGTATTTCCACCACCTGTCCGCTGTTTCAGTACGGAATCCACCTCGTCGATGAACACGACTGCCCCACCCTCGCTTGAAGCCACTTCTTGAGCCTCAGCAAATAGAGCCCTGACCGTTGATGCAGACTCGTTGATCCACTTGCTCTGGATGTCAGCGCCACTCAAGAGCGCTACTGGCAAATCGAGTTCAGTCGCAAGGGCCTTCGCCAGATAGGTTTTCCCGGTACCTGGCGGACCGTGAAAAACGATATTCGGAGCTGTGACACCGAGCGCATTTGCCTTCTCACGATTGCTTAACGGCGTTATGACGTCTCTCAGAAGCTCTTGCTTCTGGCCTTCCATACCACCGATATCTGCGAAGTTGACCCCCGTCTCATTCAACCAATTGAACTCGAATTCCGAATCTTCGACCTCTGTATCATCCTTCGAGGTCCTTGACGTGTCATCAGAATCGCCAGCGGCCTCGTTGGATTCATTACCCGCAGCCAAGTTTCCGTCACCCGATGCCTCCTCTGGTCCGTGCCCTGATGGGAAGGCCGGATTGATCATGGCCTCCTCCGACCACCTCTCCGTTCGTGCTTTCAGATCCTCCGGGTCTATCTCGGCTCTGTCGTCGTTGCTTGTTGTAGAGGTACCCGATTCAGACAAACGGTCTGCGTAGTAGATGATCGGACCAATTAGAGCGGTAAGTGCAACCGTCGAAGGCCCAACTTCGGGCAGCCATCCTACATCGCGCAGAGTGGTGTTGGCAATCCACAAGCCAGATAGTACCAGAACAGCGCCGGTGGTCACCACGACCATATTGAACCTACTCATGGGAGGCTTGCACCAGCGGCGGGAGTGTCAGCTCTTCCGGTTCAACCACATAGTTCTTCGTGGAACCAGGATGGGGATAGGGTGTTTTTTCTGCTACCTGGCTTCTCGTGGCATAGCCGAGTACACGAACCTTTGCAGCGTCCGAGTGCCAATCAGTTATATGCGTTACAAAGTACAGATCGGCGGTGAGTGTGTTATCGTCACAGACCAGGAGCTGCGGATACTGCATCTTGTCTGTTTTAGTTGCCTTCACATCCGCTGTGACCCCCTCCCAAAGGTGGACGTCAATTCCACCGTCTCCGAAGGGATGGACCTCGGTATCGATATCAGTGGCGTATAGTTCGGCAATGGCCATCTCCCCTAAAATCCCGGTTTGATGACTCGTCAGCGAATCGTTCGCACCGAAGGTGGTTCCTCCGTCGATCTGATGGTACGATTTGTTACGATCTTTCGCCAACTCACCTGCTCGGCGAACGTGCTTAGCGGACAATTCAACGACTGGCAGTTGCTGGATAGGAACGTCTCTCGGCGAGAGAGTGCCGAGAGCCTTTTGTGGGTTAGAGGTTGTAGTGGACATTGCTGTTCGATTAGATTGGAACAGCCCGGTCGCGTGTTCTAGCACGCGGCCCTTTCGTGACTACATCACTAGGGCATCGGGCTGCACATATTGGTAGGTTCTTGAATTAAAAGTACGTACGCAATTCTACTCGTCGAAGGGCAAGGCAATTTAGCTGAAAGTAGGCGCTAAGCCCCCTTCCTCAGCGAGTGCCGACCGAACGGGAGGCGCGAGCAGGGAGGGGATACAGCGTTCACCAGACGACAACACTGAGCCGATCCGCTACTGTTGTTGGGACTTCGGACATACCAACTCACTTAGGACCATCTGCAAAGAAGTAGGAGGTGACGTGTAAGAGACGCACGCTGTATGTTTACTCTGGACATCAATCGAAATGGGTAGGGATCTCAGCGGTTAGTTTGAACGACCACCCACACAGACATTTATATACAGCCGGATAATAAGGGGGTCAAAGGCGAGACCACAGTACCAGCCTACGGAAGAACCGGAGGTTCGAGGTGCAATGCGTACCACCACATCACCTCGAACTTGCTTTATTCCTTCTGTGGGTCCGTTTATAAGCGTTTCCCAAGCAGTTACAACTATCAGTAGTTTGGGCGACGGACCTGACGTCGATCGACGGCGTCGGGGGCGCGGTCTTAGAGTCTCAGCCGAAGAAACAGATGGAAAAACACACGACCAATCAATCACCAGGACTGAGGACCATCGCCAGCCGATCAACCGTGGATATGGCTAACCGAGCCAACTCACTCAGAACATTTTTTTCTGAACAAGCCGGGAGAGAGTATAGCCCTACCAGAGTACAGCTTCCCCGAACACATCTAACCGCAAGACTGCAGAAGGATAACTGCAGTAGCGGTGCCAGTGGCAGTGGCTGGTGCCACTACTACACTACTACTGTCAGTTGTCGAAACGACAACAACGTGTTAGCTGAACTGATGCGTTGTTGTCACACCGACAACTCGGCATGTAGAGGTGGTAACTCGTGAGTCAAGGCAATCGTGTCCAGTTGGGTTGGGACGCACCTGCTTCAAAATTAGAACGGTTTGAACGTGCAGTCGAGTCTGAATGGGGAGGAACGTCTCCCTACGTCGGTATCCAGATTGAACAATCTTGGCGAGAATACCGTCAGAGCGAACAACAGAACCGACTCGAAGCACTCGCCACCGACATCGTTGAAGCCACTGGTCGGTCTCCAGACCACGATGAGAAAAAAATTCTTCTCCGAACTGAGTCGTCTAAGACTGACAAGGTATGGAACCGAGTCCACAAAGACGTCAAAGAGAGTATGTCCGCCTACGCAACAGAGTGTGACGTCCCTAACCACGTTGTTCTTGAAGGCGTTCTAGACTGGTATCTCGACGGGGGTCGTGAGCAGAGTGTGGTTGATAAACTGGACGGTGTCATCGACGACATTCAGGACACGTTCGCAACAGTCAACGGTGATGCGGTCGAGATGACGAAGACCGACCGGACGACAATCGCCATTGCAAACCATCTCCACCGCACCTTCACAAAAGAGGACCTCGCTATGGCTATCAACGCAGAGACCTCGGGCACCAACTACTACCACGAGCGGTACACCGATCGAGTCATCGATTATAAAGGCGTCAAGCGACTGGAGATAGACGACGGCTCCGACACCTTTTTGCCAGAGTCTCTCTGGAAGGAACGGAAGATCGGTGACATTGTCCGAAACCTCGGCGGAGATGTCCACGGAGAAACACCACCCGCGTTCTCGAAGCCAGAGTTCGCTGACGCCTTCAACCACGCTGATATCGAATTGAGTGAAGAGAACGGTGACACAATTGATGAGTATCGTGATCGGTTACTTGATCGGATCGGGTTTATCTGGAACGAGAAGACGCAGCAATTTGAGCCGGAAGAAGTCAATCCCTCCGACGACAACTTGGCAGACTTCTCACTGAAACCGATTGAGAAGGAACAGAGCTGGCTTCATACTACAGAGCATCCAGCGTACCCACAGAAGTCAACTGATAACTCGCCTTCACCGTATCTGACTCCTCAACTGGAAGGCACAATAAGTGGAAAATTGGCCGACCACATCTCCTTCTCCGGAGAACAAAAAACGACTCAAGCTTGAATTCTGCAAAGTGGACGTTGAGTAACTGAACACAAGATATTGTAATGAAGGAACGATTCTCGAAGGGAGAACGCGTCCAGGTAGACATTCCTGATGATACGAATCCGGAGTGCAAGACGTATCACGAGGTCCACGGCAGGACCGTATCGGTCCTCGTCGATGATGCGGCTGCTGTGACGCGACACACAGGACTCAACACTGTATCGCGTTGCGTTAGAGACTGGCGAGGGAGTCAATTTCCGCGGTCTTAGCCAATAATATTTTAATAATTGTCTGAGTGATGCCAATCATGCAGGCGCTACTCTTGCAGATCGGATTGTATAATGGAAATGGCTGAATCAGCCGGCTGTAGACGAAAACCCCTTGTGAATCGTTCTGTGACACCCTCTACATTCAATCAAGCGGGGCTCGGGGTCATAAGCTTCTGTATCATGTGGGATTTATATGGTTTCATCGAGGTATCTCTGTAAATGGCCCCCTCTGACGAGAAATATTCGCTCGACGATGCGAAGAACGAGATAGGGATTCTCCGACGCGTCGAAGACGATGTCGAAGACGCGATCCGGAATGCTGAGAGTGAAGCTGTCTTGGAGTACCTCATCGAGGACCAGGAACTAGACATTGTTCACGACGGGAAGCGTGGTCTTGGGACAGTCCGACGGGCCGTCCTTGAGTCGACGGTCGCGTCTGACAGTCTCAAACGGTTGGTGAGTCTCAGAGGAGATGAAACTCCGGAAGATATCCTCGTGCCGAGGGATGTGATGCGCAATGCCAAAGTCGCGCTCGAAGCGGGGAAACCGGTCGTGTTGTATGGACCAACGGGAACCGGTAAAACGACGTTCGCCAAGCAGCTCGCTCGTGAGACCGGTATTGGGTACGCACTCAACACGGCAACGCCTTCTTGGACCCCCTCGGACATCATCGGTGGAGTTAGCCCCGACTACACGGGTGATTCGCTGAGTTACCGGACCAAGCTCGGCTGCGTCTCAGAAGCCGTCCAGCGTGCTCGTCGGTTCGACGTCGAGTACGGGGTGATACTCGACGAAATCACGCGTGCAGATATCTCCAAGATCTTCGGGCCACTCTACACGGCAATCGAGAATCCTCATCAGACAATCTTCGAGACGGACGAGGGAGAGACCATCGAGCTGGACGAGCGGGTGAACATCATCTGCACGATGAACATGTCCGACCGGACGGTGAACGAGCTCGACAACGCGATCACCCGCCGGTTTGCGATGATCGAACTCGACGAGTACGAGGAAGACAAGCGCCGGCAACTGTTCAAGACCTGGATTACGACCCACCTGACCGAACAGACGGACTTGGAGGACAGCGACATCCTCAGACTCTTCGAGCGAGACTACGAGGGCATCAACCACGGCCATGAATCCACTTCGCAGGGAGCGATCATGCGCTTCGGGCCGATGCACTACCGCGACGTCGCGGTGTTCCTCGGAGTCGCGTGTCGGGAGGGCGGCGAGTACGAGCACGACCAGACCGCAGCGGTCGGGCAGGCGTTCAGAACGTACATCGTTCCAAGACTTCTGAACTCTGCAGCGTTCCCGCAGATCGAGCGTATTGCCGAGCACTACCGGTCGCTGAACGGCGAGTTCGACGACTTCGATCTCTCCCCGGCGGCGGAGCTCGCCGAGCGAGAGCTCGAACAGGAACGCCGGCAGATGGGTTCGTACGAGTCATGAGCGCGGTCGACGAAGTGTACCAGTACGGGCAAGATACCTTCAACGTCCCTGAGCGGGGCGAGATACGGATAGAGGGATGTCCGTCGTCCATCACGGACCAGCTTCGTCGAGCGTCGTTCACGCGCCAGAGCCCCGGTGTATACACGAAATGCCAGACAGCCCTCGATTCCGATCAGGAGTATAAGGTCGTGACCGTCACGGTCGACGGCGAAGAAGACGAGGTGCTCCACGTCGAGGCGACCGACATCATCGGCGTCGTGAGCCTCACTCCTTCATCGAAGGTCCAGGTCGATCCCAAGGTCGAGTGGGAGTACATATTCGACATGCTGCTGGCGGTCTACGACCAGAATCGGTCCATTGAGTACCACGGCATCCCGCTGCAGGATTTCCTCTCGGACGACATCCACCTTGACGACGTCTTCGTCGTGCTGGCGATCAACTATCTGGATGGGTTGGAGGCCATTCAACGAAACGGTTACATCCGGGATCTGATCATCAGGCGGATCGATAGTCTCGATGGGCGGGGGGAGATCGACGTCGAGCAAACCCTGATGAATCACGCCCGGGGAACTCTGGAGCCGCACTGGATTCGTAACGAAACGGAGTACGACAATGCCGCGAACTCGCTGCTGCACTACGCCGGGAAGTCGCTCCTGCGTCTCTTCCGGCAGAACTCCGGTGATAACGAGCATCCGGCGTACGATCGTATCTTCTCCGAGGTCCACCGGGAGGTGGAACGACTGGAGAGTATGGGCGTCGGAAGCGGACTGGACCGAATGGACGAGTATCGACGCCTCTCGCTAGCCGACCTACCGAAGCAGCGTCAGTACTACCAGAAGGCGTTCGATGTCGCCAAAGCGATACTCTCCTCGTCCCTCGGCCAGCAGCTCCGCGACGGGCCGCGAGAACTCGTCGTCGATTACGTGCTGAACATGGAGTCGCTGTTCGAGCAGTACTCGCAGGTCGTCATCGAGCGCGAACTGTCGTACGTCAAATCCTACGACCACCTAGAAGAGCTCGACGACGTGACGCCTGTGCGGTCTCCTTCGGTCAACCCGTTCGAGGGGGAGGGGAAGATCTACCACGAGCCAGACCACGCCCTGCAGGAGGGCGAGGAGACGCTCGCGGTGCTGGACTCGAAGTACTACGCCGAAGGGCACGACCCGGTGACGGATTCGCCGTCCCGTTCGCGGCTGTTCAGTTACGCGTATCTCCTGCACGCCGACCGGCTCGCGTTCCTGTGTCCGCTCCTGGAGCCGGGGCGACGACGAGTCGCACAGACAGGCGCAGAACTACAGATACTCTCTCCCGAGGGCGACTTCTCGCTCGAAGCGTACGACCGCGTCGTTCACGACTACATCCACGAGGCCCTCGCGGCTGAATCCCCCGAACTGGAGGCTTTTCGCGCCGTCGCGGAGAACGAGCTGTGTCTGGACGGCGTCGACGAGGGGGACCTGAGCAAGGCGAAGCGGATGAGCGGTCCGTTCGCGTTCAAGGACGTCCGAGACTTCTCGCTACGCGTCCTCAAGGCCGCGGCCGACGAGCACTCCTACGAGGTCCGGAACCGATACGATCTGGAGCAGGAGGGCGACTGGACGCGCGAACAAATCGAGACGCGGTGCGAAGAGCGATACGAACACACGACGACGTGCGTCCCCGTCTTCTGCCGAGAGCGAGGAGACGAGTGGATCGACCTCTACTTCCTAGCAAACGGGACGGGGGAAGTCGAGAAAGAAGGACCGTTGAAGCTGTTGTAACGGACGGTCAGAAGTCTTCCAAAGAACTCTGCCTCTCATCGAACTCGGAGAGGGCCGCTTTCTTCGCCTCCAGTTCGAGTTTGCGATCGAGCGCATCTTCCCGATATTTCGCGTCCAGATTACTGAGGACTGTCTCGACGGTCCGACCTCGAACCCGGTAGCGATAGAACTCGGAACCATCGTTGAGGTCAGTATCCCCGGCATCAATTTCCTTCACGAGACCGGCGGACCGTAAACGCTCCATGAGCCCGTCGAAGATTCGCTCCCCGACCTGTTCAGCTGCGTAGTGAGGTAAATGTCGCTGCGAGGTGAGAATCGCGCGGAGTTCCTCTGCAGTGAAGTCACGCAGCGGGCCGTCGTCCTTCATACGTCGCTTGAGAAGTTGAGCGAACGCGGCTTCCATAATCTGGAACGCATGAGACGACGGATAGAACGACGGCGTCACTTGCCGTTCCTTCGATATCTCGATTCCCGAGTTGAGAAGCTGTGAAAGTTCGCTGTCGTGAGTGGCTTCGGAACGCGTCCGGTCCGCGAAACTCGTGAACAGGTCGAGCTTTTCGCCCTCCTGCAGATAGTGCAGCCGCCACACGTAGACCTGCTCCTCGGCGTCGCCGTTGCGCTCTTCGTGTTCAATGCGTTGCGCGATCTCCTCGTCAAGGTAGCTCGGAACGCAGATCGCCGTCTCTATTTCCTCGATTTGCATTCCGATCTTCTCCGATACCTCACGCCGGTGTTCTCGGACCGCATCGGCGGCGTCGTATATCTGTGTGAGCGCTTTACCGGGCGACGACAGGCTGGTCTTGCACTCTACGAGGAGAGCGATATTCCGTTCAGGATTGCAGAAGACGGCGTCCGCGTTTGGCTCGTTACGCTCCGAGAGTGGTTCAGCGCCGCGAAACGACCACCCCGTCTCTCGTTCTATAGGGCCGCCGGGGAGAAACGCGGAGATCGTGGACGTGAGCATCGAATCGTGCTTCTTGGACCGCTCGATTCCGGATTCGGCTTCCTTGCGCGCCACTTCGACCGCTTCCTCGTCTTCACGAATCTTCGTTCGGTGCTTCTCATTGAGCTCTTTCAGGAACGAGTTCTCCTCGACGAGACTGTCGTAGTAGTCGCGGATTTCGTCATCACTCCAGTCGTCGAGTTCCATCCTCGCTACACCTGTGCTAACTCAGCGCGCTCGTCGACGCTGTCTTGGATGAACTCGTAAAACCGATAGAACGTCCCGAGGTCGCTCCCGTCTTGCGGGTAGATTCGTATCTGGCCCTCGTTCGCCTTGATTCGGAAACTACTCTTCTTGACCTGATCGATGATTTCCGTGGTGAAGTACAGCGAGCCCTCTTCTGCGTACGAGCTCAGGAGGACGTATCCCTCCTCGCTGAGGCTCTCCTTCAGGTCGTCCAGCTCGTGGTATTTGATAGTGTTCTGGAGGTTGAGCGTGGCGGGTTCGGCCGTTGGTACTTCTAACGACTCGGATGCCCTCACCATCCGAAAGTCGGTTTGATCGTACGCGCGTTTGACTTTGAGAGCCTCTTCGATGCACGTCTCGATGTGCTCGAAGAGCCGGAGAAGGCTGCCGTCCTTGAGTTTGAACACGCCTTCGTGATTTATCCGGAAACGGAGTTCGCCGGGAACGTTGAACTCCATGATTCGGGGCAACACGCCGTAGGACTCCTCCATCTCCCGGAGGCTCTCCAGTCCGTCACGGCCGTAGTAATTGATCGTCCGCCACTCGTCCGGCCGGAAGCGGGAACTGGTGTCCGTCCGCTCGGTCCGTTTTGCGACGAACTCGGTGATTTCGGTAGCCGGGTCTTCGGAGACAATTCGCTCCCGTATGTCCTGTAGGAGGCCGGGGCTGATGTACAGATAGTGAATCCCCGGTTTGTTTTCGAGCAGGGGTTCGATGGTGTTCTCGATCTCCTCGGTCTTCCGCATGTCCGTGTAGAAGAGGACGACGTTCTCCTCCACGTCGTAGGAGAGGTAGAACTCCGCAGGTCGCTCACCACCGAAATCACAGCTGATCTTCTGAATTCCGCCGTAGTCCTCGACGACTTCGTATCCCTCTCGTCGCAGCACGTCGAGGAACCCTTCACGAGAGTGTTCCGTGAGGCCCGCGATAACGTAGAGGTCGTCCTCGATGAGGGCGTCGTAGTGTTCCGCGAGATAGTGGTTGAAGCTCACCCGGTCGGGGAACTCCTGCCCTTCGACCTCGAAGACACCCATTAGTTCTTCATCCCCACGCGGGCTTCATATCAGTACCGGTGACTGTCCCGGGCTCTCGCGCCTGGAATCAGAACGGCGCGACCAACCAGTCGCCGTCGCCCTTCCGCTCCAGTTGTGGTCCGAAGACCTCCTGTAGCGAGTGCAGGTCGTCGCCGTCGCGGAGGTCATAGGTCTTCCCGCTGCGGTGGAACGAGCCTTCGACGACGAATTGTACGGTCGGGCTCTGGTACTCAAGATCGTTCGCTCGGCGGTCCATCTCGCGTGCGAGGTCTGCCGTGAGGTCGTCGTTCCGGAACGCGTCCGCGAGCCCGACGACGCTCACCTCATCGGGGACGTCGTCCTCCTTGAGCCGCCGAAGGAACTCCTCGACAGGCATCTGGTGGTCGAACGCGTCGTGTGCTCCCTCGACGATGAGGTTGTAACGGCCGGGGATCTGGCCTGGACCTGCCATTCTCGAATCGATATCTCTCAGCGGACCATTAAGTAATTGCGCTGTCGAATCTGTCCAAGTCGGAAGACGGACCGCATGAAACAATGGGCTCAGATGGGGTCCGTGGCTATACGATAGAGTTGAAGTGGAGATATTATATCAGTCATGGGAGAAGGTGAGGGCAACGAATGCTGAAACGGGATTCGCCACAGACCGTATTGCTAGCTCTCGTAATCATAGGGCTGATATCCGTATTCGCTGGAATCGCGTGGTTCGTGGGTGGAATAGCGGGGATGCAGTTCGCGGGTGTGGTCACCAGTGGTTTTCTGACTGCCGCATTGGTCGTGCTTTATTTCCGTCAAACGAGCTTGCTGAAAGACCAAATCAACCTACGCGCTCAGGAACTCAACCGCGACGTACGTCAGAGCCACACTGAGACGCTCAGGGAGCGTGTTTATGCCTGGCTCGGAACAGATGACGTGCCACGGACGATCGACAGCGTCGACGAGATTATCGATAGTAGCAAGCGAAGGCTACCGAAGGTGACCGCAGTTGATATCGAGCCGCCTGAAGAGTCCATCTATTCCAACCACAGCCCCGAGGACTTCGGAGCGGTTCCGTTCGGGTTAGAAGACGATCGGTATTTCGTCGACCTGCTTGAGAATCACGCACCAGGATTGAAAGAGAAGAAGGATGATATCGAGGCCGGGCAATCGACATTCGCGGAGCTCCGCAATCAGTTCGTAGAGGAGTTTGAAGGCAGCTCGCTAAAGCGTGAATCGCTTACTATCGAGCCCGATGTCGACCTATCCAGGTGGGTCTTTGAGAGCTTGGTGAAAGTCGAACGTGGCCGGTCTGACGATTGGAACGAAGAACTGAAACCGGTTAGAGATGGCTTCGAGGATAGAAACAATCCCGATAGAGCCAACGGAGAAATACGGTTCAGTTATGGCGGTATGACTCACCGTTGGATGTTCCAGATTACTACCGACGAAGGGAACATCGAAGACGTCTCAGAGGACGAGGCGCGCAGTCTCGCCATCGAGGCACTCCGACAGACGGTCGATCAGGTCGATTCCGAAGACCAGCCCTATCAGAAGGCGTTGGATGCGGCAGAGACGCTCGACACTCTGGAAGAGGAAATTCACGAACTCAGGATGGAGCTGATCGAGTACGCGGGCCGACCGGTGTTCCCGGGAGACTGCGACTACCTCGACGAAGCCGCGATTGAGGGTGCGGAAAGCCGGTAGCGGCTGCCGGCTAGAAGCTCGTGATGTCTCGGTCGCCGAGCACTCGCGTGTAGGTGTCGTCGCCGGTGACGTCGGCAAGGCGACCGGCAAGTTCGCGCATGTCGTCGTCGACGTCCCATTTCTCGACGTAGTTCTGGACGGCCTGGCCTTTTTCGTAGCGGTAGCGGAGGAACTGGAGTTTGTCGAGGTTGGAGAGGTGTTCGCCCCCGTCGCCGTTGACGCGCTCTTGGATGTACGCCTGACGCTTCTCGTTGTCCCACGTCCCGAGTTCGAAGCCGTCGTCCTGGTTGTAGAGGCGCATCTCCTTGAGGTCCTCCGGGTTGGCGTTTGTCCCGCGGGAGAGCTTGTTCACGTCATCGTAGGAGACGTTCGACGTGTCCAGCAGATCGATGAACACGTCCTCGACGCCGATGTCGCTGGCCTCCTGGATGATGCCGTATATTTCCTGGACGACCTCCTTTGCAGACATGATGTCGCCGTCGCGCTGGACCTTCCCGTGATGCTTGGAGTATTCGCGGAAACACGCCCCCATCTCCATCACACCGATATCACCCCGCGAGAGCTCGCGGTTCTCTTCGAGTTGCTTGCGGGTACGCCGCGCCGTACGGTAGATATCTCGACGAAGAGAGTTCCAAGAGGCGGGTTCCGTCTCGTCGATGGGTCGTGCGACGACGACAATGTCGAAAGAGACTGCTTCTCCCCCGATGAATTTGTTAATGTCTGCAGTAATAGGATACGTCGCCGTAACTTCGAAACCGACGTTACAGAGTGATTCGAGGAGCTCTCCCCATGAATCAGAGTCGCTGTGATGATAGGTGAAGGTGAGTGAACCCTCCTCTTTGAGCGCTCTTTTGATTACTGAGAAAGACTGTTCCAGTTCAGATTCGAAATCCTCCGCTGTCTTCCCGAAATATGGATTGGTTACGATAGAATCTGAACGTGGTGTTTTTGTCTGATCAAACCCTGGATGCTCATCTTCCAGAAGGATTTTTTGCCATACATAGAAGTAATCAGAAACCTCAGAATACATTATATTATCATAGTACGGTGGGTCGGTGATTACTGCATCATATTCAGATTCGGCTGAGATCGACCTTGCATCACCTTGGTGTATTTCGAAGTTGCTACCCACAGGTTGGGAGAACGGCTCCGTTTCTTTAGATTCCCCATCCTCAACATAACGTTCGGTCGGTGCAGAAGCATACTCTACCCCGGAAATAATTAGATCCCAAATAGATTCGAATGTACCCCGGCCAAACTCGGCCCCCCAAACGTTCCCCTCACAAGGGGAGTGAGGTGGATCAAACGAGTTTGATTTAAACAGATTCACTATCTTATTATAAGAATAGTCGTACCCCACCATCATATTATTCGTCCTCAAGATGCCGCTCACAGCCATTAGAAGGTACTCTTTGCTGTTTTGATCTTCCAAAGAGTCTATAGCCTTCATGAGCTTTGAAAGACACAGCAGTTGGCGCTCGTTATACATATCTGTCCAGTGGGAATATCCATGGTCAAAGACAGGGTTCCTTTCAGAAGTCATATGCCCCGGTGGAATCTCCTCATCCGGAACGTATTCGTGAAGGGCCTCTGCTTCATCCCATTCCTCTTTTGCTTCTAAGAAACGGTTGATATCTGTCTCCTCAGCCTGTTTATATCCCTTGTGCTCGCTTTTTTGCTCGCCTCTCTCGTCACAGTGACCGCAATAGTACTCCAGTGCATAAAGCCGAATATCGTATCCACCTTGCTCTTGTATCGCATCGGTGATTCCGTATTTTTGTCCGCAGTCTGGACAGTTGTATTTCCCACCGCGAGAAACATTTCCTTCCTTTGGAACGAATCCATGTCCGCAGTCATTGCATACTGATTCAGATTGCCAATCATCTACCCGTGTCACCGCACCGCAATCCGAACAGAGCACATTGTATTTGTCGTCATTTTCGTATCGCCCCTTCGCCACCCGATAGTCCTTGAACAGCGGAACAGTGTGTCCACAGGAGACGCAGTCTAATTCTTTCACCCAAAAGTTGTACATCACATCCGCTTCGTGGTCCCCGTTTGGACAGAGCGTCTTGTACTGCTGCGTGATTTCATCGGCGACCTCCGCTTTGACTTGTTCGAACGCCTCCTCAAGGTCTTCAACGTCGGTTTGGCCGGCTTCGAGTTCCTTCTTTGTGACGAACCACGCGACGGGGTTCAGGTCATTTCCGACGACCTCAGCGCCGAAGCGCGAGGCCTCGACGAGCGACGTGCCACCGCCCATGAACGGGTCGAGCACTTTTTTGTCCTCAACGCGAACGTCCTTGGGGTACAGCTCCCACAGGCTCTCGGGGTCGGACATGTCCACGCGTTCGAGGAGTGAGGAGATGTCCAGCTCAGGTGTCCCATCGGCGTCGTCGCCGTAGTCCGCGAGCGTACCCCCTTCGTGACCGGGTTCGAACACCGAGACCTTGTCTGGATCATCGAGGAGCGTATAGAGTGAGATAGACCGGAAAACGCACCCGAGGCGACGCGCCCACCACTTGTGCATCGTGTAAATCGGACGATAGTACATCTTTGCCCGCCCCTCCTTCTCGGCAATTTCGTTGATACGCTCTATCGGGAACCCTCGCTCAATAGGAAGTTCCGTTCGCTCGCGCTGGCCCGACGAAGATCCAGACTGTTCAGACATAGTTCAGTATGTGAGACCAATTACGGACGAGCCCCATAAGTGTGCGTTCTCCATCACGCCGACCGAGTAAGGTAGTTTGATAGGCTGTAGAGGTATTAGCCGAATGTTAGAAGAGGAGGGGTTGCGATGACAGTAGCATCATGGACGTAGGGGAAACCATCACCGTCGAAATCTCCGATATCAGAGACAGCTACCTCAAAGGGGAGCACAGAGGAGTGCCTGTAGTTGCGAATGACAAGACTGCTGAACGGGATTATCATTCGAATTCCAGGTCTTTTCCACGGACGTCATAGACTGTTATTATAATAGTCAACACGAATACTGTCAGTCCCCTATTAACGCTCTAACAATCCTTTTGTACCATGCTTGTTACCAGAATACCATGAGTGAACTTCCCCTCCCACTAGACAGATTCAGTTCTGATGCGTATTTCAATGCACTCGAAGATCTGGTAACCAGGTACACTCAAGAAGAAACCCCGATTCACTATAAAAAAGCGGCAATCAATCAAAGTAAAGCCACTACTTCCAGCTGTTTAAAATTCTTTAGCGATATTGGATTAATCGAAGCTGAAAAAGCGGGAGTATACGTACCCTCAAAATCCGTAATCGACTTCTTTAGGAAGGTAGGAGAATCAAAGACATCTGCTCAGGAAAATATACAAGAGTCCTTGATGGACTACGACGTATTTTCTGAAGTAATATTCCTGGTGGACTCTGGAAACTTCACCAAAGGAGAGCTCTCGCAAAAGGTCGCAGGTCAACTTGAAATTGATAAGGAGAATATTTCAAGCGTCGCCACCGCTATCGATATATTTGACTTATTCGGATTCATCGACATTTCTGACGAAGGATTGGTCAAAAAATCCTCAACAACCGGAACGGCATCTGATGCTGAAGAATCGGAAGGGGAAATTGAGCGTGACAATAATGATTCTGAAACTGCTCAGCAGGCATTTGATGACTACTCTACCGAGGATATGCCAGATATTGATTTCCCTCCAACCCGAGGTTCACCTGAGGATCTCTGTAGGATAGTCGATGTTCTTTCTACTGGAGGCACTTATTCAACTGATGAGATAGCCGAAGGAGTTGAGTTCTCTAAACGGAAGATTCAGGGACTAACGCAGTACGGGGTTGCTCTTGGGTTTATCGAAGAAGAGGACGGGTACCAGTTGACGGATCGAGGATATGAGCTATCTTTTTCCTCAAGCGAAGAAGAACAGGAAAGATGGTTTAAAGAAGCGATTAGCCAATATTCCAGCTATAGACATATTCTCCAAGCATCATTCGAGGGGTTGGAGAAAGATGCGGATAATCTTGATTCTCCAGCTATAGAAAAAGAATTACGTACAACGTTTGGGTTTACTGGTAACTCGAAGGATACCGTTCGGAAGGCAATCAACACCCTGCTACAAACGGTTGAGGCTGCGGGGCTCGGTGAATATATCGTTGGAAGGGGAAGTAAATCCACTCGGATAGAGTCCTCACCAGAGGAACTCCAATCTCTTCAGGATCTCGTTACTAGTGATGAGCTATCCCGTGAGTCTCGTCAGTCTGATTCAAAACAGAATACCGATCAGGACGCAGAAAAGAACAGAGATGCAAAAACCGATCAAAGTGGAAACACAGATGCAGTCCCGTCGGAAAGCGAAGATACTGAAACCGTTACTGAACAGAATAACGGGGTAGACGACGAAGCAACGCAGGTAACAAGTCGCGGACCAGCGGTTCGTATCTCAGATATCCGCATTCAGAATTTTAGAAATATCCGGGATACTGGCTACATTGAATTAGAAAATGTCACCACACTAATCGGTAAAAATGAAAGTGGTAAAACATCCACCTTAGAAGCCATACGTTCTTTTTCGCCGGAGTATGAATATACAGAGCGTGATCTATCAACTTCGGTGAGCATATCAGATACTACTGAGGAGACGCCGATCATCTCTCTCCGCTTCAAGCTTGAAGAACCTCTGGTGGAAGAATTTTATCCAGATCTTGAAGAAGGTGCAGAGATGCCCCTAACGGTTACAAGAACTAAATATTTTGACAATAGTTACGAGGCTGAAATCGATGCCGATATTGATACAGATCGGGTGGAATTGCCTACCCCGAACATACTTTACTACGATAGCTACAGCCTTATCTCCGATAGTGCCACAATTGAACAACTCGAAAACGGAGACTGCCCAACTTTCAATAATCTCTTGGACCTTGGCGGTATTTCTATGGAAACTTTCGAAGATTCGACTCTGACCCGGTCTAACGCGATTGAGCAAGCCGAGAATAGAATCGAGGATCGAATAAATGAAGCATGGTCTCAAAAGAGTCTGAATATAAATATAAATTGGAACTCTTCTAAAGAAACAATAAACCTTCTAATCCAAGACCAACTAAATCCGGACTCTGCAACCGATGAACGTCCGCTAACTTACCCCTCTCAGCGGAGTGCAGGATTCCAATGGTTCTTATCCTTCTATATCAACTTACTCGCTGAATCCAACAACTCCGGCCTTGAGAGCAAGGTTTTGCTCTTGGATGACCCCGCGGTCTATCTGCATCCGGAGGGGAAACGAGATTGGTTGGAATCTGTAAATGATATCGGGCAAAATGAACAGGTAGTCTTCTCCTCCCATTCACCATATTTAATTGATAAGAGATACCCCTCGCGCATCCGCGCAGTAGAAGATACTCCACGTGGAGGCACAAAAATACGAGAAGATATCTTCAAATCCGATAGCCATACGCTGGAACCGCTGCGGAATGCATTAGGTGTGAATCTCGGTTCGTCACCCTTCATCTCTCGCCGTCAATTACTAGTCGAGGGTCCAACAGAGTATTATATCGTGGCAGCTGTAGCTAATTATTTCAGCCAGGAGCTAGACAGAGATCTGTTTGGATGGAAAGAGCTGTCTGTTATGCCAGTCCGTGGAGCGCCCAATGTTATCGGGCAGGCAAGCTGGCTAGCAAGCGAGGGAATCGATTACGCAATTATGTTGGATAGTGATGAAGAGGGCCGTGATGCCTTGGAACGAATTGAGGACCACAATCCGGACATAGACTCTGACCGGGTTGTTATGCTAGAAAACCGATCTAATAGCGAAGACGTGGTAACAGAAGACATGTTTGACCCTGAGCTATATGTTTCCGAATTCAACGCTGAATATGAAGACTTCACCTCAGAATTGGAGGGTGATTTTGAACATGCTCAGGTTGAAGAAATCGATGGCTTGAGATGGGAAGTTGGTGGTATCGAATATGAAGGCACCCGACTTGATAAAGTTCTTATTGAGTACCTTGAGGAGTCATCCTTCTCTGAGGAACTTGAGGATTCAAAGGGAGATATCGAACTTCGTAAACGACAAATTGCCGAAAGAATCGCTTCAAGACTGAACCGGAGCGACGTAGAGGAAAATCAGGTGGTATCCTTTAATCGAGTATTCGCCAGCCTCAATTCAGCAATGGACATCGATAACTGAGGTCAGAAACAAGCGTTTAGAGATTTAGACGTTCCATTGAATTCATTCGTGGGTAGATAGATTCGTCGATAGTATGGCAACCAAAGAACGCCGAATTTCTAATGGTTAGGCTCCACTGCTAGTACTCGTACGGGTCGTCCTTATCCCGGCTAATATTCTTTTTCCGGTTCGCAGGCGTTGTCTTCAGCTCGTCCCACATATCCGTGCTGCCCTGTCTATCATACATATCTGTGGCGATTCCCTCGATCCGTTGGGCCGTGTCTTCCACCTTCATTTGAATCTCAACGATCTCCTCCTTCGTATTTTGAATATCCGTCTTCGTTCGTTGAATTTCGCTCCGAGCAGTTTCGATGTCCGTACGAACGTCGACCATCTCCCGATACACAATATAAATCGTGTACATGTCAATTGTCAATCCACAAACCCAAAGACTGGCACCGAGATATGGTGAATCTCGGAGAACGAAACTTCCCAAGAGGATTAATATAGACCCAAGAATCAAACTGGCACACTGGAATAGGAAACTCCGGCGTTGTGTCTGTGTTACTATGTTGCCTGTGATATCGGCCATGGAACAATATTTGGTTTCAAAGATGTAGTAATTTGTCCTCAAAGCACTTCTTCGATGACCTGACCTGCAACAATATACTTTTTCGGAAGATTCGGAAAGGCCCCCCTTCTGCTTATTCCGCTTGCTGTTCGTCGACACCTATTATCACCGACGCAAGGGTGCTTCAACCGGAGTTCATTCCCCGAGAGGTGAAACACCGCGACGGAGAAAGTCAATCACCTATCCGGTGTCCTCAGACAAAGCGAATCCCTCCTACGGCCCGGTCCATATTCAGGGAGCAGAATCGCCTGACACTTGGTGGGTGTGTAGAGTCGTAGACATACAAGAAGATCACGTTACGTCGAAGACCAGGCAGAAGATTCCAAAGAACAGCAGCATCCCTGACGGACCGTTGCCAGACGACCCGACGCAATCGAAGAACGACCTCGTCGGACAGCGAAAGCCCTGAATCGGGGGGCGTTCAGACAGCGCCGAGAGCAGATTCGTACGGCATTTAAATAGCTGCCACGTGACTGTTGAGCTATCGATGAAAGCGGACACACTCGATTTGAAGGACATTTTCCGGAAGGACACTCGCTACGTGGTGCCGCGATTCCAGCGGCCGTACGTCTGGAATCAGGAGGAACACTGGCAGTTGCTGTGGGAAGATCTTCGGCTGGTCGTCGACGATTTGATGGAACGGCGGGCAGAGGCAGAGGACCAGTTCGAACGGGACGAGGCGCAGCTCAACACGTCACCCCATTTCCTCGGGGCCATCGTGCTCGACCAGCAGTCGACGCCGACGCAGAAGCTTGAGACCCGGGAGATAATCGACGGACAGCAACGCCTCATCACGCTGCAGGTCCTCCTGTCGGCCGCGCACTCGGTGTCCATGGAGCTCGGTGGCGAGGAGTCGGCGTCGATGTTCGAGAAGCTGATGTACAACGACGCAGACCTGATCCGGGACGAGGAAGATCGGCTGAAGGTCTGGCCGATCGGAGCCGACAAAGAGGCGTTCACCGACGTCATGTCCCTCTCGGACCCCGAGTCCGACCTCACCGAGCTGGACGGAGACGAAGTACTCCACGACTGTTTCCGGTTCTTCAGCGGCCAGATCCGCGAGTGGGCCGAGGAGGGCCCGGAACCGACCGAAGAACATCTCGACTCCCTCGTGACGACGATGTGGAAACTCCTCCGGGTCGTCGTCATCGACCTCGAATCGAACGACGACGCGCAGGTCATCTTCGAGACGCTCAACGCCCGCGGAACGCCGCTTCTCGCCGCCGACCTAATCAAGAACTACCTCTTCCGGGAGGCGACCATAGAGCAGAACGACCCCGGTGAACTCCACGACAAGTACTGGCGGCAGTTCGACGAGGACGAGTGGCGGGTCGAGGTCTCGCAGGGCCGACTGGATCGCCCGAAGATAGACGTGTTCATCATGCACTGGCTCACGATGCAGATGGGCCAGCAGATCCGCGCGAAGAAGCTCTTCCCGGCGTTCCGCAAGTTCCTGGATCGGACGGACCTCTCGACGGAGGAGATTCTGGAGAACTTCGATAACTATGCCTCGATCTACGAGGAGCTCACGGAGCCGGACACACAGTCTCGTGAGGCCGTGTTCCTCCGGCGGCTGGACGTGCTCGACACGACCACTCCGTTCCCGGTGCTTCTCTACATCTTCGGCCAGGATGACATCCCATCCAATCAGCGTGTGAAAGCCGTCGAAGCGATCGAGAGCTGGCTGATGCGACGGATGCTCTGTCGGCTGACCTCGAAGAACTACAACAAGATATTCATCGAGCTCTTGGAGGAGCTGAAGGAGACCGACGACGAGGACGTCGGCGACACCGTCGTCGCCTTCTTCCAAGGCAAGGAGGGAGAGAGCGATTACTGGCCCACTGACGACGACCTGGCGAACGCGATGGTCGACCTCCAGTACTGGTCGAGGATCAATCAGCGACGCCTGAAGATGGTGTTCTCCGCCATCGAGCGCGACCTCCGCGACACGGGTTACAGCGAGACGCTGGAGATCACGCAGGACCTGCAAATCGAGCACATCCTCCCGCAAGACTGGTCACACAATTGGTCGCTCCCCGGTGAGCAACCCGCGGAGGTCGAGCGGATAGAGCGGGACGAAGTCAAGAACAAGGTCGGGAACCTGACCGTGCTCACCGACAAACTGAATCCCTCCGTTTCGAATTCGGCTTGGGAGGACAAACGCGAGGCAATTCACGACCACACCGTGCTTCTCCTCAACAAGCATCTGGTCGATACGTGGCCCGATGAATGGAACGAGGAGACCATCGCCGAACGCGGCGCGTGGCTCGCTGACCGGGCCAGCGAGGTCTGGAAGGACCCCGAGTCCTCGCACTGGTACTGACGGCGAAGCTACTTTTCGAAGCTGATCTCGATTTTCAGACTCGTCGCTTCGTCCGGCATGCGTTCGAAGAGATCCTGTACCTTTGTGTAGTCCTGGCCGGACCGCAGGGTGAGACTGATTTGCGTTCGGTCGACGCCGGCGGTTCCCTGTAGCGCGCTCGGGATGCCTTCCCTGTCCGGCAACATGAACGTGACGTCGCCGTACTCCACGGACCCCGTCTGATGGTTATCGCGCCACTTGGTCCGGAGCGCGGCGACGTCGTCGCCTTTGTACTCGAACCGCCAGGTGGGGGTGTCGGCGTCGGCCTTCCGGAACGGATACCCCGGCACCCAATCGGACGCCTTGTCCGATCCCGTCGTGTTGACGACGTACTCCGGTTCCTCCTCCTTCCCGATGTTCTCCAGCAGGAACGTCCGGACCATGTACTCGGTGACGCTGCTGTCGAACCGGTCGGCGACATTGTTCACAGTGAACTGGTCGCCGGCGTCCAAGTCCCCGATGTACTCCAGGATCTTGTCGCCGATGCGGTCCGGGACCGTCGGGACGATCTTGACAGTCGTCGGCTCGCGGTCGCCGAGCGACTCCAGGTATCGGCCGCCGGCCTCCAGGACGTGGTCCTCGACGAGGAACTCGTTGACCGCCTCGCGGGCGACGTCTCGCGTCTCGTCCGGTGGCAGGAAGACCGACTCGTCGGCCCGGACCTCGCCGATTATCGCGTCGAGGTTCGCGTACCCGTTCTCGTCAATGCTCTCTTCGATGAGGTCGGTGAGGTGGGTGGCTCCGACGACCGTCGCGCCCCCGACGTCGCGTAGCGTGGCGTCGGATTGGGGCTTGTCGAGGATCTCGTTACCGTGCACGATGACGTACTGGTCTTCGCGGTTCAATCGGCCGATAGCCCGCATAACGACGTCGAGCGTGTCACCGTCGATCCAGACCTCGCCATCTTCGACGAGGTCAACCTGGAAGTCGCCGATGTCGATAGCGGTCTCGCCGCTCCCGAACCGCTGTCGGAGCGCTTGCTCGACGTCGTCGACCCCCCACACGTCCACCTCCTCCTTCTCCACGAGGACGGTGTCGAGCGAACTGCCGGACAGGTCGTCCCGGAATCCCTTCGAGTCCCGCGCGAGGACCGGCTTCCCGTCGAGGGCTTCGACGGTCGCGTTCAGGACGTCGTTGGCGCTCCCGGGGACCGGCAGGTCGGGGACTCGGAGGAACTGCTCATATATTTCATCGATGGAGACCTCTCCGCGTCGGTCCAACAGGTCCTCGGTGATGTCCCAAACGTGGGACTGGAGGTCGTAGGGGTCCGCCGCAGCCGAGTCCGCGATATTGGACGCGTCGAGTTCCGCCCCGTCCAGCACGTAGACATCGAGGTCCATCGGCGCAGCCATATCGAACTCGTTCAGCAGGTCGTCGCCGTCGAGGACCTCTCCGTACAGCAACTGAAGCTCTTCCCGGAGCTCGTTCTCTTCCTGCTCTTTCATCGCCTGCATCGACTCGCGGATCTCCTCGTCCAAGGACTCGTCCGCGAGCACCTGCCGCGCCCCCTCGATGTAGCGGGCCTTGTCGATGTACCGCGTGCCGGACTCGATCGCCTTGTCCCCCGATGGCTGGACGAACACGAGGGTGTTGCGCCACTCGCGGCCCCGCCCATCGTTCGTAATCACCCGCTCGACCTCCTCGTGAGCCCACTGGCCGTCTTTGACGATGACCTTGACCTCGCGGTCGTCGGGGATGTCCCGGAGGTCGTTCGTCCGGAACCCGACGGGATACGCGTTCGACCCGAAGATGTCCGTGATGAAGTCCGCTATCTCGGCCTTCGCCGCAGTCTCCGAGACGTCGACGGCCGCGTTTCGAATCAGCGCGTTCGGGTTCTGTCGGTCTCGGATCGCGTACTTTCCGTTGAGTTTGTGGAGGTGCCAGGCGACGCCGTGGAGACGTTCGAGGTTGAGTACGACGTCAGATATAAGATCGCCTGTCTGGTACGCCCCCATGACGATTTCCGAGACATCGGCACCCTCTCCCTCGCTCGGCTTCAACGAGTAGAGTAGAATCGTGTTGAGGATGCGACGACCGTGCGGAACCTCTTCGTCGTCGACGCGACTGTTGATGTCGCCCGTCGCGGCGTTCAGTCGCTCGTAGTTGATCTTCGCCAGCTCGTTCTCGAACTCGATGGCGTCGACGTCACCGTGCGTGATGAGGTCCGTCTGGTCTCGCATCTCCAGGAGGACCTTTGAGAAGAGATAGATCATCCCACGTGTGTTCTGGTTGTCCTCGTCGGCGTAGTACCGCGTTTCGAGGGCGTCGAGGAGGACGGGATGGAACGGGTAGAGGTCGTGCATCTCCGACAGGAGATCGTCAGGGAGTGAGACGTGGTCGGATTGGTCGTACGCGTCATAGTATCCGTTGACGATTTCACGGGCCGCGCTCTCGTCTACGGAGTCAATCAGGCGGTGGCGGAGGACCTCTCGCTTGTCCACCTGGTTGTTCATGTTGACCTCGACCGCCTGCTCACGATTCAGGATATCGTGGACTTCGGACCCTTCGCGGAGAACGGAGACGATCGTGTAGAGTTCGAGGTCTGAGAGCGCGGTCGATTCGAGCAATGACTGGAGGAAGGCCTTGTTAGCGCTCTTCCGGTCGCCCTGGAGCGTGTCGAACCAGTCCTCCAGCTCGTCGACGAAGAACGCCACCGTCTCGTCGCCGACGGCCTCCTGGATCTTCTGCATGTCCGGGTAGCCGCCCGAGTCGAAGGTGCCGGGGTCGTAGTCCAGCGCTTCGAAGAACGGTTCCCACAGGTACTCATACTGCTCGTTCTGCATGGCGACCGTGACTGGCGTCGCGGACTCCGGGAGCGCGGTGTCGAACCCTTCGATAGAGTCCGCGGCCCACTTACCCGCGGCTCTCGGGTCGTCGAAGCAGTGATACAGTGCCACCATCTGGTGGGACTTCCCACTGCCGTAGGGACCATACAGGATGTGCGTTCCACGTGGGTCCTCGCCAGTGAGAGAATCACGCAGGATCGTCAGTGCCTCCCTGAGCCCCTGTGTCATCAATGTCCGCTCGAAGAAGAGTCCTGCATCAGACTCGAACTCTCCATCGTCGTCGACGTTGTAGAGCTTCACCTGCCCGTCGATCTGCCCATCCTCTCGAAGCTCGCGGCTCAGGATGACCGTGTCTTCGAGCGTTTGCGACAGAGCCGATGTTTCTGCCATTTGGATACTCAGACACACATCAGCATGGCTCAATAAACACTCTGGTCGTAGACTGTAAAGAGGATGAGAAGTGACGACCGCTTCGTTCGGTTACGACTCTCAGTTGCCGTGTGGACGACAGCGGTGATGGAGGGGGGGAGGGGGTGTGTCACGAATTCCTTGGGGTGTGTTCAGGTGTTCGGATAGAATAAGAGAGGACCTGACATCCTCAGTTCGACCCGGGAAGTAATCCCAACGAACCGCTTGAAAACCGTTCTAAGCCGAGTATAGGCCGGTCTACAGATTTGTGGTCGTTCTCGATCCGCTGTTGAGAGAGAGCTGTTCAGAGTTAAGAGGCCAAAACCACTGCTACCACAAAGTATATATTATATTTCTAGATAGAGGACTAGACTACTAGGGGGGTGTGCAGTCGAAACAGACGGTCGCACGGCGATGCCGTCTTTGACTGTTCGACGCGTTACCCGAGGCAAGTTCTCTCGTGTACAATAGCGGAAGACAATCCCATCCGGACGGAATTTCCGTCATAGTAGATCAGTCCAAGGGACCCATCGGCAAGCGGAATCTTCGCAACGACCTACGCTTCGGGTGGCAGCTTCCCGAAGCAATTGTGGCACCACTATCCCCACCGGGAAATTCACGACACACCCCCTCCCCCCGTGGTAGGACCGGAAAGCACTATTTTTGACTACTTGATGGAATTATATGCACGGCTCTAACATATATTGGCGGTCAGCGAGACAGAATTGCAGAATTATCGTGAAACACCCCCTGTCATAAATTCATATGGTAAGTAGAATCCAGGCCCAATCTTTGAGCGGCCCCATCGGGATTCTCATATCGCTCTCCCGGTCGACTTGATTGGGAGGTACATATCGGGAGCACAGAGCATGCCAACGCAGTGGAAATCCTGTCTGAAATCGAAAGCGCCGACGAAGTCGCAGATTATTCGTCGGTGTTCCGGTTCCGACTTTGAGTGACGATCCCTTCAGCCATCGATCAGGGAGACACTTCGACTCACCAAACGTATTTGAGTAGTAGTTGACTGTACACGTACATGGACGGGTACGACCTCGTCGACGTCGAGGTCACACACGAATCTGCGGACGGTCTGCTCGATTCGTTGTCGGAGGACGCTAGGGTCGGAGACCACACTCAGAGCGTTCAAGCTGTTCGCCTCCAAGCCGGTCAGCCTGATTCTGAGCTCCGATCACTGAAGCAACTGGACGAGACCTCGGTTAAATTGCTCGAACATCAGGTCGACGCCGCGTATCGAGCCCTCTTCGAGATGGGTGGAAAGGCCCTCCTCGCCGACGAAGTCGGGTTGGGAAAGACAATCGAAGTGGGGATGATACTCAAGGAGATGCATTTCCGAGAGACGGACGACTCGGTCCTCATCCTCACTCCGGCGCAGCTGGCGAAGCAGTGGCAGGCGGAACTCCGTGAGAAGT
This sequence comes from Halorubellus litoreus, assembly GCF_055378595.1. NCBI lineage: Archaea > Methanobacteriati > Methanobacteriota > Halobacteria > Halobacteriales > Halorubellaceae > Halorubellus > Halorubellus litoreus. Next base: position 510,916 of record NZ_AP043836.1, read on the forward strand.
TCGGCCTCGACTTCGTGTGTAACTACGACGACGAGTTCAGCGGTTTCGACGACCACGATTACATCATCGCAAGCATCGACACGGCCAAGAGCGACCGTCATCGTTCGACGGTGCTCAAGCGAGATTGGGACGTCCTCGTCCTCGACGAAGCTCATTACGTGAAGAACGAGGACACGGACCGCTACGACCTGATCGACCGGCTCTCATACAACTATGCGTTCTTCTTGACGGCGACGCCGATTCAGAACGAACTGACCGATCTCTACAACGTGGTATCGTTGCTCCGGCCGGGACTCTTCGGGACACGCGACGTCTTCCATCAGTACTTCGTGAACAGCGATCAGGAGACGCTCGTCAACCGCAACGAGCTCCAGGAGCGGCTGAACGAGGTGATGATTCGGAACCGGCGGGCCGACACGGATATCGACTTTACCGACCGGACGGTCGATACGCGACAGTTTGACCAATCTCCGGCTGAGCGAGAACTCTACCAAGCGGTGTCCGACTACGTCAAGGGGGCCTACAGTCAGAACCAGGGCCAGAAATTGGTCTTGATGCTCCTGCAGAAGGAGGTCGTTAGCAGTCCCGCCGCTCTCAAACACACTATCGAGAAGCGCCTGCACGAGCAATCGGAGCTCACTCATGCCGACGAGTTAGAGACGATTCTCGACCTGGTTGAGAACATCGACACGATAACGAAACAGGAGCGGTTGCTCGACATCGTCGAAGAGGCCCGCGACAACGTCGAGAAGGGGCGCGTGATCGTCTTCACGCAGTTCCGGGCCACCCAACGACAAGTCCTCGAACGACTCGCCTCAGAGGGCTACACGGTCCACTCGTTCCACGGCGGTCACTCCAGTCAAGAGAAAGAGCAGATCGTGGAAGACTTCGAAGAAGATGGCGGCATACTTATTTCAACCGATGCCATGAGCGAAGGAAGGAACCTCCAATTCTGTAACATGTTGGTTAACTTAGATTTGCCGTGGAACCCAATGCGCGTCGAACAGCGAATAGGTCGTATCCACCGAATCGGCCAGAAGCGCAAGGTCTACATCTTCAATATGGCGTTGAAGGACACGGTCGAGGAGTATGTACTGGAGCGGCTATACCACAAGATCGACCTGTTCCAGCAGAGCATCGGTGAACTGAGCTCAATACTAAGCCGGCTGGAGGAATCCGGGACCAGCTTCGAAGACGAAATCTTCGAGCGATTGGTCAACGCCGGTTCCGAGGTCGATTTAGAGAACGACTTCGACGACATGGCCATCGACCTTCAGGAGCAACGGGAGCTCGCGGATAAATTGGAGGAATTCAACAGCGGAGTCTTCGACGGCTTCGACTTGGGTGCCAGCGATGACTGACGCCGCCATCCCTGTGACTCAGTCGGCTGTGGAGCGGTTCACCGATCGGTATCTGCGTTCACTCGGCTGTGAGATCGAGCGGCAAGATGAGCGATGGGCTGTCAACGTCCCGAACGGGCTCGATAGTGAGTTACTGTCAGGAGGCGTTACGCTGATATGTAGCGACGACGCCGACGACGGTGACCTCGAACCGCTCCATCCCGAGAGTTCGTTCTTCCAACAGCTCATCTCGGAAGCAAGTGAGCAAACTCCTACGGGCAGAATCGCCATCGGAGCGAACGACGTCGAGATTCAAGCTCCCGAATGGCTTCAAGAAAGCGACGTAGAAATTCGTTCTGTAGACTTCGCACCTTACTACGACCGAACAGCGATCGTCGTCCTCTTCCAAGTGGGAATCGAAACCGTCAGCGAGTACCAGACTGAACTCCTGCGAACGGTCGCAGTAGACGCCCAATCTGAGGAGATACTCCCAACACTGGAAGAGACCTTTCTGGAAATCACATCGCTGGACAACGAGACGGCTTCGAGTAAACAGGCGAAAGTCGAAACCACCGAGGTTCGGCCGTTACTCGATATCGCACGAGAGCAACTCATCGACCGAATAGGAGAGACGGTCGACGACGTCCATCAGAATGCTTCGAGGGCCGCCGATGCTGAAGTTGAGGAGTACCGACAAATGCAGCAGCAACGCATCGAAGAACTCGAAGAGAAGGATTCGCGTCTGGCTTCGAGAATCGAAGAACTGAGTGGCCGAACAAATAGTGACGAGGAGGACGAGCGGTTAGAGGCACTGAAAAAGCGAAAGGAGCTGAAAGCCGAACGCCAAGAAGTCGATGCCGAACTCACCGACCTGCGCCGTCGTCGTGATCAGGGATTCCCCGAGCGCCAACGCGAAATCCGTGAGAGACACGCTCTGGAGATTCGGCTGGAACCGCTAACACTCACCGAGGTCGAATACGAGCGAGGAGAGATAGAGTTCGAATTGACCTCAGAGGATAGTACGCACGTCGTGACTCTCGGATACGGAAGCGGCGTCGGGGTGACAGAGGAAGTCAGTTGCCACGCCTGCGGTAGAACCTTCGACCGACAGAACATACTGTACTGTCTTAACAATGGGCTGCAGTGCGAGACCTGTGGAAATTAAATGTGGGTTCTCGCCCCCACAGGGAGGTGGTGAAAGAGGTCCTGTAGAGACCCGCAATCCGTGGGAGTGTCCGGTGGACTAACAGCACTACTAAATCGCGCTCCAGTAAATGAAAATAATAGTTCATATGGCGGGTTAGAGGCCCTTGCCTCCGGCCCGTGACTCGTACACCCGACCGCTCACCCCCCTCGTACACACGTACACCCCCCGGTAGAGTTATTCATCGGACGTACGAGAAAGCGCTGTCCCCCGGGGTGTACGAAACAGATTATAGTGGTGGAATAGTTGATTAGGCCCTCGGCCGGTGGGCTACAAATGAGTATGTAAGTTACTTTATATTCAGGGCTTTCGCCCACTCGTGGAGGTCAATCCGGTCGGCAGCCAGCATACCAGGCATCGTCCAACACAAGTCAACCGACGAGTACGCATGATGACCGTCACGGCTGCGCTCTAACCGGTCGTTCACACGAGTGGACGACCAGTTCTGTGCCTCCCCACCGAACATTCCATTATCGAGCTGGATGAAACCGTGCCTAACCAGATGGTTCCAGAATCTGACCATCCCACGTCGGTTTTCGAATAGCCAGATCGTTGGGCCAGCATCTGTTGATTGCCATGCCGTGAACTTGTTTTCCCACGTGCCCGTATTTCCGTGATTCGTGAGGACCTCGACTCTCGCTATTGGCTCAGGGTCAGGTCCGTAGATTCGGAGGTCCGGTCGCTGTGGGAGGTTACCCTGTGGGTAGTAGTCGTTATGCGTGACATCGTTCAGTCGCTTGAGCGACTCTCCAGCCACCATCACACCCTTTCTGTGACTCATCAACTCCGGGCCGTCCCGAAACGTTGGCGGGCGGGAATGCTCGGTCGTCGCCCACGGCGGATAGACATCGTCGTGGTTTTTGAAGAGATTCTCGATCACCGTCAGGCAGTCCTCTGTCGGGAGCCACTTACACCGGCGGCCAGCGATGTAGACCTTCTCATCGCGCTTGGGTGACTTGAACAGCCCGGCTTCAATCATCGCTTGATGAGCCCGTTCTGACTGTGGGCTCCACAACTCGATACTGCTGCAGAGTTCCCGTAAGGTCGGCTCTGGATCGCGCCCGATATGATGTGTTCGGCCCTGAATATCAACTGAGTAGGCGTTGAACCAACCAGTGACACTGAACAGGATTTGCTTCTCAGTCGTCCCGAGACTGTACTTGTCTGCCAAGCGTCCAGTATCGCTTGCCATACAATAGTTATGCGAGAATTGATTTAAAGCTCAGGGAGTGAGGACTCGACATTGCCAGCGGGTTATTCGCGGGCCTATTTTTAATCAGCACTGCTTGACTCCGGACCTGAATACTGATTTCAGGAGTGGCTTATCCTTGATGAGCTGTACAACCTCAATACATTCGAGGTCTTATTGATTCTGCTCGCCACGATAGCGCACTGATAGAGCAGGGAACCGGCACGCCATTCGTGATTTTGGTCTAGTTACAGGAAGTGCCGTACCGATGAGACATCGATGCCGGAGACTGTGAGTTCAGTCACAAACGCGTCTTGATTACGGTATGCCTCGCTGATGCCCGCGAGCGGTATCCCGGAAGTTCATTGAATTACGTGGTTCGACCAAAGGAGTTGTACGTTCCACATTTGTTCGGTCTTGTCGCAGGCGACGTTGAGGAACTTGGGTGCGTCGTCGCCGAGGAGGACATCGTAGTCAGAAACCCGAGAGGGATGTCAATTCGTCGCTGTCTGCGTCCTCGAAGTCCTGGAAGCGCTGCTCTAGGTCCTGCTTCCGACGATGCTGCGTAGTTCCTGTAGAAGCTCGTCGTAAGTCTGACCGGGCTACTTGAGCTGCTGGAACTTCTTCCTCGTCTCTTCGGTCACCGGGATGCGTTTGTCTGCCGCCAGGGCATTGTACGGACTTACAATGTTGATGATATTAACAGCTTTCTTCAGTTTCTTGGTTCGTGCCGAGACCGCATCGCTATATCGGCCACCGCTTCCTCCGACATTCTGGCAGTTCCGCACGGAGTGCCGAGAAAGACCTCGGTTGGTTCAACGCCTACACCTACAAGACCGTACGCATCATCAACAACTGGTTGGACGCTTTCGGCGACGTTCTCCAGTGCAATTCGGCACTCGATAGTTCGTTCAAGATGGCGAGTGCTGAGCATGTGAAGGCGACGCTTCTGACTGGCGACGACGACGCTATTTCCACTGTTCCTTTATAGGGGTCAGTAACAGATGGTCGTGAACTTCCTCGGGATCATGCCCCGGGGCACTCGGCCTACTCCTCCTGTAGACAGTAGCCGGAAATTCAAATCGCTTGGTGGCTGCTGGTCAATAGCCAGTCAATCAGGCGAATACTCACGTTCGGATTTCTGGCATCCTCCACACTTTTATTGCCTTAGAGAGAAAACACTTAGATGCCAGATTGATATCAGAATGATAGTGAAGTGATTACAGATGGGACGAATACGTGAGATTACAGATGGAACCGATCAAGAACTTCAGAAGTACTTGCAGCATCATAGATGGGAAAGAAATCCGTTCGCGCATGGCGCGTCTATCGGTGAGTACGTGCTACCGGGCGACGATGAGATTGCCGATATTGCGTCGCATATACGGTCATACACAGGTCCAATCCTCATCCATTCGCGTTTCAGCGGCGTCGGAAAAACGACGCTGTTGAAGATGCTACTTGAGGAGTACAGTGACGAATTCACGACCACGTACATCGGTGAGCACAACGTCACGCCGTACGAATTGACGTCTATTGTAGCCGACCAAATCGGCGTCGGGAAGTCGTCGTCGACGAAGCTAACCGAACAGAAGATTCGAGACCACGTCAAGAGCTATAGAGGCGACCCACACTTGCTCGGAATCGACGAATTTGGGCTCAATGATCCAGACACGCTCCACACGATTCAATTCTTGAATGATCTTGACCGTTTCCGAGTCATCCTCACCGGGATGAGCAGCCAGTGGAACGCGATTGGCGACCTCGGAAGCGATGGGCGCGCTTTCCAGAGACGCGTCAGCTACAAGCTCGAACTCGAACCCTTTGAGCGTGAGCAGACTACTGAACTGGTCCAACGTCGCCTTGCAGCAGCGGCAGGTCGGGACCCCACCAATGAGGATGTTCTCGACGATATTGGCATCGGACCGTTCAGCACAGATGCACTGGATACCATTCACGAACGCGCGCAGGGCGTACCAGCTGTCATTACTGCCGCGTGCGCGGAGCTAGTCGACCTCGCCGCGTACCAGCACGCACATGATGCCGGCTCTGAGATATCAGTCGACCTTACAGAGGCGATCGAGTATACCGAGCCCGAAGTCGAAGAGACGTCAGAATGAATGTTCTGTGATATCAAACTGAAATCATAACGATGGGAAGACGCAAAATCACTGACGAAGCGAATTCGACCAACGACCAGGCAGATCAAGACGACTCTGACGAATCCGGAACTGACCGAGTCCAACTGACGCAGCGGATGCCCGAAGACCTCGTAGGGGATGTTGATGCGTTAGCCGACGAGATGGGTATGTCACGGAACGCGGCAATCAACATGCTCGTCAAGCAGGGTCTGAAGGGCTTCTGAAGAGACTAACTCATAGCCTGTGGTGCACCTCACGTAGAGGACTGTGAGGAAGTCATCCAGGATCGATAGCTGAGAGAAATGAGTGCGTATAGAATTCCAAAGGAGAAGACAGAGCACACGATTGAACCCACGGCAGAGGCGTGGTTTCATCGACACAACGCTGTACATACAACGAGGAAGGGCCGATAATGTTGCGACTGAGAAACTGAACGACTGACTGCCAGCACGATCATATCGCAGGAGCGAATGCGCTGGTCCTGTTTCAAAGTTAGAGGCCGTACAAATCGGCCCTCTCATTAACCGCTCTTCTGATTGTCTTACGACCACAGTCGAGTTCACTGGCTGCCTGTCGTTGACTCATCTCGTCCCTGGCTACTTGCTCCAGTGTCTCGCAGACGCGATGGTAGGTACCCGCCTCGATAAGCTCACCGTTGTCTTTCTCAAATCCGAGCGGTGCCGGACCGTGATGATAGTCTTCGCTCTCTTGTCGGGCGGCGATTCCTTGGCGTATGTTTTGGCGTTTAATCTTCGCATCGAGTTCCGCAAACACACCGAGCATCTGGATGAGTGCCTTCTGATACGGGTCTTCGTCTTCGGCTTGGGGACGTAGAACCATCCGGTTCGACACGATATGTACCGCAACGCCGGCGTTTCGGAGTCGTTCAACAGTGCGTTCCAGGTCGGAAATACTTCTCGCCACACGAGAGACTTCATGGACGACGACAGCGTCTACTCGGCCGGCATCTGCGTCCTCAAGGAGACGTTGATATCCTGACCGTTCAACATCAGTTCCAGTGGACTTGTCTCGATACACTTTGATGGAGGAAGGTTCTGCGCTGAGTTCTTCGACAGCGTATTCGTGAGTCGCTTCGAGCTGTCGGTCAAGGTTTTGGTCCGCAGTCGAAACCCGAACGTAGGCAGCTACAGGCATACATTCGCCCACGGTGACTAGATATTTAAAAGACAGAATTTATGCCCATATGGGCAAGGAGTACAGTACCTCCCCATGTTGGGATTCCTCTTCGCCCTGAGAAGGCCAATGATGAGAATGGCCTCTTCACAAGCGGGCACTCCCATCTCTCAGCAATCTATTGCCGACCAATTGCGTTGGGGCTCCTTTTCATACTCTCTGCACGCATTGAAGCCCAATTCGTGCGATGAACTGCTCGCCATTGCTGGCCGCCTTATCATAAAGTGTTAGGCGCGGTGCGAGGATGGGTTCGTATGACCGTTGTCTATCGATTTCGCTCAATGCACAATTTGATTCACGAATACAATGAGCTTGAGCAGCAGGAACTTGTTCTCTCTTCACCGCGATACTTTAACGATCCGCTTGAGGGGTATCAAGACGTGTTTTGGGAAGGAGGTGAGGTCCTGTGGGAGAATCTCCTTCGGCATTATCTCTTAAATCTTCATTGGGCAGCTACAAATTGTTTGATATTTGATAGCAGCGAAGATTTTGAGGAATATGCCATAGACCCCAAACTCACCCGTGAGGACCTTCCCACCGATGAGTTTCGCCAACAATTCGATTCCGTCTGTCAGTCCTTCTTTGAGGAGAAGGGATTCCGAAGAATTTCCTCAAGTCTAGCTTCACTGCCGAAGCCGCTGAAGAGGAACAATCTCCAACAAATCTTGTCGGCAATCCACCCCTCGGCACTTGAGTCAGTATTAGAGAGAATGAGAACCTCAGGGGTAATCTCGGAGGAGGGGCCAAAGGTTACGAGTTCAACAGACTCTGAGACCGTGGAGAATCTGATTGAAGCTCTTTCTGACGCTATGGCTGATGAGGATGAAGAGCTGCTAGAATCAGTAGCATCGTCATTGGGCCCCCTCAAATCGCACATGTACCTACAGCAGGCGGTGCAGACGGGGGTGGAGCAGCTTGAATTACACCATAAGAAACATCACCTCTTGCATCAGTCGTTCCCCGACCGGTATATTAGAGAAATAGCCAACTCGCTAATTCACACGAATTGGCATACATTGTGTTTCGCAAAAGAATGTGCAAGTCCTCCGATGTGGGCTACGTATGCAGATGAACATAGAGGAGCCGCCTTAATGTTTGATGCAGACCGAGAAACTGAGCAATCATGGGGCAAGTTGACTGTCAATGGAAGGACTGGTTGGAATAATTCGGGGCCTAAATGTGGGGAGATTCAAGCACCATTGAATCCAGTTGACTATGGATCTTCACCACCAGAAGTGGACTTCTTCCAGTTTTTAGGTACCCTCCCGCTCCCGAAGCTTGTGTCAGCGTGGCATTCCACGCCCGATGGAAGGACTAGTCAGAAGTTGGGCAAAATCGTGGATGACCAGGATGCCTGGCAAGACAACCTTTGGGACCATTTCAACAGTATGTCAACTAGAAAGCTTAGCCAATGGGAATACGAACAAGAAGTTCGCATGGTGCTACCCGATTTGTCGGGTACAGAGGGCTCCCATCGAAAGGTCACATATGACATATCTCAGCTCGAAGGAGTTGTATTCGGCCTACGTACCGAGCTTGAGGATCGTTTTGAAGTAATGCGAATCCTCTCGGAAAACAGCCGGGGAGACGATTCCTCGCCTGTCGAGTTTTACCAGATGGTTTTCGACGGAGGCAAGTTCAAAAAGGTAAAAGTTGATATTCTATAATTTTATTTATTTCCACACTAACCAAGTGTTTAAAATCCGTTATGTATTTTAAGTGTTCTCAATTGGTTCGGTTCCTATTTATGTGAAAGTAACCACCGTGTTCTGGAGTCCTGGCAGCGTAGTTAAGAGATGATTGCCACACCTTCATATCCTTGGCACGACCGGTTGTCACAAGAACGGGATACTGGTTGTTATGGACGATATTGAGCGTATCCAGGCGTATATCCTCGGTCGGCTAGATCGGGAACCGCAGAAGAAGGCGGATATCATAGATGCGATCGACGAGAATCGTGGCGACGACCGTGATATCATCGAGTCTGCGTTCAAGACTCTAATCGATCGAGGCCGCATCCAACCCGACAACGAGAATCCACCGGTCTACTCTCTTACTGACGCGGGCGAAGTAAAGATGCTTTTCGAAGGACCAGCAGTGATGCTATCTATCGACTTCGTCGGCGTCCAGGACAAGGACCAGTTAGACGCCTACCTGATGGACTTATACGAGGTAGACGAGACGCCGGACGAGATGACGACGGGAGGAATTGACACACTTCCACTCACGTCTCAGGAATGGGGTGAATTAGAAACGGAACGCGATGAGTTCGACGCCCTCAACCTGACGGTACTCCAGTTCAACTCCGTCCCGCTCGGCTACCTGGTCATCCTCTCCGGCAAGCTGACTACGGACTACTTTGACGCCATCTGGACGACGGACCAGGAGGCGGGCCTTGCACCAGCTCGTGACGCGATCCGCGAGGCGTGGGACGATATCTTCGACGGATTCACCCTTGGCCTGGTCTCCAGCCACGATAATCCGGTACGGCTCGTCGGGCGGAACACGCCGATAACGGTTTCAACGGTCAAATTGGGGTTGAGCGTCAACGAGGCCCTGACCGGTTCCCGCGACGTAACGGATTATCAGCGTCTCTACCGATCGTACGCCTCGCACTTCGGCCGACGCGGGTTTTTTGAGTTGCTGGACATCGACCCGTTATCTGCGAAATCGGTGATTCCGCAGGCTGCGAACGTGGTCTGTGTCGTCGGACCGGGGAGCGAGATGTCGCCGGATAACATGACGTACCATAGCTCCTATACCATGATCGAGATCTCCGACCAGTTGGTGCTGGATGAGAACACGCGGACCCCACCTTCGGCGCTTTCCCTGAGTTCAGACTTTTTCGTTCGGTTCCTCCCGTTGATCTACCTCTTCAACTGGTTCAAGGACAAGCGGCTGCAGTTTTGGGATTTGAACGAGTCAGTCCGGGATCTCTCCCTGTCGCGGATCGATGCCGGCGGCGGTATCGATGACATCCAGGACGACATGGAACACGTGATCGATGCCGACCTGGATTTCACCGAAACGTATTCACGGGTCCTTTTCCACCAGCAAATCGCGGAGAACTATTTCGAATACCTGACCGATTGGTTCGAGCAGCGCGACCACGGCGAGTTCCCGGTCTCGGATATACGGCGGATTGATGATACGGAAGAAACTCAAGGCGTCTTTGAGACCATACTGCACGATATCATCGACGAGATGGAGCTGGTCGAGGAGAACTATGAGGGCCTGTTCGACCGGTACTCGGTGACCGCGACCAGCTTGAACCGGCTGTTGTCGTACCAGTCCTCTGCGACGAACATCCAGATCAACAACACGGTGAAATGGCTGACGGTGATTTTGGTGTTTCTGGCGTTGTTCGGCGGTTTCGGTGGATACGAGTACGTGGAAGGTCTGACAACACAGGCCTATGAACGCGCTTTAGAGTTGGCTGGACAGCTACCGTTCTAGCCTGTGAAATCTCCGAAGCTCAGTTTTGTGTAACCATCAGCCGAGGATGGGTTAGAAGATGGTGATGAATACATACCCTGAATCTACCGACTCACTGGCTGCTCCAATACAACATGCGAACCGTTCTATGAGACATTCAGGAAGTGGCTGCTCTTGGACTGAAAGCAAAAGGAGTCGATTGATGCCGCGGTGACTTTCGAGCAATGCCTTTGCATGCCGCGTGAGACTCCCTGGAATTCTGGCCCCGTTCCTATTGCATCACATAACACTGGATAGAACTCCAAAACCCGCAGACTCCAAGGGTACCGTTTAAAACCTTGGCTTCAGGTGGTGAACCACGATAATGCCCTGTTGCAGAGGTCTGCAGGTCGTCACAGGACGAGGGTTTATAACAACGAGATTATTTCATATAGTTAAGCGACGCCCGAGAACTCCCCGCATCTACAAATCCCACGATGCATAGACCTCTCTGGCAAGACAACCCGATACCAGAATCCCCGGTATCATAGTCCACTGCTGACGCGGAGCCAGCGCGTCATCGGACGTCGCGTACAAGCAGTCCAAATAGCGGTTAGCACGCGAAAACCATGACACGAAAGATTCCACCAACCGATGACGATAGTACAGTCCGACACTACCGCGCTGACGGAACGCTCACCGTAACGCGGGACGAAGATACAAACGAACACGTTGTAAAATCCCACGGCGGTGACCGGGGCGACACATGGACGCGTCGCGTCCCCGCAACCCGAACTACGGTTGAGTCCGGTGAACATCTCTGGAGTATCCCGGACAACTGGACGCGACTATATAAATTGGAAGTCGAGCACGGACCCGACAAAGGCATCTACGAAATCCCGGAGACCGGCGATTCCGTTCTCGTTCAACTCTGTCAGAACGCTTGTATCACCGATGCGTTCCACTTCGTCAAAAAAGTCGGGAGTACAACGTGGACTGCTCGTGCGGAGGTTAATCAGGACGCCCTCAGCGACGCGCTCACTCACGTCAACAACTACTCCGATGAATTTCCCGACGGGATCCGTGATGTCCTCGAATACCTCCGCGATAATCCGCGCGACGCAGTCGCGGAGGCTGAGGAATTCGCTGAGATGTGTGCGGCCGACTCCGTGGGAGATGTGAACGGAATCCCCGCGTCAGAGTTCGACCCGTTTTACGAGTCGTTCCGCGCCATAGACGGGGTTGTTAGTCATCCGGAGTACGAGCAAGAGGGCGAGGTCATGGAGATCGTCCGCGACATCCTCAGTAACTACGGTGTCGTTCCCTCCTCTCCGCTCGTGTCCGTGACAGTCCGGTAAGCCGAACGCGACTATGCGGTCATTCAGGGATAGCCCCTGCCGAAAGAACACAGATTTGAGCTCCGTGCCGACACCCGATGGCGGAAATCTAAGCAAAACGATAGCGTCCAAGACAAGGACTGAAACAAATACCAATGAGGCGGAGTATAGAGCAGAAGTCATAAATGCGGAATATAGTGAGGGTGAGGAGTTCGATTTCCGCGCCGACATTTGGGTCAAACTCCACAATCCCCACGGAAAGGATGTTTCCGTGAACCGGACGTACCAGGCTAATCCGAAGTACGATGACCTTGTTAAAATGAGGAGTACGTCCACAGTTATGCAGAATACTGGTGGCCAGACGCGGTCCCCGCAAATGGGGACGCACCGTTTACTGATCAGCGATACGCCTGGAGGTCGAGAATCGATATTGACGATTACGATGCTTTACTGGAGGCCTGTATCGAAAATGCCACCCTGGATGCGGAGATCGAAATTGAGAATCTCAAGAACCGAAAGGACCGGTTCAGAGAAAGACTAGAAGAATAACTATGCTGATGAAGTAGGAAATCTTGGCTCTGTTGAAACCCTCAAACGCCTATATGTTGCATCGGTTTGCCGTATTGCAGGACGTGAATAGCCCCAATCATTGATGGAGTCCTGCTCGATATTGTTGCTCTTAGTCAACGCCCTGAAGCCGACGTTCTGATCAGGTTCGTAGACGTCTCGTATCTGCACATAAATCGCTCGTAATCGGGAAATAGCCCGGACTATGTCGGCCCGGGGAACCGTTAATGCACCCCGCGTTCATTCTACAGATATGGCTGGCGAACCAGATACCGATGAGGAAGCCACATCCGAAGTGTCCGCACCACCCGACAAACAACTGCTATCCCCCGATTTTCTAGAAATCGAACCGGTATACGAGGCGTTAGGACACTCCCGACGGCGCTACCTGTGCTACACCCTTCTCGAAGCCACCGAGTGGTCGCTGACCGACTTGGCGACGAAAATCGCCGCGTGGGAGAACGATATTCCCGAACACGCAGTAACGGCAGACCAGCGCGAAGAGGTGTACGTCTCGCTCTACCACGCTCACGTCCCGAAGCTCGTTGACGAAGATGTTATTACGTTCGACGAGGCGACCGAGACGATTACGACCGCCGAACACGCCGAACAGGTTTTGACCGCCCTCGAAGGGATTGGTGCCAGCCTCGACTCGAATCAGGAAGCGCACGCACGGAGTGAGATGGATGAGCGAGAAGACTAACGGCGGAATCAAAAGCAACGACGACCCAACCAGTGGTGCCGATACGCACTGGTCGCAGGTGGGACAGCGTCACTACGAACCCGATGGACGGGGGGGACTCACGACTGCAATCGTCTACGCCATCGCAGAGGCCAAAGGCGTCTCCCCAAGTGAGGTAAAATCGCCGCCGCTGTACGAAACCGTGGACGTACCAGCGATTGAAGACGCGTTCTTCGGGCCGAACGTGGGCGAGAAGTCTCGACAGGGCGTCGGCACGGTCGAGTTCCAGTACACCGAATTCCTCGTGAAAGTCAAGAGTGACGGCTGGATTCAAGTTTACGAACTCTCTGAGCCTGAGCAGGTGTGAACGACCACCTGTTGATTGTGGTCTCAGACCATCTACAGCCACTGACGTCTGTGACTACGACGGACGGAACAACGTGAGCGTCTGTTCGATGTTGTGAACGACACATTTGATGACGAGTTCGCGGAACTGCTTCCACCAGCGGCGTGATCGCACAAACGCACCGTATTTCTGTTTGATCGCCGCATTGACTGTCTCGTTCATATTTCGACGATGGTAGAGGTCACTATCCAACCGCGCATTCCATGCCGTATGGAGCGATGAGAACTCTCGATGCTTGATGAGTGGTCGAATACCGTGATCACGTGTGAGCTGTCGGAGGTTCTGGTCGTCGTATCCTTTGTCGCCAATCAATACCTCAATTGAGTCCACATTCCGTTTGACCACCTGTGGCGCGATCTGTGTATCGTGTTTCCGTGTCGTCGTCACGTGAATGTCGAGAACGGCGTTAATCGCCGTATCGACCAGTAATGTCGTCTTCAACTGCTGGATGGTGAGATTCGTTCGCTTCGTATAATGAGTTGATGCATGCGCCCGCTCGAACCCCGAAGCATCGATGCCGATGATACCGTTCAGCGGCAAGTCCGCGAGCGAGATGTTCAGTAACACTCGCCAGACGGCCATCTCCAAGCGGTCGAACGCCTTACAGAGTGTCGAGGGTGCGGGAATCGAATCGAGTTCGAGGGCGTCACGGATGCGAGGCATCTCGATGAGTTCATCAACGAGGTCGCGGTACGTGGTCGTCTTCTTCACCTTGAGACAGAGAAGAACGACGTGCTGACGGAGCGTGAACCGCTTCCGAGAATAGCGTGTCGAAAACCGTGCAACAGCACGGCGAGCCAGCACCATAGCTCGTTCAACGAACCGGAGAAGTCGTGACTTCGGCAGGGAATCCATCCTGTCTCAGACTACTCGCCCATCATGTTTGCCCGCGAGGGTTTCAACAAGGCCGAAATCTTCGACATGGACATCGGCGGTTTGCTGCTTCAAATCCCTAGTCTGACAGTCGAAGCGGACGCTTTCCAGCGATTCAACAGAGCCCACCAAACATATCGATAGAGGGGTGTTTACCCGGTCTGGAGCATATCGATAGAGGGGTGTCTACCTCGTCGAAAACAAATCGATAGAGGGGTGTCTGCCCGGTCCAGAACATTTCGATAACGGTGTGTGACCAAGCTCAGAACATATCGATAGAAGGCTGTCCACCCGGTCTGGAGCATATCGATAGAGGGGTCTACCTCGTCGAAAACAAATCGATAGAGGTGTGTGAGCAGAAACGTGTTTAGAACGTCAATTACACGCCGAAGAATCGACGAATAACTGACCGCATCATACGCGACTCCATCGAACTCCCACCCATCTCTTGCTCAATAAGATCGTCCATCGCCTCATCCATCTCCTTCTCACCCTTCATGACATCCTCAATTAGGTCTTCCCCTAATTCGAACCCAAGGACGAATTCGCCACGTAGCAAGCTCAATAGGATGAGTCTATGGATGTTCGCCTCATTCTTCAATAGCATCAGATTCCACCCGCGCATAAAGCCGAGTGTTGCAAGCCGGGGAGGTCGTCTAACCATCTCAGCGTCTTCGTCTACCCATTCCACTGAGTACGCCAGCGTATCCACGACAAATCCTCGTAGAAGCATTGATAGCGTGAATACAACAGAGTACACGGATATGAGCAATCCGATGCTAGCAAGCACAGAAACCGTGCTGATAACGATTGCAATGAGTCCTACACCGACACCGATTAGAACCTCACCAATTGCATGACGACGACGTAAATCCGAATGCGTTCGCTTAATGTCCGCAAGTAGCTCGCCTTTCGTAGGCGCATCTTCTTTCACATCGGTGTTCTCTACGTACATCCGCCTGAGGTCGCGTCGCATCTTCGTCATGTCTTCGGCAATATCGTTATCGAACCAGCGCTGCACTCGGTCGACGCCGAGTGGGTGAGACAGTGCGAATTCTCCAATCCGTGGTGCGAGGGTAGAGAGGAGGATGACTCCTGATAGGAGTCTGCCTCGTGCGGTGACGGAAAATAGGTCAAAGAGGGGTTTGGTTGCGTAGTAGATGTAGAGCATGATTCCAACGAACCACCCGACGGCCGATGCTATCATTGACTCTAAAAGCCAAACCCGAGGAGCAGGCAAGCTCCATACGAGCACGCAGATGAACAGCAAATCAAGGAATTCCGGGAGCACTCAACGCTAGTCATGTCATCCGTGGACATGAATCCTGTGTGCAGTAACTCACAGAACGCGAAGGTTAGGAGTCGACCACCCGATTCCAGTACGCACATCCCTTATTTGGAGGGAAACGGTTTACTCGGTCGGTAGACACGAATGCGTATGGCGCGAGTCTGCGATTCATGTGGGGAGGAGTTCGGGACGCTTTCTCGGCTTCGGCTGCACGACTGCCCGGCCGAGGTCCATGAGGAACTGCTTGCGGCACTCGCAGGAGAGCCCGACACCGAGTCAATCCCCGACCGCCCGTTGACCGACGAAGAGTTCGAGGCGCTACGGGACGACGAACGCATCGTACGGGCCGAAGAGGTGCTGTCCGCTCCCGGAACGGAGAACAAAGTTATCTCGTTTGTCTACGAGTCCGAAGCCGGGATCGCGTTTGGAATGCATTCGGACCACGAGACGGGCGAGTGGCTGGTGACGACCCGAGGAGAGGCGACCGACTTCGATGAGGTGGAGGCGCGGCACGACGAGTGGGTGTCGCAGGACATCGAGCGGGTAACGGGCGGGCCGGTTGATATGGATAACGTCGGGCCGATTGCGGAGGAGTTGACCGTCGAGTGTTCGCGCTGTGGAGACGACCACTTGCTGTCGGTGGAGCCGAGCGAGCAGATGGCGGAGATTGGGTTGATGGAATATGCGGGCTACTGTGAGGCAGCGGACACTCCCTTGGTTGAAACCTTTTCGCTGGAGGAGGTTATGGAGCAGTAGTCCGTCGGAGTGGACCGTTCGACAACAGGTTCTATTCCGAGATATCGATGAAATCCGGGAGACGATAGAGGTACCCTCGGGACGTGAATCCCGGAATATAGCCGGGACGCTGTTCAGTGGAACACGTGTGTAACTAGCATCTTCGACAGGGTTGCCACCGGCGCGACCCAAAGTGGGGCGGGGATGGTCCCTTCTGAGAGTCCGGCCGACACACTAACAAGACGACCATATCGCATAGTTGGGTTTAGACGGACTAACGCAACTGAGTCCTGCGAATCTGATTTGCCAAGTGGGCAAGCGTCTGAGGGTTTTTATGGGTAGACGTCCAATAAACAGTCAGTAGCAGGTCAAAGCCACATATTGGAGACGATCGGCCCTGGATTTCCGGTTCTCCATCCTGCGGGGAATCCCGGCCTCTCACGGCAAGGACCAGGGTTCGAATCCCTGACGGAGCACTTCTACCGAACCAACGTCCGAGCGACAGCGAGGACGTTGGTCGAATGAAGCGCGGACGGAAGGGATTCGAATCAGGGAGCGGAACGAGCGTGAGCGAGTGAAGTGACCGTGGTTCGAATCCCTGACGGAGCACTTTTCAGCAATTCACGACGACGAGCGCAGCGAGTCGGTCGGATTGCTGAAAATGCGCACAGGATTCGAATCCTACCAGTCGCGCGCAGCGAACGCACGTGAGCGAGCACGTCTGGTATCGGTTCGAATCGCTGACGGAGCACTTCCAACTCCCCCCATCCGGCAGTTTTCGTTTATGAGAAACGACGAAACAAAACCAAGTTCACGGGCAAGACGATAGAATCGACCGGCGAGACCCTTCGCAATGCTTCGATTGGCTACGTCTCGCGGGTAAGGATTATAGATGGACCGAAACCCCCGCTGCCTTCCGGAATCGTCGCGCGGTTCTCGTGGTGATCGACGACGTCGGGAACCGTCTGGACCCCACAGTCGTATGGTGCAGACGTAGCGAAGAGACCGACGAACTGTGGTATCTCAATCTGACTCTGTTTGCGATGGAACGTGAGGGGCTGCAGTGTCTCGTTGAGGAGGAGTCGAACCCAATTCTGGAGGGCTTCCCGCTTCACGGGTCGCAGGACTGACTTCTTGTATAGCGGCGGACGAACAGCGTCGAACCCATATGCTGCACTCACCGCTTCCGGAGGCGTGATTCCGTTTCGGAACACTGCGTAGACTGCTCGAAGGACAGCTGCTTCGAACGCATCCTGCCCCCGCTCCAGTTCAGCCAACTCTTCAGGAAGACGTTCGTTCGCTTCGATACGAATTGTCTCGTAACTCACGAACTCAGCTGCGTCCTGTAACCGAGTTCGGCGAGCACGGCATCGGAGCATTCGAGATATTCGTAGAAGTCTTTGAGCACAGGCGATTGTCTTGCTTTGTTGAGAAAGACCGTCTTGAACCGTCGTTCGGGAACGTCGAGTGCTGATGGGTCGATACCCTCGACATCGAGTGCCTTGTCGGCGACGTCGAGGATAGCGATGTCGTACAACGCCGACCCGTCATTGTTGAAAGAAGAGTCCGTCTCCCACTGATCGCGGTTTCGCTCATGTAGCTGCGCGGTTAGGTGCGTTTCCCTCCGTAAAATCTGAATATCAGGTGCAGGGTGACTGAGTTTGAGTTCCTCGGTAAACCGATCGGCTACCGGCCCATACTCGTCTTTCTCCGGATGCTCTTCATATCTATACTGCGTCGTGTAATTACCGCTTCCCTGTGCTGAGCTAGGTCGAAAGGAATCTGAATGCTGTATCGGATAGTCATCGGGCATATGTGATGTGTTAAATTATTCCGGGTTGACCGATAAGGGATTGCCCTGAGATTGCTCACTTGGAAGTCCCATACCGACTACTGATGTTGTTAGGAAGACCACATCATAATATAAGTCGATTATCTGTGACTGGACGAGACCCAGCTTCCAACCTACAATAACGCCCCCGTCATAGGTAGCATCTGAACCGATCTGGTGCGGGCAAGCCGCTGAAATTCCCGTAAGTGACCGTTAAACTCATACATGTCTGTTAGGTTAGTGGTTTACAGAACGTAGCAAATACCCGCTTATACCTCCTTCATAGGGTTAAACTGGATATACAACTGGACCCACAATGGAAAGTAGTCCATTTTGAATGCGTTCTGTCTTAGCCCGCGTTTCCAAGATGCTTGTACGCTGCAATCGACCCAGAGACCAATGAACTTCTCAAACGAAGCTTGAACCGATGCGAACGTACGTGCTCGCTCACGCGTTATCCACAAAATTCAGTCACGCCAGCGCGGAAACTGCTGACGAGTGGCTCCGATCATTCGCCTTCGCATGGAATCAGCGAATCTGAACGCGTCCTTAGGCATCAATACAAAAGTATTTGTACTGCTCTGAGTTACGATGTAGTATGGCAGAGTATGATAAAGGGCTGTCAATAATAATATTGAATTATCACTCTGATGAGGATACAATCGAATTAGCAAATTCCGTCTCTGACTTACCTTACGAGACAATCGTAGTCGACAGCTCGTCGACAATCAATAAGGAAAAGTTCAACAATAAATCAATTCAATATTTTGACCTCGGAGAAAACCTTGGATATGCTGGTGGTAATAATTATGGAATCCAGAATTCAAGGGCCGACAATAATTCTATACTAATACTAAATCCGGATGTTCGAATTGAAAATGAGGATATTCGAGAGTGTTTCAGATTTTTGAAATCTGAGTCAATCGGACTCTTGACGCCCAGGATCGTTGACGAAAAGGGTCAACAGAGATATGACTTAAACACTTATCCCCTTCCAACTCTAAGAACACTTGGTCTTTTACCATCTTTCAAATCGACTATTAATAAATTCACCCCAACAGATTATGTAGTCGGATGTGCAATCTTCATTAACGATGAGTTAATTGAGGATATTGGGTTGATGAATGAAGATTTCTTCATGTATCATGAAGAAGTTGAATATTCAATTCGAGCACGTAAGGCGGGATATGACATAGGGGTTTATACAGAAGCAAAGGCAACCCACAGAGAATCTGAGAAGATTCACCAACACCCTTATCAAGCGTATTATGATACAAGAAATAAGATTCATATGAAGAGAGTAATCGGGAAAGGAAGCGCCATTCTCTACGTCGCATTGTTAATTCCATTGCTTTCAAAACGGCTTTTTAGATCCTTAGTTTTCAACCGTGAGTTAATAATGCCCCTAATTCTAAGTATCTTTGACGGGGTTAGAGGTCAGAAGGGAAAAAAGGAACAGTACCATAACAACTGAACCGTTTTAGAATTATAGTACCATTATGAACATTGGATTCTTCACAAGTCGAATTGACTCCTCGGATAATGGCCCAGGGATTTATCGAAAGAATATAATTAAAGGGCTAAATTCAGTCAGGTTGGAAGATGATAAGTTATCCCTCCTGCACTACCAAAAGGCTGATGACAAAATATATGAGTCAAATAATGAGGTTATTGTCGACAGATCCGACTTATTCAGTAATTTTGTAGATGCCTTCTTAGAAAATGGTTTAGGTTGGAAGTCCTCACTTGGTGCACAGATTTCACCGATGAGTGAATTCAAAATCGATAGAAGTCAATTTGATATATTGCACTATCAAATGGTCCCACCTCGACCATTTTGGTTTGCAAATGACGATACCAAGCTGGTAACTACGATTCACTTCGCGGTAAGACCGCATATACACCCTGAACATTATTCCGCATTGGAAAGGAAGGTCAGGAAGCTTTCAATATCCAAGGTTCTGGAAAAATTTGACGCAATATTTACGATATCAGAATATTCCAAAAAGATCCATAGTGAAGTCTTTGATATACCTGATGGAAAGATACATGTCACACCGAATGCGCCACCAGAGGGTTTCGGACCTGAAAACAAGACAGAAGTAATTAATAAATATGATTTGCCAGAACAGTATATATTCCACATAAGTAGAAATTCTTTTTATAAGAACCCAGAAGGCATAATTAGAGGGTTTGAAATCGCTAAGGAAAGGTTCGATATAAATCACAGTCTTGTTTTAGCAGGTAGCGGTTGGTCGAAAGAAAGTGTCTCTGAGTACATTGATAATAGAGAAACCATCGACGATGTGTATACTCTAGGTTTCGTACCTCGAGATGATTTAGCAACATTATATACAAATAGCGATGTATTTTTACTACCTTCACTGTCTGAAGGCCTACCTTTTGTGCTCTTGGAATCACTAGTTTGTGGGACCCCAATCATAACGACGCAAAAATTCGGGTTGCAAGAAATGTTAACCGAGGGGGGAGAATTCTTAGAAGATGTGAATGACTATTCAATGATAGCTGATAAAATACACACCACCTTGCAGTCAATGGGTCAATATCAACCGACACAGGTTTCATCCTTGTACTCATGGGAGAAATCAGCACAGAAGACATATAATGTGTACAAATCTCTTCTAAAGGAATGATTATATTTTCATCCCAGTGTTATAAGTAAAAGTATGGTTAAGGGTGCGATGATAAGCGAGGTCAAAATCAACTCTTATTAATACGGTCGACGAGCGCTACCAAAACCATCTTTTCCTCTATCAAGTGCAAGTTCTCGGCCATCAAGCACTGACCGAATAACTCGCTGTCCAACCGAGAATTGTGGGTGTTATATTAGTGAGTACAGCAGGTGGCACAGCAGTAGGCGGACGGCCTCTGACCCGAGGACGTCTCGGAGAGGTTGGTCGTCATAGCCGTTTTCGACGGCGAGACTCTCCAGTTTCTCGATGGTGTGGATAACAACGGGACGGACTGTTTGCGTGTCGTGGGAACAGTAGCCCGAGCAGTGAATATCGAGGAAGACACATCAGGCTGGATCGACCATGCTATCGTTTTCAGCGTGCGTATCTGGCGATCCAAACGGTATTGTTCGTCCTTAGATGCTCCGTTGAACGCCGACGCCCTCTGTGGATTGTATCGCTGATTTCAGGGGATTTGGACGCCGTCTGTCGATATGGGACGTCTCAGGAACCTCGCACAGACGTTTCACGAGTTCGCCACGACCCACGTTGAGGAACCGGACGTACCCGCCGTCGCCGACGGCGACGACGGGTACGCCAAATCCACGAAGATCGCGCTGCTCTTGCTCAAAGAGGAAGTCAATAAACCGCTCCGACAGTTCGAGGACTATCTCAACGAGATGCGGGGCATCCTTGACGTGTTCGGCCTTGAGAACTCTCCGGATTACACGTCGTTCAGCGTGTGGGATGGGGAATTTCCAATGCAAGAGTTGCGCCGCCTGCTCCGCCGAAGCGCGGAGCAGGCGGGGCTCTCGGGGACTGCCTCGATCGACGCCAGCGGCTTCCAGCGAGATCAGGCCAGCTCACACTACCGAAATCGTGTCGGCTACTCGTTCAACGCTATGAAGACGACGCTGCTCGTCGATACGGAGTCACTTGCTATCATGGACGCTCATTTCACGACGAAGAAAGCCTATGACGGCCATATTGGGCTGCAGGTCTTCCGGCGGAACGCCGAAGACCTGCAGGCACTGCTGGCCGACAAGATGTACTCGTGGGCTGATCTTCGCGAAGCGTGTCGTGACGCATCCACGCGTCCAGTGATCAAACACTGCGAACAGAACGCGCTCAAGAAGGCTCACAACGCTAGAATTGACGACGAGGTCTACAACCAGCGGTCGATGAGTGAGACCGTGTTTGCGATGCTGAAGGACGACGGCGACGAGATCCGCTCCCGGAGCTGGCATGGCCAGTTCCGGGAGCTCACGCGCAAGTGCATCGTGCATAACTTCGCGCAGCCGGCGAGTTAAGGGCTCGCCGCCTGCTCCCTTCTCCGGACGTATTCCGGAGAGGCATCGCCATCGTCCACCGCATACTTCGTGCGGTATCTTGTGAAACTGATGTTTTGATCACCGCGCAAGTCGGGTGAAACCGAATCGTCCGATCTCAGAATCTGCCGATAAAGCGTCGGTACTGGCGGAAACCTGAATGTCACAATGTTGATTCCACCGCTGTCTTGCGTTCAACACTGCATCCTTAGATGACGTTTCGTGTCAAACAGCATGGCATCGATAGCACCGTGTGAGCCCGGATCACGGATCGTCGAGGACTTCTGAAGGGAACCGCGCTGGATCGACATGGACATGTTCTCAAACGACCGGTAATGTGTTGAGGGTGCGGGAGATGCCGTCCGCGATAGCTGGAATAGAACACGAACTCAATCCATCTCAATCGGCCAATCCATAATCTCGCGGTACATCGCATCCTTGTGAACCCGCAAATGGGAATCGTTACATAGTTCCAACCGAAAAGCCTGTAGCCAGTCGAATCATTCACCACCGCTGGACTGGCGGCACAGCACTTTTGAGCCAGCGACGCGACTTGCTTGACGAGCGGAAGAGTAGCTTGGACACATTCGACTCTTCGTCTTCGCTCTAACGCTCAGAGCGACGCTAGCCTGTCACCTACGATTCGACCGATGTCGGTCGTGGTACTATCCAGACAGCTACGAATTTAGTCTTGGGCTTTACTGACTTCCCGGCAGAACGAGTGAAAGCGGTAGATCCGAACCCTGTGGAACCCCTCTCGATATGCATCTGCTCACTATCGGTAGTTCCCATCGTTCCTAATTGCTAACTCGATTACTGGAAGGGAATGAACGAAATCAGAGCAACCGAGTCATGAGTCGAACAAAGACGGCGTTCTCACGCCAGTGAGAGCGCCGTCAGTCTAGACAAGAGGCGAGTTGTCGCTCACGGACAGGGCTTCCGCTGGATGCGGGCAGTCTCAGTCCGCGTACAGCTCGCTGTAGGTCACGAGATACCGACACCCTTAGGTGATGCTTGCCACTTCCGGCCCAACGTGTCGTCGAGAGCATGGTCAACCCACTCCCGGAACACCTCAAAACGGATTCCGACGGGCAGTGCTAGCCCGCCGCGTCGCGGCGTGGAGAGCCGTCCCATCGAACGATGAGCCACGTATTCCGCAGAGGGAGCCTCACGAGGATAAACAACAACCGAACGGCTGGTTCAGTGGTAGTTGTCCACGCACGAGCTTCACGCATCGTCCGACACGCTGTCTCGATAGCGGAGCGTTTCTGGTAGAGGGCTTTAATATCCTTCGGCGTGCGATCGGTCAGATCGCACGCCACGTACGCCCGCAAAGCAAACCGTGCTTGCCCCGTTTCCCTGAGGGTAAGAGACACAAACCGTGAGCGGGAAGCGCAGTTCTCGCACACTTCTCTCATTCATCACGCATTCCGTCCAATAGGAGAAGGTCGTATCCAGCTTCTCGGCCACCTGCTTCCCGTGGCGGAGGACCGAGGGAGCGACTGGTGCAACTGCATCCAGTCGCTCGATTGACGTCCCGTCATAGAATCCACGGTCACCGAGGAGTCCGGCGACATCGAATGGAAGGTCCACGACGCGGTCGAGCGATCGCTCGACCACGTCGCTCTTCGGTTCGTCTCTACGGACGGGCGTGACTGCGACGATGAGCGGTTTCGATCGACAGAGCACGAATCCAGCGGGGTAGCAATGGCACTGAGAGGTACCATCGGGGGGTGGTGTGACAGAGTTCGCCAGCTTCAGCGTGTGGACAGCCGTGGTAGTGGATATCGGCGAAGTCAAGGCAGATGAGCCTCACGCCGGCGCCAAGGATCCTCATCGCCTGCTGGACGAGAAATTTGTTGCCGACGTTTTCGAGTTCGTCAGGTGGGAGGGTGTGAAGCTGAGCGAGCGTGTAGTCGTCGGAGTACGATCTATGAGTGGTGTCGGTGACGGCTTTGATCGACTTCTGATCGACAGCAGCTTGGCGAGCGTCTGTCAAATGACCCCAGAGTCGAAACCTGTGCTTCGACTCCAGGGATTGGGATCCCCGAGAGGAATTCAAGCCTAAGGTTTCAAGATCAGAAAGAACCATATCTGGAAGGTAGAGGAACTTCATACACCCATCCAGAGGCTTCGCAAGACCCAATTACATCAGTCCTGTTCAACTCTTGACTCGGTGGGGATTGCCGACTATACAGGCCAGATATCTGCCATTCTCCATTCAGACTTCAACAATGACGGCAATAGAAGAGCCATGTGTCCCGATTCTCACATTCAAAAGACTCGCTCGGACCCACATATATAGAAGCACAATTATAAATAACTATGTATTAGATTATAATATTTTTTGTCCTTCTAGTCTTCATAATCAATAGCGTCCGCACTCATTTTATATCGTTCGAGTGTTATTGTAGCTGTTTTTATCCAACCCCATTTATCATTTTTTCTTGAGTTTATATTACTCGCCATTTTATCTGTTATGTTTGGGCTAGACAATAACTCTTGGATGGAGGAGATCAATAGCTCTGAATCAACCTGAGAAATGACTTTTCCGGTCTCATCCTGGTCAATCATCTCGTCTAAGCCACCAACAGGAGTGGCTACCACCGGGGTATCAAATGCATAGGCAAGTTGTAAAACTCCACTTTGCGAAGCTTCTCGATAGGGAAGAACTACAAGATCGGTTCCAGTGAATAATTCACATACTTCGTCGTTCTCTATATATCTGTTTATTGTATCTACCCCCTCTCTCTGGCATATATTGAGTTCTCCGTTTCCTGCAATTGTGAGCTCAAAATCCATAGTTCTCTTATCGAAAGCATCCAGCAACAAATCAAGTCCTTTGTATTCTTTTATTCTTCCGAAAAATAAGACATTCGTATCAAAGTCCGAACTCGAACAGAACTCTCGGAACATGTTGTAGGGCCCATGGATGATTGTTATTGGATTCGTTCTATATTTTTCTATAAACTCAGACTGATTGAACTTGCCATGCACGTACACTTCATCTGATGTTTTGATAAGAAGAGATTGTGATAACTCTTTTACCCAGCTGAATTCTCCTACGTGCTGTACCACATCATGACACGTATAATGAAATGGTTTGTTGCTTATTAAAGATATAAGTACTAGAAAAGGATGGTTGGAGATCCCATGAATTATGTTTATCCCATTATTATAGAAATACTTTTTCATATTGAGAGCCGTCTTGATATTACTAGGACCAAAATCAGAATAATCTGTTGGGATACGAAACTCCGTCACAGGTATATCAGGAAGGTATGCTGGAATTTCAGTATCGATTGGAACGATCAAATGTGGAGAGCAGATTTCTGAAAGAGATGTGCATAATTCAATTGAATAGTGTAACATCCCTCCAGACCTATGAGGACAAATTATAGCTGGCTTCACTGTTACAGACCGAAAGCGTTATTGTAAAAAAGGTCTTCGGTTGCCATCAGAGTGATATCCGACAGTCGGATCCCCATTTCTGTAACACTGGTTTTACTATCAGTAACCGTACTTTCCCAAAGATTTCACCTGAGGATAGGGGTGGTATTAGGGTTATTAGGGTTACTCAGTGCGCCGTTTTACTTTAAGGAGCTGAGGCTTATTTTATCATTATCAGTAGCAAATATTGGCCTCTATGTCTTTCCTAATACTGGCTGGTTGTTTAGGAGAGGTAGCCATATCACAGCTATGTATTCTAAACTAATTTTGGAGCATGGATGGCCTCTCCAAAGGAACCCATTTCGAGGGTTTCCAGAAACACCATTAGTGCATTTTCACGGTGCCATCCTTTCCGTGATCACCGATCTGCCGATTTTCCCCTCCGTTTCAGGGTCAATTTTGGTTTCCTACCTTTTACCAATATTTTACGTAAGCATATCAATAAGTATATTATACATCTATTCGTTGTATATTTTAAGGAGTTCAACAATTGCTTCACTTTCAATTGGAGCGACTTTAGTCTGGCTCCCATTATTTGAAACAAAGCTTACCTTTGCTAGACAATCATTAGGATTTGTTCTTTTTGTTGTATTCGTTTATTCATTTCTAAAAAGCGATGAGCAAAGGCACAGGTTGTTATCTATATTTATAGGGGTGTTATCTATTATGGCCCATCACTTTGTTTCGTTAGCGATCGGTGGTCTTGTTATTGGTTTCTGGATTGCGTCAAAGTTATTTAGTGCCAAAACGTGGCCACAAACGAGTTTGCTTATTCTATTGCCAATATCATTCATTAGTTGGTTTGTGTTGTTTGAAGGAGCTTCAAGTTCAATATCATCCTTGATTTCCACATTTGGAGCTTTCCAGTTTGTGGATGTAGCAAGTAAGACCACATCATCCCCTCCAAAGACGCTCACTATCTCGACATCATTTGTTGTACTAATATTGGGCTTCTTCAGCTATATAATTTATCAGTTATTACTCGCCGGACCAATCACTTACAGTTCAATATTTGGAAATATAGAGGAAAAACGAATAGAGTTAGTTGGAATATTCTTATTCGGGGCCTTCACAGCAGCTGTAAGCGCGTTTGGGTTTTTTACAGGTGCAATCGCAATAACCCGACCTATGACATTATTCACAGTTGTCGCTCTACCTTTAGCATTCTACGTGGTAGATAACTCGGGGATCACCACCCCCAATGATAACCTCATTAAGCGATTTTCCACTTACGACCAGATACCGTGGAGGAGTATATGTTACTTTTGTTTAATATTGTTCGTTTCTCTATCATTCTTTTCTGGATATGTCATAGATGCAGATGTCGATCCTCGGTATGAAGTCGGGAAGACAGACCAACGATTCGGGGCTGAGTTGTATAGTAATGCCGACTTTACAAAAAAGTACAGAAGCCAGACCACGCATGTAATAGGGGATTTATCTGTTGTAGAAGTATTTGGTTCTTGGGGAAAGTTTGGGGAAATTTCATCAGGGTACATATTCACGGATAGACAGTATCCTACAGATACCCTGATTGTTATTAGAAATAGTAATTATGATTATTACTTCGGGAATTCCAAAACCTATGGTTATATTGAGATAAGCCTACCAAAAAGTTTTTCCAACGATAAGAATAGGATTTACAGTAGCGGAAGCACACATATATATAAAAAATAAGGATTATTGGGGCGTGTTTAGACGCTAGGAAGAGCGGCTAAATGTCTAGCCTACTAGGAACTGAAACGGGAACGAGAATGAGTATCCAAAATCGCCCGTTTCACTCAGCAGGTTGTTTCGTTCGCTCAAAAAGCCGTCCTCGGAGAGCCAGCACCAGCCTTCATCCCTGATGAAACCGGCTACGCAGACTGAGTGATCGTCGCTCTACACGGTCTCACAGATTATATCGGGCATTCCTACCGACAGCTGCTCGATATCCTTCACGAAATGCCTCGGGTTATTTGGAAAATCAACCTAGGGGTGTCTGAACCCCCTTATTTCACCACCATCTACACCCCCCATGAAGAACATAGAGGTGGCGTGCTGGCACGTCCTTCTCCGACTCTGGACCGAGCTCCACGAAACCAGTGACGTGCACGCAATCCACGCAACCGGGTTTGATCAGCAAGCAGCAAGCCGACGCTACGCAAGACGAACGAACTACAACTTCAGAGCGGTCACAACGACGATACTCGTCGACTGCAGAACGAGGACAAGCCTATACATACATTGCTTAATGAAATGACCGCACGATACGCAGATCGGTAAACACCTGATGAAACGAAATCTCGACCGTCTAGAGATCGTCATTGACGACAAGGCTACGACTGGGACGAATTACGGCGAAACTACGGGAATCAGACGTGAGACCAGTGATCAAACATCAAGACGTATCGTCGTTGGACGCCTCTCATAACGCGAGACTGGACGACGAGACGTACCACCGCAGGCCGGTCGTCGAGTTAGTCATCCACTCGCTGAAACAGCGATTCGGCGATACGCTAAGAGCCCGTACTTGGTTCGGACAGTTCCTAGAACTCGCGCTCAAAGCCGCCGTCAAAAACATCGAAGCCGCGCTAAGCTCCTAATTCGGATAGATTCGAGCCTCAAAACACGCTCGATTATTGAAACCTAGCACCATCTAGTTGACGGGGTTCCAATAAGATTGAAAAGTAGGACGGAGCGGTTTTTAAAGTAGCTGTGCCGGAAAACCCTCGCTTCAACGAATTTTTGGAGGAGATCGAGTTACGTTTTGTGGAGCGAAAAGTAACACCGCGACTGTTGATGAAGCTCAGTATTCAGCTCCAACTTGCTAGTCTTTCGCTTTAAAATACTGTTTCGAGCCTTGTACTGTTCGGTCTTGACTGCTCAAGTCGACCGTTCATAATTCGGTGGACAAAGCTGATCTACAGCCCGAAGCCGGTCACTCACCGGACCACCTCGCAGTTGACGAGACCGTAATCCAACTCGGCGACGAACAATACTACCTGTACGCTGCGGTCGACCCAGACACCAATGAACTTCTCAAACGAAGCTTGAACCGATGCGAACGTACGTGCTCGCTCACGCGTTATCCACGGAACGATGTGAGATACACGACAACGACGCGATGTTTCGTCAACGGTACCACACCGCTGAACGATGGTTGCACCCATCACGGATTCGATTTCCGCTATGAGAAACACGGAAACCGCAACAGCGTCGAACTTGGTTTTCCAGAGGTAAAACGCGGACTGACGATTTCTCGAACTGTTTCAGTCACGCCAGCGCGGAAACTGCTGACGAGTGGCTCCGATCATTCGCCTTCGCATGGAATCAGCGAATCTGGAAGCAACACGATGGACTGAGACTGGCTTAATTTACTCCCAGGAAAAATCAAGACTTGCCACAATATTCGACAGAAATGGTGTTCGTAGATCTCAGACCCCGCTTTCTTGCCTGATGGGAGAAACAATCATAAAACTTGTAAGAAGTTCCTATATTTGACTTTCAAGCAAAGAACGTAACCAAGATAGGTTTATACCGATTCGGTTCTCAACTTGGTCTAACAGGAAGAGATCGTTCTCTCGAAGGCTCCCAGTAAAGATAACCGATAGAATTTGGAAAAACCCAAACATCAAGCCAACGAGAAACAGCAAAGGTAGGGATAGCTCAGCAGTATACAAAGTCTGGTAAACTGCTCCCCCGACTAGAATCATCGGGATAAGCGGTATAAGAATCTCTTTTGATATTGGAGCAAAACCCACCTCTCTATAGATGACGGTGATTTCAACGATATTGTAGACAAGAAAACCGATCGACGTTGCGACTGCTGCACCTTCAATTCCAATCAGAGGAATTAATGACACATTCAATCCTAGGTTTGCCACTAGCCCAACTAGAGAAGCGTACATTTCCACTTTCGTTCGCCCAACCGCCTGTATCGTTGCTCCGTTTGGACCAACGATAACGCGGGTGAACATCCCGACAACCAAAATTGCAAACGCCCCGCTAGCAGAGACGTAACTTTCTCCGAATAAACTCCGGACGATGTCGTTTGCAAATAGCACACTTGTCAGAACGATTGGAAAGGTAATTGTGACAATCCACTTTGTTGATGTTCGGTAGAGTTCACCGAGCTCCGAGTATTTATTATTAGTAAAGTACTTAGTAGCGATCGGCAGGTAAAGAAAGACAAACGAGGTAAGGAAGAATAATACAACTTCTTTAAGTGGCTGAACCGCTCGATACAAGCCAACATCACGTGGAGGAAGAAATAAGCCAATCATTAATATATCCAATTGAGACATTAATATAACAAATGAGCCACTAATGGCAAGGGGCCACGAAAACGAAAGTAGTTCAGATATTGATGTCATCGAAGGTGCTTGGTGGGTTAAATCGCTTAAAGAGACGTGCTTCTTCAGAAAATAAATAGCACCAATAATAATTAAAAACGGAATAATTAGAAAATACACTATGGCACCCAAAAATCCCTCTCCAAAAGTAACAAAAGTATATAAAATAATTAATCCGAAGCTCGGTGCGAATATATCCTTTGCCAATACCCTTTCTCTTGATTGTTTGAATCCCCGAAGGCCGCCGATTAATAGACGCTGAATAGGGAAAATCAATAAATAGATTGAGAAAATTGAAAGAAGTGATGCAAGTTTGGGAGAGTCCATTAAATATTGAATCTCATATCTGCTTAAATATAGTGTAATAGAACCAATAACGCCTCCAAATATAACTATTACAAGCCCACTCTGTAAGAATTCTAGTTGACTCTGATGGTCTTCATTGGCTGGAATGAGACGTGCAACCCCTTGCGGGGCCCCAAGTACAAAAATAGCACTCAACGATGCTACGATAGAAAAAGCAAGTGCTATTGTTCCGTACAAGTCTGGTGAAAGCGAACGAACTACCAGAATCTGCCCCAAAAGTGCTAGAAAACGCCCGATAATTGTGCCTATAAATACTAAGCCTGCGCTTTTTAGAAGTTCGACAAGGCTTCCTCCGACTTCACTCACACAACGGGTTACCTGAGAGTTCACAATATAAATTCCGATATTGAATAAGAAGACGGGGGGAACCCGGAGAACGCTCATCTGAAGAACGTTGTTGGTGAATCAGGGGACGATTTGAACGGTTTCTTTGAGCGTTTCTTGACCAGATTTGCGCAGGATTCGTCGGCGAAATTGGAACGCCCTGAGATACGGCATCAGGTTGTCTTTGGAGACGCCTCAGTGTGGCGAGAGTCAACGTCGCTCCAGCGACGCGTGGCGCTCGCAGGTGTTGACGTGCGCGTCTCCATCCATGTATTCGCCCTCGCCCTGAAGGACCGCTTCTCGCTGGTAGTGTTCGTCGTCTTCTAGTGGATCGTACACTCGAAACACGTCAGTATTAACGGTCAGCGACTCCACCTCGCGGTCGCCGAGGAGGAGTCGCACGGTCGATTCGTCAGCTGATTTCGCCGATGCGATATGGCGCTCACCGCTGCTGCGATCGACCAACGTGAACACCGGTAGTTTGTCACAGTCGTACGGTCCTCGTTCACACTTGAACAGACGACGCGAGCACGACTCCTGGTCCCACTCGCGGCCTTCAGCCCCGCAGTCACGTAGACTTCGTCGATTTAAACCGGGGCAACAAGATCGATGGCTGGCGCGTCGGGCGTGCTGACAAACTGCTCGACCCACCGCCGAAGCAATCGGTATGATACAGTGAGCTCAACGTCTAACTGGTTGGAGCTCGTATTGAACCGAAGGAACACGTAGAACGCGAACAAGAGCTTGTCAAGGCCGATCTCCGCGTGCTCGAAAATCGTGAGTTGGTCTTATCGTTGAACGTGCGGTCGCATCCTTACAGACATACCGTTGCCGGTCTAAGGTGCGGTTTACAGAGATACCGTTGATACGCTCAATAGCTGCATGCTCGATGACCGACTCAAACCGGCAGCGCGGGCAATAGAGGCCATCCCGCCAGCGAACCTTCACCAGAAGGCTCGCGGCGCTCGCCTCTGAGTTCAGCAACTCAAACAGAAGGATTGTATTTGGGGGACACTATCGGTTCACCCTTGCCCGTTACTCTTTCACAGCGCCAGCTCAATCCGATCAACCATCTGCTTTCCAAGAGCGCTGGAGAAAGTAGCTCAACCGATAAAGTTTTCATATACGGCCACCGGTATATTCGTGTGATACCTGTCGCCAAACCGGATGTAGGGGACCGGGAGTTGAAACAAATTAAGGAAGCCCTTGAGACAGGATGGATTGGTTTGGGCCCAAAGGTTGATGAATTTGAGTCTGAATTTTCCAGGCAATTCAATCATGAGCAAGTGATAGCAACGAACTCTGGAACTAGTGCTCTTGATCTATCAATAAAAGCGTCTGAACTTTCGGGGAGTGAAATCTTAATCCCACCGGTTACATGGGTGTCAACGGCTTTTGTCGCTTGGTATAACAACTATGAGATTGGGTGGGTAGATGTTGAACCAGACACTCTGAATATGTCACCGGATGCCCTCCAAGAACGAATTACACACGAAACTGCAGCTGTAATTCCGGTCCACTACGGGGGACAACCATCCGAAATAGATGCCATCGTCGATATCGCCCATAATCATGACGCCATCGTCATCGAGGACTGTGCCCACGCCGTCGGAACGACGTTCCACGATAAACCGATTGGTAGCATCGGGGATATCGGTTGTTTCAGCTTTCAAGCGACGAAACCTTTGACAACGGGGGAAGGTGGTGCCTTGGTAACGGACGACGAAGACGTCGCATCTCAAGCAAGGCTGATGAGTAAACTCGGGGTTAATCAATCTACCCATGAACGATCAGAGGAGGAAAGATACAGTTGGTACTATGAAGTCAAAGATGTCGGATACAAGTATTTCATGCACGATATCTCGGCTGGTATGGGCCTTGCACAATTGGAACGACTACCCGAGATGCGCACCCGCCGAAACGAAATCGCTGACGCCTACCGGGACAGGTTTGAAGAACTTGACTGGGTCATACCCCTCAGAGACAAGGATCACGTCACTCACGCACGTTACAACTATACAGTCCGGGTTCCCAGTGAACACCGAGATCACATCATTCAACATCTCGAAGAACACGATGTCGGCGCATCGGTGCACTATATGCCGGTGTACAAACATCCGGTCTTTGAAGATCATAACCCAGATGTACCAGTAACTGAGACAGTCTGGGAACAGATCTTGACCCTCCCGATGTCTTCAACCTTCACCGACGAAGAAGTTGCAACTGTGATTGATGCTATAGCATCCTATGAT
Source organism: Halorubellus litoreus (assembly GCF_055378595.1). Classification (NCBI taxonomy): domain Archaea; kingdom Methanobacteriati; phylum Methanobacteriota; class Halobacteria; order Halobacteriales; family Halorubellaceae; genus Halorubellus; species Halorubellus litoreus. The sequence continues at coordinate 543,864 of NZ_AP043836.1, forward strand.
GACGGTCAATCAATAAACGCCCCAGAACAAGTGTCAGTTAAACCTGAAAATTAACAAGATGACTAAACCGAACATTCTGCTAGCCGTAATGGACTCAGTCTCAGCAGACCGACTCTCCTGCTACGGATATCACCGATCAACAACGCCAGAAATCGACGCTTTCGCTGAAGGATCGACAGTATATGAAAATGCTATAGCAAATAGTTCGTGGACCGTACCTACGCATGGGACACTCTTCACCGGCAGATATCCGTCTGAGCACGGCGCCCATGCACGTCACAAACGATTCTCAGTTCCAGATGGACATACGTTAGCCGGGCAGCTCTCAGACAACGGTTATCGGACTGTTGGCTTATCTACAAACCCATGGATTGCCACTGATTTTGACTACGATACAGGGTTCGACGATTTCCAAGATATCCGAGTATCGCTCCCCTTCGATACAAAGCGACCTCGAGAACTGTTCCAACGAATTGACGATGGAGATAATCAGGGATACCGCAAATATATCGAGGCTGGAAAGTGGGCGTTTGAGGGGAATCCAATAAAGCGGACAATTAATACAATCTACTATCGACAGCACCAGGACAGTTACGCAGACGCTGATGTACTTAACGACCGCGTTGCCACCTGGCTAGAGCAAAACGATGATCGGCCTTTCTTCATGTTTCTCAACTACATGGATGCTCATGAACCCTACAATCCTCCCGAAGAATATCTTTCGAAGTTCAGAGAAGGTGATTGTTCAGCTGATATTGCGTGGCATCTCCGTTCTTTGAATGAGAAGTACAGTAGTAGTGAAACGGAATGCATCAATGATAGGTACGATGCCTGTTTGAATTATCTCGATGAACGTATCGGTGATCTCATAGCGTTACTCGAAAAGCGGGATTTAGCAGATGATACAATCGTGATTCTGACTGCTGACCACGGAAAGTGCCTCGGGGAACACGACTATATGGGAGTAGGAACCTATCTCTATGACGAACTCGTCCAAATTCCGCTTATCATTTCACATCCGGGAGAATCAGAATCAAAAACGAGTTCTGAATACGTCAGTCAGATTGACATCCATAATATGATTCTTCGTTCAGCAGGAATCGGACAAACAAGGGGTCGTAAAGATGGCGTGGTTTCTGAGACGCTTGGCCCACATCAGGATGTAACTGTTCATGACCAACCACTACCGGAACAGGGACTCCGTCGGATTGATGCTAAAGATTACAACCTTATACGCGATCTCGCAACAGGGGAGATCACACAACCGACCTCTCTTCCCGAACAAGCACAGATGACGTTAGAAGGAATCGAAGATGAGTATGAGAAGAGTCATGAACCAATCTATGACGAAACCGGTGAAGAAGAAATGACAGCTGATGTCAAAAACCAGCTTGAACAGTTGGGGTACCTTTAATTGAACCATGATTGAAGGAGTCGAAACCCGTGAATTAGGGGTCAATACTGATGAGCGGGGACACCTAGTTGAAATCTTCCGTGATGACTGGGATCTGTATGATTCAGGGCCGGCGATGTCCTATTACTCACTCAGTTATCCAGGGGTCGTTCGAGCGTGGCATAGACACACACGTGGGCAAGTGGATCACTTCATTTGTCCAAGCGGGCGAATCAAAGTCGGCGTCTACGACGACCGGGACAGCTCGCCCACCCAAGGTGAAGTCAATAAATTCGTTATTGGGGAACACAATCAAACAGCGATTCGAATTCCGGGAGAGTGTTGGCACGGATTCAAAGTCGTAGGAAATGAGCAGGCGATTCTAATCAATTTCCCCACTAACCTCTATGACTATGATGATCCAGACGAAGAGCGCCTTCCCCCCCATACAGACGAAATTCCTATGGACTGGGAGGACCAGCCACATTAACTATGAAAGGTCTTATTCTCTCAGGAGGTACTGGGAGCCGTCTTCGACCGATTACTCACACAGGGCCAAAACAATTGGTTCCTGTTGCAAATAAGTCCGTTCTTGAGTACGCAATCGAAGATCTCAAAGAAGCAGATATCACCGAGATTGGTGTTATCCTCGGCAATAAAGGTCGAGATGGGATCCAGGAACTCCTTGGTGACGGCTCTGAGTATGGTGTCGAGATTACGTACATTGTCCAAGGCAACCCACTTGGACTCGCACACGCTGCTGGTTGTGCAAAAGACTTCATCGGTGATGATGATTTCGTGATGTACCTCGGAGACAACATCCTCAAATCAGGTGTCACCGACTTGGTCAAAAGTTTCGAAGCTGGTGAATACGCGGCAGGCATCGCCCTTCAGGAAGTAGACAATCCGCAGGCATTCGGCATCGCAGATGTTGATGAGGAGGGCAAGGTCACAGAACTCATTGAGAAACCCGACGAGCCGCCGACGAATCTTGCACTTATCGGGATGTACGTCTTCTCATCTGTGGTCTTCGACGCCATCGACGATCTCGAACCGTCGTGGCGTGGCGAACTCGAAATAACGGAAGCCATCCAGAATCTTCTCGAAGACGGCTACAAAATCGACTCTCACGTTGTCACAGGCTGGTGGAAAGACACCGGGAAACCGGAAGACATCCTGGAGGCGAATCGGCTCGTCCTCGAAGACAAGGAACTGAATACAGCCGGCGTCGTAGAAGACGGCGCAGAGACTGACGGCCGCATCGAACTCGCTGACTCTGCAATTATCGAGGACGGTGCTGTCGTTCGGGGCCCTGTTGCCATCGCAGAGAACACGACCATCAAGAGTGGGACGTACGTCGGCCCTTACACGTCGATTGGCGCAAACTCTACGCTGGAAGATGTCCACATCGAGAATAGCGTTGTCATCGGCGACTCTGAAATCACCGCGAATGGCCGTATCGTCGATAGCTTACTCGGACGCAACGCTAACGTCGAAAGCGCGGACAGCCTCCTTCCGGAGGGCCGCCGACTCATCGTCGGTGAGAACTCTCAACTCAAACTTTAAACATGCGCATCATCACCCACACCTGTCCAGCCTGTGGCACCGTTGTTGCAGCGAACGAACTCGAAGATAACCGCGTGATGAAGTGTCCCGGGCTCGGCTGTCAGGAAGTTCTTCGCTTCGTAGACATACCTGAGGGCGCGCGCGACCACTTCCTCGAAAACCGGAACCGCTATCAGATCTAACGTTTCCGTCGTTTTTCGCTAACCGCCTGTTTCCTCACTAACTTCGACTTGCCATACAGTCATACTGAATTCGTTTCTCCGCCAACTCACTGTATAGTTCGCGTTCCACCCCATAAAAACCGGAGTCCGTCGAAAGTGAACGAATGTAACAGCGTCCACATCATAGTGAGCGGCCAGCTCAACTAGTGCGTCGCCGTTGAGTAAATACGCCTGTTCTGGATTCCTTGTACAACCATCGACATCCGTTATCGCGGCACAGCTGACGACCAGGTCCGGAACATGTTTGGTAGGACCTTGTCAAACGAGTCGTATTCTCGAAAATCGAGCTGCGTGATCGGAATATCAAACTGCATTCACGCCTAGTTATAGGTCGCACTGATATCTCACCCTCGTTGCTGACCAGCGCGTGCGATGTTAACTGTCGAAATGACTATTCGCACCACCAACAAACAGGACATCGGTATCGTAGTGTACCGACAGTAATGTAAATAGGTACTGTGAACACGGTCATAACATGCGAATTCTCGTCACTGGCGGTGCTGGATTCATCGGGTCAAACTTCGTCCATTACGTGCTCAACGCACACGAGGATGACGAAGTCATCACGCTGGACGCGTTGACGTATGCGGGCTCAAAGGATAACCTCGAAGGCGTTCTTGACGACCCACGCCACGAGTTCGTAGAAGGCAATATCCGCGACCGCGAACTCGTCACTGACCTCGCTGCCGACGTAGATGCTATTGTCAACTTCGCGGCGGAATCACATGTGGACCGGTCAATCGAGGGTGCAAAACCGTTCGTCACGACGAACGTCCAGGGCACTCAGACTCTCCTCGATGCCGCCAAGCAAAACGACATCGAGCGCTTCCTCCAAATCTCGACCGATGAGGTATACGGTCAGATCCTCGACGGGAAGTTCTCAGAGGACGATTCACTCAACCCGCGGAACCCCTATTCGGCGACGAAGGCAAGTGCGGACCTCCTCGCACGGAGCTTCCACACGACTCACGACCTTCCCGTCCTCATTACGCGGACGTGCAACAATTTCGGTCCCCGTCAACACCCAGAGAAGCTCATCCCGAAATTCATCCAGAATGCTGCCGCCGGTGAGACCCTTCCCGTCTACGGTGACGGGTCGAACGTCCGCGAGTGGATCCACGTCGAGGACAACTGCCGCGCACTCGACATCGTCCTCCGCGAGGGCGAAATCGGCGAGGTGTACAACATCGGGAGTCACGCAGAGAAAACGAACCTCGAAGTCACGCGAGCAATCCTCGACGCGGTCGGCGCGAGCGAGAACCTCATCGAATTCGTCGAGGACCGCGCCGGCCACGACCAACGGTACGCGCTCGAAACAGAGAAAATCGAAGCACTCGGCTGGGAACCCGAGTACTCCTTCGAGGAGGGCCTGGAACGCACCGTCGACTACTATCTCGACTAGCCGATGTCAGAGAAACCGATTCCCGAAGACGAGTGGCGGACGATCGTTGAGAACGCGCCACTCGTGTCGGTCGATCTCGTCGTCGAACACGACGGTGGTGTCGTACTCGGAAAGCGAGAGAACGAACCCGTTAAGGGCGAGTGGTTCGTCCCCGGTGGAACCGTACGGAAGAACGAACCGCGTACCGAAGCCGTGCATCGCGTCGCGAATGAGGAGCTCGGCGAGTCGGTCGAAATCGTCGAGACGCTCGGAACGTACGATCATCTCTACGAGACTTCGGAGATAGAGGGCGTCGACTCGAAGCATTACGTGGCAACCGCGTATCGCTGTGAATTCGACGTCGAGGACCCGGACGTGGTCGGAGACGACCAACACAGCGAACTCGACGTGTTCCGGCCGCCGTTCGACGACCTCCACCCGTACGTCCGACAGTCTCTCGACGCGTTGTAAGGTCGACGGCGCTCGAGACAGTACCGAAACCCCACTGCAAGTAGCAAGACAGCACCGCGAGTTCACCGGGTGAGCCCTTCGTAGACGATGCCGTCGTGTCGGTCGATAGAGTGCCGGTCATCGACGACGATGGGCGTCGCCATGGTGTCGAACTCCGCGTCGAGGCCCGCGATATCGTCCCATTCAATGACGACGAGCCCGGCGTTAGCGTCTTCCAGACTCGCCGCGGCGCTCTTGGCGTATTCAATGTCGGGGAATCGCTCTCGCATGTCCCCCGAGGCTACGGGGTCATACGCGACCACGTCCGCCCCACGCTCTCGCAGCCCTTCGATGACGGGAGTCAAACGCGCGTTCCGGATGTCGTCGGTGCCGGATTTGAATGCGAGGCTGAGGACGGCGACGCGCTCACCGGCGACGTCGACGTCGAATGCCTTGCAGACGTTCCGGATGTCGTTGATGAGGCTGACCTCCGCAGCGACGAACTAGTTGTTGACGTACTTGATAATCCCCGCTTCATAGATGCCCGATTCGTCGAATGGTGGCTCGATGCTATCGACGAACGGCTCAAACACTTCTTGGAGCGCGTTAAGAGCGATCTCATCATCGGAAGTGGGTGAATAATGGATCTCAGCGAGATTGGGTTCCTGAGCCCGACGACAGGGTAGTGGTGGTGGTCGGTGGGGATACTTAAGCCATGAACCAGTCTCAACGACTACAAAGACAGCAACGTCTGTCGGGGCTTCGAGCTGGCGGGGCGTCGCCATCACTATCTGTTGGGATGTATACTTATCCAACGAATCGTACTTGCCTGTCCGGCAATTCACCCGGTCGTATTTATACCTCGAACTCAATTTCGTACTCACACGGACGAAAACGCCCGGTTCGGGAACCGGAATCCGCTCAGAACGCCTGAGAGGCGTGCTAGGCTGGTCTAGCCCTCTCACGGCAAGGATCAGGGTCGGAGCTTTGGCGGGTTACTTCTCGTGCACCCACGTCATTGCGACGGTGAGTCGGTACAGTTGTGGGGTTTCGTCGCGTAAGAACGCGACTGCATCCTGAAGTGGTTCGCGTGGCGACGCTCTACTATGCGAGAGGCGTTCGTGAGTTTGTACTGTCTGGTGTGTGAGTCGTCGTGGGAGGAGCGGTCGCACGGGTTGCCGGAGCCTGGGTCTTCGTGGGAGTGTGGGGGGTGTGGTGAGGAGCGGTCGCTATCCGAGTTTATGCAGACGGTGACGGATCTGGAGGTCATTGCTGGGTTTCACGGCGAAGACTCCTGAGCACGAGCTCGCGTCGACCTATTTGCGGCGTCCCCAGATGCGTTTCTCGGTGTCGAGTTCGACGACGAGACCGTCTTGGACGTGGAGTTGACAGGAGAGTCGTGGGTAGCCGAATCGCGATGCGAGTTCGTCGTGCCAGTGTTCAGCGTCGATGTCCTCTCGTAGCCGTACACCACAGGTGGCGCAGAGGCCGCGGCCGCCGCAGTTGGCGCGTTCGGTGAGTCGCGTGTACGGTGAGAGTCCGGCGTCGAGGAGTGCTTCGCGCACCGTCTGCCCTGGTTGGGCCGAGACCTCGTGCCGTTCGTCGTCGTCGACGACGACGATGGTCACGGCGGCGTCCTCGTCTCGGTTCCTGGCTGTCACGCCTGCAGGTTGGGTCCTGTGGGACTTAGGGGCGCTGCCAACTGGCTCCGCCAGTCGTCGCTGCACGTGGTCGCGTGACCGTACCGAGCGACGGTGCGCCAGTCCCCTACGAGTGCAACGTGGCGTTACTCGCGGGTAGCGGCCGCTTAGTTATGCGAACACACTGCATACGTACGTGGGATGACACAGAAGGTACTCGTCGTCGGTGCGACCGGGCAGCAGGGCGATGCCGTCGTCGACCATCTGCTCTCGGGCGTGCACGGGGACTTCGCGGTGACGGCGATGACGCGGCATCCGTACAGTGCGCGGCGGAGTATCGCGAGCCTGAAGGACCGCGGCGTGCGCGTCGTGAAGGGTGACCTGGACGACCCGAGTTCGTACCGCGAGCACCTCGATAGAGTGGATGGCGCGTTCCTGGTGACGTCGCCGACGGATGGAGGTGCGGACACGGAAGCTGCTCGCGGCCGAGGGTTCGTGGACGCCGCGATCGAGGCGGACCTCGACCACCTCGTGTACGGGTCGGCGATGGGCACGAATCGGTTGGAGGCGAGCGACGTGGAGGCGCTTTCGGGGAAGCAACGCATCGAGACGTACCTCGAGGATTCGGACCTGGATTACACCGTGGTCCGGCCGGGGTTGTTCGTGCAGAACTTCGAGCGCCAGCGTGACGCCGTCGAGGACGGCGAGTTGGCGTGGCCGGTCGAGGAGGACACGCTCCTCGCGGTCGTGGACGTGGACGACGTCGGGATGGTTGCGGCGACGGCGTTCGCGCATCCGGACGTCTACGGGGGCGTGCACCTGGACCTCGCGGGGGACGTCTTGACGCTCGCGGAGATCGCGGAGGGGTTCGCGGAGGTTCGCGGGCACGACGTCGCGGCGGAGCACGTGACGGACGACCGCGAGCGCGAACGCTTCGGGGAGCTCGCTGCGGAGTTGTACGCGTGGTACGACGACCACGGCGGGTTCCGACTGGACCCGGCGCCGCTCGCGGCCCTCGACGTCCAGCCGCGGTCGCTCCACGAGACGCTGCACCGAAACAACTGGGTGCCTGCGGAGTCCGCGGGCGTCGACGACGAGGGAGCGACCGTCAACGAGTGATCGCCGCGGCGCAGGACCGGACACTCCCGCCACCAACCTATAGAGTAATCGATCTGCCACTATTAGCAGTCGGGGTTTGATAGCCACCCAGTCGGGTAATAATATCATATAACCATCACTATAGGCGTCGCCGAGTCGAACGTGCCGACCAGCGAGACCGCGGACGACGGGCCGTCCGCCCGCCAACCCCACCCGGTCACGAACGGACTCCTCGAACTCGAACCGTCTACTCCAGAAAGGCCTGTCGCCCGAATCGACTACTCCAGCACGACCAGCGTGTCGCCCGAACCGACTACTCCAGTACGACCAGCGTGTCGCCCATGTCGACGCTCTCGCCTTCTTCGACGGCGATCTCGCTGACGGTGCCGCTGGCGTCGGCGACGACGTCGTTCTCCATCTTCATGGCTTCGAGGACGAGGAGGACGTCGCCGGCGGCGACCTCGTCGCCGACGTCGACTTCGACGTCGAGGATGGTGCCTTGCATCTCGGCGGTGACGGCGCCGGCGACGGCGCCCCCGCCGCCGCTGTCGCCGCCGCTCGGCCCGGCTGCGTCGGGGCGGTCGTCGCCGCCGCCGCCGGTCGGGATCGCCATCCCGCCGCGTTCCTCGAGTTCGACCTCGAAGCGCTTCCCGTTCACTTCGACCGTGAACTCGCGTTCGACGACGTCGTCGTCGTCGGCCTGCATCGTCTCGGTCCCCCACTGCTCTTGGGCTTCGGCGATGCGGTCCTTGTCGATGTGCTCGTCGAGGTACTTCGTCGTGTGCGTCCCTGCGACGAATTCTTCGTCGGTGAGCATCAGCCGGTGGAAGGGGATGATGGTGACGACGCCTTCGAGGTCGTACTCGCGGAGCGCGCGCAGCGACCGCTCGATGCACTCCTCGCGGTCGGCGCCCCAGACGACGAGCTTCGCGATCATCGAGTCGTAGTCCGTGACGAGCTTGTCGCCCTGGCGGAGCGCGTCGTCCATGCGGACGCCGATGCCGCCCGGCGGGTCGTACGTCACGAGCTTCCCGCCGGTGGCGGGCTGGAACTCCTTGGCGGCGTTCTCCGCGTTGATGCGGAACTCCATCGCGTGCCCGTCGAGTTCGACGTCGTCCTGCGAGAACCCGAGCTCTTGGCCGTCGGCGACCTTGAGCTGCCATTTGACGATGTCGATGCCCGTGAGTTCCTCGGTGACGGTGTGCTCGACCTGGATGCGCGTGTTCACCTCGAGGAAGTAGAAGTTCGTCTCCGGCCCGAGGAGTTCACCGGCTTCGCGCTCGACGTCCTCCTCGACGAGGAACTCCACGGTCCCTGCGTTCACGTAGTCGCTGGCCTTGACGCCGCGACGCGCGGCCTCCCCGATCTGCTCGCGGAGGTCGTCCGAGAGCGCGGGACTCGGGCCCTCCTCGATGACCTTCTGGTGGCGGCGCTGGAGCGAGCAGTCGCGCTCGCCGAGATGCCGGACGTTCCCGTGCTCGTCCGCGACGATCTGGACCTCGACGTGCCGCGGGTTCTCGAGGTAGCGTTCGAGGTAGACGGAGTCGTTGTCGAAGTACGCCTCCCCCTCGCGCTTCGCGGACTCGAGCTGGTCCGCGGCCTCGTCGGCGCTATGCACGATCTTCATCCCGCGACCGCCACCACCGCCTTCGGCCTTGATGGCGACCGGGTAGCCGTACTCGTCACCGAACTCCTGGACCTCCTCGGGTTCGGTGACGGGGTCGGTCGTCCCGGGGACGATGGGGACGTCCGCGGCGTCCATCGTCTTCCGCGCCTTCGTCTTCTCGCCGAGTTCCTCCATGGAGTCGCCGCGCGGGCCGACCCACGTGATGTCGTCCTCGGCCTCGACCTTCCGCGCGAACTCGGCGTTCTCCGCGAGGAACCCGTACCCGGGGTGGATGGCGTCCGCGTCCGCCTTCCGCGCCGCCTCGATGACGGCCTCGTGGTCGAGATAGGAGTCCGCCGCACGCGCAGGCCCGACCTTGTACGCTTCGTCGGCGTACCGGACGTGCCCGCCGTTCTTGTCCGCCTCCGAGTAGACGGCGACCGTCGAGATATTCAACTCCTCGCACGCTCGCATGACGCGAACGGCGATCTCTCCTCGATTCGCGACGAGAACCTTCCTGAACATTTCTTGCGGGAATCGACACGGACCGGCCACCTTACTCTTACGCTGTCGGTCGTGTCAACCAAGTCCCGAAGGCGAGTTGACGGGCGTGGCCGTCGCCGGAACCGGTCGACGGTCCGTCGCTCGCCCGGGAGCGCGGGCGTCACCCCCCGAACAGCGCGTACGTCACTCGCCCAGGAGCGCGTGCATGATACGGCTCTCGGCCTCCTGGAGGAGGTTCGACGCGGTGCTCTCGGCGACGTCGAGTTCGCGCGCGACGTCCGCGAGCGACCCGTCGCGGGGGCGTTCGTAGTATCCGGCATCGACGGCGGCCGCGGCGGCTTCGAGCTGGCGGTCGGTGACGTCGCTCGTGACGCGCGGATGCCGGCGGTCGTAGTCGCCGACCTCGAGGACGGTGGTCTCGACGTCGTCGGGGAGGCCGTCGACGACCGCGCGGAGGTTCTCGCCGTCGCCGAGCAGCGTGATGTCGAAGCTCCCGTCGTTCTGGTAGCGGATTGGTGGCACGACGAGGAGGTCCAGGGACGCGAACGCCCCGCGCCAGTCGCGCTCCTCGGGCCGGGTCTCCTGGCAGACGTAGAGGTACTGGGAGTCGTCGTCGATGGGCGTCAGCTCGAACCAGCGGATCGAGTCGACGCTCGCGACCTGCTCGCGGTACGGCTCGCGGTCCGCGACGACGTAGAACAGCTCGTACTCGACGCCGCGGTCCTCGAGGACGTTCCACGTCAGCAGTTCCTCGTACTCGACGACGTCCTCGTCCGCGATGAACTCGAGCATCGGATGCATCGTCTCGCGGGGCAGTCGCAGGCGGACGTCGAGGTACTTCATCCCCGACACGTTCCAGTGCCACGTACTTGAATGACCTAGCCAGCGAGCGCGGCCCGGTGACGTCGAACGACGAACGACAGCTGCGGAGGTTTACGTCTGATGTAAACCCTCGGTGGTCCGGGCGACGTCGCACGATGACGGAAGTGGACTCGACCGAGTGCGCTGTCCACGGGGCGACTATCCGCCGAGTGCGGCGTCGACGAGCGCGCGTTCGGCGTTCCGGAGGAGCGTGGATGCGGCGCTCTGGCTGATGTCGAGTTCGTCGGCGACGGTGGCGAGGTCGCCGTCGCGGGGGACGTCGTAGTAGCCGACGTCGCGCGCGACCGCGACCGCCTGGAACTGTCGGCGCGTCAGCCGGCCGGCGAGCGCGCCGCCGAGCCGGCCGTGCTCGCTCACGCGCTCGACGGTCGCGTCAACGGCGTCGGGGAGCCCGTCGAGGATTCCCGAGAGCGCGTCGTCCTCGCCGAGTACTGTCACGTGCACGGTGTCCGTCGCCGTGTACGCGATGGGTGGGACGACGACGAGCCCGGGCGCGTCGAACGTCGACATGAACGCGGTGTCGGCCTCCCGGAGCGGTACCTCGGCGTACACGTAGAACGCGTCCGCGCCCTCGACGGGCGTCACGTCCGCCGTCCGCGCCACCTCGGCCGTCTCCCCTAGCTCGCGGACGGCTTCGAGGTCGCCGGTGACGAGCGACAGGAAGTAGACGGCGTCCTCGCCCGGCCGCACCTGCCAGGACAGCACTTCCTCGCGGTCGACGACGTCGTCGTCCACCCACTCTGGGACCGGGAGCTGCATCGACTCGGGGAGCGTGAGCGTCAGGTCCGCCGACTGCATGCGTCGACGAACCCCCGCCACGGATAAAAGGGTTCAGTGAATCGGGCGAATCGACTCCTCCAGCGCGTGCGTTCGGTCACGTATGAGCGACACTGCGAACGCGACCGCGGACGACCGCGGGGACGCATCGACCACGACCGCGGCCGGCGACGGTGAACGCGCCGGCGACGCAGTCGCTGGCGCGCCGCGGCCGCCCCACGTCGACGGCCTCCCCTTCGTGGGGTGCACGCTCGGGTTCGCCCGGGATGCGCTCGACTTCGGCGGCCGGATCCTCGAACGCGGTGACGTCGTGTCCTACGACGCGTTCGGCGAGCACTTCGTCGCGGTCGCGGACCCCGACGCCATCGAGGACGTCCTCGTCTCGCGCTCGGACGCGTTCCGGAAGGGCGACTTCGAGACGGACTTCGGGGAGATAATCGCCGCCGACGGCCTCGCGTTCACGGAAGGCGAGCAGTGGCGCCGCCAGCGCATGGCGCTCCAGGGGTCGTTCACGCCCGCGAAAGTCCAGGGGTTCGCCGACGACATCGTCGACCGCGCGAACGCGATGGCCGACGACTGGGCGGCGACCGACGGCGAGATAGCGCTCCGCGACGCGAACTCGCGGTTCGCGCTCGACGTCCTCGCGCGCACCCTCCTCGACGTGGACCTCGACGGCGACCGCGGCGACGTCGTCGCGACGGCCGCCGACGCCATCAGCGACTACGCGTCCCCGGCGGCGATGGCCGTCCCGGACTGGATACCGCTCCCCGTCGACCGCCGCTACCGCGAGTCGATGGACGCGCTCGACGCACTCGTCGACGACGTCGTCGCCGACCGACGGGCGCGCGTCGAGGGCGCTGCCGACGATACCGACGAGGGCGCCGGCGGCGACGGCGATGGCGACGACGGCTACGGCGAGGACCTCCTCGGGACGATGCTCCGCGGGATCGACGACGCGGACGCCGACGCCGCCGGCGGTGCGGACGCGGGCGTCCGCGAGGACGAACTCCGCGACCAGCTCGTCACGTTCCTGTTCGCGGGCCACGAGACCACCGCGACCGCGCTCACGTACGCCGTCTGGCTCGTCGCCGGCCACCCCGAAGTCCGCGAGCGCCTCGACGGGGAGCTCGACGCGGTGCTCGACGGCGACGACCCCTCGTTCGCGGACGTCCCTCGGCTCCCCTACACGGAGGCGGTCGTCGAGGAAGCGCTGCGCCTCTACCCGCCCGTGGTCGCGGTGTACCGCGAGCCGACGACGCCGACGACCGTCGGCGGGTACCGCGTCGACCCCGGCGACGCCCTCCAGCTCTCGATCTACCAGGTCCACCGCGACGACCGCTGGTGGGACGCCCCCACCGAGTTCCGCCCCGAACGCTTCCTGACCGCCGACGACGTCGCCGACGCGGCGGACGAACGAGGGCTGGACGCCGACGCGGCCGCGTTCGGGCGCGACGACCGCCCGGAGTACGCGTTCCTCCCGTTCGGCGGCGGCCCACGGCACTGCATCGGGATGCGGTTCGCGCGCCTGGAACTCCGCCTCGCGCTCGCGACGCTCGCGAACCGCCTGGAGTTCGCACAGGTCGGCGGGTTCGACCCGACCGTCAAGATCGCGCTCGACCCCGGCGACGTCCGCATCCGCGCCAGGGACGCGCGATGACGACGGTTCGCGCGGTCACGACAGTGGGAGTTCGCCGTCGACGACGAGTTCCGCGAACCGCGCGACGTAGGCGATGTGCGGCGGCCAGTCGCTCGCCTCGTCGGCGGCGACCGCCTCGTGGTGGAGGTCGGTCCAGACCGTCGCGAGGTTGAACGCGGCGAGCGCGACGTAGAACCGAGCGTCGGCGAACGCGCGCCCGGTCGCGGTCTCGTAGCGCGCGACCAGCTCGCGCCTGGTCGGACTCCCGGGTTTGGACGTGAACGGCGCGAAGCCGCGTTCGTTCGCGCGCCGCAGGTGCTCGAACTCGCTCTCGCAGTCGGGATATCGTGCTTCGATGGGGGCGAGCGCCGGCGTGGGGTCGCCGGGGTCGCGCCAACGCAGGAGGAGGTAGCCGAGTTCGGTGAGTGGATCGCCGAGCATCGCGGTCTCCCAGTCGAGGACGGCCGCGATAGCGGGGTCGTCGCCGGGCGCGAGGAGGACGTTCCCGGGTCGATAGTCGCCGTGGACGAGCGCGCCGTCGCTCGCGGTCCCGGGACCGTCTGGGGCGTGGCGGTGGAGCCAGTCGCCGACGGCGTCGAGCGCGGGCACGTCGAGACCGGTGGCGTCGGTGGCGGCGTCGAGGCGCGCTCGCGAGCGCTCGACCTGCTCGCACGGCGAGACGACGTCGAGCGCGTCAGCGAGCGGTGCGACGTCGACGTCGTGGATGGCGGCGAGGACGTCGACGAGGTCGTGCGCGACGCGCTCTCGTGCCGCGGGTCGCCGGAAGCGCTCGGGGAGGTCGCTACCCAGTGGGACGACGTCGCCGTCGACGTACGCCTGCACGAGCAGCGGCGCACCGAGGAGGCCTTCGTCGTCGCTCGACGCCACGACGCTCGGCGCCGGGACGTCGGTCGACGCGAGGTGTTCCAGGACGCGCCGTTCCGCGGCGACGTCGTTCACGTAGCTCGCGTCCCGGAACTTCCGGGGGGAGCGAACGACGAACGCGTCGCGCTCGCTGGCCGTCGAGACCGCGACGACGAGGTTCAGGCCGTCCGCGAGCACGTCGAGGTCGATGACGCGGCCGGCGTCGGCGGGAAGTTCGGCGTCGAGGAACGCGCGGAGCGCGGCTGCGTCGACGTCGAGGTCGGCGAGCGCGAGCGTCACGCTCGAGTGGACGGGGACGATAGCAAAAAACCTCGCGGGGGTGTGACAGCACCCCTCGAACCGGACGTTCGGGCGCTGGGCTATCGGTCGCCGGGCTCTTGGCCGCCAGGCTATCGGTCGCCGGGCTCTTGGCCGCCAGGCTATCGGTCGCCGCGTCGTTCGTCGGCTGGTCAGCAGTCGACGGGTTGCGTCCAGATGGTCGGCGGGGCACCGTCGGGGACGCCGAGGAACGTCGCGTACGCGGCGGCGCCATCGGTGCTGCTGGGGTTCGACGCGATGTGGACGCTCCCCTGGCCCGGGTCGATGAACGCCTGGCCGGCGGCGTACCGGCGGGGGATGCAGTCGCGTTCGTTCACGACCTCGATCTCGCCCTCGGTGATGCTGACGATGACGGGGCCGGGGTGGGTGTGCCAGCCGGTCGTACCGTCCGGGTTCCACCTGACCTTCGCGAAGACGACGTTCGAGGCGTCCCGCGGGAGGTTCGAGACGATGGTGCCGCTGGAGCGGGCGGGCTGGCCGGTGAGTTTCTCCTCGAAGTCCTCGTCGGGGCTGACGCTGTATTCGATGCGGAACTGGGCGGCGACGCGGTCGGTGAATCGTGCGTGCATGGCGAGCGGGTCGACGAAGAACCCGTCGGGTTCGTCGACGGGCACGCTCACCGTCTCGGTGTGCGTGTTCCCGTCGCTGTCGGTGGGGTCCGCGAGGGCCGTGCCGGCGAATCCGAGGCCGGCGAGCGCGACGGCGGTCGCTTGCAGGACGGTGCGGCGGAACAGGCCGTCGTCGTCCGCGTCGCTGGGACGGTGGTGGGCTGGGTCGGTGCGTCCGGTGCGGCGGTCGTCGCTCCGGGAGTCGGTGATTACGTGGGGGGTAGTTGACATCGGTGTGTCTCCACGTAGAGAGAGGAACCCACAGGCTAAATATATAAGTTGAATTATATTTCAGTCGGCGTTCGGACTGAAGTTCCATTGCCTGCGCCCGCCGACACGTCCCGGACGAAACGCACTCTCGCCGACCGCCTCGACCCACGGAAACCGACCGACTGCGCTACACTCAGCACGACGGGGCTGTGGATTCGACTCCGACGACGTCGAAGGCCTCGTCGAGCGTCAACACGCGGACGTCACCGTCGAGGTCGATCGTGACCCTGACCTCGAACGGGTCGTCTGACACGACGTCGAGACAGGACTCGTCGATCGTCCACGGGAGCGCCCACCGCGGGACCGACCGGAGGTCGACGCCGTGCGCTCGATAGAGGTCGACGACCGCCGGATGCTCGAGCACGCTCTCGCCCGGCGTGACGAACACCCACACGCCGCAATGCGAACAGACCGACCACGCGCGAACCGCGCCACCCGCCGTCTCGTCCAGGACCGGCGACCAGATCGGGACCTCCGCCCAGGTTCTCGCGACGGTGCGGTCCATCGAGCCGTTACAGATCGAGCAGATGCCCGCATCCGCGAGCGACTTGACAGTCCGCCTGACGTGCTCGAACGCCATGAGCGCATCCGCGGGAGTGCGGTCGAGGACCGCGTTCGGCGGGAACGGCCCGAACGTGTGGAGCGTCTCGCAGTCCACGCACCGCACGAAGAACATCTCGCCCGTGTAGTTCGCCGCGAGCGCCCCGTCGCACGCGTAACAGCGCCCGTCCGTCTCGAACGGGTCGAGTTCGGGATGGGTCGTCAGGTACCCGGTGGTGATGGTGCAGATGACGCGCGCGCCGGCCTGGTGGATGTAGTACCGGCCGTCGTCGTCCTTCCCGATGAACCCGCCGTCCACGAGTTTCCGGAGGTGATAGTTGAACTGCGAGCCGTCCCGCATCCCGACCGCCTTCCTGAGTTCGCCGAACGGCATCGGTTCGGCCGGCCCGGGCCCCCAGAGGACGTCGAGGATGGCGAGTCGCGTTTCGTTCCCGACCGTCTTGAACGCCGCCTCGGGCGACAGCACGTCGAGCGCGCCCCCGGTGGCGTCGCTCGACGCGCGGCTGTCCGGTCGTTCTTGTGGGCGCATGAAGTGGTCACGTCCAGGACCGATTCCCTACTAAGTAGCACGCTTCGCGCGGGATTAACTGTTGGCTGACCACGTCCTGTCCACGTACTCGCCGGCTGCGATTCGCGCCGCGAAGCGGTCGTCGCGTCGGTTCCAACCCGTGAGAGTCGTCGTACGGTATTACGCTCCGTCGGCGCGAATCGAAGGTATGCGACCCGAGAACGAGTGGTTCAAACCCGAGAAGCTGAAGGCGTACTTCTACCTGTACGAGGCCATCGCGGTCGTCCTCTTCGCGGCGTTCGGCGCCGGCATCACTGCACTGGGTGCGTTCGCCGACGCCCCGCTGGCGGTGACCGCGACGTTCGTCGGCGTCCCCGTCGTCGTACTGGCGTTCCTCACGTGGTGGATTCCGGCGTTCTACCGGACCGCACAGTACCGGTTGACCGACGAGGAGGTCGAGTACCACCGCGGCGTGTTCTTCCAACAGAAGACGACGGTACCGTTCAACCGCATCACGAACGTGGACGCCGCGCAGGGACCCATCCAGCGGGTCGTCGACGCCGGGTCGGTCGGCATCCACACCGCCGGCTACGGCGGGCAGACGGGCGCGGAGCTGACGGTGAGCGGTATCGTGGACTACGTCGACGTCAAGGACCAGATCCTCGACAAGGTGCGTCGTCGCCCTGGCGTCTCTATCGAAGCTGGCGAGGCTGCGTCGACGGGTGACGTCGTCGCAGCCCCTGGCGGCGGGGCCGTGGCTACCGGCGAACTGCGCTCGGACGCGATGCTCTCGGAGCTTCGACGGATCCGAGAGCTACTGGAGCGACAGCCAAAGTCGTAGTTGCGGTCGGTGAGCGGTCCTCGCGTTCGTCGAACATCCTGCGGGAAGTCCGGGTCGTTCGAATGGACTCCCGGGAAT
The DNA here is from genome assembly GCF_055378595.1 of Halorubellus litoreus. Classification (NCBI taxonomy): domain Archaea; kingdom Methanobacteriati; phylum Methanobacteriota; class Halobacteria; order Halobacteriales; family Halorubellaceae; genus Halorubellus; species Halorubellus litoreus. The sequence continues at coordinate 561,087 of NZ_AP043836.1, forward strand.
CTGAGGGACCCGATCGTCGGAGCGAGTGCGCGGCGGGCCTGGTGAACCGGGACGCCTGGAGGGAGCCGGTGGCGTCCACGTACCGATGAGTGGCTGGTGGTGGTGTTCGTAAGCAGACGGTAAGCCGAGGTAGCTGGCGCAGAGCAATAGTGTTTCACGTTAACGTACCACATGGAGTTGGTTCCGAGAAGGGGGCACACCGAGGACTCCACCGAGACCCGAGGAGAGCGATCGAATACCTGCCAGCGACGCGCAGACACATGACAGCACCAACCGACGTAGACGAACTGGACCTCAGCGACCAGGAGCTCCTGACGGTCCTCAAGAACCACGGCATCGACCGACGAACGCTCATGAAGCTGTTCGGCGTGGGCGCGGGCGTCGCCGCACTCGGCGGCAGCGCCGCGGGCAGCTCGTCCCGCGGGAACCGCATCGACGAGGTGTACGGCGCGTCCTACGACGCCGAACTCGACACCGTCCCGTCCGGCATCGTCGACCACGAGGTCGGCATGCACGTCCACCCAGGCGACGGTGCGCACGAGGGCTTCCCACCCACCCAGGGCGAGGGCGAGGGCGAGGACGGCGACCAGGGCGACGAGGACGGGGAGAACGGCGAGGACGGCGACCAGGGCGAGGACGGGGAGAACGGCGAGGACGCCGTCCCGGAGTTCTTCTTCGACCCCGTTGGCCTCCACGTGAACCTCGGCGACGTCGTCGCGTTCACCACCCACGGCACCGGGCTGCACACGATCACGTCGTTCCACCCGAAGTGGAACGAACCGCCGGTCCTCACCTTCCCGGACCGCGTCCCGACGGACTACGGGTTCTCGTCGCCACCGATCGCGACCGACGACACCTGGCTGTACCGCTTCACGACCAAGGGCGTGTACGACCTCCTCTGTCTCCCGCACGTCAGTTTCGGCATGGTCATGCGTATCGTCGTCTTCGACCCGGAAGAGGACGACGTCTCCGAGGAGCGGTTCAGCGAGCCCGCGCCGGACTCGGAGGCGCCGCTCCCAGGGGCAGCAGCGACAGTCCTCGGAGACGATGCACTCGACCCAGAGAACGTCGTCGACGTGGGCGAGGTCGCGTGGTCGGCCCTCTCGCTAGGCTCGACCGAATCAGACGACTCCTGAATCGAATCTCTCCCGGTCCCCGCTTTCTACACCGCGTTCAGCGAGAGGCTTCGAGGCGCGAAAGGTGCCTCCGTTCGCCTAGCAGTGCGCTCGCGGCGCCGGCGACGCCGACGACGGCGACGACGTGCCCCGGGTCCGGCGCCGGGACGACGCCACCGGCGACGAGCGCGAGGACGACGACGAGCGCGAGCAAGCCACCCGCGAACCAGAGGACCGCCGTCCGCTTCGGGTTCATACTCGTGCTAGTCGCGCGACCCGGAAGTACCTTTCCGTCGTCCCAGCGAGGAGAGAAAGCGGCGTGGCTGGGATAGCGAGCCCGGTATCAGAACCGGTCGGTGCGTCCGCTCGCCGCCCACGCGTCCGTCGGCGCGCCGTCGGGGACACGCGCGCTCCGCCCCTGCACGCTCTCGAGGCGGCCGGCGTACGACCACTTCCGACCCGCCCACGACGCCTCGTCGTCGCCCGCCGCTGCCGCCGCTCGCTCCAGGTCCGTCAGGTGCGCGCCCACGGCCGTAGCGATCGCCGCCGCCTCCGCGTCGTTCGCGTCCGCCGGAATCGACAGCGCCGACAGGAGCGCCGCCACGTCCGTCGACGCGCCCGCGGACTCGTCCGCCGTCGCTGACTCGTCGCCCGTCATCTACAGCGGGATGTTCCCGTGCTTCTTGTCCGGCTGGCTCTCGCGCTTCGTCTTCAGCATGTCCAGGTCGTCGATGAGGCGCGACCGCGTCTCCACGGGCTCGATGACGTCGTCCAGGAAGCCCTTGTCCGTCGCCGTGTAGGGGTTCGCGAACTCGTCGCGGTACTCCTCGATGAGCTCGTCCCGGAGCTCGTCGGGGTTCTCCGCCTCGGCGAGCTCGTCCCGATACAGGATGTTCACCGCGCCCTGGGGCCCCATCACCGCAATTTCGGCGGTCGGCCACGCGTAGTTCACGTCCGCGCCGAGGTTCTTCGACGCCATCACGCAGTACGCGCCACCGTACGCCTTCCGCGTGATGACCGTCAAGAGCGGCACCGTCGCCTCGCTGAACGCGTACAGGAGCTTCGCGCCGTGGCGGATGATGCCGCGGTGCTCCTGCTCGGTCCCCGGCATGTACCCGGGGACGTCGACGAACGTCACGATCGGGATGTTGAACGAGTCACAGAACCGCACGAACCGCGACCCCTTCATCGACGCGTCCACGGTGAGCGTCCCCGCGTTCACGCGCGGCTGGTTCGCGACGATACCGACCGAGTGCCCGTCGAGGCGCCCGAACCCGACGACGATGTTCTTCGCGAAGTTCTTCGCGACCTCCATGAACGACCCCTCGTCGACGGTCTCCCCGATGACGTCCGTGACGTCGTAGGGCTTCTGGGGACTCTCGGGGACGATGTCGTTCAGCGCCTCCGGGCGTCGGTCCGGGTCGTCCCACGGCTCGACGCGCGGCGGGTCCTCCACGTTGTTCTGCGGGAGGTAGGACAAGAGGCGCTTGATGCGGTCGAGCGCCTCCTCCTCGTCGTTACAGTGGAACTGCGCCACGCCCGTCTTCGACGTGTGCGTGCCGGCGCCGCCGAGTTCCTCCTGCGTGACCTCCTCACCGGTGACGGTCTTGATGACGCCCGGCCCGGTGATGTACATGTGGCTGGTCTCGTCGACCATGAAGATGAAGTCCGTGATCGAGGGCGAGTACACCGCACCGCCCGCGCACGGCCCCATGATAGCCGATATCTGCGGGACGACCCCTGACGCTTGCTGGTTCCGGTGGAAGATGTCCGTGAACCCAGCCAGGGACTTCACGCCCTCCTGGATGCGAGCGCCCGCGGAGTCGTTCAGGCCGATGATGGGCGCGCCGACCTCCATCGCCATGTCCATCACCTTCGTGATCTTCTCCGCGAACACCTCGCCGAGGCTCCCGCCGAACACGGTGAAGTCGTGCGCGAACACGAACACCTTCCGGCCATCGACGTCGCCGTACCCGGTGACGACGCCGTCGCCTAATATCTGCTTCTCCTCCATCCCGAAGTTGTGCGCGTTGTGCGTCCGGAGTTGGTCGAACTCGTGGAACGTCCCGTCGTCGAGGAAGTACTCGATGCGTTCGCGAGCCGTCATCTTCCCCTTCTCGTGCTGGGACTCGATGCGGTCCTCGCCGCCGCCGAGCAGCGCCTCCTCTCGGAGTTCCTCGAGTTCCTCGATGCGGTCCTCCATCGTCACGGCGACCACCTAGTCATTGGGAGAACCGTCGCCCACCGACGACTAAAGGTTTCCCGTTAGGGCCTCATCTAGCGATTTCGTCAATAGTCCGGGTGCGTGCGGCGAGTACGACGACGAGCGCGCTCGCCGCGAGTGCGACGGCGACGACGACGGGCGTGCCGACGTCGACGCTCGCGGCGTCAGCGACGCCGACGCCGAGCGTGAAGAGGAGGAACGGCGGGAGGACGACGCCGACGAGGACGCGCCAGCCGTCGGCGAGACCCGTCGAGAAGCGGGTGCCGCGCGCGAACTCGGCGACGGCGTCCGCGCCGACGACCCACGCGGTGAAGACGACGAACGCGAACAGCCCGAGCGTGAGGACGACGTCGACGACGGGGCCGGCGAGGAGCGCGAAGAGGTCGGGCAGGAACGCGCTCGCGGTTCCCGTGACGAGGATGACCGCGGCGACGCCGAGCGTCGCGCGTTGCCGGTCGACGTCGCGTTCGTCGACGAGGTACGCGACGACGATCTCGAGCATGCTGATCGAGGAGGAGAGCGCGGCGAGCGCGACGACGGCGAAGAACCCGGCGGCCAGGAGGCTGCCGGCGGGGAGGGCGGCGAACGCGGTGGCGACGCCGACGAAGAGCGCGCCGGGACCGCTCGTCTCGACGCCGACGCCGGGCGTCGAGAACAGCAGCGGGAACACGACGAGGCCGGCGAGCACGCCGACGGCGGTGTTGAGGACGGCGACCATCGTGGCGTCGGCGGGGAGCGACCGGTCCTCGCCGACGTAGCTCGCGTACGTTATCATGGTGCCAGCGCCGACGCTGAGCGTGAACAGCGCCTGGCCGGCGGCGGACAGCACGATGTCGAGGAAGTTCGCCCGGATGGTGTCGAGGTCGAACGCGAGGTAGAACGCGTAGGCGTCGCCGGCGCCGTCGAGGCCGCTCACCCACGCCGCCATGCCGACGAGGACGAGGAGGACGACGGGCATCATGACGGTGGTTGCGCGCTCGATGCCGTCGCGGACGCCGCCGTAGACGACGCCCGCGGTGAGCGCGAGGAAGAGGACGTGGAACGCGGCGGCGCCGGGACCGTACGCGATGGCGTCGAAGTACGCGCCGGGGGCGTCGAAGTACGCGCCCGTCGGCGACGCGACGAGATACCGGAGTATCCACCCGCCGACGACGCTGTAGAACGACAGGAGGACGAGGCCGGCGAGGACGCTCACGAGGCCGACGTGCCCCCAGTTCTTCGAGCCGGAGAGGTCGCGGAGCGCGCCGACGGGGCTCTTGCGCGACCGACGCCCGAGGACGAACTCCGCGAGGAGTCCGGGGACGCCGACGACGAGGACGATACCGAGGTAGACGACGAGGAACGCGCTACCGCCGTTCTCGGCGGTCATCCACGGGAACCGCCAGATGTTCCCGAGGCCGACCGCGCTCCCGACGGCTGCGAGGACGAACCCGACGCGGCCCGTCCAGGATTCACGTGCCATTGTCACTCATCGCCGGGGCACGCCCCATGAGCGTTACGAACCGACGATTCGTCAGAAGACGAGTATCACGGTCTTCAAGACCCACTTGCGGTGTTCTCTGTGGCTGTCGAGCGCGAGACGTGCAGGAGCGGTTACGAATCGTCGGTCAGTCGTGAGGGGGAGGAGGAGCGGTTACGAATCGTCGGTCGGACGTGAGGAGGAGGAGCAGTTACGAATCGTCGGTCGGGGACGAGACCGGCTCCGAGCGTGCGGCGAGAGCGGGGTGGTTCGAGGCGTCAGTCGTCTCCGGGGCCCGCGAGTCGAGTGCCGTCGGACGGGGCGCTGGCGACGGTGCGGGCGCCGGCGACGAGGGCGACCGCGATGGCGGCGGCGAGCGCGACGACGAGCGGCATCGACGAGAGCACGCTGCTCTCGACGACTGCCGCCTTCACGAGCAGGGACTTGACGCCGAGGACGAGCGTGACGGTGAGCGCGAGCACGACGACCGTCCGGAGCGCCCACAGCCAGGCGAGCGCGGCGGCCTGGCTCGCGCCGGAGCCGCGGCGGAGTTCGGTCGTCGACCGCCCGGGCCGCACCCAGCCGACCGCGATCGCGATACCGAGGCCGCCGAGGGGGAGGAGGAGGTTGTACGCGACCGCGTTGTACCAGCTGAGGGCGTTGATGCCGAACGCGGTCGGGATACCGAGCACGAAGATGCCGACGCCGGCCGCGGCGGCGAGGGGTTTGCGGTCGTAGCTCGTGTTGTCGACGACGTACGACACGACGACCTCGAGGAGCGAGATCGCCGAGGAGAGCGCCGCGAGGAGGAGGACGAGGAAGAACACGAGGCCGAGGACGCGACCGGCCGGGAGGGTCGCGAACGCGGCAGCCATGGACTCGAAGACCGCGCCCATGCCCGCGGTCTCCATCGAGAGGCCCTGCGCGGCGAGCACGGGGAAGACGACGAGGCCCGCGAGGACGCCGACGAGCGTGTTCAGGACGACGATGGTGGCGCCGTCGGCGGGGAGCGAGTCGTCCTCGCCGAGGTAGCTCGAGTACGTGACCATCGCACCCATCCCGAGGCTGAGCGTGAAGAACGCCTGTCCGACGGCGCTCGGGAGGACGCTCGGGAGGTTCGCGACGAGCGCGTCGACGTCCGGCGACAGGTAGAACTGGTAGCCAGCGCCGGCACCCTCGAGCGTCGTCGCCCACGCGCCGAGGCCGACGAGGAGCAGGACGATGCTCGGCACCATCACCTTCGTGCCCATCTCGATGCCGTCCTCGACGCCGAGCGCGACGATGCCGACGACGACGAGCATGAAGACGAGGTGGAGCGCGAGCGCGTCCGTGCCGGAGGCGATCGCGCCGAAGTACCCGGAGGGGTCCGCGAAGTACGCGCCCGTGGCGCTCCCGGCGATGTACCGGAGCACCCAGCCGCCGACGACGCTGTAGAACGACAGGATCCAGAAGCCGACGAGGACGCCGAGGGCGCCGACGAGCGCCCACGACCGGCCGGCGTACTCGCGGAAGGCGTCCACGGGGTTCTGCTCGGTGTTCCGGCCGACGACGAACTCCGCGAGGAGTGCGGGGAACCCGATGACGAAGACGGCGGCGAGGTAGACGACGAGGAAGGCGGCACCGCCGTTGTTCGCGGCCTGGAACGGGAACTGCCAGATGTTCCCGAGGCCGACTGCGCTCCCGACCGCGGCGAGGATGAACCCGACGCGACTGCTCCACGTCTCGCGTTCTTGCATGCGTGTCCAGTTCGTCGTCGACTCCCACGTGTAAACCTGACGTTCGTTTCTTTCAGTTCCAGACGTCGATAACGCGAAGACAGTCACGCTATCCAACTGGTCGCCCACCACGACCCATGATATTCAGCCACAACCGTCATACGGGACGGCGACGTTCATCTGACAATGATAGACGCGGTCCTGGCGTTCGTGTACGCAGCCCTTCCGCTCGTGTACGCGGGCACGGCCGTCGCGACCGGCATCCTCGCCGTCTTCACGTGGCGCGACCGGTCGGCGACGGGGTCGACGGCGATGGTCGGCGTGCTCGTCGCCATCACCTTCTGGCTCCTCGCCATCACCGCCGGCAGCCTCGTCACGGACCTCCGGACGATGCTCGTCCTCGCGAGCGTCGCCCTCGCCGGCCTCTCGCTCACCGTCGCCTTCCTGTTCGTGTTCGCGCTCCGGTACGCCGGCTACGACGACCGCCTCGCCGGACCGACCGCGCTCGTCCTCCTCGTCCATCCGCTCCTCGTCGGGTTCTTCGCCATCACGAACGACGGCACCGGCATCTCGCTCCTCGGCGTCGGCGGCCACGACCTCATCTACGAGCGCGTCGAGATGGGGTCGTACGCGAACGGGAACGTCGTCTGGGGAGACGGATTCTGGGTGCACACCGCGTACGCCTACCTCCTCACGCTCGCGAGCACCGCCCTCGTCCTCAAGACGACGTTCGCGTCGAACGACACCTACCGGTTCCAGTCCGCGACTGTCGCGGTCGCCATCCTCGTCCCGTGGGTGTCGAACGTCCTCGACCTCTTCGTCGCTGGCGTCGACGGCCTGCTCGCGCTCGGGTTCGGCGCCTCAGCGATACTCCTCACGGTCTCCATCCACCGGTACGAACTCTCGAACGTCACCCCGGTCACTCGCCGCGTCGTCATGGAGGCGGTCGCCGACGGCGTGCTCGTGGTCGACGCCGACGGCCGCATCGTCGACCTGAACGACCGTGCGCGAGACCTCCTCGAGCTGTCGGCGGACGCGCTCGGCGCGGACGCCTGCACCGTCCTCCCGGCGGCGCTCGACGAGTTCGCCGACCCGGAGACCGCGCCGACCCGAGGCCGCGTCAGTTACGACGACCGCACGCTCGACGTCGAGACGACGCCGTTCGGTGACGAGAACGGCGGTCGCGTGTTCGTCCTCCGGGACGTCACCGAACAGCACGCCTACCGCGAGGAACTCGAACGGAAGACCGAGCGCCTCGACCGATTCGCGAGCGTCGTCAGTCACGACCTCCGGAACCCACTGAGCGTCGCGAAAGGGTACGCCGACATCGCCGAATCCAGCGGTGACCCGGACGCGTTCGAGCAGGTCCACGCCGCCCACGACCGCATGGAGTCCCTCATCGAGGACGTCCTCCTGATGGCGCGCGAAGGCGAGACGTCCACGAACCCCGAACCCGTCGCGCTCGCCGACGTCGCCGAGCGCGCGTGGACGACCGTCGACACCGAGGACGCGACGCTCGACGTCCCAGGAAGCGACGCGGCCGTCGACGCCGACCCGGACCGCATCGTCCAGCTGTTCGAGAACCTGTTCCGGAACAGCGTCGAGCACGGCGGCGCCGACGTGACGGTGACCGTCAGCGCGCTCGACGACGGGTTCGCCGTCGCGGACGACGGCGACGGCATCGACCCGGACGTCGGCGACGACCTCTTCGACACCGGCGTCACCGGCGACGGCGGCACCGGTCTCGGACTCGCCATCGTCGACCGGATCGCCGGCGCACACGGCTGGACGGTGACGACGACCGAGAGCGACACCGACGGTGCGCGCTTCGAATTCCACGGCGTGACCCGCCGCCCCGACGCCGACATCGTCACGAGCGACCCCGAACCCATCCCCGACGACCCGTTCGCGTGACCCCCAATCTGGCCGGGACGGGACGCCGCCTCAGGCTTCGCCGTAGACGGGGACCGCCGCACCGCTGGTCACCGACGCGGCCTCCGAGCACAGGAAACAGATGACGTCCGCGACGTCCGCGGGGTCCACCCAGTCGTCGCTCGGCGTCATCATCTCGCGGTTCATCGGCGTGTCCAGCACGCTCGGCATCACCGCGTTCGCGCGAACGCTCCCGAGTTCCTCCTCCGCGATGGTCTCCGTGAGCGTCCGCACGCCTGCCTTCGACGCCCGATACGGGCCGTCGCCTTCGCCGCCTTCGAGCGACGACCGCGAGGAGATGGAGACGATGGCGCCGTCGGTCTCCCGGAGGTGCGGAATGGCGTGCTTGCTCGCGAGGAACATCGACTGCAGGTTCACGTCGAACAGGAACTCGAACTCGTCGACCTCGGTGTCCGCGAGGTCGTCGCCGCCACGCCACGTCCCAGCGACGTTACAGAGCGCGTCGACGCGACCGTGATCGTCCACGACGCGCTCGAAGAGCTCGGCGACCGCGTCCTCGTCCGTGAGGTCCGCCTGATAGAACTCGGTCCCCGAATCCGGGTCCAGGAGCGCGTCCTCGTGGCTCGGTTCCCTGACGTCGACCGCCGCGACCGTCGCGCCCGCGTCGCGGAACGCGTCCACGACCGCACTCCCGAGCGCGCCCGACGCACCGGTCACGACCGCCACCTGCTCGCCGAAGTCGAACTGGACTGGCATACCCGAGACGACGGTCGGGACGCTGATAGAACTCCGGGTGCCAGCAGGGCGAGTGCGCGCTCAGGTCGTGTCGGCGGTCGGGCCGCGTCGACTCAGGGCGCGTCGAGCGCGTTCCCGACGAGCGTCGACTCGGCGCGCCGCAGCAGGGTGGACGCGGTCGACACCGCGCAATCCATCTCCGCGGCGACCGCCTCCACGCCGTCGTCCCGCGGCACCTCGTAGTACCCGACGCGCCACGCCGCCCGGAGCGCCTCGCGCTGCCGGTCCGTCAACCCGCGTTCGTCCCACCCGGCGTACTCGCCGACGCGCGTCACGTCCACGTCCATCCCCGCCGGGAGGGACTCGACGACCGCCTGCAGGTCCGCGGCGTGCCCGACCACCGTAAGTTCCATCGTCATGTCCGGATGGAAGACGACGGGCCCGGCGACGACGACCGTGTCCTGCTCGAACGCGTCGAGGAGGTCGCGTTCGCTGTCGTCGTTCCGGGCGCGAACGTACAGGAAGAACGCGTCCTCGCCGTCCGGCGTCACGTCGTACTCGAGGACGTCCGGGCGGTCCGCGAGCACCGCCTCGTACGCCTCCCGGTCGCCGTCGACGTAGAACAGGAGCGTCCGCACGCCCCCGTCGGTCTTCCCCTCCACGAGCACCTCGCGGTCCACCGCTGGCGACTCGCAGACGAACCGATGCATCGGGTCGATGGTGTCCGCGGTGTGCCGGATGCGCACGTGGAGCGACTTCATGCCACCACGCCAACAGCCCCAGCGTGCTTAAACCATCGATAGGGTTCGCGGAAACGAACACGGTCACTGGGTGCGTCCACTCGAGCATGCAGGGACGAGCGCTGCCCGACGACGACGACGCGGTCGACGACGCGAACACTGACCGAGACGAGCGGCTGCGGCGCGCGCTCGCGGCCAGCGGCCTCGAACTCGACGACGACCCCGCGACGACCGGGGGCGACGACCAGCGCGGCCAGAAGCTGTACGACTGGTGGAGTCGCCGCCCGCGCGTCTACGCGGCCGTGATGGACCTCGCCGCGCCGCTGTTCGAGGACGCGTTCGACGCGCTCGACGCTCGCCCCGGCGAGGTCGTCTGCGACCTCGGGTGCGGGCACGGCCGGAACTTCCAGCGGCTCGTCGACGCGGTCGACGCCGACGGCGAGCCAGCGACCGCGGCGGACGACCGCGGCGCAGTGGTCGGCGTGGACTACAGCGCCGGGATGGTCGCGAAGGCCCGCGCCCGCGTCCGCGACGCGGGGTGGCGCGGCGTGCACGTCGCTCGCGGCGACGCCACCGAGACGGTCGGCCCCGACGACACCTACGACGCCGTGTTCACGACGTTCGCCCTCCACACGATGCAGGACCCGCACGCCGTCCTCGAGAACGTCCGCGACGCGCTCGCGCCCGACGGCCGGTTCGTCGCGCTCGACGGCGGCGGCCTCCGGGCGCCTGGCACCCGCTGGCTGAACCCCGTCTTCGAGCGCGCACTCGCATTCACCGTCGACCATCAGGTCGGCGTCGACACGCTCGCCGCCACCCGCGACGTCTTCGACGACGTCACCGTCGTCGACACGTACGACGCCGGCAGCGGCTACGTCATCGTCGCGCGGACGTGACCGCGCCAGGCCGTCGCCGGAGGAGACCGGGCTGGCGGACGCGACTACCGCTCGCGTCGCCTCGCGACCACGCCGAACGCTGACAGCCCGGCGACCACCGCGAGCGCCAGCCCGCTCGCGCTGGTGTCGCTCCCGAATCCCGCGTCGACGTTCGAGATCATGGGCGGCGGCCCGCACGACTCCGCGGTGCCACTGTTCCCACCGGGGAACTCGCACTCGGGCGTCCCGGCCTTCACGATCACCGACGCGATCTCCTCCTCGGACTCCCACTCGACCGCGATCGGCTCGCCGCCCTCTTTCGTCTCACTCACGGTGACCGTAACGCCCATCGAGTCCCCGCCTTCCGGAGCGAAGTCCCCACCTGCCTCCTCGAACTTCACCAACAGGCTCTGTCCCGATGGACACGGGTCGTTCCCCTCCTGCGTGCCACCCTCGACACAGAACGCGACGAAACTGATTGCCGCATCCCCGGACTCCGTCGTGGTCGTCGTGGTCGTCGTGGTCGTGGTTGGCTCCGTCGTCGTGGTCGTCGTCGGTTCCGTCGTCGTCGGCTCCGTCGTCGTCGGCTCGGTCGTCGTCGGTTCCGTCGTCGTCGGCTCGGTCGTCGTCGGCTCCGTCGTCGTCGGTTCAGTCGTCGTCGGCTCCGTCGTCGTCGGCTCGGTCGTCGTCGGTTCCGTGGTGGTCGGCTCCGTCGTCGTCGGTTCCGTGGTGGTCGGCTCCGTCGTCGTCTTTTCGTCGTTCGGTTCGCCGAGGTCACACGCCTGCTCGGTGTTGCTCGCCTTCACGTCAATCTGGTCGCCGTCGTAGAACAACCGTACCGTCGCGGAGCCGTCGTCGCTGGTGTTCACCACGAACGTCTCCCGGTCGTTCGCGTCGACCGTGAGCTCACCGTCTTCGTCGGTGCCGTACACGTCGTACTGCACCGTCACCGGCACGTCGTTGTCGTTCGTGACGCGGTACAGCGCCAGGTCGTCCTCCGCGTCGACGCAGATGGCGGTGAGCGTGACGTCCTCCGGGTCGACCGGCGGCTCCTGGACCGGCTCATTACACGTCACGTCCACTGGCCCCGACTCCGTGAGCAGCGGCGCGTCGGTGTCGTCGCCGTCGTACAGCACGACGTTCGTGACGTTCTTGTCGTCGGGGTTCTCGAAGGGGATGCGGCCGTCGAACTCGCCGTCGGTCGTCGCTGCGGTCGCCGTCGTGTTCGTTCCGTCCTCGAACTCCACCTTTATCGTCACGTTCTCGCTATCCGCGTTGCTCACCAGGACTGAGACGTTCTCGCACGTGACGTCGCGGATACTTCCCGCCGGCATCGGGTCCGGTTCCGGCACGTTGCACGTGACGTCCACTGGCCCCGACTCCGTGAGCAGCGGCGCGTCGGTGTCGTCGCCGTCGTACAGCACGACGTTCGTGACGTTCTTGTCGTCGGGATTCGAGTACGGGATCTCCCCGTCGAACTCGCCGTCGGTCGTCGCTGCGGTCGCCGTCGTGTTCGTCCCGTCCTCGAACTCCACCTTTATCGTCACGTTCTCGCTATCCGCGTTGCTGACGAGGACGCTCACGTTCTCGCACGTGACGTCGAGGATGGACCCCGCGGGTATCGGGTCCGGTTCCGGCACGTTGCAGGTGACGTCGATGGGGCCGGTCTCGGTCAGCTGTTCCCCCGCAGTGTCGGTTCCTTCGAACAGTTGGACGCGCGTCACGTTCTTGTCGTCGGGGTTCGAGTACGGGATCTCCCCGTCGAACTCGCCGCCCGGGGCGGCCGCGGTCGCCGTCGTGTTCGTCCCGTCCGCGAACGTCACGAGGACGGTGACGTTCTCCGCCTGGACGTTGCTCGCCACCACGCTCACGTTCTCGCACGTCACCTCCTCGATGGTCCCCGCCGGGAACGGCGCCGGCTCGGGCTCGCTACAGGTGACGTCGACCGGCCCCGACTCCGTGAGCAGCGGCGCGCTCGTGTCGTCGCCGTCGTAGAGCACGACGTTGGTGACGTTCTTGTCGTCGGGGTTCGCGAAGGGGATGCGGCCGTCGAACTCGCCGTCGGTCGTCGCTGCGGTCGCAGTCGTGTTCGTCCCGTCCTCGAACTCGACCTCGATCGTGACGTTCTCGCTATCGGCGTTACTGACGAGGACGCTCACGTCCTCGCACGTCACCTCGCGGATGGACCCCGCCGGAATCGGGTCCGGTTCCGGCACGTTACAGGTGACGTCGATGGGGCCCGTCTCGGTCAGGACGCTCGCGCTCGTGCTATCGCCGTCGTAGAGCACGACCCGCGAGACGTTCTTGTCGTCGGGGTTCGAGTACGCCACGCGACCGTCGAACTCGCCGTCGGACCCGATGTCCTCGGTCGCGGTCGTACTCGTCCCGTCCTCGAATTCGACCTCGACGGTTATCTTCTCGCTATCGGCGTTACTGACGAGGACGCTCACGTCCTCGCACGTCACGTCACGGATGCTCCCCGCCGGTTCCGGCTCCGGTTCCGGTTCGCGGCACGTCACGTCGATGGGGCCGGTGTCGTCGAGGCGCTCGCCACTCGTATCGCCACCGGCGAACAGCTTCACGCGACTCACGTTCCGGTCCTCCGGGTTGTCGAACGCGACGCGGCCGTCGAACTCGCCGTCGGACCCGATGTCCTCGGTCGCGGTCGTCGACGTCCCGTCCTCGAAGAACACCTTCACGGTCACGCGACCCTCGGAGACGTTCTCGACGTCGACCGTGACCGCGTCGCAGGACACGTCCACGACGTCGCCGGACGGCTCCGGCTCGGGCTCCGGCGTTCGCTCGACGCACGCGCCGTTCACGAGGTACGCCGCGCCGGTGTCGTTCGCGGTCGCGCTGTCGTTGAACGGCGCGCCGACGACGACGTCGTTCGCGCCGTCGCCCGTGACGTCACCGACGTCCGACACCGCGCGTCCAGCCATGTCGTCCTCGCCCACGCCGGCGAGTTTGGCGAGTGCGGTCGACAGGTTCCGGGCGTCCGCGAGCGTCTCGCTGCCCTCGACGAGGTACGCGGCGCCCGCGTTCGGCGCGGTCGAGTTGTTCCCGGGCGCGCCGACGAGGACGTCCGCGTACGGGTCGCAGGTCACGTCGCCCGACCCGGCCGACGAGACCGACCAGCCCGCGCGGTCGCCCGCGGACTCACCGTAGAGGTCGAGCCCGAACGCCGACAGGTTCGCCGTCCCGGCGGCCTCCGGCGTCCCCGGGACGACGTACGCCGCACCGGCCTGGTCGCCGTTCGAGTCGTTGAACGGGGCGCCGACGACGATGTCGTCGAACGAGTCGTTGTTCACGTCGCCGGCGTACGAGACGGCGAACCCGGCGAGGTCCCGGCCCGTCGCGCCGACGTACTTCACCTGGGCGTCCGCGAGCGACTGCGTGGCGTCGAACGTCTCCGCGGTGAGGACGTACGCCGCGCCAGCGTCGACCGCGGTGGAGTCGTTCCGGGGAGCGCCGACGAGGAGGTCGTGGTCGCCGTCGCCGTCGAAGTCGCCGGCGGTGTCGACGGACGCGCCGGCGCGGTCCCCGCTCGCCTCGCCGACGAACGTCGCGTCCGCCTCGGCGAGCGACGCGTTCCCGACCGGGACGTCGTCGAAGAGCGCGACCGCGCCGGCGTCCTCGCCGACGGAATCGTTCCCGGGCGCCCCGACGAGCACGCTGTCCGGCGTACCGTCCGTGAGGTTCCCGACGCCCGCGACCGACGTGCCGGCGCGGTCGCCCGCCCCGGTCCCGTACAGGACCGAGCTCGCGGCCGCGAGCGACGCGTTCGCCGGGAGCGACGGGACGTCACGGACGACGTAGACGGCGCCCGCGTTCTCTCCCGCGGTGTCGTCACCGGGGACGCCGACGAGGAGTTCGCTGACGTTGTCGCCGTCGAGGTCCGCGGCGTCCAGCGCGGCCCCGGCGCGACTGTTCGCCGCGGCGCCGTTGAGCGTCACGTCCGCGGTGGACGCGTTCATCTCGCCGGGTTCGACCGGGCCGTAGAACACGTAGACTGCGCCCGCGTTCGGCCCGGCGGTGTCGTTCCGCGGGGCGCCGACGACGACGTCGTCGACGCCGTCGCCGTCGAGGTCGCCGACGTCCGTGACCGCGGCGCCGAGCGAGTCGTTCTCGGCAGCGCCGCGGAACGTGGTGTTCGCGTCGGAGAGGTTGACGTCTCCGGACAACACACCTGGTTCGGTCGGCGACGCCGCCGGACCGCCGACCTCCCGTGCTTCCGTCGCGGGGTCGGTGGTCGCGACAGCCGAGGCTGTCAGCGGACCGATTCCCGCGACGACGATGCTGCTGGCGACGATGAACGTGACGGCGACGACGAGCCACTCTCGTCCGCCGCTTGCGACCGTCGAGTCCGTAGTCATCTCTACTGAACGTTGTCACGGAATCCCCCTTTGTTATAGCATGACAAGCAGACCGCAATCCGAGCGAGCGGCGAGATTACGGCCCGTTACCGGCACCGCGACGCCCGAACGCCAGACCAGTTCGAAAACCTGGGCTCTCGGTTGGTTCCGCGCCGGAAATCACGACGTACGGTCGTCGACGCGATTCCCAGTTCGCGACCGCGTCGTGGCGGCGTACCGACCGCGAACCGGGGCGTGCGCTCGGTCGGTTGCGTGACATCGCCGCCCGAGAGTCGCCGAGCGACCGCTCGTCGATGGCGAGTCGCTTCCCGGACGGTTCGGCGTGGTCGTCGACCGCCGACGACTGCCGGCCAGGTCCTTCCAGGTAACGGAGCGGAAAACGGCAACAAACCACGCCTATACGGTTCTAACGTCGGCTTTGTGCCTGATGGCGGCGTCACGTCAAGTGCGCCATCTGCCGCCTCGAGCACGTCGACCACGCCACTCGCTGCACTGGCCGTCAGTCGAGGACGCCCGCGACGAGCGCGGCCTCGGCGCGCCGCAGGAGCTCGTTCGCGGTCGACGGCGCACACCCCAGCGCCTCACCGATCTCCTCGTAGCTCGCCGCCCGCGGCGTCTCGTAGAACCCGAGGTCGTACGCGGCCTGCAACGCCTCGCGCTGCCGGCCCGTGAGGCGTGCGAGCGTGGCGTCGCGGTCGGGTTCGAACTCGCCCGTCCACTCGACGTCCACCGGCAGTTCCTCGCCGACGTCCGCGAACGCCCCCTGGAGCGCGTCGCCGGACCCGACGACCGTGACGGTGACGCCGTCCGGGTCGAACGAGAACGGTTGCTGGAGCAAGAGCGCGTGCTCGTCGACGAGCGCCAGGAGCGCCGACAGCGACGGCCGCTCCTCGACGTGCACGAACGCCGCGAACGTCCCGGTCGCACTCTCGACGACGTCGTACTCGATGACCTCCTCGTGGGATTCGAGCACCGTCTCGATGGCCTCCCGGCCGTCCGCCCGCAACCGGTAGAGGAGGAGGTACGTCCCGTCGTCCAGCCACTCGAGGTTCGACAGGTCCTCGCGAGTCACGTCCGCGGCGCGAGCGAGCGCCCGGTCGACGCCCGGGAACGCCCCCTCGTCCGGCCTGAGCCTGAGTCCCACCGCCTTCATGCTCACCCCTCTCGTCGGCACCGGCATAATCCCTCGCCTCCCGCGACCAATCCGTCGAAGCCGCGACCTGCGCGCTGCCGGCAGCCGCGGTCAGTGCGCGAACTCGGTGTCGACCGCCGCCGCGTTCTCCGTCATCACGATGGCGGCCTCGGAGTACTGGAGGACCTTCTGCATGTCGCCGTCGAGGTCGAACTTCCCGGACATCAGGCCGTCGATGGCGCCGAGGTCACCGTGCACGAGCGCCTTCCAGTCCGCGTAGTCGCCGCGGTACGCGAACCCCCACTCGACGGCGTCCTCCTCCGGGACCTGCTTCGCGTCGGTGCACTCGCCGTCCTCGAGGTCGACGTAGAGGTAGACGTCCTCGCCGTTGTACTCGCCGTCCGGGCGGATGTGGAAGAGGAACGACCCGTCGAACCCCTCGCCCCACCCGCTCCCGGCGTCGCTGTACGCGTCACTCGCGTTCAGTTCGTCCTGCCACGCCTGGATCCACTCGTCGGCCTCGTCGGGGAGCGCAATCGCCATACTCGACCGTCGACGCCCGCGAGCGTCGTCGTTTCCCCGAACCCCGACGCCTCTTCAAGTGCGTGGGCGGAGGTCGCCGGCGGCGAGGGCGAGGGCAAGCCGGCGCCAACTCGTTCTCGATGACCGGAAACGCACGACCGGGTTCTTGTACCGTCCCGTCATAGGGCGGTGTAGATGCACAGGCAGCGCTACATGTTCGGTATCGTCCTCGGCGCACTCATCGGCGTGTTCGGGACCGGCGTCCCCGTTCGCACGGTCGCCGGGGTTCCCGTCCACGGCGTCATCGCGTTCGTGAGCGCCGTCGTCACCGTCGCGAGCGCGATCGGGCTCCTCGTCGCACAGTACCGCCACGTGAAGGCGTCCGACGCGAGCGAGGAGACCGCGGAGTCGGCGTCACCCTAGAACTCGGTGCAGACGGGGATGCCGACGGTGTCGTAGTCGCCGAGGTTCTCGATGACCGCGGGCACGTCGTCGAGGCTCACGGTCTCACCGACGATGCGGCCGGGGTCGAGCTTCCCGGTGTCCATCATCCGGAATATCTCCTCGTACTCGACCTGCGGGCACCCGTAGGAGCCGTAGAACTCGCGTTCGTCCGTCACCATCGTGTCCACGGGCAGGCTGACCTCGCCGCCCTCCTCGCTCGTCGTCATCCCGATCTGGAGGTGCTGGCCGGTCTTCCCGAGGCTGTTCACGGAGTTCTGGACCGTGTCCGCGATACCGAGTGCGTCCACGGAGACGTCGACGCCCCGTGAGTTCGCGGTGTGCTTCTTCACCGCCTGCGGGACGTCCTCGACCGCGGTGACGTCCACGGTTCGGTCCGCGCCGAGGTCGAGCGCGCGGTCGAGTTTCGTCTCGTCGAGGTCCACGGCGATGACGTTCGCGCCGAGCGCGTCCGCGACGTGCACCGCCGAGAGGCCGACGCCGCCGCAGCCGTGGACGGCGACCCAGTCGCCGGCGGTGACGTCGACGCGGTGAACGAGGCCGTGGAACGCGGTCGCGAACCGACACCCGAGTCCCGCGACCGCGGTCGGGTCGGCGTCGTCGGGGAGGACGACGACGTTCTGGTCGGCCTCGCGGACGCTGTAGTACTCGGCGAACGCGCCCTTCTGGATGGGGATGAACCCCATCGGGACGCTGCGCTCGCAGACGTTCGACCGACCGCTCCGGCAGTGGTGACAGCTCCCACAGCCGAGGTTGAACGGGTTCGTGACGAGGTCGCCCTCGTTCACGGTCTCGACGCGGTCGCCGACCTCGACGACGCGCCCGCAGGGCTCGTGCCCGAATATCAGTCCGGGCGTGGGCATGACGCCGATCCAGTCCCAGTCGCCGCGCCAGGCGTGCCAGTCGCTCCGACAGATACCGCAGGCTTCGGTCTCGACGACGACGCCGTGCTCGGGACAGTCCGGTTCGTCGACCTCCTCGACCTCGAGGGGCTGCTCGACCCCCTGGAAGACGGCTGCTCGCATACGCGAAGGCAGGACGCCCCCGACCATAAATCTTTCATTAAAAATAATGTGGAATAAGACGGGTGCTGCGGCTGGTCCCACCGCGTGCGTCCCGACGCGCCGCCGGCGCTCGGGCGCGAGCCCGAGCGGTCGATTCAGCCGAGGTTCGGGATGCCACCGAGACTGATCTTCACCGTCTTCGCCTGCCGGTACGCGTCCATCGCCTCCTTCGAGAGCTCGCGACCGATACCGGAGGCCTTGAACCCGCCGTGGGGCGCGGGGTCGAACAGGTCGTTGTACGTGTTCACCCAGACCGTTCCAGCGTCGAGGTCCGCCGCGACCTCGTGCGCGCGCTCCAGGTCGCTCGTCCAGACGCCCGCCGCCAGCCCGAACGTCGTGTCGTTCGCGCGCTCGACGACCGCCTCGGTCTCCACGAACTCGAACACCGACAACACCGGGCCGAACACCTCCTCGCGCGCCACGCGGTCGTCGTCGTCGACGCCCTCGAAGACGACCGGCGGGACGAACGGCGCAGCAGCGAGGTCGTCGGGTACCGCCGCCTCGATGGCCGCGGTCGCGCCATGCTCGCGCGCCGCGTCGACGTACTCGCGGACCGCCGCCGCGTGCTCGGGGTCGACCATCGGCCCGACGTCCGTCATCGGCGACAGCGGGTCCCCGACCGAGATCTCCGCGACGCGGTCGGCGAGGCGCTCGAGGAACTCTTCACGAATGTCTTCGTGGAGGAACAGCCGCGAACCGGCGGTGCACTGCTGGCCCTGGTTGAAGAGGATGGCGACGACCGCGCCCTCGACGGCCTGGTCGAGGTCCGCATCCGAGAACACGATGTTGGGGGACTTCCCGCCGAGTTCCAGCGATACCGGCGTCGCGTCCGCCGCGGCGTTCTCCATCGCCTTCCGCCCCGCGGTCGCCCCACCCGTCAAGGAGACCTTCCGGACGTCCTCGTGGCCCGTGAGCGCGTCACCGACCTCGCTCCCCGACCCGGTGACGACGTTCACGACGCCCGGCGGCAGGACGTCGTTCGCGAGTTCGGCGAGCGCGAGCGTCGACAGCACGGCCCGCGAGGAGGGCTTGTAGACGACGGTGTTCCCCGCGGCGAGCGCGGGGCCGAGCTTCCACGCGACGAACATCGCCGGGAAGTTCCACGCGCCGACCGCGCCGACGACGCCGTAGGGCTCCTCGCGCGTGTAGACGTGCTTGTCGGAACTCGACGGCGGCCGCCGCCCCTCGTCGGCGGTGCGCGCGAGCGCCGCGAAGTACCGCAGCTGGTCCTCGACGACGGTCGTGTCCACGAACAGCGAGTGCTTGTTCGGCTTGCCGACCTCCAGCGAATCGAGGCGCGCGAGCCGCGTCTTCTCGTCGGCGACGCGGTCCGCGAGTTCCTCGAGGTACTCGCCGCGCTGCACGGGCGACTGCTCGCCCCACTTCCCCTCGAACGAGTTCTTGGCCGCCGCGACCGCACGGTCGACGTCTTCTCGGTTTCCGGCCCAGTACTCGGCCAGGGCGCCGCCCGTCGTCGCGTCGCGCGCGACCGCTCGCTCGCCGCTCTCGCTCGCCACCCACTCGCCGTCTATCAGGAGGTCGTAGCTGTCGCGGGACAGCACCTCGTCGGCGATGCGCTCGTGGCGCTCGAGGACGTCGTCGGAGAGGTCGTGCGTGGAATCGTCGACAGTCATCCGTCGAGCACCTCCTCGCGCACCGTCACGCCGAGGCCGGGCCCGTCCGGGGGCGCGACGCAGCCGTCGTCGTCGAGCGTGAACGTCTCCTCGAGGAGGAAGTCCCTGGCGTCGGGCGTCCACGGCGGCTCCATCGGGAACTCGCAGTACGGCGCGTCGACGGCGGCCATGACGTGGAGGTTCGCCGCGAACCCGAGGCCGTTCGTCCACGTGTGCGGGACGAACTCGACGCCGCGCTCGCGTGCTGCTGCGGCGACGCCGACGCCACCGCGGAGCCCGGAGACGATGGCCGCGTCCGGCTGGATGACGTCCACGCCACCGGCGTCGAGGAGGTCGTAGCACTCCCCGACATCGTCGAGGAACTCGCCGCCCGCGATGGGGACGCTCGTGCGCTCGCGGAGGTCGGCGTAGGACTCGTGGTCGTGCCTGGGGAGCGGCTCCTCGAGCCAGCGAACGTCCAGCGGTTCGAGGTCGCGCGCGACCGAGAGCGCCGTCTTCGGGCTCCAGCGTTCCTCCTCGCGCATGACCCGGACCGCCCAGCCCTTGTTCGCGTCCACCATGATCTCGAGGTCCGGGAACGACTCGCGGACCGCCTCGACGATGCGGACGTCCTCGGGGCTCGCGACCCGGAGCTTCACCGCCTCGAAGCCCTCGTCGACGCGCGCCTGCGTCCACGCCAGGCGGTCGTCGACGTCACCGACCTCGCCGGCGCTCGCGTACGCCGGAATCGGGTCGCTCGAACCACCGAGGATCTCGTAGACGGGCTTGTCCGCGGCCTTCCCGACGAGGTCCCAGAGCGCCATGAGGAGGTGCCACGGTCGCGGCCCGATGAGGTCGACGCTCGCGAGCTTCCGCCGGACCGCGTCCACGTCGTGCGGGTCCATCCCCGTCAAGAAGAGCGAGAGCGGCCCGTCGTACGTGAGGCCGCCCGCGAACGACGGACTCGCCGCGTACCCCGTGTGCTCGGTGTCCGTGTCGAGTTCGAACAACCCGACCTCGTGCGTGCTCTGGGGGTAGCCGGGTATCCAGTTCGGCTCGAACGAGCCCTCGAGCGCGTGACTCAGGTCGTACTGCGTGACGCCCGTGATCTGCATGCGGGAGTGTGCCACCGCCACGACGGTAGTGGTTCGCGCGAACGCCGACGTGCGTTCAAGAGGCCTCGCGCGGCCCGCTCAATTCTCGCCGCGGCCCGGGTCGACGGTCGCGAGGACGCCGAGGTGGTCGCTGACGGCGGCGTCGCCGACGCGCGTGCAGCGCGACACCGTCCAGTCGCCTTCGAGCCAGACGTAGTCGATGCGCTGTCTCGGGTCGTGCGCGGGCCACGTCCCGCCGCCGCCGGTCTCGGGGTGGCCGGCGGCCGTCCAGGCGTCCGTGAGGTCGCGCTTCAGCCGGTCGTACGCGGGGTCCTGGTTCGGCTGGACGTTGAAGTCGCCGAGGACGACCGCGCGCTCGTGGTCGTCGCTGAACAGCTCTCCCAGTATCGTCTGGGCTTCGCCGAGTTGCTCGTCGTCCTCGGGGATGTCCGTCTGGAAGTGCGTCGTGATGGTCTGGAGTTCGCCGTCGGGCGCGTCGAGCGTCGCGACGAGCGCCCAGCGCGCCGGCGACTGATGCACGGGCAGCGAGACGACCTTCGTGTCGAGGACGGGGTACTTCGAGAGGACGGCGACGCCGTACCCGCCGCGGCGCGTCGGGACGCCGTAGTCGTAGTGGTAGTCGAGTTCGTCGGCGAGCCACCGAACGGGGTTCGCGCTCCCGGTCGTGTACCGGCCGCCCTCGGTCTCCTGGAGGCCGACGACGTCCGGGTCGTGCTCGGCGAGCAGGTCGCGGACGTCGCGGTAGTTCGCCCCGCCGCGCTGCCCGTCGATCCACTGGTGGACGTTCAGCGTCACGACGTCGTACGGCGCGCCCTCGGCGCGAGCGCCGTCGTCGCCCGCGTCGAGCGACCCGGGTGCGAGCGAGAGCGCGGCGAGCGCACCGGGAGCGAGCGCGGTGAGCGCGTCGCGACGTGCGGCGTCCGGGAGCTCGGTCGGGTCGCCTCCGACGCCCGCGGCGTCACGAGCGAGGACGAGGAGCGCGGCGACCACGGGCGCCGCGGCGAGCGCGAACGCCGACAGCGGCGCGTGCCCCGCGAGCGCTGCACCCCCGGGGACGTACGCCCAGTTCGCCGCGAGCACCTGCGAGACGACCGCGACGACCCCGACGACCTGCGCGAGCCCGAGCCAGCTCGCGCCGTCGTCGCGCAGGCCAGCAGCGACGAGCCGCAGGAACGTCGCCTGCATGAGGAAGACGGCGACGGGCCCGAGCTGCCCGACCCACACGACGTCGCCGAGCGCGAGCGCGAACGCCACCGCCACCACGACCGCCTCCCGGCGGTCGAGCGCCCGCCCGAACCCGACCCACGCGGCGCCGAGGACGACGCCGGCGACGGTCGCGACCGCCGTCGCCGCGTACCCGAGGCCGCCCCAGGCCGCGGTCGCCGCCGGATACGCGAGGAACAGCCCCTGCGCGAAGACGGCGAGCCACGCGACCGCGGACGCGCCCGGTTCGGGGACGTCCTCGCGGAGCGCGAGCGCGCCGGCGACGAACGCGACGCCGACGAGCAGCGCCGTCCCGCCGAGCGTCGCGTACGCCGGGAGCGTCCCGAGCCACCCGCGGACCGCCGCGACCGACGCGACCCCCACCGCGAGCCCGGGGAGGAAGGCCGGGTCGCGAGCGCCGAGCGCGACCAACAGCGGCGTCGCGAGCGACAGCGCGAGGACCGCGCCGGCGCCCGCCAGCACCGGGTCCGCGAGCGCGGACGCGACGACCGCGAACGGCAGCACCGCGACCGCCGCGCGCACCGACCGCGCCCAGCCGAGTCGCCGCACCACCGGCACCGTCCACACCGACAGGAACCCGAACAGCAGGAGCGCGGAGAGCCCCGGCCCCGAGAGCGAGAAGTTCGAGACGAACACGCGCGACGCCGTCCGCTGGAGCGCCGCCGCCACCACCACCACGAGCGCCGCCGTCAACGCCACGCGACCCAACCGACCGTCCCGCACTACGCGACCCAGTCGCCCATCCCGAACCACGCGACCCAGTCGCCCGTCCCAGTTCATGCCCCGAACGTACCCGTCGGCACTAATAGAGGTTGTTGGCGATACCGACGCTCGTTTTTCAACCCCCGGGGCTCGTGGACGGACGGCTTCCAGTCGTCGCCCGTCGACGGTCGGTCGCGAACGGTGGGTTCTTGACGCCGCCGCCAGTACGGTCTCGAAGCATGGAAGAGCGAACCGTCGCGTACCTCCGCGGAGCGTTCAAGCGCCACTACGAGGCGACAGAGGTGTCGCCGCCACCGGCGCCGAACGAACGCGAGTGGGGGTACATCCCGTGGACCGCCCAGGCGCAGACGACGATGGTCCGTCACCGCTCCTGGCTGGACGTCGGGAACCTCGGACGGTTCCTCACCGAGGAACGCCCCCAGCACGTCTACTTCTCGGCCGCACAGTACCGCGACCCCTCGGCGAACTCGATGAGCCGGAAGGACTGGCAGGGCACCGACCTCGTCTTCGACCTGGACGCCGACCACCTCCCCGGCGTCGACCCCGAAGAGACGACGTACCGCGAGATGCTCGCGACCTGCAAGGACGCCCTCCTCGACCTCCTCGACGTCCTCGAGGACGACTTCGGGTTCGAGGACACCACCGTCGTCTTCTCGGGCGGCCGCGGCTACCACGTCCACGTCCGCGACGACGGCGTGCACGAACTCGGCCGCGGCGACCGCCGCGAGATCGTCGAGTACGTCCTCGCGGAGGGTCTCGACCTCGACGCGCTCCTGGCGCGCGAACTCGTCGACGGCATCGGGTTGGAGAACCCCACCGAGAAGCGGACGCTGTCGACCACGGGCGGCTGGGGGAAGCGCGTCCACGACCGCCTCCTCGCGCTCGTCGACGAGGTGCGCGCGATGGACGACCACGAGGACAAACTCGAGCGTCTGCAAGCGTACGACGGCATCGGCGAGGGGTCCGCCGAGAAGCTCGTCGACGTGTTCGACGCGAACTACGACCAGATCGCGCAGGGGAACGTCGAGGTGCACGGGCGATTCCTGACGCTCGCGCGCCAGGTCGCCGCGGAGACGTTCGACGCCGAGTCCGCACCGATCGACGAACCGGTGACGACCGACATCAACCGACTCATCCGCCTCCCGGGGAGTCTCCACGGCGGCACCGGCCTGATGGTCGAACGCATCCCGCGCGACGCGGTCGCCGACTTCGAGCCGCTCGAGGACGCGATATCGCCAGTGTTCGGCGACGAGTCCGACGGCGCGCTCGCCATCGAGGTGACCGAACCGGTCACCGTCGAGTTGGGCGACGATACATTTACGTTGGAGGCAGGCGCAGCAACCGTACCGGAATACGTCGGCGTCTTCGCGATGGCTCGCGGGCACGCCGAGATCGCAAAGCAATGAACATCGACGAACTCCGCTCCGCGCAGAGCAAGGAACGACAGAAGTCAGACCTCCAGCAGCTGCGCGAGTCCTTCTACGGGGACGTGGCGGCGTACGTCGAGGAGCTGGAGGCCGAACGCGAGCGGGCCGCCGAGCGCGCGGAGGACCCGTTCGGGTCCCCGGAGGTCCAGCAGCTCACGAACGACATCGAGACGGCGAAGGACACCGCGGAGGCGATCTACGAGCGTCGGCTCGGGAAGATCGTGAAGAAGGCGAGTCTCGTGTCGGCGGAGATGGCGAACCCGAACGACGTGAACGGCCTCACGGCCGAGGAGCAGGCGTTGTTCTCGGACCTCGTGGAGCGCATCGAGGAGAACAAGGCGCACATGCTGGACGTCATCGCGGGCGACGTCGCGCCGGGGGCGCGCGACGACGCGACCGCCGCGAGCGGGGACGCGTCGGCGTCGAGCGACGCGGGGTCGCGAGCGAGCGCGGACGCAGCGGCGGCGAACGCGGACGTCCCGCACCCCGAGGACGGCCTCGATGCGGACGCGGACCCGACGGCCGCGTCGGGTGACGACGGCGCGACCGCGGACGGGAACGCGACCGGCGACGAGCGCACGGGCGGAGACGAGGACTTGCGGCGGTCGGAGGCCGCTGCGGTCGCTGACGTACCCGACGGACCGCCGGCCGACGACGCCGCGCCCGACCCGGACGGCGCGGACCACGTGTCGGCGGCGGACCTCATGGGCGGCGACGACGACCCCGCAGACGGCGAGGCGAGCGACCAACAGCACGCGAGCGACCGCGACCCGACGAGCCGCGACGAACCCTCGACAGACGCGAGCGGGGCGTCAGGGTCGGCCGGCGGCGACGCGGGCGGCGAGGACGAGCGCGCGACGCTGCGCGTCACGGAGAACGTCGGCGAGATATTCGGCGTGGACGAACGCGAGTACACGCTCGCCGCCGAGGACGTCGTCACGCTCCCCGAGGAGAACGCGGACGTCCTCGTCTCGCAGGGCGCCGCCGAGCGCCTGGACTGACCCGCCGCGACTCGTTCGCTCGCGTCGACCGAGAACGAAATCCACTTTTGCGCGCGTCGCTCCGAGTGGCGTATGCTCGAACCAGGCAGCGAAGCGCCGGACTTCGAACTCCAGAATCAGGACGGCGACCGGGTCGCGCTCTCGGACTACGCGGGCCAGCGCGTCGTCGTGTACTTCTATCCGCGAGCGAACACCGAGGGCTGCACCGTCGAAGCGTGTAGTTTCCGTGACCGCTGGGACGAGTACGGCGAGCGCGACGTCGCCGTCCTCGGCATCAGCGACGACCCCGTCGACGACCTCGACGACTTCGCGACCGAGTACGACCTCCCGTTCGAACTCCTCAGCGACCCCGAGGGCGAGGTGTCGCTCCTGTACGAGTCCTACGGCGAGAAGGAGATGTTCGGGAACACGTTCGACGGCGTCTTCCGGAACACGTACGTCGTCGGCGCGGACGGCGACGTCGAACTGGCGTACGAGGGCGTGGACCCCGAGGAGCACGCGGACGAGATCCTCGCGGACGTCGACGACCTCTCGTAACCCAAACGAGTAGGTTGCGGCGCGCGTACCGCCGGTATGGACGCCGCCATCCTCCTGTTCGACGGGTTCGACGAGTTGGACGCCATCGGTCCCTTCGAGGTCCTGGAGAACGCCGCGAACGCGGGCGCTGACCTCGACGTGACACTGTGCACGGTCGACGGCGCCGACGAGGTGACGGCGAGCCACGGCCTCCGCGTCGGCGCCGACGCGACGCTCGACGCGGTCGCGACCGACGACCTCGACCTCCTCCTCGTCCCCGGCGGCGGCTGGACCGACCCCGACGCGCCGGGCGTCCGCCGCGAGTACGACCGCGGCACGATACCCGAAGCGATCGCCGCACTCCACGCCGACGGCGTCGCGGTCGCGTCGGTCTGCACGGGCGCGATGTTGCTCTCGAAGGCGGGCGTGCTCGACGACCGCCCCGCCGCCACGCACGCCGCCGCCGAACCCGACCTGCGAGACACCACTGCGGACGTCCGCGACGCCCGCGTCGTCGACGACGGCGACATCTTGACCTGCGGCGGCGTCACCAGCGGCCTCGACCTCGCCATCCACCTCGTCGCCCGCGAATTCGGCCGCGGTATCGCCGACCAGGTCACGACCGAGATGGAGTACGAACCCAGCAGCGACGTCCACGTCGCCGACGGCTGACCGCGAGCCCGCAGCGTCGTACGAATCGAACACCAGCCACGCTATCGTCCCCCACCCCACGGAAACGACTTTGGTTCGAGTTCGAGACTCGTTCGTATGGACGACGACGCGGCGTTCTTCGACGCGATGGCAGCCTACTACGACGCCCGGCACCGCAGCGGCGACGACGACGCGACCCCCGCCGACGCCCGGTTCTACCGGGACCTCGTCGCGGACGCCGACGGGCCGGCGCTCGAACTCGGCGTCGGCACCGGCCGAGTCTACCTCGAACTCCTCGCCGCCGGCCTCGTCGTCGACGGCGTCGACGTCTCCACGGGGATGCTCGACGTCCTCCGCGAGAAAGCGGCCGCACGAGGGCTGACGCCGTCCGTCCGACGCGGTGACGTCCTCGACCTCGACCCCGACCGCGAGTACGACGTCGTGTACGCGCCCAACCGGATGTTCAACCACCTCACGAGCATCGACGACCAGCGCGCCGCGCTCCACAACGTCCGCGACGCGCTCGCGCCCGGCGGTCGGTTCGCGCTCAACACGTTCGTCCCCGCGTTCGACGTCGTCGCCGACTACGGCGACGCCGTCGAACAGACGCTCACCGTCGACGACGACCACTACCGCGTGGTCGCCACCACGAGCCTCGACGACGAGGTCGAACAGGTCGCTCGCCTCCACCACGAGGTCCACCGGAACGGCGCGTTCCTCACCGAACGCGAGACCACGCTCGCGCTCGTCCCGAAACGCCAGTTCGAACTGCTGTTCGACGCCGCCGGATTCAGCGACTGGACCGCGTACGGCGACTTCGACCGCGAACCACTCGAATCCCCGAGCCAGGAGATGGTCTGGGTCGTCGAACGCTAACCGAGAGCCATTGCTCGTCGGCTAGCAGCGCCGCGAACAGCGAAGAAAGAACCGACATCGGTTCGCATCGGCGCGTCAGCGCACGCGCCGACCCGGCGACGACGACGCGGCGTCTCGACGACGCCTACTGGAACGTCCGACCCATGTCGACTTCGGGGTCGGGCTCCTCGCGGCCGAACCGTTCCTCGATCTGCGCGTAGCGTTCCTTGACGTCCTCGGTGACGCTCGCTTTCACCTCGTCGAGCGCGTGCTCGAAGTGCTCCTTCGTGATACGGACGTTCCCGACGGAGTCACCCATCTCCTCAGGACTCACCGAGTTCACGAACTCGCGGGTCGCAGCCATGCTCGCCTCGCGCGTCACGGCCTCGACGTCGGCGCCGACGTACCCCTCCGTCTTCTTCGCGAGCCACTCCAGGTCGACGTCGTCCGCGAGCGGCTTGTGCTCCGTGTGCACCTCGAAGATCTTCTCGCGAGCCTCGCGGTCCGGCACCGGCACGTGGACGTGACGGTCCAGGCGACCCGGCCGGAGCAGCGCGTTGTCGATGAGGTCCGGGCGGTTCGTCGTCGCGATGACGACCACGTCCTCCAGCGCCTCCAAGCCGTCGAGCTCCGTGAGGAGCTGGCTGACGACGCGCTCGCCGACACCGGAATCACCGGTGCGTTGCCCGCGCTCGGTCGCGATCGAGTCGATCTCGTCGAAGAACACCACCGTCGGTGCGTTCGACCGCGCCTTCTCGAACACCTCGCGCACGCCCTTCTCGGACTCCCCGACGAACTTGTTGAGGAGTTCGGGGCCCTTGATCGAGATGAAGTTCGAGTTCGCCTCGTTCGCCACCGCTTTCGCGAGCAGCGTCTTCCCCGTCCCCGGCGGGCCGTACATCAGGACGCCCTTCGCGGCCTGGAGGTCCATCGCCTCGAACACGTCGGGGTAATCCAGCGGCCACTGGATGGTCTCACGGAGGCGTTCCTTCGTGCCCTCGAGACCACCGACGTCCTCCCACGTGACGTCGGGCACCTCGACGAACACCTCGCGCATCGCGCTCGGCTGGATGCCCTTCAGCGCCTCCTTGAAGTCCGACTCCGTGACCTTCAGTTGTTCGAGGACCTCCGCGTCGATCTCCTCCTGCTCGAGGTCGAGCTCCGGGCGGATGCGCCGGAGCGCGTTCATCGCCGCCTCGCGAGCCAGCGACTCGAGGTCCGCGCCGACGAACCCGTGCGTGTTCTCCGCGTACTCGTCCAGGTCGACGCTATCGCTCATGGGCATCCCGCGCGTGTGGACCTGCATGATCTCCATGCGGCCGTCCTTGTCCGGGACGCCGATCTCGATCTCGCGGTCGAACCGGCCACCACGGCGGAGCGCCGGGTCGATGGCGTCCACGCGGTTCGTCGCCGCGATGACCGTCACCTGCCCGCGCTCCTCCAGACCGTCCATCAGACTCAGGAGCTGTGCGACGACGCGCCGCTCGACGTCACCGCTCGCCTCGCCGCGGCTCGCGGCGATCGAGTCGATCTCGTCGATGAAGACGATCGCGGGCGCGTTCTCGTCCGCCTCCTCGAAGACCTCGCGGAGCTGCTCCTCGCTCTCCCCGTAGTACTTCGACATGATCTCCGGGCCGCTGATGGTCTGGAAGTGCGCGTCGATCTCGTTCGCGACCGCCTTCGCCATCAGCGTCTTCCCGGTCCCCGGCGGGCCGTGCAGGAGCACGCCCTTCGGCGGCTCGATACCGAGTTGCTTGAACAGCTCGGGGTGGCGCATCGGGAGCTCGATCATCTCGCGGACCTGGTCGAGCTCGTCGTCGAGCCCACCGATGTCCTCGTACGTGACGTTCGGGACGCCCTCGGCGCCGCCGCTCCCGGCGCCCTCGGCGCCCTGGATCTGCTCGGCGGGCTTCTCGCTGATCTGGACGTCCGTCGAGTCCGTGATGACGACCGTGCCATCCGGGTCGGTGCTCGCGACCTTCAAGGGGACGCTCTGCCCGCTCCCGGCCATCGGCCCGAACGAGAGCGAGAACGGGATGGTCTGCCCGCTCGTCACTGCCTGCCCGCTGAGCTTGTCGCGCACGAGCGGCCCGATGTTCCCGCGGATGCGGAGGTTCTGCGGGAGCGCGACCGTGACGCTCTTTGCGGGCTTGACGTCCGCTTTCTCGACCTCGACGCGGTCGTCGATGCCGACGTCGGCCTCCTGGCGGAGCCGGCCGTCGATGCGGACGACGCCCTGGCCCTGGTCCTCGGGGTACCCGGGCCAGACGCGCGCGACGGCCTTCCCCTCACCCTTCCCGGTGATGAGGATGTAGTCGCCGTTCTCGAGGTCGAGTTCGGCCATCGACGACCGGTCGATGGCGGCGAGCCCGCGCCCGGCGTCCTTCTGCTTGAGGGGTTTGACGGTGAGTTTCATGCGTGAGCCTCCATCTCGATGGTGAGGACGCCGTTCCGGATAAAGGCGCGCGTCGGCGTGCTCGGCACGGAGAGTTCGAACTGCTCGCCGTCCGGTCTGACGACGATGACGGTGTCGCCGAGGACGTCGACGTCGGCGTCCGTGAACTCGAGGTCGGCGGCGACGACGACCGCGTCGTCGTAGACGTAACGACGTGCGAACCGGGCGTCGGTTTCCGTGAACTGCTGTATATTCATCCTAACTACGAGTTAGTGTTCATAGCTTATAAATCTTTCCCCTACGAAACGCACGAAGGCGGAGCGGTGCATCGAAAGCAGTCGACTCGCGGTTCACACCACAACCAGTGACCAGATAGCGAACAGATACCGACGAACCGGCGTCGCGACGAGCGCCCACGCGCTCGTCTCCCGGAACGCCCCCCGCCTCGTCAACGGGCGACGGGGTTTAAGCGACCACCCCGAGTAATCTCGCGTATGCAGACCGTCTCCCATCAGGGCCGCGAGACAGCGTACGAGGTCTTCGACCGCGGCGGCGACGGCGCACCCGTTCTCTGCGTGCACGGGAGCGGCGGCACGCGCGCCGTCTGGAAGTCTCAGGCTCGCCTCGGCGACGAACGGCCGGTCGTCGCGCTCGACCTCGCCGGTCACGGCGAGAGCGACGACGTCGACGCCGACCCCGGCTACGAGACGCTCGCCGCGTACGCCGACGACGTCGTCGCCGTCGCCGACGCCACCGACGCACGCGTCCTCTGCGGGAACTCGCTCGGCGGCGCCGTCGTCCTCCACTGCCTCCTCGAACGCGACGACGACCTCGCCGTCGACGGCGCCGTCTACGCCGGCACCGGCGCGAAACTCGCCGTCCTCGAAGACCTCCGGGACTGGCTCGCCGACGACTTCGAGCGCGCCGTCGACTGGCTCCACGACCCCGGCCGCCTGTTCGCCGACCCCGAACCGGACCTCGTCGAACTCTCGAAGACCGCGATGCTGCACTGCGGCCAGCGCATCGTCGAACGGGACTTCCTCACCTCGCACACGTTCGACGTCCGCGACCGACTCGGCGAGATAGCGACGCCCGGTCGCGCCATCGTCGGCGAGAACGACGCGCTCACCCCGCCACGATATCACGACTACCTCGCGAGCGAACTCGGCGACTGCGACGTCGCCATCGTCGAAGAAGCAGCGCACCTCGCGATGCTCGAACGCCCGGACGGCTTCAACGCCGCGCTCGCGGACTTCTGCGAGCGCATCGACGAAACCGAGTAACAGCGCCGCGTCGCGTGGCCGACAACCCCCGTCCGCTCAGTACAGTTCGTCCAGTTCCTCGACGCCCTCGCTGTGCTCCGCGCCGGGGAACTCGCCGGACTCGACCGCCTCGGTGTACGACTCGATGGCGTCGCCCATCGCCTCGCGGACGTTCCCGAACTCCTCGACGAACGACGGCGTCCAGTCGCTCAACCCGACGGCGTCGTCGACCACGAGCACCTGTCCGTCGCAGTCCGGGCCAGCGCCGATACCGATAGTCGGAATCTCGAGCGCGTCCGTGATGCGGGCAGCGAGCGGCGCCGGCACGCGCTCGAGGACGAGCGAGAACGCGCCCGCGTCCTCGTGGGCCGCCGCGAGTTCGAGCATCCGGTCCGCGGCCTCCTCGCTCGTCCCCTGCAACGCGTACCCCTGCTGGTTCACGGACTGCGGGGTCAACCCGAGGTGCGCCATCACGGGGATACCGAGGTGACTGAGCTTCTCCGTCAACTCGACCGTATGCGGCCCGGACTCCAGCTTCACCGCGTGTGCGCCCGCCTCCTTCAGCATCCGGCCCGCGTTCTCGATGCTCTCCTTGTCGTCGTGCCCGTAGGAGAGGAACGGCATGTCCGCGACGACGAGCGCGTCCTCCGCACCACGCGCGACCGCCGTCGTGTGGTCCGCCATCTGGTCCACCGTCACCGGCAGCGTCGTCTCGTGCCCGTGAGCCGTGTTCCCCACGCTATCCCCCACGAGGATGACGTCGACACCCCGTTCGTCGACGATCTCCGCTGTCACGGCGTCGTACGCCGTCAGCATCGTTATCGGCTCCTCGCCCGCCTTCGACAGGACGTCCCTGACCGTCGTGCGCATACCCGCCCTACTCGACGCCGGACTAAACCAATACTGGAATCCCCGCGTTACGGAATCGAGTTCACTCGGACGCGAGACCCGCCAGGCTGCGACGCGACCACCGGGACGCCCGTCGAGACCGGCTCTCGGGTCGGGTGGCAACGACACGCTTAACCGCGTCTCTCCACGACGATATGGCGATGAGCGAAGCGTCGGACCCGACCGAGACCGAAGCGTTCAGAGCCGTCTGCGAGGACCTCGTCGACCGCATCCTCGCCGGTGAACTGGAACGCGACGACGTCGAGTCCGCGAAGTTGGCGGCGTGCTCGGAACACTCGGCGCCGAAGGTCCCGAAGAACTCCGAGATACTCGACCACGCCCCCCAGGAGCGCCGCGAGGAACTCGAAGGCGTCCTCATGCGCAAGCCCGTGCGGACCGCATCCGGGGTGTCGCCGGTCGCGATAATGACGAGCCCGCACATGTGTCCACACGGGAAGTGCCTGTACTGTCCGGGCGGACCGGCGAGCGAGTTCTCGAGTTCGCAGTCCTACACGGGCCACGAGCCCGCCGCGGCCAGGGGCGAGCAGAACGACTACGACCCGTACGGCCAGGTGACGCTGCGACTGAACCAGTTGCGGGAGATCGGGCATCCCGTCGACAAGGTCGAACTCATCCTCATGGGTGGGACGATGACCGCCCGGAGCCACGACTACCAGGAGTGGTTCGTCAAGCGCGCGCTCGAAGCGATGAACGACTTCGACGCGGACGCCGAACCCAATCCGGCGGAGGGCGTGAGTTTCGCCGAGGACGACCCCGAGTTCTCCTACCTCGAGGACGTCATCGCGGCGAACGAGACCGCCGACGTGCGCTGTATCGGGACGACGTTCGAGACGAAGCCGGACTGGTGCGACCCCGAGCAGATAGACCGCATGCTCGACCTCGGCGGGACGAAGGTCGAGGTGGGCGTGCAGACGACGTTCGAGCGCATCAACCGCGAGATGCATCGCGGGCACGGCGTCCAGGCGTCCATCACGGCGAACCGTCGACTCCGCGACGCCGGATTCAAGGTCGGGTTCCACATGATGCCCGGCCAGCCCGGGATGAGCGAGGAGATGTGCCTCGAGGACTTCCGGCGCATCTTCGAGCGCGAACAGTGGAAACCGGACTACCTCAAGATCTACCCGACGCTCGTCGTGCGCGGCACCCGCATCTACGACCAGTGGCGCCGCGGCGACTACGACCCGCTCACGAACGAGCGCGCGGCCGAGCTCGTCGCGGAGATCATGTCGAACATCCCGCGGTACACGCGCCTCCAGCGCGTCCAGCGGGACATCCCCGCGGACTTCATCGACGCCGGCGTCTGGAAGTCGAACCTCCGCCAGCTCGCCCGCAAGCGCATGGAGGAGCACGGCTGGACGTGCGAGTGCATCCGCTGCCGCGAGGTCGGGATGAACGACGAGGACCCCGAGAACGTGGAGATGGACACCATCGAGTACCAGGCCGGGGGCGGAACGGAGCACTTCGTCAGCTTCGAGGACTTCGACAAGGACCTCCTCGTCGGGTTCTGTCGGCTACGCTTCCCGAACGACCCCGTCCGTCGGGAACTCCAGAACGCCGCCATCGTCCGCGAACTCCACGTGTACGGGAACCAGGTCGGCGTCGGCCAGCAGGGCGAGGACGCGGACGTCCAGCATCGCGGCTACGGCCGCCGGCTCCTCGCCGAAGCCGAGGACCGCGCCCGCGACGCCGGGTTCGACAAACTGTCCGTGATCTCCGGCATCGGCGTCCGCCAGTACTACCGCGAGAAGCTCGGCTACCACCAGGACGGCCCGTACGTCTCGAAGCGACTCTGACCGGGCGCGCGCCGGGTCGATAGCGTGACCGTTCGCGGACCCGACGTGGATTGACGTCACGGCAGCCGCATGTGAGGATGCTGGTGAACGGCCGTCTTATCCGCGTGACGCCCCAACTTGCGGGTAGATGACCGACCAGGGACTGACAGAAGCCGACCACGACCGTATCAGGCATTTCCTCTCGAAACCCCGTTACGATCGGTCGTATCGGGACCTCCTCCCTGCTCACGAACGCGAGGACGACGTCGCCGAACCCAGCGAGAGCGGCGAGCACGACGTCGCCGAACCCAGCGAGAGCGGCGAGCACGACGACGAAGACGACTGAGAGGGAACGCCGGTTCGTGCGGTCGCGTGACGGCGCGCCGGTAGTCGCGACAACGGAACGTCTTTCCGCGAGCCACCGGTACGCGGCGGTATGGACGCGAAACGCGAGCTCTCTTCGGTCGACCTCGCCGCCGTCGTCTCCGAGTTCGGAGCGTACGAGGGCGCGAAGGTCGACAAAGCCTACCTCTACGGCGACGACCTGCTGCGGTTGAAGATGCGGGACTTCGACCGTGGACGGGTCGAACTCATCCTCGAGGTCGGTGACGTCAAGCGCGCGCACGTCGCCGACCCCGAGCACGTGCCGGACGCGCCGGGTCGACCGCCGAACTTCGCGATGATGCTCCGCAATCGGTTGTCGGGCGCGGACTTCGCGGGCGTCGAGCAGTTCGAGTTCGACCGCATCCTCGAGTTCCGGTTCGAGCGCGAGGACCAGGACACGATCATCGTCGTCGAGCTGTTCGGCCAGGGGAACATCGCGGTCTGCGACGAGACGTACGAGGTCGTCGACTGCCTCGACACCGTCCGCCTGAAATCGCGGACGGTCGCGCCCGGGTCGACCTACGAGTTCCCGGATTCGCGCATCAACCCGCTCGCCATCGAGTGGGAGCCGTTCGTCGCGAAGATGAACGACTCCGACACCGACGTCGTGCGGACGCTCGCGACGCAACTCAACCTCGGTGGGTTGTGGGCGGAGGAGATCTGTAGTCGCGCCGGCGTCGAGAAGGCGCTCGACATCGCGGACGCGGACGAGGACGACTACCGGCGCGTGTTCGACGCGCTCGACCGACTCCGCGAGGACGTCGCGTCCGCGGACGTCGACCCGCGCCTCTACCGGACCGACCCCGACGACGGCGACGAGACGTCCGGGAAGGGCCGCGTTGTCGACGTGACGCCGTTCCCGCTCGAGGAGCGCGACGAGTACGTCCCGGAGGCGTTCGACACGTTCAACGCGGCGGTCGACCAGTACTTCTACGAGTTCGACCGCAGCCAGGACGACGAGGGCAGCGACGAGGCGCCCGGGGACGACTCGCCGGACTTCGAGAGCGAGATCGCGAAGTACGAGCGCATCATCGAACAGCAGGAGGGCGCCATCGAGGGGTTCGAGCAGGACGCCGAGGCGTACCGCGAGCGCGCGGAGTCGCTGTACGCGAACTACGGCCTCGTCGACGACGTCCTCGGCACCATCCGCGCGGCGCGCGAGGACGACGTCCCGTGGGACGACATCGAGGCGAAGTTCGAGGAGGGCGCCGAGCAAGGCATCGACGCGGCCGAGGCGGTCGTCCGACTCGATGGGAGCGAGGGCACGGTGACCTTGTCGCTCGACGGCCGTGACGTGACCGTCGAGGTCCGGGAGGGCGTCGAGCACAACGCGGACCGCCTCTACCAGGAGGCCAAGCGCGTCGAGGGGAAGAAGGAGGGCGCGCTCGCCGCCATCGAGGACACGCGCGAGGACCTGGAAGACGTCAAGGAGCGCAAGCGCGAGTACGAGCGCCGCCAGGCGGAGGGCGGTGACGACGACGATGCGGACGGCGACGACGAGGACGACGGAGGGGTCGACCGCGACTGGCTCGCGGACCCCTCGATTCCGGTCCGCCAGCAGGAGCAGTGGTACGAGCGCTTCCGGTGGTTCCACACGACCGACGGCTACCTCGTCATCGGCGGGCGGTCGGCGGACCAGAACGAGGAGCTCGTGAAGAAGTACGTCGAGCGCGGCGACAAGGTGTTCCACTCGCAGGCTCACGGCGGCCCCGTCACCGTGTTGAAGGCGACGGACCCGAGCGAGTCCGCGAAGGACGTCGACTTCAGCGACGAGACCCTCGAGCAGGCGGCTCAGTTCGCGGTGACGTACTCGTCGGTGTGGAAGGACGGCGTCTACGCCGGGGACGTCTACATGGTCGACAGCGACCAGGTGTCGAAGACGCCCGAATCCGGCGAGTACCTCGAGAAGGGCGGGTTCGCGGTGCGGGGCGACCGGACGTACTTCCGGGACACGCCAGTCGGCTGCGCGGTCGGTATCCAGTGCGAGCCCTCGACGAGGGTGGTCGGCGGGCCGCCGGCAGCGACCGCGGAGCGCACGGAGACGATGATGGAGGTCGAACCCGGGAAGTTCGCGCAGGGCGACGTCGCGAAACGCATCTATCGCGAGTTCCGCGAGCGGTTCGCTGACACGTCGTTCGTGCGGAAGGTCGCGAGCCCGGACCGCATCCAGCACTTCCTCCCGCCGGGCGGGAGCCGAATCAAGGACTGAGACGATGCCCGAGCCACTCCAGGGATGACCGGCGAGACAGCCGACGCGAACGGACGGGAGTCGACATGACGGAGGACACCGATTCGTTCGTCGGCGCGCTCCGGTACCCGACGCGGGGCGCGGCGTCGCGGGACGGTATCGCGGTCCTGACCGTGCTCGCGCTCGCGGTGGCGCTCGCCGGCCGGTACGCGGTCGCGGTCTACCCGGGCGTCGCAGCACTCGGCTTCCTCGCGCTCGCACTCGCGGCGGTCGTGGCGTGGCTCGGGTACCTCGGGCGCGTGCTCGCCGGGACCGTCGGCGGCGACCTCGCGAGCGGCGACCGCGCGCTCGTCGACGTCCCCGGCGACGCGAGCGAACTCCCCGCGTCCGGGAGCGTCCGCGGCCTCCTCGCGACCGGTGGCCGGGTCGCGCTCGCGAGCGTCCCCTACCTCGGCGCGCCCTTCCTCCTCCTCTACGTCACCGTCCTCGGGCTCGGCGGGCTCGCACCCGACAGCGTCCAGGGCGGTGGCGGGTTCGCGCTCCTGGCGGGCGGCACGATCTCGTTCCTCCTCGCACTCGCCGTCCTCTACGTCTACCCCGCCGCGCTCTGCGAGCTCGCCGCCACCGGCAGCCTCCGGCGCGCACTCGCCCCGTGGTCGTTCCGCGACGTCCTCGCGCACGCCGCGTACCTCTACGCGTGGACCGCCGCCTTCAGTATCGCCGTCCTCGCACTCGCCGCCTACGCCCGCGTCCTCACGTCCGCGGGCGTCTTCGGGCTGCTCGCCGCGCTCGGCACGGGATACGCGAGCGCCGTTGCCGCACGCCTCAGCGGGATGGGCTACCGGCGAGCGCGCCGACGCTAGCCCGTCGTCACGAGATGATGCTCGTCCGTTGAGTCACCGGGTCGACCTTCACGAGATGATGCTCGTCCGCTGGGTCACCGGGTCGACGTACACGAGGTACGTCTCGTCCTCGCTCTCGGCGTCGACGACCCACACGCTCACCTGTCGCTCGACCTCGGT
The DNA here is from genome assembly GCF_055378595.1 of Halorubellus litoreus. Classification (NCBI taxonomy): domain Archaea; kingdom Methanobacteriati; phylum Methanobacteriota; class Halobacteria; order Halobacteriales; family Halorubellaceae; genus Halorubellus; species Halorubellus litoreus. The sequence goes on from NZ_AP043836.1 coordinate 598,456, forward strand.
CACCGCCGCGTCGATTCCCGCGTCCGCGAGGGCGTCCCGGGCGATGTCCATCGCCTCGTCCTCGTCCTCGACGGTGACGTCCGTCTCCGGGAGCCGGACGGTCATGACGGGGCACGCCGCGCGACGCACCAGACGTTCGGCGACGCTCCCGATGAGACGCCGCTCGACGCCCGAGCGACCGTGGGTGCCGGCGACGATGAGGTCGGCGTCGATCTCGTCGGCGTACTCGACGATGTGGCGTGCCGGGTCGCCGTCCTCGATGGCCGTCACGACGTCGACGCCGTGCTCGCGAGCCATCGTCGCGACGCGGTCGACCGCCTCCTGCCCGCGGTCGTCGAGCTCGGACTCGTCGCCGAACCCGGCGACGAACGCGCGCACGCTCTCGTCGACGACGTGGAGGACGTGTATCGTCGCACCGTACGTCTCCGCGAGGTCGATCGCTTGCAGCGCCACGTGGGCCGAGCCGACGCTCCCGTCGGTCGGCACGAGGATTCGCTCGTACATACTCCTGTCAACGCCCCCAACCCACATGAAACGTCCTGCCGGCGACGCGAGCGCCGTGAGCGATAGCAGGACACTTACACCGCCCGGGGCAAGTCCGGGGTATGCAGATCAAGGATCGCTATCGCGTCGAGGGCAACCGGGAGCGCATCACGCTCGTCCCGGAGACGCTCGACGACCTCTGGCACCTCCAGTACGTCCTCGAACCCGGGGACCTCGTCGCGGGCGATACGACGCGACGCATCCAGCGGAACGACGAGGACCTCCGCGACACGGGCGGTGAGCGCGAGCACATGTTCGTGACGCTCGGCGTGGAGGAGGTGGAGTTCCACAAGTTCTCGAACCGCCTCCGGGTGTCGGGCGTCATCGAGGACTGTTCGCGCGAGGACCAGCTCGGGTTCCATCACACGCTGAACGTCGAGGACCACGACGAGCTGGAGGTCGAGAAGGTCTGGAAGCCCGACCAGCTCGACCGCATCGAGGAGGCCGAGGAGGCGGCGGAGAACCCGGACGTCGCCATCGCGACCGTCGAGGAGGGCGAGGCGTACATCCACACGGTCGCGCAGTACGGCACCGAGGAACGCGGGCGGTTCACGGGGACGACGGGGAAGGGCGAGTACGCGCGCGGTCGCGGCGAGCTGTTCGGCGAACTCGGTGCGGCGCTCGCGCGGATGGACGTGGACGCCATCGTCCTCGCGGGCCCGGGGTTCACGAAGCAAGACGCACTGAAGCACATCGAGGAGAACTACCCCGAGGTCGCGGAGCTGGTGACGATGGTCGACACGTCCGGCGTCGGAGACCGCGGCGTTCACGAGGTCCTCAAGCGCGGGGCTGTCGAGGACGTCCAACAGCAGACCCGCATCGCGAAGGAAGCGGAGTACATCGACGAACTCACCGAACGCATCGGGCAAGGCCACGAGGCCTCCTACGGGCCGGAAGCGGTCGCGGAGGCCGCAGAGTACGGCGCGGTCGAACAGCTACTGATCCTCGACGAGAAGCTCCGCGAGGAACGCGGCCCCGACGGCGAGTGGGACATCGACGTCGACGACGTCGTCACGAGCGTCGAACGCCAGGGCGGCGAAGTGACGGTGTTCTCCAGCGAGTTCCCGCCCGGCCAACAACTCCGGAACCTCGGCGGTATCGCCGCACTGCTCCGCTACCGGCTCGAGTGACCGACCGTTCGCGCGCCCGAACTGCGAGCATCGGTCGTCGACCCTAGTCGGTTTGGGACGTGAATCAATAACTACCAGCCGAGACGTTCTATCGCAGTCCGAGGCAACGAGACAGTGACAATGGAGCGACGTTCCGTGCCACGACGTCGCCGACTCCACCCACCCCCACCCATGCCGTCGCGCCCGTCGTCGTCGCAGCCATAGCGGTCGACGACGGTCCCCGAATCCGAACGCCCTCCCTCTCCCCCCACTCACTCCCCACACCTCGAACCTACCACCCCCTGGGTAGGCTCACGTTCGCCTATCGGCGCGCACCCGGCAGTATCACTCGGCGCGACCGCTCCCGCTCTCGGTCGTCGCGATTCCTGCAGAAGACCCCTGCACAGGGACGGCTCGCAGCCGCGCCGCCGCGCCGCAGTCAGGCGATCTCGCGCGGCGAGATGGAGTTCATCGCGAGTTCGTGGAGGACGGTCGCGAAGTTCGTGCGCGCCGTCCAGAACGCGGTCTCCGTCGTGAGTTCGGGGATGTCGTCGCGGTCACCGAGCACGCTCATCAGGACGACGTTCCCGTCCGCGAGCACCGCGCGCCCGGTTCGTTCGTCGTCCACCGCGGGCTCGGCGGTATCCATCGTCGCGATGCTCGCGTCCGCCTCGAACAGCTCGCGGACGGCCGGGTTCACGCTCACCACGCGAACGGTGACGCCCTCCGTCGTGGCTTCCCGGAGCGCCGCCGCGATGTCCTCGGTCACGAGGTCGGGCGTCCGCGCGGCGAACACCACCGCCTCTTCGGCGTTCCGGACGAGTTCCGCCGCGCGCTCCGCGACGTGGTCGTGCCCGGAGAGCGTCCAGATCGCCTCCTGTTCCTCGCGCTCCCCGCCGCGTTCGTTCCGCACGCTCTCGACGTACTCGAACGCGCGGTCGGACTCCGTCTCGAAGCGCTCCCGGAGCGTCTTCCGGGCTTCCTCGATGCTCACGGGCCGGTACTGCATCGGGCTCGACTGCTGGACCTCGACGAGCCCACGGTCCTCCAGGCCCTCCGTGACGCTGTAGACCTGCGACCGCGGAACGTCCGCGACGCGCGAGACCTCGCGCGCCGTCCCCGACCCGAGCTTCTGGAGCGCGATGAACACCTTCGCCTCGTACGACGTGAGGCCGAGGCGTTCCAGGGACTCGATGGCGTCTCCCTCCTGCATTCAGTCGTCACCTCCGACCGGTGCTTCCGCGGCGGCCGGCTCCGCGGAGAAGTCCGCCTCCGGCCCGAAGTACTTCACCCACACCACGAGCAGGCTCGGGAGGACGAGCACGCTCGCGAGGAACGCGTAGATGATCGTCATCCCCGTGATGACGCCGAACTGCTGGAGCGCCGGGAAGATCGCGAACGCGAGCGTCCCGAACCCGCCGACGGTCGTCGCCGCGGACCCGAGGAGCGCACCGCCGGTGCCGGTGATGGTGCGGTCCATCGCCGTCCAGACGTTCCCGGTGCGTTCCAGTTCGAGATTGAACCGTTCGCTGATGTGGATGGAGTACGCCACCCCGAGCCCGACGGTGAGGCTCGTTATCATCCCCGTCAGGACGTTGAACGGCATCCCGATGGCGTACATCGTCCCGAGGATCCACGACACGCTCAGTGCGACCGGGAGGAGCGTGAACGCGCCGAGCGCGGCACTCCCCTCCTGGATGCGGTACGCGATCATGAGGAACGCGAACACCGCGATGAGCGTGATGATGAGGCTCTGGATGACGGTGTCGAGGAGTTCGCGCTGCACGATCTCGTTCACGACCGGACTGCCGGTCGCGGTCGCGCGCGTCCCGTCGCCGTTCATGATCGTCGCGACGTCGCGGAGCTGCGTGGTGACGTCCCCGGTGTCCGCGCCGCCTTCGATGGGGACGACGAGCCGCATCGACTCGTACCGGTAGCCGTCGTCGGTCTCGACGCGATGCACGTACTCGCTTGCTTCGTCCTCGTTCACGCGGAACAGCGCGGAGAGGACGCCCGTGACGTTCTCGTCCGGCGTCCCGTCACCGTCGGTGTCCGCCGCCCAGAACGTCTCGTTGAACGACGCGTTCGTCGCCGCGGTCGACCGCATCACCGACAGCACCGACCGGGTCGCCACGTCGCCGCTACTCCCCGTGAACGCGGTGTCCATCTCGGAGAGCCCCGTCTCGGTCTCGTTCAGCCGCGCGAACGTCTCCGCAGTGTCGAGTGACGCCGAGTCGTTCGCCCTGACGAGTATCTGCGCCTGGGAGTCCTCGCGCTGGAAGTTCTCGTTCACGTAGTCGAGGTTCGCCTTCGCGGAGTACTCGCCGGGCGTGAACGGCTCCGGGAGCTCGTACAGCCACTCGGCGGGTTCGTCCGCGATGAAGCTCTCCTGACTGAACTCGGTACTGACCTGGGTCGCGCCGACGCCACCGGCGATGGAGATGACGAGCGCGACCGCGATGACGACCGCGGGCGCCTTCCGGGCGGCCGTTCCGCCGAGCGAGAGCACCTGCGAGAACCGGCCGCCGCCGGTCCCGAACGCGCGCTTCGTGCGGTCGAGCCCGAGGCGGTTCTCGAGGAAGCCGTCGGCTTCGATCTTCAACGCCGGGATGAGCGCGCCGAACACCGCGAGCGCCGCGAGGATACCGACCGAGGACACGATACCGAAGTCCTGGATGGGCGGGAGCGGGCTCGTGAGGTTCGAGAGGAACCCGATGACGGTCGTCGCCGTCACCCACGTCAGCGCGAGGCCGACGCCGCCGAGCGCCGCACCCATCGAGCCACGGACGTCGTCGACCGTGTTCTCGTCAGTGCGCGCCTCCCGATGCCGCATGAAGATGTGTATCGCGTAGTCGATACTCAACCCGATGAGGAGCACCGGGACCGCGATCATGATCTGGTTGAACGACACCCCGGCGATTCCCATGAACCCGAACGTCCACAGGAGGACGGCGATGATGCCGAACAGCCCGAGGACGATGTCGAGGAAGTCGCGGTACGCGACCATCAGCGTCAACAGCACGAACAGCAGCGCCATCGGCGCGACGATGTTCACGGAGTCCGTGAGCGACTGGTCGATCTCCTGGGAGATGACGCCGAACCCGAAGACGATGTACTCCTCGTCGTCGCTCCCGGTCGAGCCCGCCTGTGCGACGTCCTGCATCTCGAGCTGGACCTGCGTCACGGTCCCGCTGACGGTCTGCGCGTTCGACGCGGCGCTACTGGAGGACGTCTCGAGGACGCCGATGAGCATCCGCGCGTTCGCGCTCGTCGACCCCGGCTCGAAGTCCTGGGGCATCAACCCGAGCGCCTGCCCGGCGAGCGGACCGTCGCCCTCGCTGAGGACGACCTCGGCGGTGTCCTCGACCTGCGTCGCGTTCATCGACTCGAGCTTGTCTATCTGCGCGTCGAGCGACGGCGTTCCGCCGTCCTGGAGCGCCTGTCGGCGTTCCTGGAACTCGGCGAACGCCTCCTGGAGCGCTTCGCCCTCCGCTTTGAGGGTCTCGGCTTGCTCCTGGAGCGCCTGGGATTCGTCGCGGAGGACGCCCTGCGTGCCGGCGAGGTAGTTCCGTTCGACGGCCGCGAGCAGCGGGCTGACGTCCTCGACGGTCGCTTCGAACGCGGCGAAGTCGCCGTCCTCGAACTCGACGGTCGAGTTCGCGACGACGGCGTCGTACTGGCTGCGAGCGGTGACGTTCGGGTCGCTCGCCGCGGTCGTCATCGCCTCACCGAGTGCCGCGGCGGTCGCGTTCACGCGATCGGAGCGGTTCGCGAGCGCCCCCAGCTGGTCGCTGAGGACGCCCTGCGTGCCCTGGCGGTACGCGCCCTGGACCTGTCGTTCGCTCGAGGCGTTCCGGAGGCGCTGTGCGGCGTCCTCGAAGATGGCGTAGTCCTGTGCGTCGAACTCGACCGTGGTGTTCGCCTCGACCTGGTCGAACTGCGTGCGGACGTCCGCGTTCGGGTCCTCGCGGAGGACGGTGAGGGCACCGCGGAGCCGCTCGCTGGTGTTCGTCAGCGTGACCTGGCGCGCCTGGAGTGCGCGGAACTCGTCGGCGAGCACCTGCTGGGTGCCCGACCGAACCGTGGTCTGGACCGCCGTGGTGTTCGCGCGGAGCTGCGTGGCGGCGCGTTCGAACGCCGCGTAGTCGTCGCTCCCGAGTTCGACGCTCGTGTTCGCGTTCACCTGCTCGAACTGCGTTCGGATGCTCGCGTTCGGGTTCGCGCGGAGCGTGTCGAGCGCGCCCTTGAGGCGCTCGCCGGTCTCGTTGAGCGCCTCGCCACGTGCTTCGAGCTCGGCGCGGCTCTCGTTGAGCGCTTCCGAGCGCGCCTGCAGTTCCGCGCCGCGAGCCTGGAGTTCACCGGCTTTCTCCTGCTGGATGGCGGTGATGGCGACGAGGTTCGAGACGCCGAACAGGCCCTGGTCGCCGGCGAGCGTCCCGTTTATCGTCTCGTTCGACCGGAGTTCCTGTTGGTATCTGAGCGACGCCAACAGCGACTCCCTGGAGAGGACGTTCCCGTTCTTCGACTCGCTCCGGACGATCACCTGGACGCTCGTAGTGCTCGTGTTGTCCGCGACGAACGTCTCGGTGATGTACTCGGAGGCGTTGGCGGCGTCGCTCTCGCTGTTGAACTGGTCGAGACCGGAGTCGGACTCGACGGCACCGGCCTGCGAGCCGAGGCCGGCGGTCACGAGCAAGAGCGCGACGATGACGACCTTCGTGTGCCCTGCGATACCATCCGCGAGGCGGTCCATGGCGCTCACGTGGACCGACCTCCGACGTCGAGTTTACTGTGTGTACTGAACATACGACAGTTGTGTTGTTACTCGCCTACTAACAGGCAGTCGTTCATAAACTTGTTCGTACCGACGTGAAGAAACGCAGGACAACCCGCCGATTGTTCTAAACCGGTGGCGATCTCCGACGGCGTCCCCGGAGCGTCCGCTGGAGGTGAACACTCCAGCAAAGAACGCCGCGGCCGCTTTCGAGGAGCGCCCGCGTCAGTCGATGGTGACCGAGAGCATGTCCTCGGCGAACCTGACGTCCCCATCGTACCCGCGTTCGATCGACGCGAGCATCTCCTCGTGCTTGTCCTCGGTATGCGGGTAGAGGTGCGTGAGGTAGACGCGCCCGTACTCGTGGCCGGCGAGCGCCTCGCCGAGCTGGCTCGGCGTCGGGTGGTTGTCGACGTCGACGCTGTCCGGGAACGAGCAGTCGTGCGCGAACACCGCCACCTCGTCCGCGAACGACGCCAGCGCCTCGGTCGCCTCGCCGTCACCGGAGAACGCGAACCGGTCGTCGAACCGGTACGCGAGGCACTCCTTGGAGTGCTCTGTGCGATGCGCCTCGACCTCGAAGCCGGCGATCTCGAAGGACTGCTCACCGACCTCGCGGACCGAGAGGTCGACGCGCCCGTCGAGGTAGTCGTGAACGTCGAGCAGGCCGTCGACGAGCGCCTTCGTCCCGCGCGGCCCGACGACCTCGAGGTGCTCCTCGCCCGCGAGCCAGCGCGCCTTCAACAGCGCCATGAGGTCCGAGACGTGGTCGAGGTGGTGATGCGTGAGGAGGACCGTCGACACGTTCTCCGCGCCGACGCCGGTCTCCTCGAGTCGATGCAGGACGCCCGCGCCGCAGTCGACGAGCAGGTACCGGCCGCCTTCGTCGACGAGTAACCCGGTCTGGTGTCGGTCGGCGAGCGGCATCGCGCTCCCCGTGCCGAGGAAGGTGACGCGCATACCGACCCGTCGGGCGGCCAGCGGGATGAATCGGTCGCCTCGCGGTCGCCGGATTCCCGGGATGGCGAATCCGCGGTGACGGAACGGCGGCGGGCGCGGAGTGTCGGCGGGTATCGCACGCACCGCCACCGCGGAGTGTCGGCGGGTATCGCACGCACCACAACCCCCAAGTACGTCCTCGGATTCGGGACGGGTATGCAGGGTCGTGCCACGGCACCGGCGGCGGGAACCGTCCTGAACGCGCTCGCGACCGGGGTCGGCTCGGCGTTCGCCATCGACGCCGACACCACCGCGTCCGTCGCGCTCGACGCCGACGCGGGCGCCGACGCGTCGGTGACGGGCACGGTCGCGGGCGCGCCCGACGCGGACACCGCGCTCGTCGAACGCTGCGTCGAACTCGCACTCGACCGCTGGGCCGGCGACGCCGACGTCGACCCCGCCACGGTCGGCGGCGAGGTCCGCACGGAGAGCGACGTGCCGATGGCGGCCGGACTGAAGTCCTCGAGCGCCGCCGCGAACGCGACCGTGCTCGCCACCGCGAGCGCGCTCGACGCCGACCCGGACCCGCTCGACGCGTGCCGACTCGGCGTGCAGGCCGCCCGCGACGCCGGCGTCACCGTCACGGGCGCGTTCGACGACGCGAGCGCGAGCATGCTCGGCGGCCTCACCCGCACCGACAACACCGCGGACGAACTCCTCGCGCACGACGACGTCGACTGGTCGGTCCTCGTCTGGACGCCACCGGAGCGCGCGTACAGCGCCGACGCGGACGTCTCGCGCTGCGAGCGCGTCGCCCCCATGGCCGCCCTCGTCGACGACCTCGCCGCAACGGGCGAGTACGGCCGCGCCATGACCGTCAACGGCCTCGCGTTCACCGCCGCCCTCGAGTTCCCGCCCGCCCCCATCGTCGACGCGCTCCCCCACGCCACGGGCGCGAGCCTCTCCGGGACCGGCCCGAGCTACGTCGCCGTCTTCGACCCCGACGACGGCGACGACCGAGAACGGGTCGAAGCTCGCTGGCGCGAGCGCGACGGCGACGTCTGGCGCACCACCACCCGCAGCGACGGCGCACGCATCCTATGACACGAGAACCCAGCCACACCGACGACGAACGCGACGATTCGAGACACGACGACCGCGGCACCGGCGACGCCGGCGACGGCGCCATCCCGGCGCCCGACGAGATGAGTCTCGACGAACTCCGCGACGAGATACGGGGCATCGACCACGACCTCGTCGAACTCATCGCCAGGCGGACGTACGTTGCCGACACCATCGCGCAGGTCAAAGACGAGAAGGACCTTCCGACGACCGACGAGGAACAGGAGCAGCGCGTCATGGACCGCGCCGGCGAGAACGCCGAACAGTACGACGTCGACGCCAACCTCGTCAAGGCCATCTTCAGACTGCTCATCGAACTGAACAAAGTTGAACAAAGAGAGAGCAGATAGCTGAATTCAACCGTTTCAAGGCTTCTATTGCGGTGCGGGTTGCAAAATTCTCTGCCGGTAGTTGTTCTTTCGATTCAGGCTCGATGGAAAACACCATGTCCAGTTTCGGTGGCTCCGAAGGATGTGGTAGTGACGGGGGGCAAGCGTTTTACTCCTACACTCACAATGTACACACATGAGTTCCGAGTCCAAGAAAAAGCGCGTCCAGTTCCGTGCACCGAGGGGGCTGGTAGACCGGGCCGACGCGCTCGCTGCGGTGTTCGAGACGGATCGGACGGACATCCTCATCTCCGCGCTTCGGGACTACCTGCGGGACGCCGCGCACTCCGACGAGGTGAAACAGGAGATCGCGGAGGCCTTCTACGACGACGACATCACGTTCGAGGAACTGAAAGACCTCGTCGGGCACGAGGAAGCCGCCAACTTCCGACTGCTGAAGGAGCAACTGACCGACGAATTCGTGGACGAGGTCGCGGAGGAGCTGGCCGACTCGTAGATGGGTCTGATAGTCGCCGACACGTCGGCTCTCGTAAGCCTCGGGACAGTGGCAGGGGACTCAGCGAATCCACTCGACCTCCTCCTTGATTCGCACACCGTGGTCGTCCCAGAGCAGGTCATCGACGAACTCACCGAGACTGCGTCCTACGACGACGCATCCGGTGAGGCGGCACAGGCGGTTCTCGACCGTCGCTCTGCGTTCGAGACTCGTTCCGTCGAACTGGACGAGACGTTCCCCCTGGACGATGGCGAGAACACGGCGGTCACGCTGGCGAACGATATCGATGCCGTACAACTGCTCTGCGACGAATTCAATCGACTTGCGCTCGTCCACGCCTCGCTAGCCGAGACCCGCCTCGTCACGACGCCCATCCTCCTCACTGCGCTGGTTCGCAACGATGCGATTTCACCCGACACTGCTGAGGGGTTGTTGGCTGAGATGAGTGATGCCCGCAGCTGGTCGACGAACTCCTACGTAGAACGTGCAAAGGCCACGCTTCGACAGCAACGCGAGAATGGGTGACTTGATTGGATTTGCGACCCGTAGGTTGTCGTTCTACCTCCAGTATTCAACCGCCAAATGGTGAAATTCTCCGAGTTGAACAAGGTCGAGCAGCGCGAGAGTCGGTGAGTGCGCTGCGGGCGTGCTCTCGGTGACACCTCCAGACCGATCCGAATTTTGATGCGTATTGGTCTGGGGTCGATGCCGTTCGGAATTGCGGTCTTCTGTCACGGCCGCGACCGCTGAGACCGCCACTGTGGGGCGTTTCAGGGTGGTTTGAGTGTAAACTTTCGTCCCGCCATTAGGAATTTAGTGACGGCCCCTACCATGGGCCCCCTGTCATTATGGTTGAACTCTCGCGTGATGCGCTCATGGTAGGGATACGGGGGTTGGTACCGAACGTTATACGTCGGAACTACGCGGTGAAGTTCGGCATCGCGTTGCTCGTCCTCGGCCTCTCGGTGGGGCTGGTCGGGTTCGTCGGCACCGCACTCATCCAGGAGGACGTCGAACAGCGCACGGACGAGGACTACGCCACGCTCGCCGCACAGGAGGCCGAGAAGCTCGAGACGTGGAACGACAACAACGAACTGACGGTGGACATGCTGTCGCGGTCCGCGCCCGTCGCGAGCGGCGACCGCGAGCGCATCCAGTCCGCCATCTCGAGTCGCCTCCTCGAACTACCCGTGGGGGCGCAGGCGATACACTACGTGAACGTCTCCTCGGGCGAGGTCGTCGCGAGCACGACCGACGACGCCGTCGGCCGCGACCTCTCCAGCATCGGCGAACCGTGGTCGGAGACCGCGGCGGACCCGGCGGCGAGCGTCACCGTCTCCGAGCCGTACGAGCGCACGCTCGGTGACGTCCCGCTCCCGCTGGTCGCGTACACGAAGCAGGTGCACGAGGACTCGGACCACGCGATCGTCTACACGGTGAACATGCACGCGTACGCCGTGAACCTCCAGAGTACGACGCGGAGCGGCGTGACGATGGTCGTCGACGGGAACGACCGCGTGATGGCCGACGAGTACAACGGCGAACTGCTCGCGAGCTACGACAACGGCGGGCCGCTCGCACAGGCGCGCAGCGGCGGGCCGACGAACCCCGGCACGACGACGGTCGCGACCGCCGGCTTGCTGGGCAGCCAGTCGTACCCGCTGCCGACGAGCGAGCGCGCGGTCGTCGGGTTCGCGCAGGTCCGGAACACCGACTGGGTCGTGCTCGTTCACACGCCCGAGAGCGCGGCGTACGGGTTCGTGCAGCGCGTCCGCGACTACGGCGCCGCGGCGACGCTCGTCGGCGTGCTCCTCGTCGGCCTCGTCGGCGCGGTCCTCGGACGGAACACCGCGGTCGCCATCGACCGCCTCACCGCGAAGACCGAGGCGATGGAGGACGGCGACCTCGACGTCGACCTGTCGACGCGACGCATCGACAACATCGGCCGGCTCTACGACGGCTTCGACAACATGCGCGAGTCACTCAAGACGACGCTGACGGAGGCGGAGACAGCGCGGGAGAACGCTGAGGCGGCGCGCGAACGCACGCAGCGCGTGAACGAGCACCTCGAGGCGAAGGCCGCGGAGTACGGGCGCGTCATGGAGTCCGTCGCCGACGGCGACCTCACCGAACGCATGGACGCGGACGCCGACAACGAGGCGATGGCGGAGATCGCGGAGGCGTTCAACGAGATGATCGTCGACCTCGAACGGACGACCGCGGAGGTGAAGGCGTTCGCGGAGGACGTCGCGACCGCGAGCGAGGAGGTGACGGCGTCTAGCGAGGAGGTGCGCTCTGCGAGCCAGCAGGTCACCGAGTCCATCCAGGAGATCAGTGACGGGACGGACCGGCAGAGCGAGAGCCTCCAGGTGATGAACGAGGAGATGAACGACCTGTCGACGACGACCGAGGAGATCGCGGCGTCCTCGAACCAGGTCGCCGACGTCGCCGAGCGGACGGCCGAAGCGGGCAAGCAGGGCCGCGAGGCCGCACAGGAGGCCATCGAGGGGATGGAAGCGATCGAGACGGAGTCCGACGAGGCGGTCGCGGAGATAGAGCGCCTCGAGGACGAGATCGCGAAGGTCGACGAGCTCCTCGGGTTCATCCAGGACGTCGCGAAGGAGACGAACATGCTGGCGTTGAACGCGAACATCGAAGCAAGTCGCGGCGGTGCGGACGCCGCCGGTGAGGACGGTGGCGGGTTCGCGGTCGTCGCGCAGGAGGTCAAGGAGCTGGCGGCGGACACGAAGGACGCGGCGGAGGACATCGAGGAGCGCCTCGAGAGCATCCAGGCCCAGACGGGGAACGCCGTCGAGACCGTGCACGGGACCCGCGAGCGCGTCGCGGCGAACAAGGACGCGGTCGCGGAGGCCGTCGGCGCCCTGGAGGACATCGCGGACTACACGGAGGAGACGAACGTCGGCGTGCAGGAGATATCGGCGGCGAGCCAGCAGCAGGCGGCGTCGACGGACCAGGCGGTCGCGATGGTCGACGACGTCGCGTCCATCGGCGAGGAGACGAGCGCGGAGGCGGAGAACGTCGCGGCGGCCGCCGAGGAGCAGACGACGGCGCTCACGGAGGTCAGTCAGTCCGCGAGCACGCTCGCGGAACAGGCTGGACAGTTGTCCGCGGCGCTCGACCAGTTCGAGACGGCCGCGGACGCGGACGGCAACGTGGGCGCAACTGCGCCAGCGAGCGACGCTGGCGGCGAGTCGGAGCCGAGCGTGCTCGACGCCGGCGACGACCCGTCGACCGCGCCAGATGGTGGCCCCGGCGGCTTCGGAGGTGAGGACGATGCGTGAGTCGTCCTCGCGGTCGACCGCGCGGACGCGGCGCGGGTTCCTCGCGCTCGCCGGCACCGGTGCGCTCGGTGCGACCGCCGGTTGTCTCGACATCAGCGGCGTCCGGAACGCGCTCACGGGCGATACGAGCGGTCGCGAGGAGTACACGGTCGGGATGATCCAGTCCGAGTCCGGGTCGCTCGCGGCGTTCGGCCGGCGGAACGAGCGCGGCCTCCGGAACGCGCTCACCGCGATCAACGCGGTCGGTATCGGCGAGGGCTCGGACCCGCTCGTCGTCGAACTGGAGAACGACGACAGCACGCCCGCGGGCGGCGTGGACGCCGCCGAACGTCTCGTCGACCAGGTCGAGGTGCCGCTGCTCGTCGGGAGCATCGGGAGCGGCGTCACGCAGGCCATCCACGAGGACGTGGTCTCGGGGAGCGACGTCGTCCAGATCAGTCAGCACTCGACGAGCGCGGCGCTCTCGGAGCTCTCCGCGCTCAACCGGACGGCACCGAGTGGGACCGCGCTCGGTGCGGCGCTCGCGAACCTCGTCGCCGACGGCGACTACGAGAGCGTCGCGGTGACGTCCATCGAGAACGGGTACGGGAACTCGCTGTCGTCGGTGTTCCGGTCGGCGTACGACGGCGAGATCGCGTACGAGGGCACGCATCCGCAGGGCGGCGAGTCGTTCGTGGACGAGTTGGAGGCGATGCGGGCGTCGGGCGCGGACGCGTGGCTGTTCGTGACGTACGGCAGCGAGTTCGCGACGATGGTCACGGAGGCGTACGAGCGCGGGTACCACCAGGAGGTGGATTACTTCGGTGCGGAGAGCACGCTCGCGGAGAGCGTGCTCGCGAACACGCCCGAGGGCAGCCAGGAGTCCCTCGTCGGCGTCACGCAGAGCGCGCCCGTCGAGCAGGAGAGCTACCAGCGCTTCAGCGACGAGTTCCGCTCCATCTGGGGGCAGGACCCGTCGGTGTGGGCGGCGTACAGCTACGACGCGGTGACGCTCGCCGCCATCGCGATCGAGGCCGCCGAGTCGTTCACGGGCCCGGCGATATCGGACGTCGTCCGCGACGTCACGCGCCCGGAGGGCGAGACGGTGTTCTCGTTCGAGGAGGCGAAGCGCGTCCTCCAGAACGGCGGGACGGCTGCGGACGTGAACTACGAGGGCGTCAGCGGCCCGCTCGACCTCGACGAGAACGGCGACCCGCAGGGGTTCTACCAGGTGTTCGAGGTCGAGGACCACCAGTACGAGTTCACGGACTTCATCACGGGGTGACGGCCGCGAGACCTCGCCCCACGGGTCCACTCGCGGGCTCGGTCAGTGTTCGTCGCCGTCGCGGATGACCATCACCTTCACGCGGCGGACGGCGTCGAAGTCTCGGAGCGAGTAGACGAGGTCGCGGACGCGTTCGGCGTCGCCGCGACAGTACAGCGACTCCAGGCACCACTCGCCCTGGTGCGTGTGGCTCGTGTTCAGGATGACGTTCTGGAAATCGTGCTGGACGCCGTGGAGTTCGCGGATGACGTCGTGATGCCGGTAGTCGAACCCGACGAGCGCGACGACCTCGCCCGTCGTCGCCTCCAGGCGCGAGTGCGATTCCACGTACTCGAGCATCGCCTCCCGAACGGCACGCGACCGGTTCTCGATGCCCTCGTCCTGCCAGACGCGGTCGAACTCGGCGACGACCTCGTCCGGGATGTTGAAACTCGTCCGCATTCGTCTCTCCACTGGACGCGACCGTACAAAAGTCCCGTCAGACCGTGCAGCCTCCGCGACCGCGTTCGAGGGTCGGCGACCGTCTTCGAGAGTGCGGTGACCGTCTTCGAGAGTTGCGACCGCGTCAGAGGGGGAGGCTCGCTTCGGGGCGCCAGTCCGCGTCGAGTCGCGCGCCGGTGTCGGCGAGCGCGTCGAACACGGCGTCGATGTCGTCGTCGGTCGTCCGATGGTTACAGATGGACATGCGGAGCGTCCGCCGGTCGTGGACGAGCGTGGTCGTGAGGAACGCGAGGCCGCTGTCGACGACCTCGTCGACGAGCGCCTGGTTCAGGCGGTCGACGTACTCGTGAACGCGGTCCATGGGTTCGCCGGGGTGGGTCTCGTCACCGCGTCCGGCCTCGAATGCTGCCTGGACGTCGGCGGGGGCGTACCGGAACGAGTAGATGAACAGGTTCGGCTCCTGGACGGTCTCGAAGTCGTCGTGGTCGCGGACGCGCTCGTGGAGGTGCTCGGCGCGCGCGATGCCACCGCGGAGGTGGGCGCGGTAGCCGTCGACGCCCAGGTGCTTGAACGTCGCCCAGACCTTGAGCGCGCGGAACCCCCGCGACATCTGCGGGCCGAACTCGTAGTAGTCGAACTCCGCGGGCGTCTCCGCGACCGACCCGCGGAGGTACGCGGCGTGCATCGCGAACGTCTCCGCGAGCGCGTCCTGGTCGTCGACGAGCACGGCCCCGCACTCGTAAGGGACGTTCAGCCACTTGTGGGGGTCGAGCGTCACGGAGTCCGCGCGGTCGAGGCCGGCGTATCGGTCCGCGAGCTCGGGGAGCATCGCGCCGACCGCGCCGCAGGCGCCGTCGACGTGGAACCAGACGTCGCGGGCCTCGCAGACCGCGGCGATGTCCTCCAGCGGGTCGATGGCGCTGACGTTGATCGAGCCAGCCTGTCCGACGACGCAGAACGGCTCGTCGCCGTCGGCCTCGTCCGCGTCGAGGCGGGCTTCGAGTGCGTCGACGTTCATCGTGAAGTCGTCGTTCGAGGGGACGAGGCGTACCGCATCGCGGCCGAGGTTGAGCATGTCCGCGGCGCGGTAGATGCTCGAGTGGCACTCGTGGTCGGCGACGTAGAGCGTGTACGTCGGGCGGTCCTCGCCCTGGAGCCCCATCTGTCGCGTCTCGTGGTTCGTGTGGTCGCGGAACGCGGTGAGGACGGCGACGACGTTCGCCATCGTCCCGCCGCTCGTCAGGAACCCCATCGCGTCCGTCGGGTACCCGATGGCGTCCGCGAGCCACTCGACGACGGTGCGTTCGACCTCGGTCCCTGAGGGTGCGGGATGCCAGCCGCCGACGTTCATGTTCACCGCGGCGGCGACGGCGTCCGCGAGAGTCGCAATCGGTTGGCCGCCGCCCATGACGAACCCGAAGAACCGGGGGGACGGGTTGTGCGTCGCGTACGGGATGACGTCGGTCTCGATGGCGTCGAGGATGCGGTCCGGGTCGACGCCGGACTCGGGGAGGGGTTCGTCGAACGCGGCGACGACGTCCTCGGGGGCGGCCTGGACGTAGACCGGGCGGTCGTCGAGGGAGTCGTAGTAGTCCGCGATGACGTCGATGGTCCGGTAGCCGAGTTCCCGGAACGCATCGGGGTCGAGTTCGTGCGGGACTGACCCGGATTCAGTGGCCATGCTACCAACTACCGCACAGAGGCCCGAAGGGGTTGTCACCGTTTGCCGACGGTTGTCGACCGCGCGGAGCAGGCCCCGGGGTCAGTCGGTTGCGGCCCCCGGGTCGTCCTGGGTTGCGGTCCCCGGGTCGTCGGCCTCCGTCGGCCCACCTCCAGCGAACAGTCCGTTCGGGTCGTACTCGCCGACGACGGCCTTCAGTCGCTCGTACGCGTCGCCGAAGGTCGCGCGCATCGATTCGTCGTAGGATTCGAAGAACCCGGGGAAGTTCACGTAGAACGCGCCGTCGGTGAACTCGCTGAGGTCGGTGAGGCACTCGCGGACCCACGCGACGTTCGCGTCGTCGGCAGCGGGGTCCTCCCAGTTCGCCTCGACGCCGAGGAGCCACGGCGCGTCGCGGGCAGGATACGCGCTCGCTGGCGGGTCAGCGTCGTCGATCGCGCCGCCGAGGTGCCAGACGTCGACGGTCGAGAGCGGCGACGGCGCGCGCTCGGCCCAGTCGAGGAGCCGGTCGACGGCGGCGTCCGGCAGGCCGTCGAGGTAGAGCGACTTCCAGTAGTACCGCATGCCGTCGGGGTAGTCCTCGTCGAGCAGCTGCTGGAAGTCCGCGTACGCCCTCACGCCGCTCTCGTCCGCGAGCGGCGTCGCGAACTCGCGGAGCGGCGCGAGCTCGTCCTGCCCGGTCGCCGGGTCGCCGGCGTGACAGCCGAGGACCGCGAGCTTCGAGTCGTCGAGGACGGTCGCCGGGAACAGTTCCGCGTCGGGGATGACGCCGGCGGCGGTGAGCGTGCTGACGGCGTCGGGTGCGGTCGCGGCCCAGTCCCGGTACTGCCGCATGACTTCGGGCGCGTCCCGGGCGTCGTAGACGACGAAGCACGTCGCCACGTCCGGGCCGACGGGGTGGAGGTCGTACTCGAACGCGGTGACGACGCCCAGTGACCGGGCGCCGCCGCGGAGCGCCCAGAGGACGTCGGGGTGCGAGTCGTCGGTCGCGTGCACGTACTCGCCGTCGGCGGTCACGAGGTCGACCGCGCGGACGTTGTCGCACGCGAGCCCGTACCGCCGGCGGAGGTGCCCGATGCCGCCGCCGAGCGTGAGCCCGCCGACGCCCGTCTCGGAGACGACGCCACCGGGCGTGGCGAGCCCGAACGCCTGCGTCTCGTGGTCGACGTCCGCCCAGGTCGCGCCGCCCTGCACCCACGCCGTTCGCGCGTCCGGGTCGACCCCGACCGCGGTCAGGTCGGAGAGGTCGACGACGACGGCGTCGTCCGCGATCGCGGTGCCGGCGACGTTGTGGCCGCCGCCGCGCACGCACACTGCGCGGTCGTCGGCGCGAGCGAACGCGAGCGCGCTACGGACGTCGGCGACGCCACGACACCGCACGACGACGGCCGGGCGACGGTCTATCATCGCGTTCCAGACGCGTCGGGCGTCGTCGTACTCGGGGTCGCCCGGCCAGTGGACGGTGCCGTGCACGTCGGTCTCGAGGGCGTCGCGGTCGGCTCGACCGGTGTCGATGGATGCCATACTGCGCCTTCGTTCGCGGACGCGTTGGCCTCATTCACGCGAACGGCGTTCGAGCCGACCGCATCGGGTCACGCGACGAACGGGAATTCGCGGTGCGGATTGCGTCTCACGCCGCGAACGGGCGTTCGCTCGACGAACGAGAAACGTTACGTCACGTGCTAGCGTCCCTCTATGCAGAGAAGTGATGCCCGGCGACGGACACCGGCCGACGACGCCGACGAGCACTGACCGAGACGCCGACGAGCGGAGGGTCGGCGACGACGACCCGCGGACGGACGCCGACGAGCGGGGGGTCGGCGACGACGACCCGCGGACGGACGCCGACGAGCGGGGGGTCGGCGACGACGACCCGGTGCCGGGGTCGCCCGTCCTGGAGTCCGTGCTCGAGAACGCCCGGAACCGACGCCACCTCGGGACTCGCCTCGCCGCGACCGGTGACCGCCTCGACGCGGACGCTCTCGCCGACGTCGTCCGGCACGGTCCCGTCCTCGAGGCGCTCCTCGCCGGCCCGATGGACCGACGAGAGATCGAAGCGCACCTGAACGTGTCGCGCGCGACCAGTCACCGTCTCGCGCGCTGGCTCGACGAGCACGAGTTCGTCGAGAAGGACGACGGTCGCCTCCACCTCACCGGGCGCGGCGAGGCCGTCGCCGAGGAAGTCCTGCGGTTCGAGGCGACCGTTCGGACGGCCGACCGCCTCGCGCCACTCCTCGACGCGGTCTGTCCCGACCACCAGGAGTTCGTCCTGGAGCCGTTCGTCGACGCGACCGTCACCGTCGCCGACCCCGACGACCCGTATCGGCCCGTCGAGCGGTTCGCGGAACTCGCCGCCGACTCCGAGACGTTCCGCGGGTTCAACACCACGCCGATGACGCCACCCGTGCGTCGCGGGCGCGATGACCACGTCCTCGACGGAACCGAGACCGAGGTCGTCTATCGGCGCTCGGCCGCCGAGAAGCTCCTCGAGACCGCCCCCGAGCGCGCCCGAGACGCCATCGCCGCCGGCCACCTGACCATCCGGACGCGAGAGACCCTGCCGTACGGGCTCGCCGTGTTCGACGACCGCGTCGGCATCGCTGGCTACGACGACCGGACGGGCCTCGCGACGGTGTTCGTCGACACCGACGACGACGTCGCCCGCGAATGGGGCGAGCGCGTCTACCGCGCCGTCCGCGCCGACGCCGACCCCCTCGACGCTCGGACGCTGGAGGATTGAACCGCTCGCGTCGCTCGCGACCCTCGGCGCTCAGTACTGGAACCGGCGCGTGACGCGGTCGTCGACGTCGGGGTTCGCGTCCCGGATGCGCTCGGGGTCGCGCTCGCCGTCGACGTTGACGACGTGCACCTCGCCGCGCGCGCCGCCGTAGACGTCCTGGAAGTCGTAGACGACGCCGAAGACGCCGACGTCGTCGGGGACGTCCGCGCTGTCGCGGAGCGCCTCGACCTGCCGGTCGACGTTGTACTCGACGAGGTGGTTGACGGCGTCCGCGTGCGTGAGGTCGGCGGGGAGTTCGTCGACGCCGGGTGCGACGCGCGGCCGGAGGAGTTCGATGCAGCGCCTGACGCCCGCCGGATGGCGGTCGGCCGGGACCGGGTCCGGGGCGTCCGCGGGCGTCGACCCGTCGCCCGCCACGCCCGGCGCGTCGCTGGCAGCCTGGCGGTCGGCGCGGACGGCGTCGTACGTCGCCGTCACCGCGCCACACCCGGTGTGGCCGACGACGACCGCGGTCTTCGTGCCGGTGTACGCGAGCGGGTAGAGGACGTCCCCGGAGACGACCGTCTCACCGTCCCTGGACCGCTGGACGACGCGGTTTCCGATGTTCCCGACGGTGAACACGCGCCCCGGGTCGTCGTTCCCCCAGAGTTCGTCCTGAAGGACGCGGCTGTCCGAGCAGCACACCGAGACGGCATCGGGGTGCTGGGCGTTCTGTAGGTCGTCGAACCGGTCGGCGTACGCGTCGGCGTGCGCCAGGTTCCCGTCGAGGAGATCGGCTATCGTCCGCGTCATACCGCTACCATCGACCGCCAGCACGTATTATCCCCGGTTCGCTCCCAGTGTTGCAGTCGCGGAAGAATCGGGACGGGGACGCCGTCGAGTACGCGGCAGCAGCGACCCGTCGATTGCGCGACGGAGGCGACCCGTCTACGCGGCGAGCGGGTACTCGAGGTCGAGCTGGGCGATGAGGTCCGCCATCGACGCGACCGAAGCCATCTCGACGACCTCGCCGTCCTCGATGCGGCGCATGTGGAAGCCGTCCACCGAGATGTCCTTCCCCGTCGGTTCGATACCGCGGAACTCGCCGTCGTGCGTGCCGTGGAACGTGAAGTACTGCATGACGACGTCGTCCTGCGCGACGGTCGCGTGCACCTCGATCTCGAGGTCCGGGAACGCCTCGAGCCAGTCGCCGTAGACGGTCTTGACGTCGTCGCGCGACGCGACCGGGTCGTCGTCGCCGGCGCGGATCATGTGGATGACGACGTCCTCGGCGTACGCTTCGTCGACGAAGCCGAGGTCGTGCTTGCCGAGGATCGCGGCGTTCTCGCGCGCCATGAGCCTGGTCGCGTCCGCTTCCGGTCCCATGAACGGTTCGAGCCGTCTGGAGTCCGGGTAGCCGCGGAACCTGACGATCTCGCCGTCGGCGAGGTCGAACCGGTGCACCATCTCGATCTCGTGGACCTCGCCGTCCTCGGTTCCGACGTCGAACGAGCCGAAGGCGACGACGGTGTCGCCGGCGTCGAGGTACTCGTCGACGTCGACGACGAACTCGTACTCGCCGTCCGGCTGGAACGACGTCTCGATGACGGCGTCGGCGCCGTGGACCGTCTCGAACGCCGTTCGCCACTCGATGTCGTCCGCGAGGTATCCGGCGGCAGCGTCCGCGTCGCCGTCGTTGTACGCGCGATACAGCTCGGAGACGATGCCGACGTTGCCCTTGGACTGTGATTCACTCATTTCTTACACCAACGTTGATGTAGGACTTGCAGAGGCTTAGAGACAGCCTGCCAGTTGCTTGCCGGTTGCTCTCGGCTCGACCCGTCGCCGACCGAATTACCGTGAGACGGGCACGCACACGACCCCAAGGGTTTTCGAGCGCTTGGTCGTCGTCCACGAACGATGCCCGACGTCGAGGTCTCCCCGGTAGTCCGTTCGGTGCTCGCGGCCGCGTTCCCCGAGCGCGAGGTGGCGGCGGCCGGCGACGCCGGCCCGTCGTGGAACGACGGCAATCGCACGATAGGCGTCGAGTTCGCGGACGGCGACCGCGCGTACTGCAAGGTCGCCGTCGACGGCGACCCGTCGCGGGCCGCCCGCGAGTGCGGCGTCCTCGCGTACGTCGACGCGAACGTCACCGTCCCGGTGCCGACGGTGCTCGCGAGCGCGACCGACGACGCGGCCGACCCGCCGTACGTCGTCACCGCCGACGTCGACGGCACCATCGGCTGGCGCGCGTGGCGCGACGCCGACGACGACGACCGCGCGGCGTTCGCACGCGCCGTCGGCAGGACGTTCGCGGCCGTCCACGACCAACGGTTCGACGACCACGGCCGGGTCGTCGGCGGCGACGCACGCGAACTCCACGTCGACCCCGAACCCTGGCCGGCCCTCCTCGCCGACCAGATACGGTGGTCGCGCGACCGCGCCGACGGCGGCCGGTTCGACGACCACTACGACGACGTGCTCGCGCTCGTCGACGACGAACGCGACGCGCTCCGCGACGCCCCTGCCGCGCTCTGCCACGGCGACCCCGCACGCCCGAACCAGTTCCTGCACGACGCCCACTCGTCCGATATCGTGCACGACGCCCACTCGTCCGATACCGCCGAGCGCGCGCCGACCGTCGGCCTCCTCGACTGGGAGCTCGCGCACGTCGGCGACCCCGTCCGCGAACTCCAGCGCACGCGACGGCAGTTCGTCGACTCCCGGTACGACCCCGGGACCGAACGCCACGCGCGAGCGTTCTACGACGGCTACCGCGAGCGCGCCGGCGGCCTCCCCGACGGCTTCGAGGACCGACGAGCGATCTACGACGCCGTCACCTACCTCGGCGTCACCGGATTCTTCGAGAAGTGGGCCGACGACTTCGACGAACCCACCGACGAACTCGCCGCCGAGGTCGACGCCGAGATGGACCGGCGGCTCGCAGTCGCGCGCGAGCGCTGACCCGTCAGGGCGCCACCGCCCGCGAGAACTGACGGTCGAACCCGCTCGCGCCGTTCGTCGGCCAAGGATGCGATGGATAGCGTTTATCCGGGCGTAGGGAGTGGCGTCGAACGAGAATGGTCGAGACGACAACGTTGCTACGGCTGTTCGCGGGCGTCGTCCTCCTGCTCGGGAACGGGTACTTCGTCACCATCGAGTTCGCGATGACGCGCGTCCGGCAGTTCGAGGAGGCCGCGTTCACGGGGTCTCGCGGCCTGGAACGCGCGTGGGAGATGACCGAACGCCTCGAGATATACCTCTCGGGCTGCCAGCTCGGCATCACCATCTGTAGCGTCGGGCTCGGTATCGCCGCCGAACCCGCGCTCGCCGCGCTCCTTGACCCGGTCGTGTCCGCGGTCCGGCCGGCCATCGAGCCAGCGCTCTCGGGCGTCGGCCTCGGCGGCCTCGTCGGCGGCGGTGGCGGCGGCGAGGGCGGCCACACGTTCCTCGCGGCCGCGCTCTCCTACGGCGTCATCAACATCCTCCACCTGACCGTCGGCGAGCAGGCGCCGACGTACCTCGGCATCGAGCGCTCGAAGCAGGTCGCGAAGTACGGCGCGCCCATCCTCTACTGGTGGACGAAGATATTCGGACCCATCATCACGTTCGCGGACTGGCTCGCGAAGGCGATGCTCGCGGCGTTCGGCGTCGAGATAACGCGGTCGTGGGCCGAAGAGGAGATCGAGGGCGAGGACGGCGACGGCAGCGAGGGCGGCCGGAGTCGCGGCGAGTTGATGGCGCGGATGGGTGACGCGCTCTCGGGCGCCGGCCTCCCCGAGGAGCGTCGGCGCGAGGTGATGAACGCGCTCGCCATCGACCGCATCCAGGTCGGCGACATCATGGTCGACCGCGAGGACGTCGTCGCGGTCTCCACGGGGGCGTCGACCGCGGAGAACTTCGAGGCCATCCACGGAACGCCGCATACGCGATTCCCGCTCGTCGGCGAGGACCTCGACGACGTCGAAGGCGTCGTCTACACGCAGTCCTTGCTCGACGAACGGCAGGCGCTCGACGCGGGCGAGAAGACGTTCGCGGACGTCGCCGTGGACGCGATGACCGTCCCGGTGGACATGCCGGTGAGTGAGGCGATCGACGCGTTCCAGGCGGCGAACCAGGAGCTCGCCGTCGTCGAGGACGACGGTCGTGCGGTCGGCGTCGTCACCGCGACGGACGCGTTCGAAGCCATCGCCGGCGAACTCGAGGACCCACTGGACGCCGAGGACTGAACCGAACGCGTCGACGGCCCAGCGTGGGGCTGGTCCGACCCACCACGACCGACGCGCACCCCCGTTCTACGAGCGAACCGGCATCGGGTGAGTTCCAGCGACGCAGTCCTCGTCGTCGGACGAACGGCTCGCTCGGGCCGTCAACTCGCTCTCGCTCCGTCAGGCGACGACGACGGCGCCGCGCATCCCGAACTCGTTCAGGACCTCGAACCCGAGGAACGACTCGACCGGGAACGGAGCGCCGTGAGGCGTACAGTAGTACAGGTACGTGCCGCGCTCCTCGAACGTGTGCGAGAAGTCCGTCGCGGTCTCGGGGAACTGGAGGCCGCTGTCGAACGACCCGTCGAGCGCGACGACGTCGTGCGGGATGCCCGCGACCGGTTCCTCGTACGTCGGCCACGTCCAGACGACGGTCGTGCCGGGCGAGACGACGATCGCTTGCGGCGCGAACGCGACCGGGGCGCTCGGGATGGGAACGTTGGGGACGTCGACGTCGGTCATCGCGCCAACGGTGACGGTGACCGTCGATTCGCGCTTGTGGTTCTCGATACCGCCGGTCCACACGGGCGAGTTCTTGAACTCCGCGGGCGCGTTCAGGAACGCACCGATACCGTTCCCGTTCCCGTAGCCGTTGCCCTTCGGGGTGGTCTTCGCCGCTGCTGCACCGGGGAGTGCGAGGAGGGCGACGGTGGCGATACCGGCGGTCTTCAGGACGTTGCGTCGTGACTGCGTGTGCTGTTCGGGTTGTTGCATGGTGGGTGTCAATCCAAACAGAGACTGACCCGTGTACGTACGCTCGTAGAGGTATTAGCCGTTCCTGCGTGCGTTCTCCGCTCCGAGCCGCCGCGGGCGTGCACGGTCGTCAGGATAGGTCGACGGTCGTCAGGACAGGAGGACGCGTGCCGGTCGGACGATTCGCCGGATGGGGCGCGTGAGGAGGCCGCGGAGGAACGCGACGGTGCCGAGTTCCGAGCGGTCGAGCCGGTAGCGTTCGTCGTCGCGGACGACGATCCCTTGCTTCGTGGTGATGGCGAGTGCGTCGTCGACCGCGTCGGGGTCGAGGTCGCAGGCGTCGTGGAGTTCGCTGCGAGTGAGGGGGCCGTCCTCGAGTGCGGTCGCGATGCGGTTCGCGTGCTTCAGCGTCGCCATGACGTCGCTCCGGGAGTCGACGTCTTCGAGTGGGTCCGGGTTCGTTCCGGTGCGGGCGTCGGCGGTGGCGTCGGCGAGGAACCACGCGCCGGCGAGGAACGTGTAGACTGGGAGCCAGAGTTCGCCGTCGCCGGTGCGTGCGAACTCGACGGCGAGGACGACGCTCCCGACGAGGACGACGGCGCCGATGCCGGCCTTGACGTGGCGGTCCGGGACGGCGTCCGCGTCGGTGACGACGCCGACGAGTTCGACCGCTGCGAGCCCGATGCAGACCGAAACGATGCCGTCGACGGTGAAGTCGAGGAGCGCGTACAGGACGACGACGAACGCGGCGAGACCGAGGAGGCGGCGTGCGGTGAACCGCTCGCGCGCACTTCGGAGGAGGGCGTGACGCATACTCCTGCGTGAGTCGGCGACGATGAAAAGTGCGGTGCCATGCCGCCTGGCCTGCTCGTCGGTTCGGGCGCACCTCGGTACGGCCGGACGTCTTTCGGGCGAACGTCGGCCCGCTTCGGCAACTCGCGGAGAGTTTCTGGAACCGCAGCGCCCATAACTACCGACAATCTCTATCGGTTATTCGGAAACCTCGCGGAGTTTTCTTTCAGTTTTCCTAACACTTAATAAGAATGCTACACAGACGTATGAGTGACCATGGCACAAACCTGTGCGCAGTGCGGAACCGCCATCGACGGCGCGGACGTCCGCTACACCGAACACCGCGCCGACGGAACCGACACGTACTGCTCCGTGAACTGCATCGCCGACGTCGACCACGTCGACGAACACACCGCCAGGACCCGCCTCTTCGACGACCCGCTCGAAGCCTGAACTCGCACCCACCCCACTCCCCCCTCGAAACCCGCTCCACTCCCTTCCACGCCGCTACTCGCACTCTCCCCACGCTCACCACCCGACACCCCGCAGCGCACTGGTAGCAACGCCGACCCGGCCGCGTCAGAACGGGAACGACGACCGCAGTCGCGAGAACACGCCCGTCTCCCCGTCCACGTCGCCGTCGTCCGCCGCGAACCGTCGAACCGACTCGGGGTCAGCGAGCACCGTCCTCGCGACCACCGGCTCCGACACCCACTCGAACGCATCCGTGCCGGAAGCACACTCCTGACCACCGTCGGAAGCGGTCAGCGACTCGTCACCACGCGTCGGGTCCTCGCCGTCGGCCGCCGCCATCGGTTCCTCCGACGGACACCATCCTGACTCCGCCGCCGCCACCGGTTCGCCCGACCCATCGAACGACGAGCCGGGAACTTCGCGCGAGTCACCGGCTCCGGACGCACTCGCGTCCACCGAACGCGGCTCGGGTGCGTCCTCGAACCCCACCACGTCCTCGGGGTCGGGCGTCGAATCGTCCGTCGCTTCAAGCCGGTCGTCGACGTCCGCCGCGAACGCCTCGAACGCCGGTGGCGCCGGAACGACGTCGGCCTCGCTCGCTCGTCGGTCCGCGAGCATCACCTCCTCGGGCGTGTCCTCCTCGAACCGCTCGAAGAGCGCGTCCACGGACGCCTCGACGAGCGACGGATCGACGCGCCCGCCAGCGAAGACGTCGTCGACGCCGTCACGCGCGAACGGCTCGACCCCGTCCTCGACCGGACCGTCGCGTTCGTCGTTCTCGGACTCTCGCATCACGACACGAACGTCCGAGTCCCCAGTATTAAATTTTTGTTATAGTACACCGAAAATAGGGCGGCGGCGGTCTTCGAGAACCGAGAGCGACCCCAGAACCCCGAACGTGTCTCAGTCGCGTCCGCGGACGCCGAGCGCCACGAGCGCACTCACGACCGCGACCGCCGCAGCGACCGCGCCGAAGCCGGGAGCACCACCGGTACCACCGGAACCGGTCGTCGACCCATCCGCGGCGGTCGCCGTCGACCCCGCGGACGTCGTCGTCGGCGCCGGCGCGGTCGTCCCCGTCGCCGTCACCACGATGGACGTCGTCCGGCTCGCGTTCGCGACCTTCGTCACGCCGAACGCGGACGCGACCGGCGTCCCGCCGACGGTCACCCGACGGTCCGCGCTCGCATCGAACTCGCCGTCACCGTCGTCGTGGTAGACGGCCGCGGTCAACTCCGCGGACTCGTTCCGGTCCAGGGACTCGTAGAACGACGACTCCAGCGGCACGGAGACGTTCGCGTTCGTCCCCGCCGACACCGGCGCGGACCCCACGACCGTCCCGTTCTCGTCCTCGACCGCCACGAACCCCGAGCGGTTCGACTCCACGCGCATCACGGTCACCGACGCGTCGTCGATGCGTTGACTCCCGAAGTCCCGCGCGACCACGTTCACGTTCCCGTCGTCACTCACGTAGATCGGGATGACGGACCCCGCGACACGCCCCTGGATGCCCGTGAGCGCGGTGTCCTGGTTCGGTTCGAACTCGCCGTCGCCGTCGGTCCGATGGAGCGCCACCCAGACCTTCGCGACGCCATCGATCTGCGAGAGGAACTCCTCGTCGACGTCGATCTCGTAGTTCTCGTCGGGGCCAGCCGACAGCGCGACGTGCCCGATGGCCTGCCCCATCTGGCCGCCCCTGTCGATGTGGACGACCGCGTACCCGTCCTGGAGCATGAACGACCGTTCGACGACGACGTGGTCGTCGACGACCTGCGCGTCCGCCGTCAGGTGGTTGCCGTGACCGGCGACGGGGAGCGCGGCGAGCGCGGCGAGGACCACGACGCAGGCGAGGACCGGAGCGAGGTACCGACGCATGTGCATGAGTGGTGGTTGGGTTCTTTAGTGTTTGTCGGGAGCGACCGCGTGAACGAAACCCGCCGCGAGGCGGGTGGTTCCGTGAGCGAGTCGGTCTCAGACGGTGAACGACCGCGCGGGAAGCTGGCGGAACGCGCGCTCGTAGCCCTCGTGACGCGCGACCTGCGAGGGCGTGGTCGCGCGAACGACCACCTCGTCGCCGGCCTCGACGCCGTCGACGGCCGCGCCGTAGTGGTACCCCATCTCGCCGTCGAGGACGGGCGCGAGCCGGTCGTCGAACACCGTCTCGCCGTCCCGGGTCACCGTCGCCTCCAGGCCCATCATCGGGACGACGAACCCGTTGTAGCGGGTGCGCGCGGAGACGTACAGGTAGTCGCCGTCGTCCGCGAACCGGCCGCCGCCGTCGACGTGAGCGGCGACGAGGTTCGCGCCGTCGGCGAGCTTCGACCCGACGACGGTCCCGGGGAGCGCGTCCGGCTCGGGGAGTTCGCCCATCGGCGCGTTCATCGACCCCATCGGCTTCACCGCACCGGCCTTCCCGCCGGCGTCGACGTCGCGGACGCTGAACTCGCCGGCGACGGCCTCGCTCCACTCGAAGGGAATCTCGATGCTCGCGGACTCCCCGTACTTCCCGGCGAGCGCGCCGACGCCCCGCGTCGACCCGAGGCCCTCGAAGTTCACGCGCGCCACGTACTCGCCGAAGTCCGGCAGCTCGAAGTTCGCACCGTAGTGAAAGCCCATGCGCTGGGAGAGCATCGGGTACGTGACCTCCTGCGTGACCGTCTCGCCGTCCCGGACGACCTCGGTGTTCACGCTCGAGGGCAGGACCTGGTTCGTCTCCGCGTCGAACACGGACGCCATCATGTGGAAGCTGTCCGCGTCCGTCGTCTCGGTCTTCTCGACGCTCCGCCCGTTGATGTTCCAGAAGTTGTGCGGGATGGAGAGCATGAGCATCGCGCGGAGGTCGCCCGACTTGCCCATCCCCGACATCACCATCTGGTCCATGAACGTCTGGACGTAGATACCGGAGGGGCCGTCGGGGGTCGTGGTCGTCGGTTCGGCGGTGTCGGTCGGGTCGCTATCGGTCTCGGTCCCGCCGTCGCCCTGATTCAGGCAGCCGGCGAGGCCGACGCCGGCCGCTGCTGCGGGGACGGACTGGAGGAGGCGGCGTCGTTGCATGCACGCACCTAGTCGAATGCAAAGAAAAACGATTGTGGTTCACGCATCGAACCGCCGGTTCCCGCCGCCGTACGGAGTCCATCCGACCAGCGGCGCGCGTCACGGTGCGGCGAGCACGTAGAGCGAGGCGACGGTGTACGCGACCATGAGCGCGGCGAGCGGTGCGTGGCCGCGACGGGCTCGACGGGGGTCGGGGAACGTGCGCTCGGTCGCGAGGTGCGCGGCGACGACGGCGACGAGGTGGCCGCCGACGACGAGCGCGACCTGCGTCGTCCACACGGCGACCGGCGCGAGCGCGCTCCCCGGGTCGAGCGCGAGCGGGACGCCGACCGCGCCGACCGCGCGTTCCAGGAGTCGCGTCGCGTTCACGAGCACGTAGGGATAGTTGTGCGCGACGTCGTACGCGACCGCGATGGGGAGCAGGGTCGCGGCGAGGTATCGGAGCACGCGCTCGGCGTCGGCGCTCCCGACTCTGGCGGCCGGCGCGGTCGGCCGGTCGCCCTCGGCGGTCCCGGCTTCGACTCTCTCACTGGTCGTCCGACCGCCGTCGGTGCTCGCGGGCGCCCCAGCGGCTATCGAGACGGCGCGACGAACGAGGACGGCGCCCGCGAGGAACGCCGCGAGGAACCCGACGTAGATGGCGAGCCCGGCGTACGCGCCGACGACCCCGCCGAGGGTTGCGAGGGCGCGCGCGGCGGCGGTCGTCTCGACGGCGCCGTCGAACGTGACGGTCGCCGCGGCGACGACGACGAACGCGGCGGTGGCGACGTCCGCGAGCGGTCGCGCGCTCCCGACCCACGGCGGCCGGAGGAAGACGACGACGCGCGCCCGGTGCGCCTCGCTCCCGTCCGCCCCTGTGGTCTCGCTGCCGGCATCGTGCTCGTACGCGACGGGGGCGACGCGGCCGGCGAGCCGGTAGAGCACGGCGAACGCGTCGGCGCGGTCGAGCGCGGCCCGACCGAACGCGAGCCCGAGTGCGAGCATCGCGAACGCGTACGCGGCCAGGAGCACGACCGTGAGGCGGCCGTCGTCGGGAATGACGGTGAGGTTCTCGGCGACGCCGACGACGGCGACGAGGCCGACGACCGCCGGCCACGACCCGAGGCGGTCGGGGTACTCGCGGACGCCCAGTTCCCGGCCCTCCAGCGCGGCGAGTGCGTCGTACGCGACGTGCCACGGCGAGACGAGTCGCCACGGCGAGCCGACGGCGGCGGCGACGACGAGCGACCCCTTGAACAGTATCGGCCAGACGAGGATCTCCGCGAACGTCACGGCGGCACGGCTCGTGAGGCCGGACGCGACCGCGGCCGCGACCGCGAGGGTCGCGAGGACGCGCACCGAGACGGTGACCGCGCGGACCACGCGCGCGTCCAGCGACCCGATTCGGACGCGTCCCGTCGGCGGGTCCGGGCCGACGGCGAGTCCGACCGCGGTCCCACCGACCGCGAGCGCCGCGCCCACGACGAGCGCGACGAACGGCACGGGCGGCGTCTCCACCGTCGTCCCGTGCGCGCTCGCGACGCCCGCGACCGCCGCGAGCGCTCCGAGCGCGAGCACCGTCGACGCGAGTGCGCGACGCCCACGGCGTCGGGACCCGCGTCCACCTGAACCGTCTTCCTGCATCGGTCGAACCTCCGACAGCGCGGTACAAGTGCGCCGTGGTTCGCCGGTCGAACCGACCGCCCGGAACAGTCCCGTGGTTCGCCGGTCGAATCGACCGCCCGGAACAGTCCCGTGGTTCGCCGGTCGAAGGCCGCGGTCGAGAGCGGGCGCTTATCCCCGTCCATCCCGGAGGCGTGCGTATGCGAGCGGTCACCGTCGTCGCGGTCGCGGTCGTCCTGGCGAGCCTCGCGGGCGCCGTTCTCCTTGGTGCGACCGGCGCGCTCGTCGACGGCGACGGCGCGGCGACGCTCTCGACGACGTGGACGAGCGACTCGGCGGTCCCGTCGGACAACAACCACCACGAGGTCGCGGTCGGCACCGTCGGGGACGAGTCTCGCGTGTTCGCGCCCATCTCCTCGACGCGTGCGGTGGACGCGTGCGCGCTCGTCGCGTTCGACGCCGCGAGCGGCGAGGAACGCTGGCGCGACCCCGTTCCGAGCGCGAACTGCACGGTGCACGCGGTCGCGGACGTCACCGTCGCGGACTACGACCGGGACGGCACCACGGAGGTGCTCGCGACCACGACCGAGCAGGTCGTCGTCGCGTACGCGCCCGGTGGCGAGGTCGAGCGCGAGTGGGAACTCTCGGCGTACGGGTACACGAAACCCGTCGTCGCGAACGTCACTGGCGACGCCGCGCCCGAGGTCGTCGTCGTCGACTCGCGCGGCCTCGTCCAGGTCCTCGACGCGGACGGTGGCGTGGCGTGGCGCGACGACCGCGACGGCTACGTCTGGGGGTCGCCCGTCGTCGACGACGTCGACGCCGACGGCGCGGTCGAGGTCGTCGTCGCCGACAGCACCGGCGCGATGACCGCGTACACCGCGTCCGGTGGCGTCGACTGGAACGTCCCCCTCGACGGCGAGGCGGTGACGTGGCTCGGGCACGGGGACGCCGACGCCGACGGCGTCACCGAGTTCTACGCGGGCACCCCGACCGGGTTCGTGTTCGCGGTCGACGGCACCGGCGAGCGCGCGTGGACGACCACGCGCAGCGACCTCACCGCGACGAGCGCGGTGGTCCGGGACGACGCCGGCGGCGGCGCGTTCGTCGCGAGCGACGACGGCACCGTCGCGCGCCTGAACGCCACCACGGGCGAGGTCGTCTGGGAGACGACGGTCGCGAGCGACGCCGTCCAGATGATGCCCCCGCCGGTCGCCGGCGACGTCGACGGCGACGGCAACGCGGAACTCGCCGTCGCCGCACACGACGGCACCGTCGCCGTCCTCGACCCCGAGACCGGCCGGACGCTCGCGAGCGTCGGCCACGACGACCGCGCCTTCGCCGCGCCCGTCCTCGACGACGTCGACGACGACGGCCGCGACGAGATCGTCGTCATCTACGCCGACGGCACCGTCCGCCGGTTCGACTACGACGACTGACGCCGACCGCGGGGCCCCGCAGCGTCCCGGACGACGCGGTCGGGCGCTCGTCGAGGACGGGACGCGGCACAAGCTTTTCACCGCCCGACCTCGGATTCCCGACAGATGGACCGACGACCGCTCGTCGGCGTCGTACTCGTCGCTGCCACCACCGCCCTCCTGCTCGCGAGCCTCGTCGCCGTCACCTTCGGGACGCGTTGGGGCCACGAGGTCTACCTCTTCCCGTACGCCATCGGCGCATCGACGCTCCCGGTCGTCGCCGCGCTCGCGACCCGGCGGTACCGGCTCGTCCTCCCGACGTTGCTCGTCCCCGTGGGCGTGCTCGCGTTCGTCGGCGGCGTCGTCTGGAACGGCGCGAGTTGCCTGCAGGGCGCGAGCGACGGGTGGTACTTCCGGTACGACCCGGTCCGCAACGTCATCCGGTACGGCGGGAGCGTCGGCACCTGTCGCGCGGAACCGAACGCGCCACTCGTCCTCCTCGGGTACGCGCTCGCTACCCTCGGCGGCCTCCAGACGCTCGACGGCGTGACCGCTCGCCGATGGTCGCCACTTGACTCCTCCGCGCTCCCGGTCGTCGGCCGAGTCCTGCCAGCGGGCGACTCCGAGAGTAGCGACTCGACGAACTGAGGCGCATCTCGGCACTCCCGGTCACGACCTCCGGCGGGGACGCCGTCGTCAGTCGACGTCGTACGTGTCGCGGACCGTCGACGCGAGCATCCCGTCGCGGTCGAGCGCGACGTACACCACCACGCAGCGTTCGTCGACCGGGTCGAGCACGAACACCTCGCGCGCCCCGCCGTCGCGGTCGCCCGCGTCGACCCGCGCCAACAGCGGGTCGAGAGGGCGCGCGCCCGTCCGGAACTCCTCGAAGAGGTCGCGCTCCCCGGGTTGTTCCGCGAACGTGTACAGCGCACCGTTCTCCGCACCGTCCGTGTTCCGCGTCACGCGCGAGTTCACGCCCTCGCCGCGGCGCTTCGCGTCCGCCCACGTCTCGCGCGCCGCCTCGAACAACCCCGTGACGTCGCGCGCGAACGAGAACCGCGTGTCGCGAACGACGTCCAGCGCCGCGACCGTCGGCGGCTCGGTCTGCCAGTCCAACGTCGCGGACACCACCATCCCGGGATGCAACTCAGCGACGCCCTCGGCGTCGTGCCCGTCGCGAGCGATCGCCGTCACCTCGTACGCGCCCGGTTCGTCCGTCGTCGGGTCCGCAGGCACGCGAACGAACGCGAGCGAATCCCCGCGGCGAGCGCTCTCGTACACGCGGAACGTCTCCATCTCCGCCGGTACGCCCGCCGGTTCCTCGCCTTCGTCCGGTACGCCCGATGGGCCGTCGTCTGCCGTCACGTCCCGCACTCGGCGCGCCACACGGGTAAGCGTCGCGGGTCGACACGAAGCACCGCGGGCCCACACACCCCCCGCATCCACACTCACGGCACCGTCACCGCGCGCGCTGCGACGGCAGAAGGCCACGTTCAAGACCCTACCCGCCCGTTCATCGAGCAGAGATGACCATCCCCTCGTTCGTCATCGGCATCGCGGGCGGCACGGGCGCGGGCAAGACCACCGTCGCTCGCGAGGTCGCCGATTCCGTCGGCGAAGCCGTGACGCGCGTCCCCATCGACAACTACTATCACGACCTCTCGCACCTCGAGATGGACGAACGCGAGGACGTGAACTACGACCACCCCGACGCGTTCGAGTGGGATCTCCTCATGGAGCACCTCGACGCCCTCCTCATCGGCCAGTCCATCGAGATGCCCCAGTACGACTTCACGCTCCACAACCGGAAGGACGAGACCGTGCACGTCGAACCGTCGGACGTCATCGTCGTCGAAGGCATCTTCGCGCTCTACGACGACGCCGTCACCGACCGCTGCGACCTCAAGGTCTACGTCGAAACCGACGCCGACGTCCGCATCCTGCGGCGCATCCGCCGGGACGTCATCGAACGCGACCGCGACCTCGAAGGCGTCATCGACCAGTACCTCGGTACGGTCAAACCGATGCACGAACAGTTCGTCGCTCCGACGAAGAAGCACGCCGACATCATCATCCCGGAAGGCGCGAACCAGACCGCGGTGAACCTCCTCACGGAGAAGGTCGAGGTCGAACGGAGCGGCGTCGCCCAGGGCCTCGCGAGCGAATGGGAGCGCAAGCCCGTGGAGGTCGCCGACGCCGACGGCGACCGCACGACCGTCACGCCCTCCGCGGACGAGGACGGCGAGGATTGAACGCATCCACCGCCCGGGAAACCCACTGCAAGCGGCCGAGTCGACGCGGATGCGAGATTCCACATCACTTATGCCGTTCGGTGTGAGTAATTTTCTCTATGAGTACCCAATCACGCACCGCGGACCCCAACGAGTACGAGGAAGGGTTCCTCAGCCAGAACACGTGGCTCCGACCGGTCGCGATCTTCGTGGTCATCTGCTTCGGGTTGCTCGCGCTCATCATCGGCGCGAACGCGACGATGGGCTGGCTCGGCGGCCGCTTCGGTCAGGTCCTCTTCGGGATGGTCGCGTCGCTCGTCTTCATGAGTTTCGTCCTCAGTACGGTCCTTCTCGTCGTCAACGGCGCCCGCTACATCTACAACAACCGCTGACTCCGAGTGCGCTCGACCACGATTCTCGCTCGACGTCGAACGCGAACACCCGCTTCTGCAGACATCAGTTCCCGGTGAGTGCGCTCGCGCCGTCAGTATGGTCGCG
The DNA here is from genome assembly GCF_055378595.1 of Halorubellus litoreus. NCBI lineage: Archaea > Methanobacteriati > Methanobacteriota > Halobacteria > Halobacteriales > Halorubellaceae > Halorubellus > Halorubellus litoreus. The sequence goes on from NZ_AP043836.1 coordinate 632,229, forward strand.
AGCGCGGAGACCGAAGTGCCCTCACCTGCGAGCACCCGTATGTCGGCCTCAATAGAGTAGTGGAGTGCTCCGAGCAGACCGCAGTCCGAAGACACACCCCACAGATACTACCAACCGGCTTCGAACCGCTCCGAAGAATAGACAGCGTCCATATAAATCAGCGACGGGCTTCAGTCCTCGACCAGCAACCGATACGAACGTGACGTCGAAGCAATCACCGACGCGACGACGAATCATCCAGGTGAGCGCCGCAACCGCGACCGCCGCCACCCTCGGCACCACCAGCGTACCCACCGACTCCGGCACGTAGGAGCTCTCGAAGAGCCCCGTCGACGTCACCCTCCACGACGTCGAGCCGACCGCCGCGAACGCCTTCGCCGTCGGCGGCGCCACGACGAGTACGACGTCGAGACCAGGAACCTCGAATCGCACTCCGCGCCCAACGACGTCACGAACACCTTCAACGACGTCGCCGTCACCGGCGACGCCGGCAAAGCGACCGTCTACGTCGCCGGCGACTCCGGGAGCGTCCACTACTCGTCCGAGAACGGCGCGAGCGTGACGTGGAACTACGTCGCCGTCGGCCAATATGCCGCCATCCAAGCCATCGACTGCCACGACCCCAGTACCGGGCACGCCGTGGACGTCCGCCGCACCAGCACGGACACGGGCGGCCAGAAGGAACTCGAGTTCCGCATCGAGAACGTCGACGACGACACCGTCGACGCGTTCCACTTCGCGGCCACCAACGTCAACTCGTAACGCCCACACGAGACGACGCCGTTCGCACCGCACGCACCCGGTTCAGCGACGTCGCAAGACGACGAAGAACCCCGGATTAGCACCCGTCCGGCGCTGATACGGCGCCCGCCAAGCGGTGACGAACCCCCAATCACCCGTCCCCGTGAACCGCTCGCGTAACTCCACCGGATGGATGCCGTACCCCGGATGACCGGGGCGGCGTGCGTCACCGAGCACGCAGTACAGGCCGCCGGACGGGACGACCGCAGTGAGACCCTCGACGAACCGGTCGCGTGCGGCGTCGTCGAACACGTGGTACATCGCGGAGTCCAGGACCGTCCGGAAGGAGAACCCGACGGCAGCGAGCTCGTCGAGCGCCAGCGCATCCCAGACGAGGAACCGCGCGTCGATACCGCGCGCCGCCGCCTTCTCGCGAGCCTGCGCGATCGCGACCGACGAGATGTCGACGCCGAGAACGTCGAACCCCTGTCGCGTCAGATACAACGTCAACTCGCCAGTCCCACAGCCAACGTCGAGCACCGGACTCCGAACGCCCCCGCGCTCCTCGAACCACACGAACGGCCACTGCGGCCGCCCGACCTCCCAGTTCGGGAACCCCGCATAGGACGCATCATACACGTACGACAACGTCCTATCCGGCGACGAAGACACACCACTCATACCCCAACCAACACGACCCGAACCTAAAACTCCGAACCCCCAACACGACGCACAGAACCCACCCTAACAATCCAACAGTGACGAGAACGAAGAGCGAAAGGAAGCCGGTGGAGGGGGATTTGAACCACGGTCGCAGCACGCTGCTCCCTGTCTCAAATCCCACCAGTCGCTCTTCGTCCTCACTTCGTTCGGCCAGAAGAGCCGGTGGAGGGATTTGAACCCTCGGCCTATTCCTTACGAAGGAATCGCTCTACCTCTGAGCTACACCGGCGCACTACTGCGCTTCCACTAACTCGTAGGAGCGATAACCCCAATAAGGGTTGCGAATCGGGGCGGGCGTGCTACGCCGAGACGACCCTGACGTCGAGGCAGACGTTGACCTCGTGCGGCGCGTACGACCGCACGACGTGACGGGTCTCGACGGTGACGTCGTACGCTGGCTCGAACGCCTCACGGATCGCGCGCTCCCCGGGCCCGAACGGATCGTCCTCGTGCTGGATGTCGTAGAGGTGGAGCACGCACTCCTCGCTCGCCAGCGTCACCGCCGTGTCGAGGAACTCGCTCGCGGTATGCGGGAGGTTCAGCACGAGTCGGTCCGCCCACCCCCCGTAGTCGCCCGCGACGTCGCGGACATCGCCCTCGATGGCCGTGACGCGGTCCGCGACGCCGTTCCGCTCCGCGTTCTCCCGGAGGTACTCGACAGCGACCGGATTCAGGTCGACGCCGACCGCCTCCGCACCACGCTTCGCCGCCGGAATCACGAACGGCCCAACGCCAGCGAACATGTCGAACACGCGCTCGCCCGGGTCGACCTGACTCGTCACGCGATGGCGCTCCGTCGCGAGCCGCGGCGAGAAGTACACTTCCGCGAGGTCGAGGTGGTACTCGCACCCGTACTCGCGATGCACCGTCTCCGTCGACGACCCAGCGAGCACGTCCCAGTCGCGCACCCGGAGCTCGCCCTTCACCTTCGACGCCCGATTCAGGACCGCCCCCACCGGCAGGTCCGACGCCACCACCGCATCCGCGATCTCGCGAGCGCGCTCGTCGTCGTCCTCGTCCAGGATGACGACGTCACCGAGGCGTTCGTAGCTCGGCTCGAACCCGAGCACGTCCGCGGGCGTCGTCTGCGTCTCCCGGTCGGGGACCGCTCGCGCCACCACCTCGAACCCGTCCGGGACGCCCGCCGCGTCCACGACCGGAATGTAGAGCACGCCGTCCTCGACGACGATCTCGCGAGAATCGTCGAGGACGCCCGCGTCCGCGAGCACCTGCCGCGACTCCTCGCCCGCCTCCCGGTCCACGCGCACGCACGGCTCGTCCATACCCAGACGGGCGAGACGCGCGACCCTGAACCTGACGGAGTACGCCCACGCATACTCTCGCATCAGGGGTCTCCACGGCGACGCGGACCGACGGCTTGAACGCCGCCGACGCACACACGAACAGTATGCTCACGTTCATCGGCCTCGGGCTCTACGACGAGCGCTCCATCACCGTCGAAGGCCGCGACTCTCTCCGCGACGCCGACCGCGCGTACGTCGAGTTCTACACGAGCAAACTCCTCGGCGCCACCGTCGACGACCTCGAACGCCACCACGACGTCGACATCGAGGTCCTCGAACGCGCGGACGTCGAACAGCACCCCGAGCGCGTCCTCGACGCCGCCGAGACCGAATCGGTCGCGTTCTGCACCGCCGGCGACACCATGATCGCGACCACGCACACCGACCTCCGCTTGCGTGCCACAGAGCGCGGCATCGACACCCGCGTCGTCCACGGCGTCACCGCCGAGACCGCCGCCGCCTCCCTCACCGGCCTCCAGAACTACCGGTTCGGGAAAGCCACCACGCTCCCCTTCGAGTACGCGCACGCCGGCAGCGACGTCCCCGACAGCGTCCTCGACACCATCACCGCGAACCGCGACCGCGGCCTCCACACCCTCGTCTTCCTCGACATCAAGGTCGGCGACGACACCGCCGGCGCCGACGTCCGCGACGGCGACGAGTACATGACCGCCAGCCACGCCGCCAGCCGCCTCGCCGCCCACCACCCCGACCTGGTCGCCGTCGTCGTCGCCCGCGCCGGCAGCCCCGACCCACTCGTCCACGCCGACACCCTCTCGAACCTCGCCGAACGGGACTTCGGCGACCCCCTCCACCTCCTCGTCGTCCCCGGCGACTGCCACCTCCTCGAAGCCGACGCCCTCGAAATACTCGCCGACGCTCCACGCGACAAACTCGACGTCGTCTGACCGACTCACAAGCCACTCCACTGTCGTCTTTCCTCACCAGCTCCCACTATCGTTCGCAGTCACGACACCCAGGTCCTGCGAGCCCAGTCGCCACCACCGGCCTGGCGCGGGAGCGGGCGCGACCGCGAACGCCAGTGAGCGGGTCGCGCGCCCACCCGCGAGGGACGCCGCCGCGTCGCGCGAGCACCGCGAGCGCGACCAGGCAGCGTCGGCTGGGGAGGACGAGGCCCACCACTGGCACCGCGAGCACGAGCACCCAGCCACCACACACCCAGCTCAAAAAGCACCACCAGCCACAGCACCGCCACCAGTCACACCACCACCAGCCACAGCACCGCCACCAGTCACACCACCACCACCAGCGAACCCACACTCACACACCACACCCGACGACACAACCCCACACTCACCACGCAGCGAGCACGAGACTGCCGTCGCTATCGAGCGTAGCGCGCGAAGAAAAATCGAACGTGAAGACCGAGTAGAACTCGGTTAGTTAGCTGGCGTTAGTTGTCGCGACGGGTCGCGAGGAGCGCAGCCGCAACGAGTGCGACCAGCGCAACAGCGACACCGAAGCCGGGCTGACCACTGGAATCCTCAGTCGTGGTCGGCTCGGACGTCTCGGGGGCCTCCGACGTCGTCGGCTCGTCGGTCGGCTCCGTCGTCGTCGGCTCGTCCGTCGGCTCCGTCGTCGTCTCGTCCGTCGGCTCCGTCGTCGTACTGGTCTCATCCTGCACCGTGATACCGGCCGTGACAGCTGCGTTGTCACCGACCATCACACCGTGCGTGTAGTCACCAGTCGCCGAGGGAACCGTGTACTCGAACGTGACCTGGGTCGTCGAACCTGCGTCAACGGAGACGTTCTGCGTCGACTCCGTCGTCCCGTTGAACATGTACGCGACCTCGGTCTCGCCCGAGGAGTCGCCAGTGTTCTCGACCGTCGCGGTCACCGTGATCGTCGAACCGGGGGCAGCCGTCTCCGGCGCGTCGAGGGACGCGAGCTGGATGTTGGCGGCACCGCCGATGCGAGCGTTCACCGTGTCCTTGGTCTGCGAACCGTCCTTCACGGACACCGTGAAGTTGGTGCCGGTCGGGATGTCAGCGACGTCGAGCGTCGTGCTCCACGTGCCGTCCTCCTGGACCGTCGCGGTGGCCGTGCGGAGGAAGGGGTTCTGACCGCCGGAGCTGCGGGCGGTCACCGTGAGGTTCGAACCTGCTGCGAGGCTGGACGTACCGGAGACCTCCGCCGCGTCAGACTGCGTGACGGTGAGCGGGTTCTCGGCGTCGTCCTGCGGTGCGTCGACGTTAGCCGTGCGGCTAACAATCGAGAACGTCGTCGAGGTCGAGGCGTCCGACGTGCGGTACGTCGAGAACGCTTCCTGGTAGCTGAGGGTTGCAGCGTAGACCTCAGTCGGCGTGTTGGAGTTGACCTCGAACTTGTTGAAGTCGCCCGTGTCGAGGTACACGTAGATCGTGTTCCCGCTCGGCGAGAACACAGCCTGCGTGTCCGACGTGGACGTGTCGATGCTCTTGCGCTGCGTGTTCGTCGGCGTGGAGTCCGCCGTCTGAACGATACTGAAGTTCGCGCCGTTCGCGAACGCACTGAAGCCGTCCTGGCCCGATGCCGGCGGGGCTCCGAGCTGGCCGAAGACGCCAGCCGTCTGCATCTCGACGACAACGTAGTCGCCCTTCGCGATGGAGCTGTCCTCGGAGATCTCGTTGAACAGGTAGTTCGGGGCCGTGGAGCTCTCGGACGCCGTCGACGGCGCCGTCCACGTCTGGATCGAGTTGCTCACGTCGGTCGGCGAGTTGAGAACGACCGTCGCAACGTCAGTCTCCTGACCGTTGACGGTGACGTTCACGGGGTACTCGCCGCCCGCGAGGGCACCTTCACTGAACGAGGTGGAGCCACTCACGCGGCTGACGGAGTCGTCACCAGCAGCCTCGAAGGTGTCGCTACCGGTGCCAGCGTGGTAGCTGTTCCAGTAGAACGTGACGTAGCCGTCGTCGTTCTCGTCAGTGACCTGAACGACCTCGTTGTAGTTGACGCTGGGGCCGCCGACCTGCACGTTCGCAGAGTTGGCGGTACCAGTGAGCGAGACGTTGATCGCGACAACGTCACCGCGCTGCTCGGAGATCGCCTTCGTCACGAACTGCGCGTTACCCGTCTGGGCCGCCTCAACCGTGAGGTCGACCGACGAGGTGACGCCAGTGTCCGGGACGAGGAAGTCGATCGTGTAGTTACCAGCGGAGACACCCGTGAAGTTCGCGGTCAGGGTGTCCGTGGTGGTACCGGAGACAGCGACGTAGTCGTTCTCGCCGTCACCGTCGACGTCGGCGAGCGTACCGGCGCCGCCGAGGAGGCTCTGAATCGTGCTCGGGTCGACGTCCGGCGAGCTGATCCAGTGGTCGTAGCTACCACGGTTCGATTCAACGGTGATGTCGGTGTTCGTACCCTCACCGTCGTTCTTGACCGTGGTCGGATCCGCGGAGGCACTGTAGTCCTGCGGCGAGATCTTGAACTTGACCGTCTCGTTGTCGCCCGGGAACGTCTCGCCGGAGTCGGCGGACGTGTCCGTGAGGCGGTACGTGCCGGTCTCGTAGCCACTCGTGCCGGTGAGGAAGGCCTCACCGAAGGAGTTCACGTCAACGACGGTGACGAACTGCCAGCCGCTGCTGGTCTGGCGCTGAAGCTCGACACCCTGGTCGTTGTCCGTGAAGCCAGCACGGTAGAGGGTCTGGCCGGACCACGTACGGACGTTGGGCGTGATCTCCTTGTCGTAGTCGGAGGAGCTCGCGAGCGCGCCAACGGTGAACGTGACGGAGTCGCTCGCGCTACCGCCCTTGTCGGCGATGGTGAGCGAGACGTCCTTCTCCTTCGCACCCGTGTCCACGGTCATCGTCGCGGAGATCGTGGCGGTGTGGACACCGTTACCCGTCTCGTCCTTGACGGTAATCTCTGCGTTACCGTTGTTGGTCTGGGTATCGGTGACGGAGACTTCAGGGTTACCCGAGGACGCCGACACTGCCGTCACGTCGACGTTCGAGAGCTCGGAGTAATTGACGCTGATCGTGTGCTGTTCGTTTGCGCTGACTGTAACGTCGAAGGACACGGCCTGGGTCTGCCCATCCGTGTTGGCGTCGACGTCATCAGCGGAGTTCGCGCTGATGCTACTGAGGTTCGCGGCAGCTGCTCCGGAGAGCGCGACGGTGCCCGCAAATACGGAGAACACCATCAGCGCTGTCAGGACCAGCGCGCGGAGTTTGTTGTTTTCGTCTGTCATGTGTTGTTGGATCGCTTCGGCGGCGACCGCAGCTTTTCTCGATGTCGCCCGAGACCTGTGGGCGCACCGATACTCGCTACTGTCACCATGGGTAGGGGTACAACAGAAAGGCACGACCCATTGTTATAAATGTCTTGTGGTGGATTCGGTTTCGTGGTATTGCGTCACACACGCTCTGTGTGCCGTTTTCTCACGATTCCAGTCGGCGTCGGACGCACGGCAGACACCCCAGGAAGGTATATAAACGAGTCGCGGAGCGCTGCAAACCGCCCGATAACAACCCGGTTACGAGTCAACACGCAGCCGGTCACGAAGCGTCGACGCGAAGACCGGTCATCGGCGAGAGAACCGGTCATCGACGCGAAAACCGGACACCGTCATCGACACGAAAACCGGACAGAACGACGACGCGCGCACACGAGCGACGTCAGTCGGGTTGCAACGACGGTTACTCGCCTGGCGCGTCCGTCGGGTTCAAGAGCTCTATCTCGTGACCGTCCGGGTCCTTCGTGAACGCGAACATGTCGTCACACGATTCGGGGTCGCGGTACGCCTCGGCCCCCCGCACCACGAGTTCGTCCCACGCCTCGTGGAGGTCGTCCACGCGCACGCACACGTGCCCCCACGCATCACCCATGTCGTACGTGCGGCCGTCGTAGTTGTACGTCAGCTCGACCGCCATCGCCTCCTCGCCCGCATCCTGGGGCTTCAGGAAGTAGTTCGCGAACGTATCGCTCTCCCAGCGGCCCGTGTGCTCGTACTCGAACTTCCGCGTCCAGAACCCGATCGCCTCGTCCGCGTCCTCCACGCGCATCATCGTGTGGTCGAGACTCCAGCGCGCGCCGTGGTCGCGCTCGACGAGTTCGACCTCGTGCCCGTCCGGGTCCTTCACGAACGCGTAACTCCCACCGCACGACTCGGGGTCGCGGTAGTCCGCCACGCCAGCGTCCATCAGTTCCTCGTACGCGTCGAACACGTCCTCGACGCGGACCGCGATGTGGCCCCACGCGTCACCCATCTCGTACGTCCGGTCGTCGTGATTGTACGTCAGTTCGAGGACGGCAGCGTCCTCGCCCGCGTCCTCGGGGCCGAGGTAGACGTTCGTGAACGTGTCCGCCTCCCAGCGACCCTTCTCCTCGTACTCCAGATGCGTCTGGTACCAGTCCAGGGACTCCTCTAAGTCTTCGACGCGCATCATCACGTGGTCGAGTGCGTACGTCATACTCGACGCTTCGAGTGGCGGACTCAAGACGATACCGGACGGAGAAATCGACGAACGATGGTCGGGCCGACCGCCGCGAACCGACCTCGCTCCGTTCACCGAATCAGAACCGGCAGCCGTGCGCTCGCAGCTCTCATCCAGACAATTCGTCCGAAGCCACCCAGCAACTCACTCCACGGCGACTGCTTCCGGGTCCAGTCGCTCTACGACCCCGTCGAAGTCGTCGTCGAAACTCAGTACCGCGTCGATACCGCGCCGCTCGCAGAGCGCGACAGTCGTCGCGTCCGTGAAGCTCAACCCGTGATCGTCGTATCGTTCGAACGTCTCAATCGCCGCATTGAACACCGTCCCCGACACGCGAAGGAGTTCGTACACCCGAGGATACGTGTCCGCGCCACGAATCCGTTCACCGAGGCGCTTCGCCGGCCCGAACGACCCGCCGCGTGCGAGCGTCAGCGTCACAGCCTCGTCGTAGACGTAGTCGCTGACGTACGGCTGCCCGAACTCGCCATCGTAGACGGCGTCCAATGCATCGCTCGCGGCATCGTGTCTCGCCGCGTCCGTGTCGTGGTCCGCGTACAGGACACCGGTGTCGACGAGCACCGTCATCCGTACAGTATCTCGTCGATGTCCTCCTCTTCGGTCGTCACGCCGGAACTGAACCGCCCGTGCCCCATCGCCTCCTTCTCCGTGGCCGATAGCGGCACTGTCGACTCACGGAACGAGTCGACGACGTCGTCTTTGTCACCGTAGGCGTCGTCGATGAGCCGGGAGAGTAACTCCTGCTGGGTGACCGACTCTCCCGTCCGCAACCGGATCTCTGCTTGCAGCTCTTCGAGTCGAGATTTCGCGTCTTCGTCGACCTTCACGGCCTTCGACATACGCCGTCGTTACGTCCGAAACTGCGTAAATGTTTCCACCAGCTGCTCGTTGTCGGGTTGCACTCGATAGCGCTCGCGTACCTCCAGAATGGAACGTCACCTGCTGTGGAACGTGAGATCGAAAGAAAACCGAACTGGGAGGTCGACGAGCGCCCGTCGGTGCCGGCTCGCCCGACCTCATTCCGTGACCGCTCGCCGGTCCGACGACCCCGAGTCAGACGATGTCGACGTCGACTCGCTCGGCGACCCCGAGCACGCCGAAATCGGTGTCCGCGACGGCGAGCGTTTCGTCGAGGTAGTCGATGAGGGCGCTACTGTCGTAGAGCGTCGTCGAACGCAGACATCGTCCGTCATCTCCGCGCGCTTCGCTTTCGCCTTCTCGAGTGCGTCAGAGTCCACCCAGCGGCCAGCCCCATCGCGGACGCTCTCGCGGCGTTCGCGGACGGGTCGGGCGAACAGTTCGTCGACCGTCTCGTCTTCCCGTTTCTGTGGGGCGAGGGCAGCGTGCGTGTCGTCGACCCGAATGCTCTTGGGAAAACGTATCGGATACGAAGAGAGATTCAAGAGTCTTCGGTCGGCCAGGGCCTCGACCGGTTACTTCCGGAGGACGAGCTTCAGGACGTCCTCGTCCGCGAGCTCGTGCTCGCGACCGACCTGCTGGCCGTCGTGCTTCGCGCTCTCGCCGCGGACGCGCGCGAACCGGAAGCGCTCGTCCATCTCGCTCCCGAGCTTCGAGAGCGCATCGTCGATACTCGACCCCTCGGGGACCACGAGCGGTTCCTCCCAGTCGACGCCACGCCCGGGTTTGTCCATGTAGACGCGGATGAGCCCGAGCTGCTTCCAGATGCGTTCCTTGAACGCCTCGAGACCCTTCTCCTTCTCCGCGGAGATGAACGTCACCTCCTCGGGGTCGAGGTCGTGCTCGCGGAGGTTCTCGAACACCGTCTCCTTGTACCCGGGGTCGATGAGGTCGGCCTTGTTCACGATCGTGATAGAGGGCAGGTAGACGCGGTTGTCCATGATGCCGTCGATGAGGCGGTCCATGTCGAGTTTCTCGCCGAGGTTCACGTCCGCGTTCACGTACCCGTGCTCGCGGAGGATGTCCGTGATCGTCTTCTCGTCGAGGTCCTGGTCGGCCGCCGACGTGACGCGGATGCCGTCCTTGTGCTTCTTCCGGATGGTGACGTTCGGGGGCTGCTGGTCGACGCGGATCTTGATGTCGTACAGCTCCTTCCGTAGTCGCGCGTACTGCTCGATCTCGAACGGCGACAGCACGAACGCGATGAGGTCCGCGCTCCGGACGACCGACAGCACCTCCTTCCCGCCGCCGCGTCCCCCGGCAGCACCCTCGATGAGGCCCGGGACGTCGAGGATCTGGATGTCCGCGCCGTTGTACTCGAGCATCCCGGGGTTCACGTTCAGGGTCGTGAACTCGTAGGACCCGACCTCGCTGTCGGCGTTCGTGAGCGAGTTGACGAGCGTCGACTTCCCGACGCTCGGGAACCCGACGAGCGCGACGCTCGCGTCCCCGTGCTTCTCGACGGCGTACCCGCCGCCGCCACCGGACCCCGACTGGTTCTCGAGCTTCTCCTTCTTCTCCGCGAGCTTCGACTTCAGACGGCCGATGTGGGCTTCCGTGGACTTGTTATAGGGCGTATTCCGGATCTCCTCCTCGATTGCGTCGATCTCCTCTTCGAGCCCCATCGTTACTCCAGACTCCGCTATCCCGACCGAAAAACCTGTTCAATCGCTACCCGACCGCCGTCGCGGTGCGACCGTCGCGGTCGCGTGGACGGGTTCGGACCGCGTCGAAGAAGCGTGATAGAGGGGTGCGTCGGGCGCGCCAGCGTTCGATGCCGCGTCAGTCGTCCGAGACCGCGGACTCGACGGAGTCGGTCGTCGCGCTCGGCGAGTCGAGATGACACGCGGACTGGTGACCGGGCGAGGTCTCCGCGAGCGACGGTGCGTCGCGCTCGCAGACCGTCTCGAACTCCGTCGACAGGAGTTCGTCGGCGCCCGCCAGGTCGTCGCTCACGATCCGTTCGAGCGCGTCGGCGAGGACGGACTCCGCACGCCCGTCCTGGAGCGACTCGGGGATGCCGAACTCGTCGCGGATCGCGGCCTTCGCGGCGTCGTCCGACACCGACCCGGGCTCGACGTCCCCGTCGCGCTCGGTCGCGACGAACTCGCGGACCGCCTCGATGTCGATGTCGCGCTGCGCGAGGCGCGTCCGGAGGTCCATGACCGCGCGCCAGTGCTCCTGCTCGAAGTCGTAGTCCTCGGGCTGGATGACGTCCGGGCAGCGCGTGTGGAACCGACAGCCACTCGGCGGGTTCGACGGACTCGGCACGTCGCCCGACAGCGTCGTCCCCGCACGGTCCACGGTCGGGTCCGGCACCGGGATCGACGACAGCAACGCCTGCGTGTACGGATGCTGCGGGTTCCGGAACAGCTCCTCGGTCTCCCCAATCTCGACAATCTCACCGAGGTACATGACGGCGACGCGGTCGCAGATCTCGCGGACGACCGCCATGTCGTGACTGATGAGGAGGATCGACAGCCCGAACTCCGCCTGGATGTCCTTCATCAACGTCAGTATCTCCGCTTGCACGGAGACGTCGAGCGCGGAGACGGGTTCGTCCGCGACGATCAGTTCGGGGTTCGTCACGAGCGCTCGCGCCAGACTGATGCGTTGCTTCTGGCCACCGGAGAACTCGTGGGGGAACCGATGGTAGTCGTCGCGCGACAGCCCGACGCGGTCGAGGAGGTTCCGCGCGATCTCCTGGCGCGCCGCCTTGTCCTCGATACCGTGGATGCGGAGCGGTTCGGCGATGCTCTCGCCGACCCGCATCCGCGGGTCCAGGCTCGACGACGGGTCCTGGAAGATCATCTGGGCTTGCCGGCGGAACTGCTTGAGTTCGGCCGGGTCGAACTCCGTCACGTCGTTCCGATGGCGCGCGTCCGCGGCTGTCTCGGTCGCGTCCCGTGCCTCGCCGTTGAAGATGACCTCGCCGGCGGTCGGCTCCTCCAGTTGGATGATCGACGTCGCCGCCGTCGACTTCCCGCACCCGGACTCGCCGACGAGTCCGAGCGTCTCGCCGCGCGGGATGTCGAAACTGATGCCGTCGACCGCCTTCACTGACCCGACCTGCTTCTTCAGGATACCCTGCGTGATGGGGTAGTGCTTCTTCAGGTCGCGGACCTCGAGCAGCGGTTCGTCAGTCATCGTTCATCCCTCCGGTCCGTTCAGTGCCGCCGTTCCCGGCGGCGCTACCGGTCGATAGCTCCGCGTCGAGGATGCGGGACTCGTCGTAGCCGGGGCCGTAGTACACGCACGAGACGCGGTGGTCCGCGGTCCCCGTGTCGTACAACGTCGGCTGGTCGCCCTTCTTGCAGTCCTCGACCGCGTGCGGGCAGCGGTCGGCGAACCGACAGCCGTCCGGCGGGTTCGTCGGGTCCGGGAGCGACCCCTGGATGCCCTTCGTCGACTCGCCCCTGCCGGGCAAGCACTCCATGAGCGCTTGCGTGTACGGATGCGCGGGCTCCTTGAATATCGTGTAGACGTCGCCTTCCTCCATGAGCTTGCCCGCGTACATCACGAGCACGCGGTCGGCGACCTCGGCGACGACGCCGAGGTCGTGCGTGATGAACAGGATGCTCATCCCGAACTCCTCCTGGATGTCCTCGAGGAGGTCCAGGATCTGGGATTGGATGGTGACGTCGAGCGCGGTCGTCGGCTCGTCCGCGATGAGGAGGTCCGGTTCGGGCGCGAGCGCCATCGCGATCATCACGCGCTGCTTCATCCCCCCGGAGAACTCGTGGGGGTAATCGTCGAAGCGCGCAGTCGCCTCCGGGATACCGACCCGGTCCAAGAGCTCGATGGCGCGCTCGCGCGCCTCGGCCTCCGAGACGTCGTCGTGGAACTGTATCGCCTCCACGATCTGCCAGCCGACGCTATAGCAGTGATTCAGCGCGTCCTGCGGGTTCTGGAAGATGTGACCGATCTCCCCGCCGCGGAGGTCGCGGAGTTCCGCGTCGCTCAACGCGCCGACGTCCCGGCCGCGGAACCGCACCTCGCCGTCGATGTGCGCGGGCGGCATCGAGAGGATGCGCGTGATGGATTCGCTCGCGACGGTCTTCCCGGACCCGGACTCGCCGACGATACAGACGGTCTCGCCTTCGTGGATGTCGAAGTCGAGGCCGTCGACCGCCGTCAGCGTGCCTTCGTCCGTGGTGAACGTCGTCGTGAGGTCTCGTACCGACAGTAGTGGATCTCTCGTACTCATTATTCGCCCTCCGTCTCCGCTTGCGGGTTCAGTGCGTCGAGCAGTGCGTCACCGAGGTAGTTGAACGCGAGGATGATGAGGAACAGGAACACGCCGGGGATCGTCGAGATCCACCACGCGAACGACAGGCTCGCGCGCCCCGACGCGATCGCCGACCCCAGCGACGGGACGTCCGCCCCGAGTCCGAGGAACGCGAACGCCGCCTCGAACAGGATGAAGCTCGGGATGAGCAGCGACAGGTCCGTGATGATGCTGCTCGCGGTGTTCGGGATGAGGTGCCGGCGGATGATGAGCCACGTGCTGCCACCCGTGGCTTTCGCGGACTTGATGTACTCCTCCTCGGTCTTCTGGAGCGCGTTCGACCGCACGTACCGCGCGGTGTTCCCCCAGCTGAAGAACCCGAAGATACCGATGAACAGGATGAGGCTCGCGCCGAACTGGTAGGTCAGGAGGAGGAACAGCAGGAAGCTCGGGAACGTCTGCTGGATGTCGACGTACCGCATCAGGAACTCGTCGACGAGCCCGCCGCTGTACGCGGCGACCGTGCCGACGAGACTCCCGATTATCGTCACGATGAACGCCGACATCAGTCCGATCTTCATGCTGATCTGCATCCCGTACACGATGATCTTCACGATGTCCTTCCCACCGTCAGTCGTGCCGAGCGGGTACTTCCAGGTACCGTGGCACATCCCATCCGAGACTCGACCCGTGCACTCGATGACCGCGGACTTCGGGACGCTCGTGTACACGGGCGGCTGGAACTTCGCGAACAGCGTCAGCTCTGGTTTCGGGACGACCAGCGGCCCGAAGACGCCGACAACGAACGTCACGATGAGGAACCCGAGACTCAGGATCGCTGGACGGTTCTCCTTGAACCGTTCCCAGTAGTACCGCGACAGATGCGGGTTCTCGAAGATCGGAACGACCCCGAAGAAGAACAGCAGCAGGATCGTCAGCGCGAACATGTAGTCCAGTTGCGTGACCTGGTACGCCCACCCGATCGCCTCGAACGTCGCCTCGCCCTTCGGGACGGCGAAGTAGTCGTAGAGGAAGATGGCGGCAAGTACCAACGTCGTCACGACCATCCCACTCGTTTTCGCGGAGAGGTTCAGCCGACTCGTGCGTTCGACGTCGTTCCAGTCGATGTCCTCGAATCGGGTCGGCGTGGAATCGTCTGCCGACATCATCGATCACCGAAGCTGATGCGCGGGTCGAGCACTGTGTAGACGATGTCCTGGAGCAGGTTCCCGATGACCGCGATGAAGATGAACACGAACGACGTGCCGAGCACGAGTGGCGTGTCCTGGGAGAGCGTACCCCGCAAGAGCAGTCGCCCGAGCCCGGGAATCGAGAACACGGTCTCGACGAGCACGGACGACCCCGTGAACAACGCCAGGAGCGTGCCGACGTACGTCGTCGACATCGGCACCGACGCCGGACGCAGGATGTGCCGCGTCAGGATGCGCTGGCTGTTCGCGCCCTTCGCTCGCGCGGTCTTCACGAAGTCCGTGTTGAGGTACTCCGCGGATTCGTTCCGGGAGACGCGCTGGATGCCCCCGACCGAGCCCGTGACGAGCACGAACACGGGGAGGATGAGTTGCTTGAAGTTCGCCCACGTGAACACGCCCACGTCCGTCTGGTACGTGATCGGCACCCACCCGAGGACGACGCCGAACACGAGCAGGAGCATGATGCCGAACCAGAAGTTCGGGATGGAGAACCCGAAGAACGCGAAGAACGTCATCAGGTTGTCCCGCCACGAGTACTGGTGCGCGGTCGAGTACAGGCCCGCAGCGGTCCCGAACACGATGGTCAGGATCGTCCACGGCACGGAGTACTGGACGGTGTAGTAGAGCGCCGTCCAGACCGCCTCGGTGACGGGCTGGGAGCGACTCTCGGAGAACCCCCAGTCGAGCGTGAAGACGTTCTCCATGTAACTGCCGTACTGCACCCACAGCGGCTCGTTCAGGCCGCGGAGCTCGCGGAGGCGTTCCTGTTCTGCGGTGGCGTTCTTCCCCGCCTGCGCGGCCGCTTGCCCGGCCTGGATGATGTCCTGGTCGGGCGTCAGCCGGAGCATGAGCCAGGTGACGGAGACGATGATGAACGTGACGACGACTGCCCACATGAGCCGCCGTGCGACGTACCACCTCATGGTGGCGTCGCTATCCCAGCGGCTCTCGGCGAGTTATGCGAACGATGATAGGTCATGGGTGACCTCTAGTTGTCTCCGGACTCCTTCCGCCACGTCTGGAAGTTCCAGCCGTTGAAGAACTCCTCTTCCGGCCCCTTCACGGACGGGCTGTAGCCCGTGATGGAGGTGCCAAGCGAGAGCATACCCATGGGTTGGTCCTTCGAGAGCTTCCCGAAGAGTTCGCCGAGAACCTCCTTGCGTTCCTCGTCGGAGGACGCGGTGCGAGCGTCCTCGTAGAGCGTCTCGAGGTCGTAGCTCGGGTAGTAGCCGGTCGCGTTGAACGCGGCGTCCTTCAGGAAGAACACGTCGCTGCTCGTCGGCGTCATCGGGTACGTGTTCAGGCCGTAGATGAGGCCCATGTCCCAGGACTTCTTGCTCGTGACCTTGTCACGCGGGCCGTAGTTGTTCGCGCCCGCGCTCCACTCGAGCTCGTCGGGGTTCTCGGGCTCCTGCTGGCGGAAGTAGTCGGTGACGAACTTCAGACCGCCGATGGATTCGATGTTCACCTTGATGCCCGCGTTCTTGCCGAACTCCTGCTGGATGAACTGCGCGGTGGACTTCTCGATGGCCTGCCCGCTCTGGTACATCAGCTTGAGTTCGACCTGGTCGCCGTTCCCGTCGACGAGCTTGTCGCCGTCGTACGAGTAGTTCGTCCCGGAGAGCGCGTCCTTCATCCGGCTCTGCGTCGCCTCTTTCCCGTAGAGGTCGCCGACGCCGTACTTGTCGACAGTGTCGTCGTTGTACCACGGCGACCACTGCGGCTGCCACGTGAACTGCGGGTTGGCGTAGTCGCGCTGCACGCCCTTGACGTACTTCTGCTTGTCAATCGCGCACCCGAGCGCCTGCCGGACACCCTGCTTGCGGAACGGCTTCCAGCCGTTCGCACGCATGTTGTAGAAGATCGGGCGGTTGTACGGCTGCGGGGCGACGTTCAGGTTGACGTTCTCGTTCCCTTCGAGGTTGACGGCCTGGCTCGGTTCGAGGCCGACCTCGTCGCCGTCGCCGGTCTTGAGCGAGCCGACGCGCGCCGCCGGCTCCTTGATGATCTGGGTCTCGATGCGCTCGAAGTACGGCGCCTTCTCGAAGAGCTTCGGGAGGTCGTCGGCTTCGCGAGCGTAGTAGTCCTCGTTGCGCGTGAACGTCAGCTTGCTCTGGCGCTCCCAGTTCTCGAGCTTGTACGGCCCGAGGTTCCCGGTGTACGAGAGGTCGATGAGCTCCTGGTTCTCCTTGAGGCCCTGGACGTCCTCCTCGTCGACGAACGGCTTGATGAGGTCCTTGGGGACGACCTGCATCTCCCACGTCACGGGTTTCTTCGGGAACAGCGGGTCGGGTTCCTCCAGTTTGATGTCGAACTGGTACTTGCCGTTCTTCTCCACCGTGATGGGTTCCCCGTTCCGGTACCAGTCGGAGCTGGCCGAGGTCCCCGACCATTCGGTCTGGTGGAGGTTCTTGATCATGTACACGTAGTCCTCGGCGGTCAGCTGCCCGTAGGGCTCGGACCACTGGAGGTTCTCGCGGAGCTTCGCGGACCAGACGCGGTTGTCGTCGCTCGTGAGCTCGAACAGTTGCGGGAACTGGACCTGCCCGGGCTTGAACCCGTAGGACGGGTCGATGGTGTTCGTGATGAGGGCGCCCGCGGTCGCCTCGGAGTTGTACATCGAGTTCAGCGTCGTGATCGTCGAGGAGATGATGTCCGTGTACGTGCCCCCGACCTCGGGGAGTTCCTCGACCTGCGTGGTGGGTTCCTGCGTGCCCGTGCTGAACCCTTGGTCCTCTTCGGTCGTCGAGGCGCTCGTCTCCGTGGGGTCGGGTCCGGACGCACACCCGGCGAGTCCGGCGGCGCCGGCGATCCCCATCACCTGGAGCCAGCGGCGTCGGCTCGTCGTTTGTTCACCAGTCATTTGGAACGCGTTGTCAGACGGCATAGCTCATACTTTTACCTTACATATTTAATTCTTGCTTTAGGCAAACCGATTACTTACTCACAGACGGCTCCATCACGACCACATACACGAACCGAACTGAAAGCCCGAAAAACCACGATAGAGCACCCTAGAAGCTGTTTCTCGGTTCGAGAGTCGAGGTTCGTGCTCGGAGCGGGCCGTCCGGGTAGTGCGGCCCGGCCAGCGCCGGTAGTGCGCCCCGGCCCCTCGGTCGGCGGCGCATGCGCGTTCGCGGCCGGTCGAGTGCGCGCGAGCACGGTCCCTGCGTCCCCTCGCCCTGTTCCGCCACGTTAATACTTGATGGCCATCACCGTTGACTCGACAGATGCCTGACCCGGCACAGCTCCGCGATAGCACGCAGATCGTGATGGAACGCGACGCGCTCGCCGGGCTCGACGCGGCCGTCGACGAGCGGTTCATGGTCACCATCGCGCCGGTGAACGAGGAGTACTGTCGCATCGTCGGGTCGCCGGCCGTCATCAAGGACGTCACCGGCTTTCTCGCCCGTAACGGGCTCGCCGTCGACTGAGCCGCGACGCCGACGGCGACCCGTACGTAGCGCTACGACGTCTGTCCCGGGAACACGCACTGGTCCGGCCAGCGCGCGCTGACGCGGTCGAGAACTCGGTCGTCAGGCGTGACGGTCGCGGACGGCGTCGAGCGCGGCGAGGGTGCCGTCGGCGTGCGCGGCGTCGAGGACGGTGGTGGCGGCGGCGCGCGCGGCGTCGTCGGCGTTCGCGACCGCGTAGCTCTCGTCGACGCGTTCGAACGTCGAGACGTCGTTCTCGCTGTCGCCGACCGCGACGAACGCGCTCGGGTCGCGGTCGAGCGCGCCCGCGACCCGCTCCAGTGCGAGGCCCTTGGAGACGTCGTGGGGCTTCAGGTGGTACGCGTAGCCGGTGTCGACGAACGCGAGGTCGTGCGCCGCGGCGAGGTCGCGGAGCGGGTCCGCGGGGACGTCCCGGCGGACGGCGAGTTCGGTCTCGCGCCAGCGGTTCACGAGGTCCGCGACGCCCCAGCCGAGGTCGTGCCCGGCGTCCCTGATGGCGGCGGCGACGTCGTCGATGCGGTCGCCGGCGTCGTGCACGTGGACGTCGTCGTGCGCGACGGCGACGCCGCCGTTCTCGGCGACGACGAGGTGCTCGATGTCGAGGAAGTCACAGAGCGCGATCGGGTACGGGAACGCCTTCCCGGTGGCGAGGACGACGGGCGCGGGCCAGTCGTGGACGGGGTCGAAGACGCGCGGGTCGATGCCGTGCCCGCTCGGGCGGGTGAGCGTGCCGTCGATGTCGAGGACGAGCGGCGGCAGGTCGCTCACGGTACCGCGGGCGTCGTCGCGCTGGCGGTCGCTCACGGTACCGCGGGCGTCGTCGCGCTGGCGGTCGGTCATGTCACTCCGTCGGGCCGCCGCGCAGGTAACTCTTTCACGACGGGACCGCCGCTTGGCGTTCGAGTACGCACGAAAGAAGGAACCGGATCGTCGTGGTGGGCATCCGCGGGAGCGCGCGAGCATCCGCGGAGGCGCGTCGGTGTGGCTGCGAGCACCCGGTTGGTGTCGCTGCGAGCACGACGAGGCGTCGCGGTGCGACGCCGGGGCGCGGTAGGGTGCGACGCCGGGTGTGGCGGCGTCGCGCGAGACGCGTGGGCGGCGTGATGCGACGCACTCGTGCGAGCGCGCCGTGAGACGCTGTGGTGGTGGTGGTGGCGTGCTATGGGCACGCCGCCCTCGGGCGTCGGTCGGCCCGCGCGAACGACCGCGTGCGTTCGCCGGGCCAGGGATCGTTACGCGAGCTTCATAGGTAGCCCGCGGTCGGGATGACGCCGGCGATGGCGAGGACGCCCACGATGAGCATCACAAGTGCAATTGCCATCGCGGGCGGGTCGACGTGCGTCCCGGAGTGCGAGTAGAACACGCGCTGGGTCGCCTCGCCCGCGAGCCCGCTGACCATCCCGAGGACGCCCGCGGCGATGAGGACGACGGGGTCGCTCCCGACGGTCTCCGCGGCGACGACCGCACCGACCGACCCGAGGAGGGTGATGTGGTGCGTGACGGGGATCTTCTCCACGCCGAGCTGGAGGAACAGCAGGCTGATCGCGGAGATGGCGTACCCGAGGAAGATGCTCCCCGTGCGGAGCCAGAGGTAGCCGCCGAGGACGCCGCCGACGAGACCGATGGCGGCGACGCCACTCCACTTGTACTGGTGGGGGAGCCACGGTTCGGTCGCGAGCCGTCCGGCGTGCTCCTGGGTGCCGCCGTCGGCGGCCATGTGCGGTTCCTCGCGCTCGAACGGCGTCATGTCGAAGAAGCCTTTGCCCTGTGCCTTCCCGACGATCGGGTACCCGAAGACGACGCGGGCGAGGAACGCCGAGGCGACGACGGTCACGGCGATGGAGTCGGTGAGGCCGAAGCCACCGAACGCGAAGATGCCGGCGAAGATCCGGTTGAACAGCATCCCGAACACGCCGAAGATGGCGCCGACGGCGAGGATGTCGGGCTTCGTGCCGAACGCGTACAGGATGTTCTTCCCGAAGTGGTAGTCCCAGTCGTCGGGCTCCATCTCGGGGTACTTCTTCCCGGCGTACGCGGAGGCGGCGACACCGCCCGCGAACGCGACGTGCGGGCCGGTGACCATCCCGAACCCGATGACACCCGTGATACCGGTCGCGAGTTCACCGGCACCGACGTCGCCGACCGCCCCGCCGACGTTGTTCCGGAGGATGGCGAGGCCTTCGCCGAGGAACACGACGAACCCCGTGAAGATGAACGCCGGGAGTGCGCCGATGGCGGCGCCGAACGCGCCGCCGGCGAGCGCGGCGATGAGGAGCACGACGAGTTCGGTGACTGTCGCGTCGATGACCGGGAGTTGGAGGAGGATCGATTGCATCGGTCAGTCACCTCCTTCGTCGTCGCGCGCCCAGTCGAGCGACCGCTCGACGGCGTCGTCCCAGCGCGCGTACATCTTGTCGGCCTTCGAACCGTCCATCTCGGCCTCGAACTCGCGGTCTATCTGCCAGTTCTCGCGGAGCTCGTCGACGCTGTCCCAGTAGCCGACGGCGAGCCCGGCGGCGTACGCGCTCCCGAGCGCGGTCGTCTCGTCGACCTCCGGCCGGACGATGTCCGTCTGGATGATGTCGGACTGGAGCTGACAGAGGAAGTTGTTCTTGACCGCGCCGCCGTCGACGCGCAGGCTCGTCGTCTCGATCCCGGAGTCCGCCTCCATCGCCTCCGCGAGGTCGCGAGTCTGGTACGCGATGCTCTCGAGCGTCGCCCGGACGAGGTGCTCCTTGCGCGTCCCGCGGGTCATCCCGACGATGGTCCCGCGAGCGCGACCGTCCCAGTGCGGGGCGCCGAGGCCGGTGAACGCCGGGACCATGTAGACGCCGTCGGTCGAGTCGACCGACCGCGCGAGTTCCGCGGTCTGGGCGGCGTTGTTGATGAGGTCGATGTCTTCGAGGAATTCGATCGCCGCGCCGGCGACGAAGATGGAACCTTCGAGGGCGTACTGGACGGGTTCGCCGGACAGCTGGAATCCGACGGTCGTGAGCAGGCCGTTGTCGGACGCGACGGCCTCCTCGCCGGTGTTCATCAGGTAGAACGCGCCGGTGCCGTACGTGTTCTTCGCGTCGCCCTTGTCGAAGCACGTCTGGCCGAACATCGCGGCCTGCTGGTCGCCGAGCGCGCCGGCGACCGGGACTGCTTCGCCGAGGAACCCGTCGGGGTCCGTGTGTCCGTAGTACTCCTCGTCGGAGGACGGACGGACCTCGGGCACCATCTCCGCGGGGACGTCGAACTCCTCGAGGAGTTCGTGGTCCCACTCCATGTCCCGGATGTTGTACAGCATCGTCCGGGAGGCGTTACTGACGTCCGTGATGTGGTTGCCCGTGAGGTTGTAGATGAGCCACGCGTCGATCGTGCCCATCAGGAGTTCGCCGTCGACCGCGCGGTCGCGGAGGTCGCGGGAACGGGAGCTCTCCATCTTGAGCGGTTCAGCGTTGTCGAGTATCCACTCGGTCTTCGTCGCGGAGAAGTACGCGTCGCACTCCAGTCCGGTTTTCTCGCGGATCTCCTCGACCTTGCCCGCGTCCTGGAGTTCCTCGACGCGGTCGGTCGTCCGCCGGTCCTGCCACACGAGGGCGTTGTGGACGGGGCGTCCGGAGTCCTTGTCCCAGACGACCGTCGTCTCGCGCTGGTTCGTGATGCCGAGCGCTTCGAGCTGGCTCGCTTCGAGGCCGGCGTCCGAGAGGCCCTCGAGGACGACGTTCTTGGTGTTCTCCCAGATCTCGATCGGGTCGTGCTCGACCCAGCCGGGTTCGGGGTAGATCTGTTCGTGCTTCTCGTACGCGTTGGCGACGACCTGGCCGGCGTGGTCGAAGACCATGAATCGCGTGCCGGTCGTTCCCTGGTCGATGGCGCCTACGTAGGTTTTGTCTGTCATCGTTGTGACCCTGTGAGCCACGGCCCTGCCCCATGCCTTCGCGTGCTGGTCGCGCTCCGCGACCAGCGCACTGTTACTGGTGGTGCCGTGTTAGGAGTAAACAACTGGGACTATCGTGATAAACGTTACCCAACGGGTAATGCTACGGCCTACCCCGGCCAAACGCTCCCAGAAGGAACCAAATGGTTTCTAATCTCTTCAGAACCCATATTTCCGCCCGGCGGATTTTGACCTATCGTTAGCGACAGTTCCACGTGTGCGGCAGTATTTTCCGCGAGTTACTGGAGGCCCGCCGGCGTCGATAAAGTCAAGTGGCGACGGACCGAGGTTGGAGACGAACGGATGTCACGTGATACCGAGGTTCTCGTGCTCGGCGGCGGGTCGACCGGGGCGGGCGTCGCGCGCGACCTGGCGCGTCGCGGCGTCGACGTCACGCTCGTCGAACAGGGCAACCTCACACACGGAACGACCGGTCGCATGCACGGGCTGCTCCACTCCGGCGGCCGGTACGCCGTCTCCGACCAGGCGAGTGCGAGCGAGTGCATCGAGGAGAACCGGGTCCTCAGGGACATCGCGAGTCACTGCGTCGAGGAGACCGGCGGCCTGTTCGCCAAGCGCCCCGAGGACGACGAGTCGTACTTCGAGGAGAAGCTCCAGGGGTGTCGCGAGTGCGGTATCCCCGCGGAGGTCCTCACGGGGCGCGAGGCGCGCGAGGTCGAACCGTACCTCTCCGAGGACGTCGACAAGGCCATCTCGGTGCCCGACGGCGCGGTCGACCCGTTCCGGCTGGTCGTCGCGAACGCGGTCGACGCGGAGAACCACGGTGCGCGCATCGAGACGCACACCGAGGTCGTGGACGTCCTCGTCGAGGGCGGTGACGGCGGCGGTTCGGCGGGGTCGTCGGGCGAGCGCGACGTCGTCGGCGTCGAGGTCCAGCACCACGCGGGCTCCGGGTCTCGCGTGCACGGCGTGGCGGGCGAACGCGAGGAGATAACGGCGGAGTACGTCGTGAACGCCACCGGGGCGTGGGCGGGCCAGATAGGCGACATGGCGGGCGTGGACGTCGCCGTTCGGCCGTCGAAGGGCGTGATGACGGTGATGAACGTCCGCCAGGTCGACACGGTCGTGAACCGGTGTCGGCCGAAGGGCGACGCGGACATCGTCGTCCCCCACGAGACCACGGCCATCCTCGGGACGACCGACGAGGAGGTGAGCGACCCCGCGGACTACCCCGAGGATGGCTGGGAGGTCGACCTCGTCATCGACCAGCTCACCGAACTCGTCCCCATCCTCGCCGACGCACGCACGATCCGGTCGTTCTGGGGCGTGCGGCCGCTGTACGAGCCGCCGGACGTCGGGAGCCAGGACCCGACGGACATCACGCGCGACTACTTCCTGCTCGACCACGAGGAGCGCGACGGCCTGCGCGGGATGTCGAGCATCGTCGGCGGGAAGTTCACGACGTACCGGATGATGGCCGAGGAGATCAGCGACCACGTCTGCGACCAGCTCGGCGTCCGTGGGCGGTGTACGACCGCCGAGGAGGCGCTCCCGGGGAGCGAGCATCCCGCCAGGCTCGACGCGGCGATGGACGACTTCGGGCTGCGGTCGCCGGTCGCGCGCCGGAGCGGCCAGCGCCTCGGCTCCAGAGCCGAGGACGTCCTCGACACCGACGGCCCGAACCCGGTCGTCTGCGAGTGCGAGGCCGTCACGCGCGCGGAGGTGAGTGACGCTATCGCGCAGTCGGGGAGCGACCTGAACGCGGTCCGCATCCGGACGCGGGCGTCGATGGGGAACTGCCAGGGCGGGATGTGCTGTCATCGGATGGCGAACGTCCTCAGCGCGGACTACCCGGAAGCGACGACGCGGGGCGCGTGGGACGAACTCGTCGACGAGCGCTGGAAGGGCCACCGGCACGCGCTCTGGGGCGAACAGCTCTCGCAGGCCGCGCTGAACACGTTCCTGCACGCGACGACGATGAACCGCGACCACGACCCCGCGGGCCGCCACCCGACGGGTAACCAGGGCGAAGCGCCCGGCGACGACGCCACGGAAACGGGGGCCAGGGCGGTCGACGTGGACTTCGCGGCGTTCGACGCGGGCGCGGCGACCGACGGTGGCCGCGAGTTGGACGGAGGTGCCTGAGTCGTGGCGATACGCGACGACGTCCTCGTCGTCGGCGGCGGCCTCGCGGGCATGACCGCGGCACTGGCGGCCGCTCGCGAGGGCGCGAGCGTGCGCGTGGTCACGGACTCGGAGAGCACGCTCCAGCAGGCGAGCGGCCTCGTCGACGTCCTCGGGTACCCGAACCCACACGACGCACGCGACGGGGACAGGGACGGGGACGGCGGCGACGCGGGCGACGGTTCGTCCGCGCCGCCGGTCGCGAACCCGTTCGACGCCATCGACTCGCTCCCCGAGGACCACCCCTATCAGCTCGTGGGCGTGGACGCGCTCCGCGGCGGGCTCGCCATCTTCGACGACGCGACCGGCGACCTCTACCGGGGCGGGCACACCGAGCGGAACGCGCTCGTCCCCACCGTCGGCGGGACGGTGAAGCCGACCGCACGGTATCCCGCGAGCGTCGCGCCCGGGCTGGCGAGCGACGACCGAACCACCCTCCTCGTCGGGTTCGACGGCGACACCGACGTGGACGCCCCCAACGTCGCGGCGCACCTGCGCGCGGTCGGCGTGCCCTTCGACGTCGGCGGCGTCACCGTCGAGTTCCCCGGCGACCCCGACGGCACCGACCAGCAGACCAGGCTCGCGCACGCGCTCGACACCGACGAGGACGGCGTCCGCCGCCGCCTCGCCGAACGCGTGAAGCGCTCGCTGAAGCGCGCCGACGACGTCTTCGGTGACGCGAGCGACACCGACGAGGGCGCGGCCACAGGCAGTGCGGTCGCGGGCTTCGGCGACGTCGAGCGCGTCGGCCTCCCCGCCGTACTGGGCCGGGACCGCCCGCGCCAGGTCCGCGACGCGCTCGCCGAGCACCTCGACGCGGCCGTCTTCGAACTCCCGCCCGCGCCACCGAGCCTTCCCGGAGTTCGCCTCCGGTACCGACTCCGGGACGCGCTCCGCGACGCCGGCGTCGCCGTCACCACCGGGAACCCCGTCGTCGACCACGACGTCGAACCCGGCGCGGGCGACGGCGGCGACGCCGGCAAGAACGCCGCGCCGCGCATCACGACCATCTACGCGGACCGGAACGGGACGAGGACGCCGTACGAGCCGGAGGCGGTCGTGCTCGCGACCGGCGGGCTCGTCGGCGGCGGCATCGACAGCGAGCGCGACGCCGTGTACGAGCCCGTGTTCGACTGTCCCGTTTCCCACCCCGAGGACCGCTACGACTGGAGCGACGCGGACGCGTTCGGCTCGCACGCGTTCGCTCGCTTCGGCGTCCGCATCGACGCCGACGGCCGCGTGCTCGACGCCGACGGCGACCCGCTGTACGCGAACCTCACCGCCGCAGGCGGCGTCGTCGGCGGCTACGACGCGGCCGCGGAGAAGTCCGCGAGCGGCGTCAGTCTCGCGACCGGGTACGTCGCCGGCCGCACCGCCAGCGCGGACGCATCGAGCAGCCATCCGACGCCGACCGACGTGACCGCAGACCGATGACAGACGAACCACAGCCACACGACGACCAGGACGTACAGGGCGGCGACCACGCGTGCAGCGGGTGCGGGCCGACGGACGCAGCCGGTGACACCGCGAAGACCGACGGCGGCACCGCGGTCGACGACGCGGGCGGTGGCGCAGCGACCGACGGCGGCACGGCAGTCGATTCCGGTGACGGATTCGAACCCATCCAGGTGTTCCCGGAGGCCGAGGACGCCGACCTCCGGCCGGGCTCGGACGACTGCTACAAGTGCTCGACGTGCGACACCACGTGTCCGGTCGCCGAGGTCGACGAGGACTTCCCCGGTCCGAAGTTCCAGGGGCCAGAGCAGTGGCGGCTCAAGCGCAGCGACGACCAGGACATCGACGACTCCATCTCGAAGTGCTCGAACTGCATGCGGTGTGATAGCGCGTGCCCGAGCGACGTGCCGCTCAGTCAGATGCACAACACCGCTCGCGCGCAGTACGTCGACGAGCAGATGGACAAGACGAGCCTGAAGTACTGGCGGAACCGGCTGCTCGCGAACTACGGGACGATGGCGCGACTCGGCTCCACGTTCCCGCGACTCACGAACGCCGTCATGGGGAACTCGCTCGTCCAACAGGTCAACGAGAAACTGCTCGGCATCACCGCCGAACGCGAGTTCCCCGAGTTCGCGACCGAGACGTTCCGGTCGTGGTACGCGAAACGCGGCGGTGAAGCCACGAGCGTCGAGAACGCCCGGCGCGCACGCCAGCGCCGCGACGAGGACGTCGACGCGGACAAGCGCGTCGCGTACTTCCACGGCGACTACGCGAACCACAACACGCCCGAGGTCGCGAAGGCGCTCGTCCACGTCTTCGAGTCCTTCGGGTACGCCGTCCTCGTCCCCGAGCAGCGCTGCTCGGGGACGCCGATGTTCGCGAACGGGATGCTCGAGGACGCGCGCCGCGCTGCGAAGGTGAACGTCGGAAGTTTCTCCGAGCTCGTCGAGGACGGCGTCGACGTCGTCTGCTCGTGTACGAGCTGCTCGATGGCACTCCGCCAGGAGTACCCCGAGCTCTTCTCGATACCGGGGACCGCGAAGGTCGCGGCGAACACGTACGACGCCGTCGAGTACCTCCGCATCAACGAGGACCTCGACGGCGAACTCGCCGCCGCCGAGACGACGACCGACGACCTCGGCGTCGACTCGTTCGCGTACCACGCGCCCTGTCACGCCCGCAACCAGGGCCTGGACGGCCAGACCGTCGAACTCCTCTCCCAGCTCGACGACGTCGACGCCGAGGACGTCGGCGACTCCTGCTCGGGGATCTCCGGCACGTACGGCTGGAAGACCGAGCACTACGAAACCTCCATGAAGATCGGCGACGAGATGTTCGAGCACATGGAGGACGCGGACGCGACGACGGGCATGACCGAGTGCCCGACGTGCGCGATGCAGATGGAGCACGGCACCGGCTACGAGATAGAACACCCGCTACAGGTCCTCGAGGCCGCGCTCGTCGACGGCGCAACGACCGAGGACGAGGCGGCGTAACTGGGGGTCGTTCGCGTTGAACGTCCGCGACAGGATCGCGCGTCGTCGCCGCCAGAACACCCCCGGCAGTGGCGTCCTCGTCGACCCGATCGAGCTCGCACCGATCACGCATCCCGACGAACCGGTCGGTCGCGGGCCGACGATCGAACGCTTGCT
This sequence comes from Halorubellus litoreus, assembly GCF_055378595.1. NCBI lineage: Archaea > Methanobacteriati > Methanobacteriota > Halobacteria > Halobacteriales > Halorubellaceae > Halorubellus > Halorubellus litoreus. Next base: position 659,445 of record NZ_AP043836.1, read on the forward strand.
GGACGCGCTCGACCCCGTGTTCGACGACGAACCACCGGCCGCTGCAGCGGTCTGTGGCCCGTCGGGCAGCGGGAAGACCGCCATCGTTCGGTCGTTGTTCGGCGCGCTCGACACCGTCCTCGGCCGTCGCGGCCAAGCGATCGGAACGACGACGCGCGCGAGCACACCGCTCGACGTCCGGTTCGTCGTCGTCGACGGCAGGTACGCCGACAGCGAGTTCCAGGCGTACCGGCAACTGCTCGCCGCACTCACCGACGAAGCAGTGCCCGAGGGCGGCGTGAGCACGGACGCGCTCCACGACCGCCTCGTCGAGACCGTCGACCGGCACGACGCGGTCGTCGTCGCCGTCGACCACGTCGACGAACCAGGGACGCTCGACGCCGGCGTCGTCGCGAGCCTCGCGGACGAGGCCGCGTTCGTCCCGTGGTACGTCACGCGCGACCCGCTCGACGCCCGCCAGCTCGCGCCCGGAACGCCGCCCGCGACGACCGTCCGCTTCGACCCGTACCGAACGCACACGCTCGTCGAGGTCGTCACCGAGCGCGCGTCCCGCGGGCTCGCCCCGAACGCCCTCGACCACGAGAACGCACGCACGGTCGCCAGGTACGCAGACGGGAACGCTCACGACGCGCTCGCACTCCTCTACGACGCCGCGTCGCGCGCAGACGCGGTCGACGCCGGCCGCGTCCAATCGCACCACGTCGAAGCCGCCGTCGCCGCGTACCCCAGCGACCCGGTCTCGGTCGCTCGTGCGCTCGCCGAACCGGCGAACCACCAGCGCGTCCTCGCCGCACTCGTCGCACTCGACGCCGAGAGCCCGACGCTCCCCGCCGCCGCCGAGGCCATCGCCGCACGCACCGACCTCACCGAGAGCACCGTCACGCGATTCCTCTACGAACTCGCGAACGTCGGCCTGCTCGCCCGCACCCCCGACGACGACGGCTCCAGTACGGTCAGCCCGCGGTTCCCGCCTGAACTCTTCGCCGCCCTCCACACCGCGACGTAGCCGTCAGTCGTCAACCCGCGGACTCGCCCGGTTGACAGTAGACAGCGCGCTGACAGCCCCCGAGCGTTTTATCCACGCGGCCCCGAAAGGATGACCCGATACGCGGTGGGTGGAGCATGGAGATAGCGTTCCGACCGACAACCGACCCGCCGGGGCTCGAGATAATCGACCCCGTCGAACAGCGACATCTCCGCATCAACACCCCCGAACCCGTCGACCCGGCCGCCGTGTCGACGGACGCCTTCCGGTTCCCCGTCGACGCCGCCGTCGAGATCGAGATCGGTTCGCTTCGCTTCGAGCAACGCGAAGACGTACACGTTCACGACGCCGACGGGAACGTCGTCGCCGACCTCCAGGCGGACTCCAACGTCCAGATCGACACCGGCGGCTCGTACGAGATCGGCGTCCACAGCTCGATCAAGGTGTACTGTCGGGTCGACGCGCCGTTCACCATCGACCAGGGCATCGATAACTTCGAGATCTCCTTCCCGGGCACGCGACGGATCGTCGTCGGCGCACGCACGCTCCACGAGCGCCCCGCCGGCACCATCGTCACGACGCCCGACGAACGCGGGATCGCGGACGCGATCTCGCTGTTCTCGTCCGCGTTGAAGACGACGTCGCCCGAGCGGTCGTTCCCGACGCTCCGCGGTCACCCGCCGCTCGTCGAACTCGGTGACGAGTTCCACGTCCCCGACCAGATCGAGGCGACGGAGAGCGACGTCACCATCGAGGTCCCCGAGACGTTCCGGCACGTGCTCACGGTCGCGCCGCTCTCGTACTATCTGGCCGCGGACATCGAGTTCGCGGACGCTCCACGAATCGTCACCGACGACGGGTTCGTGCAGGACCTCGGCACAGAGCAGGCGTTCGAGGACGCGGTTGCGCGCACGCTCAAACAACAGTTCCTCCTCGACTGCGTCGTTCGAACCGAAGGCCTGTTCCCGGCGGAACTCCACGAACGCAAGGCGCTCGAACCCGAGCTCCCGTTCGACCTCGCGGACACGTACGAACGATCCGTCGGCGATCGCCTCGAACGGTACGCCGCGGTACCCTTCGACGTCGTCGAACCGCAGTTGCCGCGCTGGCCGCTCACCGCACACCTCCCGGGGGACGGCGAGGCGGCGACGTTCCTCCCGTTCGTGGTCGGCGACATGGGCGTCGTCCGCGAGGCCACCGGTGACGTACGGTCGGTGTCAGCGTCGACTACAGCTGACGACGAGGACGTCCTGAGCGGTGCAGGGATCTCGAACGCCAGTGACAGCGAGGAAGCCGGGGTCGAGAGCGACCTGTCGTTGACGTTCGTCGAACCGCATCATACCGGCGAGAGCCTGGAACACGCGTGGTTCGGCAACCACATCCCGCAGGGCGCGTCGATGCCGACGATGGCAGCGTTCGAGAACCAGCTCGACCGGGAGGAACGTGGCGAGTCGATCGACATCGCGGTCATCTGCAACGACCCGCACATGATCGACGAACAGACCAGCTTGGAGAACGCGTACGGCGACCGCGACGAACTTCCCTACGACGTCACGACGAAGTTCGGGCTTTCGACGGACGCGCTCGCAACCTTCCTCGTGGAGGAGAGCGTCGACTTCCTGCACTACATCGGGCACGCCGAACGCGACGGACTCCGCTGTATCGACGGGAAGCTCGACGTCCGCGAAATCGAGACGGTGAACGTCCAGACGTTCCTCCTGAACGCGTGCCAATCCCAGGCCCAGGCGATGGCGCTCGTCGAACGCGGTGCGTTCGGTGGCGTCGGCACGCTCGGGGACGTGGTCAACGACTACGCGATCGAGATCGGGAAGATGTTCGCACACCTCCTCAACCTGGGGTTCCCGCTCCGGTCGGCGATCGACATCGTCTCGAAGACGTCCACCATCGGGCAGCAGTACCTCGTCGTCGGCGACGGCTCGGTCGACATGGTGCAGAGCACGGGTGGGAGTCCGTTCGTCTGTGAGGTCACGGGCGAGGGACGGTTCGAACGAGACGTCAGCTTCGACGTCTACCCGACGAACTACAATCCGCTGGGGTCACAGGCGAACGTGACCTTGGAGTCGGTGACCGACGCGTACATCGTCCCGGCGCAGACGGACACCTACTCGGTTCCGTTCGACGAACTCCGGGAGTTCCTCGCATGGATGACCTATCCGGTCATCGTGAACGGCGAGTGGCGTTTGAATAATCAGTTCGGTCAGGCCGACATCGACTGACTCACCACCGCCTGCACCCATCAGTGTGCGGGGTCGCGTCGTCGGTTCGGACACTGACCGTCGTATCGTTCGTGTTCAGTTCAGGGTCCGGAGGTGACGGTCGTGCCGCCCGTCGGGTCGAATCCACCGCCGAAGTCCGCGAGCCCGCCACCCATCGCACCGAGGCCGGCGACGACCACCATCGTCGCGAGCGTCGTCGCGAACTGCGGGTTGTTCTGTGCCCACCGTCGTGCTGTCTCCATTAGGGACATCGTGGTAACCCTTATCGTGCCGACTATTATGAAAGTATTCTTTGTTTTCCTACATCTACTGCATTCATACTGCCGTAACTATTACTAATCACCCATACTCTCAGGCCATTTCACAGGCATTAGCTTACGATTACGACCAGTTTGCTGACCACATCCATTCAGATACTCACGAGAAAAATCCAGTTCAGGCACTGATACATTCCAGTTCGAGACCAGAGCGACCAACGCGCCACCCCAGACCAGACGACACCGACGGGAACACCACCCCCAGCCCAGGCACCCCCAGCGCCGACCACCCCACGTCGAGAACACGCCGGCACCACACGAGAACGCTCACAAACGACACCATCACCGTCGACGAACAGCCGACTCCACTCGAAACGAAACGACCAGCCAAAAACGAAACCGCTCGAGACCTCAGGCGACTCGTGCCGGAGCGCCAACGAACTGCGACCCCACCACGGCCGACGCGGACTCGCTTCCACTGGCACTCGAGTCCTCGTCGTCCGACTCATCGCCCGCAGCCGCCGTCGACGCGTTCGAACCACCCGACGCATCCACCGTGATGGACTCGCCGTCGAGCACCGCCGACTCCGGCACCGCCACCGTCGTGATGCCACCGTTCTCGACGTTCAGCGTGTACACGCCATCGGCCTCGATAGCCGAATCAGTCCCGCCCTGGCTCGGCGACACCGCGTCGTTCGTCGCGTACGGCACCGTCACCGCGAACTCGCCGTCCTCGTTCGCCTGCGCCGTCTGCTCGTACGTGAAGTTCGTCCCGGTCTGCGTGTTGTTCAACGTCAACGACACCGTGACGTTCGCGCCCGGCGACGCCGACCCCGTGAGTTCGGCGCCTTCCACGCGCTCGAACGTCTTCACGGACGTCGCCTGCCGGACGTCGTGCACCACGAAGTCCTGGCGCTGCTGGAGCAGGAAGAAGTTCTGGATCGAGCGGTTCCCGCCCAGGTTCCCGATGGACGACAGGAACGGCTGCTGCATCACCTGCCCCGTCTGCGGGTTCAAGCGACTGTACGTGACGAGGAGCTTGCGCTGCTGGGAGGAGTGCACGAGCCGATAGTGCTCGAGGCCGTCCGCGTCGTCCCAGTACAGCTTCGCGAGCATCGTCTCCTCGTACCGGTCACTGAACGTCTGGTACGGTACCGTGAGGTTCTGCCCGCCCAGCGACGCGTTCTGGTTCTGCCGCGCGAAGTACTCGCCAGCCGGCGGGCCACTCCACGTCGCGATGGCGCCGAACTTCCGCGTCGCCATCTGGTAGTCGATCGTGACGTACCGCGTGTCCTCCGCGCGCTGCTGGTCGGTCTGCTCCGCGATCATGTCGCGGTAATCCGACGTCGTGTAGTTGTCGATGTTCCCCTCGCGCGGACTCAGCGACGGGAGCGCCTCCAACAGCAGGTTCGCCTTCGTCTCGTTCTCGTAGAGGAAGTACCGCGACGCGGTACGCGCCCCAGCCTGGAACGGGTTCGCGTGCGGGATGCGGTCACCGCGGACCGTGATCCAGTGGCCGTAGTCCCACCAGGACATGATGCCGTACGCACTCTCTGGGTACTCGAAGTCCTCGGTCTTCTCGTACGTCCCGTACTTCTCCATGCCCTCGATCTCGGGCGTGCCGTTCTGCATCCAGTCCGTCGTCGAATCCCACGACGTCACCGTCCGCGGCGCCGGGCCGGTGCCCTGCGCCCCACCCGTGACCTGCGCGTGGACGTTCGAACTGGTCATCGCGATCGCGCCGATGGGTGCGATCGGCGCGATGACGAGGACGATCGCGGCGAGCACCACCGAGACGTGATAGAACTGGATGTCCTCGAGGTCGAACGACGAGTCGATGTTCACGACCCCGAGGAGTTCACCGACGAAGTACGCGTTCAGGACCGCCACCGGCAGCACGAGGTAGTAGTTGAAGCGCTGCTGGGTGAGCGTCATCATGAACACGAACACCGTCCAGACCGCGACGAACACGTACTCGGCGCGGAGGCGTTCGGTGACCGCGCGGTACGTGAGCGCGAGCAGGCCCGCGATGCCCGTGATGTACGTGAGACCGTACAGGAGGACGAGCGTGCGGTTCAATCGCTGGAGGTAGTTCGGCCCCATCTCGACGAGCGCCTGCGCCTCACCGATGGTGAGGACGGTGTCGCTCTGGCCGAGCGTGAGGACGCGCTCCAGGTTGTTCTGGATGCTCCCCCACGCTTCGGGGAGGACGAAACTGAAGGCGACGGCGCCGACGAGCGCGATGGACAGCGCGGAGAACGGGAACAGGACCCGCGAGAACCCGCTTCCCTCCCACTGGCGTGCGAGCCAGACGAGGAACGCGCAACCGGCGGCGACCGCGAGCGTCAGGATGACGTGCAGGAGCGAGATGGCGCTCGCGGAGAACCCGAACTCGTCGAGTCGAACGAGCGAGAAGACGGCGACGGTCGTCATCGCGACGACGCCGACGTACGCGATGTGGTCCGGGCTACTCCCAGTCGCGTACTTCGCGCCGAGTGCGAGCAGGAAGAACGTCCCGATGATACCGACGAGGACGATAGCGGGCGGCCACACCCAGACGTACAGCGAGATGGCGACGCCCGCAGCGACGCTGTACAGCGTCGGCGTGCGGAGCGCGTCCCAGTCGCGGTCGACGACGAGCTCGTAGATCGGTTTCTCTGTCTCCGCCACGTTCAACGCGACCATGAACGCGAGGACGCTGATGGCGTGGAAGAGCACCTCCGCGGCGTGGTGGTCGGAGAACCCGGCGATGGTTCGTGCGAGGAACGTCCCCGGAAGGAGGGCGAGGACGGCGACGCCGAACAGCGCGCCGAACCGACCGGTGAGTCGGCGCGCGATGAAGTACGTCGGGACGGCGACGGCCGCGCCGATGACCGCGGGCGCGTACAGGAGCGTCGTCGCGATCTGGCGCTGACTCGGGTCGCCGAGGCCGACGACGAGCGCGGCCGTGGCGACGAGCTGGTCGTAGAGCGTCCCGAACTGCGAGTTCGAGACGCCGTACGGGAACTGCGTCCACGGGTCGAACGGCATCGTGGACGGCCAGTTCTTGACGGCGTACGTCGTTTCCCGGAGGTGATACCAGGCGTCGTTCCCGCTGAAGTAGACGCCGTCCGGCCTGATGAAGTTGTCAGCCGGGAGGATACGCAGCCACAGCATGAACCCGACGAGGGCGGCGAGCACGGGGACGTGGTAGTACTCCCTGAAGAGGTCCACCACGGACTGGCCCTCGATGAGGTCCTGACTGGTCTCGGTCTCGCTACTCATTGGGCGTGCATCGCCGGGAAACGCGCATAAGCCTTGTCAATTGCCTCGGCGTTTGACGCCGAGGCTTGCCAGTGGACTCCGGTTCAAACCACCACGAGGCGGCAGGTTTGGGTCATCCATTCACCTTCAGCACCCCTGACTTAAGGGCTAATTGACATGTAGCCCGTCCAGCACCAGACTTGAGCCAGCGCTGAACGAGCCGCTGCCCGATATTCCGAGCGGCGTTGTAGTCGCTATGTAGCTTTTTTCCGCACTTTACGCACTCGAACTCGTCACCGATACGGTTGTCTTCGTGCACGAATCCACACTCGGTGTGACTACACCGCTGGCTCGTGTACGCAGGCGAGACGTCCTCGACCCCGATACCGTATTCCTCGGCCTTGTATTCCGCGTAGCGTTTGAGCTTCCTGAAAGACCACTGCTGGAACTTGCTTGCGGCCGAAATCCGGTCTCTGATGTGCTCTAGATTCTCGAATGCGATAGCCGTACACTCATGCGCGACGGCTTCCCGGACGACTGCTTTCGAGACGCGATGGATGTAGTCGTTACTCCATCGAGCGAACCGATCGCCAATTGATTGGATCGTGAGGTGCGCCGAACGAGTGCCAGTCTGCTGGAGTCCCCTGCGACGGTGCTCGTACGCGTCACGGCGGTGGTTGAGGTAGTCCGCGTTGCCGAGGAACGCCCCCGTACTCGTGACGGCGAGGTATCCGTCTACGTTGAGGTCGACGCCGAGAACCACCCCGTTCCCAGCGTCGTCCCTGCAGGATGCAGGCTCAGCCGCTTTCTTCACCGCCACGTGCAGGTAGTACGTGCCGTCTCGTTTGTGCAACGTTGCTTCAGCTTTCTCCCACTCGTCAGTCCAGTAGTCCTCGAACGGTGTGCCCTCATTCTCGACGGGTGTGACGAGTCCGGCGGTTACGCGCTCGCCAGTGGTAGCGAGCGTCACCGACTCATCGTCGTACGTGATGGTACGTCCGTTGTAAACGACGACCGTACCGTCGAACTCGGGCTTGCTGGTGGCATCGCCATCGAGCAGACGGTCTTGACAGTTCGAGAGCGCGTTAGCAGCGAGGTCTCGAGCGGATTGAACGAGACTGGATTGGAGGGAAAGCGAGTCACGAATCTCGGCGTAGGTCTCGGCGTGGAGTTCGGTTTTCGTGGTCGTCATCCGAGATGGTTCGTCGTCCCATCCGTGGTCAGCGACGCGCTGGGCAGCGGTTCGGAACTGTTCGAACGTCTCGTCGAGGACCGGGTGATCGGCCTCTCGCACGTCGAGTTTGATCTGGATGTTCCGAACGATTTCCACATCGAACCATCCTTCCCCCTGATATTTAAATAAGGCATTTCTTGCGAGTTCGATATCGGACCTGCTCGATGTCCCGCCGTCTTCGTCGACGGCGTTGGGTGATCGTGACGACGAGGGACGAGGTGAGTCGACGACGGACGAGGCGAGCGGCGGTGACGAGGGGATGACAAGCGATTCGGCCGCGTTCGGTCAGCGGACGTCGGCGAGGATGTCGTCGGCGACGTGGCGGGCGTCGATGCGGATGCGTTCGCTGAGGGCGAGGAGGACGGCGAAGTACGTCGTTGCGCCGATCGCGAGGACGAACCCGAGGCGGAGTGCGCCGTGGGCGGCGCCGAGCGCGTCGACGAGGACGGCGACGACGCCGGTCATGACGAGGGCGGCGAGGAGTTCCGCGCCGACGTCGCGGAGCGCGCCGAGGGGGACGCGTTCGTCGAGGAGGACGAGGTTCGCGGCGACGCTCACGCCGAACGCGAGGACGGTGGCGATGGCGACGCCCCACGCGTCGTACGCTATCGTGAGGGGGACGGCGGTGACGGCGTAGACGGTGACGAGGACGACGCCGCTGGCGGCGTACAGGCGTGGGTTGCCGGTTCCGAGCGAGAAGCGTTCGAGGCTCGTGCGGTAGCCGTTCAGGAGGTTCGCGACCGCGAGCAGGGGGACGAGCGCGTTCGCGAGGCCGACGACGCCGAGGAGCGGGAGCGTGGTGGTGCCGGGGTTCTCGCCGTACAGCGTCAGGAGGAGGTCGTTGCCGACGACGGCGCCGCCGGCGGCGACGGGGATGGCGACGAGGCCGCCGTACGTGAAGAGTGCGGCGAACAGTCGCGCGACCTCGGCGTCGTCGCCGGTTTCGGTGAGTTCGGAGAGCTTCGGGAACGACACCTTCGAGAGCGCGGACGCGAACAGCGTCGACGCCTCGGTTATCTGGAAGGCGTTCTTGTAGACGCCGGTCGGGCCGGCGCCCGCGAACGTCCCGAGGATGACGTAGTCGGCGTGCTTGAACAGCTGGTCGGCGACCACCTGGACGTACGCGTACTTCGAGTACCCGAGGAAGTCCCTGACGACGTCGAGCGTGGGGAGGTTCGGGACGACGCGCGCGTACCCGAGGTAGGAGGCGAGGAACGTGAGCGTCTGGCCGGCGACGAGGCCGTACACGAGGCCGTGGACGCCGTAGCCGTCGAGGACGAGTGCGACCTGGATGGGGACGACGACGGCGTGCCGGCCGCTGTCGAGCGCGCCGGCGAGCGCGACGCGCTGCTTGCCTTCGAGGAACGCGCCGGAGAGGCGGAACAGCCCCCAGGAGAGCACGCCGGCGGGGACGAGGAGCGCGACGTCGACGCCGACGACCGCGTTGATGGGGCCACGGAGCGCGACGGTGACTGCGGCGACGGCGGCGGTGCCGGCGCCGACGAGGAGCGCGCCGGTGGTGAAGTACGCCGCCTGGTCGCGGCCCTCGCTCACGCGCTTGGTGAGGACCGCGAAGACGCCGAACGTCGCGAGGCTCCCCGCGACCATCTGGAGGCTCACGAAGACGGCGTACGTGCCGACGCCCGCGAACCCGAGTTCGCGCGTGAAGTAGAGCGTGCCGAGGAAGCCGGCGACGGTGCCGAGGACGTTCGTGAGGAAGCGCTTCGAGGTCTCGACCCCGACCGCCATCACTCGAGGTAGCCGAGTTCTCGCAACCGGTCCTTGACCTCGTCCTCCTGTTCCTCGCCGTCGACGCCGCCCTCGGTGATCGCGTCCTCGCCGACGAACGCGTACGTCTCTGGGTCACGGGTCGCCGGTTCGCTGTCGGGCGCGAACACGTCGAGGACGTCGCCCGTCATCGTCTCCGGGAGCCGGTAGTCGAGCGCGTGCAGGACCGTCGGCGCGATGTCAGTGATGTGCGCGTCCTCGACGTCGCCGTCGCGGAACGACGGCCCGCGAGCGAGGAGGATGCCGTTCCGGGCGTGCCCGCTCGTGTCGACGTCGACGAGGTCGGCGTCGACGTCGAACCGCGAGGTGACGTGGACTTCGGGCGTCTCCACGATCATCGCGAGGTCCGGCGTGTGGTCGCCGCCGCGGCCGAGGTCCTCGAAGCGGACGTCGATACCGGCGTCGGCGGCCGCATCCGCGAGCGCGGTTCGGGCGCGGTCGCAGGCGTCGGCGGCCTCGTCGGCGTCGTCGGCGAGCGCGTACACGAGCGCCGTCTTCTGGGCCTGGTCGACGACGACCTCGGTCCCGTCCCAGTCGATCCGACCCATGCTGATGGCGTTGTCCAGCCCGAGATTGTCGCCGGTCGGGAGTCCCGCGACCGTGCTCGCCGGGACGACCTTCCGCGCGAACGTCAACAGGCCGAGTTTCCCGAGGACGTCGCTCGCGACGTCCCGGAGCGACCCGAGTGCGGCCTGCGTCGAGTCACCCGACTCGTTCAGGGTCACGAGGCCCGCGCGTTCGAGGACGCGGTTCGGCGCGAACTGCTCGCGGACCTTCTCGAACCCGTGGTCGCTCATCACGACGACGTCCTCGTCGTCGTGTTCGTCGAGGAACTCGCCGAGGTGCTCGTCGACGCGCTGGTACACCTCGAAGACCGCGTTGTCCGTCGACGCCGGCGGGACGCTCTCCGCGCCCCAGTAGTGGTGCGCGATGCGGTCCGTGCCGCGGATGAGGCCGACGGCGAGGTCGGGGTCCTCCGCCTGGATGAAGTGCTCGAACGCCTCGAAGCGCTTGTCGACGAGGTCGACGCTCGCGTCGACGTACGCTCGCGTCCCCGGCTCCTCGTCGTTCCGGAGCTTGTAGCCGTCGACGAGGTCGACGAGTTCGTCCCAGCGCTCGGGCGGATGCGAGTACTCCTCCTTGTACTCCGGGGCAGCCGCGATGATGGTGCCGTCGATGGCCTGCCACGGGTACGACCCGGGGATGTTGAACACGACCGAGCGTCCGCCCTGGTCGTCGACCGCGTCCCACATCTTCCCGGGGACGAACTCGTCGTGGCTCAGGTCGTTCTCCCGCGTCCGCCGGTTGAAGTGCGAGAACCCGTACATGTCGAGCGTCGTCGGGTCGCGACCGGTCGCGAACGACGGCCACGCTGGCACCGTTATCTCGGGGACCGTGCTCTCCAGGTCGCCGGAGACGGATTCCTCGCGGAGTCGAGCGAAGTTCGGGAGGTGGCCGGCGTCCACCCACGCGTCGACGAGCGTGAACGTCGCGCCGTCGAGTCCGAGGACGATCATGTGCGGGTAGAGGCAGACGCGGCTCAAAAGGGGTTTGGTCGGCTCGCGACCCGAGTCACCGCCCGAAGGCGGTCGTGGGCTCAGACGCCGACGACGTCGCCGAGGCCGAGGTCGCGGAGGACCGACCGGACGGTGAGTCGGAAGTGCGAGCTGAGCGCGACGAGCGCCGCGAAGTAGACGACGCCGCCGACGCCGACGACCGCCGCGAGGACGAACGGCCCGTCGATCGCTATCGCGTCGTTCACGGCGTACACGACGCCGAACATCAGGAGTCCCGAGACGAGCTGTTCGAGGAGGGTTCGCGGGAGCATCACGCGGTCGAACAGCCGGTAGGCGACGACGAGGTACGTGACGGTGCGAGCAGCCTCCGCGACGATGGTCGCGACGACGACCCCGATGAGGCCGTACTCGAGACCGAGGAAGACCGCCAGCGGCGCGTTGATGGCGAGCGTGAACAGGCTGACGCGGAACCGGATGTCGGGGCGGTCCATGCCGTCGACGACGTTGTCGAACGGCATCCGGTACGTGTTGAACAGCTGGAAGACCGCGAGGAGGACGAGCGCGGTCGCGCCCGCGGCGTAGTCCGCGCCGAACACGATACCCATGAGTGCCTCCGGCATCGCGAGCGCGCCGAAGAGGATGGGGATGGCGAACAGCGCGGTGTACGACAGCGAGTTCATGAGGTCGTCGCCGACGCCCTCGTCGATGGACGTCAACCCGCTCGCCTTGACGGTCAGCGAGTCGCTGATGCTGATGGCGATGAATCCCGCCGGGACGGTGAGTCGGAGCGCGGGCTCGTAGAGGCCGACCGCGGACTTCCCGACGACGACGCCGAGGATGAGGACGTCCAGTCGCATGTAGAGGTTCTGCGTGAGCGAGTTCGGGACGCTCCAGCGCGCGAACTCCCAGACGCTCGCCGCGGTGTCGCGCGTCGGGAGTCGCGGCCGGACGTTCGCGGCGACGACCACGCCGGCGGCGGTGACGAGCGTCGCGAGCACCAGTCCGTACATGAGACCGAGAACGCGCATCCCCATCAGGAGGAACGCGACCTGGAACGCGAGCGTGAACACGCTCCGAACGGAGTCCGCCCAGAACGACGCCCCGGGGTTCCCGATACCGGCGTACAGCCGGTTCGACAGCGAGAACAACCCGAGCGAACCGACGATGCCGACCGCGCCGAGCGCGAACGCGAACGGCCCGATCTGCTCGCGGAGGAACGGATGGCCGACCACCGCCGCGCCGAGGAGGACGACGGTGTAGACCGCGACCGTGAGGACGCCGAACCCGAAGTACTCGCCGGGGTCGACGTCCACCTCGCTCACGCGCTTCTTGATGGCGTTACTGAACCCACCGGGAACCTGGACGGTGAGTTTCGCGATGGCGAGCAGGAAGTAGTACTTCCCGACGCCGTCGACGCCGAGCACGCGCGCGAACACGACGACGCCCGCGAACCCGACGAGCGCGAGCAGGAACTTCGCGCCCATCGCGAACGCGGTCTCCCGACCGAGACTCAGGGAGGTGGTGTCCTTCTCGCCCTTCATTCGAGGTACCCGAGGTCCTCGAGGCGGTCCTGGACCGCGTCGTCCCGGGCCGCCTGGTCGTCGTCGCTCGCCCCGCGGACTCGCGGCGCCGGCACGGCGTCGGCGTCCATCGTCGACACCGACGGCGATTCAGCGAACGCGTCCTCGAGGACGCGCCCGTCGAACTCCGGGGACAGCGGTTCGCCGAGCGCCGCCAGGAGCGTCGGCAGGACGTCGACGATGCTCGCGTCCGCGACGTCAGCGCCGTCCTCGAACAGCGGGCCGGTCGCCGCGAAGAGTCCGCGGTACCGGTGATTGTAGTTGTTCGTCTTGCTCGCGTATCCACCGGTCGGCGACTCAAGGCGCGTCGGGTAACACCCCGGTGCGGGGCGCGCGATGACGTCCGGCGCGTCCGGCCCCGGGTCGTTGTACGCCTCCTCCGGCAAGAGGACGTCCCGGAACAACGGGTCGCCGTCCTCGTTCGTGAGCGCCGCCAACTCGTCCCGGAGCGTCCGACGGAGCGCGTCCGGGTCGTCGACGGTCGGATGGTCGAAGCGCTCGTCGTTCACGAACACGCACCCGTACCGGAGCTGCCACGCCGTCGAGTTCTCGTAGTCGATGTCGAGGCGCGCGGCGTCCTGGAGGCTCTGCCCGACGTCCGTCGCGATGATGTAGTTGTACACCTGCCGTATCTTCTCGTAGAGGAAATCGGAGTGCTTCCCGACGAACTTCGCGACCTCCACCGCGGTCCCGGTCGCGGAGACGTCCCCGTCGTCGGCGTCCGCGAGATAGCCTTCGTCGTGGAGGTAGTCGTTGATGTGGACGTTCGTGTGCTTGCGTTCGAACCCGTGGTCGCTCATCAGGACGACGTTGTCAGCCATCTCCGCGAGGTCGGCCGTACACTCGTCGACGACCGTCAGCAACTGCTCGTAGTAGCGCCCGCGGACGTCGTCGGAAGAGAAGTTCGACAGCAAGTGCCCGGCCCAGTCCGGCGTCGAGAACAACACGAACCCGAACCGCGGGTCGTACGTCTCGAACGCCTCCCGCGCGAACGCTCGCCGAGCGCGCGTTATCTCGCAGACGTGGTCGAAGTACGCGTCCGGGTCCTTCTTCAGGGCCTTGTCGTGGTCGAGGATGTAGTCCTGGAACGCATCCAGTTCCTGGAGTTCGGCGGGGACCGCGTCCGCCTCGTCCTCCGCGAGCATCGCGGACACGAGATGCGTCCCCTCAGCAGTCGGCGTCCGCCCCACCGACGCCGGGAGGTTCACGAACATCCCGTCCTCGACGAGGTCGTACGCCGCCGCGTCCGTCTCGTTCGTCGTCAACGGACTCGTCTCGTAGTTCGAGTGCTGCTGGATCATGTTCGTCAACCCGTGCGAGCCCGGGTCCTTCCCCGTCGCGAACGACGTCCACGCCGGCAACGTCGTCGGCGTATCCACACTCATCAGATCACCCGAAGCCCCGTCGCGAAGCACGCGCTCGATGTACGCCGGCTCGATCCCGAACCGGTCTATCATGTTCGTCGAGAGGCCATCGAGACCGATGACGAGCAGCTCCATCTTGCCTAAGCCTCCTCGAAAACGAGTATCAACCTGTCGATATCCACGGTCCCCGAGTCGACGCCCGAAGCCGGTCAGGGAAGCCCGCCCGAAACGCCGGCCTCGCGGTCCCCGCTTGCTCGTGCAGCCAGCTACTCTAGATATCCGAGGTCGCTGAGTCGCTGTGCGACCTCGGCGTCCTCCGTGGCGGCGTGCTCGCTGGCGTCGTACTCGGGGTAGCTCGTCGGTTCGGGCGCGTCGACGGCGGCGAGTGCGTCGCCGTCCATCACGTCCGCGGGTGCGAGGTCGAGCGTCGCGAGCACGGTCGGCGCGACGTCGAACAGGTGCGCGCCCGAGAGGTCGGCGTTCGCGTCGACGCCCGCGCCGCTGACGGCGACGGTCCCCTGGAGCTTGTGGTTCCACGGCTCCGGGTCGTCGAAGCGCTCGCCGAGGAGCGCCGACAGCGAGTGCTGGAAGTCCGCAGGCACGCAGAGGACGTCCACGGCCTCGTCGGCGTACGGCCCGTAGATGTACGTTTCGCGCGGCACCACCTCGTCGAACACCGGGTCGCCGTCGGGCGTCTCCGCGCTCGCGAGCAACTCGACGACGTCCTCGCGCACGCGCTCGTACTCCTCCGCGGGAACGACGCCGTCGGGGTCGCGGCCGGCGACGTTGATGCGGACGCCGAGTTCCGACGGCGACCGCAGGTACGCCGTCGATTCCGCGAAGTCCACCGCCTCGGAGGCCGCGAACACCGCACCGACCGGGACGTGCTTGCCGACGAACGCCGCGAGCCCGAATCGCTCCAGGATGGCCTTCCCGCGCTGGTGCGTGAGCCCGACGCGCGCCGCGCCCGCAGCGAGTCGCTCCAGGAGCGGGTGGTCGTCGGGCGCGTCGTCGTCGCTCGTCAGTTCCTCGTCCTTGATCTGGAACCACGACGGCACCCCCTGGCCGTCCCGCGTCGCCTCGACGACGTCGTGCTCGCGGAGGAACTGGTTCGCGCGGAACTCGTACCCGTCGTACTCGCCGATCCCGTGGTCGCTCGCCACGACGACGGTATCCGGATCGCACTCTTCGAGAATCGCACCGACCTGCTCGTCGACCGCGCGATACACCTCGCGGACCTTCTCGAACTCGCCGGGATAGTCGTGGAAGACGGCGTCGGTCTTCTGGAACTGCACGAACCCGAACTCGGGGTCGAAGCGCCCGCTCAAGTAGCGGAACGCCTCGCCGCGCATCCGACACAGTTCGAGGTAATCCTGGAAGCGTTCGCCAGTCGTATCCTCCCCGGTCTCCCGCTCGGCGTAGACCCGGTAGTCGCCGATGGCGTCGCGGACGTCCTCGAGGACGCCCTCGGGGTGACATGGCGGCGACTCCGCGGCGAGGTACCCCGGAATCACGGCGCCGTCTATCTCCGGCGGTGGACTCGTCACGGGGGCGTTCACGACGACGCTCGTCAACCCGGCCTCGTCGGCGTACTCCCAGAGCGTCCGCTGGCGGACGTCCGTCGCGTTCACGATGTCCCAGTCGTAGCCGTCGAACCGCAGGAAGTCGAACACGCCGTGCTTCCCCGGGTTCGCGCCCGTGTACAGCGACGGCCACGCGCTCGCCGTCCAGGGCGGCACCTGGCTCTCGAGGTCGCCGCTCGCGCCCGCCTCGAACAGCGACGCGAGGTGCGGGACGTCCCCGTCCTCGAACAGCGGCTCGAGGACCGAGGCGCACGCGGCGTCCAGCCCCACCAACAGCGTCTGCATGGTTCGCCCCAGTCGGCCACGGGGTAAAATCCCTTCTCTCCGCGCGAGTCCCGACCCGCGCGGAGGCTGCGGCGCCACGGCCATGTCTCCCGTCGACCGCGACGCGGAGACGGCGCCTTTTATGCGCCAGTGGCGTGCGGGTGGAGGTATGGACCTGGAGTCGGTCGACGTGGCGATGCTCCACCAGGACCCGCATCCGGCGCATCGCGGGTTCGCGGAGGCGGTCGGCGCCGACCTCGTGGACTACCACGCGCGCTCGCTCGGCCCGCTCTCGGGGAGCGTCGTCGCCGACCTCGCGAACGGTCTCACGTACCCGGACTACGACGTGTACATCGTGGAGGGGTCGCGGCCGCTGTACGCGGCGCTCGTCCGCCGATTCACGCGCGGTGGGAAGATAGTGTACCTGTGCGCGGACCACGGCCTGTACGCGCTCGGCGAGGGCGACTTCGAGGGCGACTCGCTCCTGAAGTCCCTCGTCGGCCGGTTCGGGACGCCGCTCGTGCGCGCGGTCGGCCGTCGCGGCATCGACGGCGTCGTCGCGGTCAGCGAGTTCGCCGCGGAGTTCACGCGACCCGTCGTCGGGCCGGGGACGCCCATCGAGATCGCGCATCCGTTCGTCCAGCCCGAGGCGTACGACGCGCTCGGCGACGTCGACCCCGAACTCGACTCGAACGTCGCGGTGACGGTCGCACGACCGTGGCACTACAAGGGCGTCGACATGCTCGTCGACGCGTGGCCGCGCGTCCGCGAAGCCGTTCCGGACGCCGAGTTGCACGTCGTCGGCGGCGGCCACCCCGAATCGTACGGCGACACCGAGGGCGTGACCGTCCGCGGGTACGTCGAGGACCTCGCTGACGCGTTCGCCCCGGCCGCGCTGTTCGTCCAGCCGTCGCGGATGGACACGTTCCCCGTGAGCACGCTCGAAGCGATGCGCGCGGGCGTCCCACCGCTCGTCACGACCGGTGCCGGGACGCGCTCGGAGGCCCGCGAGATCGACGCGTCGCTCGTCGTCGACCCGACGCCGGAGGCGCTCGCGGCTGGCGTCGTCGCGTACTTCGAGCGCGACCTCGCGGACCGCGAACGCCTCGCTGGCGTCGCTCGCGACCGCGGCGCGCGCTTCGACGCGGACTCGCGGACGGCGGCGTTCCGCGACGCGTTCGAGCGCGTGCTCGCCGAGCTGTGACTCCCGCGAAGGGCGCACTCACCTGTCGTTTCTCTCGAAGCGTTTTAACCCGTCCCCGGCAAAGGACGCCTCAATGACCGTCTACGTGGTCGGCCTCGACGGCGCCGACTGGTCGTTGCTGCGCCCGTGGGCGAACGCGGGCGACCTCCCGGCGTTCGCACGGGTCCTCGACGAGGGCGTCGATGGCGACCTCCAGAGCACGCTCCCGCCCGTGACGTTCCCCGCGTGGAAGTGCTACTCGACCGGGAAGACGCCCGGCAAGCTCGGCGTCTACGAGTGGTACGCGTACGACCGCGACGACCAGTCGCTGTCGGCGAACGACGCGAGCGACTTCACCTCCAGGGAGTACTGGGAGGTGCTCGCGGACCACGGTATCGACGCGGGCGTGGTGAACATGCCGACGACGCATCCGGCGAACGCTCGCGAGATGGACGGCGTCGACGTCGTCGCCGGGAGTCCCGCGAACGAACGGAAGACCCTCACGAATCCCGAATCCCTCAAGCGCGACCTGCTGGACGCGGTCCCGGAGTACCGCGTGAAACCCGACCTCGTGCTCGACGAGGCCTCGCCGGACGAGCTCGTCGCCGAAGGAAAGCGCCTGTTCGACCAGCGGTTCGACGCGGCCGAGTTCCTCGCCGACGAACGCGACCGCGACCTCGTCCACACGACGCTGTTCTTCACGGACACCCTCCAGCATCGCCTCTGGGACCACCCCGAGCACCTGAAAGCGGCGTACCAGCGTATCGACGAGCGCCTCGGCGAACTCCTCGAGCGGGACGACGCCGACGCCGTCTTCCTGATGAGCGACCACGGGTTCACGGAGATAGACGAGATATTCCTCCCGAACCAGTGGCTCGCCGAGCGCGGCGACCTCGTGTTCGCCGAGGACGGGACGCGCACGCTCCTGTCCACGGTCGGGCTCACCGAGGAGCGGTTGAAGCGCGTCGTCGACCGGCTCGGCCTCGTGAGTCTCGCCCAGCGCCTCGTCCCGAAGTCCGTGCAGGGGTTGTTCCCGAGTGAGAGCGGGCGCGTCGCCATCCAGGACGCCGCCATCGACTGGACCGAGACGAAGGCCATCTCGCTCGGTCGCGGCCCCGTCTACGTGAACCACGCGGCGTTCGCGGACGCCGACGACCCCGCGGCCGCCGCCGACCGCTACCGCGAGCAGCTGACCGAGGACTTGGAGGCGCTGGAGACGCCCGACGGCATCCCGGTCGCGAGCGCCGTGCACGACCCCGCGGACGTCTACTCGGGCGACCGCGAGCGCGGCCCGGACCTCGTCGTCGAGTACACGACGGGCGTCGACGCCCCCGAATCCATCGGCGGCGCGGTGTTCGGCGAGCAGACCGAATGGCTCGCCACGCATCGCCGGAGCGGGATCTTCGCCGGCGTCGGGGACGACGTGAGCGAGGGGAGCGCGGACCTCGACCTGTACGACCTCGCACCCACCATCCTCCACTACCTCGACGTCCCGGTGCCCGAGGACGTCGACGGCGACGTCCGCCGGGACGTCCTCGCGGGCGACCCCGCCGACCGCGACGTCGAGACCGGGCCGCCCTCCGCTATCGGCGCGAGCGACCGGGGCGCCGGCGAGGAGGTCGAGGAGACCCTGCGCGAACTCGGCTACCTGGAATGACGCCTCGAACGCCTGACTCACAGAACCGATGAACCCACTCAAGCGCTTCCCGCGCCTGAACAGCGCGTGGATGGAGGTGAAGCATCGCGTCGCGCACTGGCGGGCGCGTCGCGAGCGCGACCTCGAGCGCGACGCGACCGTCGGCGACCCGCGGAACGTCCTCGTCGTCGTCGTCGACTCGCTGCGCGCCGACCACGTCTCCGCGTTCGGCCACGAGCGCGAGACGACGCCCGCGCTCGACGCGTTCGTCGACGAGGCGCGCGCGTTCTCGAACGCGAAGGCGCCCGCGCCGTGGACGTTCCCCTCGATTCCGTCGTTGCTCTCCGGCCGGTACCCCCACGAGCACGGCGGTCGGATGCAGGGTGACCCGCGGAACCTCGCCGCCGCGGAGTTCCCGACGCGACCGCGCGAGTCGGTGCCGATGCTCCCGGACGTCCTCGAGGCCGCGGGGTACGACACCGCGATGTTCACGGCCATCCCGATGGCGGAGAAGGCCGCAGGCGACCGCTTCCAGCGCGTCTCCGTGACGTACACGGACGCGAACGAGCGCGTCGCCGCTGCCCGCGACTGGATTCGTGGCCGCGACCGCTGGCTGTGTCACCTCCAGCTCGGCGACCCGCACGCCCCGCTCGACGTCCCCGACGAGCACCGGGAGACGTTCGACGTGCCCGACGTCGACGGCCTCGAGGACTGGCGATACCGCGAGTCCACCGACGGCGAGGGATTCGAGACGTACCGCGACGCGCGGACTCGCGCGTACGACGCCGCCATCAGGGGCGCGGACGACGCGCTCGCCGCCCTCCTCGACGACGTCGACGACGACACCGTCGTCGTGGTCTGTGGCGACCACGGCGAAGCGTTCTGGGAGCACGTCGACGTGGAACGCCGCCTGAACGACGACCCGCGCGGGTACTACGGGACCGACCACGGCCACAGCGTCCTCGAGGACGTCGCGCGCGTCCCGCTGTGGATTCGCGCCCCCGGCGTCGACTCCGGCGTCGACGACGACCCCGTGTCGCTCACCGCCGTCGCCCCCGTCGTCCTCGACGCGCTCGACGCCGAGGTCGCCGACGGCGTCGACCCCGCGCCGCTCGACGTCGTCCGGGACGCCCGACCGCTGTTATGCGAGGAGACGAACTACGGCTACAACCAGCGCGCGGTGTGGGTCGACGACCGCAAGCTCGTCGAGGTGCCCGCAACCGGCACGCGTCTGGCGTTCGACGTCGCTGACGGCGCCGAAGGCGACCCGCTCGACGACGTCCCCGAGGACCTCGTCGACGCACTCGAGGGATACGGCGACGGCGTCGAGGGCGAGGGCGCTATCGACGTCGACGACGAGACCCGCGACCGGCTCGAGGAACTCGGCTACCTCGAATAGTCGGGACTGCCGGCGGTCGTTCGCGCACAGAATCGACGGCGCTCCGCGCTACTCGAGGTACCCGAGGTCCTCGAGGTGCTCGGTCACCATCTCGTCGTTCTCGCTCACGCCGCTGCGTTCGCCGGCGCGCATGCGCTGCATCCGCGATTGGTGGTCGTCGAGCGCGCTCGCGAGTTCCTCGTACTCGGGGGCGTCCTTCCGGTCGTCTTCGGGGCGTTCGTCGGGCGTCGCGGTGACGTCGAAGCAGAACTCGCCGTCGTCGGCGTGCCTGAGGAGCTTCCAGCCGTCGGCGCGGCGTGCGCAACACCGGCCGTAGTCGACGTCGCGGCCGACGTCGCCGAACGCCCACCCGCGCGCGTCCACGTCGCCGCGGAGGAGGTCGAGCGCGCTCGCGCCCTCCCAGTCGTCGGGTGCGTCCAGGTCGGGGGCAGCGGCGTCGACGACGGTCGGCGCGGTGTCGACGAGTCGGATCTGGCCGTCGACGGTCGCGGCGTCCAGGTCGGGGTGGTGGACGACGAAGGGGACGCGGACGACGCCCTCCCAGAACTCGGGCGGGTGGCCGGCGTGGCCGTGTTCGCCGACGAGTTCGCCGTGGTCGGCGGTGAACACCACGATGGTTTCGTCGAGGACGCCACGCTCCGCGAGCGCGTCGAGGAACGCGCGGAACTGGTCGTCCACGTACTTGCATTCGGCGTCGTAGAGCCCGCGGATGACGTCCCACTCGTCGTCCGTGACCTCCTCGGGGTGATGCGTACCCTTCCGGGAGAGCGCGCGACACTCCGCGACGCTCCGCGGGTCGTCGAGGAACTCGCGCTGGTAGTCGGCGGGGGCTTCGTAGGGGTGGTGGGCGTCCATGTAGTGCAGCCACGCGAACCAGTCGTCGTCATCGTCGCGCTCGTCGACGAACTCGAGCGCGCGGTCGTTCAGCGAGTCCGCGCGCTCGTGCTCGAAGTCCCGACCGCCCGTCGTCGCGAACAGGGCGTCGACGCGGTTGTAGACGCGCTCGATGGTCCGGAAGACGACGCCGTCCTTGTCGAGGTTCGACTGCACGAGTTGCTTGACCTCGTTGACGTTCGCGCCGTCGCTGGAGGCGTCGTGCATCGCGTCGAACCCGCGGTCGTAGTGGTACGCGCCGCTCGCGAACTGGTTGTCCGTGTACCCCGCGGTCGCGTACCCCGCGTCCGAGAGGACTTCGGCGAGCGTCCGGATCGGGCCGCCGGCGTCCGCGGGCGGGATGCCGAGACCGTCGACGCTCGCGAAGTACCGGCTCGCGTGGATGGCGGGGAAGGAGGCGGGCGTCGACGGCCCGTTCGCGACGCACTCGGTGAACTCGACGGCGTCGTCGGCGAACGCGCGCGTCTCCGGCATCACCCTCGGCGCGATGCGGTCGGCGCGCAGCGAGTCGACGGTGACGAGGGCGACGTTCATACCGGGGAGAGGCCGGGCACTGCTTAAAAAATGACGCTTCCCGCGGGGGTGGCGTCCCTGCACGGTTCGCCGGACGTCGACCCTCGCTGGCGTGTCACGGCTCGTCGACCGAGGTCATGCCTCGTCAGCCGCGACGATGCGCGCGACGGCTTCGCGGGCGTGCTCGCGGAACGCGTCGTGCGACCAGTCCGCGGCGGTCTCGCGGACCCGGTCGGGCTCCCAATCGCCGTCGAGAACGCGACGGACGCCCTCGCGGACGCCGTCCTCGCTGACGGGGACGACGACGCCGTCCTCGCCGTCGGTGACGTGGTTCTTCAGGTTCGGTTCGTCGGGGACGACGACGGGCTTCCCGGCGCTCTGGAACTCCTTCGGCGTCATCCCGCAGTGCTCCTCGCGAGCGAACGCGATACCGCCGGTCGACCCGGCGACGAGGTCCGCGAGCGCGTCGTCCGAGAGGCGCGCGTGGACCTCGACGTTCCGGCGGCGCGCAACCTGCTTCCGGAGGGGGCCGTCGCCGACGAGCACGAGGCGTGCGTCGAGGTCGCGGAAGGCGCGGGCGACGACGTCCGTGCGCTTCATGTCGTTCAGTCGCCCGATCATCACGAAGTACGGGTCGTCGGCGTCGGCGGGGGCGTGCTCGAACCGGTCGACGTCGATGGGCGGATTCACGACCGGAACCGCGTCGCGGTCCCGGAGGTAGTGGCGGTGGACGCGCTGGCGCGTGAACTCGCTGTTCGCGAGCATGCCCGTGCAGTAGTCCGCGAAGTGCCGGTCGAGGACGGTGACGAGCGTCGTCGTCGCCCAGTCGACGACGCCGTCGGTCGGGCGCGCGTAGAACCGCGGCGGCGGGACGTGACAGTAGTGGACGTGCTGCTGGTCGTGGCCTGGCACCCACCACTTCGCGGCGGTCCCACTGGAGATGACGACGTCCTCGTCGAAGTCGAGGCCGCGGAAGCCCGCGGCGCGAAGGAGTTCCGAGACCGGGCGCACCGAATCGTTGAGGAACAGCTTCGCGGAGAGGCCGTCGTGGAAGCGCGCCTGGAACGGGAACTCGACGTCGTACCCGCGCCAGAACTCGCGGTCGGGCGTGTGGCCGACGGTGAGTGGCGCATCGAACGCGTCCGCGAGCGCCTTCGCGACGCGCGCCGCGCCGCCGGGGTGAATCCACGAGCCCTCGTGGACGACCCGGACGGAGCGGTCCGCGAGGACGTCGTCGACGTTCACGTCCGGGAGCGCAGGGGCGTCGTCGCCGGTCGCGCTCGCTCGTGCGGCATCGCGACCGCTCGTCTCGTCCCCGGCCGCCTCGGCGTCGCGGTCGGTCATTCCAGGTAGCCGAGTTCGGCGAGGGTCTCCTCGTCCGCGTCGTACCGCGTGATGCCGCCGTCGACGTCGAACGCCTCCAGGGCGTCCTTGAGGTCGTCGTCCATCGCGGCGTCGTTCCCGAGGAGGTCCCGGGCACTGTAGGGGTCGTCCTCGCTCGGGTCGTAGTTCACGATGCCGTCGCGGTTCATCGCCGCGCGCCGGTCGCCGTAGAGCGCGAACGCGACGTCGCGGTTCTCGCGACCGAGACCGTGCTCCTCGCCGACGAGCATGCTCGGGACGTCGATGAGGCTCGCGACGTCGCCGAACTCCCAGTCGACGTTCCGCGTCGCCAGCGGCACGTGATGGAGCAGGGGATGCAGGAGGCCGGGGTGCCCCCAGACGCCGTCCTCGCCCAGCAGTTCGCCGTGGTCGGAGAGGAAGACGACCTCCGTGTCCTCCGGGATATTCTCCCAGAGCCGGCGGAGTTCGATGTCGAGCTCCTCGCACTCGCGCCGGTAGAGCTCGCGCACCAGGTCTGCTTCCTCGTCGTTCACGCGATGCGAGATCGCCTTCCGGCTCACGCGGTTCGCGTAATCCCGCGAGACGGGCGCGCTGTGCGGGTCGTACGGGTGATGTGGCTCCATGAAGTGCAGCCACCCGAACCAGTCGTCGTGGCCCTCGGTCTGCTCGAAGAACGTCTCGATGACGTCGTCCGCGCGCCGGAAGGACTTCCCGAGCTTCACGACCTTCGACCGCGCGCGCTCTATCTGGTTCCACGCCGCCGCCGCGACCTTGTACGGCGTCGACCCGAGCTCGAGCTTGTCCGAGACGAACCCCGCGATGCCCTCCTCGCTCGCCGACGGACTCTCGAAGTGGTCGAACGCGTCGTCGTACCCGTACTTCGGCGACAGGAGGTGGTTCGTCGTCAGCCCGACCTTGCGGCCGTCGACGCGACGGGCGACGCTCGTCCCGTCTTTGAGACCGCGCTGGAGCGCGTACTCCCCACCGACGATGGCGGGGAACGACCCGAACGTCTCCGGGAACGTCGAGAACGCCCGGTCGTGCTCGAACTCGAGGTACTCGCGCGTCGCGGGGAAGTGCCGGAAGTGGTCGTATCGGAGCGAGTCGACCGTGACGAGGAGTTTTCGCGTCATGGATGAGGGGAGCGCCCGGGCGGGGCTCGCGGTTCGAATCCCGGGGGCGTCGTCGTTACGGCGGCGAACGCGACCCGCGCGAAAAAACGCTTCGGTCAACTCGACGGTCGACCCCGAGCACGCGTCGCGTTCGGCGGACTCGCCGTCTCGTGACCGACCCGACGGGCGCTGGACTCGCCGCCTCGTGGCCGGCTCGACGGCCGTAGTTGGTTCCGGCGACGGCGGCCGCGACCGCCGGGGTTTTTCTCGCCGCCGACCGCAGGCGGGAGTATGCAACTCGACGAAGGCTTCGAGCACGTGGACGTCGACCTCGCGGACGGGGTCGCGCACGTCACGCTCGCTCGACCGGACGCGCACAACGCCCTGGACGTCGACACAGCTATCGACCTGAAGGACGCGCTCGCCGCGGCGACGGCCGCGAGCGACGTCCGGTGCGTCGTCCTCGAGGGCGACGGCGGGTCGTTCTGTACGGGCGCGGACCTCGCCGCGTTCGAGGGCGACGAGACCGACCAGCGTCGTCTCGACCGCGTCGCCACGCGCCTGCACGCCGCCGTCCGGACGCTCGCGACGAGCGACGTCCCGACGGTATCGGCCGTGAACGGGGTCGCCGCCGGTGGCGGGTTCGGACTCGCCCTCGCGAGCGACCTCGTGCTCGCACACCAGACCGCGCGCTTCGAGTACTCGTACCCGCGCGTCGGCCTCTCCGGGGACGCCGGCGCGACGTGGTTCCTCCCGCGACTCGTCGGGATGCGGCGCGCCCGCGAGTTCCTCCTCCTCGACGAACCCGTCGCCGCCGAGCGCGCGGTCGAGATGGGGCTCGCGACCGAGGCCGTCGACGCCGACGACTGGGACGACCGCGTGCACGAGGTCGCGACCGACCTCGCCGCCGGCCCGACGAAGGCCTACGGCGCCGCGAAGGCGCTCCTGAACCGCTCGTACGAACGCACGCTCAACACCCAGCTCACCGCGGAGAAGGACGCCATCGCGCGACTCGCCCGGACCGACGACTACGCCGCCGGCTACGAGGCGTTCTTCTCGAAGACCGAGCCGGAGTTCCGAGGTGAATGACGATGACTGACGACGCCCTCACGGTCGCGGTACTCCGCGAGACCGTCCACGGCATCCCCATCGACGACTACGTCGCGGCGCTCCGCGAGCGCCTCCCCGAGCACGAGGTCGTGCTCGCGCGCACGCCGAGCGAGGAACGCGAGGTCGTCCGGCACGCGGACGTGGTCGCTGGCATGAACATCAGCGACGCCGTCCTCGACAACTTCGGGGACGACGTCGAGTTGTTCGCGTGCGCGTTCGCCGGCACCGGCCACCTCCCGATGGACGCGCTCCGCGACCGCGACGTCGCCGTGACGAACGCGTCGGGCGTCCACGGGCCGAACATGGGCGAGCACGCGCTGGCGTGCATCCTGAGCTTCGCGCGCCGGTTCCACGTCGCGCGCCGCCAGATGGACGAGGACGTCTGGCGGTCGTACCCGACGCACGAACTCGCGGGCTCGACGGTCACGGTCGTCGGGTTGGGCGCCATCGGGACCGCGGTCGCCGAACGCCTCGACGCGTTCGACGTCGAGACCGTCGGTGTCCGCCACTCGCCGGAGAAGGGCGGCCCCGTGGACCGCGTCGTCGGCTACGACGACGCGGCGGGCGTCGAGGAAGCGTTCGCGGAGTCGTCGTACGTCGTGCTCGCGTGCCCGCTCACCGACACCACGGCGGGCCTCGTCGACCACGACGCGTTCGTGACGATGCCCAGCGACGCCGTGCTCGTGAACATGGCACGCGGTCCGGTCGTCGACACCGACGACCTCGTGAGCGCCATCCGGCGCCACGAGATCCGCGGCGCCGCACTCGACGTCACCGACCCCGAACCCCTCCCGAGCGGCCACCCGCTCTGGGACTTCGACAACGTCCTCGTCACCCCGCACAACGCGGGCCACACGCCGAACTACTACGAGCGTCTCGCGGACATCCTCGCCGAGAACGTCCAGCGGCTCGCCGACGGGCGCGTCGACGACGACGGCTTCGAGAACCAGGTCGCGTGAGGCCGTCGATTCCGCGGCGTCGGTCGCCGGCGGACGAGGGCTAGCACCCACGCTTTTGCCGGCGGCGACGCCCCGTGTACGCATGAGCGAGTCGGACGGCTGGGTGTCGTTCGCGCGTCGCGCCGCCCTCACCGGTATCGCCACCATGCTGCCCGTGTTCGTCACGGTCGCCGCGCTCCTGTTCGCGTGGAGCGTCCTCTCCGGGTTCCTGCGCCCCATCGCGGACGTCGTCCTGTTCTTCTTCTTCGGCGAGTCGTTCCCGGTGACCGTCCTCGAGGTAGCGGTCGGCGTGACGCTGCTCGCGCTGACCGTGCTCGTCGGCGCCGTCGCCGAGGCGCGTGGCGAGGCGTCGACGCTCGCCGGGGAACTCGAGAGCGTCGTCGCCGCCGTCCCCGTCGTCGGCACTATCTACGAGACCGCTGGTCGGTTGAGCGAGATGTTCTTCGACAACGACACCGGGAGCTTCCAGGAGGTCGTCCTCGTCGAACTCCCCGACGACGGCCTGCACACGCTCGGGTTCGTCACCGCCGCACCGCCGGAGAGCGTGCAGGACGCCGTCGACGCCGACCTCACCGTGTTCGTGCCGCTCGCCCCGAACCCAGTCATGGCCGGCTTTCTCGCGAACGTCTCCCGCGACCAGGTGACCGACGTCGACATGAGCGTCGAGGAGGGCGTCCAGTCCGTGATGACGACCGGTGTCGCCACCGGTCAGGGGTTCGACGGCGACCCGCTCGGTGGCGGGGACGGCGACGGGGGCGGCGAGGACAGCAGTGACGGCGAGGGCCCCCTGGGCGGACTCGATGCGGAACCGGTCACCGCCGACGAGATAGACGGCTGGCCGCGCGACGGCTAGTCAGCGGTCGGCCGCCATCGCGTCCCGGTACCCGCTGCGTGCCTCGACGACGAGGTACGCGAGCGCGGCGACCGCGACGAACGCCACGCCGACCTCGCGGACGCCGACGCCGAGCGCATCGTGGACGGCGCCGCCGAACGCGATGCCGGCGAGCGCGGCGACGGCCGCGACCGCGAGGAACGCGAGGAACCGCCAGCGCGACGCCACGGGGACGCTCCCGGCCTCGCCGCGCGCGGCGAGGTAGAGGTGCGCGCCGCCGAACACGAGGACGTTGAACACGACCGCGCCCGCGGTCGCGACGGCGGTGCTGAGCGAGTACGCGCGGACGAGCCACGACACCGCGGCGAGCGCGGCGAACGCGAGGAGGACCGCGGCAGCGTGGACGAGCGTCTCGGTGCGTCGAGTGGAGGACATCACGGAGAACGTCGGGTCGCGGTCGCGTAAGTTTTCTGTCGGTATCCGGCGGTGGCTCCTTACAGCCAGCCGTCGCGCGCGAGCAGTTCGCCGTTGAGGACGCTCGCGCCCGCGGCGCCGCGGATGGTGTTGTGCGCGAGACAGTTGTACTGGACGCCCGCGGGCGTCTCCTGCACGCCGCCCGCGGCGACCTGCATGCCGCCGCCGAGCATCCGGTCCATCCGGGGCTGCGGGCGGTCCGGCTCGTCGAACACCTTCACGAGCGGCTCCGGCGACGACGGCAGGTCCGCGCTCGGCGCCGCCGCGAGCGCGTCCTCGACGTCACCCACCGAGGGGTCGTCGGCGAGTTCCGCCCACACGTTCTCCAGGTGGCCGTCGATCGTCGGCACGCGATTACACGACGCCGAGACCTCGGCGTCGTGCAAGGAGAGTTCCGCGCCGTCGAACGCCCCGAGGAGTTTGCGGGATTCGGACTCCATCTTCGCCTCCTCCCCGCCGATGTGCGGGACGACGTTGTCGATGATCTCCATCGAACTCACGCCCGAGTAGCCCGCACCCGAAACGGCCTGGAGGGTGGAGACGTGCACGCGCTCGAGCCCGAAGGAGTCGAGCGCCGCCAAGGTTGGGACCATCGTGATCGTCGAACAGTTCGGGTTCTTCACGAGCGCGCCGTCCCACCCGCGTTCGTCGCGCTGCACCTCGATGAGCTGCATGTGCTCGGCGTTCACCTCGGGGATGACGAGCGGGACGTCGTCGTCCATCCGCGCGTTCGACGAGTTCGAGGACACGACGTACCCGGCTTCCGCGAACGCCGGCTCGACCGCTTCGCCGACGCTCGAAGGGAGCGACGAGAAGATGAGGTCCACGTCGTCCGGGACCGCGCTCGGGTCCGTCTCGACGACGGTCGTCGACGCAACGTCTTCCGGAATCGGCGCGTCCACGCGCCACTTCGCCACCTCGCGATAGTCGTGGCCCGCGGACTCGTCGCTCGCCGTGAGTGCCGCGATCTCGAAGTCCGGATGCGGGTCGAGAAGCTGGATGAGTCGCTGCCCTACTGCTCCCGTGGCGCCAAGGACGCCGACGCGTACGCTCATGCTTACCGGTCCGTCTGCGTTGCCCAAGCAAAGACCTTCGGGTGCCGTCACCGCTTGACGGGAGTCGCGGCCCGAGGAGCGGGAATATATAACCTGGCCGCCGCTGGTAGCAGGTATGCAGACGCACATCGTGCCGGTCGGGTTCGATTACGACCGGCTCATCGCGCCGCTGGTCCGCGACCAGTTCGACGTGGAGCGCGTGATACTCCTGGAGGGCGCGGTGGGGTCGGAGGCGAACGTGGAGTACAGTCAGAACCTCTCGGAGAAGCTGGAGAAGGACTTCCAGAACCTCCTGGGCGCGGATACGGAGCGCGTGATGGTGGCGGACGTCTACGATTACGACGCGGCGTTCGAGCAGGCGTACGACCTCATCACGGCCGAATTGGATTTGGGGAACGAGGTGTGGGTGAACATCGCGGCGATGCCGCGGACGGTGTCGTTCGCGTTCGCGACCGCCGCGCACTCGCTGATGGTGGAGCGCGAGGACGAGCGCGAGCGGATCCACACGTACTACACGGCGCCCGAGAAGTACCTGGAGACGGAGCTCGCGGAGGAGTTACGCCAGCAGCAGGACTTGCTCGAGGACCTCCAGGAGGCGGGCGTCGACGACGCCCTGCGCGAGCGCGTCGCGGACCGGCTCGCGTCGTCGTGCGAGCTCTTAGAGGAGTTCGACGAGCGCGGGACGACCATCGGCGCGAAGGAGTTCGACGACGGGCACGTCGTCGAACTCCCGGTGGCGTCGTTCTCGAACGTGAAGCCCTTCGAGGAAGTCATCCTGTTCAAGCTCGGCGAGCACGGCGAGTTCGCGTCCGTGAGCGAGCTCGCGGAGTCGCTCGCCGCGGAGTTGAACGAGGAGTACACGGACTCGTTCCGGTCGAAGGTCATCTACAACGTCGACCGGCTCGGGCCAGGTGGGAAGGGCTACATCGAGCAGGAGTCCGCGGGGAAGTCGTATCGGACCAGGTTGTCGCGCATCGGCGAGCTCTGGGTGCGCGCGCACTCGGACCAGGGCGAGGAGTGACTGACTGCATACAGGGCGAGGTGTGACTGACTGCACACCGGGCGAGGGGTGACCGACGGCACAGAAGGCACTTACCGGGCGTGTTCGAGCGTCCAGGCATGAAGCGTCGGACCCTGCTCGCGGGAGCGACCGCGAGCGCGCTCGCTGGCGGCGTCGTCTTCTCCGACGGTATCGTCGAGTTCGCGCGTGCCGACGCGCGGGACGCGGTGTCGCTCGACGTCGACCCGGGCGTGCTCTCGCCGGACGCGCCGGAGGCGACCGCGACGGTCCGGAATAACGCGCTCGTCCCGGTTCGCGCGAATCTCGCTGCCTGGCGGGTGCTTCACGAGGGCGAGTTCGTCGTCCCGGAGAAGTGGGTGCAGCCTCTGCACGAGCTGGCCCCCGGTGAATCCCACGACTACACCGTTCGGCTCGGTGGGGAACCGACACAGACGGGATATAGCGACGCAACGGTCCGGCTCGGCGACGTCGACCCAGGCGAGTACGCGTTCCGGTTGGACGTCGGCGTCGGCGAGGACTCGCGGACGCTCGAAGCGCGGTTCCGCGTGGAATCGGACGGCGGTTCGAGCGAAGACGTGTGAATCGGTCTCACCTTCGAAGGCGCCAAGCAGGACGAACGCCCCGAACGCCCCCGCACGCTCGACCCGCCGGGGCTCGCTGCGCGCTTCGTCGGTCACTGCGTTCGCGCCTGCAGTGCTTGCGTCCCCCGGGCGGGACCGAGCGCACGGCCCCGTTCACTCCCACCCCGCGCCGCGACCGCACCGCAGCCTCTCCCTCCCCAACCGATTCCTCCCTCACTTCGTTCGGTCGTCATCCCTCGCACGGTATCGACGCGACGCGGCTCGCCGTCGCTCGCCGCGTCGCGACACCGCGCGCCAGGTAGCGGTCGAGGGTCACGGTTCGAGTCAGTGGGTGTAATGGCACCGCTAGCCTTTAGTCGCCGCGTCGTCGATGGGTTGGCATGGAGTCGTTCGCTGTCGCCGTAGTACGTCCCCTGGCCTGACAGCGGTGCCTTCGTTCTCGCCGTGCCACCTGCGACCGACCAGTCGCGGGCGTCGGCGTCGGCCTCCCGGGCCGTCCCGAGTTCGGACGCGAGAGCCACGGCATCGTCGCTCGAACCGTGCGCGATGACAACCAGCCGTCGAGCGTTCCGTCGTGGGCGTTCGACGCGACCGCGCCGCCGCCCGTCGCGGCGGCGCATCGAGACGCTTAACCGACGTATGCACGACACACCGAGTAAGAGTACACATGCCAGCAGGTGACTACGAGCCAGCGGAGATGGAGGAACAGTGGCAGGAGCGATGGGTGGACGAGGACGTCTACGCGTACGACGAGGACGCCGCCGTCGACTCGAACACGGTCTACAGTATCGACACGCCGCCGCCGACCGTGAGCGGGAGCCTCCACATGGGGCACCTCTACGGGCACACGCTCCAGGACTTCGCCGCCAGGTATCATCGGATGGCGGGCGACGAGGTCCTGTTCCCGTTCGGGTACGACGACAACGGCATCGCGAGCGAGCGCCTCACCGAGGAGGAACTCGGCATCCGCCACGGTGACTTCTCGCGCCGGGAGTTCCAGGAGAAGTGCCGGGAGGTCTGCAAGGGCTACGAGGCCGAGTTCACGGAGAAGATGCAGGAACTCGGCACCAGTATCGACTGGAATCGCACGTACAAGACCATCGAGCCGCGCGTCCAGAAGATCTCGCAGTTGTCGTTCCTCGATCTCTACGAGCAGGGTCGCGAGTACCGGAAGAAGGCGCCCGCGATCTGGTGTCCGGAGTGCGAGACCGCGATCTCGCAGGTCGAGATGGAGGACGCGGACCGGCACACGCACTTCAACGACGTCCGGTTCGACCTCACCGAACCGACCGACGAGGGCCGCGACAGCTTCGTCATCGGGACGACCCGCCCCGAGTTGCTGCCGGCGTGCGTGAGCGTCTTCGTCCACCCGGACGACGAGGAGAACGCGGACCTCGTCGGCGAGACCGCCGAGGTTCCCATCTTCGGGCACGAGGTCCCGATCATCGAGGACGACCGCGTCGACCTCGAGAAGGGCACCGGGGTCGTGATGTGCTGTACGTTCGGCGACCAGAAGGACATCGAGTGGTATCAGGCGCACGACCTCCCGCTGCGCGTCGCCATCGACGAGAGCGGGACGATGACGGACATCGCGGAGGCCTACGAGGGCCTGTCGACGCACGAGGCGCGCGAGGAGATCGTCGAGGACCTCGAGGACGCCGGGCATCTCGTCGACCGCGAGCCCCACGAGCACACCGTGCAGGTTCACGAGCGCTGCGAGGTCGACGTCGAGTTCCGCGTCTCGCGTCAGTGGTACATCGACATCCTCGGGCACAAGGACGAGTACCTGGAGGCCGGCCGGGAGATGGAGTGGTATCCCGAGAAGATGTTCACGCGGTACGAGCACTGGATCGAGGGCCTGGAGTGGGACTGGCTCATCTCCCGGCAGCGCGACTCCGGCATCCCGTTCCCGGTGTGGTACTGCGAGGAGTGCGACCACGAGGTCGTCGCCGACCGCGAGCAGCTCCCCGCGGACCCGCTCGCGGACGACCCGCCCGTCGATAGCTGTCCCGAGTGCGGGCACGGCGAGTTCCGCCCGGAGGAGGACGTCCTCGACACGTGGGCGACGTCGAGCCTGACGCCGCTCATCAACGCGGACTGGGACCCGGAGACGCTCGGCGACGGCGAACTCGCAGCGGGCGACCTCGCGAACCCCGAACTCTACCCGTTCGACGTCCGCCCGCAGGGCCACGACATCATCAGCTTCTGGCTGTTCCACACGGTCGTGAAGTGCTACGAGCACACCGGCGAGGTCCCCTTCGACTCGGTGCTCATCAACGGGTTCGTGCTCGACGAGAACCGCGAGAAGATGAGCAAGTCCAAGGGGAACGTCGTCGCCCCCTCGGAGGTCATCAGCGAGTACCCGATGGACGCCGTCCGGTACTGGGCGGCGTCCTCGGGCGTCGGCGACGACTTCCCGTACCGCGACACGGACATCGTCGCGGGCGAGAAGCTCATCCGGAAGCTCTGGAACGCGAGCAAACTCGTCGACAATCTGACTGCCGAGGAAGCGACGCCGCCGAGCGAGCGCGACGCGCCCGCCGAGCTCGACACGCTCGACGAGTGGCTCCTGGCAGAGTTGGACGACCTCGTCGCTGACCTCACGAGTCACTTCGAGGTCCACGAGTACGCGAAGGCCCGGAACCGCCTGCGGACGTTCTTCTGGAACACGTTCTGTGACGACTACCTCGAGATCGCGAAGGAGCGCGACAGCGAGTCGACGCGGTACGCGCTCGCGCTCGCTCACGAGACGTTCCTGAAGCTGTGGGCGCCCGTGATGCCCCACGTCACGGAGGAGCTCTGGCACGAGTTCTACGTCGACGGCGACGTCGACGACGTCGACGCGGCGGAGACGAGCATCCACGTCTCGGACTGGCCCGAACCCCGTGGGTTCGACGCGGACCTCGAAGCGGGCGAGACGGCGATGGAGGTCATCTCGGCGCTCCGGAAGTACAAGACCGACGAACAGCTCGCGCTGAACGCGGACCTCGCGCACGTCGAGGTCTTCGGCGCGATCACCGGGTTCGAGGACGCCATCACGGGCGTCATGCACGTCGACGAACTCACCGTGCACGAGTCCTCGCCGGAGATCACGACCGAGGTTGCGGACATCGACCTCGACTACTCGACGCTCGGCCCGAAGTACGGCGGCCAGGTGAACGAGTTCGATAGCGCCATCGCCGACGGCGACTACGAGATCGCTGATGGGGAACTCCACGTCGCCGGCGAAACCCTCGCCGCCGACGAGTTCGAGGTCCGCGAGGAGCGCACGTACGCCGGCGACGGCGAGATGGTCGAGACCGAGAACGCCGTCGTCGTCGTCCACTGACGGCGGCGAGTCGGTCGCCGCGACCCCGGTGGTCTCTCTGTTCTGGCGGTGCTTTCGGTGTCGTGCGCAGGTCGCTCACGTCCGGAGTCGGTTGAATACGGATGCGCGCCGACTGTGGGGCGAGGTAGTTACGAATGGTAACCTTGCTCGGCGGACTGGTCGGTGGTCTCGTGGCGACGATAGCGATGACGATGGCGATGATGCTGCTCGGTGACGGCTCGCCGCCGCCGACGGCGGCGCTCTGGTCGAAGTACGTCGGCGACGGCGCTCCTGACGACTACATGCCTCAAGGCATGTTGCTACACCTGCTGTACGGAATCGGGGCAGGCGGTGCGTTCGCGTTCGCGCTCCCGGTCCTCGGGTTCGGGAGTGCGGGCATCGTGACGGTGCTCGGGCTCGCGGTCGCGTACGCGGTCACGCTTACCGTCGTCGGCGCGGCGTTCTGGATGAAAGTCGTGCTCGCGATGGACCCCGAACCGAAACAGGCGGCGCTGTTCGGCGTCTTCCACCTCACGTACGGGGTCGTCCTCGCCGTCGTCGTCGCGTACGCACCGCTCTGACTGTGCGAGTTCGAGGCGGAGGGACGACGACTGGAGGGGACGCGATGACGGCGACCGTAGACGTCCCGAGAGCGATTACTGGCCGTCCTCGCGCGAGTCGACGGCGCTATCGAGCGAGTCGATGCCGGCTTCGAGCTTCTCGACCCGCGTCGCGAGTGCGAGGAACGTCGC
Source organism: Halorubellus litoreus (assembly GCF_055378595.1). Classification (NCBI taxonomy): domain Archaea; kingdom Methanobacteriati; phylum Methanobacteriota; class Halobacteria; order Halobacteriales; family Halorubellaceae; genus Halorubellus; species Halorubellus litoreus. The sequence goes on from NZ_AP043836.1 coordinate 693,669, forward strand.
GAGGACGGTGAGTGCGATGGCGCCGGCGGCGGCGATGCGGTGCGGACCGGGCGTGTGTACGACGCCGCTGGCGGTTATCTCCTCGGCGGGTATCAGCGTGTGGTGGGGGTCGCCGATGATGGGGACGAAGTAGTCGACGACGTCGTTGAGGAGGTACCAGCCGGCCGCGAGCGCGACCGCCTTCACGGGGAAGTCGCCGATGCGGTGGAGGACGAACCCCTGGAGGACCATCGCGAGGTGACTCCAGAACAGGAAGTTGTACATGAGGACGCCCGTGTACGCGAAGTCGCTCTGGAACGCGAGGAGGACGAACGGCGTCCAGGCGCCGAGTTTCAGGCACCCGAAGAACGCGAGCGCGGTGAGGTACTCGTTCGAGCGACCGAGCGCCCACGCGCCGAACGCGAGCGCGATGAACAACGTCGCCACCGGCGAATCGGGGACCAGGGGCCACATCGCGAGTGGTTCGAGCGCGAACTGGCTGCCCTCCCAGACGAAGTCCGGTTCCAGGGGGCTGAGGCCGTAGTAGTAGAACCCGAACAGCGTCCCGAGGACGTTCGTGGCGACCACGAGCCAGACGAGCCGGAGGCCGAGGTCCTCGACGAACTCGGGGACTGGTGCGACGTACCACGGGAGGTCCTCGCGCGCCGGCAGGTCGTCACGTAGCAACTCCATCACGCGAATCGTGCGTGTGGGTCGCACAAATCACTCCCGGTCCCGGGCGTGGACGCCACGCCCGGAGCGGACCGGACCAGACGTCCAGCGCCGACGCGGCAGAACCACCACAGGGAGGAACGTTGACGTGCCGCATACCGGATGGTGCCGCGTGGTGCGGTCGGTATAAGTGCGACCGGATGCAAACCGTTGGTATGACCGAGGAGACAGACCTTGAGAGCCTCAAGCGCGGGACCGAACTGGTCAAGCGCGGGTTCGCTCGCATGCAGAAGGGCGGCGTCATCATGGACGTCGTCAACGAGGAGCAGGCGAAGATCGCCGAAGAAGCTGGCGCGGTCGCCGTCATGGCGCTCGAAGCGGTGCCGGCGGACATCCGCAAGCGCGGCGGCGTCGCGCGGATGGCCGACCCCGCGGACGTCGCGGACATCGTCGACTCCGTGTCGATTCCGGTGATGGGCAAGTCCCGCATCGGCCACCGGAAGGAAGCGGAGATCCTGCAGGCGGTCGGCGTGGACATGATCGACGAGAGCGAGGTCCTCACGCCCGCGGACGACGCGTACCACATCGACAAGCGCGAGTTCACCGCGCCGTTCGTCTGCGGTGCGCGGAACCTCGGCGAGGCGCTGCGCCGTATCGACGAGGGCGCGGCGATGATCCGGACGAAGGGCGAGGCCGGCACGGGCGACGTGAACCAGGCCGTCCACCACCAGCGCACCATCAAGGGCGCCATCCGCCAGCTCGAGGGTATGAACTGGGAGGAGCGCGAGAAGTGGGCGCGCGAACACGAGGCCCCGAAGGACCTCGTGCACGAGACCGCCGACATGGGGCGGCTCCCCGTCGTGAACTTCGCCGCCGGCGGCATCGCGACGCCCGCCGACGCCGCACTGATGATGTACCACGAGTGCGACGGCATCTTCGTCGGCTCCGGTATCTTCGGCGCGGAGGACCCCGAGGCGATGGGCGAAGCCATCGTGCAGGCGGTCAACAACCACGACGACCCGGAGACGCTCGCGGAGATCGCGTCGAACCTCGGGAAGTCCATGAAGGGCGACGCGAACGTCGACCTCCCCGAGGAGGAGAAGATGCAGGGCCGCGGCGTTTAAGTCCAGTTCGCTCGCTCAGTCCACCGTTTCTGCGCGTTTCAGGGCGTCGAGCAGTCGCTCGCGGTCGCGGTCCGGGTCGACGTCGAGGTCCGCGTCCGTGGCGAGCGTCGCCGCGGGCGCCTGTCGCGCGATGGCCGCCGCGAGCGTCTCGGTGGGGAACATCCCACCGGCCATCGCGTACGACGTGTCCGTCGGCCAGATACCCGCCCAGAGCTCGCCCGCGACGGTGAACTGGCCGGCGGTGACGTCCTCGACGATGACGTCGTCGACGAGCGGGTACTCGACGTCGTACCCGAACGCGCGCGCCGGTGTGTCGGGGTCGCTACCGGCCCCTCGTCGCTCGATGTCGCGGTCCGTGAACCGCGTGACGTTCACGAGGCCGTCCTCGCGGACGCTGTCCGCGAACTCCTCCTTGGCGTGGTCGCACGCGATGCCGAACACGCTCGCCGGCGAGAACCCGAGCTCCATGAGTGGCGTGGAGAACTCGAGCGCGCTCGTGAACGCGGAGCGCCCGGAGACGTCGACGTCGGGGTCGCCGACCGCGGCGAAGGCGTCGCTGGAGGGCGCGTGCTCGTAGATGCTGTTGTACGCGGTTATCGTGAAGAACGGCAGCGTGAGCGCGGTCTCGGTGTGGTCGCGGACGTGCCGCCAGTCGTACTCGGCGAGGACCGCGTCGGGGAAGCGGGGGGCGCTCATCGCTCGCGGCTAGGTGACGGGGGAAGTTGGGCGTGCCGGTCACGGACCCCGAGCGTGATGCGCGGGCGCTGGCGCGGTCGTTCGAGCGTCGTCGCGGTTTTCCGTGCGTCGAGTAGGCCGGCGTGAACGGGGCCGTCGTCGCTGAAAGAGCGGTCGAAGCTATCTCGCGGTGGGTGCGAGACGCGTTTCACTCACGGGTCGTGTCCGAGGGCTGTCACGGAGTCGATGCGGCGAGTATCGCGTGACGGGAGCGACCCGGGCTAGCTCAAAACGGGTTTTCATCTTGCGAAACGTGCTTTAGGGTACGGGACGTCTGTGGAGACGAGCAATGTCGCGGCTCCTCCCGTTCCAGTCCGACACCGACGTGCCAGAGGACCGTGCGCCGCGCGTCGTCGACCTCGAGGGCGAGGACGCAGAGAAGGTGTTCGGCGCGCTGTCCTCGGAGACGGCGCGCGCGATCTTCACCGCGCTCCACGAGGAGCCGATGACCGCGAGCGACGTCGCGGACGCCGTCGACTCGTCCATCCAGAACGTCCGCTATCACCTGGAGAACCTCGGCGACGCCGGCCTCGTCGAGGTCGTGGACACGTGGTACTCCTCGCGCGGGAACGAGATGAAGGTGTACGCGCCGAAGGACGGGCCGCTCATCGTGTCGAGCGACGAGTCGAGAGCGAGCCGCATCCGGACGGCGCTGAGTCGCCTCGTCGGCGGTGTCGGCGTGCTCGCGGCGTCGAGCCTCCTCGTCCAGTACGGCTGGGCGGAACTGTTCGGGCCGGCGGCCGGGTCGTCGTTCAACACCCAAGGCGGTGCGCCCGCACCGGAGGACAGCGAGGCGACGGGCGTCAGCGGCGACGCCGGCGGCGGCGGCGGCGCGGACGCCGGCGGCGCGGACGGTGGCGGGAACACGTCGGGCACGACCACGAGCGGTGACGGTGGCGACGTCGGCATCAGCAACGTCGACACGACGGCGGACGCGGCGACCGAGACCGCTGCCGGGACCGGGCAGCCGACGGCGGAGCCGACGGCGACCGAGACCGCCGCGGAGAGCTACCAGATCGCCGCGGAGACGACGACCGAGGTCGCGACGACGGCCGCGAGCGGCGGCGGTGGCGGTGACCTGCTCGCGGGCGGCCTGCCGCCGGGCGCGATGTTCTTCCTCGGCGGGTTCGTCGTCCTCGTCGCCCTCCTCGTCTACCAGTACCGCGCCTCCCCGTACTGACCGACGACGAACTCGTGGGGTGTTCGCGAACGGGTTCGCGGCGTCGAGCGGATTCTTTCCCTGCGGGTCCCTGCAACAGGTATACACCACTCGGGGACGTACTACGACCGAATTCGTGGTCCGCACGGGTTCGTTGACACGATTCACAGCGCGCCACCGGTCGCGGTGGCCTCACATCATCACGCAGCGCGGTCCCGCAGTGGGACGACACGGAGAGACAGTCGGTCGCCAGCCCGCCGAGGGCGCGACACCAGCAGGGCCCGGGAGGGCCACCACGACGACCCCGTCGGGGTCGATAGACAATGGAAGACACGGCAAAGTACCTGATTCACGCGACGTTCACGGCGGACGGCGTGGTCGAGCGCAGCGACGTCGTCGGCGCGATCTTCGGGCAGACCGAAGGGTTGCTCGGCGAGGAGCTCGACCTCCGGGAGTTACAGCAATCGTCGAAGGTCGGTCGCATCGACGTCGAGGTCGACGTCACGCGCGGCCAGGCCGAGGGGACGATAACCATCGCGAGCGGCCTGGATAGGGTCGCGACCGCGACGCTCGCAGCGAGTTTGGAGACGCTCACGCGCATCGGGCCGTGCCAGGCGCGCTGCGAGGTGAGCGACATCGAGGACGTGCGCGCCGCCAAGCGCCGGCGGGTCGTCGAGCGCGCGAAGGAACTCCTGAACACGGCGTTCGACGATTCGGTGATGTCGAGCGACGAGATACTCCAGGAGGTCCGCGAGCACGTGCGCGTCGAGGACGTCACGGAGTACGAGGGCCTGCCCGCAGGGCCGCGCGTCGCGGACAGCGACGCGATCATCGTCGTCGAGGGGCGCTCGGACGTCCTCCAACTGTTGAAGTACGGTATCAAGAACGCGGTCGCGGTCGAGGGGACGAACGTCCCCGAGGTGATCGCGGACCTGACCGCGGAACGGACGGTGACGGCGTTCCTCGACGGCGACCGCGGCGGCGACCTCATCCTCCGCGAGCTCGCGGACGTCGGCGACGTGGACTACGTCGCGCTGGCGCCCGAGGACAAGTCCGTGGAGGACCTCGCGCACCACGAGGTGTTCGAGGCGCTCCGCGAGAAGGTGCCGTACGCGACGGTCGCGGGCGCGAGCGACCCGCGTGCGGCGGTCGCGGCGACCGACGGGAGTGCGACGCCGGCACCCGAGTCCGCGAACGCCGACGCCACACCGAGTGACGGGCGGGCGGAGGCGACCTCGGAGACGGCGGCGACGCCGGGCGTCGAGTCCACCGTCGAGTCGAACGGTGGCGCGGCCGACGACGGCGGGTCGGGCGCGAACGCCGCCGGCGGCCGCGCGACGACCTCGCCAGGAGGCGACGCGGACGCGGACGCGGTGTCGGCGGACGCGGACGCCGGCACGGTGCCGGACGACGCTGGCGCCGACGACGAGCAGGTGCCAGCGGACACCGACGCGAGCGATTCACAGACCGCCAGGGACGGTGACGCCGACGCGAGCGACGAGACGCCGGTCCCCCCCGAGGAGGCCGCGGACGCCGAATCGCCGACGTCGCTTCGCGGACACGTGAGCGCGGTCGTCGGCGAGCACACGGGGACCGTTCGGTTGCTCGACGGCGAGTACGCGGTGCAGGCGGACGCGAGCGCCGCCGACGCGTTCGAACTGCTCCGTGACGCGGCGGTGGACCCGCACGCGGTCGTCCTCGACGGCGAACTCGACCAGAAGGTCCTGGACGTCGCCGCGCAGCGCGGCGTCGACCACGTCGTCGCCGCCGAACTCGGCGACTTCGTGAAACGACCGACGAGCGTCCGCGTCCGGACCGCAGCCGACCTCGCGGTCTGAGGCGGTCGCCGCGGGTTAGCGGTCGTCGACCGCGACGAACGTCGCGTGCCCGTCCTGGTCGACGGTTATCCGGTAGCCTTCGTACGTGAACGTCACCTGCACCTGCGCGCTCGGCGCGGGTGGCTCCTCGAAGAGGTCGTCGACGACGTGCCCGAACGTCTCCCAAGTGCTCGCGAGCGACTCGACGTCTCGCCCTGAGAGGGCCGCGACGTGCTCGACTATCTGGGTCGCCGGTTCCGCGCCGTCGACGTCGAGTTCTCGATGCACGATGTGTTCGCCCGGCGGGCGCTCCATCATCACCTGAGACGTTATTGCAGGAATCTGATAAGCTCGTTGGCTTCGTACACATGCAGCGCTGGCGGCCGATCGACCACGAGCGAGTCAGTCGAGGTCGACCGTCATCCGGAGGCCGTCGCCGCTCTCGTAGCGATCCGGCCGGCGTTCCGCGACCGCGAACCCAAGGGACTCGTAGAGCGAGCGCGCGCGGTCGTTGTCGGCGGCGACCTCGAGTTCCGCGCGGTCGACGCCGCGCGCGCGCAGTTCCGCGAGACAGCGCGAGAGGAGGTCGCGGCCGTGCCCGCGGCCGCGGTGTTCGGGCGCGACCGCGAGCTCGGAGACGTACCCGGTGTCGTACGCGTGCACGTACCCGACGGGCTGGCCGGACGCCGAGGCCCCCGGCGGCGTCCACGCGCCCGCGGGAACGGCGACGAGCGTGATGCCACCGGGGAGGCCGTCAGCGAACAGGTCATCGACGGGCTCGGGGAGCAGCGACTGGAGGGCGCGCACGAGCGGGACGTCACTCGGCGTCGCCTCGCGAACGGGCATGTCAGGAGAGCGCGAGTGCGACGTCGAGCGCGAGGACGGCGAGCGCGCCGCCGACGAGCGCGCCGACGAGCGTCGCGAGGAAGTTCACGCCCTGGTTCCCGACGAAGTCGTCCTCGATGGTCGCACCGAGGACGCTGTCCGCGGTCATCCCGGCGACGCCCGCGACGAACACGACACCGGCACCAGCGGTGTCGACCGCCGGGAAGAGCGCGTACGCGACCGCGGCGACGAGCGCCGCACCGACGAACCCAGCGAGCTCGCCCTGCCACGTGATGGCGCCGTCCGTCCCCGGCTCGACGCGCGCGCCCGTCGTCACGAGCCGCGGGTTGTCGTACACGGCACCGATCTCGCTGGAGAGCGTGTCGCTCATCGCGGTCGCGAGACTCCCGACGAACGCGAACAGGTACACCTCCTCGGCGAGCGGCACGTACCCGGGTTCGACCGCGGCGTACCCGACGACCGCCGCGAGCGCGACCGCGGAGTTCCCGAGGACGTTCCCGCTCCCTCGCGCGCCCTCGTTGTCCTCCGCGACGCCGCGCTCGGCCTTCTCCTCGTACTTGAACTTCGTCGACAGCCCGCCGACCCCGTAGAACGCGATGAGGACCGCGAACCACTCCAGGCCGCCGAGGACGATGGTCAGCAACCCGAGCAGGACGCCCGTGAGCATCCCGGGGACGCTCGCGGTCTCCAGGTAGTACGAGACGTACCCGAACGCGACCGTGACGCCGACCGCGAGCGCGACCTCCCCGGGGACGGGCTCGCGGACGAGGTCGCCGAGGAACCAGAGCGTGAGCGCGACCGACCAGAGCACGAGCGGGTCGTCGCGCTCGAACAACGCGGCGCGAACGAGTGCACCCATGACGGCGCCGGCGACCGCCAGGAACGCGAGCTCGGGGAGCTGCACGCCGATGGACAGCGCCGGTTCGCGACTGACCGCGAACGCGGCACCGGCGACGAACGCGACCGACCCGCCCGCGGCGAACCCGGCGCTCGCCGCGAACGGGTCCGGGTACCGTTGCTTGACCGCCTCGCTCGTGAGGTTCCCCCACGCGACCAGGAGGACAGTCCCGACGAACACCGGGAGCGGGAGCGCGGCGATCACCCAGAGGATGCCCAGGCCGGTGGCGGCGAGCGTGAAGCCGATGAGGCCGTAGAGGCGGTCTTCCTCGCGGTCACCGGGGCGGGCGAACAGCTCGAACAGCGGCCCCTCGTCGACGGCGGCGGTGAACGCGAGCACGACCGCCGGGATGGCGACCGCGAGCCGGCCGACGACGGGGACGGCGAGCACGAGCGACCCGACGAGCGCGAACGCGCCCGCTCGCCGAACGGTCCGATTCACGCGCCGTCGTTTTCCCGGACGTTACTTACCTGTTCCGAACGCGCCGGCGGGCCCGAACCCCGGCCGGTCCGGGTGGTCGACGGGGTCGGCGGACCGCCGGGATACGAAAGCATTACTTGCCGGCGGGCGACGACTCCGGTATGGCCCTGGAGACGCCGCCGTTGCGCGACCGTCACGCCGAGGCCGGCGCGAAGTTCACCGAGTTCGGCGGCTGGGACATGCCCGTCGAGTTCGACGGTATCCGCGTCGAGCACGAGGCCGTCCGGTCGAGCGCGGGCATCTTCGACGTCTCGCACATGAGCGAGATCGAGGTGTCCGGGCCGGACGCCGAACGACTCATGCAGCGCTTGACATCGAACGACGTCACCGCACTCGATGCGGGTGACGCGCAGTACTCGACGATCACGGACGGCGAGGGCGACATCATCGACGACACCGTCGTCTACCGGCTGCCCGAGACCGACGACGAGACCGGCGACAGCGACGACGGGACTGGCGATAGCGACGACGCGTCGTTCCTGTTCGTCCCGAACGCCGGGCACGCCGAGCAGATGCACGACCGGTGGACCGAGCACCGCGACGAGTGGGACCTGGACGCGACCGTCTACGATGCGACGTACGACTACGGGATGTTCGCCGTGCAGGGGCCCGAGGCGGTCGGGCACGTCGACGACGCGGCGGACGTGAACGTCGAGGACATCTCGCGGTTCAGCGCGACGTGGGCGACGGTCGCCGGCGTCGAGTGCCTCGTCGCTCGCACCGGGTACACGGGCGAGGACGGCGTGGAACTCGTCGTCCCGTGGAATCGCGCGCCCGAGGTGTGGGCGGCGTTCGCCGAGGAGCGAGACGTCCAGCGCTGCGGGCTCGGGTCGCGCGACACGCTCCGGCTCGAAGCGGGCCTCCTCCTCTCGGGGCAGGACTTCGACCACGACTCGAACCCGCGGAACCCCTACGAGGCCGGTATCGGGTTCACCGTCAAGCTCGACACCGAGTTCGTCGGCCGCGACGCCCTCGAGGCCGCGAAGGCGGAGGGCGTCGACGAGAAACTCGTCGGGTTCACGCTCGTCGACCGCGGCGTCCCCCGGCACGGCTACGACGTCACGGACACCGACGACCTCGTCGTCGGCGAGGTGACGAGCGGGACGATGAGTCCGACGCTCGACGAGCCCATCGGCCTCGCGTACGTCTCGACCGAGTACACGGACCCGGGCACCACGCTACGCGTCGTGGTGCGCGGGGACTCGAAGAAAGCACGCGTCGAATCACTCCCCTTCTACGAACGATGAGCTTCAACATCCCAGACGACCGGCAGTACATGGAATCGCACGAGTACGCGGCCCGCGACGGCGACACGGTCCGCGTCGGCATCAGTGACTTCGCGCAGGACGAACTCGGCGACGTCGTCTTCGTCGAACTCCCGGACGTCGGCGATTCGGTGACCCACGACGAGGCGTTCGGCGTCGTCGAATCCATCAAAGCAGTCAGCGACCTCTACGCGCCCGTCAGCGGCGAAGTGACGGCAGTAAACGAGGACCTGTTCGACGCCCCCGAACTCGTGAACGACGACCCCTACGGCGACGGCTGGATGCTCGAAATCGAGATGAGCGACGAGAGCGAACTCGACGAACTCCTCACGGCCGAGGAGTACGACGACCAGATCGCCTGAGTCGCGGCCGACTCACCTTCAAGGAGATTCACGACGGAACGGAAAGTTACACTTATTTACGATTGTGTTGTCTAAGAACTAAATCGATATCGTTCGGGTGGCAAAGATGGCGCTTTCATTTGGATTGGAAACAATACAAGCAATCGGGATATTCCTGAGACAACCGTTGCACATATTGCCACCCGAGCATCCGCGATCGAGCATCAGGAGGAGGTGGTTTCGCATCCACTCGGGTATGCCAAACTGACTATCATTTCCAGGGATTCCAACGGGCCGGGAACTGCTGATAATACAGAGGATGGTTCCATTACAACAAGCACTGGTAGCCTAGTAGATCGCAACCCAGACTCAGACTCGCCGTCCACTCAGGGACATGAATGGTGTAGAATCAATGGTTGTATCGGGAACCCTATGACATGGAAGCGCGCAATTGAATTTGTCCTGATACATGTGGGGTCAGAAAAGTTGTAGAAATCAAAAAGTCACATCTGAAAAATGCTGGATGGGATAATCCTGACAATGCCTGTGATACTTATGCACCCGGAACCGGAAACTACCTTCCATTGACGGAGGACGGTGAAGGCGATTACTGGCGTGACGTATAAATAGTCGACATGGATATCCTGAACCCCCGAGAGATGAGTATGAAAGGTATCCTCTGGACAGGCTTACTCATCGCCTTCGCGATCTCTACGCTTGTATCCCGGGGTGAAACAATTGCACCTCTCTTCTTAGCAGGAGGGCTGTTAATCTCACTTCTCGTGGTTCTAATCTCATCTGTGGCTGATGTGGAGCAACTTTGGACACGCTACGCTTCCTCCTCAACTCCTCGTCGAATGGCCGTCTTGGGGGTTTTCGCTATCGTATATATAGGGGCTGTAAGCGTAATATCGCCTGATTTCAGCAGTGCAACGAGTCTGTTTCTGGGAAACCTAATAAGCATCTTAGCATATGAAATAGTAGCAGCCCTATTGTACAGTTGATTCAGTAAATCGTCCGTGAATGGGACCAGTCTCCTGCACTGGACTTCACCGCGAGCGCTCTGGGTCGCCGTGCAGCAGCATGTCGCTGAACATCTCTTCGAACGCGGCGGCGTCTATCTCTTCGACCACTTCAGTTCGGGGTTCGCCGTCGGTGATCCCGAGTTCGTCGACCATGCTGTAGCCGCGCGTGAGGCCTTCGCGTTCGTCGACGTCGACGTGGTACGTGTTCGACCCCGTGACGAGGTCGGGTTCGAGCATGCAGGCGACGGTGACGGAGTCGGGTTGGGTGGTGGCGTCGACGCCGAGGCGCTCCTTCGAGAACTCCCGCGGGTGCTCCGTTATCGTGGTGAAGAATTCGGCGTACTCGCTGTCGGACTCCTCGAACACGGCGAGTTCGTCGCCTTCGAGCATCGCCTGCCGGACGGTGAGCCCCCAGTCGACGAGCGTGACGTCGAGTTCGTTCAGGACGACCTTCGCGGCGTCGGGGTCCACCCAGAAGTTGTACTCGGCGCTCGGCGTGTCGTTCCCGAGCGTGTTCACCGCGCCACCCATCACCCAGACGTCGTCCAGTAGTCGTCCGAGTTCGGGCTCGCGGCGGAGCGCGAGCGCGACGTTCGTGAGCGGGCCGATGCAGACGAGCGTCACCTCTCCGGGGTGCGTGCGCGCAGCGTCGACGATGGCGTCCGGGCCGTAGCCGTCCGCGCTCGGGATACCGGTGTCCGGGTAGATCTCGCCGCCGAGGCCGCCGTCGCCGTGGATGTGGTCGACGTGCTCGTGGTCCTTCACGAGCGGCGTCCGCGCGCCCTCGTAGACCGGGACGTCGTCGCCCTTTCCGGCGAGCTGGAGGGTGTACTTGGCGTTCGCGACCTGGTGGTCGAACTCGACGTTCCCCGCGACGATGGTGAGCGCTTCGATGGTGACGCTGTCGGCGAGCGCGGCCATGAGGATGGCCATCGTGTCGTCCCCCGCGGTGTCCGTGTCGAGGAGTACGCGACGTGTCATGCTCGGGTCGTGGGAGAGGGGGAGCATAACGGCATCGTCACGCGCCTCGGTCCGCCGTCGGGGCGGGTTCGCCCGACGAGTCGGGAACGCTCTTTGTCTCGGGGGGCGTCGAGGGGGTATGAGCAGGGTGGCGAGTTTCGGGAGCGTGAACGTCGACCACGTCCGGTACTGCGATAGCGGGTGGCTCGACGACGCCGCCGCGGAGTACGCGTGGTTCCCGGAACCGGGGGAGACGGTGGCGGTCGAGTCCGTGCCAGTGGACTTCGCGGAGGCGTTCCACGAGACGTTCCTCGGCGGTAAGGGCGCGAATCAGGCAGTTGCCGCGGCGAGTGCGGGCGCGGACGCGGCGTTCCTCGGTGCGGTCGGCGTGGACGCGAGCGAGCACGCGGTCCGCGAACAGCTCGCCTCGCGCGGCGTCGACGTCTCCGGCGTCGAGGAGGCGCCGGGGCCGACGGGCGCGGCGTACGTCGCGGTGGACGAGGGGACGGGCGAGAACCACATCGCGATCGTCGCGGGCGCGAACGGCTGGATGGACCGTGCCGCCGCGCGCCGCCACGCCGAGGCGCTCCGGACGGCGGACTGCGTCGTCGTCCAGAACGAACTCCCGGCGGACGCGCTCCTCGGCGCGCTCGACGTCCTCGCGCGACACCACGAGGAGACGGGGACGCGACCAGTGGTCGTGTACGACCCGTCGCCGGCGGACGAGCACGCCGCGCGCGTGCTCGGCCACGAGTGCGTGGACGTCGTCACGCCGAACGACGGCGAGTACGCGCGCCTCCGGGAGGGTATCGAGAGCTTCGACGGGGTCGTGGTACGCACGCGAGGTGCGGACGGCGTCACCGTCACCCCCGGAACTCGCGGGCTCTGGACGAGCGAGGCGTTCGAGCGGCGGCCACCGGGGGTCGACCCCGTCGATACCACGGGCGCGGGCGACGTCTTCGACGGGTTCCTCGCGGCCGAGCTCGCGCACGACACCGCGATGCCTCACGCCGTCGAGATGGCGACGACCGCGGCTGCACTCTCCACGACGACCGAGGGCGTCCAGACCGCGGTCCCGGACCGCGAGCGCGTCCGCGCGCACCTCGCCTGAACCGCCGTCGCGGTGGAGCGGCTGCCCCGGAGTCGGGCGTCGAGCGTGCCGCGAGCGGTGTCGAGGCGAGCGCGGCAACAATCGCGGATAGTATGCAGGAACGAACCTATCGAAGGGAACGAACCACCGATTCTACCCACGTCCGTGCATACTCCAGGGGCCGGAACCGTACCGCTCATGTGGGAGGGGTCCGAATCGCCGGCAGAGAACCGATACCGTCGGTCACCCGTCGCGTCGCTCGACCCCGGGCGTCGCGGCCGGCACGCGACCATCATCCACCCCACGCATGACACCAGCCACACACCAGGAGGTCGTCGACGTATGAACGGACGAGACACCAGCGGAACGCCGTACGCGCCCCACGGTGACGCGGAGACGCGGACGATGCTCGACGCGGTCGGCGTCGACAGCGAGGAGGACCTGTTCGACATCCCCGACAGCGTCCGGTTCGACGGCGACTTCGGCATCGACGCGCGCACAGAACGCGAGATCCGCGCGGAGATGGCCGACGAACTCGCGAAGAACCGCGACCTCGTCGAACTCCTCGGGCGCGGGCACTACGACTACTACGTCCCGAGCGCCATCGACCACCTCGCGGACCGCTCGGAGTTCCTCACGAGCTACACGCAATACCAGCCCGAGGTCACGCAGGGGTTCCTGCAGGCGCTGTTCGAGTACCAGAGCCTCCTCGTCGAACTCACCGGCCTGGGTATCGCGAACTGCTCGATGTACGACGCCGCGACCGCGCTCGGCGAAGCGGCGACGCTCGCCGAACGCCTCCGCGCGACCTCCGGGACGCGCGTGCTCGTCCCCGATCACCTCGAATCCGGGCGTCGGGAGGTGCTCGGGAACTACGTCGCCGGCACCGATCTCGTCGTCGAGTCGTACGCCATGGACGACGGGAACGCCGACCTCGCCGACCTGCAGGACCGCGTCGACGACGAGACCGTGATGGTGTACGCGGAGACGCCGACCGTCCGGGGCTGCATCGAGGAGAACCTGGACGCCGTCGGTGACCTCGCGGACGACGACGACGCGCTGTTCGTCCTCGGGAGCGACCCCGTGTCGCTCGCGCTCCTCGAAGAGCCCGCGAGCGTCGGCGCGGACGTCGTCGTCGGCTCCGCGAGCGCGCTCGGCCTCCCGCAGAGCTACGGGATGGACCTCGGGCTGTTCGCGTGCCGCGAGGACTTCGTCCGCCAGGTCCCCGGCCGCCTCGTCGGCGCGAGCACGGACGCCGACGGCACCAGGACGTACACGCTCACGCTCCAGACGCGCGAGCAGCACATCCGCCGGGAGCGCGCGACGTCGAACATCTGCACGAACCAGGCGTGGGTCGCCCTCCGCGCCGCGATGCACGCGACTGGCCTCGGCGCGGACGGGCTCGCGGACCTCGCGAAGCGCGACGTCGCGGACGCCCGAGACCTCGCCGCCCGCGTCGACGACGTCAAGGGCGTGCAGGCACCCCATCACGGCCGCCATCACCTCCGCGAGTTCGTCGCGCACACCGACCAGCCCGCGCCCGCCATCGGCGACGACCTCGTCGACGAGGGCTACGCCGTCCACGTCCTCGACGAACACCACGTCCAGCTGTGTACGGTCGGCACCACCGAATCCGAGCGCGACGACTTCGTCGACGCGCTCACGGAGGTGGCACGATGAACGGCCCCGAGGACGCCGACGACGGCGGACGCGACGGGACCGACGACGCGAGCGCCGACGGGTTCCACTTCGACCAGGCGCGGTGGTCCGACGGCGACCGCCACGAACCCCTGAGTTCGGAGAAGCGAACGACGGAAGCGGACTACGACGACAGTCCGCTCCCCGACGACCTCACGCGCGACGAACTCGAGCTACCGAAGCTCGAAGAGCCGGACCTCGTCCGGCACTACACCCGGCTCTCCGAGATGAACTACGGCATCGACAGCGGCCCCTACCCCCTCGGGTCGTGTACGATGAAGTACAATCCGGCGTTCACCGAGGACGTCGCCGCGGACCCGAACGGCCTCGTCCACCCGGACCGGCCCGTGGAGGCAGTGCAGGGCACGCTCTCCGTGCTGCACTCGCTCCAGGATTACCTCGCGCGCATCGGCGGGATGGACGCCGTCACGCTCCATCCGCCCGCGGGCGCCGCGGGCGAGTTCACGGGCGTCCTCGTCGCGGACGCCTATCACGAGGCGAACGGCGAGGACCGCTCGGAGATCATCGTCCCCGAGAGCGCGCACGGCACGAACTTCGCGAGCGCCGCCCTCGCCGGGTTCGACGTCGTCAGCCTCCCCGGCGGCGAGGACGGCCGCGTTGACCTCGAAGCGCTCGAGGAGGCACTCGGCGACGACACCGCGCTCCTGATGCTCACGAACCCGAACACGCTCGGGCTCTTCGAGCGCGACATCGAGCAGGTCGCGGACATGGTGCACGACGCCGGCGGCCTCCTGTACTACGACGGCGCGAACCTGAACGCCCTCCTCGGTCGCGGACGCCCCGGCGACATGGGCTTCGACGTCATGCACTACAACGTCCACAAGACGTTCGCAACGCCCCACGGCGGCGGCGGCCCCGGCGCCGGCCCCGTCGGCGTCGTCGACGAACTCGCGGAGTTCCTCCCGGACCCGCAGGTCGTCGAAGCACCCGACGAGAGCCCGCTCCACTACGAGTTCGAGACCCCCGAGCACTCGGTCGGGAAGGTCCACGGGAAGTACGGGAACTGGCTCGTGCTCGCGAAAGCGTACGCGTACATCGCGCGCCTCGGCGACGACGGCCTCAGCGACGCGAGCGCGAAGGCCGTCCTGAACGCGAACTACCTCGCGAGCCAGGTCGAGTACGACGTCCCCTACGGGCCGTTCCACCACGAGTTCGTCGCGAGCGCCGGCGACCAGGACGCCGCGGACGTCGCGAAACGCATGCTCGACTACGGCGTGCACCCGCCGACGACGAAGTGGCCGGAGATCGTGAGCGAAGCGCTCATGACCGAACCCACGGAGATAGAGGGCAAGCGCACGCTCGACCAGCTCGCTCGCGCGTTCAACGAGGTCGCGAGCGAGGACGACGAGACGCTCGCTGCCGCGCCCGAGCGCACGACCGCGGCGCGCATCGACCAGACCGAGGCCGCCCGCGACCTCCGCCTCAGCTGGCGCGCACTCGACGACTAAGGCGACCAGCCCCCGTTCTCGCCGATTCAGTCGCTCGCGAGCGACGGCGCTAGCGCTCGACGGTCGACGACTCGCAGAGGAGAGACCGTCAGTACTCAGGCTTCGGACGTGTCGACCTCGCCGTTGACCTGGACGAACCCGTAGTCGCAGTCCGGGCAGTGCCACTTGACCTTCGTCCCGAGGTGCAGCGTCGTGCTCGCTGCTCTGTAGAAGACGCGGTCGTCGTCGCAGTCCGGGCAGTAGTGCTCTAGCTCGAGGCTCATACCTGGGGGTTTCCGGGTCGCGCAGTTGAACGTACCGATTTCGAGGACGCAACGGCGCGTCCGAACGCCATCCCATAAACCACTGTTCGCTATAGTAAATCGGTTCGCTCGGCTTGGAGGCGTGCGCTCCCAGACGGCCGCGAGCGGCGCACGCGGTCCGGTTCTCGGGGATAGCGGCAGCCGAATCCGTGGGAACGATGCGGTCGCCCTGACTGTGCAGGTGAAAACCCGATTTGAGGAAGCGCGGGAATGAAGTACCAGCGATTCGAGATGTCAGATGTGCCCACCGCCCAGTCCTCCACCGACCACGTCACGCCGACACGCCTCGCGAGCGCAACCGCCGCCCTCCTCGGCATCGCACTCGCGAGCTACGGCGGCTACACCCAGTACACCATCACCGCCCAGGTCGCCGCCGGCGTCTGCGACGGCTGCACTCCCTGGCATCCACTGTTCGTCGTCGCACCGCTCCTCGTCGGCGTCACCCTCCTCTCCGCCGGCTCCTACGCGTTCGCGAAGACCACGTGCTGACGAGCGTCGAGTCGACTCGAAAGCGACGGCATCGACGGTCGTGGTTCATCGTGGGCGCCGCGCCGAGAGGAACTCGTCGACGTGCTCGAACAGCCCATCGACCACCGCGTCGGTCGTGTACGGATTCAGGAGGACGGCGCGCAACCACTTGCGCTCGCGGTACGTCGGCAGTGAGACGAACACGTCCGCGTCCTCCAAGAGCGAAACCTGGAGTGCGTCGTTCAGGGCGTCGTACTCGCTCGAATCGCACCAGTCAGGTGCCGCCCGGAAGCAGACGACGTTCAGCTCCGGGTCCGTTGCCAACGCCAGTTCCTCGCGGGCCGCGACGCCGTCGCGGACCAGCGCGGTGAGGCGATAGCTCTCCTCGACGAGCGCAGCGAGCCCGCTCCGCCCGAGATGCTGGAACGTCAACCAGAGCTTGAGGACGTCCGCATGTCGCGTTCCCTGGACGGAGAGCTCGCCGAGGTTCCGGCGTTGCTCGCCCGCTCGCATGTATGGTGCGCCGATCCGGAAGTCGGTGTCCAGCACTTCGCGGTCCGCGAAAAGGACCATCGCGCACGTCTTGGCGACGTAACACCACTTCTGTGGGTTGAACGTCACCGAATCCGCTCGTTCGATGCCGTCGAGGAGCCCCCGGTCGTCGTCGGCGAACGCGAGCGCGCCACCGTACGCGGCGTCCACATGGAACCACAGGTCGTGGCGGGCAGCCACGGTCGCGAGTTCGTCGAGCGGGTCGACGTTCCCGGTCGTGGTCGTGCCAGCGGTTGCGACGACGCAGAACGGTCGCTTCCCGACTTCGCTCGCACGCGCGATGGCGTCTTCGAGTGCCGCGGGGCGCATCCGGCCGTGCTCGTCGGTTTCGACGGGAACGATGGCGTCGCTGCCGAGACCGAGGAGCATCGCGCTCTTCTGGAGCGACGTGTGCGCTGCCGCGGACGCGAACGCGACAGGCCTGTCGCTGGTGGCGGCGAGCCCCGAGTCGGCGACGTCGAACGCTCGGTTCCGTGCGACGGCGAGCGCCTGGAGGTTCGCGAGACTCCCACCGCTGGTCATGACGCCGCCCGCGTCCGCGCCGAGTCCGAACGCTGTGGCGACCAGGGCCGTCAACTCGGCTTCGAGTTCGGTGAACACCGGCGACATCTCGGCGCTCAGCATGTTGTTGTTGACTGCGGCGGCGACGAGGTCGCCGAGGACGGACGCGGTCGTCGGCATCGTATCCATGTGCCCGATGTACCCGGGATGTGCGGGGTTCATCGACCCGTCGACGATGCCTTCGAGTGCGTCCTTGAGGGCTGCCGCGTCGCGCGGGTCGTCCGGAACGTCGACGGCCGGTGGTGTCGGGTCGGCTGGTAGCGGCGGTCGGTCCTCGGCGGCGGCGAGCTGGTCGAGGAGTTGGTCGAGGACGTCCGTCGCCATCGACCGGACGGCCGCGGCGTTCGCGCCGCTCGGGTCGACGAACGCGGCGTCGGGGAGCGAGGAGCGGTCCATACGCCGGCTTCGCTCGGATGGCTGATAAGCGGTTCCGCACCCACGACCACGGATTCTGTATCGCGCGTAGTGGTTTATCGCACGTGTTCCGGGCGATAGTTAAGTGCAAGCGGGCCCGACGACGATGCATGAAGATATACACCGGTCGTGGCGACGACGGGATGACCGACCTGCGGGACATGAGTCGGGTGTCGAAGACGAGTCCGCGCATCGAGGCGTACGGGACCGTCGACGAACTGAACGCGCTCATCGGGACGGTTCGGCCGACGGGTCACGACGACGTCGACGAGATACTGGAGGGCGTCCAGAATCACCTGCACGTCGTGCAGGCGGACTTCGCGAACCCCGACCCCGACGAGGACGACCCGCGCGTGCGCGAAGCGCACGTGGACGAGATAGAGGACTGGATCGACGCGTTCGAGGAGGAACTCGACCCGCTGGAGTCGTTCATCCTCCCGACGGGGTCCGAGAAGGGCTCGCGGTTGCATCACGCCCGGACGGTGTGTCGGCGCGCGGAACGCCGTGCCGTGGAGTTCGCCGCGGGCGACCCGGTGAACGCGGAGGCGATCCAGTACCTGAACCGGCTGTCGGACGGCCTCTTCACGTGGGCGCGCGTGGTGAACAAACGCGACGGCGTCCGCGAGGAGAATCCGACGTACTGACCGCGGTCGACAATTCGTGGGCGAGCGGCGTTCTCAGGCGCGTTCGTAGACGACCATGCCACCTTGTTCGCGGCGCGTCACCTCGCCGCGAGCTTCGAGCACGTCCAGGTGCCCGACCGCCTCGCTCATCCCGCTGAATTGCTCGGTCGCGGGCAAGTCCTCGAAGAGGCCGTTCATCACGTCGACCGCGGTCGTCGGGCCGTCGAGGAGCCCGATGACGGTCTCGGTGCGGTCCTCGTGTGCGGCGAGTATCTCGTCGATACGTCCGGCGGGGTCGTCGATCACCTCGCGGTGTCCGGGGAGCATGCGGTCGTAGTCGGCGTCGCGGAGGCGGGCGAGTGCGTCGTTGAACGCGGGGAGGATGCGCGGGCGCTCGTCGTGGTGGTCCATCGGCGGCTGGAGGAGTGGGTTCGGCGTGATGTCGGGGAGGACGTTGTCGCCGACGATGACGCGTCGTTCGTCGTCGTGGTCGTACGCGAACGTGAGTTCGCCGGGGGCGTGCCCGGTCGTGGTACCGACGTCGAGGGTGGCCCCGTCGACGGTGACGGTGTCGCCGGCGTCGAGGACGCGGTCGGTGTCGACGTCGGGGGCGTACTCGACGAAGGCTTCGGGGAGGTCGGTGACGGTTCTGGCGGTGGACTCGGCCATGCCGTGTCGCTGGAAGAACTCCTGGAAGAACTCCTGTTCGTACGCGAGTCGTGCTTCGAACCCGCCGATGATGTGGGCGGCGGGCGCGCTCGCGAGGACGCGCGCGCCGCGCTCGCGGAAGCGTTTCGCGAGCCCGAAGTGGTCCGGGTGGGGGTGCGTGACGAGTACCTGTTCGAAGTCCTCGGGGTCGAGGTCGTGTGCGTCGAGTTCGGTGAGGAGCTTCGACCAGGCCTCCTCGCTCGCTGGGCCCGGGTCGACGATGGTCTGCCCGGCGACGTAGGCGTTGACCGGGCCGACCTGGAAGGGAGTCGGGATAGAGAGTCGTTCGAACACGCGAGTGGCGTACGCGACGGTGCTGGTAAACGGTTTTGGGTGAAGCAGGAGTGAGCCGTGCCGCGGCGGTGCCGCGTGATGCCCACGGCTCTGTCGTGGGTCGTCGGTCACGAGGCGACGACCCGGTGGTTGGGACAGACGGTTCGCGTGGCGGGGTTCGCCCGCCGCCACGATTTTAGGTATGCCTAAATCATTGGTAAAGGTGCCGATTTCGGGTTGCCTAAAACGGGAGTGATGGCGGGCGACAGATTCTTGTCCTATCCAATCCAACAGTATTGTATGAACAAGCACTTCGAAGACGCCCGATACTACCTGAAGCGAGCCGGTGAGCACGCCTCCGCCGGCATCAAGGAGGAGCTCGAGCCCGTCGTCGAGCGCGTGAACGAGCTGCGCGGCGTCGAACCCGAGCCCGAGCCGTCGCGGGTCGAGAAGCTCCAGTCGGACCTGAAGGAGATCGAGCAGCGCGCGGAGGGCGAGGCGCGCGAGCGCATCGTCGAAGCCCGCGAGAAGGTCGCCGCGTACCGCGACCGCACCGAGCAATCCGCCTGAGGAACGGAACCCTTTAGTTCACCAACCGGGTACCCACGAGTGCCTGGGTTGGTGGTCTAGCCAGGTTATGACGGCTCCTTCACACGGAGCAGGCCGGCGGTTCGAATCCGCCCCAACCCACTTCTTGCTGCACAAGAGCGAGGAGCGCTAGCGACGAGCGTGTGCAGTAAGAATGGTTCTGTGCGGATTCGAACCCTACGAGTCGCAGCGCCCGAGCGAAGCGAGGGCGACCGTCTCGTTCCGGTTCGAATCCGCCCCGACTCGCTTTCTGTGTGAAAACGTGGTGGTGTTGTGGTGAGCGTGGGTGTCGGTGGTTCGGTGGTGGTGGGGTTCTGGGTGCGCGTGTTGGTGTTTTGGTGAGGTATCGGTGGGGTGGGTTGGGAGGGGGAGTGTCGGGTATATAGATGGTCGAGTGTGGTGTGCTGGCATGGGTGTTGGTTGCTGTGGGTTGACTGGTTGGGTAGGTTGCTGGCGGTCGGTTGGGTGTGGTTCGGGTGGCGTGTCGCCTGTTGTGTCGCACGGCTAGCGGTCGGTCCGGTGACCGGTTTCGTGCGTTCTGCGCCGTGTTCGTCGTGGTATCCGGGTGTATCGGCGGATCGGCCGTCGACCGCCTCGAGAATACGTATTCCTATATATCGATATGTTCAGTATGGAAGTTCTGTAGGTGGCTATAGGGATATTAGCAACCGCTTTAGTAGGAATCCGTCTTCCTAGTCGTAATGGCGGAAGACCCGGAGCGGTATCCCGGCAGGGCATCGCGGCGTGAATTCATCGCCACGGCGGGCGTCGTCGGGGTGGCGGCGACGGCGGGTTGCATGGGTGACTCGCTGCGTGGGGCGCGACGCGCGGAGGGTGCGTCGACCTCGACGTCGACCTCGACCGAGTCGGCCAGCGACGGTGAGTCCGGCGGCGGGTCGAGCGGCCCGCGCACGTTGACGTCTGGTGGGTCGTCGACGGTGTACCCGATCATGAACTCGGGCGGGTCGTACTGGAACGCGAACCGGCCGGCGAGCGACTCCGAGTACTGGCCCCACGGCGAGTACGGTATCGAGACGGAGAAGAATCTCGCGGATTACTGGGCTGGCCTGTACGGGTTCGAGCCGAGCGGCGACGGGAAGCCGCCGTTCCGGTTCACGGTCGCACTCAGTCACTCGGGGACGGGCGTCGAGAAGGTGATGAGCGAGCAGATAGACATCGGGAACTCCTCGGGGAACGTCGAGGACGAGCTCCCGGACCGCGAGTCCTACGAGAAGTTCACGGATCACGTCGTCGGCGTCGACGGCCAGCCCCTCGTCGTCTCCGAGGAGATCGCTGACGCTGGCGTCACCGAGATCACTGGCCAGGAGCTCAAGGACCTCTACAAGGGCCGCATCACGAACTGGACCGAGCTCGGTGGCCCAGACAGGGACATTCAGGTGCTCGGGCGCGTCAAGGGCTCCGGGACGCGGACGAGTTTCGTCGCGAACGTCTTCGGGAACCCCGAGGAGGACACCTCGGTGGCGAATCGCTTCGGGCAGAACCAGCGGCTCGCGGAGGCGATCGCGCAGGCCGACAACGCCATCAGTTACCTGGCGTTGACGTTCATCGACACCGACGGCGTCGCGCCCATCGCGCTGAACTGGGAGGGGACGACGTACAGCTATCAGGACGACCAGAACGGCCTCGACTCGAAGGCCTACCCCCTGAGTCGCGACCTGCACGCGTACACGTGGGACGGCACGAGCAAGCAGGAGGCGGCGTTCCTGCGGATGCTCCTGAGTGACTTCGGGCAGGACACGTTCGTGAAGCCGAACAACTACTTCGCGCTCGGGAAACGCCGGCAGGAGACCCAGCTCGGGAAGCTCCCCGAGCCGACGAACTGACGCGACTGCGGGTGGACCGGAGGACAGGCAGTCGAACGACGCGACAGACCCCACAAGATACGAAATGTCCAGTAACTTCATGTCGAACGCTCGCACAACACTCCTCGGCCAGGACGCGTCGGAGGGCGCGCTCCTCACGGTCGGTTCGGCGGCGCTCTTGCTCGTCGCGACCGTGGGCGTGTTCCTCGTCGCGCCGGCGCTCGCACTCCCGACGTTCGTGCTGTTCGGGCTGACGACCGTGGTGTCGTGGGTGAGGCATCAGGCGGAGACCGCGCGGTTGTTGACGCTCGTCGCGACCGTGTCGACGGTGCTGACGGTGACGTTCATCACGGTGTACTTGTTCGCGAGCGCGTTCCCGGCGGTCGGCGAACACGGCCTCGGGTTGTTCCTGATTCCGGTGGTCGACGGGAACGTCCGGTGGTTCTTCTGGCTGGACGCGGTCCTCCCGTCGGGCGAGACGTACTGGAATCCGCTCTCGGGCGCGTACTCGCTGATCCCGACCATCTGGGCGACGGTCATCGTGACGACGATATCGGCGTTCGTCGCCGGGCCGCTCGGGTTGTTCGGCGCACTGTTCATCAGCGAGGTCGCGAGTGACGGCGTGCGCGAGGTCGTCAAGCCCGCCGTCGAGGTGCTCGCTGGGATTCCGTCCATCGTGTACGGGTTCATCGGGTTCCAGGTGCTGAACGGGTTCATCCAGACGTCGTTCCTCGACGACGGCGCGTCGTTCCTCATCGCGGGGCTCGTCGTCGGCCTGATGGCGCTCCCGACGGTCGTGTCGGTCGCGGAGGACGCGCTGTCGAGCGTCCCGCGGTCGATGAAGGACGGCTCGGTCGCGATGGGCGCGACGCAGTGGCAGACGATGAAGTCCATCTCGATACCGGCGGCGTTCTCGGGAATCTCTGCGGGTCTCATCCTCGGGCTCGGGCGCGCGATCGGTGAGACGATGGCGGTCGCCGCCATCATGGCGGCGGGCGTCGGGTTGTCGAACCCGCTGTTCGACGTGTTCGACGCGGGCGCGACGCTAACGAGCCTCATCGCGACGAACTACGGGAGTGCGTCCGAGAGCACGATCGACGTGCTGTTCGTCGCGGGCGTCATCCTGTTCGTCATCGTCGCCGGGATGAGCGTCCTCTCGCAGTTCATCGAGCGCCGGATGAAGGAGAAGCTGCGGGGGCAAGCATGAGTGACGCGTACGCTCGCGACACGACGCTCGTCGGCGCGGACTCTCGATTGTACGACCGCGCGCTCGACGGCGTCATCTCGCTGACGGTCGTCGGGTTCGCGCTCGCGCTCCTGTCGCTCGTCCAGGTCGTCGGGCTCGCGGCGAGCGGCCCGGCCCTCGGCGAGTTCCTGCTCGCCTTGACTGCGGTCACGGCCGGTGGCGTCGGCGCCGTCGCCGCGTTCTCGTGGGCGAACGTCGTCCCAATCACGTCCGAGCGCCTGCGTGGCGTCGCCGGTGGCTTGCTCGTGTCCACGGTCCTGCTGACCGGGGTCGCGTACGCGTCCGCGGTGACGCTCGCGGCGCTCCTCGGCTGGCTGCTCGTCGTCGAGTCGGTCGTGGTGGTCGCCGCGGGCGCGGCGAGCCGGTTCGGGGTCGTGGAGACGACGCCGGACGCGAGCGCGGGCCTGCTCGCCGGCGGCGCGTTCGGCGTCGTCGGCCTGGGCGTCGGCGCGGGCGTCGGCGGGTCGCTCGTCGGGTTCGACTCGCTGGCGTGGGTCGCCGTCGCCGTCGTCGTGGGCGTCGCGCTCCTCGTGCTGACGGTCGTCGCTCGCGAGGACGTCGGGTCGACGGTCCCCGCTGGCCTCGTCGTCGCCGTGCTCGGCGGGACGGTCGCGTCCGCCGCCATCGGCGTCGGCTGGCAGTGGAACCCCGACGTCGTCTCCGGCGGGTTCACGGGCGGCGTCGTCGTCCCGATATTCGTCCTGACGGGGTCGCTCCTGTCGGCGTGGTCCGCGGCGAAGGCCCGCGAGGGGTTCGGCGCGCAAGGCCGCCAGTACGGGACGTTCCTCGTCATCAACCTGAACGCGCTCCTGATGCTCGCCGTGATGGCGGCCATCGTCGTGTTCGTGACGCTGAAGGGCGTCGGGTACGCGTTCCACGGGTTCAGTATCGGCGCGGCGTCGGCGTTCATCGCGACGCTCCCGTTGCTGGCGCTCGCCGCGCATCGCGCGAGCCAGCCGGCTGGCACGGAGGAGTGGCGCGGCGGCGCCAGGCAACTCCTGCGGGTGCTCCCGGTTTCGGCGGTCGGTGCGCTCTCCGCGCTGTTCGCGTACGTGGTCGTGACCGGACGAGCGCTCGCGTACGACTTCACGTACACGGTGCAGGTGAACCGCCAGCCGGAGGTCCTGGATACGAGCGTCTCGGTGACGCGCTCGCTCGTCGTCGGGTCGCCGCTCGTGCTCGTCGCGAGCGTCGCGCTGCTCGCGTACTTCTTCCGGCGGTACGGGAGCCTCGAGAACGTCGGCGAGGACCTCCCGGTCGTCGGGCAAGTCCGGAAAGCGCTCCCGCTGGTCGTCGGTGCACTCGTGGTGCTCGCGGGCGCGTTCGGTATCTTCGGCGCGAACCCGTTCGGGGTGACCGCGCTCGGCGGAACAGTGGCGTACTGGATCGTGGTCGTCGCCGCGGTCGCCGCGATGGCGCTCGCGCTCGCGCCGCTCGCCGGCGTGCTCGCCGGCGGTGACCCGCGGAACGTCAGCGAGCGCGCGGTCGGCGTCGCCCCGCTGTTCGTCGTCGGCGCGTTCGGCGGGCTGTCGGTCCTGCTCGCGACCGCGTTCCTCGAATCGACCGCGCGGACGGTCCCGAACGTCGCTGGCGTCCCGGTGGTGGCGTTCGCGGCGTTCGTCGCCGCCGCGGGCTTCCTCGCGACCGCCGCCCTCCTCGCGCTCGGACGGGGGAACGTCGAGGAGACCATCACCAGCCGATTGGTCGGTGAGGAGGTGACGCTCTCGCTCGCCGCGGCTGCTGGGTTCGTCGGCGTGCTCGGCGCGCACGTCGCCGGGACGGGCGTTCCGTTCCGCGTCGGGCCGTTCGCGGTCGCGACGCAGGGGTCGCTCTCGTGGCCGATGGCGATGCAGGCGTACATCCCGCTGGGTGCCGAACCCGGCGGCATCCTCCCCGCCATCGTGGGAACGGTGTGGCTGGTCGTCGGCGCGACCGCGTTCGCGGTCCCGCTCGGGCTCGGCGCCGCCGTGTTCCTCACGGAGTACGCCGAGCAGGGGAACTTCACGAACCTCGTGGAGATCGCGACGAACGCGCTCTGGAGCACGCCCAGCATCGTCTTCGGGCTGTTCGGCGCGGCGTTCCTCATCCCGCGGCTGGGCGGCGACGAGTCGCTGCTCGCGGGGATGCTCGTCCTCGGGTTCATGCTCCTCCCGCTCGTCCTCATCACGAGTCGCGAGGCCATCAAGGCGGTCCCGGACGAGTACCGGGACGCGAGCGCGGCGCTTGGCGTGGACCAGTGGACGACCATCCGGAGCGTCGTCATTCCGGCGGCGATGCCCGGGGTCATCACGGGCGTCATCCTCGGCGTCGGCCGGATCGCGGGCGAGACCGCGCCGCTCATCCTCGTCCTCGGCTCCACCCTCAACTCGACGGAGGCCGTGGACGTCATCGGCGGGTTCCGGTTCGTCGCGCAGCCGCCGTTCGTCGTGAACGAGGCGCTCACGGCGGCGTCGGCGTCGCTGCCGACGCAGGTGTGGGCGGTCATCGCGGCTGGCGTGAGCGGGTCGCCGTCCATGGGGTGGGCGAGCGCGTTCATCCTCCTGATGGTCGTGCTCTCGTTCTACGCGGTCGGCATCACGGCGCGAACGATCTTCCGGCGGAAACTCGACTATGAGTAAGCAAGAATCAGACTTCGGCGACGACAGCACAGGCATCGAGAGCGCGGGCACGCAGTCCTCGGCGTCGACGACGGTCGCGGGCGAGACCGCCGAGGAGACCCGCGAGGAGTGGACGGAGTTCGAGTTCGAGGGCGACGCGAAGTTGAGCGTCGAGGACCTGAACGTGTGGTACGGCGACGACCACGCACTGAAGGACGTCTCCATGGACATTCCGGAGAACTCGGTGACGGCGCTCATCGGGCCGTCTGGGTGTGGGAAGTCGACGTACCTGCGGTGCCTGAACCGGATGAACGACCGCATCAAGGCCGCCCGCATCGAAGGGTCGGTCGAACTCGGCGGGACGGAGATCTACGACGCGAACGCGAACCTCGTCGAACTCCGCAAACGCATCGGGATGGTGTTCCAGGCGCCGAACCCGTTCCCGAAGAGCATCAAGGAGAACATCTCCTACGGGCCGCGCAAGCACGGCGACATCGACACCGGCCTGCTCGCCAGGCTCTTCGGGCGCGACGACACCGAGGAGGAGTTGGAGCTCGTCGAGCGCGCGCTCAAGCAGGCGGCGCTCTGGGACGAGGTCTCGGACCGGCTCGACGACAACGCCCTCGGCCTCTCGGGCGGGCAACAGCAGCGGCTCTGCATCGCTCGCGCGCTCGCCGTCGACCCGGAGGTCATCCTCATGGACGAACCCGCGAGCGCACTGGACCCCATCGCCACCTCGAAGATCGAGGACCTCGTCGACGAACTCTCGAAGGAGTACACGGTCGTCATCGTCACCCACAACATGCAGCAGGCCGCCCGCATCTCGGACCAGACCGCGGTATTCCTCACCGGCGGGGAACTCGTCGAGTACGACGACACCGACAAGATCTTCGAGAACCCCGAGAGCCAGCGCGTCGAGGACTACATCACCGGCAAGTTCGGGTAATTCGACTCCATCACCCGTAAGTTCGGGTGACGTCTCGGCCGAAGACGGCGTCGCGGAGCGGGCGAGGGAAGCTGTAAGGCCGATTTGACTGTTCGGTGGTTTGATGTTTCTGTCTCGTGGAGGTGTGCGTATGGTGAAGTCGACAGACGAGCCCTCCAGTAGCGACGACTCGCCGCTGTCCGCGCTCGACGCGCCGGTCACGCCCGCCGATGGCGTCGACCGACTCCTCGGTGCCGGCGGCCGCGCCCGAGACGCGTTCCCGACGACGCGCGTCGTCCACGGCCTGTTCGGTCGTCGCGCATCGATATCGGTCACCCTGGTAGTCCTCGCCGGCGTCCTCGCCGTCGGCAGCGCCCAACACGTGTTCGCGACCGTCGGGTACGGCACGATCGAATCGTGGGCGTACGGGACGTGGACGGGCACGAACCCGGAACCGCTCGTGTTCCTCGGCGTCGCCGCACTCCTCGCGCTCGCGGCCGCGAGCGCCGCCGTGAACTCCGGGCTGGTCCCGACGACCGCACTCGTCGCCGCGCCCGTGTACGGCGTCGCTTTCACGCGCTACGGGACCAGCGAGACCTTCTCCAGGTTCGGCCCAGACGTCGTCTCGCTCCCCGAAGCAGCCGCGTTCGCCGCGTTCGTCGCCCTCCTCGCCGCCGTCCCCATCGCCGTTGTCGGGTTCGCAGTCGGAGTCGCGCTCCGCCGCGACCTCCCACTCCCACGGCCGACCGAGGAGTGATCGTCGCTTCACTCACCGTCTTCTCGCGGCCCTACCGACCGTCGCTTCACCCACTGTCTTCTCGCGGCCCTACCGACCGTCGCTTCACCCACTGTCTTCTCGCGGCCCTACCGACCGTCGCTTCACCCACTGTCTTCTCGCGGCCCTACCGGTAGGCTAGCAGCCTCGCGGGCTGACCGGTCGTCGACCACGATTGCCTATCGGCCTCGCGAACCGACCGGTGGTGGTTCGACCGACGTGCCATGAATGAGGTGGCGTAAATCGGATACCGCGATAGAGAATCCAAACGTGCGCGTCCCTGGGTCGGTGGACTGACGGAGGATTCGAGGACTGAGAACGGGCGTACAGGGGGCCGTTCAGGCCGAGGACGTGCGGTCCGAGTCGACGTCGGTTTCGAGGTCGGATTCGACGGTCGAGTCGCTTTCCGTCGCGTCGACGCCGTCGACGCCGTCGGATTTGACGCTGGTGGCGTCCTTGATCTCTCGTTCGATCTCGTCGCGGCCCTTCTGGAACTCGCCCATGGCTTCGCCGCTCGCGCGCGCGAGCTTCGGGAGCTTGTTCGCGCCGAACAGGAGGACGACGAGCATGAAGATGATGACGAGCTCGGGGCCGCCGAGCCCGCCGATGAACAGGGGTGGAAGCATGCGTATCGAAGTAATGGACGCGCTCTGAGAGCTTAAGCGTAGCTCTCAGCCATGAGAGCGACTGAAACGTCCGTTCTCGGTCGTCGACGTGCTAGATGATGTACCAGTTGCGGAGGAGCGTCTCGATTGCGGCGAGTGCGCGGAAGCCGTAGCCGTACGCGACGACGCCGGGGACGAGTGCGAGCACGACCGCGCGCGTCGTGGAGACGCGGTGGACGACGCGGACGCCGACGACGAGGAGCGCGAACGCGTACAGCCCGCAGACTGCGCGGACCTCGGGGGCGGGGATGCCGGCGAACACGCACGGCGCGGTCGCGTACCCGAGCACTTGCACGGTCTCGCTGACGCCGCCCCGGTCGGGGGCGAGCGCGGCGAGCAGGAGCGTCTCGACGGCCGCGAGGAGGTGGAGGCCCGCGGGGGCGACGAGGAGCACGGCGACGCCGAGCCAGAGCACGCCCGACAAGAGTTCGCTCCCCGCGATGACAGGATAGGCGTCCGGGACGAGCGCGAACCGCGTCGCTTCCGCGACGAGCACGACGAGCATCGCGAACGTCAACCCCGGGGCTTGGTCGCCGGGCGCGACGCCCGTCCGGTAGAACCGACTGGGGGCGGTCGCGACCTCGAACCACGCGCGCAGCACCGCTCGCGGCCCGCGGTCGCGGCCGCCTTCCGTGGACTCGACCCACTGCGTCATCTGGACTCGCGAGAGAGCGCGTCAGTCATCGTGTCACTCGTCCGCCGGCGGCGCGGACGCTCGCTCCTCGGAAGCGTCCTCGTCCGCGCACTCCTCGTCGGCGAACTCGTCGAGACTCCGGTCGAGCGACCCCGTCTGGAGCGTGTGACAGTTCCGGCAGCGCGCCTCGTAGGACTCCTCCGCGCCGACGAGGATCGTCGGGTCGTCGACGTGCGCGGGCTCGCCCTCGACGAGCCGCTGGTTGCGCGTCGCCGGCTCGCCACACACCGAGCAGATCGCCTGGAACTTCTCGACGTACTCCGCGGTCGCCATCAACTCCGGGAGCGGATGGAACGGCTCCCCGCGGAACGTCTGGTCGGTCCCGGACACGACGACGCGATACCCGTCGCTCGCGAGCGCGTCGCAGACGTCGACGAGCGTCGAGTCGAAGAAGTTCGCCTCGTCCACCGCGACGACATCCTCGTCCGTGACGTACTCCACGATCTCCCAGACGCCCTCACCCTCGTTCGGGACCGCAGTCGCGTCCCAATCCCGGCCCTCGTGACTCCCGATAACGTCGTCCCCGTACCGGTCGTCGACCGCGGGCGTAAACACGGCCACGTCCTGCTCCGCGATCCGCGCCCGCCGGAGCCGCCGCAGCAACTCCTCGGTCTTCCCGGAGAACATCGACCCCGTGATGACCTCCACCCAACCGCTGTTCGTGATGGCGTGCATTCGACAATCACGAGGCACGCCCACCGCGAAAAGCTTGCGAAGCACCACCACCTTTTTCCTGCGGAGGGTGCGCTCGCTGCGCTCGCGCACCCCCGCTTGGAAAAACGTGGGCGAAAAAACTCCCGAGCGCTCCCTCCGGTCGCGCTCGGTATGGGTGCGCTCGACCGCCACCGCACCGCCACCGCACCGCCACCGCCACCGCACCGCCGCCACGCCCACCACGAGGTTTACGTCTCACATAAACCCAATCGATGCGAGCGCACCTCCGATCCCGAACCGTGGAACGCGGCGTTTTAGTCACGCACCACCGAACCCGCGACCATGGCAAAACAACCGCATCTCCTCGTCGAAGAGGGAGACGTACACGAGATCGCCATCGTCCCCGGGGACCCGGGGCGCGTGGACCGCATCGCGAACATGTGCGACGACAGCGAAGTCGTCGCCGAGAACCGCGAGTACAAGGTCGTGAACGCGACGTACGACGACGTCGACCTCACCATCTGCTCGACCGGTATCGGGTGCCCGAGCGCCGCTATCGCCGTCGAGGAACTCGCGGCGGTGGGCGTCGAGACGTTCATCCGCTGCGGGACGACCGGCGCGCTCCAGGAGGGCATCGAGATCGGCGACATGATCGTCGCCACGGGCGCCGCGAAGAACGAGGGCACCAGCAAGCGCTACGAAGCCGCCGAATACCCCGCGGTCCCGGACTACGACGTCCTCTCCGCGCTCGTCGACGGCGCCGAAGCGAACGACGAAGACGTCCACGTCGGCCCCATCGCGAGCGACGACGCGTTCTACGCCGAGACCGACGAGTACGTCGAGGACTGGGAGCAAGCAGGCATCCTCTCCGTCGAGATGGAAGCCGCGACGCTGTTCACGCTCGCACGCCGCAAGGGCCTGCAAGCGGGCGCCATCTGTACCGTCGACGGGAACCTCGTCGAAGGCACCCAGAAAGGCGAAACGGACGCCGACGAACTCCCCGAGAAAGCGAAGAACAACGTCGAGCGCGCCATCCAGATCACGCTCGACGCCACCACGCAGGTTTAAGATGGAAGCCGCGGCGACCGACGGCATGCGCTAGCGAGTCGTCGTCCGCGCGGCCCAGGCGGGAGTGCAGTCGCCCCGCGGACGCCCACGAGACTGCCTGCTCGCCACACAACCCGTCGCGTCAACGCGGAATCAACCGACAGCAGCGGCGCCGTCACGCGTCCGCGTACTGCCCGAGCTTCAACGTCCAGTCGTACGCCGCCCACGCGAGCGACAGGTCCGCGGTCGCCGGGACCGCGTCGTGCTCGCGGAGGAAGCGCTTGATACCACGCTTTCCGCCGAAGTCGCCGCGATACCACGAGAACAGCTTCGGGACCGTCGCCGTCCCCGTCGACGGCTCGTAGCTGACCTCGGCGTCGAGATAGCCCCGCGTCGACGCGTCGAGCTGGTCGTCGACCGCCTCTTCGGTGTACGCGAGCACCGACGGACAGGACGCAGCGCCGCAGTTCAGCGCGAAGTGGATGCGGGGGTCGACGTCGTCGACACGATGCCGACGCTCGAACCTGCTCTGGCGGAGTCGCGGCACGTACCCGAGGCCGACGCCGCTCCGCGAACGCCGGAGGATGCCGTGCTCGACGTCGTCCACGCTCAGCGACTCGCCAGCGATAGTGAGGAGCTTCCGGCGGAAGATCGGGCGTCGCGGCACCAGTCCACGCTCCTCGAACAGCCGCGGCTCCTGGGCGAGGTGGTCCTGGACGCTGGCGTTGTAGACGTTCAGCCAGAACGCCAGACGTGCGTCGTCGTCGTCGAGCGCGTCCGCGAGCGCTTCGGGGTCGAGGTCCGCGAGCGCCCGACGGAACGTCGCGGGGTCGCCGTCCCCGGCCTTCGTCGCTCGCACGTACCCGACCGAGAGCGCGACCGGGTCCCCGGGCGGGCTCGCGTCGCCCGTCGCAGCGTCCACGGTCGCGTCCGAGCCGGCGCCTGCGTCCGACCCGGCGTCTCCAGTCATGGACGCTCGTTGGGAGTGCGTTCGCATAAGCAGTGGGCGGGCGTGCGACGGGGGCGCGACGCCGCCCAGTGGGTCGGCCACGCCCGGGCGGCGTCCACGACCGGAGGGAATCGCTTTACTCCCTCGGTGAGGAAGCACCGGGCATGTTCGAGGGGTGGCGGCCGCGGCTCTGGAGCGCGTGGCGGCGCGTCCGCCGGATAGAACGCCGCGAACTCCAGGAGTTCAAGAACTGGGTGGAGCACACGGGGAACCTCCTGCACCTGTCCGTGCTCGCGTTCGTCCCGCTCCTCATCGCGTTCGTCACGTACGTCTCGCAGGTGAGCCAGGAGGTGTCGTTCCTCCTGTTCCCGCCGCTGGCCTCGGGAACGTACACGCTGTTCGCGAACCCGGAGAGCAAGTACGCGTCGCCCGTGCGGTTCGTCGGCGGCCTCACCGCCGGCGCGCTCTGCGGGCTGTTCGCGGTCCGGACCACTGGATTGCTCCCGTGGGCCACAGGGAGTCCGGCGGCGACCGCTGCGAGCGCGGCGGTCGCGATCTTCGCGGTCGGGACGGTGACGTGGGCGGCGGACGTGGAGGCGCCGTCGGCGTTCTCCGCCGGATTGCTGACGCTCGTCGCGGACTACGGCGAGGTCGTGCCGTACGTCCTCGGCATCCTCGTCGCCTCCTCGTTCGTCGCGGGCGTGTTCTACGCGTGGCGCGAGCTGTTCTACGACCGGCGCGCGCAGTACCTCTACCAGACGACGAAGGGCGACGACCACGTGCTCGTGCCGGTCGTCGGCGACCAAGGGCGGGAGGCGGCGTTGTTCGCGGCGCACCTCGCGGCGGCGCACGAGGCGGGGAAGGTCGTCCTCCTGGACGTGGTTGCGGACGAGGACGTCGCGGCCGCCGAGGACGCCATCGCGGCCGAGCGTGCGGCTGACGGCAATGCACCCGTCGACAGCGACGGTGCAATCGGGGATGCGACGGCTGACGCGCGCGAGCAGGTCGCGGGGCAGGCGGCGATGCGGTTGGAGCGCCTCGCGAGCCGCATCCGGACGCAGGTCGGCGTTCCCTGCGAGGTCGTCGTCGCGAGCGCGGCGTCAGGGCGGACGAACGTGACGCTGCGTGCGGCCGAGGAGGCGAACTGCGACCTCGTCGTCGCGCCCTACGAGGAGTCCCACGGCTCGCTCTCGCCGTACCTGAAGGGGTTGTTCGACGCGCCCATCGACGTGGTCGTGTTCCGGAGCGGCGACGAGGAGCTCGACAGAGCGTGGCGGCGCGTGCTCGTCGCCGTCGGTCGCCCGGGCGATACCGCCCACGCGATGCTCGACTTCGCGACGCGCGTCGCCGGGCGAGCGGGGACGCTCGCGGTCTGTCACTGCATCGACGCGGAGAACCAGCGGCGGCGCGCGGAGGCGATGCTCGCGAACCTCGTGGAGACGTTCGACGTCGGGTTCGAGACGCGCGTGTCGCGAGCGAGCATCGAGCGGTTCCTCGGGGCGAACGCCACGCAGTACGACCTCGTCGTCGTCGGCGCGAGCACCGACCGGTCGGCGGCGTCGCGGTTCCTCGCCCCGCCGACGTTCGAACGCGTCACGGACGTGGAGACGGACGTCGCCATCGTCCACCGGGGCAGTCACTGACCGCGTCGCGCGACCGCGCCGAGCGCCGCCGTATCCCGACGCTTGTTGGCGATTCCACCGCTACGTTCAAGCCCGCACCCGCCCTAAGAGTGACATGAGTTCGCACGCGTCTCTCGACGAGCAACTGGTCTCCGCCATCCGAACCGCCCTCGGCGACGGCCTCCGGAGCGTCGTCCGCTTCGACCGCGAGGACTGGGCGGTGTGTTACCTCCGCAGCGACGTGGACCAATCGGTCGGTGGCCGGGACGCGCTCCAGGCGTGGTTCGTCGAGAACGAACGCCTCGGGTTCGACTCCGCCGCCGCGTACGGCGAGTACGCCGAGCGCGACGACGTCGAACCGGCGTTCGGCGAGTACCAGCTCACCGTTCGCGTCTTCGAGGACGGGCTCGTCGGGCGCGTCATCGTCGGCGACCGCGGCGTCCTGTTCACGACCGACCGGATGGCGCTCCGGAACGTCGAAGACGCCGGTCAGGCCGCCAGGAACGTCCTCGCCTGACTCGTCGACGTTCGCGCGACCGCTGACTCTCCCGACGCCCGATTCACTCCTCTCCCGACGCCCGATTCACTCTTCGGAGTCGTTCGACGTGGCGAGCGGGCCGTCGACGAGTCTATCGGCGATGATCTCGGAGTCGGTGCTGCCGAGCGCGGATTCGACGAGGAGGTGCCCGCCGATGAGCGCGGGACTGATGACGGTGTCCGCGCCCGCTCGCTTGAGTTTGTCGACGTTCTCTCGGTCGGTCGCGGCCGCGACGATATTCACGTCCGGGCGGAGTTCGCGCGCGGTGAGGATGGCGAGCGCGTCGTTCGCGTCGTCGTTCGTCGCCGCGACCACCGCTCGCGCCCGGTCGATGTGGACGCGAACGAGCGGTTCCTCGTCGCTCGGGTCCGCGACGACGAGCGGGACGTCGCGTTCTTTCAGTTCGGGGAGGTTCGTGTTCTCCGGTTTCGCGACGACGACGAAGTCGACCTTCGCGTCCGCGAGCTCGGTCAGTATCGGTTCGGTCAGGTCGCCGTACCCGAGGACGACGACGTGGTCCTCGAGGAGTTCCAGTTCTGATTCGTTCATGCGTCCAAGTGCGGTCGCGAAGCGGGCTTCCAGGAGTGGTGCGAACAGCGCGCCGAGTGCGGCCGTGAAGCTCGTCACGCCGACGACGAGCACCGACACCGCGAACAGTTCGCCGATGGTCGACTGCGGGGTGATGTCGCCGTACCCGACGGTGCTCGCGGTGACGACGGTGAAGTAGAACGCGTCCGCGAACGTCTCGACGCTCGGGAACTCCTCGCGGAGCGCCCACGTGCCGACGGTACCGTAGATCTGCGCGCCGACGAGCGCGAGCCCGGCCGCGATCTGGGAGTTCGTCAGTGCTACCTCGCGGTCGAAGCGCTCGCGGTTCCACCAGCAGACGCCGGTCGCGACGACCGACAACACGACGAGCGGGATGGAGAACACGCTCGACTGGACGAGTCCCTGCGCGGCCGTGACGGGGAGGAGGACGACAGCCGACAGCCAGGAGACGTGGAGTGCGCGTCGCATCGATGCAGCGGACACGAAGAGCACGAACCCCGTGAGGGTGCCCGTGAAGCCGGCTGCCTGCTGGACGCCGCTCGGGACGAACGCGGCGAGCGGGCCGGCTGTCGGGCTCGTGATGTTCACGAGTCCGGTCGCGACGGAGAGGACGGCGACGGCGCTGACGAGCGCCGCGGTCGCCCCGACGCCGGTCGGCCGGAATCGCCAGTCCATGCCCCGGCGTGCACGCTGGGTCGACTTAACGCTCTCGGCTCCCGGCGGCGACGCCGGCTCGCGAGTTCCCTCGGTCGGGCGACACCCATTTCACGGAGGGGCGTCTCCCCGGTGCGTATGGCTTCGCTTCCCGTCGAGTTCCTCTTCGGCATCTACCTCGGTCTCCTCACAGGTATCGTTCCGGCGTTCGTCTCAGGGACACTCGGCTTCTTCTTCAAGTACCTCACGGGCGTCACACTCCCCGGGCTCGGGGTCGTCGTGCTCGCGGTCGCCATCGCGGGCATCAACGGCGGCCTGATGGGGTTACTCGACCCGGCGGTGGCGAGTTCGCCGCGCGTCGTGACGGCGATAATCGTCGTGATGATGTTGTCGCTGTACGCGCACAGTCAAGGTGACAAACTCGGGGTGGCGCTCCCGAAGCGGTTCTCGCTCCGCCGGCTCCGCGAACGCACGCTGTCCGCGGACGTGCTGGACGTCTTCGGTGGCGTCACGGTGACGATCACGGGTGCGGTCGGCGACGTGGAGGGGTATCCGCCGCTGCCCGCGGACCTCCGCGGGAAGATCGCGGAGTCGACGTGGTCGTTCCCGGGCGACCTCCCGATCTCGGAGCTGGAGTCGCGGCTCGCGGATCGCCTGCGGACGGAGTTCGACCTCGCGGACGTGTCGGTGACTGTCGACTCGGGCGGGCGGGCGTCGGTGTCGGCGGCACCGCCGACGGGGACGCTCTCGCGGTCGGTCCCGAAGGG
This sequence comes from Halorubellus litoreus, assembly GCF_055378595.1. NCBI lineage: Archaea > Methanobacteriati > Methanobacteriota > Halobacteria > Halobacteriales > Halorubellaceae > Halorubellus > Halorubellus litoreus. Next base: position 729,221 of record NZ_AP043836.1, read on the forward strand.
CAAACGCGCGGTCTCCATCACGGCGTTGCTCCCGACGGGCGTCGCTCGCGGCGACGAGGTGGTGGCGACGACCGAGGACGCGTCGGTGCGGGCGATGGTGCTATCGGCGCGGACGACGGGCGACGACCCGCCGGAGTCGCGGCCGGCGGTGACGCCACCGGACGAGGACGTGGTGACGGATGGCGGGACTGACGAGGTCGGCCCTGCGGCGCCGGTCGCGGCGCCGACGACGGACGGCGGCGAGGGTCGCATCACGCTCGCAGTGGATCGCGGGGAGGCGACGACGCTCCTGAGCGCGGACCGCGCTCGCGTCCGCGTCTGCTCGCGGGGCACGCACCGCGAGTTCGAGCTCGTCTCGCTCCTGCGGCGCGCCGGGAACCGCTTCCGGCGCGTCACGGTGCGCGCGGACGGCGCGCTCGACGGGACGACGATCGGTGGCGCGAGCGTCCGGGACGCGTACGGCGTCGCGATCCTCGCGGTCCGCGAGTCGACGCCGAGCACGACCGCGAAGAAGCGCGGTGGCGAGAGCGTGGAGAGCCGCTGGCGGTTCTCGCCGCGGGGCGACGTGGCGCTCGCGGCGGGCGACGAGTTGTTCGTGGTCGGCCGGACGGATGCACTCGACGCGTTCGTGGAGGTCGTCGCGTGAGCTCGCACTCGCTGCTTGCCGTCGCCGTCGAGGTCGGGACGCTCGCGGCGCTCTCGGGGGGCGTGAGCTTCGTCGTCGCGGTCGTCTACCGCTGGTGGGGGCGCGAGCGCGTCCCGGAGGGCATCGCGCTCCTGCTGGGGTTGACCGCGGTGGCGCTCGTGTTGAACACCGAGCAGACGCTGAGGCAGGTGCTCGACAGCGGTGGCGGCGGTGGCATCGACGAGGCGGTGCGGACGGTGACGACGTTCACGGCGAGCGCGATCGTCGCCGACCTCGGGCGGCGCGTCGGCGACCGGGGTGCGGCGAGCGCGTTCAGCGAGGGGGCGACGGCGCGGTTCGACCGCGAGCTCGCGCAGGTGGTGCGTGCCGGCGGGCGCGTGCTCGCGGTGACGCTCCCGGAGGACGTCGACGACATCGACGGGTACGACCCGGTTCCAGTGGAGACGAAGGAGGCGTTCGCGGGCGAGCGGTTCGTGTTCCCGCGGCGCGTCACCGTCGGCGAACTCGAGGACCGCATCCGCGCGCGCCTCGAGGACGACTACGGCGTCGGGCACGTTGACGTCGCCGTGACCGCCGACGGCGACGTGACGTACCTCGCGGTCGGCGCACGCGAGGCCGGGCTCGGGCCGACGCTCGCCCCTGGCGCGGCGGCGATAGCCGTGCAGGCGGACCCGGCGAACGCCGCGAGCGCGGGCGACGTGGTGCAGGTGTGGACGGCGAGTGCGGACGGCGAGCCGGAGCGCGTCGCGAACGCTGAGGTTCGCGCTGCGGTCGACGACGTCGTGACGCTCGTGTTGGACGCGGACGACGCCGCGGCGCTCGCGGACGACGTCGCGTACCGGCTCGCGACGCTCCCGAGTGCGCCCGCCGTCGAGCGCGAGTTCGCGGCGCTCCTCCGGGCCGCCGACGAGACGATGGGCGCGGTGGTCGTGGACGCGGACAGCCCGCTCCAGGGGTCGGTCGTCGGCGCGCTCGACGTCACCGTCGCCGCCATCCGCCGCCCCGACCGCGGCGTCACCCCGATCCCGGCGCGAGACACCCCGATCGAGGTCGGGGCGACGCTGTACGTCGTCGCCCGCCCGGACGCCCTCCGCGCGTTCGAGACCGCGGCCGCGAACGTGACCGCTCCCGTCGACGCCGTGGCGGACGCACCCGTCGACAGCGGCGACGACTGACTCCACTTCGGTGGGACCGTCCGAAACCGATTTCGGCGAGCGGGACCGACTCCCGGACGTGCACTGGAAGCTGTTTGCGGACCTCCGGGAGCGCGCCGGCGCGGAGACCGTCGACGTCGGCGACCCCGAGACGGTCGGGGAGGCACTCGACGCGCTGCTCGCCGAGCACGACGCGCTCCGGGAGCGCGTGCTCGACGCCGACGACGACGTGGTCGCGGACGTGAACGTCCTGAAGAACGGCGCGAACGTCTTCACCGCTGGCGACGGCCTCGACGAACCCGTGGGCGAGGGCGACGAACTCGCGTTGTTCCCACCCGTCTCCGGCGGCTGAATCGCACGCCGGGGCCCGACAGCGTCGACGCTCGCAACGAGAACCAGCGGTCTGAAGGCCCCGGCGAGCGCACGCTCGGGTATGCGACTGTCGACGTTCTGCGAGCGTCTCGACGACGAGCTCCGGACGAGTGACTACGCCGCCCTGGACGCGAGCGCGAACGGCCTCCAGGTCGGGCCGCGCGACGGCGAGGTCGAGCGCGTCGCGTTCTGCACGGACGGCGTCCGCGAGACCATCGAGCTGGCGGCAGACTGGGGCGCGGACGCGCTGGTCAGCCATCACGGCGTCTCCTGGGGAGGCATCGAGCGCGTCACCGAGCGCGCGTACGACCGGGTCGCGCCACTGGTCGAGAACGACGTCGCGCTGTACGTCTCGCACCTCCCACTCGACGGCCACCAGGAGCTCGGGAACGCCGCGGGCGTCGCCGACGTCCTCGAACTCGACGCGCGAGAACCGTTCGGCGCGGTCGGCCCCGAGCACGCCGGCACCCGCGGTCGGCTCCCCGCGCCCGCGTCGAGCGACGACCTCCGGGACGCACTCGCCAGCGAGCTCTCCACGGGCGGCCAGCCCGTGCAGGTCCTCGACCACGGCCCCGACGAACTCCGGGACGTCGCCATCGTCACCGGCGACGGCTCCGACTACGTCGACGAAGCCGCACGCAAGGACGTCGACGTCCTCGTCACCGGCGAAGCGAAACAGAAGACGTACCACGAAGCCCGCGAGGTCGACCTCACCGTCGTCCTCGCCGGCCACTACGCCACCGAGACCTTCGGCGTCCAGAACCTCCAGTCGCTCGTCGACGACGACTGGGAGGAACCGATCGAGACCACGTTCTTCGACGTCCCCACCGGGATCTGAGAACGAGAGCGCGGCCGCCCACTCCACCGGCGGCCAGCAGCTAGCGCCGGCGGCCGCCTCCACCTCCAGCAGCCAGTTCCGACGCCCGACTACACCTCCGGTTCGTTCCGCGCGTGCGAGACCTCGCGGTCGCTCGTCGCTCGCACCAGGTCCTCCGCGTCGTACTCCATCTCGTCGCCGTTGTCGAGTTCGGACACCGTCACCACCGTCCCGTCCGTCGACCACGCCGCTCGGAGGCCGTCGCGCTCGACGGCGTCGTACTCGGTCTGCGCCAGCTCGTACGCGAGCTCGTCCGCCTCGGTCTCACCAAGCGTCATCACGCGACCCGACACACGCCAGTGCCGTGTGCGTTTCGACCGCCGCGAGCCACCGCCGGTCCGCCACCGGCGCTCGCCGACCGTGCGTTCAAGTGCGATGCGGCGGCGAACGACGTCGTCGACGAGAACCAAGGGCGCGTCGGTCCAGGCGGGAGCGCCACCCGCCGACGCGCCAGCAGCCGGCACCACGTCGCCCACACCCCCGCCAGCGGAACGGACGCGGCCGGACGTGCCACGGGTGGCCTGCACGCCACAACCGACCGACCCCCAGCACCCAGCAAAGGGTCGACGAGCGATGGCGACGCCCACCGAGTCCCCCACACTCAAGGCCCTCGTCCGCGCACGGACAGCCGACACATGGCGCAACCGCGGACCATCGACACCCTCATCGGCGAACTCGTCGCCGTCTCCCAGGACGCGCTCGTCCTCGCGGTCGTCACCGCGAGCATCTACCTGCCCGCGCGCTACCTCCTCGTCCCCGGCGTCAAACGCGGCCTGCGCGCGCTCGGCGTCGACGACGCCGTCACGCTCCCGCTCGGGAAACTCCTCTGGGCGGCGTTCTCGGGGTTCGCGCTGTTCGCGGGCGTCACCGTCTCCGGCCTCGCGAGCTTCCTCGCCGCCACCGAAGCCATCACCGCCGGCGCCACCGTCGCCGTCGGGTTCGCGAGCAAGGACGTCCTCGGGAACCTCGTCAGCGGCGCGTTCATCGTCCTCGACCCGACGTACAACATCGGCGACTGGATCCGCTGGAAGGACAACGAAGGCATCATCGAGGACATCAGCTTCCGCGTCACGCGCATCCACACGTTCGACAACGAACTCGTCGTCGTCCCGAACTCGGAACTCACCGCGAACGCCGTCACGAACCCGGCGGCGAAGGACCGCCTGCGCGTGAGCACGACGTTCGGCATCGGGTACGAGGACGACGTCGAGCGCGCGGAGGCGATCATCGTCGAGGAGGCGCTCGCGAACGACGACGTCGTCGACCGCCCGGGGCCGACGGTTCGCGTCGCGGAGCTCGGCGACAACGCGGTCGTGCTCGACGCCCGCTTCTGGATCGCGGACCCCGCCCGGATGGACTTCGTGCGCATCCGCTCGGAGCTCACGTCCGCGGTGAAAGCGCGGTTCGACGACGAGGGCATCAGTCTCCCGGCACCGCAGCGCGAGCTCTCGGGCGCGCTCGCGACGACGCGCGTCGACGGCGACGCCTGAGCGCGGCGCGGTCGCCCGGCCGGTGACGGGGAATCCGAGTCGTTGAAACGCGTGGCCGTCGGACACGGGAGCATGACCGAGGACGCTGGCGGGAGCGAGCACGACGCGGGCGACGACCACGAGCACGACGGGCACGCGGAGCCCGAGCGGGAGACGTTCCACCACGACCCCATCGGGCACGCCGACGTCCGCGGCGGGATGACCGTCGGCGAGCTCGTCGAGGAGTACGGGCACGCTGGCATCGGGGCAGCGGACGTCAGCGAGGCCGTGGACGTGACCGCGGAGATGTTCGGCGACGAGGATACGACAGTGTTCATGGGGCTCGCAGGTGCGATGGTGCCGACGGGGATGCGCCAGGTCGTCAGCGACCTCGTCCGCGACGGGTACGTGGACGTGCTCGTGACGACGGGCGCGAACCTGACGCACGACGCCATCGAGGCAATCGGCGGGAAACATCATCACGGTTCCGAGCACTGCCCCGGGAAGTCGGCGCGCGAGCACGACGAACAGCTCCGGGACGAGGAGGTCGACCGCATCTATAATGTCTACCTCCCCCAGGAGCACTTCGCGCTCTTCGAGAGCCACCTCCGCGACGAGGTGTTCCCCGAGATCGAGGAAACCGTGACGATCGCGCGGCTCTGCGAGGAACTCGGCCGTGCGAACGCCGAGGTGAACGAGCGCGAGGGCATCGAGGAGGACGCGGGGCTCGCGGCGGCGTGCTACGAGAACGACGTCCCCGTGTACTGTCCCGCGGTCCAGGACTCGGTCCTGGGTCTGCAGGCGTGGATGTACACGCAGGTGACGGACTTCCAGCTGGACGCGACCGGCGACATGGGGCCGCTGACGGACTTGGCGTTCGACGCCGAGTCAGCTGGTGCGTTCGTCGTCGGCGGTGGCGTCCCGAAGAACTTCGTCCTGCAGACGATGCTCGTGTCGCCGGACGCGTACGACTACGCCGTCCAACTGACGATGGACCCACCCCACACGGGCGGATTGTCGGGCGCGACGCTGGACGAGGCGCGCTCGTGGGGGAAGCTCGAGAAGGCGGCGGAGAACGCGAGCGTGTACGCCGACGCCACCATCACGCTCCCGCTGCTCGTCGCCGCGGCACGCGAGCGCGTCGAGAGCGAGTGAGCGCGGTCGCACGAGGACAGCCGCAGGAGAACGGTCGCGTGAGAACGGTCGCGTGAGAACGGTCGCGTGAGAGCGACCGCGCGAGTATTGTTCGTTCGGAGATAGCTTCTTGGTCGCTGCGCGCTTCGGTTCGAGTGTGACGATACTCGTTCCCTACGACGGCTCCGGGCTCTCGAAGACCGCGCTCTCCCGCGCGCAGACGTTCGCCGAGTACACCGACGACGACCTGCTCGCGCTCGTCGTCATCCCCGACGAACCCGGGTACGCGCACCGCCACGCGTGGCTGGAGCCCGAGGACACGTTCGACGTCGGCGTGATAGAGCGGAAGCTCACGCAGGAGATCCGGGACGTTGCGCCGGACGCGGACGTCCGCGCGGAGTTCGTGGAGAACACGGAGCCGACCGCGGACACGACGACGGTCGTCGTCCGCACCATCAAGGAGGTCGCTGCGGAGGTCGCGGCCCGAGTGGTGTTCGTCGGCAGCCAGAACGCGGGGAAGGTGACGCGGCCGCTCGCGAGCATCGGGGGGACGGTCGCGGACGACGCGCGCTACGACGTCCACATCGTCCGGCATCCCGACCCCGAGTTCGCGAGCGACTGAGCCCGCGACGGCCGCGGCGTCCCGCCCGGTTCTGGAACCACCATCGCTTTCTCGCCGGTGGGCGTCGTCACCGGCATGACGCTCACGGATCTGACTCATAGCGTGGCGGAGGGGATGCCGGTGTATCCGGGGACGACGCCGGTCGAGTTCGAGCGGACGACGTCGGTCGCCGAGGACGGCGCTCGCGCGCACGTCCTGACGCTCCAGACGCACGCCGGGACGCACGTCGACGCGCCGTGCCACATGCGCGAGGGCGCACCGTGTCTGGACGCGTTCGACGTGGACGACTTCCGGTTCGACGCCGCTCTGGTGGATTGTACGGGTCACGGCGCTCGCGACCCCATCACGGTCGAGGACCTCCCCGCGTCGTCGGTCGCGGCGGACGCGGACCTGCTCGCGTTCGCGACCGGGTGGAGCGAACACTGGGGGACAGACCGCTACCGCGACCACCCCTATCTGACCGGGGCGGCGGCGGCGTGGTGCGCCGAGCGCGAGTGCTCGGTCGGCGTCGAGGGGTTCAGTCCCGACCCGACGCCGAGCGTCGACCCGTCCCGCGAGCGCGACGACGAGCCCGACGGGTATCCGGCGCACGACGCGCTGTTCGCCGCCGACCAGTTCATCGTCGAGAACCTCGACGACGCGAGCGCGCTCCCCGACGACTTCGTCCTGCACGCGTACCCGCTCCCCGTCGAGGGCGGCGACGGCTGTCCGGTGCGAGCGGTCGCCGAGTACTGACGAGGTCGGCGGCGGTCGATAACGGTTGACGGCGGTCGGTCGCCGCGAGGCCGTGAGGGGGTGCGCGGTGGCAACGCCGGCACCAACATGAACTTTTATTATAGACCGGTGTCGTTGTAGGGACACGATGAACGCAGTACACCTCGCATCCGCCCGCACCACCACGTCAGACCGCACCCAGAACACCACACCACCGACCCCGAACCCCACATGAGCACCCGAACCGACGCCACCTACGACGACCCCACGACCGCCAGCACGCGCACCGACCCGACGACCGACGACTTCTCCACGCACCCCGAGAACCCGCGAGCGACGGGCGACGACGCGCCGACGACGTCCGACGAGACGCTCACACCCGACGGCGACGTCCCCTGGACCGAGCGCTGCAAGCGCCAGTTCTCCACCACCGACACCAACCGCATGCGGAACCTCAACGACGACCAGAACCAGGCGATGCAGGACGGCGTTTGAAGACGTCCTCGCAGGACCACCCGAGCGACCGAAGGGAATCCTCAAGGCCCACGCGCCGGTACCCTCGACCGGCCGATGACGACCCCACCGGGCCGAGCCGGGGTGGCACCCGCGCGACGACGAGCCCTATGAGTACCGAGGCCAGTTTTCGCGAGGACTGCTCGGGCGTCGCCGCGAGCAACGGGTTCGTCAGTAATCGGCGACGAGGCGCGCGCCGAGGTCTCCGAGTGCGGTTCGCTGGTCGGCGTCCGCGTCGAACTCCGGGAGTTCGACGACGGCCCGCCCGGGGAACGCCTCGCGGAGTGCGCGCAACTGCTCGGCGTGCTGGACGGCCCGCGTCCGACATCGTTCGCAGTCCGCGTCGACGTCCCGGAGCACGCGGTTGACGACGACCGTCTCGACCGGGACGTCGTCGCGCGCGAGCTCCTCGACGAACCGCCGGGTCTCTGCGACCGCCATCGGTTCTGGTGTCGTGACGACGCGGAACTCCGCGCGGTCGGGCGCGCGAACGAGGTCGCGGACAGCCGCCATGCGATCGGCGAGCGCGGACAGCGATTCCTCGTCGGCGTCGTCGCCGCCGCGGCCGAACGCGTAGTACGCGGGCCCGAAGACGGCGCTTCGCGCGCCGTCGACGAGCCGGCGGACCTGCCCGCGTAGCGACGAGGTCGCCGCGAGCGTCTCCCGGAGGACGTCCGGCAGGTCGAGGAGTCTGAGCGTGTGTCCCGTCGGCGCGGTGTCGACGACGACGCGGTCGAAGTCCTCGTCGAGCGTTCCCGCGATGCACTCGAGCGCCGCGAGCTCGTCGCTCCCCGGTGCGATGCCGGCCGCGAACAACCGCTCGATCTCCTCGTCGTCGAGTCGGATGCCGGCCGACCGGAGTTCGTCGGCGACCGACTCCAGTACCGTCCGGTACGTTCGCTCGCCGGCCTCCGGGCCGACCTCGATCATCCAGAGGCCATCGGTTATCTGGCGGCGTCCCGTCCCGGGTTCGAGGCCGTACGCGTCCGCGAGCGAGTGCGCGGGGTCCGTGGAGACGACAAGCGTTCGCTCCCCGCGGTCGGCGGCCGCCAGCGCGGTCGCTGCCGCAGCAGTCGTCTTCCCGACACCGCCCTTTCCGCCGTAGAACACGTACTGCTGCACGTGCTCTCGTTGGCGTGCTATCGGGTTAAGCGCCGCGCCACCCCTGCTCGACGTCGACCGTGCGGGCCGCCGAGGTGTCGGGACCGACGCGTTCGAGACCTCGCTACAGCTTCTCGGCTCGCTTCGCTTGTTCGGTGCGCTCTCTGGCCTGCTGGAGGCGTTTGTCTGTCGCGAGCCCGAGGTCGTCGGGGATGGCGTCGCTGGCGTCGGCGAGCTTGTCGGCGACGCGCTGGAGTCGCTCGACGACGGTCTCGAGCTGTCGGTCGGCGTTCTCGCGGTCGCCGGCGGCGGCGCGTTCCGCGGCGCGCTCGGCAGCGTCGACGACGGCACCGAGCGCCTGTGCGAGGCCCTCGACCGAGTTCTGGCGGCCCCCTTCGTCGTCGTCGACCTCGACGGCCTCGACCTGCCCCTGGGTCTCCGCGGCGACGTCCGCGACGTACGTCGCGAGCGGCGTCTTCCCGGTCGTCGCGTTCTCGACGCGGACCCGGTCCTCGTCGTCGGCGTCGGAACTGGCGGGTGGGTTGACGCGGAACGCCCCGACCTCGTCGTCGCTGTCGCGAACCTCGGTCGTGAACGCGCCGCCGCGGTGGACGTAGAGCCCGTCGCGGTCGCCGTCGCCGAGCGGGGCGTCGTAGAGCCGGCCGCCGAAGTCGTCCGAGACCGCGACTCGGGCGAGGTCCCGGTCCGCGTCGCGGCCGTCGACGTCGAGCTTCACCGCGTTCTCGCGAGCGACCAGGGGGATCTCGCCGTCGACGCCCGCGACCGTCGTCCCGCCCCCGTCGCCCGCCGCATCGTCGCCGCCCACGGACACGGGTTCGCTGTGCGGGGCGACCCCAGCGCCGTTCACGGTGAGCGCGTGGTCGCCCGCGGGGACGTCCTGGACGGCGGCGACGCCGCGGAACGTCGGGACCGCCTCGGGGTCGCTCTCCAGGAGCGCCACCGCCTCGGTCCCGGTCTCCTCGGTCGTCACGCCGTCGCCGTCGGGGGCGTCGGGTGCGCTGACCGCGTTCGTGACGAACGCGACGACCTGGTTCGCGGGCGAGGGCTCGCCGATCGCGTCGTAGCGGTCCGCGAGCGCGCCGCGGTGGCGTGGTTCGGTGATGTCGTTCGCGGGATTCCCGTACCGCGGGTCCTGCCAGGGGACGCCCGTGGTCGTGATGTGGCTCGCGATGGCGTCCTCGGCGAACTTCGGGACCGCGAACTCGAAGCTCAACTGCGGGCCGACGTGGTCGTCGATGTACTCCAACTCGGCCGTGGGAACGAGGTCGTACGTCTCGTCGGCGCTCCCGTCGTCTCGGGCCTCGTGCTCGAAGACGAGGCCGTTCTCGCGCGCCGGCAGGTCCACCGGTGGCGAATCGAGCGCGTCGAACGACCGCACGGTGACGTCGCCGGGCACGAAGTCCGATTCGGTCACGTCCGGGAGGCGCTCGTGGTCGTAGACGGGCGTCTCGTCGAGCTCCGGGACGGCGAAGGGGAGCGCGAGCCCTTCGTCGCGCGGCAGGCCGTACGCGAGCGGGATGGCGGCGGCGTCCTCGACGCTGTCGACGACGCTGTTCGTGACGTCCGCGACGTCGTTCTCGATGGGGAACCGCTGGAAGCGCTCCTCGTCGGCGTTCACGGACAGCCCGCTGGAGTGCGAGCCGAGCTCGGAGAGCACGCGCGGACGCCGGTCGGGGTCGGGATCGAGGAACTCGTTGTTCGGGACCTTCCGCGAGTGCGAGCTCGCGACGTACAACTGGGGTTCCTCGGTGTCGGTGTCGACGAAGACCTGGAGGAGCTCCCAGTCGTGCCAGTGGAAGTTCGTCGTGAACTGGTCGAACGCCGAGTAGAACCAGTACTGGACGACCGCGAGCGGGGAGTCCGCGTACTCGCGGACGTTGTAGAACACGCGCGGCTCGGGCGGGTCCTCGTGGCCGCCGGCGGCGACGTACCCGTTGAGCGCGTCGAACCCGTCGACGATGGTGTCGCCGTCGCGTTCGGACTCGAACTGTCGCGGGTCGGTCGGGAACCAGCGTTCGCGCCGGTCGAAGACGAGCGTCGGCGTGAACCGCGCGGCGAGGTCGCGAGCCCGGTCGTCGTCGACCGACGTGCTCTCGCCGTCCTCGCCCGCGTCGAGCAGCGAGCAGCCCGCGAGCGTGGTGGTCGCACCGGCCGCGACGGCGAGGAGCGAACGTCGGTCGAGCGACGGCCCGTCCGTCATCGCGTCACCTGCATCTCGTGCGTGCCCTGCGGTGCACTGGTCAAGATACCACGGCCTAATCGCTCCTCGCTCAATAGGGTTCGGTCGGCCGGCGAGCGCGTGCGGCGCCCGTCGCCGGGACGAGTACCTCAGGCGGCGAACCGACGGACTCGGTCGACGGCCGCGGCGGCGCCCGCGACGAGCGCGGACGCGACGCCGCCGAGTCGGAGTTCCACCGGTTCGACGCCCACTCGCCGAAGGAGCAGGCTCGCTCTGGTGTCCGCGCCCAGAGCCAGGACGGTCCGGTGTCGGACGCGCACTTCGAGCGCGACGTCGGCCGCGCGCAGCAGCGCGTCGACCTCCCGGTAGTCCAACGCCGGTCGACGGCGGACCGCCCGCACGGCTGCTCGAACGGTCGGGAAGTCGACGGACAGGCGGTCGCCCGTCGACGCGACCGCGACCGGGGTGTCGTCGACCGAGACGTCGAGGTCGACCGCGACGTCGAGGGGTGCGCGGTCCGCAGGGTCGAGCGGCGCGCGAGCCTCACTCACGTTCGCGGGTCGTGATGACGACGGTGCCGTCGAGCCGCCAGCGGGCGGACTCGGCGTCCGCGCCGACCTTGCTCGGGACGTCGACGTGCATGTCGTCGAACTCGTAGTGAATCTCCGCGTTCCGACCGGTCAGTCGGTCGTAGAGCCCGATAGCGAGCTCCGGCCAGGTGTTCGTCTCGTCGATGCGTTCGTCGTGAACGGATGATTCCGCCATGGTCGACCGTCGTCGGCGACACGGAAGGCAGTAGTTTCGAGTAGGTGACGAGACCTTCCCAGTAGGGGACGGCAGTCGACCGTTCGTCGGGAGGGGGGCGTCGACGGTCGGCGGGCACGGCTGCCCGCGCGCACGGCCCTGGCCGCTTTCACGACGGGTCGCGGTGCCTGAGCACCTCGGCGGTCGCACTCGGGACCGGCGTCCCGCAGTCTCGGCACACCCACCGCGTGCGAGCGCCCTCGAGGCGGCGCTCCATGTCCTGCCGGTAGCGGAGGCGCGCGCCGCACTGGCAGGTGTACGTCGCCGGACACATACAATCCCATACGAGGCGAACTGGCTTGAATCGCACCGCAGACCGTGGCGGAGCGTCGCCGCGGTCGATTCCGGCTACGGCCGCTGGAGCGTCGCAGCGGTCGATTCCGGCTACGTCGGGAGTTCGGTCCGGGTGTGTGGGACGTCGCATTGGAGTTCCCCGAGTGGGAGTCGTTTCGCCCCCGGCACGTCCAGTTGTGCCGTGGCCGTGAGCGACCCGTCGACGTGGATTGCCTCGGCATCGACGTCGCCGGGCAGGAACCGTTCGAGGTGCGTCCTCGCGGTGCTGTCGGACGCGACGAGTGGCGTCTCGAGGTTCGCGGGCGCCGACCCGTTGGCGTCCGCGGCCCAGAGCACGTTCGCGACCGTCCGGTCGTCGGCGGCGTACCCGATCCGGAGGTTGACGGCGGTGACCTCGAGGTCGACTGGGAGTTCGTTCGACACGACGATGTCGAGGTCGAGGTCGGTCGGGGATGCATCCGCCGTCAGGTCCAGTTCGACCGTGTCGACGTGGACGTCCCGGTCCATCCGCGCTTCGAGTCGCTTGACGATGTGCTCGGAGAACCGCCACCCGAGGATCGGGACGTACTTGAGGTAGCGAGCGGCCCAGGCGAGCGCCCACAGGCGAACGATCATGGGTGGTTCGGTCTCGCGAGCCCGGGCGAGCGATTCGAACGCGCAGGCGAGCGCGTTCGAGATGGTTCGGGTGTCGCGCCGTCAGAGGTGTCGAGTGCAGGAGGCATGCGTTGGTGTGGGGAGTCGAGGACTGCCAGGGGAGGTGGAAGAACTGCTTGCGAGGGCGAGCGGTCTCGCGGCCCTCGGTACCGCCCGAGTCGTCGTCAGAGGACGATCGAGACGACGGCGAGCACGAGGAAGATGATGACTAACCACTTCGCGATCTCCATCGTGACGCCGGCGATTCCGCGCGCGCCGAGCACGGCAGCGACGATCGCGATCACGAAGAACACGACCGCGTACTGGAGGAACTGCCCCGAGAACAACAGGGGCGTCCCTTCGAGTGATGCGAGCTGGGTGGCGACGGTCGCTGGGAGGGAACTGAGCGACATGCGTGGAGAGACGGGAGTCTCGTACGTAGTGATGCCACCAAAGAACCAGTCACGGAGCTGATAACCGACTCGCGGAGTGAGAGTGCCGACGTCGACTCCCGGGTCCCCCTGGGAGCAACCACGCACCGGGATGCGTCTCCCAGACTCGTCGCGGGCAACGGTCGCTCGTGCTCGTTCGACCGGCCGAAGCGTGGAGCGCAGCTGCCGAGCGCCCGCATCGAGCGACGACTCGCGCTCAGATCGGCGAGTTCACCGTCCCGAAGTACACCTGCCACGCGAGCAGCGACTTCGCGACGAGACTGAGCACGATGTAGGACCGTTCGCCGAACAGGTAGTCCTCCCACCGCCAGGTCTCGCGGTACTGGAGGATCATGACGAGCGCGAAGAGGTTGAAGAACACGAAGATGGAGACGTAGATGGCGATGACGAAGTCGGGGACCTGGCCGTCGCTCGCGACGATGGAGCCGGCGAGCGCGATACCGATGACGACCCAGGGGACGATGCCGGCGAGCGTCCCGATGAGGTACGTCGTCCAGTCGGTCCGCTCCGTGGTCTGGTTGTGGCGTTCCATCGCGAGGCCGGTGAGGTTCATCACGGCGACGAGCCCGAAGAGCGCGACGAGCGTGCCGACGTCCCAGATACCGGCGAGCATCCCGATGACGACGATCATGAGCGACGCGCTCACGGAGTACTCGTACCACCGGTAGGGGTTCATGCCGCGGTCGAGGTCCTTGACGTACCGGTCGTAGAGGACGGTCGCGACGAGGGCGTGTGCGAGCGCGGAGATGAGGAGGAATCCGGCGACGAGGAGCGGGAGCGTGATCTCCGTCCAGAGGGCGCTCGTCGGCGCGATGGATTCGGTCGCGGGGTTCAGTTCGTACCGCGTGTACGTGAGCGGCCACTGGACGGGTTCGGCGATGGCGACCATCGCGGCCCCCTGGACGAAGTGGAGGACTGCCATGACGGCGTTCCACCGCCGGAGGCGCTTGAAGCGCGGGAGTGCCGACAGTTCAGAGGTCGCTTCCGCGGTCGCCGTATCGGCGCTATCGGGTGTGGGACGGGCGGACATACTCCCTCATGTACGCTAAGAAGAAAGATAACTATTCGTACGGTTTACTGGTCGCTGCTGACGTGATGCGACGGCCGAGACGAGCGCTCCAGTCGCACCGGACCGCGGGAGATCGACCGAGCCACGCCGAACCCGAGCACCTACGTTCGTCGACGCATTCCGTGAACGTATGCAGACGGCGTCGACCCCCGACGACCGAGGCCGGGAATTACGCGACACGGTCCGGTTCTACCTGCTGGACCACCGGACGTGGCTCGGGAAGGCCATCGACATCGCGCTGATGGTCCTGAACCTCGTGTTCGTCGCGATCTTCGTCGCCGAGACGTACCCGCTGTCGGCGGCGACGGACGCGCTCCTCTGGAACCTGGAGGTCGCGATCGCGCTCCTGTTCCTCGCCGAGTACGTCCTCCGCCTGTACGGCGCCGAGGACCGGTTCGGGGAGGCGACGAACGGGTACACGGTCGTGGACCTGCTCGCGATACTCCCGACGCTCCTCGTGCTCGCGATGCCGGTGCCCGCGGTCACGCTCGAGTTCGGGTTCCTGCGCGTGGTTCGCGTGGTGCGCGTGCTGCGGTTCTATCGGTTCACGCGCGACGCGGAGTTCTTCTTCGGGACGGTGTCGGACAACACGCTGCGCGCGTTCAAGCTCCTCCTGACGGTGCTCGTGATCTTCTTCGTGTCCGCCGGGTTGTTCTACAGCGTCGAACACGAGGTGAACGCGACGGTCGGGAACTTCGGGGACGCGTTCTACTACACGGTCGTGACGGTGTCGACGGTCGGGTTCGGCGACATCGTGCCGATGACGCAGGCGGGTCGCTGGATCACGGTCGCGACCATCATCGCGGGCATCATCCTCATCCCCTGGCAGGCGAGCAAGATCGTTCGCGAGTGGGCGTCGAAGGATACGGTGGACGTGACGTGCCCGAACTGTGGGCTCTCGCATCACGACCGGGACGCGTCGCACTGTAAGGCCTGCGGCGAGACCATCTATCAGGAGTACGACGCGCGGGAGTGACCTCGAGCCGTCAAGCGGTGTCGGTTCTCGATGGGCATCGATACCCGAGAGGTATGGGAACGCGCGTCGTGGCGATGGGTGGCAGTGAGGCGACGAACCGCACCACGCGACGGCAGTGCGTGGGACTGTATGGCAGTCGCGGGCGAACTGTGGATGCACCGATAGTACGCTCTCGTCGTGACTGCACAGTCACCGAATTTGGAAATACCCACATGATGCGCAACAAATATCCAGAATAGCACACGGATAGAATACGTTCGTCGCGTCTTACTCGGATTTGGAAAACAAATACGCAACCCTTATCCGTGCTGTTGGCATTCATTCAATTGCAATGGCAAACGGTAAGGTTGATTTCTTCAACGACACAGGCGGCTACGGTTTCATCTCCACCGAGGACAGCGACGACGACGTTTTCTTCCACATGGAGGACGTTGGCGGCGAGGACCTGACGGAAGGCACCGAGATCGAATTCGACATCGAGCAGGCCCCCAAGGGCCCGCGCGCGAAGAACGTTCTTCGCGTCTAACTAAGGTCCACGCCGTCGCCTGACGGCGACGTTTCAGACCTCGATTCTCTCAGCACACCACCACCAACGAGCGCTCGCGTCGTCGACCCACGACGACGCGAGCGGTCCAGAGCGACGGCACTCTGTCGCCGTCCAGCACTCCCGGGCTTCGTCGCCCCGTCGCCGTCCAGCACTCCCGATTTTCGTCACTCGTTTCACGCTCGACTCCCACCGACCGAGTATGACGACTGAACTCACCGTCACGGGAATGTCCTGTGGGCACTGCGAGGAGACCGTCGAGGACGCGCTCGCCGACGTCGAGGGCGTCACCGCTGCCAGCGCGGACAACGAGACTGACTCCGTCACGGTCGACGGCGACGCGGACGTCGACGCGCTCGTCACCGCCGTCAAGGACGCGGGCTACGACACGAGCGCCTGAACGACGACGACGAGACCTTCGAACGACGAGACCTGACAGCGACGGCACCGTTCGAGGTCGTTCCCTCAGTCGTCCTCGCCGCCTTCGATGGCGGCGCGCCGCTCGATGGCGGCCTCGAAGAACGACGCGGGGAGGTCGTCGATGTCCCCGGCCTGGACGCGCCAGAGGTTCGCGTACAATCCGTCTTCGGCGACGAGCGCGTCGTGCGTCCCGGCTTCGACGACCCGACCGCCTTCGAGGACGAGTATCTGGTCTGCGGTCTTCACGGTCGACAGCCGATGCGCGATGGCGATGGTGGTGCGGTCGGTCGCGAGTTCCGCGAGGCTCCGCTGGATGATGGCCTCGGTCTCCGTGTCGACGTGACTCGTCGCCTCGTCAAGCACGAGTATCGCGGGGTCCTTGAGGATGGTTCGCGCGAGCGCGACGCGCTGGCGTTGCCCGCCGGAGAGGCGGACGCCGCGTTCGCCGACGACGCTGTCGTAGCCGTCGGGGAGGTTCGCGATGAACTCGTGGGCCGCGGCACGCTTCGCGGCGGCTTCGACGTCGGCGTCGGACGCGTCGAACGTCCCGTACGCGATGTTCTCCCGGACGGTACCGTAGAAGAGGAACGGTTCCTGGGCGACGTACCCGACCGCGCGCCGGAGTTCCGCGAGCGAGCGGTCGCGGACGTCCACGCCGTCGACCTCGACCACGCCCTCGTCGGGGTCGTAGAGGCGGACGAGGAGCTTCACGAGCGTCGACTTCCCGCTGCCGGTCGGGCCGACGATACCGACCGTCTCGCCGGGGGCGACGTCGAATGACACGTCCCGGATGACGGGCGTCGGGTCTCCTGGCTCGTCCGCCTCGCTGCCACCGTCCTCACCGACCTCACCGTCCCCGCCGTCGTCGACGAGGTCCGGTCCGCGCGGGTACGTGAACGTGACGTCCTCGTACGCCACGCGCCCCGCGACGCCGTCGAACGGCACGGGGTCGTCGGGGTCGGCCGTGACGTCGTCGGCGGTGAGGACGCCGTAGACGCGCTCGCTGGACGCTTTCGCGCGCTGGTAGTTGTTCACGATCTGGCCGAACTGCGCGAGCGGCCACACGAACTGCTGGGTGTAGAGCATGAACGTCACGAACTCGCCGGGCGTGACGGCGTCGGCGACGCCGAGACGCACGCCGAGCGCGGTCTCCGGGACGACAGCGAGGACCGTCGGGGGGCCGTTCAGTACCCAGAACGCGCCGACGACGAACGTGAGCGCGAAGCTCAGTCCGCTGATGGCCGACAGGCCGGGGAAGAACGTGATGCGGGTGCGGATGGCGTCCCAGTTCGCGTCGTAGTACTCGCGGGAGGCGTCGCGGACGCGGTCGGCCTCGTAGGCCTCGGCGTGCTCGGTCTTGATGACCTCGATACCGCCGACGTTGTTCTCCAACCTCGCGTTCAGGCTGCCGACGCTCGCGCGCATCGCGGCGTACTTCGGCTGGACGCGCCGGACGAACGCGACCGTGAACGCGCCGAGGACGGGGACGGCGACGAGCGCGGCGAGCGCGAGCACGGGGTTGAGCGCGAGCATGATGGCGCCGACGCCGAGGACGAGCGCGAGCAAGCGGAGCGTCGAGCTGACGCCGTCGGTGAGGAACGACTCCAGCTGGTTGACGTCGTTGTTGAGGACCGCGAGGAGTTCGCCGGTGCGGGTGCGGTCGAAGAACGACCGGTCGAGCGCCTGCATGGACTCGTAGGCGTCGACGCGCAGCGCGTGCTGGATGTTCTGCGCGAACCGGTTCCAGCCGTAGCTCTGGAGGTAGCTCGCGATAGCGCCGACAGCGGTCGCCGCGACGAGGAGCCCGACGGTGAGCCACACCTGGCCGGCCGCAGTCGCGGGGATCCAGGCGTCGGGGACGAGCGGGAGCGCGTACGGGCGGTCGGCGAGGAGGACGGCGTCGATGGCGAGCCCGAGCAGGAGCGCGGGCAGCAGGCCGACGACCCGCGAGAGGACCGCCATGACCGTACCGACGGCGGCGAGCGAGCGGTTCCCGCGACCGTACTCGGCGTACAGTCGCCACATCGACCCGCCGTCGCTCGCGAACGACGGCGCATCGTCGTCGCGGCCCCTAGCTGTCGCCATCCATCACCCGTCGCGCGTCGTCGTGCATCTTCCCCGTCACGTACGCGTTCGACGGGTATACCTCGCTCGGCGGCGCGATGACGTCGTTTCGAGCGCCACCGAATCACGGCCGGTAAAGAACCAATACCGATTACCAAACGCGTCTTTCACCATTCGGTCGGGTGTCGTGGCTACGCGTCGGCGTCCAGTAGGTGTGTTATACCAATGTCGGTACCGCCCGGATTCCAAGCCGCATGCCAGACGTAAACAGGCGGACGTTCCTGACACTCAGTGGCGCAGTACTCGGCGGTATCGCGACGGGCACCACGGTGACGGCGGCGACCCGAACGGACCGATTCATCGTGCAGACGAAAGGCAAGGGGAAGCTCCGCGGGCTCGACGTCGTCCACGAGATGCCGGGCGTGAAGTTCGCCGTCGTCGAGGCGAGCGAGAGCGCGCTCCGACGGTCGAAGGCCGTGAAGGCGTTCGAACCCGACGTCGAGATCACGCTGAGCGAACCGGCGACGAACGCGCAGGCGCCGACGTTCAGCCCGGGCGACGCCAGCGACTACGAGGGACAGCCCGGCGACTTCCTGCAGTGGGACAAGAGCGATCTGAACGTCCCGGAAGCGCACGAGACGACCGAGGGCGAGGGGACGCGCGTCGCCGTCATCGACTCCGGCGTCCTCGAAACCCACCCCGACCTCGCCGGCCCGCTCAACATCGGCCTCTCGATGAACTTCACCGACGACGGCGGCGACCACAACCCCGTCGGCGGGGACGACCACGGCACGCACGTCGCGGGCATCATCGCCGCCGACAACGGTGGCGGCAGCGGCGTGAACGGCACCGCGCCGAAGACCGACCTCGTCGACTGCCGCGTGTTCTCCGGGCCGAGCGCGTCCTTCGGCGACATCCTCGCCGCCATCGTCTACAGCGTCAACGTCGACGCTGACGTCGCGAACCTCTCGCTCGGCGCGTACCCCGTCCCCCGGCAGGGACTGGGCTCGTTCTACGGGAAGACGCTCAACAGCGTGATGACGTACGCGAACAAGGAGGGGACGCTCCTCGCCATCGCCGCCGGGAACGACAGCGCGGACCTGCAGCACGACGGGAACCTCATCAGCATTCCGAACGAGGGCGCACAGGCGGTCTCCGTCGCCGCGACCGGCCCCATCGGCTACGGCTGGGACGCCGAGGACGAAGCGCCCGCACACAGTCCCGCGTTCTACACGAACTACGGCACGAACGCCATCACGCTCGGCGCACCCGGTGGCGACGCCGACCTCGCGGCCATCGGCACCGGCGCCCCCTGGTTCAACGACCTCGTGTTCAACACGGTGTTCGTACACGGCGGCAGCCTCGTCTCGGGGACTTTCGGACCGAACGCCGAGGACTACCCGGGCGACGTCACGGCGTCGTGGACCGGTTCCTACGACGGCAACGTGACCGTCCAGGGCACGCCGCCGTACACGACCGATAGCGTGCCGTGGTACTCGTCGGTCGGCTTCGGCGGCGTCGAGTTCGGCGTTACAGGTGGACCGACGTTCACTGGCGGCGAGACCGTCACCGTCGACTACACGACGGGCGCGGGCCACGAGCGCCTCGCGCCGGACTGGATATCCATCTACCTCGCTGGCCCGCCCGTGGACGGTGACGGGAATCCGACGAACTACGTCGCGGTCGACTGGCGCGTCTCGGAGTCCTCGGAGACCTCCGTCGCGTGGACCGCGAGCGACTCGTTCGGCGACGGACCTGGTGGCGTGTTCGAGGCGAGCAGCGTCGCAGAGATATTCGAGAACCCCGACATCGACCCGTCGTCGCCGGACGCGAGCGAGAGCGATATCGTCGGCAAGGCGACGGTCACGGGCGTCGGCGTGTTCAGCGGCGGTGGCATCGGCGCGGACGAGGCCGTCGACATCACGTACACCGGGGTCGCGTTCGAGGGCGGAGACCTCCTCATCCCGCAGACGCCGACCTACGGCTGGAAGGCGGGCACGTCGATGGCGGCGCCGAACGTCGCTGGTGCGGCGGCGCTCGTCAAGAGCGCGAATCCGGGGTACAACGCGAATCAGGTCGAGAGCGCGCTGAAGCGCGCCGCCTCGGTCCCCAGCGGCTACGACAAGGCGTACTACGGGAGCGGCTACCTGAACATCCTCGACGCGCTCTGAGCGGCGCGCCCGAGCCTATTCTTCCGTTTCGCTGCAGTCCGCGTTCTCGTCGTCGAGGAGTTTGTTCGCGAGCGTCGGGACGAACGTGCCAACGTCGGTGACCATCCCGACCGCTTGCGCGCTCCCGCGGTCGAGGAGTTGCGTGACGGTCGCGGGGTCGATGTCGACGCACACCACCGGGGTCGTCGAAGGCAGACAGTTCCCGACGGCCACCGAGTGGAGGAGCGTCGACAGCATGAGGACGACGTCGGCCTCGTGGGCTTGCTCGCGGATGGCGTTCTGGGCCTCGACGGCGTCCGTGATCGTGTCCGGGAGCGGGCCGTCGTCGCGGATGCTGCCCGCGAGCACGTAGTCGACGTCGTGCTGGATGCACTCGTACATCACGCCCGAGTCGACGAACCCCTCTTCGATAGCCGCCTCGATGCCGCCGGCTCGGATGACCTCGCTTATCGTGTAGATGTGGTGCTTGTGGCCCTTCCGCGGGCTCTCCATGGTCTCGACGTTCATCCCGAGGCTCGTCCCGTACATCGATCGCTCCATATCGTGCACCGCGAACCCGTTCCCCGTCGACAACGCGTCCACGTAGCCTTCGCGGACGAGTCGCGCGAACGCCGGGCCGGCCCCCGAATGCAGGAGTGCGGGGCCCGTGACCGCGAGCACGCTCCCGCCGTCGGCCTTCGCCTCGCGGATGACGTCCGCGACCTCCTCGATGAGGCTCTCGCTCGGCCGCTCGGGGGAGACGCCGCCCTGCATGAACCCGAACGGGCCGCTGTCGCCGCGCGGCCGGTCCGGCGGGTCGACGCGCACCCCGAACTCGTCGGTGACCACGAGGTCGCCCTCGCGGATAGCGTTCAATACCTTCGTGTACGCTCGCGGCCCGCCATCGGCGTCCGGTTCGACGACGATAGCGCAATCCATCTCGATGTCCTCCACTGGCAGCCAGTCCCCGTCGTGGCGGACCTCAGTCGGGTGGTTCGTCGTCGAGTAGAACCCCGTCGGCACGATCTGGTCGCCGGGCGCGGGCGCGAGCTGAGCGTCGTGCGGGTCCGTGACGGTCGCGCCCGTCTGGTGGAGTTCGTGCAGTATCTCGTGTAGCGTCGCCTCGTCGTCCGCCTGCACGAGCATCCGACAGTACGACTCGGCCATCTTGTGCCGGCCGACGTCGAACTGCTCCACGTCGAAGTCCCCGCCCATCTCCATGATGGTCGTCATGCATCGCTGGAGCGTCCCGGAGTCGATGACGTGCCCTTCGAGTTCGATGGGGCGTGCAACGGTCATGGTCTTTGGGAGGGCGACCGGCGCCTTGAGCGTTCGGCCCGCGACCGAACTCGCCTCACCCGCACGAGGACATATGGTGTGCGGTATCGTCTAGCAGTCCGTGAGTTCTCCGTGAGTCCAGAGGAATACCCCGACCGGTACAAGGAGAGCGGCGTCCTGAAGAAGAAGCACTACAAGCGCGAACTGCATCGATTACAGGAGGAACTGGTGAAACTCCAGTACCACATCCAGGAGGAGGACCTCCAGGTGTGCGTGGTGTTCGAGGGCCGTGATGCGGCCGGGAAGGGCGGCGCGATCAAGCGCATCACGCGACGCCTGAATCCGCGGGTGGCGCGCGTGGTTGCGCTCGGGAAACCGACGGAGCGCGAGCAAGGCCAGTGGTACTTCCAGCGGTACGTCGAACAGCTCCCGACGGCCGGCGAGATGGTGCTGTTCGACCGGAGCTGGTACAATCGCGCCGGCGTCGAGCGCGTCATGGGGTTCTGTACGGACGAGGAGTACGAGGAGTTCCTCGAGTCCACGCCGGAGTTCGAGCGACTGCTGGTGCGGTCGGGGATGACCCTCATCAAGTACTGGTTCTCGGTGAGCGACGCCGAGCAGGAACGGCGGTTCGAGAAGCGCAACGAGGACCCGAAGCGGCGCTGGAAGCTCAGTCCGATGGACTTGGAGGCGCGCGAACGCTGGGCGGCGTACTCGCGAGCGAAGGACGAGATGTTCGAGCACACAGACACCGAGCACGCGCCCTGGCACGTCGTTCACGCCGACGTGAAGAAGCACGCGCGACTGAACTGCATCAGTCACCTCCTCGACCAGTTCGACTACCCTGACTACACGCCCGACCCCGTCGACCTCCCCGACCGACCGGACGATTCGGCGTACCGGCCGCCGATCGACGGCCAGCGCTGGGTGCCGGCGCGATACGGGTCGAACCCGGGGGACGTTCCCGACCGCCCCGACGGGTCGTAGCGCCGCGTCGGGACGCGAGCCGCCGAGGGTCCCAGCCCACGAGTCCACCCCTGCTACTCACTCCATCCGCGCAAGCGCTAGCCGCCGTTCCCCACCGACGCCGCCGTCCCGGTTCCCGCCTCGGTCCCGGTCTCCGTCCCGGTTCCCGCCTCGGTCCCGGTCTCTGTCTCAGTTTCCTCTTCTGTCTCCGTCTCGGTCTCTGTCTCAGTTTCCTCTTCGGTCTCCGTCTCCGTCTCGTCCTCGGTCTCCATCCCGTCTTCTTCGGTGGTGGTGGCGTCGCCGCCGTCGGTTCCGTTGAGTGGGTCAGTCTCGTTGGTGCCGTCGTCCTCGGGGTTGGCACAGCCCGCGAGACCGACTGCAACTGCGGTTACGAGTCCTGTGACGAGTCGGCGTCGAGTTGGTTCGCGTCGTGTCATCACTCGGGTCCTCTCCGCGGACCGGATTCGTTATTTGGCCAGTAGCGCCGACAACGCTCGGGTTATCTCGAACCGGTGGGGACGGTTCGTATCGTTCAGCGACCGTAGGCCGGTGTTGGCGTGAAACGGCGTGAAACGAAGGGTTCCGAGAGTCGGCGACGCGCGTCGGGCGCGGCGCAAGAGACGGACGCCGACGTTTCAGACGCTTCAGGTTCTGACCAGTCGCTTACCGGACCGTTCACGTGGCCAGTCGCGTGCGGGGTGCTCGCACGAATGACACCCAGGGATGCGTCAGGCCCGGTCCCCACAGAAGTGCGTCAGGTCCGGCTCCTGCAGAAGTGCGTCAGGGTCAGTATCTTTCTCGCTCCGGCCCATACCGGTCGTATGGACCGCAAGGACGTGCAGCGCGCCTGGGACGACGTCGCCGAGACGTACGCTCGGTCCCGCGACCCGACCGGGAACGACGCCGACCTCGTCGACGACCTCAGCGAGTACCTGCCAGCGGACCCGGTCGTCCTCGACGTCGGGTGCGGCGACGGCGCTCGGACGCTCGCGAACCTCCCCGCGGACGCCATCGGCGTGGACGTCTCCCGGCGCGCGCTCGAACTCGCGACCGAGACCGT
Source organism: Halorubellus litoreus (assembly GCF_055378595.1). Lineage (NCBI taxonomy): Archaea > Methanobacteriati > Methanobacteriota > Halobacteria > Halobacteriales > Halorubellaceae > Halorubellus > Halorubellus litoreus. The sequence continues at coordinate 752,733 of NZ_AP043836.1, forward strand.
CCCCGGGGCGAGACTCGTGCAGGCCGACATGACCCACCTCCCGCTGGCCGACGATAGCGTCGACGCCATCACCGCGTACCACGCCGTCTTCCACGTCCCACGCGACGACCACCCGGCGGTCTACCGCGAGTTCGCTCGCGTCTGCAAACCCGGCGGCTACCTCCTCATGACGCTACCCACGGGGCGGTTCGAGACCGTTCGCGAGGGCTGGATGGGCGGCCGGATGTTCTTCTCCGCGCCCGGTGAACGTGCGACCGTCGAACAGCTCGAAGCGGCCGGGTTCGGGAACGTCCACCGCGTCACCGCCGACGACCCGCTCGGCACGAAGAGCCTGTTCGCGTTCGCGACGCTCGGCGACTGACCACCTGCCGCAAGCGGGGTCGACGTCGCGGTCCTCGTCGCAACCAGCGCCGGCGTTGCGCGCTCGTCGGGGAGCGGCGTCGCGACTCCGGGTGCGTAAGCGAGTTGGTCCGGCGGAACTCGGTCGCGAGCAATCGCTCGCCGCGCCGCCGTCCTGCAGTCAGTTAGGAGAAGTCAGTCGATGTGTCCTTCCGCGCGCAGCTGGTCGGCGTCCTCGTCGGTGTACCGCCACTCGACGTTCGCCTTCTCGTCCTGCCAGTCCCACGGTTCGGCGATGACCACGTCGCCCTCGTTGATCCAGACGCGGTACTTCATTCGACCGGGGATGCGGCCCATCCGGTCCTCGCCGTCGGCGCAGCGGAGCTGCACGTGGTTGCCGCCGTTGTGCTCTGTCACTACGGCGAACACTTCGTCGTCGTTGGGCATTCGAAGGTTCTTGCGCCCAGTATTTTCACTCACAGTCGTTAGTGGTGAGGGATAGACTTAAGTATGTTGATTGGCATGCCAACACCCCGCACGACAGTGAGTCGGTCGTCGAACCCGCCGACGCCGACGACTCCACCGTCGCTAACGTCGCGACAGTCCGACGACCGCGTCCTTCCGAAGCCGGGACGTTCACCACGGTCCATCCCGTAGCGACCGACATGCAGATCGTCTCCGTCGCGGCCGTCGCCGAGAACGGCGTCATCGGCCAGGGGAACTCGCTCCCCTGGCACCTCCCCCACGAATCGAAGCGGTACCGCGAGCGCGTCGCCGACGACGTCGTCGCGCTCGGCCGCCACACGTTCGAACTGTTCGACGACCTTCCCGGACGCGCCCAGATCGTGCTCTCGCGGACCGACCGCGACTGGCCGCAGGACACCGCCCACCACGCGAGCGACGTCGACGACGCAATCAGAGTGGCCGAGAAGCTCGACGCCGACGTCCTCTACGTCCTCGGCGGCAGCGCCATCTACGGCCTCTTCCTCGACGTCGCCGACCGCCAGCTGTTGAGTCGCGTCCACGGCGAGTACGACGGCGACGCCCACTACCCGGACTTCGACGCGGACGACTGGGAGCTCGTCGAAGAGACCGACCACGACGGCTACACGCTCGAGGACTGGCGTCGCCGCGACTGAGGTTTCCGGTGCGTTTCGACGAGACGGAGCGACCGTGCGACGCGCCCACGCTCGTCTCGGAGGGGCTTTACGTCCCCGCGTCGTCACGTACGTATGGAATACGCTACAGCGCTCGACAGAGCCTACGACGTGCTGCCCGAGACACCGCGAGAAGGCGGTGACCGCCTCCAAGTCCCCGACCCCGAGGGCCAGACCGACGGTGCGTTCACGCGATTGACGAACCTCGAAGCCATCGCGAAGGCGCTCAGCCGCGACGCCGACCACCTCCACCGCTCCATCCAGCGCGACCTCGGGACGAGCGGCCAGTTCGACGGCTCCACCGCCCGCTACAGCGGGTCGTTCGACATCGCGGACTTCCAGGCCGCCATCGACGCGTACGTCACCGAGTTCGTCACGTGCTCCGAGTGCGGGCTCCCGGACACGCGCCTCGTCACCGAGGACGGCGTCGACATGCTCCGCTGCGAGGCCTGCGGTGCGTTCCGCCCCGTCGCGAAGTCCTCGAAGCAGTCCTCCTCGACGGTCACCGAGGACATCGAGTCCGGCCGCACGTACCAGGTCAAGATCACCGGCACCGGCCGCAAGGGCGACGGCGTCGCGAAGAAGAACGGCTACACCATCTTCGTCTCCGGCGCCCGCGAAGGCCAGGTCGTCGACGCGTACATCGAATCCGTCAGCGGCGACCTCGCGTTCGCACGCGTCGCCTGAATCGACTGCTAGCTGGTTTCCGCGTCGCCTGAATCGACTCCCAGCGATTTCCCGCGTCGCCTGAATCGACTCCCAGCGATTTCCCGCGTCGCCTGAATCGACTCCCAGCGATTTCCCGCGTCGCCTGAATCGACTCCCAGCGATTTCCGCGTCACCTGAATACTGACCGCGTTTCTTCCACGGAGTCAGGCAAGCCGATCAGTAGAGACAGGGGAACGACCGACCACCAGCGCATCCGCCGAGCGAGCGACTGCGAGCGAGGCGGTTCATCGGACGCGAGCGACCGCAGGGAGCGAGTCGTCCGGCCTTTTTCACCCATGTTTTTGCGCCGAGCGGTTCCCGCAGCGAACGGAGTGAGCGAGGGAACCCGAGGCGGAAAAAGATGGTTCTGCACACCTACTGTTCGGCTGATTCAGAGGAAGCTAGCTGGAACGAACGAGGGTGCGCTGCGGCCTATTCGTCGTCGAAGTCGATGCTGACGGAGTTGATGCAGAAGCGTTTCCCGGTGGGTTCGGGGCCGTCGTCGAAGACGTGGCCGAGGTGGCTGTCGCAGTTCGCGCACACGACCTCGATGCGCTTCATGCCGTGGCTGAGGTCTTCGCGTTTCTCGATGTTGGCGTCCTCGGCGGCGTAGAACGACGGCCAGCCGCAGCCGTGGTCGAACTTCGTGGAGGAGTCGAAGAGGACCTCGCCGCAGCCCTTGCAGCGGTACTTGCCGTCCTCGAAGTGGTCGACGTAGTCGCCGGAGAACCGCGCTTCGGTGCCGGCTTCGCGCATGACGTGGTAGGATTCGTCGTCGAGTTTCTCGCGCCATTCCGTGTCGGTCTGGGGGACGTCGCGCTCGCTCGCGTCTGACTCGCTCATGCCAGCCTGTAGGTGTCGAAGGGCAATAAGCGGTCGCCGGCGACGGTGGGTCGCGGGCCGAGCGGCGAGGAGCTGTGGTCGTGGTTCGCGGCTCGAACGGCGGTCCGAGAGCGAGCGACGTAAGTAGACCCTGTCCGAAGTGCCTCGCATGAATGACGAGGGCGACGGCTACCTCTCGAAGCGTGGGTTCCGGCGGCTCGCCGCGCTGACGGTCGGCGCGACGTTCCTCACCATCCTCCTGGGCGTGTCGACGAAGGCGACCGGCGCGGGGCTGGCGTGTCAGGCGCGCTGGCCGGTGTGCGACGGCGGGTTCCTGAACCTGTTCCCGCAGTCCGTGCCGAGTAGCTTCGAGATGATCCACCGCGTGGTCGCGGGTCTCACCGGGCCGTTCATCCTCGCGACCGCGGTGCTCGCGTGGGTCGACGACCACGGCCGCGGCGTGAAGCTGGCGGCGACGGCGGCCATCGTCCTGCTCCCGCTCCAGGTGTTCCTCGGTCGACAGACCGTCCTCGAGTTCACGGGGCCCATCCTGTTCCTGCACTACTGGACGGCGATGGGTATCTTCGCGGGCGTCGTCGTCGCGACCGCGCTCGTCCTCCGCGACGTCGTCAGCGAGGGTGCGTTCCGGCGGGCGCTCGCGCTCGCCGCGGTCGCCCAGCCCGTGCTCGTGCTGTTCGGCGCGCAGGTCCTGTCGCGGTACACGCCGCCCGTGCAGACCGCGCACTACGCGGTGTCGCTCACCATCCTCGCCGCCCTCGTGTTCGCGGTCGTCGGCGGCTGGCACGTCCTCGACGCGCGCGCTCGCTGGCTCGCCGCCGGCGCGCTCGCCGCGTTCCCCGTGCAGATCGCGTTCGGTCGCGTCGCCGTCGGCGGCGCCAGCGGGACGATACTCGCCGCGCACGCCGTCGCCATCGGGCTCGTGTTCGTGCTCGCCGTCGGCGCGGCACTCGTCGCCTACCGGGTCGCGCCCGGTGCACGCGCTACCACCGCCTGAGTGACCGAGCGCTCCTCGGCACGCCAGTTGACCAGTTCCTGTCGGTGCGCTCGAACGAGCGACGCGACCGACGCCGACTCCCGCCCGGTCACGCTTATAAACCACCTCGGGAGGTGACCATGGTCGCCTCTTGTATCGCTCGAACCCGGAAAACAATTTTAAACCACCCGGTCGTTGCGGGTTGACGAACCATGGCGATAGAGAGCATCGATGCAGGCGCGTGGTCACTCGTCCCGGCGTTGCTCGCCATCAGTCTGGCGTGGTACACGCGGGACGCACTGATCGGACTGTTCGTCGGGGTCGCCACGGCCGGCCCGGTCTACGGCGCGTTGTCGCCCGACGCCGTCGGCGTCCCTCCCGACCTCGTCGGGAGCGCACTCGGGAACCTCGTCGGCGCGATATACGGCCTCCGGCTCGTCCCCGAGATAATCGCGACGGCGCCGCTGTTCTCCAGCGCGTGGTACGTCGAGAACGTCCTCATCGCGCTGTTCGCCATCGGCGGCCTCATCGGACTGATGATACGTTCGGGGGCACTCCAGGGCGTCGTGGAGGCGCTCGCGTCGCGCGTCGACGACGACGCCGGCGCCGAGAAGGCGGCGTTCCTCGCGGGCATCGCCATCCACATCGACGACTACTTCAACTGTCTCGTGGTCGGCTCGATGATGCGGCCGCTGACCGACAAGTTCGACGTGTCGCGAGCGAAGCTCGCGTACTACGTCGACAGTGCTGGCTCTCCAGCAGCGCGCCTCGCGTTCTACTCGACGTGGGGCGTCGCCCTCGTCGGGTTCATCGGCGGCGGCCTCGAAGCCGCTGCGAGCGAGGGCCAGCTCACCGGGAGCCTCTCGTCGATGGTGACGACGAACGCCGACGGGCAGGCGACCGCCGCCGTCAACGAGGTCTGGCCGCTGTTCCTGAACGCACTCTTCACGGGATTCTACTCGTGGATCGCGCTGTTCATCGCCGCTGGCGTCGCCTGGCAGGTCGTCCCGAACTTCGGGCCGATGCGCGAGGAGGAACGCCGCGGCCGCGAGGAGGGGAAGGTAGTCGCCGACGATGACGACCCGATGATCTCCCGCGAGATGGACCAGTACGGGATGAGCGACGCGGCGACGCCGGACTGGCGGAACTTCGCCATCCCGCTTGGCATCATGATCGCGGTGGCGCTCGGGTCGATGTTCGTCACCGCGAGCCCGTGGCTCGTCGCTGACTCGATGAACGAAGCGTTCGCGGTCGGCGGGTTCGCGCTCATGCTACCGGGGAGCGGCGCGTGGTCGTTCTCGCCGGGCGCGTTCCGCCTCGGGCTCGCCGCCGTCACCGCGCTCGTCGCCGCGTTCGTCCTCTATCGCGTGAAAGGCGACATTCCGTCGAACGACGACGCGACGACGGCGCTGACCACCGGCATGAAGGGCATCTTCCTGGCCGCGCTCATCTTGACGTTCGCGTCCAGCATCCAGAACGCCGTCACCATCCTCGGCATCGGCGGGTTCGTCTCCCAGTGGTTCACTGGCGTGCCCGCGTTCCTCGTGCCGCTCGCGCTGTTCGCGGTCACGGCGTTCGTGAGCTTCTCCGACGGGTCGTCGTGGTCGACGTACGGCATCATGTTCCCCATCGCCATCCCGGTGGCGCTCACGACGGACGCGAACCTCGTCCTCGTGCTCGGTGCGGTGTTCTCGGGTGGTATCTTCGGGGACCACTCGTCGCCGATCAGCGACACGACCGTGCTGGCGTCGTCGACGAGCGGGAGCGACCACATGACTCACGTCCGCACGCAGATACCGTACGCGGTCGTCACGGCCGGCGGCGCGGCCGTGCTGTTCGTGCTGTTCGGGTTCCTGCTCCCGGAGGGCTTCCGCATCATCCCGTACTGACGCGACGACCGCCCGTACTGACGGGACGCACCGCGAACGCGACCCTCGCGGCGGAGAACGCGACGAGGGCAGTGGTCGACGACGCGCGTCGACGCACGCGTTCGCGGTGTTCTGCGCACGACCGTGCGTTCCCGACCGGAACTGGTCGGTGACCTGGCGCGTGCGATACCGGGAAACCTATCACATCGGATTCGAGTTACTGGGGTAGATGAGTGGGACGGACGACGACGCTGGCGTCGACGGGGGGGCGTCCGACCACGGGTTCGACGTCGCCCGTCGCGTGGCTCGCACCCGCGAGGCGGACATGTACCGCGACCTCCAGCCGACCGACGTCGTGGACTCGGCTGCGTACTTCGCGCCCGACCCCGGCGGGGACCTGCCGGTCCTCGCCGGCGAGCGCGAGCTCGTGTTCGCGTCGAACAACTACCTCGGCCTGACCCAGGACGAGCGCGTGCAGAAAGCGGCCAGGGAAGCCGCCGACACCGTCGGTACGGGCGCGGGCGCGAGCCGGCTCGTCACCGGCGACACGCTCGTGCACCGCGACCTCGAGGCGCGGCTCGCGGAGACGAAGGGCACCGAGCGCGCGCTCGCGTTCTCCTCGGGGTACGCGGCGAACGTCGGCACCATCACCGCGCTCGACCCGGACGTCGTGTTCTCGGACGAACTGAATCACGCGAGCATCGTCGACGGCTGTCGACTGAGCGACGCCGAAGTCGTCACGTACGACCACTGCGACGCGGACGACCTCCGCGCGAAGCTGGCCGCGTGCGACACGCAGGGGTCGTGGCTCGTCGTCACCGAGACCGTGTTCCCGATGGACGGCTCCGTCGCGCCGCTCGCGGCGCTCTGCGACGCCGCGGACCGCCACGGCGCGTGGACGATGGTGGACGAGTCTCACGCCACGGGCGTCTACGACGACGGCGGTGGCATCGTGCAGCGCGACGGGCTCGCGGACCGCGTCGACGTCCAGCTCGGCGCGCTCTCGAAGGCGCTCGCGAGCCAGGGCGGGTACGTCGCTGGGAGCGACGAACTCGTCGAACTCCTCGCGAACGACGCGCGGTCGTTCGGGTGCTCGACGGGGTTGACACCGACGGCGGCGGCGGTGGCGAGCGAAGCGCTGCACATCGCGCGTCACGGCGCCATCCGGTCGCGACTCTGGGAGAACGTCGCGCACCTCCGCGAGGGCCTCACTGACTTCGGATTCGACGTTCACGGAAGCTCCCAGATACTCCCCGTGATGGTCGGCGACCGCCGGGACGCCGTGGACCTCGCGGACGCGGTCCGCGACCGCGGCGTGTTCACGTCGCCCATCCGCCCGCCGACGGTCCCGGAGGGGACGAGCCGCGTCCGCGTCGCACCGATGGCGACCCACGACCGCGTCGACATCGAGGACTGCATCCTCGCGTTCAAGGACGCGGGCGAGGCCCTCGGCCTCCTGTGAATCCACCCCGCGACGACGCGAGGCCTGCCCTCGCTCGCGGCTCGCACTGAGCGCCGATTCCACCACCCGCCTCACCTCGCTCGCGACCCACACGCTCTCCACGTCGACTCGAATCCCTCGGAGCGTCCGCTACCCGACCCGACTGAACGCGAAAAGAGACCGACTCGGCCTACGCCGCGGCGCGAACGAACCCGCTACCAGCGACGAACGACTGCTCGTCGTCGTCCTCGACGGAGTCGCTCTGGGTCTCGCCGGTGTGCTCGATGACGACCTGGGTCGTGTTCCCGCTCACGGTCGCCTGACTCGTGAAGTCCTCGTGGCCCGCGAGCACGACGACGGTCTCCTCGGAGACCTCGACCATCCGGAACGTCTCGTCGACTGAATCGCCGTAGACGCCGTTGTTCTGCGAGCCCTGCGCTTCGAGCCACTCGCCGAAGATGGACTCGAACTCGGCGGCCTCGGTGGCGTTGTCGAACCGGATCGCCCACCCGTAGCCGGTCTTGTAGTTCCCCGCGGCGGAGTACGACGTGTTCTGGAACGTGATGACGCCGTCCTGCCCCCAGCCGGCCGCACCGCGCGCGGCCTCGTCACCGCTGACCGCCGAGCGGAGCGCCGACCGCAGGAACAGCTCGCCTTTCGTCTTCGACGACGACGGCGTCGCCCAGTCCGAGGACACCTCGCCGTCGACCGTGAGGTTCTTCGGGAGTTCCTCGTCGGGCTCGTACTTGTGGAGGATCTGCTCCATGGACACCGGCGGGTTGTCGTAGATCTTCTCGAAGTTCTCCGTGGAGCCGTTGAGGTACCAGCGCGTGTAGTGGCTCCCGGCCACGTACGGGCCGAGCTGCTTCATCGCGTACGCGTTCGAGTTCGACCACGCGGAGAAGTTCCGCATCGCGTTCGGGTTGTCCATGTACTCGCGCTGGTACTGGCTCTCGAAGAACGACGCGGAGCCCTCGATCATCGCGAGTTCGACGTCGTTGACGTTCACGCCCTCGCTCGTGAGGTTCTGCGCCAGGCGCTCCTGGCTCCCCTGATAGAACTGGATGACGTGCAGGAACTCGTGAGCGGCCGTGACTTCGGCGTCCTCGGCGGTGTAGCTGATGCCGAGTTCCTCCTGGAGCGCGCTGTCGTTCCAGAGGCCGATGTACCGCATCGTGACCGCCGGCGTGACGGTGCCGTCGGGGTTCTGGTTCGGCTGGGCGTACCCGGGCACGAAGACGCTCGGCTGGCCGTCGGGCGCGATACCCATCGTCGCGCCGAACGTGTTGTTCGAGAAGCTGAACTCGTACCGGGAGGTGCCGCGTGCCGGGATGGAGTTCACGGTCGGGCCCTTGTCGATGTCGACGCCCGCCATGTCGGCGACGTTCCGGTAGACCTCGTCCGCGTCGAACGGCAGGCACGCGCCGGACTCGCGGACGATGTCGTCGTCGCCCTCGCCGCTGTACTTGCAGTTCTCGGTCTTGACCTTCGGGTAGTCCGCTTCCTCGGTCGTCGTCGGCTCGCTGGTCGTGTCGTCCGTACTCTCTGTCGTCGTCGCGACCGTCGTCTCCTCGACGGTCGTGTCGTCGGTCGGTGCCGTGGTCTCCGTGGCGGTCCCGCCGCTACAGCCGGCGAGGACCATCGTCGCCGCGAGGACCAGGGCGAGAAGCGTTCGGTTCGTCATCAAAAACTATCTCGAACAGGGGAGTTTCTGGCATTAACTGTTGCGGTCTGAATTCACGCTGAAACCGGCTGCAAGTTGTCCGAGGTGGCCGCCAGTGGCCATATCGAGCGGTGACGGTGCGACGGTCGATTCGGCGTGAGAGGACTCGTTCGGCGTCGACCGCGACCGGACGTTCAGAGGAAGTCGGCGAGGCCCGACTGGCCGTCGTCATCCTCGGCGTCGGCCGCCCGGTCGTCGACGTCCTGCGTCTCGTCGCCGCCGTCATCGCCATCGTCGCCGTCGGTCCCGTCGTCCGCGGTCGCGTCGGTGGCGTCGTCACCGGGTGCGTCCGCCCCCTCGCCCGTCGACTCCTCGCTCGCGACCGCGCCGAGCGTCGCCTGCCCGTCGTTCCCGCCGTCGCCGTCACTCGCCTCCGAGCCGTCGCTCTCGTCCGCGTCCGGGTCGCTCGCGCGACCGCCCGCGAACGCACCGCCGGAGTGCTCGACCGCCGCCTGCTCGCGGCGCACCTCGGCGTCCTCGACGATGGACTGGACCTTGTTCGTGCTCTCGCCGCTGCCCGTGACGTACGCGAGGTCGCTCGCGTCGAACTCGTAGGTCGCCGCTATCGCGACCGTCAGGTCGCGGGGCTTGCAGTGATGGATCATCGTCGAGAGGTACGGGAGGATGCGGCGACGCGCCGTCCCGATGCTCGTCCCGCTGCGTTCGGCGATCTTCCGCGCGATGGCGTCGCGCTGCTTGCGTTTCCCCTTCGTTCGCCCGAGCTTCGACCAGTAACTCGGCGGCCCGTATCGCGTCCACCCGCCGTGGTCGTGCTGGCGCGCCGCCGGAATCCCCGCGGCGACGTTGTCGCCAGCGTACCGCCAGTACGAGTAGTTCTGCGTCGCACGCACCCGCCCCAGCCAGCGGTCGGCGTTCGACAGGAACTCGTACGCGTCCGCGAGCTCGTCGCCGTAGTAGTCCTTCGGGACGTTGTCCTCCACCCAGTTCAGTAACTCGTCGGGCGTCTCGTCCACGTCGTAGGACTGCTTGAGCGCGGTCTCCGCGTCCGCGTGCTTGATGACGTCGTCGAGGAAGTCGAAGATGCCCTCCGTGCGGTCGCGTTCGCTCGTCACGACGTCCTCGGCCGTGAGCACCGACGTCTCCTCGGCGAGCGCCTGCAGGTCGTTCACCGCCGACCGCAGGTCGCCGCTGGTCTCCTCCGCGATCGCGGAAAGCGCCGCGTCCTCGTACTCGATGCCCTCCTGCCGGCAGATGTCCCTGAGGACGGGGACGATGGAGCGCTTCGAGACGTCCCGGAACTCGACGTCCTGGCACGCGTTCCGGAGGCCGTTACTCATGTCGTAGAACTCGTTCGCGATCAGGACGATCGGCTGGTTCGCGTCCTTCACGACGCGCGTCACCTCCCGCGACCCGCCATAGTCGGCGTTCCCGTGGAAGTTGTCCGCCTCGTCCAGCACCACGAGTCGACGCCCGGCACCGCCCTCGGTGAGCGTCCCGGACTTCGCCGCCTCGCCCGCGACCTTCTCCACGACGTCAGCCGTCCGCGAGTCGCTCGCGTTCAACTCCATCACCGCCCACCCCATGTCGTTCGCGAGCGCGTGCGCCGCCGACGTCTTCCCGACGCCCGGACTCCCGTGGAGGATGACGGCCTCGCGGTGCTCGTCCCACGACCGCGCCCACTTCTCGAACGCGTCCCGGGCCTTGTCGTTCCCGCGGACCGCCGACAGCGTCGTCGGGCGGTACTTCTCCGTCCAGTCGGTCATTACTCGAAGGCAGGTGCGTGGCGCGTTTAGTGGTTGCGGAGGCCGGCGGAACGGGTGCTGGTCGCGCTGAGCGAGTTCTCGGCGTTGGCACCGGTGGCGCTATCGTTCGCGCCGACCTGGCTGGCGTATGCAGGACCTCTCCTCGGCGGTGGCGGTCGTGACGGGCGCGAGCCGCGGCGTCGGTCGCGGTATCGCACTGGAACTCGGTGCTGCGGGCGCGACGGTGTACGTCACCGGGCGGAGCGTCGACGCGTCGGACGCGCCGGACGAACTGTCGGGGACGGTGACGGGGACGGCGGACGCGGTGACGGACGCGGGCGGCGACGGTATCGCGGTCGCGTGCGACCACACCGACGACGCGGCCGTTGCGGCGCTCGCCGAGCGAATCGACGACGAGCACGGTCGCGTGGACGTCCTCGTGAACAACGTCTGGGGCGGGTACGAGGAGTACGACGAGACGTTCGACGCGCCGTTCTGGGAGCAACCCGTCGAGCGCTGGGACGCGATGTTCGACGTCGGCGTTCGCGCGCACTTCACGACGACTCGCGCGCTCGCGTCGCTCCTGTTCGCGGCCGACGACGCGCTCGTCGTCACCATCTCCTCGGGCGACGGCGACCGGTACCGCGGGAACGTGCCCTACGACGTCGCGAAGACGGCGGACGACCGACTCGGGAAGGCGATGGCGTACGAACTGCGAGGGCGGGGAATCGCCTCGGTCGTCCTCCACCCGGGATTCACGCGCACCGAGCGCGTCGTCGCCGCGTTCGAGAGCACGGGCGAAGCGGTTCCCGAGACGGCGCACTCGCCGGCGTTCGTCGGGCGGGCGGTCGTCGCGCTCGCGACCGACCCGGACGTCTTCGACCGCTCCGGCGACGTCCGACGGGTCGGCGAACTCGCTCGCGAGTACGACTTCGCGGACGTCGACGGGACCCAACCGGAGCCGTTCGACCTCGACACGCCCGAACTGTAGAGTGACGGCGCGGCCCGGAGGACTTCGAGTCCGGCACCCTCGAGTGCGGGGTCGGCCACCGACCCGGCAGTCGACCCGGCGACGACCACCAACCCGACAGTCGACCCCTGACCCCGCAGTCGACCATTACCCGGCGGTCGACCACGGTACGCGGGGAGTACCGCCCGACGCCGCCGCAGTGGAGCTGCCCGGGCAGCAGTTACGAGGCTAATAATATCAACAACCGGAGAGCGTTGCCGGGTTGAAATCTAGGGAGACGATTTTAAGGATTCGAGTGTGTCGGTTTCGGTCATGACTCAGTCGGACAGCCCCTCCACCACGGACGCGACGAAATCGGCCTACGCGTCCACAGACCACGCAGACGTAACGGACGGTGACCTGCGGTCAGAGGAGGTATTCTTCATCCTCTCGAACGACCGCCGCCGCAAGGCGATCGAGGTTCTCTGTGAGGTCGACGAGACGATCAGCGTGAACGACCTCGCGGACCGCGTCTTCGCCGCACAGCAATCGGACCCCGAGGAGAACCCGGACGACGACGCCTGCCAGAACCTGTACATCTCGCTGTACCAGACGCACGTCCCGGTCCTCGAGGACGCCGGCGTCGTCGAGTACGACAGCGACCGCGGCGTCGTCGAACCGACCGACGCGATCGAGGTGTTCGAACGTCACCTGGAGACGTCCACGTCGGCGGACGCAGGTCGAAGCGACTGGATGGACTACTACGTCCTCGGTGGCGGCCTGTCCGTCGCGCTCTGGGCCGTGCACGCGCTCGCGCTCGTGAAGGGATACGGGCTCGTCCTCCACTCGACGTCGGTCCTTTCGACGCTCACGGTCGTCGCGTCCGACCTGTATCGTCGCGCCCAGTCTGCGATAGCGGAGGCCGAGACGCCCGAGTGACCGGCAGGGCCACGATTCCGTTCGTCAGTACTGCTCGCGTCCCCGCATTCGATTCGAGCCGACGCTCTTCTCCACGATAGCAGCCCCCGTCGCACGTGCACGGCGGGCGTTGGCATGTACCCAACGCGGTGTTCCCGCTCGGTTTCGAACCGATTACAGTGCCTTCCACCGAGTTGCAGCGGTCCCAGTTGCCGGCCGGTCGACGTGGCAGCGGTGCGGTTCGCGCCGTCGATCCGTCGGACGCATCCCGTTCGTTAGCCGTAATATAGGCCATTCCTCGCTCGAGTACGGTCGCCTGAACGAACGGAACAGCCGATTAGGATAGTCATATAAGTTGTGGCCCTCCGTTGCACCGGGCAGAAGAATGAGTTCACGAACGCCATCGACCACGAACTCCAGCGCCGTTCGCATCGTCCTGGAGGGATACACTCGGCTGAAGCGAGTGAAATCGCGCGTTACGGCGGGCATCGCTTCTACGGGCGGACCGTCAGTGCCGCCCCGGCGTTCGACGACCGAGACGTCGCCCGAAGCGGATCGGGTAGGCGAGGCGTCCACGTCGGCGACGCCGGCCGATAGCCGCGACGTCGAGTCGATAGACCTGACGCGGCTCGAGCCGGACGCGCGCATCATGACTGCGCTCGAGCGCGAGGGCGGCTGGATGTGGCAGACCGAAGTCGTCGACGAGGTCGACCTCTCCTCGTCGACGGTCAGCCGCCACCTGTCCTCGCTCGAGGAGGACGACGAGGTCCAGCGCGTCCGCATCCGCCGGGAGAAGGTGGTCGGACTACCCGACAGCGATCTCGAGGTCTTCCAGTCTCCCTACGAATCCGATCGGTAGAGGACGCACCCGCCGTCCCCCGCCAGATCGCGTCGGCCACCCCCGACCGACCCGCTTCCGTTCCTGGATCGCCCGTCTGCGGTCGCGTCCCGGGGGAACTATCGTTCGTCCCGGCTGGCGACGACCGGAACGACGCCGGTGCCGAAGGCGTATCCTACATAAAGACACGCCCTACACGAGTCGGTTTCTGATTTAAAGGGCGGACATCTGAAGGCAATCGACCATCGCCATTGGTGTCCTCTGTTCGGTCATATGGAGCAGAGCAACGAAACAGAGACAACAGATGGGACTGGGAGGAACTCCGAAACCGGAGCGGATTACGATGTGCTCGGGCGGCGCGAATACGTTGCGCTCACCGGCACCGCGTGCCTCACGGGACTCTCTGACGTTACGATCACTCGAGCGACAGCCAGCAAGAAACCGACCGTGTACGACATCGTCGAGGAGGGCGCGGACCCGACCGGCGAGGAACCGATCGATGCCGTCTTCGCGGAACTCGAGCACGACGACGCCGTGATCGAGTTCCCGAGCGGGACGTACAAGGTACAGGGACTGAACCTCTACAGTCGCGAGAACTTCACGATGCGCGGCATCGGCGACGTGACGCTCGTCCCGAGCGCCGACCACGACGAGAACTGGATCGCGGGCTGGTCGATGCGGAACTTCACGTTCGAGAACTTCACGCTCGACCACACCGCGACCGGCGTCGCGCCGACGCTCTCGTTCGGCTGCTACGACGGCCTGCACATCAAGGACATCACGAAGGTCGGCTACCACGACACGGACCACACCGCGTTCGGCGCGTGGGTGCTCGATTCCGACGGCACCGGACTCGTCGAGAACCTCACGATGGCCGACGGCAGCAAACCCGTGAACCCCGTCGGGGTGTACTCGGGGTCGAAGGGCACGCTCACGTTCCGGAACTGCCACATCGAGGGGTTCGGGAACAATGGGCTGTACGCGTCGACCGGGACCGGCCCGATCCACGTCGAAGGCGGCCTCTTCAAGAACAACGACCGAACGCAGGTCCGACTCGGTTCGCCGGGGAGTTCGGTCACGGGAGCGACCATCGTCGTCGACGACCCCGAACAGGAGGGCCAGAACCAGCGCGGGATCCGCATCTCGGACAATCCCGGACCGGTGACGATCGACGACTGCGACATCACGCTCCGCGCCGGGAGCGGGTTCGGTGGGATCGTCGGCGCGTTCGACGGCGGGTCGTTCACCGTCACGAACACGCGGATCTACGTCGACGAGGACTACCACAGTCACTGGGACGACCAGACCGCGCCCGCGATCTACGTGGACGAAGTCGGTGACGTCGAACAGAGCGGCGGTGGCGGCGAACGCTACTTCGAGAACGTCTCGATCACGGGCGGCGGGCACGGCGAGTATCCCGCGGTCCTCGTCCGGCGTTCGGACAACACGTTCGAGAACTGCTGCGTGCAGATGGCCGGGTCCGAGAAGACCGGGTTCGGGTCGTTCGGTGGCGTCTCGAACAACGTCGTCCGGAACAGCAACGTGAACGTTCCGGGTGCGGTGTCCGACGACACGTTCGAGACCGAGAACCTCACGTACGGCGACTCGTGTCCGGTCCCGGATGGCGTGAACGAGATCCAGACCGAGTCCCCCGGGTCCTACGAGGACGTCAGCATCGCTGACGCGCCGGTTCCGGGCGACGCGAGCAAACTCACGTACCCCGTGATGGGGACGGACTCCGAGAACCCGACGCTGCGCGTGTACGGGAACTTCGTGTACGGGAACACGCAGGACTTCGCGCTCGGGAACCTGAAGGCGATCATGCAGAAGTACGTCCTCCCGGGGCACGTGAACGTCGAGTTCCGCTCGGTAGCGTACCCGGACGACCACTACCTCAACAGCGTCGAGGGCGAGGAGCGTCTCGCGCAGCTCGCGCTCGGCGTGTGGCACAAGAACAACTGGGACAAGTACTGGGGGTTCTTCGAGTACTGCTTCGAGAACCAGGGCGACTTCGAGTGGCGCACGTACGACGAGGCTGCGGACCTCCTGCAGCGCAACGACGTGTCGACGTACGGCTGGATTCCGGCGCTCGCGGGCGACGACGAGTGGGTCGACGAGGTCGTGGAGTCGCGCCGCCAGGCGGCCGAGGACGACCTGGCGTACGTCCCACAGATCGCGTTCCGCGGCGACCTCGCGGGCGCGAACTGGGACACCGAGAAGCTCCTCGACTGGATCGGCCCGCGCCTCTAGAGCGACCGGCGGCCTGTCGCCTCGTTCGCCGACTGCCGCGGCGCGCGGTGACGGACGGCGGCATCGGTTTCCACGGTCGTGGCACCCTTCTTCCTCGGTCGTGGCGCCCGCTGTCCCGGTTCGCGACATCGAAGAGACCACGGACGCAGTATGGAAGAGTCCCAGTCACGGTATCGATTCTCCTGTTCTCTCGAGAGGAACGCGTGTTGCCCTCGGGGCACCGGGGCGAGGCGAGAACGAACCGAGAACCTCGCCCACCGACACCGGTTACTTGAAAGGATGGCCTCGATGGATTGGTCATCGTACGACATTCACTTCACATCTGAAGACGAGATACCATCGCATAGTATACTGTATCTGTAAGTATATGATGCGAGAAGTCGACGAGAAGCGGACAGACGGGACAGTGAGCGGCGTTTCGCGGCGGCACGTGCTGAGAGGTGCGGTGGCGCTCGGCGCGGGTGCGGTGGCGCTCGGTCAGGGGACCGGGGATGCAGCGGCGAGCTCGGGTGCGTCTCGCTCGAGCCACACGATCATGTCGGGGACGTACATGGAGACGACCGTCCACGAGTACGATTCCGGCGTGGCCGGCCCGACGACGCTCGTGGTCGGTGGCATCCACGGCGACGAACGGTCTGGATACGAGGCGGCCGAAACCATCTCCGACTGGTCCGTGAAGTCGGGGCGACTCGTCGTCCTACCGCGCGCGAACGTCGACGCCATCGCGCGCGACGTCCGCCCGTACGACAACGACCTGAACCGGGACTTTCCGCCGACGGGCGGGGACTGTTACTCGTCGCTCGCCCGCGGCATCTGGCAGACGGTCGAGCAGGTCGACCCGGACTGGGTGTTCGACCTCCACAGCTCTCGGGGCATCTACAAGTCCGGCGACGGTGGCGTCGGGCAGGCGCTGTTCCCGACGTGGACGTCTCCGTCGCGCGAGAACGGCGAGAACGCGGTCGCGTACCTGAACGACGCGTTCGGGCTGACGGGCGACATGGCGTACCGCATGGGGAACACGCTCGACGCGGACCGCGACATGCTGATGCACCGCGTCGCCGGGATGCTGGACCGTCCCGGCTTCATCTGTGAGACGACGGAGAAGGCGCCACTCGAGGACCAGATCCAGTGGCACCTGGCGACCGTCGAGCACGTGATGGGCCAGTACGGCCAGTACCGTGGGGAGCCGACGCAGTCGAAGACGCCGTCGAGCGCGAAGTACGTCGCGAGGACCGCGACCCTCGACGACTACTGGAAGACGTTCGACTTCGGCGAGTACTACGGGAACCCGGTCGTGGTCGCGCCGTCGGTCTCGTACGTCGGGACGGACCCCGCGCACCCGCGGCTCAGTAACCTGACGAACCGGAGCGTCGACGTGCGCGTCGAGGAGTGGAACTACCTGAACGACGTTCACTATCAGGAGTCCGCGGGCGTCCTCGCGTTCGAGGACGACGCGAACCTGGTCGGCGACGACGGCGGACGCATCCAGGCGGGTCGCCAGCACGTCGGGAGCGCCTGGGAGGAGGTATCGTTCGACGACTCGTTCGACTCGGCACCGATCGTGCTCGCGTCCCCGATGAGCGACTACTCGGGGATCCCCGTGATATCGCGTATCCGCCGCATCACGCGCGACGGGTTCCAGATCCTGAATCAAGAGGAGGACGCGAGCACCGCGTTCGAGGACCAGGAGATGACGGGCTGGGTGGCTATCGAGCCCGGGACGGGGAGTCTCGGTGGGCGCCGCTACGAGGCGGGTCGCGTCACGATGGACGACGCGATGCGCTCGATCGACTTCTCGCGCTCGTACGACGACCCGGTGTTCCTCGCGAGCCCGACGACGTACAACGGCTGGAACACGGTGACGGTCCGGCACTCGAACCTCTCGAGTACGGGCGTGGATGCGTTCCTCCAGGAGGAGCAGAGCGCGGACTGGGAGCAGAGCCACACGGCGGAGAAGGTCAGTTACGTGGTCTTCGAAGGATAGTACTCGGCGTCGACCGGCGCGCACTCGCGTCTCTCTGTTGCGGGTTCACGGTCCCGGACGGTCACGCCGACCAGATCGGTCTGCGAGCGCGTTCGACACACGAGAACGGAGTGGGGGCGCGGTCACCGACGCCCGTCAGCTGCGGCCGTCGGCAGCGAGCGAGCCGTTCACGCGCAGGAGCCGGTCGAGCGTCGTCCAGTCACCGTGCGCGGTGACGGCAGCCGTGGTCGTGAACGACTCGAACTCGCTGGCGCCGTCGGACTGTTCGACGCGCTGGGCGTCGTCGACCGAACTCGACCCCTCACCGGAGTCAGACCCGTCGCCGCCATCGGACCCGTCGCCGCCATCGGACCCGTCGCCGCCATCGGACCCGTCGCCGCCATCGGACCCGTCGCCGCCATCAGACCCGTCGCCGCCGTCGTCCGGGACGGCGTCGGGGTCGTCACCGTAACACATCGTCACCTGTCCGTTGTCGTAGAGCGTGCTGCGCTCGGGTCCACAGACGTCGTGCTGGTCCACCGGGTAGAGCGCCGAGTGCTGGCCGACGTCGACGATCGGCGCACCCTGGGTCTGGTACTCGCGGTAGATGACGAGGTCGTCGGGGGTCGCGGACGTGTTCGGGTTCACCGCCATCATCGTCGCCCGCGGGTTCGCTTCCGTCCGCCGGTACACCTCCGCGTACGGCAGGTCGGTGTACACCGGCCGGTCCTCGTCGATCACGCGATCGAAGTGCGAGACCGCCTCCAGTTCGGGTTCCGTGTACGAGAACCGCGGCTGGTCGTGGTCGAACACTGGCGAGTCGATCGTCGCGTCCGTCGACACCAGCATCCCCGCCGGGTACGCGAGCGCGAGCAGGAGGAGGACCGCGGTGACGGCGGTCGGGTTGAGATTCCGCGCGATGAACCCGAGGCCGAGCGCGCCGAGGGCGGCCATCGGGAGGAACATGAACGCGAACCAGCGTCCCGGGAGGAACAACCCGACGCCCATGATCGGGAGGAACAACGCGAACGCGATCATGATCGCGGACACGAAGATCAAGAGAAGGCGTGCGAGCGTCGTGCGCTCCGAGCGCAGCGCGTACAGGCACCCGATGAACGTGATGCCGAGCAGGAGCATGAACCCGAGCACGTCGATGTACGGGATGAGTCGATCGACGAGCGTCGTGTTCCGCCCGATCGCCGCCCCGCCCGAGGTCGGCGTGGACTGGAGGTTGAACAGGCCCGCGGACTCGACGAGCGTCGTCCGGAGCTTCTCGAGCATCACCGTCGTGAACGTCCCGCCCTTGTACGGCGTGACGCTCCAGACGAGCGTGAGGAGCCCGACCTGGAACACGAACAGCCCGGAGAGGTCGCGTGCGCGAACGTCCGGATAGAGGAAGTCGCTCGTCACGACGTACTGGACGACCGCGGCCGTTCCGATGGTGACGAGCATGATGAACGCCGACACCTGATGGGAGAGCGTGAGTGCGACGATGAAGAACACGAGGAGCGCGACGTCCCGGACGCCGCGGCCCTGGAGGACGCGCACGAAGTAGTAGAAGCCCGCGAGGAAGAACAGGAGGCCGAGACTCGTCGGGATGAGGTGGATGCTCCACTTGATCGCGTGGTCGCTGAACGCGAACAGCGCGGTGGCGGCGAGCGCCCACCGTGCCGGGACCGCGCGGTTTGCGGTCTCGTACACGAGCAGGAGGACGCCGAGGAGGCCGACGCCGACGGTCAGGTGGAGCGCGGACTCGAGCGCGAGACCGCCGAACAACGACGCGGACACCACGAGCAGGTGGTACAGGGGTGACGCGTAGTACTTCGCGCCACGCGACGCGTGATCGCGCATCGCCTCCAGACTCCCGGTCTCCTTGAGGTCGACCGCGAGCTTCGAGAGGTGCGTCCAGATGTCGATTCCCACGAAGCCCGCGGTCGTGAACAGCGCGGCGAACCGGATGGTCGCGCCGAGCACGAGGATCTGGAGGAGGACGAGTCCGGGGACGACGTCGTCGTCCGCTCCGAAGAATATCTGCGAGAGGACGAGCGTCCCGCCGACGGCGCCGAACGCGTAGAACGCCGGGGAGCGCGTGCCCTGGAGCGTCGCGAGCAGGATCATGACGGCGACGGTTCCGAACGTGAACGCGGGCATGAACCGCGTCGCTGGCCGCGGTATCGTCGGGAGCGCGTGCCCGATGCCGCCTTCGCCGCGGCCGGTGGCGTTCCGGTACGCGAGCAAGTAGATGGCGCTCGCGAGGATGATGACGATGGGGAGGGTCTCCGCGAACAGGTGCGAGAGAACGAACCGGAGCGGGAGGAGACAGAAACCGCCGATCAGGCCGAGGATCGCCACGTCCCGATCGAACGGGCGGTTGCGTATCCGCGACGCGATGCGGCCGTGGAACGAGGAACTCATTGTCGAACGTACCGGCTCGGGGCCTCCTTATTACCCGCCAGCTAACTCCGGGTCGGGCGGTTACCGGCGAACTAACACCTCGTGGACCGGACTTGAGTCGGTTTCGCGGCGTCGAAACAGTCCCGAACGTTCACGGAACCGCGAACAAATCGCAAGAAACAGCAACGACTGTCTGGTTTGAAGGGTGCGCCGCAGGTGGAGTGATGGTGATGTCTGAGCAGTCAGGGTCAGGAGGTCGCATCGGAAGGCGGACAGTTCTCGCGGGCATGTGTGGCGCCGCTGCCACGACGGCTGCCGCGGGGACCGTGACCGGGAGCGACGGGCGGTACGACAGGGTCGTTGACATCGTCGAAGCGGGGGCAGACCCGACCGGGGAGGAACCGATCGACGACGTCTTCGCGTCCGTCAAGGGCGACGACACGCTCGTCGAGTTCCCGAGCGGTCGGTTCAAGATCAACCAGATCAGTCTCTACGGTCTGACGAACTTCGGGATGCGCGGGCTCGACGACGACGTCGTCCTCGTCGCGGACGAGAACCACGGCGAGGAGTACTGGATAGCGGGTTCGAGCACTCGTAACGTCCTCTTCGAGAACTTCACGCTCGACCACACGGTCGACGGTGTCTCGCCGTCCGTGGAGTTCGGAACCTACGACGGACTCGTCGTGAAGGACGTCGTGAAGGAGGGCTCGCAGGACGGCGACCAGACCGCGTTCGGGTTCCGGACGTACGAGTCGGGTAGTTCGGCGCTCGTCGAGAACCTCGAACTCACGGACGGGTCGATTCCCGACGGCCCGGTCGCCGTGTACGTCGACGGCGAAGGGACGGCAAAGTTCCGGAACTGTCGGGTCGCGGGATACGGGAACAACGGGCTCTACGGGTCCTGGGCGACGGGTGCAGTCCAGATCGAGGGCGGACTGTACAAGAACAACGACCGCTCGCAGATCCGACTCGGCGGCGCCGGGAGTTACGTCGACGACGCGGCGGTCGTCGTGGACGACCCGGACGGCGCGGAACCGAACGTCGGCATCCGCGTCTCGAACGGGGTCGGGCCGGTGACGGTCACGAACACCGACGTCTCGATGACGAAGGGACGCGGGAGCGGCGCGATCGTCGCGGCGGACAACGGCGGGACGCTCGTCGTCGAGGACTCCCGGATCCACATCGGGTCGGACTTCACGACGAACGGCTCCGGCGGGACGCGGACCGCGCCCGGCATCTTCCTCGATACCCCGCCCGGGTCGGCGACGACGACGGAGATAGCGAGCACGTCCATCACGGGCGGCGAGAACTACTATCCGGCGGTGCTCTCGTACCGCAGCGATGTCACCGTCCGGGACTCCTGCATCCAGTGGTCGGGTCCGGACGGCATCTGGTTCGACGGCAGCAGCAACGACGTTTCGAACACGAACATCACGGTCTCTGGCGACGAGGTCGTCGGTGAGGCGGACGTCTCGGGCGTCACCACGGGTGACTCGTGCCCGCGGCCGTCGTTCGGCGGCGACGACGGGAGCGATGACGGCGAGGCGTCGCTGGCGAACGCGCCCATCCCTGGGAACGCGAGCGAACTCACGTACCCCGTGATGGGGACGGACTCCGAGAACCCGACGCTCACCGTGTACGGGAACTTCGTGTACCCGAACACGCGCGAGTTCGCGCTCGGGAATCTCCCCGAGATCCACGACGCCTACGTCGCGTCCGGCGACCTGAACGTCGAGTTCCGCTGCATCGCGTACGACGACGACCATCGCCTGAACACGGTCCCGGGCGAGGTCCGACTCGCGCAGCTCGCGCTCGGCGTCTGGGACCAGAACGACTGGGACGAGTACTGGAGCTTCTTCGAGTACTGCTTCGAACAGCAGGGCGACTTCGAGTGGCACACGTACGAGGAGGCGGTGAACGTCCTCGAACGGAACGACGTCCGGAACTCCGCGTGGATTCCGGCGCTCGCCGGCGTCGGCGAGTGGGAAGACGAACTCCGCGACACGCGGATCGCGGCGACCGACGCGGGCCTCGAGTACGTCCCCCAGATCGAGTTCCGCGGTGATCTCGCGAGCGCGACCTGGGACACCCAGAAGCTCCTCGACTGGATCGGCCGTCGCCTCTAGAGCGACCGTCGAGGAGTCGCGACGACGCGCCGGGTCGCGGGGCGTGCGTTCGGCACCGTCTCGTCAGCGAACCGCAGTTCCAGGTCGCTTACGGCCAGGATAAGGACTCGATTTCGCCGTTAACCGGATCGAAGTGTCAGCGGGATACTCTCGATATCGATAGCGTTCGGGGCTCTCGACCGCGAGACCCATCACGCAGGGCGTGGGACGGTCCCTGGGGCGTTCGCGTCGTCACAATGTGACCGCTCGATAGCGAAACGGTCGTCGAGTCCGCCCACCACGACCCTTACCTGGCCGATAATATTGAATGTGGGTCGACTACGACTGGATGATGCCAAGCGACAGATCCCGACGCAGAACACTGAAAGCACTCGGTCTGGGTGCCGCGACGGGCCTGGCCGGTTGCATGGACACGATAGGTGGCAGCTCGACGGACGACGAGACCGATCCGAACACGTCCGATGAGTCCACGACGACGGTCGGGACCGAGCCCTCCGACTCCACGACGAACGAAGAGACCACGACGTCCAAGGAGCCGAAAGGCCTGATCGACGACTTCGAGGATCTCTCGAAGTGGGACGTCAAGAAGGGCCGGCTCGAACCCATGAAGGAGGACGCGTACGAGGGAAGTCAGTCCGCGGCCCTGAAACGCACCGGGCCGGAACCCGTCATCGAGCGGGCCGTGGACCTGAACGCGGCCAAGGCGAACCTCTCGCTCGCCGTGAACCTCAACACGGAGGAGCACGCGGTCCTCGACGTCCGCCTCATCAACGAGAACCAGTCGAACGAGGTCGTTCTCGCAGAGTCCGTTCGCGCGTCAACGAGCGGATTCTGGCATCGGCTGGACATGGGCGCGACCGGCGTCAGCGGCCTCCCGGACCTCTCGAACGTCACGAAGATCCGCATCCGTATGCGCGGCGGCGGTGACGGCGGGAGTGTCCGCATCGACGACCTGAAGACCGTGCCGACGCCCGACAAGGGCTACGTCGCGGTCGTGTTCGACGACGCGCAGGAGTCCGACTACACGAAGGGCTTCGAGATCCTGAAGCAGTACGACATCCCGGCGACGTCCGCGATCGTCACGGACCACGTCGGCGACGACGGGTTCCTCTCCCTCGATCAGATGAAGGAGATGAAGCAGGCTGGCTGGGAGATGGCGTCGCACTCGGCGACCCACGCGAACCTCCTGAACGCGTCCCGCCTCGAGGCGGAACGCGAGGTCGTGAACGCGAAGGAGTGGCTAGTGGAGAACGGGTTCGAGACGGGCGCACAGAACTTCGTGTATCCCTACGGGCTGTACGACAACAACCTGCTGAGTTTCGTGGAGAAGTACCACGACATGGGCTTCGGGTTCTTCAGCACGCGGAACGCCGCGAACGGCTACATCACGGACCCGATGACGATCTCGCGCGGTGACGGCCGCCACATCGAGAAGGCGAAGTCGATGGTCGACCTCGCGCACCTGTACAACGACCTGGAGATCATCACGTTCCACGGGATCGACCGTGGCGGGAAGTTCGACGTGACGAGCGACGAGTTCGCGGAGTTCGCGGAGTACCTGAACCAGGCGAACGTGAAGCCGATCACGCTGTCGCAAGTCAAGAAGAAGTTTCAGAAGAAGAGCCAGCATTGGTGAGCGCACCTCGAACGAGCTGCGTGACCGACAGCTCGGTCGACACGCCGACGGTCTGGTCGTGCTCGCGTTACCTGGATCGCTTCCGCGAGCGTCCGTGCGGCCGCCGCTGATTCCTTCTGTCATTCCCCGTCGCCGCGACCACCAGCAGCGCAACCCGTCCTCGAGCGACGTCACCGTCGACGCGCCCGCCTCCACGGACGTGCGGTCGACGGCCCGCTGGTCGACGCTCCGTTGGTCGACGACCCGCTGGTCGACGCTCCGTTGGTCGACAATCCGCTGGTCGACGCGCACTGCTTGCTAGCGTTTCGACGGACGGTGGGGTCGCGCTCGCTCCGACCGAGGCCGCTGGTGCTCCGAATCGTCGTGAGAGACCGAGCGAGCCGAGGGACCTCTCCATCCCGGCGCTCGGCACGCGGAGGCGCGCGTCGTCGCTCGGCATTGGGCTGCGAGCACCCGTCGGTCGCCACGCAGGGTGGCGGTCGCATTCGAGCGGGCCGGGAGCGCGACTCACTCAGGGGTGCGCACCAGCGCTATCCGCGAGACGCACCACGAGTCGGATGGGCGTCGACCGACGCTAGTTCCACAGGTGGTCGGCGACCGACCGGTAGAGTTCGCGGAGGACGGGGAACCCGTCGAGCGCCCAGACGAGCGCGGTGAACGAGACGAGCGCGAGCTCGAAGACGAGGACGGCCGAGAGTTCGCCGGACGCGACCTCGTGGAGGAACCGCGAGAAGTACTGGTTGAACGTCTGAAGGAGGCCGCCGTAGTTCCCGGGTTCGCCGACGACGACCGGCCACAGGACCGCGTGCACGGCGAGTTCGCCGCCGCGGATGGCGGGATAGACGACGTCCCCGACGAGGTGCGAGAGGTAGCCGACGACGAACGCGGCCGCGAGACGCGGTCGGTTCTCGTTGCCGGCGACCGCGACGACGATACCGACGAGGAGCGGCGCGACGAACGCGGAGTGCGCGACCGAGTACCCCGTCTCTGTGACCTCCAGCGTCCACGAGAGTGGCTTGTCGACGAGGTCAGGGAGGAGCGACGCGAACGCGACGACGAGGACGCCGTCGCCGCGCGGTGACTCGCCGAACGCGACCCGCGACACGATCGAGTAGAGGACGTACGCGAAACCGAGGTGCTCCCACGGCCACATCAGCCGCGAGCACCCCGACAGGCGCGTTCACGACGACTGCTCGACGCACCCAGCGCGGTGGTCGCTGGCGTCGCCCGCTCGGCCGCCGTAGGCCCGCACCGAGATCGGCGACACATCACGCCACCTCGAGCGTCAGGACGCGGTAGGCGGTCTCGCGCGACGGCGTCGACGGCGGCGCTCCCCTGTAGAGGAGGACCGCGACTTCGATGTCGTCGCCGCTCGGCGGCGACACCTGGAACGTCTCGCTCGCCGTCTCGCCGTCGCCAGCCGATAGCGTCTCGGTCGCGAGCACGCGCTGCCCCCGGACCTGTACCGCGCCGTCCGAGCCCTCGCTGACGCGTTGCGCGACCACCACCGCGGTGTACTCCTGGGATTCGCCCTCGTGGTTCTCGAGGCGGACTTCCAGGGGTTCGCCGTCGTCGAGCACCGCCGCTTCCGCCACGGTCTGGTCGCCTTTCACGACCGAGAACTCCGTGTATTGCGCGGTCGACGGCCCGTGCCAGGCCGCGAACCCGGCGCTCCCGACCACGAGAACGAGGCTCAGGCCGACCGCGAGGTTGTACGTGGTCGTGTGCGAGTCCGCACCCCAGCTGTGGTCGTTCGTGAACATGAGCGCGCTGACCGGGAACGTCGGCGCGTACCGCTCGTCCGGGTCGAGCATCGCTCGCCGAACGAACCCGGCGAGAGCGAACGCGAGCGTGAGCGCGACGACGCCACCGAGTATCGACGTGCGCGTGATCCCGTACGGCGTGAAGTTCACGGCGAGCGCGACGAACGCGACGAGGCCGAGACTGAGCGCGGTCGAGGCGCCGAGTCGCTCGACCATCGACCGGCCGACGGACGGGTCGGCGTCGGGGTCGTGGGCTCGCGGGAACAGCGCGACGGAGACCGCGTACCCCGGCAGGAACAGGACGAGGAGAGCGGTCGCGGCGACGCGAACACCGGGGACCGCGCCGTGGACGGCGAGCGCGGCGCCTACTGTGAGCACGAGAACGGCGAGGACGTCGAGGAGCCAGCGAATCGTCCGAGTCATCTGCACGACCCTAGCTCGTCGACGTAGTTTATTACCGGGACGCTAAGGGCGCGTTGCTGATGACTAAGCACTGTGGCGGACGTCGACGGGCGTGCGCTGTCGGTCCGCTGCCCCCCGGGTGCGCGAGGAAACGAGCGCCGAAAACCGGCCGCAGCGACCGTCGACCGCACCTATCGGTGCCGGTGCCGCACGAGTCGTCTGCGGTCGCGGAGCGCGGGACGACGTGGCAGCGCGTCACGACGCCGGGAGCGCGGGACGACGTGGCAGCGCGTCACGACGACGGGAGCGCGTCAGGAGGACGCGAGTTCGGTCTCGACGTGCTCGCGCTCCCACTGGAGGCGCTCGCGGATCGCGTCCTCACCCTGCTCGGTGATGGCGTAGGCGTTCGTGCGACCGTCGATCGTGCCCTTGTCAACGAGGTGCTTGTCGACGAGCGTGTCGAGGTTCCGATAGAGGCGTCCGTGTGGGAGCGGGCTCTCGACGGATTCCTCCAGTTCCTGTTTGAGGTGCCTGCCGCTCACCTCGTCGAGGCTCGTGAGGATGACGAGGATGTTGTACTGGAAGCTTGTCAGGTCGGTTCTCATCTCTACGCAAGGATGCGTCCCGGTACCACAAATATCCAGATAGTCGTTGTGCGTCCTACTCGATAAGTAAACCCCGAAACCTTCGCAATATCCCACACGTTCGATGCGGGACGCTCGGACCCGCGGAAGACCGCTCGCCCGCGGCATTGCTCGCGGTTTATGCCTCCAATACTAATGCCATAGCGGGCCGTTCGTCGAGCCATGTTCGGAACGAGCGGGATCCGCGGTGAGTACGGATCGGACGTGACGACGGAGACGGCGCTGTCGATCGGCCGGGCGGTCGCCGCGACGGGTGCGGGGCGCGCGGTCGTGGGCCGGGACGCACGCGAGAGCGGTGAACCGCTGAAGGGCGCGATGATGGCGGGGCTCCGCGAGGGCGGCGTGGACGTCGTGGACGTCGGCGAGGCGGCGACGCCGACGGTCGCGCGCAGCGTCGCGCGACACGACGCGGACGTGGGCGTGGTGGTGACGGCGTCCCACAATCCGGCGCCGGACAACGGCATCAAGCTCTGGAATCCGAGCGGGCAGGCGTTCGACGCCACCCAGCGCGCGGAGATCGAGCGTATCGTCCGCGAGGGCGACTACGTCGAGGGCGCCTACGACGACGTCGGCCAGTACGAGCGTGACGAGCACGCAGCGCGCGCACACGCGTCCGAACTCGTCGATGGGCGCAGCATCGACGCGGACCTGGACGTGATCGTGGACGTCGGGAACGGGACGGGTGGCGTGACCTGTACCGTGCTCGACGAACTCGGCTGTACCGTGGAGACGCTGAACGCGCAGCCCGACGGGCGGTTCCCGGGTCGGGAGAGCGAGCCGACCGCCGAGCACTGCGGCGCCCTCCAGGACCTGGTCGCGGCGCGCGCGGACCTCGGGATCGCGCACGACGGGGACGCGGACCGCATGATGGCGGTGACGAGCGACGGGACGTTCGTCGACGGCGACGTCCTCCTCGCGGTGTTCGCGAGTGCGGTGGCGAGCGACGGCGACCGGGTTGCCGCCCCGCTGAACACGAGCATGGCGGTCGACGACGCGCTCGCCGAGTTCGGTGCGAGCGTGGAACGTACGCGCGTCGGCGACGTGTTCGTCGCGGAGGCCGCGACGGCGCCGGACGTCGCGTTCGGCGGTGAACCAAGCGGTGCGTGGATCTGGCCCGACGAGACGCTCTGCCCGGACGGCCCGCTCGCCGCGGTGAAGCTCGTCGAACTCGTCGCCGACGCCGGGTCGCTCGACGCGCTCCTCGACGTCATCGACGCGTACCCGCTGCGGCGCGCGAGCGTGGAGACCGACGAGAAGGCGCGCGCGATGGACGCCGTCGCCGACCGACTCCACGACGCGTACGACGACGTGGACGACAGCGACGGCGTGCGCGTCGACGTCGGCGACGGCTGGTTCCTCGTGCGGCCGAGCGGCACGCAACCGCTCGTTCGCGTCACCGCCGAATCCCGGACCGAGGCGCGCGCGGACGAGCTCTTCGAGCGCGCGCACGACCTTGTGACGGACGCGGTCGCAGCCGTGGAGACCGCCGCGCCCCCGGAGCAGTCCATGGACTGAGTGCGCCAGTCGCCACGTGCCGGGGTCGAAACCGTGTCGGTCGGTTCCGACGGTTTCGCCGCTCGAAACCGTCTCGAACGTGGTTTATCCGGCGGATAATAATGGTCCCTTCGCCACTGGGTGTAAGTACCGGTGCAGACCGGTGAGGTGAAAGCCCTCGACGGCTGGCTACGTCCGACCTAGCACGGACGTTGGCCTGGCACCGTGGTGATCGACGACGCTGGCTCCGGGTCGGTCACCCATCGTATCAAACCCCCCACCCCCCACCCCCACTCCCATCCCACCCGGTTCTTTTGCTCGTCGCCCGATCGCGAGTTGCGAGAAGGGAGGCGTCGGCCGACTGTCCGTAGCACGTACCGTCGACCGCCCCGAGCACGCACCATCGACCGCCCGGAGGACGTACGGGACGGCGGGTCGACCGGGCACGGGACGACCGGTGACCGCACCCCCGGACGCACGCTTCCGGTGTCCGCATAGCGCGGAGCGTGTCTCCGTGGCTGCCAGACGCTGCGCCCGAGCTCGCGTTCCGAGAGGGGAGCGCGGGCGCCGGCGACCGCCCGTGGTCCCGGGCGTCGTGCACGGCCGAGATTCGAACGACGGCGGGCGCCCGTCGTGTCGATTTAGGCACTCCCCTGTCAGGTTCCGGAGCGGGAACCGCTCGAGGCGGCTCGTTATCGGCTCGATAATAAAAGGCCCCGGGAGCGAACGGAGGGACGATGCAAGCAGTGGTTCTCGCAGCTGGCGAAGGCACACGAATCAGGCCGCTCTCGCGAACGCAAGCGAAGCCGATGCTCCCCGTCGGAGACGGCCCGCTCGTCGAGCGCACGATGGCGTCGGCGGTGGACGCCGGCGCCGACGAACTCGTGCTCGTCGTCGGGTACGAGGGCGACGACGTCCGCGAGCACTTCGGCGACAGCTACCGGGGGACGCCGGTCAAGTACGCCGAACAGACCGAACAGCGCGGGACCGCCCACGCCGTCAAGGCTGCAGCCGACCACCTGGACGGCCCGTTCGCGGTCCTGAACGGCGACGGCTACTTCGACCCGACGAGCGTCCAGGAACTCTTCGACGCCCGGCCCGCAATCCTCTCCTATCGCGCCGACGACCCGACCGCGTACGGCGTGCTCGACACCGAGGACGGCGCGGTGACGGACGTCGTCGAGAAGCCCGACGACCCACCGGGGAACCTCGTGAACGCCGGCGCGTACGTGTTCCCCGAGGAAGCCACCGGTTGGCTGGACGTCCCGGAGACCGAGCGCGGCGAGAAAGAGCTCACGGACGTCCTCGAGCGCGTCATCGACGAGTTCGCGGTGACGCCAGTGGAGGTCGACGAGTGGCTGGACGTCGGCCACCCGTGGGAGCTACTGGAGGCGAACGAACGCTACGTCGCGACCCTCGACCGTCGCGTCGACGGCGACGTGAGCGACGACGCGACCCTCGAAGGCGACGTCGTCGTCGAAGACGGTGCGACAGTGAAGGCCGGGACCCTCATCGAGGGACCCGCGCTGGTGCGCGAAGGGGCGACCGTCGGCCCGAACGCGTACGTTCGCGGCGCGACCCTCATCGACGAAGGTGCGACCGTCGGGAACGCCGTCGAAGTGAAGAACAGCATCGTCGGGAAGGATTCGAGCGTCGCACACCTCTCGTACCTCGGCGACAGCGTCCTCGGCCGGAACGTGAACTTCGGCGCGGGCACGGTCGTCGCGAACCTCCGGCACGACGACGCGGACGTGAAGCTCACGACGAAAGGCGAGCGCGTGTCCACGGGACGCCGGAAGTTCGGCGTGGTCGCGGGCGACGACGCCGCCACTGGAATCGACACGAGCCTGAACGCCGGCGTCACGCTCGGCGTCGGCGCGACCACCACGCCCGGCGAGACACTCACGCGCGACCGATGGTAGGCCGGACACGTAGCGTGCGCGCCACGCCCGGCGCGAACCACCACCCTGGTGCGGGCTCCACCGTCCGACGTCGCCGGGCCGAACGAACCGAACTCTCGAGTCCGCCCCTCACGAGATGAGCAGGAGCATCGTCACGGCGTTCCTCTCGACGGTCGGAAGCCGGCTCGTCGGACTGGTAGTGACGGCTGCGATCACGCCGCTACTCATCCACTACCTCGGCGTGGGCACGTACGGTGAGTACGCGACGATCATGAGCGTGTTCGCGCTCCTCACGGTCTTCATGAGTTCGGGGACGAACAGCGGTGTGAAGAAGTACATCGCAGAGCAGCGGTCGATGCCGAACTGGAAGGATCACGTGTTCGGGTACTACTTCCGGCTGGCGACGCTGCTCGCGGTTCTCGCCGCGATCGGGTTCGCGGTCGCCGCACACCTCGGGCTCGTCGCCATGCTCTGGGGCGAGAAGTACACGCCGTACTTCTACCTCCTCGGCGGGATGGCGCTCGCCGTCCAGTACCGCGAGTACGTCCGTCGGACGCTCATGGGCCTCAAGCTCGAGCACGTCTCGGAGCCACTGACGGTCCTCTACCGCGTCGTGTTCGGCGTGATCGCCGTTGCGCTCGCCGCGCTCGGGTTCGGCGTCCCGGGCATCATCGTCGCGCAGGTCGCGGCGAGCCTCGTCGCGGTCGCGGTCGGCCTCTACGTCGTCCGGAAGCACCTGTCCCTCGAGAAGGTCACGGGGTCGACACCGTCGCGGTTCCCGGACTCGGAGCTGTTCAGTTTCAACCACGAGACGATCGCGTACGTCTTCCTCCTGACGTCCCTGTACCACATCGACGTCCTGATGCTGGAGTCGGCGGCGTCGAGCGAGATCGTCGGGTACTACAAGGCCGCGCTCGTGCTCGTCCAGTTCCTCTGGATCCTCCCGCGGTCCGTGCAGGGCGTCATGATCCAGTCGACGTCGGACCTCTGGGAGCAGGGCCGCCTTGGCCGCATCACGGACCTGGCGTCGCGGACGACGCGGTACGTCCTCCTGCTCACGCTCCTGCTCGCGATGGGAATGGCAGCGCTCGCGTCCACGTTCGTTCCGCTGTACCTCGGCGAGCAGATGACGCCCGCGGTCACGCCGCTGCTGCTCTTGCTCCCGGGGACCGTCGGGTTCGCGGTCGCGCGCCCACTGCTCGCGATCAGTCACGCGAAAGGCGACGTGAAGACGCTGATCGCGGCGACGTGGGCGTCCGCGACCCTGAACTTCGCACTGAACCTCAACCTCATTCCGATGTACGGTGCCGCGGGCGCGGCGCTCGCGACCACGATCGGGTACGCGAGCCTCCCGCTATTCAACGCGTACGCGGCCCGCGAACTCGGGTACGACCCGCTGAACGACCTCCGGCCGGTCCGGATCGCGGTGACGACCGTCATCGCTGCCGTCCCGATCTACCTCCTCCCGAGCATCATCGAGAACGACGTCCTCGAACTGGTCATCATTCCCGTCGTCGGGTTCGTCGTGTTCGCCGCCGCGGCGCTCGTCTCGGGCGCGGTCGACGTCGAGGAGCTCTCGGACTTCCTGGACTCCCTCCCGGGACCGCTCGGTGGCGACGGTCGCTCGATCGACGGCTCCATCGGGAGTCGGAAGGCGTTCCGGAGCGACGGCGGCGTCCCGCTCGCCGCGCGCACGCAACGCCTGCTCGTGCTCGTCGGGCTCGCGCTCGTCGTCCTCGGTATCGTCGCGATGGCGAACGTCTGAGCGCTCAGGAGAGGCGGTATTCGTCGCTTCGACCCGCCCTCGGAACCGAGTCTCGACGGCATCCCAGCAACCACCCGCACCCGAAGCGCGGACCGGTCCCGTCGCTCCCGAGTTTCGCTTGTTTGAATCGTCTTAAATCGGGATACGGCGAGCGGACCGCGACGAGAACGGTCGAGGAGCGGTGCGTGCGCGCCAGGGCGCGCTACGAGAGCTTGCTCAGTGCCGCACCGAGCGTCTCGCGGACGGGCGACTTCCGGTCGTTGACGGGTTCGTCCTCGGTCTCCGCGAGGAGCGCGCGCGCCTCGCGGGTAACGGGCTCCGTGCGGCGGTCTTCGCGCTTTCCGGTCTGCACCTCGAGCGCGGTCTCCATGAGCGAGCGATGCGAGCGGTTCCGGAGGAGGTTCAGGAGCGCGAGCATCTGCGGGCCTCGCGCGTCGGCGTCCCAGATGACGTCCCGGTCGACGTGCTGGCTTGGCGTGGTGAGCTGGGAGACGAAGTCGCCGGCGACCGCCCGTCGGAGCCAGCGCGTGTACCGCTGCTGGAACACGTCCACGGCGACGCTCTGCCAGAACGCGCGGTGCGTCTCGCTGTCCGCGGTGACCTCGGCGAGCCGATGGACGTACGACAGGCGTTCGTCCGCGTCGAACCGATCGCCGGCCGCGAGGACCGTGTCGTCGACGGTCTCCGTCGGTATCAACGTCACCTCGCTGACGGCGTCGTCCGCGAACGTGACGTCGATCGCGAGCCCGGACTGCGTGCTCGGGCGGTCGGGCATCGGGAACAGGAAGTTCCCGAGACTGTAGAAGATCGGCGCGTCGTCGTACACCTCCCAGCCCTGCGGGACGTGCGGGTGGTGGCCGACCACGAGGTCCGCGCCCGCGTCCACGAGCTCCCGCAGTCGCCGCCGATGGTGGCGCGGCGGTACGGGCACGAACTCGACGCCGCCGTGCGCGTTCACGACCACGACGTCCGCTTCCGTCGAGCGAACGCGCTCCAGCGTTTCGGGATGGTGGAGCCACGCAGTCCCGGGCGCATCCGCGTCCGCGGTCCCGAACTCGCGCTCGCAGAAGCTGAAGATGGCGACGGACGTCCCGTTCACGTCGAAGCGAACGGGCATCATCGCGGCGTCTTCCGTGTCGCCAGCGCCGACGGTCGTCAGACCGGAGTCCTCGCATTCGGCGATCGTCCCGAACAGGCCGTCGGCGCCGTAATCCATCGCGTGATTGTTCGCGAGCGTCACGCAGTCGAACCCGGCGGCGTCCAGTATCGCGGGGACCTCTTGGTCGGTGTCGTTCGTCGGCCCGGACTTCGCGATGGGTTCGCCGTAGCCGGCGACGGGCGCTTCGAGGTTCGCGGTCGCGACGTCGGCGTTACGCGCTCGCGATGCGAGCGCGGTCCCGACGGGTGCGTCCGTCGCTGTCCGGTGTCGATACTTCACGTCGCCGGCGGCGAAGAGCGACCACGCGTCTCCCGACGCGTCAGCGGCAACGTCGACCGTTCGTTCCGGCGACGGAACGTCGTCGACGATGGCTTGCCAGTCCCGTGAATCCATACCTACGTCCACGCCGCCCCGCCAGATAAGCCCCTGAGACGCTCCAGATTCTTAGTGAGCCGATAAACATGGTGGCTCGGATCGTGGTTCGAATAGAGTCATCGATGCACCAGTTGCGATCGACGTTCGACGACGAAGACGAACAGGTATCGAGTACACGCTGGCCGTTGGAATGCTCTCGGCCGTCGTGGTCGTGGCGGCCTGGCCCGCGAACGAGCGCGTCGGGTTCCAGTGGTGAGGCATGAGCGGGTCCCAGAAAGGCCTCGCGATCCTCGGGATCCTGTTCCTGGGGATCGGCGTCGTGCTGGCGGCCGTCCCCGCGGGCCTCGTCGGCGGCGCCGACGACCCGGGGTCGGGGGAGAACGAGCCGACGACTACGACGGTCGGGACCCTGACGACGACGGCGACTGGAACGACAGTTCCTTCGACGACGGCGCCAGCGGAGACGACGACGCAGGGCCAGACGACCACGACGACGGGGACGACTCAGACGACGGGGACGACTCAGACGACGGGGACGACTCAGACGACGGGGACGACTCAGACGACGACCTCGTCGACATCGACATCTTCGACGGAGACGACGACGGAGCCGACGACCACGACGACGACCACGACGGAGCCGACGACCACGACGACCACGACGACCACGACGGAACCGACGACCACGACGACCACGACGACCACGACGGAACCGACGACCACGACGACCACGACGACCACGACGACGACGGAGCCGACGACCACGACGACGACCACGACGACGACGGAGACGACGAACACGACGACCACCGGGGAGGACCTGGAGGTGACGGTCACCCCGGCGAAGGGCATGGCCCACCTCTCGTTCGCGGCGACTGACGTGGGGTCAGACGGAACCGCGGGCACGTCCGCGGCCGTCCTTTCGGTCATCGCGACGGGCGCCGTCGGCCTGCTCCGACGTCACTGACGGTCGCTCTCGGTTCGACGCGACCAGCCAACCAGCCAACCAACCCGCACTCGTTCTCCCCTCGACCACCCATCGTCCAGGAGCGACGCGTCGTCTCGGCGACGGCGCCGGTCGTCGTGGCCACGAACAGACACCGACGGACGCCGAGACGACACCCGCTCCATCACCACCCAGCGGATGTCGTCACTCGAGGACGTGGCACGCGAGAGAAACACAGCAACCGGCTAACAGGACCGACGGGGCGCGGCGACGACGACCGGACAACTACTCGAGGTACCCGAGGTCGCTCAGACGGTTCTCGACCGCTGCCTCCGGCGACGCCTCCTCGCCGGCGGCCTCGACTTCGCGATACGAGTGCTCGTTCGTCGACGCCACGGCCGGGAGCACGTCGCCGTCCATCCGGTCGCTCGTCGGCATCCCGAGCGCCGCGAGGATCGTCGGCGCGACGTCGAACAGGTGCGCGTCCGACAGGTCCGCGCTCGCGTCCACGCCCTCGCCCCACGCCGCGACGATACCGTCCATCTTGTGATTCCAGGACTCCGTCGGCTCCGCGAAGTACTCGCCGCGGACCTGATCGGAGAGGAAGTACTGGAAGTCCCGGGGTATCGTGACGATGTCGACCGCCTCGTCCGTGTGCGGGCCCTCGAAGTAGCGTTCGCGCGGCACGACCTCCTCGAACACGAGGTTCCCGTCCGGGTCCGTGACGGTTCGGAGGGACTCGATTATCTCCGCGCGCACCTCGTCGTACTCCTCGGGCGACACCTCGCCCGACGGGTCGCGGCCCTCGACGTTCAATCGCACGCCGAGTTCAGTCCGCGACCGCAGGTAGCCCGTGGACGACGGGAAGTCGACCTGCTCGTTGCCAGTGCGCGCCACGTCAGCGGGCGCGTACCGGAGCGCCACGTCCTCGAGATTCACCCGCTCCAGGGCCTTCCGGATGCGACTCGCCGTGAGGCCGACCTTCGCCGCACCGGACGCCACCTTCTCGACCACGCCCGGCTCCCACGAGTCGACGTCCTTCCCCTCGCGGAGGTCCTGCCGGATCGGGTTCCACGACGGCATGCCCTTCCCGCCGAGCGTGGTCTCCACGACGCCCTCGTCCTCGAGGTAGTCGTTCACGCGGAACTCGTAGCCCTCGTACTTCCCCATGCCGTGGTCGCTCGCGACGAACACCGTATCCGGGTCGTGCTCCTCGAGAATCTGATGGATCTCGTCGTCCGTCGCCTCGTACACCCGTCGGACCTTCTCCCAGTCGCCACCGAACTCGTGGAAGACCGTGTCCGTCTTCTGGAACTGCACGAACCCGAAGTCGGGGTCGTGCTCCCCGGCGAGGTAACGGAACGCCTCGCCGCGCATCCGTACGAGCGTCTCGTACTCGTCCATCTTCTCCGCCTCCGAGTACGAGTCGTCGCCGCGCGCGTACTCGGGGTAGACGCGGTACTCGCCGAGAGCCTCCCGGACCTCGTCGAACGTTCCCTCCGGGTGACAGCGCGGTTCCTCCGGCCCGATGAAGCCCGGGAGGATCGCGCCGTCGATGCTCGGCGGCGGATACGTCACGGGCGCGTTCACGACCACGCTCGACTTCCCCTGTTCGTCGAGGAGCTCCCAGAGCGTGCGTTCGTCGACGTGATCCGCGCTACTGACGTGCCAGTCGTAGCCGTCGTAGGACACGAACCCGAACACGCCGTGCTTCCCGGGATTCACGCCCGTGTACAGCGACGGCCACGCCGACGGCGTCCACGGCGGGACCTGTGATTCGAGCGAGCCGCTCGTCCCCTCCGCGGTCAGCGTCTCCAGCGTCGGTATCGAGTTCGTCTCCGAGAGCCGGTCGAAGACGTCCGGGCAGCCCGCGTCGATTCCGATGAGGAGGACGTCGAGTCCGTCCTCGCTCATCTCGTCTCACCGCGCTCGACGAACACGCTTGCGCCGGCGGCTGTCGGTTCGATATCGGTTCGATGAACGCGTCGGTGTTGCATGTGTTCCAGTGGTTGCGTGGAAGGTACCTTACTATCCGATGCGTAAGTCCAGAAAAGGCACCCGGTAAAGCCCCAGATGCACCCGTTAACTGGCGCGGAGTGTCACTCGACGGTGACGCTCTTCGCGAGGTTCCGGGGTTTGTCGATCGGACGGTCGAGCTGGTCGGCCGCGTGGTACGAGAGCAACTGAAGTTGGACGTTCGCGAGGAGCCCGAGCCACTCCGGGTTCGTGTCCGGGACCTCGAGGTGTGCGTCCGCGAAGCCGATCGAGTCGTGGTCGGGGGGCGCGACCGAGATGACGGGTGCGCCGCGCGTCTTCGCTTCCCTCGCGTTGTTCAGCGTCTTCGAGTCCTGCTCCTCGTCCCCGGTGAACACCGCGAACACGGGCGTGCGGTCGGTGACGAGCGCGAGCGGGCCGTGCTTGAGTTCGCCCGCGGCGAACCCTTCGGCGTGCTCGTACGTGATCTCCTTGAACTTCAGTGCGCCTTCCTTCGCGACGGCGTTCGCCATCCCGCGACCGATGAAGAAGTACGCCTCCTCGTCGGCGTACCGGCGCGCGATCGCTTCGGCGCGCGTCGACTCGAGGACGCGGTCGATGTGATCCGGGAGCGCCTGAAGGGAGTTCAGGAGCGACTGGATGTTCTCGTGCGCGGTCGCGTCCTCGATGTCGCTCAGGATGCACTGACTGAGGAGTGCGAGGGACACGACCTGCGACGAGAACGTCTTCGTCGCGGCGACACCGATCTCGGGGCCGGCGCGGATGAACAGCGCGTTGTCGGCTTCGCGCGCGGCGGTGGAGCCGACGACGTTCGTGACGGTCACGACCGTCGCGCCGCTTTCCTTCGCGCTCCGGAGCGCGGAGAGCGTGTCCGCGGTCTCGCCGGATTGCGTGACGCCGACGACGAGCGTGTCGTCGGTCACTTCCGCCTGGAGGTCGTACTCGCTCGCGCGGTAGGCGTCCGCCTGGATGTCGCCGTCGGTCAGGAGTTTCTCCGCGTACATCGCGGCGTGATAGCTCGTGCCGCAGCCGACGAGGTGGACGGTTCGGTGGTCATGGAACGTCCCCGGCGGGAAGTCCTCGAGGACGACGCGTCCGTCGCTCGCCAGGGCGCGGCCCTGGATGGTGTTGTCGAGCGCGGTCGGCTGGTGGTTGATCTCCTTGAGCATGTAGTGGTCGTACGTGCCCTTCCCGGTCTCGCTGGGGTCCCAGTCGACCGTGGTGACCTCGCGCGAGACCGAGTTCCCGTGGACGTCCATGAGTTCGAGGTTGCCGTCGGTGACGACGGCGACGTCGCCGTCCTCGAGGTAGATGACGTCGTCGGTGTAGTCGAGGAACGCCGGGACGTCGCTCGCGAGATAGTAGGAGTCGTCGCCGAGACCGACGACGAGCGGTGACCCCTTGCGGGCGGCGTAGATCGCCTCCTCGTCCTCGACGAGGGCTGCGATCGCGTAACTACCCTCGAGTTCCTGGACGGTGTCGCGGAATGCGTTCTCGAGCTCGTAGCCGGCGTCGAGGCGTTCGTCGATGAGGTGCGGGATGACCTCGGTGTCGGTATCGCTCGTGAACTCGCGGCCGTTGGCTTCGAGTCGCGTGCGGAGTTCGTCGTAGTTCTCGATGATGCCGTTGTGGACGACGGCGACGCGGCCGTCGTCGGCGGTGTGGGGGTGAGCGTTCTCGTCGGTCGGCGGGCCGTGCGTACTCCAGCGCGTGTGCCCGATACCGAGCGAGGACTGCTTGTCGAGGAGGTCGTCGTCCTTGAGTTCGTTGACGCGACCGGAGTGCTTGTGAACCTCGACGCCGTGTCCGTTCTGGATGGCGACGCCCGCGGAGTCGTAGCCGCGGTACTCGAGGTTCTCGAGGCCGGTGAAGAGTCGGTCGACTGACCGGTCGGGGCCGAGGCACGCGATGATGCCACACATCAGGCGGTCACCTCGTTCGAGTCGGTTGCGGTAGTCGTCGGGGGGCTGGGCGTGCTGATCGTCGTCCGGTCGTCAGCGTGACGTTCCGGGGGGGTATGGTCGGTCATGTGTAGATCAATCCGGTCTGTGTCCCGCCTGTGCCAGCGATGGGGTGCGGGTGTGCTTCTCGGGTTGTGTTCCCGACCTGTTTACTATAGAGTCGGTAAGACAGTTGTTAATAGAGCGGTAAGGGATTCGGCGGTTCGAGCGCGCTCCGCATCGAATCGTTCCGGAGCACGGGTTCCGTTGTAGCGGTCCGTTCAAATCGTTCATCGAGCGTCGCAGGCGCTGACTCGGTTCCTCCCTCGTCCGGGACGCGGGCGAGCGAGACGCGCTGGCGCCCGCCTACGACCCCCACCCGTGGTGCGTTGAGGGTGGGGTGAACTCGGCGGACCCGCGGTTCCGTCGGTGGGAACTTCGGGAACCGGTGGAGCGCCGATGACGGGCGTCCGACAGCCGCGGCCGACGCGTCAGCCGTCGCCGTCGACGCCCGCGCGTTCGCATCCACCCCACAGACCCAACCCGGACGGGGTGGATTCGGACCGGTTCGACCAATCCTCACGGACCGGCTGGGTTCGGACCGAGTCGGCCAATCCTCACGGACGGGGTGGATTCCGCGACCGCGGTGCCCGGGCTCCGTGGCTCGCGTTGGATTCCCCTCGGCCGATTCGGGTTCGTTCCGCGAACGAGTGGCGGTGGCGACGAGCGGGTGCGTGGCTACCGGCGCGGATCGACGAGGGAGCCAGAACCAGTGTGGTCGGAGGTCGTGCATCGAGAAGGCGAGTCGGTCCTTCGAACGGCGTCTCCCACGAGGCGGGCGACGCGACCCCGAGCGTTCAGGGTCTCGGAGACGCGGAATCCTCGCTCTCGTCCTCTGGGTACGCGATGAGGTTCTCACGGCCGACGCTGATCTTCCGGAGCTGGCCGTCGTCCTCCATCTTCGAGAGGAGGCGACTGACCTTCGACTTCGACCAGTCGGTCTCCTCGATGACCGTCGTCTGCTGGAGTCGACCGCCGTGCTCGTGGAGGAGTTGCTTCACGCGCTCCTGGTCCGTCATCACCGGCGGCGTCGTCTCGTCCGGCGACGCGTCCGGTCGCGGAACGTCGTGGACGGGCTCCGTCGACGACGCGTTGGACCCTGCGTCGGTCGTGCTTGCCGTCGGGGTCGCGTCCCCGGCAGGTGCGTCGTCGACGTTCCGGTCGCCGTTCGAATCCAGCCAGCCGAGGCGCGCCCGGATCGCTTCCTCGTCGATCCGAGGCGACGCGTACCGCGCACCGAACAGCGCGACGACGCCGAACGCGAGCAGGAACCCGAACGGCGACAGCGGGTCCGACGGATTCGTCCCGAGCCGTCGCTCGAAGCCGTCCGCGAGGAAGTCACCGTCCGAGTCCAACGCCGTCGGGTCCGTCCCGACCTCGAGTTCCGTCGCGTCCGTCAGACCGTCGTCGTCCGTGTCCGCGAGCGTCGGGTCCGTGCCGTTCACGAGCTCCTGGAAGTCCGAGAGGCCGTCGTCGTCCGTGTCCGCGTTCGTCGGGTCCGTGCCGAGACGGAGTTCGTTCGGGTCAGCGAGCCCGTCCTCGTCCGAGTCGACGGTCAGCGGGTTCATGCCCTTGTCGAGTTCCTCGCCGTCGCTGATGCCGTCGCCGTCGGTATCGGGGTCAGTGGGGTCGGTCCCGACCGATACCTCGCGTGCGTCGCGCGCACCGTCCTCGTCGGTGTCGGTCTCGAGCGGGTTCGTCCCGTGCTTCTTCACCTCGGCGCCGTCGCTGAGCGAGTCGCCGTCGGTGTCAGAGACCGTCATGTTCGTCCCGGCCTTCACCTCGCGCTGGTTCGAGAGCGAGTCATCGTCGAGGTCCGCCTGCTTCCCGACGACGACGACCGTCATCTCCGTCCGATCGAGGACTGCGGAGTCGTTCCGGAGCGTGACGGTGAGCGGCTGCTTGCCGGTGCGATTGAACGGCCAGCCGTTCGAGGACAACGCGACCGTGGTCGCGTTCCCGCTGAGGGTCGCGTTCTGGCAGACGGCGTTCGACTGCGTCGTCGTCTCATCGGACGCTTTCTCGCGTTCGAGACACACGACGACGCGGTCGTCGCGGGCGGTCGTCGGCGTGTCGATGGACACCGTCGCGGTATGGTTCGCGTCCGCCCAGAGCAACCGCTGGAAGCTACCGTTGTAGTCGACGACCGCGGGTCCGCTGAACGACACCCGCGAGATCGTCGGTGTCGCTGCCGTCGTCCCGTTCGCTGTCGTGGACTCGACCGCTGCCGTGGACTGGTTCACCGTCGTCGTCTCGCCGGTGGTGCCGGCGAGCGTCGAGGGCGACCCGACCGTTGCGGTTC
Organism: Halorubellus litoreus; assembly: GCF_055378595.1. Taxonomy (NCBI): domain Archaea; kingdom Methanobacteriati; phylum Methanobacteriota; class Halobacteria; order Halobacteriales; family Halorubellaceae; genus Halorubellus; species Halorubellus litoreus. The sequence continues at coordinate 793,308 of NZ_AP043836.1, forward strand.
GAGTCGGGTCCTGTGGGGTGGCTGCGGCCACCGCAGCGGGGGTGGCGCTTGCGACCCCGACGACCACGACGAGCGCGAGCGCGAACGCGCGACGGACGGCGTCGCGCGTCCACACCGGTCGCTCGTCGTTCGGGGACGGTTGCGCCTCCATCGTGGTCACTCTGCCGCGTCGGTGCCGTCAGCGAAACGCTCGCTGGTACTGGTGGCGTTCGCGCCGACGACCAGCACGAGGAGGGCGATCATGCTGGCGAGGAGGAGTTCGCTGGAAACCGCGAGGACGCCGGTCTGGGCGCCGACGAAGGAGGCGACGCCGAGGGCGGCGACCGCGGAGTAGTACTGGTGCCAGTCGCGTTCGGTGTCGGCGTCGCCCGCCGTCTCCTCCTCCTCCTCGTCGGCGTCCTCGGGGTCGTCGAGGTACGGGACGAGTTCCTCGAGGAGCGGCTGGGGTTCCACGTACCCGCGGTCCTGGTTGTAGTCGATGACGCCTTCGTCGTCGAGCGATGGGAGGTGCGTCTGGTAGAGCCCGATGTAGACGCGCTGGCGTTCGTCCGAGGAGAGCTGCTGGACTGTGGTGTCGTTCTCCCACGCGGCGACCTGCTCTGCGACGTCGCGCATGCGGACCGCGCCCTCGGTCTCGCGGAGGTACCTGAGGACGTCACGCCGGCGACGGTTCTGGAGGAGGTGGAACATCTCGTCCTTCTTGAACTCGTCCTCACCGTCGGGGAGCATCTCTTCGGGAACGTCGAGTTCGTGCACGGGGGTGTCTACAACGTCACTCATTGTCTCTATCGACACACTTGCGAGAGCGATAATAAACCCCGAAAGCCATCCCAACAGTTTCGCTATATAATCGCGTTCGTCCACGATTCGGGAGGGACTATTCTGGGCATAAACGAGCCATTACCGGCTAAAACCCAGTATTTCGGCTCTGAAGGCAAGATTTTCCAATCCATATGGAAACAGATACAACTAGCTGAAACAGGAGGGAAAACGATACGAAACCCTTTGAACGCTCAAAGTTTCCGATAGGTTAGGTCAGCGGTGTGCGCCGCGTCCTCGTCCACCACGCCAGGCACGTCCACGACGAACCCGGAACCATTCAGCGCGCTCACGAGGTCCGCAGCCTCGATCGAGTGGAACTCGTCGTGCCCGACGCCGAAGAGGACGCCATCGTACGCTTCGAGGTCGGGGTCGGAGACGACGTCGACGCCGAACTCGTCACGGATCTCGTCGTCGGCCGCGTACGGGTCGTGGACCGTCATGGAGACGCCGTACTCGGCGAGGTCCTCGACGATCGGCTTCACCTTCGACGTCCGGATGTCGCCGACGTTCGGCTTGTACGCGACACCCATCACGAGCAGGTCCGTCTCCGCGGGGACCGTCCGCGCGTCGTTCATCGCCTTCCGCGCCTTCTCCGCGACGTGCGCCGGCATGTACTCGTTGATCTCGCGAGCCTGCACGATGAGGTCCGGTTCGAACCCCTGTCGCTCGCTCTCGTAGGAGAACAGGTGCGGGTCCACGGGGATGCAGTGCCCGCCGACGAGCCCCGGCCGGTACTCGTCGTGGAAGTTCCACTTCGTCCCCGCAGCCTCGAGCACCGCCTCCGCGTCCACGTCCAGGTGGTCGCACGCGATCGCGAGTTCGTTCACGAGCGCGATGTTGATGTCGCGCTGGACGTTCTCGATCGCCTTCGCCGCCTCCGCAGTCTTGATCTCGTCGACGCGATGAATCCCCGCGTCGACGACCGCCTCGTAGACGGCCGCAATCTCCTCGCGCGCGTCCTCGCTGTGGCCGCTCACGATCTTCGTGACGTCGCGGAGGCCGCGCTTCGAGTCGCCCGGCGACACGCGCTCGGGCGAGTACCCGACCCCGAAGTCGTCGCCGAGTTCGAGCCCGGACGCCGCCTCGAGCGCGGGCACGAGCACGTCCTCGGTCGCGCCCGGGTACACGGTCGATTCGAGAACGACCGTCGTCCCCGGCGCCATGTGCTCGCCGACCGTCTCGCCCGCACTCTCGATGTACGAGAAGTCGGGCGTGCCGACGTCGTCGACGGGCGTCGGGACGGTGAGAACGACGAGGTCACAGTCGACGAGCGTCGACGGGTCGGCCGTGAAGTCGGCGTCGCTCGCCGCGACGGTGTCGTCGCCGACCTCCTCGATGGGGTCCTCGCCCGCGTCGAGCGCGTCGACCTTCTCGCGCGACACGTCGAACCCGACCACGCCGAGGCCGGCGTCGTCGAACGCGACCGCGAGCGGCAGCCCGACGTATCCGAGGCCGACGACCCCGATCGTCTTCGAGGCGACGTCTGGCTGCTGGACGGTTTGACTCACGCGCACGCACCTCCGCGCGAGCGAGCGAGAACTGATTCAACTGGGGGAGTTGCTGTGCGGACGGCACGCCGAACGGCTACGTACATCGTACCCCTGGATTCCCGCCCCCGCCTCTTTCTTATAGACTCCATCAGTTCTCCTTACGGCCCAGGTAAGCACCGTCCCAATCCACTAATCGTACGCGAGAGAGTCCGGGACTGTCGATTTCGGGACTTACCCGGTAGATAATAATGGGGGTTGGTTGCGTGGGTTCGAGCGGACCGCAGACGGTTCCCAGCACCCCCTTCCAGCAATGACATCACTCTCACGGAACGACCAGGACGCCCAGATACCGAACGTCTCCCGGCGATTCGGCGAATCGGCGACGAACCACGTCGTGCGCATGCTCGACGAGGGGCTGCCGGACGACGACCCCTCGATACTCACTGTCGGGTTCCGGCAGACGGACTCCGCGATGGGGTCGCTCGAAACCGTAACGGCGCTGATCGGCAGTCTCCGCGAACGCGGCATCAAGGTGACCGGGTACGACACGAACACCGCGACGGAGACGCTCGGGAACACGGACGCCGCGCCGACGAAGTGCTACGACGCTATCATCGTGTTCAGTCCGCTGGACGCGGCCGAAGACGTCTCCGTGACCGACCTCGTCTCGGAGGACGGCACCGAACAGTACGTCGTCGACCTCACCGGCACGGTCGAGCCGGAGGCGGTCGCGAACGACGACGCGGTCTACATCACGGATCAGGTGCTCTGATGTACGACGGTTGTACCGTCGCCGTCGTCGTGCCAGCGTACGACGAGGGCGACACGGTCGCGGACGTGCTCGCGTCGATGCCGTCGTACGTCGACCGCGTGTACGCGATCGACGACGACTCGACCGACGATACGTGGGCGGAGATCTGTCGCGTCGCCGCCGGGACCGACGAGACGATGCGACCGACGAACGAGGACAACGCGTCCGAATCGACTGCAACTGACGGAACGACTGCAACGGGCGCCAGCGACGACGACCGGACGTGGGCGAGCGCGGCCGACGACGACCGCGAGGAGCGCTCGCAGGCCGTCGAGTCGATCGCTGACGGCGGAACCGCCCCACCGGACGTCGTCCCGATCCGCCACGAGGAGAACCAGGGTGCCGGTGGCGCGCTCAAGACCGGGTATCGTCGCGCGATGGACGACGGGATGGACGTGACGGTGACGATGGACGCGGACGGCCAGATGGATCCCGCGGACATGGCTGACCTCGTCGAGCCGGTCGCCGCCGGTCGCGCCGGGTACGCGAAAGGGAATCGGCTCGCGAAGGCCGAGTACCGCGAGGAGATGCCGACGTTCCGGTTCGTCGGGAACTGGCTGCTCTCGATACTCACGAAGATCGCGAGCGGGCACTGGAACGTGATGGACTCCCAGAACGGGTACACTGCGATCTCCGGGGACGCGCTGGCGGCGATCGACCTGACGGCGGTCGGCGACGACCACCAGTACACGAACGACGTCCTCGTCCAGTTGAACGTCGAGGGCGTCCGCGTCGAGGACGTCCCGATGCCCGCGGAGTACGGCGACGAGAACTCGACGATCTCCCTGACGGGGTTCGTGCCACAGACGTCCTTCGCGCTCCTCGAAGGGTTCTGTTATCGACTGAAGGAGCGCCACGTGGCGCGAGACTTCCACCCGCTCTCGATGTTCTACGGCCTCGGCGTCCTCACGGTCCTCACCGGTGTGGTCACGAAACTCCACGGTGACGACGACGACGGGTCGTTGCTCGTCGCGATCCAGGGCGTCGCCTTCCTCCTGTTCGGGATGGTCCTGGATCGCAGGGAGAACGAGCACGGAGGTGACGACGCGTGAAGGTCGTCGTCACCATCCAGCACCCCGGCCACGTGCATTTCTTCAAGCACGCGATCGACGAACTCCAGTCGCAGGGCCACGAAGTCCACGTGTTCGCGCGCCGGATGGGCGTGAACCTCGACATCCTGGACGCGGCGGGCATCGAGTACGAAGTGCTCGCGGGCGAGTCCGACGGGCTGGCGTCGCTCGCGAAGGTACAGGCGACGTACGAGGCGCGGCTGTTGGCGCGCGCCCGGACGATCCAGCCGGACGTCATCACGGCGATCGGTGGGGTCGCGGCGGCTCACGTCGCGCGCCTCGTCGGCGCGGAGAGCGTCGTGTTCTACGACACCGAGCACGCGACGCTCATCAAGTCGCTCGCGTACCCGTTCGCGGACCGCGTCGTCACGCCCGAGTGTTACGACGGCGACGCGGGGAGCGCGCAGACGACGTACCCGGGGATGCACGAGCTCGCGTACCTCCACCCCGAGCGTTTCGAGCCGGACCCGAGCGTGCTCGACGACGCCGCTCTCGATGCCGACGACGACTTCGTGGTCGCGCGCTTCAACGGCTGGGGTGCGAGCCACGACGTCGGCGAAGGCGGGTTCGAGGACGTGACGGAGGTGTTCGACCGGCTGGAGGCGACCGGCGCGGAGGTCGTGTTCACGAGCGAGGAGCCGCTGCCCGACGAGTACCAGGACCGTCGGATGACGGTCGCGCCCGAACGCATGCACGACCTCCTCTACTACGCTGACGCGTTCGTCGGCGAGGGCGCGACGACGGCCGCGGAGTGCGCGGTCCTCGGGACGCCCGCGGTGTACGTGAACACGCTCACGATGGGGTACACGCGCGAACTCGAGGAAGCGTACGGACTACTGTACAACTTCGACGGCGCGGACCGCCACGAGGCCGCGATCGAGCAGGCGGAGTCGATCCTCGGCGAGTACGACGACGCGAAGTGGGCCGAGCGCCGCGAGCGCTTGCTCGACGACGTGGTCGACGTGACGGACGTGATCGTCGCGGAAGTGACGGGCGAGACCGCGCCCGAGTCGCGCCTGCAGCGTGCGGCCCCGACGTGACCCGTCGGTCGACGCCCCCACGAGTCAACGCATGAAGGTCCTGCAACTCATCACGAGTACGCGCACGTTCTTCGAGGCACAGGTCGACGAGCTCGAGGACCGCGGGGTCGAGTGCACGACGCTCTCGGTTCCGGGGTCGTACGCGCCGGACGAGCCGCGGACGCCCAGTGATTACCTCCAGTTCGTCCCGGACGTCCTCGGGGAGTCCCTCGAGGACTACGACCTCGTGCACGCGAACTACGGGCTCGTTGGGCCGTACGCGCTCGCGGACGTCACGACGCCGACGGTCCTGACGCTCTGGGGGACGGACCTCATGAGCGACCGCGGGTGGCTGCGCGCGCTCAGTCGAGCGAGCGCGCGAGCCGCGGACGAGGTCGTCCTCCCGAGTCGTGCGATGGCACCTGGGCTCTCGACGTCGTACACGCACGTCCCGTTCGGCGTGGACACGGACCTGTTCGCGCCGATGAACCGGGACGCGGCGCGCGAGCAGGTCGGGTGGCCCACGGGCGAGACGATCGCACTCTTCCCGTACGACACGACGCGCGAGGAGAAGGACTTCGCGCGCGCCGAGCGCGTCTGCGAGCTCGCGGACGCGGACGTCGACCTCCGACCGCTCTCCGGCGTGGACCACGACGAGGTTCCGACGTACATGAACGCGAGCGACTGCCTCCTCGTCACCTCGAAGCGCGAGTCCGGGCCGATGACGGTGAAGGAGGCCGCGGCGTGCAACGTCCCCGTGGTCTCGACGGACGTCGGGTTCGTCCGGGACGTGGTCGGTGACGTGCCCGGCTGCGTGGTCTCGGACGCGAACCCGGACCTCGCGGACGGCCTCGACCGGCTCGCGGCGGCCGAGCACCCGCGGACGAACGCGCGCTCGACCGCCGCGGGCGTCGTCTCGCACGCGGAGTTCGGCGACCGCCTACTGGACGTCTACGAGTCCGCGCTCGCCTGAGACCGCTTCGTTCTCGCCGCTGATTCGTCGTGCATCGAGAGTCGCATCGCTCGCGCGGCCGAGTATCGCATCGACGCGAATCGACGCACGCAGCACATCGAACGTCGAAGGGCGCACGAGCGACATCGAACGTCGAAGGGCGCACGAGCGACATCGAACGTCGAGTGGGTGCATGGGCGACATCGAACGTCGAGGGGGTGCATGCGGTTACGTATCGTTCTCGGGAGCGGCGAGAAGGGAGACCGGTTCGGTCGTCGTCGAGACGACGTCGGTTCGTGAAGCGGATTCAGTCCGCGGACCCGGCTTCGCGCGCGTCGCTGGCCTCGGTGGGCGCCTGCTGCGTGCCGAGGGTGGTCCAGCGGCGGGCGTCGTGCACGCGGAGTTTGTGTCGGACGGGGAGTTCGTGGACGCCGGGGTCGCCCGGGAAGAGTTCGGCGTCGAGGTCGTTTCGCGCGTAGAGCTCGCGGCGGTCGGGCCACGCGGACTCGAACGACCGGACGAACGGCGTGAGTCGTCGGACGAACCCCTCGACCTCGTTCAGGACGGGGTTGTCGTACGGACGGTCCGGCGGGCGGTTGTCGAGGACGTTCCCGTCGATGCGACGGCACGCGTCGAGGAACGTCCGCGTGTTCCTGGCTTCGGGGGGCGCGGCGAGATGCCAGTCCAGGAGGTCGGCGTCCATCACGAAGAACGACTCGCGGTAGTTGTCGTAGAGGTGCCGGCGGAACGGGATCGACGGCTGGTTCCGGATGCCGGCGGCGTCGATGCGGTCCTGAACGCACGCTGCGCGGTGCGCGACCGCGTCCAGTTCGTCCCGGACGGCGTCGCGGACGAACCCGACGGGGTCGTCGCTCGCGACCGGGACGTGCTCGGCGATCGCGTCCGTGCCCTCGCGAACGAACCCGAACGTACCCAGCAGTGCGTCCACGGGGTCCGGGTCGGGGTCGAGGCGCGTTCGCGGCAGGCGCTTCCCGAACGCGTCCACGCCGTCGCGCGCGAGGAAGTGCCCGGTGAGGAACGTGTCGCAGAGCAGGCCGTGGTAGATTGTGTCGACGTCCATCTGGTCGTCGTACCCGGCGTGGTGGACGTGCAGGGACTCCTTGACGCCCTGTCCGTACCGGACCTTCTCGTCGACGGGGCGGATGTAGCGCTCGTCGGGCTGGAACGCGACGTGCTCGACGTCGTACTGTTCGGCGACCGCTCGCGCGCCCACGGTCTCGTCGGCCTTCGGATGCCCGACGGTGTACGCGACGTCGAGGTCGTCGAGCGCCGACAGTAGGACGCGCGAGTCGTAGCCCGCGGACAGCAGGACGCCGGCCCGCCCCGGGTAGTTCGAGCGACGAGCGATCGCGCGTTCGAGGCGCGCGGCGAGTTCGCCGACCCAGTCGACGCCGCCGTCGTTCCTGCCGTCAGTCGTCCCGGCGCGGAGCGGCCGGTCGAACCGACGCATCTCGTCGTTCTCCTCCGGGTCTGCGTGCACGAACCGCTCGAACTCGTCGACGGTGTCGGCGCGGACGAGCGCGTCCATGGGTGCGCGAGATACCTCGTCGTGGAACGTCTTCTCGCCGAGGGCGACCCCGAGGTGGAGGAACTCGCGGACGGCGTCGACGTCCGGCGTCGGATCGACGACGGCACGCGAGATTGCGGTCGCGTCCGTCCCGAACGCGCGCACGCCGGGGTCGTCCGTGTAGTGGCAGTCCCACGAGCGCGCCGGGTCGGTCGCGACGTACGCGTCACCGTCGACGGCGACGACCGCGAGGTACGAGCCGTTCAGGTGCCCGAGCGCGTCCGGGCCGACGGCGCGCGTGGCGTCGAGGAGCCAGCGCGCGTGCTCGTTCCCGCGCTCGCCCGGGGTCGGCGTCTCGTCCCCGACGCCAGCGAGGTCGGTTCCCCGTGGGGCGTCGGGCGCGAACGCCTCGCCCCACACGACGACCGCGTCCTCGCCATCGGTCGCGACCGCGGTCCGGTTCGGGACGTCGAGCTCGGGCGAGCGCACGCCGACGGTGACGCCCGCCGCCTCGACGACGCGGTCGAACCGGCGGTCGCCGGCGAGCGCGTCGAACGACTCTCGACCAGCGAACACGCCGAACAGTTCCTTCGACGCGACCGCGACGTCCGCGAGCGCACTCGCTTCGCTCGCTCGCGAGACCTCGGCGGGCGCGTCGAGGAGCGCCGCGAGCGACCCGTCTCGCGGCATGCTACTCCTCGCCTCCAGTGGCGGTTCCAAGTACGAGCAGCGCCAGCAGGAGGACGGTCGAGGCGACGAGCACGCCGGTCGTCCGACGGCGCTGCCGGAGCCCGGACGCGACGACCGCGGCCAGTCCCGGGAGTTGCGGGCCGGCGACGGCCGCGTTCCGGAGGTGCCGCGAGCCCTGCCCGAACCGTCCCTCGGCGAGGTAGTGCTTCGCGACGAACAGCGCGCGCTGCCCGCGGACGTCAACGCCCTCGGTCACGAGGGGCGCGATCTCGTCGTCGTACTTCTCGAGGAGTTGCTCGTTCGCCTCCGCGTACGTATCTGCCGAGGGACTCCCCGTGTCGAACCGCGTCATGAGGACGTCGTCGGCGTACGCGAGCTTCCCTTCGAGGACGACGCGGATGAGGAAGTCCGTGTCCTGGAAGCGGTCGAGGGACTCGTCGAACCCGCCAGCGGCCTCGGCGACGTCGCGTTCGACGAGGAGCGTCGACCCGGCCGCGGTGTGGAGGTCGTCCGCGAGGATCGGTTCGAGGAGGTCGTCGGCTCCGCCCTCGTCGGGGGCGTTCGACTGGAAGTGCGAGAGCACGCCCGATATCGCCTGTTTCGCGCTCCCACTGGTGCCATCGAGTTCGTACGCCCAGTCGCAGTACGCGGCGACGTACTCGTCGCCGAGTTCGTCGAGCCGGTCGAGTTGGCGCTCGACCTTCTCGGGGTGCCACTCGTCGTCGGAGTCCAGTAGCGCGACGTAGTCGCCGGTCGCGTGCTCGAGCGCGGTGTTTCGCGCGGCGTTCCCGCCCTTGTTCTCGCGGTGCGTGAACGTCCGGACGCGGTCGTCGTCCGCGTACCGCTCGAGGATCAGTTGCGTGTCGTCCGTGGAGGCGTCGTCGACGACGACCGCTTCGACGTCGTCGTGGGTCTGCGCGAGCACGCTCTCGATCGCTCGTGGAAGCGCGTCCGCGCGGTTGTACGTGGGGATGATGGCGGTGACTGTCGGCATTACTGCGAGCTACGCCGACGAGGCCCTTACTTATCGGTCGGGTAAGGGCCGTCCCGTGGATGGTTCCACGTCCGGATTGCGGTCCCGCAAGCGCCGTGGCGCGCTAACGCCGACGTTAATCGCCGGAACGAGCCCGCCGTCGGCGCACTGGAAGCCGAGCGAGGAACTGGCGACGTCGGCACTGGCACCGCGAGAAACGCCCGTCGAAGAGCCGGTGCTGAACGGTCCTGAACTGGAATCGGTCGTGCGTAAACGCAGTGCAATCGTCGCGCGCAACGCAACGGAGAACCACGACTCGACGACGTCACCGGTCGAAGCACGTCACGCACCGGAATCTGCGACCTCACCGGTCGAAGCGCGTCGGGTTTCCGGGACTCAAGGGTCTTCCGTCGGGTCGTCGTCCGCGACCGTGCCCTCGATGAGCTGTCCGAGCGCGTTCCGTAACCGCTGGGAGAGCGCGGACGTGGAGATGTCGAGCATCTCCGCGAGCTCCGTCTGCGAGACGCCACGCGGGATGTCGAAGTACCCCGCGTCGAACGCCGTCTGGAGCGTGTTCAACTGGGTCTCCGTGAGGCCGACGAACGGCTCGTCGCCCGCGGAGTGCGTGGACAGCCGGCGAACGTGGAACTGGATGTTCTCGTCGCCGCAGTGATCCCGGAACCGGAGGAGTGCGTCGCGGTTCGGGATGCGGAGGCGGACGAGCCAGCCGCCGTCCGCGCTCTTCGCGTCCACGAGCCAGATGTCGAGTTTCGCCGTGGTCGGCGTCACCGCCTTCGTCGCCGGGGCGACGCGCGCACGGTACACGCGATGCGTGTTCTCCTCGGCGACGAGCGTCGGCTCCCCGATGGTGTCGTCCGCGAGCAACGCGTCCTCGAACGACGCGTAGTCGTCGCCCGTCACCGTGAAGAACAGGATCTTCACGCCGTCCTCGACGACGGTCTGGTAGTCCGGACGGATCGTCATCTCGGGCGCTGCCCTGATCGTCGGACTGAGGACGAGGTCCCCACCGACGAGGTGGACCTCGGAGACGAGCGCCGGCGTCCCCGGCTCCAGGACTCGCGGCACGCCGTCGTCCCCATGGCCGGACAGGTCGATGAGGGTCGGGTCGTCGCGCCACGAGCCGAACGGCTCCGGGTACCGGTCGTCCGAACTCAGATCGTCCATGGTCCCTCCGGTCGTCGTCGCGCCCCGCAATGGGTCACGACAGCGGTCATCTGTCGAAGAGCGCGTCGAACACGCGTGCTTCGGCGCTTCGTACTCGCCGCTCGGTCTCCTGGGTCGTCTCCCCGAGGAGGTCGCTGACCGCGGCCATCCCTGTCGGGCGGGTCTCGTCGAAGAACCCGGCGGCGTGCGCCGTGCGAAGCGCCTCGTAGTCCGTCGCTGACAGCCGGCGTTCCAGCCCGGCCGCGAACCCGGCCTCGTGCCCGCGGCTGTCGTCGACGTGTCGGCGAGCGAGCACGGAGACGTCGTCGCCCGCGGAATCGAAGAGCGACCGGACGCGGTCCACGTCCGTCCCCGTCGACAGCTCGACCGTGAAGTGCACGCCGTCCTCGCGCTCGTCGAACCCGCGGAGCGCCCCGTCTTCGCTCGCGATCGTCTCCAGGATCGGGTCGCGCGTGACGACCGCGACGCGCTCCTCGTCCGCGGGGAGCGTCTGCGAGGCGACCACGGCACTGTGCCGGTTCGCGAACCGCTCGATCGCGGCCGCGTGCCCGTCCGGGACCGAGAGGAACGCGCGTGTTCGGTTCTCGCTCTTGTAGAGCTGGTCGATCGTGACCTCGACGTCGGTCGACGCTGCGAGCGACGGGAGGAACGTCCGCGGCGTCGTGGCGAGGAACTCCGCGACGAACGTCGACGTCTCCGCGCCCGCCTCGCGTTCCTCGAGCGTGTCGAGCGCGTACGCGGCGGTCGTCGCGAGTTCGCGGACGACCGTCCCCTGGTGGTCCTGGAAGACGCCGGGTTCGTCGCCGTACACCGTGAGAATCCCGTGGTGGACGCCGTCGAACGCAACCGGGAGGCTGAGCGCGGACCGGAATCCGCACTCGACGGCGACGTCGCGCCACTCGCCACCGACCTCCACGTCGGCCGTTCCGGGGACGAGCGTCGGGACCTCGGTGGTGTTCCCGGAGACGAGCGTGCGGACCGCTGGCGGCGCGGTCGGCCCGTCGTTCTCGGTCGGGTCGACGGAGACGCGCCCGAGGTACTCGCCGTCGCCACCCCACGCGCGCGGCGCGATGGCGCTGTACTCGGAGATCGCGGCGCCGAACCACGCGAACGCCATGCCGTCGAGTTCGGTGATGTGCTCGCAGAGCGCCTGTTCGATCGCTTCGCGCGAGTCCGCTTGCACGAGTTCGTTCTCGACGTCGCGGATCCGGTCGACGTCGCGGGTCCGGTCGACGTCGCGGGTCCGGTCGACGTCGCGGGTCCGGTCGACGTCGCGGAGGGGCGCGTCCGACGGCGCGGTCGGCCGCGAGGTGTTCGACGCGCGCTCGCGGGGTGGGTCGTCGCCGTGACCGTCCGTCGGTTCCCTCTCCCCCTCGGTCGCGTCGGGCACGTCGAAGGCGTCGTCGTCGGCGCGCCGGTCCGATGCGGTGTCCGCGCTCGCGGCGTGCGAGTCCTGACCGAGCGCGTCCCGGAGGCGGTGCCCGAACACCGACCGACTGGTCAACTGGTGCCGGACGACGTCGGTCGCGCCCGCGTCGAGTGCCGCCTCCGCGCCGAACGCCCCCGGGTCGTCCACCACGACGTACAGCGGGGCGTCCGCGTACGCATCCCCGAGCGTCCGGACGAGCGCGGCCGGGTCCTCGTCCACTGCGGCCGCGTCCAGGACGACGCAATCCAGTTCGTCGCCCGGCGGTCGCCCGGCCGCCTGGACGAACGACGTCGCCGAGCTCGGTCGTCGCTGGAAGCGTAACTGCACCTCCTCGAAGACGTCCTGGAGCGTGGAGCGCGCCGGCGCGAGGCGGTCCGCGTCGCCGACGAGCAGTATCTCCGTGCTCGATGGCGACCGGACCGCGTTCCCGTCGGTCATCGCACGACACCTCCGTGGTTGCGGTCGCGAGCGGGCCGCCGGTTCCGTGGCGGCCGCTCGACGCAAGACCCCGGCGACTCGGCGGGTCGACGCGCACGCGTCGACGGGACTGTCGAAACTCGATCGTCTACCGTCGCACCCGACATACGCCAAGACGCGAGCCGTACGCCCGTTATTATCGGGCGCATAGCGCACTGTTGCACGCCGTCTCGGGAGTTACTCGATGGGTAATCGCGTGGACGCTCGTGCACGTAGAATCGGACGACACGCGGTTACGGTCCCGATAATAAAACCCGTTGGCGACGTCGGGTCTCGGCAAGCCATATGAACTGGGAGTCAGTCGCGACGGTCGCCGTCTGCGTAGCCTGTCTGTTCGCCGTCAGCACGGCGGCGACGACGATGGAGTCGACCGTGACGACCAACCCGGACGACGTCATCGACATCGATTCCTCCGAACTACCGATCGGGAGCGAGAGCGCGGTCGAAGTGAAGTCCCAGGTCCAGTCAGAGGGCGGACCCGGCGACGACGGCGGCGGCCAACAGCAGTCCGACGGCGGGCAGGCCGCCGAATCCGGCAGCGGGTCGGGCGACAGCACGGCCCGAAGCGCCGGCGAGAGCGAGCAGTCGAGCGCGAGCGGCGGCGACGGCGGGGAAGGGAGTGGGGGCGACGCGAGTGGCGACGAGCAGGAATCGGCGAGCAGCGGCGGCGCGTCGGGGTCCTCGAGTGCCCCGTCCGTCGTGCGGTCGCTCCTCGACCGGCTGGTCGACGTCCTGCAGTGGTTGCTCGGGGTGCTCGGCTCGCTCCTCCCGGTCGCGGCGCTCGTGACGGCGGTCGCGCTCGCGGTCCGGTATCGGGACGCGCTCCGCGCGGCGATCCGCGCGCGTCTCGCGGACTGGGGGCTCGTGGATTCGGCCGCCTCAGAGGACGTCGGCGGGTCGGCGACCTCGGTTCGGACGGAGCCGGCGCCGGAGACCGACGTCGCGGCCGCCTGGTACGAGTTCGTGGAGGCACTCGGGCTCGGCGACGTCCGGTCCGCGGCACCCCACGAGTGCGCCGAGCGGGCTCGCGAAGCTGGGGTCGACGCGTCCGTCGTGGAGGACGTGAACGAACCCTTCGAGGAGGTGCAGTACGGGCGCGCGCCGGAGACCGAGGAGCGCCGCCGGCGCGCTCGCAACGGCCTCGAGCGCTTCCGCGCCCAGTACGACGGAGGGCGCGACTGATGGCGGGGGACGCGGGCGGTCGCGGGGGGCGGCGATGAAGCGCTGGCGCGTGCTCGCCAGCGGCCTCGGTCTCGTCGTGCTCGGCGCGGCCATCACGGGCGTCGGGACGAGCGTGGCGGCGTCGGCCACGGAGGCCCTCGTCGGACTGCTCGGGAACGACTACCTGGTCGCGGCCGCGGTGGCGGCGCTCGCGCTCGCGGTCACCGTCCCGGTGGCGGTGTCGGCGCGCGCGAGCGCGCTCGACCAGGCGACGATGCCGACGCCGGAGGCGACGCTCGCGATGCCCCGCCCGGGCGAGACCGTCGACGAGGCCCTGGAGTCGGGCGTCGCGTTCGTCCCGTACGTCTCCCGGGACCGCAAGGAGGCGGTCCGGCAGGAGGTTCGACGGACGGCGGTCGACGTGGTCGCGCGCCGAGACTCGTGTAGTCGGGACGACGCGAGGGAACGCGTCGCGGACGGGTCGTGGACGAGCGACGAGGCCGCGGCGGCGTTCCTCGCAACCGACGACGCGCCGTCCCGCGACGTCGCCCGAAGCGACGGCGTCGGCGCGTACCTCGGCGCGCTCGCACACGGCGACACGCTCTTCCAGCGGCGCGCACGCCGGACGACGGCGGTCATCGCGGGGGAGAGCAGCACCGACCCGTCCAGCGACCACCGCACCGGGACCGGTCGCGACGAGCCCCGGCGCGAGACCCCGGAACGCGCCACCGCCACCCGTCGTGCGGCGAGCACGGAGGGGTCGCGATGACCGACCGCACGACGCGCCGCTGGCGCGGCGTCGTCGCGATCGCGCTCCTCGCGAGCGTCGTCGGCGTTCTCGCGAACCGACCGTCGCTCCTCCTGCTCGCGTCCGTCGGCGTCGTCTACGGCGCCTACCCGCGGGTGACGAGTGCGCGCGAGCCCGAACTCGAGATCGACCGGCGATTGAGCGACGACGACCCGAGCGACGGCGACCCCGTCGAGGTGGACGTCACCGTGACGAACGTCGGCGACGCGACGGTCCCGGACTGCCGCGTCGTCGACGGCGTCCCCCCGATGCTGACCGTGACCGACGGCGTCCCGCGCTGTGGCGCGACGCTCCGCCCCGGCGCGAGCGCGTCGTTCTCGTACACGGTCGTCGCGAAGCGCGGCATCCACTCGTTCGAGCCCGCGACCGTCGTCGCGCGCGACCTCAGCGGCGAACACGAGGTGGAGACGTCGGTCGCGACCGACACCGAGATCGACTGCACGAGCGGGCTCGCGGCGACGACCGTGCGCTCGCAGACGCTCGACCGGAGCGGCGAGGTCGCCGGGAGCGACGGCGGCGCCGGCATCGAGTTCCACCGTACCCGCGAGTACCAGCGCGGCGACCCGATGAACCGCATCGACTGGAACCGCTACGCGCGAACGGGCGACCTGTCCACGACCGAGTTCAGGCAGGATCAGGCCGCGAGCGTCGTCTGTCTCGTCGACGCACGCGAGTGCGCGTACCGGTCGCGGCCCGGCGACCCGCACGCGGTCGCGCTCGCGGCGGCCGCGTGCGAGCAGCTCGCGACCGCGTTCGCCGCCGACCGAAACCAGGTCGGCGTCGCCGCGTTCGCGCACCGGTTCGTCTGGCAGGAACCCGGGATGGGCCCGGACCACGTCGCCGACGTCCGCCGGCTGCTCTCGCGGGACGCGGCGTTCTCCTCGCAGCCGCCGTCGGAGAGCGTGGACCTCGAGGACGCGCTCTCGGACCTCCGCGAGCGACTGCGGTCGCGGACGCAAGTCCTCCTGTTGTCGCCGCTGTGTGACGACGAGATCGTTGACGCGGCGCGGCGCCTGGACGCGTTCGGGCACGCGGTCACGGTCGTCGCACCGGACGTCACCGTCGACGACAGTCCGGGGACGCGGTTCGCGCGCGTCCAGTACACCGAGCGCGTCCGCCGCCTCCGGAGTGCGGGCATCCCGACCGTGGAGTGGCAGAGCGACGAACCGCTCGAGGCTGCACTCGCCCGCCAGCGCGCAGGCGGGGCGACGTTCACTGGAGGTGCGTCCGCGTGACGGAAACAGGGACCTCGGCGACGAGCGCCGATGGAGGCGGGACCGCGCGCGGGGCGGACGCGGACCCGGTGTCGGTGACGTTCCGGCCGACGACGCTCAGTACGCTCGTCGCGGTGTCGGCGGCACTGTTCGCGCTCGCGGCGCTCGAGGTCGCGACCGCGGACACGTTCCTCATGGGGAGTGCGGGCGTCGCGCTCGTCACGGCCGGGCTCTGGGTCGCCTGGCGGTGGCGTCGCCTGGTCGGCGTCGTCGTCGGCTTCCCGGGGGTCGCGCTCGTCCTGCTCGCTATCGCGGGGTCGTGGACGGGCGTCGGGCGCGCGGTCGCGTTCGCGACGGTCGCGCCGGCGCTCCTCGGCGCACTCCTCGTCACTGTCTCGCTCGCACCGGGTCGCGGCGAGGGCACGCGCACGCTCCTGAAGGCGGGCTGTGGCGTCGTGTTCCTCGGCGTCCTCATGGCGGGCGTCGGGCAGAGCGCGACGTTCGACGAGCTCGCGCTCGCGACCGTCGGGATCGTCGTCGCGTACGACGCCGGCGAGACGGCGGTGAACGTCGGCGAGCACCTCGGGCAGGAGGCGTCGACGTGGCGCGTCGAGTCGACGCACCTCGCCGGGACCGCAGCCGTCGGCGTCCTCACGGTCCTCCTCGGGCGCGCGCTCCAGGGCCTCCAGACGCCCGGGCTCGACCTCGGCCAGTTCGCCATCGTCCTCGTGGCCGTCGTCGCGTTCGTGGCCGTCCTCCACGAGTAGCGAGACGGGTTCGCACGGTTCTTGCAGTCAGTCCCGCTCGGTTGCGACGCGCAACCGACGCATCGCGACGCCACACGGCCCTCGCAGAACGCAGTGCTCGACGGGAACGACCAGCGCGCCCGCCGAGAGTACCTGCCGCGCCCGACGAGAGTACCTGCCGCGCCCGACGAGAGTAACCGCCCCATTCCAGTCCGCGTCTCCGCACTGACTCGGCGACGGAGCCAGCGAGAACCCGCGAGGAGCAGCAAGGAGCAGTGGGAATCCGCGACGAGCACCGAGAACCCGCGAGAAGCAGCGCCACGGCGCAAGCGGACTCGACGAGCGGCCCGTCGTGCCCGCGCCAGGAGGACGGAGTCGCGCTTTCAGGTCGTCGGCGTCCGCGCGGTCTCCCGGTTGACGCGCGGGACGGGGACGTCCGCGAGGACGTCCCGGACGACGTCGCGCTTCGTCACGTCGTTCACGCGCGCGTCCGGCGTCAACACGAGGCGGTGCGCGAGCACTGGCTCGGCGACCGCCTTCAGGTCGCCGGGCGTGACGTACTCGCGGCCGTCCAGTACCGCCCACGACCGCGCCATCTCGTAGAGGCGGACGTTCCCGCGCGGCGAGACGCCGACCGAGAGACGCGAGTCCTCGCGCGTCGCCTCGACGAGGTCGACCGCGTACCGGACGACGTCCTCCTCGACCACGACGCGCTCGGGGACGGCCTGCATCTTCCGGAGGCCGTCCTGGCCGACCGCGCGCTGCGCGCTCGGATGCTGCGAGTCACGGTCGCCGCGCCGCAGGAGCATCTCCACGCTCCCCTCCGTCTGCGGGTACCCGAGACTCGTCTTCACGAGGAAGCGGTCCTGCTGGGCTTCCGGGAGCGGGAACGTCCCTTCACCCTGCTCGACGGGGTTCTGGGTCGCGATGACGACGAACGGGTCCGGGAGCTGGAACGTGTCACCGTCGACCGTCACCTGCGCCTCCTCCATCGCCTCCAGCAGCGCGGCCTGGGTCTTCGGGCTCGCTCGATTGATCTCGTCGGCGAGCACGACGTTCGCGAATATCGGGCCCTCGTTGAACTCGAAGTCGCCTTCCTGTTCGTCGAAGACGTACGTCCCCGTGACGTCCGCCGGGAGGAGGTCCGGCGTGAACTGGATGCGGGAGAAGGACAGGTCGAGCGCGTCCGCGAAGCTCCGCGC
The DNA here is from genome assembly GCF_055378595.1 of Halorubellus litoreus. NCBI lineage: Archaea > Methanobacteriati > Methanobacteriota > Halobacteria > Halobacteriales > Halorubellaceae > Halorubellus > Halorubellus litoreus. Next base: position 810,885 of record NZ_AP043836.1, read on the forward strand.
CGTCAGCGTCTTCCCCGTCCCCGGAACGTCCTCGAGGAGGACGTGTCCGCGACTGAGAACGCCTGCGAGTATCGTCTCGAGGACGCTCTCGTCGGCGATGACCGCGTTCGACACTTCCGCCAATACGTCGTCTGCGATGCGACCGGTCTGGTCGACGTCCATACCCGCACGTACGCCACCAGCCCCCGTTATTATGAGACTCCTAGAGGTGGATTCGACGACGGGACGGTCCCGTCGGTCACTCGTTCGAACGAGTGGCGACCAGTCGACGCCGGTGGAGCGAGTGGCGACCAGTCGACGCCGGTGGAGCGAGTGGCGACCAGTCGACGCCGGTGGAGCGAGTGGCGACCAGTCGACGCCGGTGGAGCGAGTGGCGACCAGTCGACGCCGGTGGAGCGAGCGGTCGCGGCCTCGAACCACGCGGAACGCAAGTCAGGTTTGATAGATGACTGGATACGGGCGGACTGGGACAACCGTGCCGGTGTTACCACAAAAGTACTTGTCCTCGCGTTCCCTAGCGCGGAGCGATGCCCGACCACTCGCAGTCGGACGCGGACGTCCTCCGGAGCAAGCGGTCCGCGACCCGCTATCAGATTCTCGTACAGATTGCGGAGCGCCAGCCGGCGGTGAGCCAGCAGGAGATCGCCGACGAGATCGGTGTGACGGCGCAAGCCGTCTCGGACTACCTGCAGGGACTCGTCGAGGAGGGGTTCGTCGTGAAGGAGGGCCGTGGCCGGTACGAGGTGACGAAGGAGGGCGTCGACTGGCTCATCGGGCAGACGGATGGTCTCCAGGAGTACGTGAGTCACGTCGCGAGCGACGTCATCGGACAGGTCGAGGTGGAGACGGCGGTCGCACGTACCGACGTCGCGGAGGGCGAGACGGTGTCGGTGACGATGCGCGACGGCGTCCTCTGCGCGATCGCGGGCGACGCCGGCAGTGCAACTGCGGTTGCGGTGACGGACGCCGCCGAGGGCGAGGACGTCGGGGTGACGAACTTCGAGGGCGTGGTCGACTACGAGCTCGGGTCGGTGACGGTCGTGAGCGTGCCGCGCGTGCAGGACGGTGGGAGTCGGGCGGTCGACCCCGGGCGCGTCGCCGCGCTCGCGAGCGAGCACGACCTCGTCGCGACCGCGGGCACGGAGGCGTTCGTCGCCGCGGGCCGCTGCGACGTCACGCCCGACGTCCGGTTCGGGACGCCCGCGGCGGTCCAGGAGGCGGCGACGAAAGGGCTCTCCGTGCTCCTGCTCGCGTCGACGAACGAACTGAGCGCGCACACCGACCGCCTCCGGGACGCGAACATCAGTTACGAGGTCGTCGACGCCGCCGACTGACGGCGTCGTCCCAGGCGCTCGCTCTCGGTCGAACGCCAGCGGTTCAGCGGCGTTCGTTCTCGCACCCCGAGAGCCGTGAACGTCGTATATCCCCTCTCGGCGCGTCTCTATCGGTATGAGCACCATCTTCATCGCGTACGGCACGGGCGAGGGACAGACCGCGAAGGTCGCGGACCACGTCGCAACGGAGTTGGCGGCGCGCGGGCACGAGGTGACGACGCGAGACCTCGGTGAACCCGGTGACGTGGACGACGTCGACGCGTTCGACGCCGTCGTCGTCGGGGCGTCCATCCACGTGGGCAAGCACCAGGGCGAGGTCGTCGACTTCGCGAGCGAGTGGCGGGACGTCCTCGCGACGCGTCCGAGCGCGTTCTTCCAGGTGTCGCTGTCGTCCGCGTCCACCGACCCGGACCGGCAGGCGGACGCGGCGCGGTACGTCGACGAGTTCCGCGAGGCGACCGGCTGGCATCCCGACGTCGTCGGCGGGTTCGCCGGCGCCATCCGGTACTCGAAGTACGGGTTCCTGAAGCGGTTCATGATGAAGCGCATCGCGAAGGACGCGACCGGTGACACGGACGCGTCGAAGGACTACGAGTACACGGACTGGGAGGACGTCGCGTCGTTCGTCGACGCCGTCGACGCCCTCGTCGACCGCGAGGTCGTCGAGGAGACAGACCGCCGGATGGAGGAACCCCGGTCATGAGCGCGTCGGTCGACCCGACCAGCGAGGGCGGCGGGACGATGCAGGGCAGCACGCTCCGGCACGCGCCGCCGTCGCGAGCGCTCGTCCTCGCATCCTCGGTGATCGCGGTGCTGGCCGCGGCCGCGGCCGCGGTCGGCCTCCTCGCGCCCGACTTCTACCGGGACGCGCCGACGCTCGTCTCGCAGGCGCGCGGCCAGGACCTCCTCACGCTCGCCGTCGCCGTCCCGGCGCTGCTGGCGTCGGTCGTCGCGGCGCGCCGCGGGTCCCTCCGCGGGTACCTCGTCTGGCTCGGCGTCCTCGGCTACCTCCTGTACACGTACGCTTCGTACGCGTTCATGACGACGTTCAACCCGCTGTACCTCGCGTACGTCGCGCTCCTCGCGCTCTCGCTCGGTGCGTTCGTCGCCGGACTACTCCGGCTGGACGCGGAGCGCGTGAAGCGCGCGCTCGACGGCCGCCGGTTGCGCGCGGTCGTCGCGTTCGAGGTGCTCGTCGTCGCGCTCGTCGGGTTCGCGTGGCTCAGCGAGATACTGCCCGCGACGCTCGACGGGACGATACCCGCGAGCGCCGCGGACGCGAACATCCCGGTGAACGTCATCCACTCGCTCGACCTCGGCGTCCTCCTCCCCGGGTTCGCGGTCGCCGCGTACTGGCTCCATCACCGCCGACCGTGGGGGTACGCGCTCGCGGTCGTGTTGCTCGCGAAGGTCGCGACGCTCGGCGCCGCCATCCTCTCGATGGTCGTCGTGATGGCGGCCGACGGGATGCCCGCGCCGGTCGAACAGGTCGTCGTCTTCGGGGCGTTGACGGTCGCGAGCGTCGCGCTGCTCGCGCGACTCCTCGGGTCGATGACCGACGGCGAGTCCGCGAGCGACGTCGCCGCTGGCGGCGACCGAGGCGGACGCGAGGACCGGTCGGTCGACGCGTCGTGACCTGACTCCGGTACGCGCGCGGTCGGGTTCTCCTCTCGGGTTCGTTCAGCCGCTCGTCGTGTCTGTGCTCCCGCATTCGGGGCACTGCATGAGGTCGCCGAGCGTCGGGTGGGTCGCGGTGTCCCAGACGTCGGCGCCGACGGGTGCGCTGAAACCGCAGTGCTTGCAGGTGGTGCGCGCGGACTCGACGGTCTCCTGAACCATACCACAGCGTATGTGGTATGGTAGCATAGTAGTTCTGTCGCGGCGGCGAACGGAACGACTCGCCGGGCGCGAAAGCCGCCGGTCAGTCCGGCCCGGGGAGTTCGTCGATCAGCCACGGGAGGTACTCGTCGCGGTTCGCCGACGCGAACAGTTCGTGCCCGCCGTCGTACGTCGTTCGCTGGGACTCCGGCGCATGCTGCTCGATGGCGCGCGGGTCGACGACCTCGTCGTCGGGCGCGTAGAACACGTGGTCGTCCGCGTCGAGCGCGGGGAGCGACCGCTGTGCGGCCCGGATCGTCTGAATCCACTTCGGGGCGATGCGCGTGGGCGCGGTGGCGTCCTCGCTCGTCGCGAGCCCACCGAGGTCCTCTGGCGGGACGCTGAACGGGAGTATCGGTCGCGCGATGGGGAGCGCGAGCAGCGGTTCGAGGACGATGGGGACGTCGTGCATCCCCCACCACGGGCTCAGGTAGACCGCCTTCGGGTCCGGATCGACGTGCGCGAGCGCGAGCCCGCCCATCGAGTGCGCGAGCACCGCGTACTCGTCGCTCTCGCTGTCGGCTCCGAGGTCGTCGAGGTACTCGCGGACGGGCGCGACGCAATCGCGCTGGAAGTCCGGCGTCGTCGTCGGTAGTTCGATGGCGTGCACGCGGTACCCGACGTCGACCAGCTGGTCGACGAGCCAGCGTTCGTGTCGGCTATCGACGACGTTCCCCCACCCCATCACCCAGACGAGGTCCCGGCCGTTACCGAACGTATCCACCTGCATACCTCGCTCTGCGAGCGCCCGCCGGGTAGCTCTTTGGGCGACCCCCCGATCGGCCAGTCCACGAGAACCGACGGCATGCTTTTCGTGGTTCGTACTGACTAGTAACACATGGAAGACACTGACCCTCATCAGCTCGACGCGGACGCACGTGATGCCGTCCTCGGGACCGGCGGCGTCGGCGTCCTCGCGTTCGCCACCGGCAGCGACGAGCCACCGCACTCGCTGCCGGTCTCGTACGGGTACGACGCCGACACCGCGTCGCTGTACTTCCGGCTCGCGACCGGCGGGGACTCCAGCAAGAGCGACCTCCTCGACAACCCGGTGTCGTTCACGGTTCACCACGAGGGCGAGGACGGCTACGAGAGCGTCGTCGCGCAGGGCACCCTCGACTCCATCGAGGAGGCCGACGTCGCCGGCGAGATACTGGACGGCCTCTCGCGCGTCGAGATACCGCTGTTCGACGTGTTCGAGCGACGCCCCCGGGAGACGACGTTCTCGTTCTACCGGTTGGACGCGAGCGACGCGAGCGGGAAGCGCGAGATCCAGCGCCGCGACTGACCGTGGAGGTCGCCATCGTGACCGTGGGCGACGAGGTGCTCGCGGGCGATACCGTGAACACGAACGCGAACTGGCTCGCCGGCGAGCTCGCCGACCGCGGCGCACTCGTCGCGCGGGTCCTCACCGTCCCCGACGACCGTGCGGTCATCGCGGACGCGGTCCGCGAGTACGCAGACGCGTTCGACGCCGTCATCTGCACGGGCGGCATCGGCGGGACGCCAGACGACGTCACGGTCGAAGCGGTCGCGGACGCCCTCGGGCGCGACCTCGTCGTCGACCGCGCGCAGCGCGAGCGCCTCGAAGCACGCGCGAAGGCGTTCCGGGACGCGAACCCGGAGCTGACCGACCGATACGACTTCCAGCTGAACCTCGACGCCGCCGCGACCCTCCCCGAGGGCGCGCAAGCGATCACGACCGACGAGTCGTGGTCGCCCGGCTGCGTTCTCGAGAACGTGTACGTCCTCCCCGGCATCCCCAGCGAGATGCGCGCGATGTTCGCGGTGGTCGCGGACGCGTTCACGGGCGACGCGACGAGCGAGGTCGTCCGGACGTGGACGCCCGAGGGCGCGCTCCTCGACGTCATCGACGGCGTCCGCGAGCGCTTCGACGTCCGCGTCGGGAGCTACCCGCGGGGCGAGGACGCGCCCGGTCGCGTGAAGGTCACGGGCACCGACCCCGACGTCGTCGCGGCAGCGGCCGCATTCGTTCGCGAACGAGTGGACGTCGCGGACTGACCGACCCGCGGTGGCCTTGGTGCGGGTTTATTACGTCGTACGCCTTGTGGAGTCGACATGGATCAGCCCATCCGGTGGACGCTCCCGGCGTCGGCGTTCGTCGCGTTCGACGCGCCGCTGTCGGTCGCGACGGTCGATGGCGACCTCGACCCGGCGTACCGGACGTTCCTCCAGTCGGAGGTCGGGTTCGACGCCGGTGACGACGCGGACGCGAGCGCGCTCGCCGCTGCTGCGGGCCGACTCGCCTCGAAGGAGTGGCATCCGACGTGGGGGCATCGGTACGACCGGCCGCGTGACCCGATGGAGTTCCGGGACCTGACGCGACTGCTGCGCGCGCTCGCCGCCGCCGACGCGCGCCTCGGTGGCCCCGGCGCGACCGTCGACAGCTACCAGGACGACGACGCGCTCCGCGACCGCGCGGCCGAGACAGCGAGCGAGTGCCCGGACTGTCGGGTCGAGACGTTCGACACCGACGCCGACGGCGCGACCGCGACCGTCTACGAGTGCTGCGAGCGCCATCACCGCGAGTTCCACCGCGAGTACGTCGACGCCAACCGGACGCCCGACCACCCGACGCCAGCCGACGCGTTCGACCTGGCGAACCGCCTCGAAGCGGAGGCGCTCGCGATCGACGCTGCCGCGGAGCTCGCGGACGTCGCCGCGTACGACCCGCACGCGGTCCGACCGGTCGTCGACCAGGTACTCGCCGAGTTCGAATCTCAGCGCGGCGCCGACCTCGTGAACGTCGATTACCTCCGGGAGCTCGCCAGGGCGCTCACGCACCTCGGGCTCGTCGACGGCTCGGTGCGCGCGCGGCTCGTGCGGTCGCTCGCGGACGACGACGCTCGCATCCGGCAGGCGTCGGCGGCGGCGGTGGCGAGTCTCGCGTGGGAGCGCCCGGAGAGCCTGCTCGCGGTCGGCGACGACGCGGTCCCGACGGGCTACCTCAAGCAAGTGTTCGGCGACGACACCGACCCGGTGGACGAGGAACCGCTCGTCGTCCGAGGGCTCGCGACGATGGTCGCGGAGGGCGACGCGGACTCCCGCGAGCACGCGCTCGCGGCGCTCCGCGAGTTCGCGCGGACGCACCCGAACGCCGTCTACCCGCTCGCGGGCGAACTCGCCTCGCATCTGGACGCGACGCACTCGCGGGTCCGACTGTACGCCGCGGTCGCCGTGGCGGGGTTGAGCGCGCGCTACCCGGAGGTGGGCGTCGAGGCGACCGCGGGCTTGGAGTTCCTCGCCGCGCGCACCGAGGACCCGGCGAGCGTCCCGGCGACGTGCGCGCTCGCCGCCCTCCCCGGCGGGAGCGTGCCGCGTGACGTCGCGGCCGACCGCGCCGTCGAGTACGCCGACCCGTCGCGGTACCCCCAGTACGTCGTCCGCGAGGCCGTGTACGCGCTCGACGCGCTCGACGCGACCGACCGCGTCGACCTCGACTGGGTCCGGGCGTGTGCGACCGAGAGTGCACTCGAGCACGCCGTCGACGTCGCACGCGACGACGTCGAGGACGCGTAGACCGGCGCGGCAACGTCGAGGACGCGCACGCCGGCGCGGCAACGTCGACGAGGCGTGAGCGCGCCCCGTTGCACTGGTTGACACACCGACCGAATCCTTACGTCGACCCACGGAGATGACGGCGTATGGACCTGTTCCCCGCCGCGTTCGAGACCGAGCGACTGCGGTACGAACGCCTCGACGAGGCGATGGACGCGCTCGCCCTCTACGAGCACACCGGCACCGACGAGTTCGAGCGCGTCAGCGAACACATCTCGAAGGACCGCCACCATCACCCGAAGGACGCGCTCGACTACCTCGAGGAGAGCGCCGAACAGTGGCGCGACGGCGACCGCGCGAACTACGCGATGTTCCCGAAGGACTCGGAAGCGGGCGCCGGCGCGTTCGCGGGCGTCGCCTCCCTCATCCCGCTCTGGGACCGCCGGACCGCGCGCTTCGGCGTCTGGCTCCTGGAGGACTACCACGGCCGCGGGTACGCCGGCGAGCGCGCCGACGCCCTCGTCTCGCTCTCGTTCGACCGCCTCGACCTCGAGCTGGTCGCCGCCGGCCACACCGACGGGAACGACGCCTCGAAGCGAGCGATCGAGAAGTACGTCGACCGCTACGGCGGCCGGTACGAGGGCGTCCTCCGGAACTGGGTCGTGCTCGACGACGAACCGAGGGACCTCCACCGGTACACCATCAGCGCCGACGAGTACGCAGACGCCGACGTCGAAGTCGACCTCCGCGTCGAGGAGACGCTGGAGTAGCTCCCGCCATGTCGCTGTTCCCCGAGACGATGCGGACGCCCCGCCTGCGCTACGAACGAATCGACGACGCCGTCGACGCGTTCGAGCGCTACGCGTGGACTCGCGAGGGACGGGAGGCTCGCGAGCGCGAGACGCGGTACGTGACGACGACGCCCGACCCGCACCCGAAGGCGACCGCGGACGCGCTCGCCGACCACGGCGACGCCTGGGCGGACGCCGAACAGGCGTACTGGGCGGTGTTCCTGCGACCCGGCGAACCGGACGCCAGCGGCGACCCCGTGGAACCCGGCGACCGCGTGCACGTCGGTGTCGCGAGCATGGACGCACTCTGGGAGAATCGCCGCGTCCACACCGGCGTGGAACTCTACCGGCCGTACTGGGGCCGCGGGTACGCCGGCGAGCGCGCCCGAGCGCTCCTGAAGGTGACGTTCGAGGTCCTCGACGTCGAGGTCGCCTCGGTCGCGCACTTCGCGGGCAACGAGAACTCGCGCAGTCAGATGGAGGGCTGGGTCGAGCATTACGCCGGCAGCGAGGACGGCTACTTCCGGAACGCGGTCCCGCGGGACGGCGGCGACAGCGAACCGTGGGACCTCCGCTCGTACGTCATCACCGCCGCGGACTACCGCGACGCCGGCGGCGCGCCCGAGGTCGAACTCGACCCCGAGGACGTTCCGAAACCGACCGCGGAGCCGACCGACCTCGACCGTGCCAGCGGACGCGACGAGGTCGACGACGGCGACAGCGACGGCGATGGAGGTGCGTCGGCGTGACGGAGTTGTTCTTCGACGAGATACGCACGGAGCGCCTCCACCTCGTGCGGGAGTCCGTCGCCGACGCCGATCTCGGCGAGCGCTACGAGTCGATGAACGAGGACGCCATCGAGGACGGCGAACTCGCGTACGTCCCCATCGAGCCGTTCGAGCACCTCCAGGACGCCCGCGAGTACGTCGCTCAGCGCGAGGGTCGGATGCAGTCGGGCGACGCCGGGACGTACGTCGTGCGGCCGCGGGAAGGCGAGCCCGGGGCGGGGGAGCCAGCGGGCGAGGCCGAGCTGTTTGCGATCTGGGACGAGCAGACGGCGTTCATGACGTTCGGTCTCCGCAAGCGCTTCTGGGGCCGCGGCTACTCGGGCGAGCGCGCCGCGGCGTTCCTCCGCGTCGCGTTCGAGCACCTGGACCTCGAACTCGTCTCGGTGACGCACCTCGTCGGGAACGAGAACTCGCGGCGCGCCATCGAGAAGTACGTCGACCGCTACGGCGGCCGGCGCGTCGGCCGGTTCCGGAACCAGCACGTCGTCGACGACGAACCCAGGGACGTCGTCCGGTACGAGATAACGCAGGTGGACTACGCGGAAAGCGGCGAGCGCCCGGACTGCGAGTTCGTCGAGGAGCGCGAGAATCGGAGGGAGTCGCCGTGACGGACCTGTTCCCGCGCGTCTTCGAGACCGAGCGCCTGCGGTTCGAACGCATCCACCCGGAGACGCTCGACGCTCGCGACCTCTACCCGCACGTCCGCGAGGACTCCGGTATCGCGGACGCGACCCGGTTCATGACGTGGGACCCCCACGAGCACCCGAAGGAGACCATGGAATACGTCCAGCACACCGGCGAGGCGAACGACGCGGCCGACAGCGGGAACTACGCACTGTATCCGAAAGCCAGCGAGCCGGGCGGTGGCGAGTTCGCGGGGAACGCCGGGCTCGGCGCCGACTGGGAGCGGCGGAGCGCCGAACTCGGTATCTGGCTCCGCAAACCGTTCTGGGGCCGCGGCTACTCTGGCGAGCGAGCGGACGCGTTCGTCGAACTCGCGTTCGCGCGCCTCGACCTCGACCTCGTCACCGTCACCGTCGTCGACGACAACGACCGGTCGGTACGCGCGATCGAGAAGTACGTCGACCGCTGGGGCGGCAGTCACGACGGCTACTTCCGGCATCTCCGGCCGCACGGCGACGACCCCGTGAACCTCCACCGGTACGCCATCGCACGCGCCGACTACGAGTCCGCGGGCGTCGACGTCGACCTCGCCGTCGTCGACGAGTGACCTCCGAGAGGGTGCGCCGGTCGGCTGCGACCCCGTGCCATGCAATCGCGTGACGGAGCCGCGGCGAGTATCAATTTTCAAGCCCGCTCACGGTCTGTGACTGTGCAATGACCTACAAGATCGGCCTCGTCGGCAAGCCCAGCGTGGGCAAGTCGACACTCTTCAATGCGGCGACGATGAACGACGTCCCCGAGGGCGCGTATCCGTTCACGACGATCGACCCGAGCGTCGGCGAAGCGTACGTTCGCGTCGAGTGCGCCGCGCCCGACTTCGACGAGACGTGCACGCCGGACACGGGGTTCTGCGAGGGCGGCGAGCGGTTCGTGCCCACGAAGCTCGTCGACGTCGCCGGGCTCGTCCCCGGCGCACACGAGGGCAAAGGCCTCGGGAATCAGTTCCTCAGCGACCTGAACGAGGCGGACGTGCTCGTGCACGTCGTCGACTTCTCCGGCGAGACCGACCTCGAAGGCGAACCGACGGAGGGCCACGACCCCCGCGAGGACATCGGGTTCCTCGAGGAAGAGCTCGACCAGTGGTACGTCGACGTCCTCGAGAAGGGCATCGAGCGCTATCGCTCGGGCTACCACGGGAACGAGGGCGACATCGAGGTGGACCTCGCCGAGCAGATGAACGCGTTCGGGACGAACAAGGACGAGATCAAGCAGGTCATCCTCGCGCTCGACCTCGAACTCGACCCGGACGCGTGGGACGGCGACGACCGCGAGGCGCTCGCTCGCGAACTCCGCAAGCGCACGAAGCCGATGGTGGTCGCGGCGAACAAGATGGACACCCCCGAGGCGCAGGCGAACTTCGAGGACATCGCGAACGACCCCGAGTACGAGCACCTCACCGTCGTCCCCGTGAGCGCGCACGCCGAGAAGGCCCTGAAGAGCGCGAACGAAGCCGGCGTCGTCGACTACACGCCCGGCGAGGGCGCGTTCGACATCGTCGGCGACGTCAGCGACGAACAGGAAGCCGGCCTCGAACAGATCCGCGAGTTCGTCACCGAGTTCGACGGCACCGGCGTCCAGGACGCCATCGAGACCGCGCTCTTCGACGAGCTCGGCACCAAAGCCGTCTTCCCGGGTGGCGCGGACGCGATGGGGGACGACCAGGGGCGCGTGATGCGGGACTGCTGGATACTCCCCGAGGACGCGACGACCGAGGACCTCGCGTACCACCTCCACAGCGACATCGGTGACGGCCTGCTGCACGCGATGGACTGCCGGAGCGGCCGCCAGATATCGACGCGCCACGAGCTCGAACACCGGGACGTCGTCGAGCTCGTCACGACGAGCTGAACCGCTCACGACCGGTTCTTTTTTCACGCTGACCTGTCCGTTCCTGTATGTGAACGAGCGCGTTCGATGCCCGGTCTGTGGGACCGAGACCAGACGCGGGCGGTTCCCGCAACACTTCGCCGACACCCATCCCGGCAGTCGCCTCCGCGACGCGTTCGCATACTCGGCCGTTTGGGCTGGCGTCCTCCCTGCACTCGCGGTCGCCCTCGGCGTCGCGCAGACCGCACTCCTCGTTCTCGGCCTCCCTCGACCCGGAGCGCTCCGCGAGACCATTGCGACACAGTTCGGGCTCTACGCAGAGAGCGTCCCCACGTTCCTCGCGTTCGCCGCCGCACCCATCGTCGCCGTCACCCTCGGAACACTGGTCGTCGCACTCGCTCGCGGCCCCGGGCAGACGTTCAGACGCGGCTGGCGACCGAGGCGGTACGAACTCCTGCTCTTGGCGTGCTGGCTGGTGCCCATCGTCGGAGTAAGTGTCTACGTCATCGGTGCCGGCGGGCGATTCGTGAGCGTTCGATTCCTCCGCGAGAAGCTCGCCGGCGGCGGGTTCGTCGCGGCCGACGACATCGAGACCGCACGGACCGCGCTCGCGGCGAACCGGCACGCGGACGCCGCCGACGCCTTCGAGACCGCCGGAACGCTCGTCCAGGGCCTCCGCGACGACGCACACTTCCGAAATCCCGACGTCGGCGAGCGCCTGGACGCCCTCGGTCGCGGGTGCGGGATGGCCGCCACCATCTGCGAGCATCACGCCGCCGACGACACCCACACCGAGCAACGCACCACCGCGTCCTGACCGAGGGTTCTTCAGAGAAGACGCGGCCAGGGTCGACGATTCCCCCGCATCCAGGGGACGTCGGTCCAGGCCGGAGCGGAGCGCGCCGACGTCCCCCACGCCCACGCGCTCCCTGCTCGCCACCACACCGCACCACACCGCACCACACCGCAGCAGCCGCGGCGACGACCGGGAACGCCGCGAGTCGGGTGCCGCGACCTAGCCGTACTTACTCCTCCCGCGGGTAGCGTCGCGTATGCCAGACCGAGTCGCCATCGTCGGCACCGGCGCGGCGGCGTGCGGCGTCGCCGACGTCCTCGACGACACGACCCACGAGGTGACCCTGTTCGACAAAGCCCGCGGCGTCAGCGGCCGCGCCGCGACGCGCCGCAAGCACGGGTGTCGATACGACCACGGCGCGAACTACGCCAAACCCGGCGACGACGACCGGTTCACGGAAGTGCTCGAATCGTTCGGCGACGACGGCATGCACGACATCGAGGAACCCATCTGGGTGCACGACGTCGACGGTCACGTCCAGGAGGGCCGCGACAGCGACGAGCACAAGTGGACGTACGAGGCCGGCATCACGCAGTTCGCCAAGCGCGTGCTCGACGCGACCGACGCCACCGTCACCCTGGAGACGCGCATCGAGGAGTTCGACCGCGAGCACGGGGACGACCATTCGTGGTCGCTCGTCGACGTCGACGGCACGCGGTACGACGGCTTCGACGCCGTGGTGCTCACGCCACCTGCTCCTCAGACCACCGAACTGCTCGCGGCGACCGACTGGACCGACGACCGCCTCGAGCGCGTCCGGGACGCAGCGGCAGCGGTCGACTACCGGACCATCCGCACCATCGTGCTCCACTACGACTTCCACGAGGAGTACCCGTGGTACGCGCTCCTCGACCCCGAGCAAGAACACCCCGTCGGCTGGCTCGCGCGCGAGGAGTGCAAACCAGGGCACGTCCCTGACAGCGAAAGTCTCCTGATAGCGCAGATGAGTCCCGACTGGTCCGTCGCGCACTACGACGACGACACCGAAAGCGCCGCGAGCGACGCCGCCGAGCTCGTCGCCGACCTCCTCGACGACGACCGCTACCGCAACCCGGACTGGGTCGACAGCCAGGGCTGGCGGTACGCACTCCCCGAGAACGCCGCCGACGACGCCGACGTCCGAGCCGCGGAAGACGCTGGCCTCTACTGCGCTGGGGACTGGGTCGTCGGCGAAGGCCGCGTCCACCGCGCGTTCGAGAACGGCCGGCGCGTCGGCCAGCGGCTCGTCGAGTAGCGACGCGGCGTCGAAAGAATCGAGAAAAGGGCCGGGCGGTGAGTCCGCGCGTTACTTCGAGACGGGGATGATGTACACCTTCGTCGAGCCGTCGCTGAACTCCAGCGAGAGCATGAAGAAGTCGTCGCTGGACCCCTTCAGGGTGTAGTCGCTGCCGTCGGGCTGGAACAGGTCGCCTTCGAGGACGAACGGGTCACCGGGCGAGAGCGTGTACGTGTCGGTGCCGAGGTCCTGCCAGACGCCGCCGACCTCGAGGGTCTTCGTCGCGCCGCTCTCGGTCGTGATGACGAGCGAGTCCGCGATGCCGTTCGTCCCGGGTTTCGCGACGAAGTAGTAGTTCACGCGAGCGGACGTGATCTCCGACGTCTCCGTCCCGGTGTACGCGAACGTCATCGTGAGGTCGTTGCCGCTGAGCGAGGACGTCTCGAAGACGAGCCCCTGCGAGTCCAGACCGGGGTTGATGGAACTCCCGACGTCCGCGACCTGGTCGATCTTCGTGACGTCGGTCGACACGAGCTCGAAGCTGTACGTGACGTACTTGTGCGCGTCCTCGTCCGAGAGGTCGGCGTCGACGTCGGTGTCGCGGCCGATGTCGACCGTGATGGTGCCGAGCGCGTTCGTGTTCCCGGTGACGGTGACGGACGCGTGCCCGTTCTCGTCGACGCTCGCGTTCGTCGCCTTGTTCCCGTTCGCGAACCGAGCGGGCCCGTCGATGGTCGCGGTGACCTCGCCGCCACTGAGGGGGTTGTTCTGTGCGTCGCGGACCTCGACGGTGTACGTCATCGAGGTGTTCGCGGGGACCGAGCTCGCGTACGAGCCGACGGTCGTGACGTACGCGGGGACGTCGGTGATCGCGTTCCCGTTGAGGGTGACGCGAGCGACGCGGAGCGTGTAGTCGCGGGTATCGTCGAGTCTGAGGACGACCTCGTTGGGCGTCCGCGGGTTGGCGTCCGCGTCCACGTACTTGTGGAGGGTGACGGCGTTCTCGCCGTCGGCGTACTCCTGCCAGTCGCTCTCGGGGACGAGGGTGGCGATGCGGAGCGTGATGGGTTCGCCGGTGTCCGTGACGGCGATGCGTTCGGCGGGCGCGCTCGCGGCCTGGAGCGTGAGGCTCGTGGTGCCGGTCGTCTGCTCGGCGACGTCGCCGTCGAAGAGGACGAGCGTGATGTCGCCGTCGCTCACGATGGGCGTTCGCGAGTTGACGAGCGTGACGTCGCCGTCGTACTCGTTGAACACGACGCCGTTCTCGTAGAGCGTCCGCGGTGCGTTCGCGTACTGGCGGTAGCTGGGTTCGTAGACGAGGCGCGTGGTCTGGTACGTGACGTCGTTCCCGAGCGACGTGTAGTACTCGGCGGTCTCGGGGTTCGTGCTGGTGACGTTCTCGATGCTGAACGTCGCGGTGTCGGTGGTTAGTGAGCCGCTCGCCGGGCCGGGGTTCACGAGGAAGAACCGGTTCGGGTAGCGGACGCCGAGGTCGACGTCGACGGTCTCGGTCGCGCCGCTGCCGGCGACGCGCGTCGTGGAACTCCCGAAGCGCTCGAAGTCCTCCTGGACGCCCTGGTTGTGCTCGAACTCGAGTTGTTGGTTGGCGGCCGGGACGACGCTGACCTGGGTGAGGATGAGGAGGCTCATCGCGAGCCCGAACATCAGGATGCCTCCCAGGACTGGGGAGACTGCCCTCTCCTCGGCGAAGAATGTCATACTAGTAATACGACGAGTGAGTATAAGTAGTTATCTACGGGCATGCGCCCTGAAAGTAACAATAACTGTGAGTAACCGACTATCAGACCGATTATCATTCGCGGGGCGATACGGTGGTTCTCGTCACGTGGCGGCCCCGCAACGCCATCCCGAAAGTGAAGGGACGGGACTCAGACGAGCATGAACGCCGCGACGCCGAGGACGATCATGAGGATGCTGTACTTCAGGCCGGACAGCGTCGAGTTGTCCGCGAGCTTCCCCGCGAGCAGTCCACTGCCGACCGCCATCACGAGCACCGAGTGGTAGAACAACGCCCGGTACGTGTCCAGGGGGATGTTCGTGAACGACACCGGCAGGCTGCTCTGGGGAACGTTCGACGCGGTCGGGGCGCTCGCCGCCTCGGCGATCGGGCCGAGGAAGCTCGCCGCCACCAGGACGATGACCATCAGGTACACGAGGTACCCGATGACGACGATGGCGATGTACGACCCCATCGCGCGACGTCGCGACCGCTCGATGCGGTAGCGAGCGCGCGTGTCCTCCGCCGCGATGGCGAGGATGCGGGACATGTCACCGCTCGTCCGCCCGCCTTCCGCGATGAGCTTCACCGTCCGCGTGAGGTAGGGGACGTGCATGCGGTTCCCGAACGCGAGCAGCGCCGCGGTGACGTCGTAGTTCCACTCGATGTCGTTCCGGAGTGCGCGCAGGTCCTCCGCGAGCGCGCCCTTCGACCACCGCGACACCAGCCCGAGTGCGTCCACGAACGGGATACCCATGTAGTTCGCCGACGACAGCACGTTCAGGACCTCCGGGAACCGGCGGACCATCGCGTTCTCGCGGCGACGCTTCCCCTCGTGGAAGTACGACAGCGGCACGAGCACGAGCAGGAGCGGTGCGACGACCGCGACGGTCGTCGTCATCACGGGCGTCGTCGTGAACGCTCCGATGGACACCGGCACCACGTCGAGCGCGCTGACGACCGCCAGGTAGACGAGCGCGAGCGGCACCGTCACCGCGAGCGTGTACAGCGGGTGCTCGCGGACCGCGGCGAGCGGGTCGCGAGCGATCGCATAGTAGCGCTCGTACTGTCGATCCTTCGCGTACGCCTCGAACCGTTCGTCGTCGTCGTCGACGTCGTCGGGCGTCAGCGGCGCCGACCGACCGTCGTCGAGTTCGTCCGCGGCCGGCTGGACGAACGGCGCCGACAGGACGTCGAGGAACACGAGGAACCCGATCATCCCGAGGGGCAGGCCCGCGTAGACGAGGACCGCCATCTGGTTAACGGTCGACCCGCCGAGGAACGAGATGACCATGAGGGTCACGATGAGGAACAACGGCGCGGCGACGAACCCGACGATGAATATCTCCGAGAGCACGCTGAGCGTCTCGAGGAAGTCCTCTTGCTCCTCGTTCGCGGTCTCTGCGTACCGTGCGGCCTGGTCCTCGAAGAACGTCGTGACGTCCCCGCCGGAGTCGACGACGCTCACGAGGTCGTCGAGGAAGCGCTCGAGACTGCCGCTCGGCGTGAGGTTCCGCGCGTTCCGGAGTGCGGTGAACATGTCGTTCCCGAACAGCTCCATGTCGCGGACGATCATGTCGAACTCCGCGGCGACCTCACCGTACGTGTCCTCGGCTTCCGAGAGCGACCGGAACACCTCGACGAGGTTCGTGCCGCCGTAGCTCATCGCGTACATGTACGTGATGGCGTGGGGGAGCATGACGTTGATAGCGCGTTCGCGCGTGTCGACGATGTTCCGCGGGTAGTAGTACCGGACGAACCACGTGGTTGCGCCCGCGGCGATACCGAGTCCGAGCGTCAGTGCGCCGCCGGTGAACAGCAGTTTGTTCGCTTCGATGTACCCGGCGATACCTGCGGGGAACGAGAACGGCGACTCGAGGCCGCCGAGCACCCCGAGGTTCGAGAGGACGAGCGACAGCACGACGCCGAGTAGCGCCGCGAGGACGCCGGCGACGAGCGCGAGGATGACGCTCCGCGACAGGTAGATGTCGTACGTCGTCCCGATACGCGCCTGGTTCAGCCATCGCTGGACGTCGCGGTACTCCTCGGGGCGCGCCTTGAAGTACGCGCGAGTGACGCCGTACTGGTCGCGGAGTTCGCGCCGTTCCTCCGGCGTCATGTCCCGCGACCGCGGGAAGTACTGGCTCACTTCGTAGTCCGGCATCGGCGTCGAGGCCGTCTCGCCCGTGGCCCCGGGCGTGCTCATCGCGCCTCCGCGTCCGTGGACTCGGTCGCGTCAGCGGTCTCGACCGCGTCGTCGTCGGACTCGGTCGCGGTCTCGGTCGCGTCGTCGTCGGACTCGGTCGCGGTCTCGGTCGCGTCGTCGCCGGACTCGGTCGCGTCGTCGTCGGACTCGGTTGCGGTCTCGGTCGCGTCGTCGAAGAGGTCCTCGACGTTCGGGTCGTTCCCGAGGTACGCGTCGAGGCCGTCGGTGTCGACCGCGTCGAGCACGGCGTCGCGGTCCTTCGCGAAGTCGTGGATGACCGTCGTGACGTCGTCGTAGTCGGTGATGTCGGCGTCGACGAGCGCCGCGAGGACGTCGCGGCGCGCCGCCAGTTCCGCCTGCACGCCGTCGGTACTCCAGCCGCGTTCCTCCGCGATCTCCGCGAGGAGGTGCGAGTCGTTGACCTGCACGTAGACGTCCTCGCGGGGGTCCCAGTCGAACACCGTCTGGTAGGAGACGTCACTGAAGTCCTCGGTCGGGAGGATCTCCGCGATCTCCTGGTTCCGGCGGACGCGTTCGTCGTCCTGGAAGATCTGCTTCTGGATGGCGATGACGTCGAGGTCCTGCACGAGCTGTGCGGGGATCGACAGCGGCGGGTTCGCGAGCCGGCCGAGCGCGCCGTCGACGCTGTCGGCGTGGATGGTCGTGTAGCTCGTGTGCCCGGTCGCGATCGCGTTGAAGAACGTCAATCCGACGCGTTGCTCGGTGCGGACTTCGCCGACGAGCAGGTACTCGGGGCGCTGACGGAGCGCGGCCTGCAGGAGCTCGTACATCGAGACCTCGCCGCGGCCGCCTTCCATCACGGATTCGCGCGTGACGCTCTGGATCCAGTTGTCGTGGGGGAGCGTCATCTCGCGGGTGTCCTCGATGGAGACGACCTTCGAGTTGTGCGGGATGAAGAACCCGATGGCGTTCATCGACGTCGTCTTCCCGCTGCCGGTGCCGCCGGCGAACACGAGGCTCTTGTTGTTCTCGATGGCGAGCCAGAAGTACGCCATCTGGTCGACGTCGAACGTGTTCCACTTGATGAGGTCCACCGGCGTGTAGGGGACGTCGGCGAACTTCCGGACGGTGAAGTTCGAGCCGCGCGTGGCGATCTCGCCGCCGAGCGTCAGCTGGATGCGGGAGCCGTCCGGGAGGCTCGCGTCGACGAGCGGGTCGCTCACGGAGATGTGCTTGCCGGCGCGTTGTGCGAGCTGGACGACGAACGACGCGAGCTGGTCGCTCGGGAAGACGACGTTCGTCCGGAGGTCGCGGTACGCGCGATGGTAGACGAACACGGGGACGTCGATACCGTCACACGAGATGTCTTCGAGCGCTTCGTCGCGCATCAAGGGGTCTATCTTCCCGAACGCGAGGAAGTCCCGGAGCAGGTAGTACAGGAGCTTGTAGATGGAGCCGTCCTCGACGGTGGCGGCGTGCTCGGCGATCTCCTCCTTGGAGCGCTCCTCGAACACGACCTCGCGGCCCGCGTCGGCGTCGATGTCCTGGTACATGAGGCTGTTCCGGAGGATGCGAGTGAGGTCCTCGCGGACGTACGATTCGAACCCGTCGAGCGTCACCTCGTTGACGTGGTACCGGAACTCCTTCGCTCGCGTGTCGAAGAGGATGGAGACGTACGCGTATGGCCGGTTCACCCAGTGTCGTTCGATCTGGACGACGTCGTCGAGGTACGAGAAGTCGAACCAGCGGGTCTCGATGAACTCGTCGCTGGGGCGCTCGGCGAACTCGACGTCGAGGTCGACGCTGTCGTAGTACTCCTTGACTTCGCGGATGATGGCGTCGCGGACGTCCTCGGGTTCGGGGGTCTCCTGTTGCTCGACCCAGAGGACGAGTTCCTCCTCGCCGAGTTCGTCGACGTCGGGTGCCTCGACGTCCTCGGTGTCGACGTCGGGATCGCGGCGGACGAGCTCCTCGCTGACCGCGTTCCCGGCGTCACTCGCCTCGAGAACGGTGTCGAGGACGTCGACGACCTCGTCGTCGTCGCGGTCCTCGATGCGTCGGACGAGCTCCTTCGTGGACATCGACGAGGCCGAGCTGGTGGGTCGTTCGCCGTCGGAATCGGTCGTGTCGGCGTCGCCGCTGGTCGGATCGTCGACGGTACCGGTCGTGTCGGTGTCGCCGCTGGTCGGGTCGTCGGCGGTACCGGTCGTGTCGGCGTCGCCGCTGGTCGGGTCGTCGGTTGGTTCGGGGTCGGCGGCGACGAAGAGGTCGGTCTCGGTCGCGTGGTCGCGGGTCGCGTCGTCGAGGGAGACGGTGTCGGCGTCGGTCGCTTCGTCGGTTGCGACGTCGAGGACGTCTCCGGAGTCGCCGCTGGGGCCGTCGGTGAAGATGTCGTCCGTGCTGTTGGTGTTAGTATCAGTTGGTTGGTCTTGGTTACTCATTAATAGATACTTATGTATACGGCCTAACTACACCTAAAGCTTTGCACGTTTCTCGGCTATAGAGACGCTGAAACCAAAGATTCCGAGAGCGATAGACCCGGACGATTTAGTGTCCGTTAACGTATCATTTCCGTCGGCGGACGAGAACGACCACCGAGAGCGCGACCGCTAGCAGTCCCGCGAGCCCACCGAAGCCCGGCGTCGGCAGCCCGTCGAGTTCGTTCTCGGGCGTCGGCGTCGCAGACGTCGTCGCCGCGGTCGTCCCAGACGTCGTCCCCGCCGTCGTCGCCGTCGCCGCCGTCGTCGCCGGTTCCGTCGACGGCGACACGCCCTCGACGGTCGTCGACGCCGACAGGTCGCCCTTCGTCGCCACGATCTCCACGGTCCCCGCGGTCTCTATCGGCACGACCGCCTCGCCGGCCGCGTCCGTCTCCGCGACCGACTCCCCGCCGACGCGCACCGACACGTTCGACACCGCCTCGTCGTACTCGTCCGCCACGGACACCCGGACCGTCTGCCCGGTGACGACCTGCGTGTTCGCCGCCGTCACCGACAGCGACGGCGTTCGATTGATCGCGTACTGGACCGAGACGTCCGACTCGCTGACCGACAACACCTGGCTCTCGCGCTGATAGCCGTTCTTCTTCACGACGACGCGGTACTGCGTGTTCACGTCGAGACTCACCGTCCGCAGCCCGGATTCGCCAGTCGAGATGTTCGACACGAACTGGTCGCCGTCGTACAGTTCGACGGTCGCCGTCACCGGCCGGTCGTTCGCGAAGTGTCCGTCGACCGTCGCGAACTCCACCGCTACCGTCCCCGGTTCCAGCGTGACCGTCTTCCCGGCGCGGTTCGAGACGACGAACGACGACGCCGTCGAGTAGTACCCGTCCGCGGTCACCGTCGCCGTGTAGTTCCCGCGTTCGACGTTGCTCGCGACGAACGTCCCGTTCGACGCGGTCTCACCGGACACCGACGTCAGGACCGCTCCGGTCTTCCGTAAGCGGACCTGCGCGCCCTCGACGGCCTGCCCGCTCGGCGTCCGCACAGTCACCAGCGCGGTCGCCGCCGGATACATCGTGACGTTCACGGTCGTCTCCGCGTCGACGTTCGACACGGTCTTCGGGCGGTTCAACGCCAGGTCCGGCGCCGAGACGTCCACGGAGACGTCCGCACCCTCGGGGACGTCGAAGAACGCCTTCCCGTTCGCGAACGTCTCACCGGTCTTCGTCTCGTCGCCGTACGCGACGGTGACGTTCGCGCCACCAACGGCCTGTCCGTCAGCGTCGACCACGCTCACCGTGATCGTCACCGCTTCCGTCGTCGAACTGGACGCCGTCGCACTGGCGTCACTCGGTCCGGGTCCCGCTCCCGACGCGACCGGAGCGGCTCCAGCGACCGGCGCCAGGCAGACCGCAACGACGAGCACGCCTAGGAGTGTCCTCATACACGTGGTATCGTCTCGGTTCGCACTTAAACATACGCGAGATGGAACGGCCGTTCGCGGCCGCGACACCGCCCTACACCCCGAGAGACGTCAATTCGTTCATACGACACCGCAACCCGGGCCGCAATCGTCGCGGCGGAACCGCGAGCGCGGTCGCTCACGGGGTGGCGAACGCGAGAAGGAATCGCGTGGTTACTCGACGAGGACCGCGTTCACCTGCCCGGTCTGACCCGGACGGGAGGTGACGCGAGCCGTGCCCTCGCTCGTCTCGACGAGCGCGCCCTTCGTGATGATGTTCCGGCGAACGTAGTTCGGGTTCGCGGGGTTCTCCACGACGTCCTCGATCTCGGCCTCGACGGTGTCCCCACCGTCCGCGACGCTCGCGACGTTCGTCGCAAGTGCACGCGTCTTCTTCGTGTTCCCGCGCGTCTCGATGACGCGGAACCGCGGCTCGCCGAGCTGCGTCTCGGTCGGGAGGCGACCGAGCTGGTGCTTCTTTCGCTTGTTCTGGCGACGGCGTCGACCGCCGGTACGCTTGCGCGGCGACGGACCCTGGTCTTGCATACCTCGAAGAAGCCCCAGCAACTACTTGAAAGGCTCGGAACGCCCCGACGGCCGTCTGGCGGTCGCTCGCGGCCCTTGCCGTCCGCGGACGCCGATCCGTCGAGCGGTCGTCCGCACGTCCGCGAACGCGGCCCGAGCGACCGCGAATCGTAGTCTTTACGCGCCGTCGCGGGCGACGATTCGGCGTGAGTCTACGCGTCGCCGTCGCCGCGCCGTTCCGCCAGCGCGGCACCGATACGCTCGCCGAGAGCGAGTTCGTCGTGGCGTTGTCCCTGGACCGCGACTGGTTCTCGCCCGACCAGGCCAAACGCCTCGTGGACGTCGCAACCGGCGAAGGCCTCCTGGAGCGCGTCGACGACGGTGGGCTGTCGCCGTCGTTCGACACGAGCGGCGTCGAGGTCCCCGACGGGTTCGTGCCCGACGACGACGTCCTCAGGAAGCGGTCGACGTTCGAGCGCGTGCTGGACGCGCTCGTGGACGCGGGCGCCGAGAAGCACGAGGCGGTCGCGGCGATCAACGAACTCCAGCAGCGATTGGGCGTGACGGTCGCGGCGGCGGCGGTCGTCTACGGTCGCCGCGAGGGCGTCGACGTGGCCGACGCGGCGGCGCGAGCGATGACGGAACTGGAGGGCGACGAGGAATGATCTGCGTCCGGACGAGCCAGCGTGGGGGCGAGCGATGACGGAGCGTCGCGTCACGGACGGCGTCCGCATCGCGGAGTTGCTGTCCTCGGAGCTGCACGGGCGTACCGACGGCGTGCTCGCGCACGTCGCGGTGACGGACGCGGTCGCGGACGTGACGCCGACCGAAGATGGCGTTCGCGCGTACGACGTGGTGTGGTCGCCCGAAGCGCTCGTCGACGAACCCGAGCAGGACGTCGCCGTCCTCGAGGTGGACGTCGGCGACGCCGACGGGGAGCGCCTCGCGTCCGTGTTCGTGCACCCGGACCGTGCACGCGTCGAGTTCCACGCCGGCGTCGACGTCGCGGTCGAGGCCGCCGAGGGAACGCGCCTCCGCGTCCGCCCGAAGGCGACGACGCCACCGCGAACGCTCGCGTTCGTCGAGTCCGGCGCCGCGGTCAAGGACGCCGCGGACGTCGCGAGCGCTGTCGTCGCTGCGTTACTCGAGGACTCGTAGCCGCTTTCCTCGGCAGCGTCGCGCCCGGTCAGTCGAGACTCCGGATGACGTCACCGAGGTCGCGAGCGAGATGCTCGCGGTCGACGACCGCGGCCGCGGCCGGATGCGGGTCGGGGCCGTCCGGCCACACGACCTGGATGGCGCGCGCCCCGGCGTTCGTCGCCCCCTCGACGTCCGCGACGGGTTCGTCGCCGACGTACACGACGTCCTCGACGGCGACGCCGAGTGCGCCGGCGAGCGCGTCGAACGCCCGCCGGTCGGGTTTGCCCGCGGGGAGCTGGCCGGTGACGAGCGTCGCGTCGAACGCCGTCCACCAGTCGAGCTCGTCGAGCTTGTCGCCCTGGGCCTTCACGGGGCCGTTCGTCAGGAGCCCGACCGGGTAGTCCGCTCGGAGCCCGTCCAGGAGGTCGCGAGCGCCCGGGATGGGCGCGAGCGCGTCGGCGATGCGCCGCCGGTACGCGCTCGCGAGCGCGTCCGGCGAGACGCCGGCGTCCGCTGGAAGCACGGCTTCGAATATCGGCGAGCGCGTGACGGCGGCGTGGTCGTCGCGGTGCGCGCTGAGGTACTCCTCGCGCGTTATCGGGGGTGCGTCGACGTCGTCGACGGCCGCGGCGAGGATGCGGTGGCGGTCCCGGTCGGGGACCGCGAGCGTGTGGTCGAGGTCGAAGCCGACGGCGCGCGTTCTCACGGACGACTAGAGGCGCCGGACGTACTTGAGCGTGCCAGGTTCCGGTCGTCGGCGTCGACGGCCGACCGACGCCGCGCTCGCCCGGCCTCGCCGAGGCTGACCGTCGCGTGACCGGCCGTCGCGTGACGAGTCGTCTCGTGGCGCGGGGCGGTCAGAGGAAGCGGAGTTGCATCATCACGAAGATGATGCCGAGCTGGAGGACGCCCTGGACGCCGCCGAGTTTCGCGTTCCGCATCCCGATGTCGCTGATGCGGTCCTTGTCGGGGTCTCCGGAGACGAGTTCGCGGTAGATGGCGACCTCGCCGGGGAGGATGACGCCGAACCCGATGACCGAGAGGAGGACGGCGACGCCGAGCGCGACCTGTATCCAGAACGCGCCCAGGCCGCCCTTGAGAGTGGTCGCGAGTTCGACGCCGGCTGTGATGGTGACGGCGGCGAGCACGGGCATGAGGAACGTCATCTTCGGCGTGAACCGCTCGAAGACGCTCGCGCGCTCCTCGACGTCGAGACCGCCGAGCACTGGGCCCAGCACCGCGCCCATGAAGACGTCGACGCCCGTCCAGAGTGCGCCCGCCATGACGTGCACGTAGAACAGGTAGCGCGTGTTCCCGGTCGCGAGCGCGACCCCGAGTGCGAGGATCGGGACGACGACGGCACCGGCGGCGAACGCCGGGTTCGCGCGCTCGGCCATCCCCCTGAAACCGGTTCCCCCTGATTCGTCGACAGTTGCCATGTCGAAATGGCATAGAGCCAACTTGTTAAGCGTACGCGTTGACTGTTCGACGTCCACGCCACCGCGCCGTCAGCCCGACCGTTCGACGTCCACGCCACCGCGCCGTCAGCCCGACCGTTCGACGTCCACGCCACCGCGCCGTCAGCCCGACCGTTCGACGTCCACGCCACCGCGCCGTCAGCCCGACCGTTCGACGTCCACGCCGTGGAACGCGAACTCGGCACCGCCGTCCGCGCTCTCGGTCACCTCGACCGTCCACTCGTGCGCGTCGACGATGGCGGCGACGATGGCGAGGCCGAACCCGGTTCCGTCGGGGTCGGTGGTGTGCCCGCGGTCGAACACGCTGTCGCGTTCGCCCTCGGGGATGCCGGGGCCGTCGTCCGCGACGACGAACCCGTCTTCGGTCGCGGACACCGTGACCGTCGACGCGCCGTTGGCGTGTTCAACCGTGTTCCCGGACCGCGTCCGGGAGCCAGTCGAACCGTGTTCGACCGTGTTCCGGAAGAGGTTCTCGAACACGGAGACGAGTCGCTCCCGGTCGGCGTGCACGACGACCCCCTCTGGGACGTCGAGCACGAGCCCGTCGGTCTCCACCATCGACCACGCGTACGTCGCGACCTCGCCGAGGGAGACGCGCTCTGTCGCCTCCACGACGTCGCCTTCGCGGGCGAGTGCGAGGACGTCCGTGATGAGCGAATCCATGCGCGAAAGCGCCTCCTCGGCCGCCGCCACGTTCGGGTCGTCGACCGCGTCGAGGCGTCCCTGCGCGACCGCGAGCGGGTTCCGGAGGTCGTGACTCAGGACGCTCGCGAAGTCAGACAGGCGCTCGTTCTGCTCGTGGAGTTCGGCCTGCAGGCGCTTGCGTTCCGTGACGTCGCGCTGGAACCCGAAGTAGTGCGTGAGCTCGCCGTCCTCGTCGAACACCGGCGAGATGTCGAGGTGATTCCAGAACGGCGTGCCGTCCTCGCGGTAGTTCCTGATGTCGACCGACGCCGCTTCCTCGTTCTCGATCGCGGCGCGCAGCGTCGCGACCGTCTCCGGGTCGGTGTCCTCGCCCTGAAGGAACCGACAGTTCCGGCCGACGCTCTCCTCGACTGGGTACCCGGTGAGTCGCGTGAACCCCTCGTTCACGTAGATGAGGGGTTCGTCGTCGGTGCGGGCGTCCGCGATCGTGATACCGACGTCGGCCTGGTCGACCGCACGCTCGAGGAGGCCGTGGGACTCGACGAGCGTCGCGTGCTCGGCGGCCGCACGCAGCCGCTTTTCGAGCACGAGCTCGCTCCCGTCGGGGTGCTTGCGGACGTAATCGGTCGCCTCCGCGTCGAGGAACGCCGCCAGGTCGTCGGTCGCGACGGCGTCCGCGTACAGGACGACCGGGAGCGTCGTGCGCTCGCGGAGCGCGTCCAGGATCGCGAGCGCGCTCGGACCGTCGGGGTCCGGGACGAGGACGGCGACGGTCGCAGCGGTCGCGCCGACGCGCGCCGCCTGCGAGTAGTCCGGTTCGCCCGAATGCACGACGTGACAGCCGCGGTCCGCCGCGAAGGCTCGCACGTCGAACGCGTCCGCCGTCGGGACGAGTGCGGCAAGTTCCACGTCGTTCACCGTACCGTCGGCGACGTCATTCACCGTACCGTCGGCGACGTCATTCACCGTCCCATCGGCGACGTCGTCCGACGGATCGGCACCGGCCGTCATCGACTGCACCACGTCCGCGAGGTCATACCAGCATTACGAGGGCAACTTGTATGAGCGTACCGGGCGGCGGCGCCGTCTCTCGGGTTCGCCGGTCGGGCGTGACCCGAACCGTTAGGTGCGAACGCGCTCGAAGGGGTCGACATGTATCACGTCGTCGGATGCAGCGAGTGCAGCGCGCTCCGC
Organism: Halorubellus litoreus; assembly: GCF_055378595.1. NCBI lineage: Archaea > Methanobacteriati > Methanobacteriota > Halobacteria > Halobacteriales > Halorubellaceae > Halorubellus > Halorubellus litoreus. The sequence goes on from NZ_AP043836.1 coordinate 836,571, forward strand.
ATCGTCGAGGGGCGACCGGAGCGCAGTTCCTGTACGCGCTGCGGGGCGAGCAAGCAGTTCTCGAAGCTCAAGCGGTTCGTGTCGACCGAGGACGTCGACCACGCGCGAGAGGTGCGGGCGTCGATGCTGGCGAACCGCCAGGGCGAGGGGGAGGCGTTCGCGAACGTGGACTCGTTCGCGGACATGGAGGCCGACGTCGCGGAGGGCGTCGTCGACGACGACGAGTTCCTCGAACGCAGTGGCGTGGACGCGACGGCGGCACAGGAAGCCGCGGACCGCGCGGACACGGGGCGCGCGAGTTCGAGCGGGCCGAACAAGCGCGAGGCGGTCCTGGAGGCGCTCGGCGCGCTCGACGAGCCGACGCTCGACGACGTCGCGGCGTACGCGAGCGAGCACGGCGTGGAGCGCGAGTACGTCGAGCGCGCGCTGGAGAAGCTCGAACGCGCCGGCGAGGTGTCGCGGTCCGGCGGCACGTACCGCCAGCTCTGAGTCGTCGTCCCGGAGGCAGGCAGGGAGTCGGGCAGTCAGGTAGGCAGGGAGTCGGGGAGTGTGTTCGCCGCGTCGTCAGGCGACGGTGAGGGCGGCGAACCCGAGCAGGGAGTACGCGAGGACGCCGGCGAGCGAGAACGCGGCCTTCAGGCGAAGCGAGCCGTCGGTGCCGGCGCGGTACTCGCTGGGGTTGGTGACGTCAAATCCGCCGGCGACGCCGACGCCCGCGGACTCCAGGCCCGCGTCGCTCACGGCGAAGGGGACGAGGACGAGTCCGCCGGCGAAGACGGCGAGGAAGAACAGGACGTTCCTGGCGCCGAGTCCGAGGAGTTCGGTGCCGGCGGCGGCGATGGCGAACGTGAGGACGGCGCCGGCGACGAGCGTGTGCCGGAGGAGGTGCGCGGTCACCAGTTGGCGCGTTGATGACTCCATACGAACTGTTAGAAATCCAATTATAATAAGGGTTGGTAGAAAGACACGACTGATGGGTTACGACTCAGCGTTCGAAACGACCCCCGAACTCGACGCACTCTACTTGTCGACGCCGAACGCAGCAGGACCCGTGACCGACCGCAGCGAAGGACTCGCCCTGCTCGCCGGCGAACTCGTCGTCGTCAGCCTCGCGCTCGTGCTCGTCGCCGCGAAGAGCACCGCCGACCCCGTCGCCATCGCCGGCATCGTCCTCCCGCCGACCGCACTCGGCGGCGGCCTCGTCGTCGTCGGCGCCGCCCTCGGCGCACTCCGCACCGCCGACCACGTCGACCCCACCGCCGCCGTCGGCGAACTCGGCCTCGGCGTCGCCGCCGCACTCGCACTCACCACCGCCCACCCGCTCGCGCTCGCGACCGCCGGCGGCGTCGCCCTCCTCAGCGCGCGCCTCCGCGTCGACCTCGGCCGCGTCCGCACCGTCCTCGACCGCTAAGGCGACTCCATCCTCGACCGCTAAGGTGACCCCGTCACCGACCGGTGAGGCGACCCACGTCAGCGCCCGAGGTCCTCGTGCGCCGACGCCAGATGATTCGACGCCAGCGCCGCCAGCAGCGAGAGCTCGCCCGCCAGCGCACCGACCGCGATGACCTCCGCGAGCGCCCGCGCGTTCGACCCCGGCGGGTCGCCACCACCGGCGAACCCGAGCACCTCCAGGGCCTCCGACTGCGTCGACAGCTTCGTCCCACCACCGACCGTCCCGACCTCGAGGCTCGCGAGCGACACCGACGCGTACAGGTCGCCGTCGCGCTCCTCGACGGTCGTGATGGCGTTCGCACCCTCGACGACCTGCGCTTCGTCCTGGCCCGTCGCCAAGAAAGCGGCAGCGACGACGTTCGCCGCCTGCGCGTTGAACCCGAGACTCCCCGCCTTCGCACTCCCCACGAGGTTCTTGCGCGTGTTCGCCTCCGCGATCGCCGACGCCGTCGTATGCAGGCGCTCCTCGACGACCTCGCCCGGGATCTCGACGTCCGCCGTCACCGACCGCCCACGACCCTCCACCGCGTTGATCGCCGCCGGCTTCTTGTCCGTGCACATGTTCCCGGAGAGCGCGACGAGACTCGCCGGCGTCTCCGCCTCGACGACCCCGACCGCTTCCTCGGTCGCGATCGTCGCCATGTTCATCCCCATCGCGTCCTTCGTATCGTACCGGAACCGGAGGAACACCGAATCGCCGACGACGTACGGCGTCACGTCCATGAGTTCGCCGTGACTCGTCGTCGACTCCGCCGCCTCCCGGAGCGCGTCGACGTTCTCGCGCACCCACTCCACGGTCTCCGCCGCCTCGACCACGCCGTCCACGCGGAACACCGGCGCTCGCGTCATCCCCTCCTTCGTCACGCGCGCACTCGCCCCGCCAGCCGACCGGATCACCGACAGCCCGCGGTTCACGCTCGCCAAGAGCGCGCCCTCCGTCGTCGCGAGCGGCAACAGGTACTCGCCGTCCGCGTCACCACCAGCGACCTCGACCGGGCCCGCGACACCCACGGGAATCTGGGTCGCCCCGATCATGTTCTCGATCGCCGACCCAGACGCCTGCTCGGCATCCAGCGCGTACTCGCCGGTCACCGACAGGTCCACGTCCGCCTCCTGCTCGACGTACAACCGACGAGCGGTCGCCGCCGTCTCCGCATCAGCGTGCTCCTCCAGTTCGTGCAACCGCAGGTCGCCATCGCGCACTCGCGTCACCAGAGACTCGGCGTCAGTCATACACGACCCGACAGACCCACGCGAAAAAAGCCCTTCTAGTCGCGCCAGTCAATCGTCGTCGTCGTCCGCGTCACCGCTCTGCGCGGACACCGCCGTCACCTCGACGTTCACGAGGTGCTTCCCGGTCGTCTCGTCGGACTCGCCGAGCTCCACGAGCATCACGACGTTGTTGTTGTCCCGGCCAGCCTCGTCGTCCGACTCCACGACGACGATCGCCTGGTTCGAGGACAGGTTCGACGCGACGAGGTCACCGCCCTGACGCTCGTAGTACTGGCGGCCGTCGAGCGTCAGCATCGACTCCAAGCTCATCTGCCAGCTCGGCGCACTCGCCGACGGTAGCGTCTCCCCGTTCGTGTAGATCTGCACCTCGTGATCCAGGTTCGCCGGGGTACTCCCGTACGACGTACACGTCGTCAGGTTGTGGTCGGTGCCACCGATTTCGACCTGCTCGTCGTGCGTCGTGTTCGCCTCGCACTCGTAGGACTCAGGGGTGAACTGGAGCGTCGACCCCTCCTCGACGACGATGTTCGAGTACGCACCGCGCTCGACGCCACCCGTGTACGCGTTCACGTTCTCGCCCGACCAGAGGTCGTGTGAGCTGTTGTACGTTGCCTCGATCGTCGTCGGTCGACGCAGCACGATGTTGTGCGTCGTCTCCGTGGTGACCGACTCGTTCTCCCACCGCGTGTGCTCCTCGCCGAGGACGACCGACTCGTTCACCGTCACGTCCCGCGAGGCCGACAACTCGACCAACCGGGACACGAGCACGGGCTCGACCTCGACCGTTCCGTTCGCGTACTCGATGGTGCGGTTCACGGACGTCTGGAGCGACACCGACTCACCGGCCGCGACCGTCCGCGTCCCGTTCACCCACACGGTGTCGCCGACCTCGAAGTCCTCCGGGTTCGAGAGGTACCGCGAGACGTTCACGTCCCGCCGAACGCTCCCTTCGTCGAGCGGAATCGTGACGTTACGCGTGACCGTCCGCTGCTTCTTCACGGAGATCGTCTTGTTCGTCGACTCATTGATGTGGATGACCTCGGTCGTCTCGTTGCGCGCGATGGCGGAGAACACCGAATCGAGCTCGTCCGTGTCCGACACCGGGATGTACTCGCCCTCGCCGTCCCCGGTCGTCGCGACGTTCTCGAGGACGTTCGCGTTGACGTCGTCACCGACACCGATCGTGTACACCGTGACGTCGTCCGGAATCTCCTCTTGGGCCGTCTCGTACGGATACGGCGCCCCGTCCTCGTCCTTCCCGTCCGTCAGGAGGATGAGCACCTGGTTGTTCGACGCGTTCCCGTCCGCGCGGAACTCGTCGGACGCGTGCTCGATCGCTTGCGGGATGGGCGTCCCCCCACCGACCTGGAGCTCCGAGAGCGCCGCGTCCGCGGCGCTCTGGTTGGTCGTGAACTCCTGGTACGTGTTCACGTCGAGTTCCACGTCCGCGCACCGCCACTGGTCCCACCAGTTCGAGTAGACCTCCTGACTACAGTAGTCGTACCCGACGACGTTCACCCGGTGTCCCTGGTCGTCCTTCATGACCGAGAGGAACTCGCGGGTCGCGTCCCGAGCCTTCCCCATCTTGTCGTTCCACTGCATCGACCCGGATTCGTCGAGCACGAACGACACCTCGAGCGGGGGCGTGCCGTTCACGCGCTTCCGGACGGTCGTGTTGTTCCAGACCGTCTTCGTGCGGTTGTCCCAGTAGAACTCCGTGTCGTTGACCTGGACGTCGACGCTCCCGTCGAGCGGGAGCTGCACGCTCTTGTTCGCCCAGAGCGTCACGTCGTCGACGACGGTCTCGTTGTCCCACGTCTCCTCCTCGGACGTGTACTCGTGGAGGTTCGCGTTCATGCTCCCGAGGAACGTCACCGTCCCCGAGTACTCCACGACGTCCCCCGGAGGGGTCACGCCGGCGTACAGCGGCGACGTAACGGGCATCTGAATCCCCTCGCCCGACGGCGTAGAGACGACGCTCCCGGCGGAGCCCGGGAGGTCGATGACGTCGTACTCGACGTCGAGGTCGATGCTGTCGACGGTGACGGTCTGTGCGTCCTCGTCGACGTTCACGTTCGACGCGCCGAACTCGGATTCGAGGTGGTCGGCCCAGCCCCGGTAGTAGTCGTCGCTCGTGACGGTGATGCTGAGCGACTCGGGGCGATCGCAGTTCGACGACGGGTCCGACGGCTCGAACAGGGCTTCCTGGATCTCCTCGGTCTTATCGATGGACTCCGTGCGGTCGTAGTCGATGCGCATCTCGTCGTCCTCGACGCTCCCCTCGATCTGGACGACCTGCAGCTGGAGCGCGCCGTCCTGGAAGCCGAGTTCGGGCGCCTTCTGCGTGACGAGGCCGGCGTCGGTGTCCTTCCAGATGGCACCGCCCTCGTAGGCGATGGTGGACCCACCGTCGTCGTTGTACTCGAGCGCGGATAGCTGCATGGTCGCGGAGCACTCGCCGTTGATCTCTAGCTCTATCTGGCCAGTGTCGCTGATCTCGGCCTTGTTCGGGTCGACGGCACCCATGGAGACCGCCTCCTGGTTGTTGCCGCGGCGTTGTGCGAGCGACTGAACGCTGCTATCCATCTCGACGAGCGCTGACGACGCGGCGTCGACGCGTCCTTCCGCGCGGACGTCGTCGGTGACCGCCGTCCCGGACACGAATATCATCGCCGAGCCGGCGATGACGATGCCGAAAAGCAGGACGACGCCGACGAGCTCGGAGACGCCACGGTCGTCGCGTTGATTGTGGTTGGATGTGTTACTCATGATGGCCCCTGGTTTCACGGATGTTTTGTACGAATAGATGTTAAATCTACCGCTGTACGGATGAGAAATATGCTCGGAGAGGACGTGTATTTACAAGCAACGGTGAATTAGGTAATTGACAGTAACTCCGGAAGGATTGGAAATCGCCAGCCCGCACGCGGCACCGTTCAGCGCCGACGCCACCGCGCCCCCCCCCGCCCGCCGAGAACCGGCTCGCGCGCGAGAGCGAAACGCGCCACCTTCGGCGGCGACCGTCGACGCCGACATCGGTCGCTCGCCGCGAGCAGTAGGGTTTTCCTGACGCGGGGCGTCGCTCTCGGGTATGACGACGCCTGCGGACCGCGTGTTCACGAACGCGGACGTCCACACGCTCGCCGAGCCAGACGCAACGCACGAGGCCGTCGCCGTCCGCGACGGCCGGGTCGTGCGCGTCGACAGCGCGTACGAGGTCGACTTCCTCGTCGGCGCGGAGACCGACGTCGTCGACTGCGGCGGCCGGACGCTCCTCCCCGGGTTCGTCGACGCGCACACGCACATGCTCCAGCTCGGCCAGTACCAGGTGTACGCCGACCTCTCCGACGCCGAGACGCTTGCCGACGCGGTCGCGACCCTGGACGCGGACGCGCCGCGCGACCGCGAGTGGCTGCTCGGGTTCGGCTGGGACGAATCCGCGTGGCCCGACGGCCGCTACCTCACTCGCGAGGACCTCGACGCCGTCAGCACCGACCAGCCGGTCGCCGCCCTGCGCGTGGACATGCACACCGCGGCCGTGAACTCCGTCGCGCTCGACGTCCTCGACGTCGACCATACTGACCCGGACGTCCGCACCGACGAGGACGGCGAACCGACGGGCGTGCTCGTCGAGGAGGCCGTGGACCCGCTCTGGGACGCGACCGAGGTCGACCGCGCGGAGGCCCGCGAGCTCCTCGGCGCCGCTCGCGACTACGCCCACAGGCACGGCGTCACCGCGGTCCACGACATGGTCCGCGAGTCGCCCGCGCCGAAGGTGTACCGCGAGCTCGACCTCGCCGACGCGCTCGACCTCCGCGTCCGCATCAACTACTGGACCGACCACCTGGACGCGCTCGCTGACGCTGGCCTCGCATCGAATCACGGGAGCGAGTTCGTCCAGGTCGGCGCGGTGAAGTCGTTCACTGACGGGTCGTTCGGCGGCCGCACCGCGAAACTCGACGAGCCGTACGCGGACGCGGACGCCGACGACGCCGACCCGGAGAGCGACGGCCGCGGCGAGTGGGTCGTCGACTCCGATGAACTCAACCGCTTCGTCGACCGCGCCGACGGCTACGACCTCCAGTTCACCGCGCACGCCATCGGCGACGAAGCCATCACGGCGACGTTGGACGCGTACGAGCGCACCGACGACCCCGGCGAGGCCCGGCATCGCGTCGAGCACGTCGAACTCGTCACCGACGACCACATCGAGCGGTTCGCCGAACTCGGCGTGGTCGCCTCGTGCCAGCCGAACTTCCTCCAGTGGGCCCAGCCCGGCGGGCTCTACGACCAGCGTTTGGGGGAAGCGCGTCGAAAGCAGTCGAACCGCTACCGCGACCTCCTGGACGCGGGCGTCGACCTCGCGTTCTCCTCGGACGTCATGCCGATGGACCCCATGCTCGGCGTCCATCACGCCGTGAACGCGCCCGCCGACGGCCAGCGCCTCACCGTCACGGAGGCGCTGCGCGCGTACACGCTCGGCGGCGCGCACGCTGGGTTCGACGAGGACCGCATGGGCACCGTCGAACCCGGGAAGCACGCCGACCTCGTCGTCCTCGACGACGACCCCTGGAGCATGGACCCCGAAGGACTCCGGGACGTCGACGTCGCGATGACCGTCGTCGACGGCGACGTCGTCCACGACGCGCGCTGACACTCGCTCCGGAGCCCGATTCGCGGGCCTTTCACGTCACAAGAAATATACGTCGAGAATCGAGACTTTCGCGTATGCTCTCCCTCCCACGCAGGTGGCTCGCGCGACTCGCCGGCGTGTTCCGCGCCAGTCGCACCCTCTCGCTCGGCCTCGGGTTCGCGCTCGGTATCGGCGCGCTGTTCGCAGCCGAATACTACGCCCATCTCTCGCTCTACCAGTACCTCCTGCTTCCGCTCGGCGTCGGCGGGAGCACGTACTACATGGCACACTACGACCTGTCCGCGTGGAGTCAAGATGCGATGCTCCGCGGGTTCATCCGGAACTTCGCGATGCTACTTCCGCTGACAATGCTGATCTCCGACGACCTCCCCCTCATGGAGTACATCGTCTCGTTCGTGGCCGTGTACGGCGCCGTCTTCCTCGCGGTCATCACTGCGGTCGTCGACGTCGTCGACGCGACCGACGACGAGGACGCGGACGACGGCGACCACGGCGTCGAGGGCGGGACCCACCGGAGACCGGCCAGTGCCGTCGATGCAGACTGACCGATCCGCGTCCGCCGCAGCTCGGAGTCGAGTCGCGTGGGCCTGGAGCGAGCCCGGTCCAGCGTCCGGAGGTATCGTACGTGCTCGGTGACGGCGGCGTGGCGGTGGTCGCGACCGTGCACGCGTTCTTCCGGGACAGCATCGACGCGTCGCGGTATCTCGCCGTCGCCGTCGCCGTCGGGAGCCCGTTCGGGCTCGCCGCCGTCGTCGACGAACCCATCTACCTCCTCTTGGTGTTCGGCGTCGGCGTCGGGCTCGCGACGTACTACGTCCTCCACTATCCGGTGCGGTACTACGACCCGCTGGCGGGCGAGTCAGTGAACTGGGACGCCGTCGCCGTCGCGGTGCTCCTGTTCGCGTACCTGCTGCCGAGCGGCGCGGACGTGGGTGTCGCCGTCGCGCTCGCGGTCGCCATCGTCGGGCTCTGGGTCGCGGTCGTGGCGGGCGCGCGCATCGACGTCCACGCGCCGCCGAAGCGGTATCATCACGTCCGCCGCGACGACGACCCGGAACCGTCGCCGCGCGTCGAGCGCGCGGTGGCGTGGCTCGCGGCGACGCCACCGCTCCGAGCGATGCGGTCGATGCGAGACGCGTTCCTGGACCGACTCCGCGCGGACCGGCAACTCGCGTGGTGGGTCGGTGCGGCCGCGAGCGGCACCGGGTTCCTCACCAGCGCGTTCGTCCTCGACCTCCCGGACGCCGTCCCGTGGGCACTCTTGCTCGGCCTCGCACCGGTGGTGTACCACGGGACCGACCCGGAACGCCCGGAGACGACCCGACACAAGCATCGCGGGTTCATACGTCAGTGGGCTGCGACTACCGCTGGACTCGTCGTCAGCGACGACGGGTTGGCGGTTGCCGCCTCCGCAGCCGCGTTCGTACTGCTCATCGAAGGAATGACGGTCGCGGAACAGGTCCGCATCGGCGACGGGTTCGGCGACACCGGACGCGGCGGTCCAGGGACCGAGGTGGGGAACGAGGGCGTCGACGACCCGGCGTCGTCGAGTAGGTGGACCGATGGCGATTGACCCGCGTGCAGCGGTCGCGCGACTCGGTGCGTTCTTCGCGTCGCGGTCGGCGGCGGCGTGGTGGCTCGGGGCGGCCGCGGCCGTTGTGGGCTTCGTGCTCGTCGACGCGTTCGTCGTTGGTCCCGAGTATCTCCCCAGCCTCACTGCCAGCGGTCTCGGGCCGGGGACGTACTACCTCGCGCACCATCCGGACGCGCTCTCCGACGAGTCCCGGCCGTGGGACGTCGCGAGCTTCTGGCCGTTCGCCCTCCTCTACCTCGTCCCGAAGGAGGACGGCTGGGTGGCCATCGGCGTGACCGTCGTCTCGTTCGCGGGCGTGGGGGTCGCGGTGATGGCGATGGCGGAACTCGACGGTCGCGCGTGGCTGGAACGCGAGCGAGACGAGTGCGAGCGAGACCAGTCCGTCGACGACGACCCGACGGCGCGTGCGGCGGCGCTCGCGGTCCGGCGGGACCCGCTGCGGCGGTGGACGACGCGGTCGTGGCCGGCGCAGCGCGCTTGCGCGGCCTGGACGTGGCTGGCAGCGGTGCTCCGATCGAACGAGATGGCCGCGCGATGCCTCGGTCTGAGTGCGAGCGTCGCCGGGTTCCTCCTCGTCGGCGAGGTCCCCACCGTCCCCGACGTCGTCCCGTGGGTCGCGTTGTTCTCCTTCGGGCCGTTCGCGTACTACCGGACGCACTACGGGCGAGTCCCGGTGGACGTACCACACGGACGACGGGTCCTCAGGATGCTCGCCGTCGTCCTCCCGACCAGCGGGGTCACGCGCGAGGGCGCGTCCCTGCTGGCGGTCGCGGTCACCGCCGTGACGTTCGCGCTCCTGCTGGAGTCGGTGACGCTCGCGGAACAGTCACGGCTGCTCGCCGAGCACGACGAAGCGGTCGGCGACGACGCCGACGACGGGGAGCGAGTGCCGCCGTGGCGGCGACCGGCCTGCAGCGAGAACCGCTGAACCCACCCCTCTCCAGCGTTGTTCGACGGTTCGTCGACGGTCGCGGGTCGCGCGTATCATTCATCTTCGAACCACCGACACACAACTCGCTGCCGACGCGAGCCACTATTCGGTGGTGGTACCTCACCGGTACCGGTCTTTGTAGAGAAAAGTTCTTCAATGTGGCTCTCCGAGCGGCTAGTAACAACAGGTGAGTCAAAGTGGCCCAGATGGAGTCCGCGACGTTCGAGACGGAGTTGAGTCTCTTCAAGTACGACAACCTGGAGCAACTGCCCGAATCCTACCGGGACCTCGACGAGGGAGAGCGCCGCGAGCGCATCGAGGCGGCGAAGGCCGAACTCGGCGACGACGTCGTCGTCCTCGGGCACAACTACCAGCGCCGCGAGATCGTCGAGCACAGCGACTTCGTCGGCGACTCCTACCAACTCAGCAAGGAGGCGGCGAACGCGGACGCGAAGTACGTCGTCTTCGGTGGCGTGACGTTCATGGCGGAGAGCGCGGACATCATCACGGACGACGACCAGTCCGTCGTCCTCCCGAGCATGGAGGCGTCCTGTCCGATGGCGGGGATGGCGGAGGCGCTCCAGGTCGACGCGGCGTGGGAGGAGATCACGGCCGCGGCCCCCGATAGCGACATCATCCCGATCACGTACATGAACTCGTACGCGGACCTGAAGGCGTTCTGCGCGGAGCAGGGCGGCCTCGTCTGTACGAGTTCGAACGCCGCGGACGCGTTCGAGTGGGCGTTCGAGCGCGGCGACAAGGTCCTGTTCCTCCCCGACAAGCACCTCGGCGAGAACACCGCGTACGAGCTCGGGATGGAGGACGCGATAACGGAGTGGGACCCGTGGGACCCCGAGGGGAAGGACGCCGCGGCCGCGGCCGAGGCGGACATCGTCCTCTGGGACGGCTACTGTCAGGTCCACGAGCGCTTCTCCGCGGAGCACATCGCGGACCTCCGCGCGGAGCGTCCGGACGCGAACGTCGTCGTCCACCCCGAGTGCCGGCGCGAGGTCGTCGAAGCGGCGGACGTCGTCGGTTCGACTGCCACGATATGCGAGACGGTCGCGAACGCCGACCCCGGCGAGGCGTGGGCGATCGGGACCGAGATCCACCTCGCGAAGCACCTCGACCGCTGGCATCCCGACGTCGAGGTCCTCCCGCTCTGTGGGGACGCGTGCATGGACTGCAACGCGATGCGCCAGATCGACCCGAACTACCTGACGTGGGTCCTGGAGGAACTGGTCGCGGGCCGCGAGCGCAACGTCGTCGAGGTCGCGCCCGAGGAGAAGGAACTCGCGCAGGTCGCGCTCGACCGCATGCTGGAGGTCTGAATCATGCGTGACGCATCCGGTCCGCGGGTCGCGGACGTGCTCGTCGTCGGCTCCGGTATCGCGGGGTGTGCGGCGGCGCTCGCGGCGGCCCGGGACGGCGCGGACGTCCTGCTCGTGACGAAAGCCCAGAAGCCCGCCGACGCGAGTTCGGACTGGGCGCAGGGCGGTATCGCGACGACGCGCGGCCGCCCGGAATCGCTGAAGGCGGACGTCGTGGCGGCGAGCGCGGGGACCGCGGACGAGGAGGCGGTGGACGTGCTCGTCGAGGAGGCGTCGGCGGCGGTGACGGACGTCCTCGTCGACACCCTGAACGTCCCGTTCGACACCGACGCCGAGGGCAGCGGGTTGGACTTCGCTCGCGAGGCCGCGCACAGCGAGAATCGAATCCTGCACGTGGACGCGGCGACCGGCCAGCACGTCCTCCGGCCGTTCCTCTCGCATCTCGCGGACGTCGAGAACGTCGAGCTACTGGAGGACACCGCGGCGCTCGACCTCGTCACCGACGAGGGGCGCGTCCACGGCGCGGTCCTGGACCGGCAGGCGAGCGCGCCCGAGGACGCGTTCGACGCGGACGGACTCGCGCCGCGTGCCCCCGAGGGCGAAGCGGTGTACGCGGACGCGACGGTGCTCGCGACCGGCGGTATCGGCGACTGCTTCGAGACGTCGACGAACCCGGCGGGGTCGACGGGCGACGGTATCGCGATGGCGGCGCTCGCGGGCGCCGACGTCGCGGACATGGAGTACGTGCAGTTCCACCCGACCGCGTACGACGGCGAGGACTCGTTCCTGCTCTCGGAGGCGGTCCGCGGCGAGGGCGCGCACCTCGTGAACGGCGACGGGGAACGGTTCATGCCCGACTATCACGCGGACGCGGAGCTCGCGCCGCGGGACGTCGTCGCGCGAGCGGTCGCAGCGGAACGCGAGGCGACCGGTGAGGTCCGGTTGGACGTCTCCCCGCTCGCGGAGCCGTTCGAGGAGGCGTTCCCCGGACTCGCCGCGAAGTGCGACGAGCGCGAGGTCGACTGGGAGTCCGGGATTCCGGTGACGCCCTGCGAGCACTTCCTCTGTGGTGGCGTGGCCGTCGACCACGACGGACGCGCGACCCTCGACCGCCTGTACGCGGTCGGGGAGTGCGCGCGGACCGGCGTCCACGGCGCGAACCGGCTCGCCTCGACGAGCCTGCTGGAGGGCCTCGTCTGGGGGTTGCGCGCGGGCCAGGACGCGGTCGCCCGCGACGCGCTCGACCGCGACGCGCTCGTCGTCGAGGGGCCGTCGTACCGGAACAGCGACCCGGCGCTCCCCGAGCGCTTCGCCGCGGACAAGTTCCGGCGGCTCCGGCGCGTGATGAGCGAGCACGTCGGCCTCCGGCGGAACGCCGCCGACCTGGGGCGCGCGCAAGCGGCGCTCCGTCGACTCAAAGGCGAGGTGGACGCGTACGTCCGTACGCGGACGGCGCGAGACCTGTTCGAGCTGCGGAACGCGAGCGTCGTCGCGCTCCTGGTCGCGAAGGCCGCCGCGGAGAACCCCGAGAGCGTCGGCTGTCACTACGTCGTCGACGGCGAGGAGTCGACGGACGACCAGGAGGCGCCGACGCCGGAGGCCGAATGATGCGACCGGGACGACGACGGGAGAGACGACGGCGGGAGGGTCGGCGATGATAACGGACGCGGACGTCGAACGGTGGCTGCGCGAGGACGTCGGCCATCACGACGTGACGAACGACGTCTCAGGCGAGACGACGGGGCGGCTCGTCGCGAAGGAGGCTGGCGTCGCGGCGGGACTCGCGGCCGCCGAGGCGGTGTTCGGGTACCTCGGCGTGGACGTCACGGAGCGCGTCGACGACGGCGACCGGGTCGCTGCGGGCGACGTGGTGCTGCGGACGTCGGGGGCGGCGCGCGAGACGCTACGCGCCGAGCGCGTCGCGGTGAACGTCGCGGGGCACGCGTCGGGCGTGGCGACGAAGACGCGTCGCGCGGTCGACACCGCCCGCGAGTTCAGCGACGACGTCGCTATCGTAGCGACTCGGAAGACGACACCAGGGCTGCGTGGGGTCGAGAAGCGCGCGGTCGTCGCCGGCGGTGGCGACACGCACCGCCTGGACCTCTCGCACATGGTGATGGTGAAGGACAACCACGTCGCCGAGATGGGGCTCGAGGACGCTGTCGCACACTTCCGCGAGCGAGCGTCGTTCGCGACGAAGATAGAGGTGGAAGCGGAGACGCGCGAGGAGGCCGTGCGCGCGGTCGACGCGGGCGCGGACGTCGTCCTCCTCGACAACATGGACCCGGAGACGACCGCGTCGGTCGCGGCGGCTGTCCGCGACGCCGCCGTCGCCGGCGGCCGCGAGGTCGTCGTCGAGGCCTCCGGCGGCATCACCGTCGGCGACGTCCCCGCGTACGCCGACGCCGGCGTCGACGTCGTCTCCATGGGGAGCCTCACGCACTCCGCGCGCAGCCTCGACTACTCGTTCCGTACCGGCGACTGAACGCGCTCGCGAGTCGACGTCGCCGGCGGCTGGCGTATCTGAGGTCGGCGTCGCCGGGGGCCGGCGTCAGAGGGGGTCGGCGTCGCCGGGGTCTGCGTCGCCCAGGTCGGCGTTCCGTCAGTCGCGTCCGGGGAGCGTCGACTGTCGCGTGCCGTCGTCGCCCTCGACGTTCCTGGTTTCGTGCTCGAGGAGCCGGCGCTTCGTGTCGACGCCGTCGCCGCCGGAGTATCCGCGGAGGCCGCCGTCGCTCGCGACGACGCGATGGCAGGGGACGACCACGGGGACGGGGTTGCGCGCGCAGGCGCCACCGACGGCGACCGCGCTCGTGTCGAGGTCGCGTGCGAGGGCGCCGTACGTTCGCGTCTCGTCGTAGGGGATTTCGGTCATCGCGCGCATCACGTCGCCCGTGAAGTCGTCGGGGTAGGCGACGGCGACGTCGAACGTGCGGCGCTCGCCACGCGCGTACTCGCGGAGTTCGCGGCGGAGGGCGTCGGGCGGGGCGTCGACGAACGCGTCGTCGATCCGGACGGTGGCGTCGAAGAGCGAGAAGTCCATGGGGTTCGGGTGGTCGACGGACGGTTCGGTCGACGGTCGCTTAAGCCCTCGCGTGCACGACCCGTGACGCGTGGCCGGCGGCCGCTCGGCGTCGAGGCGACGCGCCCGGCGTCGTCGGGGCTGGCAGCCGGGTCGCGGGGACTACAGTTCGCGCTGGAGTGCAACGATGACGCCGACGACCGCGCCGACGACGACCGCAGCGACGAGGAGCGCAACGACCGAGAGCGGGTCCGTCGGGACGCCCGGGAGCGTCGGGACGCTCGGGAGACCGCCACCGCCGCCACCACCGCCACCGCCGGTTCCGCCGGCGAGGAGGTCGAGGACCGCGTCGACGCCGCCCCGGGAGAGCGCCCGCCCGAGGAAGTCGACGAGGACGATGCCCACCGACCCCAGTATCGCCCAGTTCACGTACTCGCGTATCTCGGCGACGCGCGCATCGTCGATACCGTCGCCGACTGCGTCGTACCCGTAGTCGACGCCCGTCGGCGAGTCCTCGGCGAACAAGAGCTGCCAGGCGACCCGCGCGGCGGGCCCGCTCGTCGCGGCCTTCGCGAGCATCGCGACGACGACGAGCCCGAGCGTGACGAGCGCGCCGTCGTCCCACCAGATGTCCCGTACCTGGTTCGGGTTCCGGAGCGTCACGTACACCGTGCCCGTGAGGCCGGCGAGCGGGAGGCTCGCGAGCCACCACACCTGGAAGACGAACCCGCTGAGGCCGCGTGGCTCGAACAGCCACGTCGCCGCGGCGACGAGCGCGAACGCGACGAAGAGGTTCCTGACGCGCCCGCGGACGACCTCGAGGTGACGGCTCTGCTCCCATCGCTCGATGACCGACGACGCGACGGAGACGACGCGCTCGCGGTCGAAGCTCCCGTCCGGCCCCGTCAGCGAGTCGTCCTCGCCCTCGGCACCAGTCCAATCTCGGGACACGCCCGACCGTTCTCTCGCCGACGTATTCGGCTTTCCGGTGTCAGAAACGAAATGCGAACTGGTCGACGCTGCCGCGATAACGGTCGGTCAGCTCGGTCGCGGCGGCAGGAGGTGCTCCTCGAGCTCGGGGAGGTCCTTGACGTTGAACACGACCTGCATGTCGCTCGTCGCTGGCGTCCCGATACAGGAGAGCAGGATCCCGCGCTCGGTGAGCTCCTCGGGGAGCACGTGGTCGTGGAAGACGTCCATCTCGCCGGAGACGACCGCGACAGCGCAGTTCGCGCACGCACCACCGCGACACGAGAACGGCCAGTCGAAGCCGGCGTCCTCGGCGGCTTCGAGCACGCTGTCGTCGCCCTCGACGACGAACGTCCCGTGCGTAGCGTCGTCGAACCGGACGCGGTTGGCCTTCTCGAAGAGGTCGTCGTCGTCGAGACTCCAGCCTTGCTCGACGATGGCGTCGTAGTCGAGGTACTCGACGACGGACTCGGTACGAGCGAGGGTCTCGCCCTCCTCGTCGGCCGCGACCTCGTCCCAGTCGCGGCCGCCGCCAGCGGACAGCTCCTCGTAGGCGGCCTTGACGAGTCGGAACTGGCGGCGCGTCCCGCCCTGGTCGGGATGGGTCTCCTTCGCGCGCTGTCGATAGGCGCGACGGATCTCGTCCTCCCCCGCGTCCCGGTCGACCCCCAGCACGTCGAACGGACTCTGCACACGCCCTCTAGCAACAGGAATCAAATAAACTCCCGCACTGCGGCGTGATTCGCGGTATCACGCCACACGCTCCGGGGCGGGTCGCGGGCCGCACTCAGCCGCGGGCCGCGCTCGATAGCGCGCCGCAGTCAGTCGTCGACGACGAGCAGCGACTCGCCGGTCATCGCGGCCGGTTTCGGGACGTCCGCGAGGTGCAGGAGCGTCGGCGCGACGTCGCAGAGCGACCCGTCCTCGCGGACGCGAACGCCGCCGTCGGTGCCGTCCGCGTCGACGAAGACGAACGGGACGTCGTTGTACGTGTGCGCCGTGTGTGGATCTTCCTCCGTCCCCATGTCGTCGGCGTTCCCGTGGTCCGCGGTCACGACGAGGTCGCCGCCAGCGGCCTGGACGGCTTCCGCGAGCCGCCCGAGCTGGGTGTCGACGGCCTCCACGGCCTCCACGGCGGCCCGATAGTCGCCCGTGTGGCCGACCATGTCCGGGTTCGCGTAGTTCAACACGAGGACGTCCGGGTCGTCGCGCTCGATACGCGCGATAGCCGCGTCCGTGAGCGCTCGGGCGCTCATCGCGGGCGTCTCGTCGTACGTCGGGACGTCCGGGCTCTCGATTATCTCCCGGCTCTCGCCGTCGAACGCGCCCTCGCGGCCGCCGTTCAGGAAGTACGTGACGTGCGCGTACTTCTCGGATTCGGCCATCCGCAACTGGGTCTTCCCGGCGTCGGCGAGCACCTCCCCGAAGACGTCCTCGGGGTACGTCGGCGGGTACGCGACCGGGACGTCGAACTCCTCGTCGTACTCCGTCATCGTCACCAGTCGGAGCTTCGGCGCCTCCGGCCACTCGACGTCGGACTCGGCGACGGAGTCGTCCGCGGGCGGGTCGTTCGCGAGCATCCTGGTGAGCTGGCGCGCGCGGTCCGCGCGGAAGTTGAAGAACACGACCGCGTCCCCCGACTCCAGGCCGTCGTGGTCGCCGACCGTCGTCGGCTCCACGAACTCGTCGGTGTCGCCGCGCTCGTAACTCGCCTCGGCCGCCTCGACCGCCGACGCGGCGTGATGGTCGGCCTCTCGATCGACGATGGCGTCGTACGCCGCCTTCGTGCGCTCCCAGTTCCGGTCGCGGTCCATCCCGTAGTAGCGGCCCGTCACCGACGCCACGTCCCCAGTACCGTGGTCGTCGACGACCGCCTCGAGGTCCGCGAGGAATCCCGCACCCGACTCGGGCGCGGTGTCGCGACCGTCCGTGAACGCGTGCGTCACCGCGTCCACGCCCCGGTCGGCCGCCATCTCCACGAGCGCGTGCAGGTGCGCCTGACTCGAGTGCACGCCACCGTCGCTCACGAGCCCCACGAAGTGCACGCGTCCGCCCGTGTCCGCGGCGTACTCGAACGCCGACGCCAAGCCGTCGTTCTCGAAGAACGACCCGTCCTCGATGGCGTCACTGATGCGCGTGTACTCCTGCCGGACGACGCGTCCCGCGCCGATGTTCAGATGCCCGACCTCCGAGTTCCCCATCTGGCCGTCCGGCAGCCCGACGCGCCGCCCCGACACCGAGAGCCGACCGCGCGCGCCCTGTCGACTCAACCGGTCGAACACCGGCGTATGCGCCGCCTCGACCGCATCCCGGTGGTCCCCCGGGTCGTCGTTCAATCCCCAACCGTCGAGCACGACGAGTGAAACGTCCATACGCCACGCGTCGCGCGCCGGTCACAAGTACCGTTCGCCTCCAACCTTTTTTGTGCGGAGGGTCGCCTCGCCCTTCGGGCGCTCCGGCGACCCCCACTTGAAAAAACGTTGATGGAAAAAGGCCGAGCGACTCGATCGCTTCGCTCGCTCGCGCTCGGTGGGTATCCTGGACGACACAGCGACCGCGGCCGCGACCGCACCGTAGCGTCAGTATCTCGCTCGATTCCGTCGCCGTCCTCGCCTCCGCGTGGCGGGCCGCCGCGATTGGGTTTACATGTTCTGTAAACCTCGTCGGGTTCGAGTCACGGACGGTGCCCCGTCCTGGACGCAGCGTCCCGCGCCACGCCCTCCCCAGCCGACTCCCGCTCGATAGACTCGCGGGAACCTCCCACGGTATCGACGCAGCCGCGCTCGCCGAAGCGAGCGCGACTGCGACACCGCGCGCCAACCGGTCGCCGAACGCTCACGTCGGGCTCGCATCGGTGTCGCATCGGTCTCGCGTCGGTCTCGCGTCGGATGCTCGCGTCGGATGCTCGGGTCGGGCTCGAATGGGGTTGCAAGGAGCGGAAAGCCCCGGTAACATCGAGCGCGTTTCTACAACGATTTAAACCCGGCCCGTGACGTCCCGTGTATGAGCAACCCGCACGTACTCATCCTCGGCGCACCGGGCGCAGGCAAAGGCACGCAGTCCGCACGCATCGCCGACGCGTTCGACGTCGAGCACGTCACCACGGGCGACGCGCTCCGCGCGAACAAGGACATGGACATCAGCGACATGGATACCGAGTACGACACGCCCCGCGAGTACATGGAAGCCGGCGACCTCGTCCCCGACGCCGTCGTCAACGCCATCGTCGAGGAAGCGCTCTCGACCGCCGACGGCTACGTCCTCGACGGCTACCCGCGGAACCTCGAACAGGCCAAAGAACTCGAGGACATGACCGAGCTCGACGTCATCCTCCACCTCGACGTGTCCCGCGACGAACTCGTCGACCGCCTCACCGGCCGCCGCGTCTGCGACGACTGCGGAACGAACTACCACGTCGAGTTCGACCAGCCCGAAGTCGAGGGCGTCTGCGACGACTGCGGCGGCGACCTCGTGCAGCGCGACGACGACACCGAAGAAGCCGTCCAGAACCGCCTCGACGTCTTCGACGACAACACCCAGCCCGTCATCGACCACTACAGCGACCGCGACGACTTCGTCGCCGTCGACGGCGAACGCGCCCCCGACGCCGTCTGGGACGACGTCGAAGCCGCCATCGAATCGAACGCCTGACCGCGACCATCGGCGGTCGCCCGGTCCGGTGGGGCGTTCCGGGAGACCCAGAGTAAAAGCTTCTTTACCGGGCATCGCTTAGGGCCTGCAAATGGCGCGTACCGCGGAGAAGGCGGCGACGCTCGCGAACGAGAGCGCGGAGATGCGCGACGCGCTCGAGACCGTTCGCAGCGTCGCAGACGAGAACGACGGCGTGGTCCGCTGGACGGACGTGAAAGACGACATCTCGTCCGGCCAGTGGGGTCGCCTCCTCGAGAAGGACATCCTCGTCGACGGCGACGACGGCTTCGAGTTCGCCGACGCCGACGCCGTCGCGGACGTCCTCGACGGGAACGGCGACGACGACCACGAGATAGAGGACATCCCCGAGGTCGAGGACTCCGGCTCCAGCTGGAAGACTCGCGACAAGGCAGCCGGCGTCCTCACGCTCGTCCTCATGGCCGGGTACTACTTCGAGCCCATCCGGTCTGTCGTCGGTGGCGTCGTCGACCTCGTCCTCGGGCCACTGGACGCCGCGCTCCCGTTCTACGCGGTCATCCTCAGCATCTCGCTCGTGACCGGCCTGTACTCGTCGGTCCTTCAGGCGAACATGGTCGACCAGGACAAGGTCGCGGCGTACCAGGAGAAGTTCCAGGCGCTCCAGGAGCGCGAGCAGGAGGCGAAGGAACGCGGCGACGACGCGGCCGTCGACCGCATCCAGGAGGAACGCATGGACGCGATGGGCGACCAGATGAACATGATGAAAGAGAACTTCCGCCCGATGGCGTGGATCACGCTCCTCACCATCCCCGCGTTCCTCTGGATGTACTGGATGATCGGGACGCGCGGCGGCGCCGGCCACCTCCAGGGCCTCGAGCAGACCGTCGTGATGCCGTTCGCGGGCGAGGTGACGTGGCAGAACGGTAGCATCGGCCCGATTCCGGCGTGGATCGCGTTCTACTTCCTGTGCTCGATGGGGTTCACACAGGTGATGCGGAAGGCGCTCGACCTCGACACCCCGACGCCGTCCTGAGACAGGGCAGCGTTCCCGCCAGCGGTCGCGACAAGTCGCAATTCCTTCTACCGCGACGGCCGGAGGACGCACATAGCAATCACGGTCTCCGGACCGCCGGGTAGCGCCAAGAGCACCGGCGCGCCGGCGCTCGCCGACGAACGCGGGGACACGCCCCTCGAGTTCGACACGCTCGCCGAGGAGGACGACCAGATCGACCGCGACCCCGAGTCTCCCGCGAGGACTTCGTCGCCGTCGACGGCGAACGCGCGCCCGACGCCCCCTACTCGCAGTCCATCTCAGGCCGCGGTGGAGAGTAAATCAGGCCGCGGTGGAGAGTAAAAGCTTCTTTACCGGGCATCGCTTAGGGCCTGGAAATGGCGCGTACCGCGGAGAAGGCGGCGACACTGGCGAACGAGAGCGCGGAGATGCGCGACGCGCTCGAGACCGTTCGCAGCGTCGCCGACGAGAACGACGGCGTGGTCCGCTGGACGGACGTGAAAGACGACATCTCGTCCGGCCAGTGGGGTCGCCTCCTCGAGAAGGACATCCTCGTCGACGGCGACGACGGCTTCGAGTTCGCCGACGCCGACGCTGTCGCAGACGTCCTCGACGGGAACGGCGACGACGACTACGAGATGGAGGACATCCCCGAGGTCGAGGACTCCGGCTCCAGCTGGAAGACTCGCGACAAGGCAGCCGGCGTCCTCACGCTCGTCCTCATGTCCGGGTACTACTTCGATCCGATAATGCAGATCGTCGGTGGTGCATTCGACCTCGTCCTCGGGCCACTGGACGCCGCGCTCCCGTTCTACGCGGTCATCCTCAGCATCTCGCTCGTGACCGGCCTGTACTCGTCAGTCCTCCAGGCGAACATGGTCGACCAGGACAAGGTCGCGGCGTACCAGGAGAAGTTCCAGGCGCTCCAGGAGCGCGAGAAGGAAGCCAAAGAGCGGGACGACGACGCGGCCGTCGACCGCATCCAGGAGGAACGCATGGACGCGATGGGCGACCAGATGAACATGATGAAAGAGAACTTCCGCCCGATGGCGTGGATCACGCTCCTCACCATCCCCGCGTTCCTCTGGATGGCCTGGATGATCGGGATTCGCGGTTCCGCCGGCCACCTCCAGGGCCTCGAGCAGACCGTCGTGATGCCGTTCGCGGGCGAAGTGTCGTGGCAGAACGGTAGCATCGGCCCGCTCCCCGCGTGGATCGCGTTCTACTTCCTGTGCTCGATGGGGTTCCAGCAAGTGATGCGGAAGGCGCTCGACCTCGACACCCCGACGCCGTCCTGAGACAGGGCGGCGTTCCCGCCAACGGTCGCGACAAGTCACAATTCCTTTTACCGCGACGGCCGGAGGATGCATATGTTAATCACGGTCTCCGGCCCGCCGGGCAGCGGGAAGAGCACGGCCGCGCCCGCGTTGGCCGACGCGTTCGACCTCGAACACATCTCCGGTGGCGACATCTTCCGCGACCTCGCCGACGAACGCGGCTACACGCCACTCGAGTTCAACAAGCTCGCCGAGGAGAACGACCAGATCGACCGCGACCTCGACGCGCGCCTCCAGAAGATCGCTCGCGAGCGCGAGGACGTCGTGCTGGAATCGCGACTCGCCGGCTGGCTCGCCGGCGACCACGCCGACTTCAGGTTCTGGCTTGACGCGCCCGTCTCCGTGCGCGGTGCCCGTATCGCCGACCGCGAAGGGAAGGACCCCGAGGCCGCCGCCGAGGAGACCGCGGCGCGCGAATCCAGCGAAGCGAAACGCTACATGGAGTACTACGGCATCGATATCGAGGACCGCTCGATCTACGACCTGTCGATGAACACCGCGCGCTGGGGCGAGGACGCGATGGTCGACCTGCTCGTCGACGCCGTCGAAGCGTACGACCAGACGGCGGACGAAGGCATGGAGCCCGTCGACCTGACCGTCGACCTCGCCGTCGAGGGCTGATGCTTCGGTCCGCACCAGCCGACCGGACGCCCGCCGAACTCCTCGCGTTCGGCGTCGTGAACCTCGACAAACCCCCGGGGCCGAGCGCGCACCAGGTCGCCGCGTGGGTGCGCGACGCCGCCAGCGACGCGCTCGAAGACGCACAGGCCGCGGGGCGTGCTCGCGAGGACCTCTCGGTCGACGGTGCGGCGCACGCCGGGACGCTCGACCCGAAGGTCACGGGCTGCCTCCCGATGCTCACCGGCGACGCGACCCGCGTCGCGCAAGCGTTCGGCGAAGGCGAGAAGGAGTACGTGAGCGTCCTGGAACTCCACGCGGACGCCCCGAGCGACCTGGAAGCCGTCGTCGCCGAGTTCGAAGGCGAGATATACCAGAAGCCGCCGCGGAAGTCCGCGGTCTCCCGCCGGCTCCGCACCCGCGAGATCTTCGAGCTGGACGTCCTCGAGGTCGAGCAGCGTCGCGCACTCCTGCGCATCCGCTGCGAGCCCGGGACGTATATCCGAAAGCTCTGTCACGACGTCGGGCTCGCCGCCGGCACCGGCGCGCACATGGGACACCTCCGGCGGACCGCGACCACGCCGTTCGACGACACCACGCTCGTCACCCTCCACGACCTCGTCGACGCCATCCACGACTGGCTCGACGACGGCGACGACGCCCCGCTCCGCGACGTCCTCCAGCCCGCCGAACGCGCACTCGAACACCTCCCCACGGTGACCATCGCACCGAGCGCCGCCGAAGCCGTCGCCGACGGCGCCCCCATCTACGCCCCCGGCGTCATCGACGCCCCCAACCCCGACGACGTCGACGGCATCGTCGCCGCCTACACCCCGAACGACGCCGTCGTCGCCCTCGGCCGCCTCACCGGCGACCCACGTGCAGAGAGCGGCGAAGTCGTCACCCTCGAGCGCGTGCTCGTCTAGCAAACCACGAGCAGGCGCACCCGAAACGACACCCTTAAACACGAACCGACCAATCGTCTGAATACAGGGACCGTGGGGTAGTGGTATCCTCTGCGGATGGGGTCCGTAGGACCCGAGTTCGACTCTCGGCGGTCCCACTTTTCGCGACGCCAAACGAGGAGCGTAGCGACGAGTGCGCGCGTCGCGAAAATGGGAGCAGGGAGCGAGCGCAGCGAGCGACCGTGGTCCCACGTGTCGTTCCATCGCTCTCCAACGACGGAGAGTACGGTCACCAGCGTCGCTCAAACGTCCGATTCCGGGAGTGAAGGCCTCTTGTTCTGCGGGTCGTCGCCGTCGGAGATCATCCCGATCCAGTCGCCGAGCGCGACCTCGTTCGTGATGGAGATCCAGACGGCGCCGGCAACGACGAGGAGTGCCGCCCACGTCACGCCGGTCGAGCCCAGCGAGAACGCGGTGTCGCTGCGGCTGAACCCGTAGATGCTGATGGTTCCGATCTCGGTCAGGCCGATTGCACCGAGGACGATGGCCGCGACGCCGGGAGCGTCCTCGGAATCGAATTCGCCAGTAGTCATGTGCTACAGGCTTCACGACCAGAAACCAGCGTAAAAACCTCTCACCGAGAGCAGAACCGCGACCGTCGCCTGGGATTGTCGGTTAGGATAGGTAGAGAACGGTCAGTTGAGCGTCCCAGACCCGAGAACCTGCGACTTCTGGCCGTTGTTCCAGATGACCTTCACAGTGTCGTCGGACTGGAAGATATCGCTGGAGTCTTCCTGTAGTCCGAGGGTATCCCCAGATTGAATCTCGTCTCCACTCCACGTCTTACCGCCGTAGGGGGAGACATCAGTCGTCGTGCCGTCAGCCCATAGCTCGGTGCCGTCTTGGTGGACCACAGTGACGAACCGCGACTTGACGCTGTCGCCACCGACTATCGTGATGTCGACCGTGTCATCGCTCCCAACCGTGCCCCATTTCACTTCAACCGACGCTGATGGTGTTTCTTTCGTCGACTCTTCCGCCAGTCCAAGCGCGAACGTTCCCACCGCCGCTGCGAGGATAACCGTCACCGCCACCATCAAAACGACACCGATGGTCGATGACACTGCATTCTCGTCCGTAAGTATTCTACTGACTTGCATAAAAAAATCGCAGCCCGTTTGTTAGGGCAGCTCTCCTTCAGCGATGATCTGCGAGCTGTCGCTTTGCTGCGAGCTCCAGACCACCGTGATGCTATCGTCACTTTCCCAAGTATCACTGGGAGTGTTCGTTGACGGGTCGCTCAGAGTGTAGGAACTACCAGCGGTCCATGGATCAGAGGGCGAACTCACACTAACACCAGCCGCAGGTCCGTTGCTAGTCGTCGCATCATTGCCCTCAATGTTCACCGTGAGCGTACCGGTGGGAATCGAGTCACCACCATCGTGGCTAATCGTCACGGATTCATCGTCACCGCTGTCACCGAACCCTGACGTTGAGCCACCATCGTACTCGAATGATATGCTGGCTTGTGGCACCTGCTCTTGACTGCCGCCGATACCGAGCACGAACGCGCCGATCACGGCTGCGAGGATGACCGTAATCGCAACCATCAGGATGACCCCAATGACCGGGGACACCGCGTCTTCGTCAGTGAAGAGGTTCTTAATATTCATTTATGCACCATACTCGAATTCGCCAAGCACGGACGTCTTGTCCGACTGCTGGCTGCTCCAGACGAGCGACACCGAGTCTCCATCAGTACAACTCGTCGCGACTTCCAAAGTGCTACCTGCACTCCACTCGCTGCCGTAGGTACTACCGTCGTCTACGTCGCTACCGTCGGTGCAACTTCCGGAGTAAGCCGCATCCATCGTCCCAGAGCTAATCGGGTCTCCGCCTTCGTGGGTTGCTTCGACAACACCACTGGTACTCGTCTGCGAGAATGAGATACTCGCCTGCGGCACCTTTTCTTGACTGCCGCCGATACCGAGCACGAACGCGCCGATCACGGCTGCGAGGATGACTGTAATCGCGACCATCAGGATGACCCCGATGACCGGCGACACGGCGTCCTCGTCCGCGAAGAGGTTCTTCAGTTGCATTGTTTAGATGTCGTTTCAGTTGCATTGTTTAGATGTCGTGTTCTCCGATGACTGAGCTGGAATCCGAGGACGGGGAGTTCCAGACGATGGTAATGGAGTCACTCGCCGATCCAGTAGTGTACGTGTCACCAGCGGAGATGTCCGCGGACCAGTCGCCGTCGTCGCTACCGTCGACCTTGATATCAAGGGCAGTCGTAATCGTGTCCCCACCTTCGTGAGTTATCGTATAGGCGTTACCGGAGGTGCCCTCGAACGAGAAGCTGGCCTGCGGGACCTGTTCTTGGCTACCACCGATGCCGAGGACGAACGCGCCGATCACGGCTGCGAGGATGACTGTAATCGCGACCATCAGGATGACCCCGATGACCGGCGACACGGCGTCCTCGTCCGCGAAGAGGTTCTTCAGTTGCATTGTTGTAGTTTCCCACACCGGCTGACGGTTCACCCACCGTGCCGATGTTACCATTCAGATTAGAAGCGACTTACTTAATCCCACCGGCCATCAGTTCAGATTCCACTCTGTCAAGTGTGTCTGGAATTTGGTATAGGTCGGATTTCCCGCGTTCAATGGCGGCTTGAAGACCGTTCAAAACCGGCCACGTATTGTGTTTTTCCCAATCAATGATCGCACGCCAAGACACCCTATAAAATTCTGATACTAATATGGCGTTCTAAACTTGTAGGACAACATTTATATACGATTTGTAGTCGGCAGCCGCGAAACGTGGAGTGCGCGCCGGCCGCGCAGCCACGGTGTGGGTTGAGGGATGCCTCCCTCATCGAAGTGAAAACACCGTGCGCTTATACCCCTTACCGCCGATTCCTCCACCGAATCCAGGCGCTGAGCGAAGCTCGCGTAATCACGACCTACGGCCGCACGACCAGTTCCCTCACGTGCGAGGGCGAGAACGAGGGCGAGAGCGAAGAGGTGGTGTCAGCGAGTGACCGCGGGAAGCGTCAGGCGCGGCCGTTGAGCGGGCAGATGAAGAAGTTCGGTGGGCCGAAGTTCGGGCGGCCTTTGGTGACGTCGACGTAGTCGGCGTCGAGAACGTCCGATTCGCGGGTGAGGGGTGCGTCGGCGTTGAACGCGTCGACGTCGGTTACCTCTGCGCTGTAGTGGACCCACTGGCCGCCGTTCCAGTCGCGATCGCCAGGCGCGGATTCGGAGACGAACGGCGACAGTTGCGCGTCGTCCGCGTCCATGTTCTCGACGGTCGGCTGCTCGCCGTCGTGCAGGAAGTAGATCGCGTCGCTCGGGGACGGTTCGCTGTCGAGCACTTTCACGACGTTCGTGCGGTACAGGACGTCGTTCGCGTACACGCGACCGACGCTACGGCCGTTCCCGCGTTCGCTGCCCTTCCCGGGGTTGGCGAGCGCGGTCGAGGCGGCGGTCGTTGCGGCGAGGGCCGCAATCGTCTGAAGGACGCGACGTCGCGTTAGGCGTGTCATAGGTAGCGTTCTCCGGAGGGAGATGTCCGGCTTCGAGGACGCCGAGTGAGGGATTATTCGTTTTGCGAACTCCGTGTAAACTCCCCGTAGAGTCCGTCTAGAATCAAGAACGAACCCGGCCAGCGACCGGATTCTGAAGTGAAGTGCCGTCAACGTTAAGCCCTAGAAAACGAGAATTCGAGTGATGCGAACGGGTGGAATCACGTGTCCGACCGAAAGAACGTAGCGAGCGCCATCCCGGATGGGAGTCTCGCCGGTGCCGGGAGCGTCCTCGTCGCGGGGACGTCGAAGGACGTGCTCCGGGGAGTACCGACGGGACTGCTCGACCGCGCCGCGAACGACGGTGACGGCGTGGTCGCGGTGACGACCGACCTCGAACCGCGGACGCTCGTCGACCGCATCGAGCGGCGCGTCTCGGGCATCGCTCGCGACGACGTGGCGGTCGTGGACGCGCGACCACAGGGCGAAGCGGTACGCGCGAACCCGCGGCCGCTACACTGGCGCGTGCGGTCGCCGATGGACCTCACGGGCACGAGTCAAGCGGTCCACGAGTGCCTGTCGACGCTGTTCGACCGCGGCGTGTCGACGCGGCACGTCGTGTTCGATTCGCTGTCGCGGCTCGTCCTCGG
Organism: Halorubellus litoreus; assembly: GCF_055378595.1. NCBI lineage: Archaea > Methanobacteriati > Methanobacteriota > Halobacteria > Halobacteriales > Halorubellaceae > Halorubellus > Halorubellus litoreus. The sequence goes on from NZ_AP043836.1 coordinate 863,436, forward strand.
CGGGGACGTCGAGACGGTCGCGCGGTTCACGCACCAGTTGCTCGTGCTCGGGGACGCACCCGATGCACTCGGCGTCTATCCGATGTACACGAACACGACCGACGAGAGCGATCTCGCCCAGCTCGCGCATCTGTTCGGGGGGCGAGTCGACGTCCGACGTCGCGGCGGCCGACGAGAGCTCCGCTGTCGAGGCATCACCGACACGCCCCAGGAGTGGACGGCCGTCGAGTCGACCATGCCAGACCGCATCGGTGACGTCCGCGTGCGGTGACACGGACGAGTTACTTCGAAGTGCAGAACTCCCGGCAGGCGTGGTCCTGAGAGCGAAGTATTACGTAGCGGGACGCGCAAGCAGGCGTATGTCACGATTCACTGGAAGCGGCCGCTGTCGGGAGCGGGCCGCGTCCGTCCCTCGCCACGGTCGTTGCGACGACGAACCGACGGTCGCCACGTCGACGCCAGACGGCGGTGGTGGCGGATGAGGGACCTGCTCGCGTACCCGCTCGTGCCGGTGGCGAGCGAGGCGGACGCGGAGGCGACGCTCCACGCGCTCCTGCCGCGGCTCGACGCCGGCGCGACCATCGTCGTCTGTCACGTCATCGAGAAGTCCGGTGGGGGGGTCGACAAGGCAAGTGTGGAGCAACGCGAGGACCGCGCTCGAGAGATCTTCGACCACGTCGAAGCGCACTGTCGCGCCGCGGACGTCAGCGTCGAGACCCGCATCGACTACGGGACCGACGTCGCCGACACCGTGTTCGCCGCGGCCGCCGACATCGACGCGTCCTCGGTCGTGTTCACGCCCCGCGAGGGGTCGCGGTGGCTCCAGTTCCTCACCGGCGACACCACGCACGACCTCGTCACCGAGAACGACCGTCCCGTCGTCGTCCTCCCCGACGAAGCCGACGACGACGGTAGCGACGTCGACGCGACCGACGCGACCGATACAACCGACGCGACCGACGCGACCGATACAACCGACGCGGAGGGCGAACAGTGACCGACGAGGACCTCGCGAAGGACCTCGGCCCGCTCGCCGCACTCACCATCGGCGTCGGGACGATGATCGGCGCCGGTATCTTCGTCCTCCCGGGGGACGCCATCTCGCAGGCAGGGAGTCTCGCCGGTGGCGCGTTCGTCCTCGGTGGCGTCATCGCGCTGTTCACCGCGCTCTCCGCGAGCGAACTCGGCACCGCGATGCCGCGGTCGGGCGGCGCGTACTTCTACGTGAACCGCGCCCTCGGCCCCCTGTTCGGGTCCGTCGCCGGCTGGTCGAACTGGCTCGGGCTCGCGTTCGCGAGCGCGTTCTACATGGTCGGGTTCGGCGAGTACATCCGGAACATCTTCGGGCTCGCCACCGGGTACGCACTCCTCGGCGTCACCATCCCGACCGTGAAGACGATGGCGTTCGGCGGTGCAGCGCTGTTCATCACCGTGAACTACGTCGGTGCGAAGGAGACCGGGCGCCTCCAGAACGTCATCGTCGTCATCCTCCTCGGTATCCTCACCGTCTTCACCGCACTCGGCATCATGAACGCGCAACCGGCGAACCTCCCCGAGTCCAAGGGCGTGGACGCGATGCTCTCCACGACCGGCCTCATCTTCGTCTCCTACCTCGGGTTCGTCCAGATCACGAGCGTCGCCGAAGAGATCAAGGACCCCGACAAGAACCTGCCGCGCGCGGTCATCGGGAGCGTCCTCATCGTCACGACCGTGTACGCGCTCGTTCTCGTCGTCATGAGCGCCGCCGTCCCCGACGGCTTCATCGCGGGCCTGGACCCCGACAAGATCGCGGTCGTCGAGGTCGGCCGCCAGATACAGGGCGGGGTCGTCGCCGGCGCCCTCCTACTGGGTGGCCTGCTCGCCACCGCATCCAGCGCGAACGCGAGCATCCTCGCGTCCTCCCGCATCAACTTCGCGATGGGACGCGACCGCATCGTCACCCCGGACCTGAACGAGATCCACGAGCGCTTCGGGACGCCGTACCGCGCCATCGGGATCACGGGCGCACTCATCCTCGTCTTCATCCTCGTCGCCCCCATCAACACGCTCGCCGAACTCGGGAGCGTCCTCCACCTCGTCATCTACGGCCTCCTGAACCTCGCACTCATCGTGATGCGCGAAGCGAACGTCGAGGACTACGACCCCTCGTTCACCGTTCCGTTCTACCCGTTCACGCCCATCCTCGGCGCTCTCCTCTCGTTCGCACTCATCATCTACATCTCGCCGTTCGTCCGCTGGCTCGGCCTCGGCGTCGTCGCGTTCGCCGCCGGCTGGTACCTCCTCTACGCCCGCAGTCGAACGACCCAGGCTGGCGAACTCGCCGACTGGATCCTCTCGCGGAGCGACGAGATGCCCGACAGCGCCGTCGCCGCCGCCGAATCCGTCGCACCCGACGGCGGCCAGTACCGCGTGATGGTACCCTTGGCGAACCCGAAACACGAGAAGGACCTCATCACGCTCGCGAGCGCACTCGCCAAACAGAACGACGGCACCGTCATCGCAACCCACATCGTGACCGTCCCCGACCAGACGACGCTCGAGCACGCTCGCGACAACGTCGACGCGCTCGACGGCACGAACGACGAACTGCTCGCCGCCGCCCGCGAGGACGCCGAGACGTTCGGCGTGGACGTCGAGACGCACACCATCATCTCGCATCGCGCGTTCGAAGAAGTGTTCGACGCCGCCCGCACGTACAACGCCGACGTCTGCGTGATGGGCTGGGGGCCGCACTCGCACGGCCGCGCCGAATCACGCGTCGACGAACTGACGAGCGACGTCCCCTGTGACTTCCTCGTCCTCAAGGACCGCGGGTTCGACCCGGACCACCTCCTCGTCCCGACCGCCGGCGGTCCCGACAGCGACCTCTCCGCCGCCGTCGCACGCGACCTCCGCTCCGAATACGGCTCCACGGTCGAACTCCTGTACGTCCGCGACGACGACGAGAGCCGGGACGACGCCGGCGAGTTCCTCGCGGACTGGGCGGTCGACCACGACCTGAAGGACGCCGAGTTCACTATCGAAGAGGGCGACGTCGAGGAAGCCATCGAACGCCGCGCTCGCGACGCCACCATGCTCCTCGTCGGCGCGACCGAACGCGGCCTCATCAGTCGCCTCGTCGGCGGCACGCTCGTCATGGACGTCGTCGACGACGTCGACTGCTCGGTGCTGCTCGCCGAGAAGAAACGCCGCCGCACGCTCAAGGAACGCCTCTTCGGGAACGAATGACCGCACCGGCCTCGTCGACGTAGACGCCCGCGTCCGGAACGCGTTCTTCGATCACTACCCTGGTCCTTCACCCGGAATCAGCCAGGGATGACTCTCGCACGCTCGAGTGCGGGCCCCTGGACTCGTCAGTACACGGTCGACTGCATCAGCGAGAGCGTTTCACGACGAGATCGACGTGGACCTCGTCGAAACCCGTCATCGCGCACACGTACACCACCGCCTCGCGCACGCTCGATGCGTGCTTCAGGAACCGAGACCATCCAACGACACCGAACGCGTCGTCGAGCACGTGAAACACGGCAACGGAACCACCGCCCGAATACCGCACACGGCAGCCATCACTCCCGCACGCACCCCAACAGCAACGATCGACCTCGCGAGCGTACCACCCCGCGCCCGCGACGAACGCGGACCCCACGACTCCCATCAACGAGCGGACCACACGACCCACCATCAACGAGCGGACCACACGACACCAAAGACGACCCAGACAACACACCTCCCACGTCGAGAGCACCGTGTCCGACGCCCGCACCGACACACACCGACCGCCACACTCGATCCACGACGAACCCTTCACGCGTCGCTACCGAACCACTATAGAACGGAAAGAGAGGAGAGAACCGCAGTCAGTCGCCGAACATCTGGCGCATCATCGGGTGCATCTCCATGAGTTGCTCCTCGGCGATCTCCTCGTACAGCTTGTACGTGATGGAGACCGCGAGCAGCAGCCCAGTTCCGGAGACACCACCGATGGTACCGAGCATGTTCGCCATGACCGCCAGCAATCCGACGAGGGCACCACCGATGACGGTCACGTGCGGGATGTACCGCTCCATGACCTTCTCGATGACACCGACGTTCTGACGGAACCCGGGAATCTGCATCCCGGAGTTCTGGATCTGCTTCGCGGTCGACCGCGGACCCATGTCGGCGGTCTCCACCCAGAAGATGGCGAAGATCGCACCGCCGATGATCATGAACGTCAGGTCGACCGTGACCCGAGTCACGACCTGCCAGATCTCCTGGCTCGGACCGCTCGCCAGCCACCACATCCAGTCAGTCGGCTGGCGGATCGGCGCCATGTAGTAGAACAACCCGCCGACCGGGCTGTTCGGGCCCTGAGCCGTCTGCGAGTACAACCCGAGCCACGGCATCTGCACGCCGAGGATCTCGATGACCACTCGCCCATCCGCTGTCGGCGACCCAGCCTGCGAGACGATGATACGCCCGAGGAACTGGAGGTTCGCCTGCAGCGCGCGAACGAGGATCATCGGCAGGACGCTCGCGTAGATGAGCTTCACGGGGAACCGACCACGTGCACCCTTCACGCGAGCGTGACTCAGCGGAATCTCGATCCGGACCGACTCCGCGTACACGACGATCACGAAGATCGCGAGCGTCGTGATGAGCGCGATGACCTGGCCCTGCGAACCGAGGACGTTGTCCACCGACAGCGCCGTGTCACCGAGCACCATCCCCGCCCAGTTGAACACCAGGCCGTTCCGCGGCCCGATGATACCCGTGACGAGACTCTCGGAAACACCTGCGACGATGAACAACCCGATACCGGACCCGACACCCCACTTCGAGATGACCTCGTCCATGAACAGGATGAGGAGGCCACCCACGAAGATCTGGGCGAACAACAGCCCCTGGACACCGGCGATACCGATACCGAGCTGTTGCGCGAGCGCCTGATCCGCGGGCAAGAACCCGCTGAGGACCATCGGTAGCCCCGTCAAGACGATCATGAACACGACGAGGAGTTTCTGGAGGCCCTGATAGAGCACCTGATCACGCGGATCGTCCGTGTCCAACCCGAGGAGGTTCGCACCCCCGAGCAACTGCAGGACGATGCTCGCCGTGACGATCGGTCCGATACCGAGATGCAGGACCGTGAACTGGCCGCCCGCGAGGATCGCGCGGAACTGCCCGAACAGGTCCTGGCCACCGCCAGCCGGCAGCCCCCAGAGGGGAACGCTCGTGAGGAAGAAGTACAACACGAGCACGCCACCGGTCCACATCAGTTTGCGCTTGAACGGCACGTGACCCTCCGGTCGCTCGACCGTGGGCATCCGCGTGAGTACCGGTTCCGCAGCCTCCTTCCATCCCATAGATTACTCCTCGTCGTCGTCCGATCCCTGAGTGTCTTCCGATTCGGCGAGCGCCTCGCCGCGCTCGGAGAGCTCCGCACTGCCACCGGCTTCCTCGATGAGGCCGCGAGCGCTCGCCGAGAACGCGTCCGCAGTCACGTGCAGTTCGTTCCGAACCTGCCCGTTCCCGAGGACCTTCACCGCGTCAGCCTCCCACGCGTCCTCGACGACGTCGCGCGCGTCGATGACGTACGCGTCGCCGTCCTTCTCGGCGTCGCCCTCAGCAGCGTACAGGACCGCGTCCTCGTCGAGCTTCTGCACCGAGATCTCGACGACGTCGTCCTGCGCGTCCTGCGGCCGCTTGAAGCCGTGTTTGCCGATCGGCTCGTAGTTGTGGAACTCGTGCTTCGTCCGTCCTGCGCGACCACGCCCACCACGGTGCCCGGCACCACGCCGGTTCTTGTGTGTGCCGCCACCGTGCGTGCGCGAGCCACGCTGTCTACGTTTCTTACTCATGGTTATCGCATCGCCTTGAGGAGCCCGTCGATATCACCCGTAGAGTGCTTGCCGATCTGGCCGCTCTCCTGGGTGGGGTGCTTGATGCCGTCGTGGCCCTTCCGGGGCGGGTGCAGGCGCAGGCACGGTGCCAGGCCCTGCTCGCGGAGCGTCGTCTCCTCCGCGATCAACGCCGCCGCAAGACCCTCGAAGTCCTCGAAGTCCGTGTGCTCGGCGAGGTACTCGCCGTCCACGTCAGCGTCGCCCTCGAGCGGTTCCGCGCGCTTCGAGAGGACCGTCGCGAGGACGTCCTCGCTGGGTTCGCCCATCGCCACGTAGTCGTTGACCTTCGTCAACATCCCCGTGTAGCTGTCCGTCTCCGGAACCAGCGCACAGTGATTGACCTCGTGGACGTTCAGCATCTCCAGCGTGTCCTTGATGTCGCCAGCCATGTCGACCTCACCGCGGAGCTGCACGACGGCCTTCATTGTTCGACCTCCCCCGCACCCTCGGACTGCCCGCGCGTGCGAGCACCACGAGACTGCGAAGCGTTCTGGAGCGCGTTGAACGTCGCCTTCGCCAGGTTCACCGTCGTCCGCGTGTTCCCGTAGGACTTCGTCCACGCGTCCTCCACGCCAGCGAGCTCCAGGACGTTCCGAACCGTCTCACTCGCCGCGAGCCCGAGCCCGAGCGGCGCCGGAATGAGTTCGACCTCGACCGAACCCGCCTTCCCGCTCGTCTTGTGCGTGAGCGAGTGCGGCTTCGTCGAACGGTCCTCCCACGACCCGGAGCCACGAGGCACGTCGATGATGTTCAGCTTCGCGATGTCGATGGCCTTCTGGATGGCAGCACCGACCTGGTCGTCACGACCCTCGGCGTACCCGACGTACCCGTCGCGGTTGCCGATGGCGACGACACAGCGGAACTTCACCCGTCGCCCGGAGTCGGTCATGCGCTGGACCATGTTGATGTCCAGCACTTCGTCGTCCAGCCCCGGCAGGAGCTGGTCGACGACCTCGGCCTCCTTCAGCGGAAGCCCGGAATTGAGGGCCTGCTCCATCGTCTCGATGTCGCCCTCCTGCACCTTCTTACCGAGGCGAGTGACGGGTTCCCAGCCGTCGTTGTAGTTGTCGTTACTCATTGTTCCATGAGGGTTTCCCGCACTTCGTCGAAGTGCTCGGGAAGAGCTGTTGCGTCGAACTCGCCCTGATAGAGCGGTTCGTCGAGCTGTTCTGCGTACTCGGCGATGTGCTCACCGCGGTTCCGCGGCCACTCCGCGAGCACCGCGTCGTTGTGAGGGATGTCCAGGCCCGCGTCGATCGCGCCCTCCTGGATGGCGAACACCTTACTACCGGGCGTCGCCGTGTTCAGACCGATGTCGAGGACCGCCTCCTCGAGACCAGCCTCGACCGCGCGCTGCCCAGCCAGAAGGCCGGTCAGGTACGCAGCCGGAAGGTTCCCCGTCGGAGCCTCCCATCCAAATTCTTCGAGATCGCTCGAGTGTGCAGCCGCGAGCGTGTCGTCACCGTCCGGACCAGGGAGCACCAGCTGCGCCGTGACGTGCCGGTTGCTCTTTCGAGCGACCAGGCGCGGCTTCCCGGATTTCAGGAGGCGCAACCTCTGATGGTAGTCCGTACGGACCTCGCGGCGACGTCGCATCGGAACCTTGTATCGTGGTCCTGTCGCCATTATTCGTCACCGTAGTTGTTGTCGATATAGTTCAGCAGGTACTGGACGCTCCGGAACTCCCCACCACGAGCCTTGTTGTAGAGCTCGCGGTACTGCGAACGGTCGATCTCGCCGTTCCCGCGGAGTTCGTTGAGCTTCTTTCGCTGCGCGCGAATGCGCTTCTCCCACGCATCCTTCGAGTTCTCGCGAGCACCGGCCTTCCCCTTGCGGGAGCCCGGGCCCTTCTGGTGGCCGTACGCGCGCTTCGCTTTGCGCTCGCGCGACCGACCCTTCGAGATACCCTTCTTCTCCTCTGCTCGAATCGTGCCGTCGTCGACGAGCTCGCGGATGTCCTCGCGCGTGATCGCTTCCGCGATCTCGCCCTGCTGGTCGGGGTCGAACCAGACGCGGCTCTTCCCGACGTCGAGGACGTCCGCAGCCAGTCGCTTCTGTGCGGACAGATCACTCATCGGAATCGACCTCCACTTCGACGTAGGTCGGATTCAGGACGCGGATCTCGGCGTCCTCCGCGTGCTCTTCGATGCGCTCGCGTTTGCGAGCACCGACCGCGGACGCGATACGGACCGCTTCCGTGTCACCGTCGACGCCCTCGAGGTCGTCCACGTTGTGCACGCGAACCTCCTCGAAGCCGGACGGATGCTTGCCGCGCACCGCCTTCGGCGTCCGGAAGCCAGCCTGCACCTTGTCGCCCTTGCCCTTCACACCACGTCGCTGCTTGGACAGCTGCCCGCGCGGCTTCCGCCACGAGGTCGGCGTCCGCTTCTTCTTGTGGTAATCCTGGCGGTTGAACTGCGGCTTGCCGACGCGACGACGCTGCTCGAGGAGGCGCTCCTCCTCGTCGGAAAGCGACGGCGTCTTCTCGGTCAAGCCACGCGGCTGGAGTTCGGTCTCGACGTCCTCCTCGGCCTCCTCGGCCTCGGACTCGTCGTCCTCGATCTCCGCCTCGGTGTCCTCGCTAACCTCGAGGTCACCGACGTCAGCCTTGATACGCGCAGCGAGCGCGTTCCCGACGCCGTCGACCTCCGCGAGCTCGGACTGGGACGCCGCCTTGATGTCCTCGACGGACTCGTAGCCAGCGTCCTCGAGCGCGTCGGCCTTCGACGGCCCGACACCGCTGATGTCTTCGAGATTCTCGGGTTCGTCAGCCATCTATCAGGCACCTCCTTTGCGGGGTTTCTGCGTGATGTACACGCCGTCCTGGAAGACACGCGTGTCCTTCCCGGAGACCTTCGTGAGCTGCTCGATGTCCGCGGCGGTCTGCCCAACTGCCTCCTTGTCCGCACCGCTGATGGTGAGCTCCTCACCATCGACAGAGACGGTGGTGTCGCCGTGGATAGTCGTCCGTCGCGGTGCCTTCTCGCCGAGGAAGTTCTCGATCACGACCTCGCCGTTCTCGACGTCCACCTGCATCGGGAAGTGAGAGTAGAAGACCTCCATCTCGTACTCCCAGCCCTCGGTGACGCCGTGGAACATGTTCTGGACGTGACTCTCGAACGTTCCGACCGTCGCCGTCGTCTTCGCGTCGTCCGCGTCAGAGGAGATGACGACCATCTCGTCCTCGACGTCGACGGAGACGTCCGGGTACCAGAGCCGTCGTGTGACGGCTCCGTTCGGACCCTCGACCGTCAGGTCGAGATGGTCCACGTCGGCGGTTACGTCGTCCGGAATCTGTAGTTCTACTCGCATGATTCAGTACACGTACGCGATGACCTGACCGCCGATGCCCTTGTCACGAGCCTCGTAGTGACTCATGACGCCGTGACTCGTCGTCACGATGAGCGCGCCGTAGTCCCGCGCCGGAAGGAACCGCTTCTCCCAGCGCTCGAACTCGTCCGCGCCAACCGAATACCGGGGCTTGACGGGGCCACACTCGTTGATCTGGCCTTTCAATTCGATTTCGAACTCGCCGGATTTACCGTCGTCGACGTACTCGAAGCCGTCGATGTACCCGCGGTCGTAGAAGACCTCGAGTACGCTACCGATCTCGTTCGAAGCGGGCGATACCTTGTGCGTGAGATGCCCGACACTCTCGGCGTTATCGAGGCCGGAGAGCGCGTTGCTGAACGGGTCGCTTGCTGTCATTGTTATCGGTACTTCTTGAAGCCCATGTCGCGAGCGATCTCTCGGAAGCACTGTCGGCAGAGCCAGATGTCGTACTTCCCGACGAGACCCTGCTCTCGGCCGCAACGCTGGCATTCCTCCAGCTGACCGGTCCGCTTTGCGGCGTGCTCTCCAGTCTGCTCGCGCTCTTGTTCGCTTTCACTCATCGTTAACCTCCACGTCGAACGACGACTCGACGAATCGAACCGCGTCCTCGGGGTTCAGTCGGTGCTTCGACGGCAGGCTCTGCGTGCGCTTGTCGCGCTTCGCGACGCGGTAGCCCGGTCGAACGAGGTTCACGGTCACGTCCAGGCCGTAGATCCCGACGTTCGGGTCGTACTCCTGGCTCGGGAAGTCCGTGTGCTCGTCGACGCCGAAACTGAAGTTTCCAGTGTCGTCGAACTGGGACGCCTCGAGTTCCGCGATCGAGAGCGTCGTCTCGAGGAACTCGGCGGCGTCGTCACCGCGGAGCGTGACCTTCGCACCGATCGGGTCACCCTGACGGATACCGAAGTCCGGCATCGTCGACTTGGCCTTCGTCCGAACGGACTGCTGGCCGGTGACGCTCTCGATGATGTCCTCCGCGTCCGCGAGCGCACGCCCACCTTCGCCGACGCCCATGTGGACGACGACCTTCTCGATCGTGGGTTCGCGCATCTCGTGGAACTCGGCGGACTCACTCTCGCTCATCAGTCCTCACCTCCCGTGGAGGCGGTGAAGTTCTCGTCGATCACGACGACGTACTCCTCGACGGTATCGTAGGAGCCATCGTCCTGCTCGACGGTCACCGTGTTCGACCCGCTGCCGTGCGTGACGGCGATGTCCGCGACCTCGCCGATCTCGCCGGCGTGACTGCCGCGGACCGCCGTGACGAGCGCACCCTCCTCGTAGGGGAAGTGCGCGACGATCTCGTCGTTCTCGAAGTCGACGACGATCGAGTCCTTCGCGGCGTACTCGCTCGCGTCCTCGAGCTGGAGCGTCTGCCCGTCGTGGAGCGAGAGCTGCGTGTCACCACCAGTGACCTGCTGCTTGCCCGTGATCTTCCCGAGCTTCGCGTCCGCCGCATCGGCGTCGATGGGCGTGAGCGCGAGTCGACCGCCTTCGTCGGGGAAGACACGGTAGTGCTCGCCGCGCTCGGTGAACGCGATGATGTCGAACATCCCGATGGGGCGCTGCTCGTCGCTGACGGCGTCGCCGTTCACGAGCACGGACCCCTGATTCAGGGCGTAGCGAGCTTCCTTCTTCGAGTCGACGTACCCGAGGACGTCACGGAGCAGGATGACCAGCGGGACACCCTCCTCGCCGTGCGGGCCGGCGTCGGCCTTCACGGTGAACGTCTCGGTCTTGCGCTCGACTGGCCAAGACTTCGGAACCGAGAGTCGCTTCTGGTGTTTCGTCATTCGTCATCACCTCTGAGGCGTGCCTCGCGCACGTCGTCCTCGAGATCGAGGTCCGTGATGCGGAGGTTCGACGCGTCGAGGGCGCGCGGGACGTCCTCGCCGTCGGCCTTCTCGAGCGTGACGTCCTCGACGTGCACGACCGCCTCGCGGAGGTCGACGTCGAGCACTTCGCCCTCGGTGCCCGCGAAGTCGCCGCGGAGCACCTCGACCGTGTCGCCCGCGTTCACGCGAGCGCGACGACGGTCGAACTCCTCGCGGAGCTCGTCGGAGAGCGTCGAACGAACCTGCTTCTGCTTCTCGTGAAGCGACGCACGCTCGGTCTGATTTCGCTGTTTGGTTGGTTGTCGTGTCATACTATCATCGTCGCAGTGGACGCAATCGAACCGAATCGTTCGGCCACCTCGCGCGCAATCGGACCCTTGATCTCCGTCCCCTGAGGCTCCTCGTTCTCGTTCACGAGGACGGCCGCGTTGTCCTCAAACTTGACGCGAGTGCCGTCGGGACGACGGATGGGCTTGCGCTGACGGATGATGACGGCTTCCTTGACCTGACGACGCTCTTCGGGCGTCCCCTTGGTCACCGAGACCGTCACCTTGTCACCGACGCCCGCCTTCGGGTGTCGGTTCTTCGTGCCGTGGTAGCCGGCGACGCTGATGATCTTCACTTCACGAGCGCCCGTGTTGTCCGAACACGCCACGAGCGAGCCCTTCTCCAGGCCCTGCGTGACGTCGGCCTTCAGGGCTTCCATCAGGCGTCACCTCCCTCGCCGTCGAGCACTTCGACGACGACGTGAGATTTCGTTTTCGAGAGCGGTCGTGTCTCTGCGATGCGGACCGTGTCGCCTTCCGAGAGTTCCATGCACGTCGGTGCATGGGCGGGTACCCGCGAACGCCGCTTCATGTAGCGGTCGTACTTGGGGACTCGCACGTCGTACTCTCGCTCGACGACGACGGTCTTGTCCATGTCGGTGGAGGCTACCGTACCTTCGAGGGTCTGGCCGCGCACGGCAAGCGAGCCGTGGAACGGACAGTCCTCGTCAGCACAGGAGTCCTCCGGTTCTGGTACGTTCAGTCCTATCGCCATTTCGAATCACCTGCAGTTTCCGATCGGAGTGCGGGTCGTGAGAGCAACCGGTCGCCATCCACCGTAACGTAGGCCACGCCGTCGCCCGACCCGGACTGACCGGCGCGGACGCCAGCAGTATCCCGGCCGAGTTTCGACGCGGTCCCCGACCGCTTCTCGCGGTCGGCGGCTTCATCTGTGACCTGGAACTCGAACACCGCGGACTCCTTCGGCACTTGCCGCACCCGAGACTCCCCATCGCGCACGTCCTCGACGTGCAGCGTGTTCCTCGATTCGAGGACGACACGCCCCGCTATCCCGACGAGGTCGGGGTTCGCGGCATCGACGACCTCCACGAGGAGGCCGTTGAGTTCGTGTCGTGGGAGCGTCTCGGGTGTCAGTGCCATGGTCGCTTACTCGTGGTCGCCTTCTTCCGTCTGAATCGTCTTGATGCGAGCGATCGTCTTCTTCAGTTCGCTCACGCGCCCGGGGTTCTCGGGCGCACCACCGGCTGCCTGCACCGCCTTCGTGTTCAGGAGCTCGGTCTCGAGCTCCTCCAGCTCCTCTTCGCGTTCGGTGGCCGTCATGTCGCGGATCTCTTCGGTGTGGAGAATCGCCATGACTTACTCCTCCGTGTCCTCTGCTTCGTCGTCCATCTCGTCCATGAGCTCTTCGGCTTCGGCTTCGACGGCCTCGTCGAGGTCCTCGAAGTCCTCCTCGATGTCGTCGTCGGTCGGGACGTCGACGTCCTCGTCGACGACCTCCTCGTCGAGTTCGTCCTCGATGACCTCCTCGACGACGTCCTCGTCGACCGCGTCGACGGCGTCGTCGTCGGCGTCCGCGGACAGGTCGTCCTCGGCTTCCTGGACGTCCTCCTGGATCTCCGCGAGCTCCTCGTCGTCGGGTTCCTCGATGAGGTCCGCCGCCTCGTTGGCCTCGACAGCCTCGGGCGCGACCTCGTTGACGTCCATGTCGGCGTGCACGCCGAAGTCGTCGGGGAGTTCCGCACCCGGCGGGATGATCTTCACGTCGACACCGATCGTGCCGAGTTTCATCACCGCGACGCCCTGGCCGTGGTCGACGACCTCCTCAGCGGGCTCGCCGTTGTGCTTGATGTACCCGTCGTTGAACTTCTCGACGCGCGACCGCGCACCCGTGACCTTCCCGGAGAGGACGATCTCGGCGCCGAGCGCGCCAGCGTCCATGATGCGTTCGAGGGTCGTGTGACCGGCCTTCCGGAAGTACCAGCCACGCTCGAGCGCGTTCGCGAGACGGTCCGCGACGATACGCGCGTTCAGGTCGGGTTCGTCGACCTCCTGCACGTCGATCTGGGGGTCCTCGAGGTTGAATCGCTCCTCGAGCTGGGTGGTGACCTTCCGGATGTTCTTCCCACCTTTCCCGATGACCATCCCGGGCTTCTCCGCCTTGAGGACGATCTGCATGCCCATCGGCGTCGGCGCCATCTCCATGCCGCCGTAGCCGGCGCGACCGAGCTCTTCCGCGAAGAACTCGTCGATCTGGGAGCGCTGCATCCCGTCCTGGATGAATTGATGTTCGTCAGCCATTATGCTTCGACCTCCTCGACGACGATCTCGACGTCGACCTCCGGCGTGTTCCACGGCGACGCCCGCCCCATCGCGCGGGGCTTGCGGCCCTGAGACTCGCCGACCTTGTGTGCCGCACAGTGCGCGATCTCCATGGATTCACCGTCGAACCCCTGGTGGTCCGCGTTCGCGGCGACGTTCGTGAGCAGTTCCTTGAACGCCTTGCTGGCCTTCTCGGGGAAACGACCGGCGTCCCAGCCGTCGATGTCGCTACGGTGCCCGACACCGCTGTTGTGCTGCTTGAACGGCACCGAGCGGTCGCCGGCGATGACGTCGTCGAGGTACGCTTGCGCGTCCGCGACGGTCATCCCCTTGATCTCTCGCGCGATGGCCTTGCTGTGCTTGTTGCTCATGTGACGCTCCCGGAGCATGGCTTTCGCCGTCGAATCCGGATCCGCGTCGACGCTGTAACTGATTCCCATGGTTTACTTGAGTGGCACGAACTTCGAGGACCGCGTCGCCCCGATCCCGGCCTGTCCGTGCTCGACGGACGTTCGCGTGAGCTGGAACTCGCCGAGGTAGTGCCCGATCATCTCGGGCTCCACTCGAACGCGCTCGAACTCCTGGCCGTTGTAGACGGCGAACGTGAGGCCGACGAACTCCGGCAGCACGACCATGTCGCGCAGGTGCGTGCGGAGCGGGTTGTTCGCGGTTTCCTCTTCGGTCGCGTCGCGAGCCTCCTCGATGAGCTTCTGCTTCTCCACGGAGAGGCCGCGTTCGATACTTCGCCGCTGGCGAGCGGGCAGCAGTTCCGCGACGTCCTCCAGGTCGAGTTCCTGGAGTTCGTCGAGCGTGTGGCCGCGGTACGTGAACTCCTCGTCCTCGTCCCGGCCGGTTCGGTATTCCTGATTCGTCATTTGTTACCACCTCGGCCCGTGCGTCGGGAGGAGATGTCGCCGACCTTGCGGCCCGGCGGCGCGTTCCGCGACACGGACTTGGGCTGACCCGGGTGCTGGCGGCCACCGCCACCGAACGGGTGGTCGACGGCGTTCATCGCCACACCACGCACGGTCGGCCACTTGCCACCGCGGGCACGCATCTTGTGGTACTTGTTCCCCGCCTTCACGAACGGCTTCTCCGTCCGACCGCCACCGGCGACCACGCCGACCGTGGCGCGGCAGTCCGGCGACAGGCGCTTCATCTCGCCGCTGGGCAACTGGACGACCGCGGCGTCGCGGTCGTGCGTGATGAGGTCCGCGCTCGTACCCGATGCACGCGCGAACTTCCCACCGTCACCCGGCTGGCGCTCCACGTTACACACGGGAACACCCTCGGGGATCTCCGCCAGCGGCATCGTGTTGCCGGGCTTGATCTCCGAGGAGATACCAACCTGCAGTTCGTCGCCGACCGCGATCCCTTCGGGCGCGAGCACGAGACGACGGTCGCCGTCCTCGAACTCGACGGCCGCGACGGGCGCGGAGCGAGCAGGGTCGTGCTCGATGTCGACGACCTCGCCCGCGACGACGTCCGATTCCTCGAGCTTCTTGTGTGAGAGGTCAGCCTTGTAACGGTGACTGGGGGCTCGGAACGTCGAGCCACCACGACCGCGTCGCTGCCCCTGGATTCTGCGTCCCATTCTTAGAACACCCCGATGCGGGAGGCCACTTCCTGCGCGTCGTCGTCCTCGCTCAGACGAACGATCGCCTTCTTCTGGCCTTTCATCGTGATCATCGTGTTCACGTCGTCCACGTCGACCTCGAACTGCGACTCGACGGCCTCGCGGACGTCGATCTTCGAGGCTTCGTCGTGCACGACGAACTGGAGCTTGTTCTCGAAGTCCATGTCGTTCATCGCCTTCTCGGTGACGAGCGGGAACCGAATGACGTCGGCGCTCATCGCTCGTTCACCTCCGCGACGGCGGACTCCGTCCAGACGGTGAGTCGACCGGCGTGCGTGCCGGGCGCGAGGTCCTCGACGTCGACGTTCGCCGCGGTGGCGACGTCGGCACCGGCGAGGTTCCGCGCGGCCTTCGACGGGCCCGCGTCACTGGACGTGACGAACAGCACGGACTTCGGCTCCGTGTACTTCCGGCCACGGGCCTTCCCCTGGCCTGCGCGGACCGAGCGCCCCTCGTCAGCGCGCTCGACGTCCGCGTCGAGCCCGAGTGCTTCGAGGAGCGCGACGACCTCCTTGGTCTTCGCGAGGTCCTCGAACTCGTCGGACACGACGACGGGCAGGTCGAGGTCGTCGTCGAACTCGTGGCCGCGCTCGGCCACGCGCTCTGCGTCCACGGTCGCCGCGACCGCGGAACGGAACGCGAGCTTGCGTTCCTTCTTGTTGATCGACTTCCCCTGCTCTTTCTCGGCCTTCGGCGGATGCGCCTTGCGACCCCCGACAGTCTGGGGGACGCGCGCACCCTGACCGTTCGTGCGCGGCACGTGCGCCATGCCACGCCCGGAGCCGGGCGATTCCGCGGACGTCCGGAGGCCCGCGTGCGGGTCCGCTCCGTAGTCCTGCTTCGCGTTTGCCTGTGCGACGCCGACCGCTCGCTTGATGAGGTCCGGGCGGAACTGCGTCCCGAAGACCTCCGGCAGCTCGAGCGAGTCGGACTCGTCGCCGTCCAGGTCGTAGATTGTCGCGTTCATGATTTAGCCCTGGTTCGATGCTGTGGAGACGTACCGGACCTCGGGGTCGAGGCGCGGTTGCTCGTTCGGTCGGATAGCCGGGCGAAGTCGGAGCAGGCGCTGGTCGGGACCAGGCACGCTCCCCTTGACGAGCGTGTACGGACCGTCGACCTCGCCGTAGTTGACGAAGCCGCCGTCGACGTTCGCGTCGTCACCGTCACCGAGCCCGAGAATACGCTTGTTGAGCTCGGTGCGCTGGTGGTAGCCAGTTTGGCCCTGCTGGGGGACCGTCGAGCGAACGCGGCTCGGGTTCCACGGACCGAGGTTCCCGATGCGGCGCCGCCAGCCCTGGCGGGCGTGCTTGCCCTTCCGCTTCTGGACGCCCCAGCGCTTGACGGGACCCTGGGTGCCCTTGCCCTTCGTGACACCGGCGACGTCCGCGAGTTCGCCCTCGCGGAAGACGTCCGTCGTGTCGTGCGCGCCGCCGTCCTCGAGGAGTTCGAGGCCGTAGTCGACGCGGTCGTCGATGGAGCCACCGCCGATGCGGGTCTCCATGACGTCCGGCTTCTTCTTCGGGACCGACGGGACGCTACGGGGCGTCGTGTGCGTGATCGCACGGACGTCCGCGATGTCCGCCTCGTCGACGGTCGCGCGGAAGTCGTCGGCCTTCGTCTCGAAGTCGACGTCCTCCGGGACGTCGAGGACGCGGTCGAGGTCGTCGTCGACCTCGGGCGCCCAGACTTCGGTGAGCGGCTGCTTGCCGTAAGGTGTGTTCTCGTACGCTCGCAGGGCGACCGCCTTCATCGGCGGCGTCTCGATGATGGTCACGGGAACGGTCTCCTCCATCCCTTCGCGGGGGGAGTCGGACTCGTCGTTGATCATCACCACGTGCGTCATGCCGGCTTTGTAGCCGGCGAAAGCCTGCAGCGTCGGCTGTCCATCGTCCTCGGGCCACGAGTTGAATCGCGGCGTCTCGCTAGACGCGCGAACTCGTGGGCCGAATCCGAGCGAGCCTTTGCGTGGTCTGCTTGGTTGTGGCATGCTGTTACCTCGTTAGGGTGAGGCAGCCGAGTGTGGCGAACATCGCTTCTTCGGTTCGCACGACCTCGCTGCCCTGGTTCGGGATCGAATTCACCCAGAGGTCGAACCCGGGTAGGTCACCGGATTCGACGGTGTTCGAGTCCACGGCGTCGGCGTCGACGCCGAGGATTGGCGGCAGTCCTCTGTCGGGCGCTCCGAAGACGACGGTCAGTCCGTCGTCGTGGATGCGCCCGGCGAGCGTGTCCAGCCTGGACACGGAGAGTTCCTCCCCGTGTCGTGAAGCGGCGATGGTCACGCCCGCGTCCTCACGGCCGAGTGCTGCCGAAATGGTCGATTGCTCCACGTCGAACCCCGGGAGTGGGGCGTCGACGAGTCGCGCACGAACCGGTCGTCTCGAAGAGACCCTGACGGTCACGCGCTCTCCCTCAGCCACCTCCATCGCCGGAGGGACGTTGAGGGAGATCGGGTGTTGCAGTCCGCAATTGACCCGGACGCGCCCTTCAGGTCCGACCTCGGTCACGATTCCCTGTCTTAACGACTCCGAATCGTTCGATTCGGAGCCGGTCTGTGACGCCGGGAGGAGCGGCGGCAGGACACCGACGTACTCGAGTTCTGGCCGTTTTCCCCATGCCTCGCGTTTGAGGTAGGGGGGCGTTGCGGCGTATTCGAGTACGGTGCGTACGAAGTCCCCGCCTCGTTTCCGTTCGCCGTCTTCGTCGGGGAAGACGACGAGTCGGTCCGCCCGGAAGATGGTCGCCGCGCGGGCGACGTAACCGAGTTTGCGAGTTGCCTCGCGTTTGTCCTCGGCTTCCCGGGTGAGGGAGGACGGCACGAGTACGCTGGTGGTCATGCCGTGACGCTTTCTCGCCTCGTCACTAGACTGTGCCGATTGTATTCGAACGCGCCATAAAAGGGTGCCGAATTGTATTTGGGGTTGTGAGGCGCTCTCAGCCCACTAGCCGCGTGTTTCGAGTTCACAAGGTGACGCATTGGCGTGGGTTGGTTTCGCACGCAGGGTGGCTAGCCGGCCTCGCGAGGAAGGGGCGGGCGAGGCAGGCCCCAAGGGCGTGGGCGCGTGCGACCGCTCGCGTGACGACCGGTTCGGTGCCGCGGTCGCTGGCCTTCGCTCGCGCGAGCGCTCGCGCACGTAGAGAAGACATAGTCTGGAGTCTCGACCCCGGCGCCCTGTGGTGGTTCCACGTCACGAACGCGCCACGATTCGGAACCCTTATCTGTAACCCGGCCACTACGATTAGGTACGCGAAAGCGTGACCGCGCGCAGATAGTGTAGTGGTATCACGTGACCTTGCCATGGTCACAACCTGGGTTCAAATCCCAGTCTGCGCATTCTTCCGGTTTCCCAGACGACGAGCGTAGCGAGTCGTCCGAAACCGGAAGAATCGGTATCTGGGATTTGAGCAGACGAGTCGCAGCGCCGAACGCAGTGAGGCGACCGTCTCGTCGCGTTCAAATCCCGGTCTGCGCACTTCTCTCGACGACAACGCCGACGAGCACCGCATAGCGGTGCGAGTCATGCGCGTCGGCGAGTGCAGTCGAACGCTGGGATTTGAGCGGGGAGCGCGCAGCCGAGCGAACCGAGGACCGTGCGACCGAGTTCAGGTCCTGGTCTGCGCACGTTTCGTCGTCTCGGAGTCGACGAGCGTGGCGAGGCGGCTGCGTTCGTCGAGGTCGAACGAGTGGATTTCGGGGTTCGAGTGACGGGGGTCGCTCGGTGTCGTCGGTTGTGAGTGCACCTGGTTGTTCGTGGTCGGTGCGGTCGGGTGGGTGGCGCGTGGTGCTGGCGGGGTGAGGGCGTCGTGTTCGCGGTCAGTCCTCGGGTTGCGTGGTGAGGTGTTGGATGACCTCGAGCGCGTCGGTTTCGTCGATGGTGTCGGATTGGACGGTGGCGTGGATGACTTTGGCTGCGAGTTCGGTGTCTCGGAGTGGTGAGGTAGGTGCTGGGTTCGTCGTGCTGGTGGTGAGGCGTCGTTCGAGTTCGGTGACGGTGGTGGCGAGGTCGTCGACGGCGTCGGCGAGGGTCGTGTCGACGGCGTCGTCGCCGTCGTCGTGGTCGGGCGAGCGCGGTGGTCGTGTCTCCGCGAGTGCCGTTGCGACGGTTCGGTCGACGCCGGTCGTCTCGGTCGTCTGTGCTGCGTCGAGTGGTTCGGCGACCGTTTCGTCTGATGATTCCGCTGCGTCGGCGTCGTGCTCGTCGGTCGACTCGCTCGGTTCAAGCGCGTCGGTTCGGGCCGTGTCGGGGTCGTCTGGGTCGCTCGGCTCGTCGTCGGTCGGCCGGTCGTCCGTCGGTGCCGACGGCTCGTCTGCTGCTGGTTCGTTCGCACTCGCATCCTGCTCGTCCGTGCCCGCTTTCGCGTTGCGCGTGCTCCCGGAGGCGTCGTCGGTCGTCCTGGGTTCGTCGGCCGTCCCGGGCTCGTCGGTTGGGGCGTGTTCGTCGAGCTGGAGGTCGGCGACGTACGACTGGCGGTTCGCCCAGTCGAAGCCGTCGATGGCGTTGAGTTGCGTGCTGACCGTCGCCTGACTGACGTCGAACGTCGCCGCGATCTCGCTCTGGGTTGCGTCGGGACGCGCTTTGATTGCGGCGAGGTACTCGCGTTGCCGGTCGGTCAGTGACTCGACGCGGTCGGGTGTTGTCTCGTTCGCGTCCGTCCGCCCGTCGTCGCTGTCGGTCCCGTCGTCGCTGTCGGTCCCGTCGTCGCTGTCGGCCGCGTCCACATCCGCTTCCCCGTCGGACCCGTCCGCGTCGACGCCATCCTCGGACCCAACGATTGACGGTGGCGTGGTCGCGCCGGCGTCCTCGTCGGCCGCCGCGACCGTGGCCAGTCCACTCCCGTCCGATGCGGTTGCGGACGCGTCGGCGCTGCTCGCGGTCGGACTGCCAGTGCTCGCCGACGGGTCACCGTAGTCGTCGAGGACGCGTTCGACGAGCGACGGCGACGCCGCCGAGACGCGCTCCGAGAGCTCCTCGATGGACGCGTCGGGTCGCTCTTCGGCGACGTCGAGGATCTTCTTGTGGACGATCGCTTTCGGCACTGTTCTTCCCCCTCCTGCGTCGTCTTGTCCGGATTGCATCCCCCTTCTGCCGGGTCATTACACAGTCCGCCGTATAGCGTTATTGCCCAGAATATTTTCATCAGCTACGCCGACCCTGCGTGGGAAAGCCGTGCTTGTCATCGGGCTGGTCGTCGGTGCGGACGGCTTCGTCGCGGTCGGCCGGCGGGTGCCGAGTGCTCGTCACCGGTCACCCGAGGCCAACGCCACCCTGCGGGTGCGTGCCACGTTGACGCGTACTGGAAACGCTTTTCCGGAAACCCCGTGACAGGTCGGGATATGGAGAAAGCACTGGCAGTCGTTCGAATGGACACAGGTGCGACGGAAGCGCTCGTCGAGGAGGCCGTGGAGCTGTGCGAGGGCGTCGACGCGGAACTCGTGCTCCTGCACGTGATGCCCGAGGACGAGTACGAGGACCGGATGGCGACGCGCCTGGAGACGGGGAGCGGTGGCGGGACGTTCTCCATCGACGAGGCCGAACGCGAGGCGACCCACATCGCGAAGGAGGCGGGTCGACGGGTCGTCGAGGAGCACGACGTCGACGTCGAGTACCGCGGTGTGGTCGGCCGCCTCGAGCAGGACGCCATCGAGATCGCCGAGGACGAGGGCTGCGACCACATGTTCATCTCGGGACGCCGCCGGTCGCCGAGCGGGAAGGCGTTCTTCGGTGACGTCACCCAGCGCATCCTCCTGAACTTCGACGGGCTGGTCACGGTATCGCTCTACGACGAGTGACCGCTCGGTAGGTCCAGCGAGGACAGTCGACGCGCTTTCGGTCGCGCTCGCCGAACGTTCCGGTATGACGACCGTAGCGTTCCTGTCGGTGGCACCGGTCACGGAGGACAGCATGGCTGGCGAGGTCGCGAAGGCCGTCGCCGCACTCGAGGAGTTCGACGTCGCGTACGAGACGACGCCGATGGGGACGACCATCGAAGCGGACGACGCCGAGACCGTGTTCGCGGCCGCGAGCGCCGCGCACGCCGCCGTCGACGGCGACCGCGTCTCCACGTTCCTGAAGGTAGACGACAAGCGCACCGTGGACACGACCGCCCGCTCGAAAGTCGACCGCGTCGAAGAAGAACTCGGACGCGACGCCCGCTCGACCCAGGACTGACCCCTGAGCGACGCGGCTCCCACCGGTCGCCGCGCCGCTCGTTCGGCGACTCCCGTTGGTCGTCGCACCC
Source organism: Halorubellus litoreus (assembly GCF_055378595.1). Lineage (NCBI taxonomy): Archaea > Methanobacteriati > Methanobacteriota > Halobacteria > Halobacteriales > Halorubellaceae > Halorubellus > Halorubellus litoreus. The sequence goes on from NZ_AP043836.1 coordinate 884,968, forward strand.
TCCGCGCCATTCGTATCGACCGCGAGCGACGCGGCTCCCACCGGTCGCCGCGCCGCTCGTTCGGCGACTCCCGTTGGTCGTCGCCCGAACTGGCGTCTTTTATTCGTGAGGGCGCGCTAGCGGGGGTATGGAGAGTCTGAATCGGATGGCCATCGAGCTCGTCGACGAGGCCATCGACTTCGCGGAGCAGTTGCACGTTGGGGCGTTCGAACTGGAGAACGAGGCGACAGTCCTGGACTTCGGCGTGGACTTCGACGGCGGGCTGGAGGCCGGCCTCCTCCTGTCGGAGATCCAGACCGCGGGGCTGGCGACCGTCCAGAGCGAGCTCGGCGACGTCGCTGGCGCGCCGCTATCGCACGTCGAACTGACGACCGACCACCCGGCGTACGCGCTGTTGTGCTCGCAGAAGGCGGGCTGGGAGGTCAGCGTCGACGACTTCGAGGGCCTGGGGAGTGGGCCGGCGCGCGCGCTCGTCGGCGAGGAGGACGTCTTCCGGACCATCGGGTACCACGACGCGTTCGACCTGACGGCGCTCGCGGTGGAGACGGAGACGCTCCCGGACGAAGCGGTGGCGGAGCACGTCGCGGAACTGACGGAGACGAACGTCGAGAGCGTGTTCCTGCTCGCGTTCCCGACCGCGAGCATGGCGGGGAGCGTGAGCATGGCCGCACGCGCCGGCGAACTCGCGGCCTTCCGGCTCGCGGAACTCGGCTACGACCCGCTCTCGGTGCTGTCGGTGAACGCTCGCGCCCCGGTCGCGCCGGTCGCGCCGACGGAGGACGAGGCGATGGCGCGCACGAACGACGCGCTCGCGTACGGCGGCGAGGTGCACGTCGTCGTCGACCAGGGCTTCGACCGGTTCGACGAGGTCGCGAGCACCGCCGCGGACACGTACGGGAAGCCGTTCATGCAGGTGTTCGAGGAGAACGACTGGAACTTCCAGCAGATCCCGAAGGACGTGTTCGCGCCCGCGAAGGTGACGATCGACGTCCGCGGCGGCCCGACGCACGTGTTCGGGGAGACCGACGAGGAACTGCTCGCGGAGAGCTTCGACCTCTCGTAGGCGATGCGATTCAAGCACGTGCCGCGTCCGCCCGAGTCGGTCGACCGCGTGTTCGAGTCCCGGCAGGCGGTCCCGCTCGTGCCGGACACGCAGGACGACTGCTGCACGCGACTCATGGAGCGCGTCGGGTTCCCGGAGCGCGACGAGGCCGCGAAGTGGTTGACGTTCCTGCGCGCGCTCGGGCTGGTCGCCGAGCACGAGCGCGGGTACGCGAGGACGCGCGAGGACGTCGACCCGGTGGAACTCGCTGAGCGGTTCCTCGAGGGCGTCTATCTCGCGCCCGCGGTCCGCGACGCGGTCGCGGCCGCGGACGAGCCCGTGTCGGCGGACGCGGTGTTCGATGCAGTCGCTGACAGGGTGCCGCAGTACGAGCGCAACAAGTACCCGACGAACTGGCGCGAGGTCTGGGGCGAGACGGTCGCGCGCGAGCTCGACTGGCTCGTCCTGTTCGGCGAACTCGAGACGACCGACGACGGCCGGTATCGGGTCGCGTAGCGCGGGTCGTGTCGGTGACGCGTCCCGTCGCTCACGCGTCCCCCGTCGTCTCTCGTTCCCGTCGTCTCTCGACGTTCACGCGCTCCGGCGTGCGGCGAGCGCGAGGAAGAGGACGCCGAAGAGCGCGGGGAAGCTGGCGACGGCGTAGAGGACGTCGGCGCCGTCGACGCCGCTGGTCGCGCCGAGTGCGACGAGGGCGGCGGCGAGCGCGAGCGACCCGACGCCGGCGGCGACGATGGCGACGCGGTCGGCGCGCGAGCGCGGGGCGTCGACGGTGCTGTCGGCGGCGACGCCGGCGTCGAGGTCGTCGCGGACCTGCGCGTAGGCGTCGCGCGGTACCGTGAACAGGAAGGGAGCGTCGCGGCCGCCCGGTCGGGCGACGAACCGCGTGTTGACGAGGACGAGGCCGCCGACGTCGACGGCGCGGACGGCGGCGAGGTCGGCGAGCGGGTGCGTGTTCCCGTGGACGGTGAGCGTGCCGGCGTCGCGGTCGACGCGCCCGGCCGGGCCGCCGATGGCGAGCCCCATCGCAGCGACGAACAGGACGCCGACGAGCGGGTAGACCGCGAGGACGCTGTCGCTGGCGACCGTCGCGACGAGGGCGGCGGCGGCGAGGATGCTGCTGGCGGCGACGCCGACGGGGTGGAGTGCGCGGACGTCGAACGTCTCGCTGGGCCAGAGGTCGTCGGGGCGCTGGTCGGCGTCGAGGAACGGCACGAGCGCGACGGCCGACATCGGGCCGCCGACGAGCACGAGCACGACGGCGACGAACAGCGTCCCGCTGTCGCCGCTCGCGACCGCAGCGGCGACGGCGACGGCGAACGCGAGGAGCGCCACGAGCGCGAACGCGCCGAGGACGCCGACGAGCGCGTACCCACAGAGGCGGCCGAATCGCGTGTCCGTAGCCGAGATCTCCCAGGCGACGACGTCGCCGCCGCTCGATTCCATACCAGAAGTGTTCGGAACCTTAGTGGAAAAGGGTGCTGGTCAGGCGGAGCCTTCGCCGGGGACCTCGTTCGCGGCGTCCTCGGGCGAGCCGTTCGCGGACTCGCTCTCGGGCGCGTCCTCGGCGCTCGTCGCGTCCGCGTTCGTCGAATCCGCGCTCGTCGCGCCAGCGCTCGTCCCGTCACCGCTCGTCTCGTCGGCGCGGGCGACGGTGACTGGGACGGGCGACCGTCGGATGACGGTCTCGGCGACGCTCCCGAGGAGGATGCGCGTGACGCCGGACCGACCGTGGCTGCCCATGACGACGTGGTCGACGTCGTGGTTCTCGGCGTACCCGACGATGGTGTTCGCGGGCCGTCCGACCTCGATGACGGTGTCGGCGTCGACGCCGGCGTCGCTGGCGCGCTCGGTGGCGTCGGCGAGGTGGCTCTCGGCGTTCTCGCGGGCGCGAGCGAGCCACTCGTCGCCCAGTGGCGGGAGCGAGAGGCGGCGGCGGGAGCCGGCGTCGGCGGGGTCGATGACTGTGAGCAGCGTGACGTGGGCGTCGGGGAACGATTCCAGCGCGAACGCCAGGGCGCGGTCGGCCTGCGTGGAGTCGTCGTACGCCACGAGCACGTGCACAGACATGGTATCAAATAGCACAGTTGGTGGGATAAGTAATTCGACCGTTCAGGACGGTTCAGCGGACGGAACCCGCCGACTACCGCGAGTCACCACCCGTCGATCCGGTCGCACCACGAGGCAGAGTCGCGGCGATTCCCTCAGCGACCGTGCTTCGTGAGGCACTTCGAGAGTCCCACGATCTCGACGGGTTCGGAGTTGTCCGGCGAGTACACCACCATCTGGCCTTTCTCCATGTAGGGCACCTTGTCCTCGAGGTTCCGGGGGATGTTCACCGCGGAGATGGCGTCCTCGTCGCCGAGGTTCAGGACGACGGTCGTGTTCACCTGCTTGAACACGGGGTCGGCGACGTCCTGCGGGTCCTGCGTGATGAGGAACAATCCGAGGCGTTCCTTGCGGCCCTGCTTGGCGGCGTCCGTGAACTTCGAGATGACCTTCCGCGCCTGGACGTCCTCGGCGTCCGTGAGGAAGTTGTGCGCCTCGTCCATCCCGAGCACGAGCGGCGTCTCCTTGATGCGCTCGTAGCGCGGGTCGTTCGAGAGCTTCTGGTCGACGAGCAGGCTCGCCAGCGCGAGCACGACCGTCGTCGTCTGGCGCGAATCCGTCACGTGATACGTCGGGACGACGCTCAGGCCGCCGGGGCGCACGAACTCGTTCACCATGTCCGTGATGGCGCGCGCGCTCTGGTCGAAGACGTCCCCGAACCCGTACGTCCGGCGTTTGATAGCGTCGAACGTCGCCTCGTGCACGCGCCCGCTCTCGTCGAGCTCCTCCTTCAACGCGGGGTCGTCGAGGAACGACCGGAACTGCTGGTAGGTCCCAGCGTTCCCGTAATCGTCGAAGAACCGGGAGAGCAGGAGCTTGAGCGCGGGGTACTGGTTGTCGTTCAGCCCCGCACTGGCGACGAGCCACGGCCGCGACCGCACCATCGAGAAGGGAATGGTGAACTCGACCTGCTCCGCGCGGTGATGGTCGGCGCTGTACGTCGCCGACCCGACCTTCGGCACGAACGCCGTGGTGTCCTCGACCCCGCCGTACGCGACGTCCTCGCGCTCCAGGCGCCGCCGGAACGCGTCGTCGTCGGCGACCGCCGGGTTGTCGTCGTGCATCTGCGCGTACTCGTCCTGCGGGTCGAACATCACGACCGCCGGCCGCGACTCGCGACCGCCCTCCATCGGGTACGTGCGCTCCTCGGCGAGGAACTGCCGGAGGACGTTCTTCGCGCCGTGGGTCTTCCCGCTCCCGGTGCCGCCCGCGACGAGCGTGTGCCGGAACAGGAGCGGGTCACCGTCGCCGTAGTCGTCCTTCAATCGGTAGTCGATGGTCGGCGGTTCCGCCGCGGTCCGCACCTTCTCGCCGCCGACGGAGAGGTGCCCGAGGAACACGCCGTCGTCCGGCATCTTCAATCCCGTCTTGATCTCCGCGGTGTCGCTCGCCACCCGCACCACCGTCTCCGGCTTCGGCACGCGGTCGACCATCCGCCGCTTCAACTCGCCGTCGCCTCCGGCGGCGTCGCCGCCTCCGCGCGGCGCCTCCGACGCCGCGTTGTCCCTGAAGATGACGCTCATCGGGTCGAGCGTCGCCATGAACTTGTAGTCCGCCTCGTCGATACCGTCCCGCCGCATGGCGCGGCGCGCGTGAATCTCGTTCGCGTCGTCGCTCACGAACGCCTGCTCGTACTCCAATCCCGTGATGCGACAGAACAGCTTCTCGCCGTCCGGATACGGCACCAGGAGGTACTTCCCGATACGTACCTGCGGGCGGTTCCCCGTCGTGACGTACGCCCGCAACTGCGTATCCTCCTCGCGCTCGGCGATCTGGAGGCCCGCCGACACCGCCACCGTCCCGATACCGTCGTCGCTCCCCGCCGGCGACACGTCCACGCGCTCGAAGTCGTCGCCGACGGCTGCCTCGTCACCGCCCCCGTCGGCCCCAGCACGCCGGGCGGGCCCCGACTCGCCGCCATCACCCGCGTCGTCCTCGTCGTCGTCACCAGCGAAATCCCCGAAGTCGCCGAGGTCAGTCATAGCACACCCTCACACCGCGAGCACCATACCGCTTTTCACGCACCCACGACCACGCCTCGCTCGACATCCCACTCCAGCACGCGAAATACCATCCCGTGGACGCCGAAAGACGACCAGAAACGCCGCCCTGGCGGGCACCAAACCACACGTGAAACGCCGCCCTGGCGGGCGGCGTATGCTCGTGCTGGCGGTGGGACCCACTCCCCTTATTCGGCTGCGGGCCGTCAGTCGAATTATGTTGCTAGTCCGCGGCGCTGCCGGTGGGACCGAGCTGACCGGCACCGTCTACGAGCGCGGGGAGCGCGCGCCGCAGTTCCAGGGCGCGCCCGACGAGGACGCGCCGTACGTGTGGGTGTGCGACGAGTTCTACGAGGTCGAGAGCGGCGGGAGCATCCAGGAGGTCGACGGGCGCGAGGTGCACGTCGCGTTCGACTCGCCGATGCCGCGCGGGTTCGACACGCGCGACCAGGCCGTGGAGGCCGCTCGGGAGCACGTCCGCACGCAGTTCGCGCGCATCGGCGTCGACCCCGAAGACGTCGAGGTCAGCGTCGAGAAGGTCGAGCACGCCTGAGGTCGCGACGCGACGTCGGTGCTACGTGCTGGCGAGTCGCTCGGCCAGGAGCGCGCTCGTCGTCAGCTCGACGACGCCGAACGTTACCGCGGGGAGGGTCGCGACGGTCGGGAAGCCGGCGGCGACGACGAGCGCGGCGGCGACCGCGAAGTCGCGCATCCCGACCGAGAGCGTCGTCGCGACCTTCGTCTCGCGGCTTCCGCCGGTTCCGACGAGGTACCCGAGTCCGTACCCGGCGGCGTTCAGCGCGAGCGCGCCGGCGGCGACGACCGCGGTCAGGGCCGGGGCGTCCCGCAGGAGGTCTGCGTTCGCGGCGGCGACACCGCCGATGATGACGATCACCGCGACCGCGGACACCGAGCTGTAGACGTCCTCGTGTGCGCCGACGCGCTCGTCGAACGCGTGCCGGAGTCCGATGGCGGCACCCATCGGCGCGATGACCGCGAGCGCCAGCCCTTCGATTATCGCCATCGAGTCGACGGCGACGGCGTCGCCGACGAACGTCGCGAGCGCGAGCGGGACGAGCGCGGTCGCGCCGACGCCGGCGACGACGAGCACGACCATCGCGAGCGCCGTGTCGCCGCCCGCGAGTTCGGTCATCGTCGGCGTCACGAGTTCGGGCGTCACCGCGCCGAGCACCACGAACCCGGCGACGAGCGCCGGCGAGAGGTCGAGTGCAACCGCGATGGCGAACGCCAGGGCGGGCATCGCGACGTGACCGACGAGCGCGCCCGCGACGCCCCGGCCGTCCACGGCCCGGAACCGGTCGACGGTGAGCGTGAGCGAGACGCTCCCGACCATCACCGCGAGGATCGGCGTCGCGTAGTCGGTGACGACGGAGAGTTCCGGGACGAGGACGCCCACGGCGACTGCGGCGAGCACCCACCACAGGAGGTTGTCGTCGACTATCGAACCCCACTCCATCCTACCGCCCTACTGCGGTGAGACTCACGCGACCGCGTCGCCGATGCGCTCGACGATGGCGTCGCGGTCGTAGGCCTCCTCGTCGGTGTCCAGGATCACTTCGTCGTCTGTCCGCACCTCGAAGACCCCGCCACCGCCGGGGACGAGACCCACGGAATCGACGGCGTCCGCGTGCGCGTCGAGGATGGCGTCGGCCGTCTCCAGGGCGTTCGCTCTGTGACCACACGGAACGCAGTACTCGATCTCGAGCGCTGCCATGGTCGTCCCTCGTCACGCCACGTATGTAAAAACAGCCCGGGCGTGCGCGCACTGGACGGCCGAACCAGCCCGGCCGTCCGGGGGCGACGGTCACTCGCTGGGTTCGACGTTGTGGTTCAGCCGGAAGACGTTCTCGGGGTCCCACTTCGTCTTGACCTCGACCATCCGGTCGTAGTTCTCGCGGTACGCGGCCTGCTGGTCACCGTCCGTCTCGGAGACGAAGTTCGCGTAAACGCCGCCCGTCGAGTGGGGCGTCATCGCCTCGTGCATGTCGCGCGCCCAGGCGATGCACTCCTCGTCCTGTTCGGGGTCGGTCCACTGCGTGTGGAGGTTCATCACGAACTCGGCGTCGCGGTGGGGATAGGCCGTCGCGTCGACCGGCCGTTCGTTGATCGCGCCGCCGAGTTGTGCACACGCGATTTCCGTGAGTTCGGTGGGAATCGTCTCGCCGAACTCGACGAACGTCTCGATCATCCCGTCGGTCAACTCGAGGAAGTTGTGGGACTTCCAGTAGTTCCGGTTCCCGGCCGGACCCAGTCCGTCGAACGCCTGTTGCCACCCCGCGTAGGGGTGGGGCCCGACCGCGTCGGCGACCGGGTCGCCGATGTCGCGCCACGGCTGGAGCGCTTGCTCCGCGTCACTGATATCGCCGGCGTAGAACGCCGCGAGGATGAGGACCCGCTCGCCGTGCCACTCCGCGGGGATGGCCTCGAGCGGGGGTGCGTCCCGGATGACGAACCAGACCGCCACCTCGTCGGGGGCGTCCGCAGCCAGTCTCCGGTGTTCCTTCAGGACCATCTCGGCGTCGTCGAACGGGTAGACGATCGGGCCAGACAGCACCTCAGGGCCGACCTCGTGCAGTTGGAACTCGAAGGACGTCACGATCCCGAAGTTCCCACCGCCGCCGCGGATCCCCCAGAAGAGGTCCGGGTTCTCGTCCTCGCTCGCGTGAACGAGTTCGCCGTCGGCGGTGACGACGTCCGCCGAGATGAGATTGTCCACGGTGAGACCGTGCTTGCGCGAGAGCCAGCCCCAGCCGCCGCCGAGGGTGAGTCCGGCGACGCCCGTCGTCGAGTTGTAGCCCGCGGGCGTCGCGAGCCCGAACGCCTGGGTCTCGTGGTCGAGTTCGTTCAGGACCACGCCCGGTTCGACGCGCGCGGTCTTCGCGTCCGGGTCGACCCGGACCGCGTTCATCCGCGACAGGTCGATCATGAAGGCGTCGTCCTGGACGGCGCGTCCGGCGATGTTGTGCCCGCCGCCTTTCACGGAGATGGTGTGGTCGTGTTCTCGCGCGAATTTCACCGCCGCGATGACGTCCGCGGGCCCGGCGCACTGCGCGACGAGCGCGGGGTGTTCGTCTATCATCGCGTTCCAGACGGTTCGGGCCTCGTCGTAGCCCTCGTCGCCGGGGCGGATGACGGTGCCGCGGAACGCCGCCGCGAAGTCGGTGATGGCCTGGTCGTCGGTCTTGGGTGTCGTTAGGGACATGTTCGATTCTTCACTCCGAGTGTACTACGCGACGTGAGGGTGTGAAGGAGAGACATTTTCACACTGAAGTGGTGTACTCCGGAACCGGATGACACGCGACCGCAGGACGTCGCCGCCGGGACGGTCTCGGCGCTGTCTGCGGGTTCCTGCTCGGGCGTCGTCGCCGTGGACCACTCGTCGCCCCAGCGGACGTCGTCGCCGCTGACTACTCGTCGCCCCAGCGGACGTCGTCGCCGCTGACTACTCGTCGCCCCAGCGGACGTCGTCGTACTGGCGGGCGCGCCGGGACTGGAACGTCTCCTCGAGGGTCTCGCGGAGCGAGCGCTTCTCGCGGCCGCCGATCTTCGCGAGTTCGTCGGCTTTCCCGACTGCCAGGGGTGGGCCGCGTTCCGCGGCGACGGACGCGAGCGCCCACTGCTGGAGGGCGTCGCGCTGGCTCTCGTGGCGCGTGACGGCGTAGGGCGCTTCGAGCCGGTAGAGGACGTCCGTCCGCGGGTCGTATATCGCGCAGAACGTCACCTCGTACGCTTCGTCGTCGAGGCGGCGGTCGACGCCGAGGGCGTCGCCGTGCCGGGAGAGCACGCGGTCGGTGCCGCCGCGGGAGACGAACCACGACGTCGCGGTGAGCGCGCTCGTGTCGCGCTCGAACCGCCGCGGCGTCGGGCCGTCGTCGTCGGCGTCGCGCGCGTCCTCGTCGGCGACCATCTCGCCGCGTTCGAGGAGGCGTTTGAACATCGCGGCGTCGTCCACCCACGGCGCCTGCCCGAACGAGTCCCGGACGACGCGCGTGATGGCGTTCCCCGCGGGGTTCTTCACGAACCCGACGAGTGGCACGTCCTTCTCGACGAACCGCTCGACGAGTCGGACGTAGTTCTCGACGACCTCCTCGGGCTGGTCCTCCTCCTCGAGCACCGTCTTGAGTTCGGGGTGCTGGTCGGCCCACCGCAGGAGGCCGGTCGGGTAGATGGGGCCGTCGAGGACGAGGAGGTCGTCGACGACGTCAGCGTTCGTGCGCGCGTGCTCGGATTCGGCGCGGTACAGGCTGAGTGCGTGCACGACGCCTTCCTCGAAGCGGTTGACGCGGGGCGCTTGCCGTATCTGCGTGCGGACGTAGCCGGCGTCGTTCATCGTCCAGTCGTCCTCGTCGAACGCGACGGTCGCGTCCGCGGAGTGGACGGTCATGACCATCGTCCGGCCGCGGTGGAGGTCGAGGTCGCTCGGCGTCGCGCTCATCGCGGCTTGCGCGATGTCGAGCACGAGCCCGTTCGAGAACGTCGTCGGGTTGATGGTGCCGGCGTCGAGCCCGTGCACGGAGTCGAAGTCGGTGTCGGCGAGCGCGACGTCCTCGACGTCCGCGACGAGCCGGCGCTGGTCGTCGAGCGGTTCGAGGACGCGGTCGCCGTCGTGCACGAGCGGGTCGAGGTACTCGGTCCAGACGGTCTCGGCGACGTCGCGGTGGTCGGACTCGTCGACGTCGTACTGGATGCGCTTGGCGAGGCGCGCGATGCCCTCGTAGTGCACGGGGTCGAGCGTCACGTCGCGTGGGTGGTCGCGGGCGCGCTTAAGCGCCGTGGTCGTCGGTGGTGGTTCCTGCGTTTACTCGCGACCGAACTAATTTCTATCAACGTGTTTATGTTTCTGCGGGCGCGAGCGTCGGGTAGATGAGCGACCCCGCGACCCCCGAGCGCGGCAGCGAGGACCCGGTCGACTGGCGGCGCACCGACGACGGCGTCCGCCTCTTCGACCCCGACAACGACGACGCCTGGATCGAGGTCACGTTCGAGGCCGGCGTCCCCCCAGAGAAACGCCTGTTCATGGTCTGCGACGACTGCGGCGCCGTCGCCGCCCAGCGCACCCGCCCGGGTCGCGCCAGCGTCTGCGCGGACTGCGGCACCGAACACGACCACGAACCCCGTCGGCCGCCCGAACAGACGCGCGAGTAACCCACCTCCTTCCCGGTCGCGTCCGACCGTTTCTTGCCCGTCGCGCCCGACCGTTCGCGTATGCCATCCGACGACGCCACCGACCGCGAACCCCGGACCATCGCGGTCAGCGAACGCGTCCACGACCACCTCCAGGCGATGGGGATGCCCGACGAGTCCGAAAGCGAGACCCTCGAACGCCTCCTCGGCCTCAGTCCCGACCCCGCGACCCTCGGCGCCGACGACCTGTCGACGCCACTCCCCGACGACCCGGTCGTCCCAGATGCACTCGCCGCTGACCCGACGACGGACGCGACCGCGGTCGACCCCGACGAGATACCCGACCCCGACGTCGCACCCGCCGACGTCGACGCCGCACTCGGCGAACTCGCCGCCATCCTCGACCCCGACGACCGCGAACGAACGGAGGCACTCCTCGAGCGGATAGCGGCCGCCGACCCCGAGGAACTCGACGGCATCGTCGCCGCGCTCGAGGACGACACCGAAGAGAGCGAGTAGCCCGCCGCGGCGCGCGACGCCTAGAAGATGTTCGCCTGCCGGTACACCGAGATGCCCTCGTTCGTTATCTCGTAGGGCTTGGTCTCCCGGGAGTGATTCGCGTCCCGTATCTTCTGTATCTCGATGGCGAGCCGCGTCTCCCGGAAGTCGTCCGGGCGAACGTACTGGAGGACGAACACGGCGTCCGTGAGGTACTCGACGATACCGTGCCGGCTCGTGTACGAGTGCTCGTCAGACGCCTCACTCGTCAGCATCGTCGTCACGCCCGCGTTCTTCAGGGAGTTCGTGAAGTCGTAGATCTCGTTCCGGCGTCTCGCGCGGTCGTCGTACATCATCTCCAGCAGCGACACCGAGTCCAGGACGAGCCGGGTCGCGTCGAAGGACTCGATGAGTCGCGGGAGCTCCGAGCGGATGGACCGCAGCGAGTTCGCCATCTCGACGGGGTCCAGGTCGACGACGGCGAGCTGGCCGTTGTCGGCGTACTCGTCGAAGTTCAATCCCTTCTCCGTCGCGGAGTTGATGACGCGTTCGCGGGACTCCTCGAGCGTGATGTAGATGCCGCGTTCGCCCTGCTCGAGCGCCTCGTGGAGGAACTGGAGCGCGAACGTCGTCTTCCCGGTGCCCGCGGACCCGATGGTGACCATCAGCGAGCGCTCGGGGACGCCGCCCTGTATCATCTCGTCGAGCCCGTCGATACCGAGGTCGATGCGTGGCAGGTCCGTCTCGTACTCCTCCTCGGCGTCGAACCCGCCGCCGCCTCCCATCCCGAAATCGCCGCCTCCCATGCCGAAGTCGTCGTCGACCCCCATCCCGAACTCGTCGTCGACGTCCAGGTCGCCACCCATTCCGAACTCGCCGCCGGAGAAACCACCGCCGGGGTCGACCGTCCCGCCGGAATCACCGGGCGCGCCCCCTGGGCCGCCACTCGGGCCGGCGACGTCCGGCGCGTCACCCATCGCCGCCGCGAAGTCGTCGTCGAACAGCCCACCGCCCGAACCGTCCTCGTCGACGTCGTCACCCGAATCGTCGTCGTTCGCGGCCGGCGACGACCCGCGCTCGGCGCGGTCCACGAGGTCGGCGTCGACGGCCGCCTCGCTCGACGGCTCGTTCGCGTCACCGCCGCTGGGAGCACTGGCAGCGTCGCCGTCGACTTCCGGTTCCGTGGCGTCCTCGTTCGCGGCGCCTGGCGCGTCGACGTCGTCGCTATCGACGTCGTCGCCGGCCCACTCGTCCCAGTCGTCGGGGGCGTTCTCCGGCGGCTCCTCGAGTGCGCGCTCGAACCAGTCCTCGTCGTCGTCCTCGCTCATCGTCGATAGGACTCGCACGACCACATCGAGGGCCGCGCGAGCGTGCGTGTGCCGAGCGACGGGGGCGAAACGTATCAACCTTGTTGCTGTCGGCGACGGCCGCGATATCGCAACCAGCGACGGTCGCGACCGGTCACCTCACGACGCGGGGTTTTTCACCGGGCGGGTGGTAGGCGGGGACATGCACGTAGGTGTCGTCGCCCAGAAAGGGAACGTGCGCGCCGCGGGGCTCGCCGGCGAGCTCCGCGACGAACTCCGCACCCGCGACGTCGCCGTCGCCGTCGACGAGGCGACCGCGAGCGAACTCGGCGTCGACGGCGTTCCCGCCGACGAGATGCGAGCGTGCGACCTCGTCTGCAGTATCGGCGGCGACGGCACCTTCCTCTACGCGGCCCGTGGCGCGAACTCCGTCCCCATCCTCGGCGTGAACCTCGGCGAGGTCGGGTTCCTGAACGCCGTGTCGCCCGAGGACGCCCACGACGCGCTCGTCGCGGAGGTCGAGCGGTTCCGCGAGACGGGGACGGTTCGGTCGCGCGCGCTCCCGCGGCTCGCCGCGACCGGCACGGGCGAGGACGGCGACGAGTGGTCGCTCGCGCCCGCGGTGAACGAGATCGTCGTCCAGGGCCCCCAGCGCGGGCACGGCGCCGGCGCCGGGTTCGAGGTGCGCGTCGACGGCGAACTCTACTCGGGCGGGCACGCCGACGGCGTGCTCGTCGCGACCGCGACCGGGTCGACGGCGTACAACCTCAGCGAGGGCGGCCCGCTCGTCGCTCCCGCTGCCGGCGACTACGTCGTCACGGAGATGTGCGCGACCGACGCGATGCCGTCGCTCGTCCTGTCGCGCGACCAGACCGTCACGGTCCGCGTCGACGAAGCCGACTGCGCGCACGTCATCAGCGACGGCCGGGAGACCCGCGAGCTCGACCCGCCGGCGGCCGTCGAGGTCGGGACCGCCGAGGACCCCGTGCGGGTCGCGGGGCCGCCCGTGAACTTCTTCGAGGCCCTCAACAAGCTCGACTGACTGCGCGGAGAACGACAGCGTGACGCCCGCTCGAGTCCGATAGTCGGGTTCTCGCGGTCGGTTCCCCCTTCGTTAGGTACAAACATCCGTCGCACCTTCCTTGGAGCAATGAGTCAGGAACTGCCGGACGTCCAGGCGTCGAGCCCGGACGTCACCGTCGGCCTCAACCAGGTCGGGGTCACGGGCGTCGAGAAGCTCGTGAAGCTCGCCCGGCCCGAGAAGCGACCGATCGTCCTCATGGCGGAGTTCGAGGTGTTCGTCGACCTGCCGTCGTGGCGGAAGGGTGCGGACATGAGTCGGAACATGGAGGTCATCGACGAGACCCTGGAGGCGGCGACGCGAGACGAGGCGTACCGCGTCGAGGACGTCTGCGGTGACGCCGCCGAGCGCTTGCTCGACAAGCACGACTACACGAGCAAGGCCGAGGTACGGATGGAGGCGGAACTCGTGACGCGCGAGCAGACGCCGGCGAGCGACCGGGAGACCCAGAGCACGGTGGACGTCATCGCCGGCGCGACCGCGACCGAGGAGGGCACTCGCGAGGAGGTCGGGGCGCGCGTCGTCGGGATGACGGTGTGTCCGTGCTCGCAGGGGATGAGCGCCGCGCGAGCGCGGTCGGTGCTCGACGACCTCGGCGTCGACGACGACACCGCCGAGGCGTTCCTCGACGAGGTGCCGCAGCCGGGGCACAGCCAGCGCGGGCACGCGACGCTCACCGTCGAGACCGACGGCGCACCCGAGGTCGACCTCATGGACCTCGTCGAGGTCGCTCGCGACTCGATGAGCGCGCGCATCTACAACCTCGCGAAGCGCCCGGACGAGGACCACATGACCTACGAGAGCCACTCGAACGCGAAGTTCGTCGAGGACTGCGTGCGGTCGATGGCCGAGGGCGTCGCGCGAGAGTTCCCGGACCTCGCCGACGACGCCATCGTCACGATGAAGCAGTCAAACGACGAATCCATCCACCAGCACAACGCGCACGCCGAACGCGTCGCCGAGGTCGGAACGCTCCGCGACGAGCTCGCGGACGGCTGAACGGTTCGACTGCTGGCCGCGACGCGGACCCGTCTCGATGCTCGCCGCGACGCGGACCGTTCTCAGTGCCGACTGACGTGGTACAGTATCCCCCAGAGGAACGACAGGCCGACCATCACGACGATCGTTCCGGCGAACTGCCTGCTCGCCGGGACCGCCAGCCCGAGCTGTCGGAGCGTTCCGATGACGAGCAGTGAGAGTTCGGCGAGCGGCGGGAGGAGCTCCCAGACGAACTTCGAGAACATCGTGCCGATGAGGAGCGTCGCGAACGCCGCGAACCCGTGCGAGGCACCCGTTGTCGCTGGCATACCGCTACCTGACAGCAGCCACGAACAAAACTGTATCGTCCGTTGACCTGTTCGGCGACCGTTCGACTGTCGCGCCGAGCGCGTGAGGTGCTGGTTCGCCGCCGCCGAAACGAGAGAACGGCGCTCGCAGTGTCCTTCAGAACGAGAGCGGTTCCGCGCTCTGCCACGTCGGGTTGAACTGGTCGAAGACGTCCGCGGCGAACTCGGGGTCCTTGAGGTCGATCATCGCGAACGCTTCGGTGCCGCCGAGCGGGTTCGGGACCTGGATGACGACCTCGATGTCGTCGATGAGGTTGAACGTCCCGGTGACCTCCTCGCTCGTGCGGACGTTGAAGTTCGGGTCGTCCGTGAGCCGGTTCCGGTAGCGGCGGCCGACCTCCTCGCTGAGGGACGCGACCATCTCGCGAGTCATGAGGACGTCGACGTCGACGCCGCGTTCGAGGGCGTTCTCCATCTCCTCGATGATGGATTCACCGATCTCGGCGACGTTGAACTGCGGGCTCGGGTCGCTCGCGACCATCACGATGCGGTCGTCCGCGGCCGTGAGGCGTTCGAGGAGGAGGTCCGTGGTCTCCTCCTGGCCGACGGCCGCGGTCCAGAACTGCTCCTCGACGGGTTCGGCGGCGTCGAGCTCGTCGCTGAGTTCGTCGACGATGTTCTGGTACTGCTCGGCCTTCTCCTCGAGTTCGCGTTTCTTGTCCTCGAGGAGGCGGTCGAGGGCGGTCGCGGGTTCGACCGCGACGTACTTCTTCGGGCGCGACGCGGTCTGGCTGCGGACGAGATTGTACTGCTCGATGCTGTTCAGCACGTCGTAGATGCGACCCATCGGGACGTCGCTCGCCCGTGACAACTCTTTAGCGGTTGTCGGGCCGGTGTTGAGGAGCGCGCGGTACGCTCGCGCCTCGTACTCCGACAATCCGAGGTCTCGAAGGCTGGCCATAGTAAACCCAAACATAGTGGAGAACCATAAACACATCGGTAGTTGAAGTCCTCCAGGCGCTCGAATCCGCGCAGGCCCCCCACGAGAACTCCACGGTCGTGAAATCGCAAGCGCGTTCAGACCGTCTCTGGGGTCGTGGACCGCGCGAGCGCGCTCAGACCGTCTCCGCGACGAGGTCCGCGAGCGCCTGTGGCGAGGTCGCAGTGCCCGCGACGTCGTCGCCGCGCGCGACCTCGGCCTCGCCCGCAGCCACGTCCTCGGCGGCGGGGACGACGACCTTCTCGTGGTCGGCCATCCGGAGCGCGGCGCGATGCAGGTCGCTCCCGGCGTCGTCGCCGACGCGGATCGAAAGCGGCGACTCCAGGTACCGGGACGCGGTCGCGGCGTACGCGGCGACGCGCACCCCGAACCGGTCGGCGGCCCCGCCGAACGCCTCGAGCGCGCGCCGACCGACCGCTCGGTACTCGTCCTCGCCCGTGACGACCGCGAGGTCGAGCAACGCGTCGGCGAACTCGACGTTCCCGTCCAGCGGGTACAGCGACTCGTCGAGCAGCCCCGCACCGGACGTAGGGCCGTCGCGGAACGCGTCGTCGTCCCCGAGTTCGTCGATGGTCCAGTCAGCGACGCGACGCGCCTCGTCGACGACGTCCGCGCCCGTCACCTGGCGAGCGCGCAGGAGCGCCGACAGCACGCGCGCCTGGTCTGCGAGCACACCGACCTCGCCACGCTCCCCGGCCGACGGCCCGCCGTCAGCTGTCGCCTGCCCGTCGCCCTGCGCGACGTAGTGCGTGACAACGCCGTCCTCGCTCACGAGTTCCTCCCGGACGAAGTCGAGTGCACGGGTCGCGTACGAGCGCGCCTGCTCGTCGTCGGTGTACGCCGCGAACGCGAGGAGCGCGTCCGCCGCGAGCGCGTTCCGGTCCGCGAACACCGTCGGGTCCACGGACGGCGCGTCGTCGTCCTCGCGGCCGCTCGCGGACTGCACGTAATACGACTCGTCGGCGGCCTGACTGCCCGCGAACGCCTCGCCCGTCCAGAGCGTCGACGCGAGGTAGTCGGCGCCCGCGCTCGCCGCCTCCCGGTACGATTCGGTACCCGTGTAGAGGTACGCGTTCGCGAACGCACGAATGAGCGCGGCGTTCGAGTCCAGCAGTTTCTCGTGGTGCACGTTCGACCAGTTCGCGTTCTCCGCGAACCGATAGAACCCGCCGTCGTAGTCGTCCCGGAGGTTCGCGTCGACCGCGTCGAGCGTCCGCACCGCCTGGTCGCGCTGGCGTTTCAGCGCGAACTCGACGGTCCGGGGGAGCGGGAACTTCGCGTTGTCGGACCAGCCGCCGTGCTCGTCGTCGAACGAGTCGACGAGCTGACCGAGCATCTGCTTCTCGACGTCAGAGGTCAACTCGCCCGCTGGCGGCAGGCCCTCGCGGAGCGCGCGCGGCACCGTCCCCGCGGCCTCGCCCTTCGCGTTCCAGGCCTTCCGGACGCTCGTGAGCACCTGCCGGAACCCGTCCGGGCCGAGGTAGCCCGCGCCCGAGAGCACGCTCCCGTCGGGCGCGAGGAACACCGTCGACGGGAACCCACCCATGTTGTACCGCTCTCGGACGCGCGGGTGGCGGTCGGCGTCGACGCGAACGGGCACGAACCCGTCGTTCACGTTCGCGGCGATACGCGGCTCGTCGTACGTCTCCCGATCCATCTCGTGGCAGTGCGCGCACCACGTCGCCGAGAGCGACAGGAGCACGGGTTTCCCGGCGCGGTCCGCGACCGCGAACGCCTCCTCGCCCCACTCGCGCCACTCGACCTTCGTTGCCTCGGCGGACTCGTCCATACGAGTGATTCGGTCGGCCGTGGATAAAGGGCTTTGAAGCCGGACGCGCTAGGCGGAGGTATGCTCCGGTACATCGCCGCACTGCTCGTCATCCCGCTCCTCGACTCCATCGTCCTCGTGGCGCTGGTGGCGTCGGGGACGCTCGGTGGCGTGCAGGCGGTGGCGCTCGTCGTCCTGACCGCACTCATCGGGATGCTGCTCGTGCGGATGGAGGGCCGGCGGACGCTCGCGAAGATACAGCGCTCGCTCGCCGAAGGCAATCCGCCGACGAACGAGCTCATGGACGCGGGCCTCCTCATCGCGGCGGGCGCGTTCCTCCTGACGCCCGGGCTCGTCACGGACGCGATCGGGATCGCGCTGACGCTGCCGTTGACGCGCGTCCCGATCCGGATGGCACTCAAGAAGTACGTCGTCGTCCCGCAGCTCGACAAGCGCACCGGCGGGATGGCGTCGGGGAACGCGTGGACGTTCGGGTTCCCGAACCCCGAGGACGCCTCGGGCGGCGGTGCTGGTAGCGCGAGTGGGTTCTCCGTCAGCGGGTCGTTCGGCGGCGGGTTCGGCGGTGACGGCGACGCCGGGCCGTTCGGCGGTGCCGCTCGCGAGGACGACGACGGCGACGACGACACGATCGACCTCGACGAGGACTCGTTCGAGGTGGACGTCGAGGACGTCCGGGACGCCGACGACGACCGGGACTGACTCACACTCGAACTGCAAGAAGGAAACCCTTTTATTCATCACCCATCTATCTCAGCATGCGTTCGGGCGGATAGCTCAATCAGGTTGAGCGCCACTCTGATAAGGTGGAGGTTCTCGGTTCAAATCCGAGTCTGCCCACTTCTCCGCGACCACAAACGACGAGCGACAGCGAGGAGTCGTTCGTCGCAGAAGTACAAACGAGTGATTTGAACCCTGTGAGTCGCAGCCCGCGCAGCGGAGCGAGCAGGAACGTCTCACATCGGTTCGGAATCCGAGTCCGCCCACTTCTCCAGCGAACAACTGGCGGCGAGCGACGGCGACGGGTGTGGTTCGATTCGTGCTGGAGGGTCTGTGCGCGTTGCTTGGAGCTGGTGCTGGTGGACTGGGGGTTCGGGCTCGTCCGGAGCGGTGTGGCCTCGGGGTGACCGGTTCCGGGAGGTGGTTCCGTCGGCGGTGGCGTCGTGCTACCAGTCGTTGCGTTCGACGCGGTACCCACCGCACTCGGGGCAGACGTGGTGTTGGACCTCGTAGCCGTTCTCGCACGCGAGGCACGCGTACTCCGGGCGTGTGTCGCTCTCGCTGAAGTGGTCCATCACGCGGTCGAGAGTTCCCATCTGGAGACGTCTGACGCCTCGTGGTGTCATAATGGTTCGGACTAACTTGCTGGGCGGTTCGGGGTGCGTTCCGGTCGGTCGTCGAGTAGTATTTCGAGTCGTCTTCTTGCGGTTTTCACTTTCACCGTGCATGGCGTGGGTTTAGGGGTAGTCCGTCCGTATTGGTGGGGTATGAGTGCGGAAGATGACGTTCGTGAGGCGTTGGAGGCGGCCCAGCTTGCGGTGGCGGCCGACGACTACGACTCGCTGGAGAAGGCGGGCCTGGAGCTCGTCGGGCTTGCGCGTCGTCGTCGATACGAGGACGACTGACGGCCGTGGAGCATCCTGTCGGGTGGAGCCCGCTCCGCGGGACAGCGAGCAGCGACGACGGATGCCTCCGTCGTCCGCCCACGAACCGGACGAAGGGAGTCGGCGGTTCGGGCGTTTCCGCGGCTGTGCGGACCACTTACAGGACCCCCGTTCGAATTAAGGGTGTCCGGACCGTTACGTCCCACTGGACGCACGTGCACGCTCCATGGTTCGTACGTCCCGTGCGTCCACCCCTTTGTGCGACCGACGTCACGTCCGAGAGCGTCGCGTGAGTCGCGCCGTGGCGGGCCACCGAGACCGATGGGTTGAGGCACGTCCGGTCCAATCGTCGCGTATGGACGCAGCGACGCTCGGCGACGAGCGCGTGCAGGTCGGCCTCACCGTCCTCGCCGGTATCGTCGTCCCGGGACTCGCGAAGTTCGCGCTCACCGCCGCGGGCTACTCGCTCCTCGGGACGATCGCGTGGACGTGGGGGTTCTCGGCCATCGTCACCCTGTTCTGGCATCGCTGGATTCGATCGCTCGACCTCACCGGGCCGACCGCGTGAGTCCCCCGGCACCAGTCGACGGGCGTGGTCGCGGTATCGTTACGATTAAGACCGCTTCGTGGCGAGGTACGACCTAGGAATGATGGACATCGCGCTCCAGATCGTCGACAACTTCCTGCTCCAGTACAACGTGGGGCAGGCGCTGCTCTTGCTGTTGATCGTGTCCGTCCTCGGCGCACTGCCGCTGAAGTCGATGAAGCTCGTCGGGTTGACGATGGTGACGTTCGGCGCCATCTTCGTCGTCACGCCCGGGTCGCTCGCGCCGCTCCAGTACAAGTTCCTCGGGCTCGGCCTCCTGTTCGTCGGCCCGATGATCCTCGTCGCGTCGCGGAAGTAACCAGATTCGGTCGCGAAACTGAACGCGTCGGTCGGTCCAGTCGAGTCGGTCGCCGAGGGAGTGTTCACGCGGCGGTCGCGGTCGTCGGCGCCGGGACCGCTCGCGGGCTAGTTCATCAGGTCTTCGTACTGCGCGCCGGTCTGTTTCAGTGTCTCCGTGGAGTAGAGGCGTTCGTGCTCGTAGGGGAGGTGGTCGGTGGCGAGTTCGTCGATCTTCGCGTCGACGACGTCGGCGTCGCGGCCGTGGATCATCGTGAAGAGGTTGTACTCCCAGTCGAGGTCGGGTCTGCGCGGGCGGTGATAGCAGAGCGTGACGTAGGGGAGTGCGCCGACGCGTTCGCCGCGAGCGTCGAGGTCGTCGTCCGGGACCGACCAGACGACCATGCAGTTGTTCCGGAACCCGGTGACGACGTGGTTGACGACGCACCCGATGCGTTTGATGCAGTTCGCGTCGAGCAGGCGGTCGATGGCGGCGAGGACGTCGTCGACGGCGACGGTGTCGTGGTCGCCGGTCGCTTCGAGGTCGCGTGCGAGGTCGCGGTACGGCGTCGTCGAGACCGGGAAGCCGTCCTGGATGGCGAGCAGGAGGTCGGCGTCGAACGCCGACAGGTCGCCGGTCGCGCTCTCGCTGATGCGCGTGGCCGAGACGTCGGTCGATTCGAGGCTCTCGCGCGCGAACCGGTCGTCGTTGACGACGGGGAACTCGAGGTCGATGTAGTAGTCGGTGAGCATCGGGAGGTCCAGTACCTCGCAGCCGGTTCGGGCTTCAATCTCGGCGAGTATCTCGTCGCGTTTTGCGCGCGACCCGGCGGTGACGACGAACCACATGTTCCACTCGTGGTCGCGGCGGTAGTTGTGGTTCACCTGCTGGTAGCCGTTGATGACGGCCGCAACTTCGTCGAAGCGGTCGTCGGGCGCCGAGACGGCGGCGAGCGTCGACGACCCGATGACCGGCGGGTTGAGGACGGCGCCGAACCGACGGAAGACGCCCGCATCGAGCAGGGTCCTCATGCGGTCGAACGCGTCGGCTTCGTCGGTGCCGATGGCGTCGGCGACCGCACGGAACGGGCGTTCTTCGACGGGGAAGTCGCTCTGGAACTCGTCGATGAGGCGAGCGTCCACGTCGTCGATGCGTTCGCGCCAGTCCCCCTCCAGACTCATTGTTCGATGTAGGGACTCGCGGGGTTTAGCCTCCGCGGATTCGGAGCACGTCGACCGTACGGCCGCGACCCCCCTCGTCGTCGCGCTCCCCCGCGATGCGTGAAGAGAGTCAGAGACCAGTTCGCATCCCTCTCGAACGGAATCGCGAAGCGGTAGATACAGCCGAAGGACGTAACGCGAACGGTGGTGATAGCTTCCATTCCTGTCAGATACTCCGTGCGAGATACAGAGCATGTAGTCAGCACGATGCCTTCTCTCTTCTGGTAGTTCCTACAGAATCAGGTTCTCAGCGGGCCTGCGAAGTCTTCACCGTCGTTCCATCTCCCCTTCGGAGTAGATATCGAATATGACGGCGTCACTGTCGCCGTCGTCATCCGGCGGGAAGAAGTGGACGTGGTCTTCGTCATAGACGCCTGGGTAATTCGAAGAACCGTACTCCCTCCACACCCTGTACCGGACGACGTAGGGTCTGGACTCGGCAACGGCGTCTCGTTGTGTCATCGACGGGCCGTTCGCAACCTCCTGCGGTGGCTCGACGTCTATCCGTTCGAAGTACACGCTCGCTTCCGGATTAGTCGGTCCCCCCTGCTGAGGCGATTCGGCGTCGGTCCGAAACAGTTCGAACTCGACCCTGTGCGAGTATTCAGAGTGGTTGAACACGACGAGGTTGAGCGTTACTGACTGGGAGGAGAGCGTGGAGCAACCGGCACAGCCGGCCACGACACCGGTTGTCCCGAGGAGAAACTGACGGCGGTCCATGTTCGCTGTGCCCACTCGAGAAACAAGTATCTTGTCTGAACTGGACAGTTCGAGTCGATGAAAGTGTTTGACGAACTGCTGACTATGCGCCCTGTATCTTGCACGGCGATGTGAATATCGTCCGAAACTGGTAGGAACTCCGGTGGTCAATTCGCATCCACACGCTAACAGCTAATTCGCCAAGTCTCGAGTGCAATCAACGTCTAGCGAATCGGTCTCCCGTCATCTTCAGCACGCGGTCAGTCGTCGCGTTTCGCAGCGGGATTCGTCACTGCGCCGTTGGCGGCCGAGCCCATGTCGCGGCCGTACTTCGCGAGGACGCCGCTCGTGTACGCGGGCTCGGGGTCGTCGCGGGCGTCGAGGCGCTCCTCGATCTCGGCGGTCGACAGGTCGACCTCGAGGGTGCGGTCGGGGACGTCGACGGTGACGACGTCGCCGTCCTCGATGGCGCCGATGGGGCCGCCGACGTACGATTCGGGCGCGACGTGGCCGATCATGGGGCCGCGCGTGCCGCCGGAGAAGCGACCGTCAGTCAGTAAGGCGACGTCGTCCTCGTGTCCGGCGCCGACGACGGCGGCGGTGACGCCGAGCATCTCGCGCATCCCGGGGCCGCCCTGCGGGCCTTCGTTCCGGATGACGATGACGTCGCCGCTCTCGATGTCGCCCTCCTGGACGTACCGCATCGCGTCCTCCTCGTTCTCGAACACGCGAGCGGGGCCTTCGTGGTGGAAGGCGTCGTCGCCCGTCACCTTCAGGACGCTGCCGTCGGGCGCGAGGTTCCCCTTGAGGATGCGGATGGCGCCCTCTGCCTGGTAGGGGTCGTCGACGCTGTAGAGGAAGTCGGCGTCCGCGGCTTCGACCGCGTCGCGCGAGGGGAGGTGCCCGGATTCCTCGAGGTGCTGGAGTTCCTCCGCGATGGTGCGGCCCGTGATGGTGGCGGCGTCGCCGTGGACGAGGCCGGCGTCGTGGAGGCGGCGGAGGACGACGGGGACGCCGCCGAGTTCGTGGAGGTCGTTCATCACGCGCGTCCCGCCGGGTTGGAGGTTCGCGATCTTCGGCGTCCGCTGGCTGATCTCGTCGAAGTCGTCGATGTCGAGGTCGATGCCGGCTTCGGCGGCGAGCGCGAGCAGGTGGAGGACGGCGTTCGTGGAGCCGCCGATGGCGACCTGGAGCGCGATGGCGTTCTCGAACGATTCGCGCGAGAGGATGTCGCTCGGGCGACGGTCGGCGTGGACGGCGTCGAGCGCGAGTTCCCCGGCTCGTTCCGCGACGTCGTAGCGCGCGTCGGACTCGGCGGGCGCGCTCGCGGACCCGAGCGGCGCCATCCCGAGCGCCTCAGAGATGGACGCCATCGTGTTCGCGGTGAACATCCCGCCACAGGAGCCCGCGCCAGGGCACGCCGACCGTTCGAGGTCGTCGAGCTCGTCCTCGCTCATCGAGCCCTCGGCGACGGCGCCGACGCCCTCGAAGACGTTCTGGATGGTGACCTCGCGGCCGTCGTGCTCGCCGGGCATGATCGAGCCGCCGTAGAGGAAGACGCTCGGGAGGTCGGTGCGGATGCTCGCCATGAGCATCCCGGGGAGGTTCTTGTCGCAGCCCGCGACGGTGACGAGCGCGTCGAGGCGCTCGCCGAACGCGACGAGCTCCACCGAGTCCGCGATGACCTCGCGCGAGACGAGGGAGGCCTTCATGCCCTCCGTCCCCATCGAGATGGCGTCGCTTATCGTGATGGTCCCGAACTCGATCGGCATCCCCTCGGCGCTGTCGACGCCGTCGATGGCGGCGTCGGCGACGTCGTCGAGGTGAACGTTACAGGGCGTGACGTCCGCGGCGGGGTTCGCGACGCCGACCATCGGCGCGTTCAGGTCGTCGTCGTCGAATCCCATCGCGCGGAACATCGCTCGATGCGGCGCGCGCTCGGTGCCCTCGGTGACCTCGCGACTCCGGAGACCCTCGGGCTTCTCGCTATCGCTCATGTCCCGGGTGAAGCGCCCGCCCGCCTTAACTCCGGCCCCCTCGACAGACGTTGCTGTCGCGTCGACGCCGCAGGTTCCAGCCGGCGACGCGCCACGGACCGGCAGAAGGCCTTTACTCCCGCCCAGGGAACGCCGTCGCATGCGAGAACGAAGCCGCACGCGCTCGTCGCGGACCGCTCTCGCCGCAGCGACCGCGACCGCGGCCGGAGCCGCCCTCGTGCTACTCACGTTCCTCCGCGGGGGCTGCACCGACGTCTTGTGCACAGGGGATACCGCCGCGGCGGCCGTGGCGTTCGAGAGCGTCTCGCTTTCCTCGTGGGTCGTCCGCTGGCAGGAAGGCTGTAACAGTTGCACGGCGAGCCTGACGCCGGTGCTCGCGGGCGTCGTCCTCCTCTCCATCGGAGCCGTCTGGTTCGCCGGCAGCGTCCTCCCGGCGACCGCCACCCTCAGCGGCCGCGCGGACGAGTGATGCCACGGCCGCGGGCGAGGACCACCTGACGCCCCGCCGGCGGCGCGGCCACCTCGCCGACGACCTTCCGTCACCGGACGTGGTTGCCACCGCCGAAACGCCTTGGACCTCTAGTCCCTAGCTGTCGGTATGGTCACGGTCTCGGCGGGCGCCCGCCTCCACTTCGGGTTCCAGAACCTGTCGCTCGCGCACGACCGCCTGTACGGCGGCGTCGGCGTCGGGCTCGCCGAGCCACGCGTCGCGGTCACCGCCGTCCTCGCGGACGCGGTGTCAGTAGACGCGGCGGCGGACGCGATGCCCGCCGTCGGCGGCGACGAGCTGGCGGACCTCGAGGCCGTCCGGCGGTACGCCGACCGCGCCGTCGACGCCCTCGACGTCCCTGGCGCACACCTCACGGTCGAGCGCGCGCTCCCCCGGCACGTCGGCCTCGGCAGCGGTACGCAACTCGCGCTCGCGACGTACGCCGCGGTCGCACGAGCGAACGACGTCGAACCCACCCCGCGCCAGCACGCCCCTGCGCTCGGTCGCGGCGGCCGCAGCGGCATCGGCGTCGCCACCTTCGAGGCCGGCGGGTTCGTCGTCGACGCCGGCCACCCCACGGCCAGATTCACCACGGACGAACCCGCCCGCGGCGAGTGGGAGACCCCGCCCGTCGTCGCCCGGCACGCGCTCCCCGACGACTGGCGGTTCGTCCTGGCGATACCGAACGCCGACACCGGCCGCAGCGGGAGCGCGGAGACCGAGAGCATGCGCAGCGTCGTCGAAACCGCCGACGGGAGCGTCGCCGACGCCGTCGCCGGAACCCTCACCCGCACGCTCCTCCCCGCCGCCGCGACCGACGACCGCCAGCGGTTCGCCGAGGGGATGGCGGACCTCGGCCGCCTCAACGGCGCGTGGTACGCCGACGAACAGGGCGGCGTCTTCCGGCCGCCAGTCGGCGAAATCGTCGACGCGCTCTCCCGGAGCGACGCCGTCGGCGGCGTCGGCCAGTCCTCCTGGGGGCCCGCCGTCTACGCACTCACCAGCGAACCGCACGTCGACGACGCCCTCGACGCCGCCGGGCGAGCACTCGACACCGCCAACGTCGACGGCGACGTCCTCGCGACCGCCCCCGCCGACGACGGCGCACGACTCGAATAGACGAGACCACCGCGTTTCGAACACCGAGCTATCAGGGAGTCAGCGGACCCCTCACGAACGATTCGTTTCAGTAGAAAGGCATCGAACCTTCTGGTACGTGACCGTGCGAATCCATCAGCCATATTTTTGGCCGGTGGGACTGACAAACGTGCTATGTCAGATATCGAGATAGAGCAGCCGTGGTTGCTCGCCGCCGTCGTTCTGACACTCTGGACAATTATGTCGATAGTCACGGCCATTGTTCTGCCTGCTGCTCTCTCTCCGACAGTCAAATCGGGTGTCGCTGGCGGAGTTTCCTTCATGGCCTCAGTTCAATTACTAAAAAAGGGGTTGCCGTTCCAACTGTAGTCACCAGTGGTCGGGATGGACAGTTATTCCTCTGTATCTACCGGTACGGTCGCGACTGCGAGATCGACTTGGTAACTCTTCGAGGACCACCATCGCAGGACCCGGCCGTTGAGACACTTCCCCTGTGGACACCATCCGCCCTACGGTCGTGACGCCCGTGTGACCGACACCATCGAAACGACGTCCTGGCGGATGGCGGATGCGTCTGCGAGCGGGGACTGCCCGTAAGACAGTTACCCGACGCTCCCGAGGGTGCGTGCATGGAGCGGCTCCCGTTCGGTATCTCGCGGTTGGATTCGATGATAGACGGTGGTGCACCGCCGGGGAGCGTCGTTCTTCTCGCCGGCGAGGTCGGTGCCGGGGCGCGCGAGTTCGTGTACACGAGCGTCGCGATGAACGCGCTGGCGCACGCCGACGCCGAACTGTTCGACCTCTACTACGGCGGGCTCCACGGGAACGCAGCCGTACCTGACGACATCCACTACCTGTCGTTCACCGAGGAGCGAGACGCCATCGTCTCCGAGATGCAGTACGCGATGGACGACGACATCGTGGACGCCGCCGCCGAAGCCATCTCGTTCGCGGACTTCTCCACGGAGTACTTCCAGCTGTCGCAGGTCCCCCGGGAGTGGTACGCGAAGGAGACGCGGAAGATAACGGAACTCGGCGACCGGAACGACCGCCGCGGGACGCTCGACGCGGTCGGCGAGTACATGAACGACAACGCGAGCGGGAGTCTCGTCGTCGTCGACTCCGTCACCGACCTCGTGTCGGCGGCGAGCGACGAGATGGACTGGAACGAGATCACGCTCCTCATGAAGGGCTTGAAGAAGGCGAGCTACGAGTGGGGCGGCCTCGTGCTCCTGCTCGTGAACACCGAGGCGCTGTCGGCGCGGGAACTCGGCGGGCTCATGGAGTCCACGGACGGCTCGCTGCTGTTCGAGTGGGAGTCCGGTGGGAGCGAGCGCGCGCGAACGCTCGTCGTCAAGCAGTTCCGCGGCGTGCTGTCGCGCCTCGAAGAGGAGAACATCATCCAGTTCGAGACCGACATCAGCGACGCCGGGTTCGACATCAGCGACGTCCGGAAGATCAGGTGACGAGGAACCGCCGGAAGCGGCCGCGTCGTCCCCGCCACACCCGTCGATTTTGCAACAACCCTTAAGCACCTTAAGACCGAAATCCAGGCGAATGGCGAGCGAGGAGCACGTCGACGTCTCGGTTCGACTCCCGCCGGACCTCGAGGAGTGGCTCGACCAGCAAGCCGTCGAGATGGACCGGAGTCGCGAGGACGTGATCCGAGAGCTCGTCGCCGCGTACCGTTCGATGACGGAGAGCGACGCCGGGGACGGCGTCGTGACGGCCGACGACCTGGACGGTGTCGTCGACGAGGCCGCGCTCGAGGCGTACGTCGAGACGGCGGCGTTCGAGGACGCGCTCGACGAGCAACGCGAGGAGTTCGAGGACCTCCTGAGCGACGTCCGGAAGCGCGTGGTGCAGGTCAAGCGCGAGGCGGACGCGAAGGCGCCGGCGGACCACGAGCACGCCGACCTCGAGGAGCGCGTGGACGCGATGGCGGCGGACGTCGCGGACCTCTCTGAGACCGTCGACCGGGTCGAGGACGACCTGGACGCGGGGTTCGAGAACTTCGAGGACGTCCTCGAGTACCTGACGGAGACGACCGACGAGTTGGAGGCGAAGACGGGGACGCTCGCTCGCGTGCTCGTGGACGTTCGCTCCGAGGTGAAGCGCTTGAGTCTCCAGGAGTCTCGACGTGCGGAGGCGGAGACGCTGAAGCTGGCGGCGAACCGCGAGGGCATCCGGACGGCGAAGTGCGAGGAGTGCGGGTCGCCCGTGGACGTCTCGCTGCTGTCGGTGCCGGAGTGCCCGCACTGTGCGAGCACGTTCAACGACGTCGAGAAGCGCACGGGGCTGTTCTCCTCGAACCGGCTCGTCACTGGGGACCCGCCGGCGCTCCCGGAGGGTCACGACGACGACCTGAACGCCGAGCTCGCCGAGGAGCTCGCCGAGCAGGCCGAGGAGGCG
The DNA here is from genome assembly GCF_055378595.1 of Halorubellus litoreus. Taxonomy (NCBI): domain Archaea; kingdom Methanobacteriati; phylum Methanobacteriota; class Halobacteria; order Halobacteriales; family Halorubellaceae; genus Halorubellus; species Halorubellus litoreus. The sequence continues at coordinate 912,644 of NZ_AP043836.1, forward strand.
TCGGAATGACCGACGAGGGGGACGCTGGCGAGGAGTCGTCGGCGTCGCGAGAGCCCCTCGGTGGGTTGCGTGACCGCGTCCGGAGCGAGGACGACGATGCGGCACCGCCGACGTTGTTCCCGGAGGAGTCGCCCGCGGACGCTGCGGGCGCCGGTGACGAGAGCGACGGGTCACCGGTCGACGACGGGACTGCAGTCGACCGTGACGACGACGGGGCTGCGGTCGAGGACGAGCCGGGAGCGCCAAGTGACGGCCGCGAGGGGCCGCTCGGTGATCTCGCGGCCGGTATCGAGGGGCGTCGGGAGCGGAAGACGAAGACCGACGAGGAGCTGTTCGACGAGGTGGACGTCGGCGAGTTGGACGCGGACGAACTCTGGGCGCAGGTGGAGACCGACGAGCCGACCGTCGAACCGCGCGGCGAGCGCGAGATACGGGAGGTCCAGAAGCGCAAGTACTGCTCGCAGTGTCCGTACTTCGCCGACCCGCCGGACGTCGGGTGCTCGCACGAGGGGACGGACATCATCGAGCAGGTGGACATGGAGCACTTCAAGGTCGCGGACTGCCCGGTCATCCTGGAGGACGAGCGTCTCGAGGACGTCACGACGGAGTAGGCCGCGGTGGCGCGTGACGGGACGGTCGGGGAGGCTGCTGGCGTCCCGAGCGTTCGGGGCGCCGTCGCGAAGACGTTACAGTCGTGTACCTCGAACGTGGTGGGTACGTATGCAATTCTGCGACGACTGCGGTTCGATGATGAAGACCGACGGCGACGAGTGGGTGTGTTCGTCGTGTGGCGCGACAGAGTCCCGTGGTGGCGACGAGAGCGAGTACGTGTCGACGGACGCGCAGGCGAACGAGGAGGTCATCGAGACGGAGGAGAACGCGGACTTCGAGGGGAAGCCGACGGCGACGGACGTGCGCTGCGACGAGTGCGGGACTGAGGAGGCGTGGTACTACATCCAGCAGACGGCGAGTGCGGACGAACCGCCGACGCGGTTCTTCAAGTGCACGGAGTGCGGGAAGAAGTGGCGCGGGTACAACTGAGCGTTGGTTCGACGCCCCCCGAGCCCGATTATTAATTACTACATTCCGAGTGGCAATTTTTCGGCGTGGCGTCGGGTTTGATGGACGCGGAGCGCGTGCGTGGTGGTATGCCATTGCACGAACGGGACGTCCGGCAGGACGTCCGCGAACTCGGCGAACTCGTCGGCGACGTCCTGGAGGCGCAGGCGTCGACCGCGGCGTTCGAGACCGTCGAGGACGTCCGCGAGCGCGCAATCGGATACCGACGCGGGGACGTCGACTCGCGCGAACGACTCGTCGAGACCATCAAGGCGCTCGACCCGGAGCGCGCGAGCGACGTCGCTCGCGCGTTCACGACGTACTTCGAACTCGTGAACCTCGCGGAGGAACGCGAGCGCGTTCGCACCGTCCGCCGGAGCCGGCAGACCGACGAACTCGAGGACTCGCTGCCCGCGGCCGCGGACGAACTCGGGAACGCGGACGTGGACGTCGTCGAGCAGACGCTCGCGGACGTCCTCGTCGAACCGACGTTCACCGCGCACCCGACCGAAGCCCGTCGGAAGACCGTGAAGGCGAAGCTCCGGTCGATCGCCGAGCACGTCGAGACGCTCGACGAACGCTCCCTGACCGACCTCGAGGACGCCCGGGTGTGGCGCGACATCGAGGCGGAGGTGACGTCGCTCTGGCAGACCCCGCAGGTCCGAGAGGGGCCGCCGACGCCGGACGACGAGGCGCGGAACGTCCAGTGGTACCTCCAGAACACGCTGTTCGACGTCGTCGGCGACGTCTACGACACCCTCGAACGCGAACTCGACGAATCGATTGTCGAGGACCTCGACGTCCCGAAGCTGCTCGAGTTCCGGTCGTGGGCGGGCAGCGACCGCGACGGCAACCCCTACGTGACGCCGGAGGTCACCGAGCGGACGCTCGAACGCCAGCGGTCGGTCGCGCTCGAACGCTACCGGAATCGGTTGAAGGCGCTGTCGGGCGTCGTGAGTCAGGACGGCGACCGCTGTCCCCCGACGGACGGGTTCGAGGCGGGGCTCGCCGCGGACCGCGAGCGGCTCCCGGGCGTCGCGACCGAGACCGAGGAGCGGTATCCCGGCGAGCCGTACCGAAAGAAGCTGAAGTTGATGCGCGAGCGCGTCGACCGCGTCGGCGACGTCCGCCCCGGCGGGTACGAGGACGCGAGCGAGCTCATCGAGGACCTGGAGACGCTCGCCGAGAGCCTCCGCGCGAACGGCGCCGAATCGATCGTCGACGCGCACGTGAAACCGCTCGTTCGCGAGGTGGAGACGTTCGGGTTGACGCTCGCCGGCCTCGACCTCCGCGACCACCAGGAGAACCACACCGAGGCGGTCGGCGAGGCGCTCGCTCGCGAGGGCATCGAGTACGACGCGATGAGCGAGGACGAGCGCGTCGACGCCCTGACCGACGCCATCCTCCAGGACGAGCCGGTCGTGGACGTCACCGACACGGACGGCGTCTCGGAGACGACCGAGCGCGTCCTCCGGCGGTTCGACGCGTTCGCGGACTGGCAGCGCGAGTACGGCGCGGACGCCATCGACACGTACGCCATCTCGATGACCGAACGCCCGAGTCACGTCCTCGAGGTCCTCTTCCTCGCGGACCAGGCGGGCGTCGTGTCGCTACCCGCGTACTCGGGCGTGGACGTCGTCCCGCTGCTCGAGACCGAGAGCGCGCTGGAGAACGCGCGGGACATCATGGGCACGCTCTTCGAGAACGAGGCGTACGGCGCGGCCATCGAGGCGCGCGGGAACGTCCAGGAGGTGATGCTCGGGTACTCGGACTCGAACAAGGAGAACGGCTTTTTGGCGGCGAACTGGCGGCTCCACGAGAACCAGCGTCGCATCGCGCACGTCTGCGACGACCACGACGTCACCCTCCGCTTGTTCCACGGCCGCGGTGGCTCCATCTCGCGCGGCGGCGGGCCCATCGGCGCGGCGCTGCTCGCGCGGCCGAGCGACGCGGTATCGGGGATGGTGAAGTTCACCGAGCAAGGCGAGGTCCTCGCGGAGCGGTACGCGAACCCGCAGGTCGCGGAGCGCTCGCTCGAACAACTGCTGTCCGCGCAGCTCCGGTCGCGCAAGCGCGCCATCGAGCAGCCGGAACCGCAGGCCGCGGACGACTGGGAGGACGCGATGGCGGGGATGGCCGACGTCGCGCGCGACGAGTACCGGGACCTCCTCGAGACCGACGGCTTCGTGTCGTACTTCGAGCAGGCGACGCCCATCACGGTCATCGAGGACCTCAACCTCGGGTCGCGGCCCGCGTCGCGGACCGGCGAGCGCAAGGTCGAGGACCTGCGCGCCATCCCGTGGGTGTTCTCGTGGACGCAGTCGCGGTGCGTGCTCCCGGGCTGGTACGGGCTCGCGACTGCACTCGACGAGTACCTGGAGGGAGAGGGCGACCTCGGGACGCTCCAGGAGATGTACGACTCGTGGCCGGTGTTCACGACGCTCCTGGACAACGCGGCGGTCGCGCTCGCTCGCACCGACATGGAGATCGCGGGCTACTACGCGGAACTGGCGACGCCGGCGCTCCGCGAGCGGTTCTTCCCGCGACTCGAGGGCGAGTACGAGCGGGCGTGCGAGCTCGTGACGGAGATAACGGGTCGGGACACGGTGTACAAGCGCGAGTGGTTCGGTGAGAGCCTCTCGCGACGGAATCCCTACGTCGACCCGTTGCACCTGCTACAGGTCGACCTGCTCGACCAGACCCATCGCACGCCGGCGGAGGAGCGAACGCTTCGCTTGACCGTGAAGGGTATCGCGGCCGGCATGAAGAACACCGGTTGACATCCTCTGCGCCCTGAAAGGCGGGACTCTCTCCGTGGTTCAGGTAGGTCACGCGGTTCGAAGAGGGGGAGTCGGTGGGGCGCTCGTGGGTGGGGGGGCAGAATCGGAGCGCCCACCGACGGATAGGGGGGAATCGGTCGCGGACAGTCCGTCACTGGTCCGCGGCCGTTCGGTACTTTCTCACCGTGCGTCCTTACGATGGGGCCTTGGCACTTAGGGACGGAAATTTCCGGTGGTCGTCTCGGGTGTCTGTCGCGCGGTCATCCGGTGTCGGTGATGCCGCTGGTGCCGTCTGCGTCCTCGTCGCAGCGGACGTCCTCGAGGGAGTCAACCGCGCGCTCGCGGGCCGCGACGACGCGCTCGCGGAGCGCGTCGAGGTCCGCGGGGTCGTCCTGCGTTCGGTACTCGGGGCCGGCCTGGAGGACCGCGAGCTTCGACTGGAGCGAGAAGTACTCCTGGAACGCGTCGGCGTGCTCGGCGAGTGCCAGCAGCGATTCGACGGTCGATTCGAGCGGCTCGCGGCCGACCGGTTTGACGAGGTACTCGTCGAAGGGGAGCGAGACGATGTCGAGCGTCGGCTCGACGGCGGTCACCAATGACACGCGCTGGTCGTGACCGCGAGACCGCATCTCGGCGAGCACGACGTCGCCGGACATCGACGGCATCCGGCGGTCGAGCAGGACGACGTCGATGGGTTCGGTCGCGAGGACGTCGAGCGCGTCGCTCCCCGAGTACGCGACGTGAACGTCGACGTGTTCGCGGAGCCAGAGCGCGTACGTGTCTGCCAGGTCCTCGTCGTCGTCGACGACGAGAACGGTTGCGTCCGTCGTCGGGAGGTCGACGGTCACGTCCATCGGGAGCGAGTGAGTTCCGGGCATGATAGCGGCGCTCCGTGCGCTTACCCTAGGTACGGAACTCGGGCCCCTCATTCGTGATTCCTAAATTGTTTGGTGCGTGGGGAAGGGAAGGACACTTCCGCGTTCGCGGCGTCGTTCGACGCGATGAGTACGGGCTCTCGTCGCGTCGAGGTGCATCCGGGTCGCGAGGCGGTCGTGGAGTTCGACCCCGACCTGACCTTCGAGTGCGTCGACGAGTGCACGTGGTGCTGTACGCACGGCGTCCTCCTCTACGAGCGGGACTTCTACGAGCTCGCGGAGCGAGCGAGTCTGGACGATACGACGACGCAGTTCCGCGGCGAGGACTTCGTGAAGAAGGAGGCGAAGGACCGCGACGAGCACGTCGGTGAGGACGGCGAAGCGTGCGTGTTCCTGCGCGACGACGGCCTCTGTTCGCTGCACGCCGAGCACGACTGGAAGCCGACGCGGTGCTCGGTGTACCCGCTCGCGGTGTCGGTCGAGGACGGCGACATCCACGTGGACGTCCGCGAGTCCGCGTGGGAGCACTGCGAGGGCATGAACGTGAGCGAGCGGAAGGTCGTCGACAACCTCGACGCGTTCCTCCCGGAGGTCCTCTGGGAGCTCGACGACCCGTCGAGCGACCGGGAACTGTAGCGCGATTGCGCGGTCGATTCGATTTTCGGGGTCGATTCAGGCGACGAGGAGCCACGCGACGAACACGACGAGGCCGCCGAGGAGCGTGGAGACGACGGCGTGCAGGCGGAGACTGTCGAGGAGTTCGTGTGCGTGGTCGGTGGTGTGTGCGACGTCGTAGACGTCGCCACCGATCTCGCAGGTGGGGAGGAAGTCCATGGCGACGTGGAGGAAGACGCCGGCGGCGAACCCGAAGACGAGCGCGTTCAGGACGGGGTCGGGCGGGAGGGCGATGATGCTCGCGGGGATGGCGGTGAGGCCGACGCCGGCGGCGGGGAGGAGGAGGACCCAGGGGTTGCCGCCGTCGCTCGCGAGTCGGCGGGCGGCGGCGTACCCGGCGGGGCCCTTGTGGGAGACGATGGCGACGCCGAGGAACGCGCCGAGCGTGGGCATGTTGCCGTAGACGATGCCGATGATTGTGCCAGCGGCGAGGGCGTGCGCGGATATCTCGAGGCTCGTGTGGTCGAAGCTGGTCTCGTGGGTGAGGCGGTGCCCGACGGTGTGGGCGCCGAACCCGAGGACGATGCCGGCGGCGACGCCGAAGCCGCCCCAGCGCGGGTGGAGGCCGAACGCTTGCGGGAGGAGGAAGACGGCGGCGCTGGTGACCATGGCGCCGGCGGCGAGGCCGTACGCCCAGACGAGGCCGTGGGCGTGGCCGCCGTCGGCGCGTGCGCCGAGCGGGATGGCGACGCCCATGGCGGCGAACGCGGTCCACGCGATGCCGACGACCTTCCAGAGTTCGGGGCGGCCGTCGGCGGCGACGGTCGCGGCCCACGCGGTGAGTGCGAGGAACGCGACGACGGCGACGACGCCGACCGTCGGCACGCCCGCGATGTTGTTAACCCTCGATTCCGAGTTAGTAACCATTCTTGTTAACAACACGCCGTCGTTGGTTAATAACTCCGTCGGTCGCGTACGCTCGGCGAGTGCAGCCCCTGGGCTGGCGAGCGCACGTCAGCGACCCCGCGAACGCACGCAGCAGCCCCGCGAGGACGCTCAGCGCGTCGCGGTCTTCCAGGTCTTCAGGTCGACGACCACTCCGTCGAGGTCCTCGGCGTCGCACTCGGTCGCCGCCCACACGAACATCGCCGCGACGTCCTCGGGCGCCCGACCGCCCGGACCGGACAGGTCGGTCTCGACCTTCCCCGGGTCGACGCACCCCGCGACGTACTCGGTGTCCGCGGCGAACTGGCGGACGACCGCCTCCGCGCCCGCCTTCGACGGCGCGTACCCGCCGAGACCCGGTTTCGCGTCCCGCGCCACCGACCCCGTCGGGAGCAGGAGGCGCGCGCCCTCGTTCAGGTGCGGGAGCGACTCCTTGAACGTCGCGAACGCCCCGCGGACGTTCGTCCGGAACGCCTCGTCGAACGCCGTGTAGGACTCCTCCGCGATCGACGTCTCGCCGGGCGACCCGTGGAACACGCCCGCGTTCGCGACCACGACGTCGATGCCCGCCGGCCCGGTCCGCGACGCCGTCTCGACGAGTCGCTCCACGTCGAACTCGTCGCGGACGTCCGCGCGCAACCCGGTGACTTCGCCCTCGCCGACCGCCTCGAGGTCGTTCACGAGGTCGCCGACCGCCGACGCGTCCCGACCGCAGACCGCGACCGACGCACCCGCCTCGGCGAACGCCGTGGCGACCGCTCGTCCGATACCGCTCGTCGCACCCGTCACGACCGCCGTCGTCCCGTGCATACCCACACGTACGAGTAGGGTCGATAGGAAAGCACCGGTCGCGGCACGCGCTCGGCGACGACCCCTGCCTCGACGCCCGCACGCGGACGATTATCGGCGGGTGAACGCGCGACCACGCCACGGTCCTGGCTTGCGAAATCATGCCACGGAGATTTACCAATATGTATCCAATTGATATTCGTGTCAGGGGGGAGGCTGGCGGACAGCGGGCGGTACGGCGTCGCCGCGCTCGGGCTCGTCGGGCTCGCCGCCGTCGTCGCACACGCGATCGCCAGCACCGCCCCTCTCGCTCGCGTCGCCGCGGACCTCGTCGGGTCGACGCTCGTCGTCTCCGTCCTCGCGTTCCTCGGGCTCGCCGCGTTCGGCGTCCACCTCGCCCGGACGGAGACGCCGACGCACTGTCGTCGCGTCGCCGCCGCCGGCGTCGCCACCGCCGCCAGCTACCTCGTCCTCGTCGGCGCGTTCTACGCCGGCATCGGCCAGCCGTTCGGCGGCGTCGCGGACGCGTTCGCCGTCGGCTACGGCATCGCCGCCATCGGCGCCTGGTTCGGGGTCGTCCCCACGCACTTCTACCTCCGGCAGCGCCGACAGACCGAACGTCTCCGCGACCTCAACGCCGAACTCAGGGAGACCAACGCCGAACTCCGCGAGCAGAACGAGCGCCTCGACGAGTTCGCGAGCATCCTCAGTCACGACCTCCGGAACCCACTCGCGGTCGCGGGCGGTTACGTCGAACTCGCCGCCGAGACCGGGAACCTCGACCACCTCGACGAGGTCAAGACGTGTCACGCCCGCATCGAGACGCTCATCGACCAGGTGCTCGCACTCGCTCGCATGGAACGCGACCCCGACGCCGTCACCGAACTCGACGTCGCCGGCGTCGCCACCGACGCGCTCGCGACCGTCGACACCGACGACGGCGAGGTCGTCGTCGACGTCGACTGCACCGTCCACGCGGAACGCAGCGCCCTCCGGCAGGTGTTCGAGAACTGCTATCGGAACGCCGCCGAGCACGCAGGCCCCGACCCGACCATCCGCGTCACCTGCCTCGACGACGACGAGGGATTCGCCATCGAGGACGACGGCCCCGGCATCCCCGAGGGCGAACGAGACGTCGTGTTCGACCGCGGGTACTCGAACGACGACGGCACCGGCCTCGGGCTCTCCATCGTCGCCGAGGTCGCGGAGACGTACGACTGGACCGTCGACGTCGTCGACGGCGCGGACGGCGGCGCGCGCTTCGAGTTCCGGACGACGATCGCCCCGGCGGACGTGGGCGACCCCGACCGACGGGAGTCGGCCGACCCGGACTCGGTCGACGAGGACGACGCCACGCCACGGGCCGCCTCCGGGATCTGACGTCGCGTCGTCCCGTCAGCAGGCGCCATCCCCCGGCAGTACCTACCGCGTGGTGCGCCCATCCAGTGCCCGCCGCCCCATCGCGTGCTCGCGGTTCGCACACCTACCGAGTCGTGGCCGCTGTTTAAGGTCGTCTCGCTACTACGTGCAGTCATGAACGGACTCTCCGGAACCTCGGTCCTCGTCGTCGGCGGCGGGTTCGGCGGCCTATCGACTGCCTGTTACCTCGCCGACGCCGGTGCGGACGTCACCGTCGTCGAGAAGAACGACGGCCTCGGCGGCCGTGCGTCGGTCCTCGAACGCGACGGTTTCCGGTTCGACATGGGGCCGTCGTGGTACCTGATGCCGGACGTCTTCGAGCGGTTCTTCGGGCACTTCGACCGCACGCCCACGGACTACTACGCGCTCGAGCACCTCGACCCGCACTACCGCATCTTCTTCAAGGACGGCGACCGCGTCGACATCACGCCCGACCTGGAACGTTCGAAGGAGGTCTTCGAGTCCTACGAGGCGGGCGCTGGCGAGGCGCTCGAACGGTACCTCGAGCAGAGCGAGGAGAACTACAACGTGGGGATGGAGCACTTCGTGTACGAGGACCGCGCGACCGTGCGGGACTTCCTCGACCCGGCCGTCGCGAAGCAAGCGCGCGGGCTGACGATGCTCGGGTCGATGCAGGACCACGTCGAGAAGTACTTCGAGCACCCGAAGCTCCAGCAGATCATGCAGTACACGCTCGTGTTCCTCGGCGGGTCCCCGAACAACACGCCGGCGCTCTACAACCTGATGAGTCACGTCGACTTCAACCTCGGCGTCTGGTATCCCGAGAACGGCCTCGGCGGCGTCGTCGACGGCATGGCGAGCCTGGGCGAGGAACTCGGCGTGGAGTACGTCACGGGCACGCCCGTCACGGAGATCATGGGTCGCCGCGGCGGGTTCAAGGTGACGACCGCGGGTTCAGAAACGTTCTTCCCGGACGTCGTCGTGAGCGACGCGGACTACGCGCACACCGAACTCGAGCTGCTCGACGAGGGGAAGCGTCACTACGACGCGGACTACTGGGAGTCGCGGACGTACGCGCCGTCGGCGTTCCTGATGTACATGGGCGTCGAGGGGGACGTGGAGGAGCTCGCGCATCACACGCTCGTGCTCCCGACCGACTGGGAGCAGCACTTCGACGAGATATTCGAGAACCCGGCGTGGCCGGATAATCCGGCGTACTACCTCTGCGTGCCCAGCGAGACCGACGACTCGGTTGCGCCCGAGGGCCACTCGAACCTGTTCGTGCTCGTCCCAATCGCACCGGGGCTCGACGATACCGAGGAGACCCGCGAGCAGTACCGCGAGCTCGTGCTCGACGACATCGCCGAGCACACCGGCACGGACCTCCGGGACCGCATGGTCGTCGAGGAGACGTTCACGGTGAGCGACTTCGCGGAGCGCTACAACGCCTACGAGGGGTCGGCGCTCGGGCTCGCGCACACCCTCAAGCAGACCGCGCTCTTCCGGCCGTCCCGTCGCTCGGAGTCCGTCGACGGCCTCTACTACACGGGCGGGTACACGACGCCGGGTATCGGCGTCCCGATGTGCCTCATCAGCGGTGAACTGACCGCGGACGCCGTCCGCGAGGACGCCGGTCTCGAGCACGCCCATCAGGGATGACCGCCGGGGAGACCAGAGAGTCGACGACGACCGCGGTCTTCGAGGGCGTCGCGTACCTCCTGACGCTCTCGCGGCCGCGGTTCTGGTTCTACCTCGCCGGCCCGGTCGTCGTCGGCGTCGCGTACGGCGCGCGCTCGATCCCGGAGTTGTTCGCGCCGGTCGCCATCGCGCTGTTCGCGTACTTCCTCGTGCCCGCGAACGTCTACCTGTACGGTATCAACGACGTCTTCGACCGGGACGCCGACGCCGAGAATCCGAAGAAGGAGGGCCGCGAGGCGCGGTTCTCGGGGGACGCGTGGGTGGTCGCGGTCGTCGCCGTCTCCGGGCTGGCGCTCGTCCCGGTGGCGGCGCTCGCGCCCGCGCTGGCGTGGCCGTACCTCGCCGCGTACGCCGTGCTCGCGACCGAGTACTCCGCCCCGCCGCTGCGGTTCAAGACGACGCCGTTCCTGGATTCGCTCTCGAACGGCCTGTACGTCCTCCCGGGCGCGGCCGCGTACGCCGCCGTCCTCGGCGAACACCCGCCGGTCCTGGCGCTCGCCGGCGCGTGGCTGTGGACGATGGCGATGCACACCTTCTCGGCGATTCCCGACATCGAACCGGACCGCGCGGCGGGAATCGACACGACCGCGACCCACCTGGGGGAATCCCGGACGTACGCGTACTGCTTCGCGGTGTGGACCGCCGCCGCGGGCGCGTTCGCCGCCGTCGACTACCGCCTCGGCGTCGCCCTCGCGGTCTACCCCGTGTTCGTCGCGTGGGTGGCGCGGTCGTCGGTCGCGGTCGACCGCGCGTACTGGTGGTTCCCGTACCTGAACACGCTCGTTGGAATGGTCCTGACGCTGGGCGCCCTCTGGAGGCTCACGAATGGCGTCTGAGGACACACCGACTGCAGACCAACAGGAGTCGCGGTCGCTCGCCGACGCGACGCGCACGCCGTCGGGCCGCGAGCAGGTGCAGGCGCGTCTCGACGAGCTCGTCCGCGAGCACCGATTCACCATCGCGGTCGTCTTCCCGCTCGTCGGCGCCGTCTCACTCGTCGCGAGCGCCGAAGGCTGGTACCCCGACCCGCTCTCCTTCCTCGCGTACAACCCCTTCTTCGTGCTGTTCGGCGTGCTCGTGATGCGTCTTCCACTCATCGCGGGCGTCGGCCCCCTCATCGACCGGAAGGCCGGCGTTGCGCTCGCACTCCTCACCGTCTACGCGTACGGCATCGAGTATATCGGGACGACCACGGGCTGGCCGTACGGCGCGTTCGAGTACACCGTCCCGCTCGGGCCGATGCTCGCCGGCGTCATCCCCGTCGCCCTCCCCGTGTTCTTCTTCCCGCTCGTCCTGAACGCGTACCTCCTCACACTCTTACTGCTCGGCGACCGCGCCGACTCGACGCCCGTTCGGCTCGCCGCAACCGTCGCCGCCGTCCTCGCGACCGACCTCGTCCTCGACCCCGGCGCCGTCGCCGTCGAGTTCTGGGCGTACGAGTGCGCCGCCACCGCCTCCTGCGGGTACTACGGCGTCCCGTGGTCGAACTACGGCGGCTGGGTGCTCTCCGCGACCGTCGCCGTCCTCGCGTTCGACCAGGGCCTCGACCGCACCGGCCTCAAGGAACGACTACGGGACTGCGAGTTCATGCTCGACGACCTCGTCTCGTTCGTCCTCCTCTGGGGCGGCATCAACGCCCTCTACGGGAACTGGATTCCCGTCGCCATCGCCGCCGCACTCGGCGTCGGCTTACTGACGACAGACCGGTTCGACTTCGCCGTCGGCGACAGCGCACTCGTCCGCGCCGTCCGCCGCTGAATGGACGACTCGGGGGCAATCCGAGGACTCATTCGGCCACCACGCGTTGGTGGTCGAACATGGTCGACGTTCGCGCCGCGACGGCCGACGACCTGGCGACCGTCGCCGAGATCAAGACGCGAGCTCTCCGCGAAGACGCGTCGGATCAGTACGACGCAACCCAGCTCGATGCCATCGCACCGACACCCCCGGACCCCGACGCGTATCGGTCGATACTCGAACGACAGGAGTTCACCCTCGTCGTCGCCGAAACCGCCAACGACGTCCGTGGGTTCGGCTGCCTGCACGCTGACGACGGACAGATTCACGCCGTCTTCGTCTCGCCGGCAGCGATGGGCGAAGACGTCGGTACCACCCTCCTCGAAGCCCTCGAACGGCGTGCCGCCGCCGCCGGCCGAGACGACCTCTGGTTGCACTCGACACTGAACGCACGCGGGTTCTACGCTCGACACGGGTACGCAACCGGCGAACGGACCACGGTCGGAGCGGACCCCGAGATTCCAGTCGTCCGGATGCACAAGGAGATATAGACCGGCGAGTGGGCGTCTGTGACGCTACCAGGACGGCAGCCAGCCGCGGACGCGGCCGAGCGCGCCGCGACCGCCGTCGCGGTCGTCGCCGTGGTGCTCGCCCTCGTGGTGTTCGTCTGCGGGCTCGTCGCCGTACGGCACCGCGGACACCCGCCGGAACACGGCCTCGGGGTCCTTGTTCCACTGCCAGTGCCAGCGCGTGCGGACGAGGCACGCGAGCTTCCGCCAGAGCGGGAGGTCGACGTCGACGGTGACGGTGTCGTAGTCGCGCTTGCGGACGACGCGGTGGTGTTCGGCGTACAGGACCGCCGCCAGGAGGACCGCGAGCTGGCAGTCCTCGGGCAGATACCGGATGCCGGCGACGCCCTCGCGGTACAGCGAATCGGCGCGCGCCGTCTCCTCGGCGATCGCGTCCCTGACCTCCGGCGTGAACTCGAGGCGTTTGACGTCCTCGACGTCCGCGCCGTGGCGCTCCAGGGTCTCCTCGGGGAGGTACACGCGGTCGCGGTCCACGACGTCCTCGTGGACGTCCCGGACGAAGTTCGAGAGCTGGAACGCCTCACCGAGCTTGATGGCGTGCGGTAAGGCCTGCTCGTACGCCTCGTCGTCGAGATGCATGATGTCCGTCATCATCACACCGACTGCGGCCGCCGACCCACGCATGTAGTCCTCGAGGTCGTCGTAGGTCTCGTAGCGGTCCGTATCGATGTCCGACGCCATCGCGTCCAGGAACTCGTTCACCCACTCGTCGTCGATGCCGTACGTCTCGCAGAGTTCCGCGAACGCCTCCAGTACGGGGTCGTCGGCGGGTTCCTCGCCGAGCGCTTGCGCGCGGAGTTCCGCGAGGCGACGCGCTTGCTCCTCGCGAGAGCGCCCGTCCGGGTCGTCGACGACCTCGTCCGCGATGCGGAAGAACCCGTAGAGGACGTACGTCGGGTGCCTGATGCGTTCGGGGAGCAATCGCGTCGCGATATGGAAGGTCTTCCCCGTCTCTCGCTGGATGGCTTTCCCTTCCTTGACGTGTTCGTCGTGCATCGTGTGTTCTCCGGCGAGGACCCCGCGCAGGTGGTGTCTCTCCGTATAGGGATTAGCGTGCTATCCGGAAATAACTGACTTACACAACAGGTTAGGAGGACCCCGAAAACGGACTGAACGTTCCTTCCAACAGACACGTCGTCCGTCGGCACCGAACGCGCTCCTCACGCGTCCTCGGCGACGCGAGCGGCCTCGTGGACGAACGCACGCAGGAGTTTCGCGCCGAGGACGGCCGCCTGGCCGTCGTCGCGGTCGTTCACCTCGACGACGTCGAACCCCGCAACCTGTCCGGTCGCCGCGACCGCACGCACCACGTCCCGGCACTCGCGGCTCGTCAACCCGAACGGCTCCGGCGTCCCCGTCCCCGGCGCGAACGCCGGGTCCGCCGCGTCGACGTCCACCGACAGGTACACCGACGCGTCCGCGTCGAACGACGGCTCCCACGCCGGAACCGCCTCCGGCGGGACGACCTCGACGTCGCCCTCGCTCGCGCGCTCGTACTCCGCCTCGCTCCCCGCACGCGCCCCGAGCACGACCGCGCGGTCCGCGACGTCGAGCGCGTGCCGCGTCACCGTCGCGTGACTCAGTTCGTTCCCGTCGAAGTCCTCCTTCAGGTCCAGATGCGCGTCCAGGCACACGAACACGTCCGGGTCGACCGCGCGAACGCCCGCGACCGAGACGGTGTGCTCGCCACCGACGACGAGCGGGACCGCATCCGCCCACACGACGTCGGTACACACGCCTTCGAGGTACTCGAGGTACTCGCCGGCGTCGTCCCACGCGCGAACGTCGCCGTGGTCGGCGACGCTACAATCGGAGAAGTGCGTGCCGGTCGCGTGGTCGTAATCGTCGAACCCGCGCGCGTACCGGCGGACGCGGTCCGGACCGAATCGCGTCCCGGGCTGGAAGGACGTCGACGCGTCCAGTGGCGCGCCGACGACGACGAACGCCGCGTCCTCGCGGTCGACGCCCGCACCCGGGAACATCCTCGACCCGCCCTCAGAGGATCTTCCGCTGGCCTTCGAACTCGAGGAACTCGATCTCGTCGTCGGGGTCGAGTTCCTGCTCCTCGGGGACCTTCATCGAGAACGTGTCGTACGTCTCCAGGTCCATGACCTGCACGACCGTCGCGGACTCCACGGAGACGACCTGGCCCTGTTTCCGTTCGATGATCGGGACCCAGCACTTCTGGTCGACCGGCTGACTCATCGAGCGCTTCTTCCCGTCGAAGACGCCGACGGCTTCGACGCGCGCCTTCGCGCTGCCGTGCTTCCCGGGCTTTGCGGTCGAGTACGCGTTGATCTTACAGGGAGCGTCGTCCAGCATGACGTACGAGCCCTCCTGAAGGTCGCGAACTTCCTGCTGCTGCGTAGCCATGCACGGCCGTTCTTCCCACGTGGCTATAAACGGTTTGGAACGCTACGACGCCCACTGCGAGTCCGTTCGCCGACGCGGGAATCCCCTGGCGGCCTGCCAGCAGGCGTCAAGTGGGAGATATATCGGTGGGCGGTGTCGTGACTCGCATTGACACCACCACGATGCACACGACGGACGGCCTCGACCGAGCGGTCGCGAAGATCTACTACGACGACGACCAGCCCGTGCAGGTCGACGCCGCGTTCATCATCGAGGACTGGCCGTGGGTCGTCGGGTTCGACCAGGTCGGCACCGACGACCACGACTACGTCTCCATCCCGAGCGAGCGCGTCGTCGGCGTCATGAGCCCCCAGTATACGCAGTTCTCGCAGAACGGCCGGCGCGTCACCGCGTACGGCATCGACGACCGAGAGGTCGAGGAGTACGCCGCGTTCCTCCCGCTGTAGACGCGACCCGAGTGGCGTTTCAGCGTCGCCGTCCGACCAGCAGGCCGGGGTCCGCAACCACCAAGCGGTCCTCGAACGCACCGACCAGTTCCTGCTCGGGGAACCGTCGTCGCCAGCGGACCGCCCCGTCCGTGGCGGCCAGTTCGTGCGTCTTCCCGTCGGTGGGAACGACCACCGAATCGGCGGTGTGCACGGGTGGTCCGGACACCTTCGGGACACCGAGCGGCGAGTCCTGCTCGGCCGGGAACCGCCATCTGACGCGCCGCTCCGCGACGTCGACCGCGTACAGGACTCCCGCCGAGACCACGTACACGTCGCCGCGGTTCGTGGGGACGACCGCATCGTGCGGGGTCGGCACGCCGAAAGACAGGGGTTCACCGGACGTTGCGTCGAACGCGGTCATCGCTGGTTCGACGTCGAATTCGGGCACGGGGGGCTCGTGGACGAAGACGGCGTTCTCGACCATCTCGACCGTGGCACTCGCCGCGAACCGTGCGTCGGTCCGCCAGCGTTCCGCGCCGTCGGGAGCGATCGCGACGACCCGCTGCGCCGTTTCTCCAGTGAGGACCGCGCACCCGTCGGCGGACGCCGCGACGCCCAAACCGTAGACCCGCTCCCACGGATACGCCACGGAGAAGCGCCTCCCTCCACCCTTCTCGAGAGCGACGAGCCCGTCGTGGGTCACAACGTAGGTGGTCTCGGGGCCCTCCGCGACCGCGTTGACGTCAATTTCGAAGCGCCCTCGACGCACGACGTCCGTCCCGTCGATGGCGAACAACTCGTCGTGGACCGCGTCCGTCCCGTTCGTGTCGGTGACGGGCTCGTCATCGACCAGCAGTCGTTCGCCCTCGGTCGTGAAGTACAGCACCTCGTCACCGAGTATCGCCGCACCCGCGGAATCCTCGGTGTAAACGTCCATCTGTGCTCGACCGGTGGCGGCGTCGAGCACGTTGACGTACGAGGCGCCCTCAACGGTGTCGCCGATTCCGCTGGTGGATAATAACACGAGGTCCCCCGCGGCGCTGGTGTTGTTCCTGGTTTCAGTCTGCCGCCAGACCGGGTCCCCGGCTGCTTCGCGGTAACCACATCCGGCGACGGCGGTCGTCGCAGCGGTTCCGAGAACGCCGAGGACGTGCCGGCGCGTTGTACGCGTGGAGCGGTCGTCCCGGTTCATCGAGCCCCCTCGAGCGCCCGGATGCGGGCGACGCGTTCGCTCGTCGGTGGTTGCAGGCCGAGTCGTATCCCAGCCTGGGCGTCCTCCGAGGACACGGCGCCGAGCGATTCGAGGAACGGCGCGTCCCGCTCGTCGCCGTCGGCGACGGGCACGACGGTGAACGCGTCGAGGAAGGGATGACTGTCGCCGTCGCCATCCGCCTCGTCGAGGGTCTCGAGCGCGTCAGCGAGCGCCGCGTAGTCGTCGACGATGGCCCCGGCAGCGGTGTCGGCGACGTATTCCCTGTACCGCGAGAACGACCGGTAGAACACGGTTCGGACGCCGAGGAACGCCGGCAGGAAGCACAGCGCCACGGGAAGGTACACGATGGTGACTGCGCGACGCACGACCGGGTGCTCGGACACACCGAACCCGATCATGAGTTCCGCGGTGCGGCCGGCGACCGCGGGCACGGCGAGCGGCCGAAGGACGGAGAGGACGGCGACGGTCGCGGCCGTCGCTGGATGGTCGGCGTTGCGCTGATGGGCGAGTTCGTGCGCGAGCACCGCGTCGAGTTCGTCGTCGTCGAGGACCGCCAGCAGGTCCTCGCTGACGACGAGCGTCTGGGTTCGCGGGTCGGCACCGACGGTGAAGGCGGTGGCAGTATCGACGTCGATGGTCGCGACCGCCGGTGCGTCCACGCCCACGTCGCTCGCGAGCGCCGTCACGCGGTCGACCAGCGTGGGTCGGTCCTCGCGAGTAACTCGCGTGGGCTCGACGGCGTCCATCACGGCGCGGACGCGGAGTCGGTACCCGTAGCCGGCGCACCCGAGGAACGTCACCGCGAACGCGGCCGCCGCCCACGGTTCCACGTACAGCTCGCCGTACAGGCGTGGGCCGCCGAGCGACCGATGGACGTCGAAGCCGATCGCGTTGACCACGAACAGGGCCCCGTAGAGCGTGAGGAGTGGGAACGCGACGACGAACGCGAGGACAAACACGAGGCGACGTCGCAGCCCCCGATAGCTCACCGTCACCCCGACCCCTCCTTTCGACGAACGAACACCATATTTCAAACGTTCAACTATAAGGGGGTAAGTTCGGCGGGATGCGAGCGTCCACACCAGCCGGCGAGTCCGCCGACCAAACGTCATGCACGACGGCCGAACCGCCCCGCGAGTCGACCCCCCTGCACGTGGAGATGGACCGCGCAATCGTCAGGTCCACGTGCCGCGCTCAGTCGTTCCCCCGCCCGTGCCGCGCTCAGTCGTTCCCGCGGCGTTTCTTCATCTCCTGGCGCGTGAACTGCGGGCTCGCGCGGATACCCTTCTTCGAGCGGAACGACCGCCACAGGAAGAACGCGCCGGCGAGCCCGATGACGCCCGACACCGCGGTCGCGTAGTAGTCTCCGCCCGCGTACAGGTACGCCGTCGACAGGAGACTGAACCCGAACACGAGCCCGGAGACGAGTCGGCGTGCGAGCTTGTCGATGACGCCCTTGTCGTCACCGAGTTCGACCTGGACGGTGAGGTTCCCGCGCTGGGCGGTGTCGAGCGTGTCCTCGAGCTTCGGGGGGACGCGCACGAGCGACCGCGCTGCATCTTGAACCTGGTCGCCGGCGTCCGCGATGAACTGGCGGGCCGTCTCCTCGCGGTACCCCTGCTCGGTGAGGTACGTCGTCGCCGTCTCGATGAAGTCGAACGACGGGTCGAGCGTGACGCAGACGCCCTCGACGACCGTTGCGACACGCAGGACGAGCGCGAGGTTCGGCGGGAGTCTGAACGGGAACTCGTAGATGGAGTCCTCTATCTGGCCGATTATCTGCTGGACGCGGTACTGCTCGATGTCCTCGCCCCTGGCGTCCGCGATGGCGAGCTCCATCACGTCACCCATCACGTCCCGGTTCGCCTCCGGACTCAGCGTCCCGATGGCGACCAGCGAGTCGAGGATCGCGTCGATGTCCTGGTTCGCGACCGCGACGTAGAACTCCACGATCTTCTCCTGGACGAACTCGTTCACGCGCCCGCTCATCCCGAAGTCGTAGAACACGATGGCGCCGTCGTCGAGCACCGCCAGATTACCGGGGTGCGGGTCGGCGTGGAAGACGCCGTCGTCGATGATCATCTGGAGGTACGCGCGCTGGAGGGTCTCCGCGACGCGCTCGCGGTCGATACCCTTCTCGTCGAGCGCGTCGACGTCGTTGATCTTCGTGCCGGGGAGGTACTCCATCGTGAGGACGCGCGGCCCCGAGTGCGAGTCGACGACCGCCGGGATGCGTATCTCGTCGCTCTCGGCGAAGTTCAGCTTGATCTCCTCGAGCATCCGCGCCTCGCGCTCGTAGTCCATCTCCTCGCGGATGGTCTTCGCGAACTCGTCGGCGAGGTTCTCGAGACTGAACGCTTGCGCGTCACCGACGAAGTAGAGGAGGATGGGGAGACTCCACCGGATGACCCGCAAGTCGGCTTCGACGAGGTCCTCGACGCCGGGGCGACGGACCTTCACGGCGACGTCGTCGCCGTTCACGGTCGCCTTGTACACCTGGCCGAGGCTCGCACCGCTGATGGGGTCGGTGTCGAACTCCGCGAACGCGTCCTCGACGGGGCCGACCTCCGCCTCGAGCACCTGCTTGGCCTCCGCCCAGTCCGCGGGCGGGACGTCGTCCTGGAGCGACGACAGCACGTCGATGTACGCGGGCGGGAGGACGTCAGGCCTGGTCGAGAGGAGCTGGCCGAGTTTGATGAACGTCGGGCCGAGCTTCAGGAGCGAGTCGAGCAGTCGCTCGGCGCGGTCGATCTGCGTCGCCTCGTCGACCTGTCGCCTGCTACCGATGACGAGGTAGCGTCGGCGGTCGCGAGCGTACGCGAGCAGGAGCGGCAGGAATTGGCGTGCGACGACGAGGAATCGCCAGTACGCCCGTAGGTTGACCAGCCTTTCTCACCTCGAGTCAGGCGTCCCGGATCTCGATGCGGGTCTCGTCGGTCGACGTGCGCTTCGGGATGGAGAGTTCGAGGACGCCACGGGATATCTCGGCGTCGGCGGCCTCGGGGTTGGCGTCCGGTGGGAGCGGGAGGTCGACGTCGAGGAACAGCGAGCGGTCCTCGCGCTCGTACCGGAACTCGGCGGGGACGTCCTTCTCGCGTCGCGCTTCGATGGAGACGCGGCCGTCGCGTGCGACGACGTCGAGCGTGTCGGCGGTGACGCCGGGGAGGTCGACGACGAGCAGGTAGCCGTCGTCGCTCTCGAGGAGGTCAGCGAACACGGCGTCGGGAAGGTCTGCGAACGCCTCTCGGAGCGCGGACATGGACGGCCGTAGGTGCCCTGGGTCGAAAAACCCACGGGTAGCGGTTCGACAACGACTCGCACGACCGTGGGTCGGTCGCGGTGGCGTCCGCTCGCGGCGCGGTGGTCGAACGGTTGCCGTCACCGCCCCCCAGCGACGTGATCCCCGGTTCCGCGCGCTGGCGGCGTAATCAGCGGTTTCGTGCGCGTAACCAGGTCGTACCGCCCGTGAACTGGCGTGACCGGTCGTCGGGGCTTAAGTCACGGCCCGTGGTAGGTGCGAACGATACTCATGTCACTCGTCGACAGGCTCAAGGGGCTGTTCGGGCGCGAGGAGCGAACGTACGAGTACTGGTGTCCGAACTGCGAGGAGACGTTCGAGTCACCGAAGGCGGACATGTCGAGCGTGCACTGTCCGGAATGCGGGGAGACGCGAGTGCGAGCGTCCGCGATGGCGGACCCAGTCACGTAAGCAGCGCTGCCGCGAGCGTCCCCGTCGAGAGCAGCCGTCGGGCCGTCGTCGACCAGCGCGCTCGCGGTCACTCGTCGAACGCGGGGAGGTGACTCGTGGCGTCGCGAGCCGCCGCGGCGTCGACGCCGTCGAGCGCGCCGAAGTGCGGGACGCGGTGGTCGCCACGTACGCAGTGCCCGCGGCGGTCCGCGCCGTGGCGTTCGACGTGGATGGCGTCCAGACCAGCGTTCCACGCGGCGCCGACGTCGTTGCTGCCGTCGCCGGCGAGCACTCCAACGTCCTCGGCGTCGACGCCGAGACCCGCTCGTGCGAGGTCGACGGGCGCGGGGTCGGGCTTCCAGCCGGTGTCGTCGTCGCAGCAGACGACGACGTCGAACCAGTCCGCGACGTCGAGGTGCTCGAGGACGGGGTCGGCGAGGAACCGCTGGCAGTGCGTCACGAGCCCGACCGGCCGGTCGAGGTCGCCCACGAAGGTGGCGTCGTCGTGGAGGAACGTGTGCTCGGCGCGCGCTCGTGGGTCCTCCTCCGCGTGGAACGCCGGCCAGAACGCCTCCGGGTCGACGCCCCACGCCTGCAACTGTCGATTGCGCGCGCCGGTGAGGCCGTGCCAGAGCACGTACGCCTCGCGGTCGCTGAACCGCCGGCCGACGCGGTCGCCGACGCGGTCGAAGACGTCGCGCGTGTACGCCCACTCCGCGTCGACGAGCGTCCCGTCGAGGTCGAACAGCCAGAAGTCGTACGAGTCGGCGACCATCGGGAGGCGATTCTAGGACCGCCAGTCGCTAAGTGTCTTCGGGAGGCCTGAGATGCGACCGCACGCTACGCCTGGGGGTCCTCGACGACGTCGATGCTGCTCCCGAGGTACTTCGAGACGACCTCGTCGACCGAGTCGGCGTTGAACGCGGCGAGGTCGGCGGCGATGGCGTCGCGGAGCGCGTCCACGTACGCCTGGTCCGCGCGCAGACTCCGGAACTCGACGTCGTCGACGGGCACGCCGAGGGCGTCCTCGGCGAGCCAGCGCGCGTGCTCGCGGTCGTTCACCTCGCCGCGCCAGAGGTTGTCGCGGAAGAACAGCCAGCCGTCGTCGCCGGGTTCGGCCGCGGGCCGACGGAGCACCGTCCGGAACTCGTTCGGACGCACCCAGACGTCGGCCGACGGCGCCAGGTGGAACGACACCCGGAACACGTACTGGGCGGGCATCCGTCTCCCCTTACGCGGTCTCGTTGTTCAGTATCTCAGCCATCTCGAGGTCCTTCTCCGTGATACCGCCCGCCTCGTGGCTGGTGACGCGCACCTCCACCTCCTTGTACCGGATGCGGATCTCGGGGTGGTGGTACTGCGCTTCGGCGATCTCGCCGGTCAACTGCGCGAAGTTCACGCCCTTCATGTAGTCGTCGAACTCGAACGTCCGAACGATCTCGTCCTCGTCTATCGACCAGCCCTCCGGGAGTCGCTCCTCGACCTCGTCGTCTGCCAGGACGTCTGCCATGCGCCACCAATCGAGTGCGGGCGGCATAATCATTGGGGCGGGCGCTCGCCGTCGCGTTTGCTGGCCTGGAAAACACCGGGGGTGGTTTAGGGTGCTGGTTGACGAACGACGAGGTATGCTTCGGACGCGGACGGTCCTCGGTGCGGTCCTCCTCGTGGTGGCGTTCGGTCTCGCCGCCGGGTCGCTGCCGTCCTCCGGCGGGGCGCCCGCGCCGACCAGTGGTGACGGGTCGGGCGACACCTCGGCCGCAGGTGGGGCGGTACGCGACGCCGGCGTCGAGGAGTCGGTCGAGAATCCGGTGTCGAGTGCGACGCGCGACCGGTTGCTCGCGGCGGTCGTCGCGCTGGCGTTCGCGGTCGGGTACGCGCTCGCGCCACGGCACCGCCGCACCATCGCGGTCGCGGCGGGCGTGGTCGCGGTCGCGGCGGCGAGCGACGCGTGGCTCCGGCCCGCGGCGGTGAGCGGGCTGCTATCGGTGGTTGGGGATGCGACGGCGACCGCGGTCGGTGGCCCGCTCGGCGTCGCGCTCGCGGTCGTGCTCGCGCTGGCCGTGACCGCGGGCGTCTGGCTGGCGTTCGGTCGCGACGACGGCGAGCGGCGCCCGGCGGACGCCACCGACGACGACGCCGGCCGCGGCGGCGAGCCTGGAGCGCGGCCGCGTGACGTGGACGTGCATCCGGCGAGCCGGGACGCGTCGGACGAGGTGACTCGTGCGTGGCAGCGCGTCGTCGCGTCGGTGACGACGCCGGCGCCCGGTGCGCGGACGCCCCGCGAGTTCGTCCGCGCCGCCAGCGACGACGGCGTCGACGCGAGCGCGTTCGCGCGACTCACCGAGTTGTTCGAACGCGTCCGCTACGGCGACGCCGACTCGGACCGCGAGGCCGAGCGTGCACGGTCGCTCGCCGCGCGAGCGGTCGAGGACGCGGGAGTGGCGGACGACGCGTCGAACGGCGACGGTCGCGAGCGCGGCGGTGGTGACGCGTGAACCGGGCGCTGTTCGCGGTGGGTGCGGCCTGCGTCGCGGTCGGCGTGGCGCGCCTCGCGGGCGTCGTCGGTCCCGTCCTCCCGGGCGGTGCGTACGGGTTCCTCGCGGTCGCGGTGCTCGCGGTCGTCGTCGCCGGCGTCACGCTCTACCGGGACGCAACCGACGACGACTCGCCCGAACGCGCCGCGCCGCCCGAACGGTCGCGGCCGCGGCGTCCCGGTGCGGCGGCGGCGCGGGCGATAGCCGACCTGCGCGTGGTCGGGCGACGCGCGGACGCCGACGACGGCCGGCGGGAACTCCACGACCGCCTGGAGTCGCTCGCGGTGGACGTCCTCGTCGCGAAACGCGACGTCGACGCATCGACTGCCAGGGACCAGCTCGCCTCGGGTGCGTGGACCGACGACCCGACGGCGGCGGCGTGCTTCGTCGACGGCCCGATACCGCCGCTGTCGGCGCGCGACCAGTTCGCGGCGCTCCGGTCGGGCGACCCGCCGTACGCCAGACGCGTCCGCCGGGCGCTCGCCGAACTCGACCGCGTGGAGGGCGACGCATGACCGACGGCGCTGGACTCGGTGCTGGACTCGACGCGACCCGGACCGGCCGATACCGGGGGGCGCTCGCGGTGGCCGCGGTCGTCGCCGCGCTCGGCGCGCTCGCCGGCACGCCCGTCCTCCTGGTCGCCGCGGTCGTCGTCGCGGTCGTCCCCGCGCTCGGACGCGCCAGCGAACCGCCCGAACCGGACGTCGTCGTCGACCGCGTCGTCCGTCCGCCGGACCCGGCCCCAGGCGAGACGGCGACGGTCGAGTTCGCGGCGAGGAACGCGGGCGACGCGCGCCTCGCCGACGTCCGCGTCGTCGACGCACCGCCAGACGGCGTCGACGTCGTCGACGGCAGTCGCGCGCTCGCCGCCGCACTCGCACCCGACGAATCGGCGACGGCGACGTACGAGGTCGCGGTCCCCGCAGGCGAGCACGCGTTCGACGACCCGTTCGTCGCGGTCCACGACGCGACCGGGAGCGTCGCGGTCACTGGCCGCGTCACCGTCGACGAGACGACGGTCGCGTCGACCGCACCGCTGCCAGACGTGGAGGCGGTCACCGTCGCCCCGCCCGCGAGCGGCCGCCCCGGTCGTCGCCCGAGCGACGACGCCGGCGACGGCATCTCGTTCGACTCGCTCCGCGAGTACCGCCGCGGCGACCCGGCGGCGCGCGTCGACTGGCGGCGGTACGCCCGCACCGGCGACCTCGCGACCGTCAGGTACCGCGAGCGACGCGCGCCGACCGTGATGCTCCTCGTCGACGCCCGCGAGCGAGCGCACCTCGCAGCCGCCGCGGACGCCGAGGACGCGGAGACCGCCGAGAGCGCCATCCGCCGCGGGGTCACGGCGGCGCGTCGCATCGTCGGTGGGTTCGACCTCGCGCACGTCGGCGTCGTCGCGCTCGCACCCGAGTACCCGACGCTCGACCCGGGCGTCGGCCGCGAGCACGCCCACCGCCTGCGTGCGTTCCTCGACGCCGTCCCCGGCGTCGCCGGTGCGCCCGAACCGCTCGACGCTGACGGGCGCGACCTCGCCGCCGGCGTCCGCGCGCGCCTCCCTCGGAATGCACAAGTGTGTCTCTGCACGCCCGCGTGCGACGACGCGGTCGTCGACGCCGCGACGCACCTCGCCGCCGCCGGCCACGACGTCGGCGTCTGCAGTCCCGACCCGACCGCGCGCACCGACGCCGGCGGGCGCCTCGCCGCGCTCGAACGCCGCGCGCGCCTCCGCGCACTGCGTCGACGCGGAATCACCGTCGTCGACTGGGGCGACGAACCGCTCGCGACCGCATTCGACCGCTCAGGGTGGACGACGTGACTCGCGACGACCCCACGGCTGCCGGCATACCACCGGGAGCGATCGCGACGCGCCCGGGCGGGGTACTCGCGGTCGGCGCAGACGCGCTCGCGGTCGCGATAGCCGCCACCGCCGCGTGGACGACCGTCGTCGCCGCCGTCGGCGCGGTCGCACACGCCACCGGCGTCCTCCAGGACCGCCCGCTGGCGCGCCGCGGTGGCTCGCTCACCTTGCTGGCCGCGACGCTCGCAGGCACCCTCACCGGGCTCGGCGACGTCGCCGTCCTCGCCGGCACCGTCCTCGTCGTCGTCGCGTACGACGCCGGCGAACGAACCGTCTCCCTCCACGCACACGCCCCAGACACCGTGACGTGGGCGCTCGAAGCGCGCCGGACCGCGTGGACGCTCAGCGTCTGCACCGTCGCCGCACTCGCCGCAACGCTTCTGGCGACGGTTCCGACGACCGCGACCCCCGGCGGCGCGGCGCTCGCGCTCGCCGGCGGCGTCCTCGTCGCACTCTCACTGCGCGATTGAAAGAACGGATCAGTCCGCGGGCTCGGTCGTCGCGACGTCCTCCGCGTCCGCGCGCTCGCGTCGCGGGAGCGCGTCACGGAACCGGTCGACGACCTGCCGCGCCTCCTCCAGTTCCGCGTTCCCGAACGCGCGAACGAGCGCGAGCGCCCGGCGAGCCCTCGTCCGCCGCCAGGACTGCTCGCGGTTCTCGTACGTCCTGATCGCGCGCAGGAAGTCCACCTTCGAGAACTCCGGCCAGTACGGCGCGCAGAAGAACACCGCCGCCTCGTTCCCGTTCGCGTGCCACGGCAGGAAGTTCGACGTCCGCTCGTCCCCGCCGGTGCGGATGATGAGGTCGACGTCCCGCACCGGACAGTCGTAGAGGCGGTCCTCGACGGTCGCGACGTCCACGTCGCTCGCATCGAGCTCGCCAGCGGCGACGTCGTCGACGACGCCACGCGCGGCGTGCAGGAGTTCGTTCCGGCCGCCGTACGCGAGCGCGACGTTCAACACGAACCGGTCGTACTCGCGCGTCCGCTCCTCGGCGTACCGCGCCGCCGACCGCACGCGCTCGGGGAGCATCCCGTGGTCGCCGATGACGCGCACGCACACCTCGTTGTCGTGGACGCTCTCCGCGTCCGCGAACTCGCGGAGTTTCTCCGCGAGCAGGTCGAACAACGGCTCGAGTTCCTCGTCGGGGCGGTCGAAGTTCTCCGTCGAGAACGCGTACAGCGTCAGCTCCTCGACGCCGAGGTCCTGGCACCACGACAGGACGTCCTCGGTCGTCTGCGCGCCAGCCCGATGCCCGTCCGGCGCGTCACCGCCGCGTTGTCGGGCGTACCGACGGTTCCCGTCCTGGATGACGGCGACGTGCGTCGGCGACCCCGATATCTCACGGCGGAGCAGGTGCTCGTATCCCGCTCGAACGCGTTCGCGAAGCCACCCTCGCATCTAGTAGCATCCTATTCGACCGCGGATATGTGTCTTCTGCTTGCAGCCGACGCCGCCCGGCCCTGCCACCGCCTCGCAAGGCCGCCTTTGATTCGAATCACGGGGTTGCCCCGCCATCGAGGCCCGTGCGACCGCCCGGAACGACCCCTTACCGGCGTCTCCCGCCCGAAACAGCCGGTCGCGCGCTATCGGACAAATTTATATGCCAGGCCGTGCTCCGTTCGACTGCAATGGCGAAAGGCGAGGTTGACTTCTTCAACGACACTGGTGGCTACGGTTTCATCGATACTGACGAATCCGACGAGGACGTGTTCTTCCACATGGAAGACATCGGCGGTCCGGACCTCGAGGAGGGGCAGGAGGTCGAGTTCGACATCGTGCAGGCCGACAAGGGCCCGCGCGCCGAGAACCTCGAGCGCCTCTAAGTCGGTTCACCACCAGTTGCGGTAGCGGTTCCGGGCGGCGGCGGTAATCTCGTCTCCTCTCGCGAAGCGGACTACGGTTATTTTCGACGCCCCGAGCGCCTCGCGCTCGCCGGGCGTCCCGGTCCTCACGGTCGATAGCCGCGGCGTTGGCGTCGGTGGCGACCGGGACGTCCGCGTCCGTTCCGTCGCGGCGGCGCGGAATCGTGACACGTTTACTCGGCGGTCGAGAAGCGTGACGGTATGAGTGAGACGCTCGACGACGACCTCTATCGGCGGACGAAGGCGCTACTGGAACCGGGCGACGTGGACCTGAACGGCGTCGTCGTCCACACCGAGTTCGACGGGCAGGCGGACGTCCAGATGATGCAGGCGACGCTCGACGCCGCGGACGTCATCGCCGAACACAGCGGGCACGACCCGAACGACGTCTACGTCGAGAGCGGGAACGACGACCCGAACTTCTCCTCGAACCAGCACCAGGGCCTCACCATCGACGACGAGGAGTTCGTGTGGGAGTGCCAGCAGCTCCTCCGCCAGGGGAGCTTCGACATCGTCATGTACTATCTCGCCGAGGCCGACCACGACGCCATCGTCGCCGGCATCGAGGACCTCGGGTTCGACGCGACGGGCGTCCGCGGCGACGAGTAAGGGGCCGGCGCCTTCTCGATTCCACTCGCGACCGTCCGGCGAGCGGCGCGTCCCGGTTCAGTGCAGCCGTCGGAGCGTCGCGTCCGACGACGTCGAGAACACCGCGCCGGCACCGAGCGCGGCGAGTTCGGGCCCGTCGGTGCCGACGCGCCACGCGAGATCGCCGCCCGCGGCGTCGAACGCGTACAGCGCGCGTTCCTCGGTCGACGCGTCCCCGTCGCCGTCGCCGGTGACGTAGACGGTCGAGCCGTCGGCGAGCGTGCGCCCGCTGAGGCGGCCGGGGGCGCGCGTCCGCCAGCGCTCGTCGCCGGTGTCGCGGTCGAACGCCCACAGCGTGCTCGAGACGTCCGCGGCGGCGTCGCCGCGGGTCGGCGGGTCGCTCTCGGCGACGACGACGAGTTCGGGGCCGACGACGGGGTTCGTGGTCGCGAACCGCTCGACGCCGTCCCCGATCTGTTGGCTCCAGACGACCGCGCCGGTCTCGGCGTCGAGCGCCACGACCCGGCTCCGCAGGCCCTCGAGGAACTGGTCGCCCGCGTCGGGGCGGCTCTGGACGACGTAGACGCGGTCGCCGCGGACCGCGGGCGCGAACTGGCGGACGACCCCGCCATAGCCGTCGAGGTCGTGCAGCCACGCGCGCTCGCCGGTCCCGCGCTCTATCGCCGCGACCTTCGAGCGGGACGCGGCGTAGACGCGGTCGGCGTCGACGCTCGCGACAGGCGGACGGACGTCGGTGCGGTTCCCGGGGAGGACGCCGCGGTCAGCGGTCCACTCGACTGCCCCGGTGTCGAGGTCGTGGCTCGTGAGGACGGGTTCGCTGGCGTCGCGGACGCCGAACGTGAGCACGAGACCGTCGCGAACGGTCGGCATCGGCGCGACGCGGTCGCGCGTCCACCGCACGTCGCCGGTGTCGCGGTCGAGTACCGCGACCTCCTCGAGACAGCCGGCGACGACGGCGCCGTCGGTGACGGCGACCGCGAGCGGCGGGTCGACGCCGTACCCGCTGCCGACGTCGACGCGCGTCCGCCAGCGGACGCGGGAGCGGTCGAGGTCGACGGCGAGCACCTCGAGGCGGTCCCCCGAACTCGGCGGGACGACGTCGTTCTCCGCGTACGCGTCGCTCTCGACGGCGCGCGCGGCGTACGCGACGCCGTCCGCGACCGCCGGGAACAGGAGGTACGGCGCCTCGACCGTGCTCTCGAACGGGTAGGCGTCGACGGACCCGGGCGCGTCCTCGGGACCGCTCGTGCTCGCGCGCCACCCCGCCCGTTGCGGGCCGCCCATGAATCCCGGCCACGCGAGGTCGCTTCGCGGGAGCGGCGAGCGGAACGCGTCGAGACAGCCGGCGGTCGCGCCACCGGCCGCGACGGCGGTGGCACCCGCCAGCGACCGGAGGACGCGTCTGCGCGAGGTCGCGGGCGAACTAGTGGAGGGCATCGCGTCGCCCGTCTCCCGCCAGCGGTACGTATCTTGTCCCTGCGGCACGGCAGGGGGCGACGAGGGCCGGGTTTTCACGGTCTCGGAAGACCCGCGTTCCTTATACGCTCGCGGACCCGAGCGCCTAGCAAATGGGACGGGGAGACGTCGATTACGAGCTGGACGACGTGGACCGGGCGGTCGTGAACGCGTTCCAGGGCGGGTTCCCCGTCGTGGAGCGGCCGTTCGAGTCGGCGGCGGCGGCGTTGCGCGAGCGCGCCATCGACATCGACGGTGACGGGTTACTGGAGCGCGTGCGGACGCTCGACGACGAAGGGGTGCTGTCGCGGTTCGGGCCGCTCGTCAATGCACAGGAGATCGGTGGGGCGGCGACGCTCGTCGCGATGCACGCGCCCGAGGAGCGGTTCGAGGAGGTCGTGGAGGCGGTGAACGCGCATCGGGAGGTCGCGCACAACTACGAGCGCGAGCATCCGCACTTGAACGTGTGGTTCGTCGTGAGCGTGGCGGACCCCGAGCGCGTCGACGAGGTGCTCGCGGCCATCGAGGACGAGACCGGCCAGGAGACGTACAACCTCCCGAAGCAGACGGAGTTCCGCGTGGAGGCGAAGTTCCTCGTCGACGGCCCCGTTCCCGAGGGCGACGTCGACCTGTCCAGTCTGGGGCCGAGTCCGGCGCCGTCGGGGCGGTCGACGTTGACGCCCGAGGAGCGCGACCTCGTGCTCGAAGTGCAAGGAGGACTACCAGTAACGTCGACGCCGTATCGCGACGTCGCGGACGCGCTCGGCGCCGAGGTCGAGTGGGTGCTGGAGACGCTCCGTCGGTTCGAGGTCGAGGGGAAGATCCGACGCGTTGGCGTGGTGCCGAACCACTACGCGCTCGGGTACACGGAGAACGGGATGACGGTGTGGGACGTCCCGGACGACCTCGTCGACGAGGTCGGGCCCGCGGTCGCGAGTCTCGATTTCGTCACGCACTGCTACGAGCGGCCGCGTCACGAGGGCGTGTGGCCGTACAACTTCTTCGCGATGACCCACGGACGCAGCGAGGAAGAGAGCGCCGAGCGCGTCGAGCAGGTCCGCGACGTCATGAGCGAGTACTGGGACGTCGAGGACGACGACTGGGACACGTTGTTCTCGACGCGCATCCTGAAGAAGACCGGTATCCGGCTGGACGAGCGCGCGGACGCGAACACCGACGCCGAAGTCACCAACGCCGACGCCACCGACGCCGACGCGTCGAACGACGAGGAGACGGCACCGACGGACGCGTCGAGGTGACGACGATGAGACCGCGCTCGCAGGAGGTGCGTCGATGATACCGCTCTACCACGACTTCACGGGGGAACGCGTGCTCGTCGTCGGCGGTGGGTCGGTGGGTGCGCGGAAGGCGCGGCGGTTCGCGACCGAGGCCGACGTCGTCGTGGTGTCGCCGGGGTTCGCGGACGCGGACTTCGGTGGCGCCGAGCGCGTCCGGAGCGAGGTCGTGCCCGACGACGTCCCCGGGTGGTTCGACCGCGTCGACCCGGCGCTGGCGGTGGCGGCGACCGACGACGCGGCGGTGAACGCGCGCGTCGAGAGCGAGGCCAGCGCGCGCGACGTGCTCGTGAATCGAACGGACACGCACGGCGAGCGCGACCCCGGGAGCGTCGTCGTGCCGGCGACGGTCCGGGACGACCCCGTGGTCGTCTCCGTCGCGACCGGCGGCGCCAGTCCCGCGCTCTCGAAGTACCTCCGGGAGCGCATCGAGGACGACATCGCTGGTGCGGGCGCGATGGCCGAGCTCACGGGCGCGCTGCGGGACGACCTCCAGGGTCGCGGCGTCGACCCCGAGCGGCGTCGGGATGTGGTACGTGCCGTCGTGCGGTCGCCGGACGTTTGGACAACTTTACGTACCGGTAACGCCAAGCCACGACAACTGATTGACGACGTCCTCGCGGACGTCGCACCCGAACTCGTCAAATAATGAAGGATACAGGCGTCATCACGGGCGTTCGCGTCACTCACAGCACCGGGAGCGTCGACGACGTCGCCGCGGCGAGTACGCGCGAGCCCGCTGCGGTGCTCGGGACGCTCGCGGCGACCGACGGCGTCGAGGAGGCGTTCGTCCTCCAGACGTGCAACCGGGCGGAAGCGTACGTCGTGACGGGCGACGTCGGCACGGGGAAGGCGGCGCTCGCGGAGTACGGCGCTGACGCGAGCGACGAGGCGCGCATCGAGATGGGCCACGAGGAGAGCCTCGAACACCTCCTGCGGGTTGCGTCGGGCCTGGATTCGCTCGTCCTCGGCGAGGACCAGGTGCTCGGGCAGGTCCGGGACGCCCTGGAGACCGCTCAGCAGGTCGGGACGGCTTCGGACGTCCTGGAGGACGCGGTCCTGAAGGCAGTGCACGTCGGCGAGCGTGCGCGGACGGAGACGGACGTGAACGAGGGCGTCGTCTCGCTCGGGTCGGCGGCGGCCGAGCGCGTCGCCGCGGAGCGCGAACTGGAGGGCGCGACCGCGCTGGTCGTCGGCGCCGGCGAGATGGGGCTGCTGGCGGCGCGGGCGCTCGCGGACCGCGGCGTCGGCCGGCTCGTCGTCGCGAACCGAACGGTCGCGAACGCCGAGCACGTCGTCGACGAACTGGACGTGCCGACCGAGCCCGTGCCGCTGTCGGCGGTCGACACGGTCGTCTCTCGCGTGGACGTGGTCTTGTCGGCGACGTCGAGCGACGACCTCGTCGTGGACGCGAGCGCACTCGCGGACGCGGGCGACGTGACGGTCGTCGACCTCGCGCAACCCCGGGACGTCGACCCGGCGGCGGGCGACATCGAGTCGGTGACGGTGTACGACCTGGACGCGCTCGAGGACGTCACCGAGGAGACCCGCGAGAACCGCCGGGAGGCCGCCGCGGCCGTCGAGCGCATCGTGGACGCGGAGCTCGCGAACCTCCTCGAGCAGTTCAAGCGCCAGCGCGCGGACGAGGTCATCGCGGCGATGTACGAGTCCGCCGAACGCATGAAGGCTCGCGAGGTCGAGACGGCGTTGTCGAAGCTCGACCTGGACGACGAGGAGGCAGCGGTCGTGGAGTCGATGGCTGACGCGCTCGTCTCCCAGCTCCTGTCGGCGCCGACGAAGAGCCTCCGGGACGCGGCCGCGGAGGACGACTGGTCGACGATCAACACCGCACTGCAGTTGTTCGACCCGGACTTCGAGGCCGAGGGCATGCCGCCGGCGGTCGCGGCGATGCTCGCGGAGAGCGACGACGGGACGGCGAGCGAGTCGCCGCTCGGCGCGTTCACGGACGACGACTGAATCGACGGGGCGGTTCGGTGACGGTGCGTGGTTCGTTCTCAGTGACGCCTGAGTCGTCGAGCGGCGGCCCCGCCGAGGCCGGCGAACGCCGCGAGGACGCCGAATCCGGGGGTGGCGCCGTTCCCCTGGCCGCCGCTCCCGCTGCCGCCGCCGTCGCCGGTCGTCGGCGCGGGCGGGGTGCCGGAGAGCGCGGTCGTGACGCTGCTCGCGACCGACGCGGTGGTGTCCGTGGGGTCGCGGTCGGCGGCGTCGGCTGGCGCGAACTTCGAGAGTCGGCCGCTCGAGCCGCCGGGGCCGCTGTTGCCGTCGGTGGCGACGTAGAGTTCGCCGTCGTGGTCGCGGCCGAACGCGAGCACGAACCGCTCGATGCCGCCGCCGGGGGCGACCGCGAGGTCCTCGCGCGTCCAGTCGTCGCCGCTGGGGTCGGCGAGGAAGAGCCGCTGGCGCCAGTCCGCGAACACGTACTTTCCGTCGAGCGCGGGGACCGCGCTCCCGCGGTAGACGTGGCCGCCGACGACCGCGATGCCGACGTCGTGACTGTACTCGAGGACGGGGTCGACGAGCGGGTCGCCGTCGGGCGTCTCCGTCGGGCAGTCGTCGGCGTCGTAACAGTGCCGGCCCTCGCGGACGTTCCACCCGTAATTGGCGCCCGCCTCGATGACGTTCACCTCCTCCCAGCGGTTCTGGCCGACGTCCGCGGCGACGAGTCGGTCGTCGTCGAAGGAGAGCCGCCACGGGTTCCGGAGGCCCCACGCGTACTGCTCGGCGAGCGCGTCGCGGCCGACGAGCGGGTTGTCGTCGGGTATCCCGTACGGTTTCCCGTCGGTCCGCGAGTCCGGGTCGATGCGGAGGATGCTCCCCAGCAGGTTCTCGGTGACGTCCTGGCCGTTCCCGCCGGCGTTCGCGTCGTACCAGTCGTCGACGTGCCCGGTGCCGCGGTCGCCGCTCCCGCCGCCGTCGCCGACCGCAACGTAGAGGTGGTCGTCGGGGCCGAACGCGAGGTCGCCGGCGTTGTGATTCCCCTGCGGTTGCGGTATCTCGAGGAGCGTGCGTTCGTCGTCGACCGCGAGCGCGCCGTCGCCGGTGACGGGGACCTCGTCGAGGACGAACGTGTGCGAGTAGTTCTCCGGCGTCCCGCTGCGGCGCGGGGCGCTGTACCGGACGTACGCACGAGACCCGTCGGGGTGGAATTCGAGCCCCAGGAAGCCCTGCTCGGTGTACCCGCCACCGATGGAGACCATGCGGTCGCGGAGGTCCGCGACCGCCGTGGGGCCGTCGTCGTCGACGCGGTACGCGCGCCCGGGCTGGTCGACGACGTACGGACGGTCGTCGCCGGGGCGGAACGAGACCGCGACCGGGGCCGCGAACCCGTCGGCTACCGTCTCGAGCGAGACGATTGCGTCCGCGTCGCCGCCGTCGGTACCGCCGAGGTCGAGGTCGAGACAGCCGGCGAGCGCGCTCGCGCTCGCACCGACGCTCGCGAGCACGTCGCGCCTGCGCGGGAGGGACATACAGCCCGCTAGGGACGCGTGCTACTTAGTGTCGTGCGAGGCGGCGAAGGCATCGAGGTAGGCACCGCGAGCGAGGGCGTCGTGGCGCGACGCGAGTGGGGCGCTCGCCGGCGGCGAGCGGTCAGATGCGGCCGAGGTAGCGCGCGGTCGCGGCGAGGGTCGCCTCCGAGAGCGCGTACGTGTGCCCCCACCAGTCTGGGTCGTAGCGGACGTCCCGCGAGAACCGCCCGAGGCAGCCGGAGCCCGGCCACTGGGTCTCGCCGCCGACCGTCGTCTCCGCGTACGCGGTCGCGAGCGGCGTCACGATGGCGCCGCGGCCGTCGCCCGCCGGAACGACCGCGCCGAGGTCGTGCTCGCAGCCGCGACCGATTATCGGTCGCGCGTCGAACGGCGTCACGAGCCCGTGGAGGACCTCGTGGACCGCCATGTTGTCCGTGACCGCCGCGTCGTCCCACTGCTCGGTCGCGCCGACGTTCGCGTACGACACCGGCCCGCCGTTCTTGAGGTGCGTGCGGTTCCCGCCGTACCCGATGGACTGCTGGAGGGGTTCGTCGACGAGCATGAGGTGGAGCGCGTCGGGGTCGCGGCGGCCCTCGGCGTCGAGCCAGTCCGCGGTCGACTCCCAGACCGCGTCGCGCGTGTTCGTCACCACCGTCCCCCGGGGCGCGGTTCCGCCCGCGGCGACGTCGAACGTGACCTCGCGGTCGAGTTCCCGGTCCGCGTTCCGCGCGACCTGTTCGACGCCGCGGTCGACCGCCCGCACCACCCGGCGGAAGGTGCGGTCCGGAATCGAGGGGACGCGATGCACGACCGTACCGACGGACAGGGGACTCGCCGGCGCGTCCGCGTTCGTCGTCGTGGAGTCGGTTCCCGGCTGGGCGAACGCTGGCGCGCTCGCCGCCACGGCCTGGAGGAGGGCGCGTCGAGACGGCACGCGCTCGGCTTCGCACCCGACCGGCGTAAGTCTCCTCCCTCCGTCGCGGCCCGAGATTCAGTCCGAGCCCCCGCCGTCGCGGGGTGTGGACGACAATCAGTCAGTCAGTAGCGTCCTTCCGCATCTTCACGTGCGGGATGCCGGCCTCGTCGAACTCGTCGCCGAAGCGCTCGTAGCCGAGTCGCTCGTAGAATCCCGCCGCCTGCGTCTGGGAGTGCAGGAGGAACGACTCGAACCCGCGGTCGCGGCCCTCGGTCTCGAGGACGTCCATCAGCGCGCGCCCGACGCCGGTCCCGCGGTACGATTCGAGGACGGCGACCCGCTCGACCTTCCCCACGCGCGCCTCGTCGCGGTCCTTCGGCCGGAGTCGCGCCGCTCCCACGGGGCGCACGCCGTCCGCGACCGCGAGCGCGGCGTCCCGCGTCGGGTCGCGGTCGTACGCGACGACGTGCGTCGTCGCCGGGTCGTCGTCCCAGTCGTCCCACTCCAGGCTCTCGTCGACGTCCTGCTCGTCCACGAACACCACGCGCCGCACCGCGAACGCGTCCTCGCGCTCGTCGGCCCCCGCCGCAACCGCTGCACGTACGTCGGTCATACACGAGTCGACGCGGACGACCGTCGAAGGCGTTTCGTTCCCCAGGCGGTGACGGTCCAGTCAGTCAAAGCACGCCCGTGCCATAGCTGTCGATTCAGAGCACGCCCGTTCCATAGCTGTCGATTCAGAGCACGCCCGTTCCATAGCTGTCGATTCAGAGCACGCCCGTCCCGCCGCTCGCGACGACGACCGACGCGTACACGTCGCCGTTCGGCGCGACGTGGACGTCCGCGCTCCCGTGCTCGAAGCGCTCGCTCGTCAGGAACTCGCGCACCTCGTCGTCGCCGAGGAGGTTCCGGAGGAAGGCGTCCGCGACCGCGTCGGCGTCCGCGAACCCCTCGATGGCGCGCTCGCCCTCGCCGCCCGTGAAGATCCGTCGAACGAACTGGAATCGGCCGAGCCGGAAGTCCCGGAGTCGCCCGAACAGCTCGCGCGCACTCCCGTCCTCGCCGGTCGTGACCGTGTACGCGGTCGCGTACCGCGCCGCGTCCACGACGCGACCGTCGGCAGCGAGGGGAGCGTCGCGCTCGGCGTTCACGCCAGCCAGGATCGCGTCCTCGACCGTCACGAGCGAGATACCGCCCGCGCGCTCCGCGCTTCCCGGCGCATCCGGAATCGCCGGCGGCGTGTACTCCTCGTACAACAGGTACCCGCCACCGAACACCGCAACCGCGCCAGCGACGCCGTACCCGACGAGCGCACGCCGCGACGTCCCCAGAAGCGACTCCGCCTCACGCACGTCGCGCTCGCCGTCCAACGGCACCTTCTCCAGCGACATCCCCCCGCAGTTCGAACACGGCGGATTGTGCTTGGGCGTCCGCTCCCCGCAGTGCTCGCAGCGCCACTCGAACCCGCCAGCGTCGGCCGCGTCGTCCATCACTCACACAGAACGACCGCTCGCCCAAACCGCTACCGGACTCAACGCGCCGTCGACCACAGGCGGCCGGTTCGAGCGGCACCTCGCACGAACCAGCGGCTCTCGACGGCGAAGAAACGGAGAGAAGAACCGCGACCGCGTCGCCGCGAGAACCGCTCTACGAGAGCTTTTCGATATTGTTCACGACTTCGTCGGCGAACTCGCTGGTAGCGAGCTTCTCGCCGCCCTCGATCTGCCGCTCCAGGTCGTACGTGACCTTTCCGGAAGAGATGGTCTCCTCGACGGCGTCCCGGACGAGCGTGCCAGCGTCCTTCCAGCCCATATACTCGAGCATCAGGCGGCCCGAGAGGATCATCGCGGTCGGGTTGACCTTGTCCTCACCGGCGTACTTGGGCGCCGACCCGTGAACCGGTTCGGCGAGACAGCGTGTGGTACCGAAGTTCGCGCCGGGGGCGATGCCGAGGCCACCAATCTGGGCGCCGGCGGCGTCGGACATGTAGTCCCCATTCAGGTTCATCGTCGCGATGACGTCGTACTCGCTCGTCCGAGTCAGCAGCTGCTGGAGCATGTTGTCGGCGATACGGTCGTTGACGACGATCGTCCCCGCGGGTTGTTCGCCGTCGTACTCCTCCCACAGCTCGTCTTCGGTGATGATGTCCTCACCGTACTCCTCCTCGGCAACCTCGTAGCCCCAGTCGCGGAACGCGCCCTCGGTGAACTTCATGATGTTGCCCTTGTGGACCAGCGTGACGGAGTCGCGGTCCTCCTCGATGGCGTAATCGATGGCCTCACGGACCAACCGCTTGGTGCCGTACTCGGTGATGGGTTTGACGCCGATGCCGACCGGGCCCTCGTGGATGGTATTGTCGAAGCCCATCTCGCCCTCCACGAACTGCTTGACCTCCTGGACCTCGTCGGTGCCTGCTTCCCACTCGATACCGGCGTAGACGTCCTCCGTGTTCTCTCGGAATGTAACCATGTCCATCTCGCCGGGGTCCTTGACTGGGGACGGGACGCCGTCGAGGTGGTAGGTGGGGCGGACGTTCGCGTAGAGGTCGAGGGTCTTCCGGAGCGCGACGTTGAGCGAGCGGAAGCCGGCGCCGACCGGCGTCGTCAGCGGCCCCTTGATGGCGACCTTGAACTCCTTGATCGCTTCGACGGTGTCCTCGGGGAGGTTCTCGTCGTACTTCTCGCGAGCGGATTCGCCGGCGTAGACGCGCATCCAGGAGATGTCTCGGCCGGTCGCCTCGGCGGCAGCGGTGAGGACCTTCTGGGCGGCCGGTCCGACGTCCTTCCCGATGCCGTCCCCGTGAATGATGGGGATGATGGGGTTCTCGGGGACGTCCAGCTCGTCAGCGTCCTCGTCGACAACTTCGATCGCCTCGCCGTCCGACGGCACGTCGACCTTCTCGTACTCGTGACTCATACTCGCCTAGTTGGTCGGAATACCCGCCTAAAAGGGCTATCATTTGGCTGCGAGACCCGCGACGTCGGCGTGTTCGCGGCCGTTCTCGGTGTGGTCGGGAGGAAAGTTTTGCCATCGCGTTCGCGGTGCCGCTGGCCGCGTGCCGACTCGCGCGAACACGTGAGGGCCGCGACTACGTGGTCAGCGACGAACGGTGCGACGACGAACAGCACGAGGAGGACGGCGGATTCGGCGCGACGGCGACGGAGTCAACGTGACGACAGGGAATTCGGCGCGACGGCGACGGGATCGACGCGGCGACACGTACTCGGCGTGGCGACGTGGTCGGCGCACGACGACGGGTTCGGCGAGCGACGGTGACGGTAGCGACCGGGTCGGCGCGGCGAGGCTGCTGCGAGGGGTCCGTCGGCGACAGCAGGAAGTTGGTGTGCGTGTGGTGCCGGTTGATTCGCGGTGCGTGTTCGTGAGTCGGTGCCGGTCGGTCGCGGCGTGGCCTGCGCCGCGACAGCTCGGTGCGTGCGTGGTCGGCCACGACGTCTGCGTCTCCGTCGTGGGGCGGTCGTGGTCGGTGCGGGTCGGCCGCGGTGCGGGCAGTCCACCGCGGGGGTCGCGTCGAGTTTCGAGTGATCGATGCGTTCGGTGCGGGCGTTCGTTGCGTTCGGTGCGGGCGTTCGTTGCGTTCGGTGCGGGCGTTCGTTGCGTTCGTTGCGTTCGGTGCGGGCGACCGCGGTGCAGGCAGTCCACCGCGGGCGTGAACGATGTTGGTTCGCGTTCGGTTCGCGGTCGATTCGAGATGGTTCGCGTTCGGTTCGGGCGGCCGCGGCGCAGGTGATTCGCCGCGGGAATCGCGTCAGCGCCGGTTCGGGTGCGGTTCGAGTGGCCGCGGTGCAGGCAGTTCACCGCGGGCATCGCGTGTCGGAGGCCCGTTGGTCGGCGGTCGTCGGTGCGTTCGTGGGTGCCGCCCGCTGCGTCGTGGTCGCGCGGACGACGTCACGGTCGTCGCAAGCGTATTGTCCGCATCACGTCTTAGTCAAGAGTTACCACACCACAAGTACTTTGGGGCCAATTACCATGGGGGCGGCGGCACGGCCGGGCCGTGGCGGGACGGGACCGGCGCGGTCGAGAACGACAGCCCATGGCGCAGGTCGGCAAGCGTTAAGCGGCGGGGGGCCGCGTCCCAAGCCATGCAGGTCATCGTGCACGGCGGCGCTGGGAGTGCACCGGACGAACCCGAGAGCCGACAGGCGATCCTCGACGACGCCGCGAACGACGGCGCGACCGCGTCGACACCGCTGGACGCGGTCGAAGCGGCCCTCCACGTTCTCGAATCGTCGCCGCGGTTCAACGCCGGTATCGGCGGTGCCGTCCAGTCCGACGGCGTCGTCCGCACCGACGCCGGCGTCATGACGAGCGACCGCGACGCGGGCGCCGCGTGCTCGATGCCCGGCGTCGAGCACGCCGTCTCCGCGGCGCGCGTCGTCCTCGAGGAGACCCCGCACGTCCTCGTCTCCGGCGAGCACGCCGTCTCGCTCGCCGACGACTACGGCGTCGACACGGACCGCGACCTCTTCACCGAGCGAACGCGCGAGAAGTACGCGAACGCGGACCCACCCAGCGGGTCGCCGAGCGAGCACCTGGCGTGGCTCGCCGACCGCTTCGGGCAGGGTGGTGCGGCGAGCGCCGACCCTGAATCCGGAAGCGACCACACCGATCACGACACCGTCGGCGCGGTCGCACGCGACGGCGACCGCATCGCGGCGGCGACGTCGACGGGCGGTCGCTGGTTCGCCCTGGCGGGGCGCGTCGGCGACGTCCCCCAGCTCGGGAACGGCTTCTACTGCGCGCCCGCCGGTGGCGCGAGCGCGACCGGCGCCGGCGAGGACATCGCTCGCGTCACGCTCGCGCGCCGCGCCGTCCGCCACGTCGAATCCGGTCGGGGCGCCGACGACGCCGCCGCGCTCGCCATCGACGAGTTCGCCGAACTCACCGGCGCGCAGGCGGGCGTCATCGTCCTCGACGCCGACGGGAACGCCGGCAGCGCGTACAACTCCGAACTCATGCAGACCGCCGTCGCCGTCGAGTAGCCCGGGAGACGTCCCGCACCGCCCCTGTCGGTTCCTGACGGGCTGCAGCGTCGCCGCGGCGGGTTGATGGTTCGAGCGCACGTACTGGCGGGCGTGTACGAGTGGTTCCCGCTTCTGGCCATCCTGACTGGTGTCGTGGTCGTGGTCGCCGCGCCCGTCGTCGCCGTGCTCGCGGTCGTCGCCGAACGCGTCGCCGACGTACGCGTCGACCGCGTCGCCGCGGTCCTGGTGGCCGTCCCGACGACGGTGGCGGTCGGCGCACTGCTGGTCCTGGGTGGCGTCCTCGCCGCCGCCGTCGTCGCGGCGGTGGTGCTCGTGCTCGCGGTCGCACCGCTCGGCGTCGGCTGGCTCGTCGCCGCCCGCGCCGACGCCACCCCCGTCCGCGCCGGCCGACGTTGGGTCGTGCTCGCGTGGCCGGTCGTCCTCGGACTCGCCGGCGTCCTGTTCGTCGCACCCGGTGGGTTCGCGCGGTACAACGTCCTGTTCCTGGACTCGCCCGTTCGCGAACTCGCGGTCGCGGGCCTGCTCGCGGTCGCCGTCCTCGGGCCGGGCGTCGCCGTCGCCGTCCTCGACCGACGGCGCCGGTCCCGTCCAGCCGGGACGCCGCCGGAACCACCGAGACGCTGAGAACCGCACGACTGCGACGCCACGTAGCCGGTTTTCGACGCGTGTCGTACCCTATCTTTATCATCGTCGATGGCGACTAGGGTCGTATGCTCGAACAGACCCAGCACCGCCGCGCGGCCTGCCCCGAGTGCGGCACGAAGACGATCAACGTCCAGGGCGTCGACGCGTGCCCGGACTGCGCGTGGATCGCCGACGACGACTGACGACACCGCCCGCAAAAGAACGCGGCCGCACCGCCGTCGTCGTCAGTCGAACAACGTCACCGGCCCCTCCCACACGTCGAGGCCGGCCTCCGCGCGACGCATCATGCGCTCGTGGAGGTCCCGCACCGGCTCGCCCTCCGCGGGCCGTACCTGCTCGTACGACCCGTCGCCGTGCATCCGCCAGCGACGACGATTGTCCTCGAGGTTCAGTTCGAGCACGCGCGCCAGCTCGCGCTGCAACCGCGGGTCCTCGACGGGCGCGTTCGCCTCGACGCGGTTGTCGAGGTTCCGCACCATCCAGTCCGCCGACCCGATGTAGAACCCGGGGTCGTCGTTCTCGAAGTAGAACACGCGCGAGTGCTCGAGGAACCGCCCGACGATGCTATGCACCTCGATGTTGTCGCTGATTCCCTCGATGCCCGGGCGCAACCGACAGATGTCTCGCACGATCAGTTTGCACTCGACGCCCGCCATCGACGCCTCGTAGAGCGCCCTGATGACCTCCGGGTGCTCCAGGCGATTCATCTTCGCGACGATGCGCCCGTCCCCGCCGTCGCGCGCGACCGCGGTCTCGTGGCGGATGCGTTCGAGGAACTGCTCGCGCATGTTCGTCGGCGCGATGAGGAGCCGCCGGTAGTCGTCGTGCATCGAGTGCCCCGTGAAGAAGTTGAACAGCTTCACGAGGTCCTGGCCGACGTCCCGGTCCGCGGTCAGGAGCCCGAGGTCCTCGTACGTCTTCGCGGTCTCCGAGTGATAGTTCCCGGTGCCGACGTGACTGTAGAGGCGGACGTCCTCGTCCTCCTGGCGGACGACGAGCGTCGTCTTCGTGTGCGTCTTCAACCCCGGCGTCCCGTACGCCACGTGAATGCCCTCCTCTTCCAGGCGGTTCACCCACCGGAGGTTGTTCTCCTCGTCGAACCGCGCCTTCAACTCGACCATCACCGCGACCTCCTTCCCGTTCTGGGCCGCCTCGATGAGGCTCTGGATGACGTTCGAGTCCTTCGCCGTCCGATAGATCGCGGCCTTGATAGCGAGGACGTCCGGGTCGTGGGCGGCCTCGTGGATGAACTCGTGGACGGTCCCCGTGAACGAATGGTAGGGATGATGGACGAGGATGTCGCCGTCGCGGACCTCGTCGAAGATCGTCCGGTCCTCGTCCTCGTGGACGTGCGTGAACCGCGGGTGCGGTTTCGGCGTCCAGTCCTCGTACTTCAGGTTCGGCCGGTCGAGGCCGTGCAGTCGCATGAGGTCGCGGTAGTCCAGTGGCGGGTCGCGGACGAACACCTCGCGTTCGTCGACGTCGAGGTGCTCGACGAGGAGGTCGCGGACGCGGTCGGGCGTCCCACTCGCGAGCTCGAGGCGGACGACGGTCGCGAACCGACGCTCGCGCAACACCTCCTCGATCATGTCGATGAGGTCCTCGGCGACCTCCTCGTTCCGGCGGACCTCGGCGTTCCGCGTCACGCGGAACGTCGACCACTCGACGACCTGCGTGTCGGGGAACAGGAGGTCGAGGTTCGCGCCGATCACCTGCTCCAAGGGCACGAACTCCGCGTGGTCGTCGCCGGCGTCCTTGTCGTCGACGCGCACGAGCCGCGGGCGGTTCTGCGGGATCTTCACGCGGGAGAACTTCACGTCCGCGTCCGGCGACTTCCGCGTGAGGATCGCCATCGAGAGGCTGAGGTTCGAGATGAACGGGAACGGATGCGCGGGGTCGAACGTGAGCGGCGTGAGCGTCGGAAGGACCTGCGCTTCGAAGTACTCGCGGAGCGACTCGCGCTGCGCTTCGGCGAGGTCCTCGTGGTCGAGGACGTGGATGCCGGCGTCGGCGAGCGCGGGCTCGACGTCCTCGTGGAAGCACCGGGATTGCTCCTCGAACAACGCTTCGGCCTTCTCGATGGATTCGCGCCACTGCTCGCGCGGCGTGCGGCCGTCGGGCGTGAGCTCGGTGACGCCCGCGTCCATCTGCTGCTTGAGGCCGCCGATGCGCTTCATGAAGAACTCGTCGAGGTTCGACGTGAACAGCGACAGGAACTTCGCGCGCTCCAGGATGGAGTTCCGGTCGTCCACGGCCTCGTGGAGCACTCGCCGCTGGAACGCGAGCTCGCTCAGCTCGCGGTTCAGGTAGAGCGAGTCGTCGTCGAGGTCGACGTCCTCCGGGTCTTCGATGGGGCGTGCCGGTGCGCGTGCGACCGACCCGTCGCCGTCGGCGCGCGCACCGCTGGTCGCTGGGTCGTCGTTCGCTGGCGCGTCCAGGGACTCGACGTCCGCGTCCGCGGGCGCGACGACGACGTGATGGGACTCGCTCGTCCCGCCAGTCCCGCCGATGTGCGACGTCAGGGACTTGCGGCTGTCCGCCGCGTACCCGCACGCGCACTCGAAGCGGGCCGTCGTCGTGGCAGCGTCGTCGTCCGCAGTCATGCCAGTCGTTTCGTCGGCCCCGGATTTATTTGCATCGTCGCTGCCGGTGACGCGGTCGCTCTCGCTGGCGTCGTCGTCGGGCATCGAGAAGCGAGTCACTCAGGCGACGACCCGTTCGCGAGTGTCGACGATGGAGTCGTCGCTCCGGGAGAGCCCGTCGCGGTCGAGTTCGACGGCGACCACCTCGTCGTTCCGGACGTCGTACGCGGTGAGGTCGCCGCCGTACACGCAGCCGGTGTCGAGCCCGATGGCGTGCTCGCGGACGACCGGGCTGGAGAGGACTGTGTGCCCGAAGAACGCGCGGCGGTCACCTGCATACTCGTCCCACCAGAACGGGCGACCGTAGGAGTCGTCGGTGAGCGAGCGCGTGTTCTGGACGTCGTCGACGTCGTGCTCGGCGAGGGGCTTGCGCGGGTCGATGCCGCCGTGAACGACGACGCCGTCGTCCCACGAGATGACGACCGGCATCGACTTGATGTAGTCCATGTCGACGGCGGAGAGCGCGTCGAGTTCCTTCTCGCCGCGCAGGAGTTTCTCCTCGTTGTTCCCGCGGATGGAGAGCATGTTGTCCGCCTCGCGGACGGTCTGCACGACCGCCTTCGAGTCCGGACCCTTCCGGACGAGGTCGCCGACGAACACGACGAGGTCGTCGTCGGTGACCTCGAGCGTCGCGAGCAGGCGCTTCATCGCGTCGAAGCACCCGTGCACGTCCCCGACGACGTAGACGTCGTCCCAGTCGTCGAGGTCGATACGTCGATGCCAGGCGCCCTCGGTGTCGTCGAAGTCGAATCGGTCGGCTGTCACGGTCTTGACCTATATGAACGGGAACGCACGTAAAGCGTTGCTATGACGGCTCTATGCAGCTATGTAGAATGTGT
Organism: Halorubellus litoreus; assembly: GCF_055378595.1. Classification (NCBI taxonomy): domain Archaea; kingdom Methanobacteriati; phylum Methanobacteriota; class Halobacteria; order Halobacteriales; family Halorubellaceae; genus Halorubellus; species Halorubellus litoreus. Next base: position 955,962 of record NZ_AP043836.1, read on the forward strand.
TCGTCAACGAGTAGCATGCGGTCTGCGGGTGCGAATGGCGGACGGAACCGCGACCGCGGGCTCGCGTTGGGGAGACGCAACCTCTTTCTCGCGGACGGGTCTACGATGGGGTATGACAGACGTCGACCTCGACGCCGAGAAGTACGAGAAGCACCGGGAGGCCGGCGAGATACTCGCGCAGGTCCGCGACGAGGCCGCCGACCGCCTGGAGGTCGGAACGAGCTACCTCGAGATCAGCGAGTGGGCCGAGGACCGCATCCGCGAGCTCGGCGGGACGCCCGCGTTCCCCGTGAACGTCAGCGTCGACGAGGAGGCCGCCCACGGCGCCGCCGGCCCCGACGACGACCGCGTCGTCGGCGAGGAGATGGTGAAGCTCGACATCGGCGTCCACATCGACGGGTGGCTCGCCGACACCGCCGTCACCGTCGACTTCTCCGGGAACCAGGACCTCGTCGAAGCCGCCGAAGAAGCGCTCGACGCCGCACTCGACGTCGTCGAGGCCGGCGTCGACACCGGCACCATCGGCGCGGAGATAGAGGACGTCATCGACGCGTACGGCTACAACCCCGTCGTGAACCTCACCGGGCACGGCCTCGGCCACTGGGAGCAACACACCGCCCCGAACATCCCGAACCGCGGCGTCTCCCAAGGAACGACGCTCGAGGTCGGCGACGTCGTCGCCATCGAACCGTTCGCCACCGACGGCTCCGGGAAGGTCTCCGAAGGCCAACAAGAGGAGATCTACTCGCTCGAACGCGAAGCCACCGTCCGCGACCGCTCCGCACGCCAAGCCCTCGACCAGATCACCGAGGAGTTCAAGACCCTCCCGTTCGCCACCCGCTGGCTCGACGTCCCCCGCCCCGAGATGGCGCTCCGCCGCCTCAAGATGAACGACATCGTCCACGGCTACCCCGTCCTCAAGGAAGAAGACGGCTGCCTCGTCAGCCAACGCGAACACACCATCATCGTCACCGAAGACGGCTGCGAGATCACCACCCGCTCACGGTAACCGAGTCAGAACCGAACCAACACCAGAAACGCCGACCTGGCGGTCGCCGTACGCTCGTGCTATCCGCAGCAGAAACGCCGATCTGGCGATCGGCGTACGCTCGTGCTATCCGCAGCAGAAACGCCGACCTGGCGATCGGCGTACGCTCGTGCTATCCGCAGCAGAAACGGCCGCCTGGAGGCGGCCGTATGCTGGTCGGTCCGTAGTACCCAAAGAATCTGCGTGCCGCCGTCACCCCAGTGCCGGCGGCGAGTTGGTTGTTTTGGACACCCCCGTGCCCACCTGTGCGTCTAAGCGTTGTTCATGCGTTGGCTCGAGCGGGACCCACAGCGTTGGCATTCGGCCACGCGGTAGGGTTCGCGCGAGAACTCCGCATTTTCCTCCTTCAGACTTTCAGTACGGATCTGCACGGACACCTGGTGCAGCGTGTCGGTGTCGCAGTCGGTGCAGTGCTCCGTCAGGCCGTCGAAGGAGTTGTCAGTCGTTGCCATCTACAAACCACATGTTACCCTGGTTGGTAATAAATCGATTCGTCAGTTTTCGGGGGCCGGGGGCGAAAAATACCCGACGAGGAGCCAATGAAACCATTCTAACGCCACAGACAGTCCCAAATCGTCTAAAGCCGCTTCTAAGGCGGTTGTCCAGTGTTTGTGGAGAGCATTTCAATCGGTTGTCAATGCTTACCAGCGGATTCCCAGATGGTTACTGTCGAGAAACCCACACGTATGAAGCCGTGCTTTCAAATCAACGCCACACCTCGAAACGATATGGACCAGGTGTTCGCGCCGTGGCGCATCGAATGGGTGGAACGCGACGACAAGAACCCGGACGTCGACTGCGTCTTCTGCGAGTTCCCCGACCGCGACGACGCCCGCAACAACCTCGTGCTCGCGCGCAACGACCACGCCGTCGTCATGCTCAACAACTACCCCTACAACCCAGGGCACACGATGGTCATCCCCCAAGCGCACGAAGGCGACTGGCGCGCGCTCGACGACGACCAACTCCTCGCACACGCCCGCCTCAAACAACGCACCATCGACGCCATGGACACCGCCTTCGCACCCGACGGCTACAACGCCGGCGAGAACCTCGGCGGGAGCGCCGCCGGCGGCAGCATCGACGACCACCTCCACACCCACGTCGTCCCCCGCTGGACCGGCGACACCAACTTCATGCCCGTCATCGCCGACACCAAAGTCATCGTCGAAGCCGTCACCGACACCTACGACCGCCTCCACGACGCCTTCAGCGAGCAAACCGGCGCGACCGACACCGACGCCGGATTCGTCCAATTCTGACCGCGAAGTTTACACGAGACGTAAACCCATCCTCGCACATCACTCTCACAGCGCACCCACACAATCAGTTCCCGAAGAAACGGCCGCCTGGCGGACGCCGTACGCTCGTGCGAGCAGTCGTCCCCGAAACGGCGTCCTGGCGGACGCCGTACGCTCGTGCGAGCAGTCGTCCCCGAAACGGCGTCCTGGCGGACGCCGTACGCTCGTGCGAGCAGTCGTCCCCGAAACGGCGTCCTGGCGGACGCCGTACGCTCGTGCGAGCAGTAATACCCAGAAACGGCGTCCTGGCGGACGCCGTACGCTCGTGCGAGCAGTAATACCCAGAAACGGCGTCCTGGCGGACGCCGTACGCTCGTGCGAGCAGTAATACCCAGAAACGGCGTCCTGGCGGACGCCGTACGCTCGTGCGAGCAGTAATACCCAGAAACGGCGTCCTGGCGGACGCCGTACGCTCGTGCGAGCAGTAATACCCAGAAACGGCGTCCTGGCGGACGCCGTACGCTCGTGCGAGCAGTAATACCCAGAAACGGCGTCCTGGCGGACGCCGTACGCTCGTGCGAGCAGTAATACCCAGAAACGGCGTCCTGGCGGACGCCGTACGCTCGTGCGAGCAGTAATACCCAGAAACGGCGTCCTGGCGGACGCCGTACGCTCGTGCGAGCAGTAATACCCAGAAACGGCGTCCTGGCGGACGCCGTACGCTCGTGCGAGCAGTAATACCCAGAAACGGCGTCCTGGCGGACGCCGTACGCTCGTGCGAGCAGTAATACCCAGAAACGGCGTCCTGGCGGACGCCGTACGCTCGTGCGAGCAGTAATACCCAGAAACGGCGTCCTGGCGGACGCCGTACGCTCGTGCGAGCAGTAATACCCAGAAACGGCGTCCTGGCGGACGCCGTATGCTCGTGCGAGCAGGGGAGTCGACACGCCCTTGAAACCCGACGCCGTAACTCGAAGCGATGAGCGACGCGAAGACGATGCGACGCATGGGCGCACTCGTCCTCGCGGTGAACCTCGCGCTCGCGGCCGGGAAGACCGTCGTCTACCTCGACGGCGGGAGTCTCGCCGTCGGCGGGGAAGCCGTGAACAGCTTCGCGGACGCCGCCTACAGCGTCTTCGTCCTCGTCGGGCTCTACTACACCACGCAGCCGCCGGACTTCGAGCACCCGCACGGCCACGAGCGCATCGAGCCGTTCGTCGCGCTGTTCGTCGCCACGGGCGTGTTCGCCGCCGGCGGCGCCATCCTCTACCAGGCCGGGACGACGCTCCTCTCCGGCGACGCGACGGTTACCACCGGGTTCGCCGCCGTCGGCATCCTCGCGGTCTCCGGCGTCACGAAGTACGCGCTCTACCGCCTCGTGTACGCGCGCGGCGAATCGACGAACTCGCCGGCGCTCAAAGCGGCCGCGCTCGACAACCGGAACGACGTCCTCACCGCGGGCGCGGCACTCGTCGGCGTCGTCGGCGCACGCGCCGGGTTCCCGCTCCTCGACCCCATCGCCGCGAGCGTCGTCGCGGTCGCAGTCTGCTACACGGGCGTCGAGATCGTCCGCGACAACGTCGGGTACCTCGTCGGCTCCGCGCCCCCGGAGGAACTCCGCGTCGAGATCGTCGACCGCGCGCTCGCGCACCCGGACGTCGAGGGCGCGCACGACGTCGTCGCGCACTACGTCGGCCCCGAGGTCGACGTCTCGCTGCACATCGAAGTGGAGGGCGACCGGACGCTGTTCGAAGCGCACGACATCGAGACCGAGGTGATGGACGCCATCCGCGAACTCCCCGAGGTCGACGACGTGTTCGTGCACGTCGACCCGAAGGAACTCGGCGAGTGGAAGGCCGACGCGGACGTCGACCGGCTCGCGCGGAGACACCGAGAGGACTGACCCGGCGGTCTCGGCGGAGACGCCCGAGGCCGGTGGGCGAGGGGGTGAGCGAGGCCGGGATAGGGTTTTGGTACCTGCACCCTTGGCTCGTGGTATGCCTTCGACGCTCGTGCACGTGGCACTCGGTGGGCTGGTTGGGTGCGCGTTGCTCGCCGGTGCGTTCTCGCCGCGCGCCATCCTCGTGGTGCTGGCAGCGGTCGCGGCGGTCGACCTCGACACGTTCCTCGGGTGGGTGGTGGTGGGCGCGCATCGCTCCGCCACCCACACCGTCCTCCTCCCGCTCGCACTGGGCGCGCTCGTGGTCTGGGACGTCCGCGTCCGCGAGCACTCGTGGCTCCGTGCGCGCTTCGGGGCGACCGCGCCGCGGGTCGCGAGCGTCGCCGTCGTCGCGGTCGCGTTCGCGGGCATCGGTCCGGACGTGGTGACCAACGGCGTGAACGTGCTCTGGCCGGTCCACGACCAGTTCTACGAGGTCACCGGGCGGACGTACCTCAGCGACCAGAAGGGGTTCGTGCAGACGTTCGTCGACCTCGGGAACGAGGAGCCCGTGAAGGACGCGAGCCTCGGGTCGACGAAAGAACGCCAGTACCACACGGGCGCGGACACCAACCCCGACAGGAAGGGCGAGCCCGAGGTCCAGGAGCGAATCTTCCCGCTCGCGGGCTCCGGCACCCAACTCCTGCTCGTCGCGACCGGCGCGCTCGTCGTCGCCGGGCGCGTCTACGAGGACGTCCGCGGGCGCTGAGACCCGAGCGGTCACGGGGACCGGACCGCAACGTTCCTGTCGGTCCCGCCTGCACCCTCTCGCATGGACGCGACCATCCGCCCGTACGACGCCGAGTGCGACCGCGACGCGCTCTGGGAGTTGAAGACCGGGTTCGAGACCGGGCTCGGTGCAGGCACCGGCGACGACGAGAAGCAGGCGACGTACGAGGACAAGCTCACTGACGCGTATCGCGCGGACTGGCTGGACTGGGTGGACCGCTGCGTCGCCGACGACGAACGCTGCGTGACCGTCGCGAGCGCGCCCGACGGCCACGAGGACGCGGGAGGGGACGGCGGCGAGACGCTGCTCGGGTACGTGTTCGTGCTCCCCGAGCGCCTCGCGTTCGTCTGGGACGCCGCCGTCCTCAACGAACTCTACGTCGCGCCCGACGCACGCGGGACCGGCGTCGCGGACGACCTCATGGACGCCGCGGTCGCGCTCGCTCGCGACCAGTCCCTCCCGCTCGACCGGCTCGTGCTCGACGTCGACCGCGAGAACGACCGCGCGAAGGCGTTCTACGACCGCCACGGGTTCGCACACTGGGGCGAGATGGTCGCCCGCGAACTGTAGACTGCGTCAGACCGACCGCGATGGGTCCGCCGTGTCGTCGCCCGAACGAGAGACGAAGAACGCGCTCAGCAGGAGAAGCACGCCCACGACCAGCAACTGTGGGCCGACCGCAACGCCGACCATCCCCACGACGAGTACCACGCCGCTCCCAATCCAGAGCGGAAGCTCCGTACCGGTGTACGCGCTACCGAGACACAGGAGGCTCACGAGGACCGGGAGGACCGCGAGGGAGAGCAGCACCACGTTCCCGGCTTCCAATGCAGTCGCGGCGGTCCCGTCGACCGTCGTAACGTCCGTGAACAGCAAGTACGCAGCGGACGCGACGGCGACCGCCGATGCGACGGTCGTCGTCGCCAGGCCGAGTTCGTACGATGACCCACCCATAAGGTATCTAGCCATTCCGTCCCTCGCAGTAAGTAGTACCGACGCGAGGCCGCGCACTGGGGCGAGATGGTCGCCCGCGAACTGGCGGTGCAGAGAAGCAGTCAGTCGAGTCGGACGGCGTCGACGCGGGGAGACGCAGTCGAGTCAGGCGACGTCGGCGAGGACGCCGCCGATGGCGCCGAAGACGACGGGGTAGACGACGCCCGCGATGATGATGGCGTTCGCGAGCGGGACGGTGAGGCTGCCGGCGTCGCCCTCGGCGCTGAACGCGATGGCGCCGACGACGGCGAGCGCGAGCTGGCCGACGACGACGAGCGCGCCCGCGGCGGCGGACTGGCCGGTGCCGCGGATGCTCGGCGACGACGCGACCGCGTAGCCGGCGGCGACGAGCGCGACGGCGGGGACGAGGTACGCGAGCGCGAGCAGCGAGCTGTCGGCGAGCGCGATGAGGCTGAACGTCGACTCGGAGAGCGCGCCCTCGAACGTCACCTCGACGAACTGCGCGTTGAAGAGCACGTAGCCGGCGGCCTTCCACGCGGGGACGCTATCGCGGACGATACCGATGACCGCCTGGTTCAGGGCCTCGCCGATGCTGTCCGGCTCGGGGAGTTCGACGAACGTCCACAGGAGGAACGAGACGACGTACGTCGCGACGAACGCGGCGGCGCCGGCGCCGGCACCGCGGATCGCCGTGGACGCGTCGATGCCGCTGCGGGCCGTGCTACCGCCGGTCGCTGCGTCGTGGTCGCGGGTCGAACGGGCACACATATCAACTACCGGTATCGAACGGGTGCGTAATAAACGAGGGGCTAGGTGTCCGTTGCCCAACGTGTCGATGCGGCTGGCGCCTCGATGGTTCGTCTGGGGGGCGCGAATCGCGGTCGTTCCGCGGTGCGCGAACCGACGGGATTACGGCGCGTCCACTCGACGGCGCTGGTATGGAACGACGGCGACTCGACGACTACCTCGACGCGGAGGACCTGGCGTCGGTGTGGTTCGCGCGCCCCGAGGGGTTCGCGTGGCTGACCGGCGGCGACAACCGCGTCGACCACGAGGCGGGCATCGGCGTGGCGGCAGCGGGCTACGACGGCGAGGACGTGACCGTCGTCGCACCGAACAACGAGACCGAGCGATTGCGCGACGAGGAACTCGCCGAGGACGTGACCGTCGTCGAGTACCCCTGGCACGAGCGCGACCTGCCGGCGGCGGTCGCGGCGGTCGCGAGCCAGCCGGCTGTGGCGGACGTGGACGTCCCCGGGTTCGGTGACGTGGACGCGAGCGCGCTCCGCCAGCCGCTCTCCGAGCGCGACCGCGAGCAGTACGCGGACGTCGGCCGACGCACCGCCGCCGCGGTCGAGGCGGTCTGCACGGAGCTCCAGTCGACTGACACCGAGGGCGAGGTCGCGTCCGCGCTCTCGGTCGCGCTCTCGGTGCGCGAACTCACCGCGCCGGTCGTCCTCGTCGGCGGCGCCGACCGCGCCGCGCCGTACCGGCACTTCACGCCGACGGAGAACCAGCTCGGTGACTACGCGATCGTCTCCGTGACGGCGTACGACGACGGCCTGTACGCGTCGTGTACGCGAACGGTCGCGTTCGACGCGCCCGACTGGCTCGCCGACCGCCACGAGGCGGCGGCGCGCGTGGAGACGACGGCGCTCGCGGCGACGCGCGCCGTCGGTCGCGACGACGGCACCGCCGCGGACGTCTTCGAGCACGTCCAGGCAGCGTACGACGCGGTCGGGTGGCCCGACGAGTGGCGCGAGCACCACCAGGGCGGCGCCGCCGGGTACGCCGGCCGCGAGTGGATCGCGACCCCGACGAGTACCGAGCCCGTGCACCTCCCGCAGGGGTACGCGTGGAACCCGACCGTCGAGGGCGCCAAGAGCGAAGGCACGGTGCTCGTCGACGACGACGGGTTCGAGCCGCTGACGACGGGCGACGACTGGCCGACCATCTCGGTCGACGCCGTCGACTTCGACGTGACCCTGGAACGCCCCGCCGTCTACGACGCCTGACCGCGGTCGCTTCTCCCGGTTCGTTCCCCGCAACGCGAGCGCCGTCGACGTACGTCACCTGACGACGCCGACGAACCGGCCAGACCGTGGCCGGTGGCGTCGTACGCCGGAATCCGACCATGGACGCCCCCGGTCGCGCCGCCCGGTTATCGACAGTCGTCGAATGTGGCTTTCGATTACCTTTTAGTCCGCGCCGGTGGTGGGTTCCTCCATGGGACTCGACGAGGACTCACTGGACTATCACGCGGAGGACCCCCCCGGGAAGCTCGAGATATCGACGACGAAGCCGACGAACACCCAGCGGGACCTCTCGCTCGCGTACTCGCCCGGCGTCGCCGCGCCCTGCGAGGCGATCGCGGCGAACGAGGACGACGCGTACAAGTACACCGCGAAGGGGAACCTCGTGGGCGTCGTCTCCAACGGGAGCGCCGTCCTCGGCCTCGGCGACATCGGCGCCGCTGCCTCCAAACCCGTCATGGAAGGCAAGGGCGTGCTCTTCAAGCGGTTCGCGGACATCGACGTGTTCGACATCGAACTCGACCAGGACGACCCCGAGAAGATCATCGAGGCCGTCGACGCGATGGGCCCGACGTTCGGTGGGATCAACCTCGAGGACATCAAAGCGCCGGAGTGCTTCCAGATCGAGGAGGCGCTCAAGGACTCGATGGACGTCCCCGTCTTCCACGACGACCAGCACGGGACCGCCATCATCTCCGGCGCGGCGCTCGTCAACGCCGCCGAGATATCCGGCAAGAACCTCGAGGACCTCGACATCGTGTTCTCCGGTGCCGGCGCCTCGGCCATCGCGACCGCGCGATTCTACGTCTCCCTCGGCGCGAAGAAGGAGAACATCACGATGTGCGACTCCTCGGGCATCATCACCCAGGAACGCGCGGACGCCGGCGACGTCAACGAGTACAAACAGCAGTTCGCGCGAGACGTCCCCGGCGGGGACCTCGCGGACGCGATGGACGGCGCGGACGTCTTCGTCGGCCTCTCCATCGGCGGCCTCGTCAGTCAGGAGATGGTGCAGTCGATGGCGAGCGACCCCATCGTGTTCGCGATGGCGAACCCCGACCCCGAGATCGGGTACGAGGAAGCGAAGGCGGCGCGCGACGACACCGTCATCATGGCGACCGGGCGCTCCGACTACCCGAACCAGGTGAACAACGTCCTCGGGTTCCCGTTCATCTTCCGCGGGGCGCTCGACGTGCGCGCGACCGAGATCAACGAGGAGATGAAGGTCGCCGCGGCGCGAGCGCTCGCGGAACTCGCACAGAAGGACGTCCCGGACGCGGTCGTGAAGGCGTACGGCGACCAGCCCCTGCAGTTCGGCGCGGACTACATCATCCCGAAGCCCCTCGACCCGCGCGTCCTGTTCGAGGTCGCGCCCGCGGTCGCCGAGGCCGCGATGGACTCCGGGTGCGCGCGGCACGAGGTCGAACTCGACGCGTACGAGGAGCGCCTCGAAGCACGGCTCGGGAAGTCCCGCGAGATGATGCGCGTCGTCCTGAACAAGGCAAAGAGCGACCCGAAGCGCATCGCGCTCGCCGAGGGGACCGACGAGAAGATGATCCGGGCGGCGTACCAGCTCGAGGAGCAAGGTATCGCGGAGCCGGTGCTCATCGGGAACCCGAAGACGATCGCGAAGACGACCGAACGCCTCGGGCTGGACTTCGAGCCGGAGGTCGCGAACCCCCGCGAGGCCGGCGAGTACGAGGAGTACGCGAAACGCCTGCACGACATCCGCAAGCGCAAGGGCCTCACGGAGAACGAGGCCCGCGACCTCGTGCGCCGTGACTCGAACTACTTCGGGAGCGTGATGGTCGAATCCGGCGACGCGGACGCCCTCATGACGGGGCTCACGCATCACTACCCGAGCGCGCTCCGGCCGCCGCTGCAGGTCATCGGGACCGCCGAGGACGCGGACTACGCCGCGGGCGTCTACATGCTGACGTTCAAGAACCGCGTCATCTTCTGCGCTGACGCAACCGTGAACCAGGACCCGGACGCGAAGGTGCTCGCCGAGGTCGCAGAACACACCGCCGACCTGGCCCGCGAGTTCAACGTCGACCCGCGCGTCGCGATGCTCAGCTACTCGAACTTCGGGAGCGTCGACAACCCCGGCACCCGCAAACCCCGGCGCGCCGCGCGGATGCTCCGCGAGAACCCCGAGTTCGACGCGCCCGTCGACGGCGAGATGCAAGCGGACACCGCCGTCGTCGAGGACATCCTCGAAGGCACGTACGACTTCAGCGACCTCGAAGGGCCCGCGAACGTCCTCGTCTTCCCGAACCTCGAAGCCGGGAACATCGGGTACAAGCTCCTCCAGCGCCTCGGCGGCGCGGACGCCATCGGCCCGATGCTCGTCGGCATGGACAAACCCGTGCACGTCCTCCAGCGCGGCGACGAGGTCAAGGACATCGTCAACCTCGCCGGCGTCGCCGTCGTCGACGCGCAAGAGAACTGAGCGAGCTTCCGCGCTCACCTTTTCGCCCACGTTTTGCGGACCGCGAACGAAACGAGGCGACGCAGTCGCCTCGATGGCGAACGCGTCGTCGCGCTCGCCAGCGGCGAGACGTGATGGCTCGGACACGCTGGAGGTGGTCGTCTGGAGACGCGCGCGAGTTGGTCAAATCGGCGTTTGTCTCTCCGGCCGGCTTTTTTCAGTGGGCGTCGTCGGTGGATGCGTGAAGCGACGGGAGTTCGTCGCGGCTGCGGTCAGCGTGGCCTGTGCGGGAGTCGTCGGTGCGTCCCAGGCCGACGAATTCGCGTCGGCGTCGGCGTCGCGCCCGGACCGACTCGACGACGCTGGAGCGGCCGCGAGTGCGGACGCCAGCACCGAGACCGACGCTTCGGCGACCGAGGCCGAGGACGAACTGGCGGAGCCGGCGACGCTCGAGGTCGTGTCGACGGCGTCGGGGACGACGCCCGTCCACTTCCGGCTGGTGCACGAGACTGGGAGGGTCGCGTACGACGACGTCCGCGAGATGACCTACGGGGAGCGCGCGTACCTCTCCGGGCGCTGCGAGCGCGGCGAGACGTACGTGTTCTCGCTCGCAGTCGACGGCGCGACACTCGTCCGCGAGACCATCGAACCCGGCGAGCGCGCCGTGTTCGAGTTACTCGACGAGACGACCGTCTCTGTGGTCGCCTGACCGACGCAACTGAACGCGAAGCATCCGTTTTCGGGAGCGAGAGACTGCCCCGTGGATGGACCGCGAGCCTCGAAGGCCACCTTTTCGCCCACGTTTTGCGGGCCGCGACCGAAGGGAGCGGCCCGACAAAAGGTGGTTAGTCGGAGGCGTGGCGGTCGGCGCGGCTCGGCGGCGGGTACTGCGGGCTGGACCCTGGTGACTCGGGGAGCACGCACCGGTCGGGCTCCTCGTTGACGTGCGCGTACTCGCGGGGTGCGTTCGCGAGGTAGTGCGCGGGGTTGTCCTCGGAGTGGATGCGCGCGGCACGCACCTCGTCGAACCCGGAGACGCGAGCGCGGATGCCGCGCCAGTGGTGCTCGCTCGCCGTCGGCACCTCGATGGCGCGCGTCGGCTGCCAGTCCGGGTGGTGGCCGGCGAGGACGGCGGTGTTCACGTTCCCGGCGAGTTCGTCGTGGTCGACGAGCACGCCGACGCTGGCTGTGCGCGGTGCACGCTCGGCGACGACGTCGAGGCCGAGGTGGAGCGCGCGGTATTCGGCGACGTTGTTGTCGGGCGCATCGTCGCTTGCGGCGATGCGAGCGACGCGCTCGCCGTCTCGAGTCTCGATGACGGCGCCGATACCCCCGTCGTCGTTCGCGCGGAACGACCCGTCCGTCGCCACGTAGAAATCACGATGGTGGGTCCGGGGCGGGTGCGCGATGTGGGGGGTCGGCGACTCATCGAACAGGTCCCGCAGTGCGGGACGGCCGTGAGCGGCCATAGCTGACAGGATGCGACTCTCAGACTTAAATCCATCCCCCGTGAGAGACCATAGCACACGAGAGCGCTCGGGAGTTTCGGTAGCGGCAGACAGCCCTTCGAATCGAAGCATTGAGGCTGGGGCCCGTCGTCGCGTTCGACGTGAGTCGCTATCGAGACGTCGTCCTGTTCGTCGTCCTCGCCGCCGTCTGGGGGAGCGCGTTCCTCGCCATCAAGGAAGGCGTCGAGGTCGTCCCACCCGTGCTGTTCGCGGCACTCCGATACGACATCGCGGGTGTCATCATGCTCGCGTACGCCGCCTGGCGCGTCGACCACTGGATTCCCAGTGGCCGCGGCGAGTGGGCGCTGATCGCGGCCGGCGCGACGCTCATGATCGCCGCGTACCACGCCCTCCTGTTCGTCGGCGAGACCGACCCGGCGGTCACGTCCGCGGTCGCCGCCGTCCTCGTCGCACTCTCGCCAGTCCTGACCACCGGGTTCTCGCGACTGCTCGTCCCCGACAACCCCGTGACGCCCGCGACCGTCGCCGGCACGCTCCTCGCGCTCGTCGGCGTCGCCGTCCTCGTCCGCCCCGACCCCGCGAACCTCCTCGCCGGCGGCGCGGTCGCGAAGACGCTCGTCTTCCTCGCCGCCGCATCGTTCGCGCTCGGGAGCGTCCTGACGAAGGTCCCCGACGCCGAGCTCCCCATCGAGACGATGCAAGCGTGGTCGATGACCGGCGGTGCACTCATCATGCACGGCATCTCCCTCGGGCTCGGCGAGACGCAGACGTTCGGCGTCGAGTGGACGACGACCGCGCTCTGGTCGCTCGCGTACCTCTCCCTCGCCGCCTCCGCACTCGGCTTCCTCCTCTACTTCTACCTCCTCGAGCGCCTCGGCCCCATCGAGATCAACATGGTGAGTTACGTCGCCCCGATATTCGCTGCACTCGCAGGGTGGGCGATACGGGGCGAAGTGCCGACCGCGTACACGGTCGTCGGGTTCCTCGTCATCTTCGCCGGGTTCGCGCTCGTGAAACGCGACGCGCTCCGCGAGGAGGTCGCGTCACTCCAGCGGTCGCTCTCGTCCTGAGAACGTACGACGGCGACGCCGAGTGAGGGAGGGAGTCGATTCCAGCGTCGCCGAGTGGAGGAAGGCAGTCGATTCGAGCGTTGCGTCGGTTCAGTGGTCGCCGTGGCCGTGCCCGACGACGAGCGCGAGGACGTTCAGGGCGAACAGCGCGAGGAACGCGAGCGTGTCCGGGGTCCCGTCGAGTCCGGTCAGCAGGAGCGGGATGTGGAGGAACGGGAGTGCGACTGCGCTCCAGAAGCCCAGGAAGCGCACTGGCTTGACGACCGATTCGGTGACGTGCCGCGAGCGGGGGAGGACGCGGGAGTCGGAGAGCGGGGATGCCATCGTATCTCCACCATGGACGGACAGGAGCATATAATGCCGAGATTATTCGACCGGTTTCAACTCTTTTCACCGCGCTCTAGTCAACACATTAACCTTTCATGAGCGGCCGAGAGACGTCTAGACGTTTTACAATCGCCTTAGAGCCAGTCGTAGTATCCGGGCTCGCCTCGGATGTTAGTCGGTAACTACTAGGGCAGTAGCACGCCACCACCGCGTGACCACGCGGTCCGAGTGCGCCGCGAGCACGCGACCACGCGCCACCACGGAGCCACCACGACCAACTCGTTCACCGCGAGTTACCGGTTCAGACGGCCGGTTCGCCACCGATTGCCGGCAGTCGGCTGCGAGAGTCGTGCGAACCCACGGCCAGACCGTCTGACAGCCCACTCGCGGCGCGCGAGTCCAGGGCCGAGTGCACGAGCACTGGGCCAGCACGCTCGCGGACGGGCGCGTTCGCCGACGGACCGGTCGTCCCGTTCGCCGAGTCGTTCGTCGACGCGACGAGCCGGACCGTGCGCTCGACGCGGACCTCCTCGTAGCGGACGACGACGGTGACGTTCCCGGTCGCGTCCGGCGTCGTCACCTGCCAGCTCGCGGTCGTCGTCTCGCCCGCCGGGACCGTCGTCCTGACGCGCGTCGTCGCCGTTCCGACCGTCACGACCGCGTCCTCGCTCGCGCGCTCGTTCCCGACGTTCGAGAGCGTCGCGTTCACGCGCATCGTCCCGTCCGCCGGCGCCGTCTCCGGGACCGCGACCGCGTCCGCGACGACCTCCGGGCCGACGACGACGAACGACGCGTTCGCACCCACGAATCGCTCGCGCGCCGTGGACGCCTTCGACGCCGACACCGTCGCGTTCCCCGGCGCGTAGAACGGGAACGAGACGCGACCGTCCGCCCCCGTCGGGTACGCGCTCCCGTAGAGTTCCACGGACGCGCCGACGCGCTCGCCCGTATCCGTCCGTCGAACGACGAACCGAGCACGCTCGCCCTCCCGAACCGGGTTCGGCGACACCGACACCGAGAGCGGAACGGGAATCCGTCGCACGTCGACGCGCGCCCGACCGTCGACGAACCGAACCGCCTGCGTCCGGTTCGCGCCCGCCACGACGACCACCTCGCCCGCGGCGTCGAAGCGCACGGTCGCCACGCCGTCCGCGCCCGTCGCGACCGTCCGACCGTCGAGCGACAGCGTCGCGTTCACCGCCTCACCCGTGTCTCGCCGCTGCACCGACACCGCGACCGGTTCGTCGACCCGGGGCGCGCTCCGGTTCGCGGTCGCGACCAACGCCACCGCTCGCCGCTCCACCGTCACCGCCCCAGTCGCCTCGACGAACCGGTACTCCGCAGTCGGCTCCTTCGACGCCCGCACTTCGAACTCGCCAGCGACGTCGAAGGTCACGTTCGCGACGCCGTCCGCGCCAGTCCGAACGGTCTCCCCGTCAGCAGCGACGACCGCATCGACGGCGCTCCCGTTCTCGCGAGCCACGCGAACCGGCATCGACTCGCCAGTCACCACGGACTCGGGGACCGACACCGACAGCGCACTCTCGAACCGCCGCACCCGGAGGGTCGTCGTCGCCGACCGATTCCCGTCCGGACGCACCCCAGTCACCTCGTACGACCCCGGGTCGTCGACCGACACCACAGCTGTCCCATCGCCACTCGTCGCGTACGACGCACCCGCAACTCGAACCGTCGCGTCGCTCACCGGCTTCCCATCGACCGACACCGTCACCGCAACCAGGTCGCCGGGGTCCACCGCCGACCGATTCACCGACACCGACACCCGGCCGTCCTCGCTCTGGTCGCGGAACGGGAACACCGGCCCGCTCTCCCCACCCGAGAGCGTCGCCGGCGACATCACCCCCACGACCCATAGGCCGACGACGGCGACGACGATACCGACGAGCAAGAGCACCTGCGGGTCACGAGTCGGTCGATACGGACCGTTTGCGGTACGACGCGTCGAGGTAACCGAAGACACTGGCGCGTCCTAAGCGGAGCGCGCGTAAAATCGTTTCCGCAGGCACTCGCCCCGAACCAGCCGGTCACCGACCACCGAACACCGGCAACAGAAGAACGCACGCAGTCGACTACTGGAAGCCGATACGGCCGCGCTCGACTACTGGAAGCCGATACGGCCGCCCCGGCGGTCGCGGGTCTCCGCGGCGCCGCCGCGGAACTCGTCCTCGATCTGGTCGTAGTACTCGAGGAGGTCGTCCGTGATGGTGGGACGGACGGACTCCATCGCGGTCCGGAAGTGCTTCATGTCGACCGCGGTCGCCTCGTCGTCCGCGCGCAACGCCTCGATGGCGGCTTCGCGCGCGATGGACTCCAGGTCGCTGCCGACGTACCCGTCGGTCATCTCCGCGAGCTCGCGGAGACTCACGTCCGGCGACAGCGGCGTGTCCTCCGTGTGGATGCGGAGGATCTGCTCGCGACCCTCGAGCTCGGGCTGGCCGACCATCACGAGGCGGTCGAACCGCCCCGACCGGATGAGTGCAGGGTCGATCATGTCCGGGCGGTTCGTCGCCCCGATGACCATCACCTCGCCCATCTCCTCCAGGCCGTCCAGTTCGGTCAGAAGCTGGTTGACGACGCGCTCGCTGACGTTCGACCCGACCTCGCCACCACGGGCGGGGGCGAGCGAGTCGAGCTCGTCGAAGAAGATCACCGTGGGGGAGACCTGGCGGGCCTTCCGGAACGTCTGCCGGATCGCCTTCTCGGACTCACCGACCCACTTCGAGAGCAGTTGGGGACCGCGGACGCTGATGAAGTTCGCGTTCGTCTCGTTCGCGACCGCCTTCGCCATCAGCGTCTTCCCCGTCCCCGGCGGCCCGTAGAGCAGGACGCCCGCCGGCGGGTCGATACCCATCCGCTCGAACTTCTCCGGGTTATTGAGCGGCCACTGGATGGACTCCTCGATGTTCTGCTTCGCGTCGTCGAGCCCGCCGACGTCGTCCCACGTGATCTTCGGGAGTTCGACGAGGACCTCCCGCATCGCACTCGGCTCCACCTCGTTGAGCGCGCCACGGAAGTCGTCGCGCTTCACGATCATGCGGTCGATGAGGCTCGGCGGGATGTCCTCCTCGTCCAGGTCGATCTCGGGGAGGTACCGCCGGAGTGCCTTCATCGCCGCTTCCTTCGTGAGGCTCTCGATGTCCGCGCCGACGAACCCGTGCGTCTCGCTCGCGAGACTCGGGAGGTTCACGTCGTCGGAGAGCGGCATCCCGCGCGTGTGAATCTGGAGGATCTCCTCGCGGCCCGTCTCGTCAGGCACGCCGATCTCGATCTCGCGGTCGAACCGGCCCGGGCGACGGAGCGCTGGGTCGACGGAGTCGACGCGATTGGTGGCGGCGATGACGATGACCTGCCCCCGACTCTCGAGGCCGTCCATCATCGTCAACAGCTGCGCGACGACGCGACGCTCGACCTCGCCCGTGACGTCCTCGCGCTTGGGCGCGATGGAGTCGAGTTCGTCGATGAAGATGATGGAGGGCGACTCCTCGGTCGCGTCCTCGAAGATCTCGCGGAGCTGTTGCTCGGACTCGCCGTAGTACTTCGAGATGATCTCGGGGCCCGCGATGGAGAAGAAGCTCGCGGACGTCTCGTTCGCGACCGCCTTCGCCAACAAGGTCTTCCCGGTGCCCGGCGGGCCGTGCAGGAGCACGCCCTGGGGCGGCTCGATGCCGAGCTTCTTGAAGATCTGGGGGTGCTTCATCGGGAGTTCGACCATCTCCCGGACGCGCTGGATCTCGCCTTGGAGGCCGCCGATGTCCTCGTACGTGATGCCGCCCCCGGTCTTCTCGAACCCGCTGATGGGTTCCTCGCGGAGTTCGACGTCGGTGTCCTCGGTGATGAGGACGACGCCCTCCGGCTGGGTCTCCACCGCGATGAGCGGGATCGCCTGCCCGGGCGAGCGCATGAACGGATGGTTCGTCGAGGACATCACGGGCACGATGTCGCGCTCGACGACCGGGCGCTTCAGGATCTGGCGTTTGACCATGCCCGCCGCGTCGCTCCCGAACTGCACGCTCGCTTCCTCGGGCGGTGCGAGCGTGAGCTTGTCCGCTTTCGTCGCTTCGGCCTTCCGGATGGTCACGCGTTCGCCGATACCGACGTCGGCGTTCTGCCGCGTGAACCCGTCGATGCGGACGGTGTCGGTGTTCCAGTCCTGTCGGTCCGCGCGCCAGACCTTCGCCGCGGTCGTGTCCGCACCTTCTATCTCGATGATGTCGCCGGGACTGAGCTTCAGGTGCAGGAGCGTGTCCGGGTCAAGTCGCGCGATACCGCGCCCCGAGTCGTTCGGGTACGCCTTCGCCACCTCCAGTTGGACTTCGTTCATGATTTGGGGACTGCCTGGATGGTCGAACGTGGGTCTCCGGTCCCGATATGTCTTTTGCTCAGACGGGGTTTCGGCGGTCCGTCACCGTCTCGTCGGGACGTCACCAACCCACCCATGCCACTCACTAGCAAGGTTGTTGGCGGGCCGCATAACGCTATCGGCGTCGCCGACCACTTACGCCGCGTCCGGTGCACGCGGTTCGTCGAACCACTCCACGTCGACGACGTTGCCGTCCGCGTCGAAGTGCACTGTCGCGACCTCGTGGCCGACCGGCGTCGGCCGGATCTCGTAGCGCTCCATCGCCTCCTCGTGGAGGTCCTCGACGTCCCGCCAGTCGGGCTGCCAGCCCTTCGCGTCGCCGAGTTTCACGCCGAACACCTCGCGCCCCCGCTTCTGGACGACGCCGAGCGGCCGCGAGTGCGCCGGCTCGCCGTCCCCCCGCCACGCCGCCCATCGATCTCTGAGACCCTCGAACACGTTCGATTCGTACGCACCCACCGCACTTAGTCCCTCGCGGTCGCACATCTCGCCGCTCGACCGAAGCCAGTCGCGGCGCTGGTGTGGGGGTCGCAGCCGACCGCGGGCCTTTTCGCGCTCGCCACCGCTCGTTGAGGTATGCGAACGCTCGCGTTCGACGGTCGGACCGGCGCCAGCGGCGACATGCTCATGGGTGCGCTCGTCGCTGCCGGCGCGGACCCGGGCGTCCTCGACGACCTCGCCGCCCAGCTCCCCGTCACCTACGAGGTTCACGACGTGGACAGGAACGGCATCACCGCCACGAAGGTCGACGTCGTCCACGACGACGCCACCGGCGAGAACGACAGCGACGAGGAGGACGACGGCGACGGCCACAGCCACGACCACGAACACGGTCACGACGACCACGACCACGAACACAGTCACGACGACCACGACCACGAACACAGTCACGACGACCACGACCACGAACACGGTCACGACCACGTGCACGGTGATTCGAGTGAGGGCCACGGCGCGAGTCGGTCGTACGCGGCGGTCGTGGAGTTCGTCGAGGGGCTCGACCTGCCGGCGGGCGTTCGCGAGGACGCGCTCGGCGCGTTCGAACTCTTGGGGAAGGCGGAGGCGAGCGTGCACGGCGTCGAGCTGGTGGAGACGCACTTCCACGAGGTCGGGACGGACGACGCCATCGCGGACGTCGTCGGGGCGTGCGCGCTCGTGCACGACCTCGACGTGGAGCGCGTGGTGACGACGCCGGTCGCGGTCGGCGGCGGGAGCGTCGAGATGGCGCACGGGACGTATCCGGTTCCGGCGCCGGCGGTGATGGAGCTCGCGGAGCGCGCGGACTGGCAGGTACGCGGTGGCCCCATCGACGTCGAACTCCTGACGCCGACGGGGGCGGCGCTGCTGGCGTACTACGCCGACGGCGTGGATTCGCTGCCGTCGATGACGGTGGACGCCTCGGGGTACGGCGCGGGCTCGAAGTCGTTCGACGCGCATCCGAACGTGCTGCGGGCCTCTGTTGGTGACGCCACGGGCGGCCTCCGTCGGGAGGACGTCGCGGTGCTGGAGACGAACCTGGACGACGCGACGCCGGAAGTACTGGGCGGCCTGCAGGACGCGCTCGCCGACGCCGGGGCGTACGACACGACGGTTCTCCCGACGACGATGAAGAAGTCGCGGCCGGGGCATCTCGTGAAGGTCGTGTGCGCGCCGGCTGACGCGGACGCGGTCGCGCGCCGGCTCGCCGAGGAGACCGGGACGCTCGGCGTCCGGGCGGCGAGCACGAGTCACCGCTGGGTCGCCGACCGCGCGTTCGAGACCGTCACGGTCGACGTCGACGGGGAGTCCCACGAGGTGACGGTGAAGGTCGCGAGCGACGAGGCCGGCGAGCGCTACGACGCGAGCGCCGAGTACGACGACGCCGCGCGCGTTGCCAGGGAGACCGGACTGCCTATCAGAGAGGTCGTTCGGCGCGCCGAGAGCACGTACTACGAGGGCGTGTGACGCAGGAACAAGGTCTCTCTCGCCAGTCTAGCGTCGGCCGCCACCCACTCGAAAGTACTCCTTATACACCTCTAGGAAGCGGGATGCACATATATCCATCCAGACATAGCCTTATACTCGATGCGGTGCCAGTTGGAGGTGAGATGGCCGACCCCACCGAAGCCCACGACTTCACGTTCGGCTGCTACCGCGGCGTCGACGTCACCCTCGAGGACGCCGACGCGTCCACCACCACCAGCGTCGACGAACCGACCCCCGTCACCGACGGGGGGCCCGCCGGCGCGACCGCCTGTCCGGCGTGCGAGAGCGACCTCGCGAACGTGCAGGGCGTTCCCGCGTGCACGCACTGCGCCTGGAACGCACGCTGACTGCCCGCTGCCGCGGACCGCCCGATGACGGCACGCTGACTGCCCGCTGACCGCCAGTGCAAGCGCCCACTGGTCCGACCGGCGTCGCCCCGCACCGACCGCCCACCTCGGCCGGCCTCGCACACTGCCCCGCGGGGCGACGGCGCGGCCCACCGTCACTGCTCCTGATATCGTTTCGTTCACTCGCCGCGAGCGTCCAGCCTCGCGTTACGCGTCCTCTTCGACTTCGCCGTCGCCATCGTCGTCGCCGTCGTCCTCGGCGCGGTGCTCGGCGAGCGCGGCCTCGACATCGAGTTCGCCGCGAGCGACGCGACGCGCGAGCGCGGTGTCGACCGCGCGGTTGTCCGGCGACAGCTCTCGCGACCGGTCCTTGACGCGCTGTATCTCGCCGTCGGTCGGCTCGAACTCGCGGGACTCGACGGGCTCGCCCTCGGTGCGCGCGATGTTCACCGCCGCGAGGACGTCGCCCATGCCGCGAGCGCCCGTTCCCAGATAGGGCGTCGTCCCGGTCTCGTCGACGAGTTCCACGCGGACGTCCTGGAGGCCGCCGATCACCTTCGCGCCCTCGCGGCGCGCGCCGTCGCCGACGCGCACCACCGCGTCCGTCTCCCCGGCGACCTCCTCACTGACGACGGCGGCCGCGTCGCTCGCCGGCACCTGGAACGCCGCCACCACGACGCCCCCGGCGAGCACCGCGATACCGGGTTTGCGGCCCGGGTCGACGCCGACGACCGTCCGGCCGTCGCCGCCGCGGAGGTACGCGAGCGCCGCCTCCACCGCCTTTCGCGGCGCGTCCGGCTCCGCCTCCACGACGTGCACGCCCTCGACGCTGTCGCCCCCCAGGGCGTCGCGCTCGACGGTGTCGCGCTCTCCCGGGCCGGTGACGACGACCGCGGCGTTCTCGGGGAGGTTGTCGCCGGGTTCGACGGTCGTGAACGCCACCCCGCGGTCGCGCAGCTCCCCCACCACGTCGTGATACACCTCGAAGTCCGCCGTCGCGACCACTATCACGCCACGCCGGTTCGAGCGCCGGCGAGATAAGTCCCGTCACCGCGGGCTCGACGCCAGACGCGAGCGCGGTGCCGCCGAACGCTCTTCCCGTTCGCCCGCCAAAGGACTGACATGGCGAGTTACGAGGTCGCGTGCGTGAGCATGGACTACGACGCCGACGTCGACGACTGCCGGTGCATCGAGGAGATCGGGTTCACGACGCGCTCGGGGTCGATCACGACGCGGACGCCCGCGGAGGTCCACGAGATGATCGCCGAGGACGAGAAGACCATCGTCGTCTCCTACAAGGGCGAACGCTTCCGACTCGCGGCCGTCGAACGCGACGGACAGCGGTACGTCCGCACCGCCGATTCCGATACGGGCGACGACACGCTCCTGAAGAAACCGAGCTGCTGACGGCCGAGTGCGCGGCGACGACGCGGCCGCGCTCCGGGTCGCGTGGGCCGCGTCGCTTCCCGTGCGTTTTTGTGCGGTCCCGTCCCCAGTACCTTCGTGAACGACGGCGTCATCTCGACGGGCTGTGGCCCCCTCGACGACCTGCTGGGTGGTGGACTGGAGCGCGGGACCGTCACGCAAGTGTACGGGCCGCCGGCGGCGGGGAAGACGAACGTCGCGCTCTCGGCGAGCGTCGCGGTCGCCGCCCAGGGCGGGCTCGTCGTGTACGTCGACACCGAGGGATTGTCGCTGGACCGCTTCGAGGCGGTGGCGGCCGCGGCCGCGGACGCAGCAGGCGTGGCCCTCGACGACGTCACGGGGAACGTCGTGGTGAAGGACGCGCTCGACTTCGACGAGCAGGCCGAGGCGGTCCAGGACGTCGCGGAGTTCGCCGAACAGGCGGACCTCGTCGTCGTCGACTCCGTCACGGGCTTCTACCGGTTGGAGCGCGGGAACGACGCCGAGGGCGGGGATTCGCTCCGCGAGGTCGCGAACCAGGTCACGCACCTCCTCGGGCTCGCGCGCCGGCACGACCTCGCGGTGGTCGTCACGAACCAGGTGTTCAGCGACCCGGACAGCGACCGCACGCGCGCGCTCGGCGGTCACACCCTCGAGCACTGGACGGGGACGGTCGTCCGCATCGACCGGTTCCGCGGCGGGAACCGGAAGGCGACCCTGGAGAAGCATCGCGCGAAACCCGCCGGCGAGAGCGTCCAGTTACAGATCACCGACGCCGGTATCGAGGCCGGCGACCAGCGACCCTGACGGCGCCGCGGCACCGCGGCGTCGCGTCGCCGCTCGGGTGCGACGACGCTGACGCGACCACGTCTCTCCGTTTCCGTCACGTCGCGGGGGCGAGCCGGTCGGTGATGAGGTCGCTGTACCGCATGAGCGTCGTGCCGAGGATACTCATCACGAGCACGTAGCCGACGGCGAACGCGGGAATCTCGGTGCCGAGCGCGCCGGTGCCGACGCTCGTGGCGATGGCGGCGAGGACGAGCGAGAACTCGCCGCGCGCGACGAGCGCGACCGCGACGCGGACCGAGCGTCGCTGGTCGAGGCCGTACGTCCGGCCGGCGTAGTACGCCGACGCGAGCTTGCTCGCGGTCGTGAGGACGACGGCGACGACGACGAGCGCGAGCGCGCTCCTGACCGTCCCGAGGTCCGTCTGGAGGCCGATGGAGAGGAAGAACACCGCCGCGAACAGGTCGCGAGCGGGCGAGAGGATGCGTTCGATGCGTTCGACGTGACTCGTCTCGCTGAACGCCATCCCGAGGAAGAACGCGGCGACGGCCTCGCTCACGCCCGCGGCGAGCCCCGCAGCGCCGAGGAGGACGAGCGTCCCGAAGACGCCGAGCAGGAACTGTTCGTCGGACTCGTGGGCGTACACGCGCTCGGCGACCGGGCCGCCGAAGCGAGCGACCGCGAACAGGACGACGAGGAACGCGAGCGCGATACCGACGGAGACGACGGGGTCGCCCGCGCCGGTGGCGACCGCGGAGACGATCGCGAGGTAGACGGCGATGACGAGGTCCTCGAACACGAGCACGCCGAGGACGGGCTCGGCCTCGGGGTCGGCGACCCACCCGAGGTCGACGAGCGTCTTCGTGACGATCGCCGAGGAGGAGATGTAGACGATGCCGGCGACGAACGCGGCTTCGAGCGGGTCGAAGCCGAACGCGAGCGCGATGGCGAGGCCGACGCCGGCGTTCGCGACGAAGTCGACGGTGCCGGCGCGCGTGAACTCGCCGCGGCGCGCGAGCAGGCGGTCGACGCTGAACTCCAGGCCGATGAAGAACAACAGGAGGACGATACCCAGTTCGGCGAACAGCGTGATGAACTCGTACTTCTCGAGGAGGTTCAGCGAGACGCCTTCGACGACGGGCGCGTTCGGACCGACGACGATACCGACGACGATGTACGCGGGGATGACGGACTGCCCGAATCGGTGGGCGAGCAGGCCGGCGGCTGCGAGGACGACGATGGCGACGGCAGCCTGGAACAGGAGGGGTTCCGCCACGATTACGCGGCGGTGACGAACGACTCCAGTTCCGCGTGTTCGTCGCGCGTCCCGAGTGCGACGAGGACGTCACCCGCGTTGAGCGTGGTGTCCGCGTCCGGGTTCGCGATGGTGTCCGGGCCGCGCTGGACCGCGATGACGCTCGCGCCGGTGGCGTCCCGGAGGTTCGAGTCCGCGAGCGTCACGTCCTCGACCGGCGACCCTTCGGGTATCGTCACCCACTCGATGATGGCGTCACCGAGGGGGACGCTCGTGTTCGAGAACTCGACGGGCTGGAAGTACGCACCGCCGAGGACCGCGCCGAGCTTGCGGGCTTGCTCGCCGGTGAGGTCCGCGACGCGTTCGCTGTCCGCCTCGGGGCGCTCGCGGACGAACAGCTCGCGGCGGCCGTCGTGATGCAGGAGGACGACGAGTCGCGACTCGTCACCGACCTCCAGTTCGAACTTCCGTCCGACGCCGGGGACGTCGGTCTCGTAGACAGTCACGTCAAGAACGGGGACCGCCTCGGTATTGAAGATTCGCCTGCAGTCGCCTCGCGCACTCCTCTGGGCGCCTCATCTCCCTGGGCGCCTCATCGCCCTGGGCGCCTCATCGCCCTGGTCGCCTCGTGGACCCGGCGGTCGGAGACCGACACTGGTCGAGTGCGCGTGGGGGCGAATGGAAAGACCGATTTGTGCCGGGCGAGCGCGTGCTCGTATGACAGCTGGCTTCTTCGAGCGCGTCGCGGACCGCATCGAGTCCACCGGGGGGCCGGTCTCGGTCGGCCTCGACCCGGACCCGGAACGCATCCCCGAGTTCCTCGCGGACCACGACCTCCCGCGGTGGGCGTTCAACCGACGCATCATCGACGCGACCCACGAGCACGCCGCCGCGTTCAAGCCGAACGCGGCGTTCTACGAGGACCCCGACGGCTGGCGCGCACTCCAGGAGACCGTCGCGTACGCCCACGGGAAGGACGTTCCCGTGCTCCTCGACGCGAAGCGCGCCGACATCGGGAACACCACGCGCCAGTACGCGCAGGTGCTCGACGACGTCGACGCCATCACCGTGAACCCCTACATGGGGCGTGATAGCCTCCAGCCGTTCCTCGACCGCGAGGACAAGGGCGTCTTCGTGCTCTGCCGGACGTCGAACCCGGGCGGGAAGCACCTCCAGGACCACGAGCTCGCTGACGGCGGCACCGTGTACGAGCACGTCGCGCGCCTCGCGAGCACGTGGAACGAGCACGGGAACGTCGGGCTCGTCGTCGGCGCGACCACGCCCGACGAACTCGAAGCGGTGCGCGACCTCGTCCCGGACCTCCCCTTCCTCGTCCCGGGCGTCGGCGCGCAGGGCGGCGACGCCGAAGCCGCCGTCGAGTTCGGGCTCGCGGAGCGCGACGGCCGCGACGTCGGGCTCGTGAACTCCTCGCGCGGCATCATCTTCGCCGGCGAGAACACAAGCGGCGAGAAGGCGTACTTCGACGCCGCCGGCGACGCCGCCAAGCGCCTCAAACGTCGGCTCGCGACGCACCGCTGAGCGCGCCGGGCGCGAGCACGCCGGCCGGGAGCGCGCCGCCCGCGACCACCGCCGACCGCTGGCTCGCCACCCTCCGTCGGGCGCCGTACCTTTTTCCCGCAGGACGATGACGACTCGGGCATGCAGGACGTGGACGTGCACCTCTGGGTGGGAGACCAGGACGACGTCGTGACGTACACCGTCGCCGTCGAGGACGGCGTGTTCGACACGCAGGAAGCCATCGAGAAGGCCAGCGAGCGCGCGCAGGCCGACGGCTACGAGGACGTGAACCTCAAGGAGATAGAGGCGGCGTAGCGGGTCGCCGTCGCCGAACTACGTCCGTTCGTCGAGGAACGCCGCGAGCGCGTCGCTCGTCGGCGCCTGCCGCGCACCTTCCGTGCTCGCGGTGTACGCGCCGGCGGCGTTCGCGCGCTCCAGCGCGGTGTGGTAGTCGCCGCCGTCCAGGCGCGTCGCGACGAACGCAGCCGCGAACGCGTCCCCGGCGCCCGTCGTGTCCACGGGGTCGATACCGAACCCCGGGTGCTCGAAGTGCCCCTCGGGCGCGTGCACCTCCGCACCCGCCGCGCCGCGCTTGACGACGAGCACCTGGCCCGCGAACACCTCCTTCGGCGGCGCGTCCAGTACCACCTCCGCCTCCTTGTCGTTCACGAACACCACGTCAGCGTTCGAGAGCACGTCGCCGTAATCGCGGTGCGCGAGCCGCCGCCCCGGGTCGACGCTCACCGTCGCCCCCGCGTCGCTCGCGACCCGCGCGATGTGTGCCGCCGTATCCGGCCGCTGACTCGTCAGGTGGACGTGCTCGGCGCTCGCGACGAACGCGTCGTCGACGTCCGCTGGCGCAACCGCCTCGTTCGCGCCGTCGTTCGCGAGCATCGACACCTCGCCGCCCTCCTCGACGAGCACGTACTTCACCGTCGTCTCCGCACCCTCGACACGCGCCATCCCCGACAGGTCCACGCCCGACTCCTCCAGTTCCCGCGTCGCGAGGAACCCGTACTCGTCGTCGCCGACGCTCCCCACGATCCCCGCGGGAACGTCCAGCAGCGTCAGGTCGTACGCGACGTTCGCCGCCGACCCACCCCCGGAGGAACGCTGGTCGTGGATGCGCGACTCGCCGTCCGGCTCCGGGAGTTGGTCGACCCGCAGCGTCACGTCCCAGTTCACGTGCCCGGCAACGAGCACCCGCACGTCAGGCACCTCCGAGCGCGCGAACGGCCGCGAACACGACGTCCTGGTCGGTCAACGTGAACTGGAGGAGGTTGTACACGCCCGGGCCGAACCCGACCGCCGCGACGAACGCGAGCACCAATCGAGCGCGCCGCGGCGACTCCTCGAGGTACTCGCGGAACGCCGCGACGATGACGAGCGCGAGCACGACCTTCACGACGACGAACAGCCAGCCCGCGCCGACGTACTGCGCGGTCGGCAGACTCCCCGAGAACTCGAGGATGACCCGCGACAGCGGCGTGCGTTCACCCGCCCCCAGGAGGTCGTACCCGAGCGCGGTCGACACGCCGTCGAGCGAATGCGCGAACACGACGAACGCACCCGTCCGCCCCGTGTACCGCGCGACGTCCGTGTACGTCAACGAGAGGAGCACCCACGCGAGCGCCGTCACGAGCGCCGCGACGATCGTCCCGAACACCGGATAGACGGGGTTGAACGTCTGCGCGTTGATACCCGTCAGGAACAGGAAGACGACGAGCATGAGGGCGACGCCACCGCCGAACACGCCGACGCCGTAGTAGATGTCGAACCCCTTCCGGATGCCGGCGATGAACGTCATGAGTATCCAGACGAACCCCGCGAATATCGCGGTCGTCACGTACACCGTCACCGGCCCGAACAGTGGCGCGACGATGGCGGGGTACGCCTCGAGGCCGTCGAGCAGGAAGAGGACTGACCCGATGGCCATCCACGGCGCGAACGACACCACCGTCCAGTCCGTCGTCGGGGGCTGTATCGCCCACAGGAGCGCCGCCACCCCGAAGAACGCGAGGAGAAGCGGCACCACGTACAACAGCGACGGAATCGTGTAAACGCCACCAACCATGTCATATCCTCGGTACGGGGAGTGGAAAGAAGGTTCCGGTCGGGACACCCGCACGTTCGCACGAGGCGGTCTGCTGGCGCTTCGCTCCCGGCGGTTTACCGGCGCGTGCGACTATCGACGCGTCACTCCCAGGGTTCGCCGACGTCGGTCCCGAACAGCTCGCGCATGAGCGTCACGATGCTCTCGGGCGGGAACTGGCCGCGTTCGGTGACGATCGCGTCGACGTACCGCGGCGGCGTCACGTCGAACGCCGGGTTCTCGACGACGAGGTCCGCGTCGTCGGGGTCACCGCCCGTGATGCGGTCGCGTTCCGCGTCCTCGAGCACCTCGCTCTCGTCGCGGTTCTCGATCTCGACGGTGTGACCCGTCAACGTTCCCGGGTGGAGTTTGATGGTCTGGGCGGCGACCATGATGGGGACGCCGCGGTCGCGCGCGTTCACCGCGAGCCCGGACGTCCCGATCTTGTTGATGACGCTGCCGTCGGCCGCGATGGAGTCCGCGCCGACGAGCACGTGGTCGACGCGCTCCAGGTATCGGCGCGCGGCGTTGTCGACGACGAGCGTCACGGGCACGCCCCACTCGCGGAGCTGTTCGGCGGTGATGTGACCTTGCTTTCGCGGTCGCGTCTCCTTCACGACCGCCGAGATGTCCTTCCCCTGGTCGAGCGCCGCCTTCACGCACGACAACGCGTCCGTCGAATGACAGTGCGTCATCACGACGTCGCCGTCCCGCAGCCGGTTCGCGCCGATGCGACCCAGTCGGTCCTGGGCCTCCGCGAGGTCCGTCTGGAAGCCCGCCGCGCTCTCGGCGACGCTCTCCCGGAGCGCGTCGACGCTCCCGCCTTCCATGTCCCAGAGCACGAACCGGAGTGCGTTCGGGAGCGACACCGCCGTCGGCCGCGTCTCGTAGAGCCGTCGCGCCGCCGCCTTCAACTCCGCCTCGAACGCCTCGGGCGTCTCCGCGGTCGACGCCTCCGCCTGCGTCGCGAGCGCACCTGCGGCCGCGTCAGCGATCGTCGCCGCACCTCGAATCTCCATCGACGCGATGTCCTCGGCCGTGTCGTGAACCGCCGGCACGATTCGCTCCGCGGGTTCGTCAGTCATACCCCCACACTCCACGCCACAGCGTCGAAAATCCCTCGGTCCGCACTCGCCGCGTATCCCTTCCTCAGCCCGCTCGCGCAGTCGTCCAGTGCTCCGTTCGCGCGCTCAGGGGCTCGGTGCAGCCTTCTGCAAGGCGGTCTCGGCGATGTTCCCGCCGTAGTCCGCGCTACGGGACAGCGAGTCGACGACGAGCCCGAGGCTCTGTGCGACCTGCGGGTCGCGCTCCCGGAGCAACTCGTCGATGCGTCGCGTGTGCTCGTCGATGCCGAGGATGTCCTTGCGCGCCTGGTTCGCGAGCCGCGTCGCCTCGTCGGCGTCCGCCTCGAACAGCGCGTCCATCGCCAGGTCGACGACGTTCGACGCGTCCTCGTGCAGGTCGTCGAACGCGCCCGCGAGTTCGTCGTCCATCCCCTCCAGGTCGAGCGCGAGGTTCCCGATCTTCGCCGCGTGGTCCGCGATCCGTTCGAGCTGGCGCGCGCTCGAGTGGTAGTCGAAGCAGTCCTCGCGGCTCACGCCGAGTTCCTCGGCGGCCCGCGGCGACCGGAGCGTCGACCGGAAGATGCGGGAGACGACGAACCAGAGCCGGTCGACGTCCTCGTCGCGCTCCACGACGTCGCGCGCCACGTCCGTGTCGTTCTCCACGAGCGCCGTCACCGCGTCCTCCAGCATCGACTGCGCGATGAGGCGCATCCGCGTCACCGCGTTCGTGATACTCAACTCGGAGGAATCGAGGAGGTCCTGGATGACGACGCTATCCCCGGTCTCCTCCAGGACCTCGACGCCGACCAGGCCCTGAGTGGCCTCGCGGATGGCGCGACGCTGGTCGGTCGTGATGCGGTTCGCCTCGAGTTCGATGATGTCGAACCCCGAGACGTACATCGTCATCACCGCGCGCGTCAACTGCTCGCCCTCCAGGTTCGTGACGTCGAGCGCGCCGCGCGTGCGCTCCGTCTCGCTCTTCGGCGTCAACAGCAGCGAGTCGTCCTCCGGGTAGAACTCGACCGTCGTCCCCGCCGACACGCCGTTCTCGGTCGCCCAGTCCTTCGGGAGCGAGACGGTGAACGTCGACCCACCGGTCACCTGCACCTTGCGCGTCTCCATGCCAGTCGATATCCAACCGCCGACCATAAATCCGACTATTCCTATATATCGACGCGGTCGGCTCGGTGGCGATCCCCACGTGGACGCCAGAATGCCGGGAGGAGCCGCCGATACCGCCGAGAGCCCAGCAGCGAACCCGCTCGAAGTGCGTCGGTATCGCTCCCGCCCACACTAGAGAACTACGTGTAGTATATAGTCAAATAGAACGATATACACACTATAGAAACAGCGGGGTCGAGTGACGAAGATTTTTGAACGGGGACGGTCTGAGGTTCGCGTATGCCACGACAGACCTACCAGGACCAACTGGAGGAGCTACGCGAGGACATCCTCTACATGAGCGAACTCGTCCTCGACCGCCTCCAGGACGCGTTCGTCGCCCTGGAATCCAAGGACGACGAGCGCGCTCGCTCCGTCATCGAGGGCGACGGCGAGGTCAACGACACGTACCTCGAACTCGAACAGGAGTGCATCGACCTCATCGCGCTCCAGCAACCGGTCGCGAGCGACCTCCGGTTCATCGCCGCGTCGTTCAAGATCATCACCGACCTGGAGCGCGTCGGCGACCTCGCGGTGAACCTCGCGGAGTACACGCTCGAAGCGGACCGCGACGTGTTCCCGGAGGTCGACGTGCAAGCTATCGGCGACGTCACCGCGGAGATGGTGCGCGACGCCATGGCCGCCTACGAGACCGAGGACACCGTCGCGTGCCGCGAGATCGCGGCGAGCGACGACGACCTCGACGAACTCTGTCAGGACGCGAGCGAGATGGTGGTCCGGGACCTCATCGAGACGGAACTCGAGGACGGCGCGAACGTCGAGACGCTCATGGCGGACGTCTCCCGCCTCCTCCTGACGATCCGGGACCTGGAGCGCGTCGGCGACCACGCCGTGAACATCGCGGCGCGCACGCTCTACATGGTCGAGAACGACGACGAACTCATCTACTGACTCGCGCGCTTCGTTCGGCCGGTCCGCACGCGCTTCGTTACCGGAGCCGGTCGGTGTCCCTTCTCAGACGTCCGCGACGAACCGCCAGGGGTCGCCGTCCCCGCCGGATTCGACGCCGGGGAGTCGCGACAGGCGTGGTGCGACCATCCCCCACCACGCCTCCTCGCTGTCGTATCCGGCCTCGTGAGTCGGGTAGACGGCGTCGACGACCGCCGAGGCGTCCGCTCGCTCGGCGTCCCGGAGGTGCTCGAACGCTTCGCGGACGGCGTCGCGCCGCCAGTCCTGCATGAGTTCGCTCGCACCGGGGACGGCGAGTTCGGCGAGTGCGTCGTCGACGCGGTCGTCGAGCGTCGCCTCGTCGGTCTCGCGCGGCCGATACCAGACGTCGACGACGCCGACGCGACCGCGGACCTGTCGGTGCGCGAGGTCGTCGGCTGCGGTCAGTTCGAGGAGTGCGTCCCGTGCGGTCGCTCGCGGGACGTCCAGTTCGTCGGCGACCTCGGTCGTGCTCACCGGGTCGTTCGACGGGACCGCGGCGAGCGCTGCCGCGGTCGGCGGGTCGACGAGGACCCCGCCGGAGCCGTGCTCGTCGTGTTCGCTCATGACACGACACTCGCCCTCCAGGAGCATTATTTTTTCGCCGCGTTTCCTCCAGGAATCATGTTCGTGGCGTGGCGTGGCAAGTTTTAGGTGGGGTGCGAGCGTCGAACTCGGGCATGGCCGACCTCTCCTCGTGTTACTTCTGTGGCGCGGCGATGGACGTCTCGCTCAGGGAGTCGACAGTCGTCCCCGAAGCGCTCGCGCCGACGCCAGCACACCAGACCACCGTCGTCCTCTGCGGGACCTGCGAGCGAAAGCTCGAACGCGTCCTCGACCCTGTCGTCGCCGCAGCGAACGCGTCCGCGACCACGCGCGCCGCCGCGACCGATGACTCGACCGCCGGCGGTGACGCTACCGCAGCCGATGCCGGCGACGAACCCGACGCGACCGGAGCAGGGGACGCGGACGCGGTCGTTCCGCCGAGCATCCTCTCGGACGTCGCCGACGACGACGCGTCGACGACGACCGACGGCGACGCGAGCGCGGACGAACGCGACGCCACCGGGACCGCATCGGCCGCGGACGACACCGCCGAGACTGCATCCGCCGGCGAGGACGGCACGCCGTTCGAGGTCGACGACACCACGTCCGTGTTCGACGACGCCGACGACACCGCCTCGAACAGCGTGTTCGCCGACGCGAACGACGCACCGACGACACCCATCCAGGACGCCGAATCGGACGACGACACCGACGGCATCGCGTTCGACGACCAGTCCCGCGAGGAGACCGCCGCGACGAACCGCGAGTCGACCCCGAGCACGGCGAGCGCGTCGAACGCCAGCCCCGACGGCTCGATCGACGACACCTCGGCGTCGTCGAGCGAACGCGACACCCCGGACGTCGACCCGCGGACGTACAACAAGGTCGTCCGACTCCTGAAGAACCGCGACCTCCCGGTGCCTCGCGCCGAGATCGAGTCCATCGCGGGAAGCGCGTACGACATCCCGGACCACGAGTGCGAGGCCATCATCGACGCCGCCATCCAGCGCGGGCTCGTCGCGGAAGCCGACGACCAGCTCACGCACCCGGACGGTATCTGACCGCGTCACCGCTCACCAACCGTTGGCTCTCGTGGAAGAAGTGGCCGGGGCGGGCTCCGAACTACCGCGAGACTCACTTCGTTCGTCTCGCGACTCCCCGCTCGCTGGCGCTCGCGGGGACCGTAAACGGGTTCTCCGCCCGCTCCCGGCCACGTTTCGTGTGGAGAAGCCGCTCGCTGACGCGTCGTGGCGTCTCCGAGAAAGTGGCCGGGGCGGGCTCCGAACCCGCGATCTCCGCATGACCCAGGTTCGAGGCTCGGCGGGCCCCGAGGTCACGCGTAAGCCTTCCAAGGCTGTGGTACCGCACCGAATCTCTGAAACCCTATGAGTGCGGCGCTATGTCCAGCTAAGCCACCCGGCCTCACCAGTTCGTAGTCCGCTCCGGGACTTGAACCTTCTCATGTTACCGCGGTACGAGACGGGGTCTCAGTCCATCGCGTCGCCGCGGCGACACGACGTCCCCACGGATTTAAGCCGCACTCTCGTGAAGGACGGCGCATGGACGTTCCGGGTATCGTGCAAGGAGAGCTCGACGGCGAAGAGGTCGCTGCGAGCGTGTCGCTCGGCGGCGAAGACGGCCTGTTCGTCACCGCGTCGCGGACGCTCGTCTACCGCTCGGAGAGCCTCCTGAGCGACGAATCCGTCGAGTCGTACCCGCACGACGCAGAGCGCGTCACCGTCAAGGACGGTCGTCGGAAGACGCGCATCACGCTCACGTACAGTATCGACGGGGAACGCGACTTCACCGTTCCCTCGAGTGTCGCCGACGACGTCCTCCATCCCGTGCTCGCCGGCGTCCTCAACGGCTCCGGCGTCACGGACCCCGGGGAGACGGTCGTGCAGACGTTCCGGTTCAGCGAGCTGACGCTCATCGTGACGAGCGACCGCCTCCTGAAGCACGTCGGGAGCGCGGTCTGGGACGCCGACCACGAGCAGTACCACTTCGAGGACGTCACCGCGCTCGACTTCGAGGAGGGGAGCGTTGCGACGCAGATCGTCATCGCGGTCGACGGCCGCCCGCAGCGCATCAAGACGCCGAACGAGCACATCGCGGTGGTCCGCGAACGCCTCACGCAGGCGTTGTTCGCGTACTACGACGTGAGTTCGCTCGCGGAACTGAACGCGCTCGTCGACCCGGCCGAGGAGACGCCGGATTCGGCGACCGGCTCGGGGTCCGCGGGTGGCGGCGTCGACTTCGGCGAGGGCGTCGACCCGCTCGGGTCGGGGTCGGGGTCGCGGCCGGCGGACACGAGCGGCGACCCGTTCCTCGACGACGAGAAATCCGAGTCGCTGGACGCCGACTCGGGTGCGAGCGACCCCGCGGATGCGAGCGAGGACCCACGTCGACCGGTGTCCGGTGGCGGGGACGCTGCCGGTGGTGGAGCCGAGACGAGGGGGGCGGACGCGAGCGCCGACGCCAGCCGGCGGCGCGCGGAACCGGCCGACGACGCCACCGACCGCCGACCGCAGGCGAGTGAGAGCAATGGCTCGGCCGACCGCCGACCGCAGTCCGCTGACGCCGAGTCCGCCGACAGCCGGCGTGCAGAGCCCGCGGACGATACCGCGAACGCAGACGCCGACGGGGACGCCGCTCCGGGCGGCGTCGAGGAGTCGTCGCGGCTCCTGTCCCCCGAGGACGGGAGCGCGACCGACGACGCCGGGGACGGCGCGGGCGCCGACGGGAGCGACGGGAGCGAGGACGACGAGAGCGGTGGGTTCGCGGCCGCCGGGTTCGAGCCCGCGACCGAATCGGGCGTGACGGCCGCGGACCTCGCGGACCGCATCGAGGACCTCGAATCCCGCGTCGACGCACAGAACGACCTCCTCGAGCAACAGCAAGCGCTCATCCAGCAACTCATCGAGGAGCTCCGCGAGCGCTCGTAGCGCGAATCGACCGCTCTCGGCGGCCGTCGTCGTCGTCCGCGGTCCTCGAGCGGTCAGTCGTCGCGGCCCGTGACTTTCCTGACGCACTCGGAGCCGAACGGCCCGAGTTCGCCGGCCTCGAGTTGCACGAAGTGCCCAGTGGCGAGACCGGTGCCGCAGCGCCGGCAGTCGTAGTCGCCCTCGCGGCGGACGACGTCGGTCGTCTGCGAGACGTACCCGCCGCCGCCCGCGACCGCGACGACGCCGTCCTCGCGTTCGATGACGCCGCGCAGCTCGGCGGTGTCGAGTATCTCGCGGACGACCCGCGGCGCGGTACTGACCGCTTCGACGCGGTCCATCGCGTCGGCGAGCGACAGCTCGGCGTCCTCGGCCTTCGCGAGCAGTTCGACGCCGACCTCCACGGGGTCGCCCTCCACGCCCCCGCCCGCACTCGGGCGCTCGCCGTCGTCGCCAGTCATCGCCTTCGAGTCCTCGGCCGCGAGCCAAAAGCGTTGCGCGCCCCACTGCCGTCCGGCGACCTCGCACCGCGGTGACGCGAACGTGGTCTACCGGGGGGCGAGGGGAAAGACGTTCATGCACCCGGGGGATAGTCGGTGGTGATGCATCGTCGCGCTGCGGTCGGGGTCGCGCTCGTCGCCACGGTCGTCGTGGCGTCGCTCGCGGTGTCGCCGAGCGCGACGTTCTCCGCGCTGGACGCGCTCGCAGACGACCCCGTCGTCTTCGGCGTCGCGCTCGTTGCGTGCTACCTGCTCCGACCGCTGGTGGCGTGGCCGACGACGCTCGTCGCGGTCGTCGTCGGGTACGGGTACGGCGTCGCGGTCGGGATTCCGGTCGCGCTCGCGGGCGCGGTCCTGACGTCGATACCGGTGTTCGCCGCCGGCCGGTACTTCGGTGACGGCGAGGACAACCCGCTGTCGTGGCTCGCGCCCGGCGAGCGATTCCTCGCCGCCGCGGGCGAGTACTTCGAGACCACTGGAGACTTCCGCGGGGTCACCGCCGCCCGGCTCGCGCCGCTTCCGGCGGACGCCGTCACCGCGACCGCCGCGATGACCGGCGTCTCCCTGCCGGCGTTCTGCGCCGCGACCGTCGTCGGCGAACTCCCGTGGACGATCGCGGCCATCCTCGTCGGCAGTTCGCTGTCGACGCTCTCCGCCGAGGGCGTCGGCGCCGTCGACCCCCGGCTCGTCGTCGGACTCGGTATCGCCGCCGCCATCCTCCTCGCCGGCCCGCTCTATCGACGGGTGGCCGTCGGAAGCGACTGACTGACTGACTCGGCAAGCATACGCCGACCGCCAGGTCGGCGTTTCCCTGTCGCTCGCTCTCGCTACGTCGGCGTTTCACGGGCCGTCGCTACAGGGCGACTGACTCACTCGCGCTGGAGGTGGAAGGTGTCCGAGCAGTCCATGACGACGCCGTGGTTCGGGCAGACGTACTTGCAGTGGCGTCGGTAGAGGACGGCGTCGCACATCGGGCACGGGCGGCCGCCGCCGGCGGTCGCGTCGGCGTCGTCGGTCATCGCGTGCACGTTCCGGTCCCGGTGGCTTAACGACGGGGGTTCGAGGAGGGTGACTGCGGCTTAACGACGGGGGTTCGAGGAGGGTGACTGCGGCTTAACGACGGGGGTTCGGGCGGGAAGACCGTGGCTTATTGCTCGGGGGTCGCGCGGTCGCGGGCGACGAGTGCGAGGACGGCGAGGCCGCTGGCGGCGGTGATGGCGACGCCGGGGCCGGGGAGGAGCCACGGAACCATGACGCCCTCGACGCCGGTGTCGAGCGCGACGACGGTCGCGGCGGCGCCGACGACCGCGGCGGAGGTGGTGGCGACGCGGCCGTCGCGAGCGACGAGGACGCCGACGGCGAGGACGGCGAGTGCGAGCGTCGCGAGCCCCCACGTCTCCAGGCCGGTTCCCTGTCCGGGATAGTAGACGGTCGGCGAGACACCGTCGTAGAACGGGTTCCGGAGGAACCACGGCGGGAGTGCGCCGAGGGCGACGCCGGCGAGCGCGGCGACGAGGAGGCGGTCCGTCCGGGAGGCTATCACGGGAACGCGTCGGTGCGCCGCGAGCGTGAACCTTTCCCCGACCACGCGCGGGGTGCGAGCGAGGAACTCGACTGACGGGAGTCGTCCGCGACACGCCTTTCCGCGCTCACGACCAACGCTCGGGCATGAATCCACTGTCGTCCCTGAAGCGACTGTTGGGTCGCGGCGCGAACGCCGACGCGACAGCACCCGGGGCGAACGCGGACGCGGGCGAGGACGCGAGTCGGCCGCGCGACCTCGCCGCCGCGTTCGTCGACGCGCACCCCGACGCGACCCTCGATTACACGCCCGAATCGCTGCACGCGCTCGACGACATCGCGGACGAGGTCGCCGCCGACCTCGCCGCCGCGACAGACCAAGACGCTGGAAGCGGAGACGCTACCGAGACCGACGACGTCGAGGCGTTGAACGAGACGGTGCGGCGGATGGGCGCGTACCTCGGGGAGACGTTCGTTCGCGCGTACGACGGCGAGTGGACGTTCGACGACAGCGCCGGGTGGGTGGTCGAACTCCCCGCGACGCACCGCGGGCAGCCGCTCGTCCTCACCGTCCCGAGCGTCCTCGGCGACGTCGTCGAGGGCGAGTCGTCGTTCGCGGTCGTCCACGACGTCTTCGCGAGCGAACTCGACGCCGAAACGCCCGAACTCGCCGCCGAGGACGCCTTCGAGGACGAAGCCGACCCGCGCGAGGAGCCCGCGCCCGCGGACGTCGTCGCGGCGTTCGACAGGCTCGCCGCGGAGTTCGCCGCCGAACACGACGCGCTCGACTTCACGCCGGGGTCGCTCGGTGCGCTCGACGACATCGCGCGCCGGGACCGAGAGTCCGACGCGGACGCCGTCGCGTTCGACCCGGACGTCGACGACGTCGACCTCTCCGTCCGCGGCCGCACCGACGCCATCGCGGGCTACTTCGCCGGCGTCGTCCGCACGCACCACACCGCCGAGTACCGCGGCGAACTCGCCGAAACCCTCGTCGTCGAAGGCGCGACGCGGCAGGCGACGCTCGAACCGCGCGCCATCGCCGCCGCAGCCGCCGCCGACGAGACCAGCTTCGAGACGCTGTACGCGAACCTCAGCGAGGACCTCGGACTCGGCGGGAACTAAGACGAGAAGCCCGGAGAACCGGGAGAAGAAGACGAGAGAAGATGACGTTGCTACGCGGTCAGCACTCCGACCAGCCGCAGGACTCGCAGGTCTTGCAACCCTCGGTGTACGCGAGCGACATCCCGCCGCACTCGGGGCACTCGGGGCTCTCCCCGGCCGCGATGAGGTCGTCGACCGCGTCGCTCGTCTCCTCGGCCGCCGGCTCGCCCTCCGCGGGCGGACTCGGGGCGGATGCGTCCACCGCGGACGCGTCGGCGGTCGTCGCCCCGCCGTCGGGCTGGGTCGCGTCCGCCGCGTCGCCGTCGTCGGCCGCCTCCTCGAGCGTCTTCTGCTCGGGGTAGGGCTTGTCGATGTCGTCGTCGAGGTACCGGCGCATCGCCGTGCCGATGGCGTCCGGGATGGACTGGATCTGCTCGCCGCGGTCCCACGCCACCTTCGGCGACCGCGTCCCGCAGAGCTCGTCGACGATCTCGTCCGGGTCGACGCCCGCCTGAAGCGCCGTCGAGATGACCTTCCCCAGGCTCTCCGTGAAGGAGTTCGTGAACCCACCGGAGTGCCCGATGTTCGCGAACACCTCGAACGGCTCGCCCGTGTCGGGGTCCTCGTTGATGGTGACGTAGAGCTTCCCGTACCCGGTCTTCACGCGCTGGCTGACGCCGCGGAGCGCGGCGGGCCGGTCGCGCTTCCGGCGGCGGTCGCCGTCCGCGGCCGCGAGCAGGCTCGAGACCTCCTCGGTGAGTGCGGCCTGCACGTCGTCGTTCTCGAGGAACGCCTCCATGCCGCCGAAGACGTCCTGGATCTGCTCGACGAGGACCTCCGCGGCCTCGTCCTCGTCCGCGAACTCCTTGTTGTCCGCGCGCGTCGTGAGGACCTGCTTCGAGCGGGTGCCGTCGCGGTAGACGGTGACGCCCTTCCCGCCGTTCTCGTAGATGTAGCGGTACACCTCGTCCATGTCGGACGGCGAGGCGTCGTTCGGGAAGTTACACGTCTTCGAGATGGCGGAGTCCACGCCGTCCTGGCACGCGCACTGGACCGCGGCGTGGTCCTTCCCCTCGAGGTCGCTCGTGACGACGAACAGCTCGCCGATGGCGTCCGGGACGGTGTCGAGTCCCTCGACGCCGTCGAACGCGTTCGACGCCATCTGCTCCTGGGCCTCCTCCTTGACGGCGTCGACGTCGATGTCGTTCGCCTCCAGGACGCGCAGGAAGTAGTCGTCGAACTCGACGAGCATCTCGTCGCCCTGCACGTCGTCGCTGACGTTCTTGTAGTACGCGACGTTGTAGATGGGCTCGCAGCCACCGGTCGTGTTCCCGACCATGCTCGTGGTGCCGGTCGGCGCG
This sequence comes from Halorubellus litoreus, assembly GCF_055378595.1. Lineage (NCBI taxonomy): Archaea > Methanobacteriati > Methanobacteriota > Halobacteria > Halobacteriales > Halorubellaceae > Halorubellus > Halorubellus litoreus. The sequence continues at coordinate 994,099 of NZ_AP043836.1, forward strand.
ATGGTGGTCGTGTTGTGGTTCCGGATGGGGAACCCGTCTGCCCACTCGTCGGCGTCGAGGCCGGTGTGGTGCTCGAACCAGTCCGCGTACTCCGTCGGGTTCGCGTACTTCGAGTCCGCGTAGTCCGCGAACGCGCCGCGTTCCTCGGCGAGCTCGTGACTCGTCCACTTGGACTCGTGGTTGATGTGCGTCATCAGCTGGCTCGCGACCTCGTTGGACTCCTCGGAGCCGTACCGCATTCCGAGCTGGATGTACAGCTGCGCGAGCCCCATGACGCCGAGCCCGATCTTCCGCATCTCGCGGACCTTCTCCTCGATCTTCGGGACCGGGAAGTCCGACATCGTGACGACGTTCTCGAGGAACCGCGTCCCGAGCTCGATGCGCCGGTTGAACTCCTCGAAGTCGACGGCCTCGTCGAGGAACGCATCGACCGCGTTCTCGAGGTCCGCGTAGTCGTCGCCGTGCTCGTCGTACCAGACGCGCCAGTCCGGCGCGTCCAGGTCCGCGAGCGTCGAGAGGTTGATGTGCCCGAGGTTGCACGCCTCGTACTCCTCGAGGGGCTGCTCGCCGCAGGGGTTCGTCGCGAGGATGCGGTGCTCGGGGTGCTCCTCGACGTCGAAGGAGTGCTTCTTGTTGACGCGCTCGAGGTAGATGACGCCCGGTTCGCCGTTCTCGTGGGCGCCTTCGATGACGTCCTCCCAGAGGGCTTCCGCGGGCACGGAGAGCTCTTCGCCGACCTCGACGTGCTCGCCGAGCCCGAACATCTCGTAGAGCTCCTTCGTCTCCGCGGTCGCGATATGGGGTTCGCCCGTGCGGGGGTTCGTGAACGTGAACTCCTCGCCGGCTTCGAGGGCGTCCATGAAGTCGTCGGTGACGCCGACGGAGATGTTGAAGTTCGAGAGGTGGCCTTCGACGGCGTTCCGGAGGTGCTTGGGGACCTTCCCCTCGTCGTCGATGAGCTCCCGTGCTTCCTCCAGTGCGTCAGCGAAGGAGTTGTGCGTGTAGTCGTCCGGGTCGTTCAGGCGCAGCGAGTGCGCGAGGCTGACGTCCTTGTTCTTCGCGTGGATGAACTGGATGACGTCCGGGTGCGAGATGCGCATGACGCCCATCTGTGCGCCGCGACGCGCCCCACCCTGGGCGATCGTCTCGCACATCTGGTCGTACGTCCGCATGAACGTGATGGGGCCGGACGCGATGCCGCCCGTGGACCCGACGGGGTCGCCGTAGGGGCGGAGCCGCCAGAACGCGTACCCCATGCCGCCGCCGCTCTGGAAGACCTGCGCGGCCTCCTTGGCGGTCTGGTGGATGTCGTCGATGTCGTCCTCGGGCGAGTCGACGAAGCACGCCGAGAGCTGCTGGAGTTCGTCGCCGGCGTTCATGAGCGTCGGCGAGTTCGGCATGAACGACAGGTTCTCCATGAGCCCCTGGAACTCGGTCGCTTTCTCCTGGACGTGCTCGCGGACGCCGTCGGGGAGTTCCGGGACGACGGTGTCGTACGCGAACTTGTTGACGTTGTACACCGAGAGCTCGGTGGACGCGTCGTCGTCGACCGTGGTACCCTTCCCGAAGACCTCCTCGGCGAGTTCGTCGCGCCGCGGGTGGTCGGGCTTGAGCTGGTCGGGCGTGACCTCGACGGTCACGTCCTGGTTGTCGGCCTCGTAGACGGCTTCGGCGAGTGCGATGTTCTTCGAGACGCGAACGAAGAGGTCCTCCTGTTCCTCGATGAGGTCGCCGTTGGCGTCCTTGCGGAGGTAGCGCGCGGGCAGGATGTTGTGGTACGCGTTCCCCGTGAGGCGGTCCTCGAGCGTGTCGCCCTCGGTTCGCTTGATCGGCAGGTCGACCTCGTCCGCTCCGACGTTCGACCGACTCATCGCTTCCCCTCCCCGCCCGCAGCGTCGAGCTTGCGGGCGTTTTCGGCGGCTGTAGATGGTGTCATATGCATCGTTCGAGACGAAGATTTGGTACACGCGAGGGTACCATAAATGGTCGGATTTCTACTCCGATTGATGTTACACAACCCTGTTTTAATTGGGGCGCTGTCGCTACCGGACACTCGGGATCATCTCTGTCAGACGCTTCGGGAGCGAGCGACTTGAACCCTCCCAAACCGAAGTGAAAGTGGACGGGCGTGGCGGCGACCGCCTCGCGGTTCGCGGCCACCGATGGCGGCGGCGAGCAGGCCCCGGCGGCGCGGTCAGCGGTCCTCGACGCGGACGTTGTCGAAGGCCGTCTCCGTGTCGTCGCGGACGCTGAATCCGACGGTTCCGGGACCGAGCGGCGACGCGGCCTCGTACTCGGTGACGCGGTCGCCGTCCACGGTCACCGCGACGGTCGCACCGGTGACGTCGACGACCAGTTCGTGTTCGGCGCGTGCGTCGAGCTCCAGATCGACGCGTTGCGGCGCGCGGCTGGCGTCTGACTTCCGGAGGACGAACTCCCCCGCTGCCACCCCGCAGTCGGCCTGCCAGCGGACGTCGTCCGCGTAGAAGTCGACGAGCGCCGACCCCTTCTCGTAGGCGTCGTTCACCTCGAACGCCACCGCGATGCGGCGGTCGCCCGTCCACTCGTACGTTCCGGGGTCGTACGCGACGCTGCTCGCGACGTCGGACCCGGTCAGGCTCTCGCCGTCGAGTCCGTCCTCGACTGCCCACTCGTCGACCGAGCCGTCGACCGCGACCAGCGGGTCGACGCGCTCGCGCTCGAACTCGTCGACGAACGCCCCGTTCGTCGTCCGCGGCCCGCCACCCCCGTCCGACGCCGGTTCCGTGCTCGTCTCCGGCCCCCTCGACGAGGCGAGCGCGGGCGTCGACGACTGGATTCCGAGTAGCTCCTTCGCCCCGGCGTAGTACCCCGCGATGCTGCCGATGGCGGCTGCACCGACCAGCTCGAACACCCCACGTCGTTTCATCCCAACCGTTTGACGCGTCTCCTACATAGTTCCTCGCGTCGCCTCGGCGCGGTCCCGACGCGCCATCGAACCGAGTTCGGAGCGTTCAGCGCACCGTCGACCACCCATCCTTGCCCACAAACTTATGCCCGCCGTGGGTCTGGAATCGGGTATGTTCCCACTCCAGGTGGCCTTCGGGTTCGACGCGCTCGCGCTCGCGGTCATCGCGCTCGTCGTGCTCGTCGTCGTCGTGCTGCTCGTGCGCGTCGCGGTCGCCATCGCCATCCGCGTCGGTATCGTCGCCGCGATCGTCCTCGGCATCCTGTACGCGCTGAACGTCCTGTTCGACTTCGACCCGCTGGGCCTCCCCGGAACCACTGTCGTCGACGTCGCATCGCTCCTGGCGTAGGGACTCACCGAAGACGTAGCGGAGCAATCCTCTCAGCGGACGGTCGACGCGGTCAGTCGACGAGCGAGAGGAAGTTCTCGACGACGTCGTGTCCCCGACCCGTGAGTACCGACTCCGGGTGGAACTGCACGCACGAGATGGGGTGTTCGCGGTGGCGGACGCCCATGACGAGCGCGTCGCCGTCGCCGCGCGCCGCGCCCGCGCGGACGCCGCCGTCGGTCGCGACGTCCACGCCGCTCGGCCCCTCGTCGCTGTGGTCGGTCGTCGCCGACACCTCGAAGCACTCGGGGATCTCGCTCGCGACGAGCGAGTGATAGCGGCCAGCGGAGAACCCCTGCTCGATGCCCGCGAAGACGCCGCGGCCGTCGTGCGCGATCGGCCACGCCTTCCCGTGGACTGGCTCGGGCGCACGACCGACCGTCCCGCCGTACTCGTAGACCGCGGCTTCGAGCCCGAGGCAGACGCCGAGCGTCGGCACGTCCGGGCTGACGTCGCGGAAGACGTCCATCGTCACGCCGACGTCGCGCTCGTTCTTCGGGTGCCCCGGCCCCGGCGAGACGACGATGGCGTCCGGGTCGAACGCGCGGACGTCGTCGACGGTCGCGGTGTTCCGGACGACCTCGACCGCGACGTCCGCGGCGGGGCGCGTCGCGAGCAGCGACGATTCGACGTACTCGACGAGGTTGTACGTGAACGAGTCGAAGTTGTCGACGAACAGGACCCTCATCGCGACACCTCCGGTGGCGGGACGTCGTCCTCGGGTTCGGTCGTGATGCGGTCGAGCGCGTCGAGGACGCCCTGCATCTTCTGTTCCGTCTCCTCGTACTCGCTCGCCGGGTCGCTGTCCGCGACGACGCCCGCACCGGCGCGTACGGTGACGCGGTCGAACTCGCCCTCGTCCTCGACGGTCGCGGTCCGGATGACGATGGCGACGTCCGCGTCGCCCGTCCACGAGTAGTACCCGACGCCGCCGCCGTAGACGCCCCGCGGGTCCTCCTCGAGCGCGTCCACGACCTCCATCGCGCGGATCTTCGGCGCGCCCGAGAGCGTCCCCGCGGGGAAGCTCGCACGGGTGGCGTCGAACGCGTCCGCATCTGGCGCGAGCTCGCCCGTGACGGTGGACTCGATGTGCTGGACGTGACTGTACTTGAGGACGTTCATGAACTCCTCGACGCGCACGCTCCCCGACTCGCTCACGCGCCGGACGTCGTTCCGCGCGAGGTCGACGAGCATCGTGTGCTCGGCGCGCTCCTTCGCGTCCGCGAGCAGTTCGCCGGCGAGGGCGCGGTCCTCGACGGGGCTGTCGCCGCGCTCGATGGTGCCCGCGATGGGGTTCGCGACGACCTCGTCGCCCCGGACCGAGACGAGCGTCTCCGGGCTCGCGCCGACGACGTCCAGGTCGTCGTGCCCGAGCAGGTACATGTACGGCGACGGGTTCACTTCGCGCAAGCTCTCGTAGAGCCCGAGCGCGTCCACGTCGCCGTCGAGTTCCCGCGTCCGCGAGAGCACGGCCTGGTAGACGTCGCCGTCGAGCACGTGCTCCTTCGCCTTCGCGACCGACTCCTCGTACGCCTCGCGGCTCCCGGCGCGTTCGCGCTCGCGAACGAACCCGCCCGTCTCCAGGGCGTCGGCGTTCGCGAGGCACTCGCTGACGCGCTCGGCCTCGCCCTCGAGGACGTCGTAGACGGCCCCGGGGTCCTCCTCGGGCGAGAGCACGGGCGTGAACACGAGTTCGAGCGACTCGGCGACGTCGTCGAACACGAGCGTCTTCGTCGACAGCACGAACTGCGCGTCCGGGAACCGCGATTCCGGACGGTCGACGCCGACCTCGTCGAGGAACGCGTCGTACACCGCGTCGTACCCGACGAACCCGACGAGTCCGCCCTGGAGATGCTGGCGGTCCCCGGTCGGGAAGCCCGCGGTCTCCGCGTCGGGCATCGCCGCCCGCAGTCGGTCGAAGACGTCCGCGGACGACTCGCCGGGACCGTCGTCGGTCGCGGCCGCGTCGGCGAGCGCGCCCTCGGGGTCGACGAGGTCCTCGTACCGGTCGCTCCCGAGGACGTCCACGTCCACGTCGCGCCCGTCGACGGTGACGACCGCCGCCGGGTCGTACCCGACGAACGAGTAGCGCGCGTGCCGGCTCGCGTCGTCGTCCTCGTCGGCGGCCGCACTCGGCCGGAACGCGCCCGCCGGGTCGCTCGACGCGACCTTCTCCGCGCTCTCCAGGAGGAACGCGTAGTCGTCGTCGCTCCCCGGCGGGTCCGCGGTCCGCCCCGTCAGCGCCGCGTACGCGCCAAGCGGCGTGACGTCGACGTCCAGTTCGACGCTCGCACGCACCACCGCGGGGCCGCCGTCGCGGAGCGCGTGCTCGGCGATCGTCCCGAAGGACTCGCGGTCCGGCGCCAGCGAGACGCCGTCCGTCGACTCGTCGCTCGCGTCGCTGTCACCCGCCGCGCGGTCGTCGGTCACGCCGCCACCTCGTCGTCGACGTCGCCGGCGGCGTCCTCGCGTGCTGCGCGCGTCGCCGCACCGACCGCGTCGACGAACTCGCGGACGCGGTCGTGGTCCTTCACGCCACCGCTGGCTTCGACGCCGCTGGCGACGTCCACCGCGAACGGGTCGACGACGTCGATGGCGCTCGCGACGTTCCCCGGCGTCAACCCGCCCGCGAGGACGACCGGCGCGTCGAGGTCGCGAACGGCGTCGCGCGTCCGCTCCCAGTCGTGGGTCTCGCCCGTGCCGCCGCCGCCGTCCGCGTCCGCGGAGTCCACGAGGAGTGCGTCCACGACGTCCGCGTACCGCCTCGCGGTCTCGACGTCGTCCGCGTCCACGGCCTTCAGGACGCGAGCGTCGACGCGCGACCGGAGGTACGCGACGTCGCCCGGCGACAGGTCGCCGTGGCACTGGACGACGTCCGGGTCGACGCGCGCGACGAGGTCGACCGCGCGCTGCGGTGCGGTCGGCATCGTCACCAGCACGGTCGTCGCGAACGGCGGGACGCGACCGACGAGTTCCGCGGCGCGCTCCGCGGCGAGTTCCCGGGGCGTGTCCACGGGGACGTCGACGACGAACCCGAGCGCGTCCGCGCCGGCGTCGACCGCCTGGTCGACGTCCGCCTCGCGCGTCAGTCCACAGACCTTCGTGCGCGTCATCGCTAGTCCGCGCCCGCTTCGGCCGTCGCGGCGGTCGATGCCTCGCCCTGGAGGTCCGCGAGCTTCGACGCGGCCGCGCCGGACTCGATGGCCTCGCGCGCCGCCGCGACGCCGTCCGTGAGCGACTCGGCCTCGCCGGCGACGTAGATGGCGGCGCCCGCGTTCGCGAGGATGATGTCTCGCTTCGCGCCCGTCACGTCACCTTCGAGGATGCCCGTCATGTCCGCGGCGTTCTCGGTGGGCGTGCCGCCGGCGACCGCCTCGACGGGGGCGCGTTCGAGGCCGAGGTCTTCGGGCGTGAGCGTGTACTCGGATATCTCGTCGCCGGTGACCTCGGCGACGACGGTCTCGTCGTGGATGGCTATCTCGTCCATGCCGCTGCCGTGGACGACGAGCGCGCGCTCGACGTCCATCCGCGCGAGCGCTCTCGCGAGGACGGGGACGAGGTCGGGGTCGTAGACGCCGACGACCTGCGCGTTCGCGCCCGCCGGGTTCGTGAGCGGCCCGAGGACGTTGAACACGGTGCGCATCCCGAGTTCCTTCCGCGGGCCGATGACGGCCTTCATCGCGGGGTGGAAGACGGTCGCGAGCATGAAGCCGACGCCGTCGGCCTCTATCTGGGATTCGACCGCCGGCGGTTCCGCGTCGACGTCGACGCCGGCCTCCTCGAGGACGTCGGCGCTGCCGGAGGAGGAGGAGACGGAGTAGTTGCCGTGTTTGGCGACGGGGACGCCGGCGCCGGCGGCGACCATCGCGCTCGTGGTGGAGACGTTGATGGTGTCGTAGTCGTCGCCGCCGGTCCCGCACGTGTCGACGAGCGGGGCGCGGTCGGGCTGGATGGTTCGGGCGGCGTCGCGCATCCCTTCGGCGAACCCGGCGATCTCGGCCTCGGTCTCGCCCTTCGCGCGGAGCCCCGAGAGCAGCGCGCCGATCTGTGCGTCGGTGGCGTCCTCGAACACCGCGGTGGCGGCGTCGCGGGCCTGGTCCTGTGTGAGGTCGGTGCCGTCGGTCACGCGCTCGATGTAGTCCTGCATAGTGAATCACTAATGAACGGCTTCGTCTTACGATGTACAAATCCGTACATTCACTTAAGCGTATCGACGGTGCGAGGCATCGTCGGATGCTAGCACGCCACGCGACTGGGTCGCGATTGGGCCGCGAGGGACCCGACCGCGCGGCGCCGAGGGTTGAAGGCGGATGGGGCGGCCAGCGTCGGCGTCATGCTCGAACGCACGCTGACTCGACGGAGCGTCCTCGAACACGCCGGTACCGCGGCCGCCGGCGCGACCGGTCTCGGCGTCCTCGACCGCACGCCCGGCGACGAACCAGGAGAATCAGGCCGGAACGCGCCGGGCGAGGACTGCGGTCGCGACCACGTCCACCCCGACATAGCGGTCGTCGGCGCCCGACGCGAGGACGGTGACCTCGTCGTGCGCGCGGGCGACGCACTCACCTTCGACGCCTCGGGCACCGAGTCGACGGCGCCGGTCGAATCCTACACGTGGACGGTTGCTGGTGAAGCCATCGACGGCGAGCGCGTGCATCACGCGTTCGAGCGCGCCGGCGGCGTCGAGCCCGTCGTGCTCGCGGTGACGGACGAAGCGGGCCGAGCCGCGTCCGCGAGCGTCGACCTCCACGTGCTCGGGCGCGACCGGGACAACGAGCCGCCGACGCCGGTGCACGACGTGTCGCCGGCGCGGACGTACGACGACGGGTACATCGTTCGCGTGGGTGAGCGGGTGACGTTCGACGCTCGGGACTCGTGGGACGAGGACGGGGACGTCGTGGGCTACGAGTGGCGGTTCCGCGGGGGGACGCGGTCTGGCGCGGTCACCGAGCACGTGTTCCGACGGCGCGGGAACTACCGGGTGACGCTGTCGGTGACCGACGATGCGGGCGCGACGGAATCCGTCGAGGTGCCGGTGCACGTGACCCGGTAGCGACGATTCACCACACGGCGACCGATTCGAAACCCTTTTTTAACGTCCCGGGCAACGAACGAGTGCAGGGAAGACCGACGCCACCTGGGTTGGTGGTCTAGTTGGTTATGACACCTCCTTGACATGGAGGAGGCCGGCGGTTCAAATCCGCCCCAACCCACTTCTCGCGCGAACAGATCGACGAGCGTAGCGAGTCGCGTTCGTGGGAGAACGTTGATGGCGTGATTTGAACCCTAGCAGTCGCGCGCAGCGAACGCAGGGAGAGCACGTCTGCTTCAGTTCAAATCCGCCCCAACCCGCTTGCGCCGCACACGTTTCTCAAGGAACTGACCCCGGATCTGTATCCGGGTTTTGTCCTTTCGGCACTTTCACTTGAACTGCGGGGCTGCTTTTCCTGTCGCACCACAGAACTGTATGGGGATTCACTCCTAAGGAGACATGCCACATCCTAGAATCTACCGATCCATTACACATCGAGCGCACGAAACATCGATGGGAGACTCTGTTACCAAGCTGTTTTCCTAGTTCGACGGAAGGTCGAGGAGGAACTCACGACTGACGTGGAACTACGGGAGAACCCTCTGGAACTCTACGCGGAACTCCGTGAGGTAGTGTGTGAAGCTGAGTGAACCAGCGCATCGAGCGGGGAGAGGGAACAACCAACTCGATGCAGTAATCCCCACCAGTTAGAACATCGCCGAGCGCCAGCAAGCGAATTTTAAGTAACCACCTCTGCGAAAATTCTGGCTGAGAGTCAGAGTTAACAGTGCTAATTTCTGTAACGGATTGCGCAACCCGGGTTAGAGAACTTCAACAGGATAAAACGCTCTCGGAGACTTCGAGTGTATCATCGGCGTGCTTTGGCTGTGTTGCATATCCTGTAGAACCTCTGTTCGTGTTTCTTGGTAGTTGCAGGTTGCAAGTTCGTCAAGAAGCACTAACGAACACAGGGTTAGAACAAGAGAACCAATCGCCTGTGTGCTTCCCTCCCCGTGGACGTTGTAATTGCGCTGTTCTTTGACTAGCCACAGCAAACTATCCTTATCGGATAAATCGGGGACTCCAGACATTTTACGCTCCAGTACTTGCCGGTCGTATCTATCGAGGTCGTCTATCGTTTGTAAAACTTCTTTCACGACTGGTGAGACATCAGAATCATCAATCAACTTCTCAAAACCGCTCCAGACATTAATACCAGTATCGGGGCTTAGGTCGCTACAGCGACGTTTTAGTAGTCCTTCTAATACGGAAAATCCAAAGGTTGCGGCCAAAGGCAGTCCAGAGCCTCTGGTGACTTCTTCCAAACTAGGGTTGAGTCTTGAGAGAGTCATATGAAGATCATGGTTCTCCCGGACAAGACGGGAATGTCGTTCTGATACGAGAGCAGAGTGGACAAGATAGTAGTAATCTCTAAGGATTTCCTGATACCTCTCAAAATCCTGATTTCGTTCGGTGTGACTCACCAGCGCCGCTGTCCAGCCCCAATAAGCACTAAAGTCAGTGGTTTTGGCGTTGGTGTGGGTTTTGAGAGCGGAATCAATCAAGCATTTTGAAAAGTAATGCAGTTCGTCCATGTAGAACTCGTGAAGTGGAAGATCTCCCGGTAAGAGATGGTACCCCTCTAATCCAAGAATATTCTCGGTCCCTTCGTCTTTGACTAGGTTGCCTTCGTCTATCGTTTTGATAAACTCGTCAACTTTTTCGTCCAATATTTGACGGCTGGAATCACGCATACCCCGTCAATGCCCTCTCCAGTTATAAATATCAGCCAACAATAAATCCCCCTCTGAGTCCCATTAACCTGTCGCAGTTTGGCTTGATTGTCGATCTTCTCTTGCCTGAGCCGCTGAAATTCACGGTCATCGGGAGTTGGGAAACGGAGAGTATGGAGGCCCGTCATAGCCTCCTTCACGCCTCTCGCGGGGGTTCAAGATGCACCGCCGAGGAATCATCACGGAATCTTTGAACAATGTGACGACCCTGCTGTTGACGCATTCAGGTGATGTAATCTCCTTTGTAGAACCCCGCGGGGAGCCATCATTCTTTTATAAACAATACCAGATTTGATTAGAGCTATCCCGTTGCAGTACTGCGTTCTCGCAACATAACTTAGTGGTTGGTGGTGGGTGCTGGGGGGTGCTGGCGGTTGGGGTGGCGGGTCGGGGCGTGGTACTGGTGGTGAAAGGTCGAGAGCACCTGGCGTTACACTCCGAAACGCGCTGTTACAGTTCGTTACACTTAACGGGATGGTTGGGTTATCGCTGCGTATGTCGGAGCCAGTGCGCATCCGCGACGAGGATCACGAGGCGATCACGGCGGCTCAGGAAGTGCTCGGCCTCCCGTACCCGGAGGTCGTGCACCTGGCGTTGACGACGGACGTCCTCAGCGGGAGTCCGGCGCAGAACGCGCGGCGAGCCGTCCAGTACTACCACACGTACGTCCTCGAAGCGTACGACGACGTCCACGACGTCCCCGTCGAGGATCTCGAGTTCGACAGTGCCGACCAGGCGAAGGCCGGGCTGAGTATCGGTGCGGAGAAGCACGAGCGACGACTCGCCCAGCAGGAGTGAGCGGAGCGGTCGGTGGCGGGTACCGTCGGCGCTGATCGCTTGCGGGGTCGAGCATCCGGGCGAGGGAAACACATTTGAGCCCGAACCTCGATGTGGTATGTGATATCATGGCTAATGGTGCGTTCGTCGCGAGCACGCTCGTGATGGTGGCGTTGCTCGCGGCGGTGTTCGTGCTCGTGACACGAGCGCAGGCGGTTCGGGCGTACAGTCACACGCTCGGCGTGAAGGCCCGCGGTATCGCGGTCGGCGCGGGGTCGCAGCGCGGCGTGCGCGTGGACCCGAAGATGACGCTCGCAGCGCTCGTCATCATCGGGTTCGTCGCGGCGGCGGCCGTCCTCGGCCCGGACCCGATGGTGTTCGTCGGCGCGGTCGCCGTGCTCGTGCTCGCGTACCTCGCGTGGGGCGTGTACTACCTCGGGCGCTCGCACGGCCTCGGGAACGCGCACGCCGTCGGGTTGAGCGCGTGGTTCATGTCGATGGTCGCGGTGCTCGCCATCGCCCTGAAGCTCCTCGTCGGCTGACTCGGGATGACGGACACCGAGGCATCGCGCTCGATAGCGGCGGTCCGGCGACGAGCGACGCGGCCCGCAGCCCTCGCACTCGCCGCGGTCGTCCTCGCCGAGCTCGCGCTGCTCGCTGGCTACCTCGGCCTGACGGGCGCGAGCGCGACGAGCGTCCGGTACCTCCTCTACCCGTTCGTGTGGATAAATCTCGGCCTGTGGGCGGTGTTCGCGGTGGACGTCCCGCGAACGGGGAGCGCGGTCGCGCGCCGAGCGGCGCTTTCGGTCGCGGGCGCGTACCTCGCGACGCTCGCGTTCGCCGGCGGCCTCGTCGACGTCGCCGTCCTCGGGAGCGGGCACTCGCACGGCGCGGGCGTCGACCTCGCGGTGTTCACCGCGCTCCCGCCGGGCTGGGGGCCGACGGTCGTCCTCGACGCACCGTCGCTGACGCTGACGCTCGTCCCGTACAAGGTCGTCGGGTACGTCGCGCTCGCGTACCTCACGTACGCCGCGGTCGTCGACACCGCCGCCTCGGCCGCGAGCGGCGCCCTCGGCCTGCTGTCGTGCGCGAGCTGCTCGTGGCCGGTGTTCGCGTCGCTGCTCGCCGCCGCACTCGGCGGGGAGGCGGTCGCGAACGCGCTGTACGCGTACTCGATGGACCTGTCCACGGTCGCGTTCGTCGCGGCCGTCGTCCTCCTCGCGTGGCGACCGGGGACGGGGGGAGCGTGATCCGGCAGTTCCTCCTCGCGGCCGCCGCCGCGGCGGTCGGCGTCCTCCTGGATTCAACGCTCATGGCGGCCGCCACCTCGATCGGCGCGTTCGCGCCGCTCCACGTCGGCGCCCTCTCGGACGCCGTGAACGTCGGGACGGTCCCGTCGTGGTTGACCGTCGCGACCGGCGGCGTCCTCGTCGGCGGGTCGTTCCTCGGCACGAGCCTCCTCACGGACCACGAGGGCATCCGCGCCATCAACGCGTGGAGCGCTCTCGTCCCGACGACCGCGACGCTCCGCCGCGCACTCGTCCTCGCGACGCGCGCCGCGGGCGTCCTCGGACTCGCCCTCGTCCTGCGCGCGGCCGCGGTCGGGTCGACGGACCCGACGGCGAACTTCGCCATCGTCGTCGTCTGGATCGGGTGGTGGGCGGGGTTCGCGATCTCGACGTACCTCGTCGGGAACGCCTGGCCGCTCGTGAACCCGTGGCGGACCATCGCCACCTTGCTCCCCGGCGCTGGCGGTCGCGACCTCCCGGCTGACCACGGCGCGTGGCCGGCGGTCGTCGGATTGCTCGCGCTCGTGTACGTCGAGGTCGTCAGTCCGCTCGCCGCGGACCCGCGAGCGCTCGGCGTCGTCGTCGCGGCGTACTCGCTGCTCGCGCTCGCCGGCGCGTACCGGTACGGGCCCGATGCGTGGTTCGAGCGCGTCGACCCGGTGTCGCGCGTCTTCGCCGTCTACGGGCGGCTCGCGCCACTCCAGCGCGACGCCGACGGCGTTCGTCTCCGACTCCCCGGGAGCGGGCTCGTCGCCGGCGCCCGCGAACGGCTGCACGGCGAAGCGGGAACGCCAGCCCTCCTCGGCGGGGAGGCAGGGACGACCGCGCTGCTCGGGAGGGAGTCGGGAGCGACCACGTTCGTGATAGCGCTCCTGTGGTCGACGACGTTCGACGGGCTCGTGACGACACCAGCGTGGAACGACCTGGCGCCCGTGGTCGTCGAGGCCGGCGTCCCCGCGCTCGCCGTCTACCTCGTCGCGCTGCTCGCCGGGTTTGCGCTGTTCCGCTGGCTGTATCGAGTCGCCGCGACGCGGTCGCGCGCCATCGTCGACAGCCGGCTGTCGCCGGCGGCCATCGAGGCGTGGTTCGCGCCGGCGCTCGTCCCCATCGCCGCCGGCTATCACGTCGCGCACTTCCTCGGGTACTTCCTCTCGCTGTCGCCCGCGCTCGAATCGGTTCTCAAGCACCCGCTCGGTGGCGGGGGCGTCCCGCAGGTCGCGGTCGTCCCTGGGTGGTTCGGGACGGTCGAACTCGGGTTCGTCGTCGTCGGCCACCTGCTCGCGGTCTGGGTCGCCCACGCGCTCGCCCTCGAGGTGTTCCCCGGGTTGCTGCGACCGATCCGCAGCCAGTACCCCTTCGTCGTCGTGATGGTCGCGTACACGATGACGAGCGCGTGGGTCATCGGCCAACCGTTCGTCAATCCAGTATACCTATGAGCGAGAACGAACCGGTCACGACCGAGTCCGAACGCGGCGGGAGCGACGCCCAAGTGCCCGCCAGCGACGCCGAAACCCTTGGCGAGGACCGAGGCACTGTCGCGGCTGGTCGCGGCGTCGACCGCGCGGGCCTCGAGACGCTCGTGCGCGACGGCGAGTCGGTCGCGGGCGCGTGCCCGTACTGCGACCGGCCGTTCGCGACGCGGGCGGCGTACGACCTCCACGTCGGCGAGGTCCACGAGGACGCGTGCTCGGCGAGCGAGCGCGAGGCGTACGCGGACGCGCTCGCCGCGGAGGAGGACGAGTTGTTCTACTTCCACCTGCGCGTGGTCGCGGGACTGGCGGCGCTCTACACGGTACTCGTGCTCGTGTACATGGTCGCGCTCGGGAGCGGGTTCCTGTAGGGCTCGTCCGTCACGGCGCCACGGGCGCGGTCAGTGCTCGTGCGCTGGCGGGTCGTTCTGGCTGATGAGGAACGTTATCGCGCCGACGGAGACGAGCGCGAGGCCGCCGCCGACGGGGAGGAGGACGTCGACCCCGTTGAAGTACTCGGCTGCGAGGAGCGCGACCATCCCGAGTGCGACGCCGACGACCGCGCCGAGGTACGCGAAGCCTTCGAATCCCATCTGTGGCGGGTCCTTCGCACGCGGACCGCCTAAATCTATGGGGCGTGTTTGCACGACGCACGGCGAGTGGGGGGTCGGGGCGAGGAGTGCGGGAGCGTTACTCGAAGCGCTCCTGGGGGACGTCCGTCGACCCGACGCTCGCCGCGAGGAACATGAACCCGAACATCACGACGGCCGTGACCGCGAACGCGGCGACGACGAGGGGGTCCGCGAGCGTCGTCAGCCCGACCTTCGCGGTCGCGAACGCGATACCAGTGGCGGGTGCGAGCGAGAACAGCGCCGCCCACGCGAGTCGTTCGCGTCGCGACGTCACCGACGGTCACCCCCGGTCGGGCCCTCCGGCGGAATCCGGGTCGCGCAGGCTCCACAGAACGCGTACGCCGAGCGCACCACCGACCCGCACTCGGGGCACGCGACCGCGCCGTCGCCGCCCGGGCCCGCGGCGACCGCGCCCGAGCCGTCGCCGCGCGCGTCCACGTTCGACGCCGGCCGTGCGTCGACGGTCCCGTACGTCACGTAGCCCTTCGACGCGTCCGGGCGCTCCGCGTCTTCGTCGAGCTCGACGTGCCGCGACAGGTACGCGACCAGCGGCACCTGCGCGAGCACCACGACCGCGACCGCACCGACGACGAACGGGTTCGGCGCGGTCATGGGGTGATGGAGTACGTCGCCGCGACGGTCAACGCCAGTACCGCCAGCAGGCCGATGCCCATGAGGTACGTCAACGACCGGGGCTCCCAGCGCAGATGCTGGTAGTACGCCGCGACGATGACGGCCTTCACGAACGACAGCGCCAGGATGAGCGCGAGCGCCGTCTGGTACGCCATGCCCGCCTGCTCGACGAGCACCTGCACCGTCGCCGAGACGAACAGTACCACGTATATCGCCGTGTAGAGTCTGAGTCTGGTCATTGTCTTAGAGGATGTAGAACAGCGGGAACAGGAACAGCCACACGATGTCGACGAAGTGCCAGTAGAGCCCGAAGTGCTCCACGGGCGAGGCGTCGTCGAGGTACGCGCCGTTCCACGCCCTGAGTATCATGTACAGCGTGATGACGAGGCCGACGATGACGTGCGCCGCGTGCAGGCCCGTCGTCACGAAGAACGTGGACTCGCGGATACCGGAGTCGATCCAGATGCCCTTGTCGTTGAAGAGGTGCTCCCACTCGATGGCCTTGTTCCCGAGGAACCCGACGCCGAGGACGACCGTCGCGACGAGGCTCGCGACCACGCCGTTCCGGGACTTGCGTTCGGCGGCTTCGAGCGCGAGGATGACCGTGAAGCTACTCGTCAACAGCAGGTACGTGTTGATGAGCCCCGGGATGACGTTGTCCGGGATGGGCTCCCACGCGATCCAGCCCGAGGAGAACCTGAGGAACACGTACGCGCCGATGAACGCCCCGAAGAGCACGACGTCGCTCACGAGGAAGATCCACATCCCCGTCTTCATGTTCGAGACCTTGTCGAACGGCCAGCTCTCGCCGTAGGGGCCGCTCGGGCCGACGAAGTGCTCGCGAGTCATCCCGACGAGCGCGCCGAAGGTCACGACGGCGCCGAGACCCGTCGACGCCTGATGGAGCGCCCCCATCGTGCCGTCGGGCCAGGTCGCGTTCGTGAACCCGGAGAGCCCGAGGAGCAGGAACAGCGACCCGACGCCGACGAGGAACGGCCAGATGCTCGCGTGACTCGCGTGGTGGTCCTCGCCGGCCTGGACCTCCTCGGCGGTGTGCGCGCTCGCCGCGAGCGCCGCCGAGTCTTCGAGCGTCGCGGGCGCGCCACCGTCGGTCGCGGCGCCAGTGCCGCCGTCGGCGGCCGCGGGCGCGTCGTCGTCGACGGTGTCGAGTGCGCTCGAGGACCCGCCGAGGAACTCGAGTTTCCCGCTCGCGTACGACGGCAGCCCGGGGAAGTTCTCCAGTGGCGGCGGCGACGACACCGCCCATTCGGCGGTCGTGACGTAGTTCCAGGGGTCCTCGTCGGCGACCTCGCCGCGGTACGCGCTCGTGACGAGGTTGTAGATCATCACGAGGAAGGAGGCGCCGAGGACGACGGCGCCGACGGTCGCCAGCTGGTGCCAGACGGTCATCCCGGGGTCGTAGTCGAAGACGCGCCGCGGGGTCTCCCACGCGACGAACATCGGGAAGTACAGCAGGTTGAACCCGACGAAGTACAGGACGAAGTGGACCTTCCCGAGGAACTCGTCGTACATCCGCCCGACCATCTTCGGGTACCAGTAGTAGAGCCCGCCGACGAGCGCGGTGACGCCGCCGACCATGACGTAGTGGAAGTGCGCGACCACCCAGTACGTCCCGCGGAACTCGTAGTCGAGGACGACCGCGCCGAGGAAGACGCCGGTGATGCCGCCGAGGATGAACAGGAGGAGGCCGCCGAAACTGAAGAGGAACGGCGTCTTGAATCGTATCTTCCCCTTCACCATCGTGTAGATGAGCGAGAACACCATCAGGTCGAAGGGGAGTGATATCCCGATGGTGGTCGCCATGAACAGCGTCTTGATCTCGAGATTGATGCTGGTGAGGAACATGTGGTGCATCCAGACGATGAAGCTCTGGAGCGCGACGAGGACCATCGCGGCGATGAACCACTTCCGGCCGACGATGCGTCGCCCCGTGAACGTCTGGAAGACCTCCGCCATCACGCCGAGGGCGGGGAAGAAGACGATGTAGACCTCGGGGTGCCCGAAGAACCAGAACAGGTGCGTCCACAGGAGCGCGCCGTTCGCGCCGTTCATCGCGAAGTACGTCGTTCCGAGGAGGCGGTCGGCGGAGAGCAGGAGGAGTGCGGCGAGGAGTGCGGCGAACGCGAACAGCATCATCCAGACGGTCAGCAGGATGGTCCACGAGAACAACGGGAGCCGTCGGAGCGTGAGGCCTTCGGCGCGCATCCGATGCATCGTGGTGAGGAAGTTCACCGAGGACACCGTGACGCTCGCGACGAACAGCATGAGTGCGAGGACGGCGGCGCTCCCGCCGACGCTCGGCGTGAACGCGGGCAGGTTCAGCGGCGCGTACATCGTCCAGCCGCCCGCGAACGTCCCGCCCTGGAAGAACGAGACGAACAGGAGGACCCCCGAGGAGAGGTACAGCCAGTAACTGAGCGCGTTCAGTCGCGGGAACGCGAGGTCCTTCGCGCCCATCTGGAGCGGGACGACGTAGTTCGCGAACCCGAACGCGAACGGTGACAGGAACCAGAACACCATCACGAGCCCGTGCACGCTGACGGCCTGGTTGTACGCCATCGCGGACAGCGGGCCGGCACCTGGGGCTCGAGGCACCCAGAGCTGGGCGCGCATGAGGAGCGCGAGGACGCCGCCGAGCATGAGGAACGAGAGGCTCGTCGCGATGTAGAGCAGCCCGACGTCCTTGTGGTTGGTCGTGACGAACCAGCGCTTCAACGAACTCGTCGGCGGCATCGCGTGCTCGTCGTGGGCGTGCCCGTCGGCGGCTTCGAGCGCGCCACCGTCGGCGCGTGCGCGCTCAGCGTCGTTGTCGTCGATGGCTTCGTCGGTCGGTTCGTCGCCGTGTTCGGTCGGTTCGTCGCCGTGTTCGGTCGGTTCGTCGCCGTGTTCGGTCGGTTCGTCGCCGTGTTCGGTCGGGTCGTCGGTCATGTCAGATCACCTCTGGGTGGTGTCGGGTGGCGATGGGGGCGTGTCGCGCAGGCGCGGCCGTCGGTGCCGGCGAGGCGGGAAGCGCCTGCGTCGACGGCGCGGTCGCGGTGTCGTTCCCAGTCGCGTTCCCGTCCATCGACGCCGCGGTGTCGTTCGCGCTCTCGTTCCCCATGTCCTGGTACCACGACTGGAACTCGGACTGGGAGACCACCTGGACGGTCGCGGTCATGTGCGAGTGCCCGGCGCCGCAGAGCTCGTAGCAGTTCGCCTGGTACGTCCCGGTCTCCTCGGCGAGGAACCACGTGTTCGTCTCCTGGCCGGGGATGGCGTCCGATTTGGCGCGTAGCTCGGGGATACCGAAGTTGTGGAAGACGTCCTCGGACGTCACCACCAACCGGACGCGGCGGTCCTCGGGCACGACGAGCTGGTCGTTCACGGACTGGCCGTTCGGGTACACGAACTCCCAGTAGAACGCGTGGCCGACGACGCGGACCTCGAGCGGTTCCTCCTCGTCCTGGACGGGCTCGGGGTTCTCGACGTAGAGGAGCGTGAGGTACGTCCAGGAGATGAGGGAGACGACGACGATCGCGGACAGCGAGAACGAGAGGAAGAGCTTTCGGCCGCCACCGCCGCCACTTGGGAGTTCGCCGAGTTGCGGGCGGTCGGCGTCGTCGCCGTGGTCGGCGCTGGCGCGGTACTTCCAGGCCTTCCAGAGCATGTACGTGATGACGATCACGCCAACGGCCGTTCCGAGAACGAGGAAGACCTCGTAGATTCGCCTGAAGACGACCGCCCGTGACCCCTCCGGTACGAGCTGCGCGGGGACGACCAGTCCCGCGAGCAGGTTGGCGAATGTTAGCATGGTTCGTGTTCTCATGGCCCTTCACCGTGAGAGCACTTAGAAATTCGGTACGGCACGGTGGTTGGCGCAGGCGTGCTGGCAGTCGCCGCGAACGCCGAACGCGCGGTTTCTGACCCGGCAAACGCCACCGTGGGTTTTCGG
This sequence comes from Halorubellus litoreus, assembly GCF_055378595.1. Lineage (NCBI taxonomy): Archaea > Methanobacteriati > Methanobacteriota > Halobacteria > Halobacteriales > Halorubellaceae > Halorubellus > Halorubellus litoreus. Next base: position 1,013,011 of record NZ_AP043836.1, read on the forward strand.
CGCGTGCGTCGGGAGACGAACGCATGCCAGAGCGCAGCGACCCAGCGAACCGCATCGACGACGAAGCACGACCGCGCGTCGCCGACGACCGCGAGGACGACGCGCCTGACGTCCCCGAACTCACGCGGTTCGAGCAGGCGTTCCTCGACCACCCGGTCGCTCGCGACGTCGCGCTGTTCGCGTTCCTCGCCGGGTTCTACGGCGGCGGGATGTCGCTCGTCCTCCCGTCCTCGCTCCCGGTCACGTGGCCGGTCGGGATGGGCGTCGCGTTCGCCGTCGGGTGGCTCGCGCTCATGGAGGTGTACGCGCGACGGACGGGGTCGTCGATGGTTCGGTCGCTCGGGGCCGACCCGCACGCCCCGCTGCTCGACGACCGAGAGTGAGAGCGAGTCGTCGCGTCACAGTCTGGAGAGCGCTATCGCTCCAGCCGACCCGATGAGCGTGCTGACGACGGCGACGAGAAGGAGCGCGCCCGCGGCGTCGGCCGTGACGAACCCGACGAGGTGGCCGACGACCGCCACGGCCGCCACCGTCGACGCGCTCGCGCTGGCGCGTCGCTGGACGCGCCACCCGTACGGACGCCCCGACCCACCCATACATATTCTGTTATATCCTGTCGTGTAAAAAATATCGGGGTCGGCATATCAGGGTCGGCGCTGGCCGTGGTCCGTCTGCAATCGAAAGACAAGGTCGAGCGTGCTCGGAGAGTCACCGCACGTCCAGGAGGACTCGGAGAGTCAGTGCGACGCGTCGTCGAGGACGTCGACGCCGTCGGCCGTCACCGAGACCTCGAGGAGTGACTTGACGTCCACGTCGACGAGGTCGTCGCGGGACTCGACGCGTCGAAGGACGCACGCGACGTCCACGAGGTTCGCGCCGACGTCGTCGATCGCCTCGACGATCGCCGCGATGCTCTGGCCAGTGTTCACGAGGTCGTCGACCACCACGACGTCGTCGCCCGCAGTCACGTCGTTCAGGTAGTACTCGCCGTCCGGATGCTCGAACGGAACCTCGTCGTCGAACCCGTACTCGCGGCTCCGGATGACGACGAGCGGGACGTCCGTCGTCAACGAGAGCGCGGTCGCGACGTGCACGCCCATCGTCACGGGCGTGACGATGACGTCCGCGTCCTCGAAGTCGACGAGCCGGAGCAAGCCGTTGACGACCTCCCGCATCAGTTTCGGGTCGAGCGTCGGGATGCCGTTACTGACCGGATGCACGAGGTACCGGTAGCCGTCGCGTTCGACGACGGGCGCGTCGTGGATGGACTCACGGAGTCGGTTCATGCGACCAGAACGCGCGAGAACGGGCTAAAACGCGTCGATTTCGACGGCGTACTCAGGCTCGCCGACGTCCGGACGGCGACCATGACGTCTTCGCTGACACCGCGTCTAACAATGCGTTTCGGTCGGTCTCGTTGAATCGTCCTTGGCGGTATCGTGAACTATCCCACCCTACTCGCTCACCGTTTGCGTGGTTCGCTCCTCGAGGATAGGACTTCCTGTTTCAACGACACACTTTGCATCCACGACGGCAGACGACCCACCAGTCGCGGACGTAGGGAGTGCAGTCTTCGCAGGCGTGACTTCGGCGTGTCCCACGCCTAACGCTGAAAGACCGCGCTGTAGCACGTTGTACGCGGCGTTCTCATCACGGTCAGTCTCGAACCCGCACGTCGGGCACGAATGCTCGCGCACCCACAACTCCTTTTCAGCCTTGATACCGCATTCGGCACACTCCTGTGTCGTGCCTTCGGGTTCGACTTTCACAAAGTGCGTGCCCTCGCGCTCGCACTTGTATTCGAGGAACTCGATGAACGTCCGCCATGACGCCGATGCTCGATTCCGACTGTTCGATGGCAGTTGTATCATTCCGTGAACATCGAGGTCTTCGACCGCTATGAGGTCGTACTCCCGAGCATAATACATCGATAATTTGTGCAGGAAGTCGCGACGCTTCCGAACGATCCGAGCGTGGATACGGGCAACACGACGGCGTTGCTCGTGCCAGTTCTGCGAGCCCTCTTCTTTGCGACTCAATGCTCGTTGCTCGCGTTCGAGCCGCTCGTACTCAGCGTCGAAGTCGAGACTACCGACCATCGTGCTGTCGGTGTCGTGAACGTACTTGGTGATGCCCACGTCGATGCCGACCATATCATCGCGGTTAACCTCATCCAGAACCGGTTTTTCGGGCGCGTCGTCCTCGGTTTCGATGCCGAAGATCGCGTACCACTCGCCCGTTGTCTCTTGCTTGACTGTGACCTGTTTCACATGGACATCGTCGGGAACGTCGCGGTGGAGGTGTATCGGCATCTCACCAATCTTGGATAGGGAAAGGACGGTCTGGTCACTCGTGTTCTTGAGTTCGAAACCAGACTGGTTGTAGGTGAGACTCCGATACTCTCGTGGTGGCTTCCACTTGAGCATCCCGACCCTGCGCCCGTCGTCTTTCTGGTCTTTGAGGCGGTTGAGGTTGTCGCTGACGCGGCGGGCGACCATCTGCAACACCTTCGAGTACACGTCGTTCAACTCAGCCCACCAGTCTTTCATGTCGGGCAGCATATTCTGTATCGCGGTGTAAGACAGGTACTCGTCGGTGTTGCGGATCTCGTACAGGAAGTGATTGTAGAGTTGCCTACAGGTATCGAGGTGCCGTTCTAGCTCGGTTTCGACGGCTTCGGTAGGATCAATGCGATACCTGTAGTTGTAGTTCATCTTGTTAACCGTCCATTATTTCTTCGGGGTCATTTCGTCACCAGCTGGTTCGAACGTGCTCACACACGATGTTATATTTCGCGTTTCGGTTGAACATGAGACTGGGTTGCGACTGTATTTCTGCCCCTTAGCGCTACTCGTTCCCGAAGCTCACTGCGAAGCTCAACGAGGGTAAGGATTTAGCTGGAAAGGTTAAATAGTGATGCCAGCGAAATCCAAGGTGGAATGAATATTTCTGATATCGCGACCGAGGATTACGTCGAAGTCGACGTCGGCACGCGCCTGGGGAAGGTCCGTTCTCGCTTCACCAAGGACAACCTCAAGGGCATCATCGTGACCCGCGACGGCTCCTACGAAGGCGTGCTCAGCGAACGCGAGCTCCTCCAGAGTCACGTCGAGGACGACGCGAAGGTCGCCGCGCTCGTCAAGCCCTCGCGGAACGCGCCCGCGCCGAAGGTCCGCCGACACGAGGACGTCCGTGAGACCGCGCGCGTCCTCGTCGAAGGCGGCGTGAAGGTCGCACCCGTCTTCGAAGGCGAGAACCTCTGGGGGATCGTCACCGTCGACGCGATCCTCGAAGCGGTCCTGCACAACCTCGACGCGCTCTCCGTCGGCGACATCTACACCGACGACGCCGTCGTCATCGAGGAATCCGGGACGCTCGGCCAGGCGATCAACCGCTTGCGCGAGAACGGTATCTCGCGACTCCCCGTCGTGAACGACGACGGCCAGCTCTCGGGTATCGTCACGACCCACGACCTGACCGACGTCGTCGTACGCGGCGACAAGCAGATGACGACCGGGAACCGCGCTGGCGAGTCCGACCGCGTCCTCGACCTCCCGGTGTACGACATCATGTCCAGTCCCGTGCAGACGACGACGACCGCGGAGAGCGTCGAGGACGCCGTCGCGACGATGCTCGAGGACGACCTCGGCGGGCTCGTCGTCACCCCGGACGACGACGACACGGTCGTGAAGGGCGTCATCACGAAGACGGACGTCCTCCGCGCACTCACGTTCACGGAGGAGGACCACCTGGACGTGCAGGTGTCGAACATCTCGCTGCTCGATACGCTCACCCGGGACGACATCCGCGACGCCATCACGCAGGTCGTCGACAAGTACCAGGACATGGACGTCCTGCACGTCCACGTCCGCTTCCAGGAGCACAAGGAGAAGCTCCGCGGGACGCCGCTGATCTACTCGCAGATCCGCATCCGGACGGACAACGGCGGCGTCGCCGGCTCCGGCGAGGGGTACGGCGCCGAGAACGCGTTCCGCGTCGCGCTCGACAAACTCGAGCGGAACGTCCTCGAGATGAAGGAGTACCGCGCGGACGAGGAGTACGAAGGCCAGCTCAAGCGCAAGCTCAACGAGCTCTGAGCGGGTCGTCGTTCCAGGAAGATCGCTTTTTTCGAAGACGCCGATAGCTGCCGTCGAGTCGGTTCCGGGGTCGGGCCGTCGGAAGGTCGGTCGCGTCCCGTCGCTTCAGAACGTGAGGTGTTCGAGGAGCGCTTCGGCTTCCGTGAGCGTCATCGGTTCGTCGTAGATGCGAGCGCCCGGTTCCATGAGGTGGCCGTTCGTGAGCCGACCCATGTCGACGGGTGCGAACCCGGCGTCCTCGATGAGGTCGGCGACGGTTGCCTTCGCGAGCGCGTCGTCGCCAGCGAGGAACACGACGAGTCGGTCCGAGAGGTCCTCGTCCGGTCGCGATTCCTCGCGGAGCGTGTCGTGGTGCATCGTGTTGAACGCCTTCATGACGCGCGATTCCTCGAGGTGGTCGGCGATGAGTTCGGTGTGCGTGCGGCCGTCGAAGTCGATATCGCCGTCGCGGTCGGGGTAGTAGTTCGACGCGCTGATGACGGTCTTCCCGGCGAGTTCCTCGGCGGGGAGCGTCTCGTACTCGCCGAAGGGAATGGCTTCGAGGACGACGCGACCGAACGCCGCGGCGTCCTCGACGGTCGCCGCGTGGACGTTCGAGCCGAGGTCTGTTGCGGCGTCCTCGAGGGACTCCGGGCCGCGCGAGTTACTGATCGCGACGTCGTGTCCGGCGTTCGCGAAGTGCCCTGCGACGGTTCGACCGACCTTCCCCGCGCCGATGATTCCGATCTGCATACCTACCACTACGAGGAGGGGGACGTTAAGCGCACGTTCTCGTCGAGCAGTCATCGGCAAACCCACGTACTCGTCGTGTACGGCTATTTCGAGGGTTCACTCGCCGAATCGACGGTTCCGGTCCTGGTACTCGCGGATGGCTCGCAGGTAGTCGCGTTCGCGGAAGTCCCGCCAGTTCACGTCCGTGAAGTAGAGTTCGCTGTAGACGCTCTGCCAGATCATGAAGTCGCTGAGGCGTTCCGCGCCGGTCTTGATGACGAGATCCGGGTCGTTCGGGAACACGAGCCGGTCCTCGATGGCGGTCTCGTCGACGTCGTCGGGGTCGAGGTCGCCGTCGTCGACGGCGGTGGCGAGGTCGCGGATGGCGGCGGTGAACTCGCTGCGGCCGCCGAGCCCGATGCCGACCGTGATGGGGGCGTCCGCACGTTCGACGTCGTCGGGCTGCCGGACGGCGACCTCGCGCGGGGCGTCCAGGTCCTCGAGTTCGCGGGCGAGCGTCGGTGCGGCGGCACGGTCGAGGACGCTCACGTACACCGTGACGTCCGTCGCGCCGTACTCGAACGCCCACGCGAAGAAGTCCCTGAGGGTGTCGTACGCGCCCTGTTCGAGGAGGTCGCGTTCGGTGATGACGAGCGCGACGTGCTCGGGGACGGCAGCGTCCGTGGTGCGGACGCGGAGCGCGAGGTAGCGGTCGTAGAGGCCCACGACTCGAGGATAGCTCGTCGGTGCCGGTAAAACGCTCGGGTTCACGGTCGACGCGAGTGGGTCGACCGACGACCCACGACGCGGTCGTCCTGAGGAAGGGGGAAGAAGGGACAACCCGGTCACGCGCCCGTCGCGACGCGCGCCGTGCGTGCTCGACCGCACCCGGTAGGGGGAGCGGGCCGCGGTCGGGTGTGTCGACAGGCGAGTTCGGTCGCGTCGCGAGCGCACGCGGACTCGCGGCGCTTCGACGTCGAGGTCGGCCCGGTCCGCGGGCCGACCGAATCGTCGTCGCCAGTAGCGCCGTCGTTACTGGTACTCCGTGATGGTCAGCGTGTAACTCCCGCTGCCACTGTAGGAGTCGACGTCCACCTGCATGTCCGTGGAGTCGTCGGGGCTGTCGATGGTGATGGACTCCTGGCTGTCCGTGGACCGCGACGCGTAGTCGTAGTCCGACGGCGACGCCGCGGCCGTCGTGCCGGTGTTGACGTAGAGGTCGAAGTCGGCGTCGCTCGGGCCGTCGAGTTCGACGACGACCTGGCTCGGCGAGGAGTAGTTCCAGCCGTAGCTGTAGTCGTCGTAGTCCCAGTACCCGTCGAGGGTGCCCGAGACCGAGCTGGACGTGGAGTCACCGCCGTCACCGCCGTCGCCGCCGTCGCCGCCGTCGCCGCCGTCGCCGCTCGGGTCGGTGGTGACCGCGGCGTACGCGTCCACCTGCCCGCTGCCTTGCTCCTGGCTGGAGAGGCCGATGTCCTCGGCGGTGTTCTTGAGGTGGTTGCGGAGTTCGTTGTTCGTGAGGTCCCACTTGGCGAGCGTGAGACCGGCGACACCGGACGTGACCGGGGTCGCCATCGAGGTGCCCGAGAGCTGCTCGTAGCTCCCGCGGGTCTCGGTCGACGTCGACAGGACGTCGACGCCGGGGGCGGCGAGTTCGACGCTGTCGCCGTACTGGCTGAAGCTCGCGAGCTGCTCGTTGTCGTCGACCGCGGACACGGCGACGCACTCGCTGTACGCCGCGGGGTAGGAGACGCCCTGCGTGCCGTTGTTCCCGGCAGCGGCGAAGATGAGCGAGCCGTTGTTCGTCGCGTAGGAGACGGCGTTCTTCATCGTGTCCGTGTACCCGCCGCCGCCGAGGCTCATGTTGATGACTTCCGCGCCCTGGTCGGCGGCCCACTTGACCGCGTCGGCGATGTCAGAGAGGCTCCCGCCGCCGGATTCGTCGAGCGCGCGGCCGCTGATGAGCGTGGAGTTGCTCTGGCCGGCGACGCCCGTGCCGTTGTCGATGACGGCGCTCGCACAGCCGGAAACGTGCGTGCCGTGGTACTCGTCCTGCGGCGCGTCCGGGTAGGGGTCGGCGTCGTTGTCGACGAAGTCCTCGCCCTTGTCCGCGCCGAAGTTCCCGGCGAGGTCGGGGTGGTCGTACTGGACGCCCGTGTCGATGACCGCGATCGTCACGCCCGAGTCACCGAAGGTCGTGTCCCACGCCTGGTCGGACTGGACCTGCTGGGGGGCGTACTGGTCGCCGAACTGGGGGTCGTTCGGTGTGGCGAGTGCGTGGAACGTCGCGTTGTCCTCGGCGTACTTGACGTGGTCCCGCTTCGTGATCGCGTCCTTGAAGTTCTCGCGTGCGGTGTCGCTGCCCTTGAATTTCACCGCGACGTACCGGAGGTCGTCGTTCTGGTGGACGACCTCGGCGTTGCCGGGGACGTGCTGTTCGACGGTCTGTCGGAGGTCGGCGCCGGCGGAGACGCCGACGAGGACCTCGTCCTCTTTCGGTCCGGGGTCGCGTCCGGGTGTGGCTGCCGCCGCGCCCGAGAAGGCGGCCGCCGCGCCCGCTGCACCGGTTGCTTTCAGGAAGGTTCTACGCCCGTGGTCTTGAATGCCATCGTCTACCATGCTGCACGCCCACGGTCTGCGAGGTTATATTAAAGAATTGCGGACATCGAGGAAAGAATGTAAAATTGCTAATGGCAATTTCCAATGGTTATATAAGGGTTTTGGCAGGGTCGAACATGATATAAATTACACTGACCAGAATAGATAGTGATTTTAGAAAATAAAGCCTGGAAACTGGGCGAGTCGAACGCGCGCGACACCACGAGCCCCACGCGTTCACAAACCACACCCACCAGACCACCCCACCGAACGCATCACTCACCACTACCGGACAATGGCACGTCCACGAACGACTCGAACCACAGAAAGAACGGAACGGCGCGCACAGCGATTCGAACCGCAACAGATGGGGATGGGAGCGGACGACAGCGCGTCGCGGGTTACTTCCCGAGCTCGTCCACCGAGATGGTGAACGAACCGCGACCGCGGTAGGAGTCGACGAGGATGCCGAACTCCTGGTCCGGGTCGACGTCGTCGACCACGATCTGCTCGTCCGGACCGTACGTGATCGAGCGCGCGTCGTAATCGTACGTCGACGGCGTCCGGCCGTCGAACGTCACGTACAGGTCGAAGTCGACGCGGCTGCCCGCGTCGAGGTTGAACGTCGCCTGGCACGGGTCGTCGAGGTCCGGCACGAACGTGAAGTTCTCGTCGTCGTACCAGCCACGCAGGTACCCCTGCGCGCTCGAGTTCGCGGACGTGTCGCCACACGACCCACCGGACTGCTCCTCGACCGTGACCTGCAGGGACTTCGTCGAGCTCGCACCGTCGTCGTCCGTGACCGTGAGCGACACCGTGTACTCGCCAGCCGCGTCGTACGCGTGCATGACCGTCGCCGTGCTGCCGGTCGTGCCGTCACCGAAGTCCCACGCGTAGGACTCGATGGAGCCGTCCGAGTCACTGGAGCCGGTGCCGTCGAACTCGACCTCGGCGCCGACCGGGATGGTCGTCGCGCCAGCGTCGATGGAGACCGTCGGCGCCTGATTGTCCTCGTCCTCGGGCTCCTCGACGGTCACCGAGACCGCGTTCGTCGAAGATGCACCGTCGTCGTCCGTGACGGTGAGCTGGACGTCGTACGTGCCCGCGTTCTCGAACGTGAACGTCGCGCTCGGTCCGGTCGCGGTCGCGCCGTTGTCGAAGTCCCAGTCGTAGCTCTCGATGGAGCCGTCGGGGTCACTGGAGCCAGTGCCGTCGAACTCGACGGCCTGTCCGGCGTCGACCGTCGTCGAGGACGCGTTGATGGACACCGTCGGCGGCTGGTTGTCCGGGACGGTCCCGGCTTCGACGATGTTCTTCGCGTCCACGCGACCCGACCCCTGCTTCTCCTCGCTCAGGCCGATGTCCGCCGCGGTGTTCTTCAGGCGTGCGCGGAGCTCGTTCGGACCGAGGTCGGGGTCGGCCGCGAGGCCGAGCGCGGCGACGCCGGAGGCGTTCGGGCACGCCATCGACGTCCCGCTGATCTTGTTGTACTCGCCGTAGCTCGTCGACTCCGTCCACGTGGAGAGGACGTCGACGCCCGGGGAGGCGACGTCGCACTTGTCGCCGTACTGGCTGAAGCTCGCGAGCTCCTCGTTCTCGTTGACCGCGGACACGGCGACGCACTCGCTGTACCCCGCGGGGTAGGAGACGGACGACGAGCCGTTGTTCCCCGCGGCACAGATGGGGAGGGCGCCGTTGGAGACGGCGTAGGAGACGGCGTTCTTCATCGTGTCCGTGTAGCCGCCGCCGCCGAGGCTCATGTTGATGATGTCCGCGCCCTGGTCGGCCGACCAGCGAACTGCCTCCGCGATGTCCGCGAGCGACCCGCTGCCCTCCTCGGAGAGGGCGCGCGCGGAGAGGAGCGTGGAGTTCGAGATGCCCGCGATGCCCGTGCCGTTGTCCGTCACCGCGGCCGCGCTCCCGGCGACGTGCGTGCCGTGGTACTCGTCGGCCATCGAGTCCGGGTACGGGTCGTCGTCGTCGTCGACGAAGTCCTTGCCCTTCACCGAGCCGAACGCACCCTCGAGGTCGGGGTGGTCGTACTTCACGCCCTGGTCGACGATGGAGATGACGACGTCCGAGCTGCCCTGCGTCGTGTCGTAGGCCTGCGGGGCGCGAACCTGCTGGGGCGAGTACTGCTGGTCGTAGAGTTCGTCGTTCGGTGCCTCGAACGCGTGCATCTGGACGTCGTACTCCGCGTACCGGAACTCGGGCTTGTTCTCGAACGCCTCGAGGACGCGGTCGGCGGCCTCCTCGGGGACGTCGACGGAGACGAACCCGAGCGCGTCGGACGTGCGGTAGATTTCGGCGTCCGCGGGCGTCTCGGACTGGACCTGTGCCTGCGCGGTCGACATCGACGTCGTCATCCCGATGCCGAGGTTGATGCGCTTTCGCGTGGTGCCGGTGTCGGCGGAGACGGTCGTGGTGACCGTCATCGCTGCGCCGGCGGCGCCGGCTGCTTTCAGGAACGTTCGCCTGCTACTGTCCGGAATGGAGTCATCCACCATGTTACAACACGACGAACAGCACGCCCAGTATTAAATTTTAGGATATTTACTGCGAAATGTACGTGTTTGTAGCTAGAAATTATGCGTTTCAGGCCCGTAACACGCACTCTGTCGGCACCCCGGCAGTAGATAAAAATATGGATGCAGACGCCTCCCTCTTCATACGGTCACCGAACCGCTCGTGGACCACGACCGACACATTACCGGAGCAGAAAATTAGGCGCGTTACCGCACCACACGGGGACGGCCCGATGGCCGGGACACACCACGACCACGAGACCCACGCCCCCGCAGCGACGCCCGTCACCGGGGAACACATCGCTACGCCTTTGCCATCGACCATCCAAACGTCGACGATGCCCGGCCTCCTCGACCGATTCCTGTCCCCCGGCGACGACCGCGCGCGCGTCGGCGTGTTCGTCGACGGCCCGAACACGTTCCGCGACGAGTTCGACGTCGACCTCGACGACGTCCGCACCGTCGGTCGAGAACGCGGCGACCTCGCGTACTCGCGAATCTACCTCGACGAACACGCCACCCCCGGCCTCATCCAGGCCGCCGAAGCCCGCGGATTCGAAGTCGTCGTCACCAGCGGCGACGTCGACGTCAAGCTCGCCATCGACGCCACCGAAGCCGTCGTCGACGGCACCCTCGACACGCTCATCGTCGTCTCCCGCGACACCGACTTCAAACCAGTCCTCGAGACCGCAGGCCGGTACGGCGTCCACACCGTCGCCATGGCACCCGGCGAACACGGCCGCTCCGACGCGCTATCCAACGCCGCCGACGAAGCGCGACTCGTCAACGACTGACCGGTCACGTCCAGCGACCCACCAGCAGCCATCCCGCGAGGAGAGCGACACCGAGAGCGATCAGGTACTGTACGGTACCGAACACCGCCGCGACTGGTGCTCTACGGACCGAACACCGCCGCAACTGGTGCTCTACGGACCGAACACCGCCGCGACTGGTTCCGTGAGAACGGAGAGAACGGCGTCGGTGCCTTGCGCCGACGCCACCGCCGTGTGGGACCTACCCGCTCAGTCCGCGGTCGTTACTTCCCGAGCTCGCTGACCGAGATGGTGAACGAGCCACTGCCGCTGTAGGAGTCGACGAGGATGCCGAACTCCTGGTTCGGGTCGACGTCGTCGACCACGATCTGCTCGTCGGAGCCGTACGTGATCGAGCGCGCGTCGTAGTCGTACGTCGACGGCGTCCGGCCGTCGAACGTCACGTACAGGTCGAAGTCAGCTCCGGACGGACCCGCGAGGTCGAACGTGACCTGGCACGGGTCGTCGAGGCTGGCGGCGTACGTGAACGAGGAATCGTCGTAGTAGCCGTAGAGGTAGCCGTCGGCGCTCGCGGAGTCGGAGGTGTCGCCACAGGAGCCACCGCCGCCGCTGGGCTCCTCGACGGTCACGTCGATGGCGCTCGTCGAGGACGCACCGTCGTCGTCGGTGACGGTGAGCTGGACGTCGTACGTGCCCGCGTTCTCGTACGTGAACGTCGCGGTCGCGCCGGTCGCGGTCGCGCCGTTGTCGAAGTCCCAGTCGTAGCTCGCGATGGAGCCGTCGGGGTCACTGGAGCCGGAGCCGTCGAACTCGATCGCGGTCCCCGCCTCGACCGTCGTCGAGGACGCGTTGATCGACACCGTCGGCGCCGTGTTGCCGCCGCCGCCACCGCCGCCGTCACCGGCAGCGTCGACGATGTTCTTCGCGTCCACGCGACCCGACCCCTGCTTCTCCTCGCTCAGGCCGATGTCGACCGCGGTCTGCTTCAGCCGCGAACGGAGTTCGTTCGGACCGAGGTCGGGGTCGGCGGCGAGACCGAGTGCCGCGACGCCGGACGCCGCGGGACACGCCATCGACGTCCCCGAGATCTTGTTGTACTTGCCGCCGTACTGGCTCTTGTCCGTCGTCCACGTCGAGAGGATGTCGACGCCGGGTGCGGCGACGTCGCACTTGTCGCCGTACTGGCTGAAGCTTGCGAGGTCCTCGTTCGAGTCGACCGCGGACACCGCGACGCATTCGCTGTAGCCCGCCGGGTAGGAGACGGAACCGGAGCCGTCGTTCCCCGCGGCACAGATGGGGAGTGCACCGTTCGAGACGGCGTAGGAGACGGCGTTCTTCATCGTGTCCGTGTACCCGCCGCCACCGAGGCTCATGTTGATGATGTCCGCGCCCTGATCGGCCGACCAGCGGACCGCTTCGGCGATGTCGGCGGTGGACCCGCTGCCCTCCTCGGAGAGTGCACGACCCGAGAGGAGCGTGGAGTCGGAGATGCCCGCGATGCCCGTCGCGTTGTCCGTCGTCGCGGACGCGATGCCGGCGACGTGCGTGCCGTGGTACTCGTCTGCCATCGAGTCCGGCGCCGGGTCGCTGTCCGAGTCGACGAAGTCCTTGCCCTTCACGGACCCGAAGCGGTCCTGGAGGTCGGGGTGGTCGTAGTAGACGCCCTGGTCGACGACCGAGATCGTCACGTCGCCACTGCCCTGCGTCGTGTCGTACGCGCTCGGTGCACGCACCTGCTGGGGGGCGTACTGTTCGTCGTAGAGACTGTCGTTCGGCGTCTCCAGCGCGTGAAGCTGCTGGTCGAACTCGACGTAGCGGAACTTGTCCTTCTTCTCGAAGGCTTCCTTGACGTTCTCGGCGGCCTGTTTCGGGATGTCCATGGAGATGAACCCGAGCTCGTTCGAGCGTCGGTAGACCTCGGAGTTACCGGGGGTCTCCGCCTGGACTTCCGCTTCGGCCGTCGACATCGACGCCGTGTTCGCCATACCGAAGTTGAGTCGCACCTTCTCCACGCCGTCTGCGGAGACGGTCGTGGTGACCGTCGCTGCGGCGCCCGCCGCGGCCGTGGTCTTCAGGAAGGTTCGTCGCGCCCAAGAGTGGTTGTCATCGCCTGTCATGACACAGAACAGCACTTGGCACCCATGTATTTATATTTTCCTCATTTAGAGCTAAATCAATAGCGATTTGAAACTATTACCAGCCGTTTCAGTAGACGAATTATTTGATTGTGTGCTTTGAAACTACGGGAAACCAATGCGTGATTCACGGAGACTGCGTCGGGTTCGGGATGGCCAGTTGGGAATCATCACGTGTGATACTGGCACACAACTATCACGAACGCGTCGGCGAGCATGACGAGTCACCGACACGAAGTCGCGGGGGGATCTGCAGGTTCCACCGCGAACGAGCCTCGTGAACTCGTCGCGCGCGCACAATCGCGAGCGGAACGCCCGACCTCGACGTCAGCCGACGGCCGACCGCATCGACACCCAGAACCGGACAACACGTCACCACGTGTGGACGACGTCCACCGCACTGGAACGCCAGCCACCCACAACCCAGCATCACCCTTGCCCTTGATTGGGTTGTTACGTGCGGGCGTGTGCGGGACCCGGAGAAATGCTGTCGTCACACGGCGTGAATCAACTCAGCAGGCGACGAACGGCCCGCGACAGAGAAGGGGGAAGGTGGGATGAACGGATGGGTCGACGGAGTCGACCGTGGATGGAACGTGTCCGATAGCGTTCAGGCGCCGAGTTCCTCGACGGAGAGCGTGTAGCTCCCGCTGCCGTCGTAGGAGTCGACGAGGATACCGAACTCCTGGCCGGCGCTCACGTCCTCGACGGTGAGCGTCTCGTCGGCGCCGTACGTCGCGGCGCGCGCGTCGTAGTCGTACGTCGACGGCGTCCGGCCGTCGTACGTGACGTAGATGTCGAAGTCAGCGCCCGAGGGACCGTCGAGGAGGAACGACACCTGGCACGGGTCGCTGGTCGCGGCGCTGTACGTGTAGTTCGCGTCGTCCCAGTACCCCGAGAGCGAGCCGTCGACGCTCGCCGTCTCGGTGACGTCACCACAGGACCCGCCACCGCCGCCGGACTCGGCGGTGACGGCGATGGAGTTCGACGAGGACGCGCCGTCGTCGTCCGTGACGGTGAGCGTGACCGTGTACTCGCCCGCGCTGTCGTACGTGTGCGTCGCACTGACGCCGGTCGCGGTCGCGCCGTCACCGAAGTCCCAGCTGTAGGACTCGATGGAGCCGTCCGAGTCGCTGGACCCGGAGCCGTCGAACTCGACGGCGGTCCCGACGTCGACGGTCGTCGACGAGGCGTTGATGGACACCGTCGGTGCGGAGTTGCCCGGCGGCGTCGTCCCGCCACCGTCGACGATGTTCGCCGCGTCGACGCGCCCCGCGCCCTGCTCTTGCTCGCTCAGGCCGATGTCGACGGCGGTGTTCTTCAGGCGCGCGCGGAGCTCCGTCGGGGAGAGCGCGCCGCTCCCGCCCGCGGCCGCGAGGCCGAGCGCGGCGACGCCGGACGCGGCGGGGCACGCCATCGACGTCCCCGAGATCTTGTTGTACTTGCCGCCGAACTGGCTCTTGTACTCCGTCCACGTGGAGAGGACGTCGACGCCGGGGGCGGCGACGTCGAGCTTGTCGCCGTACTGGCTGAAGCTCGCGAGGTCCTCGTTTTCATCGACGGCGGAGACGGCCATACACTCGCTGTACGCGGCCGGGTAGCTCACGGACGGGTCGCCGTTGTTCCCCGCGGCACAGATGGGGAGCGCGCCGTTGTTCACCGCGTAGCTGACGGCGTTCTTCATCGTGTCCGTGTAGCCGCCGCCGCCGAGGCTCATGTTGATGATGTCCGCGCCCTGGTCGGCGGCCCACTGGACGGCGTCGGCGATGTCGGTGAGGCTTCCGCCCCCGCCCGTGCCGAGTGCGCGCCCGGAGATGAGTCGCGAGTCGGAGATGCCGGTGACGCCCGTCGAGTTGTCGGAGGTCGCCGACGCGATGCCGGCGACGTGCGTGCCGTGGTACTCCTCGCTCATCGACTCCGGCATCGGGTCGTCGTCAGAGTCGACGAAGTCCTGGCCCTTGTCCGCGCCGAAGCGGCTCTGGAGGTCGGGGTGGTCGTACTTGACGCCCTGGTCGACGATGGCGACCGTGACGTCCTCGCTCCCGTCGGTCGTGTCGTACGCGGTCGGTGCGCGGACCTGCTGGGGCGCGTACTGTTCGTCGTACAGTTCGTCGTTCGGCGTCTCCATCGCGTGGTACGTGACGTTCCGTTCGACGGTGTCGACGAACGGGAGTCGTTCGAGGTCCTCGACGATAGGGGAGTCCATCGACGCCGCGCCCGGCGTCGGGGACTCGACGGCCATGTAGCCGAGTGTCTCGTTCCGGTGCGTGACGTCGGCCTTGTCCGGGATGGTTGCCTGTACTTCGGCTTCGGCCGTCGCCATGCTGGTCGTGGCGCTCGTCAGGACGACCCATTCGCCCGTCTTCGGGCCCGGTTCGCGCCCGGGGGTCGCTTGAGTGACGCCCGCGAACGCTGCGGTGCTCGCTGCGACGCCGGTTGCTTTCAGGAAGGTACGCCGATCCGTCTGTGGGTTGCTACGGTCTGCCATGCCCATCAGCTACGATGGACGCCCCATATTTAAATTTTGTTCAGAATTGCTAAAAATAATAGTATAGTAACACAATCTGATAGACAACTGTCGTCGCGGAATAGCCGGACAGCGGCGCTATCGCGCTCGAACCGTCAACATTATTGAACCGCTGCGCACACGTCTGGTGAGATACATGGAGTCCCTCGACATCCCGGTCCTCGATAATCACATGCACCTCGACCCGGCGAACGGTCGCGGTATCGACGCCGTCGAGGACTTCCACCGACTCGGCGGCACGCACCTCATGGTCGTGAACAAGCCGTCCTGGCACGTCCTCGACGAGCTTCCAGCGGACGAGGACGACTTCAGGCGGGTGTTCGAGGTGACCGTCGACGCCGTCGCGGACGCGACCGACGTCCTCGACGGGCGCGCGTGGCCCATCCTCGGCGTCCACCCGGGGCTGGTATCCCAACTCGTCGACGACGGCTACGACCCAGCGGGTGCGCGCGACCTCATGCAGGCGGGCATCGACGTCGCCGCCGACTTCGTCGCCGCCGACCGCGCACTCGGCCTGAAGTCCGGGCGCCCGCACTACGACGTCACCGACGCGGTCTGGGACGCCTCGAACGCCGTGATGCGGTCGGCGTTCGCGCACGGCGCCGACCTCGGCTGCGCCGTCCAACTCCACACCGAGGGGAGCGACGACCTCACCGAGATAGCCGAGTGGGCCGAAGCCGAGGGGCTCGACCGCACGCGCGTCGTCAAGCACTACGCGCTCGGCGAACTCGCCGGCCCCGTCCCGAGCGTGATGAGCGAGAAGGACCGCCTCCGCGTCGCCGTCGACCGCGACGCGCCGTTCCTCATGGAGACCGACTTCGTGGACGACCCCGACAAACCCGGCGCCGTCATGGGTCCGAAGACCGTGCCGCGACGCGTCCGCTGGCTCCTCGACGAGGGCTACGACGACGCGATGCACCGGGCGCACGTCGAGACGCCCGAACGCGTCTACGACGTCGACACCGAAGCGACGCTGGAACGAACGGACTGACCCACCACCCGAGTCCCCCACCACCCGGACCATCCCAGCATCCGACGCCCATCCAGCCATCGGGACGCGGTCGCTGCCCCCCGGAGTCGACGCTTGCGTTCGGTTCCGACGCCCTCGAGTCCGTCGAGAGCGCGGCGCGTGCGGGCCGCCAGCACGGACGCCGCCGAGAGAAAGGTCTTTCAGTCGCCCGGCGTAGTCTCTCACATGAGCACTCCCCCGACCGAGTTCTACTCGGCCGAACGCTGGCAGAACTGGATCGACCGCATCGAAGACGAAGAACTCGACCCCGAAGACGAGGACTCCATGCGCGTCCTCGACCTCATGCAGGACGACGCCGCCATCGCCGTGGCGAAGGTCGTCGCCGCGTACGACGACGGCGAGATCGAAGAGGAAGAGGCCCTGGAGAAGGTCGGCGAGATCCACGAGATCGTGCTCGCTGATCCCGGGTTCGACGACGAGGAGAAGCTGTTCTTCGTCAACAGCGTGCAGACGAGTCTCGTCGTCGTGTTCTACGCCGCCGAAGAGTACGTCCACAGCGGGCCGGCTGAGGACGCGAGCGTCGAGGAGTACGTACAGGCGGCGGTGGACGCGGAGAGCCAGGACGAGATGGAGGCGGCGCTCGGCTACCTCGCGCAGGCGGGAACGCGCATCATCGACGGCGGCGAGCTGACGCCGAACGTCGGCGACGACCTCGAGTTCGGGCCGGTCACCGACTGGCTGAACGGGCTGGCGAGCCTCCAGAGCGCGATGGAGGACCCCGAGGTCGTCGAGGAGGACGAGGCCGAGGACTGACCGGCGCGCGGGGACCCGGCGACCGCGCGGTCGCCGGACTGGAACGGTCAGTACGGACGTTCGGCTGACGGTCGTCGTTTGCCCGCGAACGGGCCGGGGAATCTGCAACAAGGGTTTTACTTGCGCACTGGTTATCGCTTCGTAATGCCGTTCGGTTCGGATGACCGTGCAGCGGCGGTGCAGGTGGGAGCGATAGTGCTGTTCGCGTTCGTCATCATCGCCATCACCGCCTATCAGGCGTCGGTCGTCCCGAACCAGAACGAAGCGGTCGAGTTCAACCACAACCAGGAGGTCCAGCGACAGCTCGCGGACCTCCAGGGCGCGGTCGGGTCGACGCCGGCGGCGGGCGGTGCGCGGACGGTCGTCGTGGAGGCGTCGACGGGGTATCCGGCGCGGACGATATTCGTGAATCCGCCGCGGCCGACGGGACGGCTTCGGACGGTCGGGACGGGTCGCGAGGCGGTCGCTATCGAGGTGCGGAACGCGACCGGGACGGGGGAGACGAGCGACTTCTGGGACGGACGGACGCACAACTATTCGACGGGCGGGTTCGCGTTCGACCCGAACTACAACGTGTACGCGGAGGCGCCGCGGACGTTCGTGTCGTACTCGCTCGTGTACAACGAGTTCGCGGACGACACCATCGTCGTGAACTCGCAGTCGCTGTTCGACGGTCGCCGCATCTCGCTCGTCGCGTTGAACGGATCGTACGACGAGCAGGGTGGGGCGGCGTCAGTAACGGTACGGCCGGTGAGCGCGTCCACGAACCGCATCAGCGTGGAGACCGAGAGCACGAGCGACCCGCTGTCGGTCGCCATCGTCACGCGGTTGACGGTCGGGCAGTGGGAGCGCGTGCTCGACGCCGCCGGCGAGTACGACCCGGGGAACAACACGGCGAACGCGTACGTCACCGCCGTCCGGAAGAAGGGCGAGGTGGATCTCCCGAGCGGGCAGACGCTGAACCGCATCGAGTTCGTTCTGGAGGGCGGGACGACGTACTCGCTGTCGCTCGCGAAGGCGGGCGTCGGAACGAACGTGAACGCGACGCCCGCGGACCGCTACGTGACGACGGCGTCCGCGAAGAACGTGTCGACGACCGCGGGCGCGAAGGAGACGCTGACCGTGGAGGTCAGAGACGAGTTCAACAACCCCCTGTCGGGCGTGCCGATGAACGCGACCATCGAGAACGGCCAGGGGAGTATCGTGGAGCCGAACGGGACGAAGACGGGGAACGACGGCCGCGTCGGGTTCACGTACGAGGCGCCAGACGCGAAGACCGACGCGCGCGTGAACGTCTCCATCGCGAAGGCGGGCGGTGAGATGACGGCGGCGACGTTCAACGTCTCGGTGTCGAAGGCCAGCGGCGGCGGCGGCGGTGGCGGGAACGGCGCGTACAACGTGACGCTCCGGAACGTCTCCGAGACGAACTCGCCGACGGGCGCGGTGAGCTGCCCGAACTGGCCGACGAACCGCACGTGCATCGTCGACGGCAGCCAGCTGTCGACCGTGAACGTCACGATGGGCACCAGTCCGACCGCGGTCGGCGCGAGCGTGTCGTGGGCCGTGAACGACACCGCGGTCGCGACCGTCGACCCCGAGAGCGGCGAGACCCAGGGGAACGGCGAGAACAGCACCGACGTCACCCTGAACCAGAACGGCGACGTCGTCGTGTTCGCCTCCAGCGGCGCCGGCGGAAACCGAACGACGCTCCGCGTGACGAACCTGAACGCGTTCGGGCCGGTCTCGGTGGCGTTCGTGGACGCGAACGACAACAGCGTCCTCCGGCTCGTCGACCCATCCGGCCAGTTCCAGACGCTCGGCGATAACGGTGGTGCGAGCGTGCTCTACGTCGGCGCGAAGCGGAACCTCGACGCCGACAGCGACCTCGAGGTGCCGTACGTCGACGGGAACGGCGAGTTGCGCCTGATGCAGGCCGACGGGACCGCGATGACGCTGACATCGAACGTGAAGACCGACGGCGGTATCGGCGTCGACGCGGCGAACGACGCGGTCTTCTACGTGAACAGTGGTGGGGACGTCCGGCGGAAGGTCGTCGGCGGGAGCGACACGGCGGTGACGTACGTGCAGGGGTCGTCGAAGACCGCGAGCGGTATCGCGGCTGCCGGGGCAGCGGACCTCGGGCCGAACGACGCGGACCCGGACCCGATATACTTCACGTCCACGAACCGGATTGCGTACATCGACGGCGACACGCGGACGCGGTCGAAGATCGACCCCGTTACGCTCGGCCAGGGTAACGGGTACGCGGTCGGGTCGCCGGCGAACTTCGGGAGCGGTGTGCGCGTACCTATCGTCGACTCGAACCAGAACGTCGTCCTCGTCGACCCGACGAACGGGGACGTGAACACCATCTACTCGGGGACGAGTCCGACGCCGGCGCTCGGCCCGCTCGCGGTCGTGAACTGGGACGGTGACGCCGAGGAGGAGATACTGTTCGTGACGAGTAACGGCGAGATAGCGGTGCTCGACCAGTCCGGTGGGACGTGGTCGGTGACGATAGTCACGGGCGGTGGGGAAGGGACGACGGGTGGGGGTGCGGGATGACCGACGAGGTGGTGGGTCGTGCGTCGCTCTGACGTCGGCGACGAGCGACGCGCGCAGTCGGAGACCATCGGGTTCGTGCTCCTGTTCGGGGTGCTCATCACGGCGGCGGTCGGGTGGCAGGTCGGGGTGGTTCCGCAGCAGAACGAGCGCGTGGAGTTCAATCACGTGCAGGAGGTGCAGTCCCAGATGCAGGAGTTGGGGGCGACGGTCGGGTCGATGGGGTCCGGGTCGGGGACGAAGCAGGTAGGGGTGTCGTTCGGGAATCGGTTCCCGGACCGGACGTTGTTCGTGAATCCGCCGCCGACGGGCGGCCGGTTGGTGACGGTCGGCAGCGGCGCTGACGGGTTCGCGGCGAACGTGACGAACGCGACCGCGGTCGACGAGGAGGAGAACGACTACTGGACGGGCGCGAACAAGTCGTTCGGAACGGCGGCGTTCGTGTACGACCCCATGCTGCAGGCGTACGACGGCGGGCCCGAGCGCGTCGTGTACGAGAACTCGCTGGTGTACTCGACGTACGGCGACTTCTGGCGTCAGCACGCCGACCAGGGCATCGTGAACGGGCGGGACGTGTCGCTCGTGACAGTGAACGGGTCCTACTCGGAGGGGTCGAGCGGCGAGGTCGAGCCGACGGACGTCCGGCTGTATCCGGCGTCGGCGTCGCCGACGACGGTCCGGGTGCGGAACGACTCGGGCGGACCCATCCAGATCCGGGTGCCGACGAACCTCGACCAGGCGACGTGGGAGGACCGGCTCGCGAGCGAGTACGACCCCTCCGACTCGAACCCGAACCGGTACGTGCGGGCGGTCGAGGTGAAGGACAAGGACATCGGCGCGGAGAACTGGGACCTGCTCGTGGTGACCCTGGAGGGCAACGAGACGTACGACCTCCAGTTGTCGAAGGTCCGCGTCGGGTCGGCGCCCGAGCGCGACGAACCACCGGCGTACGTCACGGCGGTCGACGGGCGGACGGCGACCGTGCGCGAGGGCAGCGACCACCGCGTCACCTTCGAGGTCCGCGACCGGTACGACAACCCGGTGTCGAACGCGACCGTGAACGTGACGCTCGTCGGCCCCGGCGAGCTGACCGCGGACGGCGCGTCGAAGCGGACGTTCACGAACCTCCGGACCGACCCCGACGGCGAAGTGACGGTGACCTACGGCGTCGACGACGTGACCGGCGACCAGCCCGTGGAGGTGCGCGTGAACCGGAGCGGCGACCCCGCGGGGTCGTTCGACCGGGACCGGGCGTCGAACGCGCTCGTCGCGTTCACCGTCGTTGACGCTGACGCGGACGACGGCGGGACCGGTGGCGGCGGTGGCGGCGGTGGTGGGGGGTCATACACGGTGACGTGGAACGACTCCGGGCCGATAACGGTCGACAAGTCGAGCGCGTCGGTCCTCCAGTTGAACGCGACGACGGGCGACCTCGGGAACGTGCCCGTGGAGTTCAGCGTGAGCGACGGGAGCGTCCTGTCGGTGAAGAACGCGACGCCGCGGTCGAACGCCGCTGGCGTCGCGTCGGTGAACTTCACGCTCGGTGCGACCGGGACGGTGTACGCGTACGTCACCGGCGGTGGGACCGGCGACCGCGTGACCGTGAACGTGGTGTCGAACCTCGTCCCGAACCTCGTCTGGCAGGACGCCGGTGACTTCGACGCCGCGACCAGCGAGTCCGGCGTGGTCCACGCGGCCTACGGCGACCGACGGGATTCCGTCGTCCTCCTCGGGAACGGCCCCGGCGACGCGGGACTCGTCGGGTACTGGCCGCTGGACGAGGATCGCGGGCCGACGGCCGCGGACGCGTCCGGGACCGGGAACGACGGCTCGGTACAGGGCGACCCAGCGATGGGGCAGTCCGGCATCCACGGGTCGTCGAGTTACGGGCTCGACGGCTCGAACGACTGGGTTCGCGTCCCCGACGACAGCTCGCTGGAACTCAGTCGCACGGACGAGGCGACCGTCTCCGCGTGGGTGCGGAAGGACAGCGCACAGTCGGGCTGGATCGCGATCGCGCAGCACTCCGACCAGTCCTATAACCTCCAGTTCACGAACGGCGACGTCCCGGCGTTCACCATCTACGACGGCGGGTGGCAGACGGCGCAGGCGGATTCGAGCCTCCAGACCGGCCGCTGGTACCACGTCGTCGGGACGTTCGACGGGTCGACGGTCCGCCTGTACGTCGACGGCGTCCTCGTCGACACCACGTCCGCGAGCTACATCGCGGACGCCGGCGGGACCGACCTCGGACTCGGCGAGAACGTCGAACAGTCGGGACGACACCTTGACGGCGACCTCGACGAGGTCAGGATATACGAACGCGCGATATCGACCGCCGACGTCAGAGCGCTCTACAACGGGACCGCACCGACTGCGAGTGGCACCTTCGAGGGGTCGCTCGTGACGGACGCGCGGACGTTCAACTCGCCGCAGGACCCGACGACGCTGAAGCTCGAGAACGCGAGCGCGGACGTGCCCCCGGGGACGACCGTGACGGTGTCCGTCGAGTCCGACCCCGACGGCGACGGGACGTTCGAGGAGTCTTCGGACCCGATTACGATAACCGACGGCGTCGCGAACTACCCGCTACCGGGCACCGGCGACCTGTCCACGCAGAGCGACACGTACCGCGTTCGCGTCGAGCTCTCCTCGGACGACCCGACGGTGACGCCGTGCTTCTCCGGGACGGCGCTGTCCGCGGACGACAGTTCCCGGACGACGGTCGGCGCGAGCGACTGCCCGGCGGAGAACGACCCGCCGTCCCCGTCGTTCACGGTGACGCCGGATACCGCGAAGACCGGGGAGACGGTGACGTTCGACGCGTCCGCGAGTACGGACGACACCGGCTCGATAACCTCGTACGTCTGGGACTTCGACGGCGACGGCCCCGACGGGAGCGACCCGACCGGCGAGGTCCTCGACGAGACGTTCGGCGACGACGGGACGTACGACGTCACGCTCTACGTCACCGACGACCTCGGCGCGCGCTCGAGTACGTCCGGGTCAGTGACCGTCCGGAATCGACCACCGACGGTCTCGGCGACCCTGAACCGGACGACCGTGCGGACGTTCGACGCCGTCGAACTCGATCTCTCGGCGACGACCGACCCGGACGGCGACCTCGTGAACTACACCGTCTTCTGGCAGGGCGGGAATCAGAACTACGAGGAGCAAGCGAACACGTCGAAGACGCAGACGAACCGGTACGCCGACGACGGCACGTACACCGTGTACGTGAACGCCTCCGACGAGGACGGGAACTGGACGAACGTCTCCGTCGGCACCGTCACCGTCCAGAACCGCCCGCCGAACGCCGACTTCTACGTGCAGGACGGCCTCCCGAGTCCCGGCGAGCAGGTTCGGTTCGAGGACCGCTCGCGCGACCGCGACGGCTCCATCGACACCATCGAGTACCAGTTCGGCGACGGGAACACCTCCACGACTGCCGTACCGACGAACCAGTTCGCCGCGGGCGTGTACAACGTCACGCTCGTCGTCACCGACGACGACGGCGCGACCGACACCGAAGCCGTGCGCGTCCAGTCGCTGTCGCCGCTCGTCCTGAACGAGTACGTGCTCGGGAAGACCCAGGCGGTGCTCGAATCCGACTTCGAGGGCGGGAACCCTGCACGAGAGTGGTCGGTGACGACCCAGGACGGCGACACGCAGGCGTACATCGCGACAGAGACCGCGAACTCGGGGAGTCAATCCGTCGGATTGGAGGGCGATGAGGGGCTTCACTTCGCGGTCTCGTGGGTGAACATCACTTCGGATCCCGTCGACCTGACGGGATCGGAGAGTGCGACGGTCTCGTACTGGGTGCGTCGTGGGGGGTTCGCGGACTCGACGCGGTACCCCGGTGAAAACGAGGATCTCGTCGTCGCATACGAGACGACGAGTGGGGCGTGGAAGCAACTCGAAGTGTACGACGGAAGTGGGACGCCCGGGGAGACGTTCCTGGAAACCGTGCCCGTACCGACGGACGCAGACCGCGGGTCGTTCCGGCTTCGGTTCGCGTACCGCGACGCGAACTCGTCGTTCTTCGACCCACCCGAGGGCGGGAACTGGTACGTGGACGACGTCGCGATTACGAAAACGCCGTACATGGAGGCCGTGAGCACGCAGTCGCTGGTCGACCCGAGCGAGTACCGCGTGGACGTGACGCGCGACGGCTCGACGACTGCCGTCTCGGTCGGGACCGACGGCTTGCTGGCGGCACGCGAGGTCGTCGGTCTCGGTGATCCGAGCACGGGCCCGAAGGGCGACACGCTCGTCGAGGTCGTGCACCAGCCGAGCGGTCGCGTCGTCGACTGTCTCGCGGTTGGGAGCACGTACTCGACGCAGTGCGCGTTCAACTTGCCGAGCAGTGGTGGAGACGACACGTACTATCGGAACGTCGCGAACGATACCGACGCTGCCGCCGAGTGGTCGCGAACGACAGGACCGACCGCGAACGCGTTGAATCCCGGGCAGACCACCGCGTTCCGGTCGACCGTCGACTGGACGCGGAAGATAGACGAAGGGTTCGAGTCCGGATCGCTGCCCGCGGGGTGGAGTGGAGACGCGAGCACGTTCGTCACGGACGACACGGCGCGGTCGGGGACGTACGCGCTCGTGCACAACGAGTCCGCGGGGAGCGTCGAGTCGCCGACGGTGAACACGAGCACGGCGAACGCGGTCGTCGTCGAGTACTGGGTGCGTCGCGGCGGATTGTTCGGCAATAGCGAGATGCCGGACGAGACCCAAGAGGACGACCTCGTGGTCGAGTATTACGCGACCGACGGCACGTGGACGGTGCTCGAACGGTACGAGGGTGGGCCGCCTCGCGGTGAGCAGTTCGGCGAGGTGCTGACGCTCCCGGCGGACGCGGTCCACGACGAGTTCGCGCTCCGGTTCCGGCAGGTCAACGGTGGTGGGGAGACGTTCGACTACTGGCACGTGGACGACGTGGTGGTGCGGACGCTCGGCGAGAACGAGTCGGTGCCGTCGCCGCGGGTCGTGCCGGCGTCCACGGTGGCTGCGACGGAGCCGGTCGCTGGAGCGAGCACGACCGCGCCGGACGGCACGACGGTTCGGCTCGATGCGTCCCGCGCGGCGCCACGGCAACTAGTCGCACGAACTTCGACGATAGTCGAACGATTCATCGACACGCCCAAATAGCGGCCGAGTCGAGTAGGGGGTATGACAAGCGTGGGTATCGACGCGGTCGAGCTGTGGACAGGGAATCTGAAACTCGACTTGGCGGAGACGTTCGCGCCGGAGAAGGGCGACGACCCGGAGAAGTACACGAAGGGCCTGGGGTTGCGGGCGTCGTCGTTCCCGGATAGTTACGAGGACATCGTGACGATGGGCGCGAACGCCGCGAAGCGCCTGATGGACCGCAAGGGCTTGGAGCCGGACGACATCGGGCGTATCGACGTGGCGACGGAATCCTCGTTCGACAACTCGAAGCCGATCTCGACGTACATCGCGGGCTGCCTGGAGCAAGTGTACGAGGGTGATTTCCATCACGCGAACAAGGGCGAGCGGAAGTTCGCGTGCATCGCGGGCACCCAGAGCATCGACGACGCGTACAACTGGATCCGCGCGGGCCGGAATCGCGGCCGGAAGGCGATCGTCGTGGCGACGGACACGGCGCTGTACGAACGTGGGGATGCGGGCGAGGCGACGCAGGGCGCTGGTGCGGTGGCGCTCCTCATCGACGAGGACCCGGACCTCGTCGAGCTCACGATGGAGCAGGGCTACGGGAGTGCGGACGAGACGGACTTCCTGAAGCCGAACCAGCAGTTCCCGAGCGTCGACGGGAAGCGCTCCGTGCAGGTGTACCTCGCGCGGATGCGCGAAGCCCTCGAGGATTACGAGAGCGTCGCGGGCGACGTCCACCTGGAGGACTTCGCGTACGCGCCGTTCCACACGCCGTTCCCGGGGATGGTCCGGAAGGCGGCGGCGCTCGCGTACCGGCACGTCACCCGGGACACCGAGCACGAGGAGGCGCTCGCGGAGGAGATCGGTCGGCAGCCGCGTCGGGAGAGCTTCGACGACGACGCGGAGTACGAGGAGGCGGTCCGCGAGTACATGAGCGCGCTGAAGGACACCGACCAGTACCGGGAGTGGTACGACGCGACGGTCGACCCGACGCTCTCGATCTCGCGCGACGTCGGGAACTGGTACACCGCGTCGGTGCACGTGGCGCGCATCGCGGCGCTGAAGTACGCGTACGAGAACGACCGCGACGTCACCGGCGAGAGCCTGCTGGTCGCGTCCTACGGGTCGGGCGCGCAAGCCGAGATTCACGGTGAGACGGTGCAGGACGGCTGGCACGAGGAGATAGCCGAACTGAACGTCGACGAGCAGGTGGCGGCGCGCTACGACCTCTCGTGGGCGGAGTACGAGGAGGTCCACGACCGCCACAATCACGACATGGACAAGGAACTCGAGGAGTTCACGACGCCGAACGAGGAGTTCGTGTTCGACGGCTGGGGCCGCATGGGCGAACGGAAATATACGTACGTGGAGTAACGCGAGATCCGAGCGAAGCGAGGGTCTCGCGTCGAACGTCGAGCGGGGACCGGAGCGACCCGCGAGGCGTCGCTGTCGGCTGTTTCTCGTCGTTCTCTGGGTGGTCGTCGAGCGGAGCGAGTCGTCTCTCGATGCCGTCGGCCAGGAGCCGTTGGGTGCTCAGGGCGTGGCGGCGAGGATGTGCGTCGGGAGGACGACGAGTTCGCCGACGACGAAGAACACGCCAGCGACGAGGAGGACGAACAGCGGATGGGCTTCGCCCATGTCGCCCGCGTGGAAGGGTGCGCGCGCGTCGAACACCAACTGCCAGGAGTAGGCGGCGACGCCGCGCACCACTGGGTTGACCGCGTAGGACGTCCAGAAGAGGGCGGGGCCTGCTCCGACGAGGGCGCTCGTGGCGAGCGTGCCGCCGGTGGTGGCGTTGTAGTAGGTGGTGGCGCCAGCGAGGAGGAACGCGAGGACGAACGCGCCGGCGAGCAGTCGCTCACGGACGCTCGTGAGGTCGAAGTACCGGTCCCCGACGATACCGGCCACGTCGAGGAGGACGCGAGGAACGAGGACGGCGACTGCGACGAGGACGTAATCGGCCATCGTGTCACACCGCTTTCTTGTCGGTTCTTCGAATATCTTCCGGTGGATGCGTCCGTCGAGGAACGGACCGGAAGCGGCTCGTCGTCGACTCAGGGAAGCCCGGCGAGGGCGTCCAGCATCTCGTCGGGGTCTTGCTGGGTGAGGGCGAGGCTGACGCCGTCGGCGCGCGCGAGCTTGGGCGCGTGCTCCCAGAGGTCGTCCTCGGTGATGCCGTGGAGGACGATGGCGTTCGGCGTCGGGGTGACGACGCGCTGGGCGACGAGCGGGCTCTCGCCGCGCGTGATGTCCGTGAATACGAGCGCGCGACTCGTCGACTGGCCGTAGAGCCGGTAGAACTCCTCGCTGGACAGTCTGGTGATGACGGCGATGGAGTTGATGACGGTGTGGCCGCTGACGCGGTCGGCGTCCCCTGCCTGGACTTCGGTGGCGTCGATGGCGTCGTAGAACCGGTCGAGTGGGACGGTGCGGGGGTACTCGCGGAGGTCGGCGACGACGTCGCTGTCGAAGCCGGCGGAGACGACGCGCGCGTACTGGCGGATGCGGTCGCCGCCGCGTGATTCGTCGATGTCGAGCAGGCCGTCGACGACGCGGCGGACGAACCCGATGCCGGGGCTCTCGCGGCGGCCGCTCTCGTAGTCGGAGATGACGGAGGATGAGACGTCGAGCGAGTTCGCGAGTTCGGTCTGGCTGACGTCGAAGTCGGTGCGCCACTTCCGGATGGTCGCGCCCGGGTCGCTGGACAGGGTCACCTCGCCGGCGATGCGCCGCGCGAGGTTGCGACGCGGGTCGGTGTCGGTCATGGGGCGACCGTCGCGGCCGGACGGCAAAAGCACGTCGAAAAGTGGGTTCGACGAGCGACGAACCGAGAGTGGTGTGTCAGTCCGCGGGCTGGCGCTTGCGGACGGGGTCGCCGAACGCGTACACCGTCGAGTGCCCCGTCACCTCGACGTCGACGAAGTCACCGGGTTCGAGGCCGTGCTCGCTCGCGTTCTGCACGATGATCTGGCGGTACGCCGCGTCGCGGCACTTCACGGAGTCGCCGGTGCCGTGCTCGACGACGAGGCAGTCCTCGCGCGTCTCGCCGACCATCGCGTCGTACGCCTCGCCGACGACGTCCATCTTCAGCTCGCTCATGGCCTTCGAGCGCTCCTTCTTGACCGTGCCGCCGAGGCCCTTCATGTCCGCAGCGTCGGTCCCGGGGCGCTTCGAGAACCGCGTGACGTTGATCTTCTCCGGACGCGTCTCCCGGAGGAGCGCCATCGTCTGCTCGAAGTCCGCGTCGGTCTCGGTCGGGAACCCGACGATGAAGTCCGTCGACAGCGTCCACTCCTCCAGTGCGTCGTCGAACGTCTCGACGACCTCGACGTACTCGCTGACCTGATGCTGGCGGCGCATGTCGCCGAGGACGTCGTCGCTCCCGGACTGCACGGGCGCGTGCAGGAAGTTGTAGAGTTCGTCGTGCTCGGCGAACACGGCGGCGAGTTCGTCGCGGATACCGTGGACGCCCTTCGGGTTCGCCATCCCCACGCGAACGCGGAACTCGCCCTCGATCTCCGTGCAGATGCGGTCCAGTAGCGTGTGGAGTTTGCGTTCGCCGTCGTCCCACCCGTAGACGCCCGTGTCTTGGCCGGTGATGCGGAGCTCCTTCGCACCGGCGTGGACGAGCGCGCGCGCCTTCTCGACGTTCTCCTCGACCGGCGGGGAGTCTATCTTGCCCGTCGCCGCCTTCGTGATACAGTACGAGCAGTCGCTCATGCAGCCCCGCGCGATGGGGAGGATGCCGACGACGCCGTCGAGCACCGGCTCGGTGCCGGGACCGGGCGTCGGGCACTCGCCGTTCGTCACCGCCTCAGGGACGTCGTCCCAGTGCAGTATCTGCGCGTCGACGTCGTGGTCGCGGAACTCCTCGCTCTGGGCGAGCGCCATGCAGCCCGTGACGATGAGATCCGCGGTCTCGTCCTCGAGTTCCTTGGCCCGACGGAGCATGTTCCGCTCCGTCTTCTCCACGACCGTACAGGAGTTCATGATGGCGACGTCGGCCTCGTCGGGCGAATCGACCTTGTAGTGGCCGGCGTCGCGGAGGGCGCTCTCGATCTGACGGCTCTCGCCGCGGTTCGAGGTACACCCGTACGTCTCGATGTGGTACCGGGCCATGCCAGTTACGCGTGTTTGCCGTCGGGCGACCAAAAGCGCGACGATACCCCGTCGATGGCGTCCGCGAGTGTGCGGTGCACCGGTTCGCGTCGGGCGTCGACAGCACGCGCGTCGCGACGAGCGCGGCCCTCGGGCCAGCGGAGCCGTTCGGTGCGGAGTCGACGCCGAGAACCAGCAGCCGTTACCGGTTCGGAGCGCGTCGGAAGCTTCTCACTTTCCGATAAGACAGGATCTCAGCGTGGCCTGGGCGCGAACGATAGCCGAGCGAAATTTCGGGCCACCACCACGCCAGCACGATGTTTTCACCCGGATACACCACGTATCATGTGAACGCACCGCAACGAATGTCAAACGGGAAACGATTATAGTAGCCCAGTGCTACGAACTAGTGCATGGAATTCCCCGACAAACTACGGTCGTCCACCGCCTTGCTGGTGGCGCTCCTCGTCGTCTGTTCGAGCGCCGCGAGCGTTACCGCCCTGGCGGGCGCGACGACAGCCCCCGCGAGCGGGGCGTCCACGGCGTCCGTCGGCGCGACGACGCCGGCGGACAACGACACGGTCGAATCGGCAGACGAGATCTTCGTGCACGAGAACGGTGACGCCGTCCTCGTCTACGAGCAGAACGACAGCGAGGCCGGCACGAGCACGTCCACCGCAACCGGCCACCTCGGCCTGAACGTCACCGAGGGCCTGATGCACGTGCTCGTCCGCGACGACATCGAGGACGGGACGAACGTCACGGGCGGCGCACAGGTCGTCCTGACGTCGTCCTCGCTCGTCGGCAACGGCTCGTTCCAGGCGCCGCGCCCGGAGAACCTCGAGAGCCTCGACGTCGACGTGAGCGCGAAACGCACCGAGTCCGACGCGTCCGCGCGAGCGAACTTCGACATGACGTACGTCGACGACAGCGAGTACTCGATGACCTCCACGGTCGAGTCCGCGTCCACCGAGGGCCAGCTCTCGGTCGCCGCGAACGAGTTCTCGACGAGCGGGTCCGCGAACGTCCAGTACGCGGAGGACCTCGGAACGGTCCAGCACCGCGAGTACACGCTCGAGGAGGGCACGAACCAGTACCGCCTGCAGGCCTCGGAGGAGTACTACGTGTCGTCGTACTTCGCGAGCCAGTGGGACACCGAGGAGAACGCGACCGAGACCATCGAACAGCAGTACGCGAGCATCGCGAGCGCGCTCGGCGGGAGCGCCGACGTGCGCGTCTCGAGTTACTCGTTCACGGAGGCCGACGACGGCCGGATGCTGCTGGACATCGAGTACCAGATCGTGTACTCGAACATCGACGACGCGCTCGGCCAGCAGGTCGCGCAGTCGATCACGAGCGCGGAGGACGTCGAGGTGTCCACGGAGACCGCCGAAGCGGTCGGTGACGCCGTGGCGGAACTCAACGTCGACCGCGTGCACGCGAAGCTCGACGCCGAGGGCAAGTCGATGCAGGCGTCGTGGGACGTCCAGCTCTCGGGCTACGAGCCGCTCGTCGACGCCGGATTCGACCTCGCGGAGGAGGCGAGCGACGACGAGAACGTGACCGAGCAGATCGAGACGGCACGGACGAACTACGAGGCGATGAAGGCCTCGGACTTCGTGCAGACGTACTCCTGGGAGGGGTCGGTTTCCTCGCCGAGCGAGGACGCGGTCCGCGTCCAGGGGTCGTTCCAGTTCGACACGCAGAACTACGAGGCGTACGTCGCGGAGCTCGAGAGTCGCGACGTCCCGACGGGCGGCTCGGTGTCGTTCTCGGCGACCGCGCAGACCGAGGGCGAGGAGGTCGTCGCTGAGATGGAGTACAGCGTCGAGCAGGAGAACCTCGTCGATGGGGCGCTCGACAGCTTCATGGAGTCCGCTGACTCCGCGAGCACTGGGACTGGGGCGAACACCGACAGCGTCAAGCGGTTCGTCGAAGCGTTCCAGCGGTCGGAGTTCGAGAAGGCGAAGATGAACGTGAACGTCGGGAGCGACGAGGTGACGTTCCAGGCTGGTGCGAGCTTCGAGAACATGACGTCGTTCCGCGCCGTGATGCAGGACGAGTTCGGCGGGGACATCGCGTCGATGAACGCGAACCTCGGCGAGGACTCGAAGGCGTACGTCGCGGTCGAGGGGGCGTTCGGCGAGAACGCGTCCGAGAGCGAGGTACGCGCGCACGAGGCCGTCGGTGAGGACACCGAGGTCCACCTCCCCGGTGACTGGGACCCGGCGTCCCAGTCGTTCCCGAAGATGGACCAGGAGGAGGCGCGTGACTACCTCGGTATCGAGGAACCCGAGACGAGCGACGGAACCGATAGCGGCACCGAGGGCACCGGGAGCGGTGGCCTGCCCGGCTTCGGTGTGCCCGCGGCGTTCGCCGCGGTCGCCGCGGTCTCGGCGCTGCTCCTCGGTCGCCTCCGCAGTCGCGACGAGTAACCACGCGGTCGCCCTCCACCGGTTTCTTCGTTCTTCGAGTCGGTCGCCAGCGACGGCGCCGGCCACCGCCCGCAGAGATGTCAGCCACCGAACGGTTGAAGGGGGTGGGTGTCGTCCGTCGGGTGAATGCGTTACTCCTCGCAGTCGGACCGCCCGTTGGTCGTCCTCCTCGTCGTCGCGCTCGTCTGCGCGACGCCAGCGACCGCGGCGACGACCGGCGGTGGAGCGGTCGGAAGCACGGCCGGTGCGGCCGACCTCGGGCGTGCGTCCGCGTCGTCGGTCGCCGTCGCTGCCGTCGGGCCGGAGAACGACTCCGTTCGCGTCGGCGACGCGGTGTACGTCCGGGAGAACGGCGACGCCGTCCTCGTCTACGAGACCGACGGCGAGAGCGGCGAGAGCGTCGTGCCCGCGGGCGGGAGCGGGGACCTCGGCGTGAACGCGACCTCGGGACTGGTGGACGTGCTGGTCCGCGACCGGCTCGCACAGACGACCGACGTCGAGGGGGAGGTGGACGCGACGTTCACGCCGAACGCGGTGACGGGAGACGCCGGCGTCGAGCTAGGGACGCCCGCTGCGGTCCGGGAGGTGGACGCGTGGGGCGGCATGCACCTGCTACGGCGGAACGCGGACGACGGCGGTATCGAGGGGCAGGCGTACGGCCAGCTGAACGTGACGGCGACGTTCTCGCGGGACCCCGAGGACGTCGGGTCGCCGCGGATCGACGCTGCGCGGACGGCCGGGACGGTGTCGGTGAACGCGAGCAGGGTCGCGTCGAGCGGTCGGGCGACCGTCCGGTTCACGGGCGAGCGCGGGGAGCGCTCGCACCGCGAGTACGCGCTCGAGGAGGTCGCGAACGGCTACCGACTGGTGGCCACGGAGGCGTACCGGGTGCCGAACGGGAGCGTCGCCCGCTGGGACTCGGTGGCGAACGCGACGGCGACGCTCGAGGCCCAGTACGGCCGCATCGCGCGGTCGCTCGACGGCACGGCGACGGTCGAACTGCGCTCGTACGACTGGATAGACAACGAGAGCGCCTCGAACCGGGTGACGGTCACGTACGCGGTCCGGTACGAGGGCGTGGACGCGGGCGTGGCCCGGCGCGTGTCGGCGTCGGTCCGGACTGCCGTCGGCGACGACGCAGGGTCGACGCCGCCGCCGGACGCGCTCGTCGACGGCGTCGAGGCGCTGTCCGTCGAGCGCGTGCACGTCCGGGTGGACGCGGACCGACGGTCCGTGCGGCGGACGTGGGACGTCACCGTCTCGAACTACCGGCCGCTGGTGCGGGCGGCGCTCGGCGTCGCAGCGAACGCGAGCGACGACGCTCGCGCGACCGCGGCGGTCGAGCGGGCACGGGCGAGCGTCGCGGCGATGGGAGCGTCCGGCATGAAGGGGACGCTCGGCTGGGCGGCGTCCGTGAACGCGCCGAGTGACCGCACGCTCATCGTCGATGGAAGCGTCAGGTTCGACGCGACGAACGTGACCTCGTTCCGCGCGGCACGTCGGGACCGCGGGCTCGCGCCGCTGCCGAACGTGACCGTCGGCGTGGACGTTGGGACGCACGAGGGTCGAACGCACGCGGACCTCGAGTACGAACTCGAGCACGAGTCGCTCCTCGAGTCCGCCGGAGGCCTGCTCGGCGACGGCAACCGGACGCCGCGACTGGGCGCGGTCGACCCCGAAGGCCTGGTCGCCGCGGTCGCGCGGTCCTCGCTCGAGGAGGGGAAGCTAACCGTCGATCTGGACGAGGACTCGGTGCGAGTACGGGCGGCGACGCTCGCCGAGAACGGGTCGACGCTCCGCGCGTTCCTCACTCGGGCGTTCGGTCGGAACGCCACGACCGCGGTGGCGGCGGCCGCCTCGTCCGAGAGCGCTGAGACGTACGTCCACCTCGACGGCGCGTTCCCCGCGAACGCGACCGAACGCGAGGTCCGTTCGCACGCGGCGGTCGGCCCGAACACGACCGTCCACCTCCCCGGCACCTGGACGCTCGCCATGGAGCAGTTCCCGACGCCTGACACCCTCGACAGCCTGTACTTCCTCGGTCGCTACTCCGGGTTCCAGGGCGACGACAACGTCGAGGCGCCAGTGACGACGACGCGGACGGAGAGCGGCGGCAGCCCTCTCCCGGGGTTCGGCGCGCTCCCCGCCGTCCTCGCACTCGTGGGCGTGCTCGCGCGCCGCGTCCAGCGTCGAGCGCGCCGCGAGTGACCGTCGCGAGACCGCTACGTTGACGCGTCGTAGTCGTCGACGATGGCGGCGCCCGACGAGGCGCCGATGCGGACGGCGCCCGCGTCGAACATCTCGCGGGCAGTCGAATAGTCCCCGACGCCGCCGCTGGCTTTCACGGGGAGGTACTCGCTCATCAGGGCGACGTCTTCGACCTCGGCGCCGCCGTCGGCGAACCCCGTACTGGTCTTGACCATGTCGGCGTCAGCGGCCGCGGCGGCCCGGCAGGCGGCGTGTTTCTCGTCGTCGGTGAGGAGCGCGGTCTCGATGATGACCTTCACGGGGATGGGAACGGCGGCGACGAGGTCCGCGAGCTCGGCCTCGACGGCGTCGACGTCGCCGGCTTTGAGCCGTCCGATGTTGATGACGACGTCGAGTTCGTCGGCGCCGTCGTCCCACGCGCGCGTCGCCTCGTCGAGCTTCGCGCCGGGGGCGTGCTGGCCGTGCGGGAACCCGACGACGGTCGCGAGCGTCACGTCGGGCGCGTACTCGCTGGCGTCGGCGACGTAACACGGTGGGATGCACGCGTTCATCCCGTACTCGCTCGCGGTGTCGAGGACGGCGTGGACGTCGTCGAGCGTGGTCTCCGGGCCGAGGACGGTGTGGTCGATGCTGGCGGCGAGTTCCTCGCGGTTCATGGCCCGGCGTTCGGGCGTGGGGACCAAAAACCGCGCGGGTGAGTCGCGGCCGACGGGCGCGTCGGTGGCTGGCGCTATCGGAACCGCGACCAGGGTCGGCCCGTCCGGGTGAGGGCGACTGCGAGGGGGATGGCGGCGGCGGTGGCGGCGAGCACCCCGACGTGGAGGGTGACGGTGACGTCGTCGAGCATCAGTTCCCTCACGTCGTTGCCGGTGAGTCGGAGCACGTGGACGTCGTCCACGGTACCGGTCGTGAGCACGGTGACGAGATCGCTGGCGGCGGCGAGGACGGGGGCGGCGGCGACGAGGAGGGCGGCGTGGAGTGCGCGGTCGTGGCCGGTGAATGCGAAGACGAGGAGTGCGGTGCCGGTGCTGGCGTTCAGGACGGTGCTGTTGTACGACCCGAAGAATGGGCCGGCATCGGGCGTCCCCTGGCCGGCGATGATGGTGAAGCCCCCCTGGAGTTCCCAGGCGTACTCGCCGACGGTGACCCAGGGGACGAAGGCGGAGGCGAGGAGGAGACCGCCCGCCGCGGCGACGTACGGTGCGTGTGGGGTCCGCTCGAATGCTTCGGTTCGCCTGGCGAGGGCGGCAGGGACGAGTGCGGCGACGAGCACGATGAACGCGTCGAGAAACATGTTGATTCAAATTGCCTTCAAGTATAAATAAAATGTTGGTCCGGTGTCGCTGTCGCGTCGGTGAGCGACCGTCCTACGCGGGCACCGCGTCCCGTCGACGGCCGCGGCGGTGGACGAGCGTCATCCAGACGCCGACGAGGAATCCGACGGCGTGCGCGCCGTTCAGCCAGTCGAACGTGAGGTACGGGCCGGTCGCGACGTCCGCGACGACGGTGGCGGCGGCGGCGACGCCGAAGACGGCGGCGACGCGCTCCCCCGGCGTGGTGCGGTCGAGGACGCCGTAGACCGAGAGCGCGTCTCGGTCCAGAGAGACGCCGGCGACGGGGAGGCCGAGTGCGTAGCCGGCGACGGCGTACGCGAGCCCACTCGCGCCGTAGGCGGTCACGGGGCGGACGGTGAACGCGGCCTTCGAGAGGTAGCCGCCGAGGCCGGCGAGGACGGCGGCCGCGAGGAGGAACGCGACGTAGTCCCGGCGTCGGAAGTGCGGTTCGACGACGGTGCCGACGAACGCGAGGACGACGACGTTCGCGGCGAGATGCGGGAGGTCGCGGTGGAGGAGCGGCGAAAGAAGCCATGCGAGCACGGGTTCGCTGACGAACACGGACGCGGTGACGACGCCGATGGGCGCGTCCAGACGGACGGCGGTGACGGCCTGCACGACGAACACGACGAGGATGCTCGCGACGACCAGCGCCGTGACGGGTGCGTCGCGGTCGCGGACGTCGACGGCGAGTGCGCTCGCGCCGCGGGCGAGCAGCGAACGCAGCGACTCCTCGTGCGGCTCGGTCACGTCAGATGAGGCGGGCTACGGGCGCTTAACGGCTCCGCCAACAGCGGCGGCGGCGCGTCCGAATGACCCGGCGGCGAGCGCCGCGTCCGCCGTCAGCGCAGGTGCGCGTCGACGCCCCGTCAGCGCAGGTGCGCGTCGACGCCCCGTCAGCGCAGGTGCGCGTCGCCGCGGTAGTCGGCGGTGAGGTCGGCGGCCATGACGAAGTCGGGTTCGTCGCTGATGCCGGCGCGGACGAGGCTCGCGTCGGAGACGTGGCGTGCGGTCTCCGGGATGAGGACGCGCGTCGCGGTCGCGTCGAGGGTGGCGGCGTCGCGGGCGATACCGGCGACGAGCGCGCGGAGCGCGGCCGCGGAGTCCCAGCCGGCGACGCCGTACTCGGCGTAGGTCTGCTCGACGCCGTCGTCGTCCTCGCGCTCGAAGTCGCGGACGCGATAGGAGACCGCGTGCGTTCCCCGGTCGCTCCCGACCGCGAGGAGTTCGCGGTCGTCGGCCGCCGCGGCGAACGACTCGCGGGTGAGTTCGCTGACCGCCCAGGACTCCTCGTCGGTGAGCCCGAGGCCGCCGAGGTGCGCGCGAGCGTCGCTCGCCGTCCAGTACGACCACGCCGCGTTCACGTCGCTCGACAATCGATAGCCGCCCGGTATCGCGGCGTCCGCGTCCGGGTCGGGGTGCATCCAGCGGAACTCGGTCGCGGGCGCGAACCCGACGCCCCGGGAGTGCCCGAGGCCCGCCATGTTCCACGAGAACACCATGTTCCGCGCGACCGTCGCACCGTGCTCGCGCGCCCAGTCCCACATCTCGTGCGTGAGTTCCTTCCCGATGCCGACGCCGCGATAGTCGGGGTCGGTACGCATCCCCTGACACCACGCCTCGTGCTCGCTCAAGAGAACGGTCTGGGCGATGGAGACCACGGAGCCGTCGACCTCGGCGACGCACGTGTACTGCTGGTCGTGACGGTCGGGGTCGTCGGCCTCGATCCAGTCGTGGTAGATGCGCGGGATGTAGTCGCTGCCGTCGCGGTCGCTCCACGTGTCCTGCGTGAACGCCTCCACGTCGTCGTAGTCGTCGTGGGTCGCACGCCGGTACGTCGCGTCCGCGGGGTCGACGCGTCCGTCGACGTCGCCGCTCATTCCCACGGCACGGAGCGCTCCTGTATCTCGCCGGCGAGATCCTCGCCCATCGCGGCGGCGGGGTCGTCGCGGTTCGCGAGCACCCACATGAGCTTCACCTTCGCCGTCCCCGGAAGCATGTCCTCGCCTTCGACGACGCCGGCGTCCAGCAGGTCGCGGCCGGTGTCGTACACGCGGTCGCAGACGCGGCCTTCGAGGCACTGGCTCGTCATGACGACGGTCGTACCGTCGTCGACGTGCGATTCCAGCGTGGGGATGAAGTCCGTGTGGACGTGCCCGAGGCCGGTGCCTTCGACGACGACGCCGGCCTTCCCCTCGCAGTACTCGAGGAACGCGGGGTCCATGCCGGGCGTGAACTTCACGAGCTCCACGTCCGACGCGAGCGCCGGCTCGATGTCGAGGTCGACGCTGTCGCGCTCGGCGTGCTCGCGGCGGAACCGGACCGCCTCGGGGTCCTCGTCGGCCGCAGCGTCGTAGTCGACGACGCCGAGCGGTTCAGCGCCGACGGTCTCGAACGCGTCGCGGCGACTCGTGTGGTTCTTCCGCACCCTGGTGCCGCGGTGGAGCGCGCAGTCGTCGTCGCTCTCGCTCCCGTGCATGCAGACGAGGACCTCCGCGCAGTCGCTCTTCGCGGCTTCGACCGCACACACCGCGTTCATGACGTTGTCCGAGGACGGCCGGTCCGCCGACCGCTGGCTGCCCGTGAACACGACCGGAACGGGCGTGTCGAGCATGAACGCGAGCGCCGACGCGGAGTACTGCATCGTGTCCGTCCCGTGCATCACGACGACGCCGTCGGCGCCCTGCTCGATCTCCTCGTGGACGGCGTGCGCGAGCTCCTGCCAGATGCCGGGGTCCATGTTCTCGCTCAGGATGTTCGCGACGACGCGCCCGCGGTAGTTCGCGCGCCCCGCGAGGTCGGGGACGGCACGCAGGACGTCCTCCGCGTCGAACTGCGCGGTCACCGCACCGGTGCGGTAGTCGACGGTCGACGCGATGGTCCCACCGGTGGAGATGAGGCTGATAGTCGGGAGGTCCTCGTCGAACTCGATGGTCGAGCTCTCGCCCTCGTCGGGCTCGTCGCCCTCGATGTCGTACACGCCGGACTCGAGCACGTCCACGTCCGCGTCCTCGCGCAAGACGCCGACGTTGTAGCCGCCGTCGAGCTTCACGACGAGTTGCTCCGCGTCACTCGACGGCAACAGCACGCCCTCGTACGTCTGGTCCGCGCGGTCGACGCGAACGCGGTCGCCTGGATTCATACCTCGCGGTACCGCGTGCGTGGACTTGAAGCCACTCGTTTGGCCCCAGTTCTCGGGGCATCGCCGCGGCACGCCACGACGCCACTACCGACGCTCCCGCGACGCCCACCCACCAGAGAGGTTTACATTAGACGTAAACCTGCGGCGTGGTCGCGGTGCGGTCCGCCGCACTCACCGCGAGCGCTCGGAGCGCGCGAGCGACCCGTTTCGACGTTCTTTCGGGCGGTGCTCGCCGAAGGCGACGCGACGCAGAAGGAACGTCGGCGAAAGGCCCATGTCAGTTGGAGGGAAAATGTGGGGTATGAGCGACGGGTCGAAGGAGGAGACCGTCGAGAAGTCCACGGACGAGTTGTTGTCCGAGACGGACGACATCCTGCGTGGGTTGGATGAGGACGGGAGCGGTGGCGAGGCGGGGTCGTCGAGCGACGGGTCGACTGGTGGGTCGAGTCTCGACGACGCGATGGGTGGCCTGGAGGCGGACGTCGGGAGTCGAGAGCGTGCGCGAACGCGGGACGCGGAGACCACGGGGACGGCGGCGGAGGCGACGGACGACCGCGGGTTCCGGAAGTACTTCGACCCGACGAGCGCGGGAATCTCGGCGGTGCTGGTGTTCGCCGGGGCGATGGCGGGCGGCCTCATCCCGATCCCGTTCGTGGGTGGGCTCGCGCGCTTGCTCGGCGTCGGCGTCGCCGCGTTCGCACACGGCGTCGGCGCGAGCGACAGCCGATACCTGGAGACGCTCGTCGCCAGCGGCGTCGTCGGCTTCCTGTTCGCGCTCATCACGACGAACATGTTCGTCACGCTCTCCGGTATCGGCGTCCCCATCCTCGCCGTCTCGACGATCGCGACGATGCTCGTCGCACTCCTCGGGCACTACTTCGGGCGCGACCTCCGCGCCGGCCTCACCGCCGACGTCGAAGGCGGCAGCGGCGGCGACGACGACGTCCCCGGCTGGTAATCCCGTCGACGCGGAGACCTGTCTCGCGGACGGAACGTATTTTCCGGCGTCGGTCGAAGCCCGGCGCGTGTTCGACCTCACGCACGACGCGTACGCGCTCGACCCGTGGCGGACGCTCGCGGTGTTCGCCGCGACGCTGCTCGCGCTCGTCGGCGTCGTCCGCGTCGCGGCACTCGCCGCGAACGCCGCCGGCGTCGACGCGACCGTGACGCTCTACCTCGGCGTCGCCCTCCTCGTCATCGTGCCAGCCATGACCGTCCTCCGACTGTGGTCGGACGCGCGCTTCGACCACGCCGCGTACCGCGACGCCCGCACCACCCGCGGGGTCGTCCGCGACCACGCACTCGGCGTCGCGGTCGCCCTCCTCGGGTTCGCGGCGTTCGCCCTCCTCCTCAGCGACTTCCCCGACGTCCTCGTGGGGCTCTTCGCAGTCGTCGAAGGGACCCTGCTTGGCGTCACCGCGACGATGGGCGTCGCTCGCGAGTACTACGACGACGACGCACACCCGCGCTACTTCGCGCTCCTCGACCGCCTGGCCTAGTCGTCGGTCGCGAGCGTCCAGCCCTCGGGTTCGTGCGTCACGAGCCCGTTCTCCTGGAGGTCCACGAGCACCTCCTCGACCATCCCCGGCGGCGCGTCGACCGCGTTCGCGAGCTCGACGACGCCCCGGGGTTCCTGCTTGACCGCGGAGAGGACGTCCGCGTACATCCCCGAATCCTGCCCGGCACCGACCGCCTCCGTGATGCGCTCCAGGACGTCCGTCATCCGTCCCTGCACGTACCGCTGCGCGAGCGAGAGCTCGTTCTCCAACTCCTCCAGGCGCGCGAGGTCGCTCAATAGTTCGTCCGTGTCGTGGTCCTCGTCGGCGTCCTGGATCTCGAGCGTGAGGTGCGAGCACCGGTTCAGATTGAGGGACTTGGAGGCGGGGTACGCGCTCTTCGTCGCGAACCCGTACGGCGACACGTTCACCTCCAGTCGGAGGTTCCGCGCGATGTGGAAGTACTTCCGGCGCTGGTCGTCCGTGTGACTCTCGATGAGGCCCGCGGCCTCGAGCTTCCGGAGGTGCTCGATGACGGCCTTCGGGGAGACGCCGAGGTACTCGCTTATCTCCGTGACGTAGCACGGTTTTCGAGCGAGCAAGCGGAGGATCCGCCGTCGGTTCTCGTTCCCGAGGAGGTCCAGTAAGGCCGCGGAATCCATTCACCTACGAGTTGACGGCGAGCGCGTAAAAGAATGTCTGCTGTCGACGACCGCGCGAGGTTAGCGCCGGCCGGCGATTCGCTCGGACACCGACGGCGCGTGCTCGCCGTCGGTCGCGGTCAGCGCGTTCGGGCCGTTCCCGCCGCCGTTCCCGCCGCCGTTCCCGCCGTCGCTCCCACTACCACCGTCGCTTCCGCTACCACCTGGCCCACCGCCGGAGGAGTTTCCCGCGGTCACGCTCCCGTTGGAGCCGTTCGTCGTCGGTCCCTGGATGGTGTCGTTCCCGGGGTTCTCGACGGCTGGCCCGCCGGTGCTTCCGTTCTGGCCGCCGGGCGTGCCGTTCCCCGGCGTGGAGTTGTTCGCGGCCCCTGCGCCGTTCCCGGGCTCGTTCTGGCCGGGCGGCCCGGCGCCACCGGGACCCTTGCCGGGCGTACCGGCGGGTGGGCCGCCGACGCCGACGCTGAGGTTCCGCGCGATAGCGGCGACCTCCGGCCCGGTCAGGTTGTTCGCGTTCGACCGGAGTTCGTCCAGGCGCGTCGCGTTCACGCCCGCCTTCCGGGCGCGGTCGCTCGTGGCGTTCAGCGCGCTCTGGAGCGCGTCGATGCGAGCGGCGAGCGCGCTCATCCGAGCGGTGTACGCGACGTCGCTCACGTCGTCCTTCTGCGCGAGCAAGCGCTCCTTCTGGTTCTGGAGCGCGTTCAGGCGGTTCTCCAGGGCGTTCGCGCGCTTGTCGACGAGCGAGTCGGCGCTGGCGTTGCTCTGATTCCACTCGGCGGCGAACATGCCCTCGTCGACGGAGGCGTTCGCGTCCGAGGCGCTCGCTTGCATGAACGCGGACACCTCCGCGCCCATGCTGGCGGTACTCCCGTTCGATGCCGTCGCACCGGCGTCGGCGGCGGCCGGTCCCTGGCTCCCGACGGTGGCGGGTCCGAGCGGGCCGGCCGCGGCGACGGAGACGGCGCCGAGGACCGCGACCAGCACGAGGGAGACGGCGAGGGTCGTTCTCATCACTTCGTCGAATGACTGCCACATCCTAAAAGGAGGTCGTTCGTTTCGAACCGTTCACGGCGGTTTCGGGGACGCGACCCGACCGTTCAGGAGCGTTCAACCCGCCGTTTGGTGGCGATTCCGCTCGCGGACGGTGGCCGCGGCGACGGCGAGCCAGTGGACGAGTTCCGGGCTCCGAACGTGCGGTTCGAGGGGCGGGCGTGCAGACGCGATCTCTGGAGCGAGAGCGCGGCGTTCGCGGTCGGGCTCGGCTCGTCGGTCGTTCCGTCTGGCGTTTCGAGTCCCGAATCCCCCGGAAGGCTTTTGGTAACAAGTATCATGGGCTAGATTGCGAGATGTTCGAGGAGTTCTCCAGCGGCTACTACCTCGGGCGACTGTACGTCACGCCGTCGCGCGAGGAGCGTGCGCTCATCGAGCGCACCACGCACGAACGGGTCAGCGAGCAACTGTACACCAGCGACGCGACGGCGTCGACACCGGAGTCGCTCGTCATGAAGCTCGACACGGCGCACTTTCCGGTGCACGGCGACGACGGCGTCCCAGCGGAGACACTCGCCATCCCGGAGGAACTGCTCTCGTCGCTCGACGTGGGGAATCCGCCGACGTTGACCGAGGTGTTCCTCGCGAAGGCCGACCGCGCCGAGCAACTCCTGCGGTTCACGCGTCCAGCGACCCGCGACGACGACGACGAGGGCGGCGGCGATGGTGCGACGCGGTTCGGGCCGAGTGGCCCGCGTGGCCCGCGCGGCCCGGGCGGTCCGACCGGGACCTGACCCGGACGCTGCTGGCCCGCACCCGTCGCGTCCGGCCCGCGCACGGACGGCCGGTCCCGCGGGCTGGTCGCCCGGGGGTCGCGTCGCGAGTCCCGGAAGCGTCAAGGCGCCGGCCGCCGGCGTCGTAGACGATGCTCGACGAGTTGCTCGGGCGCGCCGCCCTGAAGGACCGCATCGACGAGCTCGAGGACGAGAAGCGACGGCTCCGCGAGCAGTACGAGGCCGAGGAGCGCCGACGGTCGGAGGCGGCGAGCGCGCGCCAGGACGCCGAGGAGCGCGTGAACCGCCTCGAGGACAAGATCGCGCAGCTCGAGGGCGAGGTCGAACGCGAACGCGACCGCGGCGACGGGGACGCGTCGCTGTCGTACCGGCGCGTGGAGATGCTGCGCGGCGAGCGATTGGACGCGGTGCTCGCGCGCCTCCGGAGCGTGGACGCGGGCGCGGAGGGCGCGCTGACGGCGTACGTCGACGACGACGACCTCCCCGAGGCCGTCGCGGACGCGTTCGGTGACCGCGCCGCGCTCGTCCAGCGCGCCGCGCCGTGTCTCGCGGTCGCCGACGACGCCGGGGTCGTGAGCGCAACCCTGGACGTGCCCGCGCCACCGGCGGCGTTCTGCGAGTGGGGCGACGGGTTCCGCGTCGACGACGAGTGGATGCGGCCGACGGGGTCGTTCGCGCTCGCGCTCGTCCGCGCCGGCGTGTTCGCCGTCGGCGAGTACGACGGGCGCGACCGCGTCTCGTTCCGTGGGTTCCGGAGCGACGTGAAGGGCGACCACTCGAAGGGCGGGTTCTCGCAGGGGCGCTTCGAGCGTCGCCGGGACGCCCAGATCGACGAGCACCTTGCGGACTGCGAGGCCGCCATCCGCGACGTCGACCCGGACCGGCTGTACGCCGTCGGCGACGCTCGCCTCGTGGACGCGCTCGACGTCGACGCGACCGCGACCGCGGCCGTCGACGCCAGCGGCGACCCCGAGGACGCGCTCGACGACGCCTTCTACGAGTTCTTCGCGACGACGCTCCGCGCTATCTGACGCGGCACGCTCCGTCGCCGTATAGAGCGTGCCGTCGCCACTACTGACTGCTCCCTTAGAGCGTGCCGTCGCCACTACTGACTGCTCCCTTAGAGCGTGCCGTCGTCGCCGCGCCAGCGGCCGTCGTCCGCGTCGGGGTCGCGGGTCGTCCCGGCGATGGGGAGTTCGAGCGTGACGGTGGTGCCGTCGTCGACCGTTATCGACACGCTGCCGTGGAGGCGTTCGATGCCCCATGCGACGATCCAGAGGCCGAGGCCGCTCCCGTGTTCGAGCGCGGATTCCTCGCCGTTGCGGAGTGCTGCGAGTTCGACGTCGGGGATGCCCGGGCCGTCGTCCGCGATGGTGAGTTCGACGACGTTCCCGTCGACGTGGCCGTCGATGCGGACCGAGCACGTGCCGTCATCGTCCGTTCGTCCGTGTTCCACGGCGTTCCCGGCGTCCCGCCGGGAGCAGGGAGAACCATGTTCGACCGCGTTCTCGACGAGGTTCGAGACGACGGCGTACACGACCGTGCTTCGAGCGACGGTGACGTCCGGGACGTTCACGTCGAACGCGACCTCGGGGTGTTCGTGCGTCATCGAGTCGACGAGGTCGCCGACGAGCGCCGAGAGCGACCGCGTCTCGGCGGTGTCGTTCGCCATGATGGTCTCGACGGTGCGTGCCTTGTGTGAGAGTTCGACGAGTTCGTCCGCGACGTCCGCGATCTCCGTTGCGGTTGCGGCGTCCTCGCCGTCGAGTCGCGCTTCGAGTTCGCGGGCGCGTCCGGTGACGACGTTCATGTCGTTCCGGAGGTTGTGTCGGAGGACGCGGTTGAGGACGGCGAGGCGTTCCTCGCGGC
The DNA here is from genome assembly GCF_055378595.1 of Halorubellus litoreus. Lineage (NCBI taxonomy): Archaea > Methanobacteriati > Methanobacteriota > Halobacteria > Halobacteriales > Halorubellaceae > Halorubellus > Halorubellus litoreus. Next base: position 1,056,895 of record NZ_AP043836.1, read on the forward strand.
GTTCGGTCTCGGTGACGTCCCGGAACACGAACACGCGGCCGACCTCGTGGTCGTGCTGGTCGACGACGGGCGATTGCTCGATGGCGTACCGGCGCGTGCCGTTCGTGTTCCAGAGGTGCGCGTTCTGGTCGAACGTGCCGTCGACGAGCGTGTCCTCGTCGACGAGTGCGTGAATCTCGGCGCCGAGCGCGTCGTCGGGGTCGACGTCGAGGATTCGGCCGGCGACGGGGTTGCATTCGACGACGCGGTTCCGGTCGTCGACGACGAGCACGCCGTCGCGGAGGCTCTTCGTGACGACGTGCTGGCCGAATCGGCGCGTTGCGGGCGCGTTCTCGAGGAAGTCGTAGCGGAACATCGCGTTCCCGAACGCGACGGCGGAGACGGCGAGCGCGTACGGCGTGACGTTCAGGCCGCGGAGTGGCGTGACGTCGACCATGGAGAACAGCGAGACGAGGATGGGGGTGGCGACGCCGACGAGGAGTGCGACCGTCTGGTCGCGGTAGAGGTGGCCGGCGGTGAGACCGAAGCGGACGATGACGGCGGCGCCGGCGAACGTGACGGCGAACAGGTAGAGGCTGAGTGCGAGCGTCGCTGGACCGAGGTTGTGGTCGATGAGGTAGAGGCCGCCGACCTCGACGGGTTCGTAGGACGACCAGACGAGGGTTCCGGGGTCGACGAAGAGGACGACGACGAAGACGACGGTCGGGGCGACGAGGAGCGCGAACCGACGGGGCGTGAGTTCGGGGCCGTACCCCGAGTACTCGAACGCGAACCACAGCCAGAAGACGGGGACGATCGCGGCGTACACCCAGTGCATGCGTTCGAGGAACAGGCGCGTGTCCAGGCTCTCGACGAGGAGGCCGACGCACGTCGTCGCCGCCCAGGCGGCGAGGAGGATGCAGAGCGCGCCGAACGGGCGAGATGCTGGCCGGTCGCGGTGCCGGTAGGCGGCGACACCGAGTGCGAGCGTCGCCACCGTCGCCACGACGAGCCCGAGCACGTACGGTGACGCGAGGACCGCGAGCATCGAATCGACAGGACGTACGAGAGATTAGGGCATAAAGCCTCTCGCCGATTCCGGTCGGCGTTTCCGGTAATCACCGCGACCGCTTCGTGGTACCGGGGCGTGGTCGCGACCGAGAGCGACGCCCACACCAAGTGTCGGATCTGTGATAACAACCGGGCATCGGGAGAATCGACCGACGAGCGCCGGTCGTGGGTCGGTCGACGCAGCACTGCCGCTACCGGCAAGGTTCAAGCGAGGGGCACTCATCGTCGAGGGTATGCAGCTAGTCATCCTCGCTCACGAGCAGTTTCCCGGGCGCGCGAAGACCGCGCTCGGCGTGCTCCGGTACGGCGACCACGACGTCGTCGCGGTCCTCGACCGCGACAACGCGGGCGACCGCGTCAGCGACCACGTCACGGGCGTCCAGGACGCCCCCATCGTCGCGTCGATGGCGGACGCGCCGGACGCGGACGCGCTTCTCGTCGGTATCGCCCCGATCGGCGGCGGGTTCGAGGAATCCTGGCGCGACGACGTCCGCACCGCGCTCGAACGCGGCGACGACGTCGTCTCCGGGCTCCACTACTTCCTCGCCGAGGACGACGAGTTCGCCGCGCTCGCCGCCGAGCACGGCTGCGAGATAGACGACGTCCGCCGTCCGCCCGAGGACCTCGGGGTCGCGGAGGGCGTCGCGAGCCAGGTCGACGCCGAGGTCGTCCTGACCGTCGGCACTGACTGCTCGGTCGGGAAGATGACCGTCACCGAGGAGCTCGCGCGCGCCGCGGAGGCTCGCGGCGTCGACGCGGCCGTGGTCCCGACCGGCCAGACCGGTATCATGATCGAGGGCTGGGGGACGTGCGTCGACCGCGTCGTCAGCGACTTCACCGCCGGTGCGGTCGAGGAGATGATCCTCGAGGTCGGCGACGACCACGACGTCCTCTTCGTCGAAGGCCAGGGCGCCATCACGCACCCGGCGTACTCCGCCGTGACGTGCGGTATCCTCCACGGCGCGCAACCCGACTCGCTCGTGCTCTGTCACGAGGCCGGCCGCGACGCCGTCCACGGCTACGAGGACTACGCGCTCCAGGCGCCCGAGACGTACGTCGACCTCTACGAGTCCCTCGCCGCACCTGTCCACGACGCCGAGGTCGTCGCCGGCGCGCTGAACACCGTCGACGTCGACGACGACGGCGACGCCCGCTCCGCGATAGCGGACTACGAGACCGCGCTCGACGCCCCCGCGGGCGACCTCGTCCGGTTCGACGACGACCGCGAGCGCGTCCTGGAGGCGGTGCTATGACGCTCCAGGTCGAGTTCGAGCGCGTCGACCTCCCGCTCGCGGACACGTTCACCATCTCCCGTGGCTCGCAGGACGTCGCGGAGAACGTCGTCGTTCGCGTTCGCGACGACGCTGCCGATGACGGAGACGACGCCGTCGTCGGCGTGGGTGCGGCCGCGCCCTCACGGCATTACGGCGAGACCGCGGCGACCGTCGAGGCGGTGCTCTCCGACCTCGAAGCCGCTATCGCGGACGTCGACCCGTTCCAGACGCGCCGGATAGAGGCCGAGTGCGAGCGCGCGGTGCACGACAATCCGGCGGCGCGCGCCGCGGTCAGCATCGCGGTCCACGACCTCGTCGCGAAGCGCCTCGGCGTCCCGCTCTACCGGTCCCTCGGGCTCGACCCATCGACTGCGCCAGACACGTCGTTCACCATCGGGCTCGATTCGGTCGACCGAGTCCGCGAGAAGGCCGCGGCCGCTGCGGACGCGGGCTACGGGACGCTGAAGGTGAAGGTCGGGACCGACCGCGACCGCGCGGTCGTCGACGCCGTCCGCGAGGGCGCGCCGGATGCGACGCTGCGCGTGGACGCGAACGAGGCGTGGACGCCGAAGGAGGCGGTGCGGAAGGCCGAGTGGCTCGCGGACGCGGGCGTCGAGTTCGTCGAACAACCCGTTCCCGCGACCGACCCCGAAGGCCTTCGGTACGTCTACGAGCGCTCGCCGCTCCCCATCGCGGTCGACGAGTCCTGCGTCGTCCCGAGCGACGTCCCACAGATTGCTGACCGCGCGGACATCGTGACGTGCAAGCTCATGAAGTGCGGTGGCGTCCAGGCCGCCCGCGACCTGTTCGCCGCCGCTCGCGCGAACGGCCTGGAGACGATGCTCGGCTGCATGGTCGAGTCGAACGCCGCCATCTCGGCGGGCGCGCACCTCGCACCGCTGTGCGACCACGTCGACCTCGACGGGTCGCTCCTGCTCGCCGACGACCCCTACGACGGCCCCGTCCGCGAGGGCGGCGCCATCGCGTTCGCGGACGACCAGCCAGGGACCGGCGCCGTCGAGCGCTGAACGAGCGAGCGCTCGGGGAACGCGGTCGTCGACCGATTCAGGCGATGGCCGTCGTCGCGACCGCGGCGACGTCGTCGGGGTCCGCGGTCGCGAGTCGGTCGTCCGGGAGCGCGAACGCGTCGCGGTCCAGCAGCCCCGCGCTGGCGAGGTCCTCGATGCGTGCGTCGACCGAGGCGGGGCTGGCGAGGCCGCTATCGGCCGCCCAATCACGGAGCGCGTCGGGGTCGACGTCTGCGCGCGCGGCGGCGAGGACGGCGGCGGTCGCGGCGTCGGAGTCGCCGGTGCCGCGCGTCCGCCCCATCGCGTCGTGGATGGCGGTGAAGTCCGCCGCCGCGTCGGTGCCGGCGACGCGCTCGAAACCAGCGCCGAACGCGTTCACGGTACGCGCGGGCTCCGGGACCGCGAACCCGAGGCGGACGTAGACGCCGCGGCAGACGAGGTACCCGCCGACGAGCACGCCGACGGCGGCGACCGCGAGGAACCACGGCGCGGGGTTCGTGCGGGCGGCGACCGCGACGACGGTGACGGTCGCGATGACGAGCAGGAGCGTCTCGAGCGCCGCGATGACGAGGTTCGCGGCCTTCGACGCGTCCAGGAGCCGCGAGGGCTCGCGGAGGTCGGCGCGTGTGAGGTACGCGACGTCGTCGACGAACAGCTGTCCGCGGCCGCCGCGCACGTCGAACCGGCCGGCGTACAGTCCCCACGCACCCACGGCCAGCAGCACGCCGACGCCGGCCGTGACGAACCCTTCGAGCATGACGATACAACCATGCAAATTCAGAATATTAAGATTATGGGCCAGGTCGGCGCGAATTAGTCCCGGGTCGCCGCCCGTGGGCTCGGTGCCCGGTCACTGCCTGGTGGCAGATGGTCACTCCCTGGCGGCAGATGGTCACTCCCTGGTGGCGGCTGCTCAGTCCTCGGGGTCGTCGAACGCGAGCCGTGCGGACAGCCGCCGCGGCCGGGGTGCGGTCGCGGCCGGCACGGACGCCGCACCGTCGACGGTCCCCTCGGCGACGGCGTCCGCGACCGTCGCGGCGAGGTCGTCGACGCCGCGGTCGCGCTCCCGACCGGTCGCGACGTCGGTCAGCGGCAGGGCGCCGTCGGGGGATTCGTCGTCGCCGACGACGACGTACCGCGGGACGCGCTCGCGGTCCGCGGCCGCGATGCGTGCGCCGACGGTGTGCGCGCGGTCGTCGACGTCGACGCGGACGCCCGTCGCTGCGAGCGCGTCGGCGATGCTCCCGGCGCGGTCGACGTGGTCGTCGGCGACCGGGACGAGTCGGACCTGCGTCGGCGCGAGCCAGTCCGGGAGCGGCGTCGACGCCCCCGCGACCGCGCCCGACCCGTCGTCGGCGGTCGCGGGCGCGCCGGCGTCGCAGATGGCTGCCAGGGTCGCGTCGAGCGCCCCGGCGGGCGCGGCGTGGACGACCGCCGGAACGGAGTCGCCGTCCGGCGCGAAGTGGCGGAGGCCGTCGTCGTCGACGCGGACGACGCCCGTCCGGAGCGCGTCGCCCTCGGGCGTGGCGACCGCGGCCTCGACCTGGAGCGGCCACGCCGCGGGTGCGTCCTCGTCGACGCGGACGAGCACGGGCGCGTCGAGGCGTGCCGCGAGCGCCGCCGTCCACGCCTCGTGCGCGTCCTCGAACGCCGGCGAGACGGTGACGACGGGGAGTACATCGAGCCCGCAGGCCTCCGCGAACGCGACGGCGAGCGCGGCGTGGTCGGCGGCCGCGTCGCGAGCGGCCGCGACGGTCGCGTACGCCTCGTGCGTCGCCGGCCCGCGCGACCCTGCCGTCGGGAAGCCGTCCGCGGAACCGGTCGCGTCCCACGACCCGGTCGCGGCGGGCGCCAGCGCGTCAGCGTCGAACACCGCCACCGGCGCGTCCGTCGCGTTCACGCCCGCGTCGGCGAGCGTCGCGAGCGCCGTTCCGGCGCCGAGCGCGTCCGGGAGCACTCGTCGGTCCGCGAGCGCGACGCCGTAGCCGTCGACGCCGAGCGTCGCCGCGTACGCTCGCACGGCGTCGTCGGCGAGGTCGAGCGCACGCGGCCCGGCAACGCGCTGCGGCGTCGGGTCGCGCCCCTCGACGACGGCGGCGACCGCGTCCGCCAGGCGCTCGCGGAGGAACGCGCCGGCGGGCCGATGGCGGGCGTCGGCGTCGAGGGGGTCGCGGTCGGCGACGCCGAGCGCGCGAGCGCGGTCCGCGCGGTCCGGCGGTCGCTCGCCCGACCGCGCGCTCGTCGTCCGCGGTGGCCCGTCGAGCGCTGGGTCGACCGCACGGAGCGCGCGCTCGACGCCAGCATCGAGGTCGTGGTCGGCGACGAACGCCGCTGGCGACGCTCGCGTCCCGTCCGGCGCGACCACCGTCCAGGTCGACGCGCTCCCAGCGGTCGCTCCGGCCGCCTTCGCCGGGTCCACGGTCCGCACCGCGGTTGCGAACGGATGCGCCTTCGCCCCCACGTCCAGGGCGTACCGCCACCCGAACCCGGCCGCCGTCGTCTCGAACCCCGCCGACGGCGTCTCGAGCCCGGGCGTCGAATCGTCCTCGCCCGCGACCGCGGCAGCGAACCCGGCCCAGACCGCCGCGGCCGCCGCCGCGGGCGCCGCGCGGTCGCTCAGGAGCGCCGACGGCACCAGGACGACGTCGTCCGCGCGGAGGTCCGCCGCGACCTCCTGGACCGCGTCCGCCGCCGCCGCGCGAACCGCGTCCGGGGCCGTCCCATCGCCCGACTCGACCGTCGCGAACGCGACGAGCGCATCCTCGACGGACGCCGACGCGACCGCACTCTCGGCCGACGCCGTCGCCGCGCGCTCGTCCGCGTCGTCCTGGTCGAGCGCCCGGTCGCCCCGGGAGAGCGCCACCGCCTCGGCGTGCACGAACAGCAATCGCATACCCCGACTACCCGACGCGGCGAGAAAAAAGGCGCGAGCGACGGCCGACCGCGCCACGACCGCCGCACAACGACCGACCGCCCCGCCACGACCGCCGCACAACGACCGACCCGCGACGACCGACCGGACTCGGCTCAGGCGTCGCCGTCGTCCTCGACGGTCGCACTGTCCCAGTCCAGGTCCGCGCTCCGGTCGGTCTCCCGGAGGATGAACGGCCCGATGGAGAGCGTGCGCTTCGTCACCGTCGCGATACGGACGACGTACGACAGCAGTATCGCGAACGGGAACACCGCCACCGTCGACGCCGCCGCGACGAGGACGAGCGCGTGCGACAACCCCGCGGTCGCGCCAGCGAGGAACGGGGCCTTCGGCTCGAAGAACACGATCATCGACGCCGACGTCGCGAGCGCCGGAATCGCCGCGTAGAGGATCGCTCGCGACAGGTCGACGAGCTCCCACTGGAAGTACAGCGTCTTGAAGTGCTCGCGCGCCGGCCCGAACAGCTCCAGCGCCACCGTGAGGTCGTCGAACGCCGCGTCGACCGCGTCCGTGCACTCGTCGGCGTACTCGTTCCGGAGCCTGCGTGCAGCGTACAGCTTCCACGAGTAGTTGTAGTCCAGTGCCGCGAAGATGACGTCGAACGTCCCGAACTGCTCGCCCTCCAGCGCGTCCCCGACCGCGTTCGCGTTCCCCGCGACGTCCCGCGCGAACGAGTCGACGGCGTCGGCGAACTCGTCGCTCGCGTTCGCGTCCTCGACCGCGTCGACGAGCGCGTCCGCCCGGTCCGCGCTCGCGTCCACGAGCGACCGCAGGAACGCCGACGGTTCAGGTGGTGCCGCCGCCGACGACAGCACGCTCTCGGCGTCTCGGCGGAAGGACATGGCGCCCTCCATGCGCTCGCGCTGGTCGCCGACCGCCCCGAGCTCCTGGGAGAGCACGAGCTGGTTCAACGTCAGCACGAGCGTCACGCCCGTGATGATGGCGCCGACGAACGCCTGGAACAGCGTCTCCACGGGGTCGCCCGTCCGCAGCATCTGGATGGCTTCCGTCGGATGCACGACCCCAACGGCGACGATAGTCGCGAACACGAAGCCAGCGATAGCGAACGCGAGCACCCACCGGTTCACGCCCATCAGGACCCGTAGCTTCCGCGAGCTCGCCGCCGCGCGCTCGCGCATCGTGTCGCTGGGCTGCTCGGGGTCGTCGCTCATGCCGTCACGGTTCGACCGCGTCCGTCAAAACAGTCCGGCCAATCCACCCCGACCCCGCGAAACGCATCACGGGACGCGTCCGGAGAACGGGTCGTTACTGCTCTTCGTCCTGCAGCTCCTCGAGTTCCGCCTCGACCTCGCTGTCCGCGACCTCGCCGCCGGCGTCCTCGCTCGCGTCCCCGCCATCGGCCGCTTCCGTCTCCGTCTCGGTCTCCGTCTCGGTCTCCGTCTCCGCGGGCTCGCTCTTCCCCATCTCGGCCTTGAGCGTGTCGAGTTCCGCGTCGACGCTCGAATCCGTCGACACCTGCTCGAGTTCGCGGTCGATGGAGTCCTTGTCGCTGAGGACGTCGTCGAACGCGCCCGAGTCGTGGAGTTCGTCCATCGCCGCCGCGCGAGCCTCCATGTCGTTCGTACGCTCCTCCGCGCGCTCGATGGACCGGCCGATGTCCTCCATCTCGTCGCCCGCTCCCGTCATCGCCTCGCTGACGCGCGCACTCGCCTCCGCGGCCTCGTAGCGCGCCTTCATCGACTCCTTCTTCGTCTTGAACTCCTCGATGCGCTGCTGCAAGGTCTCCTTCTTCTCGACGAGCTGGTCCTGGGTGTTCTGGAGGTCCGCGATCTGGGACTCCAGCTCCTCGATCTGGTTCATCTTCGACTTCTTCTTCTCGAGGGCCTTCCGCGCCAGGTCCTCGCGGTCCTGTTTGACGGCTTCGCGAGCCTGGTCGTTGTGCTTCTCGACGTTCTCCTCGAGGCGCTTCTTCTGCATCTCCAGGCGCTTCTTCTGCGTCGTCAGGTCCGCGATGCCCTTCTTGACCTGCTGGAGTTGGTCGCGCATCTGCTCGTAGGAGTAGTCGAGCGTCTCCCCCGGGTCCTCCGCGCGGTTGAGGATCGAGTTCAGTTTCGACCGGATGATGTACGATGCCCGAGACAGGATTCCCATACCCGTTTCCTAGCAGCCACGACCTTAAAAGCGTCAGGTTTCGAATGGGTATCCGTCGGTCACAAAGGAAGAACGCGTTACATGTTGACCCAGGCCATGACAGTCCATGCTCGGGGGATTTTGCGGGACGTCTCCTACCCCCTCGTGCAACGGGTCAACTCCGTTGCCACCGCAGCGTCACCGGGACGCGGGCGACCGGACGCCTCCTCCCCGGGGGGAGAGGAGGCCTCGACCCGGTTCTACCGTTCACGCCACGAGACAGTTCTACCGTTCACGCCACGACCACGACCCGGGGCGTTCAAGGGCCGACCGCGCCTACGTCGTCGACATGACCGACTCCGACGTGGTACTCGTCCCGGGGGCCCGGGACGTTCGCGCGACACACGACGTCGCCGCCACCGACGCGACCGCGTGCGTGGTCGCGTGCCCACCTCACCCGCAACTGGGCGGGGCGCGAACCGACCGTCGACTCACCGCCACCAGCGACGCGCTCACCGATAGCGGCGTCGACTGTCTCCGGTTCGACTACGGCGACTGGGACGACGGCTACGGCGAACGCGAGGACGCCCGGAACGCGCTCCGGTGGGCCGCCGACCGCTACGACGCCGTCGGCGTCTACGGCTACAGTTTCGGCGGCGCCATCGCCATCCTCGCCGCCGCCAGCGTCGACGTCAGCGTCGAGGCCGCCGCCGTGCTCGCGCCCGCGAGCCGCCTGAACGACGACCTCGATGCCGCAGCAGCGGTCGACGAACTTCCCTGTCCGCTCTGGGTCGGGTACGGCGAGCGCGACGAGACCGCGGACTCGATCCCGGTCGTCGAGGCCGCCGAACGCTGCCAGCAGTCCGTCCACGCGTACGGGAGCGACCACCACTTCGTCGGCCAGCACGACAAGGTCGGCGCGGACGCCGCCGCGTTCCTCCGCACGCATCTGGGCGTCGATACCGACGAGTAAGCGTCGTCCGTCCGCCGAGTGTTCGGCGTCGAACTCACCAGAGGTCGACGTCGCAGACGTCGCCGACGACCTCGAAGGACTCGACGCGGGCGCGCTCGTCGGTCTGCCGGTCCACGACCACGCCCTCGGACGGAAGGAACCGATAGTAGTCGTGCTGCGCGGTCCGGACGTCGAAGTGCTCGTCGGCGACGTCCTCGACGACCTCCGGCGCGGTGCGGCCGTTCCACCGGACGAGGTCGCCGACCTCGACGCCGTCCAGCCGGGCCGCGAGCGAGTCCTGCATGGGAAGACGTACGCGCGCAGCCAGCATCACGATTCGGGTGTCCGTCGCGCGCCTTCGGTGCCGACGGGGCGTCGCACTCCCGGCCGCGACGGGGCGTCGCACTCTCGGCCGCGACGGGGCGTCGCACTCTCGGCCGCGACGGGGCGTCGCACTCCCGACCGCAACGACCACAAGTCCCGGCCGCGAACCGACGAGTCGAATGCCGTCACTGCTCTCGAAGACGAGTGCCGAACTCGGGTGGACCGCGCTGTACGTCGGGCTCGTCGTCGCACCCGCGAGCGCGGTGTTCGCCGCCGGCGCACCGACGCAGGGCTGTTATCCGGAGTGCGTCGGGACCGTCGACTCGACGCTCGCCATCGTCGGCCTCGCCGCGCTCGTCGTGGGTGTCGTGCTCGCCGCCGTCGGCCGCCGATTAGCCCGACGCGAGTGACGACCGAGCGGTCAGTCGCTCTCGTCGTCGTCGGGGAGTTCGGAGAGCGGGCCGCGTCGCCGCGCGCGGAACCCGACGCTGTCGTCGTAGCCGTCCGTGGACATGAGGACGGGGTAGAACGGGTCGTCGGCGACGAGTTCGTCGTCGCCGCGTCGCGCGAACGGCGTGCCCGCGGGCACCGCGACGAAGTTCTCGCCGAGGAACTCGTAGCCGGTGCCGTCGACGCGGTCCGTGACCTCGAAGACGGTCGGGTCGGCGACGACGCCGTCGCCGTCGAGGACGCCCGCGGTCGCGAGGGCGTTCCTGACGACGCGCTCGGCGTTGTCGACCGCCGTTTCGGTGCCCTTCAGGCCGCATTCGACGGCGACGCCGTCGACGTGCGACGTGAGACCGCCGGCCTCGGTGCGGATGTCGACGGCGCGGTCCAGGCCGGTGCGTTCGAGCAGTCGTCGCGTCTCCGGGGTGAGTCGCTGGTAGAGCGCGAACGGTTCGGCCGTCGACACCGTCGAGTGGAGGTCGAGGACGGGGAGGCCGTCGACGACGTCGAGGAGTTCGGTCGCGAGCCGCGCCTCGTAGGCGTCGGCGTCGGGGTCGCCGGGGTACGCGCGGTTCAGGTCCACGTCCACGAACCGCTCGCCGGCCTCGGCGGCGCGCTCGTTCGCGACGACGAACAGGACCGCGCCCGCGACCCGGAGGTCGTCGTCCGCGAAGAGTCGCTCCATCGCTCGTTCGCCGCAGGGTTCGTCGCCGTGCTGGCCGACGACGACGGCGAGCGCCGGTTCGCCCTCGCCCAGCGTGTGCGTTCGCATCGACGGTACTCGCGCTCGAACGGGCATAACTGCTCGTGCGTCGCGGGTCACAGCTCCGGTGGTCCGACGCTCCGGCACTCCGGCACCCCGGCGAGCCCGTGTCAGCCGTCCTGAATGAAGCGGCGAGAGTCGGTGAAGAAAGCCGCGACTGCTGGTCATTTCTACGGTGGATTTATATCCATGTCGGCGGTAGTACGGGTCATGCCAGAGAATGACACCCGAAGGCGGGACTTCCTGAAGTACGCGGGCGGCACCGCAGTCGCGGCGGCACTCGCCGGTTGTCTGGGCGGGAACGACGACGAGGGGGACGGCGACACCGACACCACCACCGGCGACGGTGGCGACGGTGGCGACGGCGGTGACGGTGGCGACGGCGGCGACGGCGGCGACGGGATGGACCTCCCGGACTTCCCCGTAAGCGTCACGCAGGGGAACATGCCCTCCGGCCTCGACCCCCACGACCACCGCGAGACCCCGACAGACGTCGTGATGCTCCACGCCTACGAAGGCCTCATCACGCGCGACGCGGAAGGCGCGGCTCAGCCCGCGCTCGCGACCGACTGGTCGCGCGTCGAGGGCGAGGCCGCCGCCGAGTTCCAGCTCCGCGAGGACGTCACGTTCCACAACGGCGATACGTTCGTCGCCGCGGACGCGGCCTACAGCATCAACCGCATCGTCGACGAGTCCGTCGGATTCGCGAGCCCGCAGAGCGACCAGCTCGCCGGCGTCACCGGCGCGGAAGCGGTCGACCAGACGACCGTCCGCGTCCAACTCGACGGCCTCAACCCCATCGTGTTCAGCGAGTTCGCGACGTACTGCGACATCATGCAGCAGTCCTGGGTCGAAGAACGCTCGAAGTCCGAGATCGGCCAGCAGATGAACGGCACCGGACCGTTCCAGCTCGACAGCTACACGCAGGACGAGGAGGTCGTCCTCACGCGCTACGAGGACTACTGGGACGACCCCGCGCAGGTGTCCGAACTCACGTTCGAATCCGCGAGCGAATCGAGCACGCGCGTCAACCAGCTCCTCCAGGGCGAGACCGACATCATCGTGAACGTCCCGCCGCAGGAGGTCAACCGCATCAACAACAGCGACGCCGGGAGCGTCGCCGCCGCACCGAGTACGCGCATCATCTACAACGCGATGCGGTACGACGTCGAGCCGTTCTCCTCGAAGCAGTTCCGGCAGGCGATGAACTACGCCATCGACCTGGAGAGCATCGTCTCGAACGTCCTCGGCGGGTTCGGCGCGCAGACCGGCCAGCCGACGCTCCCCGAGTTCGTCGGGCACAACGACGACGTCGACCCGTACCCCTACGACCCCGAGGAAGCCGAACGCCTCGTCGAAGCGTCCGGGCACGCCGGCGCCGAGATCGAACTGAACACGCCCGTCGGCCGGTACCTGAAGGACCTCGAGATAGCGCAGGCGGTCGCGGGGTACATCGACGAACTCCCGAACGTCTCCGCGACCGTGAATCAGCGGGACTTCGGGTCGCTCGTCGACGAACTCCTCACCGGGAACATCGAGGACAAACCGCCGTGGTACCTCATCGGATGGGGCGAGGCGACGTTCGAGGGTGCGCTCGTCATGACCGCCTTGCTCACGACGAACGGCGCGCTCACGTCGTGGAGCAACGACGAGTTCGACTCGCTGCTCGAGACCGCCGGGAACTCCACGGGCGACGAACGCATCTCGGCGCTCGAGGAGGCGAACGCGCTCGCGCACGAGGAAGCGCCGTGGATCTTCCTCAACCAGCAGTTCAGCGTCTACGGCGTCAGCTCTCGCGTCGACTGGGAGCCCCGGTCCGACGAGCGCATCGACGCCTACGCGATGAGTCCCGCCGAGTAACTCGATGTCGTTCGCTCGGTTCCTGACGAAGCGACTGTTGCAGGGCGCGTTCGTGGTCTGGGGAGTCGTCACCATCGTCTTCGGGTTGCGCGTCATCGCGCCCGGTGACCCCGCGAACGTCCTGCTGCCGCCGGACGTCGACCCGGAGGTCAGACGGCAGGTCATCGCCGACCTCGGCCTCGACGAGCCGCTGCACGTCCAGTACTGGGAGTTCATCAGCGGCATCCCCGTCGGCGACCTCGGCACGTCGCTGACGACGGGGACCGAGGTCACGTCGCGGGTCGCGCGGTCCATCCCGGCGACGCTCGAACTCGCGGTCGCGGCGACCGTGGTCGCGGTCATCATCGCCATCCCGCTCGGCGTCGTCAGCGCGACGAACCGCCACGAGGCCCCGGACTACGGCGCGACGCTGTTCAGCCTCGCCGGCATCAGCACGCCGAACTTCTGGCTGGGCGTGATGCTCATCATCATCCTCTCGGTGCAACTGAACCTGTTCCCGACGAGCCAGCGCGCCATCGGTATCCCCGCCGTGTTCGAGCTCCTGTTCGCCGGACAGCTCGAGGCGGCGGGCGAAGGCCTCGTGACGTGGCTGTGGTACATCACGCTCCCGGCGATAACGCTCGGGACGTACTTCACGGCGCTCATCACGCGACTGACGCGCAGCGGGATGCTCGACGAACTCGGGAAGACGTACGTCCGGGCGTCGCGAGCGAAGGGCCTCCCGGAGTCGCTCGTGCGCTACCGGCACGTCCTCCGGAACACGCTCATCCCAATCATCACCGTCGTCGGCCTCCAGCTCGGGACGCTCATCGGCGGTGCGGTCATCACGGAGTTCGTCTTCGACTGGCCGGGGCTCGGGCAGGTGCTCATCAATAGCATCAACTCGCGGGACTGGCCGATGGTGCAGGGGTCGCTCATCGTCATCTCCGTCGGGTTCGTCGTGGTGAACATCGTCGTCGACACGCTGTACTCGTACGTGAACCCGCGGGTGGGGTTCGACGGATGAACGCGGAACTACTCGACGCATGATATCGGAACTACTCGACGCATGATATCGGAACTGCTCGGCTGGCTGTTCGCGAGGCTCCCCTTCCAGGAGGGCCTGCGCGGGCTGGTGTCGCCACGCACCGTCCGGAGCCTGAAGCGCGGCCTGAACCGGAACGCCCTGGCGAAGGTCGGCATCGTCGTCGTCGTGGTCGTGCTCCTGGTGGCGTTGTTCGCGCCACTGGTCGCACCGGACAAACCGGGCACGCAGAACCTCGAAGAGGCCCGCCTTCCGCCGCTTGGCTTCACGAAGGCGACCGTTCAGGAGGTCCCGGTGCAGGAGAACGGGAGCGTCGTCTTCGAGGACGGCGAGATACTCACGGAGAACCGGACGGTGTACGAGAACGCGACGATAGCGCACCCGCTCGGGACCGACGGGAACGGCCGCGACATCCTCTCCCGGCTGATATACGGCGCGAGGGTGTCGTTGCTCGTCGGGTTCTTCGGGACGGCGCTCGCGATGCTCGTCGGCGTCAGCGTCGGGCTCGTCGCCGGCTACTACCGCGGGAAGGTCGACGACGTCCTGATGCGGAGCGCGGACGTGATGCTCGCGTTCCCCTCCATCGTGCTCGCCATCGCGCTCATCGGCGTGCTCGGCGATTCGCTCGAACAGAGCCTCCCCGACCCGTTCGTGCAGAGCGGACTGTCCGAGGCGTGGCGGTCCGCGCTCGGCCTCCCGACGGGGATGCCAGAGAGCACGGTACTGCCTGGGACGATCATCGTCGTCGTCGCGCTCGTCAACTGGGTGTGGTTCGCGCGGGTCGCGCGCGGCGAAGCCCTCAGCTTGCGCGAGCAGTCGTACGTGAAGGCCGCTCGCGCGCTCGGCGCGAGCGACGCGAAGATACTGGCCCGCCACGTGCTCCCGAACGCCATCACGCCCATCCTCGTGCTCGGCACCATCCAGATCGCCGCGATCATCCTCTTAGAGAGCGCGCTATCGTTCCTCGGGTTCTCGTCGGCGAACGTCTCCTGGGGGTTCGACATCGCGCTCGGCCGCCAGTACCAGTCGACCGCGTGGTGGATCGCCGCGATGCCGGGGCTGGCCATCGTGATAACGGTCGTCGGATTGAACCTCGTCGGTGACTGGCTCCGGGACGCCCTCGACCCCGGCATCGAGGGGGAGGGCGGGGTATGAGTCGCGAGACCGGCCGCGAGTCCGCACGCAACACCGCCCACGAGCGCGACCGCCTGCGCGTCGAGAACCTCACGACGCGCTTCTTCACCGAGGAGGGCCAGGTGAACGCGGTCGAGTCGGTGAGTTTCGACGTCCGCGAGGACGAGATCCTCGGTATCGTCGGCGAGTCCGGGTCTGGGAAGTCCGTGACGGCGCTGTCGGCGATCGACCTCATCGAGTCGCCCGGACGCGTCACCGGCGGCGAGGTGTGGCTGCGCGAACCCGACCTCGCCGAGGAGTTCCGCGACCGGACGCCCGACGCGGTCGACGGCGACTTCGTCGACCTCCGGCAGCTCCCGAAGGGCGTCCGTCGGTCGCTGCGCGGCCCGAAGTTCAGCATGATATTCCAGGACCCGATGAGTAGCTTCAACCCGTCGTTGACGGTCGGCGAACAGATCGCCGAGGCCGTCGAGGTGCAGCGCCGCGCGTCCGCGAACCCCCGGAGCACGCGCTCGCGAACGCAGGGGTACGGGCTCGGGAAGCTCATCGTCGACACGCTCGTCCCGGGCCGCGAGTACACGAGCGACGCGAGCCGCGAGCGCGCCATCGAGCTCTTAGAGCAGGTCGGTATCCCCGACCCCGTGGAGCGCGCCGACGAGTACCCCCACCAGTTCTCGGGCGGGATGCTCCAGCGCGCGATGGTCGCGCAGGCGCTCGCCGGCGAACCCGACGTGTTGTTCGCGGACGAACCGACGACCGCACTGGACGTGACCATCCAGGCGCAGATCCTGGACCTGCTGCGGGACATCCAGCAGGACCGCGGGATGAGCGTGGTGCTCATCACGCACGACCTCGGCGTCATCGCGCGGATGTGCGACCGCGTCGGCGTGATGTACGCGGGCGAGGTCGTCGAACGCGGGTCGCTCGAGGACGTCTTCGAGCAGCCGACGCATCCGTACACGCAGGGGCTCCTGGGTTCGATTCCGGACGTCGAGGACCCCGCAGCGCGGCTCCAGCCCATCGAGGGGAACGTCCCGAACCTCGTCGACAGCGAGATGCCCGACCGCTGTTACTTCGCGGACCGCTGCCCGAAGGCGATGGAGGCGTGCCTCGAACGCCCCCACGAGCGCCCGGTCGACGGCGACCCGGACCACACCGCGCGGTGCGTGCTCGCCGACGGCGAGTACGACCCCGCGACCGCGCTCGAAGACGGGTACTTCGAGGAGACAGCCGACGCGACCGACGGCGCGGCCGACCGTGGTGACGCCGCGACCGACGGAGGTGCCGGCGATGACTGAGGACCCCCTCGTCGAGGTCGAGGACCTGGAGAAGTACTACTTCGAGAACGACACGCTGTTCGACCGACTGCTGGGCCGGGAGCCGCAGGCGGTGCGGGCGGTCGACGGCGTGTCCTTCGACGTCGAGCGCGGGGAGACGCTCGGGCTCGTCGGCGAGTCCGGGTGCGGGAAGTCGACGACGAGCGAGACGCTGCTCGCGCTCCGCGAGGCGACCGGCGGGTCGGTCCGCTTCGACGGCGCGGACGTCTTCGAGATGACGTCGCGCGAGCGAACGCAGTTCCGGCAGGACGCCCAGATCGTCTTCCAGGACCCGTTCTCGAGCCTGGACCCGCGGATGACGGTCGGCGAGATCGTCACCGAGGGGCTGCGCATCCACGACCTCGCGGACAGCGCGGAGCGCACCGAGCGCGCGAAGGAGCTCCTGGAGCGCGTCGGGCTGTCGGCGCGGCAGGTCGACCGGTACCCCCACGAGTTCTCCGGCGGGCAACGCCAGCGCATCGGTATCGCGAGAGCGCTCGCGCTCGACCCCGAGTTCGTCGTGCTCGACGAACCCGTGAGCGCGCTGGACGTCTCGGTGCAGGCGCAGGTGCTGAACCTCCTGGAGGACCTCCAGGACGACTTCGGGCTGACGTACCTGTTCGTCGCGCACGACCTGAGCGTGGTGCGGCACATCTCCGACCGCGTGGCGGTGATGTACCTCGGGAAGGTCGTCGAGACCGGGCCGGTCGACGAGATATTCGAGAACCCACGGCATCCGTACACGCAGGCGCTCCTCGACAGCGTGCCGCGCGCGAGCGTCGAGGAGTACGGGCGTCGCGGCGGGACGCTTGAGGGCGACGTGCCGTCGCCGCGGAACCCGCCGACGGGCTGTCGGTTCCACACGCGGTGCCCGCACGCCAGGGAAGCCTGCAAGCGGGAGTTGCCGCCGGACTACGACGTCGGCGCGAACCACGACGCCGCGTGCTTCCGCGCGGACGACGCCCACGAGTACTGGCAGAGCGCGCCACTCGAGCACGTCGACGAGACCGAGGACGTGGCGAGCGGTGGGGTCGCCGACGACGACTGAGCCGAACCGGCCGACCCGTGGAGTGACCGAACGTCCATGTTCGAGGCGTCTCACCCGACCAAGGTCAGGGTTTCTCCACCGTGCTACCGACCGCCACGCCGGGGGTGCTCCGAAATGGTTTTGGGGCGGCCTCGCGCACACTCGGTATGCCGAAGGAGTCCGACACCGAGTACGACCCGACGCTCGGGAACAAGTTCATTTTCGTAACAGGTGGCGTGATGTCCGGGCTGGGGAAGGGCATCACGGCCGCGAGCACAGGCCGTCTCCTCAAGAACGCTGGCTTCGACGTGACCGCGGTCAAGGTCGACCCGTACCTGAACGTCGACGCCGGCACGATGAACCCCTACCAGCACGGCGAAGTGTACGTCCTCAAGGACGGCGGGGAGGTCGACCTCGACCTGGGGAACTACGAGCGCTTCCTCGACGAGGACATGACGTTCGACCACAACGTCACCACGGGGAAGACGTACAAGCACGTCATCGAGAAGGAGCGCGCGGGCGACTACCTCGGGAAGACCGTCCAGGTGATCCCGCACATCACCGACGACATCAAGCGACGCATCCGCGAGGCCGCCGAAGGCACCGACGTCTGCATCGTCGAGATCGGCGGGACAGTCGGCGACATCGAAGGGATGCCCTATCTCGAAGCGCTCCGCCAGTTCGCGCACGAGGAGGACGAGGAGGACTTCCTCCTCACGCACGTCACGCTCGTCCCGTACTCGAAGAACGGCGAGCAGAAGACCAAGCCCACCCAGCACTCCGTGAAGGAACTCCGGTCCATCGGACTCCAGCCGGACATCCTCGTGGGGCGCTGCGAGGACAAGCTCGACGCGGAGACCAAGGAGAAGATCGCGTTGTTCTGTGACGTCGCGACCGAGGCCGTGTTCTCGAACCCGGACGTCGAGGACATCTACCACGTCCCGCTGATGGTCGAGGAAGAAGGGCTGGACGAGTACGTCATGCAGGAACTCGACCTGCTCGGCACCGCACTCCCCGTCCCCGAGCGCGACAACTCCTGGCGCGACCTCGTCACGCGCGACCGCGACGGCAGCGTGGACGTGGCGCTCGTCGGGAAGTACGACCTCGAGGACGCGTACATGAGCGTGAACGAGGCGCTCAAGCACGCCGGCTTGCACGCCGGCATCGACGTCGACGTGCACTGGGTCGATTCCGACGAGATGGTCGACGGCGACGACGACGGCGAGAACCGAGAGCGCCTCCGCGAGTGCGACGGCGTCGTCGTCCCCGGCGGCTTCGGGTCGCGGGGCACGCAGGGGAAGATAGAGGCCATCCGGTACGCCCGCGAGAACGACGTCCCGTTCCTCGGGCTCTGTCTCGGCTTCCAGATGGCGGTCGTCGAGCACGCGCGGAACGTCCTCGGGTACGAGGACGCTGACTCCGCGGAGATGGACCCGGACACGCCCGACCCCGTCATCGACATCCTCCCCGAGCAGTACGAGGTCAACGACATGGGTGGGACGATGCGGCTCGGCGCGCACCAGACCGACATCACGCCGGGGACGCTCGCCGCGGACGTCTACGACGCGAACGTCTGCACGGAACGCCACCGGCACCGGTACGAGGTGAACCCCGAGTACTTCGAGGACTTCGAGGAGACGCCGCTCGTCTTCAGTGGTCGCGCGGGCAACCGCATGGAGATCCTCGAGCACGAGGACCATCCCTACTTCCTCGGGACGCAGTTCCATCCCGAGTTCCGGTCGCGGCCCGGTCGCCCGAGTCCGCCGTTCGTCGCGCTGCTCGACGCCGTCATGGAGCGCGCGGGCGTCGACGGCGCCGACAACGGGGCAATCGACGGCGATGTCGACGAGGGCGAGGAGGTGACGGTCTGATGGTGGACGTCGACTCGTTCATCGACGAGAAGATCGCTGAGATCAGCAACGAGGTTGGCGACGCGAACGCCGTCATCGCCCTCTCGGGTGGCGTGGACTCCTCGACCGCCGCCGCGCTCGCGTACGAGGCCATCGGGAGCCAGCTCACGCCCGTGTACGTCGACACCGGCCTGATGCGCGAAGGCGAGACCGACCAGATACGCGACGTCTTCGACTACATGGACTCGCTCCGCATCGTCGACGCGAAGGACCGGTTCCTCGACGAACTCGAGGGCGTGACCGACCCCGAGGCGAAGCGTCACGTCATCGGCGAGCAGTTCATCCGCGAGTTCGAGACGGTCGCGAAGGACGTGGACGCGGACTACCTCGTCCAGGGCACCATCTACCCGGACCGCATCGAGAGCGAGGGCACCATCAAGAGCCACCACAACGTCGGCGGGCTCCCCGATGTCGTCGACTTCGAGGGCATCGTCGAACCGATGCGCGACCTCTACAAGGACGAGGTCCGCGAGGTCGCACGCGAGCTCGACCTGGAGGAGATCATCGCCGAACGCATGCCGTTCCCCGGCCCGGGGCTCGCCGTGCGCATCATCGGCGAGGTCACCGAGGAGAAGCTCGACGTCGCGCGGATGGCGAACCACGTCGTCGAGGACGAGCTCGAGGAGTACGAGCCCTGGCAGGCGCTCGCTGCGGTGATTGGAAAAGCGACGGGCGTGAAGGGCGACAACCGCGTGCACGGCTGGGTCGTGAGCGTGCGCTCGGTCGAATCCCGCGACGGGATGACCGCTCGCGCGCAGGAGATCGACTGGGAGACCCTCCAGCGCATCCAGTCCCGCATCACGGGCGGCCACGACAACGTCGCGCGCGTCGTCTACGACGTCACGCACAAACCGCCCGCGACCATCGAGTACGAGTAGCGCCGCGGTCGGCGCCGCAGTCGGCGTCGCGGGGCGCGTGGACGCGTCCCGCGGCATCGCGACGCACGCTCGCGTCGGGGGAAAAGGCACATACTTGCGCGGCCCGATTGGTGACGTGATGCACGCGATTTTCGCTGGTGTCGACGAACACGAACTCGTGGGTGAACTCGAAGCGGTGGGGTACGACGTCACGGTCGTCCCGGACGTCGCGAACCGGCCGGCCCTAGAGGAAGCCGGGGTGCACGACGCCGACCTGTTCGTGCTCACGGACGTCGGGCAGGCGACCTCGATCCCGGTCGCGAAGGACCTGAACGAGGACGTCCGGGTCGTCTGCTACACGGACGACTCGCTGCCGGAGTTCGTCTCCGGCCAGGAGGTGCTGTCGGTCGACCCCGCGCTCCTGGACTCCGCGACGGTCGCCGAGGAGCTCGCGGCCTGACGCGCCCCGAAGTACGCACGCCGACCGCTCGCGGCCGCCGTCGCGAGCACCCACCAGCTCGTTCTTCGCGGTGTCCCGCCGCTGTCGTGCGTATCGAGCGTCGAAACGAGCGCGGAGTCGACGCGCGAGGACGAACGCGAGTTGATGCCGTCGGGACGCGACCGTTCGTGCATGCTCGGGAGCGTCACCAGTCGTGTCACGTCGACCAGCGAACCCGCGGACTCGCCGACCGAGGACGGCCCGGGGACCGTCCAGTCGGTCTACAACCGATTCGTCCGCTCGCATCTGCCGTACAAGCTCAGCACGCACAACGGCGTCACCGCTCGCGGCGCGAAGCTCTTCGACTTCACGGACCGGTTCCCGGAGTACGAGGCGGACATCGTCGCGGCGTTACGCGACCACGTCCGCGACGGCGACGACGTCGTCGTCGTCGGCGGCGGGTTCGGCGTGTCGTCGGTCGTGGCCGCCCGCCGCGTCGGCCCGACGGGGTCGGTGACGACGTACGAGGCGGGCGCGGACCAGTACGACCTCGTCGCGGAGACCTTGGAGATAAACGACGTCGAGAACCGCGTCGACGTCGAGCACGCCATCGTCGGGTCGGCGGTGTCGACGTACACGCCACCCGAGGACGCGGCCGTGGTCGACGCTGCGGACCTCCCGGCGTGTGACGTCCTCGAGATGGACTGCGAGGGCGCGGAACTCGGTATCCTCCGCGAGCTTCGCATCCGGCCGCGCGTCGTCGTCGTCGAGGCGCACGCGAACTTCGATGCGCCGGAAGCGGACGTCCGCGCGGAACTCGACCGCCTGGACTACGACGTCGTCGACCGCGGCGTCGAGGACGCAGCGAAGGGCATCGTCATCCTCACCGCCGTCCGCGACGACTGAGGCGACGGCGCGGTGGACTCGATACTGTGCTCGCTACTCGCGTCGCGTCAGCGTTCGACGATGGTGCCGCCGGCGCCGACGGCGACGGCTGATTCGCCGCCCAGCAGGACCACTGCTTTGAGGTTCTGGCCGGTCGGCGTCGCGTCCGCGGTCCACTTCTCATCTTCGCGGTCGTAGACCTTGCCGCCGCCGCCGACGACGTAGCCCTCGTCGCGGCCGGCGACCTCGATGTCTCGCTGGCCGGCGTCGCCGGTATCGCTCCGGATCCACTCCGAGCCGTTCCAGTGGAAGATGGTGCCGCCGCCGCCGGACACCCAGACGTCGTCGAAGCCGTCGGAGTCGACGCCGTAGAAGTTGTGGTTCGCGTTCTCGATGCCGAGCTTGTCCCACGTCGCGCCGTCGCGCGTGTACAGCACCGTCTGGTTCCCGTCGACGATGTGTCCGGACGTGGCGTCGTGGAAGTCCACCGCGTTGATCGCCGACCCGGACGCGGGCGTCGTGTACTCCCAGGTCTGAGATTCGCCGTTCTCGAAGCTGTAGTACAGCTTCCCGCTATCGCCCGCGACGTAGACGTTCGCCTCGCCCGCGCGGCCGGTGACGGAGACGTCGTTGAAGTTGTTCGTGACGTCCATCGGCGCGGAGTGGCTCTGGAGCGTGCCGGTCTCGACGTCGTACTCGCCGATGGCACCGCTGGAACCGACGAACCAGAGGCGCTTCCCGTCGTCCGTGACGTCCGCGCCGTACAGCGAGTTCCCGTTCCCCGTCGGGCCGCCGTCGAGCACCTTCACGTAGCCCTTCGGCGTGCGTTCGAGCACGACCCCGCCCGCGCCGACCGCGTACACGCCCGCGGCGGTCTCCTCCACGTCGTACAGCGTGCTGCCCGTCGGCGACTCTCGCATCGCCCACCCGGACTCGGGGCCCTCGCTGTCGGCTGCGCTCGCGGCGCCCGCGAACGTCGCGGAGGCGACCGCGGCACCGAGCGTCTTCAGCGCGCTACGTCGCGTGAGGGTACGTTCCGTCATCGGAGTTCACCCGGTCGCCCGTGAGTGGCGGGAGGAGGATTAAATCCCGAGACAGATTGCGGGAATTTACGACAATTAGTTCGTTTTATCACCGTTCCGTCCCTCGTTTTACTTCGTTCACGACCGTTCAACGCGTGAACTCGCGTGGACGGTCTCGACGGTTCATATGGGTCCGACCAGTAGGAGGGACCGGAGGCGGAAGCCTCCCCCCACGGAGCGGTCGTCCACTCCCCCCGGGCGACCGCACGTCAGAGGCACCCCGCTCAGGGCACGCCCTCCACTCCCCCCTCATCCACCCCTCTCCCACTGGCGACCGCGCCAGGATTCCCCCCTCTCGTCGCACACCTCGGAAGCGACAGCGCTCGCGACCGCAGGACTCAGTCGTCGGGACCGGCGCTCGCGAGCCCGACGAGGTGCCCGAGGACGGCCACGAGCAGCGTGATGCCGGTCGTCGCCGCGGACTCGCTCCCCGGGAGGACGACGACGACCGCCTCGTCGACGGTGCCGGCGGTCGCGCGCGAGAGCATCCCCATCTCGCCGACCGCGTCGACCGACCGCCGTCGGAACTCCTCGCCGAACCCGGTGAGGTGCTTGTCGAACAGCGGTTCGACCGCCTCCGGCGTCACGTCGTCCGGCGTCACGCCCGTCCCGCCGGTGGTGACGACGACGTCGACGTCGTCCCGGTTCACGAGGCGGGCGACCGCTCCCTGCACGCCGTCGAAGTCGTCGCGGACGAGCTCTCGCGTCGCGACCTCGTGGCCGTCGTCTTCGAGTGCGGTCGCGATGGCGTCGCCACTCGGGTCGTCGTCGAGGTTCCGGGACGACGACACCGTCACGACCGCCGCCCCGACGCCCGTCGCATCGTCAGCGTGGTGGCCGTGGTCGCTGGCGTGGTCGTGGCCGTGGTCGTCGTCCGCGGCGTGGTCGCTGGCGTGGTCGTGGCCGCGTTCGTCGTCCGCGGCGTGGTCGTCGTCCGCGGCGTGGTCGTGGCCGCGTTCGCTGTCCGCGACGTGGTCACCGGCGTGCTCGCCGTCGCCGCCCGTCGACGTCGGTTCCTGGCCGCGTTCACCGTCGGTCATGTCTCGCGCGTTCCCCGCGGACCGACGTAAGCCCTCCGCCAAGACCGGGTGTGCATCGGCGACGGGATGCTGCCGGGGTCGGAACGTTCTTGCATCGACCGCGTGACGCTCCGCGCATGAAGGCGGTCCAGTTCACCGAGCACGGCGACCGCGACGTCATCGAGTACGGCGAGTTCCCCGACCCCGAGGTCGGCCCCGAGGACGTCCTCGTGGACGTGAAGGCGGGGGCGCTGAATCATCTGGACGTGTGGACGCGCCAGGGCCTCGGCGCGACCGGGCGCCTCGACCTGGAGATGCCGCACGTGCCGGGGAGCGACATGGCGGGCGTCGTCGAAGCGGTCGGCGACGACGTCACGCGCTTCTCTCCGGGCGACCACGTCGCGCTGCTGGCGGGCGTCTCGTGCGGGACGTGCGAGTTCTGTCGCCGCGGCGAGCCGACGCTCTGCGAGACGTATCACGTCATCGGCGAGCACACCCAGGGCGTGCACGCCGAGCAGGCCGCGGTCCACGAGGACCAGCTCGCGCCCGTCCCCGACCACGTGGACTTCGCGACGGCGGCCGCGGCACCGCTCGTCTTCCAGACGGCGTGGCGGATGCTCCTCGAGCGCGGCGAGCTCCAGTCCGGCGAGCGCGTGCTCGTCCTCGGCGCGTCGGGCGGCGTCGGGCACGCCGCGGTCCAGGTCGCGGCGGACGCGGGCGCGGAGGTGTACGCGACCGCCTCGACCGACGAGAAGCTGGAGTACGCTCGCGACTGTGGCGCGGACCACGTCGTGAACTACGAGGAGGAGTCGTTCTCCGAGGCGATCCGCGAGCAGACCGGGGAGCGTGGCGTCGACGTCGTCGTCGACCACATCGGCGCGGCGACGTGGTACGACTCCCTGAAGAGCCTCGCGAAGGGCGGCCGCATCGTGACGTGTGGTGCGACCACGGGCCCGCGCCCGGAGACGCACATCGGCCGCATCTTCTGGAACCAGCTGGACGTGCGTGGGTCGACGATGGCGAGTCACGGGAGCGCGGAGCGCGCGCTCTCGAAGGTGTGGGACGGGACGTTCGAACCGCGGGTCCGGGAGACGCTCCCGATGAGCGAGACGGCGCGAGCGCACGAGCTCCTCGAGAACCGTGAGGGCTTTGGCAAGGTGGTCGTAATCCCGGATAGTGAGCGCTGACGACGACGGGTACACGCACCGGCCGGGTGCGGCCCGTGAATCCGACGACGACGGCGACCGCGGCGAGGACCTGCAGGGCGCGCATCCGGAGGCCGCGGACCGGAGCGTCGGCTCCCGCGGATGGGTCCTCCTGGGCGTGCTCGCGTTCTCCCTCATCGGCGCGCCGCTACTCATCCTCTTCCGGCCGCCGTCGCTGCCGTACTGGGCGGCGTTGCTCGCGCTCCCGATGCTCCCCGCGATACTGCTGGGTGCGGTCGGCGTGTGGGCGACGACGCGACCGTGAGCGGGTCTCGCATGGTCGGAACTCGTCGGTTTCGTCGAACGGGTAGGGGTGAGAGAGGGGAGTCGCCGTTGTGGGATGACAGCGACGGGTGCGGTGAGGTCCGGTCTCGCTAGCAGAGTGCGGCCGGTGGGCCGTCGAACTCGCGTTCGATGCGGTCGACGATCGCCACGGAGAGGGCGACGTCGGCGTCCGGCGTCCCGTCCTCGCCCGCGTAGTCCAGGAGGGCGCAGCGCAGCCGCCAGGCTTCGAACGCTGTGAACCGCGCGTCGTCTCCTTCGAGCTTTTCGGCGGCCTCGAGCGCCCACCACGGCTGTTCGTCGGCGTCGGCGTCCTCGTCGAGGAGGTGCGCGAGCACGACGTGGTGGACGACCCAGGCTTCGGCTCGCGAGAGCACGAGACGGTTCGTCGGCGGTTGGTTCGGGACGGTATCAGTCGACACTTGCTGTCACGAGGCCGTGGGCCTCACGTGTCAGTACGACGGACACCCTCATAAGCATTGGTATGTGTTAACAAGCCACGCACAACCGGGATGGAGTTATCTACCCCCGCCCCCGACCGTCGGGTCGACTGAGACGCCTGCGTACGATTCACGTGGGATTATCGACGCCCAGGACGCGTCGCGAATCCGGAACCGCCCGGCGAACGCGAACGCAGTCGCTCCAGCGGACAGGTCACCCTCGGAGAACGAACGGAAGGAAGCAGTTATTCGACCGACACAGACCACTTCCCCCGACAGTCGACTACTCGACCAGACGAGACCGATCTCGCACAGTCGACTACTCGACGTCGCGACGCATCGCGATCTCGAACCACGGGCAGAGCCGGAGCTGGCGGTAGAACTCGGGTTCCTCGTGGAGGCGCTCGTACGGCACCCACATGAGGCCGCCGACCTCCTCGGGGTTCGGGTCGAGTTCGGTGTCGTGCAGCGTCGCCTGCAGGACCGCGCAGACCTCGTGCTCGACGCCCGCGTTCTCGAAGTAGCGCTTGTACTCGAAGCGGTCGGTGACGCGGAGGTCGTCGTACTGGTCGGGCGTGATACCGAGTTCGTCGTCGAGCCGCTGGCGGGTCGCCTCCTCCTGGGTCTCGCCCTCGCGAGGATGGGAGGCGACGGTGCCGTCCCACCACGTCCCCCACAGGCGCTTGCCGGGGGCGCGCTGCGCGAGGAGGATGCGGTCGTTCTCGTCGAACAGGAGCGCCGTGAACGCGCGATGCCGGATGCCGTCGCCAGTGTGCGCGTCCAGGCGGTTGACGAGGCCCTGCGGTTCGTCGTCGGCGTCGACCGCGATGACGTCCTGCGAGGCGTTCTCGTGCTCGAGGTCCCCGCCGGCAGCGTCGGCGGGCGAATCGGGTGCGCTCATACCTGGCAGGACGCGAACCGAAGTGAAACCACCTTCGAATCTCGACCACCTTTTTCCTGCGGAGGGTGTGCTCGCTTCGTCGCCGGCGCGCAGCGCCGGCTTCCAGCGAGACCTTCGGTCCCGCTTGACTTGGAAAAACGTGGGCGAAGAACACCCGAGCGCTCCCTTCGGTCGCGCTCGGTGGGTGCGCTGGACCCGACCGCACCCGCAACCGCACCCGCCACCGCAACCGCAACCGCACCCGCCACCGCAACCGCAACCGCACCGTGACCGCACTGCGACCGCACCGTGACCACACCGCGACCGCACCGCGACCGCACGGCACCCCGCCCTCCCCTGCTCGCGGCGCGCGCAGTCCCGCACGCGCCGGCGACCGAGCGCGACCGACCCGGGTTTACGTCTCACGTAAACCCCTCGCTGCAGTCGACCGAACCCGTTCCAGCGACCGCCCAGTCCACGACCGGCGGATCAGCGGGCGCACGCTGGACGCCCGACGCGGACTGGACCGTGCTCCTCAATCTGAACGAGCACCTGCAGCGGACGACGACCACGGAACTGCGCGAAGCCGCAGCCGACGAGGGCTACGAACTCGGCGTCGACTTCGCGGCGTACCGACCCTGACGCCACGAACCGCGTTTCGAGTCTCGAAGACGCCCCCGCCCAGCAGGTCCTCGACCGCGTACCCGGGGAGTCGTCGCCCGGGCCGCGCTACCAGAGCGTCGACTCACCCGAGGCGTTCGTCGAGGATGAGGCGGGTCTTCGTCGCGTCGACCTCCTCGAGCTCGCGCGCCTGCGTGATGAGTTCGTTCACGCCCTGCGTGTCCGCGGCGTCGACGACGAGCACGATGTCCTCCTCGCCGGACACCATCCAGACGAAGTCGACCTCGTCCCAGTCGGCCATGCGGTCCGCGACCTCGCCCGTGGCGACGTCGACGGCGACGCCGACCTCTATCATCGCCTTCACGTTCCCCGTGCGCGTGGACACGGTGAACCGTTCGATGACGTCGTCCTCGGTCATGCGTTCGACGCGATTCCGGACCGTTCCCTCGCTCGTGCCGACCTCCTCGGCGATCTCGGTGTACGGCGTGCGAGCGTCTCGCCGGAGGATGTTGAGGATGCGGCGGTCGAGTTCGTCCATGATGATTCGGACGTACACCACCCCCAACCTAAACGATTGCGAAATTCGTAACGATGCTACGAAAGCAACGCTTATGGGGCCGGGGTCGGTACGTATCTCGTAACGATGGACGCCTACGTAGCCATCGAGGGCGGACACGTGATCGAAGCACGTGGTCGCGCTCCAGGAACGACGAACGGCGAACTGGTCTTCACAACAGCGTACACGGGATACGAGGAGAGCCTCACCGACCCGTCCTACGAGGAACAGATCCTCACCTTCGCGTACCCCCTCATCGGTAACTACGGCGTACGCGAGGAGCGCTTCGAGTCCGACCGCGTCCACCCGAACGCCGCGGTCGCCCGCGAGCTCACCGACGACGTCGCCGAGTGGCTCACCGAGGAGGGCGTGCCCGCGGTCGACCAGATCGACACGCGCGACCTCGTCACGGACGTCCGCGAGGACGGCGCCATGGCGTGCGGTATCGCCGTCGGCGACGACGTGACGCCCGAGGACGCGCTCGCGGAACTCGAGGACTGCACGGCGATGAGCGACCACACCGACATCGGCGCGCAGGTCTCCGTCGACGAGGTCGAGGTCACCGAGGGCGACGCCGACGGCGAGACCGTCGCGCTCATCGACTGCGGCGCGAAGCAGGCGATCGTCGATTCGCTGAACGAGCGCGGCGCGACCGTCCACCGCATGCCCTACGATACGACGCCCGCGGAGGTCGAGGCCGTCGACCCCGACGTCCTCTTCGTCTCGAACGGCCCCGGTGACCCCGCGAACTTCGACGCCGCGGTCGACGTCGTGGACGCGTTCGTCGGCGACGTCCCCGTCGCCGGCATCTGTCTCGGCCAGCAGATCGTCGCTCGCGCGCTCGGCGGCACCACGGAGAAGATGGCGTTCGGGCACCGCGGCGTCAACCAGCCCGTGCAGGACGTCGACTCCGGGAAGGTCGTCATGACCACGCAGAATCACGGGTACACGGTCGCGGACGCACCCGAGGCGCTCGAGGTCTCCCAGATCAACGTCAACGACGGGACCCCCGAGGGTCTCGACAGCGACGACCTCGACGTCATCACGCGCCAGTACCACCCCGAAGCCAACCCCGGCCCGAACGACTCCCTGAGCTTCTTCGACGACGTGCTCGGGATGGCCGAGGCGAAGCGAACGGTCCTCGCGGACTGAACCAGGACGTAGGCGTCCAGCTCCTTCGAGCACTCCGACCGCGAGCGGCCGCCACGCTCGCTCTCGGTGCGAACGGTGATGGCCGCGAAGTACGGCCGGTCAGAGCGCGGTCTCCAGTCGGCGAGTAAAATTCCACGCGGGTACTGTTTTACTTACCGAGATTCTCTCGTGGAACTATGCGTCGGCGAAGATTCCTGCAGACGAGTACCGGAGCCGTCGCGGCCGGCACGCTCCTCGGAGCAGCCGGAAGCGCCGCCGCGACCGACAAACCCGCGATGGAGTACGTGAGCGCGCACTACTCGAACTACACGAGCGCGAGTCGCGACGCGAGCGACCTGCGATGGATCGTCGTCCACACCATCGAGGGTTCCGCGAGTTCGGGCATCAACTGGTTCCAGAACCCCGACGCGAACGTCTCCAGTCACTTCGTCGTCGACGACGACGGCACCATCACGCAGATGGTCGACCTCGAGGACGTCGCGTGGACGCAGGGCAACGGCCCGTACAACGACACCGGCATCAGCATCGAGATGAGTGGGTACGCGAACTCGACGGACTTCACGGAGGCGAAGTACCAGGCCGTCGCGGACCTCTGCGCGTGGCTCTGCGACGCCTACGACATCCCGGTCCGGCATCCGGCGTTCGACATCGCGCCCTGTAGCGCGTACGACGGCGACGGCGGCCTCATCGGGCACGACCAGGTGCCGTCGCCGTACGACTGCTCGGCGGTCACCGGCGGGAAGGTCGACCCCGGGTCGACGTGGGACTGGGAGTACCT
Source organism: Halorubellus litoreus (assembly GCF_055378595.1). Lineage (NCBI taxonomy): Archaea > Methanobacteriati > Methanobacteriota > Halobacteria > Halobacteriales > Halorubellaceae > Halorubellus > Halorubellus litoreus. The sequence goes on from NZ_AP043836.1 coordinate 1,086,223, forward strand.
CCTCGCGAAGATGGACGGCGCCACGGGCGGCGGGTTCCCGGCCGGGGAGGTCGTGAAGACGACGAGTACCGTGAACGCTCGGTCCGCACCAGAGATAGCGGACAACGTCGTCCACACGAACCCCGAGGGCGTCCGCGGCGTCGTCAAGAACGGCCCCACGAAAGCGGCGGGCTACACGTGGTACGAGGTCGCCTACGAGAACGGCGTCGTCGGGTGGGCCGTCGCAAAGTACCACACCGACCAGGCTGGCGTGACGTTCCTCCACGACCAGCGCGTCGCGACGACCGCGGACCTCGTCGTTCACGACGACCACGCGCTCGACGCGCCCGACGTCTGGACCGCCCCCGAGGGGTCGGCGGGGTACGTGCGTGCCGGCCCGCAGACGGCGGACGGCTACACGTGGTGGCGGGTCGCGTTCAACTCCGGGCAGACCGGGTGGTGCGCGGGCGAGTACCTCGACGCAGCGCCCGTCGACGGGCACGGCGTCGGTCACGGCGACGACGGCGCCGACGGCGGCGATGGCGACGACGGCGCCGACGGCGGCGATGGCGACGACGGCGCCGACGGCGGCGAGGGCGACGACGGTGGTTCGGACCCGACGTTCGCCGAGGGCGACACGGTGCACGCGACGACGAGCCTGAACACGCGAAAGCAGCCCGGCACCGGCGAGGAGCTCGTCGAAACCGTCTCGAGCGGTGCGACCGCGGAGGTCGTGAACGGCCCGGTCGACGCGGACGGCTACACGTGGTGGGGACTGCACTGGCAGGCCGCGAACGTGTGGGGGTGGAGCGTCGAGCAGTACCTCGACGCCGGCGGTGGCGGCAACGAGCCGAGTACGGACTTCGACGTCGAGACGGACCTGACGGTGCCCGTCGACGTCACCGGCCAGGAGATAGACGACGCCATCGCCGCGGAACGCCCGGACAGCCCGCTCGTCGGGCTCGGCGACGCGTTCGTCGCGGCGCAGGAGGAGTACGGCGTGAACGCGGTGTATCAGGCCGCCCACGCCATCCACGAGTCAGCGTGGGGGACGAGCACGATAGCGCAGGACAAGCGGAACGTCTACGGGTGGGGTGCGGTCGACTCGTCGCCGTACGAGGGCGCGAAGCCCTTCGAATCGTTCGAGGCGTGCGTCGACTACGTGATGGGCGAGGTCGCGGACCGCTACCTCGAACCCGGGAACTGGCGGTACAACGGACCGACGCTCGACGGCATGAACGTCTACTACGCGACCGACGACCGGTGGGACGTCAAGATCGCCGGGCACTATCGGACGCTCGCCGAGAACATCTGAGCCGAGGAGAGCACGTCCGAGGGACGCTCTCCGACTGTCTCAAGAGGGAATGGAGTACCCGGAGCGGCGCGCGACGAGTCCCGTCTCGGGGCCGCTCCACGCGAAGTCGACGGCGTCGGTCGCGGTCGTCGCGTCGGTGCTCGCGACCTCGAACGTCCGATTCCGGGCTTCGGGCGTGGTGAGGGTGGCGGTCATCAGCCACGCGAGGTCCCCGCGGCCGATGCGGCCGGAGACGTCGTCGCCGCCTTCGCCCGTGACGACGTCGTGGCTGCGTGCGCCGTCGGTCGTCGCACCGGTTCTGAGTATCGTGTAGGGCACGCCGCGTTCGCGGAGGTGTCGTTCCGTCTCGTCGAGTTCGCGGAGGATGCGGTGGTTGTAGAGGCGGCGTGGGAGTACCATCCCCGAGGTGGAGTCGCCGACGCCGATGGTGGAGTGCAGGACGACGTACGGCCGGCTGTCCTCGTCGATGGCGTCGAGGAGGTTCCGGAGGCCGCGGCCGCCGTCGAGCGGGCCGACGACGCGCCCGAGGCCGCCGTCGGTGGTGGTACAGCAGAAGGCGTCGACGTCGGCGACGGCGTCCGCGAGCGCGTGGTGGTTCGCGAAGTCGGCGTGCACGACCTCGTCGGCGCCGGCGGTGCGCGCGCGACGTTCGGCGTCGGCGTCCGTGACGAGTGCGCGGAGGACGTACTCGGTCTCGCCGAGGTACGTCAGGAGGGCGATGCCGACCGGCGTTGCGGCGTCTGCAACCAGGACGCGATACGATTCGTGTGGCACGTTCACACACTACGTTCTGGGGGAGGTAAAACGTTCCGTGCGACCACTTCGGTGCCGGTTCCGAGCGACTTACTTACCCCGTCCGACGGCGGGAACGGGTCGCCTCATCGGGGCGACCGGTGGCGTCGTCGCGGCGACCGGTAGCGTCGTCGCGGCGACCGGCGACGCCGGTGCCGGCGGGCGGATGCAGGAAGCAGACGTCCGCGACGACGAGCGTGCACGCGACCGCGCCGACGCCGACGAGCGGTTCCAGCGGCACCCCCGAGACGACGGCGGCGAGCGCCGGTAGCGCGAGGAACACCGGGATAACGCCCAGCGCGACGTCGTATCGAGACACCGCCGCGGTCGTCAGTGTAGTCCACGATACCTTCGTTCGCTGGTCGGTATCCGTGCGTTCCATGGCTCTATCCGGTCACGACGTACGGACGATTCCGTACTAAGTATTTCGCCGGAAACCACGTGCGAACCGCCGAACAACCGCCAGCGAACCGCCATCGAACCCCCTCGAAAGCCACGTAGACTATTCGAGAATAATATCAGGACGTGACGGATCGCGGAGAGCAGGTTGCGGTTCACTCGCGCGTAGCGCGCGCGACGGCCGCGGCGACGCCCGCGGACCGACGAACCCGGTCGCCCCGTCAATCCGCGTTCGCCTGCGTGGCGCCCGCTCGATAGTACCGGTTGTACCTCGAGAGCTTCCGGTAGAGGACGTACCCGACGGCGCCCTCGAACGCGAACACGAACAGGACGAACCCGATGCCACCGTCGACGAGCGGGAACGCGCCGAAGTCGACGAGCGTCACGATCGAGTTGTACGTCGCGTGGATGGCCGCGGCGATGAGGAGGCCCTTGACGACGATGGGGCCCCAGTGGTCGTCGCTGAACTTCGCGAGCCCGAGGTAGTACCCCGCGATGGCGGAGTAGAGGACGTGCCCGGGGCCGACGAACGACCGCGAGGTCGCGACCTCGAACGCGCCCTGGAGGCTCTGGGCGGCCTGGAACCCGCCGGCGTCGATGACCGCGCGCGAGATGTAGAGGGCGTTCTCGATGGTCGCGAACCCGAGGCCGGCGACCGCGCCGTAGACCGCGCCGTCGATGACCGCGTCGAACGCCGAACTCCGGTACGCGTACAGGCGCACCGCGAGCCACTTCACGGTCTCCTCGACGGGGCCGACGACGAGGAAGAAGAAGACCACGAGCGCGAGGACGCTCGGGACGTACGCGGTGACGACGGACTTGAGCGCGGAGTTCGCGAGCGCCGCGAAGCTCGCGAGGAGAACGGAGAGCAGGAAGGTCGCAGCGAGCGGCCAGACGGGTTCGCGCATCGTCGGGTTCTGGTACCAGATGACGCCGACGATGACGAGCGCCGGGAGGATGGACGCAAGCGTGAGAACGCCCAGCGTCGGGCGGACGGTGATACCGACCACGACGAGGCCCAGCTGGGCGGTGAACGCGAGCACGGCGAGCGCGACGACCGCCCAGCGCGCGCTCGCGACGATACCCGAGTACACCGCGACCGACAGCCGGTCGAGCGCGGTGCGTGGTTCCCACGTCGATACCTCGTAGCCGCCGTCGGTGACGGGTTCGCCTGCCCCCTCCCCCGGGTCGTCGTCGCTATCGGGTGGCCCCATTGTGTACGAACGGTGAACACGGCGCGCTCGGAGTAGATGCGGCCAAAATACGTAGTTCGGTGTCGCCGGTCCCGGGCGCGCTCAGCGGACGGTGAACGAGCCCTCCAGGCCGAGGGTCTGGTGGGGGGCACAGAAGCACTCGTACTCGCCGGGCGCGTCGAACGTGTGCGCGTGCAGGTAGCCCTCGCCGTAGGTGTCCGACGCGTCGCCGGGGGTGCCCGTCCAGTCCGAGTCCTCGGGTTTCTCGCGGACGCGGACGTTGTGCCCGGAGTCCTTCCACTGCCAGTGGACGGTGTCGCCGGCGTCGATGGTGAACGTCTCCGGCGAGAACCGGAACCCGTCGGGCGCCACCTCGACTATCTGGTCCGGTTCCTTCTCCTCGGGCGGGACCTCGGTCGCGGTCGCCGTCGCGGTCTCGGTGTCCTCGGTCGTCGACTCGCCGGGCGCGGTGGTATCCTCGGCAGTCGTCTGGTCGTCGCGCGTCGTCGCGTCCGCGCGCGTCGCGTCCGCGTCGCCGTCGGCGGTCGACTCGCTGCCGCGCGTCGTCGCGGTCGCAGGCGCTGGATCGTCGTCAGCGGTCGTCGCTGCGCCAGCGCCCGGCCGAGAGGGCCCCCACGGGTTCGAGAGACAGCCCGCGGTCGCGAGCGCCGACAGGGACGCGCCGGCGGCGGCGAGCACGCGCCGGCGACCGCGGTCGCGGGCGTCGTCGCGACCGTCGGCGCGGGGTTCGGGGTCGGTCATGCGCCGCCCTCCTCGGCGTCGTCGCCGGCGCGCTCGCGGTCGAGTTCCCGGAACTCGTAGGTGCTCGCGGCGTCGTCGGCCGGGTCCGCGTCGCGGTCGCCGACGCGAGCGTCCACGAGCAGCGGGACGGCGTGGACGACGCCCGTCGCGGCGAACGCCCAGTCCGCGACCGTGGACGGGAACAGTATCGCGGCGAGGACGACGAGGCCGGCGGCGAGCGCGCCGACGAGGTACGCGCCCCGGGCGCGGTGGGCCGCGACGATACCGGTGAGCGCGAACCCGACGCCGATGACGATCGGCCACGGCGTCCACAGGAGCGTCCGGCCGAGCGACGGCCCGAACGCGCCGAGGACGACCGCGACGTCCACGAGGAGCGCGAGCGACACGAGGCCGCCCCACGCCCACAGCAGCGGGCTGTACCGGACGACGCGCTGGCCGGCGGCGAGCGCGAGCGCGACCATCCCGACGCTCGCGACGAGCCAGTACGCGACGACGACGACCGCCGCCTCGAACCCGAGGACCTCGAGTGCGAGCCCCGGCGAGGACGCCAGGAACTGCGTGCCGCCCCAGCCGACCGCGGCCAGGACCGCGCCGACGACGAGGAACGCGTCCAGCCCGAGGCCGTCGCGCATCGACTCGTCGGTCTGGCTCGCGGCGGTGTCCATCATCGCCCACCACCTCCGTTCGCCGCCGCCGTCCCCGGGCCGTCGGTGCCGTAGTCGTACTCGCCGGCGTACTCCGCGTCGGTCACCGCGACCACGGACGCCGGGTCGACGAGCGCGTCGGCATCGACGCCCGCGTCACCGCCGCCAGCGTCGCCGTCGACCGCGCCGTCACCGTCGCCATCGTCGGCACCCTCACCACCGACACCGACCTCCTCGACGTGCTGCCCCCAGTAGCCGCCGCCCTTCTCGACGACGACGTCGCCCTGGACGTGCGTCTGGCAGGAGAGTCGGAGCCCGCTCTCGGTCTCGTGGGGCGGGAGCGACAGCCGGCGCTGCTCGCGGTCGCCCATCTCGTCGACCTCGCCGTCGCAGGACACCGCGCACGTCCCGCAGAGGCCGTTCCCGCCGCAGTTCGCGACCTGCGTCACGTCGTTGTGCGGCGAGTGCCCGTCCGCGGCCAGCAGGACCGCGCGCAGCTGGTCGCCGACCTCGCACGTCACCGACCGGTCGCCGAACGTCACCGTCGGCGTCCGCCGGAACGACGGACTCTCGCCGTCGTAGGTCATGTCCACCGCCTCCGTCAGCCAGCAGCCGTCGTACTTCCCGCCCGCCTGCTCCGCGAGCACGAACTCGTAGGTGCGGTCGCCGTCGGGGTGGCGCGCCAGCACCGCCTGCACGTACCGGTCGCCGTCGCGCTCGCCCGGGCCGCGCTCGACCGTTCGCGCCCCCACGAGCCGGTCGTAGATCGCCCCGAGGAACGTCGCCGCGAACCCGTCCAGGTCGCCGTGGGCCTCGCGGAACCCGGGTGCCGCGAAGTCGAACAGCGTCCGCACGCAGCCCGGGACGTCGCCGGCCGCGCGCGCCGCCGCCGCGTCCACGTCGCTCGCCTCGATCGCGTCCAGTTGCACACGAAGCGCCTCGCCCGGGTCGAGCCCAGGGGACGGCCCGACCACACCAGGGCCGTCGGCAGCCGTCGCGGCCGACGCCTCCTCGGCGTCCGCGACGGCACCGAACACGAACTCGCCGTCGCCCCGTTCGTCGTCGCGCTCCGTCTCCGCGGACGCGTCCTCGTCCGTCATCGCGAGCCCTCCACTGCCGGCTCCGGGACCTCCGACGCCCGCACCGTGAACTGTTCGAGCGCGCGCTCGAGCTCGCTCGCGCCGTCCGCGAGCCAGTCCACGCGCTGCTCGATGCGCTCGATGACCGCCTGCTGTTCGCGCGCCGTCGCCGCCACGTCGCTGGCCTCCGTCGCCGTCTCCGCGCCGATCTCGCGGACCGACGCGACGTTCTCCCGGACCGCCGCCGCGCGCTCGGTCCCCGCGTCCGTCGCCTCGTCGATGCGGTTCGCGTCCTCGGCGGTCTCCACGACCACGCGCTCGACGTCCTCGAACGCCCCGAGCGCGTCCTCGATGGTGTCCGCGCCCCGGTCGAGCGCGTCCTGCGTGCGCTCTATCTCCGCGAGCGCCGCGTCCGTGTCAGCGGCGACGTCGCCGAGGCCGTCCTCGATGGCCGCCGCCGCGGCCTCCGTGTCGTTCGAGAGCTGCTGTATCTGCTCGCCGAGATGGGTCATGCTGCCGTCGTCGCTCGTCTTCTTCGCCTCCAGCGCGGTGTTCATCGCGAGGTGCTCGGTCTGGTTCGTCAGGTCCCGGACCTCGTCCGCGAGGTCCGCGACCGCCTCGACCGTCCCGGCGAGCGACTCGATCTCAGCGACCGACGCCGCCATCCGGTCCTCTATCTCGTCGAGTTCCGCGAGCGCGTCCGTCGCCGCGTCCGCGCCCTCGCCGGTCGTCGCCGCCGCGCGCTCGGACTGCTCCGCGACCGCACCCGCCGACCGCGCCACCGTCCGCACGCGCTCCAGGAGGTCCGCCATCGCGTCCGCCGTCTCCTCCAGCTCCGCGTGCTGGGCCTCCACGCCGTCGCTGATGGACGCCGTCGCTTCGGTCACGCGCCGCGTTCCCGCTTTCGCCGCGCCCGCGTTCTCGTCGGCCTCCCGCGCCGCGTCCGCGACCGACCGCGAGAACTCGCGGACCTCCGCAACCATCGTCTCCATCTGGTCCATCATCTCGTTGAACCCGATCGCGAGCGCGTCGAACTGCGGGACGCCCGTCTCCTCGTCCATCCGGCCCGTCAGGTCACCGCGTCGGACCGACGACAGCGTCCGCGTCTGCGCGGTCGCCGTCGTCGCCAGCTCGCGGTTCAACGACTCGACGGTCGCGACCTGCTCGCCGAGCTGGTCGCGTAACTCCGCGACGCTCCAGGCGAGCTGGCCGACCTCGTCGCGTCGCGTCGGCTCGAACGCCGCCTCGTACCGCCCGGTCTCCACGACCTTGCGCGTCTCCCGGTCGAGGTCGCGCAGCCCCGCGACGACGGAGCGCTCGACGAACGCGAACGCCACCACGATACCGACCGATAACGTCGCGAACGCGAGGATGCCGCCGCGGTAGATCGCCTGTGCTTGCGCGTAGTTCGCGTCGAGCGCGACCGTCGCCCGCCACACCGCCACCGTGACGACGACGAACGCCACCGCGATCGCGGCGACCGCCGCCGCGACGAACTTCCCCGTCACCGACGCCCGCGGGTCGACCCCCCTGCGAGCGCGTCGGACGAGCGCGCCTACCCCTGCTCGAAGGACCCCTCTAGCCATGGCCGTACCTGCGACCAGACCCTAAAGTGAATTTTCCCTAATCAGTCCCAAATTCGCACCAAAAACACGGCAAACGACGCTAATACGAGCTGCAAGCGGCTGCAAGAATCAGGAGGTGGCCGCCAGCAGCGCGTCACGCGCTCGCCCGCACACCCGAACGGAGCGCGAGACCGCGCCCGGCGTGGTCGTCGAAGCGTCGACGTCACGACGCCATCGAGGCGGTCGTGGACGCCAGCGGACGACGGTCTGCGTCCTCAGCCCCAGTTCTCGGTGCGGCGCGGCCGGTCGCCCACCGGGAGGACCTCGAGGTCGCCGTCGCACGCCGCGAGCCCGTCGAGGTACGCCTCGGCCGCTGCCTCGGTCGAGAGGTACGCGACGTCCTCCTCGACGGCGGTCTTCAGCGCCTCGGGGTCGTCGCTCACGAGGAAGTCGACCGCGCCGTCGATGATCGCCTGCGAGACGTCGTCGAACTCGACGACAGTGAAGTACTCACCGAAGCGCTCGGGGAGGTCACCGGTGTCGCCGTCGAGGCTCACGACGGCCTTCCCGCCCGTGTTCACGGCGTTCCCGGCGGCGTCCTGCGCCTTCCAGTACGCCATCCCGAACGAGCTCGCCGTCCCCATGACCTCGCCCGTGGACTTCATCTCCGGCCCCAGGCGCGGGTCCGAGTTCGGCAAGCGGTCGAACGGCAGCACGACCTCCTTGACCGAGAAGTGCTCGGGAACCTGCTCTTCGATACCGAGGTCCGCGAGCGTCTCCCCCGCCATGACCTTCGCCGCGACCTTCGCGATGGGGACGCCCGTCGCCTTCGACACGTACGGGACCGTCCGCGAGGAGCGCGGGTTCGCCTCCAGCACGTACACCTCGCCGTCTTTGACGGCGAGCTGGACGTTCATGAGGCCGACCGTGTCCAGCGCGCTCGCGATGTCCTCGACGACGCCGCGGACGCGCTGGGTGGTGTCGTCGTCGAGCGACCGCGGCGGGATGACGCAGGCCGAGTCACCGGAGTGCACGCCAGCGGTCTCGATGTGTTCCATGATACCGCCGATGAGGACGTCCTCGCCGTCGCTGACCGCGTCCACGTCCAGTTCGACCGCGCCCGCGAGGAACTCGTCGACGAGGATGGGCTTGTCCGGACTCACGCGGACCGCCTCCTCGACGTACTCCTTCAGTTCCTCGTCGTCGTGCACGACCTCCATCGCGCGCCCCCCGAGCACGTAGCTCGGGCGAACGAGCACCGGGTACCCGATGTCGTTCGCGAGCGCGAGCGCCTCGTCCTCGCTCGTCGCACTCCCGCCCTCGGGCTGGGCGATACCGAGCTCGTCCATCAGGACGTTGAAGCGGTCGCGGTCCTCCGCGAGGTCCATCGCCTCCACGCTCGTCCCCAGGACCTCCGCGTCCAGCCCGCGACGCGCGAGCTCGGCCTCGAGCGGCTCGCCGACGTTCACCGACGTCTGCCCGCCGAACTGCACCATCACGCCGTCCGCGTCCGTCGCCTCGACGACGTCCGCGATCTCCTCCGCGGTGATGGGCTCGAAGAACAACCCGTCGCTCGTGTCGTAGTCCGTCGACACCGTCTCCGGGTTGTTGTTCACGACGTGCGCGTCGATACCGAGTTCCTCCAGCGCCTGGACCGCGTGCACCGAACAGTAGTCGAACTCGACGCCCTGCCCGATGCGGATGGGGCCGCCGCCGACGACGACGACGCTCTCCATCTCCGGGTCGACCTGGAGCTCGTTCCGGTACCGGCTCTGGACGTGCGAGGGCTGGCGCGCCGAGTAGTAGTACGGCGTCGACGCCGCGAACTCGCCAGCGCACGTATCCACCTGCTTGAACGAGCGCTCGGGCGTCGCCGCCTCGACCTCCTCGACGGTCGCCGCCGTTCCACCGTCTCCGGTCGGAGCCTCCGCGACGCGGCCGCCGTCGCCCGCGAGCTCCGCGACCTCCGCGTTCGTGAACCCGATCTCGCCCGCGCGCTCGAAGTCGCCGTCCTGCGCGGCCTTCGCCGCGTGCGCGACGTTCGCGAACCGCTCCACGTACCACTCGTGGATGTCCGTCAGCTCGATGACCTCCTCGACGCTATACCCGCGGTCGAACGCCTCGAACATCGCGTACGGCCGGTCCGGACTCGGCCGCACCAGGAACTCGCGCTCCAGCTCCTCGTCCGCGAGGTCCGCCCAGTCGACGTCCGGGTCGTACTCCGACGAACGCAGGGCCTTCAGGAGGCTCTCCTCGAACGTCCGCCCGATCGCCATCGCCTCCCCCGTGGACTTCATCGCCGTCGACAGCTCGAAGTCCGTCTCCGGGAACTTGTCCTGGGGCCAGCGCGGGACCTTCGTCACGACGTAGTCGATCGCGGGCTCGAACGCCGCGGTCGTCTCGCCCGTGATCTCGTTCGTGATCTCGTGCAGGCGCTTCCCGAGCGCGACCTTCGCGGTGACGCGAGCGATCGGGTACCCGGTCGCCTTCGACGCGAGCGCCGACGAACGGGAGACGCGCGGGTTCACCTCGACGACGCGGTACTCGCCACCCGGGGTGCCGTCGTCGCGCCACGCGTGCTGGATGTTACACCCGCCCTCGATGCCGAGTTCGCGGATGACCTTCAACGCCGAGTCGCGCATCTGCTGGTGGCCCTCGTCCGGAATCACTTGCGAGGGCGTGACGACCGTACTCTCGCCCGTGTGGATGCCCATCGGGTCGATGTTCTCCATGTTACAGATGATGATACAGGAGTCGTCGCCGTCGCGCATCACCTCGTACTCGAGTTCGACCCAGCCGTCGATGCTCTCCGTGATCATCACCTCGTTGTTCCGCGACAGGCGCAGCCCCTTGCGGACGCGTTCCTTGAGTTCGTCCATCTCCTCGACGACGCCCGAACCGGCGCCGCCGAGCGTGTACGTCGTCCGCATGATGACGGGGAGCCCACCGACGGCGTCGACGGCGTCCTCGATCTCGTCGACGCTGTTGATGGTGACGGACTTCGGGACGGGCTCGCCGATGGACTCCATGCGTTCGCGGAAGAGGTCGCGGTCCTCGGTCGCGTAGATGGTGTCCAGCGGCGTGCCCATTATCTCGACGTCGTGCTCGTCGAGGACGCCCTCCTCGGCGAGTTCCGCGGTGACGTTCAGGCCGGTCTGGCCGCCGAGGCCGGCGATGACGCCGTCGGGCTTCTCCTGCGCGATGACCTCCGCGATGGCGTCGGTCGTGATGGGCTCGATGTAGACCTTGTCCGCCATCTCGGGGTCGGTCATGATGGTCGCGGGGTTCGAGTTCACGAGGACGACTCGCGCACCTTCCTCCTGGAGCGCGCGGCACGCCTGCGCGCCGGAGTAGTCGAACTCCGCGGCCTGCCCGATCTGGATGGGGCCGGAGCCGATGAGGAGGATTGTGCGTCCGTCCGCGCCGTCGTCCGCTGGTGTCCCGCCGGTCATGATTGCTTACCGGTGTCCAGTCCGTACATCGTAATAAGACCCACGATAGATTACGAGGGGCGAAACTCGGTTTCGAGATTCGAAATCTTGCCGGGGTTCAGGGCGGACTGGCACGGTAGAGAGACACACGCCCCCGGAAGAACTACCCGCTCGCCGGGACCACGCACGGACATGCCTCGTGCACGCGCCGAGCCACCCGCGACCCCACCCCCCGTCGACGACGACCAGGTCGTGCTCGTCCTCCCGACGTCCAGCCAGGTCCCCGGGTTCGTCGTCGACCGCGCCGCCGACCGGCTCCGCGACCGCTTCGGCGTCAGCGTCGACCGCTCCCCGCTCCTCGACGCCGACGGCGACCCCGCCCCCGCGGCCATCGCGGACGCGCTCGAGGCCGCGTTCCGCGACCCCGACGTCGGCGCCGTCGTCGCCGCGACCGGCGGCGACCGCCAGGTCCGCGTCCTTCCCCATCTCGACCGCGACGTCCTCGCCGCCAACCCGACGCGGTTCTTCGGCATCAGCGACAACACCAACCTCCACTGCGCGCTCGGCGCCGCGGGCGTCCAATCGTACTACGGCGGCCAATGCCTCCCCGGCCTCGCCCTCGACGCCTCGCTCTCCCCCTACACCGCGACGTACCTCGAACGCGCGCTGTTCGAGGACGCGCTCGGCGAGGTCGAACCCGCCGACAGCTACACCGACGACCGCTACGACTTCGCCACCGGGGACCCCCGCGAGTGGCTCGACGCCCCCGGCTGGACCTGGGATAGCTTCGACGCCCCAGTCGCGGGACGCCTCTGGGGCGGCTGCCTCGAGGTCCTCGAGTGGGTCGCCGCCGCCGACCCCGCGGGCGCGCTCGTCCCCGGCGCACCGCCCGCGCACGGCGACGGCCGCGTCCTCCTCGTCGAGACCAGCGAGGAACTCCCGTCACCGACCCACGTCCGACGCGTCCTCCAGAACCTCGGCGTCCGCGGCACCCTCGACGCCCTCGACGCCGTCGTCGTCGGCCGCCCGAAGACCCGACACCGCGACAGCCCACCCCACAGCGAACGCGACGCCTACCGCGACCGCCAGCGCGACGCCGTCCGCGAGACCGTCCGCGCGTTCGCGGACGTCCCCATCCTCTTCGACTTCGACGTCGGCCACACCGACCCGCACGTCCCCGTGCCACTCGGCGCGCGCGTCGAACTCGACCCCGAAAACGAGACCGTCACCTTCCACTGACCGCAACCGCGTCGCAATCGCGCCGCGACCGCACCGCGTCCGCGCCGCAGTCGGTCACTCGTCGACGAACCGATACCGGTACGGCGGGCTCTCGCCGACCACCTCGACCGCGCCCGACTCGGCGCGCCGCCCGAGCACCGTCGCGACGCGATGCGTGCTATCGACGTCGACGTCGTGCTCGTCGAGCACCGCGACGATCTCGCTCGCCGACAACGGCTCCTCGATACCTGCACTCGCCAGTACGTCACGGATCCGCTCGAACTCGCCGTGGTCCACGGGAGTCACAGGTTAACCTCACGCGCGCGAAGAGCATAAAACGACGCCCAGGGTGCGACAGAAACACACGCAAGCAACCAGCGGAACGACCCACCGTCGCCGCAGTCGCCGTCGCCGCCGACGCAGTCGCAGTCGCAGTCGCAGTCGCAGTCGCAGTCGCAGTCGACCTACAGCGCGGTGTCGTGCTCGTCCGCGAAGTCCCGCTGCGAGCGGTACGCGTCGACGAACTCGGCGACGTCGAACTCGAGCATCTGCCGTTCGAACTCCTGGACGGCGTTCTGGTCCTCGGCGTGGCTGACCGCGTGCTCCATGAGCTCGACGACGAGTTCGACGACGATCTCGTGGAGGCGCCGCGAGTCGAAGTCGGTCACCCACACCATCGAGTACCCGACGCTCCCGTCGTCGCTCACGTCCTTCACGGCGACGTCCTCGGGGAACTCCTCGAGGACGACGCCCATGAGGTGGATGGTGTCGAACTCGTCGAAGTCGTCCTCCGGCTCGATGGTCTCCTGGAGGACCGCGACGAGCGATTCGGGGAAGAACCGCGACGGCGGATGGACGTCCTGGACGACCGCGTGCGTCCCACCGCAGTCACACGAGATGTCGCGGACGCCCATGTCCAGGTCCTTCACGTCGACGCGCTCGCCACAGGACAGCTCCAGTGCGCTACTCGGCGCGTCGTCACCCGGAACCCGCGGCTCAGGCATACGAGCGCGTTCGGAACGAGCGCGTAAAAGGGCCGCGACTCCCGGTCGCCGCAGTCCCGCGACGACCGGTCGTGACGCCTCGATGCGGGATCCGAGTCAGGGCCAGTCGTCGCGAACCGGCTCCTCGTCGGCGGCGTCCTCGCTCGCGGTGTCGGTCGCGAGCGTCCAGTCGGCGGCGTCGGCCGCGTCCTCGACGGCGAGGTACTCCCAGTCGACGCGGTCCGCGAGGTCCGCGTCGCCCTCGTCGGTACCGACGAAGACGTGCCGGTCGGTGTCGAACTGCTCGTGGACGCTCTCCAGGCTCTCCTCGCGCCCACGCGGCCCGCTGAAGAAGTCCTGGCGGACGCGGTTCTTCCGCGTGAAGTTCGTGACGACGTACGTCGGTTCGTCGGAGACGACGCCGACGTACTTCGCCCAGCGTCGCGCGTCGTCGAAGACGGCCTCGGGGTCCGCGAGCGCCTGGAGCGCGGAGAGCTCGAACGCCAGCGTCATCGTGCCACTATCGGGCCCGTTCATGCACGAAGATGGCCGGTCGCGGCGAAAGAACGTGTCGGTCTGGGCCGACTGCGCGGTCACGCGAGAACGTCCAGGGCCGCCGGGCGGCGCTGTCGCTACGCGGTCGTGGTCGAGAGAACGCCCTCGCCCCCGGGTCAGGCGCGTTCGACGCGGAGGTAGTCGGTGAACACCACGACGTCTCCCGCGGAGAGCCGGGTCGACGCTGCGTCTATTTCGACGACCGAGCCGTCGGTCGCGCGTGCGATCTGGCGGTACGTTCGGTCTCGGAGCTGGTCGACGTGCTTGACCGTCGCGTCCACGGGGACGGATTCGGTACGGCGTAACCGTAGAGCACCGCTCGTGGTGTCACTGACTGCCATGGGGCATGGTACAGTATACCACGATTTCTATTAAAGGTTGGCGTTGACGACCCAGGAACCCACCACGGACCGATACCTCGAATCACCCCACAGCACCCGAACGCAACGACACCCCGGGCGTCGCTCACCAACCCCGAACCAGATACGAAGCAAACACGGCCGAACGCGAAGCAAACACGAAACAACCACGAACCGAACGCGAACGACGGCGAGGAGAACTAGCGACCGACTACTGCTCGGCTTCCGGCGCGTCCAACCGGTCGAGGTCGAGCTCCTCGTCGAGCAAGACCTCCTTCTGGCCGGTGAGGTCGCGCTGCTCGCGAGCGAGCTTCTTCAGCTTCGTCTGCGGCGCCAGGTCGCCGATGAGCACGCCACCGATGACCTTCCCGTCCTTGAACACGACGCGACGCCACTCCGTGTCCGAGTACTTCTGCTCCACGTAGTCGTCGCCCTGCGTCGGATGCCCGAACGAGAGGAACGGGAAGTCGAAGTGCGTGATGGAGTACGACGACACCCACTCGAAGACCGCCTCCTCCGCGTCCGCGACCATGTTCTTCGCCGCGATCTGGCCCTGCTCCTTCGCACTCCCCCACGACCCGTTCTGGGCCTGCTCGCCGAGCAGGACGTCGTGGAACTGCGTCAGGTCGCCCGCCGCGTACACGTCCTCGACGTTCGTCTGCATGTACTCGTCGACGACGATGCCGTCGTCGAGCTCGATACCGGTCCCGCGGAGGAACTCCGTGTTGAAGTTCAGGCCGATGGCGACGCCCACGAAGTCGCCGTCGTACTCGACGCCGTTCGGGTCGACCGCCCCCGTCACCGCGCCGTCGTCGTCGACCGTGAAGTGGTCGACGCCGGACTGGAACACGGGCTCGACGCCCTTCTCGCGGAGGCCGTCGTGGATGATCTCCGCGCCCTCCTCGCTGAGCGCGTACCGCCACCAGCAGTCGCCGCGCATCAGGTACTTTGCGTCGACGTCCTGCGCCCCACAGATCGCGGCCAGGTCGATACCGAGCAGGCCCGCACCCACGACGAGTCCGGTGTCGGCCTCGCTCGCGTGCTCCTCGATACCGCGTGCGTCCTGGAACGTCCAGAAGTGATGGACGCCCTCGGCGTCGGAGTTATCGACCGGCAGTTGCGTCGGCGTCCCACCCGTCGCCACCAGGAGCTTGTCGTACTCGATGACGTCCCCCGAGTGCGTCTTTATCTCGTGGCCGTCGACGTCGATCGTCGTGACGTGCGTGTTCAGTTCCAGCTCGATGTCCCGCTCCTCGTACCAGCTCCCGTCGTGGATGGAGATGGGTGCTTCGGGCATCTTGCCCTTCGCGAACTCCTTGATGAGGATGCGATTGTAGAGGGCTTCCCCCTCGTCCGTGATGACGGTGATGTCGGCGTCCGGCGCCTCCTCTCGGAGTGTCTCCGCTGCAGAGGACCCCGCGATGCCGTCGCCGATGATCACGTACGACTCGGTCATGTCCGAACCGTTCGGTACGGGGGTTAAAGTGGGTTGCTATCTCCGAAAACACGCCCGCGTGAACCGTTCGTTTCGCGTGCAAGCGTCGCCCTCCGGTCGGGGTGCGGCAGCCGCGGTGGCGCTGGCGTCACCGACCGTGCTGGTTCAGTACCGACCAGGTGACGATGCGGGTGGTTCGACTGCCGTTCGTTCGCGGCCGGTTGCTCGTCGGTTCCTCCCGACTGGACCGACTCGGTTACCCTGCGGATTACCGGCGCCCGGAAACTGACTATTACCCTGATAGGTCACGATGAACGGAATTCGTAGTCCGATCGTTATCCGACCCCCGCTATCGGGCTTACCGACACGAACCAGGCACCTACTCGAGTGAACTATCGACTCGCTTTATGCTGTTTTCGCGCCTCGTCTCGTCGTGGCTTCACGTTGCACTTGAGCGGCAGCACGGGAGCCACCACCCACAAATGTACCAGAACCCCAACATCAGTCCGATGGCGTCGATCGACCCGAAGTTCACCGCCCAGCGTAGCCTCGAAGCCACACACAGCATGGAACACCAGGGACAACTGTCCGGCATGGACGCGTCCGTCGGCTCGCAAGCGTACGGCACTCACCAGACCTCCGTCCCCCAGCAACAGTACGGCACCCAGCAACAGTACGGCACCCAACAACAGTACGGCACCCAACAGACCACCGTGCCCCAACAACAGTACGGCACCCAGCGGGGCGTCGCCCAGCAGGCGCCGAGCCAACTGAGTGACCCGCGTGGCCTCCAGACCGACGACCAGCAACGGCAGGGGCAGGGCTACGACCAGCAGGCTGGCATCGGCGTCGACGCACCAACGCAGTCGTTCGACAGCCACGCGCTCTCCGCGAGCGCGCCCCAGCCAGCGTACGCGAGCCAGCAGTCCCAAGTCCCGATGGGATACCAGGCCACACAGCCCATCCAGCAGGGCCTCGCACCACAGCCCATCCAGCAGGGCCTCGCACAACAACCCGCCCAGCAGGGCCTCGCACCACAGCCCATCCAGCAGGGCCTCGCACAACAACCCGCCCAGCAGGGCCTCGCACCACAGCCCATCCAGCAGGGCCTCGCACAACAACCCGCCCAGCAGGGCCTCGCCAAGCAATCCACCCAGCAGGGCCTCACACAACAGCCCATCCAGCAAGGGTTCGCCCAGCAATCCACCCAGCAAGGGTTCGCCCAGCAGCCGGTTCAGGGCTTCCAGCAGGGCAGCCAGCAGCCCATGGTTGGCGTCGAGAGCCAGTGGCACGCCGCGGGTGGCGTGACCCCGCTCGACGAGCGGTCGGTCGGTGCGTCGCGACAGGCAGCGCTCGGCGCGTTCCAGGGACGGCTCCCGGGGATGGCGTCCGCGTCCGGCCGCCAGTTCGCGTCGACGACCGAAGCGCCGTTCGGCCAGCAGTCTCAGTGGACGCCGTCGACGTCGGGATTCGCGGCCGACGCGTCGGCGGTGTCGAAGATACCGCTCCAGGCGGGCGCCGGTGACCTCTCGATCCAGAAGCTCGACTGGTCGTCGCCGACCCAGCAGGGCCAGTACGCGCAGGGCGTCCAGACCGACGCCTCGAAGCAGCAGTCCAGCCACCAGGGCGTCCAGGGAGCCGGGACGGTTCGGACGCCCCGACTCGACGAGCCCGTGACGCTCCAGGACGGGACCGTGACCACGGTCGGGTCGCTGCTCTCGCAGGCGTCGACGACGGAGCAGGCGATGCTGTCGAACCGGCAGCCTGCGGTGACCAGCCAGCAGTCCTCGATGCCTCGCGACCAGCACGGGGACGTCGGAGCCGGCGTGCAGGGCCTCCGCTACGGCGAGATGCCGGTGGCGTACTGATGACGTGGAATCCAGCGGCGAACCCGTACCGAGACGACCCGCGGTTCGCGCCGCAGGGCATGCCCATCGCCCAGCAGAGCATGGGCGTCCCACAGACCGCGCAGGCGCAGGCCGCGATGAGTGCATCACCGGGCGTGGAGACCGGTGACGTCGGCGGGATGCACGCCGACGCCGGACAGGCAGCCGCTGGCGGGATGAGCGGCATCCAGCAGCCGACTGCCGGCGGCCCCGAGGTCGCGATGCCGCGCGCGGACGTCACGGAGACGCCCGAGTCGTACCTCGTCGAACTCGAGATGCCGGGGTTCGAGAAGGCCGACATCTCGGTGTACGCCGACGAGAACCAGCTCATCGTCGCCGGGGAACGCGGCGGCGAGGAACCGAAGCAAGGCCACCGCGTCCTCCAGCGCGAGTGCCCGCAACGCCTCGAACGCACCATCCAGCTCCCCGTCACCATCGACGTCGAGGAGGCGAAAGCGACGTACGACGCCGGGATGTGCGCCATCGAGATCCCGAAGGGCGACGCGGAGGACCGCAAGCGCATCGGGTTCCAGTGACCGGCCGCGACCGCTAGCACGCGCGGTCGGCTCGTCGTCGACCGCGCTCCTCCCGGTTCTTCCGTTCTCGTTCGTCTTCTGCTCGCCGAGCGCTCCGCTCACCGACCCGTTACTGCGCGTGCCGGACGCGCCGACCGAGTCCCCGGGTCGCTCGTCGAGCACGACCCGTTCAGTAGTTACCAGATGCTATCGATTGCGGACTCGTTGCAGACAGTTGAATGATTCTAACGGACGATTACGTGACGTTTAGCGGCGTTCCCGGAAGGGACATAAGACCCCGTGGGATACGGTTCGTGAAGCCGGAACTCGAGGAAAGTGGGTGTTTCTCGAGTAACGGAGCGTTACCATGCACGGAACCAACTTCAAAATCGATTCGGAACTGCGCAAGCACGGGCAAGTGCTGGACCTGCCGGCGGCCGCGAAGACGGTCTCGGTGGAACCGGTGGGCGCGGGGTACGTGCGCGTCACGTACCTCAAACCCGTTCAGGAGATCGCTGTCGAGACGCCGAGAGACGCCGAGGACGCGATGGCGTACGTGGACTGAGCCACTACCGACGACGCGATGGCGTAGGGCGATCGACCGCGACGCCGCCGGTCGGGTGGCCGGAGCCCGCGGAACGCTGGGGGCGAGCGCCGCGTCGAGCGCGTCGACGCGCTCGACTCGACCGTGTCGACGCTGCCGCGAACGACCGAGCGGTGCCGCCAGCGGGACGTTCTTGGTTGCGGAGTCGCTACGTCGACGTACAGATGAAGATACGCCAGAACGTCAAGCACTTCGCGTTCAAGCAGGCGCTCACCGCGCCGGTGCTCGGGGACGTCGCTCGCGGGAAGCTCGTGGACATGCACACCGACATCTTCCTCGGGAAGGCCGACGACGCCCACCGCGAGGAGCGCCGCGAGCACCTCGACGACTTCTTCGACGCGACGATGGACACGTACGTCGCCGCGCTCGACTACTACCCGGAGGCGAAGGCTCGTGAGATCACGCACGTCCAGGCGAACTTCGACTTCTACAATCACGGGTGGACGGAGATGATGGAGTTCCCGAGCGACG
This sequence comes from Halorubellus litoreus, assembly GCF_055378595.1. NCBI lineage: Archaea > Methanobacteriati > Methanobacteriota > Halobacteria > Halobacteriales > Halorubellaceae > Halorubellus > Halorubellus litoreus. Next base: position 1,105,408 of record NZ_AP043836.1, read on the forward strand.
AACTCGGCCAGCACCACGACCGGTACGCGGAGTTCTTCGACGACCACGGCATCACGGTCGACGACCCGCTCGGCGACTTCTATCCCGAGGATGGCGTGGCTGAGGCGCCGTCGACGCCGGAGAAGCTCGACGACCCGATCCATCCCTACGCCGAGGGCGGGTTCGCCGACGACGTGTACGTCGAGACCGCCGACGGCGAGGTCGTCGTGGGCGGTCAGGAGGAACCCGACGACGTCGACCCCGAGGAGTACGTCGCCGACGACTGACCGTCGATTGTCGAGCGGGCGAGCGGGCTCTTGTTCGTGCTGGGCGATCGTGTCCTGGGGGCGATCGATCGTGTCCTGGATTGCCGGCCACGCCTGTGAGCGTGCGAGGGCCGGACGGGCTAGTCCTGGGGAATCTTTACGTCGTGGTGGCGCGTATCTTCAGGTTCCGCGAGTTTGGTGTTCGTTCGCACGGTCCGTCCGGCGGGCCAGCCCACCGATAGCCACTGCTATCTGAAACGTCCTAATCGCCAGACGTAGTTGTGACGTGGTAACCAAACAGCAGATAGATTTAATATCTCGGCAGTCCTCTGTTGAGATGTCGCCGGGAGTCGAAGGGACTCACCGGACGCTCAAGGCACGAATCGACCCGCGCAAGTGGGTGAGACGTGTCGGAGTAGGGGCAGCAACTGAAGGGCCCGTAACAGGGTTCCAAAGTCGTCGCTCCGAAGGAGAACCGCAGCAGACCGTTGGTCGACCACCATGGTGGTCGGCGGCGAAGACCAAGTAACGGAGGTCGCGTAAGCGATCTTCGTGAATACGCAAGCACGCCGGTGTAAGCCCGGCCGAAGTCGACAGTAGTCGACCGAGGTGGTGCGAGCCCACCGAAAGCTAGCACTGGTCGCGTGGTCCGTGGAAAACGTCTCCCGTCCGGGTCCTAACTTCGATTCCCGGTTTTTCGGTTTTCAACACCAGAGAGCACCGCTGCCGGGGCTCACTGCGTGCTCGCTTCGACGGTCGACCGTTCGGTGTCGACGCGGTCGTCGATGCGGTCGGCGCACTCGTAGCCGGCGACGATGCCGCCGTTCAGCGAGCGCTCGGGGTACTGGGCGCGGCTCGCCATGCCGGCGTAGTAGACGCCGTCGGGGACCGCGGTCGCGTCCGCGCCGACGTCGTAGGGGACGACCATGTCGAGGTAGCCGCGTTCGTAGACGGGGGCGGCGCGCGGGTTCCGCGAGATGCGGACGTCCGCGACCATCGATTCGTGGAACTGGTCGGGGAACATGTCCGCGATGTGGTCGAGCCAGCGGGATTCGACCGCGTCGTCGTCGGCCTGCCAGAGCCACTCGTCCTGGGACTGCACGTAGCTCGCGACGTACAGCAGGTGGTCGCCGCCGTAGCGCTCGGGCGGCACGAAGTTCGTGTGTTCGATGAGCGCGCCGAACGGCGCGTCGTGCGCGACGTTCAGCCAGTACGTCTCGTCCATCAGGGAGTCCTCCAGGGTGACGACCGCGCAGACGGCGCCCTGGAAGTCGACGTCGCAGGGGTAGCCGGTGAGGTCCTCGAGGACGTTCGGCATCGCGGCGACGACGACGCTGTCGACGTCGTAGGTCTCATGGCCGTCGGCGGTCTCGACGGTGAGGGACTCGACTGCGCCGTCGGTCCCGGCGTCAGCGTCCGTCGCGGCGTCCGCGTCGGTGGCGTCGAGGTCGACGACGCGCGCGCCGGTCTGGACGTTCTCGCGGCCGACGGCGTCGATGAGCGCGTCGATGAGGACCGCGAAGCTCCCGTCGAAGTACCCGAGCTGTTCGCCTTTCAGGAGGTCGCGTTCGCCGCGGAACTTGATGCGGCCGAGCAGCCACGCGGCGGAGACGTCCTCGACGCGGTCGCCGAATTTGGCGTCCAAGAGCGGTTCGAAGAAGTTCTCGTAGACGCCGCGCGTCGTGTGTTCGAGCAGGAAGTCCTTGATGGGGACGTCCTCGTACGCTTCGAGGTCGTCGTACGTGTCGAAGCTCGGGATGCCGCCGCGGACGTCTATCTCCATCGTGAGCATCCCCAATCTGAATTTGTCGTAGAGGCTCATGTGGGGGTAGGCGGCGATCTCCCAGATGGTGTTCAGGGGGTGGACGACGCCGTCGACGTAGTAGCCGTCGTTCCCGTAGATCCACTCGACGCGGTCGCCGACGCCGAGGTCCTCGGCGAGTTCGACGATGGTCTCCTCGGACTTCGAGAGGTGGTGGTAGAACTTCTCGATTGGGTCGCCGCTGGTCTCGTGGACGGCGGCGAGCCCGCCGAGGTCGTCGCTTGCCTCGAAGACGCGGACGTCGTGGCCGCGTTCCTGGAGCCGGTGCGCGGCGGCGAGTCCGGCGATGCCGCCGCCGACGATGCCGACAGTCATGGTCGGTGCTCCGAGGGCGCGATGTATGGGTCTGTTGGACTGCGCGCGAACACGTCGCGCGAGCGAACGCTCCGGGAATCGAGAGCGACGGCGGTCGCTGTGGTTGCGTGGTCCGCTAGGTTTTTCGTAGGGGGCGGGTAAGTCGGGGGCATGCTGACGGTTCGGGCGCCGGCGAGTTCCGCGAATCTGGGGAGTGGATTCGACGTGTTCGGCGTGGCGCTCGGTGTGCCCGCGGACGTGGTGCGCGTCGAGCGTGCCGAGGAGACGACGATATCGGTGACTGGCGTCGGCAGCCAGTACATCCCCGAGGACCCGAAGGGGAACACGGTCGGGGCGGTCGCGGAGGCGCTCGACGCGCCGGCGCACATCCACATCGACAAGGGCGTGCGGCCGGCGTCCGGGCTGGGGTCCTCGGCGGCGAGTGCGGCGGCGGCGGCGGTGGCGTTGAACGAGCTGTACGACCGCGGGCGGTCGCGCGAGGAACTCGTGCACGTGGCGGCGAAGGGCGAGGCGGTGGTGTCGGGTGATGCGCACGCGGACAACGTCGCGCCCTCCATTCTCGGCGGGTTCACGATCGCTCGTGACGACGGCGTGCTGCAGGTGGACGCGTCGGTGAAGCTGGTGGCGTGCCTGCCGGAGGTCGTGGTGTCGACGCGCGACGCGCGCCAGGTCGTCCCGCAGTCCGCGTCGATGGACGAGCTGGTGGCGACGGTCGGGTCGGCGGCGACGCTCGTCTCGGGGATGCATCGCGACGACCCCGAGCTGGTGGGGCGTGGCTTGGAGGAGCACGTGGTGACGCCGCGCCGCGCGAAGCTCGTCGACGGGTACGACGACGTGAAGGCGGCGGCGGAGGCGGCGGGGGCGACGGGCGTGACTATCAGTGGTGCGGGCCCGAGCGTCCTCGCGGTGTGCCGCGGCGATGATCGGCGAGCGGTCGCGAGCGCGATGCTCTCGGCGTTCGACGACGCCGGGGTGTCGGCGCGCGCGTACCAGACGGAGATCGGTGAGGGCGCGACGGTCTATCGGGACTGACGCTCGAACGCGGATTCTGTCAGTCGTATTTCATTCACGAGTCGTCGAGCCAGATTTATCACGATCGAGCGTGTCATTGGTTGGCATGGCTACGCGTGATGGGCGGCCGTTCGCCGCCGACCCGCTCGACGGCGTCGTCCGGTCGTTGTACAGCGCCGGGCTCGCGCTGGTCGGCGTCGGGTTCGTCGGTGGCGTGCTCGCGTGGACGTCGGTCCTGGAAGCGACGGGGTCGGTCACGCGCAGTACGGCGATGGCGACGAACGCGCTCGGCGGGTCGGTCCTCGGGACCGGCACGGATGCGGTGGTCGTGCACGCGAGCGCCATCGCGGTCGCGGCCGGCGTCTGGTTGCTCGCCGTCGGACTCGTCGTCGACGGGTTCCTGGACGCGTGAGTCGGCTCGGCGACGGCGCGCTCGCCGCGGGCGTTCTCGCTGGCGTCGTCGCGCTCGCGGCCGCGGTCGGCGTGGCCGCGTCTCCGGTCGCGTTCGCGGTGGGCGCGGTCGGCGCGTTCCTCCTCGAAGTCCTCTTGAGCGCTCGCGCAGCAGCCGTCAGGGCGCTGTGGGCGCGAGCAGGGGTTCGCGTGCTGTCGGTGGGCGTCGTCGTGCTCGCGGCCGCGCTCGCCGTGGCGTTCCGACCGGAGAGTGGCCTGAACGCGCTCGCCGGCGGCCTCGTCGCGTACCTCGGTTTGCTCGCGTTCGTCGCGGTCGGGCTGGTCCCGCCGTCGACCGCGTGGTTCGGACGCAATCGCTCGTGATTCGGGCGCGACCGCTGAGTCGCCGGCGCGAGCGGCCCGTCAGAACCGGTACTCGCCGGGGACGTCCGGGTCGTTTCTGGAGCGGTCGTCGTCGCGGCCGCCGCGGTCGCGGCGGTCGCCGCGAGTGGTCTCGGCGACGCAGGACACGCACATCGCGTGCTCGCCGTCGTAGTGCCGCTCGCAGACGAGCGCGCCGCAGCGCTCGCAGGACTCCTCGGCGCCGTTCGACTCGCAGACCTGGCACAGCCCGGAGACGCTCATACGACACCGTTCGCACCGACGCCCCTTGAGTCTGGTTCACACGGTCGTCGGTGTGCGAGGTCGTCGGTGTGCGAGTGCGACCCGCGTGCTCGCGGGGTGGGGAGCCGAGCGATTTAGGCGTTCGGAGCCCTTCCGTCGAGACGTGAGGGATTCCCCGCTCCTGTTCGGGCTGGCGTCGGTGTTCGCCGGTCTGACGACGATGCTCGCCGTCGTCGCCATCGTCACCAAGGAGGCGTTCGTGCTCGCGGTCGCCCTGCCGTTCGCAGCCACCGGCTACTTCATGTGGTACCAGGCGACCGGTCGGATGCGCGAGCGCGTCGCCGAAGGCGTGAACGCGGACGGGTCGCGGTTCGCGCAGCAGAAAGCCAAGGAGGGCGCCCAGCGCGGGCGCAGCCGGTTCGCTCGCGAGGCGCGTCGTCGCATCAACCGCGAACGACGCCGAGAGGCGCGCGCTGGCGGCCGGCGAGCGCGCGCGAGCGCCGCCGCCGGCGGTCGCGGTGGCGGCCGCCGCGACGGCCGTCGCGTCCCACGCCAAGACGGCCCGAGCGCCGAGGAGGCGTACCGACGCCTCGGGCTCGACCCGACCGCGGACGAGGACGCCGTCCGCACGGCGTACCGCGAACGCGTCAAGGAGGTCCATCCGGACACCGCCGACGGCGACGAGGAGGCGTTCAAGCGCGTGACCGCCGCCTACGAGCGCCTCACCGACGACTGAACGGCCGCTGTCTGCGAGCGCCAGACCGACGACTGAACGGCCGCTGTCTGCGAGCGCCAGACCGACGACTGAACGGCCGGCGCCACCGAGCGCCAAACCGACGACTGAACGGCCTCCGTCTGCGAGGGCCTGACCCACGTCCGAGCGAGTGGATAAGCTCCAGCGACAGCCACTAGGGCTATGTACCCCCAGGTGTATGCAGTCCGTAAGGAATGCAGGGGGGGATTCGGGTCCTCCACGTCGACGACGACGACCAGTTCGGGGAACTCACCGCGTCCTTCCTCGATCGGTTCGGCGCGTTCGACGTGCGGACCCACCAGCGCTACGAGGATGCGGTCGACGCCGTCGACGCGGAGTCGTTCGACTGCGTCGTCTGCGATTACGACCTCGGCGAGTACGACGGCCTCGACGTCCTGGACGTCGTCCGCGACGACGACCCGGACGTGCCGTTCGTCCTGTTCACCGCGAAGGGGTCCGAGCGCGTGGCGAGCGACGCCATCGCTGCGGGCGCGACGGACTACCTCCAGAAGGGCAGCGGCGACCCCAGCCAGTTCGAGTTGCTCGCGAACCGCATCGAGAGCGCGGTGAGCGAGGCGCGGACGCGAGCGCGCCTCCAGGAGAGCCGAGAGCGCGTGCGGCGACTGCACGCGGTCGCTCGCGAGTTCGAGACGTGCACGACCGACGAGGACGTCTACCGGACCACGTTGGACGCCGCGGAGGACATCCTCGACTTCGAGTGGGTGTTCGTCCTGGCGCCGGTCGGCGACCGCTTCGAGACGCGTCCGCGCGACCGCGAGGGCGAGTACCTCCCGACCGAAGGGTTCGGGCTCGACGAGGGCGTCGTCGGCGAGACGTTGCGGACGGGCGATGCTGCGCGCATCGAGGACCTCCAGGCGTCGTCGGTCGCGAAGCCGTCGAACGACGCGTTCCGCGCGGGGCTCTCGGTCCCGGTCGGCGACAAGGCCGTGCTGCAGGCGGTCAGCGACGAACCGGGAGCGTTCGACGAGTACGACCGCGAGCACGCCGAGCTGTTGGCGTCGCACGCGACGGCGGCGCTCGACCGCGTCGAGAGCGAGCAACTGTACCGGACGCTCGTCGAGCAGAGTCACGACGGCATCTACGTCTACCAGGGGTCGTCGTTCGCGTTCGTGAACGACCGCGTCGGGGAGCTCACTGGGTATTCGACGCGGGAACTGTACGAGATGGACCTCTGGACGCTCATCCACGAGGACGACCGCGAGTACGTCAAGGAGACCGCTCGAACCGCCGACGAGGGGCCGATCGTCCGCGAGGCGCGAATGGTTCGGGCGGACGGCGAGGTCCGCCACATGGCGTTGTCGACGGCGAAGATCACGTACGACGGCGAGCCGGCGTTCATGGGGGCGGCGCGGGACATCACGGACCGGAAGCGCCGTGAGACGGAGTTGAAGCGGACGAACGAGCGCTTGGAGCAGTTCGCGAACGTCGTGAGTCACGACCTGAAGAACCCGCTCGCGGTCGCCGAGGGAAGCCTGGAGATGGCGCGGGAGACCGGTGACGGCGTGCATTTCGAGAACGCGAGCGACGCACTCCAGCGGATGTCGACGCTCATCACGGACGTCCTGGCGCTCGCTCGCGAAGGGAGTGCGGTCGTCGACCCGGACGGCGTCTTCCTGTCGGCGGTCGCGAGCGCCGCCTGGACGAACGTCGAAACCGGGGACGCGACGTTCACGGTCGCCGACGACGCCCGCATTCACGCGGACGAACGACGCCTGCAACGGCTCTTCGAGAACCTCTTCCGAAATTCGGTCGAGCACGGCGCGAGCGACGACGCGGTGTCGGTCACCGTCGGTGCGCTCCCTGACGAGGATGGGTTCTACGTCGCGGACGACGGCCCGGGTATCCCCGAGGACGACCGCGGGTCCGTCTTCGAGTCGGGCGTGACGACGAGCGACGACGGCACCGGGTTCGGGCTCGCCATCGTCGCGGAGATCGCGGACGCGCACGACTGGTCGGTCGAGGCGACCGAGAGCGCCGAGGGCGGCGCACGCATCGAGCTACGGGAGGTCGAGGCCGCTCCGAACGCCACCCAGTAGCGAGCACGGTGCGCAGGCTGGAACGGCCGCGGTCCCTTCCGGTTCCCGTGCGGACTGGCGTGCGGTCGACCCCCGCTCCCCACCCCTCGTGTGACAAACACACCCATGTGACGGGAAGCCTTATGCGAGTCTCTCCCTTACGCGGCGACATGAGCCCTGACAGGGCCGTGTTGCAGCGCGCCCTCGACCGCGGCGAATCCGAGGGTGGGAGCGTCGAGTTCAAGGAGCGACTCCGGAAGGACCTCCACCTGTCGGACGGCCGTCGCGAATCGCTCGCGGCGCAACTCCGGCATCGCGTCCTCTCGGGAGACGGCGAGGCGACGTACGTCGTCGGCGTCACGGACGACGGCGGACTCGCCGGCGTTCCCCCCGCGGAGTTCTCCGAGTCCATGGACGTCCTGAGCTTGCTCGCCGAGGAAGCGGGCGCGCACATCGACGACGTGCAGACGTGGAGCGTGGACGACGCCGGCGCGTCCGCGGGCACAGGGGTTGCGGTCGACGACGCCGAGGGTATCGTCGGCGTCGCCACCATCCGCGAGGGCGCGGTGCTGTCGACGGACGACGCGCACATCGTCGTCGGGACCGCCGGGCACGTCGACCACGGGAAGTCGACGCTCGTCGGGTCGCTCGTCACTGGCGAGGCCGACGACGGCGAGGGCGCGACCCGCGGCTACCTGGACGTGAAACCCCACGAGGTCGAACGCGGCCTGTCCGCGGACCTCTCGTACGCCGTGTACGGGTTCGACGACGACGACCAGCCCGTCAGGATGCAGAACCCGCACCGGAAGTCCGACCGCGCGAGGGTCGTCGACGAGTCCGACAAGCTCGTGTCGTTCGTCGACACCGTCGGCCACGAGCCGTGGCTCCGCACGACCATCCGCGGGCTCGTCGGCCAGAAGCTCGACTACGGGCTCCTGACGGTCGCCGCGGACGACGGCCCGACGAAGACGACCCGAGAGCACCTCGGGGTGTTGCTCGCGACGGAACTCCCGACGATGGTCGCCATCACCAAGAGCGACCTCGTCACCGACGAACGCCTCGAAGAAGTGGAGCGCGAGGTCGAGGGGGTGCTGCGTGACGTCGGGAAGACGCCGCTGCGCGTGGAGCGCCACGGCGTCGACGCCGCGGTCGACGAGGTCGGCGACGGCGTCGTCCCGCTGTTCGTCACGTCGAGCGTCGAGGGCCGCGGAATGGATACGCTCGACGAGGTGTTCCAGCGCCTCCCGAAGACCGCGGGCGACGTCGGCGACTTCCGGATGTACATCGACCGGACGTACGCCGTCACCGGCGTCGGCGCGGTCGCCTCCGGCACCATCATGCGCGGCGAGGTGGAGGCCGGGGACGAACTCCTGCTCGGGCCGATGCCGGACGGGAGCTTCCGCGAGGTCGAAGCCAGGAGCATCGAGATGCACTATCATCGCGTCGACGAGGCGAAGGCCGGCCGCATCGTCGGTATCGCACTCAAGGGCGTCCAGGAGGCCGACATCGAGCGCGGGATGGTGCTCGTCCCCCGGGACAGCGACCCCCAGCCCGTCCGCGAGTTCGAGGCCGAAGTGATGGTCCTGAACCACCCGACGCGGATCGGTGACGGCTACGAGCCCGTCGTTCACCTGGAGACGATAAGCGAAGCCGCCGTCTTCCACCCCGACGGCGGCCAGTTGCTCCCCGGCGACAAGGGCCACACCAGGGTCCGGTTCAAGTTCCGCCCGTACCTCGTCGAGGAGGGCCAGCGGTTCGTGTTCCGCGAAGGCCAGAGCAAGGGGGTCGGGACCGTCACGAGAGTCGACTGACTCAACCAGCATACGGCGACCGCCAGGTCGCCGTTTCCGCACCTGACTCAACCAGCATACGGCGACCGCCAGGTCGCCGTTTCCGCACCTGACTCAACCAGCATACGGCGACCGCCAGGTCGCCGTTTCCACACCTGACTCTCCAAGCGTACGGCGACCCCCAGGTCGCCGTTTCGTGGTTCGCTCGTCGCGCTCGGTGGTGTTTTACTCGGCGCGCTCGTAGGTTGTGGTATGGATTCCGGTGGGCGGCGCGTGTTGCTGGTGCTGACTGGCGTGCTGTCGCTGGCGTTCTACGCGGTGGTGGCGGTGGCGTTGGCGGTCGTGGTGTCGGCGGTGCTCGCGGATCCGCCGTCGCTCTGGCTGGTGGTGGTGGGAGTGGTCGGGAGCGCGCTCGTGTTCGGGTACGTGAGCTATCGCGCCGGCGCGACGCGTCTCTTGGCGGCGTTGGACGCGCGGTACGTGCCGCCGGAGACGGCGCCGCGGCTCCACGAGCGCCTCGACGAGATCGCCGCACGGATGGGCGTCCAGCGTCCGTCGGTGTACGTCGCGGCGCTCGACGCGCCGAACGCGCTCGCCGTCGGTGCGCGCGGCGGGGGCGTCGTCGTCCTCGACTATCGCCTCGCGCGCATCCTCCGCCCGGAGGAACTCGACGCCATCCTCGCGCACGAACTCGCGCACCTCGAGGGGTACGACGGCCTCGTGCAGACGCTCGCGTCGAGCGTCCTCCAGTCCGTCGCCGGCGTCGCGTTCCTCGCGCTCCTCCCCGTCGGCGTGCTCGTCGCCGGCGTCTCCCGCACCGCGACCTACCTCTCCGCTCGCCAACCCGCCCCGTTCCGCGTCCACCTCCGGCGCACGCACTACCGCGTCGGCCAGCTCGTCGTCCTCGCGCTCCTGGCGTTCACGCTCGCGCTCCGCGCGCACTCCCGGCGTCGCGAACTCGCCGCCGACGACCGCGCCGTCGCCGTCACCGGCGACCCGCTCGCGCTCGCCCGCGGCCTCTGGCGCATCCAGCGCGCCAGCGACCCCTACCGCGGCCTCTGGAGTTCGCTGTTCGTGCACGGCGACGAGGACGCCCTCTCGAAACTCCTCGCGACGCACCCGCCGATGGACGACCGCATCGAACGCCTCCGCGAGATGGCCGAAGCCGGAGAGCGCGTTCCCGTCCAGATTCGCTGACCGCCGCGTTCGCGCGCGGCCCGCTCACTTCGCTACCGGTCGCTCTCGGAGTTCGCTCACACCGACCACGGTGGCGTCGCGAGGTCGTCGAGGCGCTCGACAGTGTAGTGCGGTTCCGGGTCCGGTTCGGGGGTGCCGTCGTGGAGCCACGCGGAGCGCACGCCGGCGTTGTGCGCGCCCGGGACGTCCGTCCGCAGGGAGTTCCCGACGTGAACCGCGCGGTCGGCGGTGACGTCGAGCTCGGCGAGCGCGGCGTGATACGCGTCCGGTTCCGGTTTCGCCGGCGCGTCGTAGCCCGCGTAGACGACCGTCTGGAAGCGGTCGGCGAAGTCGAGCGCGGACAGCTTCTCGGCCTGCATCTCGGGGGCGCCGTTCGTGACGACGCCGAGCGCGTGGTCGGCGGCGAGCGCCTCCACCGCCGCCTCGGCGCCCGGGAGCGGGTCGACGTCGGTGTGGTCGCGGCTCTCCGCGAAGTGGTCCGCCATCGCGTACGCGAGGTCCCGCGAGTACCCGTACTCGTCGGCGAGGTCCGCGAAACAGAGCTCGCGGAGTTCCCGCATGCCGTCGTGGTCGTCGTCGTCGTTCACCACGCGCTCGTAGGCCGCGTAGTACTCCTCGACGTCGAAGAACGGGTCGACGTCGACCGCGTCGAACGACTCGTGGAGCAGTTCCGCGCTCGTCCGCCGGTACTCGCAGAGCGTGTCGTCGAGGTCGAAGAGAACGGCGTCGACGGCAGTGGTCATGCCAGGACGTACGTGACCGACGGCTAAAGCCGTGTTCGATTCCCAGCGACTGGGGGCTTCCGAGGGGCTTTTGCGGCGACCGCTCCAACGACCGCGCATGGCAACAGGAGAGCAGCGGTTCGGCGAGTGGCCGTTGAAGCGCCTGATGACGGAGGTCGTCGGCAGCGGGCACAAGTCCGCGGAGGACATGACCCGCGACCAGGCACGGGAGGCGTTCCAGCGCATCCTCGCGGGCGAACCCGACCACACGACGCTGGGCGCGTTCTGGCTCGCGAACCGCTGGAAGCGCAACAACCCCGAGGAGCTCGGCGCGTACGTCGACGTGATGCGCGAGGAGACCGTCGAGGTCGCCGAACCCGACTGCGACCCCGTGGACTGCGGCGCGAACTACGACGGGAAGGGCCGGTCGATGATCTTCGGCGTCGCCGCGGGCGTCGTCGCCGCCGCCGCCGGCACCCCCGTCGTCGTGCACTCCGGCGACCGCGTGCCGACGCAGAAGCAGGACGCGTACAAGCACGTCCTCGACGAACTCGGCGTGCACACCGAACTCACGCCGAGTGATTCGGCGGACATGGTCGACGAGACCGGGTTCGGGTTCTACTACCAGCCGGCGTTCGCGCCCGGCATCCAGGACCTCTGGGAGCGCCGCGACATGATGGGCGTGCGGACGTTCGTGAACACCGTCGAGACGCTCGCGAACCCCGCGAACGCCGACGTCCACCTCGGGTCGTTCTACCACCTCGCGTTCGCGAAGAAGGTCTGCGAGACGTTCGCCGAGAGCCGGGAGAGCGACGTCTCGAAGGTCGTGATGTTCCAGGGGATGGAGGGCTACGACGACGTCCGCCCCGGGTACACGAAGGTCGCGGAGTGGGTCGCGGAGACGGACGAACTCACCGACTACGAGATCGAGACCGCGGAGTACGGGATGGACGTCGAGGAGGAGGACCTCCAGGTCGACGACGTCGCCGTCGAGTCCGCGCAGATCACCGAGGAGGTGCTCGCGGGCGACCGCGAGGACGCCTACGCCGACGCGGTCGCGCTCAACGCCGCGCTCCGGATGTACGCTCGCGACGACGTCGACAGCATCGAAGCAGGCATCGACGACGCACGCGCTGTCATCGCGGACGGGAGCGCACAGGCAGTGCTCGAGGACCTGCGGGCGTTCTGACCACGCTATAGCAGGATGGCCGAGCGCGGGGCGACACTGAACTGCATCTCGCTCGGTCGATGCAACGCTGCATCGCGCTCGGGTCGACGTCGACCCGTTCGTCGAAGCACCCTTCTGTAGTGCGAACGACCACCTGGGCGTGCTAGATCGGCTCTCGACGCCAAAAGTTCGAACGAGCGGGCGTTCGCTCGTCGCGTTCTTCGCGCTCGGACTGCTCCTGAACGGTGTGATCCTCGGAGCGGACGTCGTCACGACGGTGTTATCGACCGAGACCGCAGCTGTCGTCCTCGTAGTCCTGACTGCGGCACCAGTCGTCTCGGGCTACGGCGTCCCATCCGGGTTCGCGTTCGCGTTCGGGACCGGACTCGGGTTCTCGCTCGTGACCGGGTGGCCGTTCGCGCTCTCGACGCCCACGCTCCGCGAACTCGCACCGATGTCGGTCGTCGTCGGCGTGGGATTCGCACTTGTCCTCGGAACCACCGCAACGGTCCTCGCGACCGCCTGGCTGTCGCTCCGCGACGCTAGCTGAGCGACGCCGCCACAGACTCGGCGCGCTCTCGACGGACCCGTTTCCGCACTGCAAGAGCGACGCCGGGACCTCGCACCGGTACAGAACGAGTGCTTCGTCACGGAACGCGACGGTCGCCGATCGTTCTTCGACGACTCAGAGGGCGATCGGTGCGTCGAGGGCGTCGACGTAGACGACGCGCTCGGCGAGGTCGGCGTCCGGAGAGAGTCGGTCGACGAGCGAGGTGTCGCGGTCGATGCGGGCGAGGAGGACGTCGCCGTCCATCTCCCGACCGCGATAGGCGTCGAGGAGTGCGATCCTCAATCCTCCGTGCTCCACTCTAGGATCGCGAGCAGCGCCGGAACCTCGCCACCGCGAGAGACGTACGTCTCGTCGCGGAGATCGACGACGCGCCAATCCCCGTCGGAATCCCCGTGGTCGGAATCTTCGCCATCGGAATCCCCGCGGTCGGAATCGCCGACGTCGAACGCGTCCCGGACGTCGTCGCGCGAGATCAAGTTCGGGGGCCAGTCCTCGGGTGCGCCGGGCGCGAACGAGAGGACGAACGCGCGACCGCCGGGTTCGAGGACGCGAGCGAGCGCGTCGGCGTACGCGCTGCGACGGGCTGGTTCGATCGCGTGGAACACGCCGACGTCGAGCACCGACCCCGCCCAGTCGGCGTCGACGACCCCCGCTGGAGTGCCGAGCGCGAACGCGTCCCCGGCTTCGAACCGGACGTCGAGGTCGCGGTCGGCGGCCGTCTCGCGGGCGCGCTCGATGGCGGTCGGTGCGACGTCGACGCCGAGGACGTCGTAGCCCGCGTTCGCGAGATAGCAGGATTCGGTGCCGAGCCCGCAGCCGACGTCGAGCACCGGGTCGGTGAACGCCCCCGCGTCGACGAGGTCTTTCACCGCTGGCTGTGGGTCGCCGGTATCCCACCCGACCGCGTCGGTGCTCGCGTACGCGCCCTCCCAGCCACCGCCGTCGCCGCCATCGTCGCCGTCGTCGTCGCTGGAGTTCTCCGTCATGGACGCGTGACGAGTCGGAGGACTGGCAAGTGCGTTGTGGTCCGCAGGGCCGTCGCGCTCGGTCCGTCCACCCCGAGAGAAACGGCGGCCTGGCGGCCGCCGTATGCCATTCAGTCGGGCGCAGAAAAGGCGGTCTGGCGGCCGCCGTATGCCATTCAGTCGTGGATGGCGACGCTCGCGAGCCTATCGCCGGCCTTGACGGTGGCTTCGCGGGAGATGGCGTAGAGGAGGCCGTCGCGGTCGAACGTCGCGCGGTGCAGGACCTCGTACGTCGACGGGTCGTAGACGGTGCCGACGTCGTCGCCCGCGCCGACGCGCTCGCCGAGTTCGAGCGCGGGGTTCGGGCGGAACAGCCCGGAGTCGTCGGCGTCGACGCGCCCGAGGTGGTTCCGGGCGACGACGGGGTCGGTCGTGATGGGCTGCCCGTCGAGCACGCCGACGTGCCGCAGGACGTTCATGACGCCGCGAACGCCGGCCTCGACCGCGGGCTCGACGAGCTCGCGGCAGTGCGCGAGCTCGGGCGTGATGGCGGGGATGCCCTCGCGCGCCGCGGCGACGCGGAGCTTCCCGTCGAAGTCGCGGCGATGCCACTCGTCGGGGGCGTCCTCGCCGCGGCGCTCACCGAGCAGGAGGTCCGTGCCGAACGCCTCGGCGAGCGCTCGCGCCTCGCCGTCGCCGTGCGGGTACACGACGTGCGTGAGGAGGTCCGGACTCCCCGTGTGGAGGTCGACGACCGCGTCCGCGTCCGCGACGTACGCCCAGAGCGCCGCCGCCATCCGCTCGTGGAGCGACCCCTCGTCGTCGCCCGGCCACACGCGATTCATGTTCCCGTTCACGGAATCAAGGGACGCCGGAGCGGTGTACCCGACGCGGTCGAACGTCACCGGGTTCGCGACCGGCACCGCGACCACGCGCCCCGATAGCTCCGAGAGCGGGAGCTTCTCGTGCACCCGTCTGAGGACCTCCGTACCGTTCACCTCGCGGCCGTGCTGGGCGGCCTGCACGTACACCGTCGGCCCCGCTTCCGGCCCCTCGTACACGTGCACCGTCGTCGACACTCGAACGCCCGACGGCAGTCGAGCGAGCGTCACGTCCTCGCGACGATGGCGAGCCGAACGCGTCATCGGTTACGCCAGTTTTCGGCGCGCCGGGTCTTGAATCTCACCCCAACGCCACTCGCGGCGACACGACCACGCACCAAGCACACGACCGCACCGTCCCGCCAGCCCGATGGGGCAACGTTATCCCGGAGGCGGCCGTCCCCTCGACCATGACGATAGCTGCGACCATCCACACGACGCACGGCGACATCGACATCGAGCTCTACGACGAGCAGGCGCCGCGAACGGTCACGAACTTCGTCGGCCTCGCGCTTCACGACCCCGCCGCGAACGAAGAGCCCGCCCCGGACACGACGACGTGGGCCGACCCCGAGTCCGGCGAGACACGCGGCGACTCGCTGTACGCCGGTGCGGACTTCCACCGCATCATCGAGGACTTCATGATCCAGGGCGGCGACCCCGAGGGAACCGGCCGCGGCGGCCCCGGCTACCAGTTCGACGACGAGTTCGTCGACGACCTCACGCACGACGGCCCCGGCGTCCTCTCCATGGCGAACGCCGGCCCCGACACGAACGGCAGCCAGTTCTTCATCACCCTCGGCGCGACCCCGCACCTCGACGGCAAGCACGCCGTCTTCGGGAAGGTCACCGACGGCATGGACGTCGTCGAGGAACTCGGCGCGCTCGACACCGACGGCCGCGACAACCCCAACACCGACGCCGGCATCGAATCCATCGACTTCCACGACGACGTCAGCCACCTCGACCTCACCGGCGCCGACGTCTGAGCTACAAAGCCGAACTCGGTTGAGTCCACCCTCGTTTCTGTGGACCGTCTACGGTTGGTAGTCCCGCTCCGTATTCACGTACTCCGTTGGAACGATCAACCGTAGCTTCTCGGGGTCCTCGGCGACCTTGACGAACGCCGGCCCCGTCACCAGCTTCCGCTCCGCATCCGCCTTCACGCGCTTGGCTTTCCGGTAGTACGACAGCGCTTTCTGCACCTTCGGTTTCGACACCGCGTTCGCGATCGTGTCGACCTTCTTCAGGTGCTTCGCCACGCCCACACCGCCGGCCGCCGACACCCCCACCTCGAACAGTACCACGCCCGCGTAGTACCCCGTCGCGAACGCCTCGTACCGCGTCTCGTTCGTCGGCGCCCCTGCCTGCCGGTCGTAGTACGGGTTCGACGCGTTCATCTGCTGGCGATACCCCGCCACCAGCAACCCTGGCAGCGACTCCAGGTTCTTCACCAGCTTCGCGTACTTGTCGACGTCCGCCAGCTTCTCCAGGAACTCCTTCGGCTTCTTTATCAGCGACGTGAGCTGCCCGAGCACCTCACCTGCACCCTGGGTCGTCCCCGACAGCACACCCAACCGCGCCACCATCGTCGGCGTCAACCACTCCTCGAGCCCGTGCGCTTCGATCGTCTCCACGAACACGTCCGAACTCGAATACGCTAACCGCGACCGCGCGTTCCCGTGCTTGTCCTCCGCCACCAACCGCAACTCGTTGTTCTCCAGGAACCGCGTCATCCGGTCGAACACCCCAACGTCGATCTGCTCGCTCACCGTGACGTTCCGCTCCCAGTCCCCGTTCCCGGACGCTCGTTGTTCACCGTCCAGCGTCACCGAGTACGCGCCCACGCCGCTCGGGTCCGACAGCACCGCCTGCACCGAGTACGTCCCGTCCGCGTACGACGCGCTCGTGACCGTCACCTCCGGGCCCGACGCGTCGAACATCGTCGGGTCCGCCGGCTTCATCGCCATCTCCTCGGCGTCCGACACCGAATCGTGGTCCGCATCCGCCTCGTCCGCGGTCGTCCCCAGCCGGCGCTCCTCGCTGTCGTTCAACCCGTCACCGTCCGTGTCCGCCGCGAACACGCTACTGTGGCTGGTCTCCGTCGTCACGTAATCCGTCGGATCGAACGAGTCGTTCACCAGCGCCCGCCGGAACCCTCTCGCGTCCGACCGACTCGTGAACAGACTCACCTCGTAGGGGTCGTACTCGACGGGATCGCTGACGCCGTCGCCGTCGGTGTCGGTGTCGGCGAGCGTCGGGTTCGACTTCGCGGAGACGACGGTGATGGCGCCCTGGCGGTTCTCGTACGGCGTCTCGCCGGGCTGGCCGACGCCGGCGTCCTCGAACGTGCCGAGGTCGACCTCGACGCTGTCCATGACGCCGTCGCCGTCGGTGTCCGAGCTCGTCGGGTCCGGCGAGAACGAGCCGGCGGGACCGCGCGGGATCGTCCAGTCCTGGTTCTCCCAGGCGTCGTAGAGGCCGTCGCCGTCGGTGTCGCCGTACGCGTACACGTCGTCGGCCTTGATCTCGAGGGTGCCGCCGCGAGCGGTGACGAACGTCACGTCGACGGTGTCGCCACCGAACTGGCCGACGGGGAGACTGTAGTACTTGAACGCCTCGTCGTTCGTCGTCGCGGCGACCTGCGACCCGTTGCGCGTCTCGCCGGATGCGCGCGGGACGCCGTCGTCGCTCGTGGTGAACCCGCTCCCGGCTTCGGGGCCGGCGATCTCGAAGCGGTCCTTCCCGCCGTCGGAGCCTTCCACGACGACCGCGACCACCGAGTTCGCCCGCGGTGCGGTGGCGCGCATGTTCATCACGATCGTCGAGTGCGGCGTGTCGGGAACGTCGACCTGGTACGTAGAGACGGTCGTGCTGTCGTCGCAGGCGTTCCCTTTGCCGTCGTCGTCGGCGTCCGCCTGCTCGGGGTTCGCGACCTCCGGACAGTTGTCCTCGTGGTCGAACACGCCGTCGTCGTCGCTGTCAGGGCACCCGCTCTCGGTATTCCCTGCCTCTTCGGGACATTCGTCGTCCTTGTCGGGGATGCCGTCGCCGTCGCTATCCGGGCATCCGCTCTCGGTGTTGGCGGCCTCGTCGGGGCACTCGTCGTCTCCATCCGGGATGCCGTCACCGTCGCCGTCTGGACAGCCGTTCTCCGCAGTCCCGTGTTCTAGCGGACAGTCGTCGACGTCGTCGTCTACGTAGTCGTTGTCGTCGTCGAAGTCGCACTCGTTCCCGTCACCGTCGCCGTCGGTGTCCACCTGCTCCGGATTCGGCGTGTTCAGGCAGTTGTCGGAGTCGTCCGGTATGCCGTCGCCGTCCTTGTCCGGACAGCCGCTCTCAGTATCCGCGGACTCTTTCGGACACTCGTCGGGACCATCGTCGAGGCCGTCGCCGTCGTCGTCGGAGTCGCATGCATCGCCGTCGCCGTCACCGTCCGTGTCGACCTGGTCGGGATTCGGCGTGTTCTCGCAGTTGTCGTCGGGGTCGTCCACGCCGTCGTCGTCGGAGTCGACGGGGCATCCGTACGTTCCCTCGCCGGGCACGTCCGGGCACTCGTCGTTCTCGTCCATGACGCCGTCGCCGTCGGAGTCCTCGGGGCAGCTGTCGGTCCACACGGACAGTGGGCAGCCACCACCACCACCGCCGCCGCCGCCACCACCGCCACCGCCGCCACCACCGCCACCGCCGCCACCACCGCCACCGCCGCCACCGCCGCCGCCGCCGCCGCCGGGGGGAGTCGGGATGCACGGCAGACTCATCGGCTCGACGGACTGCGAACAGATGCCGATACCGCCGCCACCGCCACCACCGCCACCACCACCGCCACCACCTCCGCCACCGCCGCCACCACCGCCACCACCACCGCCACCACCTCCGCCACCGCCGCCACCACCGCCACCACCGCCGCCACCGCCGGGGCCGCCGGGACCGCCGATGCCCGGCGGGAGGTAGGCGGTCGAGTTGGCGCCGTCTTCGGTCGACGAGTTCCGGCCGGACGGCGGTTGCTCGTCGGCGTCGTCGCTCGCGGGGGTCGAACCATTCGTCGCGTTCGTCGTGCGGTTCGACGGAGCAGTGCTAGCGTTCGCGTCCGTCGCGGTGCGGTCGGTCGACCGACCGTCGGTCGAGGACGTACTCGAGATGGTGATGACGGAGCCGTTGCTGTCGCAGTCGCCGTGACAGTCGACCGTCGTCGCGTTCTCGTCGTCGACCGACGCGACACCGACGCCGTCGCTGTCGACGCCTTCGCCCGCGACGAGCGTGACGCCCTCGCCGCGGTCGATGCTCGTGAGCGACCGCCACTCGGTGCGGTTCAGGGCCGCGAAGTACCCGCCGTCGTCGACGGTTACGGCGACCGTGCCGTTCTCGCGCGTGACGTTCCGCGAGGTCGCGTGCCACGTCTCGTTGGCGCCTGCTTCCCACCGGTAGACGGTCACGTTCGCGAGTGCATCGTCGGTCGTCACCGGAAGGCGGACCGTCATGTTCGACACGGCGGTCTGGTTCCGGACGCGGACCGTCGGGCCGGCGCGCGCGCCGTGGTCGTGGAACCCGGGTTTCGAGACGACGTCGAGCGGCCGTGGGTCGTCGAGGAGTCGCCGAACGCGAGCGGCGGGAAGTACATCACGACCCGCGGCGTGGACGCCGGCGGCGAACCGCCGAGCGAGGGGTACGCGACATACGAGTTCGACGTCGAACGCGCCGGCGAGTACGAGGTCCGCGGTCGCGTGCAGGTCCCGGACAGCGAGAGCGACTCGTTCTGGCTCCGCGTGGACGACCGCGAGTGGGTGCGCTGGGACCGCATGCGGTCGCGACGCGGGAGCTGGGAGTGGGAGTCCGTCCCCGACCACGACCGCGACGGCGCGCCACCGAAACGCTTCAATCTGGACGCCGGCACCCACACGCTCACGGTCGCGTTCCGCGAGGACGACGCGGCGCTGGACAAGCTCGTCGTCACGTCGAACCGCGACCCGCCCGTCCTGTTCGGCGAATCCGCCGGCAAGTCCACTGGCGAGTAGCGGCCGCAACCCGGTTCGACCGCGGCCCGGCAGCGAGCGCGGGACCGACAACCGAAAGTTACCGCGGCCCCGAGTCCCGCCAATGAGCGACAGCGAGGACGCGCACGCGCCGAGCGAGATCGGGGAGGCGAACGCGCCACCGGTCGAGGAGGCGCCGTACAAGATAATCTTCGAGGCGAACCTGTGCTTCGGCGCGGGCAAGTGCGCGGAGAAGTCGACGAACTGGGAGATGAGTATCGACAGCGGCCTGGGAACCCCGAAGACGTACTTCTTCGGCGAGGACGACCTCGAGCACAACCTCGCGGCGGCGGAGGCGTGCCCGGCGAAGAAGGACGTCGGCATCATCCACGTCGTCGACCGCCGCACGGACGAGGAGATCGCACCGAATCCGCACGGCGACGGCACGCTGAGCGTGGACTGGTAGGTCGGCCTCGAGCGTCGACGAGGGGGTCAGCGTCCTGTCGGCGTGCGGGCGACGGCAGAAGGAGAGCACGTTCGATCGGGAGAGAGACGTGTGGTTCGAGGAGCGAGACCGGGCGGGGAACCTGAGCGTGAGTCAGGCTTCGATCTTCGCTTCGGCCTCGATGAGGTCCTTCGTGAGTTCGAGGCTCTGCTTGAACTGGCGCTTGTTGTACATCTTCGCGACGGGTGCGACGATGCGGTCGCGGAGGCTGTCGCCGAACTCGTAGTCGGCGCGCTGGACGACGCGCGTCCCGGTGGGGGTCTCGGCGTACTCGAAGTGTATCTCGCCGGTCATGCCGCCGTTCTCGAACACCATGGTGTGCTCGGTGGGTTCGACGTGGCTCAGGGTGAGACCGCCGTCGAGCTCCATCCCGAGCAGCCGGTACGTGGTGTCCATCCGGATGCCGTCGTCGGTCTCCTCGCCGACGTCGACGGAGACGAGGCTGGCGTTCGTTCGAATCCAGTTCTGCGGGTCGTCGTTGAACGCGAAGACCTGGTCGGTAGGCGCTGCAATGTCGATAGTGTGCTCGAATGTGGGCATTGTGGGTGCTCTGTAACAAACCGAGTCGCGCAGTTCCTCGACGATGGACCGTTGCGAGAAAGGGAGTTGTACACTCGTTCAGACGCGTCCAGGGAACTTGAAGAGATAGGATTCGTAAGATACCAGATACGTTCTCGTGCGTTCGGGGACGGGAACGGCGAAGTGGGTTCGGTGGAGGTGCCCGCAGTAAGCGAAACCGACTTGGGGGCCCCGGCGGTAAGGCCGGACGAGCGAGGGTGGCTGAGCCAGGCCAAAGGCGGCGGACTTAAGATCCGCTCTCGTAGGAGTTCGTGGGTTCGAATCCCTCCCCTCGCATACTCGTCCCGAACACATCGTGAGGGACGAGTATCGGAAGAGGATTCGAATCAGGGAGCGAAACGAGCGTAGCGAGTGGAGTGACCGTGGTTCGAATCCCTCCCCTCGCATTGTCGCTCCGACGGTTCCATTTTGTTCGGTTGTTTCGTCCTCTTGTGCGCTGAAACGGCCGCGAAGTTGGTGTGCGAAGGTACCGCCATAGGTTCTGCCAGATTACGTTGATGTCCAAAGAGTCGTACTGAAAACACCCCGCGAATCTTGCATGTACCTCCGTTCAGCATTGGCTTGGTACGGGGAAAATCTTGAGCCAGTTTCAGGAGACGGAGGAAAAGCGCCCGTTTCGACGGATGGCCTCTACTCCGGTGACACCACCTCGTAGGGGAGCATCATCTCCTGGTCCTCGTGTTCGAGGATGTGGCAGTGCCAGGGATACAGGCCGGTGAATCCGGTGAAGTCGGGCCTGATACGGACCACCTCCTGCGGGTTGACCAGCACCGTATCCTTGTGGAAACGGTTGTTCGGGTTCGGTAGTGTGGGCGCTTCAGAGGGCGTCACGTAGTTCGAGATGTCCGGCCTCGTGGTAGTCTCGCCGTCGATGAAGGCCTGGGCAGCGTCCTGGTACCCCGCTTCGTCGTCCCAGGTGAAGCTCTCCCGTTCGAGCACTTCGAAGTCGACGAGGTGTAGGTGGATCGGGTGGGAGTCACCCGTGGTGTTGTACAGCTCCCAGACTTCGGAGGTGCCGAGCGTCGGATTCACGATCGCGTCGTCGTCCTCCCAGAGCGCGAGGTCGAGGAAGTGGCTGTCCAGTTCGTCTCCTTCGAAGTCGCCACTCTCGACCGTGAACACCGCGCTGTCGAGCGTGAACGTCCGGGTGATTCCAGACGGATTCGTCTCCGGTTCCTGATACTTCCCGTTGACGCCATTCAGGAACCCATCGAGATTGACATCGTTACCCCGGTTGGAGGTGGAGTCGGTGACGCGGATCTGAAGCATCTCGCCGATTGAGTCGAGGTCTGGTCCGCTGTTCTCGCCTGCGTAGGGGAACTCAGCGTTGTTTTTCACTGTGAACGTCGTCCCCTCGTAGCCACTGAAGTCGACGACCACGTCCGCCCGCTCGGCCCCAGAGAGAAGCATCGAATCGATTGGCCCCTCTGGGCCGACCGTACCGCCAGGACCCACCTCGACAACTTCGTCTAGGAAGCCGAGGTCCACACCGATCTGTTGCATCAGCGGAACGTCGCTATACGAGTCTGTGTCCTCGTTGTAGAACCGCAGGTTGAACGTCCGGTTGTTCGACCCGTTCAGGAACCGGAACCGGTACGACCTGGGTTCGACTTCGAGGTAGGGATACACCTTGCCGTTGACGACCGGGATGTCGCCGGCGAACTCCGCCTCGTACTCGTCATTGTCTCCGGGCGGGTAGAACAGGTCGCCGTTCGATTCGAACGTCCGGTCCTGAAAGAGGACCGGGATCTCGTACTGCTCGCTCGGGAGGGCGTTCTCCATCGGGTCCCGGAGCAGGTAGAAGCCCGCCAGACCGGCGTACACGTTCAGGCGCGTGATGCCGAGCGCGTGGTCGTGGTACCACAGCGTCCCCGGTTTCTGGTCGTTCGGGTACTCCTTGGGGTTCTTGTACGGAACTTCGCTGTTCGGGACGCTTGCGATGTCCCCGGCGGTCTGGCCACCCGACGAGATCCACGCTTCGGGGTACCCGTCGTCCTCCGGAGCGGCCACCCCGCCGTGGAGGTGGGTAACCGTCCGGACGGCGGGTGCGCCCTGGCCCGCGCCGTGGACCCGTTCGTCGACGCTCAACAGGTGGTCCGAGGGGAGGTTGTTGATGTATTCGACTTCGACGGACCGTCCGGGTCGTGCCTCGATGGTCCCTGCGGGATACGTCCCTTCGTACCCCCAGAGTGTCGTGGTCTTCCCCAGTGAACTGGGAAGCACCGTCTGCGTGAATTCGGTCAGTTCTATCTCGTAGCGGTCGGTCTGACCCTTCCGGCTGGCTGGCGTCAACGTTCCCGGCCGCGGGAGCGGATCTTCCCACTTGTGATCTTCGACCGGCAGCTCCGTGTCGCCGGTAACGGCTTCAACTCGTCCCGTGGTCCAGGGCGCTGCCGCAGCGAGGCCGGCAGCCCCGCCTGCTTTGAGAACGGTCCGTCGATTCAGGTAGCGTGATTGCTTTCGTCGGTCACTCATAATTAAGGGCTGTTCCCTGTTACTTCGGAGAGGTTGCGAAAACGACCCCCTCTCGTAACAGGCTATTCGCAACTAACGATACGCTCCGTATATTGTAATCAAATTTTTAATCGAGATAACGAAGTGAGTAGTGCCCATTTACCAAAAGGTCACACCACAATCCCAGCCACGTGTATCCCCGATATCAAGTACGTATCCCAGACTCCTCCTCAGTCTGCTGCACTATCCTCTATATCTTGCACACTGATTCTAACAACTTTGAGGTAGATTCTCCTCCAGCGCGATACAGCCTCATCCTGTATCTATCGGTTCAAGTGAGGCGGTGCGGTCGTGAGGAGGGTGGTGAGAGGTTTCGCGATTGTGTGCTGCGTTGGCGTCGGCTGGTAACGGGGCTGGACGTGCGTTCGGGGCGAGCGGTCACTCGCTCCGCGTTCGCTGGGTGTCGGTGATGGTGCCGTCGTGGTCGATGGTGAGTGTGAGCGTTTCGTCGTCGAGTTCGATGGCGACTTCGAGTTCGATGGGGTCTGTTTGGAGTGTGGTCTCGGTGCCGGGGGTGGTCCAGTGGAGCGTCCACCAGGGGGTGGTGCGGGGGTCGATGTCGTGGTTGTGGTGGAAGTGGGTGACGGTGGGGTGGGTGAGGAGGTGGAGGCCGAGGGGGACGCCGTGCTGGTAGCCGCAGCGCTTGCAGTCGGCGCGGTAGTGGTGGTGGTCGGGTTGGAGGCCGCCGTGGTCTACGTGGCCGGTGACGTGGGCGTGGCAGTCGGTGCAGACGCCTTGGCGGATGCTCTGGCTCCACTGGTAGCCGAGGAACGCGATATTGTCGGCGAGTTCGTCGTCGGGCGTGGTCTGGAGGAGGCTGGGTGGCGCGGAGAGCGCCATCGCGTGCTCGTCGATGCCACAGGTGAGTTGGAGTTTGCCGTCGGTGTAGTGGAACTCGAGGGCGTCGTCGCAGAACGGGCACGTGCCGGGGGCGTCGCGTGGGCCCCACGTCCAGTCGGTGTCGAGGACGCCGGAGGCGGCGGTGGTGAGGAGTTCCATGCCGGTACGGGAGAGCCGGTAGCCGGCGTCGGCTTTGACGACGAAGTCGTCGAGCGCGTCGAGGTGGTAGTTGAAGTTCCCGTTGTCGCGGACGTCGACGGCGGTCTTGAGGTCGGTGTACGCGAGCCAGGGGTCGGTCGGGTCGGCGGCGTGGGCGTCCGCGAGCGCGTCGAGGACGTCGAGGCGCGTGGGGTGACTGACGCGCTCGAAGACGGCGGTCACGTCGGTGTCGGCGTAGGGGTCGCGGTCGCCGTGGGAGTCGGCGTCGGCGCGGTCGCCGTGCCGGTCGGTATCAGCGCGGTCCATCGTTCTCTGGTTCGTCGCAGCCGCCGTAAGCGTTCGTGTCGAGCGAGTTAGAGTAATGCGTTGCTCGGAACGCCTAATTCACCGCCGTCCGTCGGTTCGAGTAGACCAATGAAGGACAGCGAGCGACGGCGGTTGCTGTCGAAGTTACAGCGGCGGTCGGGGACCGTCGGTGGCGACATCCCCGACGAGTTGACCGTACAGGGGAAGACGGTGGACGTGAAGGCGTTCCTCTTCGAGTGCGACGACGTCGACGCGATACCCGAGAGCGAGCGCGAGCGACTGGAGTCCCTGAAGCGGTCGCTGAAGCGCGAGCGCCTCCAGCGCAAACAGCGCCTGGAGCGCGAGGCCCTCTCGGTCGAAGCGGGCGAGGCCATCGTCCGGAGCGTGCGCGGCATCGACCGGGCGTTGAACGCACTCGAGGGGCTGGACGAGCCGGGTATCGAGGAGCAGCTCCGCCGGAAGCAACTGGAGGACGCCGAGGAGCTCCGTGCGCTCATGGACCTCGCGGCGAACTGAGCGTCCTCCAGTCGACCAGCCAGTCCCCGTGACTTCTCGTATTTGAACGTTCGGGGGACTTGGCGCGTCCGCAGTCGTGCGTTCCGGTTGAAATATGCGTGGTGGGTTGGTTGTGGTATGGTAGGAATGACCTCCAGACGGCGGTTGCTCGCTGGCGCCGGTGCGGCGTTGTCGGCCGCGCTGGCGGGCTGCAGTGGCTTGACGCCATTCGTCGGGAAGCGCGAGGAGTCGACGGAGCGCGTCCCCGTCGACGGCGCGTCCGCGCTCGCGGTGGCGGTGGACGTCGGCGACGTGACCGTTCGCGCGGCGGAGCGCGAGGACGTGCACGTGGACGTCGTGAAGCAGTCGAGTTCGGTGAACGCGGACCTGTCGAAGCTCGAGTTCCGCGTGGAGCGCCCCGACGACCGCGTTCGGTTGCGGGGGGTGTGGACCGGGAACGGCGGGTTGTCCGGGAAGCCGTCGATGGACCTGGACGTGACGGTGCCGTCGTCGCTCTCCGTGGCCGAGACCGAGACGCAGGTCGGTGACGTCGACGTCCAGGACGTGCGTGGGGACGTGACGGCGGCGAGTTCGACCGGTGACGTGACGCTCCGGTCGGTCGCGGGCACCGCGAGCGCGGAGACGAGCACGGGCGACGTCGTCGTCGAGGACGTGGAGGCGTTCGGCGGGGCGTCCGCGAGCACGGGCGACCTGACCGTCGAGATACCCGCTATCGACGGTGACACGGTCGTCGAGACGAGCACGGGCGACGTGACTGCGGCCATCGGCGCCGACGTCGACGCGGCGCTGCGGGCGTCGACGAGCACGGGCGACGTCGTCGTGAACGACCTGTCGCTCGCCGACGGGTCGGTGCGCGAGGATTCGGCGTCGGGGACGCTCGGCGACGGCGGCCCCGAGCTCGTGTTCGAGACGAACACGGGCGACGTGACGCTGTCGGCGCTCCGGTAGGATAACGCCCCGCGTTCGGCGGTCAACTGTGTAGTGTGGTCCTTTTCTCACGTATTCTGTCGCGGATCGGTCTCGGCAGTTCGAACCGGGAGCGACGGGGAAGAACAGGAGCGGCGCGTGTGCGTGGTGTGAGCCGAAGGACGGGGGTCGTGGTCGCGCTCAGGCGTCGTGGAAGAGGGCGTCGGTGACGTGTGCGCTGGCGCGACCGAGGAGGTTCGTCGCGTACAGCGTCCCGAGACCGGTGAGGACGCCGGCGGCGGCGACGAGGACGCTCTCCGCGAACGTGTCGACGACGTGCGTGGTCGTGGCCTGGACGACGAGCGTGTCGCCGTACGCGAACGGTGCGAGGAGGAGTGCGGCCGTGAGGGAGAGGCCGGTGACGAGGACGACGAACGCGACGAGGCCGAGGGCGGCGCGGTACGCGAGGAACGCGACGCCGGTCCAGGTCGCGCGACCGAACGCGAGCTCCTGCAGGAACGCGACGACGCCCTGGTCGACGGCGGGGAACTCGGGGGCGACGTCGACGCCGAGGACGCCGCCGGTGAGGCGGGCGTCGAGCCACGCGAGCGTGACGACGGCCAGCAGCGTCGCGACGACGACGACGGGACCGAGCGGCGTGATGCTCAAGCCGAGCGAGAGCCCGAGGCCGACGCTCAGGAGCACCGTGTACGCGAGTCCGATGGGAGCGGCGAGTGCGAGGTAGCCGAGCGTGCGGTACGTGAACGGGTCGATGGGCGCGGCCAGGAACGACCGGCGCGCAGCCGACGAGTTCGATCGGGTCATGTGCAACCTGACGTTCGCGCGACCACCCTATATCAAGCGCTGGCGAGTTGCCGAGCCGCCAACCGACCCAAAGCTACAAGTACCAGAATCCGGACGTCAGGTGCCGTCGAGCGAGTAGAGGATGGCGAGGAGGCCGGCGACGTTCGCGAGCGACACCGCGAGCAGCGACTGGGCGTCCGAGAGCGCGAGCAGCGGCATGAGGCCGTACAGGAACCCGAACGGGAGGACGGCGATGCACGCGATACCGACGGCGAGGTACCGCATCGCCGCGCTGTCGTTCCGTCTCGCGCCGCGGTACGCGAGCGCGGCGACGACGCTCCCCGCGGCAGCGGTTCCGCCGGCGGCTATCGCCGCGATCGTGCCCGGGTCAACGCCCGCCATACGCCACCTCCATCGACGACGAAACGGCCGCCTGGAGGCGCCCGTACGCGTCAACGCCCACCGTAAACCACCTCCAGCACACCGGAAACGGCCGCCTGGAGGCGCCCGTACGCGTCAACGCCCACCGTAAACCACCTCCATCACACCGGAAACGGCCGCCTGGAGGCGCCCGTACGCTTCATCTCCCACCGTAAACCACCTCCAGCACACCGGAAACGGCCGCCTGGAGGCGCCCGTACGCGTCAACGCCCACCGTAAACCACCTCCATCACACCGGAAACGGCCGCCTGGAGGCGCCCGTACGCTTCATCTCCCACCGTAAACCACCTCCAGCACACCGGAAACGGCCGCCTGGAGGCGCCCGTACGCGTCAACGCCCACCGTAAACCACCCCGAGAATGAGGAGGAGGCCGGCGAGCTGGCTGGCGGTGACCGCGAGGACGCGCGTCGTCCCGTCGACGCCCGGCACGGTCGCGAGCACGACCCGGAGCGTCATCGGGACGGTCGTCAGGAGGACGAGTCCGACGCCGAGCGCCGCCATCCCCGGCTGGCCGCCGTCCTGGTAGCCGCGATAGAGGCGGAGCGCGAGGTACAGCGAGAGGACGGTCGCGACGAACAGCGCGCCGAGTGCCGCGAGGACGACGAGCGGATCGCCGCCGGTCGTCGTCTGCAGCGGACTCGCGGACGATAGGGGGACGCTCGCGGTCATTTGAATCCCTCGTAGAGGCGCGTGAAGCGGTCGCTCGGGTCCTCGCGACGGTCGACGTCGACGTCGAATCCGTGCTCTTCGAGGTAGACGTGGACGGCGTCGAGGTTCGCGCTGTAGACCTTGTAGTGGTGGCCGTCCGGGTCGAGCATCTGGTCGTCCGTGAGGAGGTCCGCGTCCTGGAGGCGTTCGACGCGCCGGTAGATCGTGGACGGGTCGGCGTCGCACGCGTCGCTGAGTGCGTCCACGGACTTCGCCTCGTTGCGCGTCTGCACGAGGATGCGCCACGCGTAGGCGTCGCTGATGAGGTCCACGATCTCGTCGACCTCGGCCTCCGGTGGCATCGTCACGCGATTACTTGGACCGTCGACAAAAGCGTCGCGGTCGGACGGGCGAGCGACTGCGGCGAACCAGGACCCGACGAACACATCACGTCGACCACTCTCGGCCGCCACCAGGAGTCCCCGGGCCGAGTTGCTCGCTCGCCAACTCGACCCGAACGTTTATACTCGAACTGCCGGCTGAGTTAGGTACCGATGTCCTCGACGCGGTCCAGTTCGCTCGCCGCTCGCCTCCGTGCGTTCGTCGACGTTCCCGTCCGCTCGCAGACGTACCTGAACCTCTGCTATCTCTGCCTGGCGTTCCCGCTCGGCGTCGCCTACCTCGTGTTCGTCTCCGTCGGCCTGGTCCTCGGTGTCGGGCTCACCGTCGTCCTCGTCGGCGTTCCCATCTTCCTCCTGACGGTCGTCGGCGCGCTCGTCGCCGGCTCGGTCGAGCGCGTCCTCGCCAGGCACCTCCTCGACCTCGACGTCGGGTCGCGCGCGCTCCCCGCGGACGGGTCGCTCCGCGAGCGCACGGTCGCGGTCCTGACCGATACCTCGACGTGGAAGACCGTGCTCTACCTCCCGTCGAAGCTCGCGTTCGGGACGCTCGGGGTCGTGCTCGCGACGAGCGTCCTCGCGACCGGCGTCAGCATGCTCCTCGTGCCGCTTTACTACCGAGAGCCGGGGCTGTACGTCGGCGTCGTGACGGACCGTCCCGTCGAACTACATCCGTCGCTGTACGTCGCGTGGAACAAGCTCCTCGTCGGCTTCGAGGCGGTATGGACGCTCGACGCGTGGCGCGTCAGGACGTTCGGCGACGCCCTGTTCGTCGCCGTCGCTGGCGCACTCCTGCTCGTCCTCGGGTTGCACGCGCTGAACCTGCTCGCTCGCGGTGCGCGCTGGTACACGGCGTTCATGCTCGACGACGCGTACGCGCCGCTCGCCGGCGAGAACTGAACGAGGCCCGGACGGTCGCCGGTGGTCGGGGGACCGTCCCCCGCCACTCGGGTTAGATGGTTGTAATGTGCGAGCGGAGTTCGCGCTCCATCTCGTCGTCGATGTCGAGTTCGGGATGCGCTTCTCGTGCGTGCGCTGCGGCCTGTTCGATGATGGCGTCGTCGGTGTCGGCTTCGATGACGGCGTCGCAGCCGTCGACGACGCACTCGAGGTGTCGTGGCATAGCACATCATGGCAGGTGGCGGCGGCGTATCGTTATGACTCGGTTTCCACGGGAAACGACGCGTGAACGCAAGCGAGCGGCCGGGTCGGCCGGAACGTCGGTCAGGCGTCGGCGTCGTGCGCTGGAAGCGTCGCGGCGTGCCCGACGAACACGCCGACGACGGCGAGCGCGAGGACGCCGTACCCGAGTAGGGTCCCGTAGGAGCCGAGTCCGTCACCGAGGACGTACCCAGCGAGGGCGGCGGCGCTCGTGGCGCCGACGACGCCCGGCAGCGATTCGACGGTGGGCGAACGGCGTCGCTGGCGGACGGCGACGGTCCCGACGACGACCGCGAACGCGACGGCGAGCGCGAGCGCGAGCAGCATCACGTCGTCGTTCCGTGGTCGCGAGCAAAAGCGTTGGGTCGCGAACCGCTCGCGGCGTGCCGTCGCCGGCGAAGCGCACCGCGGGACGCGGGCGAAGCGCACCCCGGCGCGCGGACGCGGGCGGAGGGGACCCGGGCGCGGTCAGGGGACGTCGACGTCGAGCGGTGCGACGCGCGTGGTGCCGTCGGCGGCGACGGTGACGCGGTGGTTCCGGGGGACGTCCCGCCAGACGCGGTCGTCCGCGAACAGCGGTTCGCTCGCGACGACCGTCGCCGCGTTCCCGTCGGGGTCGACCGCGCCCGCGTACTCGTCGTCGGCGACGAACCCGCTCGCTTCGCCGACGTGCAGCGTCTGCGCCGAGTCGGCGTTCGCGCTGGCGTACCGGGTCGCGACCACGCGCTCGCCGTCGGTCAGACAGACGTTCGCCTCGGTCGGGTCGTCGCGCGCGCCCACGTCGACGCGGAGGCGTTCGACGTGCTCGATCGTGCGTTCGACGGCGTCGACGAGGTCGTCGAGCGTCGGGTCGGCGGCGGCGTCGCCGAGGTACTGCTGGACGAGTGCGAACGCGTGCTCGCTGTCGGTCGACCCCCTGATGGCGAAGTAGTGCTCGTCCGCGAGGTCCTCGCGGAGTCGACGGACGACGTCGCGGTACCCGCCGATGACGCCGTTGTGCGCGAACAACAGCTCGTGGCGGCCCTCGACGACGGGGTCGCGGTCCCGGCGGTCCTCGAGCGTGCGTTCGCCGCCCGGGAACGGGTGGCAGTTGCGTTCGTGGACCGCGAGCCCGGGGCTGGCGGCGCGGACGTGCGCGAGGTACACGGGCGTCTCCACGAGCGGACTGATGCGACGCATGTTCTCGTCGCTCCACGCCGGCCGGACCTCGCGGTACACCGCCGGCTCCGGGGAGCGCTCGGGCTCGTACCAGCCGACGCCCCAGCCGTCGCCGTTCAGCGGTTCTGGGCGCTCCCGCGCGTCCGTGGACTGCTGTACGATGGAGTGCTCGGGCGCGTAGAGGAGTTCGTCGAGTCGAATCGGCGGCCCGTGGTAGGCGACGAACCGACACATGCCCCGAGGTGTCGACGCGCAAGCGCTTGAACCTACGGCTCGTCGAGTGTGCGACCGTCAGGGAGGCCTCGTCCGGGAGCCGTCGCTCGCGACGTGGTCCTGGCGGCCGCCCGAAGTGGGCATGGCAGGGGCGGCCACCTGCAGTCGACGACCTGTGCCTGAATCGGTCGGCGACTGGGCCCCCGAATCCTCGAAGACCAACAACACGTCGAGGGCGAACCCAAGTAAATCCCCCGGTCGTCGGGGAGAGCGCCCGAGACCTGTGATTCCAGGGTATTAGCGGACATGGTGGGCAGGAGATGGGTCGACGCGGGTACCGCTGTACACGTTCGTCGAATCTCGAACGCCGCGAGCGCGCCGCGAGCAACCGGGGGTCGCGAACGCCAGCGGTCGTCGACGCGTGGCGGGTGGTTTTTCACCGTGTAGGTAGACGAGAGTGGTATGACGACTCTGCTCGACGACGGCGTCGCGGACCAGGTCGTGACCACGGCGCGGACCGCCGTCGGGGACAGCCTCCGGTCGGTGACGTACTTCTCGCGCGACGACTACGAGCAACTGTACCTCCGCGGGGACTTGGAGCGGGACGCGGACCTCGGAACGTTCGTGGGTCACGAGTGGCGCGAGTGGGAGACCACGCAGTCCGCGTACGCCGGGAGCGAACTCGGCGCGCACGAGTACACCATCCGCGTGTTCGAGAACGGGTTCCTCATCCGCGTGGCCGTCGACCGCGGCGGCGTGTTCGTGACGACCGACGGCCTCACGCTGAAGGACTTCGAGGAGCTCGCGGGCGCGCTCCGCGAGGTCCTCGACGGTCGGTAACCGTCGACGCTCGCCCGCGACGGCGTTCGTCCGCGACGGTGCGCCGCCGCGAACGCAACCCCCTTCTCCGCGGAGTTCGAAGCGAGCCCATGACCGCGAGTACGCCGAGCGACGTCGCGACCGCGTTCGAGCGCCACGACGCGTTCGCCGCGACCGACGACGACCGCTTCGCGCTCGACTCGACCGCGTTCGACGTGACAGTCACCGCAACCGAACCGGACTCCGGGAAGGCCGGCGCGTTCACCGTCGTCGTCCCGGTGCCGGCGCTGTCCGCGACGGTCGACGACCCCGACGACGTCGCGCCGGTCGTCGAGGACGGCTGGTTCGAGACGTTCGAGCGACGCCTCGAGGACGCGTTCGACGTCGCGAAGACGAGCTACGGCGACGACCCGGTCGTCGACCGCGGCGCGGAGACGGTTCGCGTCGAACTGGCCTACGAGTCCTGGGACGCCGCCGAGGGCGTCGCGGACGCGAAA
The DNA here is from genome assembly GCF_055378595.1 of Halorubellus litoreus. NCBI lineage: Archaea > Methanobacteriati > Methanobacteriota > Halobacteria > Halobacteriales > Halorubellaceae > Halorubellus > Halorubellus litoreus. The sequence continues at coordinate 1,137,337 of NZ_AP043836.1, forward strand.
GCGCTCGCCGAGTACGTCGAAGGAACGTGGGTGCAGGGGCTCATCCCGGGCTACGACTACGTCGGCGTCGCCGCCGACCTCCGGTCGCAGGCCTCGCAGAACACCGCCGGCGACGACGACGGGAACGGCCGCAGCGGCACGCCGCTATAGAAGACGGAACTGGCGAGCCGCCGTCAGTCCATCGCGATGTACGTCTGGGTGTCCTCGACGCCGTGGATGCCCTGGATCTTGGTCGCGGCGACGTCCTTGACCTCGCCGGGTGATTCGACGGACACCTTCGCGATGATGTCGACGTCGCCGGCGACGATGTACGCGTGCTCGACGCCGTCGAGCGCTTCGATGTCGTCTCTGAGTCGGTCCGCCTCGCCCGTGTTCGCCTTGATCATGATGTAGGCAGTGACTGGCATCTCAAGCACCTCCGGTGAGGGTGGCGGCGCGACCGCTCGCGTCGCCGACGATTATCTGTCTGACGTCGCCGAGCACCTCGAAGTCCGCGAGGACGACGAGCCGGTCGCCGAGCTCGAGTGACTCGTCTGGGTTCGGGATGCCGACCGGGTGGCCTTCCTTCCCGAACGCGAGGACGGTGGCGTCCGCGGGGAGTTGGAGTTCGCTGATGGTGTAGCCCTTGACGGGCGACGCTTCGGTGACGGAGAGTTCGACGATCTGGAGGTTCTGGGCGATGTCGGCGATGGCGCGGATGTCGCCGCCGAGGAGCGCGTTCTTCGCGCCGATGGCGCCGAGGCGCTCGGGGTAGATTATCTCATCGACCTCGTCGGCGTACTTCCGGTAGATGTCCTCGCGGTAGTCCTCGTCGATGCGCATGATGGTGCGCGCGCCGTGGTGTTTCGCGATCATGCACGCGGCGAAGTTCGTGTTCAGGTCGCCGGTGAGTGCGCCGACGGCGTCGGCGTCGGCGATACCGGCTTCCTCGAGTTTGTCCTCGCGAGAGCCGTCGCCTTGGACGACGGTGAACTCCTGGTCGCGGGCGCGTTCGACCTTCCGTTCGTCGCGTTCGAGCAACGTCACGTCGTGGCCCTCCTCGCGGAGGACGCGGGCCGTCCGAAGACCGACTCGGCCAGCTCCTATGATAACGAACCGCATACTACCACGTACGACGGACCCCTTCAAGTACCTTACCCCGCCGTCGTCTGGTGGTCGAGGGGAAGTTTTTTGACGTGCCAACGTGTACCACACAGCGATGGTTCACGCGTTCATCATGGTCAAGACCGCCGCCGGGAAATCCGAGGACCTCCTCGCGCAGATCCGCGACATCGACCTCGTCGACGCCGCCCACATCGTCGCCGGGAACTACGACATCATCAGCGAAGTCGACGCCCCCGAAGTGTACGACGTCCTCCACACCGTCTCCAGCGAGATGCAGAAACTCGACGGCGTCTCCGACACCAAGACCTACATCTCAATGAACTGACCGCGGGCACCGACGCGCACGCGCCTCGAACTGACCCACGGGTTCGAGACCAGAAGAACGACCGAACCGCTCCACTCCTCGCGTCTCCCACCGCTCCGAGCAACTGCGTCTAGTGGTCGAGCTCCATCACGTCGTGCTCGGCCGCGAACGACTCCATGAACGCCTGCTGCTCGCGGAGCCCCTCGGGCATCTCGTCGTAGACGTGCTCGAAGACGTCCGCGACGTCCTCGGGCTCCGTGTTCTCCGCGGTCTCGATGGCGTCGTCGAGCTCCTCGTCGGCCTCCTCGTAGATGGTGTCGACGTACTCCTCGGTGAGGACGTCCTGCTCGAAGAGGTACTCCTCGTAGCGCTCCAGGGGGTCCCGGGTGCGCCACTCCGGGAGGTCCTCGGCCTCGTCGCGGTACCGAGAGGGGTCGTCGCTCGTCGTGTGCGCGCCCTGGCGGTACGTGAGGCTCTCGACGAGCACGGGCTCGCCGTTGCGCGCCGACTCGAGCGCGCTCTCCGTGAACTCGCGGACCGCGAGCGGGTCGTTCCCGTCGACCTGCCCGCCCATCATCCCGTACGCCTCGCCGCGTTGCGCGATGGAGTCCGCCGCCGTCTGGCGCTCGCGGGGCAGCGAGATCGCCCACGCGTTGTTCTCGCAGAAGAACACGACGGGCGCGTCGAACACGCCCGCGAAGTTCAATCCCTCGTGGAAGTCGCCCTCGGAGGTCGCACCATCGCCGAAGTAACACAGCGCCGCCTTGTCGTCCTCGCCGCGGTAGTTCATCGCCATGCCCGCGCCCGCCGCGTGCGGAATCTGGGTCGCGATGGGGACCGCCTGCGGGAAGTTCGGGACGTCGTGGTCGCTCTCGTACTCGGGGAACCCGCGGCGGAACAGGAGGACGTCGCTCATCGGGACGTCCCGCGCGATCTGCATGCCGTTCGAGCGGTACGTCGGGAACAACCAGTCGCTCGCCGCCATCGCGTGCGCCGCACCGACCTGCGACGCCTCCTGGCCCTTGTACGGCGGGTAGCCGCTCATCCACCCGCGACGCTGGAGTGCCAGCGCGCGCTCGTCGAACCGTCGTGCTCGTACCATGTCCCGATAGAGCGCGCGCGCCTCGTCCGCCGAGAACGGCGTGTCCGCGAGGTCGCGCTCGCCGATGACCCGATGCATGCACTCGCCTCCCGGCGCTCCGGAAAAAGCACTTGCGGTCCGTCGCCGAGAACGCTACTTCGAGGCCGAGTGAACTCGTCGCGACCGCTCGCACCCACCGCCGAGGTTTACGTGAGACGTAAACCCCTCGGCGTCGCGGTCGGTCCCGCCGCCCTCGACGCGACCGACGCCGAAGGCCCGGCGTCGATGGGGGTTAGTTCGTGGAGCCCTCACGGTCGGGTATGGTCACGACCGTCGGCCTCGTCGGCATCGGCGTGCTCGTGGTGGTGCACACCGCGCTGGCCGCCCTCGTCACGCGACTGTTCAGGAACCGCCTGGAGACCGGGTGGGGGAGCGCGATCTACGCCGCCGTCGGCGGGGCGTTCGTCCTGTTCGTCTCCACGCTCGTCCTCTCGGGCATCTTCGGTATCGGCGGGAACCTCGGGTCGCGGTACACCGCCGTCCTCGTCGTCATCGCGATGCCGCTCATGCTCGGTATCACGTTCGACTACTTCTGGATGCCGTCGCCCGACGAGGTCGAACTCCCCGAGTCGCTCGACTCGCGGTGACGCGCGAGCCATCCTCGGAGCGGCGACCGCGCCGTCAGGCGTCTGGGTCGCGGACGCCCTCGCCGAGCCCGTCGCCGACGCCCTGGTAGTCCTCGCGGTCGCCCTCGCCCGTATCCAGCGGGTCGTATCCCGCCGCGCGACGGCCGCCGGCCTCGACGACCGTCTCGATGACGTGCTCGACCTCGTCCAGAACCGCCTCCGGGGACTGCGTCGCGTCCACGCGCACGAACCGCTCGGGCATCCACTCCTGGAGTCGGTCGTAGTTCTCGCTGACCGCCGAGAGGTACTGGAACTGCTCGAACTTGTTCGTCGCGCCCGACCGGTCGACGGCCGTCTCCGGGTCGACGTCGAGGTAGATGGTGAGGTCCGGCTGGACGGTGAACGGCTGGTGGACGCCCCGCACGTACTCCACGGGCCGGTCGACGATACCGTCGAGACTCGCGCCCTGGTACGCGCACCGCGAGTCCACGTAGCGGTCGGAGACGACGAGGTCGCCGTCGGCGAGCGCCGGGCGAACCACGCGCGAGAGGTGGTCGGCGTGGTCCGCGACGAACGTGAACAGCTCCGCGAGCGGGTCCGCGTCGTCGTCCTCGATGGACCGGTAGACCGCCTCGCCGTACGGCGAGTCCGTGGGTTCGCGCGTGAAGACGGCGTCCGGGTAGACGTCGTGCAGGGCCTCCCAGACGGTCGTCTTCCCGCTCCCGTCGAGGCCTTCGAGCGTGACGAGCATGCGCCCTCGTAGCGGGCGCGAACACGTTACGCTTCCGCTCCCCGCTCGCGACGCTCGACGCGCCGTTGGGCTAGCGCTTATCTGCCTGCCGATTCATATATCGGATATGAAAGTTATCGTCGCTGGCGGAACCGGATTCGTGGGACGACACGTCTGTCGCGTACTCGCCGACCGCGGGCACGACGTCACCGCGCTCGCGCGCAACCCGAGCGACGCCGACCTCCCCGACGCAGTCGACACCGCGATGGGGGACGTGACCGCGTACGACTCCTTCGAGAGCCACTTCGAGGGGATGGACGCGGCCGTGAACCTCGTCGCGCTCTCCCCGCTGTTCAAACCGCCGCGCGGCCTGAGTCACGACCTCGTGCACACGCAGGGGACCGCGAACGTCGTCGAAGCGTGCGAGAACCACGGCGTCGAGCACCTCGTCCAGCAGAGCGCGCTCGGCGCGGACCCCGACGGCCTCACCTCCTACATCCGGTCGAAGGGCCACGCCGAGCGCATCGTCCGCGAGTCCGACGTCGACTGGACCATCCTCCGGCCGTCCGTCATCTTCGGTGACGGCGGCGAGTTCGTCGGGTTCACCAAGCAACTGACGACGCCCGTCGTCGCGCCGCTGCCCGCGGGCGGGACGAACGAGTTCCAGCCGATCTGGATCGAGGACTTCGCGCCGCTCGTCGCGACCGCCATCGAGGACGACGCGCACCGCGGCGAGGTCTACGAGATCGGTGGCCCCGAGGTCCTGACGATGCGCGAGGTCACCGAGCTCGCGTGGGCGGCCGAGGGCAAGCACCCGAAGATGGTGACGCTCCCGATGTGGTTCATGAAGACCGGACTCACCGTCGCCGGCCCGGTCCCGTTCTTCCCGTTCGGCCCGGAGCAAGCGAAGGCGCTGAAGATACAGAACACGGTCGCGGAGAACGACGTGACCGCGTTCGGCGTCGACGAGGACGACCTGCGGACGCTCGCGGACTACCTCGGCGTCGCGGACGACGACAGCGAGGCGACGACGTCGCGAACGGACTCCGCGAGCGCCGCCTGAGCGCGCACCGTCGCGGCACGGTCGTCGACATCGCGGCGTCAGAACGGTCGTTTCACGCCCGTCGTCGTCACCTCGGCATCCCCAAGCGCTGCCTGAAATGTCCGAATTCCGTCCAAGGACGGCTTGAACGTGGCATAACGTGTCGCTACGGCACCCCGGGACGCGCCCCGACTTAAATAGAGCGGGTTCGTGTCACGGAATTTTCCCGATAACGTGTGCCTACATTCCGGTCGAAGCACGCACCGTCGGGCGATTATCGCCTCGAAAGTGATGGCACGTGTATATTTAAACCATCCAAAGCCTTATGTCGTTCATCACTCTCTAATCAAGCCAACGGAGCCCCCCTTCAAACCATGAAACTGGCGATGATCGGATTCGGTCAGGCAGGCGGGAAGATCGTGGACCGCTTCGTCCAATACGACGAGCGGACCGGGAGCGGCATCGTCCGCGCCGCTATCGCGGTGAACACCGCGAAAGCGGACCTGATGGGCCTCGAGAACATCGAGCAGGAGAACCGGGTACTCATCGGGCAATCCCGCGTCAAAGGACACGGCGTGGGCGCGGACAACGAACTCGGCGCGGAGATCGCCGAGGAGGACGTCGACGAGGTCCAGGGTGCGATCGACGCCATCCCGACCCACGAGGTCGACGCGTTCCTCGTCGTCGCCGGGATGGGTGGCGGGACCGGCTCGGGTGGAGCCCCGGTCCTCGCCAAGCACCTCAAGCGCATCTACACGATACCCGTGTACGGCCTCGGCGTCCTGCCGGGGAGCGACGAAGGCGGCATCTACACGCTGAACGCCGCACGCTCGTTCCAGACGTTCGTCCGCGAGGTCGACAACCTCCTCGTGTTCGACAACGACTCCTGGCGGCAGGCCGGCGAGTCCGTCGAAGGCGGCTACGACGACATCAACAAGGAGATCGTCACGCGCTTCGGCGTGCTGTTCGGCGCGGGCGAAGTCGGTGAAGGCGACGAGGTCGCCGAATCCGTCGTCGACTCCAGCGAGATCATCAACACGCTCGCGGGCGGTGGCGTCTCCACCGTCGGGTACGCGAGCGAAGGCGTCGACCTCGACGACGGCGGCGGTCTCCTCTCCCGATTCACGGGAAGCGACGAGCAGGTCGACACCGCGCACACGACGAACCGCATCACGAGCCTCGTCCGGAAGGCCGCACTCGGCCGCCTGACGCTCCCCTGCGAGATCGAGGGCGCCGAACGCGCGCTGCTGGTCATGTCCGGCCCGCCGAAGCACCTGAACCGGAAAGGCATAGAGCGCGGGCGGAAGTGGCTCGAGGAGCAGACCGGGTCGATGGAGGTGCGCGGCGGCGACTTCCCCGTGAAGGAGCCCCAGGTCGCGGCCTGTATCCTGCTGTCGGGCGTGAACGACGTGCCCCGCATCAAGGAGCTGCAGCAGGTCGCCATCGAAGCGCAGGACAACATCGAGTCGATCCGGGAGGAGAGCGAAGATAATTTGGAGGAGTTGGTGGAAGATGACGAAGATGAACTCGACCCGCTGTTCTAAGCTGTTCGCGTGCTGTCTGGTCGCGATGCTCGCCCTGTCCACCGTCGCCGTGCCGGCGGCGGCCGTGAGCGTCGACTCCGAGGACGTCCCGAGCGAGGCGGAAGCCGGGACGGGGTACGAGGCGTCGGTGACGCTCACCGACCTGTACACGGACAACAACAAGTGGCAACTGAACGCGTCGACGGAACTCACCGGGGACCCGCTCTGGACGATCGAGTACGTCGGCGTCGAGGGCGACGTGACGGAGACGGTGACGCGGACCGGGCAGAACGTCACCGTGAGCGAGCGGACCGTCGAATCGCCGACCAGCGAGGTGCGCGTGACCGTCGAGGGCACGGTGCCCGAGGTCGGGAACTGGTCGTACGAACCGCGGCCGTCGTTCCTGGCGATGGAGCTCGCGCAGGTGCCGGTGACGAGCGACGGGTCGACGGGCGCACCGTCGACGATCGAGACGTGGACGGCCGCGCACTACACGGCGGACTCCCAGAACGCACGCGAGGCCATCGAGTCCGCGACGGAGGCGATCGCGAGTGCGGAGGACGCGGGCGGTGACGTGAGCGACGCCGAGGATTCGCTCGCGGACGCGAAGCGCTTCTATCGGAACGAGGACTTCGACGCGGCGGTCGACAACGCCGAGGACGCCCAGGAGCAGGCGAGCGACGCCGAGCAGGCCGCGCAGTCCAGCCAGCAGACCCAGCAGTTACTCGTCTACGCGGGCGTCGGTGTCGTCGTCCTCCTCCTCATCGGTGGGGGCGTCTACTGGTATCGGCAGAACCAGCAGGACACCAGTCGCCTGGGCTGACGCCCGGGGGGTTCTCTCGTGGAGGTCGTCGTTCCGTTCTCGCCGACAGACCCGAAGACGCGTCTTTCGGGCGTTCTCTCGGCCGCCGAGCGCCGCGAGTTCGCGGGCGTCATGCTCGAGGACGTGCTCGATGCGTTGTCGCGGACGCGTGGCGTCCCCGAACCGTCGGTGCTGTCGACGGTGTCGCTCGACCGCGACCTCGACGTGGACGTGGTCGTCGACGACCGGGCGTTGACGCCGGCGGTGAACGACGTGCTGGCGTCGAGCACGGAGCCCGTGGCGGTCGTGATGGCGGACCTGGCGTTGGCGACCCCGACGGCGCTCCGACGGTTGTTCGCGAGCGACGCGGACGTGGTGCTGGCGCCGGGGCGGCGCGTCGGGACGAACGCGCTCGTCGCGCGCCACCCCGAGTTCCGCGTGGACTACCACGGCGCGTCGTTCGTCGACCACCGCGAGGCGGCGGCGCAGGTGGGTGCGACGCTGTCGGTCGTCGACTCGCATCGGCTCGCGACGGACGTGGACGAACCCGGTGACCTCGCGGAGGTGCTCGCACACGGCGCGGGTGCGGCGGCGGACTGGCTCCGCGACCGCGGGTTCGCGCTCGGCGAGCGCGCTGACGGGTCGGTGCACGCGGTTCGACACGACGAGTGAGTCGAGCGCGGAGTCGCCGTTCGAGTCGACGCTCGCGACGACGCTCGATTCGGGGCCGTGAACGAACCCGGAGACGGCGGCCGATTCATGCAGACCCTTGAAGTGGGTCTCTGAGAGAGAATCGAGTGCGCGGAACGGTCGCGCATCGTCACCTTTCCCACACGACGACCGCCCACCGACCCGCTATCCCAAGGGGTGGGGTTCGGGCGGTCGTCGACCGACTGACTGCTAGTGACACCGTCGGGCAGTTTCGTTCGACTGCGAGCTGCAGCTTCGGGGCAGTTTCGTTCGACTGCGAGCTGCGGCGCCGGCGCGGTCTCGTCCGGAAGCCACGGCGACGTCGGTCGGGGGAGAGCGCCGGCAGGCGTCGCCGCGGTGAGTCATCCTTTTGGCCGCGCGTCACGGAGGACGCGGTATGCTTCCGGGCGCCGACGAGTACGACGTCGACGTCACCGTCAGCGACCGCGACGTCGACGCGGCGCTGTCGGTGACGCCCGACGACGTCCAGCCCGCGGACGAGTTGACGTTCGCGCGGAACGTCTTCCTGCCGTTGACGACGGCGTGCCGGTACACGTGCACGTACTGCACGTTCTTCGACCCGCCCGGTGAGGCGACGCTGATGGACGACGACGACGTGGACGCCGTCCTCGACCGCGGCCGCGACGCGGGCTGTACGGAGGCGCTGTTCACGTTCGGCGACGACCCCGACGACCGCTACACCGAGATCCACCGCCAGCTCGACGACTGGGGGTACGACGGCGTCCACGACTACCTCGCGGCGGTCTGCGAGCACACGCTCGACGCGGGCGTGCTCCCGCACTCGAATCCGGGCGACCAGACCCGCGAGGAGCTGGCGGCGGTCGCGCCGTACAACGCGAGCATGGGCGTGATGCTGGAGACAACCGCGGACGTCGACGCGCACGCGGGCCCCAGGCAGAAATCGCCCGCACAGCGCGTGCGGACGATCGACACCGCAGGCGAGTTGCGCGTGCCGTTCACGACCGGTATCCTCGTCGGCGTCGGCGAGGACTGGCGCGACCGCGCGGAGAGCCTGCTCGTCATCCGCGACCTCCACGAGCGCCACGGCCACGTCCAGGAGGTCATCGTCCAGCCGGTCGTCGAGAACGACCGCTGGCAGGGCGGAAGTCCCGACGTCGAAACCATGCGGCGAGTGACCGCGATGGCGCGCGCCGTCCTCCCCGACGAGGTGTCCGTGCAGGTGCCGCCGAACCTCGCACCCGTCCGTGACCTCCTCGAGTGCGGGATCGACGACCTCGGCGGCGTCTCCCCCGTCACCGACGACCACATCAACCCCGAATACGAGTGGCCCGCGCTCCGCGAACTCGAAGCCATCGCGAGCGACGCCGGCGTCCCCCTCAGAGAACGCCTCCCCGTCCACGAACGCTACCTCCCCGCCGAGTTCCGCCGCGACGACTACGACGGCACCCCCGCCCCCGGCGACGACTGGCTCGACGACCCCGTCCTCGACGCCCTCCGCGACGACGGCCCCGCCGGCGACCGCTACCGTCGCGTCATCCGCGGCGACGCCGTCGTCGCACCGTAGTAGTCAGTCCTCCGCGCGCGGGCCGTCGTCGCTGCGTTCGACCGCGCGACCGAATGCGTACCCGGGTACGACGCCGACGAGCAACAGCGCCGTCCCGTACACCGGAATGAGGGGCCAGAGCGTGCCGATGACCGAGAACACGAGAACCTCGGAGCCGAGCGTCCCGAGGCTGCGGTCGAGGTTCTCGACGAACTCCCGGAATGCACCGTAGCCGCCGGTCGTCGCCATCACCGCGAGCGCGCCGGCGAGCCCTCCACGGCGCCGCGGCGTCGACCACGACCGACCCTCGACGACGACCCGCCACGCGCCCTGGGCCACGGCAGCAAACGCGAACGGGACGACGACGACCGCGACCGGGTGCAGCCAGAGCGCCTCCGGCCACCCCGGGTCGACGCGGTCCGCCAACGACCGGAGGAGGACGAGCACGTAGAACGCGTACGCCGCGACCGCGAACGCCACCCACGGTCGGCCCTCGACGGAGACTCGCACGACTCCTCTTGTTCGCGGTTGCATCATAAACACGGCGGCGGTCGAGGCGACGACCGGCCGTCGACGACCGACGCTCCGGCCGCCAGCAAGGCCAGGACGTCCCGCCGAACGGGTCAATCGGGACAGTCGACGAACTGCGAGAACACGCGCTGCTCGGCCTTCCGGAGGTGCTCGCCGACGTTCCCCGGCGAACAGCCGAGTGCGTCCGCGACGTCCTCCTGGGTCGCTTCGCGCGGATTCTGGTAGTACCCGAGTTCGACCGCGGTGGCGACGACGTCCTCCTGGCGGTCCGTGAGACAGTCGAACGCGTCCCGCCGACACGGCGTGTACTCGCCGGTCTCCAGGACGTCGAACGGGACGTCGAAGTCCGGGACCTCGCCGAACGTCTCCGCGAACGCCGCGTCCGTCCCGAGGTACGTCACCTCGAACGCGCCCGACTCCCGGACGACGATCGGGTGGTCCATGACGACGCACGTCTGGCGGCGCGCCCGCAGCATCGCCGCCGCCTTCGGGTTCGTGTCGTGATGGAGGTACGCGAGCGCCGCCCCGTCCCGCGGAGCCTGCATCGCGACGTCGTGCACGCTCGGGCACTCGCGGAGCGCGGCCGCCGCAGCGTCGGCGTCCCCACGCACCGAGACGAGCGCCGCGACCGTGCCGTCCTCGTGGAGTTCCACGCGGTGGATGTACTCGCGAGTGACGCCCTCGGCGTCCGCGAGCGCCTGCCCCCACGCCTGGAACGCGTCCCCGGACTCCGGATGATACACCGCAGTGACGTACCGCATACCCCGTAGGGTCCGCGGCGAAGAACTAAACTCCGTCGCACCAGGCACTTAAGATACCCTCGTATCCGGCGCAACAGCGTTACGCTCCCCGGACGACTACGTGCAGGCGTCGGGAACACCTCTGACGAACGGCCGCGAGCTGCCCACTCGCGTCCACCATCGCCTGTCATCTCCCGACCCCTATCCCCCCGCTACGCGAACGCCCCCCTGCCCAGGGGGCGTGGCCCTTCTCTCGACGTCACCGACCAGCGACCGCCGCGTCGACCGCCGGGCGCGAGCGCGTCAACCGACCGTGGATTCGACGGACGCGGACGCGTTCGCCGCCGGCAGGTGGAGGTCGTCGTCCTCGACGAGGACGCCGTCGGGCGTGACGACGCGCACCGTCGACGGGTCGACGAGCCGTCGACCGACCGCGTCCGCGCGCTCGGTCGCGACCCGGAGCTCGCCGTCGACGACGTAGAGATACCGGGTCGTCTCGGGGTCGAGCGCGGCGTCGAGCGTCGTCTCGTAGCGATCGCCGTCGACGGTCAGGACGACGGTCGTCCCCGCGGGGACCGCGTGCTCGCCGTACGCCGCGAGCGCGACGCGCGAGCGATCGTCGACGTCCGTGCTCACGCCGACGTCGCGGCGAGCGTTCGCCGGCACGTCCCCGACCCAGGACGGTCGCGACGGCGCACCCTCGCCCGTACTCACGAGTTCGAACGACGCCGACCCGCCCCAGACGTCGCCGTCGTCGGCGTCGACGTACGTCGCGTTCGCGCGGAACGAGTGGATGCGACCGGTGTCGTCGACCACGACGCGCGCATCGAACGACTGCACGTCCACGCCGTCGTACGGCGGGTCGGCGCTATCGGCAGTGAGCGTCACGAACGTCCGGCCGTCGCGCTCCGTGACGTTCACGACCTCGAACTCCCCGGCCGCCAGTGCGCGCGACGCGGACACCGGCACGGCAAGCGACGACGCCGCGCGGATGGTCGTCCGCGGCCGGTACAGCGTCTCGTTGCCGTCGACGCGCGTCAGCCGATGCCGGCCGCGCTTCCAGGCGGTGACGACCCGCCCGTCGTCGTGTACCGTGCGCTCGAGGACGCGCGTCCGGTTCGTCGACGCGACGACGACGACGCGCTCGCTGGACCGACTGGTCGTCGTCCCGTTCTCGCGGAACACGTCGGTCTCCGTCCCCCGGACCTCGAAGCCGGTCGCGGTGACGGCCGCAGTGTGATTGGCGACGAGGCGCTCCGCGTACACCACCCCGTCGCTCGTCACGCCGGGCGCGTACCGCGTCGCGTTCGCGGACACCTCGTCGTCGGGGCCGTCGTCGCCACCGATGGAGACGTGACTGTAGCTCGCGGACAGCGAGAGGAGTGACGTCCCGCCCGCGGTCACGGAGACGTCGACCTCGTTCGCGAAGTCCGGCGGGTCGTCGAACGCCGACGCGTTCGCGCGAACGACGAGGTCGTCGTCGACGCGCGCGAACGCGACCGTCTCGCCCGCGGCGATGGCGCGGTCGACGGTCGTCGCGTACGTCGTCCCGTTGCTCGTGATGGAGACGTTCGCGCCGGCCGGGAGGGCGTCAGGGCCGTCGTTCGTGACGGCGAGGACGCCGTGGTTGTCGACGTACCCGGTCCCGTTCGGGTTCGGGTAGTGCTCGCGGCGGACCTCGGCGTCCACGCTCACGTTCCGGCGAGCGGCGGTCGGGACCGCCGACAGCCAGTCCGGGCGCGTCGGGGAGCCGTCGAGCGATTCGACGCTCCACTCGTGGGTCTGCGTCGAACTCGAGTCGTTCGTGTGCACGCGGAACGACGCCACGAGCCCGCGCTCGTCGACGACGAGCCGAGCGGCGTACGTCCCGTTCGACATCGTCGTCGAAGCGTTCGGGTGCGCGCTGACGCTCTTCGACGCGGTGAGCGTGTAGACGTCGCGACCGTCGCGCTCGGTGACGTTCGCGACCGAGAAGTTCAGGCGGTCGAGGTAGCCCTCGAGGTACGCGCCGCCGGTGTACTCCGTGGTCGCGTACGGTCCCTCGGCGTTCCGGTACTGGGTCTCGTTGCGGACGTCGAGCCGCATCACGGCGGTCGATTCGTTCGCGAACACCTCGTATCCCGCGGTCCGGTTCCCGAGCGTCCGCGTCGTCGACACCCGGAGTCGGTCGCCGCCGGGGCCGGCGACGACGGCCGCGGTCGCGTTCGTCGCCGGTCCGGGCCCGTACGCGACCGTGGAGACGAGCGTCGCCCGGTAGCCGTCGGCGTAGAGGACGCGCTCGTGTGCCGCGAGGAGCGCGCTCGCGTTCGCGAGCGCTCCCGAGGCGTTCCCGGCGAGGGTCACGCCCGGTGGCGCCTCCCCGGCCGGGTTCGTCGCGTTCGCGTCGGCGGCGTCGCCGTCGGTCGACGCGTCGTCGTCCGCGGCGTCGCCGCTGGTCGTCGTCGATGCGTCAGTCGTGGGCGTCCCGGTCGCCGCCGCCGTCGACCCGTCGGTCGGGGACGGTTGCGTGCTCGGCGCGGTACAGCCCGCGAGCACGACGAGGGCGACGACGAGGACGGGGACCAACCGTCGCGTCATCACTCCGACTCCGTCCTGTCGAAAGGTAAGTAATTCGATTGCTTAGATAGATGCTGTAGTCTCCCAGTCGCTCGCGCAGCACCGCCGGAGACGCCACCCACCGGGCGATCCGTATCAGTTCGAACCGCCATAGAGCCCTGTGTACCGGTACGTACCACTCCTAGAGACGTTCATGTGTGGCGTCGAGCAACTAGCGACCGATGCACGTGGACGACCCACCGGAGACGACCGTCCTGACCGCGCTCGACGCGAACCCGACCCTGCACGTGAGCGAACTCGCCGACCGCGTCGACGGCGACCCGCGGCTCGTCGACCGGGTCTGTCACGAACTCGAGGTCGACGGCTGCGTGCGCTCGCGGACCGCCGGCCTCTACAGCATCACCGCGAAGGGCGAACGCCGCCTCCGCACCCTCATCGCCACCCGCTGACCGCCTCCGTCGCTACCGTCCGGTTCGCGTCGACGCGCTCGTTCCGGCGCGTCCGCTCGGTCGCGTTCGCGACCCAGCCCGGGCGCGTCGGCGTGGCGCCGAGCGATTCGAGCGTCCACTCGTGGGTCACGTCGCGCCCGGTCGCGTTCTGTCGGACGCGGTACGCGGAGACGACGCCGCGTTCGTCGACGACGATACGCGCGGTGTACGTCCCGTTCGTCGCGTCAGCGCTCTCGTTCCCGGCGGACGCCGTCGCGGTGAGCGTGAACACGCGTCGGCCGTCCCTGGTCGTGACGTTCGCGACCGAGAACTGGAGGTCGTCGTCCTCGAGGACGCCCTCGAGTGACCGCGGGTGCGTCAGCTCGCTCCCGTCGACTCGCCTATCGACGCGCTGATAGCTGGTGTTGCCGTCGGCGGTCGTCCGGAGGAACGCAGTGGTCTCGTTCTGCCAGACGTCGTACGTGACGGTGCCGTTCTCGCGGTCGACGGTCTCCTGGGACCGGTACCGCGTCAGGTTCGGCCCGGCGACGACGACCGCCGTCGAGTTCCGCATCGGGCCGTCGCCGTACGCCTCCTTCGAGGACCGAGTCGCCCGGAAGCCGTCCGCGCGGAGCACGCGCTCGTGGGCGGCGAGGAGCGCGCTGGCGTTCGCGACGACGCCGCCGCCGGTCGCGTTCGCGGCGACGCCCGGCGGCGTCGGACCTCGCTCGAGTGGCCCGGTGGCGTTCCCGGCGGTGGCGTCGTCAGTCGTCGTGCCGATACTTCCTGTCGTCGTTCCGTTCCCGGTCGCCTCCGTATCGCTAGCGGGCGTGCTCGGCGCTGTACAGCCCGCGAGCACCACGAGGGCGACGACGAGGACGGGGACCAACCGTCGCGTCATCGCTCGAACGTTCGGGGTGTCGACATAAAGGCGGTTCGGTGGTAGCAGCGGACAGAAGACGGTTCGGTGGTAGCAGCGGACAGAAGACGGTTCGATGCTACCAGTGGACAGCGACCTCGTTCGCGGAGCTACCGCGACCGCACGACGTAGTGCCCCTCGCCCTGGTCGACGAGCACGCTCGGTTCGCGCATACTGACGACGTACCCCGTCGGGTTCTCCGTGGTCTCGCAGGCCGCGCGGACGCTCCCGAGTTCACCGAGCAACTGCGCCGACGGCGGCTTCTGTGCCGCGCCGCAGTCGTATATCGTCACGAGCTGGCTCGCTCCAGCGCCCTCACCGCCGGTCGTATCCACGTCACGGTCGACGCCGTCGGACCCGTCCGCGTCACGGTCGACGCCGTCGGACGCGTCGCGCTCGTAGACGACGATGTGCGCGTGCTGCGGGAGGAGGTACCGCTCGCCAGCGTTCTCGTCGGCGTCGTCGGGGGCGGGAGCGAGATGATTCACGCGTTCTCGTGAACGATTCTCGCGGACGGACAAATCGACTTCGTTCGCCACCCAGAACCAGACCGAGGCATCGACCGAGCTACTCGTCGCGCTCGCGCTCCAGCTCGCGGTCGATGGAGTCGTCCATCGCGTCGAGTATCTCGTCCGTCTGCTCGAGCTCGCGCAGCTCGCGCTCGTGCTCGCGTTCGGACGCCTTGTCGAAGTACCAGAACGCGGCGAGCGTGACGACCGAGACGACGACCGCCAGCGCGAGCAACGCGACGACGAGTTTCGCGACCATCGACGCGTCAGGGCAGCACCGTCGCGGTGCTGTTCGACGACGAGTTCGTCGAGTTCGTCGCCGTCGAGTTCCCGGTCGGTCGCGTGAGCGTCACCCCGCCGTTCTCGCCCATCGGCACGTAGATCGTGTTCCCGTTCTCGAGCGCCTCGATGTACTGCTGTTCGAGGACGATCGGGTTGTTCTCGAGCGCCTCACCACGGATCTCGATCGCTTCGGCGTCCGCTTGCGCGCGAACGATCTCCTGCTCCTTCTTGGCCTCCTCCTGCTTGACCTTCTCCTTCTCGACCTCGACCTGTTGCTTCGCGCGTTCCTTCGCGTCGAGCGCGCTGTCTATCTCGTCGGGCAGGTCGATGTTCCGGATCTGGACCGCTTCGAGCACGATCGGTTCGTCCTCGAACTCGGAGTCGAGCGCTTCGAGCGCGGCGGTCTCCAGGGCTTCGCGTCCCTGTTGCGTGTAGATCGCGTCGTCGCCCGTCGTCTGGAGGCTCGACGCTTCGTCGCGGAGGACCGTCCGGATGGTCGGACGGATGAGGCGGTGCTCCATCTGGGCTTCGTCGTTCCAGTCGACGACGAACGTGTCCGCTTCGGCGGACTTGATGCGGTACCGGACGGTGATGTCGACGCCGACCGTCGACCCGTTGACGGTCTTCACCTCGATGGCGTCGCCGCTGTCGCGGTTCCCTTCGCCCTGGGTGGCGCTCATCGTGTACGTTCGCGGTCGCACCTCGACCGCTTGCACGCTCTGCATGACGGGGATCTTCCAGTGCGCGCCGGATTCGAGGGTGTTCCCGGAGACGGCACCCCACTCCTTCTCGACGCCTTCGTGACCTTCGGGGACCTGTCTGTAGGCAGCGACCGCGGTGAGCAGGGAGACGACGACGAGCATCGCGAGGCCGACGGCCGCCGCCTTCCTGAACGCGTTATTTTTCGATGTCACGTTATCTACTATTAGTGAGTAGATAGGCTGATAAATGTCCCTCGGTTCGCGGCGGCGGCGGGACGGGTCGGACGCCCAGCGAGCGCCGACGACGACCGTGCAGGCAAGTGGTCTACGTGGGGTCGTCCCAGCCGGCGACCGCGTCCGCGAGCCGCTCGAGGAACCGCTCGCGGACGCGCTCGTCCAGTCCCGCTTGCACGGTCGACCGACCGACGCCGGTGTCGACGCTCCGCACGCGCACCGCGAGCACGGTCCCGCCGTCCACGAGTGGAACGTCGCAGACGTCCACGACGACGTCCATCGCCGCGGTCGTCGAGACGATGCCCCGCGGGCGCCGCTTCCCGACGAACCCGGTCTCCACCGGCTCCACCGACGACACCTTCGAGGACGCCGACAGCGCCGCCTCCACGATCCGAAGCGCCTCCGCCCGGTCGTACGGAACGACCTGCATCGTCGACGGACACGGTTGGCGCGAGGAAAAATCGTGCGGCTCCCGGGTTCGAGTCACCGCGCTCGCGACCGGTTCAGTCGTCCGCAGCGACGCCGTCGACGTCGCGGCGCGAGAGCAATGGCGTGCCGTCCGCGCGCGGCCCGAGCCGCGGGCCGTGCGGGCCGTCGCCCTCGATGGCGCGGCGCTGGCGGTAGTCCGTGGAGCGCTCGACGGGTCGTCGGCCGATGGAGCGGATCATCTCGACGTAGTCGTCGAAGCTCCGGAACTCGCCGTACTCGCCGCCCGCGCGCTTCGTTATCTCCTCTGAGAGGATGGTGCCCATGAAGTCGTCCGCGCCGCAGTTCAGGTACTTGAGGCCGCGTTCGTCGCCGTACTTCACCCAGCTCGACTGGACGTGCTCGACGTTGTCGAGGTAGAGCCGGGAGACCGCGATCATGAGTGCATCTTCGGCGGGCGACGCGCCGCCGTCGACGACGCCGTGCTCGAACAGTGGCGTCTGCTGGTGGACGAAGGAGAGCGGGACGAACTCGGTGATGGCGCCGTCGACGCGCTCCTGGAGCGCGCGGACCTCGTCGAGGTGGACGACGCGATGCGCGGCCGTTTCGACGTGCCCGTACATGATGGTCGCGGTGAGGTCGAGACCGACGTTCCCAGCGGCCTCCATCGCCGCGAGCCACTCGCCGGTATCTATCTTCCCGGGACAGATGACGTCCCGGACCTCGTCCACGAGGATCTCCGCTGCGGTCCCCGGCACCGAATCCAGGCCGGCGTCCGCGAGTCGACCGTAGACGTCCTCGTACGTCCAGTCCGTCCCGCGCTTGGCGTGATAGCCCTCTTCGGGCGTCATCGAGTGCAGGTGGACGTCGCCGACGCTCATCGCGTCCATCTGCTCGACGTACGTCCCCGGATGCTTGGCGTATCGCTCCGGGGGCTTGTAGTTCGTCTCCCGCCAGTCGCTCTCGCGGAGCATCTCGTGGTGCTCGTCGTCGAGCGCGAACGCCGGATGCAGGCCCGATACCGACGTCACCTCGTAGATACCCATGTCGAGCGCATCGGCGACCACCTGCCGGGACTCCGTCGGGGTCTTCGTGAATCCATCCGTCTCGCCGTCGTACTCCGCCTCGAACGTGTGCGCGGTGTCCTTGAAGTTACAGAACAGACACCCGGTGTTGCACGCGGTCGTGACGTTGTTGTTCAGGTTCGCGACGAACGTCACGTCCTCGCCGACGACGTCCCGGCGGCGTTCGTCCGCGGCCTGCAGGACGCGCTCCTTGCGCTCGTGGTCGATGCCGTCGACGTCGGTCCCGGTCGTGATGAGTTCGATGCCGTCCGCGACGTCGAGTCGGTCGCCGGCGCGCGCTTTCGCCAGCGCGTTCTCGAAGCCCTGGTCTGTCTCGGGGACGACGTCGAACTCGAAGTCGCCGTCGTCGGGAACGGCCTCGGGGTCGAGCGCGCTGGTCATCGACTCGAACGAGGCGAGTAGACGGCAAAAGCGTGGTGGAACCGGCCCTCTCGCGGCGGCGACGTGCGTCGTGGACAGTGCGCGCGCCTACATCGCGGCAGCTGGGTCGGGCGCGGCCTCCGTCGAGACGCCGGACCCGATCGCGTCCTGGACGGCGCCGTCGTCGAGCTCGAGTTCGTCCGCTATCGTCGCCAGGAGTTGTGCTTCCGCGTCGTCGACGTCGCCGTCGGCGACTGCGACCTGTGCCGCGAACCGGAGCGCGAGCTGGCGGCCGTCGCGCGTGAGCGTCTCCTCGAGGCCGTCGGCGACCTTCGCGGCGTTCGTCGTCCCGTTCGCGTACTCCGTCACGCGCTCCTGGAGCTCGTTCCGGTCGGCGTCCGGGAACAGCTCGAGGGCGTGGTCGCGGATGGCGGCGGCCTCGGTCGGGTCCGCGTTGCCGTCCGCGAGCATCACCGCGACGCCGAGTCGAAGGAGTCCGCGCTTGAGGAGTTCGTGCTCGCCGTAGTCGCTCGCGTCGAACTCGCTCGCGTCCGCGAGGTACTGGAAGTCGACGCCGGACTCCGCGAGCGTCCGCGCGAGCTTCGTCGACGGCCCGCGGTTCACCGCGCCGCGGCCGAGGTTCCAGAGGATGGTGAAGGGGTTCGCGAACAGCGACGCGATGCTCCACCACCCGAGGAGGAGGTTCTTCCCGGCGAGCCCCCAGAGCCGCGAGCGATTGCACTGATGGCAGCCCACGACGGTCCGCGAACTCCACCGGTACGCGAGCAGCATCCCGACGAGGCCGACGCCGGTCGCGGCCTCCTCGATGGGGCGGTCGCCGCACTCCGGACACGGGACGTCGACCGCGACGGCGTCGTCGGGGACGTCGGTGACGGTCGTCTCGGTCGCGTCCCCGGTGGCGCCGTCGGCGGGGCCGACGATGCCGGCGAGGGACGCGTCGCAGTTCCCGCAGTACGGCGCGGCCGGGTCGACGCGCTGCCCGCAGTTCGGGCAGACCGCGTCCTCGACGCCGCCCTCGGGGACGAGGTCGAACCAGTTCCGCACCCGGAGCGGGAGCAGCGGCGGAACGCTGTCGCCGAGTTCGGCGGTCCACGGCTGTATCATGAGCGCGACGAACCCGCCGAGGACGACCGCGGTCACCGCGACGTTCGTCAGGTCGCCACCGCTCGAATCGCCGCCCGCGGTGATCGCGGTCGCGGCGAGGAGCGCGCCGAGGACGCCCGTCGCGAGCGGGAGCGTGCCGCGCGGGAACTTCCAGGCGAGCGCACCGAGGACGACCGCGAGCGCGAGCCCGGCGCCCGCTCCCGTGACGGTCGTGACGCCGCCGAGCGCGAACCCGCCGAGCAGGAGGCCGGTCGCGCCGCCGACGACCGCCCACCCGAAGCGGTCCTCGTAGTGCGCGACCCCCGCGAACACCGCGGCGAGTGCGACGCCCGCGCCGAGCGCCGCCACGTCGCTCACCGGCAGCCCGACGCCGACGCCGAGCGCGTACCCGGCGAGCGCCCCACCGACCCGTGCGTCGTACATCGTCACCCAGTACCCGAACAGCACGAGCGGCAGCACGAGGTAGAGGCTCGCCCCGACGACCTGCTCCACTACCACGACGACCACCCACGGACGTCGTTCCCTGGAATCACGTTCATCCTTGGACCGACACACGAATACATACGAAATTAATCCTTCGACGACGGTGACGCCGAGGAGTCGGAACCGGCAGGCCAGCCACCGCAGTCATGAAAGTTGATTACCCCGCGAATCCGCGTTCGAGACATGACCGCCGCCGCAACCAGAGAGCGTGAGTCGGCATGACCGTCGCCGCAACCGGAGAGCGTGAGTCGGCATGACCTCGGTGAAGGACTTCCGCGTCGAGGAGCCCGCGACCGCGGACGAACTGGGGCGTGGCGCGTTCGTGTTCACGGACGACTACTCGGTGTTCGACTGGGGGAAGATGCCCGACCGCATCCCCGACAAGGGCGCGTCGCTGTGCTCGATGGGCGCGTTCAACTTCGAGCTACTGGAAGATGCAGGGATTCCCACGCACTACCGTGGCGTCGTCGACGACGGCGACGTCGTCCCGCTCCGGGACGCGTCCACGCCGCCGTGGGAGATGGCCATCGACCTCACGCAGGTCCCGGACCTCCCCGTCGACGGCCGCGACTACGACTACGACGCGTACCACGCCGACGCCGGCGAGAACTACCTCGTCCCGCTCGAGATCGTGTTCCGGAACGAGGTCCCCGTGGGCTCCAGCCTCCGCTCGCGGACCACCCCGGAAGACCACGGACTCGACTACGACGCGTGGCCGGACGACGCGGTCGACCTCGCGGAACCTATCGTCGAGTTCTCCACGAAGTACGAGCGCTCGGACCGCTACCTCTCCCGCGAGGAAGCCGACCGCATCGCGGGCGTCGCCGACATCGACGCCCTCGAGCGCGTCGCGCGCGACGTGAACGGCGTCGTCACCGAGCAAGCGGCGTCGCAGGGCCTCACGCACGAGGACGGGAAGATAGAGTGCCTCTACTACGACGGCGAGATCCGCGTCGCGGACGTCGTCGGGACGTTCGACGAGAACCGCTTCAGTTACGAGGGCACCCAGCTCTCGAAGGAAGTCATCCGCCAGTACCACAAGCGCACGCAGCCCGACTGGGTGCGCGCCGTCGCGGACGCGAAGACGGCGGCGAAGGAACGCGACGAAGCCGACTGGAAGGCGCTGTGCGAGGTCGACCCCGAACCGCTCGACGACGAGGTCCTCTCCATCGCGCGCGACATGTACGCCGCCGGCACGAACGCCTACACCGGCCTGGAGCTGTTCGACGCACCGCCGCTCTCGTCGGCGGTCGGGAAGGTCCGCCGGCTCGACAACAAGTAGGACAGCGACGTAGCGCACGGACGACAACGGTCCATCGCAGGGACGGACGACGGCGCTGCGTCTCAGTGGCGTAGTTTCAGAAGAAGGATCGGCTCGTGCGCGCAACCCGCGCGCAACTGGAGGGCTCAGGTCGTGGTCAGCCCATGAGGAGGCGGACCCAGCGGTTCTCCTTGACGAAGTCGAGTTCCTCGAGGAACCCGTCGACGCCGAGGATGCGGCCGGCGCCGATGGCGCCGAGGCCGAACAGGAGCATCGCGTACACGACGTGGTCGTCGACGACCCAGCCGTGTGCGAGCGGGAGGCCCTGCATGAGGCCGCCGGTGAGGCTCGCCGCCCAGAACATCATCATCATCACGGCCGCCCAGAACGCGTTCCAGCGGACGAACGCGCCGAGGATGATGCCGATGCCCGTGAGGGTGAGGCCCCACATCACGAGGATGTCGACGAACCCGCTCCCAGCCATGTCCGCGAACAGCCCCATGAACGGGTTGCCTTCGGGGATGGCGTTCGCGAGGTACCCCGCGGCCGTCCAGTTGTTCTCGGGGTTCCCGTCCAGGTACGTGACGAGCTTGGTGAGCCCACCCTGGAGGAGGACCCAACCCATGACGACCCGAAGGCCGACGAGCGCGTAGCCGATCCAGTGCTCGCTATACTCGAAGTTGGTCTCTCGGCCGAACAGTTCTGCGTCCAGTTTGCGGGTTTGTGCGGACATTGGCTTGCACCTCTACACTTCAGGATTCGACTACCAACCCAATATAAAGAGAGAGTGGTTCTCAGGACGCCGAAACCGTTCTCAGCGCGTGGGAACGACCGATAGCGGCGGGTCGTGAGAGGGCCGCCGGTGGTCGAGCGAGAGCGGGGGCGTCGGGTCGGCGGTGGGACGGTATCCCTTTGCCTGCGCGGCCGCTACCGGCGGGTAGTGACCGAGAGCGATACGGAGACAGAGGAGCTGTCCGTCGACCGGTTCTACGACGCGCTGGAGGACCACGGGCGGCCCGTCATCACGGCGACGGCGCTCGCGCGCCGTCTCGACGTCAGCCAGGAGCGCGCGATGCAGGCGCTGGACGCGCTGGAGGAGCGCGGGGACGTCGAGCGCGCGAGCGTCGCGGAGGACCCGACGGTGTTCTACGCGAGCGACTGGGCGCGGATGGTCGAACGCGAGCGCGTCGTGTTCTTCCCGGAGCGCCGCGAGATCGTCGTCGACCAGCCCGAGCAGTTCACCAGGGCGCAGCTCGCGCAGTTCGCGCGCCTCAAGGACACCACGCGCACCGGCGGGTACCTCTACGAGGTGCGTCGGGAGGACGTCTGGCAGGCGCCGTACGACACGCACGAGGAGCTGGTGGCGACGATGCAGTCGGTGCTGCCGGTGTGGCCGTCGACGTTCGAGGAGTGGGTGGTCGAGCAGTACAAGCGCGCGCACCGGTTCGAGCTCCGGACGCACGAGGACGGCTACGTCGTCCTCGTCGCGGCGAACGAGAGCCTCCTGGGGAACGTCGCCGAGCAGCGATTGCCGGAGGGCGCGCTCCGCGCCGTCATCTCCGATACGGAGGCGTGGGTGGCCGAGGACCGCGTCGCGG
The DNA here is from genome assembly GCF_055378595.1 of Halorubellus litoreus. Classification (NCBI taxonomy): domain Archaea; kingdom Methanobacteriati; phylum Methanobacteriota; class Halobacteria; order Halobacteriales; family Halorubellaceae; genus Halorubellus; species Halorubellus litoreus. Next base: position 1,160,002 of record NZ_AP043836.1, read on the forward strand.
AGGTCAAGCGCGTGCTCTACGAGGCCGGGTATCCCGTCGAGGACGGCCGCGACCTGGAGACCGGAGAAGCCCTCGACGTCCAGCTCCATCTGCGGCTGCGTGACTACCAGCAGGAGTGGGTGGACCGCTTCGACGAGAAGGGCGCGGGCGTGCTGGTTGGGCCGCCGGGGAGCGGGAAGACCGTCGCCGCGATGGGCTGCATCGAAGCGGTCGGCGGCGAAACCCTGGTCCTCGTCCCGAGTCGCGAGCTGGCGACGCAGTGGCGCGAGGAACTGCTGACGCACACGAACCTGGTTGACTCGCAAGTAGGCGAGTACCACGGCGGGAAGAAGCAGATTCGACCCGTGACCATCGCGACCTATCAGACCGCGGGCATGGACCGCCATCGCCAGCTGTTCGACGACCGCGAGTGGGGGCTCGTCGTCTACGACGAGGTGCATCACGTGCCCGCGCCCATCCACCGGCGGAGCGTGGACCTCCAGAGCAAGCACCGGCTCGGGTTGACGGCGTCCCCCGTTCGCGGTGACGACCGCGAGGAGGAGATATTCACGCTCGTCGGCCCACCAATCGGGACCGACTGGGACGCGCTGTTCGACGCCGGGTTCGTGCAGGACCCCGAGGTCGAGGTCCGGTACGTGCCGTGGGGGTCGGACGAGGCACAGGAACGGCACGCGAAGCGCGACGGGCACGACAAGCGCCAGGCGGCGGCCGCGAACCCCGCGAAGATCGCGGAGACCGAGCACGTCCTCGAACGCGAGCATCCGGACAAGAAGGCGCTCGTGTTCGTCGAGTACCTCGACCACGGCCAGGAACTCGCGGAGGCGCTCGACGCGCCGTTCATCTCAGGGGAGATGGCTCACAGCGAACGCGACCGCCTCTTCCGGGAGTTCCGGAACGGCGACCGCCGCGTCCTCGTCGTCTCCCGGGTCGCCGACGAGGGCATCGACCTCCCGGACGCCGAGGTCGCGGTCGTCGCCTCCGGACTCGGCGGCTCCAGACGTCAGGGCACCCAGCGCGCCGGCCGCACCATGCGTCCGGAGGGCTCGGCGCACGTCGTCGTCCTCGCGACGCGAGGGACCACGGAGGAGGACTTCGCGCAGAACCAGACCAGGCACCTCGCCTCCAAGGGTATCAGCGTCCGCGACGGCGACGCGAAGGCCTTCGAGACGACCGACGGCCTCGTCGCCGCCACCGACGACACGGACGCCGACGACGAAGACGCGGACGGCGACGAGGCACCAGACGACGCCGCCGAATAATTGCCACCCTCGGGGCGTTCAAGCCACTCCGGGGCTTGCGTTCGGGTAGCATGGTCGACCCTACGTCAGACGTCGGCGACGTGGACGCCGACGACGCCCCCGCGTGCGCCGACTGCGGTGCGCCAGTGACGGGCGACAGTCACCGCGTCCGCTCGCGAATCGTCGACGGCGACAGCGAACACGTACACTTCTGCGACGACGACTGTCTCGAGAACTGGGAGCAAGGATAACTGGCGTCCCGACGCGACCGCGTCCGCGGGTCAGTCGTCGTCGCTGACGACGTCGCCGAGCCCGTCGACGGGCCGGTCGGGGTTCGCGCGGTCGGCTTCCTCGGGGAGCCCGAGCTGGTAGGATTCCTCGCGGTTCTCGCGGAGGCGCGTCCGGCCGCGGTGGACGCTCACCTCGTCGTTCAGGTGGAGGCGCACGGCTTCGAGCAGTGCTTCGGCTTCGAGCGGCTGGCCGCGTTCCTTGAGGTCCGTGATCTCGGCGTCGTCGGGGACGTCGAACGCGCGCTGCGTGATGATGGGGCCCTGGTCGAGGTCCGTCGTCACGTAGTGCGCGGTGACGCCCGCGATGCGGACGCCCTCCTCCAGGGCCTGCCGGTACGCTTTCGCGCCCGGGAACGCCGGGAGGAGGCTCGGGTGGATGTTGATGATGCGGTCCTCGTACCGGAACACGACGTCCGGACTGAGGATGCGCATGTAGCGCGCGAGCACGATGAGGTCCGCGTCGTACTCCGCGAGCAGGTCGAGGAGTTCGCCCTCGTCGGGCGTCCCCTTCTCGTCGCCGACGTCGTGGAACGGGACCTCGTACTTCTCCGCGAGCGGCTCCAGGTCGTCGTGGTTCCCGATGACGACAGAGATGTCCGCGCCGAGGTCGCCGCTCGCCCACGCCTGGAACAATCGTTCGAGGCAATGGGATTCCTGCGTGACGAGCACCGCGATCTGCTGGGTCTCGCGGTCCTCGGGGAACCGAACCTGGATGTCGACGTCGAGTTCGTCGCCGAGGTCGTGGAGGTCCTCGCGGAGTTTCGCCTGCGTGCACACCATCTCGTCGGTGTCCGCGTGCAGCGTCATCCGGAAGACGTCCTCGCGGACCGCCTGGTCGAGGTCCTCGATGTTGATTCCGCGCTCGAACAGCAGGGAGGTCACTCTCGCGATGAGTCCGGTCTTGTCTCCTCCGACGACCGTGATCTCGGCGAAGTCACTGGTCATCGGTGCCACCTCCGACTGCTGGTCGACTGAGACATCAGTCGACGCTGAGGCCACGCGCGAGCAAAAGGGTTCCCTTCCACGCAACCGTGGACGGGGCGCGTGGACGGTAACGCGTCACGTGCGGGCAGCGGTGCGTTCGCGAGTGCCTAGGGTTCGCGGTCGTCGCCGGGGGCTTGCAAGGGCGTTCAGCGGACGGTCGGGTCCGCTGGGTCGGTGTCGTCGATGGTGGCGACGTCGGTGCGCTCCGTGCGCCCGCGGTAGAACTCGCGGACGGAGACGAGGCCGACGGCGACCGCGCCGAGCGCGACGACGGCGACGACGACGAGGACGACGAGCGCGGAGACGAGCAGCTCTAGCATACCGAACTGGACGCTCGCTGAGAGCATAAATCTCGCTTCGTGACGGGTTCCCGACGACGGTATCGGTGGTCGAGACGCCGTCCGGTATCGGTGGTCGAGACGATGCGAGACGCCGCCCGGTATCGGTCGCGTCGACGGCCGTTCAGGCGAGTTCGACGACGAGTTCGTTCCGGCGCTGCCAGGGCGGCGTTCGCGGGTCGTCGTACCGGTGGAGTTCGTGGTCGCCGGCGGCGGCGAGGCCGCGGTCGGCGAGCGCGTGGTCGAGGCGGCGGCGGCCGCGCTCGACGCTGGCCTCGGTCGCGAACCACGAGAACCGGTAGGCGGCGACGCGCCGGTGTTCGACGACGTCGAGTTCGACGCGGTCGTCGGTCGGCTCGGGCGCGCCGTCGAGCGTGTACGTGGACGGCAGGAAGAACGCCATCTCGACGCCCGCTTCGACGGGCTCGGTGGTGACGGGTGCGGTCATCGCGACGTCGACGCCGGGCGTCGTCGCCACCGGCGCGGTCATCGCGACGCCCTGCGTGCGCTCGTTCGCGCCGTCGATGTACGCGAACAACCGGCGGAACGCCTCGCGCTGGCTCGGCGCGACCGTCCGCGCCACCACGACGTCCGGGTACTCGCGGAGTTCGAACGCACCGTCGCGCTCGATGACCGTGTACGGGACCGTCTCCACGTCGGACTGCCCGAACCGCGCCCACGCGTCCCAGACCGCGACGGCAACGGCCGTCGCGCCGAGCGCGCCACCGAGAACCTTGAGGGCTCGCTTCATGTCGACCGATACGAGTGCTGCGAGCATAAGCGCGCCCCCGGTGTCGCGGCCGTCAAGGCCACGCTCTCGTCGGCGTCAACGGGTCGACTCCACACGTTCCGGGGTCGGGACGCGACGCCTCAGTCGTGTTGCCGATACGTGCTCCGACCGACGGTGTGGTTCAGCGGGCAGTACTGGACCTGCGCCTCGTAGACGAGATAGAGACCACAGACGGCGAGGGCGGCCCCGAGTGGCACGTTACCGAGCCCGCTCTCGAGGACGGGCGCGAGCAGCACGCCGGCCGCGGCGGCGAGACACGCGAACCCGAGGAGGTACCGTATCGTCCGCTCGAGGCCGCCGACGTTCCGCTCGTGCCCGATACCGAACACCCAGCGGTAAGCCTGTGCGGCGCCGCCCCCCAGCGACTTCCCTGACTTGTTCGTCATATGCTATCGAACAACACTCGCAGCCGCATAATCGTACCGTCGCACACTCCGCCGTCGACCGCCGCATCCTCACGACAGACGACACCCGCTCGCGGGTCGCTACGCTCCCCGCTCGACCGTATCGTCGCTCCCGCTGGTCGCGACGCACTCCACGGGCTTCCCTTCGGTCAGCCCGTTCCGTCTCGGGGCTCCCGTCGGTCGCCCCGTCTATCTCGCGGGTCGTTGCACTCCCCGCTCGATTGTTTCGTCGCTCCCTAAGGTCGCGGCGTTATCCACAATCGTGTATCACGAAGGGATTGCACAAGAGTTTTTGACCACGAACGCGCGCTTCCAGTCGATGACCGCGTACACCGCCACGGTGACCGTCCGGCTGAAGCACGGGGTGCTCGACCCGGAGGCCGAGACGACCCAGCGCGCGCTCGAACGCCTCGGCTTCGACCTCGAGGACCTCCGCGCGGCCGACCGCTTCGAGGTCGACCTCGACGCCGAGGACGAGGCCGCCGCCCGCGAACGCGCGGGCGAGATGGCCGAACGACTGCTCGCGAACCCGACGATCCACGACTACGAGGTCGCGGTCGCCGAACGCGAGGCATGACCGTCGCCATCGTCCGCTTCGGCGGGTCGAACTGCGACCGCGACGCACTCCGCGCGCTCGACGACGTCGGCGTCGACGCCGAGATCGTCTGGCACGAGGACGGCCTCCCCGAGGACGTCACGGGCGTCATGCTCCCCGGCGGATTCTCCTATGGGGACTACCTGCGCGCCGGCGCGATGGCCGCCCGGTCGCCCATCATGAACGACGTCCGGGACGCCGCCGCGGACGGCGTCCCCGTCCTCGGCGTCTGCAACGGCGCGCAAGTCGGGTGCGAGTCCGGCCTCACCGACGGCGCGTTCACGACGAACGAATCGGCGCGCTTCCAGTGCGAGCACGTCCACCTCCGCGTCGAGAACGCCGACACGCCGTGGACCGCCGGCTACGAGGCCGGTGACGTCATCTCGCTTCCCATCGCGCACGGCGAAGGCCGCTACGAGGTCGACGACGACCGACTCACGCAACTGGAGACGAACGACCGCGTGCTCTTCCGGTACTGCGACGAGGACGGCGAGCCGTCCGTCGACGCGAACCCGAACGGCTCGAAGCACAACGTCGCCGGCGTCCTCGGCGAGCGCGACACCACCGCGGTCCTGATGCCCCACCCCGAGCGCGCGGCGCTCGCGGACGTCGGCGGCACCGACGGCCGCCCGCTCCTCGAGGGATTCGCGCGCGCCGTCGACGCCGAATAATCGGCGACGGCGTGCCGACGAAACCACGCTTGTGAACCTGCCTCAAAGCTTAAACCCCGTGCCGTCCGTACACAAGACGAGTAGTGGTGGCATCGGATTCGGACGAGCGGGGAGGTGGGCCTCGCGTCCTGTACGTCGACGGGTCGCCAGACGTGCCGGCCGTGACGTCGGCACTTTCCGCGGACGTGACGACTGTCGAGACAGCAGCAGCGGCGCGTGCAGCGCTCGCTGACACGCGGTTCGACGTCGTCGTCACCGAGTACGCGCTCCCGGACGCCGACCCCGCGGACGGCGGGACGATAGCGTTCTGCGAGCACGTCCACGAGCACGTCCCGGAGGCGTCCGTCGTCGTCTACACGGCGCACGGCGACGAACGCGTCGCCGGTGACGTGGTCGCCGCAGGCGCCGACGCCTACGTCACGAAGGACGACGACGTGTCCGTGCTCGCCGAGCGCGTCGAACGGCTCGTCGGCGACGACGCCGCCGTGGACTCGAGGCCGGACGGTTCGAGACCGAGCGATCCGGTACCGGCCGGCTCGGTGCGCGCCGACCCGGCGGTCGTCGTCGAGGAGGCGCCGCTCGCGCTCGTCGAGGTCGACACGGACGACGTCATCGTCCGCTGGAACAGCGGCGCTGAAGCGCTGTTCGGGTACACGAAAGCGGAAGCGGTCGGCGAGCACCTCCTCGAACTCGTCGTCCCCGACGACGCCCGCGACGACGTCGAATCGGTCTGCGACACCGCGCTGTCGACGCCCGGCCGGTTGACGAACGTCAACGAGAACGTCCGGAAGGACGGCACGCGCATCACGTGCGAGTGGCACTCGACGAACGCGACCGACGACGACGGCAACGTCCGCAGTTCCGTGTCGCTCGTTCACGACGTCACCGACCGCGAGCAACGCAAGCGAACCATCGCCCAGCTGCGGTCGGTGACGCGCGACCTCGTCCGCGCCGACGACGCCGAGACCGTCGCCGAGACCGCGGTCACCGCCGTCGAGGAGATCCTCGGTCAGCCGTACTCGGCCGCGTACCTCGCGGACGAGGACGGCGAGGCACTGCACGCGACCGCGGCGACCGCCGAGTTCGGCGACCCGCCGCCGGTCGTCGCCGGCGAGAGCCTGAACTGGGAGGTGTACGAGACCGGCGACCGTCGCGTCGTCCAGTCCGACATCCCGTCGGCGACGACGCTCCCCGACGACACCCCCATCCGGAGCGCGGTCGTGCATCCGCTCGGCGACCACGGGACGCTCGCGCTCGGCGCGCGCGACGAACACGGGTTCGACGAGACGGCCATCCAGTTGTCGACGATCCTCGCGTCCGCGGCGACCGCGGCGCTCGACCGGACGAGTCGCGAGGCGGAACTACGCTTCCAGCAGACGATCGTCGAGACGGTCGGCGCGGGCGTGTTCGCGCTCGACAGCGACGGGTTCGTCGAGACCGTCAACGACACCCTCACGAAGATGACGGGGTACGACCGCGACGAACTCGTCGGGATGCACGCGTCGACGCTCGTCGGCGAGGACACGTACGCGAACGCGACCGAGCAGCTGTCCGGGATGACGGACGACGACGGCGAGACGACGGGCGTGGGGACGCTCGAGGTTCGGATACGGGCGGTGGACGGGACGGAGATACCGTGCGAGGCGAACGTCGGCGTCCTCCCCGGTGGCGTGGACGCGGGCGGGGTTGCGGGCGTGGTGCGGGACGTCCGCGAGCGCAAACGCATCCAGTCCGAACTCGGCGAGAAACGCCGGAAGATAGAGCACCTGCACGAGGTCGCGTCGCTGCTCGACGACTGCGAGCGACGCGACGACGTCTGGCGGTTGACGGTGGAGGCGGCCGAAGGCATCCTCGACTTCGACGTCTGCGGTATCGACGAGGTCCGCGGCGAGTACCTGTACTCGGTCGGGTTGTCCTCGGAGATCGAGCCGGAGGGCTACAAGCAGACCGCGCACGTCAGCGACGGTATCGCCGGGAAGACCCATCGGACGGGCGAGTCGTTCCTGTTCGAGGACGTCCGCGCGGACAACGAGGCGACGCCGGAGAAACGCACGTACCGGTCGCTCGTGTCGGTTCCGATCGGCGAACACGGCGTGTTCCAGGCGGTCAGCGACGAGGTCGGTGCGTTCGACGAGGACGACCTCGAGCTCGCGGAACTCCTCATGCGGCACGTCGAGGACGCGCTGGAACGCATCGAGTTCGAGGGACGGTTGCGCGGGGAACGCGACCGGTTCGCGGCGCTGTTCGAGAACGTCCCGGACCCGGTCGTGCAGACGCGTCACACCGACGACGGCGCGATCGTGGAGGCGGTGAACCCGGCGTTCGAGGGCGTGTTCGGGTACGGGAGCGCGGACATCGTCGGCGGGAACCTGAACGACTTCGTGGTGCCCGTCGACCGCCTCGACGAAGCCCGGGACATCGACCGCCGCGGCCGCGAGGGACACGTCGTCGAGCAGGAGGTCAAACGGCGGACGACCGACGGCCTGCGGGACTTCCAGTTGACGGCGGTCCCCGTGGACGCGGACGCCGACGAGCCGATGACGTTCTTCGTGTACACGGACATCACGCAACGCAAGGAACGCCAGAAGCGCGTGGAGATACTGAATCGCGTCCTCCGGCACGACCTCCGGAACGGCATGAACATCATCAAGGGATCGGCGGAGATGCTCCAGGACGCGGTGACGGACTCGACGGCGGCCGGGTACGCGGACCAGGTCATCGAGCGCGCGGACGACCTGCTCGGGCTCGCGGAGAAGACGCGCGCGGTCGAACGGACGCTCGACCGGGATACGCAGGCGACGGGGCCGGTGAGCGTCACCGAGAGCGTGGAGACGAGCGCGGCACGCATCCGCGAGGAGTACCCGGACGCGGTCATCGACGTGGACGTGACCGCGGACGTCGCGGTTCGCGCGGACGACATGCTCCGGACCGCGATCTATCACGTGATGGAGAACGCCGTCGAGCACAACGACTCGTCGACGCCGACGGTGACGGTGCGCGCCGAGTACGCGGGCGACCGCGACGACATGCTCCGCTTGCAGGTCGCGGACGACGGCCCGGGCATCCCGGACACCGAGCGCGAACTCATCGGCGAGGAGCGCGAGATAACGCAACTCCGGCACGCGAGCGGCCTCGGCCTCTGGCTCGTCGACTGGGTCGTCAGTCAGTCCGGCGGCTCCATCGAGTTCGAGGCGAACGAGCCCCGTGGGACCGTCGTCACGCTCTCGGTTCCCATCGCGACCGAGGCGGACGTCATCCAGGCCGACGACTGAACGCGTCGGTACCGTTCGGGGTCAGTACCCGAGTTGGTCGCGGACGAGGACGACCGTCGTCCGGCCTTCCTCCATCTCCTTGCGGAAGACGAGTTGCTTCGCGATGGCGGATTCGACGCCATAGGCCTCCTGTGCGCGCTCGTTCTCGAGCGGGTACGCGACTTCTTCGAGGCGGTCGAAGGCGTCGTCGAGCGTGTCGACGATCTTGTTCACGCCGGAGACGATGACGACGTTCCCGGCCGCGAACGGATAGGCGCCGATGCGGCTCCCGGACATGTCGGCGGCGACGAGTTCGCCCGTGGAGGCGATGGCGTTGATGCCGCCGAGGAAGTAGTCCGCGGTCTGGGCGTCGCGGCGTGCGGCCTGGCGTTCGGCGTCGTCGTCGATGCTCCAGACGTGGTCGGGGAGGCTCTCCCAGTCGTGGTCGTCGCCGCCGAGGTAGTCGACGAACCCGATCTCCTCGAGCGTGGTCGAGTGCCCGTTCATCACGGACGCACCGGCGGGAATCTCGTCGACGATGGCGTCGAGCGCGTCGTCGGCGGTGTCGACGACGTCGACCGCGAACCCGTTCGCTTCGAGGTTCGCGACGGCCTCCTCGATGGTGTCGTCGTCGGGTTGGGCGTCGAGGTCGGTGTCGATGTCGGCGTCGTCTACGTAGTCGGCCTTCTGTTGGGACATGGTCGTGGTGCGTCCGTAGCCGCCTGCCGTACTTAACGAGACGCGGACACCGGTGTCGGTAGGTGACGCCACCGATACCGGGACGAACGATAGCACACGGCACGCCATTCGTGGGCGTCGTCGACGGTCGATTGGGACGCTCCCGCACGGTTCTTTAAGTCATTCTGGTCGCAATGGGTCGTAGTGAGGAGGTTGACGCCGCACCCTGCGGCGTCGTACGCGATTCTACGTCGCTCGCTCGTACAGCAGCGCGTCACCCCAGACTAGCCAGCGGAGACGTCGTGGTTCGTCGACGCGCCGGACGGCCCGAGTCGCGAGAACGACCCGCACGGTTCTTTAAGTCATTCTGGTCGCAATGGGTCGTAGTGAGGAGGTCGGCGCCGCATCGCGCGGCGTCGCACGTGCTTCTGTGACGTCCAGTTCCGTAGAAACGCGGTCGTTCCGCAGCGACGCCGCCGTGTCGTCGCGAGCCGTTCGCGCAATCCGCAGACGAGGGTCGCCGTCGGTGGTCGCGCGCGAGCCATCAGCGCCGGCGTGCGGACGCCGACGGGAAGTACCTGCTCCAGCGTGCCGACTTTGGTTGCCGATAATCGACGGAACCGCCCTGAATACCCCGGGCGACCCCCTGAGAATCCGGAGAACGAGCACGGCGTTCAGAGTTGTCTGACGAACGCTTATGGTGCGTCCGTCCCCCGGGTCGCTCATGAGTCGTGCAGACCGGAGCGCGTCGACGCGCGTGATCGAAGCCGCCGCAGCCAGGACCGACCGCGACGAACTGGACCTCCCACCGCTCGCGGAGGTCGTGGACCCGGAGGCCCTGGACACCATCGCGGACGACTCGAGCGCGGTTCTCACGTTCCCCTACGCCGGCATGCACGTCACCGTCGACGAGACCGGCGCCGTCACCGTCGACGAGCGCACGGACGCCTACGCGAACGGCGAGCAAGCGCTCGGCGACGACTGACGGCTCGGTACGCGAACGAAAAACGAGACGGGCCGGGTGCGGGACGGGCCGCGCTCAGTCGACCAGCGGTGCGTTGTACTCGGTCTCGCGTTCGAGCACGGTCTCCCACGTCGCCTCGCACTCGCAGGACACCTGCTCGAACACCGACGGGTCCTGGCGGAGGTCGAAGTCCTTGATGGCCGTCTGGACGTTGTCGTCGCACTCGCCGCAGTTGTGCGGGCCGCGGTCGCTCCCGTGGCCGACGGGGTCGCTGACGACGATGACGTCCTCGTCCGCGGTCGATTCGAGGACGTCGGCGACCGACCAGAGCCACGGCGGCCGGTAGCCGCCGCGGAAGTAGAGTTCGTCGACCATCGTGTACCGCTGGACGTTACACGGGTTCATCGACACCGTGTGGCAGCCCTCGACGCCCGCGCACTTGCGGACGCTCGCCTTCATGTCTTCCAGGGCTTCGGGTTCCGTGAGGAACGGCGGCTTCATGAGGAGATAGGCTTTCACGCCGGCGCCCGCTTCCTTCGCGGCCATCGCGGCGTCCTCGAAGTCGCTGAAGTCGAAGTACTTGTTCACGCAGTCGTGGCGGACGCGGTCGGTCGCGGTCTCCAGGCCGACCGCGACGTCGACGTCCAGGCCGTGCTGCGTGAAGTCCGCGACCTTCTCGGCGTCGACGAAGTCCGGGAGGCTCTCGACGACGATGCGCTCGCGGTCCGCGAACGTCTCGGCGATGGCCTGCCGGGTTTCGGCGCCGACCTCGCGCTCGTCGAGGAAGCTCCCGGACGTGTAGATCTTGATGAGGCCCGCTTGCTCGTCGTCCTCGCCGGGTTCGCCGAGGTTCTCGCGCTCGTGGTCGAGACAGACGTCGATCTGGTCCATGAGCGCGTCGTGCGCGACGCTCCCACCTTCGACGGACTCGGCGACGTACCCGCACATCGTGCAGCCGCCCGCTCGCGCCCACCGACACCCGCCCGTGTTGAGGATGATGGTGAGGCTGTCGTAGACGCCACCGGGCGTGTTGTCCTCGTCGAGCCACACGCGCGTCGGCTCGTGGGGGTCGTACGTCGCGTCCTTCTGCGCGCGGATGCCGCGCATCACCTCGTTGTGCGCGTCCATCCCACGACCGCGCTCGTAGACCTCCGGACTCGGTTCGCTCATTACCGGAGTCTGGGGCCGCTCGCTCAAATCCCCTTCGAGTGCCCGCAAGCCTAATACGCTCGTCGACCGCACTGCGGGTAATGGTCGAGGTGGGGCTGTCGGACGCGACGTTGCGCGCGGTCGACCGGGTCGGTCACGAACTCGCGATCGACGTCGTCGGGTGGGACGACGACGCGACGCCCGAAGCCATCCCCGTGAAGGGCTTGGACGAGTTCGTGGCGGCGCGCGCGACCCAGTTGACGTTCGGCGAGGACCTCGTGGAGCTCGGCGACGCGGACGCGGAGGGGTTCGAGAAGCTCGGCGAGGGAACGCAGACGTGGTCGCTCGCGGACGACGCGCACCTGGTGAAGGTCACCTCGCAGCTCGGTGCGTACCTGAAGTTCACGGGCGCGGGGACGCTCGCGCGGCTCGCGGACGGCCGCGTCCGGTTGTCGTTCGAGCATCCGACGGCGGTGACGTTCGGCTACTGGAGTCTCGTGGATTACCCCGAGGAGACGGTGACGGTGCCGGCGACGGCGAGCGGGCTCGCGACCGCGCTGTCGGCGCTGTCGTCGGCGTACCTGTCGCTCGGGCCGGACCGGACGCTCCCGGGGTGGCGCGAGTACCCGCCCCGTATCGCGTTCGGCGACGAGACCGACGTGCCGGACGCGGTCGCCGACGCCGTGCCGGACACCGGTATCGAGCTGGTGCTCCCCGACGAGTTCGCGTACGGGATTCCGGCGGCGCCGCTCGCGTACCACCTCGCGGCCGACGTCCGCGTCGCGGACCGCGAGACGCCGGAACTCCGCGTTCCCGAGCACGACGTCGTCCACGAGTTCCCGGCGCTCCCCGAGTTCGGCGTGGCGGCGAACGACGTCTTCCAGCGGACGTTCTACGCGGACTGTCTCGTGAACTCGGCGCGCGGCGGGACGGACCTCGCGGAGGCCGAGTTCCTCGACGACGTCGGCCTGGACGCGGACGCGCTGTTCGATGCGACGCCCGCCGAGCGCCTCGTGGCGTACCTGGACGCGCCGTTCGAGCGCATCCGGAGTCGACTCCCGGCGCGCTCGCACGTCGCGTTCGTCGAGCCGACCGCCGAGTACGCGACCGCACTCGGGCATCTCGCGCACCACGAGGCGCGCGTCTACCTGCCGTCGGCGTTCGACGCGGTCGGCGCGAGCGCGGACCCGTCCGTGACGTCCGCGTGGCTCGCACCGGGGACGCGCCCGGGGACGTACGCGGCGTCGCCGGCGGCGTACGAGAACTACCTCTCGCATCTCGACGCGGGCCTGGACGACGGCGAGCCGGAGGTGCTCGTCGTCGGACACGGCCGCGACGGCGACCAGGAGGCGGTGACGGCGTTCTACCGGCACTACGACGGGCTCGTCGACCTGTCCGTGGTCGAGCGACGGGACGCGACGACCGCGGACCTCGCGGCGGCGCTCGCGGAGCGGCGTGCGTTCGTGCACGTCGTCGCCGAGCGCACGCCCGACGGTGGCGTCGTGTGCGCGGACGGCGTCCTCGACCTGGAGACGGTCGAGGCGGTCGGCGCGCGCCTGTTCGCGCTCGACTTGACGGGCGCGTCGACTGACGCGGACGCGGCGAGCGCGGTCGCGCGGTCGCTCGTGGACGCCGGCGCGGTCGCCGGCGCGAGTCGGACGGGCGCGGTGTCGCGGACGGCCGCGGAGTCGTTCGTCCGCCTGCTCGTGAACGGGTTCGGCCTGGAGTTGTCGCGTCGGCTCGTCGACCGGTACGTCGACGGCGCGTTCGACGTGGTGGTCGCGGGCGACGGCACGCACACGCTCCAGGCGGACGACAGCGTGAACTACATCCCGCTGCACGTGGTCGCGAACGGCGACGGGACGTTCGCGGTCACGGGGAAGGCGGGTGGACCGACCGCGGGGTTGTTCTGGCATCCGGACGTCCCGGAGGTCCGACCGCGCCTGCTCGCGAACGGCCTCGCGTTCGAGCTGTCGGCGACCGAGCTCGCGGACTTCCTCGACGACGAGGGCTATCTCGTCGTGTACGACGACGAACTCCACTGGTCGAACGAACTCACGCCGTTCTACCCGGTCGCCTGACTCACCCCGCCGTTCTACCCGGTCGCCTGACCCACCCCGCCGTTCTACCCCGTCGCCTGACCCACCCCGCCGTTCTACCCCGTCGCCTGACTCACCCCGCCGTTCTACCCCGTCGCCTGATTCGCGCTCGCCGGGGTGGTCGCTGTCCGGTCCCGATTCATCGAGCCCGTACAGTCAAGAGTCCCCCCGTCCTACGAGGGGCAGGATGGCGGCGACCCGCGAACGAATCGAGCGCCTGCACGACGCAGCGACGGCGCTCTCGCGGGCTGACGCCGAATCGGAGATCTTCGACATCGCGGTGGAGTCGGCGGCGGACGTGCTCGCGTTCGACGCGTGCGTCGTCTGTTGCGTCGAGGACGACCGGCTCGTGCCGGCGGCGGCGGTGGCGGTGGAACTCCAGCCGAACGCGCCGACGCTCGACGCGAACGAGGGCGTCGCCGGGCGGACGCTCCGTCGCGGCGAGACCGAGGTGGTTCCGGACCTGAACGCGGACGCGGACGCGGCGCCGACGGACCCGGCGTATCGGTCCACGCTCTCGATACCCGTCGGTGACGACGCGGTGTTCCAGGCGCTGTCGACGGACGTGGACGCGTTCACGGACACCGACCGCGAGCTCGCGGAGTTGCTCGTAACGTACGTCGAGCACGCCCGGGAGCGCGTGAGTTACGAGGCGCTCGTGACGCGCGAACGCGACCGGTTCGCGGCGCTGTTCGAGAACGTCCCCGACCCCGCGCTCCAGTACCGGCTCGTCGACGGTCGCCCGGTCGTCGACCGCGTGAACTCCGCGTTCGTCCGTGCGTTCGGGTACGAGCCAGCGGACGCGATCGACGAACCGGTGACAGACCTGCTCGTCCCCGAGGCCGACCGGGACGCCGCCGAGGAACTGCACGCGGCGGTGAACGACGGCGAGCGCCTCGACGACGAGGTGGAGCGGCGAACGGAGACGGGGACGCGACGGTTCCTCCTGCGGAGCGTTCCGGTCGCGGGCGACGACGAGACCCGGTCGGGGTACTTCATCTACACGGACATCACGCCGCTGAAGGAGCGCGAACGCGAGCTCGAACGACAGAACGAGCGGTTGGACGCGTTCACGGGCGTCGTCAGTCACGACCTCCGGAACCCGCTGAGCGTCGCTCGCGGGTACGCGGACCTCGCGCTCGAGTCCGGGGACGTGACCGCCGTCGAGGAGGTCCGCACGCAACTCACGCGGATGGAGGCGATGCTCGACGAACTCCTCACGCTCGCCCGCCAGGGCGACGTCGTCGGCGACACCGAGCGCGTGGACGTCGCGACCGCGGCGACGCTCGCGTGGCGTCACGTCGACACGGACGACGCCACGCTCGACGTCCGCGCGGACGACCTCCACGTCGACGCGGACCCGAACCGACTCCAGGAACTCCTCGAGAACCTGTTCCGAAATAGTATCGAACACGGCTCGACCGGGTCCGAGACGTCCTCGGACGAGGCGCCGGTGTCCGCGTCGGACGGTGGCGCTGACCACTTGACGGTGACGGTGGGGGCGCTCGCGGACGGGACCGGGTTCTTCGTCGCGGACGACGGCGTCGGCATCCCCGAGGACGACCGGGACGCGGTGATGGAGATGGGGTACTCGACGGCGACCGACGGGACGGGGTTCGGGCTCGGTATCGTCGCGGAGATCGCGCGAGCGCACGACTGGTCGGTCGCGGTCGGGGCGTCGGCCGATGACGGCGCGCGTTTCGAGATTCGCACGACTGCGAGCGAGTAGTCGGCGTCGGCGGGCGGACGCCGCCGCGCTCGCCCAAGGCACCTTGGGGTCGCGCTCACCCTCGTGGGACCCCAAGCGGTGGTATGACGAACGTCATCGGTGACCTGACGATATCGGTCGAACGGACGGTCGACGTGGACGGTGAGACGGTGTTCGACGTGCTCGCTGACCCGGAGACGCTCGGGGGCGCGGAGCGCGTGGCACGCGAGGAGACGCGGGAGTCGACGGGTCGCGCTGGGGCGCCGGGAGCCGGCGTCCGCGACCCGCCACCTCGAGTGCGCCGCGGCGACACGTTCGTCGGGACGGTCGCGGCACCCGCGGGCCGGGACGCCGACGGCGTCCCGGAGGTCGGTGACGGGTCCGCGGTCGGGACCGGTGCGTCCTTCGAGTCGTACTTCACGGTCGAAGAGCACGACGCTGGCCGGCTCGTGCTCTCGGGCGGCGGCGACGGGGACGCGGGGTCGTTCGACGCGCGCGTCGTGGTCGCGGTCGCGGACGTCACCGAGGGTGCGGTGGTGCGCGTGGACGCGACGATGGACGTCGCCGGGAAGGTCGCGTCGCTGGGCGCGCAGCGGGTGCGGGCGGCCGCGGCCGCGGTCCTCGAACGCTACCTGTCGCGCGTCGAGCGCGCCGCGGCGTCCCCGGCGTAACGCTCGGCGGCGCGAACGACCGCGGCGACGGCGAGCGCGCCGGCGGCCGCGCCGACGAGGTTCGCGAGCGCGTCCAGCGCGCTCGCGGAGCGATAGGGGACGCCGAGCTGGAGGAGTTCGACGAGCACGCCGTACGCGACGGCCGCGGCGACGCCGACGACCGCGCGGCCGTCGGCGTACGTGACGGCGGCGGCGAGGACCATGTACCCGGCCGCGTGCAGCCACTTGTCGGCGCCGACGACGCCGAAGGGACTCGAGAGCGACCCGCCACCGCCGGGGACGAGCGACGCGACGAGCACGACCAGGGCGAGGACGGCGACGAGGAGCCAGCGCGAGCGAGCGGTCACGTTCGGTCGTGCACGCCGGCGGGCAGAAACCTTGCGGTGGCTCGGAGAGCGACGCGCTCGGCGAGCGCGGCGCGGTCAGGCTGCGGTCTTCTCGATGACGACGCAGTCCTGGACGTCGAGCGCGGTCTCGAACTCGTCGGTCCGGTCGACGTCCGTGCCGAGCCCGAGGAGGAATCGTGCGTGCGCGGACCGCGTCGCGTCGACCGCGCCCGTCTCGAACCCGAGGCGGTCCGCGATGGCCGGCCAGTGGTCGGCCGCGACGAAGAACGCGACGAGGTGGTCGTCCTCGTACGCGCACTCGTGGTGCTCGCGGTACTCCTGCAGGCGCAGCGAGAGGTCCGCCTGCACGACCGACAGGAGTTCCGGGAGCCGCCCGGGCTTGACGACGCCGTCACCGGCCGTCAGCAACAGCACCTCCTCCGGGAACGGGTGGTCCTTCACGACGACCCACCCGTGACTGTCCTCCCGACCGCATCGAGAATCATACCGTATCAAGCGCTCGCGGCCTCATAAAGACGGTACGCAACAGGTTCGTTCGTGCGAGCGCGTCGCTCGAATCGCCCGCGAGCGGCGGTGCGTCGAGCCTACGTCTCCTCGACGTGGCGGACGCTGCAGGCTTCGCCGCGCGTCGATTCCACCATGGCGTCGCCGTGCATCTGCGCGCGACCGATGGCGAACGCCTTCGGCCCTTGGACGACGACCTCGTCGCCCTCGCGGATGTCCGAGTCCGCGTCGACGACGCCGGGCGCGAGCACGCTCCCGTGGGGAACGAACCCGTCGATCTCGACGCGCTTCGTCGGCACGTCGCTCTCGAGCCAGCGGCGCGCCCCGCGGAGGGTAAAGGAGAGCGTCCCGTAGTTCGGGACCATCGTCGCGAGCTGCGGTGCGGCGTTCTGGTCGTCGCCCGCCGTCGGCGGTTCGTCCGCGCGAATCTGGAGTTTCGGGTACCGGCTCGTCACCGTGAAGTCGCCGAAGAGGTCGTCGCCGGCGTCGGCGCCGAACTGGTAGTCCGCGAGCGCGCGGACGGTGTTACGCTGGCGTTCGCGCTTCCCGTACGCGGACTCCCCTTCGAGTGCGGCGGCGAGGTTCGCGAGGCTCTCGTCCGTGGTGGGGTGGTCGGCGACCGTGAACTCGACGTCGAGGTCGGGGTGGGATTCGAGCGCGCGTTCGACGATGGGGCGGTAGTCGTCGGGGACGTGCGCGACGACGCGCGGGTAGTCGTTCGCGTCGAGGTACCGGCGGAGGACCTCGGCGACGAACTCGACCTCGCCGGCGGTCCACTCGCCCGTGACGACGGTGTCGTAGTGCTGGGCGGGGTACGTGAGTTCGAGCTCCTGGGGGACGACGCCGATGGGCGAGGTGATGGACGCGAGGTGCGCGCGGTACCGGATGACCTCGCGGAACTGGTAGTGACTCTGGGAGTCGCTGTAGGGTTTGGTCGCCGAGCACGGGACGAGGACGAGCGGCGCGTCGAACCGGTTCCGGTACCGTTCGGTGACGCGCTGCGCGAACCGCTGTATCTCGACGCGGTTGAGGGTGTCCTCGGTCGTCGCGTCCATGTGCGCGTTCCGGTAGACGGGCGTCCGCTCCTCGAGGTATCCCCACTCCTGGTCGAGTTCGCGGACGAGCGCGGTCAGCCACTGGTCCTGGCGCGCCTGCCCTTCGACGTAGTCGCGGAGGCGGCCGTCGCGGATGCGGCGGCGGACGCGCGCGAGTTCCGCTTCGAGGACGGCGACGTTGTGGTCGACGCAATCCTGCCGGTCGAACGCCTCGCGGGGTTTGCGGCAGGCCTCGCACGCACACGGGAGTTCGTCGAGGTCGTCGAGGAAGTGGTTCTCGTCGGTCGTCAGGTACCGGCCCTGGGTGCCGAGCGCGACGGCGCGGTCGGCGTCGAACAGATCGACGCCGGCGTACGCGAGCACGGCGACGTTCCGCGGTGTCGCCGCACCGGAGAGGTAGACGGCGGCGTCCTCCGGGACGGCGTCCTTCACGGCGAGGATGGCGTCCTTGAAGCCGCGAGCGTGCCCGAGGAACCCCTGGACGTCGGAGAGCACGTACGCGTCCGCGCCGCTGGCTTCGACGTGGTTCGAGCTGACGACGGCGGCGCTCGGGTAGTCGACGTCGGGCGCGGTGACGGCGAAGGAGTCGGCGACCTCGTCGGCGGTGCCGGCGGGGAGGCCGCGGTGGGGCAGGACGGTGAGCGTGCGCTCGTCGCCGTCGGGGACGTCCCGGTGCTCGGGCCACATACCGCCGGCGTTCTCGACGACGTCGTCGACGAGCCCCGGCGTCGCCACGGGGTCGGAAAGGCGGAGTTCGGCGGCTCTCGCGGCGCCGTCGCGCGAGAGCACCTCGAAGTACTCGGTCATGACGCGTCGTCGGGGCCGCGCTCCCCTGTATCTTCCCTTCTGCGCGCCCGACGGCCGGCTCGGCCGAGCGGCCGAGCATCGGATGGACAGCGACCACCAGCGAATACCATGAGGTTCCCTAAATCCTACTTCAGTATCCTCCCAATAATCTCCAAGGGAGTGACGTCGTCGCGTCCCCCGAATGCGTGCTAGATGCCCGGCGCCCAAAAATTAATTAACCGGTACGACGTCTTCGGTTGTGGATGCCGAGGTGGGCATCCGTGTCAGAGGCACTCCCTCTTTCACTTCCCCCATTCCCCCCCTTTCGAAGACCCGGGAGCCAGTGGTTCGCTGATTCTCTCACGAGGTCGTCGCGCGTCCCACGCAGTGGAGCGCCCGCCGGTGAATCCGCGCGTCGTCGACCGCGAGCGCCAGCCGCCGGTCGCCCGTCGACCAGCGCACGAACGAGCGGTTTCGCGATCCGCGACGAGGAGCGCATCGAGGTTCGCGAGAGGTTCCCTCAGTGCTCGCGACCGTGGAGGTTCACGAGCGACACGTCCTCGGGAACCCGCGCCAGTGCGCGCTCCGGCCAGTCGCGGTGCGCGAGCGTGAACGCGGCGTCACTGCCCGCACAGAGCGCTGCGACGCCGTCCGCGGCCGCGTCGAACGCCGCCCCGTCCAGCCGCTCGGGAACCTCCGCGGTCAACGGGTACGTGTTCCGGAGCGCGCGCGGGAACGGCCCGAACGGCGGTTCCACGGTCCACGATTCGTCGAAGTCGTCGTCGTTGTCGCCCTCGGTGAGGAGCACGTCGCCCTCGGGCGCGAGCCGGTCGAGGCGCTCGTGGTGCCGGACGACCTCCGGGCGACGCGCGCTCTCCCCGGAGAGGTAGAAGAACGTGTCCTTGGACGCCGAATCCGTGCGTTCGAGCTGCTCGGCGTGGTCGAGCGCCGCGCGATACCCGTCGAGCATCGCCGGGTGCGCACGGGCGCGCGCCTCGACGAGTTCCATGAGCGACCCGGTCCGGATGGCCTGGCGGACCCTCCGCATCTCCGCGAACGACACGTGGAGGTTGTGCGCCGCGAGCTCGTCGCCGCGCTCGCGCTCGCCGAGCGCGCGCAGTTCCGCGGGCGTGTGCTCGCTACACACCGGGCACGGGCACGGGAGGTGCTCGAGGTCGTCGAGGTGCTTCGTGCCTCGCACCGTCAGATAGCGGTCGTCGCGAGCGTAGAGCGCGTACGCCGCGGAGTCGAAGAGGTCGCAGCCCATCGCCGCGGCGAGCGCGAACATCATCGGGTGCCCGGCGCCGAACAGGTGCACGGGACAGTCCTGGTCGAGGCCGCGTTTCGCCGCGGCGACGACGTCCACCATGTCCCCGTACCGGTAGTCGTTCATCAGCGGGACGACCGCGCCCACGGGGAACACGTCCAGGTCCGTACTCGCCGCGTGGCGTCCGGCTTCCTCGCGGAGGTCCGCGTGCGTCGACCCCTGCACGGGCGCGTTCACGAGCATGTCGCCGACGTCGACGCCCTCCGCGATACCGAGCCGCTCCTGGGTCGTCCGGAGTTCCTCGGCGGCTTGCTCGCGGCTCGCGTCCGGCGGCGTCGGGATGTCCACGGGCGTCCCGACGTCGCTCCCGATGTCGTACTGGAACTGGAGTATCTCCTCGGTCGTCACGTCGATGTCGCCGTACTCCGCGAGCTGGAAGCTCCCGGAGTCCGTCATGATGGCGCCGTGGAAGTCCAGCAGGTCGTGCAGCCCCTGGTCGAGCGCGTCCTCGCGCAGGCCGTCGCTCGTCTTGATGATGTAGCTGTTCGTGATGAGGATCTGCGCGCCGAACTCCGTCTCCATCCGGCGCGGCTCCAGGGTCTGGATGTTCGGGTTGACGACGGGGAGGAGCGCGGGCGTCTCCACCGTGACGCCGGCGCGCGGGACGTCGAGTCGACCGACGCGGCCCGCGCCGTCCCAGTCGCGCGCCTCGAAGTGGTCTCTCATTGCTCCGCGGTTCGCCCCTCGCGTCGGTAAGGGTGTCGTCTTCGCCGCCGCGGTCCGTCCAACCCGTCACAGCGGCCGTCGCCCGGGGGGCGTCAGGCCGATTCGCGCCGCGAGAGCACGACCGCGGCGACGACCGCGGCGAGCGCCACCGCGACGACGACGGTGCCGACGACGCCATCGAAGACGAGCGTGCCGTACGCGACGAAGACGAGTGCGGCGACGACGACCCCCGCGACCGATGCGTTAGCTGCCTTCACACTCGCGAGTAGGCGCTCTGCGAGCGTAGTCGTTCTGGTGGCGGCCAGTGGCGTCGTCCCGATGCCGAAGGGTCGTGGTGGCGCTCAGAGCAGTATCGCGATCACGTCGAGGACCGCAGCGGCGCCGTCGGACCCCGCGCTCTCGGGCGCGAACTGGAGCGCGAGGTACGATAGCGCCAACAGCACCGAGTTGTAGAGCCCGTGCACGAGCGCGTTCACGACGATGTTCTTCCCGTACTCGTAGATCGCGCCGAAGACGAGCGACGGGAAGAACAGGATGCCGATGGTCGTCGCGACCGCGGAGAGGTCGCCGATGAGCGCGACGAAGTGGATGCTCGCGAACAGCGCGCCGCCGAGGACGATGGCGACCGGCGCGGACGTTCGCTCGCGGATGCGGCGCTGGACGACCCCGCGGAACAGGAGTTCCTCGCACGGGCCGACGACGAGGAGCATGACGGGGATGAGGAGGAGGAGCGACGTCGGGTCGCTCTGGGCCTGCGACGTCGTCGCGTTCTGCGCGGGCTGGAGTTCGAGGAGCGTGACCGCGATGCTCGCCGAGAGCGACAGGGCGAGCGTGGCGAGCAGGCCGCCGACGACGAGCACGAGCCCCTTGACGTCGGGGACCGCGACGCCGAGGTTCGAGATCGGTTCGTTCCGCCAGCGCAGGTACGCGTAGACGCCGACCGCGAACCCCGCCTGGGTGCCGGTCAGGGAGACGATGAGCGTCGGCGTGGACGTCACCTCGAACCCGGCGAGGAGCATCACGAGGCCGGTGCCGAGCGCCAGGACGAGTGCGACGACGAGCGACAGGACGATGACGCCGACGGCTTCGCCGAACGCTCGCAGGAACCCGCCCGTGCCGACGCCGGTCTCCCAGGGCGCGAGCGTGCTGTCGGCGCCAGCCTCGACGCGCCCGCCGGTGGCGTCGGCGCTGCCGTCGCGTCCCGGGTCGTTCTCGCGGAGGCTCGCGGGGTCGTTCCACTCGTCGCCGTCGTCGGTCCAGCCGGTGTCCTCGCCGAGTTCGGGCTCCGCGCCGTCGTCGGTTCCGCGGTCGTCGCCCCACTCGCGCTCCGTGCCGTCGTCGGACCCGCGGTCGTCGCTCACGCTCCATCACCACCCTGGGTCGCGGGAGCGTTCGCGTCGACGACGTCGGCCGCCTCGCCGGCAGCCGGCTCCGCGCCGCCGGTCGCGTCGTGGGCGTCGCCGAGTGCGCGTTCGAGCGCGTACCGCGTGACGGCGACGTGCGTCCGACCGTCCCGTATCCGGCCGTCGCGGACCGCGGCGAGGAGGTCGCTGAACCCGGTGGTGTCCACGCGGATGCTCTCGTTGAAGTCGAGTTCCTGCTCGCCAGCCGGCTCGCAGCCGGTGGCGACGTAGACGTGATGCACCGAGTCCAGGAGACCGTTCGCGGGCTCGACCGTGCAGAGGTGCGAGACGTCGCCGGCCTCGTACCCGGTCTCCTCGCGGAGTTCGCGGCGAGCGGCGACCGCGAGGTCGTCGTCGTCCGGTTCGATGCTGCCCGCTGGGAGTCCGCGGTTCACGCGAGAGACGGCCTGCCGCCACTCCTCGATGACGACGACCTCGCCGGCGTCGAGCGCGCCGAGGTCGCCGTCCTCCGTGCTGGCGTCGTCGCCGTCGCTCGCGTTCGCAGCGAACGGGAGGACGACGACCGCTTCGGGTTCGGTCAGGTAATCGAAGTCCGTGTCGGTGCCGTCGGGGAGCCGGACGTCCTGATGGACGACCTCGAACCCGGGGCACGCGTACGCGACGTCGCTGGCGCGGGTCTCCCACGCCAGCGGGTCGGCGTCGTCTGTCATACCCGGGCGTTCGACCCGGTGGCCCTTACGAGTTGAGGTCAACAACCTTTTTTCTGCGGAGGGTGCGCCACAGGCGCACCCCCGTCCACGGGCGACTTCTGGTCGCCCGTGGGGCAGCGAGACGGCTTGCCGTCTCGCCGGGCTTGAAAAAACGTTGCTGGAAAAAAGGCCGAGCGACTCGCTCGCTTCGCTCGCTCGCGCTCGGTGAGTGCGCTGGACGACACCGCGACCGCACCGCGACCGCCACCGCACCGCGCCTGCCCTCCCCCTGCTCGCAGCACGCGCCGGCGGCGCGCGCTGCTCGCGGCCCGGGTCGTCCGTCGAATCGAGCGTTCGAGGGACACCCACCACGAAGCCACGCGGAGGTTTACGTCTCACGTAAACCCGAGTGGGTCGTGGCACGGTCGCGCTGCGGAGTCACGCCGCGTCGCGGTGCGGAGTCATGCCGCGTCGAGGTGCGCGAGGAGTGCGTCGTTCACGCGGTCGGCAGCGTCAATCTGGACCCAGTGGCTGGCGTCCGGGATGCGTTCGACGGTGAGGTCGGGAATCCACTCGTCGAGGCCGTCCGCGTTCGCGGGGACGAGCGCCTCGTCGTCGAGCCCCCAGCAGACGAGCGTCGGCGCCTCCACGCGCCCGTCGGGCATCGGGATGCGCGCGGACGCGAACGGGAGTTCGTCCCTGGCGCCCTCGCGGATGAACGACCGATAGTAGTTCACGGTGGCGGTCGCCGCGCCGGGTTGCAGGAACGCCTCGCGGTAATGTTTGGTCTCCTCGCGCGGCATCGACCCCGCGAACAGCCGCCCGATCGCTTCGGCGTCGTCCCGCCCCAGCCCGAACTCGGGGAGGGCGGGGAGCTGGAACGCGAACATGTACCACGAGCGCCTGAGTTGCGCGGGCGTACGCAGGAGCTCGCGGAACCGCTCGGGATGGGGCGCGTTCAGGATGGCGAGCCGGCCGACGACGTCGGGCTCGCGGATGGCGACCGACCACGCGACCGCGCCACCCCAGTCGTGGCCGACGACGTGCGCCGTTCCCGAAGCCGAGTAGTGCTCGACGAGTCCGACGACGTCCCCGACGAGCAGGTCGATGCGATACTGGTCGATACCGCGCGGTTTCTCGCTCTCGTTGTACCCGCGCATGTCCGGGATGACGACGCGATACCCCGCGTCCACGAGTGCGGGAATCTGCTCGCGCCACGAGTACCAGAACTCCGGGAACCCGTGGAGCAAGACGACCACGTCGCCGTCCTCGGGGCCGGCGGTGACCACGTGGAGGCGGACGCCGTTCACCGCGACGTGCTCGCGTTCGAGGTCGGCATCGACGTTCGCGGCGAGCGTCTCGAAGTCCGTCATAGCGGAGGATTCGGGCGCCGGCGGTGTAACTCCTCTCACTCCGTCAGTCCGTACCCGCGTTTGACGAGCGCGACGTCGATGGCGAACACGACCGCGGTCGCACCGGCGAGCACGCCCAGGGAGAGCCACGGGTCGAGGACGTTGACGTCGAGGAACCCGTAGCGGACGGCGTCGACCGTGAACACCATCGGGTTGAGGAAGCTCAGGGTGTACGCGAGGCCGTCGAGGGCGTCGAGCGGGTAGAAGACGCCGCCGAAGAAGACGAGCGGGCGGATGAGGAACTGGTTGAGGACGGTGAGGTAGTCGAAGTCGCGCGCCCAGAGGCCGCCGACGACGCCGATGCACGCGAACAGCGCGGCGACGAGCGTCAGCGCGACCGCGAGGTAGAGCGGGTGCGCGATGGAGACGAGGTCGTACGCGGGGTGGGCGACCGTGAACGCGACGCCGACTATCGCGATGATGATGCCGACGAGGACGCCGCGGAGCGTGCTGGCGGCGACGTACGCGAACGTCGTCTGCCCGTAACTCAGTGGGCTCGTGAGGACCTCGTGGATGTACTCGTTCCAGCGGCCGTGGAATATCGAGAAGGAGGCGTTCTCGAAGCCGTTCGAGACGGCGCCGAGGACGACGAGGCCGGGGAGGACGAAGAGGATGTAGGGGATGCCGTCGCCGTAGCTCCCGATGCGTTCGCCGAGGATGACGCCGAACACCGCGAAGTACAGGACGTTGTTGATGAACGGCGGCAGGAACGTGTTCCGCGGGCGGCGGACGTACCGGAGTATCTCGCGGCGGACGAGCGTGACCGTGCCCGTGGAGACGCCCGGGATGCTCGAAGCGACGCTCATACCTGGGACACCTCCGCTTCGGCGGGGGACTCGTCGTCGCCCGCGTCGTGGCCGCCAGCGTCGCCGTTGCCAGCGTCGCCGTCGTCGCGCGCGGTGCTCGCGTCGTCGCCGGTCATCTGGACGAAGATCTCCTCCAGACTGGTGCGGGAGACGTCGAGGTCGACGACCTGGTGGCCGGCGGCCTGAAGGGCGGTGACGACGTCCGCGACCGCGCGCCCGCCGTCCTCGACGCGGACCGTGAGTCGGTCGGCTTCGACCGCGGCGTCCAGCACCGCGTCGAGGTCGAACGCGGGCACCTCGCTCGGTTCGTCGGCGAGCGTTATCGTGATGGTGTCCGTGCCCCTGCTCATGAGGTCCTCGGGGGTGGCGACGTCGAGCACGGTCCCCTCGTCCATGACGGCGACGCGGTCGCAGAGGCGCTCGGCCTCCTCGATGTAGTGCGTCGTCAGGAGCACGGTCGTCCCGTTCGCGTTGAGGTCGCGGACGACGTTCCAGAGGTCGCGGCGGAGCTGGACGTCGACGCCCGCGGTCGGCTCGTCGAGGATGAGGAGGTCCGGGTCGGTGACGAGCGCGCGAGCGAGCAGGAGCCGGCGCTTCATCCCGCCGGAGAGCCAGTCGAAGCGCTCGTCGCGCTTGTCGTAGATACCCACTCGTTTCAGGGCCGCGTCCGCCCGGCGCTCGGCCTCCTTCGGGGGGATGCCGTGATACCCGGCCTTGTGCTCCAGCACTTCGCGGATGGGGAAGAAGCGGTCGACGTTGAACTCCTGGGGCGCGAGCCCGATGGCGTTCCGGGCGTCGCGGTAGTCGTCGACGACGTCGTACCCGAACACCTCGGCGTGCCCGCTCGTCTTCCGCGTGAGGCCGACGAGTATCTCGATGAACGTCGTCTTCCCCGCGCCGTTCGGCCCGAGGAGGCCGAAGAACTCGCCGTCCTCGACGCGGAGGTCGAGGCCGTCGAGCGCGCGGAGGTCGCCGTACTCCTTCACGAGGTCGGAGACCTCGATGGCGGCGGTATCGGTCATTAGCGGATTCAGTCTGTTCGCGGCCTAAAGACCCTCGGAACTGGATGCGACACTGTCGCACCCGCCAGCCGGCAGGTGAGAGTGTCAGACGACGTCGGCGTCGCCGAGCGCGACGGCGGCGCCGAGCACGAGCATCGTGCCGCCCGAGCCCCTGCGGAGCCACGTGCGGACGCCGGGTCGGTCGACGAGCGCGCGGGCGGTCCCGGAGGCAAGCGCGAGCGCGCCGAGGTACGCGGCCGTGATGGCGGCGTAGAGCGCGCCGAGCGGGAGGAGTTCGAGGCCGGTGCCGAACTGCGGGAGGAACGCGAGGAAGAACAGCGCGACCTTCGGGTTCAGGACGTTCGTCACGAGGCCCTGCCGGAAGCTATCGCTGGCGGTCGAGTCGTCGACCGAGAGGCCGCCGTCGCCCTGGCGGAGCGTCGCGACGCCGAGGTAGAGGAGGTACGCGGCGCCCGCGAGCCGGACGAGGTCGTACGCGACCGCGGACACGCGGAAGAGCACGGAGAGGCCGGCGACCGCGGCGACGGTGTGGACGAGCACGCCCGCGGCGACGCCGAGCGCGGCGCGCACGCCGGTTCCACGGCCGCCGCCGACGGATTGGGCGAGCACGAACGCCGTATCGGGGCCGGGCGCGAGGACGAGGCCGACCGCGGCGACGGTGTACGCCGCGAGCGTCGCGACGTCCGGGAGCAGCGCCGGGAGCATCTACGCCGACCGTCGACGCGACCACCGAAATGTCTTGGGTGGTCGGCAACGCTTATCGGCCCGGCTCAACTGCCACCGATATGGACCGTGCCCTCCTCCACCGCGTCTCGCTGGTCGTCTCCGGGTGCGTGCTCGGCGCGCAAGGTGCCGCGACGCTCCTCACCGGCGACGCCACCGCCGTTCCAGCCTTGACGCTCGTCGGTGCCCTCGGGATGATATCCGGCGCCGTCGCCGAAGCGTCCGGGAGCGACGACGAGCGCGTGCCCGGCCCGTTCGAGACCGCGCTCGTCGTCGCGGGGGCGGCACTCATCGTCGTAGCCGGCGCCGTCACCGTCCTCGGGTGAGCCGACGAGAGCGACCGACCACACGACGCCGCGACGACGACCGAAACGGCTACTCTGCCGCCACCGCAAGTTCCGTCCCCATGCCAGCCGAGGACCCTCCAGTCCACGACGACCCCGGTACAGCCGACGACCCCGACCGGTCCGAGGAGCGCCTCGCGAGGGACGCCTACGACGAACTCGCGGACTCGTACGCCGTGAACGTCCGGGAGAACGCGTACAACGCGCACCTGGAGTTCCCCGGGACGACGTCGCTCGTGCCCGACGTGGAGGGCGAGCGCGTGCTCGACGCCGGCTGCGGGACCGGCGCGTACACGGCGTGGCTCGTCGAGGGCGGCGCCGAGGTCGTCGGCGTGGACGTCAGCGAGGAGATGCTCGCGCACGCTCGCGACGCCGTCCCCGACGACGCACCCGCCGAGTTCCACCAGGGCGACCTCGCGGAGCCCCTCGAGTTCGACGACGACGCGTTCGACGGCGTCGTGAGCGCGCTCGCGCTCAGCTACGTCCGCGACTGGGACGGCGTCTTCGGGGAGTTCCGGCGCGTCCTCCGCGACGACGGGTTCCTCGTGTTCTCCACGGGGCACCCGCTCGACCAGTTCGGTCCGGACGCGCCCGACGCCGAGAACTACTTCGAGATAGAGCGGCTGACGAAGGAGTGGGACGTCGAGGTGCCGTACTATCGGCGGCCGTTCGGCGAGCTGCTCCGACCGCTGCTCGCGAACGGCTTCCGGCTCGACGACGTCCACGAACCGCAACCCACGGAGGCGTTCCGCGAACAGCGCCCCGAGCGCTACGAGAAGGAGTCCACGCATCCCGTGTTCGTCTGCGTTCGCGCGACCGCTGAGTGACGCCGCCAGCGACGCACCCGCCCGTCGAAAGCCGGGGCGCTCTCACTCGAAGACGCGGCTCTCCTCGCGGAGCGCGTTCGCGTCGTCGAGCACGTCCTCGAACTGGTCGGCGAGCATCGCGATCTGGACCTCGTTCCCGGACGCGTCGGTCGCGACGACCTTCACCTGGCTGTCCCCGAACTCGCGGACTTCGACGTCGTCGGGGTCGAAGAGCTTCGCTTCCGCGGACTTCGTCGGCGCGCCGACGTTCTTGATGGAGCCGTCCTTCAGTTCGACCATGAAGTCGGAGATGTTGACGTTGAGCACGCGTCGGCGTTCTCGCCGCCACGGCAAAAACCGTCGTATCCCGGTCGCGTGACCGCGGAAGTCCCGGTCGCGTGACCGCGGAAGTCACCGCTTACCACGGATTCGCGGCGATTTACTATCAGGCGTGGCGGCGTAGCGCGCGCCATGGCCCCGCTGCATGCCCTCGAGAACCTCGACGACGCGCTCGACGCGACGACGGGCTTCCTCCGACCCGTCGACCGCTCGACGTGGGTGAGGCTCGCGATCGTCGCGTTCTTCATCGGCGGTCCGGGCGCGAACGCGAACAGCGTCCAGTGGACGTTCGGCGGCGGCGGCGGGAACGGCGGTGGCGGGCCGCCGAACGTCGTCTTCGAGCCCATCGGCGGCGTCGAACTCCTCGTCGCGGCAGCGGTCGTCGTGTTCGCCCTGGGGCTCGTCGTCCTGTTCGGGTTCGTCGGGTCCGTGATGGAGTTCGTGTTCGTGCAGTCGCTCCGCGAGGAGACCGTTCGCGTCCGCGAGTACTGGGGCGCGCACTGGCGGCAGGGCCTCCGATTGTTCGGGTTCCGGCTCGCCCTGTTCGCGTTCGTGTTCGGGAGCGTCCTCGTGCTCGCCATCCCCGTCATCGTCGGCGCGCTCGACGTCGCATCCGTCGGCGGCGGGCTCGCGATCGCGTTCTTCCTCCTGCTCCTCCCGGTGTTCGTCGTCCTCGCCATCACGGTCGGCCTCGTGAACGGGTTCACGACCGTGTTCGTCGTCCCCATCATGCTCCTCGAGGAGTGCGGCGTCCTCGCGGGCTGGCGCCGCCTCTGGCCGTCGGTCCGGACCGAGCCGCTCCAGTTCCTCGCGTACCTCGTCGCGTCGTTCTTCCTCAGCATCCTCGGCGGCATCCTCGTCGCCGTCGTCACGCTCGTGCTCGCGCTCGCGCTCCTCGTCCCGTTCGGCGTCCTGTTCGCGGTCGGTGGACTCGTCCTCGCGTTCGTCTCCGAGCCCGCCGGTATCGCGCTGCTCGTGCTCGTCGGCGCGGTCTACGCGCTCGCGGTCCTCGCGGTCGTCGCGCTCGTCCAGGTTCCCGTGCAGACGTACCTCCGATACTACGCGATGCTCGTCCTCGGCGACGTCGACCCCGACCTCGACGCCGTCCCCGAGCAGCGCGCTCGCGTCCGCGGAGACGACGCCGCGGGCGAGTCAGCGGCCTGAACGTCCGGAGAGCCGACGCGCTCGCGGTCCCGGGTCGCCGTCGCCGCTGGTGGTGACGGCCGGCACCGGCAGCACCGTCCGTGGGCACTGTGATTATACCGCACGGACCGGTAGGCGGGAGCATGACAGCTCCGGACCTGGACTCGTTCTCGTCGCGGCGGTCGACCGTGTACGGCCAGTCGGGCGTGGTCGCGACCAGTCAGCCGCTCGCGGCGCAGGCGGGCGTGGAGACGCTACGGGACGGTGGGAACGCGTTCGACGCGGCGGTCGCCACCGCCGCCGCGCTGAACGTCGTCGAACCGACGTCGACCGGGCTCGGTGGCGACGTGTTCGCGCTCTACCGGACCGC
The DNA here is from genome assembly GCF_055378595.1 of Halorubellus litoreus. Lineage (NCBI taxonomy): Archaea > Methanobacteriati > Methanobacteriota > Halobacteria > Halobacteriales > Halorubellaceae > Halorubellus > Halorubellus litoreus. The sequence continues at coordinate 1,189,535 of NZ_AP043836.1, forward strand.
GGACGGCGACGTCGGCGCGATGCGCTCGTGCGGCGGCGCACCCCAGGGCGCGACCCGCGAGCGCGTGCGGGAGGCGCTCGCCGAAGACGCCGAGGACGACGTCGACCCGAGCGACGTGGAGATGCCGATGCACGGCCCGCACGCCGTCACGGTCCCGGGGACCGCACGCGGCTGGGAGACGACAACTGAAGAACTCGGGCGGCGGACGCTCGGCGAGAACCTCCAGCCAGCCATCCGGTACGCCATCGAGGGCTACCCCGTCACGGAGGTCGTGAGCGCACAGTGGCAGCACGGCGAGGAGCTGTTCGCGGACGAGCACGCTCGCGACGCCTTCCTCCCGAACGGGCACGCCCCCGACGTCGGCGAGCAGGTCGCGCTCCCGAAGCTCGGACGCTCGCTGGAGCGCATCGCCGACGAGGGCGCGGACGTCGTCTACGAGGGCGACATCGCCGAAGCCATCGCGACCGAGGTCCAGGACAAGGGCGGGTTCATGACGGTCGAGGACCTCGCCGCGTTCGAACCCGAGTTCGTCGACCCCGTCAGCACGACGTACAACGGCGCCGAGGTGTACGAACTCCCGCCGAACAACCAGGGGCTCATCGCGCTCGAAGCCCTCAACGTCGCCGAAGAGATCGGCGCCGGCGAGCACGACCACGACTCCCCGGACCGCGTGCACGCGTTCGCGGAGGCCACGAAGCGCGCGTTCCACGACGGCCACCGCTACATCACGGACCCCGCGTACGAGGACGTCCCCGACCTCGGGTCGAAGGCGTGGGCGCGAGAACGGGCCGCCGACGTCGACGACGAGCCGAGCGACGTCTCCTTCGGCGTCCCGGACGCGCACGCCGAGGACGCCGACACCGTCCTCCTGTGCGTCGCCGACGACGCGGGGAACGTCGTCTCCTACATCAACTCGCGGTTCGCCGGGTTCGGCTCCGGGCTCGTCGCCGGCGACACCGGTATCGCGCTCCAGAACCGCGGCGCGTCGTTCTCCCTCGACCCCGACCACCCGAACGCGCTCGAACCCGGGAAGCGCCCGTTCCACACGCTCGTCCCCGCCATCGCGCGGTTCGACGCGGACGACTGGGCGGCGTTCGGCGTCATGGGCGGCTACATGCAACCACAGGGCCACGTCCAGGTCGTCTCGAACGTCGTCGACTACGACATGCCCATCCAGGCGGCGCTCGACGCACCGCGCTGGCGGTACCGCGAGGACGGCTCGCTCGCGCTCGAACCCGACCTCGCGCAGCGCGTCGGCGGCCCCCTGAATCGCCGCGGCCACGACACCGGCGTCCTCCACACCGGCATGTTCGGCGGCGCACAACTCGTCCGCAACCAGAAAGGGACGCTCTCGGCCGCCACCGAACCGCGGAAGGACGGCGCCGTCGGCACGTACTGACCGCGGGTCGCGGCGCCGGGGAGCGCGAAGTCGGGGAGCGCGGGCCCTTCAGAACGCGGACTCGCCGACGGTCTCCAGGTAGACCACGGTCCCGGTGGCCGCGTCCGCGTCGAACGCGGTGACGCGACAGCGCACGCGCTTGTCGACGAGCCCCGGGTCGCCGTCCTCGAGGCGGAGGACGGTGTCGCCGATGCGGACTAGCGGGATGCCGTCGTCGTCGACGCCCGTGACGAACGCCGACAGTTCGTCGTCGACACCGAACGAGGGTTTGCGCGTCCGGAACCCCCAGCCCTTCGTGTACTTCTCGAGGAGGCTCATACGCGCGCCACCTCCTCGGCCTCGCGGTCAGTGGTGTACTCCAGCCCGAACCCGGTGAGCGCGGAGAGCAGGAACACGCCCACGAGCAGCCAGCCGTGGAAGACGTACGGGAACACGTCGGCCGGATTCACGACCATCGCCTGCGTGAACCACTCGTACTGGTTCGGGAGCTCCGTCAGGGTCGCGTACCCGACGAGGAGCCCGCCGGACCACGGGAAGATGTACCCGAGCGCGCTCGTGTTCGCGTCGAGGATGTTCGCGCGCCGGTACCCGTTGACGTTGAAGCGCTCGCCGAGGCGCGCGACGTACGGCGCGATCGCGATCTCCGCGGCGGTGTTGATCGTGATCATCGCGTTCACGAGCGCGGTGCCGAGCACCATCGTCGTCTCCGCGCGCCGCACCGACGTCGCGACGGATTCGAGCAGCCAGTCCTGGATCGCCTGGAACCCGCCGCCACGGATCATGATCTGTGCGCCGGCGACGATGAGGAGCACGAGGACGATGAGCGGGAAGAACCCGGCGGCGCCCGAGTAGAGGCTGCCGCCGACGCTCGCGCTCACGCCCTGCTGGGAGACGTCGACGAGCTCGACGAACGGGAGGAACTCGAGGGATTGAGCGGCCGCGAGCTCGTCGGACGCCCGGAAGACGAGCATCTCCGAGACGGGCGCGAGCCCGAGCGCGACGTTGAACGTGGCCGCGACGACGAGCCCCCACGAGATCGCTTCGACGATGTGCCGGCCGCTCACCGCGGTCCCGATGACGACGAGCATCGAGACGAGGTGGACGAGCCCGAGCGGGTCGCTGTTCTCGACGAACACCGACTGCGCTTGCCCGGACACCTCGACGCCCGTCATGACCTGGCCGGCGGCGAGGTACGCGACGAACGCGAACACGGCCGCGACGATCGCGTACTTGAACCGCGACGCGACGACGCCGCCGATGTCGGCGTCCTGCGTGACCGCGCTCACGATCGTCGTGTCCGAGACGGGCGCGAGGTTGTCGCCGAACACCGCGCCGGAGAGGATGGACCCGAACAGGAGCACGGGGTTCGCGCCGAGGAGCACCCCGGCGGGGAAGAACAGCGCGCTGAACGCGACGGTGGCGCCGTACCCGGTCCCGATTCCGGTTGCGAGGAGCGCGCAGAGCACGAACGTCGCCGCGGGGAACAGGCCGGCGGTGAGGCCGGCGACGTCCGCGGCCCACACGAGCCCGCTGACGAACCCGCCGGTCTGGATGGTCGCCGCGAACATCCCCGCCCAGAGCCACGCGACGACGGCGGTCGCGGCGACGCGTCGCGTCATCCCCTGGAAGATCGTGTTCGCGTACGTCGTCCACGAGCCCTTCACGAGGAACAGCCCGCCGATGAGGCCGACGAGCATCCCCGCGACGAGCCCCGTCGTGTCCCCGATGCGGAGCACGCCGCTCTGGACGATCGCCCAGAGGACGAAGAACGCGAGTGGGAACGCACTCAGCCACTTGCCACCCCGGAACGCGATGTCCGGGTCGTCGGCGTCGTCGACGCCGCCGAGGTCCGCCCCGACGTCGTCGAGGGCGTCCGCTGCTGCGTCCGGTCGGTCGCGGTCATCAGGCATCTGTGTCCGGGGCCAACAGCCCCCCGGGTCAAATGCTTGCTTTTGCAGCGCGCTCGTGCGTGAAGGAATTGGTCGGGTGGGGGCGCCACGCCCCGGCGACCGGTCGGATGCCGACGCGACCGCCCGCCGAGAGCGCGTACCCCTTTGTCGCTGGCGGTCGTCCGTTCGAACGATGCTCCCAGACGCGACCGGTATCCATCACGTCACGTCGATGGTCGGGAACCCGCAGGCGAACGTCGACTTCTACGCGGACGTCCTCGGCCTCCGGCTCGTCAAGCAGACGGTGAACTACGAGGACGTCCTCCGGCATCACCTCTACTACGGGAACGGCACGGGCGACCTCGGGACGCTGTACACGTGCTTCCCGTACCCGAACGAGCCGCCGGGGCGACGCGGCCCACCGCAGCTCACGGCGACCGCGTTCGCGGTGCCGCCGGACGCGATGGGGTACTGGCGCGACCGCCTCGAATCGCGCGGCGTCGACGTCGAACGACGCGACCGGTTCGACGACGCCGTCCTCCGCTTCGCGGACCCCGCGGGAACGCGACTCGAACTCGTCGCCGCGGACTCGCCCGTCGAGCCGTACGGCGACGGCACCGTCCCAGCGGACGTCGCCATCCGGGGTATCCACGGCGTCACCGCACTCCCCGTGGACCCGTTCCAGACCGCGAGCGTCCTCGAGACCCTCGGGTTCGAGAACCAGGGGCAGGACGGCAGCCGGGTCCGGTACGCGGTCGACGGCTCGCACGCGACCGTCGTCGACGTCCTCGACCGCGGCCACGACGACGCGAACGCCGCCGATGCCGGTTCCGGCGACCACGACGACGGCCGCCACGACAGCGACGACGACCGCGACGACGAACCCACCGTCGACGGCCGAGAGGGCGACGCGCCCGACTTCGGCGGGTTCGGTCGCGAAGGCGTCGGCACCATCCACCACGTCGCCGTTCGCGTCCCCGACGAGGACGCGCTGTTCGCGTACCACGACCTGTTCCGCGAGCGCGACGTCTCCGTCTCCCGCGTCCGCGACCGGCACTACTACCGGTCGCTGTACGTCCGCGAACCCGGCGGTATCCTGTTCGAACTCGCGACCGAAGCGCCGGGCGTGACCGCGGACGAGCCCGCGAGCGCGCTCGGCCGCCGACTCGTCCTGCCGCCGTGGGCCGAAGAAGACCGCGAGATGATCGAGGACCAGCTCCCGCCGCTCTCGGTCCCGGACCAGCCCTTGTTGGGTGGCGAGTGACGATGCCCGACGAGGACTCGACGGCGTCGACGCCACCCGGCGCGTCGCCGACCGCGAGCGCACCGCCACCGCACGGCGGCCAGCCCGTCGTCACCGCGGGCGCACCACGCGGTGCGACCGACGTCGTCGTGCTCGCGCTCCACGGTCGCGGCGCGACCGCGCAAGGCGTCGTGAACCTCCTCGACCCCGCGTACCGCCACGGCGCGACGTTCCTCGCGCCCGACGCGCACCGCAGTCGCTGGTATCCCCACGCCGCGACCGCCGACCGCGAGCGCAACGAACCCGACCTCTCCTCGGCCGTCGCGGTCGTCGACGCCCTCGTCGCGCACGCCACCGACCACCTCGGCGTCGACCGCGAGCGCGTCGTCCTCGCCGGGTTCTCGCAGGGCGCGACCGTCGCCGCCGAGTACGCGCTCGCCAACCCCGCGCGGTACGGCGGCGTCGCCCTCCTCAGCGGCGCCGCCATCGACACCGACGCCGTCATCGACACCGCCGTCGACGGCGACGTCGAGCGCGGAAGCGAGTCGTTCCACGGCACGCCCGTCCTCGTCGCCGTCGGCGCCGACGACCCGCACGTCCCCCGAGCGCGCGTCGACGCGACCGCGGCCGCGTTCCGCGACCACGGCGCCGACGTCGACGTCCGAGTCAGCGACGGCGTCGGCCACGAGGTCACCGACGACGCGCTCGACCGCGTCGGCGCGCTCGTCGACGCCGCCCGAGACCGCGCCTAGGTTTTTTGTCGCGTCCGCTCGTCGCCCCTCGCGTGCTCGACCACGCCAGCGCGTTCGGCGACCGGCGAGACCCGACCGTCGTCCTCCTCCCACCAGCGGGCGCGACGCGTCACGTCTGGACGCCCCACGTCCGCCGACTCGCCGACGACTACCACGTCGTCGCCGTCGACCTGCCCGCGCACGGCACGCACCCCGACGCGTCCTTCGCGTTCGAGAGCGCCGTCGCCGACGTCGGCGCCGTCCTCCAGGCGACCGAGCGCGGCGTCGTCGCCGGCCACTCGCTGGGCGGCTACGTCGCACTCCGCGCCGCCGTCGCCCACCAGTCGCGCGTCGACGGCCTCGTGCTCGCCGGCGCCGCCACCGACTTCCGCTCCATCCCCGGGCTCGCCTCGAGCGCGCTCGCCACCGCGCTCTCGCCCCTCCTCGACCTCGCCGCGCACTCCGAGCGCGCGACGAACTGGCTCGACGACGCGACCGCCGACGTCCGCGACAGCCAGCGACCACCCGACGACGTCGACACCCACAACCCCGCCAGCGCGCTCGCCGACGGCATGCGCGCCACCGCCTTCCAGGACACCTGGCCGATCGTCGAGACGTACGACGGCCCGACGCGACTCGTCCACGGCCGCGACGAAGCGTTCGAATCCCACGCTCGCGAACTCGCCGACCGCGTCGACGCCGACCTCGTCCGCATCGACGGCGACCACCAGACCCCCATCCAGCACCCCGACGCCTTCGCCAACGTCCTCGCTGACTTCGCCGACGACGTCGCCACCGCCCCGCTCGCCCCCGAGTGACGCCGCGGCCCTCACGGCCCGAGCGGCGTCGAACGCGACGCGAGACGACCACGCTTTTCCCGACACCACCAGTCCACGCGGATATGCGCGCCCTCCCCGACGACGCCAACGTGCTCGCTCGCACCCGCGCCGCCTACGCCGGCGACTTCGGCGAACTCGTCGTCACGCCCGACCGCATCCTGTTCGAACACGACGACGCGAACGGCTTCGTCCACCTCGACACCGACGCCGTCACCGCCGTCTCTCACGCCAGCGACCCAGCGAGCCGCGTCGACGACTACGTCGGCTTCGGCAGTCTCGCCGGAGCCGGCGCCCTCGCCGCGTTCGCCTTCGCCAACCCCATCGCGTTCATCCCGGCAGTCATCGGCACGCTCGCCGCCCTCTACGTCGCCGGCAAGGCGTTCCTCTCCGCCCCCCAACAACTCAGAATCGACGCCGACGGCACCACGTACCCCTTCGACTACGTCCCCGTCGACACCGCCCACGACGTCCGCGCCACCATCCACGACCAGCGAGAAACGACCGACGAGGACCCGGCGCAGTAGCTTTTCTTCTCATCGGATACGAACCGCCACGAGCGCGACGACCCCGTCGCTCTTCGACGCCCGAACCCGGAGAACGAATCAGCAAGCACCGCTCGCGATCTGGCGTACACGGTCGACTTATCAGCGTTCTGTATGCCTCAACCCGCACATCAGTCACCTCACATCGACCAAGAGAGGAGAATCGCCAAACGACCCATTCAGCCGACGTGCGTAATCGAGAGGAACGACGTGTCCTGCCCTGCCTGGATATCCGCCTGACTCCCCGACTTCTGATTGACAGACAAGTACAATGTCTCGCCCTTAGACAGGTCAGGGAGCAATGCACTGCCAGTATCGTGCACGAACATGTTCCCGCCATTCGACGGCGTGTCTCGAATGAGACTCAGTTTCGTTCCGTTCGATTTGCTTCGTAGGTACGTGTTATGCCTGCTATCAGCCGGAAGTGCAAGCGTATATTTCAACGCGAGATCGACACGGTAGTCACCAGCGAACGGCACGACGTACTGATAGTTGTTGGCGTCCCACGCGGAGAACTCGTCCTTAGCTGTGGTATCGAACTGGATCCGCGTCTCGGACCCATCCGGAACCGTCTGGTCCGACGACAGGTACACCACTGTCGTGCACTCTCGCGAAACGGGTCCCTGGACGGTATGGGAACCGGTGGTGAGGCTATCGCCAAGCGATTCGACGGCGAATCCATCACCCTGTCCGTCGATTCCACGAACACCGACACCATCAGGAGAATCCGATCGACCCACCATACCGACCGTCGCGCCAGTAGAAGCAGACGCCCAGCCGAACATCCCGACTCCCGACGAAACGTTACTATCATCTCCCGACCAATCCGACACCCCGAAAACGCCTATCGGTGTACCCGTCAGGTCCGGATACGAGAACCCATCCTTTGTCGCGGCACCGACCACACCGGAACCCTCGTACGAATCCACCTCACCCTCGACGCCGTGCGTCTCCCCGCTCGACCCAGTTGCGTGCCCCTTCACGCCCGCCGCGTGAGACGTCGTGGACTTCGACTCACCACGAACACCGATGCTCTCTCCGGACGTACTGTACGCGACGCCCTGAACACCGCGGCCGTCCGGGGACTTCGCAAGCCCCTGGATTCCTTTCGTGAAACCGGAATCCGCGCTCGCCTTCCCCTTCACACCCGTTCCACTCGTTGACTTCGCTAACCCGAAAACGCCCTCCGTGTTCCCGCTCGAAGAGAACGCGTTTCCTTTCACACCAGTCCCTTTGTCCGAGGCGACGAGACCGAGCACGCCCTTCGTGTAGTTCGGCCCCTTCGCCTTCGCGACCATACCCTTCCCCGAATCGGACTCCGAGGTCGCGTAGAGTCCAGCGTTCGTCGACCCCGTCGCATCCAACCGCAGCAGTTGGTCGGCGCTCGGATCACCACTCCACGTCTCACCGACGTGATCGCCGCTCGCGGCACCACTGGCGCTCGCAGCGCTCGAACCGAGCCCGAGCAATCCCAGGCTCGCCAATCCCGTCATCACACCACGACGCGACGTCGTTCCCGATGCCGACTCGTCGGAATCGGGCGCCGTCGGCGAGGCCGGTTTGGAATCAGGTCCCAGCCCCGAGTCCACTGGCGCGTCGGACTCCTCCGAAACGACGGCCTCGAGAGTCTCCTCAAGCGATTCGAGGCGTTCTCGAAGCCGTTCGTTCTCCGCTTCGAGCGCTTCGATACGGCCCCCACCGTGTGTTTCTGTACTATCGTCGACGTTCGCTCCAGAGTCACTCATGTTGATGAATCCTCTCGTTCCCCCCGCCCGACCATTGGCGTTCGAGACGAACGATGGAGAAGAGAAGAACTGTTAGATATAAATAATTACGCTATATTCATAGTTTTACTAAGAGACGTGACCGGCTCGTTCCCAAGACCAATCGAACGAACGTCCAGCCCATCCGAGAGAACAGTTTCGGGAGAGCTACAGCCGCCGAGATCAGCACCGTCACCCGAGGTGTGTGAACGAGACGTGCGTGCTGGCACGACCGCCAGCAAGGTCCACGGACGAGCTGGCGTCGTGTCTGACGACGATCGAGATCGTATCTCCCGCGGTCAGATGCGGAATGACCGTGCTCCCGGTGTCGTGAACGACCGAACTGCCCCCGTTCGTCGGAGTCTTCCGCGTGAACGTGATGTCCTTGGCCACCGACGACCGGATGATGACCTCGTGTTCCGTGCCCGACTCGAGCGGTTCCGCCCACTTGACCGCGAAGTCGACACGGTACTCGCCCAATTCGGGCACAACGAACTCGTTGTTCTCCGTATCGAACGTGGTGAAATCGTCCTTGTCCACCGAGTCAAACGCGACCGTCGTCTCCACGCCGAACGGGATGCTCTGGTCCGAACTCGCGTACGCGATAGACGTCGACTTTCGCGCGACCGTCCCATTGACGATGTGGTCGCCGCCAGTGACACTATTACCGGCGGAGTAGACACCAATACCGCCGTTGTCTTGCGTCACCCCCAAGATTCCGACGCCGCCCGGAGACGTCGTCCGCCCGATGACACCCACTCTCGCCCCACTCGAAGCCGTTGCTAGACCGAGCACGCCAGTGGGCCCGAAGACCGTCGAGTCGTCGGTACTCCGGTCGGTCACGCCGAGCACGCCCGATGGATTCTCCGACAGGTCAGGGTACGAGAACGAGTCCGTCGTCAGTTTCCCGGCGACGCCTGCACCGTCGCCGGAATCAGTTTCACCCTCGACGCCGTAGGTCTGACCACTGCTTGCGGTCGCGTGGCCCTTCACACCGGTTGCGTTCTTGGTGCTCGACTTCGTCTCTCCACGCACGCCGATGTTCTCGCCGCTCGTACTGTACGCCACGCCTTGAACGCCGCGACCGTCCGGCGACTTCGCAAGGCCCTGAACACCCTTCGTGAAACCGGAGTCCGCGCTCGCTTTCCCCTTGACCCCAGTGCCGCTCGTCGATTTCGCGAGGCCGAACACACCCTCCGTGTTCCCGCTCGAAGAGAACGCGTTCCCCTTCACGCCCGTCCCTTTGTCTGACGCGACGAGGCCAAGCACGCCCTTCGTGTAGTTCGGTCCCGCCGCCTTCGCGATGAGGCCCTTTCCAGAGTCCGATTCCGAAGTTGCGTACAACCCCGCATTCGTCGACCCCGTCGCGTCCAATCGCAGCAACTGGTCGGCGCTCGGATCACCACTCCACGTCTCACCGACGTGGGCACCGCCCCCCGTACTCGTGGCGGCCGCCGCGCTCGACCCGAGTCCGAGGAGGCCAAGGCTCGCCAGTCCCGTCATCACGCCACGGCGCGGCATCGTCTCCGACGTCGACGGCTCACCGCTGGAAACGGCTCGGTCCGCGGACACCCGTTCGTCCTCGCCGACCGCCGAATCGTCTCCGATCCCCGACTCGCTCACGGAATCGGATTCCTCGAGGCCCGCCTCCACCATTCGCTCCTCTAGTGACTCGATCGTATCTTCCAGCACCCCAACGCTCTCTCTCATCGAGTTGAGTCGTTCTCGCAATCGCTCGTTCTCCGCCTCGAGCGCCTTCAACCGACCTTCATCGTCCGAATCTCCTGTATCGGAATTATCGCGATCTCGTTCCTCGTACATATGGAATCACCACCCGCCCCAATTTTCGAAATCTGGGCCGAGTATTAATATAGATGAATAATTGTTAGTGTAAAAATACGACGGTTATCCTTTCCTGCCAACCCGTGCTAACAGACACCCGAACGCCGACACCCGACGGTCCACAGGTCAAGCCACACGTCACATCTCGGCACAGGAGCCAGAAGAACAGCGCTGTCGGTGCAATCAACCATGCCCACCATCGCCGACGACGTCGACGATGCCAGCATCCGCGAACGCGTGAGCGTCACCCTCAACGGGTCTGGCGACAACCACCTCGTCACCCCCGACAACCTCATCTTCGACAGTTAGGCCGACGCCAACGACGATCAAAGCGTCGAATACCACCATCATTGGAACAGCTCGGACGCGGTCGCCGCCGTCGGCGTCGCGACTACCAACACCCAGACTCGTTCGGCGACGTCGGAGCCGAAAAGACGAACCCACCCGCGAACGCCAGACACGACACCAACGACTGACCATCGAACGATGCGACCAACCGTGGCTCTCGAACAATACCGCTGTCGCTCGTCGAAGCGAGAATGCGGGCGAAGAGGACCGACACGAATTTGAATCACGCGAGACCTGCGGTCTCGCTTGCTCCCGCTCACTTCGCTCACGAGAACGTGATTACGCCCACACGCATAGCGTCTGCTGCGGAGGCGTTGAAAGTGCGGGAAAGGTAGTGGGCCGGCACGAATTTGAATCGTGGTTACGGCCACCCGAAGGCCGAAGGATACCAAGCTACCCCACCGGCCCGCACGTAGATGTAGACGCTGCGGTCTCTTTAAGACTTCCGAAAGTTCGAGGCGCTGGCGTGGTCGTGGTTGGTGTCGGTGCGTGCCGTGAGTTCGTGGTCGTGTCGTGGCGACTTGCGGTGGTTTCGGCGTGGGCGCGAGCGCGGGATTGGTGGTGGAGGGAGGGGTTCGGGCGGGTGCGAGTAGTGGTCCGTTTCGACGGGTAGATACCGGAAATGCGCGATACGCGTCTTTCTACTTATGCTTTCGAGTCACCAACAGTGGTCGTATGCTTTCATCAACTGTCGGGGTTCTGGCTAGTTTCGTGCTGCAGACGACGCAATCGGACGCGTTCTCACAGATACAGGATGACGTACTGTTGAGCTCGTCGCTCTGGATCAATATCGCGCTCGCCGGCCTCTCCATCCTCCTGTTCGTGTACATGGGACGGAACGTCACGAGCACTCGCGCCCGCGTCATCTGGGGGGCGACGCTCATGATCCCGCTCGTCTCCATCTCGAGCTACATCGGGCTCCTCTCGGGACTGACCGTCGGGTTCATCGAGATGCCGCCCGGGCACGCACTCGCTGGCGAGGAGGTGATGAGTCAATGGGGTCGGTACCTGACGTGGGCGCTGTCCACGCCGATGATCTTGCTCGCACTCGGGACGCTCGCGAAGGTCGACGAGGCGAGCCTGTACACGGTCGTCGCCGCGGACATCGGGATGTGCGTGACCGGGCTCGCCGCTGCGCTCGTCACGTCTTCGCTCGCGTTCCGCTGGCTGTTCTACCTCGTCAGTTGCGCGTTCTTCGTCGTCGTCCTCTACGCGCTCCTCACCGAGTGGCCCGCCGCCGCGGAGCGGGCGGGGACCGCGGACATCTTCGGGACCCTTCGCGTCCTGACCGTCGTGCTCTGGCTCGGCTACCCGATCATCTGGGCCGTCGGCGTCGAAGGCCTCGCGCTCGTCCAGTCAGTCGGCGTCACCTCGTGGGGGTACTCCGCGCTCGACGTGTTCGCGAAGTACGTGTTCGCGTTCCTCCTGCTCCGCTGGGTGGCAGCGAACGAGAGCCTCGTCGCGAGCAACGTGGATACCGCGTCCGAAGGTGCGACGCCCGCAGACGACTGATATCGAGAAGACGGTTCGTCGTCAGTCGCCGCGTCGCTCGCCGAGAGTCGATTCAGTCGCCGCCGCGTCGCTCGCCGAGAGTCGATTCAGTCGCCGTCGAGTCGGGTGACGACGCCGACGTACTCCTTCTCGTTGCCGGCGGTGAGGCGAGTGGCGCGTACCTGACCGGTGGTGTAGCTTTCGGCGAGTCGGTAGCGTTCGCCGTCGTCGGCGTCGACGAGCGCCTGGCTGGCGCCGAGCGCGTCGGTGGTTGCGCGGTCGACGGTGCCGCTGAACTCGTAGCGTTCGCCGGCGCGCGGGCCTTCGTCGCCGAACTCGGTGCGGAACTGTATCGACTGGTCGTCGACGAGCGCGCCGAGGGCGTCCCTGACGGATTGTGGGGTGTCTGGCGTCGAGCCGTCGGCTTCGCCGGAGGGAAGATCTGACATGGCCACGGGTTGGACGACGCGCGCCTTAGTTTTGCCCCTCGCGTTCGTGGAAACGAGGTGACGTGACGGGCGGTGGCGTGACGGAGTTAGAACTCGCGGTAGCCGTCGGTGTCGCAGTAGTGGTGCGCGACGGTGATGGAGTGGTCGGCGTGGAGGACGGTCGGGCCGAGACGGAGCCGGACGTCGGCCGCGTCGTCGAGCGTCGCGGCCTCGGCGTCGGTGAAGTCGCGGTGGTCCGAGAGCACGAACACCGGATGCGCGGGTGGTTCGCGTTCGTTCGCGGGGTCGCCGTCCTCGTGCAGCGCGACGACCGTACCGTCGCGCGCGAGGCGGTCGAGCGTCGCTTCGAGACCCATCCGGTACACCTCGATACCGGGTGACGGCGTCGCGGGCTGATGGCCGATGGCGTCCTCGCGGGATTCGAGCGCGTTCCTGACGAGCGCGGCGATGGAGCGCTCGTCGGGATGGAGGTTCCGGACGGTCGCGCCGTCGACGCTGACGGTGTAGGCGTCGTCGAGGACGAGGTGGACGCGCGCGTCCTCGCGGATGCCGTGACTCGCGAGCAAGCCGGCGTTCAGGCAGCGCGCGAGCAGGTCCATGCGGCCCGCGTCGCTCCCGAGCGCGTCGAGCGAGAAGTCCGGGTCGGTGGGGGCGTCGTGCGCGACGACGACGAACTGACGCATGCTCGACGGTGCGCACGTCGCGTGCTTGAGTGCGTCGGAACCGCCGCGGTGAACGCGAGTCGACGTGGCTGGTCAGGCGAGGTCGCTGCGTTCGAACCGCCAGTACCCGATGGCGACGGGGACGGTCGCCCAGAGCAGGAACGACGCGGCGGACGCGGCGAGAAGGCCACCGCCCGTCGAGCCGTCCACGAGGCCGGCGACGGCGTACCGCGTCTGCACGAAGTTCTCCATCGGGTTCACGCGGAGGACGTACTCGTACCACGTCGGCCACGTCCCCGGGTCGAGCGGGTTGATCGCCGCGAGCGACGTGCTGCCGGTGAACGCGAGCGCGAACGCGGGGAGCGCGAGCGTGCTCCAGAGCTGGAACGGCCCGAAGAACAGGAACAGACCGAGGCCGGCGCTGATGGCTTGCAGTCGCGTCGCGGCGGCAGCGGAGATACCGACGACGACTGCCGTCCAGACGACCGCATACGCCGCGACGTACGCCGTCATCGCGAGGAACGTCGTGACGGGGAGTGACCCATAGATGTAGACGGTCGCCGCACCGAGACCGAGCATCGCGATGGTGGCGACCGCGACCGCGAGCGCACTCCGACCGAGGAGTTTCCCGAGGACGACGTCTCGCCGGGCGACCGGATGCCCGAAGAGGACGCGCAGACTCCCGGATTCGCGCTCGCCGACGACCGCGCGATGCGCGACGACGAGCGCGACCGGTGCGACGAAGTTCACGAGCGCCTGCGGGAGGAAGCGCACCCCGCGCGTGGGCGTCTCCAGGATGCGGCCGCCCGCAGCGCCGAGGTAGCCGGGCACAGAGACGACGAGCAGGACGAGAACGGCTCCCCAGAGGAGCTTCGAGCGGGCGGCGTCGGCGAGGTCGTTGCGCGCGATGGCGAGGACTGGGTGCGTCATGCCTCGACCTCCGAGGGCGTGCGCTCGGTGTACGTCTCGAACACGGATTCGAGGCTCATCTCCTCGACGTCGATGTCCTCGACGGTCGCACCGGCGTCCTCGACGGCGGCGATGACGGCGGCCTTGACGCTCGGGTCGGCGCACGCGACGCGGAGCGTGTTGCCGTCGACCGTGACGTCGCGGACGCCGTCGACCGCTTCGAGCACGCTGCTTTCGGGGACGGTGTCGACGGTCAGCGAGAGCGTGGACGCGCCACCGGCGCGCTCGCGGAGGTTGTCGATCGTGTCGACGGTGGCTAGCTCGCCCTCCCGGAGGATGCCGACCCGGTCGCAGACCGCCTCGACCTGTTCGAGGACGTGACTGGAGAAGAACACGGTCGCACCGCGGTCGGCCTCCGTACGGATGATGTCGCGAAGCTCGCGGATTCCAGAGGGGTCGAGGCCCGCGCTCGGTTCGTCGAGCACGAGGAGGTCGGGGTCGTCGACGAGCGCCATCCCGAGCGCGAGGCGCTGCCGCATCCCCTTGGAGAACCCGCCGACGGGTCGGTCGGCGTCGTCCGCGAGACCGACGCGGTCGAGGACGGCGTCCGGGTCGTCGTCGGCGTCCTCGAGTTCGACGGCGAACGCGACGTGCTGGCGTGCGGTCCGGCGGTCGTACAGCGCGTAGCCTTCGGGGAGGATACCGATGCGGTCGCGAACTGCGACGCTCTCCGTCCGCGGGTCGTGGCCGAGCACGCGCACCTCGCCCGAGGTCGGTCGAACGAAGTCCAGCAGCATGTCGATGGTCGTCGACTTCCCGGCACCGTTCGGGCCGAGGAACCCGAACACCTCCCCTGCTCGCACCTCCAGGTCGAGGTCGTCGACGACCACGGTGTCACCGTAACGTTTCGTCAGTTCGTTCGTTTCGATGGAGGGCATCGACATCCTGTGAAACGAACACGTCGATTAAGTAATCTATCATTCGTTCCGTGAAACGACCGTGGTCGGTCGGCTCGACCACTGCGTGCGCTGGCTGGCCGCGCTCCAGATGGCAAGGAACTAACGCCGTGAACGCTTGCGTTCTCCCAATGGACGTACTCGCTACCGCGCGCGACCTGCTCGCGACGGGGCCGCTCTGTGACGCGTGCCTCGGCCGGCCGTTCGCGGACCGGAGCTTCGGGTTGACGAACGACGAGCGCGGGAAGAGCCTGCGCGTCGCCGTCGCGCTCGCCGACGACGACCCCCACGAGCCGCCCGAGCGCGACGCGTGCTGGGTGTGCGAGGGATTGACCGGGCAGTACGACGACTACGCGGAACTGGCCGCCGAGAGCGTCGAGGGCGTGGACTTCGCGACGTACCAGGTCGGCACGCGGACGCCGCCGCTCGTCGAGGAGAACGACCGCCTGCTCCGGGAGGACGCGGGCCTCGAACCCGATGCGGGCGAGCTGTTCAAGTCCGAGTTCAACCGCGAGGTCGGGAAGCGCTTCGGGCGCCTCACCGACACCGAGGTGGACTTCGACCGGCCGGACGTGCTCGCCATCCTCGACCTCGACGCGGCGGACGCGGACCCGTCGACGCACGCGGTCGACGTCCAGGTGAACCCTGCGTTCGTCTACGGCCGGTACAAGAAGTTAGAGCGTGACATTCCGCAGACGGAGTGGCCGTGCCGCGAGTGCGGTGCGAGCGGGAAGCAGCTCGGCGACGACGGCGAGGAACCCTGCGACCACTGCGGCGGCTCCGGGTACCTCTACGACGACAGCGTCGAGGGGTACGTCGCGCCGCACGTGAAGGAGGCGATGGACGGCTCGGAGGCGGTGTTCCACGGCGCGGGCCGCGAGGACGTCGACGCCCTGATGCTCGGCGATGGCCGGCCGTTCGTCGTCGAGGTGAAGCACCCGGGCGTGCGGGACGTCGACGTGGACGCGCTCCAGGAGCGAATCAACGACGCGGCCGACGGCGCGGTCGCCGTGCAGGACCTCGCGCTCGCCGAGCACGACATGGTCGAGCGCGTGAAGGAACTGGACGCGTCGAAGACCTACCGCGCCGAGGTCGAGTTCGGCGCGCCCGTCACCGCCGAGGAACTCGAGGCGGCGCTCGACGAGCTCGAAGGGGCGACAATCACGCAGCACACGCCCCAGCGCGTCGACCACCGGCGCGCGAGCATCGACCGCACGCGCCAGGTGTACGCCGCCAGTGGTGAACTCGAGGACGAGACGCACGCGACCGTCGACGTCCACGGCGAGGGCGGCCTCTACATCAAGGAACTCGTGAGCAGCGACGACGGCCGGACCGAGCCGAGTCTCGCCGGCCTCCTCGGCGTCGACGCGGTCGTCACCGCGCTCGACGTCCTCAGCGTCGACGGCGAGGACGAAGCGTTCGCGACCGACGACTACCTCAAGTAACCGCGAACGCGTCCGACCGCGTCGCGACCGACGGGTCCGTGTCGGACCGGTCAGTGTCCGACCGCTCGGCGTCGGCCCGCTCGGCGTCGGTCCGCTCGGCGTCGGTCCGCTCGGCGTCGGTCCGCTCGGCGTCGGACCGCCGTGTCCGACGGAGCAGCGTCGGCCCAGTCAGTGCTGTGCGGTCGGTTCGAGCGCCTCGACCGGCGTCGCGGTCCGCCAGTGGTGCTCGAAGAACCGATGGCCCCAGTCGAGCGCGCGGTCGGAGCGCGCCAGCAGTTTCTCCTCGGGGTCGTGCGTGCCGTCCTCGCGCGGGAGCGCGAACAGTAGCGCCTCGTCGGTGACGAGCACGGTCACGCCGGGGTCCGCGACCCGGACCGCGGGGTCGACCGCGTCCCAGTCCGCGTCCTCGCGGCCGTCGACCTCCTCGACGACCGACGGCGCGAGCACGAGCCGGACGTCGGCGTCCGCGGCCGTCCGTTCGAGCGCCGCCGCGTACCGGTCGTGATAGATGGGGGTGGCGAGCGCGACGCGGTCCGCGCGCTCGATGACGTCCACGACCTGACTGACGACGCGGAACGGCTCCGACGTCGGCGACTCCAGTAGTTCGGCGCCGGCGAGCGCGCCGAGGGACGCACGGAACGGCTCCGGGAGTGCCTCCGGGTCGTGGGTCGCCCAGTACTCGGCGTGCGTCGACAGCACCTCGCCCGCTCGTTCGCGGTCGGCGACGTAGTCCGCGACGAGGTCGCCCAGGCCCGTCGTCTCCCAGCGTCGCGACCGCCCCTCGCGGAGGAGGTCGCGGTCCCGGAGTTCGTTCAGCGCGTTGTACACCGCGGACTTGCTCGCGTCCACGTCGTCGAGGAGGTCGCGTCGCTGCCGCGGGCGCTCGCTGAGTTCCGCGAGCACCGTCTGCCTGACCGACGACGCGAACACCGCATCGAAAACGCCCATGTATGTACGAACATGAACGCTCCAGGAATTAAGTTTACTCCATCTTGTTGTTAAAAGAATAGGAAACGGGAACGGTCAAGTGCGTTCCCCGCCGAACCCGCGGTATGCGATTCGGCGCCGACGAAGCCGGCAAAGGGCCCGTCCTCGGGTCGATGTTCGCAGCCGCGGTCGCCGTCGACGACACCGACTGCCTCCCCGACGGCGTCGACGACTCGAAGAACCTCGCACCGGCGACGCGCGAAGCGCTCGACGCCGCACTCCGCGACGACGACCGCGTCCGCGTCGGCGTCGCCGAGATACCACCCGCGCGCATCGACGACCCGAGCACCGACATGAACACGCTCACCGTCGCCGCCCACGCCGACGCCATCTCGCAGATCGCTCGCGACGGCGACACGGGCGTCGTCGACGCCGGCGACACCAGCGAGGAGCGGTTCGCGCGACGCGTCACCGAGCACGCGACCGTCGACGTCGACGTCACCGCCGAACACGGCGCAGATTCGACTTACGCGTTGGTCGCCGCCGCGAGCATCGTCGCGAAGGTCGCCCGCGACACCCACGTCGCCGGCCTCGCCAGCGAGCACGACCTCGGCGACGTCGACGTCGGCTCCGGCTACCCGAGCGACCCCACGACGCGCGCGTTCCTCGCCGACCACGTCGACGCCCACGGCGACCTCCCCGCGTTCGCCAGAGCGTCCTGGAGCACGTGCGAGGACCTCCTCGCCGCCAACGAACAGTCCGGACTCGACGACTTCTGAGAAATCGAACGGCGGTCAAGTGCGTCCACGAACCTACCGGTTCGGTCCCTCCAGGGTCCGCGCGAGCACGGCGAGCGCGGTTCACCGACGGCGAGGCCATCGGCCGAGCCGTCGGCCTTTTTCACCCATGTTTTTGCCGTGAGCGGTGGCCGCAGCGAGCGACGCGAGCGAGGCCACCCGAGCGGGAAAAAGATGGTCGCTACCCGAGCGGGAAAAAGATGGTCGCTACTTGTCGCCCGTGACGAGCGCACGGAGGATGTCACCGTACGCCGGCCGCGTCACGAGCACCCCGATGAGGACGCCGAGGATCGTGATGATCGCGAACCCGCGGAGGTCCCCGAGGCTGAGGACCGCGAGCGGACTCATCGCGACGATGGTCGTCGCCGCCGCCGCACCGATCACCCAGAACGCCTTCCGGAACCGCGACTGGAACACGCGCTGGCTCGACACCTCCTCGGCCATCACCTCGTCCGCGATGATGATGAGGTCGTCCACCCCCGTCCCGATGACCGCGATGAACCCCGCGATGTGTGAGAGGTCCAGCGGGAGGCCGACGATCGAGGCGAACCCGAGCAGGAGCGCGACCTCGCTGAGCGCGGTGACGACCATCGGCGCCGCGACCGTCGCGTTACTGTACCGGATGTACACCGTGAACGACACCGCGAGCACCGCGACGATCGCCGTGATGAGCGCGTTCAGCTTGAACTGGTCCGCGAGCGCGCCCTCGAGCGTGAACGTCTGGCGCTGGTCGAGGTCGAGCGGCGCCGGGAGCGCACCAGCCTCGATGTTCGTCTGGATGCGCTGGGCCTCGCTCTGGTTCCCCGCGGTGAAGAAGAACCGCGGGTCGTTCGCGAACTGCTCGCTCCGGATGGTCTGAGCGAGCCGGCCGTCCATCGAGAACGCACCCTTCACGTCACCGTTCACGACCGTCAACAGACAGTAGCCGTCCTCGTTCCGCGTGGACGTCCGCGACGCGTTCGCCGGACACGACTGGTAGTTCCGGTTGCTCGTGAACCCGACGCGGTTCAGGATGTTCTGGAAGCGCACCCCGCCCTGCTCGGTGAGCTTCACGGGAACCTCCCAGCCGGACCCGGCCTGCGAGCGCCGCGGCGGGTCGACCGTCCGGATGCCGTTCGCGTCCACGAGCACCTCCTCCTGCATCGACCCGTTGCCCGGATACCGGACCGAGAGCTGAACGAGTCCGCGTTCGTCGAGGAGTTCGACGAGCGCCTCCGGCTCGCGGTTCGGCGCCTCGACGACGACGTACCGCTGGCCGTTCGCCGCGGACGCGACCGTCGCCGTCCCACCGGACAGCCCGGTCGCGTCGAGCTTGCTCTGGATGCTCGACGCCATCCGCGCGTACGTCTCCGGCGACGGGTCGTCGCGGACGTGCTCGGTCGTCACCTGCGTCCCGTCGATACGCGTGATGCCTTGCGCGCGCAACACGTCGACGAGTTGCTCCGGGGTCACGGAGTCGTTGAACACCTCGACGACGTGGCCCTCCTCGGTCCGGCAGTCGACGTTCGACGCCGTACAGTCCCGGACCGCGACGTCGAGCGACGGCACACCGAGTTCCTGCGAGACGTTCCGCACGACGTCGTCGTCATCGCGCTGCACGTCCAACTGGGTCGCACTCATGCCCGTCACGGGCGTCCGGATGCGCGTCCCGCCGTTCAGTTCGAGGCCGTACTGGAGGTTCGTCGGCCCCGTCACCTCGCCGCCCGCGAGCGTCGCCGACGGCACGAACAGCACGATCGCGCTCATCGACAGCATCACGACGAGCAGCACTACGCGCCAGTTGCTACGGAGGTCGGCCATCAGTTACCCACCTCCCCGAGCTTGTAGTAGCGAAGGAGACTCAAGTTCATCATGTACGTGTTCATCAGGTCCGTCGCGAGCCCGAGGACGAGCACGATACCGATCGACGCCATCAGCTCGATGCCGAAGAGGTACGCCGTCACGGCCATCACCGCCATCGCGGAGAGCGACGTGAGCGTCATCGTCACACCGGTCCGCATCGCGCGAGCGGTGCTCTCGTAGAACCCGCCCTCGCGCCGCAAGATGTGGTTGTTCAGGAGGATGTCGGAGTCGACCGAGTACCCGATGAGCATCAGGAGCGCCGCGACCGTGCCCAGCGAGAGCTTGATGCCGACGAGCCCCATGATGGCGAGCGGGATCGCGATGTCGGAGAACGCGGAGATGACGATCGCGATGGACGGAACGAACGACCGGAAGAGCGCGAACGCGAGCACGCTCATCCCGGCGAACGCGATGACGAGCCCGACGAGCGCGGTGTTCTGTGCGGACGACGCGAACCGCGGCGTCGTCGACTGCCGGGACTGCACGATCGCGCACTCCTCGGTGTTGTCGCACGTCGCCTCCAGGTTCGCTCGCGCCTGGTCGGCGAGGATGCTCCCGTTCGTGCTATCGCCCGTATCGGCGAACGTCACGATGTACTGCGGGTCGGCGGTCCCGGCGGCCGCCTGGATGTTCGCCGGTTCCACGTCGAACGCCGCCCCGATCTCGCCGCGGGGCGTGTCCGTCTGCACCGTCAACTCTGTCCCACCCGTGAAGTCGATACCCAGCGGCACCGGTGTCCCAGTGGTCACCCACAACGCGGCGAGAACCACCAGCGCCACGGCCAACAGGGCGAGAGGGATGGCCGCGAGCTGGCGGTTCGAGTACCGCTCGTAGTCGACCTCCGGTACCTCGAACTTGCTCATGCCGCCCGGTCCGCCGCGGGCGAAAGTAAGCCTTCTTATCTCTCTTTCTCT
This sequence comes from Halorubellus litoreus, assembly GCF_055378595.1. Taxonomy (NCBI): domain Archaea; kingdom Methanobacteriati; phylum Methanobacteriota; class Halobacteria; order Halobacteriales; family Halorubellaceae; genus Halorubellus; species Halorubellus litoreus. The sequence goes on from NZ_AP043836.1 coordinate 1,210,523, forward strand.
CGCGGCGACGAACGCCGACGGTTTCCGCACGGATCGACCGCCTCTCGCGTCGCCGGACGCCGTCGCGACGGTGGCTTCGCGCGCCCGGCGTCATCGCGACGCACGCTTTTGTCCGCCGACGCCGTACCGTGTGGTATGACGACCGCATCTCGCGTCGTGCTCTCGTACCCGATGGACCTCTCGGACTGGAGTCGCCAACAGGTGGATACCGACCACTTCCACGCGTGGCTGCGTCGCGTCCACGACGACGTCGAGCGCGGCGACGAGTGGATCGAGTTCGTCGACATCGGGTGCTGCGGGAGCACGTACGACGTCCCCCTCAGGGTGGAGGAGGTCCAGGGCGGCGACCGCATGGGGCCCGACACGGAGATCGAGTACACCGTCCGCGAGGCGTGCGACGTCGGCGGCGGCTGGAAGGTCCAGAGCGCGGACGGTCCGGCGCCGTACGCGAGCGAAGGAAGCGAGTAGCGACGACCGGGTTCGGGAGCGAGTGCGATACTCCTCCGCTCAGTCGGGGAGGTAGCGGACGTTCAGGACGCCCAGTTCGGTGTCGCGACGCACCTCGACGCGGACGGCGCCGACGCGACCCGCTCGCGCGACGGTCTCCTCGTCCGCGATGACGTCCTGGGCGGCTTGCTCGGTGTCCTCCGGCGGTACCGAGAGGACGTGGAGTTCGCCGGTTCCGGCGCGCTCGATGCGTTCGACGTCGCCGACGTCGAGGTCTTCGGCGGTCTCCATCGCTTGCGTCGTCGGCGACAGGTCCGTGTCGACGACGTCGACGTGATGCGCGTAGTCGACGTCGACGAGTTCGTACACGACGTCCATCGGCGGGACCGGCTTCACGGTCGCGCCGACGACCATCTCCGACTCGAGTTCGTGGTCGTTGGCCGCGAGCGTGTACACCTGCCCGGCGTCCACGTCGCGTAGCACGGCGCTCTCGGCGTCCGCCTCCGTCACGAGGAACGTCGCGGTCGTCTCCGTCATACCCACGGGTAGCGTCTCGGTGGCCTTCCGGGTTTCGTCACGCACCCGCCGGCGACGCAAGTGGCGTCGCGAGCGTCGGCGGCCGTCGGCCTCACGCGTTCGAGGCCTTGTGTCGGCGGTCGAGGAGGTACATCGCGACGCCGACGAGCGCGGGCGGGAGGATGCTCGAGAGTGGCGGCATCGCGTAGAACACGCGGACGAGCGGCGCGAAGAGCCCGCTCGGGTCGGGGCGCGTGGTGACCTCGCCGTCGAGCGTGAACTCGGGCGGCATCGAGATGACCGCGGCGACGTAGAGCGCGACGAAGTACACGAACCCCAAGAGCGCCATCCGGCGGTCGAAGCGCGCGTCGCCGCGACCGCGGCGGTGCTCGCGCGCGACGAACAGCACCGGTGCGACGATAGGTGAGACGACGGCGAGCGCGACGAACACGTAGAACGACCGGACGAACGTGAACGTCCCACCGCCCGCACCGAGCGTGTTCGACACCGCGACCGTCACCGCCGCCGCGAAGAAGAACGCGAGCAGCGTCGCGAGCAGTCCGCTCACGGTCGCGTACAGTTTGAACAACAACGAATCGCTCTCGCGGAGTGCGTACGGGAACGCCGTCAGGAGCCCGCCGTACGTGCGGCCGTCGCTCCCCGCGTCGGCGTCGTCGTCGCTGCTCCGAGCGTCCTCCGCGGTCGCGACGCCGTCCTCTGTCATCCCTCGACGCTTGGGGCGAGACGGCCAAAAGCGGCGTGGTTGACGGCAGCGCGTCCAAAGGAGACCGCACGCTCCGCGGGCCGCACTCCGGTAGTGATGGCAAAACACTTGTCGCCGCCGGGCGCGCATTCGGCCATGCACGTGGACATCGCGAACGCGCTCGCCGACACCGCGTCCCCCGGCATCTCGCGGGACGCGCTGGCGCGACTCGACGACCAGGTCGCGGCCGCACACGACCGCATCGAGCGGGGGATCGAGGGCCGCGAGCACGGGTACGCCGCGCTCGCGCTCCCCGAGGACGTCGACGTGGACGCCATCCGAGAGACGACGGCGGCGTTCGCGGACACCGAGACGCTCCTGAACGTCGGTATCGGCGGGAGCGCGCTCGGCGCGGCGACCATCACGGACGCGCTCGCCAACGAGTCGAGCGTGGACGCGTACTACCTCGACAACGTCGACCCCGAGTGGATCACCGCCTTGCTCTCCGAGGTCGACCTCGCGTCGACGACGGTGAACGTCGTGTCGCGGTCGGGGACGACGGCGGAGACGCTCGCGAACTTCCTCGTCGTCCGCGACGCGATGACGTCGACGGGCGTCGACTGGACCGATCGGACGTTCGTCACGACCGGCGAGGAGGGGCCGCTACGGCGGCTCGCGGACCGACACGGGCTCCCGAACCTCCCGCAACCCGAGGGCGTCCCGGGGCGGTTCTCGGCGCTGTCGACGGTCGGGCTCGCCGCGGCGAGCGTCTGCGGGCACGACCTGGACGCGCTCGTCGCCGGCGCGAGCGAGCAACGCGAGAAGCTCGGCCCCTCGCTGCACTCGAATCCGGGGTACGCGTACGGCGCGATAGCGTACGCGCTCGACCAGCGCGGCGCGAGCGTGAACGCGATGATGCCGTACGCCGAATCGCTGGAGACGTTCGCGGAGTGGTTCGCGCAACTCTGGGCCGAAAGTCTGGGCAAAGACGGCCTCGGGCAGACGCCCGCGCGAGCGCTCGGCGCGACCGACCAGCACTCCCAGCTCCAGCTCTACCGCGCCGGCCCGCGCGACAAGCTCGTCACGCTCGTCAGGCCCACCGAACGCGACGACCACGACATCCCCGAGAGCGACGCCGAGGAGCTCGCGTACCTCGAAGGCACCGGCCTCGGCGAACTCATGGACGCCGAGTTCGACGCGACCGAGGCGAGCCTCGCCGCCGCCGGCCGCCCGAGCGTCCGCGTGGAACTCGACCGCGTCGACGAACGCGAACTCGGCGCCCTGCTGTACGCGATGGAGGCGGCGTGCGTCCTCGCCGGGGAACTCTACGGCGTCGACACGTTCGTCCAACCCGCCGTCGAATGGGGGAAGAACGCCGCCAGAGGCCTGCTCGGCGAAGGCGACTACGACGAAGCCGACGCCGTCGCCGCCAAGGACGAACTGATAATCGAGTAGCTCGTCGCTCCGGGAGCGGTCGCGTAACGGAAGGGCCTATGTCGGCGGAGGCGCTACGAGCGAGCATGTCCGTCGAGTCGCGTGACGCGTGGTCGCCGGGTCGGTTCGTGGCTGCGGCGCTCGCGATGGCGTTCGTCGGTGCGGTCGGCATCTTCGCGATCGCGGTCTGGCAGACGGTCGTCTACGGGTTGGTGACGGACCTCGTCTGGGAGCCGCCGCTGTCGGGCGCCCGGCAACAGATACTGTCGACGGTCGCGCTCGGGTTGGCGACGACGATGACCGCCGGCATCTACCTCGCGTACACGAACCGGTCGCTGTCGTTCCTCGACGTGCGAACGCCGACGCTCCGCGAGGCCGCGTGGGCGATCGGCGGGCTCGTCGCGTTGTTCGCGCTCCTCCAAGTCATCTCGGTCGCGTTCGAGACGTTCGGCATCTCGACGAGCCAGCACTCGACGACGCAGGCAGCGGAGTCAGAACCGTCGCTCCTCCTGCCACTCGTCCCGCTGAGCCTCCTCATCATCGGCCCGGGCGAGGAACTCCTGTACCGGAACGTCGTCCAGAAGTCGCTCTACGAGCACGCGCCACGCTGGGCGGCCGTCCTGACCGGGAGCGTCATCTTCGCGCTCGTCCACATCCCCGCGTACTCCACGGGCGGCACCACCGGCGAGCTCGTCGCGACGCTCGCGGTCGTGTTCACGCTCTCGCTCGTCCTCGGCACCGTCTACGAACGCACCGAGAACCTCGTCGTGCCCGCGTTCGTGCACGGGAGCTACAACGCCATCCTGTTCGGGTTCGAGTACCTCGAGAAGACCGCGGCAGTCGTCGTCCCGGCCCTCCTCTGACAGCGAGACGACGCCGCCAGAAGCAGGCGATTGACTCCGTCCGTTAACTCGGGTTCTTGCGCGCGAGGTCGCTCCCACAGATCGGGCAGCGGTCCTTGTTCTCGTCGAACTCGCGCCCACAGCCCGCGCACTGGAACGTCCAGTCGCGTTGCTCGCTGATGCCGTCGCGCGCGATGACCTCCACGCGCACGTCCAGTCGCTCGGCGACGTTCTGCATCGCGTAATCGTCCGTGACGAGCGTCGCGTCCAGCTCGAACGTCGTCGCCACCAGGCGAACGTCGGTATCCGAGAGCTCCGCGAGGTCGCCGGTCTCGCGCGCGGCGCGCTCCACGCGCTCGACCGTCCCGGCGTCCGGGATGTGGATGCGCATCCCCGCGCCCTCCATCGCGTCGAACCGATACCCGCTCTCGTCGGTGAGCTCCTCGCGAACGAGCGGGATGGTCGCGATGTCGTCCTCGGAATGATACTCGTTGATGAACGCAGAAGAGTCCAGGACCTTCATCCGAGCTAGCGGTCGACGACGATGTAGTCCTTCACGGCCTGCACGCGCGCAACCGGCACGCGAAAACGGCCCTGTTCGTCCCGGTCGTAGTCGATGGTTCGCGTCGGCGTGTCCTCGTCGGGTTCCACGATGAGGTCGTGGAGTTCGCCGCTCTTCAGGTCCATCGTGACGTTGTACAGCGCGCCGAGCTCGGTGCCGTCAGACCCCATGACGGCCTTGTCCGAGATGTTCTCGGCCAGTATATCGGGCATACCCTCCCGTACCGAACGACGGCTAATAAACGCCACGGGGTCGTCAGCCGCGCGGCAGCCATCGCCGGTGGCGACGAGGACGCGTCGTCGAATGCGGTGATGGCGCCCGAACGCGGACGCATACGGCAATCTTAAATGCCGGCGCGAGAAGGTTCTGAGTATACCTTCTGGGTGGTCACCATGTCGGACTCATCGGACGCCGGCGACCCCGGCACAGACACGCTACGCACGCCCATCGTCGCCGTCCTCGGTCACGTCGACCACGGCAAGACGAGCTTGCTCGACAAGGTCCGCGGCTCCGCGGTCATCGAGGGCGAGGCAGGTGCGATCACCCAGCACATCGGCGCCACGGCGGTGCCGCTCGACGTCATCTCGGACATCGCAGGGAGTCTCGTCGACCCAACTGACTTCGACCTGCCCGGACTCCTGTTCATCGACACGCCCGGCCACCACTCGTTCACCACCCTCCGCAGTCGCGGTGGGGCGCTCGCTGACATCGCCATCCTCGTCGTCGACGTGAACGACGGCTTCCAACCCCAGACCATCGAGGCGCTCGACATCCTGAAGCGCACGCAGACGCCGTTCGTCGTCGCCGCGAACAAGGTCGACACGCTCCCGGGCTGGAATCCGGTCGAGGACGCCCCCATCCAGCAGTCGATGGAGACCCAGTCCGACCGCGTCCAGCAGCAACTCAACCAGGAGCTCTACGAGATCGTCGGCGAACTCAGCGACCACGGGTTCTCCGCGGACATGTACTGGCAGGTCCGGAACTTCCAGCAGAACGTCGGCGTCGTTCCCGTGAGCGCGATGACGGGCGAGGGCGTCCCGGACCTCCTGACGGTGATGATGGGGCTCGCGCAGCGGTACATGAAAGAGGAGATGCAGGTGGACGTCGGCGGGCCCGGCGTCGGCACGGTCCTCGAGGTCAAGGAGGAGAAGGGGTTCGGGACGACGGTCGACATCGTGCTCTACGACGGGACGATCCGCGCGGACGACGTCATCGTCGTCGGCGGTGAGAACAACCCGATCGTGACCGAGGTGCGGGCGCTCTTGCAGCCGCGGCCGCTCGCGGAGATCCGGACCGAGAGTCGCTTCGAGCAGGTCGACGAGGTGATGGCGGCGGCCGGTATCAAGGTCGCGGCGCCGGACCTGGACGAGGCGATGTCGGGCGCTCCCATCAGGGTCGTTCGCGACCGTCCCGTCGAGGAGGTCGAACGCGAGGTCCGGAGCGAACTCGCCGAGATCGCGGTCGAGACCGCCGAGGAGGGCGTGGTCGTGAAGGCCGACACCCTCGGGAGCCTGGAGGCGATGGCGAACGCGCTCGAGGAGGCCGAGATCCCCATCGTGCGCGCCGAAGTAGGTGCGGTCGCGCCCCGTGACGTCTCCGTCGCCTCCACTGCGGACGAGGACACGCACAAGACCATCCTCGCGTTCAACGTTGACGTGCTCGACGACGCGCGCCGGCGCATCGAGGAGAGCGACGTGAAGGTGTTCGAGAGCGACGTCATCTACCAGCTCGTCGAGGAGTACGACGAGTACGTCGAGGAGATAGAGCGCGAACAACAGGAGACGGTCTTGGACAACATCACGCGGCCCGCGCGCTTCCAGCTCCTCATGGACCACACGTTCCGGCAGAACGACCCCGCGGTCGTCGGCACGGAGATCCTCTCCGGGACGGTCAAGAACAACATGAACGTCGTGAAGTTCGAGGGGAACGAGCCGACGCGCGTCGGCCAACTCAAGGGCATCCAGGAGAACGGCGAGGACGTCGACGAGGCCCGCGCCGGCAGCCGCGTCAGCCTCGCCATCGACGGCCCGACCGTCGGCCGCCAGATCGAGGAAGGCGACGAACTCTGGATCGAGATCCCCGAGAAGCACGCGAAGATTTTGGAGCAGGAGTTGAAGGAGGAGATCCCGATGGACGAACGGGAAGCCCTCAACCAGTACCTCGAGAAGCAGCGCAATCGGGACCCCTTCTGGGGGAAGTAACTGGTCGCACCAGCATACGGCCGCCGCCAGGCGGCCGTTTCAGTGCTGTCACCACGCCGTCAGGCGGCCGTTTCGGGGTTGTGCGGGGGTGGTGTCAGTCGAGTGGTTTGGCGTACGTGACTTGTTTGGGTTCGTAGTCGCGGTTCTCGTAGAAGTCGCGGGCGGGTTGGTTCTGCCATTCGGCGCTGACCTTGAGGAAGTCGCAGGCTTCGCGTTCGGCGAGGGTTTCGGCGTGGTCGACGAGGGCGGTGCCGTGGCCGTCGCCGCGGTGCGAGTCTTTGACGTAGAGGTCGACGATCTTGAGGTAGGTGTCGCGTGTTCGGGAGGGGTGTTCGCCGAACTCGAGGTGGGCGAACGCGACGGGGTCGTCGTCGACCTCGCGGAGGAGGGTGCGGTGGTCGTCGCTGTCGAGGAGGCGTTCGAAGCCGCCGACGGCGTGCTCGGCGGCGTCGTCGTGGAGTTCGTTCAGGTCGCTGTACTGTTCCATCTGTTTCGCGAGCGGGTACCAGAACTCGGTGGCGAGGAGTTCGGCGTCGTCGAGGGTGGCGTCGCGGATGCGCATACCTGGAAGAGCCGGCGGTGGGCACGTAAGCGTTCGCGCGGCGTGTGAGGCGCTTGCATCGTCGCGCGCCGAGTCGTCAGTGCGACGAGGGTTTTTCCCGTCGACGCGCTACCGTTCGAGTCCATGCCGATGGAGCAACTCGACTTCGAGGTCGACGGGGAGACGTACGAGGGACGGTTCGTGACGCCGCCTGCGGGGGACGCGAACACGTGCGTGGTCGTGGTCCCGGGTGCGGGCCACGGCCCGTTCGGTGACATCTTCGACATCGCGACGTACGAGCTCGCGAACGCGGGCGTCGCGTCGTTCCGCTACGAATCCTGGACGAGCGGCGACGAGCTCGACGCGAAGACGCTCGCGGAACTGCAGCGCGAACTGGCGGCCGCGGTCGACCACGCCCTCGACCGCGGGTACGACCACGTGTCGCTGCTCGTGAAGAGCTTCGGGGGCCGCATCGCGTTCACGGCCCTCCCCGAGGACGTCGAGCGCGTGCTCGGGTGGGCGCCGGCGGTCGTGTTCGCCGACGAGTCCGCGCTCGACGAGCAGCGCGACGTCCCGCTCGGTGACCTCGCGGACGGCCTCGACATCGCGCCCGCGGACGTCGCCGACGTCGACGTCCCGGTGACGCTCCTGTACGGCGACGAGGACCACTTCTATCCCGAGCACGCCGACGCGCTCGCTGACGTACTCCCCGACGCCGAATTGCGCGTCCTCCCCGGCGAGAATCACTCGTTCAACGTCGGACGACGGGTCGTCGTCGCGGAGACCGTCGCGGCGCTCGCCGCCGGCCGCTGACGGCGGCCGGGCTGCGAGCCGTGGCCGCGAGCCGGGGTAGCGCGAACGCGTCCGGGGTGGAATCGCCGAAGTAGTATTGTAGTAGCAACGCATACATACAGATAGTGATATTTATGGGTGAGCGACAGGGACGGGCGGTCGAAGCGACCCCACGCGACCGCGCGGTCGACGCCGCCGGCGTCGCATGGTGGGAGTACGACGTCGACACCGGCGCGTTCGCGTTCGACGACCGGAAGGCGACGCTCGGAGGGTACGAAGCCGCGGACTTCGAGACCGTCGAGGACTTCGCGGCGCTCGTGCACCCGGACGACTACGACGCGGTCGCCGCCGCGTTCGAGGCCGTCGTCGACGGCGACAGCGACACGTACGACGTCCAGTATCGACTCCGGACCGTCGACGGGAGCTACCGATGGCTCCGGGACGCCGGCAGTCGAAGCGAAACGAACCCCGCGCTCGTCAGCGGCATCACGCTCCCCGCCGCCGCCAACCGCGAACGCCAGCGCGTCCTCGTGGACCAGAACGAAGCCCTCGCACTCGTCAACCGCATCGTCCGCCACGACATCCGGAACGACCTGAACGTCCTCGAAGGCTGGCTCGAACTCATCGCCGAAGACCCGTCGCTCGCCACCCCGGACCGACTCGCGGAACTCCTGACCGTCGTCGACGAATCCACCACGCTCACCGAGAGCATCCGCGACGTCGTCACGATGATCGAAGCGGACGACGACGACGTCGAGACCGAACCCGTCCCCGCCCGCAGCGTCGTCCTCGAAGAGGTCGAGCGCGCTCGCGCCGCGTACCCCGACGCGACCGTCGACGTCGGCGACCTCCCCGAGACGAACGTCGTCGCGAACGCCCTCCTCACGTCGGTGTTCCGGAACCTCATCGCGAACGCCATCGAGCACGCCGACCACGACGACGTCACCGTCACCGTCGACGGCGCGGTCGACGGCGACGACGTCACGTTCACGGTCACCGACGACGGCCCCGGCATCCCCGACGACCGCAAAGCCGTGCTGTTCGACGCCACCGCGAGCACCGTCGACCGACTCGACCACGGCCTCGGCCTCTACCTCGTCCACGCACTCGTCAGCGCGTACGACGGCACAGTCACCGTCGCCGACAACCACCCGACTGGTACCGCCGTCACCGTCACCCTCCGCGCCGCCTGACGCGACCACCGCTCGCCCGACCGCTCCTCCCCCGACCACTCCTCGTCCGATCACCGCGTTGCGGATGCGGGACGCCCATCGCGCGTAGCCCCCTCCCTTAGGTGCCTCCCCACCGACCGTGGCCGTATGTCAGGTAGTGACAGAATCCCTGGGTCCGGGGTCGAGACCGCGCGGGAAGCCAGCCAGTCCGCGTACCAGCACGCGCTCGACGTCCTCACCACTGGCGTCGTCACGCTCCTCCCCATCGTCGTCACCGTCTACGTCCTCGACGCCGCGTTCGGCATCATCTTCAGCGTCCTCGAACCGGTCCTGAAGGTCCTCGCGCACTTCGGACTGCTCTCGGTCGTCCAACAGAACGTCGTCGTCGCGTTCCTCGTCGAGGTCGGCATCTACGAGAGCGCAGCGGACTTCGTCGGCGCCATCACCGCGTTCCTCATCCTCGTCGCCGTCGTCGTCGCCGTCGGTACCGTCGCCCGGAACCGCTACGGCGAACGCCTCGTCGACCTCTTCGACTTCCTGTTCGCGTCCATCCCTGGCATCGGGAGCGTCTACCGCGCGTTCCGCCGCATGGGCGACGCGATGATCGAGAGCGAAGCCGAGAACTTCCGCTCCGTGAAACTCGTCCAGTACCCGACCGACGGCAGCTACATGATCGCGTTCGAGACCGCGACCACGCCCGCGAACGTCCGCGGCGCGACCGAGAACGCCGCCATGCGGACGCTGTTCGTCCCGCTCGCCCCGAACCCCGTCATGGGCGGGTTCCTCGCACACTTCCCCGAGGAGGAGGTGCTCGACGTCGACATGAGCGTCGAGGAAGGCATCCAGGGACTCGTCACGAGCGGGATGGCGATGGACGCCGACGGCTTCTCGCCCGCCGAACTCCGCGAGTTCGGCCTCGACGACGACACCGTCACCGCACTCGAGGAGGACCACCCCGACGTCGACGCCTGACCCGCCGCGACGCCGACGCTTGACCCCGCCGCGGCGCCGAGCGCAGTCGCTTACCGTCGAAGTGAACGGGAGACACGAATGGGAAGACCCGAGCGTCTAGCGCGCGGTCGGCGTCACCGACCCCTGCAGGGCCTGCTTCACCTGGAACGCCGCGCTCGCCGCGAGGCCGCGTGCGACCTCCGCCTGCTCGTCCGCGTCGATGAACGGCTCGTCGAGATTCAGGTCCTCGACCTCCGGCGTGAACCCCGCACTCACGGGGTCCCCGACCGGCGGCTGGACCGCGATCCGCGCCTGCGGTCCCGCAACACCCTGATGGACGTCACCGTCGACGATGTACTCCTTCGGGAGGAACTCGCGCGTCCGCGCCGCGATCGCCGACACGTCGCGGCGGAGCGCGCTCTTCTCCGCCCTCGACAGCTCCGGCACGTCCTCCGCGTTTCGCTTCCCGGCCTGCGTGATCCCCGGCAGTCCAGCGTACGGCGTGTTTCCATTCATCGCAGAGCTACCACTTCTACGCGCCAGCCGAGTGAAAAAGGTTCGGTCGAGGTAGTACCGACCCAACGCAGGTGCCGCGGCTCACCCAGCGACTCAGACGAGCGCGTCCGCGGTCCCGTACACCGCGAGCACGACCGCCGTCGTGTGCGTCCCCGGTTCGACCTGCGCGGACTGCACGCGCACTCGCGGGTCGTCGAACGTCCACGCCGACCGCAACTCCTGGCCGGCCGCGAGCCCCTGCCGGACGCGCTCCTCCACGTCCGCCGCGTCCGTCGGCCCCGCCGCCTCGTAGAACAACCCACCGTCGGGCGACTGCGCCCACGCCAACCCCGCCGAGACGTGCCCCGGGTCCGTCGCCGTCGCCCGCGCCTCCACGACCGTCAACCGCCCGCCGACCTCACCGAGGTCCCCCGCCGTCCCGACCGCCTCCACGTCCGCGTCCGGCGGCAGCATCGACGACACCGTCACGAGATTGTAGTTGTGGACGCCCGCGTCCGCGAGCGCCGCGTCGTAACTCGCCATCGCCGTCGGGCCCGTCCCCGAACCCCAGACGACGCGAATCGCTTCCATACCCGTACTCGCGCCGGCACCACGTTGTGGGTTCCGATTCACGCCGACCGCGAAGACACCCGCGACGAGCACGCGGAACCACCCCCGCGCCCGCGAGCGCCGTCGCTACCCGACGCGAAGAACGAAGAGAGAAACCGGACCGCCAGCGGACAGCGACCGCTTAGATGTAGTCGACCTGCTCGTACAGCTCGAGCTTCATTCCCTTGCGCTCGCGGATCTCCATGATCTGCTCGCGCTGGAGGTTGTCAGCCATGAACTGGAACCCGGAGTTCTCCGTGTTCCACGACGCACGACCCTCGGTCGCGGAGCGGATGTCGCTGGAGAACCCGATCATCTCCTCGACGGGCGCCTCGCCCTCGACGACCATGAGGTCGCCCTCCTGGTACATGTCGTCGACGCGGCCACGACGACCCTGGATCTCGCCGGACGCCGCACCCATGTGCTCGTTCGGCACGTCGATACGGACGTCCTGCATCGGCTCCTTGAGGCGGACCTTGCCCTTGACGAGCGCGTTGTGGACCGCGTTCCGGACTGCCGGAATGACCTGCGCGGGACCACGGTGGATGGTGTCCTCGTGGAGACGCGCGTCGTGCAGTCGGATGAGTGCACCCTCGACGGGCTCCGCGGCGAGCGGGCCGTCGTCGAGCGCCTCCTGCATCCCTTCGACGACGAGTTCCATCGTCTCGTTGAGGTGCTGGATACCCTTCGTCTCGTCGACGAGGATGTTCGTCCGATGGATGGTCTCGACGTCCTGGCTCGTGTCCTTGTCCATGCCGGCCTCCTGGAGTGCCTCGCGGCGCTCCAGTTCGGGCATGTCCATCGAGATGTTCCCGTGCTTGATGCTCTCGACGATGTCCTCGCTGAGCGGCTCGATCTCGAGGTAGAAGCGGTTGTGGCGGTTCGGGGAGATGCCCTCGACCTCGCCACTGTTCTGCTGGATGGCCTCGCGGAACACGACGATCGGCTCACCGGTGTTCACGGGGATGCCCTGGTTGCGCTCGATACGCTGGGTCTGGACCTCGAGGTGGAGTTCGCCCTGCCCGCTGATGAGGTGCTCGCCCGTGTCCTCGTTGATCTCGATCTGGATCGTCGGGTCCTCCTTGGACACCTGACGGAGCGTCTCGATGAGCTTCGGCAGGTCGTCCATGTTCTTCGCCTCGATGGACTTCGTGATGACGGGCTCGCTGATGTGGTCGATGGACTCGAACGGCGTCATCTCGACGCTGGAGACCGTCGACCCCGCGATCGCGTCCTTGAGGCCGGTGACGGCGGCGATGTTCCCCGCGGGAACGTGCTCCACTTCCTCGCGCTCGCCACCCATGTAGATACCGACGGACTGCACGCGGTTCTTCCCGGCGGTCCCGGAGACGTACAGCTCCTGGCCCTTCTCGAGCGTCCCCGAGAAGACGCGGCCCGCCGCGATCTCGCCGGCGTGCGGGTCGATACCGATGTCGGTGACCATCAGGACGACCTCGCCGTCCTCGTCGACCATCCGCATCGTCTCCGCGAGTTCGCTCTCGTCGTCACCGCGCCAGATGCGCGGGATACGCATCGGCTGCGCCTTGACGGGGTTCGGGAAGTGCTCGCAGACCATGTCGAGCACGACGTTCGACAGCGGCGTCTTCTCGTGGAGCTCCTGGCGCTTGTCCGCGCGCTCCATCTCCATGATGTCGCCGAAGTCCATGCCGGTGCGCTGCATCGACGGCATCGAGACGCCCCACTTGTAGAGCGCGGACCCGAAGCCGACGGTGCCCTCTTCGACGCTGACCGTCCAGTCGTCGACGTCGTCCATGTCCTCGGTCATCCCGGCGATGAGGTCGTTGACGTCGCTGATGACCGAGAGCAGGCGCTTCTGCATCTCCTCGGGGCCCTCCTGGAGCTCGGAGATGAGGCGGTCGACCTTGTTGATGAACAGCGCCGGCTTCACGCCCTCGCGGAGCGCCTGCCGGAGCACCGTCTCCGTCTGGGGCATCGCGCCCTCGACGGCGTCGACGACGACGAGCGCGCCGTCGACGGCGCGCATCGCTCGCGTCACGTCGCCACCGAAGTCGACGTGGCCGGGCGTGTCGATGAGGTTGATGAGGTGGTTGGTGTCCTCGTACTCGTGGGTCATCGAGACGTTCGCCGCGTCGATGGTGATCCCACGCTCCTGCTCGTCCTCCTCGGTGTCCATCGCGAGCTGCTGGCCCGCGGTGTCGTCCGAGATCATCCCGGCACCAGCGAGGAGGTTGTCGGTGAGTGTCGTCTTGCCGTGGTCGACGTGCGCGGCGATGGCGATGTTCCGGATGTTCTCCGGTTTGTCCATCAGCCGTTCGCACTGTTCGACGATCTTCTTACGTCGGCCCATTGGTGTTGGATACCGTCACGCCGTGTAAAAGTATGCTGTTTTCGATTCGCGCCGAGTCCCCGAAACCGTGGTTTTCGCGGGTCTGAGAACCCCTCAGTGCGTCAATGGTACGCACGGTTCCGGTCGTCGCGGCGGGAGTCACCGAGGTCGGCAGCGCGTCGCGGCGGGAGCGACCGAGGTCAGTCGAGCGCTGCGACGACGAGGTTCCGCATCGCTCGCGGGCCGTTCTCGACGACCGCTCGCGGGAATCGCTTGCGGGAACCGGCGAGTGCGTCCGCGAGCGCGGCGGTCGCGTCGTCGAAGACGCCGTCGCCGTGACCGACGAGGACGCGGTCGGGCTCGAAGTCGGCGAGTGCGTCGCGTGGTGGGGCGAGTCGCGCGTAGAAGATGACGCCGAGGCGTTCGTCGCCGGCGACGAACGGGCTGGCGGTCCCGAGCGATTCGGGGACGTAGAACGTGCGGTCGCGTTCGCGCCAACAGACGGTCTCGGTCCACGCGCCCATCGGCGAGACGCGACGCAGGGAGACGTCGGTCCCCGGGAGCTGGTCGTCGACGCGCTGGACGTCGACGCCGGCCGGTGGATGCAGGTGGTCGAGTGCGCGGTCGACGCCCGCGGGAACGGTGACGGGGACGTCGTGGCGGGCGGCGACGGCGGCGGCGTCGCGCGCGTGCCAGCCGGCGCAGACCGCGACGCCAGCGACGCGGGGGTCGTCGTCCGCACCGGCGCTGCGGGCAGCAAGGACGTCGTCGAGCCCGGGGGCGTCGAGCGGGTCGAGCAGCCAGAGGCCGTCGTCGGTTCGGAGCGCGTGACTGGTGCGCGCGAGCGCCTCGTCGCCGGCAGCCTGCCAGCCGAAGCCACCGTCGAACGCGTCGACGACGGCGAGCGAATCCACGGGCATGCGTCGACGTGGCGACCGCCGAACCCATAACGACACCGGGACCCGGTCGCAACTCACCGCTCGAAACGGCGAGAAGCGTTATGTCGACGCTGACGGTAGGACCTCGCAATGGATGGGGAAGACACGACGCGTCGACGCGTCCTCGTCGCCGGGGGACTCTCGAGCGTGTTCGGGCTCTCGGGCTGTCTGCGGCTGAGTCAGGCGGAACCGACCGGGACGGCCACGAGCGGCGACAGCGCCGCGACGAGCGCGGACGAGTCGACGACCGAACGAGCCACGACCGCGGAACCGACCGAGACCGACGCCGAGACGACCGACGGCGACGACGACGCGGCGACGTACCCGCCGGGCGTCAGCGAGGACGGCGTGACCGAAGCGCTCGTGCTCGAACATCGACAGCGGACGAGTGGCCGGCCGCGGACCGTCGAGACCGAGTACATGGGGTTCAACCGGTTGACGACGAAGATCGGCGACGACGTCAGGATGCGCGTCGAGAGCTCGCGCGGCCCGGAGACGTACGTCGAGGACCGCCAGCTCTTCCAGCGCCAGACCGTCGCCGGCCAGGCGATCTACGCGTACAGCCCGGAACTCCGGTTCGAGTTCCGGCCGTCGGTGCTCGCCGGCACGGACCTCCTCGAAGCCCTGATCAGGGCGGGGAACTTCGCGCCGGTCGGCCGGCAGACGCGCGACGGTACGACGCTGTTCATCCTCGAGGCGGACGAGATCGAGAACGCGACCGTGCTCGAGGAGTCGCGGATCGTCAGCCGGTACTTCCGCCGGTCGGAGTTCCCGCTGGAGTCGTTCTCCGGGTCCGCGCTCGTCACCGAATCGGGCGTCATCCGGGAGATGGAGGCGTTCCTCCAGGGGGACGGGGACGGTGGCGAGTTCGTCGTGAACACGAGCGACGTCGGGGCGACGTCCGTGACGACGCCGACGTGGAAGGACACGGCGAGACGGAAGGCGGCGACGTTCGAGGTGTCGATGGCGTCGGATTCGTCGTTCATCGAACTCGTCCAGACCGGCGGGCAGACGATCGGCGCGGACGCGGACGTCCGCTTCCAGATAGATGCGTACGATCAGATGGATTACTTCAACGGGCGCTTCGAGGGGTCGTCGAGCGAGGGGGCGACGTTCTATCTGTACAAGACCGACGAGACGACCGAGTTCGGGAGTCCGAAGCTCGGCGTGTCGAAGGGGTCGCGGCCGTCGAGTTCGCCGGCGGGAACGTGGTCGTCGGATTCGGGCGTGAACGTGCGCGCGGAGGGGCTCCCGCTCGTCGAGACGCGCGACGTCTCCTGACGGGCGTCGCGTTCCCGTCGAGCGCGAGTCCGCGCGGGTCGCATCCGGGTTCGACCGGTGGGATGCCGGGGCCGCAACCCTCATACCCGACCGAGCCATTGTGAGACTGTAACATGGACGTTCGTGTCCAGGGTCGTGCGCCACCCGCTCCGTTCCTCGGCGCGCAGGACCGCTTCGAGACCGAGTACGACGTCTCCCTCCCCGTGCACGTGCACGTCCGGAGCGACCCGGACGAACGCACGTGGACCGGGCACTACGACGACAAGCACGTCCTCAACATCTCCCAGCAGGCCGCGACGTCCGCGATGGCGCGCGAGCTCGCGCTCCACGAGTACGCGCATATGACGCGCTACGAGGAGGAACACCCCTCGCACCTCCAGAGCACCGACGAAGCCCTCTTCCTCGGGCTCGCCGGGAACAGCGTCGAACGCCGCAAGGTCGCGCACTGCTACCAGATCGCGAACCACATGAAGGACATCTACGCCGACGACATCACGTGCAGTCTCGGCGACAGCGACAAGCTCGTCTCGTTCTTCGAGGCGAGCCTCGCCGCCGCCGTTTCCGACCACGGCACCCCACCCAGGGCCGGACTCACCCCGGTCACGGCCGACGCCGACCCGGAGATAACCGCCGTGAACGCCGCGTTCGCGCTCGCGCTCTGCGAGCGCCACGACCTCGTCACCGACGACCACCGGCTCTACGACCTCGCGCACGCCGCCGGCGAGGACGCCCCCGGCGTCAGCGTCGACTCCTTCAAACGCCACTTCCTCGACCTCGGCGACGACCCCACCGAGAGCGAGTACCGCAAAGCCCTCGTCGACGTCACCCGCGAGTACGCACTCGGTGGTCAACAGGCAGCGGACTGACGGACTCCGCAAGCATCCGGCGGCCCCCAGGCCGCCGGTTCCAGTTCTTTACGGATTCATCGAGCGTCCGGCGGCCCCCAGGCCGCCGGTTCCAGTTCTTTACGGATTCATCGAGCGTCCGGCGCTAACGACGCCGACGAATTCTAGAAAGAGTCGGGTGATAGTTCGGCGAACGCTCTTTTCCGGTGGTGTCGAAGGAGTGGATGGGTCGTGGGTTCCCTGGACGATGGAACTCTCGGAAACGACCCACTCGACGGTGAGGTACTCGCTTCGGCGTGGACCGCGACGCGCGCCGGCGGCCATCCCCTTCCGCCGTCGGTGACTCCCCCCGGCCGACGCGGTCGCGGCCACTCCCCCGCTGGCATCAGGTCGGAGCGTGCGCGGCGACGCGACGGGCGCGGCGCTCGTTCGCTACGAAACCCCGTGACGACGGCGGCCCCCTTCCCCCTCGACCGTACTGATTTATCCGTGGACGCGGCGTGTAATACTCATGGGATTCTTCAACCGGTTGAAGACCGGCTGGGCGCTCACGAAGGACAGCATCCGCGTGTTACGCGGCGACCCCGAACTCGCCGTGTTCCCGCTCGTCGGCTCGATCGCCGGGCTGCTGTACGTCGCACTCCTCCTCGTTCCCGGGTTCTTCCTGGCGAGTAGCGACATTGGCGTCCTCCAGTACGCCCTCCTGTTCGTCCTCTACTTCGGGTCGACGTTCATCGCGTCGTTCACGACCGCCGCCCTCATGCACGAGACCCGGAAGGCGTTCCGCGGCGAAGAACCGTCGTTCAAGAGCGGCATCAGCGCCGCCTGGGAACACAAACGCACGCTCCTCGCGTGGAGCGCCATCTCCGCGACCGTCGGCGTCATCATCCAGCTCATCGACAGCCAGGACAACTTCCTCGCGGAGGTCCTCGCGAGCATCATCAGCGTCGGCTGGAGCATCCTCACGTACTTCGTCATCCCCGTCATCACGTTCGAGGACGTCGGCGTCCGCGGCGCCATCGCACGCAGCGGCGAGACGTTCAAGAACACGTGGGGCGAGACCGCCGGCGCGACGTTCGGCGTCGGCATCGTCACCATCCTCTTCATGCTCCCCGTCGCCATCGTCGCCGCCGGCATCGTCGTCCTCGGCGGCCTCAGCGGCGGCGCACTCGGCTTCGGCGGCGCCCTCCTCGTCGCCGCCTCCCTCATCTTCGTCGCGTACATCTTCACCGCGACGCTCGGCTCCATCGCACGCCTCGCGCTCTACGTGTACGCCACCGACGGCGAACGCCCCAGCGCGTTCGAAGACGTCGACCTCGGGACCGTTCCCGAGTAACTGACACCCGCAGAGGGCGCAACCGCCGCCAAACTCCGGCCGGGAGCGACCTTCGGCGAACAGCTATCTCGAAGCCCGTCGAACTTCTCGTACATGTCCCCCGCAGCGACCACCGACACTACCGAAGCCGACGACCGCGAGGTCGCGCCCGGCGTCTACCGGTTCGGGACCGCGCGCATCAACTGGTACGTCGTCGAGGACGACGACGCCCTCACCGTCGTCGACGCAGGACTCCCCGCACACTACCCCCAACTCGCACCGTGGCTCGACCGCCACGGGTATACCCTCGACGACGTGGACGCGCTCGTCCTCACCCACGGCGACGCGGACCACGCCGGGTTCGCCAGGCACCTCGTGGACCGCGGCAGCTCCGCGTACTGTCACCCCGACGACCACCACCACCTCCGCGACCTCCCGCACGGCCCGCCCGCGTGGTTCCTCCGGAACCTCTGGCGCCCCGGCTTCCTCCGGTACGTCGTCGAGATGGTCCGCGACGGCATCCGCGACGTCGACCCCGTTACCGACGTCGAACCCATGAACGACAGCGACGTCCTGGACGTGCCCGGCAGCCCACGCGTGATTCACGTCCCCGGCCACACCCCGGGCTCGTGCGCACTCCACCTCGAGGACCGAGACGTCCTCATCGCCGGCGACGCGATCGTCACCAGAGACATCTACCGGAACCGCGAAGGCGACCCACAGCTCATGGGACCCGCCGACGAAGACACCGCGCTCGCCCGCCGCTCGCTCGACGAACTCGCCGGACTCGGAGACGTCACGCTCCTCCCCGGCCACGGCAACCCCTGGCGCGGCGACGTCGACACCGCACTCGACATCGCTAGTTGACCACACACATCGCCTCATTACTGTCAACGCGCGTGACGCTAGAGCACCGTTGGGCGAAAGAACGAATTTGTTACAGGGTTTAGTTCGATTGCGACCGAATCCTGTAGTGTAACTTCGCAACTAACCAGCCGAGCAGACCTGCAATGAAGACACCGATAACGAGGTTTTGCGTGCTCTCGAAAGGACGCAAATGGAACGCCCAGAGTGTGAGGAGAGTGCTCGGGAAGATAGAAAGGTAGAGCATACCAACGAGTATCTGTCGATACATCAGTTAGTTCAGTCTATACTCCGAATCCACAGTTCCCGCAAGAGGGATGCCCCACAATCGTCGAGACCGTATACATGTGATCGGGGTCATTTTGATGCCAGTGACCGGAGAAATCGACGGCGTACATCGTTTGGTTCCATCCGAACTTACTGACGTCATACTCCCACGCTACTACGGAGACGGCATGAGTGCTTACATACCGCTCTAAGAGTCCTGTTGACAGAACGCCACTACCGGCTCCGATTGCAGCAAGTGTTTCTCCACCAAGCGCACCGATATACCCACCCAGTGCGGCGAGAGCCGTCCCAGCCCCAATCTTTCCGATGTCGTGGTAGAACCACATTGTGAGACCGTCCTGCGTGTGTTGATGATTAAATGCGTCGCAATTTCCAATGTTCTGTCCGAGATAGTGATCTTTTTTCTTAACTAGGTCGCCGAACTCGGGTAAGTCAGGGATGTGGTTCTGGATGGAGACACCATCCTCAGTACCGACCTGATTGAGCTGTTGGAACGCTTTCCCGTCTATCTTCGTGTGAGAGATTCCACCACTGCCGCCCTCGACTTTAACCCCATACGTGTGATAACGGACCGCGCCTGTTCGACGATCGGTTTCCTTGATCTTTACAGCAACGAGTGTATCTCCTGAAGCGGTTTCACCAACCTCGGTGATTTCATCGATGACACCCACCGAATCCCCGTGTTGAACACGCTGATCGAAGGATTTCTCCGATGCTGCTACCGCAGGTGCGGAGAGCGCCGTCAGTCCAGTTACAGGAACACCCATACGCTTCATCAAAGATCGTCGCGTAGATCGCTTCACCATTGCATTCCACCCAAGACCATCGTATTTTAAAAAATTCCTAAATGTATTGATTTTAGATATATATTTATCTGCTGAGTTTTTCTCTTCGGCACGCCCTGCTGCATTCCACGGGAGCTTAGAAATTCAAGAATAATGGTAGAGATTCGATATATCTCAATTTTCGATGCAATCAGAAGCTGGCAGTTAGACCGAAGAAGCATCTGCGAACTCGCGGGTGAGTCTTCCGCGAACGAAGAGAGAAAGACCGAAATTAGCGTGCTGCCGCCGCGACGCGCTCGGACTCTTCCTTCTGGTTGATCGCGTACGTCTGGACGTCGTAGTCAGCGGCGCCCGTGAGCTGCTGGGCGAGCGCCTCCGCCGCCGTCGTCGTCGTCTTGAACGACGACCCGTGAACGCCCTCCGCGAGGAACATCAGGGACTGGTCGACGCGTCGCTGCGGTGCGACGTCGACCGCCTTCGGGACCGAGATGCCACCGTACTTCAGGCGGACGGTCTCCTCGCGCGGCGCCGCGTTCTCGACGGCCTCGACGAGCACCTGCACCGGGTTCTCCTCGGTGCGCTCGTGGACGATCTCGAACGCCTCACGCACGATCTGGAGCGCCTGCTGCTTCTTGCCCGTGTTCTCCTCGGTCTGCATCAGGCGGTTCGCGAGTCGCTCCACGATGGAGAGCTCGCTCTTCTTGAACTGCTTGCCCGCGTGACGGCCCATCGTGTGCGCGATCGGCGTGACCGTGATGTAGCGCTCCGTGGACGGGTCGTTGTACTCGATACCCGTGATGTCCCACTGGTCGAAGAGGAGGGCGCGCGCGCCTTCCTCGTCGGTCCCGGCGGGCTTCTCGGGTTCGGGTGTATCTTCTTCCGACATGATTATCGAACCGGTTTCTCTGCGTTCCCGCGGACGAGTTCGATCATCGACACGCCGTTGACCTTCTCGACCTTGTAGTTGACACCCGAGAGGTCGCCCATCGCACGACCCTTCGCCCCACCGATACCGGCGATGGTGACCTCGTCGTGCTCGTCGATGAACGAGATGGCGCCGTCACCGGGACAGAACGCGGTGACCTGCTTCCCGTTCTTGATGAGCTGGACCCGGACGCACTTCCGGATCGCGGAGTTCGGCTGTTTCGCTTCGATACCTACCTTCTCGAGGACGATGCCGCGACCCTGCGGCGCGCCCTCGAGCGGGTCGGACTTCTTGCGAAGTCCACGCTCGCGTCGCGCGTAGTCCGAGTCGGACCACCGCTGCTGCTGGCGGTCCTTCTTGAGCTTGCGCGCGGCGTACTTGCCGTTCGCCATAGTACCAGTCGCTATCTTACGGAGGCACTTAAGCCCACCCTTTTGGAGACGGTGTGACGGCCTGAGGTCGCTCTAGCGACCCCGATAACGCTCTCTCAGCCCGTTTCGGTTCGCGCGTTGACGCGTTCTGCGCGCGCCGTAGCGCCGCAGCCGGCTTCAGGCCACGCGAGAGCGTTCTGTGGGGCGGTGCGGACTCTCGCTCGTAGCGTCGGGTCGTCCCCCATCCTGGTCCTACGTCGAGTCGTCTCGCGCTCGGTCGAGTCGAATGGCGACGACCCCACCATCGCCGTCGGCGGGTTCGGGGACGAAGAGTTCGCCACCGCCGGAATCGACCGCCCACTTCGCGATCCAGAGGCCGAGGCCGGTCCCGTGCCTGGTCGGCGTTATCTCGCCGTCGTCCAGGACGACCGCGCGCTCGTCCTCGGGGAGTCCCGGGCCGTCGTCGGCCACGAGAACCGTGACCGTCCCGCTGTCGGCGTCGTCCTCGACCGACACCCGCACGGTCGACGGCGCCTCACCCGTGCCCTGGCCGTCGGAAGTGCCGTGTTCCACACTGTTCTCAGCCGACGGCTGAGAGCTGGGAGAGCCATGCTCGACCGAGTTCTCGACGAGCTGTTCGATGGCGCGTTCGAGGTGGCGGTGAGCGTGCACGTGCGCGACCTCGGGCGCGTCTACGGTCACGTCCGCATCGCCGTGGCGACCGCGGACGTTCGCGACCGCGGAGTCGACGGCGGCGACGACGTCGACGACAGTCCGGTCGCGTGGGTCGTGGTCGACGACGGCGCCGAGCTGTCGGACCTTCCGGCTGGCGTCCGCGAGCCGTTCGGCGACGTCCCGGACGGTGCGAGCGCGCTCGCGCTGGACGTCGGTCGTGGCGTCCGCCGCGAGCAACGACGCGTACCCCGTGATCGTCGTCAGGTCGTTCCCGAGGTTGTGCCGGAGGACGCGGTTCAACACCTGGAGGCGTCGTTCGCGGCGTTCACGGTCGCTGACGTCGCGAGCGACGCCGGCGGCACCGCGGAACTCGCCGTCGGCGTCCCGCAGCGGCGCGAAGTGGTCCTCCACGGGAACGACCGACCCGTCCGCGGTCACCATCTCGACCGAGACGGTCGCACGCTCCAAGCCATCCTCGACCATCGCTCGCGTCGCCTCGCGGATGCGGTCGGCGCTCGCCGCCGTCAACGTCTCCTCGAAGTGGAGGTCGCCGCGCATCGCGCTCGCCTTCGAGTACCCGAACGCCTCCTCGTACGCCTCGTTCGCGAACACGCTGTAGCCGTCCTCGTCGACGACCCAGACGGGGTCTGCGAGGCTCTCCACGATGGCCTCGTATCGTCGCCTCGCCGCGCCATCGAGACGACTCGATGCCTCGGCGAGGTCTCGAACGCGCTCGACGAGCGTCCCGGAGTCCGCGCTCGCCGGCACGTAGCCGTCCGCGCCAACGGCGACGGCTTCGCCAGCGACCGCCGCGTCGCTCGTCGAATCTCGGACCACGACCGGCGCGTCACTGACGTCCACGACGGTTCGAGTCGTCTCGACGGCGTCGACCGCAGGTGGGCCGTGCTCGATGACGATACAGTGGAATCGTTCGGCCGCGAGCGCGCTCGCGAGCGCCCGGTCGTCGGTCGCGACCGCAACCGCGAACGCGTCCCGTGCGGCGAGCATGCTCGCGACGTTCGTCGACCCAGCGACCGCGAGCACGCGCAGGTCAGTCATCCTCGTCGTCAGCAACTCGTCGTCGACCGGCCTAAGCGTACTGGCAGCCGTCCGTCGGAACGTGACAACGACACCCACCGCCGGCGCGAGGACGTGACGGCGTCAGAACAGCGGCGGAAGTTTCTCGTCGCCCGTATCCAGGAGCGCGTCGAGGTTCGCATCGCTCTGCTCGCGGAGGTCGTCGATGTTGTCCATCGCCTCGACCGCGACTGCCTGCAGTTGCTTCACGCGCGGGACGTTCGTCACGCCCGACAGCAGGACGACGCACGCGACCGAGGACTCCTTGGGCATCGGGAAGTCGCCACCGCGGACCTCCATCGACCCCGTCTGCTCCTCGAGCCACGTCCGCCCGCGCTCGATACCCTTCCGGTTCAGGTACTCGGGCGGCCCAGCGACCACGAGCAACGCGCGCTCGGCACCCTGGACCTCGCAGGGGAGGGTGAGGCGACCGAGCGTCGCCTTCCGGACGAGGCTCGTGATGCGGTTCGTCGTATCGACGTCGTCCAGTTGCTTCTTCGAGAACCGCGACAACAACCCGGAGTCACCGCGGTCCACGTGGTCGACCGCGTACCCGATACTGGACACGCCGCCGTTCCCGAGCGTGTTGATTATCTCGCTCGCGTCGACGACGCTCTCGGCGACCGCATCCCCGTCGCCGACCTCGCCCGCCGAGAACAGGACGTTCAGTCGCCGCACGATCTCCCTGTTGATCGAATCGTACCCGCCTTCGAGGCTCTCGCCGCTGTGGCGCCAGCCGTCGTTGTCGAACACGAGGAGGTTGTCCGCCTCGCGGACGAACGTCTGGAACGACCGCGCGGCGTTCAGCGTGTAGATACCGCCCTCGTCGCTCCCCGGGAGGATACCGAGACCGTACACTGGCTCGCTGTAGATGCGCTTGAGGTGCTTCGCGAGCACCGGCGCCCCACCCGAGCCGGTCCCGCCGCCGAGCCCAGCGACGACGAGGAACGCGTCCACCTCGTGCGTCGGGATGTCGTCGATCGCGCTCTGGATCTCACCCATGTCCTCCTCGGCGATCTCCGCGCCGAGCTCGTTGTCCGCACCGACGCCGTGTCCCTTCACGCGCGTCTGCCCGACGAGCACCCGCCGGTCCTCGGGCACGTGCTCGAGCCCGCGGAGGTCCGCCTTCGCCGTGTTCACCGCGATAGCCCCACGGACGACCGACCCCTTCGTCTGTCGGTCGAACGCGATGAACTCGTCGAGGACCTTCCCGCCAGCCTGTCCGAACCCGATAATCGCAAGCTTCACTCGCATTCACCCCGAGCACTGTCCACGTGAATCATACGTAGAAACCACGCGCGACGAGGATAAATAGGTACGCACGCCGACGGGTTCGCGAGCACTCGCCGCCACCCGAGTCCGGGCGGCGGCTACGTCAACTCGATGTCGTCCACGTCGACGTGTCGTCGCGCAAGTGCTCTCGCCGCCTCGATGTTCCGGCCGTCCGCACCGATGGCGACGCCCGTGTCGGCCTCGTCGACCTCCACGTACGCGACCGTGTCACCGTTCTCGCTGACCGTGACGTTGTACACCGCCGCCGGCGCGAGCGCGTTCGCGACGAAATCACCGGGCGTGGTCGCGTCCTCGACGAGCTTCACGTCCGTCCCGAGGCGCTCCTCGAACTCGCCGACGTGCTCGCCGCCCGGCCCGATCGCCTCGCCCATGTCGCCGCGGGCGACCAGGACGACCACGCGGTCGTCGTACACCAGGCAATCCAGCCCGGTCGCACCCGTCACGTCCTCGAACAGCCCGAGGATACGGCGCGCCTCGTCCGACAGCGTCCGCGCCATCAGTCAGCTTGCTCGCCCGACTTCGACAGCGACCCCATCCGGAGGTCGACGTCACCCGTCCCGAGCTTGATCGGCTTCCCGACGATGACGTTCTCCGTCACACCGTTCAGGTCGTCGACCTCGCCGTGGATCGCGGCGTCGAGCAAGTGGTTGACCGTGACCTCGAACGCCGCACGCGCCAAGACGGACTCCTTCGACCCACTGATACCGTGCCGGCCGATGGACTCGATCTCGCCGCGGTTCGTCATCATGTCCGCGACCAACATCAGGTGCCGGACGTTCACGTTGTCCAACCCCTGCTCTTTCAGCGTGTCGTTGGTCTCCTCGATGATGGTCTCTCGAGCCGCCTCGATACCGAGCGTCCGATGGATCTCGTGGATGTTGTTACACGACGACCGAGACGCGTCCACGCCCTCGATCTCCAGGGCGTCACCGAACGACGACCCCTCCGTGTACAGCACGAACTCCTCGCGTTCCTCGCCATCGGGCGTCTCCACGTCCTCCTTCCGGATGACGACCCGCGAGATCTCCTCGATACCCTTGAACGTGATCTCGCGGAGCTCCTCGACGAGCTGGAGGAGGTCGCGGTAACTCGGCTCCTCGGGCCCGAACTGGACGTTCGTCCCCTTCTGGATCGTCGTCACGCCGAGCGAATCCTCGATGATCTCCGCGATCTCACCGGCGATCTCGCCGGTGTCACCCACGGTCGGCCAGCGCTCCTGCAACGTATCGGGGTTCAGGTCGATGGAGACGTTCATGTCCGCGACGTTCGTGGACACGTCCCCGAGCGCGAGGATCTTCGTCGCCTCGAGCTGCCAGACGACCTCGTGGGCGCGCTCGCGGCTCTCCGCGTACTCGTCCTCGAGGTAGATCGTCATCATCGGCGTGTCCGGCGTCTTCCGCGCGTCCACGAGTTCGATGAGCCGCGGCAGCCCCTGCGTCACGTCGATCTCCGCGACGCCCGCGTAGTGGAACGTGTTCATCGTCAGCTGCGTCCCCGGTTCACCGATGGACTGCGCGGACACCGTCCCGACCGGGTCGAGCGGCTCCACGCGCGTCTCCTGATAGCGGTTCTCGACCGCCTTCGCGATCTCGTCGGCCGCCTCCACGCTCAGACTCCGCTCCTCGACGACGCGGTACACGTCGGCGCGGAGGTCCTCCGGAATCGACCGGTCCTCGACGACCGCTTCCACGTCCGCCGACACGTCGAAGTCAGTCATCCGACTCCACCTCCGTGAGCAGGTCGGGATTACGACGCGCTTCCGCGTGCTCGCTGAGGTTCGTCGGACGGGCCTCGTCGCCGAGGAACTCCGCCTTCGACTGCGCGTCCGCGAACTCGTTGTCGAGGATGCGGTCCGCGATCTGCTCGACGTCCACACCGCTCTCGGCGTCGTGCGCGACCTGGACCGGACTCGTCGAGTCCTCGCCGAACTCGAACTGGACGATCGTGTCCGAGGTGTCCCGGACCGTGCCGTCGTACTGCGTCTCCAGTTCGCTCAGTGCGTTGATGAGACGCCGCTGGAGGTACCCGGACTTCGACGTCCGGACTGCCGTGTCCACGAGGCCCTCGCGGCCACCCATCGCGTGGAAGAAGAACTCCCGGGGCGTCAACCCGCCCGTGTACGAGTGCTCGACGAACCCGTGCGCGTCTGCGCTCAGGTCGTCCTTCTTGTAGTGGCTGAGGGTGCGGTCCTCGTACCCGCGGTTGATGCGGTTCCCACGCACTGCCTGCTGGCCGACGCAGCCAGCCATCTGCGTGAGGTTCAGCATCGACCCACGCGCCCCGGAGTTCGCCATGACGACCGCCGGGTTCTCCTCGTCGAAGTGCTCCTCGGCGATGTCCCCCGCGTTGTCACGCGCCTTCCCGAGCGTCTGCATGATCTTCATCTCGAGGGTCTCGTCGACGGTACGACCGGGGAGACTCTCGAGTTCGCCCTTCTCGTAGGTCGCGATGAGTTCCTCCGTGCGGTCGTAGGCCTCGTCGATCGTCTCGTCGATGCGCTCCTGGGCTTCCGTCGAGATCGTCTCGTCGTCGATCCCGATCGAGAACCCGAAGTGCATGATCGAGCGCATCGCGAGCGCCGCAACCTCGTTGATGAAGATGCGAGCGCGCGTCGTCCCGTACACCTTCACGATGGTGTCGACGATCTGCCCGCCGAACTCGCCGACCTCGTCCTCCGCGATGGTGCCCTCGACGAGCGTCCCGTCCTCGACGACGACGTCGTCGCCGACGGTCCCGCGGAACTCGAGGTTCAGGTCGTCCGGCAGCAGCTCCGAGAAGATGTCGCGACCCGTCCAGTACGGCTCGCCGTCTTCCTCGCCGCTCGGGTCGGGGAGCTCGTCGATACGCGTCGCACGCAGCAGGTCGAGCGCCTGCGTCTCGTTGAAGTGCGGGTTCTGGTTCGTCAACAGGTACGTCCCGCTGATGTGGTCCTGGATGGCGCCGATGATGTTCTCACCGAACCGCGGCGACAGGATCTGCTCCTGGACGCGCATCAGGACGCGCGCCTCGGCGCGCGCCTCCTCGTTCTGGAGGGCGTGCATGTTCATCTCGTCACCGTCGAAGTCGGCGTTGTACGGCGGACAGACGACGGTGTTCAGGCGGAACGTCTTCGACGGCATCACCACGACCTCGTGAGCCATGATGGACATCCGGTGCAGCGACGGCTGCCGGTTGAACACGACGATGTCGCCGTCGACGAGGTGGCGGTTGACCTCCCAGCCGGCCTCGACCTTCTCGGAGAGCTCCTCGCAGTTCTTCTCCGTGACCTTCAGGCGACGGCCGTCCGGTCGCTTCACGTAGTTCGCACCCGGATGGCCCTCGGGACCATTCGAGACGTACCGGCGCGCGTCCGCGAGATTGCGCTCGGTGACGTTCATCGTCTGCGTCATCTCCTTGGCCACGCGGTCCGGCACGCCGACCTCGTTCAGCGACAGCGTCGGGTCCGGACTGATGACGGTACGAGCACTGAAGTTCACGCGCTTCCCGGACAGACTCCCGCGGAAACGCCCCTCCTTGCCCTTGAGACGCTGACTGAGCGTCTTCAGGGGGCGACCCGAACGGTGACGGGCGGGCGGCGTCCCCGATATCTCGTTGTCCATGAACGTCGTCACGTGATACTGGAGGAGTTCCCAGAGGTCCTCGATGATCAGCTGAGGTGCGCCCGCCTCGCGGTTCTCCATGAACCGCTGGTTGATGCGGATGATGTCGACGAGCTTGTGCGTGAGGTCGTCCTCGCTCCGCTGACCGTTGTCCAGCGTGATGGACGGCCGCGCCGTCACCGGCGGCACCGGAAGCACCGTCAGGATCATCCACTCCGGACGACTGCGCTCGGGGTTGATGCCGAGCACCTCGAGGTCCTCGTCCGGGATGTCCTCGAACCAGTCCCGGATGTCACTCGGCATCAGCTTGTTCATGTCCTCCTCGGTGAGGTCCACGTCGAGCGCCTTCTCGATGGCCTTCCGGTCGGATTCGCGCGGCCGGAACTCACCGGAGAGGATCTCGTTGATACGCGACAGGTCGATCTCGGTGGCTTCGGCGAGCCCCTCGCGACCCATCGGTTCCACGTCCGCCTCCTCGTCACCCTGCATCGCGCTCGCGATCGCCTGCGAGTACTCCGACGTGAGAACCTGCTGGACCTCGTAGTACGTCGTCGGCTTCTCGTGCTGGATGTCGAACTGGACCTCGCCACAGAACGGACAGCGGTCCTTCTTGCGCGCCTGCCGGATCGCGGCCTTCGTCACGTCGTTCAGGTCGTTCCCGAGCTTCCGCGCGTTGTTCAGGTCGCGAGCGAAGTCCTCGCGCTCGTCCTCGGTGAGACAGAGGCGCGCGCACTCGCGGCACGTCCCACGCAGCAAGCGTCGGATGAGCTTCGTGAACCCGACGTGGATGACGGGCGCCGCCAGCTCGATGTGCCCGAAGTGCCCGTTACACGACCCGCTGTGCTTCCCGCAGGTCTTGCACTCCAGGCCCGGGTCGATCACGCCGAGACGCGGGTCCATGAGCCCCATGTCGATGGGGAACCCGTCGTCGTCGTACGTGTCGGCCGTGATGACCTTCGTCGCACTCATCTCGCGGTACTCCTCCGGGTCCATCAGCCCGAAGCTGATCTCCCCGATCTCCTTGGGTGATTGTCCTGTCGACATGGTTCAGACTGCGTCCTCCAGTTCGAGTCGCGGCGCGATACCGAGCGCCTTCATCTCGTCCAGCAGGAGCTTGAAGGCGTAACTCATCTCTATCTCGTGGATGTCCGTCTCCTCGCCGCAGTTCGGACAGTAGACACGCCGCTGGTCGACGTTCTCCACCGCACTCATCCCGCACTCCCCGCAGACGTTGATGAACTCGCGGTCGGACTCGTCGAGCAAGCGCTCCTTGAGCGCCATCGCCGCACCGTGCCCGATGAGGACGTCGCGTTCCATCTCCCCGACGCGCAGACCGCCCTCGCGAGCACGCCCCTCCGTAGGCTGTCGCGTGAGCACCTGCACGGGACCACGCGAGCGCGCGTGGAGCTTGTTCGACACCATGTGGTAGAGCTTCTGGTAGAAGATGACCCCGACGAAGATCTCCGCCTCGATCTTCTCCCCGGACACGCCCGAGTAGAGGATCTCCTTCCCCGAGGAGTGGAACCCGCGGTCCTCCAGTCCACCGCGGATCTCGTCCTCGTTCTCGCCCGTGAACGGCGTCCCGTCGACGCGGCGTCCCTCGAGCGCGCCCGTCTTCCCGCCGAGCATCTCGAGAACGTGCCCGACCGTCATCCGCGACGGAAGCGCGTGCGGGTTCAGGACGAGGTCCGGCACGACCCCTTCCTGCGTGAACGGCATGTCCTCCTGGGGTGCGATGTGCCCGACGACGCCCTTCTGGCCGTGCCGGCTCGCGAACTTGTCCCCGAGCTCGGGGATGCGTTCGTCGCGCACCGAGACCTTCGAGAGCTTCGAGCCGTCCTCGCCCTCCATCAGCGTCACCGTGTCCACGACCCCGGACTCGCCCGAACGCATCGTCACGGACGTCTCGCGGCGCTTCTGGGGGCTGAGGCCACCCATGTCGTCGGGTTCCTCGAGGAACCGCGGCGGACTCGTCTTCCCGAGGAGCACGTCGTTCTCGCCGACGCGCGTCTCCGGATTCACGAGACCGTCCTCGTCCAGGTGCGTGTACGCCTCCTCACCACGTGCGCCACGCACGTCCTGACTCGGAATCTCGAAACGGTCCTCCTGGCCACCCGGATACCGGCGTTCCTCGCCCTCGTACGTCCGGAAGAAGTGCGACCGCGCGAGCGCACGGTCCACGGACCCCTGGTTCATCACGAGCGCGTCTTCGATGTTGAACCCCTCGTAGCTCATCACCGCAACCACGAAGTTCTGGGCCGCCGGCCGGTCGTCGTACCCGATCTGCTCCGTCGTCTGCGTCTTCACCATCGACAGCTGCGGGTAATGCAGGAGGTGCTGGCGCGTGTCCGGCCGAATCCGATAGTTCGCGCTCGGCAGCCCCAGGCTCTGCTTGATCATCCCCGCACCCATCGTGATGCGCGGACTCGCGTTGTGCTCGGGGTACGGAATCATCCCCGCACCGATACCGAAGATGAGCTGCGGGTCGACCTCGAGGTGCGTGTGGTCCGCCGTCACGTCCTCGCGGTCCACGGCGACGAGGATGTCCTCCTCCTCCTCCGCGTCGATGAACTCGATGCGACCGTTGTCGACGAGGTCCTGGAACTCGAGCTCGCCCTCCTCGAGCGCCTCGATCTCCGTCTCGTCGATGAGCGGCTCGCCCTCCTCGACGACGATGAGCGGCCGACGCGCACGCCCCGCGTCCGCGTTGATGATGACCTCGCGCGTCCGGTCCTTCACGGACACGTTCACCATCTCCGAGATGTCGCCGAACCGCCGCTCCTCGCGGATTTGGTCGGCAAGCTGATGCGGTTCGGGATGTGTCCCGACGAGACTACCGTTCACGTACACCTTCGCTTCGCGTTCCTGTTTACTCATGTTAGTCGTCAGCGGGCTGATCGTGCCCCTGGCCCTGCAGCCCCGGGATACCCTCCACGCCCATGGAGTCGAGTTGTCGCTTCAGTCCCTGTTCGTCCTCGATGTTCTGTGAGAGCTCCATCGCTTGCGCGAAGTTCTTCACGAGCCCACAGTTCGGTCCCTCCGGCGTCTCCGACGGACAGATACGACCCCACTGGGTCGCGTGCAGGTCTCGCGCCTCGAAGTGCGGCTGCGACCGCGACAGCGGCGAACGGAGCCGACGCAAGTGACTGAGAACACCCATGAAGTCCGTGCGGTCGACGAGCTGGGAGACCCCAGACCGCCCGCCAACCCAGTTCCCCGTCGCGATCGGGTGCTCGAGGCGCTCCGTCAACACGTCCGAGCGAACCACAGTGTTCACGGAAAGCTGCCGGTTCCGCATGTTCGCACGCTCCAACTGGTACTTCACGTCACGCGCCAGCTTGTTCAGCGCCGTCCGGAACAGGTCCTTCATCAGGTCCCCCGAGACTTTCAGGCGCTTGTTCGCGTAGTGGTCCTTGTCGTCGCTCTCGCGGCGCCCGAGCGCCAGCTCGAAGCACGCCTCCGCCATCCGGCAGAGGTAGTACGCCTTGTTGATGCGGGTCTCCTCCTCCTCGACGCCCTCCTCGTGGAGGTGCGGGAGCAGGTACCGGTCGATGACGTAGTTCGCGCGCTTCAGCTGGTAGTTCTTCCCCTGGCCGCTCGCGACGCGCTTCCCGAGCGCCTCGATCGCCTCCTCCTCCGTCTGGACTTCGGCGGCCTCGAGGTTCTCGAGCATGTACTTCACGACCTCCGGGTCGTCGCTGACCCGATGCACGATCTCCTCGTCGGACTCGAGGCCGAGTGCACGCACGAGCGTCACGAAGTTGATCGACCCGGACACCGACGGGAACGACACCTCGAGCAGGCCGTCGCGCGTCCGCTCCGTCAGGACGAGCGCCCGGTAGCCACGACGCTGACTGAACGTCTTCGCCACCTGGATCTCGTCACCGTACTTCGTGTCGTACTCCGCGAGGATCTTGTTCGGCGCCAGGTCCTCGCTCGTCATCAGCACGCGCTCGCTGCCGTTCACGATGAAGTACCCACCGGGGTCAGCGGGGTCCTCGCCGATCTCGATGAGTTCCTCGTCGCTGAACCCAGCGATGTTACACTTGTCGGAGCCGACCATGATCGGCATCCGACCGACCTTCGTCTCCGTCTTGTCGACGACGCGCTCCTCGCCCTCCTCGCCCTTCACGATGGACATCTCCATGAACACGGGCGCGGAGTACGTGATGTTCCGGAGGCGCGCTTCCTGCGGATACAAGAGCTCCTCGGAACCGTCCGCCTCACGCACACGCGGCGTGACGACGCGAACGTCGCTCAGTTCCACGAACACCGGCTCCTCACCTTCCTTGTCGCCGATGTCCGTCTCGATCGTCTCCTTCTCGTCGACGACCTGCTGCATCCCCCGGTTCAGGAACGAGTTGAACGACCGGAAGTGATGTTCTGCGAGGCGATCCTTCCCGAAATACTCCTTCGAGATAACGCGTCTGTTTGCTCTATCCATTATGTTACTCTACAACAAGTCGGTACACGACGGCCGTGTCTGTTGTTCGCGAATCTCGAACGATCTTCACGACGTCACCGACGCTCGCCTCGTCCGGGAGCGCCGGGTCCTTGCGCTTGATCTTCGGTAAGTCGGTACGGTCGATATCGTACTCTTCGAGCACGCCCTCGAGTTCGTCCTCCTCGAGGAGCGTGTGCTCTGGCACGAGTTCGTGGTGGCTTACATTTACCATGAGTGTGTCTGGCGGGCGGGAGAAACTGCTGTCACGAGATACTACAGGCTCATACAGACGGGAGGCATTTAACACTTGCCAAGTACGCGCGCGGCGTGGCCACTCTCGCGACCCGCCGGGAGGCAGAGGGCGGCAACGGCGGGCCACCGACCTTACCCTACCTAAGAACGCTACCGACATAAAGCGTTTGTGCCACGATGAACACACCCACACCCGTCCCGAGTAGAAAGCCTTAATCGTCTAACCGCGATACGTGAGAGTGCAGCCCGGGTGGTGTAGTGGCCCATCATACAACCCTGTCACGGTTGTGACGCGGGTTCAAATCCCGCCTCGGGCGCTTCTTCGAACGCTACTCCGTGAGCGATGAGCTTGCTCGTCGCGAACAAGACGCGTTCGAAGAACGGACGAATGAGATTTGAATCAGGGAGCGAACGAACGTGAGCGACCGTGGTTCAAATCCCGCCTCGGGCGCTTCTCAGAACGCCATTCCGTGAGCGACGAGCTCATTCGTCGCGAACACACCCGTTCGGAGGACCCAGAACGGCGGGAGGACGTGGCAGACGGAGGCGGTATTCTAAGTCCAAGAGCGCGCAACGCTCGTCGTGTCGGTCGAGAATACGGAAGCGCTTGGAGACGAGACCGAGGTGGCAATCTTGCACCAACTGGTCGAGGCAGGGTGGAGCGTGTCGATTCCGTTCGGTGACAACGACAAGTACGATCTCGTCGTCGACGACGGCGACGCGTTGTGCAGGATTCAGTGCAAGACCGCTTGGCGCAACAAACCGGAGACCATCCGGTTCGATACCCACTCGCAGACGACGAAGGATGGCGACTATCACGAGGCAACCTATGAAGGAGGAGCAGACGCATTCGTCGTCAGGTTCCCGGAGAGCGGGCAACTCTACTGGATCGACGTCGAGGATGCGACCGAGCAGAAGATGGAGTTGCGGTTCGACGCTGCAATCGAGCATCCGTCGATCAATTGGGCGACTGATTACGAATTTCAACCCCGGTAGTTCGCCAGAGAGCGCTGCGGAACCCACAGCATGACACGACCCCGCACTGCCCAGGCAATTGAAAAGGTATAAAAACTCTACCCTCCTTCGTACTGATGGAAGCCCGGGTGGTGTAGTGGCCCATCATACAACCCTGTCACGGTTGTGACGCGGGTTCAAATCCCGCCTCGGGCGCTTTCTGCTTCCAACAACGAACGAGGAGCGTAGCGACGAGTGAGTCTGGAAGCAGAAACGCCGAACGGGGTTTGGAGCAGCGAGCGAACGAACGTGAGCGACCGTGGTTCAAATCCCGCCTCGGGCGCTTTTCCAGCGACTAACTGCCGAGCGCAGCGACGAGGCTGTCGTCGTCGCGACGCGGAACGGTATCTGCGGGAGGGAGCACGCTTTCGAGCGACGCGGGAGGCGTGGCTGCTGGGCGTGTGCGAGTGGGGTCGTGACTGTGACGAGTAGGTGCGGGGAAAGTGTCAGAGGCGGTGGCGTTGGGGCACTTCCATCACCAGGGTGCCACCGTTTCGGGGTCGTCGACAGGCGTCTCCATGGTGGATGACAGGCAGTCCCGTCGACGACTTTGGCTTCTGGTGGAGTGGTATTAGTGTTCCCGGAGACTCAAGTGGTCGTTTGATACTCCGTGCGGTGCTCGTTCGAGCGTTCGTTGCGGGGGTGGATGGGTGGGTGGGTACGTGGGTTCTTGTGGGAGGGGGCGGCGAGGGTGGGGTATGCGTCTGGCCCTGTTCGGTCGTGATGGTCGTGCTATCGAGGGGTTACCGGTTCGGCTCGTGATCGCGCTCGTGGTGGGTGTGGCGAGTCTGTCGGTGATGATGAACATGCTTGCTGGCGTGGGTGGGTTGGCGGTGCACGAGGTGGATGCGCGGCCGACGCCGGCGGTGGTTGCGGAGGGCGAGTCGTCGGTGACGGTGCGGGTGGTGGACGATGCGGGGGAGCCGGTGGAGAACGCGACGGTGGTGTTGACGTCGGGGTCGGCCGACCTGGACGGGGTGGTGACGGGGCGGACGGGCGAGGATGGCCGGGTGTCCGTATCGGTGTCGGCGTCGTTGGCGGCGAATCGCGACCAGGGAACGGTCGAAGTGACGGTGAAGCCGCCGGCCAGCGGTGGGTTCGTGGACGACCGGGAGAACGAGATGCTGTTGGTGGTCGAGGACGACTAGGTGCGGGTCGGTGTCCGTGTGGGTGCGCGGGGCGGTCAGTCCCACACGAGCACGCCGCCATAGAAACGGCGACCTGCCGGTCGGCGTATGCCCGGAGAGTCAGTCAGTCCCACTCGATCCAGTCTTGCTCCCAGCCGGTCTGGGATTGGGCGGCGCGGGCGGCGCGTTCGGCGTCTTCGCGTGCGGTACGGTTGCGTTCGATGGCGCCAGCTTGTTCGCCGTCGGCGAGGAGTGGCTGGAAGGCGACGGGGCCGTGCGTGGTCTCGGTGCCGTCGGCGGCGACGGCGGTGAGCGTCTGTCGGGGGCCGTGGCCGCGTGGGAGGACGAGTCGGCCGTCGGGTGCGAGTTGGTCGCGGAGGGCGCGCGGTGGGTCGACGGCGGCGGCTTCCACGAGGATGCGGTCGTAGGGCGCGTACTCGGGGAGGCCGCGGGCGCCGTCGCGGCAGTCGACGAGGACTTCGGGGTAGCCGGCGTCGGCGAGGTTCCGGCGGGCGTCGTGGACGAGCGGGCGAGTGATGTCGACGGCGTGGACGCTTCGACTGCCGACGATCTCGGCGAGCACTGCGGGGGTGTAGCCGACGCCGGCGCCGACGACGAGGACGTCGTCGCCGGGTTCCGGTTCGAGGACTTCCAGTAGGCGAGCGGCGGTGCTGGGGCTGAGGACGCGCGTGCCGCGGTGTTCGAGGGACTGGTCAGCGTACGCTCGGCGTTCGTCGTCGACGAACGCTTCGCGGGGGACGGTTCGCATGGCGAGACCGACCGCGTCGGTGTCGACGACGCTCTTGGCGTCGTGTTCCAGGCTGTCGACCATGTCCTCTCGCAGCGCCGCGGGCTCCATACCTCGACGTTCGGGTGCGAGGGATTAAGTCCTTCGTGGGGTTGCGACGACGGCGTGCGCGTCGAGTCCGGGGACGGCGTGGACGTCGACGGCCTGGAACCCGGCGGTTTCGAGCGCGGTCTGGAGGTCGTCCTCGGTGCGGTGGTTGCCAGGGTGACCGGTTGCGAGGGCGTCGAGGCGACGCGTGGGGGTGCGTGGGGAGCGGTCCTGGAGGTGTTCGACGAGGACGAGTGCGCGCTCGGACGCTGGGGGCCGGTCGGTGGCGTCGGTGTCGGTGTCAGTGGGGTCGGCGCTGGGAACGAGTGCGTCGTGGGCGCTGGACGCGAAGGCGTCGATGGCGTCGTCGTCGAGGCGTGGCGTGAGGTCGGTGGCGAAGACGAGGTCGGTGGTGGGGAGGGGGTCGCTGAGTGGGCCGGTGTCGAGGTCGACGTTTCGGGGCTCGAGGAGTGGACGTGCGGCGTCGATGCGGGCGGGGGTGTCGCGGAGCGTGACGTCGTGGCCGCGGGCGCCGAACTCGGTGGCGTGCTTACCTGGACTGCCGCCGACGTCGACGACACTGGTGGCACCGGGTGCGGCTCGTTGTGCGGCGCTGACGGCGGCGCTGACGGCCGCGTCGGGGGTGGCCTGGCGGGCGCCGAGGCGGTTTCGTTCGTGGTCGTCGCTACGGGCGTCGCGGGCGGCGGCGACGGGGTCGTCTTCGGTGAGCGTCTCGGGGAGGGCGGCGTACGCGCCGAACCGGTCGATATCCTGGGGCGTGGTGCCGATGGAGCGGAGGTCGGTCTTCGTGAGGAGGCCGAGCGCGCGGTTCGTGGGCTCGTACGCGCCGTCGACGACGTCGAAGAACCCGCGGTCGGCGAGGACGTCGACGAGAACGCTGGCGGCGCGGTCGTCGAGGTCGGTGCGGGCGGCGACGTCGCTCGGGGTGTCGGCGTCGTCGAGGAGCGCGTCGAGCGCGCCGGTCTCGCGGGCGGCGCGGAGCGCGGCGACGGTCGCGAGCCGGTCGCGTGCGTCGTCGTTCATACGACGGCGGTCGGTCGCGGACGCCGTAAGTCCGCCGCTCGCGGGCGTCCCTGCTCCACTGGTTGGTGGTCAGTCGCGCATGGTGACGAACCGGACGCCGCCGCGGTCCTCGCGGTCGAGGCCGCCGTCTCGTTTCTCGGCGTACACGAGGCGCTGGCGGCCGTCGCCGATGGGCGCGAGGAGCCGGCCGCCGTCGTGGACCTGGTCGACGACCGCGTCGGGGAGGTCGGTCGCGGCGCACGTGAGGTACGCGGCGTCGTACGGCGCGTGCTCGGTCCAGCCGTCGCGCCCGTCGCCGACGCGGACGCTGACGTCGCCGTACCCGACCTCGGCGAGCGTCTCGCGAGCCGTCTCGGCGAGGCGGTCGCTGTATTCGACGCTGTAGACGTTCTCGGCGCCGACGACCGCGGCGGTGACGGCGGCGTGATACCCGCACCCGGTCCCGATCTCGAGGACGCGCTCGCCGGGGTCGAGCGCGAGCGCGTCGGTCATGATGGCGACCATGTGCGGCGCGCTGATGGTCTGTCCGTCCGCGATCTGGAGCGGGCGGTCCTCGTACGCGGCGGACCGGTCGCCGCCGCGTACGAACGCCTCGCGGGGGACGGCGCGCATCGCGTCGAGCGTCGACGGTCGCGACACGTCCCGGCGTTCGGCGAGCCGGTCGACGAGCGCGTCGCGCCGCTCGGCGAAGTCGGGAGTCACGGTCTAGGTGTCGGTTCGCGTCGAGAAGAATGTTCGCGTCAGGTCGCTGCGACGACCGGCCGAGAGGGGTCCGGGCGGACCGGCCGACCGTTCGAGCGTTGTCGTTACCGGGCGGACCGGCCGACCGTTGTCGTTACAGGCGGACCAGGCGGTCGGGACCGCGCTACCAGGCCGACCAAGCAGTAGTGTTCTCGTCCCAGGCGTACACGCGCTTGAGGTCCTTTGCGACGACGCTGTCGCCGTCGTGGTCGAGGCTGTCGCGGTCGTAGCCGACGGCGTCCTCGCGGACGTTCAGGCCCTTGATCGTGAACTCGTCCTCGCCGAAGCTCTCGGTCTCGCCGATGGTGAACTCGAAGTCGCCGGGGACGTACACCTTGATGGAGCGCGAGTCGTCGTGCGTGCCGTCTCGAGGGTGCACGGTGACGTTCACGGGGACGTTGTCGACCTCGCGCGTCCAGATGGTCTCGACGTCCTCGGCGGTCGCTGCTTCGCGACGTCGTTGTTCGCTGAGTTCGAGGCTCGTGATGCGGACGGTCATGAGGGCTTCGGGCGTGTCGAGCACGAACTCCTCGCCGACGGCGAGGGTCTCCTCGGCGGGGACCTCGGCGCTGGAAGTGAAGGATTCGCCGTCCTGACTGACGACGACGTCGATGTCGATGGTCGTCTCCTCCTCGATGCGGGTCTTGTGGGTGTGGTCGCACTCGGTGCAGCGCACGGTGTACTGCGCACCTGTTGCGGTGAGGACCTCGTGGACCGTCTGCGTCGCTGGCGCGCACGAGGGGCACGCGAGCGCGACGCGCTCGGCGGTATCGCTCATATCCGGGATACCGCGTCCAGCCCTAAAAGCCGTCCGAGTTGCGTTCGCGGGGCGTTCGAGTGCGTCTCCGTGGGGGCGAACGCTTTTTGGCGTGCGCCGGGCAACGGCCGGGTATGACCGAGAACCCGCCGGCGACGGCGGACGACGACGATGGACGTGAACCGGTGGCTGCGAGCAGCGACGGCGAGGGACGCGAGTCGCGAGCGGCGTCCGACGACGTCGAGCCAGCGGATGGTGGCGGACCGACGGGTGGTGACGAACCGGGTGGTGACGACTCGACGGGTGACGACGACCCCGGGGCTGCCAGCGACTCGGCGGGTGACGGCGGGCCGTCGCCGGGGGTACCCGACGAGTCGAACCTGCCGAGCGACGACGAGGTGCCGGCGGACGTCCAGAAGTACGAGCGGTTCACGAAGATGGACGGCGCGCAGTACGAGCGCGTGAACGACTTCATCCGGGAGCGCACGTACGTGACGGCTCGGGAGTGGGCGATCGCGCGGTTGTGCGCTGACTTCCGGACGGAGACGGGCGTGGAGATGACGAAGATCGGGGAGAACCTCCCGGAGCTGGTGCCGTTCATGACGGATACGTACACGCCGCAGGCGGTGAATCAGGCGCGGGCGTCGTTCGAGGAGAAGGTCCGGAAGGCGGGGGCGACGTTCCTCTACGGCGCGATGTGTGACTTCTTCACGGCGGAGGAGCTGGACGACGTGATGTACGAGTCGACGGAGGTCGCGAAGTTCCTGCTGGAGGTCGAGGGCGTTGACCTCTCCGTTGAGGAGGAGTTGGACGCCGAGGAACGCATCTCGTCGGTGATGCGCGAGGTCCGGCAGGCGAGCGAGGAGTTGCGCGACGAGTAGCGCGGCGAGTAGCCGTCGGTTACGTCGGTCGCTGTGCGGTGGGCTGCGAGTAGGCTGGTTCTTCGTCGAGGTCGAGAATCCGGAGAGAGCGTAATGGTGCGGTGCGCCGCAATCGGCCTCCACCCCCGTGATGGCCGACAGGACCGTCCACCGCGATACGTGCGTGGAATCGAGCCGCCCGTTGTGTCGGGTTGGCCTGCCTCTGCGTTCGCGGCCGACGCCTCGTCGGCGGTGAACGCTATCCTACCGGATGGGAGCGTCGTAGATAAAGGGGGAGAACCGTTTGAGACGGTTTCTGGGAGTATAGCGCTTCTTGCCCGGTTTCAAGCGGGGTTCGCTGGTTCTCAGTGGGTGGTTGAACGACGGGTGGAAGCGGGTCGTGGTCTGGGTCGGCGGCGAACCGGTCGAAACCGGTTTCGTCTGTCGATTCAAGGCCCGGTTGAGGTGCTTCTGGCGGGGGTATCTTCGCCGCAAAACCGCAATGATGTCACCTCCCCAATCAGTGTCCGGGTATGGTTGGCTATCCAACTGCTTTGCGTGGTGACTCGGGGTTCGGACGTGCCACAGAACTCGCGCGCGCCGCGGTGCGAGGTTACTCCTCGGCGGGTGGGAAGAACAACGACGGGTCGTCGTGCGTGAACGTCGCGACGTGCTCCGAGGAGAGGTCCCGGACGTGCGTGCGCATCTCGCCCTCGCGAGTCGCTCGCTCGATCATGTCCTGGGCGACCTCGTCGTCGCTGTCGTAGAACGCCGGTGCGATGACCGCGATGTCGCGCCCGGTATCCTCGACGACGATGACGAGGAACACGATGCCGGTCTCGACGGCGCGGAACACCGAGCACGCGTCGAACGCGGCGTCGTCCGCGGTCACGAGCTCGGAGAGTTCGCGCGCGAGCTCCCCGGGGACGACGAGGTCGAGACCGAACCGGTCGACGGTCGCGTGCTGACCGGACGTCGGCGCGATGTCGCCGGGGAACACCTCGACGACGTCCCACCCCTCCTCGCGGTACTCTTCGACCGTCGCCTCCATGTCCGCGACGACCGCGTCCCAGTGGTCGAGGACGCCC
The DNA here is from genome assembly GCF_055378595.1 of Halorubellus litoreus. Classification (NCBI taxonomy): domain Archaea; kingdom Methanobacteriati; phylum Methanobacteriota; class Halobacteria; order Halobacteriales; family Halorubellaceae; genus Halorubellus; species Halorubellus litoreus. Next base: position 1,250,514 of record NZ_AP043836.1, read on the forward strand.
TCGGGCGGCAGGTGCTTCTCCGGGTCGACGTCGACGTGGTCCTCGTTCATGCTCGACTCCGCGTGACCGCGCTCCAAGAGGGTTTTGGAAGCGAGCGCGCAGCCCGGCGGCCGGAGCCGTCAGTTTGCAGTCGCCGGGTTGGCGAACGTATCGCCGAACCCGCGGGGTTCGTGTGGAAACGCTTTTCACGGGTGGCCGTGCCACGTGCGGATAGTGACTGATCTACTCTCCATCTCCGGCCTGCACACCCGGTTCGATACCGAGCGAGGGACGGTTCGCGCGGTCGAGGACTTCGACCTGACCATCCCGGAGGGGAAGACCGTCGGACTCGTCGGCGAGTCCGGCTCCGGGAAGTCCGTGACGGCGTTGTCGGCGATGGGGCTCGTCGACGACCCCGGGTACGTCGCCGAGGGAAGCGTCGAGTTCCAGGACCGCGACCTCGCCGAACGGTTCGCGAACGAGTACCCGAAGCAGGCGCCGAACTTCGTCGACGAGAGCCGCGGCGTCGTCGACCTGACGCAGGCGCCCGAGCCGGCGATGCGGTCGGTGCGCGGCGGCGAGATGAGCATGATCTTCCAGGACCCGATGACGTCGCTGAACCCGGCGGTCACGGTCGGCGAGCAGGTCGCGGAGAGCCTGCGCCTGCACCGGTACGGGAACCGGTCGAAGGACACGTGGTGGAACGCGGTCCGCGAGATCCTCCCGCAGTTCGGTGGGAACGGTGGGATGGACGAGCAAGTCCTCGAGGACACCGTCGACATCCTCGAGGAGGTCGGCATCCCGGAGCCGACCGCGAGGCTCGACGAGTACCCCCACGAGTTCTCCGGGGGGATGCGTCAGCGCGTCCTCATCGCCATCGCGCTCGCGTGCCAGCCCCAGCTCCTGATCGCGGACGAGCCGACGACCGCGCTCGACGTCACCATCCAGGCGCAGATCCTCGACCTCATCAACGAACTCCAGGACGAGCGCGGGATGAGCGTCCTGTTCATCACGCACGACCTCGGCGTGGTCGCGGAGACGTGCGACCGCGTCGCGGTGATGTACGCGGGGAACGTCGTCGAGGAGGGCCCCGTGGAGGAGATCTTCGCGAACCCGTCGCATCCGTACACGTACGCGCTCCTGGAGTCCATTCCGCAGGAGGACAAGGAGCGGTTGACGCCCATCGAGGGGAACGTCCCGGACCTCATCGACATGGACGAAGGGTGTCACTTCGCGGATCGGTGTCCGTGGGCGCACGAGGCGTGCGTCGGCGAGGAGATCCCCTACAAGCAGCACGGCGGCGCGGGCGTCGACCACGTCTCGAAGTGCGTGCTCGACGAGTTCGACGAGAGCGAGTACGCGAGCGACCAGGAGGGCATCCGTTCGGACGACGAGACCGCGATCGGCGAGCCGCTCGTCGAGGTCCGGGACCTGAAGAAGCACTTCTCGCGAGCGGACGACCTCCTCGACAAGTGGTTGTCGCGGGAACCACAGAGCGTGAAGGCGGTCGACGGCGTGAGTTTCGACATCCGCGAGGGCGAGACGCTCGGGCTCGTCGGCGAGTCCGGGTGCGGGAAGTCGACGACCGGTGAGACGGTGCTCCGCCTGCTCGAGCCGACCGACGGGAGCGTCGTGTTCGCGGGCGAGGACCTCGCGGACCTCTCGGGACAGGACTTGCGCGCGAAGCGCCGGGACATGCAGATGATCTTCCAGGACCCGCTGTCGAGCCTGGACCCGCGGATGACCGTCGGGCAGATCCTCATGGAGCCACTGAAGATCCACGACCTGCCCGAGGAGCGGCCGCCCGAGGGCCAGAGTCGACGCGAGCAGCGTCGCGAGCGCGTCATGGAGCTCATCGACGAGGTCGGGCTGTCGCGCGACCAGGTCGACCGGTACCCCCACGAGATGTCCGGCGGGCAGCGCCAGCGCGTCGGGATCGCGCGAGCGCTCGCGGTCGACCCGGACTTCATCGTCTGCGACGAGCCCGTGTCCGCGCTGGACGTGTCCGTGCAGGCCCAGATCTTGAACCTCCTGGAGGACCTCCAGGAGGAGTTCGGGTTGACGTTCCTGTTCATCGCGCACGACCTCAGCGTGGTCCGGCACGTCTCGGACCGCGTCGCGGTGATGTACCTCGGCGAGGTCGTGGAGGTCGCGGACACGCAGTCGCTGTTCGCGAACCCGAAGCATCCGTACACGCAGGCGTTGCTGTCGTCGATTCCGGTCCCCGACCCGACCGTGGATACGGACGATCGCGTCATCCTCGAAGGGGACGTGCCGAGCCCCATCGACCCGCCGTCGGGCTGTCACTTCCGGACGCGGTGCCCGCAGATTATCCCGCCGGACGACGTCGACCTGCCCCAGGAGGCCTACCGGGAGGTGATGAGCGTCCGTCAGCGTATCGAGGACGAGTCCATCGACCTGACGTTGGCGTGGGATATGGCGAAGGAGAAGTCGCAGGCGACGGCGACGGACGGCGGGACGACCGTCGACGGCGGTGGTGAGATGCCGTCGTCGGTGGACGCGTTCGTCGACGTGCTGTGGCGCGAGCTGTTCGAGGACCCGTCCGTCGTGAAGGGGCGCTCGCGTGCGTTGCTCGACGAGGCGTTCGAGCAGCTGGCGCGCGACGACTGGGAGGGGGCGGCGGCGACGCTCGCGGACCACTTCGAGAGCGTCTGTGAGACGCGTAATCCCGTCCTGCAGGACGACGAGCATCCGTCGGCGTGTCACCTCTACGAGCAGCCGGCGAACGCGGTCTCGGGGACGGGAGCGGACTCGACGCTCGGCGCGGACGATACGTAGCGCGACGACCCGGGCCCCAAGGACGAACTACGGTCGTTGTAAATTTATATACGAGTCGCGGCCGGAGAACGCGTGCTTTCGCTATCAGGCGGGGGAATCCCCTGACAACACATCACGAACCTATATATAGGTGGCCTTGGTGGCGTTGGGTATGGCAGATGGTGACAACGGCATGGAGAGACGTGACTTCCTGAAGACAGCCGGTGCGGCGACCGCGGCGGCGACGACCACCGCGACCGCTGGCTGTATCTCGAGTCTGACCGGCGGCAGCGGCGGTGGCTCGCTCGTGTACGCACGCGGCGACCACCCCGAGAACTACGACCCCCAGCAGACCACGAGCGGGGAGGTCGCGAAGGTCACGAACCAGATCTTCGACCAGCTCATCCAGTTCCAGCCGGGGAGCGGCGGCCAGCTCTCCGACGGGCTCGCGAAGAGCGACGGCTGGACTCTCAGCGGGACCACCGCGACGCTCGAACTGAAGGAGGACGTCACGTTCCACGACGGTAGCGACTTCACCGCCGCGGACGTGAAGGCGACCATCCGACGGTTCACGGACGAGAACTACCAGTACTACCTCGGCACGGAGAACGCCTCCGGGTACGCCGGGTTCACGTTCGGGAACTGGGTCGACAGCATCGACGCGTCCTCGGAGTACACCGTCGAGTTCACGCTCACGCAGAAGTACGCGCCGTTCCTCCGGAACCTCGCGATGTTCGCCGCGGCGATCCTCTCGCAGGACCAGATCACGAGCCTCGACGACCAGACCGCACTCGGTACGGACCCGATCGGGACGGGGCCGTTCTCGTTCGACGAGCTCGACAACTCGAACCAGCGCGTTCGCCTGGCGGCGAACGACGACTACTTCGGCGACGGCCCGAACGTCGGCGAGGTCATCTTCAAGACGATCGGCCAGAACTCCTCGCGTGCGCAGGACGTCGTGAACGGCGACTCGCACATCACGGACAACCTCGGCGCGGAGTCCTCGACGACCATCGAGGAGGCCGACACGGCGCAGATCAAGTCCAAGCCCGGCATCAACACGGGGTACATGGCGTTCAACATGGCGCGCAAGGAGGCGTTCCGCGACCGCCGCGTCCGCCGCGCGATCAGTCTCGCGGTGAACACGGAAGCCATCGTGAACGACATCTACCAGGGCTTCGCGGTGCAGACCGGGCAGCCGCTCCCCGAGGGCGTCATGGGACGGAACCCGAACGTCGAGCCGTACCCGACGGACAAGGAGCAGGCGCAGTCGCTGCTCGAGGAGGCCGGGCAGACGGACATCGAGTTCGAGCTCGCGACGTTCAGTAACCCGCGCGGGTACAACCCGAGCCCGATCCAGACGGCGAACCAGGTGAAGTCCGACCTCGAGGAGATCGGTCTGAGCGTGAACATCAACCAGTTCTCGACGTTCTCCTCGTACCTCGATTACACGTCCGCGGGGAACCACGACGCGTGTTTCCTCGGCTGGTACACCGACAACGCGGACCCGGACAACTTCCTGTACGTCCTGCTCGACCCGAAGGTCGACATGGACGCCGTGCCGGACGGCCAGGACTGGGTGAGTTTCGACACGGAGGGCTACAGTACCCTGAACGTCGGTGGCTGGGCGAACACGGAGTACATGCAGCTGGTGCGTGACGGTCAGTCGACGTACGACGAGGCGACGCGCAAGCAGAAGTACCAGCAGGCGAGCAAGCTCGCGCACGACGAGGCGCCGTGGATCTTCGTGGATCACGCGAAGACGATCCGCGCGATCAACGAGGCGGTCGTCTCGGACTCGTTCACGGTGAGTTCCGTCGGCGGTCCGTACCTGGAGCTCGTCGAACTCCAGTAAGCCGCTCGTCGCGTCGGTCGTCGGCCGTTATCGTCGTGGTCGCGGTCGGCGGTGCGTCGGTCGGTTCGAACTGCGTCGTTCGAGTCAACGTTCGGAGTGTTTTCGAGGCGGATAGCGGCTGGAAGAATCGGGTGATGGCGTCGACTCTCGGGTGTCGATGGCAAGCGTTTTATTGGGACGGTCTGTGTGACGAACCAACACAGGAATGGTCTCGAAGCGATTCATCGCGAAGCGGCTGCTGTTGCTCGTGCCGGTGCTGTTCGGCGTGTCGACGTTCGTGTTCGCCATCCTCCATCTCTCGGGTGGTGATCCGGCACGCATCATCGCCGGCCAGCGCGCGTCCGAGGAGGTCGTCCGGCAGGTCCGCCAGGACCTCGGGCTGAACGACCCGATACTCGTCCAGTACGGGCGATTCCTCGTCGACGTCGTCCAGTTCGACTTCGGGAACTCCTACCAGGTCTCGAAGGGGAACCCGGTTCGGGACGTGCTCATCGCTCGCCTCCCCGTCACCATCGAGCTCGCGCTCTACGGGCAGTTCATCGGGCTCGCACTCGGCCTCCCGCTCGGCATCCTCTCCGCGATCAAGCAGGACTCGCTGCTCGACCACACGACGCGCATCGGCGCGCTCGCCGGTATCTCCGTGCCCATCTACTGGTCGGGGCCGCTCCTCATCCTGTTCTTCTCGGGCTACCTCGGTATCTTCCCGGCCGCGGGCCGCATCGGGTCGACCATCTTCCTCGACAACTCCTGGACGCTCCTCGGGATGGAGTTGCCGTTGACGGGGATGGTCACCATCGACACCCTCCTGCTCGGTCGACCGGTCGCGTGGCTGTCCGCGGTCTCGCACCTGTTCCTGCCCGCGATCACGATCGGCGTGTACTCGATGGCGCTCGTCTCGCGGATGATGCGGTCGTCGATGCTCGAGGTCATCAGGCAGGACTACATGCGGACCGCTCGCGCGAAAGGCCAGGGCGCGAAGATCACGGTCATGAAGCACGGGTTCCGGAACGCGATGATTCCCGTCATCACGGTCGTCGGCATCCAGTTCGGGACGCTCCTGGGTGGCGCGGTCCTGACGGAGACCGTGTTCGGTATCGGCGGTATCGGGACGCTCATCGTCTCCGCGATCAACGCGACGGACTACCCGGTCGTGCAGGGCGCGGTCCTGACGTTCGCGCTGTTGTTCACGCTCGTGAACCTCGGCGTCGACATCACGTACAGCTACCTCGACCCCAGAATCCAGCAATAACATGAGTACCGAAACCACAGACGTCGGCGCGGAACGCGAGGAACGCGGGCGCCTCCAGCGCATCCTGAGTTCGCCGTTCCTCAGCGACTTGCTCTCGAATCGCCTCGCGCTCATCGGTATCGGCATCATCCTCTCGATGCTGCTGATAGCGGTCTACGCGAGGGTGTTCTACGACCTCGGCGCGCTCGAGTCCTCGCGGCTCGGCGGGTCGTTCCCGGACCGGGCGGCGCCCGGGTGGGCTGGCGGACCCGCGGCGGCGAACGAGCTGTTGTTCGGGTCGGATCAGGCCGCGCGGGACATCTTCCGGCGGACGATGTACGGCGCGTGGATCGCGCTGAAGTTCGGGACGATCACGGTCGGCATCTCGACGGTCCTGGGCGTGACCCTCGGTATCCTCGCGGCGTACTACGGGGACGTGACGGACAACGTCATCATGCGGACGATGGACGTCCTGTTGGCGTTCCCGTCGCTCCTGCTGGCGCTCGCGCTCGTCGCGATCTTCGGCGCTGGGCTCTGGAAGGCGGTGATCGCGTTGACGCTCGTGTACACGCCGCGGTTCGCGCGCGTCGTCCGCGGGGCGGCGCTGAAGGTCCTGGAGGACGAGTACATCGACGCGACCGAGGCGCTGGGTGCGAAGGACCCGCGCATCCTGTTCCGGCACATCATGCCGAACACGCTCGCGCCGATCACGGTCCAGTCGACGCTGAACTTCGGGCTCGCCATCATCGACATCGCCGCGCTGTCGTTCCTCGGGTTCGGGGCGCCGCCGGGGTCGCCGTCGTGGGGGAAGATGCTCGCGAACGGCGTGGAGTTCGGCCTGCAGTCCGGGCGCTGGTGGATGTCGTTCTTCCCCGGGCTCTTCCTCGCGTTGACCGTCCTCGGGTTCAACCTCCTCGGTGACGGGATGCGGGACGCGCTGGACCCGCGGATGCAGGACGCGGTCGACTGATCGCGATGGACGCGGAGGCCGCGGCGGGCGAGCGCGTGCTGGCGTACGCGGTGCCGCGCCTGTGGCTGGTCGGCGGGGCGTTCGCGGTCGGCGCGGTCGTCGGCGCGGCGTTGCTCGTCGCGCTCGTCGTCGCGTTCGGGTGGGCGGTCGTCGAGGCCTCGCAGTTCGCGTTCGCGCTCGGCACGCTCGCGTTCGGCCTCGGCCTGCTGGGGTGGTCGGGGTCGGCGATGGCTGGTCGTGGCTTCGAGAACATGCAGGAGCATCTGGACACGAACACGAACTGGACCGAGGCGGATTCGCGGCGCGCGATGGCGCGAATCGGCGGGTTCGGTGGCGGTGCGATGCTCGCGACGGGGGTCGTGGAGTTCGTCGCGCTCGCCGGCTGAGCGCGGTCGCGTCGCGGGTTATCTTCTGACGTTCTCGCCGATAGCGCCCGCTGGGAACGCGTCGTCGGCCGCTGGACCGCCGGTGTCGCGGGCGGCGTCGTACGCGAGGTCGCCGCGGAGGTAGACGCGCTCGGGGAACACGCCCCGCCAGCCGTCGAACGGCGTCCACCCGCACTTCGAGTGCAGGGCGTCGCCGTCGATGGTCGTGGGGTCGTCGAGGTCGACGAGGACGAGGTCGGCGTCCGTCCCTTCGGCGACGGCGCCCTTCCGCGGGAGGTCGAAGACGTCGGCGGGATTCCCGGCGACGAGGTCGCGGACGCGCTCGAGGTCGAGGCGGCCCGTGCGTGCTTCCTCGAGGAGGAGCGGGAGCATGGTCTCGACGCCGGGGACGCCACTCGGGGCGTCGGTGAGGGTCGCCTCCTTCTCTTCGATGGTGTGGGGGGCGTGGTCGGTGGCGACGACGTCGACGGTGCCGTCGGCGACGCGCTCGTAGACGTCCTCGCGGCGGGCTTCGCTCCGGAGCGGCGGGTTCATGCGGCCGTAGGTCCCGAGCGGGTCGCCGGGCTGGCGGTCCGCGGGGCGGTCGGGCGCGTCCGCGCCGGTGAGGTCCGCGCGGGAGAGCAGGAGGTGGTGCGGGCTGACCTCGCAGGTCGCGCCCGCCGCCGCGGCGGCGTCGACGCCCTCGGGCGTCGAGGTGTGCGCGATGTGGAGGGCGGCGTCGGCGTTCGCGGCGACGTCGCACGCGCGCTCGACGGCGGCGGCCTCGGCGTCGGCGGTCCGGTACGCGCTCCACGCGTCCGCGTTCGCCGCGCGCCCCTCGCCGTCGCCCGCGTCGTCGAGCGCGGCCTCGTCGAACAGCGTCGCGTCCTCGGCGTGCACCGTCACGGTCACGTCGGCGTCGCCGGCCTTCGCGACCGCGTCCGCGAACAGGTCCGCGTCGATACCCATGTTCCCAGTCGAGTCCGCGAGGAACACCTCGCCGAGCGCGAACACGTCGCGCTCCAGCAGCGACTCGGGGTCCCAGTCGGCGGTGACGCCGCCGTTGATGCCCCAGTCGACGTACGACTGGTCGGCGAACGCGGCCTTCTCGTCGAACGCCGCACCCGTCGTCGTGGGCGGACTCGTGTTCGGCTGGTCGACGACGGTCGTGACGCCGCCCGCGACCGCCGACCGCGACCCCGTCTCCCACGTCTCCTTGTGCCCGTACCCCGGCTGTCGGAAGTGCACGTGCGCGTCGATGGCACCAGGCAGGAGGTGCTTGCCCGACGCGTCCACCACCGTCTCGTCGCCCGTCGCCGCGGCGACGTCACCCACCGCCGTTATCTCGCCGTCCTCGACGCGGACGTCGGCCGTCTCGCCGTCCGCGAGCGTCGCGTTCCGGAAGAGCATACGCGACGCGTCACCGGCGAGCGCCCTGAAGGCTCCGGTCCAGCGTCAGAGCGCGTCGACCGAGACGACCTCGCGCTCGCTGCCGTCGACGAGCGCGTCCTCGAGCGCTCGGCGGACGCGGTCGGGGTCGCTCGGGCCGCCGGCGCTCGCGACGCTGCCGACGCTCGCGGGGTCGAAGGGGACGTCGAGCGCGCGGTAGACGGGAGCGAGGACGGCGGCGAGTTCGTCGCGGTTCGCGACGGTGAGCACGCCGCTCGTGATGGCGGCGCCCTGCGTGACGCGCTGGGCGAGCCCCGCGAGCTTTCCGTTCCCCGCAGCGCGGAGCGAGTGTTGGCCAGGACAGAACGAGTCGGGGGGTTCGCCGTCGACGGCGTCGACGCCGAGCGCGGAGAGGGCGTCGCGGACGTCCCGACTGAGGGCGTCGTAGCGCTCGTCGAGCCCGCCGCGCACGCCGTCGACGGGCGTGATGCGGGCGAACGCGAGCGTCGTCGCGCCGTCGTACGCGACCGCGCGCCCGCCGACCGAGCGCTCGACCGGCTCGAACCCGTGCTCGCGCGCCGCGGCCGCGGCGGCGTCGTACCCCTCGCTGCGGGTGTCGCGGCGACCGAACGCGACGATGCGCGCCGGCGCCCACACGCGGACCGCCGGCTGGCCGGTGTCGGCGACGCGGTCCCGGAGTCGCGCGGTCGCGTCGCCGTCCGCGAGCGCGTCGTCGAGTCGGCCGCGGACGACGAGCGTCGGCGAGTTCGCTTCCATACCAGAGGGGTCGGACCGCGCCGGTTTAGGCACGTCGCCCCTAACCCGCGACCGATGCGGACAGACGAAGCGAAGGACGCGGCGACGGAGAAGCGCGGGGTGTCGGTCGACGACGACGGCGGCGTCGTCCACCTCCCGCGGGCGGCGCTCGCGCAGTACCGGCGGTACACGCTGTACAACTCGCCGTACGCCGCCCACGACGCCGGGTGCGCGGTGGACCTGTACCCGCTCGACGGCACCGCGCCCAGTCCCGTCAGCGGCGAGGTCGTCGCGACCGAGACGGTGCGCGCGCCGCCGAAGCCGTACGCGCCCGCCGACGATCACCTCGTCGTCGTCGACTGCGGGCCCGTCGTCGCGCGGATCATGCACGTGAAGCCGCGCGTCGCGGTCGGCGACACGGTCGAGCGCGGCGACGACCTCGGCGACCTCGTGCGCGCGGGGTTCTTCGCGCGCTGGGTCCCGAACCACCTCCACGTCGGCTTCCGCCGGCACGACCAGAACCACCTGCGCGCCGGCGGCTCCCTCCCCCTGGACGTCGACGTCGACCCGGTCCCGCTCGACTGGGACGGCACCGGCACGGTCGTCGACACTGGCGAGACGTACGCGCTCCTGGACGCGCCCGACTCCAGTCACCTCGAACCCGGTGCGTTCGCCGGGCTCGCCGCCAGCGTCGCCGGCGAGCGGGTCGTGCTCGACGGCGGCTTCCAGCACTACGACGGTGGCGGAGTGCATTCGGACGCGACCGGCCGCGTCGAGCTCCTCGGCGAGCACGTCGGCGACGCCGTCGCGAGCCCCGGGAGCGCGAACGACGTCGCGTGGCGGCCCGTCGCGGTGCGCGCGAACGACGACCCCGTCCACGGCATCTCGCTGTTCTGCGGGCAGCGCGGCGACTACGCGGTGAAGCTCGTCGGCGAGAACCTCGCGTTCGAGGTCGGCGAGCACGTCGCGGTCGAACTCGACCCCCTTACCGGGTGAACCCCGCCGAGGGGTTTACGCGAGACGTAAACCTCCGCGTCACTCGGCGGCCGCGGACGCGTCGTCGTCGTCGCCGTCGTCGTCGCCGGCCTCGTCCGCTCCGGCGTCATCCGCTCCGCCCTCGTCCGCTCCGGCCTCGTCCTCTCGTTCGAGGTGCCGGAAGCCGTCGAGGATGACCTGCTTCGCCGTGGCGCCGCGCGTCGTCCAATGGTGCGCGTAGTCGAGCATGTCGTCGTAGATGTCGGGCTTGCAGCCCGCCGCCTTCGGGTGCCCGCCGCCGTTCACCTGGCCGGCGACCTCGTGGCAGCGCTCGAATCGGTCGGTGCCGCGGATGCTCGCGGACCCCGCGGGTTTCACGACGACGCTCGCGTCCGCGCCCTGCTCGCGGAACGCTTCGGCGACCTCGTTCTGCGAGCACCGCCCGTACGTCACGCCGACCGTCCACCCGTTCACCTCGCGTATCTCGCCGCGGTCCACGGCCTTCTCGATGAGCGCCTCCTTCTCCACGCGACGCTCCGCGAGGAGTTCCTGGGCGTCCGCGGGGAGGTCCGCGCCGCCCTCGCGGACGATATCGATGTACTCCTCGGGGTCCAGCCAGTACGCGAGGTCCGCGAGGTCGTCGCTCCGCGGGTCCTCGCGCAGCCAGAGGTCGTGGTCCCGGGTCACCGCGGCGAGGTCGACGTACTGCTCGTCGAAGTCGTACTCGAGCGAGCGGACCGCGACGTCCGCGGTGCACTCCTCGTCGCTGTTCCCGACGACGAGGTCCACACCGGCGTCGCGGACCTTCGCGGCGACGTCGTCGTCCCACTGGTGGTGGTCGAACCACCGCACCGACCCCGCGGTCTCGACGAGCGCCGAGAGTTCCTCGTCGACGTACTCGAACTTGTCCGGGCAGAGGTCGCAGACGAACACGTCCAAGCCGGGTTCGCCGTACTCCGCGACGAGCTCCATGCCCTCCTCGAGGTCGTGCGGGCCCGCCGGCACGAGGCCGGCGTCGCCGTAGACCTCGCGCAGCAGCGCGACGCACGCCAGTCCGTCCGCGTCCGGGTCGGCGACGACGGCGACCGACTGCCCCGCGAGCGCCTCGGCGGCCTCGCGCTCCCGTCGCTCCTCGTCGACCTCGTCCGGCACGAAGAACCCTGTCCCAGGAAGTACCGACTTCCGCGCGAGCGACATGTCGTCCTGCTCGATGAGAGACTCGTCCATACCCCGAGGACGCGAGCGCGCGGCAAGTAGGCGGCGGTTCGCGAGTGGTAGCGGCGCGCAGCTACTCGCTTGCCCGCCGCTGGAGCGCGTGCACGCCGATACCAACACCGTACGCGACCGCACCGAGGACGAGCGCGGGGATGGCGGGCCCCACGAGCAGGGTCGACGTCGCGCTCTCGACGGTCGGTTCCCGGCCGATAGGTGCGTCGGTGAACGCGTACGGCACCCAGAACGGGAGCAGGCCGCTCCAGGCCAGCAGGACGCTCGCGGCGATTCCCCGGTTCAGGTACGCGTTCGCCGCCGCGAGCGAGAACCCGACCGCGCCCGCCCCGACGAGGGACACGACGTACGCAGGGAACCAGTCGACCGACGGCGCGAAGAACACGCCGACGACGAGCACGGCGAGCGCGAGTGCAGCAGCGACGAACCCACCCGTCGTCCGCGCGTCGCGACCGAGCACGTGCTCGCGGAGCACCGCCATCGAGACCGCCATCGCGCTACTCCTCTTGGAGCTGACGCACCGTCAACACCGGGCGGTCGCACGTCCGCACGACGCGCTCGGCGACGCTCCCGATGAGGAACCGGTTCTCGCCGTGCCGCCCCCGGGTGCCGGTGGCGACCACGTCCGCGTCCACCTCGCGCGCGTACGCCGTGATCTCCGCCGCCGGACGGCCCTCGCGAACCGCCGTCGTCACGTCGACGTTCGCGCGCTCCGCGACCGTCGACAGCGCCGCCTCACCGTCCGCCTCGAGCGCACTCCGTAGTTCGTCGCGCACCGACTCCGGCGAGGACTCCACCTCGGAGGCGTCCACGACGTACAGCGCGTGCACCGTCGCGTCGAACCGCTCGGCGAAGTCGAGCGACACGTCGACCGCGCGCTGCACGCTCTCGGAGCCGTCCGTCGCGACGACGACCGAATCGAACATACCCGAGGGAACGACCGGCCGCGGCTTAAAGCCACCCGACGCACCACGACCCAACCCCGGAACCACGAGGCGAACGCACGCACCTTTTTGGTGCCCGCCGTCGCACTGCCCGCCATGAGTACGCCCGCGCCAGCCGAGGCGCTCGAGGTCGACACCGTCCTCGTTCCCGTCGACGGCAGCGACGAATCGGTGACCGCCGTCGAGTACGCCGTCGCCATCGCCGACGAGTACGACGCCAGCGTGTACGCCGTCTACGTCGTCGGCCAGGACGTCGTGCGCGCCGTCGAAGAAGGAGCGGTCGAAGCGGACGACGTCTCCAGCGACAGCCAGTCGTTCATGGACGACGTCGCACCCATCGCCGCCGAACACGACGTCGAACTCCGGCACTCCACCGCGTACGGCTTCTCGACCACACGCAAGACCCAGCACCCCGGGAGCGTCGTCCTCGACACCGCCGACGAGGTCGACGCCGACTTCCTCGTCGTCCCCCGCGAACCCATGGGCGAAGGCGGCGACGTCCTCGCCAAAGCCGCCGAATACGTCCTCCTCTACGCCAGCCAACCGCTGCTGTCCGTGTAAGCGACCGCGAGAACCGTCGACTCCCAGAACCGGCGGCCTGGCGGCCGCCGGACGCTTGGTCAGTCCGCGACCACACCACAGAACCGGCGGCCGGGAGGCCGCCGGACGCTTGGTCAGTCCGCGACCACACCACAGAACCGGCGGCCGGGAGGCCGCCGGACGCTTGGTCAGTCCGTGAGCCTGAGACTCATCTCGAGTTCGAAGCTCTCGGACCCACAGGTCTCGAACCCGACGTCGCGGTAGAGTGCGACCGCGGCGCTGTTCCAGCGTTCGACCGTGAGCCACACGCGGTCGACGCCCTCGCTCGCGCCGTGCCCGAGCAGCGTCTCCAAGAGTTCGCGGCCGATACCGGCGCGCTGGTACTTCTGGAGGACGAAGATCGCGAGCTCGTACGCGTGCTCGCCGGGTTCGCCGTGCGCTGCGTCCGGGACGAGCGTCGCGTGCCCGGCGACGTCGTCGCCGTGGAACGCCGCGACGTTCAAGCCCTCGTCGAAGATGGCGTCCAGCCAGTCGTACACGCGGTCCTCGCCCGCCGGCGGGATGCCCTGCGCGCGGTCCGCGGGGTCGAACGCGACGTACATCTCCGCGACCGCGTCCATCTGGGCGTCGTCGATCGCGTCGATACGGATCTCGCGGTCCTCGCGGTCCGCGAACGACCGCGGTGGCGTCGGGAACCCGCTCGTCGCGTCGTCGGGGTACGCACGATTCCCGGTCATCGCACGAGTCGAACGGACGTGGTAGCGTTCAAGAGCACGAACTCGGTGACGGGCCCGAGGCGGATCTTCCCCATCGGGCTCTCGGTACCGCCGCCGATCGCGAGCTCGTCGAACCCCTCGCGTTCGGCGGTGTCGACGAGCGACGCGCCCGGGTCACCGTCGAGGAATCGCACGTCGACGTCGAGCCCGTGACGCTCGGCGACCGTGCGCGCCTCGTCCGCGACGTCCTCGGGGGACTGCTCCATGTCGTCCTTCTCGATGACCGCGATGGTGAGGTCGTCACCGGCCTCGACCGCGCGCTCGACCGTCGACTCGAGCGCGCGCATCGACTCCTCGCCGCCGGCCACTCCCAGCAGTACTCGCATACTCGCATCCATCCGCGGAGACGTCAAAGTGGTTTCGCCGCCGTGGAGTGGCTTCGCCGCCGCGGAGCAGACCGCGAGCGCGCACGGCCCGCTACCAGCGCTCGAAGAACCGCCAGATGGCGTCGGTCGCACTGGGTGCGTCCGGTTCGGCGTACGTCGCGCCGCTCGCACCGCCACTCCAGTCGTGCCCGAGGCCGTCGACCGTCCAGCGTTCGACCGCCACCCGGCCCTGTGCGTCGACGTGCCGTTCCCGCTGCCAGTCGAACCCGCCCGTGGACCCGGTCGCGGTCTCGCTGGGCGACCAGGAGACGTCCCCGTCGGCCGCGCCGTCGCCCACGTAGTCGCTCGTCCCCGCGGCCTGCACCGCGGCCTGATAGCCGTTCACGGGGTCGACCGTGTAGTCGTCAGTCCCGTGGAAGACCGCGGTCGGCGTGCGGCCGACGACGTCGTTGCCGACCATCGCCTCGTACGCGTCGAGCGCTTGGGCTTCGGGGTCGGGGCCGCCGTACGTCATCGACCACGTCGCGCCCGTCGCGGTCTCGGCGGCGTCGTACTCCAGGCCGGAGTGGACGGCGCCGGCGGCGTACACGTCCGGGTACGCGACGAGGAGGTTCGGGACCATCGCCGCGCCCGCGGAGAACCCCGCGACGTACACGCGCGAGGCGTCCGCGCCGAGCCGGTCGACCTCGTGGAGCGCGATGCTCGTGATGTCCGCGCCCTCCCCGCTCCCGCGGGCGGTGTTGTAGTCGTAATACCAGTTCCAGCAGTCGAACGAGTTCGAGAACGACGACTGATCCGGATAGACGACGGAGAACCCTTCGGCGGCGGCGAGTGCGTTCATCCCGGTCGCGTACGCGAACTCGTCGGGCTCCTGACTGCAGCCGTGGAGCATCACGACGAGCGGCCGGTCCGCGCCGCCGCCGTCGGGGACGTACCGCGTGTAGTGGACGCCGTCGTGGTACTCGTCCGTGTACTCGCCGCTCGGTACAATCCTGTCGGTGGACTCGCCGCTCGATACAATCCTGTCGGTGGACTCGCCGCTCGACGCACCCGCCGCCGTGTCCGCGCTCGCGGTCGCCCCGGCGGCCCCGACGGCCGCCGCGGTCGCGCTCGCCCGGAGGAACGCACGTCGCTTCATGCTACGCGAAGACATGCCACGCGGCGTGCCAGTCAACGGACGGGTTAACTGGTTAACCAACCGCAGCGAAAGCGGCAGCAAGTGACAGATAATTCACGTGGGCGGACGACAGCAGCGTCGGTTCACGCCGGTGTCGGCCGCGTCGGCTACGGCTGCGGGAGGTCCACGACCTCCCCGTCTCGCGGCTTCGCCGCTCGACTACGGTCGAGGAAGTTCCACTTCCTCGCCGTCCGCGTACACCGTCGGGTCCTGGATGACGCCGTCGGAGTGGATGGGCGCGTCGGTGTCGCCGCCGATACCGGCGTTGTCGCCGATGGCGATGTGGACCGTTCCGGCGGCCTTCTCGTCGAGCAGCACCGAGCCGACGAGGTCCGTGACGGCGACGTTCGTCCCGATACCGAGCTCCGCGAGGTTGTAGACGACGTCGCCGGCGTCCGCGGCGAGGTCCGCGAACTGCTCGGCGATGCGGTCGTCCTCGATGTTCACGACCTGGCCGTCCTCGACGTCGAACGCGAGCGTCTGGTCGTCGTCGAGACGCTCGTACGGCATCATCGTCCCGTCGACGACGAACCGGCCGTTCGCGGTCTCGGGCGCGACGAACACCTCGCCAGCGGGGAGGTTCGAGAACTGGCCGTCCTCGTGGACCATCCCGGTGTCCGCGAGCCACTCGCGCTCGCCGGCCTCGAACGTGATGTCCGTCCCGAGTTCGGTCGTCACCCGGACCTCGTCGGCGTCCGCGACCTGCGCGAGCACGTCCTCGCAGTGGGCCGCGATACGCTCGTAGTCCGCGTCCAGTCCGGTCGTGAACACGTCCTCGGTGATACCGGGGAGCGTCGCGCCGCGCGCGCCGGCGTCGGTCGCCGCCGACCGCGCTCGCGTGTGACTCAGGCTCTTCGACGTCGGCGCGAGGAACACGTCCGCCGCCGCCATCGCGGCCGCGACCGCCTCCGGCGGCTCCTCGCCGTGGTTCTCGCCCGGCGGGTACTGGAGGATGGTCGCGTCGTCGGTCGCGTCGAGCGCCGCGTCGTACAGCGCCTCGCCGATGGGGCGGCGCTCGTCGTCGGTCACGACGACCACGCTCTCGTCCTCGCTGACGGCCATGCACTGCTCGATGGCGGTTCGCGCCGGCGCCGAAAGGTCGCTCATGGCGAGGAGTCCGACCGGAACCGGATTAGGTCTTGTCGTCTCGACGCGACCCCGCGGGACCGACCGTCGAATCCCCAGCTAGAGCGCGGTGGAGACGACGAACGCACCGCCGACGGTCGCCGCGAGCCCGAGACACACGAAGGCGCCGCCGAGCACGCGCACCGCGTACTCCGGCCAGCCGGGCTCCGGCGTGGACGGGATGCCCCAGGCGAACGCGAGCCAGAACGTCGGCGAGCGCAACTGGACGACGCCGGTGAGGAGCGCGACGACGCCGGCCCCGGCGAGGAACGCGCCGAGCCCGATGGGTCCCGTCACGGTCACACGAGCGTGGACGCGAGCATCGCGAACAGCCCGACGACGCCGAGAATGGCGCCGTCGGTCTGCACGTAGCTGAGCGCGGAGCGTCGGCCGCCGACGGCGAACAACCGCGCCGGCCGTTCGTTGTAGTCGGCGGGCGGACGGACGGCGTTCACGCCGCCGACGAACAGCACGAGTCCGGCGACGAAGGTGGCAGCTGCGAGCACGTTGGATTTTGATAGAACAGCATAGATAATAAACATGTACCTTGCGTAATTAAGGCGCGTCGGGGAGCGACCCACCCACGACCCGCGACTCGACCGACGCTCGAAAGGTACTCGCTCGCGAGTCCTTCTTCGGGGCTCTCCGGGCGTCGACGCGACCGCACTCGGAACTATTAGGACGCTGGCCGGCGCAGCCTCGCGTATGATACAGGTCGCGGTCAACGGGTACGGAACGATCGGCAAGCGCGTCGCGGACGCCGTCCGCGCACAGCCCGACATGGAGGTCGTCGGCGTCGCGAAGACCAGCCCGAACTTCGAGGCCGAAACGGCCGTCGACAAGGGCTACCCGCTGTACGCCGCCATCGAGGACCGCATCGAGCTGTTCGACGACGCCGGCATCGACCTCGCCGGGACCGTCGACGAACTCGTCGCCGAAGCCGATATCGTCGTCGACGCGTGCCCGTCGGGTATCGGCGCGGACAACGTCGCGATGTACCGCGAGCACGACACGCCCGCGCTCCTCCAGGGCGGCGAGGACGCCGACGCCGCGGACGCCAGTTTCAACGCGCGCTCGAACTACGACACCGTCGAAGGACTGGACGTCGTCCGCGTCGTCTCCTGTAACACCACCGGCCTCAGTCGCCTCATCAAGCCCCTCGAAGAGGCCTACGGCGTCGAGAAGGTGCGCGCGACGCTCGTCCGCCGCGGCGGCGACCCCGCCCAGACCGGGCGCGGCCCCATCAACGACATCCTCCCGAACCCGGTCGGCCTCCCGAGCCACCACGGCCCGGACGTCGAGACGATCTTCCCGGACCTCGACATCGACACGCTCGGCCTGAAGGTCCCTGCGACCCTCATGCACATGCACTCGATCAACGTCACCCTCGCGGACCGCCCGAGCGCGGACGCCGTCCGCGAACTGCTGGAGGGCGAATCGCGGACGTTCGTCATCCCCGAGCACCTCGACCTCGACGGCGCCGGCGCTATCAAGGAGTACGCGATGGACCGCGGTCGACCGCGCGCGGACGTCTGGGAGAACTGCATCTGGGGCGAGTCCGTCACGATGGAGGACGACGACCTCTACCTCTTCCAGGCCATCCACCAGGAGTCCGACGTCGTCCCGGAGAACGTCGACGCCATCCGCGCCGTCCTCGGCACCGACGACCAGACCGCGAGCATCGAGACGACGAACGACGCGATGGGCATGGGCCTGTAGGCGGCGCGACGCGCCCGACACCCACCGCGTTCCCGCAGGCATCGCTCGCTTCTCCGGACGCCGACCGCGAGCGTCGGCTATCCGTTCGTCGCTCGCAGATAGAATCGAGTCGCCGCGCAGAGCGAAACGCGGTCGGTCAGTCGCCGCGCCGGTTCGTCGACCGTCAGCGACGCCTGACGCCGACCGCGAGCGTCGCGAGGACCGCCAGGACGGCGACGGCGACGCCGAACCCGGGGCTGCCCTCGTCGGGCGTCTCGGTGGTCGTCCCGGCGGAGGCGTTCGTGGTCGGTGCCGCGGACGCCGCGGTCGTCGGCGCGCTCGTCGCGTCGTCGGTACCGGTCGCGGTCGGCGGCGCGGTCGTCGTCGCCGCGTCGGTGGTCGTCGGCGCCGCGGTGGCCGTCGCAGTCGGCGGGGCCGCGGTCGTGGTCGGCTCCGTCGTCGTCGGGCGCTCCGTCGTCGGGCGCTCCGTCGTCGGGCGCTCGGTTGGTTGCTCCGTCGGCGGTGGACTCGTCTTCGGCGGCGGGCTCGACGTCGTCGTCGTCGTCGGCGGGCTCGTCGTCGTCGGCGGCGGGCTCGTCGTCGTCGGCGGCGGGCTCGTCGTCGTCGGCGGAGTCGTCGTCGTCGGCGGAGTCGTCGTCGTCGGCGGAGTCGTCGTCGTCGGCGGCGGAGTCGTCGTCGTCGTCGCTGCTTCCACCGTGACCGACCGCGTCGTCGAGTTCACGTTCCCGGCCTCGTCCGTCACGGAGAGCGTTATCGTGTAGTCGCCAGCGGCAGCGTACTGGTGCGTCGCGTTCTCGCCGGACGTCGTCGTCCCGTCACCGAACGTCCAGACGTAGCCGGCGATACCGACGTCGTCGGTCGACGCGCTCGCGTTCACCGACACGTCCTCGCCGACCGCGACCGTCGCCGGCGACCGGTCGAACACCGCGACAGGTGGCGTGTCGTCGGTCTCGAGGAACGACTCGTCCGCACCCGACGTCACCGTCGGACACGACACCTCGACGCCGTCCGGGCCGTCCGTCGCCGGGTCGTAGACGTCGAGCGCGTTCGAACCCGACGCCGGGTCCGTGCCGACCGCGCCCTGTCCGTCAGCCGTCACCACGTTCCCCGCGAGGTAGTTCCCCGACGTCGCGAGCGTCCCCCACGCGTCGCTGTAGAACGCGACCGCGTTGTTCGTCACGTTGTTCCCCGTCACCGTGACGTTCCCCGCCTGCGTCCGGTACTGCGAGTCCGGGCGCGCCAGGTACAGCGCCGCGACCCCGCTGTCGTTCAGGTGATTCCCGACGAACCGAACCGTCGCGCTCGACCGCGTCGTCTGCCCCACGGTCGCCGCCACCGACGCGCCGTACGTCGGCGCGCCCGTAACCGTGTTGTTCGTCACGTTCAGGTCGAAGTCGTCGACCGCATCCGTCCCGAACAGCTCCACCGTCATCCCGTTGGCGTCACCCGCGAGGTCGGTGCCGGTCGCCGTCATCGCGAACCGGTTCCCGTCCACGCGGACCGCGTCCGTCGACCGCGCCATCCGCCCCGTGAACGAGAACGCCTGCTCCGCCGCCTGCACGTCGTTGCGCGTCACCGAGACGTTCGCGAACGTGAACGGCTTCGCCGGGAAGTACCGCGTCTCCGCCTCACCCGACCCCGAGAGGCGAAGGCCCGCGCTGTTCGACGTCGGAACCGTCACGCGGTTCCGGTCGATAGCGACGTCCTGGAACGTCCCGTTCGCCATCGGCCCGTCGAGCGAGATCCCGACCTGGTTGTAGCCCGTGACGACGTTCCCCGAGATCGAGGCGTTCCGGAGGACGCCCGCCTCCGTCTGCGTGTGGAACGTGATTCCCTCCCCGCCCGTCTCGACGTCGTTCCCGTCGATACTGACGTCCTCGACGACGAGACCCGTGTACTGGTCGGGCGCATCGACGAACACCGCGAGACCGCTCGACCCGCTATCGGGGCCGTTCATGTCGTTCCCGCTGATGTCCACGCCGGACGCCTCCGAGAACGCGACGCTCAGCGCGTCAGCCTGGCCCGTCGAGTTGATGGTGTTGTCGCAGATGACGAGGTCCGACACCGCGACGCCGTCGTTCGCGGTCACCAGGAGGACGTTCCGGACGTCGCCGCTGGACGTGAACGTGTTGTTCTCGACGGCGACGCGCGCCATCGTCCCCGGCGTCGCCGGCTCCCCGGCGACCGACAGTATCGCCTGCTCGTTGCGCGTCTCGAAGTCGTTCCCGGTCACGAGCACGTCCGTGACGTCGTGGCCCTCGTCGCGCGTCGACACGTCGAACGGGTTGTACGAGACGTTCACGTCGTTGTCCGCGACGGTGAGCCCCGAGATGCTCGCGTTCCGCGCGTACGTGTCGAGCACGAACCCGTAATCCATCGAGTCCGGCTCTCCCGCGACGACGTTCCCGCGGAACACGACGTCCGCCATCCCGCCCTCGTCGGTCCCGTGCTGGATCTCGACCGCGGTCCCGACGTCCTCGAACTCGTTGTCGAGGAACGCGACGTTCGCGTACGTCGTCCCGGTCGCCGTCGAGCTGTCGTCGTCGTCGTCGACGACGTGAACGCCGGCCCGGTCGCCGTCGGCCCCCGACCCGACGAACCGCACGCGCTCGACGACGAACGAGTCGAGGTTCCCGTCGATCTCGGTCCCGTCGATACCGACCACGCTGTTCCGGTCGATACCGCGGAACTCGCTGTCCCGTATCGTGACGCCCGAGAGCGTCTCGTCCGCGGCGAGCGACAGCTCGACGCCGCCGTACGCGAACCGCGGTTCGAAGACGACGCCCTCGATGGTCGTCCCGGAAGCGTTCGCGGTGAGGACCAGCGCGGGCCCGTAGTCGTAGTCACCGATGACGGGCGCGTTCGCACCAGCGCCGACCGCGTTCGGGTCCGGGTCGCCGCGAATCGTCAACGGCTTGTCGAGGACGTTCAGGTCGGTTCCGCCGCCAGCGTCGTACGTCCCGCTCTCGACCTCGACCGTATCGCCAGCGGACGCGTTGTCGACGGCGAACCAGAAGTTCTCGTAGTCGCCCGAGCCGTCGGCGGCGACGACGATCGTCGACGACGCCGCGCCCGCCGTCGTCGCCGGCGCGAGTCCGACGACGACCGTGCTCGCGACCACCGCAACAACCACAGCGAGTGTAACCCAGGTCCGTGCCCTTTGGTTACGACTTCCCACCGGATACATACAACACCCACGAGCATCGACGTCAAGACCTTACCTGATGGTCACGGCGTCACGACGTGACCGCTCGTTCACGCCGTGAACGAACCCCACAGAACGCACCCCGCGAGCCGCGGCACGACGCCGTCAGGAAGAGAAGTCCGCTGGCGTCAGCGGCTCGCTCGCCGCGAGGTGGTCGTCGAGTCGGTCGTCGACCCACGCCCGCATCTCGTCGCTCTCCCACTCGACGATGCCAGCGATCGTCCCGTTGTCGGTCGTCGCCGCGAGCACCGCGTGGTCGTCGAACCGCGCGACGAACGGGAACGTCGGGTCCGGGTCGCAGACCGCGACGACCGCGTCCGTCCGCACGAGCGCCGCGAGCGGTTCGCGGACCGCCGGCGTCTCCTTGGCCACTGCAAGTGCGCCCTCCGTGACGAACAGTTCGAGGTTCTGATTGGCGTCCCGCACCAGGTCGAGGTGCGCTTCGGTCGCCTCGACCGTGATGCCGACCGCGTACATGCGAGCCACGTCCGCGTTCGTCCCGAGTTCCGTCAGTCGTTGCGTCGGCAGCAGCGGTTGCGCGGCGTTCGGTGTCGTCACGGACGCGGCCGTGAGCGCACCCCGCGGAAGGACGACGTCCTCCAGCGGGAACTCGGGGAGCAGCGGCGCGACGCGCCCGACGCCCTCGAGTTCGTCGAGCGCCGCCCGGATGGCGTTCGCGAGCGCTCGCCCCTCGACGGTCGCGACGTACTCGCGGCCGTCGGTCGTCACCCACGCTCGCTCCTCGAGCTCCCGGAGGATGCGACCGACCGTCACGCGCGAACTCCCGGTCGCCGCCACGAGCGCCGACCGCTCGCACGGCCGGTCCGCGACCGCCTCGAGGATACCGAGGCGGTTCCGGGACCGCAGCACGTACGACATCGCGTCGAACGGGTCGTCCATGCCACAACCGCGAGCGCGGCCGTCATCAACCTACCCCTGACGCGACCGTGGCCGTCATCAACCCACTCTTGACGTGCGCGACGGCCCGGCCACGCCACGCGCCCTTCACCAGCAGTCACCTCGATACGTCGGGAACCATGACACGGATTCCCGCGGACAGAAGGCTTTTGAGTACGCTAACGTTACTGGGAGGCATGCGGCGTGACGACAACGACGAGCCGTTCGACGACTTCTTCAAAGAGATAGAGCGGATGATGAACGACATGATGGGGGACGGCTCGGACGTGCACTTCGACGGTGGGGACGCCGGATTCGGTGCCGACACGCACGTCGACGTCCACGAGACCGACGACGAGATCCGGGTCGTCGGCGACCTTCCCGGGGTGGAGAAGGACGACATCAAACTCGAGTGCGACGGTGAGACGCTCACCATCAGCGCGCACACCGAGCACCGACAGTACGACGAACGCGTGTCGCTCCCGGTGCGCGTCGACGAGCACTCCGCGACCGCGACGTACAACAACGGCGTCCTCGAGGTCGTCTTCGACCACGCGGACTCCTCCGCGGGAATCGACCTCCAGTAACCACCTGCTACGCCGGTTTCTTTCGCGCCCCCGACTCGAGACGCGCCGCGTTCGCGCTCGTGAGAACCCGTTCTCACTCGTACTCGCCGCGAGCGGTGCGTTCGACTCCGTTCAGTCCGACTCGCCGCGAGCGGTGCGTTCGACGAGCGCGGCGAGTCGGTCGTAGAAGCCGTCCTCGTACTTGGTGGCGGCGTCGACGGTCGGGCGAGCGTTCGTCTCGTTGACGACCGCGCGCTCGGGCGTGACGAGGAGGTCGACGCCGAGGAAATCGATGCCGAGGACGTCGGCGACGCGTTCGGCGAGCCGGCGGTACTCGGGGTCGAGGTCGACGCCGGTCGCTTCGGCACCGCGGTGGACGTTGTGCTTCCAGCGGCCGCGAGCGCGCTCGCGGTCGGGGAGCGACCGCTCGACGGCGCCGACGTACTCGCCGTCGACGACCATCACGCGATAGTCCGTCGCGTCCGCGAGGTACTCCTGGACGAGGAACGCCTTGTCGCCGGTCGCGCGGTAGTCGTGGACGAGGTCGAGGTAGTCGGTGACGCCGAGGAACGAGTCCGCGTCGCCGACCTTCGCGACGCCGATGCCGCGCGTCGTCGAGTTCGGCTTGAGGACGACGGGCGGCTCGAAGCGCTCGTACGCCGCCACGAGGTCGGCCTCGTCCACGGGGTTCGACACCAGCGTCGTCTCGGGCACGGGGACGTCTTCGCGGGCGAGCGTCGCGAGCACGCCGGCTTTGTTCCGCGACGCGAGCACGGCGTCGCGGCCGTTCACCCACGGCACCCCGAGCAGCGCGTCCGCGACCGCGCCCTCCATCATGCGACCCGGGTAGACGAACCCGGCGTCGAACTCCTCGAGCGCGACGTCGACGCCCGAGATGCTACCGTCGCCGGTGAGGTCGACGGTGCGTTCGCTGACCGGGACGTGCTCGACGTGGATGCCGCGGTCGCGCAGCGGCTCGCGGATGCGCTCGAACGTCTCCTGGCGGTTCGCGGCGGCGAGCCGGAGCATGCCCGCTCGTTCGGGCGGCGCGCTACAAAAGCCCGCGGTCGACGACGCGACTGCCGGCGTCCGGCGGGGAACGCGAGCGACGCGGGCGAGCGCTCGCGCTCACGGTTCGGGACGCGTGCGACGCGAGAAGCCGACGCTCTCCGGTTCGCGACGGTCGCGACGCGAGAAGCGGAGAGCGTCGTTACGAGATGAGGAGTTCTTCGCCGCGCTCGACGTCGATGCGACACGGCGGCGAGATTTTGTTGTACGCGCGACGGAACGCTTCCTTGCCGGCGTCGGCCTGGTCGACGTCGCAGTACAGCGTGAACAGGCGCTCGCCCTTCTGGATGCGCGCCGCCGTCCCGACGACCTTCCCGAACGCCTGACGCATCCCGTCGGAGACGCGGTCCGCGCCCGCGCCCGTCGCCTGCTTGTTCTCCCGGATGACGTGATGCGGGAACTTCCGCAGGATCATCTTGTAGTTCCCCTCGCCCTGCGTCTTGATCATGTGCCGGTTCGCCGAGAGGCGCGCCGCCTCAAGCGAGCCGTGGCGGATCTGGAGTTCCTCGTCGACGCGGAGACTGATCTGGACGGGGTAGTCCTCGGGCTCCGCGCCCGCGTCACCCATCTTGTGCTGTGCGATCTTCGACCCAGGGATGCCCGTGATGTACTCGCGCCGCGTGTACGGCGGCTTCGAGATCTCTCGGTACATCGACGCCGGCTTGTCGCTCATGGTTATTACGGCAACGTCCGCCGAGCGCGCAGTTAAGCGCTTCGAAGCGAACTGCCGCGGTGCTCGGCTCGCTGGGCCGGCGAGCGACCGGCTCGTGAGACGTGCGAGCGAGTGACTCGGTGTGGTCGAGAGAGCATCCGAGGAGGGAGGTCGGGGCACGCGGAGAGAGGTCCGCGTGCGCGGCGGTGGTCGGCGTTCGCGGCGGTGGTGGAGATTCGCGTCCCGCGAACGCGTGCTGGACGCCGTCGAGTGGGCGTCTGGCGAGCCTCGTCAGGCGGCGACGACGTACGTGCCGTCGTCGTTGGCGACGTGCCCGGCGCTCGTGAGGCTGTTGAGGACGCTCAGGAGGTCGATCTTCTTCATGTCGAGGCACTGCTGGAGGTCCTCGACGGTCCCGGCCTCGGTGACGTCGAGGTACAGGTAGACGAGCTTCGCGCGCGGCGACGTGATGTCCTCGGGGAGGGTCTGGGGCTTTGCGATGGCGGCGGTCTGTTGGATGCTCATGACGATTGGAACGTCGACGACATCGGATATAAGCGTATGCCTGGGAGTGTTGAAACTCCTAGAATGGCATTATATGGATAGACAGTGCATTGCACAGGACGGGTCGTGTGGGGTATAGTCTCGTGGTGTGGTCACGTGGGTCGCCGCAGCGGCGGCTTGCGGGTGTAGAATCGTGGATGACGGTCGTGCAGCCACTCACGACCGTCTAGCATGAGTTGCGCGTGCTCACAGAGACGGCGTGCGATGCCATCCTGACGATACCGACGCGGCCTGTCGCCGCGACTACTGCTTGTGGACATAAGTCCATAAGTATACCGGCTATCACAACATCTGGAACAGATTCTTCTAAAAACCCATCAGACAGCCAGATACAGCAGTTTTTCTGAGTGTTTTGGCCAGTTATTTGTTGTTCTGTGGGGTGGAGTCGGACGAACGTCGACCACGGGACGGCGACGGGAATGGGAACCAGGACGGCGACGACGACCAGGGTGGGGCGGCGACGGCGATCGAAGCGGGAACGGGGAGGGACTGGGTAGACCGGTGCGTTCTCGTGGCGGGCGTCCGTGGGTGGGGTATGGTCGATGACGAGACCGACGAGTACGCGAGCTGGGACGAGGAGGGCGCAACGACCGGCGACGCGGTGGACGAGGACGACGGCCCGGACGGCTTCGAGACGGCGCGCGAGGAGCGCGAATCGATGTACCCGATGACGGGGTACGCGCTCGTGCGCATCGAGTACCAGGAACCGCCGGGGGAGGCGTTGACCGAGGTCGCGCACTATGGCCGCCTCGGGGACGTCGAGCTCCCGGACCCGGCGCCGATGGCGGAGTACGTCGTGTACGACGCCGACGGGAACGCCTACCGGCGCGCGGACGTCGAAGCCGCCGGGGAGTGAAGCCGCCCAGACCCCCTGATTTCTCGTCGAGACCGACAGCGGGCAGGCTAGCGAGCGTGCAGTCGAAACGGAGCCGTGCGGCGAGGAGTGCGCGTGGCATCGACCCGAGACGGGTCGGGAACTGCGGACGCTATCGTGGAACCGTCCAGAACTTCAAGGCATCGGTATCGGCGGCGCGTTCGACGGTCGGTTCGACGGTCGTCGTCCGGGACTGGTTCGTGACTCGCCCCGATGCCTGCGGGCGATTGAACGGAATGAACCCCGTCGAACGACGCCGAACCGGGCCGAACGGCGTCGCCCGTTGAAGGGCCGCGAGTGCCACGCGTCGACCACGATGAAGGTCGAACGCGTCGCGCTCGCCGTCGTCGCCGCCGTGCTCGTACTCACGGGTGCAGCGACGGCGGGCGTCACACCCCTGGCCGCCGGCACGGTCGCATCGCTCTTCGAACTGACGCTGTGGACGACCGCCGCGCTGTTCGCCGGGACCGCCGTCGTCTGGTTCGCGCTCGCGTACGTCGTCGGCGCGGGCTACGAGTCCCCGCCCCCCGAGTACGACGGCGACGACGTCCAGGTGCGGGTCCTCACCATCGACGCCGCGGACGTCGTGCAGGCGACCGTCGACAGCCTCCCCGACGACCTCGACGACGTCCACGTCGTCGCCGAGGACGCCATCGACGTCGCGGGCGCGGACGTCCACAGCGTCCCCGAGGACTTCGAGTGCGACGCCGTCCGGAAGGGTCGGGCCATCGAGTGGGCGCGCCGAACGCTCGACACGGACCGCGAGTACGTCCTGTACCTCGACGAGGACAGCCTCCTCACGGACTGGCGGGGCCTCCCGGACGCGGACGTCGTCCAGCTCCGCGAACGCCCCCGGCACACGGGGTCGGCGCTGTCGTACCTCGCGGACGTCTACCGGATGGGCGTCCAGATCGAGCAACGTGCGTTCGCGCGGCTCTCCGTCCCGCTGTTCGCGTGGGGCGGCGGCATCGCGGTCCGGTCGTCGGTCGAGGACGCGGTGACGTGGGACCGCGAGACGCTCGTGGAGGACACCGCGTTCGTGTGGGCGGCCGCCCGAGAGTTCGACGTCGACTTCGCGCTCTCGGAGTCGGTGTGTCGGAACGAGGCGCCGCCGAACCTCACGGAGATCCTCCAGCAGCGCCGGCGGTGGGCGGCGGGGAACCTCGACGCGACGAGTCTCCTGCCGACGCGATACCGCGTGCTGACGCGCGTCCGGAACTACGCGTGGGCGCTGTCGCCGGTCGTGACGCTCGTCGTCGTCCCGCTGTCGCTGCTCGGCGCGACCGTCGTGTACGCGACGCTGTTCGTCGCGGTCTCCGTCGTGCTCGCGGCGTTCACGGCGTTCTGGTACCTCCGCGGGGTCCTGTACTACGACGACGCCGACCAGGTGCCGCTCGCGCTCGCGCTCCCGCTCGCGCCCGTGGTGACGGTCGTGCACTCGATGGGGACGGTCGCGGGCATCCTCGCGCCGCCGGCGGACTTCCGCGTGACGGAGAAGGCCGGGCCGGACGGCTGAGGCGACCGCGACGGCGAGTCGGGTATCGCTCGCCGCGGTCCCGTCCCTGCTTCTCGCCGGCCGCGAACCACCAGTATCCCTTTGGGTCCGCCGCGTGCACGTTCGGGTATGGATTCCGAGGTCTCGTCGTTGTCGTTGTCGAACCGGGTCGTCCTGCTGGGGCTCGCATCGCTCGAAGCCGTCGAGGAGACGCCGGCGCACGCGCCGGCGGTCCGGGCGGCGTGCGGTGACTGTACGGACGCGCTCGCGGACGCGGTCGTCGGGTCGCTCGACGAGGCGGCGGTCGCGCGCGGCCTGAACGTGCTGGAGGTCGAGGGGCCGGTCGTGCGCGTCGACGACGGGGAGTCGTCGGCGGTCGGGAAGGGCCGGCCGGCGTTCGCGCTCGAGGCGTCGGCGAGCGAGGTGCTCTCGGCGCTCGAGGACGACGCGGCGCTCGTGGACGCCGTCGAGGTCGTCCGCGAGCGAGCGTAGGATGCTCCGTCGCGTCCGCGAGACCGCGCCGGCGGGCCTGGTGCCGCTCGCGTGGACGTTCGCGGCGCTCGCGCATCTGGAGGTGGCGTCGCCGCACACGGCGCTGGTCGCGCACGTCGTGATGGACGTCGTCCTGGTCGCGTTCGCCGCGCTCTCGTGGCGGGACATGCAGACGCATCCGGTCCTGCGGGCGTGGCTCGCGGTCATCGTCGTCGGTGCGGGCGTCACGCTCGTCGGGACGTACGCGCTCGCGACGGACGGCGGCGAGACGCTGCTGCGCGCGACCGTGTTCGCCTGGATGGTGGTGCCGGCGGTCGCACTCGGCTACACGGGCCGGGTGCTCCCGCGCGAGGAGGCGGACTGGGTGTACACCGTCGGTGGCGTGCTCTCGGGCGTCGGCGCGCTCGCGTTCCTCTACGGGAGCGTCGGCGGCGTCGCGCTCGCGCTCCCCGCCATCGCGCTCGCGGGCGTCGGGCAGACCGCGGGTATCCTGAACGCCGTCGTCCAGTACTAGCCGGTGGCTGCCCGGGTCGGTGTCGACGGAACGAGGTCGGGTTCGCGGCCGCTAGAGGTCGGTCGCGACGCGGAGTTCGCTGTCCGTGACGGTCTCGATGCTGTCGGCGGGCACCTCGATGTCGTCGTCGTCCTTGTCGCCGTACCCGAGGCCCTGCACGATGGCTTCGGCCATCCCGGGTTCGGGTTCGACGTACGCGACCTGCGCGTCGGGGTCGACCTCGGTCACGATACCGATCTGTTCGCCTTCGACGTCCATGAGGAACTTCCCCTCGTCTTCGGTTGAGAGTACCGCCATCGTATCAACGTGCCGAGCGGTGGGTTATGAATTAATCGGTGGGGCGCGAGCGAAATCGCGGTTCGACGGGGTCGGTCAGTCGTCGCGGACGTCGACGAGGTCGGGATGGGTCGCGTCGACGCCCGCGGGGAGGTCGACGGCGTCGAGACCCTCGCGAGCGACGGCGTCGCGGACGCGCTGCCAGTCCTCGTGTCGGCAGAGCACCTGGACCGGGACGGCGTCGAGGTCGAGGAGGTCGGCGATACCGAATCGGTGGTAGCCCTCCGTCCAGACGACGTCGCCGTCGCGGGCGAGGACGACGAGCGGTTCGAGCTTGCTCGCGTACGCCGTCTCGAAGGCGTTGTCGGCGTCCGCGGGGTCGTGTCCGGCCGCGGCGTCGACGGGGCCTGCGTCGTCGTCGCCCGGGGCTGCGTCGTCGTCGACGGAGGCTGCTTCGCCGGCGGCGTGGGCGTTCGCGCGGTAGCCGTCGGTCGCGATGGACTCGTGGAGGTCATCGAGGTAGTGGAGACGAGTCTCGCGGAACGCGTCGAGGGAGTCGTAGCCGCGGACGTGCTCGCGGTCCTCGAACTGCTCGGCGATGTACTCGTAGAGCGTGGTGTCCTCCCACGCGCGGCCGTCGACGAAGCGCTCGCGGAGGCCGCGGTAGTTCGGGGTCTCGCGGACGGGGTCGCGTTCGGCGTCGCGGTCCCAGTCGCCGCCGCGGACGCGCCCGAGGCCGTAGTTGAGCGGGAGTGCGCCGGTGTAGGCGTCCACGTCGGCGGGGTCGACGTGGACGAGTCGCCAGGGGTCGGCTGGCGCGCGGTACCGGCGGCGGTTGGCGGCGTGGTGCCAGCGCGTGTAGTACCGGAAGGTGTCGAGGTCCATGGGCGGACCCGTGAGGACGCTCGTCGTCGACAAGAGCGCTACGGCTCGTTCGGGTAGCGACGAGTCTGTGTCGATTCTCGGTGTGGCGACGAGTCCGCGTCAGTCGTCGGCGTAGAGGTGCGATTCGAGGACGGTGTCGAGTTGGGTGCGGACGGCGTCGACGTCGACCTGGTCGCTGGTGGCGCGCCGGAAGAGCGAGCCGAGCATGACGCTCATGATGAGTTCGGTGGTGGCGTGGACGTCGACGTCGCGGAAGACGCCCTGGTCGATGCCGCGTTCGATGACGTCGGCGAGGCGGTCGTGGATGTTCGCGTCGATGTCGGTGAAGCGCCCGCGGTAGTCGTCGTCGAACGTGGCCTGCGAGCGGAGTGCGACGTAGGGCCGGCCGCTTCCGGGGTCGAAGTCGTCGAGCGGGATGACGATGTCGCCGGTGACGCCGTCGAGCGCGAACGCGAGGTAGGCGTCGAGTTCCGCTTTCGGGCCGTCGGGTGATTCCTGCTCGAAGGGGAGGCCGTAGCGTGCGAGCATGAAGTCGAGGAAGGAGAGGAGGAGGTCGTCCTTGTCGTCGAAGAAGTGGTAGAACGAGGACTTGCTGAGGTCGGCTTCGTCGGCGATGCGCTGGATGGAGAGGCCGGCGTAGCCGTGGTCGCCGAGGACGCGGAGGGTGGCGAGCATCATGCGTTCGCGGGTGTCGAGGGCGTCGTCGGTCGTCGAGTCGCTCATGCTGACCGAATATTCGTTCGGGCGCCATACCTGTTACGAGGTCGAAAGAACTAATACCTACCGAACGTTCGTTCAGTGCATGGTTACCGAACGTTCGTTCAGCAAGTCGGGGGTCGCCGCGACGGAGGGGCCGCAATGATCCGCGGGCTCGCCGCTGGGATCACCGAGCACAGTCGCCTCGTCGTCGCCGTCCTGCTCGTCGCGACGCTCGTCGTCGGCGCGGGCGTCCCGCTCGTCGAACAGGAGACGTCGCTCGACCAGTTCCAGACCGACACCGACGAGGCCGACGCGCAGGACTACGTCGACACGAACTTCGAACGCGAGAACGGGAACGGGAGCGTCTCGCAGGTCGTCGTCCGCGGCGAGAACGTCCTCTCGAGGGACTCGCTGCTCGCCACGCTCGACTACCAGGCCGCGATAGCGGCGAACGAGACCGTGAACGCGTCGCTCGACGGCGCGGACGCGACCCGGAGCGTCGCGACCGCCGCCGCGACGACCGCGTACGCGGACGACCGGCGCGCCGAACTCGACGCCCGCGAGCGCGAGTTGAACGAGACGAGTCGCGCGCTCCACGAGGCGCTCGCGACCCTCGACGCGGACCCGAACGCGAGCGTTCGCGCCGAGTACGACGCCGTCGCGGCGAACGCGAGCGCGAACCTCACCGGCGACTACGCGACGTTCGCGGACGCCGCCGCGACCCTCCGGAACGACTCCGCGAGCGAGTCCGCGCGCGAGACCGCCTACCAGCAGGGCACCCAGGGCGTGCTCGACGCCGAGTACGCCGCACTCCAGGCGGACGCCGCGGCGCTCCGCGACGGCGTCGACCCGTCGCTCGCCGAGCAACGCGACGCGCTCGCCGCACTGAACGAGACCGAGGTCGACGGCGTCCTCGAGCGCGTCCTCGGCGACGCGAGCCAGCGCGGCGGCGCGCTCTCGCTGATGCCGACCGACTACGAGACCGGCGACACCGAGGCGAACGCCACGCTGCTCGTCGCCGTGCACGCGACCGACGGCGCCGGTACCGCGCCGAGCGACGCCCCGCAGTCGCTCGTCGACGCGGAACTCGCGATGGCGAGCATCGGCGACGCCCACGGCGACGACGCGACCTCGTACCTCGTGTTCGGGAACGGCGTCGTCGCCGACGAGACGGACGCGTCGATGACCGACAGCCTCACGCTCGTCGGCCCGCTCGCGCTCCTGTTCGTCGTCGTCGTCCTCGTCATCGCGTACCGCGACCTCGTCGACGTCGTCCTCGGCGTCCTCGGCGTCGGCCTCGTGCTCGTGTGGACGTTCGGCGTCATGGGCTGGGTCGGCATCGCGTTCAACCAGCCGTTCATCATCGTCGTCGTCCTCCTCATCGGCCTCAGTATCGACTACGCCATCCACGTCGTCATGCGGTACCGCGAGGAGCGCACCGACAGCACCGAGACCACCGAAAGCACGGGCGACGAGCGGTCGTCGCCGCGCGAGGCGATGACGACCGCGCTCGGGAGCGTCGGCGTCGCGCTCGTCCTCGTCACGGGGACGACCGTCATCGGGTTCCTGTCGAACCTCGCGAGCCCCCTGTCGGTGTTCCGCCAGATCGGCGTCGTGAGCGCGATCGGTATCGTCGCGACGCTCGTCGTCTTCGGCGCACTCGTCCCCGCGGTGAAGACCGAGCTCGACGAGTTCCTCGCATCGCGCGGCCACGCACCGGGCGGGGCCGCCATCGGTGCCGCGGACGGCGTCGTCCGCCGGGCGCTCCAGGCGAGCGCCGGCATCGCGCGGCGCGCACCGGTCGCCGTCATCGTCGTCGCCGTCCTCGTCAGCGCCGGTGGCGCGTACGGCGCGACGCAGGTGGACACGAGCTTCGCGCAGGAGGACTTCCTCGCGGACGACCCCGCCGACTGGCTGAAGGACCTCCCCGAGCCGTTCGCGCCCGGCGACTACACCGCCAAGGCCGGGATGGACGTCCTGAACGACCGGTTCGTCCGCCAGGACGCCGAGGGCACGGTGCTCGTCGAGGGCGACGTCGCCAGCGCGGGCACGCTCGACCGGTTGGACGCGGCGACCGAGAACGCGTCGACGATGGCCGTCGTCGCGACGTACCCGAACGGCGACACGGCCGTCCGCACGCCCCTGACGGTGATGCGCGAGACGGCGGCCGCGAACGAGTCGTTCAACGCGACGTTCCACGCGTCCGACACCGACGACGACGGCGTCCCCGACGAGAACGTGACCGCGGTCTACGACGCGCTCTACGGGGTCGCGCCCGACGACGCCGCGACCGTCCTCCATCGGACCGACGGCGGCGAGTACGACGCGCTCGTCGCGACCGTCTCCGTCGACGGCGCCGCCGAGGACGCCGTCGTCACCGATCAGCTCCGGTGGTTCGCGGCGGACGTCGAGGACGGCGTCGAGGGCGCCGCGGCGGCCGGCGCGGGCGGCGCGACCGACGGCGACGTGACGGCGACGGCGACCGGGTCGGTCGTCATCAACGCCGTCACCGCCGACCAGCTGCTCGACACGGTCGTCCAGGGGCTCGTGGTGGCGCTCGTCGCCGCGCTCGTCTTCCTCACCGCGGCGTACGCGTTCACCGAGGGGACGGCGACGCTCGGCGCGGTCGTCGTCCTCCCGGTCGCGTTCACCGTGACGTGGGTGCTCGGGTCGATGTGGTTCCTGGAGGTGCCGTTCAACATCGTCACGGGCCTCATCACGAGCCTCACCATCGGGCTCGGTATCGACTACAGCATCCACGTCGGCGAGCGGTTCGTGCAGGAACTCGACGCGTCCGGCGACGTGGACGCGGCGCTCGAGGAGAGCGTCACGGGGACCGGCGGCGCGCTCCTGTCGTCGGCGGCGACGACCGCGAGCGGGTTCGGCGTCCTCACGGTCGCGCTCCTCCCGTTCCTCCAGGCGTTCGGCGTCATCACCGCGCTCACCATCGCGTACGCGTTCCTCGCGAGCGTGTTCGTCCTCCCGAGCGCCCTCGCGCTCTGGGCGCGCTGGACGGGCCGCGGCGACGCACTCGCGGACGACACCCGCTCGCGCGGCACCACCGACGCCACCGGCTCGCGCAGCACCACCGACGCCACCGGCTCGCGCAGCACCACCGACGCCACCGGCTCGCGCAGCACCGCCGGCGACGCGACCGCATCCGGCGAGTTCCCCGCGAGCGGGTTCGTCGAGGCGACCCCGACCGCGTCGCGCGACCGGCGCGCTGGCGCGGTCCGACGGGTCGACGACGTGGTCGCCGCCCCCGACGGGACGCTCACCGTGACCGTCACCGTCCACGAGACCGCCGACCGCGTGCTCCTCCACGAGCACGCCCCCGGCCCCATCACCCCGCAGGCGGTCGCGCCGACGCCCGTCCGCGTCGTCGACGCCGACGACGAGTGCTACCTCCTCTGGGGGCGCGCCAGCCAGTCCGCCACCAGCGGCGAGAGCCGGTCCACCGCCAGCGACGAGAGCCAGTCCACCACCAGCGACGAGAGCCGGTCCGCCACCAGCGACGAGAGCGACCTGACCGACAGCGACGACCGGCAACCCCGGAGGTTTACGTATAATGTAAACCTCCCGGCGGACGCGAGCGACGGCGCCACGCTCGCGTTCGACGGGACCGTCGCGACCGCCAGCGGCGAGGTCGACGTCGACGGCGACCGCGAGGTCCCGGTGGTCGCGGACGTCTTCCAGCGCGTCCTCGAACGCGGCAGCGCGACCGACCGCGACGTCCACGCCGCCGCCGGACAGCTCGAGGCGGACGCACTCACGGACGCCGAATTCCGGCGGCTCTGTCGCGCCTGGCTCGCCGCCGACGCGGACGCCCCGACGCCGCCGCTCGCACGTCCAACGAGCGACGACTGACCGGGCGCCCACCTCAAACCGGCGACGACTGACCGGGCGCTCCCAGCCCTCCCAGCGGTGCCGTCGACACGCATCGTTATGCCGACTGCGCGTCTGTACGTGGTATGTACTCGAGCGCGACACCGAGGTCGCGGCGTCGGCGCGCGCTCCGCGCCGCCGCGACGCACGTCCGCACGCCCACGCCGACCGGCGACCGCCTCGAACCCACCGACGCCGACGGCGTGCCCGGCGACGGCGACCGACCCGTCGGCGCCGACTCCGAGGTGCTCGCGCTCACCGCCGACGCGTACGTCGACGTCGACGACGCCCACGACCGCCTCGTCGCGCTCCGCGAGCGCTTCGCGGCGACCGGCGACAGGCGGGCGACGTTCCTCTCCATCTACGCGCGGATGACGGGTGCAGTCGCCGACCGAATCGAGCGCGGCGAGTTCGAGGACCCCGAGTGGGTGCGCGCGTACCTCGTCGCGTTCGCGAACCACTACCGGCGCGCCGTCCACCGCTACGAGACCGGACGCGTCGACACGGTTCCCGCGCCGTGGGTGCTCGCGTTCGACGCCGCGCGCGCCGACCGCTGCCTCGTCGCGCAGGACGCCGCACTCGGCGTGAACGCGCACATCAACTACGACCTCTCGCTCGCGCTCGTCGACGCCGGCATCGAAACCGACCGGCGGACGCGCCGCGCCGACCACGACGCCGTCATCGACGTCATCCACGGCCTCGTCGACGACACCCAGGACGCGCTCGCCGCACGCGACGCCCCCGGTATCGCCGCCGTCGACGACCACCTCGGTCGCGTCGACGAGTGGCTCACCGTCGTCACCATCGACGAATGCCGGACGAGCGCGTGGCGGACCGCCGTCGCCATGACCTCGCGCTTCCGCGCCCGCCGCCGGTTCGCGCGCTGGTGGAACGCCGCCACCGCCACCGGCGCCGCGCACCTCATCCACGGCACGCACGCCAGCGACCGCCTGCACGACGCGCTCGCCGACCTCGAATCAGGCGACGGCTCCGACTGAACCGGGCGACGGCTCCGGCCGAATCCGGTTACGCGTCCAGGGTGACGTCGTCCTCGGCGGCGACGCCCGCGAGCACGTACTCCGCCGCGGTGCGCGTCGTCGCCAACGGGACGTCGTGCACGTCGCAGATGCGGAGGAGCGCGGAGATGTCCGGTTCGTGCGGCTGGGCGGTGAGCGGGTCGCGGAGGAAGACGATGGCGTCGAGCGCGCCCTCCGCGACCATCCCCCCGATCTGGAGGTCGCCACCCATCGGGCCCGACGCCTTCCGGTCGACGTCCAACCCGACCTCGTCGCGGATGCGCTCCCCGGTCGTCCCCGTCGTCACGATATCTATCGTCGAGAGGTACGACTCGTGCGCAGCGGCGAAGTCGAGCATCTCGGGCTTCTCGTCGTCGTGCGCGATGAGCGCGATGCGCGTCATGCGAACGGACACGCTCGCCAGCGACAAAAACCTCGACAGCCCTCGACGACCTGCCGGCGTCGCGGTCAGGCGACGCGAACGCGCTCCGGAACCGCGTCGCCGTCGACGACGGCGGCGACCGTCGCGGCGACCGTCTCCAGGAGGTCGCTCGCAGCCTCCGTCGAGTACCACGCCGCGTGCGGCGTGACGAGGACGTCGTCGCGGCCGACGAGCGGCGAGTCCACCGGTGGCTCCGTCGGGAGGACGTCCAGTGCCGCCGCCGCGACCGGGCCGTCGTCGAGCGCGGTCGCGAGCGCCGCATCGTCGACGATAGCGCCACGGCCGACGTTCACGACGACCGCATCCTCGGGGAGGGCGGCGAGCGCGTCCGCGTCGACGAGCCCGCGCGTCTCCTCGGTCAACGGCGCGAACACACAGAGCGCGTCCGCGCGCTCGCACACCCCCTCGAAGTCCGCGAGTTCGACGCCGTGCTCCGCCGCCAGCGCCGCGTCCACGTACGGGTCGTACGCCACCGCCTCGTCGAACAACGCCACGAACGCCGACGCGACCGACCGCGCGATCGCGCCGAACCCGACGAACCCCACCGTCGACGCCGCGAGCCGTCGCGGCGGCGAAGCCGCTCCCCAGTCCCACTCGCCCGCCCGCGTCGACCGGTCGTACGTCGAGAGCCGGCGGGCCGCCGCGAGCGTCAACGCCAGCGCGTGCTCGCCCACCTCCTCGCGACAGTACGACGGCGTGTTCGTCACCACCACCCCCAAATCCTGGGCAGCCGACACGTCCACGTTGTCCACGCCGACGCCAGCGCGCACCACGACCGCCGGCTCGACCGCCTCGAGGACCGCCCGGGTCACCGGCGCATCAGGGCCGACCACGAGTACGTCCGCGTCCGCCGCAGCCGACGCCAGCGCATCCACCTCGTCGACCACCTCCCAGACGAACTCGACGTCGCCACTCGAGTGCTCGCCGACCATCGACTCCAGTCCCTCCAGCATCCCCATGCCGTCGCTCACGAACACGCGAATCATACGCGACGGTACGCGCTCCGACACCGAGAAAGCACGGCCCACAGCGCGGCCGGGTCGGCAGCGCCGACCTGACGCGTCTACGCGGCCGACTCGTCGGTCGCGTCAGCAGCGTCCTCCATCGGTCGCGTGTACCACCACGCCCACGCCACCAGCACCGCCTGGAGCGGCAATCGCGCCCACAGCGCCGCGTCCGACGGCTCGACACCCCCCGGTAGTTCATCGACCGCCTCGTCGTCCACCGCCATGTAGACGTTCGCCGGGAACACCGCCACGAGCAGCGCGACGAGCCCCCACGCCGACGCCTCCCGCGTCTCCGGATGCAGCACGCCCAGACCGAGCGCGATCTCCGCGACCCCCGACGCGTACACGAGCTCGCGCGGCCGCGGGAACCCCGGCGGCACCACGCGCTCGTACGCGTCCGGCGCCACGAAGTGCGTGATACCGGCCAGCACGTACAGCGGTCCCATCACGTACAACAACGGTCGCTTCAACCGCGACAACCCAGAAGCACGCTCGCTCATGTGTAGCGCAAGCGAACGAACACCGAAAACCGTTCGCGTTCCCGAAAGCCACGGTGTGCGCGCGCTACGTGGCGTCGGCGACGCGCTCGCGGACCGCCGCGACCGACCGACTGCCGCCCGCGACCGCCAGACAGGAGACGAACGCGGTCGTCCCGAGCTTCCCGCCCGCGCCGGCGAACGCAGGTGCGACGACGACGAACACGACCCCGCACACCACGCCAGCGGCCCCGACCGAGCGCGCGCTCCCGAGTCGCTCGCGCGACGACATCCCGACGAACGACGCGCAGAACGCGACCGCCGCCAACCGCCCGCCACCATCGACGACGACCGGAAGCGTCACGCCAGCCACCACCCCGACGACCGCCGACGCCACCACCGCACCGAGCCCGAACCGCTGGCTCAAGCCCGCAGTGAGCACGGCCGCGACCGCAGCCGTCGGCACCACCACGACCGCACTCGCCCATGGCACGCCACTCGCCGCCGCGTACTCCACGCCCAACACCAGTCCCGTCGACGCACACCCGAACAGCGCCAGCGTCCCGAGCTTCCCACCGAACCCAGCGAACGACTCCCGCGTCGCGACGAACCCGACACCCGCAACCAATCCCGCGACCAGGACCACCCCGACCGACGGGAACACCACCGGCGACACCATCCCCACGAACGACCCACAGTACGCCGCCGCATCGACGTCCGAGAACACGACCCCCGCCACGAGCCCGACGACCGCCGACGCGAGAACCGGGCCGAACCCAGCATGCACGCTCAACGCGTACGTCACCGCAGCCGCACCCGCAACAGCCACCACCTCCACCACGCCCCCACGCGCCAGCACCTCCCCGCCACCGAACACCACACGACCATCGCCGTCACCGAACAGCGACCGACCCTCCGCACCCACGACCACACCACCGACGACCACCACCCACCCACCAACGCCCACCGACGCCACCGACACCACCGGCTCCACGACCGCCCCAGCAACCAACGCCAGAGCCGTCCCCACCAACGCCACGAACCCACCACCCCGAACCACCCACTGCACGACCCACCATCAGCAGAACGCACCCGAAAACGTTCCGGAACACCACCAACTCACCCCCGTTCGTAGAACCGGCGAACGAACCCCTCTCTACGGGGGTTGTCGTTCCGGCATGTGAACCGAGAAGGCTATGCCGCCTCCCGGTATTGAACTGAAATTCCAAATGCCGACCTACTCTAATTTATAGATGTCGAACTTGCCGCCGGAGACCGAAGCCCTCCACTCACGGACCAAGGGCCCCCGAAACACTAACACCTGATGAAAAAGACGCACTGCTCAGATTCTCCTTCGCCCAGTCACACATCTCTTGAGGGCAAATCCATCTGATTCAATTTAATTAGCACTCAGATCTACCGTGTTAGAGAGGGCACCCAAATTGAGTTCAGCTTACATCAATTCATCTTTCGTTGAATCCGTTCTTTGCGACCTTCGAAGCCGCCTTTCGTGCCGTCGGTTGTTCCTATTTCGAGTGCTTTGTCACAGACATCAAGGGCCTCTTCGTACCTCTCTTGCTTTTCATAAATAATTGCTAAGCGTTTGAATGCAGGAATTCTAGGAACCTCACCAAATTCCCTAACGAACTCATCAGCAATCTGAATGTCTTTTTCGCAGCACTCAACGCATTTCTCAATAGCATCCTCTCGGCTATCGCGTTGTTTGTAATAAACGTCAATCAGCTCGTTATACGTGAAATGGGTGCTTGTGGCAGACCCATCTTCACGCTCAAGCGCTGTCAGTAGAACCATTTCTGCGAAGTCATAATCACCTTCGTTGGCTGCGGTAGAACCGACCCCTTTCAGATACTCCTGTGCCGTTTGAGACGTCTCCCGTCTCCCCACTTCGAGGAGGTTGGTTTCGCCACCAGTCCCAAAGAAGGTGCTATGTTGACGGAGCTTCTGTCGCTGATTCTCATCGAGGTCTTTGTACCAGTCCTCCAATCCAAGACCAATAATCAACTCCGGGACGTCAGAACCAGTGCCAAAGATGCTAGTGAATCTGTCGAACATAGTCTCCCAGAGGTCGTCAGAATACTAAAAAGAAGGCACGCGGGAGAGTTATCCAGACTTCGTGACATTTGCAGATTCGGACAAAAGAAAGTCAGCCATCGCCCAACAGGTCAACATCACCAGTAGACTCACCACCACCCATATCCGCCCCTTCAGAACGTGTTGGCTGTTCTCGTCGCTGCTCGTTCGCAGTTCGCCATCTCTGTGTCGCAGGGATGCTGTCGGCACCATGTTGGGTGTGACGCTCACGGACCTGAATCAGAACAGGGGTATTCATGGCATCTCCCGATACGACTGCCTGTCCCGGAGTGAGACCTGGCAACTCGCGGAGGACGTCCTCACCAGCAGCTTCGACGCTGCTCTCGATCGCCTTCTGGTCGGTCGGATTCTGTATCTTCATCGTAACCTGTGTCCCACACTGTGAGAGGACGTCCTGGTCGATTTTGGATGGACGCTGACTGATGATTCCAAGTCCGAATCCGAACTTTCGACCCTCGGAGGTGATCGTCCGCATGATACCCAACGAGGGGGCATCACCGGTCGCTGGCGCGAATCTGTGCCCCTCTTCGAACAGGGAAAACAGCGGGAAGTCGATGATGTCGCCGTCGAAGTTCGGATCGTCACCGCGCTCACGAACGGCAGCCAGTCGTGCCTGATACAGGCGGCGGAGAAGTACCGTCGCGATCATCTGCTGGTCACGACGGCTCAGCGTGTCCATCTGGAGGACTGTACATCGTCCTGGAGCAACCAAGTCATCGAGCGGGACGTTCACGTCCGTCGTGAACAGCTCGTTCCGCTGGATTGAGCGTCGAAGACGCCACTCCAGTGCTCCGACACTTGCATCATCTGGACCGTACTGGTTCCGCATCTCATCCAGCAGCTCATCGACACCCCACGTGCGAGACTCGCGTTGTTGCATTGCTCGCCACCCTCCGGCGAGTCGTTCCTGCATCCGGTCGCTGGGGTTGTCCAGAATAGCCATGACGTCTCCGACGCTCAATTCCGAAATCCGGATGCGGAGGTTTTCGGGATTGAAGTACTCGACCTCGGGTCGGTACCCATCTTCGCCAGCAAATCTCTCCTCTCCTCGAATCTCCGAGAGACTCCCGTACTCCCCGTGTGGATCGAACACCAGCAGTGACGCCCGAACGTCTGGCTTCATCATCTCTTCCATCAGGACACCGGCAGTGTACGACTTCCCAGAGCCAGTGGACGCGAGGATTGCCAGGTGTGTCGCAGCGAATTCGTCGATGGGGACGTGGACGTCTACGGCACCCGTTTCGCGATTGAGTAACCATCCCATGTGGGCGAGTCCATCTCGCGTGGCGACGTCGACCGAACTCAAGTCTACTTCTCCGCTCTCGGTGCGAGCGTTCTCGGCACCGATACCGAGGTTCGGGAGGACCGCTTCCAACATCGCGTCAGGGGCAGTGCGAAGCTGCGTTCCCGGCCGCGGAAGTTGGCGCGGGTTGGAGAACGTCTCCATTTTGGTGTCGTAGAAACCGATGACAGTGGCTTCGAGCCGATAGAGGTCGATGTCCTCTGTCGGGACTCCAAGCGTTCCAGCGACGGCCTCCGGCGCGACATGGGGGTCTGCCATGAACGCCTCGGGGAGTCCCCGCGCCTGCTCCCGATTGGTCACGCGAGCGATGACATCTCGAGGCGTCCCCTCGACAGTCACCGAGTATGTGATGAACTCACCCGTCTTCACCGCCTGCTCGTCCGGAGTGACGATGAAGAACTCGTTCGGGCCATCTCCTGGGCCAGCTACGGTACCGATAAGATCTCCATCGCTCCCGGTCCTCGCGGACGAGGTGGATGGTGTACTCATCGCATCACCCCCCCGGTCGACAGACGACTGCCACCGGACATCCTTCTCGATGACGTTCAGAACCCGCTGGTGTTCCTCCGCGGGGAACGAGTCACGGAGGCGTCCCACCAGTGCCAGTGTCACCTCAGCACCGAGTGGACCGGCGACGTCTAGCAGGCGTTCGATGTACGCGAGTTGAAGCCGGCCGTCTTCAGTGGAGTGGAAGTCGCGGGTTACGCCGTCTGGGCACTGCTCGACGATATCCTCGACCGCGAGAGTCCACCGCGGCATCTGGTGGCTGGAGTTCTCAATTGTCCCATCTTCGGTAACCTCCGCAGTTCCCAACAATGCGACCCCCGCAAACTTGGTCCGTTCCTCGACGTATCCCGGTGTGAACTGCGGTTGGTCACCCTGTGCGAGTCGCGGACCGGACCGACCCTGGTCGGGATCGACCAGCTGGGTGTCGTAGATGACGCCCATCACGATGTACTCGTCTCCTCGGATCGTCTTCTTGATGAACACAGGCTGGCCGAACCCACACTCGTCAGGGGCAGGGGCGCGCTCGCGGTCGGTCTCGTTGTAGATTTCGACCGTGTAATCCATGTGGCTGTTCGAACTCACGATACTACCGATCGCGAGACAGTCGTCGGTTCGGTCTCGCTGTGTGTCGGACTGCTCCGTCAGTGGTGTGTCGCTCATTGGTTGTGGGTAGTCGTGGAAGTGACGGTTCCACTGCCGTGATCGGAGAGCGACTCTGTCGCTTCTCTGTGTGGCGCCCGAATCATCGTCGTCGGAGTTCCTTGCTCAGTGCCTTCGCGTCCCACTCCAGCGGTACGTCGTTCGTCTCGGCCCACTTCTGGAGCAGACGGAGGAACTGCTGTCGGTCACGCTGATCGAGGACGGCGTCGGTGTCCGCTTGCTGGAGTACCTCTGGGTATCCCCGTCCGACTCCGGACTCGGCGCGGACGACGTCCAGCGTGTATTCGTACAGGTCCGCGTATCCGGACGGTCCGTCCGCCTCCAGCATCCAGCCGGGGAACTCCAGTCTGTCGAGGCCATCGCCTGGTGGGACTTTGAGATACGAGAAGTGAATCTCGTGGCCGAAATCGTACTCCACTCCACGGTATGACACGGTGAGGGCATCGACACTCCCATCACGTCGACAGAGGAACGGCACCGTCGAATCTCCCCAAGAGCTCATCATCCCAGCCAGCACACGTGCGTCAGGGATGGTACGGTCCGCACCCAGTTCGTCCTGAAGCAGAAGCCGGGTCATCTTCGACAGTTCGACGGCGTTTGTGCCTGCGACGTACCCGACAACTGGAATCCGGTGATGCTGACTCGCTGCGAGGAGTCGACTGATGGCCGAGAGGTACCTATCTCGGACTCCCGGTCGCTTTGGGTTCGCGAACGACGCCACGAGCGGGCCGTCGTAGAGGACGACCGGGCGACGTTCTAGTTCCCCACGCTCGTACTCCCCTGCCAGGTCTTCAATCCGTTCGACGAGGAGGGATGCTTCGTGTTCGTACCGTTCGAGGCCGACGAGCGAACTGTCGACGAAGCGGTACTCGTCGCCGCCGTTGTCACCCCCTGAACGGGTCACGTCCATCGGGCCGAGGAGCCGTCCCTCCCTCCCGCGTTCGAGCTTTCCCTCAGGGGAATGGTAGTTGAGGCACCACGCAGCCTGCACGTACGCGAGTGGGACATTGAACTGGGTCGTCGGAGGGATCTCAGATCCGTCGACTGCCAGCATCGGGACGTCCATCAGGAGATCCCGTGCCCAGTCGTTGACCGCCTCGTGGCTGTCCCACCCGTCGGATGTCTCGTGGTGAATCACGAGTGAGTCTGCACTGTCGAATCTGTCTGTCGGGAGGGCTCCCGGGTACGACGAAGACGACAGATCGGAGCGGAGCTCACTCGCGTCACTCATCTCTGGAAGTCGGCGAAATGCGTCTTGATAGCGTGCGACGAGGTCGTCATCGTCCTCCAGATACGATCGGATGACGTCGACGTTGTCGTCGAGCGCCGCCGCGACTTCGGCTTTGTCGAACGCCATCAGTCGCTCATCACCTCCGA
Organism: Halorubellus litoreus; assembly: GCF_055378595.1. Classification (NCBI taxonomy): domain Archaea; kingdom Methanobacteriati; phylum Methanobacteriota; class Halobacteria; order Halobacteriales; family Halorubellaceae; genus Halorubellus; species Halorubellus litoreus. Next base: position 1,293,615 of record NZ_AP043836.1, read on the forward strand.
CGTCTGGTCGGGTTTCTCGATGGTGATGCTGTAGTCGGTCATCGAGTCGAACGTGGAGTCGTGGCTGATGACTGTCAACTGATCGAACGCGTCCAACCTGTTGAGTTGTCCGACGAGGTTCGCCTTTTTGTCCTCGTCGAGGTTCGCCGTCGGTTCATCGAGGAACGCAATACCGAGCCCGGAGATCTGTTCCAGAATGGCCAGTCGGACTGCGAGAGCCGCAGCCATCTTCTCGCCGCCGGAGAGTGTGGAGAAGGACTTCCGAACATCGGCGTCGACGACGACGATGTCGTAGTCCGACGTCCATTCCAGTTGCTCGGCCTTCCGGCCACGAATCGACCGGAAGATGGTGTCAGCGCGCTTTCCGATGCGGTCGGTGATTACGTCGCGCATCTTCGGTCCGGCTGCACGGACGTTGTCGCGCACCCACGTGGCGAACTGCTGGTCCGCAGCGAGTTCGCGAAGCGTTTCGACTTTCTCTTCCCGTTCCGCCAGTTTCTCCTCTAACTCCTCGACTTTGGCTGCGACTCCCTTGAGTTCGTCTTCCTTCGCGCCCTTCGTGCCATCGAGGGTGTTAATTCGTCCCTTGAGTTCCTCTATCTCCTCGGAGAGGGACTCGAACTCGTTCTCGTCGAACGATTCCTGTACGTTCTCAAGATCCTCGTTCAATTGCTCGTGTTCGTCACGAAGGTCCACGAGCTCCTGTTCAATCTCCGCTACCTTCTCCTCTCGCGCTTCCATTTTATCGGCCGTCTGCCGGTTTCGTTCGAACTGCTGGTAATCGTCCTCGTTCTCCTTCAGCGTCTGTTTTACGCCCTTGAGTTCGTCTTCGACATCACCGAGCCCGGCTATTTCTTCGTCCAGCTGGACCATCTCGGCTTCGACCGACTCGATCGACTCTTCGACATCTACGAGGTCGTCCGGGGCATCGGCGTACTCGTCCGCTTGGACCTTCGCCGTCTGGAAGGCGTCCTTCGCCTCCTCTAGCGAGTCGCGCTCGTCCTCAAGGCCGGAGATCTGCCCGATCCGCTCGGAAAGTGAGGTTATCTCCTCACGAGTCTCTTCGCGTTCTTCGGCGAGATCACCGAGGTCTTCTCGGAGATCCTCTGCCCGGTTCCTGTGCATATCCAACTGTGCGACTCGTTTTTCGACCCGCTCGGCCTCCTCGAGTTTGTCTTGAAGTTCGGAAAGTTCCTCTTCGAGGTCTTGGCGTTCGGATTGAATCTCTTCGAGGCGTCCCTCCCGCTCTTCGATGGTTTCCGTCCGATGCTCACCTTCCAGCGGTTTCCCGCAGGTCGGGCACGGGGCATCTGCATCAGCGTCTCGGAGGCGTTCGAGTCGTTCGCGGAGCTCAGACGCTTCTGATTTCAGTGACGCCAATTCGCCCTTCACGTCACTAATTCGGTCCCGAATCTCGCCGGCATCCGCCACCTCGGCCGCCTCTCGGTCGATCTCTTCGATCGTTTGAACCGTTCGGCGGAGTTCAGCGAGATCATCCCGCGCATCGGCGTCGAGTGACTCGACTTCGTCACGAAGCCGTTCGACGGTTTCGCGGTCCGACTTCAGGTCGGAGATTCGCTCGTCGAGTTCCTCGTAGCGCTCTTTGTTTGCCCGGTGTTCCTCGATGTTCTCCTTGGCTTGTTCGTACTTTTCGACCTGCTCTTGAAGGGTCTCTTTTCGTGTCTTGAGACGCCCACGCTCGCCCTCCAGTTCCTGACGCTCGTCGCGCAACTCGTTCAGCTCCGCGAGTTCGTCTTCGAGGTCGTCTTGGCGTTCCTTCGCCTCGGTGTACTGTTCGTATCCCTCACGAGCAGCCTCACACTTGTCGGCCGCGTTTTGTGCAGCCCCCAGATCGTCTTCCGCGTCTTCAAGGGCGTCCTCTTTCGCCCCGATGGCCTGCTCCTTCTGCTGGATCTCCGCTTCGAGATCCGCGATACGTTCACGGGTTTCGTCCAGTTCTCCGTGTCGCTCCTCGGCGTCGGTAAGGTCAGACTGGGCCGACTCGATCTCACCGACAATCCGCTCGACTTCCTCCTCGAGTTCCTGCTTCTCCTTACGCTCCTTGGGAAGGCTCTGTACTTCGCCGGTGAGTTCCCGGATGTTCTCCCGCACGCGCTGGCGCTCCGCTCCAATCTCATCCGGGACTCCTTTCAGAACGTCCCAAGACTCCTCGTAGGCGTCGATGCCGAGGAGTTCGTCGAACGTCTTCTGTCGGTTCCGAGCAGTCTGTGCGAAGTCAGAGAGGAACCGTGTCTGCGGAACACCAACGCACGACTCCCAGAGTTTGCTCAGTTCGTCTCCGTCCTCGAGGTCGAACTTCGTACAAAGCCACTGAACGAGTGACTTCTTCGAGTCGATATCCTGGTCGACCCACTCGTCGTTCTCGCTGTCGTACCGTGCAACACCGTACTTCGAGTATCCCGCAGACCGAGTCACGCGGTACTGCTGTCCGTCTTCGCGCTCATCCAACTCAATGGTGACTTCGACGGTGCCGGACGAGGCGCCCTCACGGACGAACTCGCTGTTGTTGAACGGAAGCGAGTCGAAGAGGGCGAACCCAATCGCCTCTTGTATCGTCGATTTACCGGAGCCGTTCTCCCCGAGGATTGCAGTGACGCCCTCCTGTAGCGGCACCTCCGTTCTGTCTTCGTACGACTTGATGTTCTCCAAGGTAACACCGAGTATCTTCATTCTGCATCACCTCCAGAAGCAGCAGCACTCTGTTGTTCAGCCGTGCTCTCATCGGTATGTTCACGTTCGGCGAAGGGAGCCTCGGTCACGTCCAGTGAGACATCCGCTGTAGCGTCGGGGAATAGCTCCTGGCGACTGTCTGAGACGACGTCGACGATGTCGTCTGTGCTCTCCCCGCTCTGTGCCATCCGGTGGGCATCACCGAGGAGTGTCGCCACCTCGTCAGCGTGATCACTATACTCGGACTCGGTGGCGATCGTCTCAAACACTCGTTGCTCCAGTGCTGCGGTCTGTAATCGCCCGTCGACGAACACCTCGTCGTCGTCAAGCTCCGCCAGCAGTTCCTGGATTTCAGCGGTAGTGACCCGGCTGGTGTTCGTCTGCACGTACAGCGCGTCGCAAACACTCTCCGCTCGGTCGGCGAGTTCGTCCACTCGGAAGCTTCCTCGGTCGAACTGGAGCGTTCCCTCGAACCGGAGATCGATCATCGATTCGCGACGGTCACTCCCCCACAAGAACTCCTCGCGGTCTATGTAACTCTGAAGAGCTCCCTGCTCGTCCTCCAAGTGGTCGAGGAACGCCGTCTCGAGTTCACCCGCCGAGTCGTGAGGGGTGACGTCGAAATCAATGGTATAGAACGGACGGCGTCGCGAGTGATTGTGATCAACGGCGTGTGCGAGTCTCCCTGGGCCGTCGTGCTCGTCGTCGGCCTCGGTCAAGTCTACGCTGTAGTAGCCGTGGTCCCAGTCGTCTCTGGCCTCTGACGTGGAGTGTGCTTCCGGCGATCCGGGGTTGTAGATCCATCCACTCGCGTCGTATCGCTTGTGGATGTGTCCTAATGCGAGGTAGTCAACCACCTCACGCACCTCCCGGAGTTCCGCATGTGTCACGTTTCCGCCGAGCGCAGGCACTTCATCCTCGATACCGAAGTGAGCCAGAAGTACCGTGTAGTCGGGCTCGCCGTGTTCATCTGCCGTCTCCTGGATGCCCTTTGCGACCTTCTCCAGCGCGGTGTCTGTTCGTGCACCCCGCCACTGCAATCCGAACACGCGGACTGTTCCGGAGTCCGTCTCGATGTCGTAGAACCCAGCGTCTTCACCAGGCTCGTTTGAGTCGTGCGGCTCGAACGTCGCCACTTCCGGATGGCTCTCCAGGTCAGCTTCGAGGAGAACGATGTGCCCGCGACGGTGGAGGTAGTTCAGCCACGTGACGTCGCGTGGGGTCAAGTTCTCGTCGTGGTTTCCACGAGAGACGAGGACAGGGACATCGTCGGGGACGACACTGAGGCCCTTTTCAGCCGCCTCGAGAACCTTTGGGCGGAGGTCCCGCGAGTGGAACAGATCCCCCGGTAGAAGGATGGCGTCTGGGTCGTCCCGCATAATGAGCTGTAACGTTGCCTTGAACGTGCTCGTCATATCGTCTTCGCGCTGGTTCAGTCCGTACTGACGGTGGCCGAGATGGATGTCGGCAAGGTGTCCGAATTTCATTGGTTAACTTCGTCGATTGATTGCACTATGATGTTCTCTCTGGAGCGCACCCGCAGTCCAGCAGGGATTGTTGGCGTAGTCAGATATTCTGGTTCTTTGAATGTTAATCTCTTCCAGTGGGAGACACTTAAAATCGTGTAAGCCAGAGTGAAAGTGAACAGTCCGTGCTGATAGCCGACGGATATCCTCGGTGGCTACAGTATACTGTTCTCGCCGATAGAAGTGAGCAACTTTACACCCATTTTTAGTCGTGATCCTGAATTCTCTCGGCGAGTGGTTAAGCGGGCAGCAATACTAGAGGGACGCAATGGATGTACTCCTGCAACCCGTAGAAAAGGAGTTTTGTAGACAGATTGCTCGCCGACGGGATCGTCGTCGCTCGCGATGGTCAGTTCAAACTCGCGCATCTCGTCGAGCCAGAACTCGGTCCCGCTCGGGAGCTGCCGTCCGGGATGCTTCAGTCCGGAGTCGCGGTAGGAGAGCGTCGCCTCCCACGTCTCGTCGTCGCGCTCGAAGGTCGCGTTCTGACTGCCACCACCGTCCTTCACGCGCCGGTCGCACGCGAAGAACGGTTCGAGCCCGCGCTTCTCGAAGAGGAAGTGCGCGGCGAACTCGTGGGGTGCAGTCTCGATCAACTGCACCGCCGCTCACCCCCATTCAGAGAACCGGCGAACGAACCCCTCTCTACGGGGGTTGTCGTTCGGGCATGTGAACCGAGAAGTCTATGCCGCCTCCCGGATTTGAACCTCGGTCGCTCACTGCGTTCGCTCCCTGATTCAAATCCAGTCGCTGGAGACTTCGCGGCCGACGGCTCACTCGCTACGCTCGTTCGCGTTGTCGGCCGCAGAAGTATGCCGCCTCCCGGATTTGAACCGGGGACAGCTCGATCTTCAGTCGAGTGCTCTCCCAGTCTGAGCTAAGGCGGCTTACGCTTCTACGTCGGGCGGTTCGTTGTAAAAGGATTTCGAATCGGTGCGGTGTGGGTTAGAGGTCGCCGGTGTGGATGGCTTCGTCGAGCGTGGTGCCGGCGAACGTGATGGTGTCGTCGTCGGTGTGCGTGTAGCCGTGGTCGGCGTAGAACGCTCGGGCGCGGTCGTTCGCGGCGAGGACGGGAACGACCATGCGCTCGAACCCGCGGTCGCAGAGCGCGTCCTCGATGGCGGTGAGGAGGGCGTGCCCGACGCGGTCGCCCCAGTGGTCGGGGTGGACGTAGCACGTGTACAGCGTCGCCTGCTCCGGGGCTGGGTCGGGGTCGCTCTCGCTCGTGGGCGTGGGGCCGCCGCTGGCGTAGCCGACGACGCCGTCGGTGGGGTGGTCGGCGACGAGGAGCGTCGAGGCGTCGCGGAGCACGCGGTTCTCGACGCCGTCCTCGCTGTACCACTCGTCGAGCTGGGCGTCGAGCGCGTCGGCGTCGACGAGGTCGCCGTACGCGGCGTGGTAGGCGTCGTGGGCGACGCGGCGGATGCCGGGGACGTCCCTGAAGGTGGCTGGGCGGACGTCGACGGTGGGATGCATACGCGTACTGGTGTCGCGAACGCCCGAAAAGTGCTTCGCGGCTACGTGAGCGGGTGCCGCGGGTGCCGCGGGTGGTCGCCGCGACCGAGGAGTGGGCACGGACGGAGTCGAACCGTCGGCCTCTTCCTTGTAAGGGAAGCGTCATGACCAACTAGACCACGTGCCCGCAGTCGACGAGAGCGGACGCGTCTTCATACCGCTTTCGCTTGCTTCCGAAGCGCTTTCCTCGTCGAGTGCGTCGATTCGCGCGTGCAACTGGACCGAACGCAGCTCGGGCGAGCGGCTGTCGTGCTCGTCCTCGTCGTGCTCGTCGCCGCGGTCGTCTACCAGCTCGGCGGGTTCGCGCTCCCGTGGGCGACGAACCACGAGGTCGGCGTCGTCTCGGTGACCGACGCCGAATCTGGCGTGGCGTCGTGCGTGGTCGTGGAGGTCGCGGACCGACGCCCGGAACGCATCACGGGGTTGAGCGAGCACGAGTCGCTCGCGAACGGCAGCGGGATGTGGTTCGTGCATCCCCAGGAGGAGGACGTGACGTACGTGATGCGCGACATGGACTTCGCGCTCGACATCATCTACGTCGGCGCGGACGGTCGCGTGAACTCGGTGACGTCGCTCCGCGCGCCCGACCCGGGCGAGGACGGCGAGTCCATCCGCGCGCCGGGCCGCGCGAAGTGGGTGCTCGAGGTGCCGCGAGGGTACGCGGCCGCGAACGGCATCGACGCGGGCGACCGCGTGAACGTGACGTACGGGACGACGAATCGGACCGAGTGCCCGAGCTGACGGCCGCCCGAGTGGAGCGCGACGGTGCGACCGACCGTCGGACGACGCGCCGGTTCCGGCAACCACGACCGCGACCGTGGGACGTTACCGAACCACAGACCGATTTTTTGTACGAGGGTTCGACGAAGCGGCCATGTCACCGATCCAGCCGCGTCCTCCCCGGTCGAACCACCGGCAAGAGTTTCGAAACGTAACAAGCCATAACCGTCCACAGTTCGAGGAGTAAGTCAATGGAACTCGACGACGCCGACGACGACCCGTTCGAAGAACAACGCGAGCAAGCCGAGAACCCGATGAAGCGGTTGTTCTTCGAGTACGGCGCGGAGAACAAGCTCGCGTTCGTCGTCGGCCTGCTCTCGAGCGTCGTCGCGCGCCTCCTCGACCTGATGCCGCCGGTCATCCTCGCGATGGCGCTCGATACGACGTTCAACCCCGACGGCGACCAGCAGTTCTCGCTGTGGCTCGTCCCCGACGCGTGGCTCCCACTGAACGACCCGGAGGCGCAACTCATGCTGTCGGCGGGCCTCATCGCGTTCGGGTTCTTCGGCGGGGCGGCGTTCCACTGGACGCGTAACTGGGGGTGGAACAGTTTCGCGCAGCACATCCAGCACGCGGTCCGTACGGACACGTACGACAAGATGCAGCGGCTGAACATGGACTTCTTCGCGGACAAGCAGACCGGGGAGATGATGTCCATCCTCTCGAACGACGTGAACCGCCTGGAGCGATTCCTGAACGACGGCATGAACTCCGCGTTCCGCCTCTCCGTGATGGTGCTCGGTATCGCCGCCATCCTCTTCTACTACAACGCCCAGCTCGCGTTCGTCACGCTCGTCGTCGTCCCCCTCATCGGGTACACGACGTACAAGTTCGTGAACATCATCCAGCCGAAGTACGCGGACGTCCGCTCCTCTGTCGGCCAACTCAACTCGCGCCTGGAGAACAACCTCGGTGGCGTCCAGGTCATCAAGACGTACAACACGGAGGACTTCGAGTCCGACCGCGTCGACGACGTCAGCCAGGAGTACTACGACGCGAACTGGGACGCGATCAACACGCGCATCAAGTTCTTCCCCGCGCTCCGCGTGCTCGCGGGCGTCGGGTTCGTGGTGACGTTCTTCGTCGGCGGGCTCTGGGTGTTCAACACGCTGAACGACCAGCCGGCGCCGTGGATATTCACGGGCGAACTGTCGCCTGGCGAGTTCGTGGCGTTCATCCTCCTGAGTCAGCGGTTCATCTGGCCGATGGCGCAGTTCGGGCAGATCATCAACATGTACCAGCGCGCTCGCGCATCCTCGGAACGCATCTTCGGGTTGATGGACGAGCCGTCGCGTATCGCGGAGGACCCGGACGCGAGCGACCTCGTCGTCGACGACGGCGCGGTCACGTACGACGACGTCTCGTTCGGGTACGACGACGACGAGACCATCGTGGAGGACATCGACTTCGACGTCGACGGCGGGGAGACGCTCGCGCTCGTCGGCCCCACGGGGGCGGGGAAGTCGACGGTCCTGAAGCTCCTGTTGCGGATGTACGACGTGAACGACGGTGGCATCGAGATCGACGGGCAGGACCTCCGTGACGTCACCATCCCGAGTCTCCGCCGCCACATCGGGTATGTGAGCCAGGACACGTTCCTGTTCTACGGGACGGTCGAGGAGAACATCACGTACGGGACGTTCGACGCGGACCGCGAGGACGTCGTGGAGGCGGCGAAGATGGCGGAAGCGCACGAGTTCATCCAGAACCTCCCCGAGGGCTACGACACCGAGGTCGGCGAACGCGGCGTGAAACTCTCCGGTGGACAACGCCAGCGCATCTCGATCGCGCGAGCCATCCTGAAGGACCCGAGCCTGCTCGTGCTCGACGAAGCCACGAGCGACGTGGACACGGAGACGGAGATGCTCATCCAGCGCTCCATCGACGAACTCGCCGAGGACCGCACGACGTTCGCCATCGCGCACCGCCTCTCGACCATCAAGGACGCCGACCAGATCGTGGTGCTGGAGGACGGCCGCATCGTCGAACGCGGCACGCACGACGACCTCATCGCGAACGACGGCCTCTACGCGCACCTCTGGGGCGTCCAAGCCGGCGAGATAGACGAACTCCCCGAGGAGTTCGTCGAACGCGCGAAGAACCGCGAGAACCGGATCGAAGTCGACCAGGACGACTGACGGACTCCTCTAGCATACGGCCGCCCCCAGGCGGCCGTTTCTCGCTGTCATCGCCCCCAGGCGGCCGTTTCTTCGGTATCCCGCCACCCAGGCGGCCGTTTCTTCGGTATCCCGCCACCCAGGCGGCTGTTTCTCGCTGTCATCGCCGCCACGACGCCGTTACTGTTCGGTTCCGTGTCTCGGTGATTGCTGTGTCATCGCCACTCGTCGAGGTCGTAGACGAGGTCGGCGTCGACGGTGAGCCACGTTGTGATGATGGTTTCGGCGTCGGCGCTGGCGGGGCAGAGAGTGTATTCGCGGCCGTCGGGGGTGTCGCTGGGGAGTGCGACGAGCGGGGTGTCCTCGGGTTGTGGGTCGTGCGGGGTGTCGTCGGGGATGCGTTCGGCAGCGGTGATGCTGCGGTCGGCGTCCGAGTTGGGGGCTGGGGTTGGCATCGTGGCTCGCCTCGTTCCGTACTTCGCCGCGGCACCGGATATAAAAGACCGGTCGTTCCCAGTGGGTGAGAGCGAACTGTCACGTTCCTCGGCGTCGTTCGCGGTTGCGAGCGGGAGTCACCGCCAGTCGGTGGCGTCGACGACGGCGTCGGCGTCGACGGTGAGCCACGTGGTGACGAGGTCGTCGTCGCCGGCGCACGCCGGGTACACCGTGTACTCGTCGCTGTCGGCGTCGTGCTCGCCGGAGAGGGCGGTCGGCTGGTCGCCTGCCGGTCGCGCGTCGGCGCGTTCGACGGTGCGCGTCATACCTCGACGTTGGCGTCGAGTTTACGTAGGTTCCCTGCCGAAACGAATAGGGTCGCGCGGGGGTGGCGTCGCGGTCGCGTCCGCTGCACGGGAGTCGACGGTGGGGCGTGCGTTTCTTGCGACCGGGGGGCGACGGTGGGGGTATGGACCTGGCGGATGCGACGTGGACGGACGTGCGCGAGGCCGACCCGGTGGTGGGCGTGGTGCCGGTCGGGAGCACGGAACAGCACGGGCCGCACGCGCCCCTCGGAACGGACGCTATCGCGGCCGAGGCGGTCGCGGAGGCGGGCGTCGAGGCGTACGAGCGCGAGCACGACGGCGAGGCGCCGGTTGCGCTCGCACCGACGATTCCCGTGGGGGTCGCCGAGGAGCATCGGGCGTTCGCGGGGACGCTGTGGGTGTCGCCGGACACGTTCCGCGCGTACGTCCGCGAGACCGCGGAGAGCCTCGCGAGTCACGGCGTGGACGCGGTCGTGGTCGTGAACGGGCACGGCGGGAACGTCGACGCGTTACGGGAGGTGACGGCGCGCCTCTCGCGGGACGGGACCGCTGTGGCGGCGGCGTTCACGTGGTTCGACGTCGTGGACGCGGACGTCCCGATGGGGCACGGCGGCGGACGCGAGACCGCCTTGCTGCGGCACGTCGCCCCGCACCTCGTCCGGGAGGACCGCGTCGAGGGGGCCGCGGAGGGCGCGAGCGAACGGTGGGGTGACTGGGTCGCGGGCGTGAACGTCGCCCACGATACGGACGCGTTCAGCGCGAACGGCGTGGTCGGCGACCCGCGCGACGGCGACGCCGCGACGGGCGAGGCGATGCTCGACGACGCCGCCGACGCGCTCGTTCGCGTGCTCGACGCACTCGTCGAGCGAACGAGCAACTGATCGCTTGGTCAGGCGCGGGCGGGGTCCGCGTCGGGCGTGCTGCGGAGCGCCGCGACGCCGCGAACGACGAGGACGCCCGCGGCGAGGAACGCGCCGAGGCCGGCGACGGTGGCGAGCGGGCCGAGCGCGTCGGCGACGACGCCCCCGACCGGTTTGAGGACGAGGCGGACGGTCCCGTAGCACATCGCGGCCGCGGAGAGGCCGGTCGCGCGGCCGACGGAGTCGACGTGCTCGTTCAGGTATCCGCTCGCGACCGGCGCGAGGGCCTCGCGAGCGCCTTTCATCGCGACGAACGCCGGCACCGCGAGCACGGGCGCGACCGCCGCTGGAACGACGAGCGCGACGCCAACGACCACGGGGAGGCCGACGAGGACGCCCGCGGTCCCGACGGTGCGTTCGAGGCGGTCGGCGTGATAGCTCGCGACCGCGGCGACGACGGAGAATCCCGCGTAGAGTGGCCCGAGCGCGAGTTCGGAGAGGCCGACGGCGTCGACGGCGATCGGTTGGACGTACGTGTCGGCGGCGCCGACGACGCCGAAGCACAGCGCGACGCCGACGACGACCGAGCGGACGGGCGGGCGGAGGAGTTGGGTTCGGACGATGCGAGCAGCGTCGCGCACGCCGAGGTGGTCGCCCCCGGCGTCGCCGTCGCTGTCGCCCCCGGCGTCGCCGTCGCGGGTGGCGTCGACGCGTGGCATCGAGAGAAGGACGGGTATCCCGAGGGCGTTGACGGTGCCGCCGACGAGGAACGGGAGGCGTGGGTCGGCGGCGTAGAGCACGCCGGCGGCGAGCATGCTGGCGGCGCTGACAATCATGTTGACCGCGCCGCCGCGACCGCGGACGCGCGTGAACGCGGACGCGTCGAGTCGGTCGTCGAGGACGTCGTAGAGCCAGGCGTCGCCCGCGCCGGACGTGAACGCGCCACCGACCGCCCAGGCGACGTAGAGCGCGACGAACCCCGGGAACGTCTCGGCGAACGCGAGCGCGTACACCGAGGTGGCGCGGGCGACGGCGCCGAGCAGGAGGCTGTTCCGCCGGCCGACGCGGTCGCCGACGTACCCCGTCGGGAGTTCGCCGAGGACCGAGACCGCGGCCGAGAGCGACCCGAGGAGCGCGATCTGCGTGTACGAGAGGTCCCTGGAGAGCAGGAAGACGGTGAAGATGGGCCAGAAGAACCCGAACGTGGCGGTCGCTCGGTACGCGTAGTACGTCGCGACGACCCTGGGCGGCCGCGAGGGCAGCGAGGGCGTTCGCATCGGACCGAGACACGTGCTGGTGGTTTGTAACCGTAATCTACCCCGCGTTTTAGTAGGCTATTCGACAGGAACGGATTTGTGGTTGGGCCCGCGAGGGCGCGTATGGACGCACCCGACGCGCCGCGGACGGACGCAGCCGACGCGACGGCGGACGCGTTCGCGCTCGTCGGGAACGAGCACCGCGTCGCCATCCTCCGCGCGCTGCTGGCCGCGCACGCCGACCCCGAGACGCCGTACCCGACGTCGTTCGCGACCCTCCGTGAGCGCGCTGGCGTCGACGTCTCCGCGCAGTTCGCGTACCACCTCGACGCGCTCGTCGGCGCGTTCGTCGCGAAGACCGGCGACGGCTATCGACTCCGCTACCCGGGGTGGAAGGCCGCGGCCGCGCTCGCCGCCGGGACGTACACCGACCAGCGCGCGTTCGGCCCGACGGCGGTCCCGGGCGAGTGCGCGCACTGCCGGGTCGCCGCGCTGCACGCGAGCTACGGCGACGCGTGGCTCACCGTCGCGTGCCACGGCTGCGAGCGCGTCCTCACGCGCTACCCGTTCCCGCCCGGGGCCGCCGCCGCGCACCTCGACGACGGCGGCGTCGACGCGCTGCTCTCGGCGTTCGACGACCGCGTGCGCTCGCACTTCGCACTCGCCGTCGACGGCGTCTGCCCCGAGTGCGCCGGACGCACGCGGACGGCGCTCGCGGCCGTCGACGACGACGCGAGCGCGAGCCAGACCGCAACCCGCGGCGACGGGCACGCCATCCACGCGGTCGCGGACTGCGAGACGTGCGGGAACCACCTCACGCTCCCCGTCGGCTGCGCGCTCCTCGCCGACCCGCGGACGCTCGCGCTCGCCGCCGACCGCGGCGTCGACCTCGTCGACCGCCCGTACTGGCGTCTCCCGGAACTCGTCGGCGACGCGCACGTCGACCGAACCGGCACCAGCCCGCTCGAAGCGACCGTCTCGCTCGACGCCGACACCACCGTCACCGTCACCGCCGACCTCGACGTCCGCCACCCTGGCGACTGACCGCGCACGGACTCGCAGGCGCCACGAACCGATACCACGGACTCGCAGGCGCCACGAACCGATACCACGGACTCGCAGGCGCCACGAACCGGTACCTTCTGGAGCGCTCGCGGACTACCGGCGACCATGGCCGCCGACCCGACCGTCGTCCTCACGAACGACGACGGCATCGACGCGCCCGGCATCGCCGCCCTCCACGACGCCCTCCGCGACGTCGCGGACGTCACCGTCGTCGCGCCCGTCGAGAACCAGAGCGGCGTCGGCCGTCGCGCCACCCGCGAGTTCCAGGTGCACGAGCACGACCGCGGGCACGCCGTCACCGGCACGCCCGCGGACTGCGTCGCGTACGGCCTCCATCTGGTCGACGACCCGGACTTCGTCGTCGCCGGCTGTAACGACGGCCCGAACGTCGGCGCCGACAACGTCGGCCGCTCGGGGACCGTCGGCGCCGCCGCCGAAGCCGCGTTCCTCGGGCACGCCGCCGTCGCCGTCTCCGCGTACGACCCCGTCGAAGGCGCGCTCGTCGACCCCGACCGGAGCGCGTTCGACGAAGCCCGGACCGTCACGCGCCGCCTCGTGGACGCACTCGACCCATCGACGCTCACGGAGAGCGACGCGTACCTCAGCGTGAACGCCCCCACCAGAACCACTTCGAGCACGCGCCTGCGACTCACCGAACCCGTCCACGACTACTCGCTGCGCGTCGACGAAGGCGACGACGGCTACGCCGTCACCAGCGCGTTCTACGACCCGCTCCGCCCCGACCGCGACGAAGCCGTCACCGACCCCGTCGGGACCGACCGGCGCGCGCTCGCCGACGCCGACGTCAGCGTCGCACCGCTCTCGGTCACCACGAACACCGTCGACCACGCACCGTTCCGGTCGCTCGAAGACGCCTACTGAGAACACGCCGAACCGCTCGCGACCGCTCGCCGCGTCACGCGACAACCGCCAGGGACGTTACTCGTCGTCCTCGTCCTCGTCGGCGTGGGCGTCCTCGAGCGTACTCCGGAGTTCCGGCACGGTCGACGCGAGGTCGCCGACCTGATCGTGCGCCTCCTCGATCGTCCCGACGAGGTCCTCGACGGTCTCGATGGCCTCCTCGAGGTCCTCGGCGTCCTCGAACGCGTCCGCGCGCTTCCCCATCACGAACGCCTTCTTCGCGTCACGCAGGTGGTCCTCGGCGTCGCCGACGTCGAGCGCCGACCGCAGGCCGTTCAGGACGCCGAGGACGTTATCCGCGTCCGTCTCCCAGACGTCGTCCGCCTCCGGGAGGTTCTCGCGCGCCTTCTCGAGGGCCTCCTCGACGTCCTCGCGCATCTCCGACGCCATCTCGCCGAACAGCTCGTCGTCGTCGAGACTTGCTTGACTCATGCCATTACCGACGCCCGCGAGGAGGTTAAATACCCGCCTGAAAGTGAAAGTGAAACCAGCGTCGAGAGCCCTCATATCCGTCGAATCCGAGTCGTGGACCGACAGCGACGACCGACCCCCATGCGAGGTCAAACGGGACTCCTCGACGTTCCCGTCTGGTGGTCAGTCGCGTTCGACCGAATCGACCTGCATCAGCGGGTAGCCGTCCTGCATCGCCATGCTCGTGTACACCGTCACGTCCTCGTACTCGATGCGCATCGAGACGTCCACGAGCGACCCCGTGAGCTCGACGTAGTCCGCGCCAGCGTCGTCGATGGCGGCCGCGAGCGCGTCCTCGCGGATCGCGACCTGGACGTCCTCGCAATGGGGCTGGTTCTCGATGGCCTCCTCCATCGCCGTCGCGAGACTCCCCGCGCTCGACGGCGACACCGGCGTCCCCGCGAACTGGTGGTAGAGCGACCCGAACTTGATACCCGCCTCGAACGCCGCTTCCTCGCCGGTCGTCGGCGCCGACGCACCGCCCTCGGTCTCCTCGTCGGTCATACGCGGACGGTCGGCCCGGATTCGGAAACCCGTTCGGGTCGCGGCCGGAGCGGAACCGGATTCTTCTTACCCGCGCCAATCATGCCATCAATCGAATGGACGACCCCGTCCTCCTCACCGGCGCTCGCGGGCACGTCGGCACCGCGCTCCTGGACTGGGCCGGCGACGACTACGACTGGCGGCTGCTGGACCGCGACCCGCCGACGGACCCCGACGCGTACCCCGGCGAGTTCGTCGTCGCGGACATCACGGACGAGGACGCGGTCCGCGACGCCGTCGCGGGCTGTGGCGCGGTCGTCCACCTCGCGGGCGACCCGCGGAAGACCGCGCCGTGGTCGTCGGTGCTCTCGAACAACATCGACGGCACGCACACCGTCCTCCAGGCCGCGGTCGACGAGGGCGTCGAGAAGGTCGCGTTCGCGTCCTCGAACCACGCCGTCAAGCACTTCGAGACCGAGCGCAAGCCCGACCTCTACCGCGAGCACGACGACTTCCTGCTCGACGGCAGCGAACTCCCCCGTCCGGGGAACCTCTACGGCGTCTCGAAGGCGAGCGGCGAACTCCTCGGTCGATACTATCACGACGAACACGACCTGAGTTTCGTCGCGGTCCGCATCGGGAACCTCACCGAGGAACACCCGCCGAAGGACTACGAGCGCGGGCAAGCGATGTGGCTCTCCTACCGCGACTGCGGGCACCTCTTCCAGCGCTGCATCGAAGCCGACTACGACTACGAGATCGTCTACGGCATCAGCGACAACGACCGCAAGTACTACTCGCTCCGGAACGCCAAGGAGGTCCTCGGGTACGAGCCGATGGACAACTCCGCGACGTTCCCGGACGCCTGAGCGCTCGCCGGTAGTTCCGACCGCGCCGGTCAGTCCTGCTCTTCGATGGCGGCGCCGGCGGCGTTCCGTTGGACGCTCTGGATGCCGTTCCGGGCGTTGTCCTTCTTCCCGTAGCCTTCGCCGCTGTCGGCGATGATGTTCCCGTTGTCGTGGCGGAGTCGCCATCGCCACTCGCTCGCGCGGTCCGCGTAGAGCTCGAACGTCGCCTGGCTGTCGGGGCCGCCGGCGTCCTCGTCGACGCCGTCGTCGACGCTGGCGTCGGTGTCGACGCCGCCGTCGTTCGCGGGCCACGCGAACTCGAGTTCGTACGTCAGCTGGTCGCCGGTTCGTTCGACGTCGACCTCCAGTTCGGCCTCGGTGGGGAGGTCGACGGCGACGCCGTCGTCGACGGGGGACGGCTCGCCGCGCTCGAACGCGTTCGCGACGCGGTGCAGGTACGCGCCGATCGCTTCGCGTGACGCTGTCCGCGTCGACTTGTGCAGGGTCTCCTCTGGCATGCTCCGGTCGACGCACGCCACACGCATAGGTGTTGGTTCCGTGAGAGTTCTCGCGGCGACCCCCGGGAACGAATGAACGCTAAGTCCGAGCAGCACGTACCCAATCATATGAGTACTGGTAACGAAGCCCATAATTCGGGGTTGACCGACGTGGAGGTCGACGCGCTCCACGAGATAGACCTCGGTATCGAGCACCTCCACCGCGCGCACGGCCACCTCGTCGCGTTCCACCACGCGACCGGCCGCGGCATGGACCACCTCGCCGACGCCGAAGCCCGCCTCCGCGACGCCGGCCACGACGACCTCGCGAACGCCATCCGCGACGACTTCCTCCCGCGTGGCGTCATCGAGAGCACGCACCCCGACGACCAGGGCCGCTGGTCGTACGACATCCTCGAGACGTACCAGGACGCGTTCCTCGACGACATCGTCGCGTTCGGCGAACGCGCCAGCGACGACCTCGCGGACGGCCAACGACACGTGAAGGAGCGAGCGCAGGAGCGCGACTGGAAGCGCCGCGCCGGCGGCGAGTGACTCGACCGCAACCGCGACCGTCCAGCGACCACAGCCCGAGTTTACAGTACACGTAAACCTCGTCGGTGGGTCGTGGTCGAGAGCGCTCAGTCGAAGAGTCCGTCGACGTCGCTCGCGCGGTGGTCGCGGCGCTCGACGTGCTCGCTGAGCCGCTGGTAGACGATACCGTAGTCGTCGTCCGCGGTCGCGAAGTCCACGAGGAACCGTTCGAGCTTCGCGGCCTCGTTCCGGCCGCTCGCGGCGAGGTCGTCCGCCGCCTGCTCGCGGTCGCGGTCCTCGCGAGCGTACGCCGCGGCGCGCTCGACGACCGATTCGTCGAGTCCGCGTTCCTCCGCGAGCGCTTCGGCGACGAGTTCGACCGCGTCGAGGTCGAGGCGGTCGCGCGTCACGCGCTCGCCGTCGACCGCGAGTTCGGGCATCGGGCGGCGTTCGACGACCTCGGGGTCGCTCGCGAGCGTCTCGAGCACGCGCCGCACGAGTGCCACGTCAACGCCCCCGTACGCGTCGGGGACGTCGTCGAGGTACTCGCGCGCACTCGACGCCAGTCCGACGCAACCCACCCAGTTCCGGCCGCGAGCGTGATGCACCGCCGCCGTCAACTGCACGAGCCCCTGCAGGAACCGGCCATCGAGGTCGTCGCGGTCGCTCGCCAACCACGCCGCCTCCAGCGGGTCGTGGGCCGCGTGATAGTACCCGTCGTTGAACAACGCCACGCCCGCACGAACGTTCGCTCGCACGCCACCTCGTACGGCCGCGACGGACAAACCACCTTCCCTCTCGACGGAACCACACAGACTCGGCGACCACACGCCGAGCCCTGACTTCGGTCAATTCGTTCTTTCAGTCAACACAAGACTTCCGCCGGTCGCTCCCTCACGCACAGGTATGCGACGCCGTGCCCTCCTCCGAGCGACGACCGCAACGACCGCCCTCGGTTCCCTCGCCGGCTGTCTCGACAGCCTCGGTGGCGACGGCACCGAGCCCACGACGAACGACACCGACACGACCACGAACGACACCGACACGACCACGAGCGACACCGAGCGAACGACGACGCAACCCGAACTCACCGTGGAGTCGAAGGCTATCGAGACCACGAGTACCGCGTGCGGCGCGAAGAACACCGGTAGCATCGAGTTCACCGACAGCGGCGCAACGGTCACCGGCGCCGTGCAGGCGTCGACGCCCTGCCACGACGCCCAGTTCGTCGCCGAGCGCGTTCTCGGCGGCGTCCTCGAAGTGACGATCGGGACGACCCCGACCGACGCCGACAGCTGCCAGTCCTGCATCGGGCACGTCGAGTACACCGCCACCATCCAGACGAACCGCGACCCCCACTCGCTCGTCGTCGCCCACGAATACACGCCCGAAGACAGCGACGAACCAGTCACCGAGGTCGTCACCGACAAGACCCGCGACGACTGACCGAGTCCCCCACGAGCGCAGCGACCACTACACAATAACCAACTAGCAAGTCCGGACGGAGTCCCCGCGAGCGCCAGCGAGCGGGGGCACGTCCGGACGTGACTGAGTGACTGAACGAAGTGAAGGAACGAAGGAACGTCCGGACGGAGTTCGACGCGAGCACCGCGAGCGTCGAGCACGACCGAGCGCTCACGCTCGGTCGGAGTCCCCACAATCGCAGCGACCACTACACAAACCAACTAGCAAGTCCGGACGGAGTCCCCGCGAGCGCCAGCGAGCGGGGGCACGTCCGGACGTGACGAAGTGACTGAACGAAGTGAAGGAACGAAGGAACGTCCGGACGGAGATTTGAACTGGGCGAGACGGTCGCGCTCACTGCGTTCGCGCGCTGCGACTCGCTTGCTCAAATCTCCGCGCGTCCGTTTTCAGCGGACGCACTCCTCGCTACGCTCGTCGTTGTTGTCCGCTGAAAACGTCCGGACGGAGATTTGAACTCCGGTCCCTGGCTCCGCAAGCCGCCTCGTCACTTCGTTCCGAGGAAGTGATAGTACTTGAATCGGCCCAAGTATGGTGGTCTTGCGAGCCGTGTTTCGGCTGTGACGATAGGTTAGAAGGGGCGAGACTACATAAAACCTACTGCGCTGGCGGTGGCGACAACCACGGTAAAGTCCTATATTAGTTGTAGGGTGAAACCCCCTGGATAGGACCAACTGGAGGGGATGTAATTAGCCGGAAGATGGGGTTTAGCGTCTAACTTTGAGTCACAATCCTCAAGCCAGCTCGTCCTACTTCTCCAGCACCATGTCGAAGTAGTCGTCGTCCATCACGCGCGGGTTCTGGACCTGGTGGAAGTCGTCGAGAACGAACGCGGGTTGCTCTCGATCACCGAGCGAACTTGTACATCACTTGGGCTTCGTCTCCGTTCTCGGCAACTTCTATGCCGGTGTAGCCATGACCGGCGATTGATTCAGGGAGGGGACGCTTCGCCCCGTACATGTAGGGGATGTCAGGCGCACAGCGCACTTCGAGACCCATCGTTTTGATTGCTTCCTCCAAATCATCCAGAGTGAACCTCAACTCTCTGTTTACACCGTTTGCTTCTACTTCATCCTCGAACACTCGCTCGATAACGGTTTTGTACTTGCTCATAGTGGTTTACTCTGACTGGAAGTCGTATTTCCAGACTTGATCGGTTTCCAACTTGTCTTCCCCCTCATCATCTTGGTATACCTCGAACTCGAACAGGTAGAAGTAGCCGTCTTCGTCCAGCTTGACCGCCAGCGTCCGTACCGAATTAGGGTACTCGCTCTTGTCTTGTATCCCCCGAGTGTTGCGGATGAGCTGATTCCTGTTCAATGTCTCACCTTCTCCCTTCGCCTCGACAGCTAGAGCGATGTGACTCCCGTCCTCATCGACGCCGACATACAGGTCGTCAAGTTCGGCCTCACGCCCACGGACACGCATCCGGAGGTGCGATTGAAGATGATAAGTATCGAGTTCCGTGAAATCATCCAGCAGGCCAGCATACCTCACCTGAGTGAGCGCACCCTGCTCGTCTTTCCCGATGTACTTACGGACAGCCTCCGGGAGTACACTGGTACTGGTTTGATGGGTCTCGTCCACGGTATCGGGAACGGGAATCAACTGCTCCGTCTTCGTGAACATGTAGGTCGGATCTTCACCCTCACGTTTGTCATCAATGACAACTGCCGTGTACCCATGCTTAGAGATTTCGTCAGGGAGCGGGCGACGGCTACGGTACGCATACGGGATGTCAGGTACGTTTCCGACGCTTATATCCAAGTCCTCCATCGCCATCTCGATGTGATCTCGATGGAACGGGATCTCTTCTTCTGTGCCGTACTCTTCGGATTGGTGGTCGAACACCCATTTGATGATTGGTTTGTATTTTGCCATCGACACATGTGCCTTGGCAGGGGTGGGTGGTAAAACTAACACAGAGCCGACATATCTGCGAATTTAATCGGCGATAGTCTTCGCAGTTGGTCGTATCTCGAACGAAAAAAGAGAGTTAGCGCGGAGGCGCTACGTCAGATTCACCAAGATAGAAGTGATAGTCGTCAGGCACAACATCGAGCTGCACCATCACACCCTTCTCTTCGTATGCGAGAACGTACTCATCCCTGGGGCGATTGCCGGGTCCACGTTCCCGTGACGATTTGAGCAATCCAGCTTCCTCTAACTGATTCAGCCTCTTCTTGATGCTCTCACTCGTAACCTCAAACTCGTCGTCTAGTTCGGGTGCTGAAACGGGCTGCCGATCACTCACCTCCTTTAGTAACTTCAGTCGGCCTTCTGATTGGAGTGCCTTGAATACCTTCGCCTGACTACGAAAATCTTCTCTGTCGATCTCTTCGCTCATGGTTCAGAATCCAGAAGCTGAAGTTATAATCTCTCGCCAACACCAGAGAGAAAAGTTAGCTATAATACGACTGTCTGCGAAGACGCTCTTGGTATAACCCGAGTGTTTGCGAAGATACTGGCCACCGCTACAATCACAAACTTAAACGCCAACCATGAAGACCACACAAACCAACGAGGCAGATAGCTTGAAGCACCAATCAAATATCGGGCGTCTAGACGACGTAGATATCCACGATTGGTATCGGTTCGTCTACGCCTTCTCAGATAGAGTCATCACAGGCTTAGTCGACGAATTTGATATCGAGCAGGAAGACCTGATTATCGACCCGTTCAACGGGACGGGAACAACCACACTCGCCGCCAAGAAACTCGGTATTGATTGCATCGGCACGGATACCTCACCAGCATCCGTCCTAAGCGCACGCTGTAAGACGAATTGGGACGTAGATCTTGATGACTACCGTGACCGGCGGGCCGACCTTCTAGCCACTGTCGAGCCAATCTTTAAACAGATCTCATCACAGGGGAACACGACACTCGACTCCTTCGGGAATCAAGACAGCGAAGATGTTGACCTGAGCAAGTACGACTTCAGCGAACCCAAGAAGACGCCGAAAGGGTGGCTCTCCGAGAAGCCACTGAAGAAGATGAAGGTCCTGAAGTATCACATCGAGAAGTTGCCTGACGACGATGTGACTGACTTGTTCAAGCTGGCGATGATTGCGATTCTGCCTGAAGACGTGGGTAACGTTCGATTCGGCCCTGAAGCAACCCGTGACCGCAAGCAGGAAGGGGATAAGGACGTGTTCACGATCTTCAAATCGAAACTCGCCGAGATCGAGGAAGATTTGGAGACTGTCCAATCAGCTGTCGAGTCAGGGGACCTTGATCCGGGCGAGACCGAGGTTATTCGTGCAGACGCTCGCCAGCTAGCGAAGACTCTCCGTGAGGAATCTGAGCTACTAAACACGGACAAACACAATGGTGAAGTGGACTATCTCATCACTTCCCCGCCATACCCTGCAGAACACGATTACACGAGAAATCAGCGGCTCGAACTCATTTGGCTTAATGCCGCTGACGACAACAAGGACTTGCAAAAAATCAAGAAGGCGAACATCCGCTCGCACACGAAGAACATCTACGTTGCCGACGATGAAGGCGAACAGGTCGACATCCGAGAGAACGACCAAGTAGACTCGATTGTGTCTGAGATGGAGCAGATCATTGTTGATGAAGACATCTCTCACGGGTTCGGGAAGTATTACCCCCGAGTGATCGAGGAGTACTTTGCAGGGATGCAACACCACTTCGAACAAGTGTATGACTTGCTTGCTCCTGGTGGCAAGGCTGCGTATGTTGTAGGTGACTCCGGTTCGTACTGGCAAGTTGAGGTAGAGACGGCAGAGATTCTCGGTGAACTTGCCGAAGAGCGAGTCGGGTTTGAACCTCCTGAGATCCGTCTTTGGCGCAACATGGCGGCGACGACCGCGGACTACGACGACATTGAAGAAAACATCCTGATCCTGACGAAGCCTGAGGAGTAAACCAACACTCTCCCGATTGTTCGGGGACGGCAGGCACTGTAACTGACAACTCAGATCGTCTCAGTGCATCACTAATAGTGAGATGCTCAAATCGAGGTGTTTCCACAGAGTACGTTACCCCCGGAGGTAGAAGTCGAGACCTCAGAGTTTCAGATGGCGCTTCCCGTCGCGGACGCACTCCCAGCAAGGCATCGTGGACAGGCCAGCACACTCCGCACAATCTTGGTGGTCATCGGCGAGAACGTCCGTGTCCGAGGTTAGCAGGTCCTTCGCGGTCGTGGCACTCTCCAGCGCGTCGGAGTTGGACGCGGGCCTCTCGAAGTCGACCGCTGCATTAAGAACAGTCGGGCCAGCGACCGTCGCGAGCGCGACCTTGTGCTTACAGTCCTTGTCTCCATGGACATCAGCCGGACACTCGCACTCCGCGGGCACAATCACACCCTCGCGCTCCTCGACACCGACCACATACGCATGGTCCTCCTTCAGGTAGCCGTAACTGGCGTTCGTGACTTTGACCTGGTACGGGCCGACGACGGTGAACTCCCAGGACTCCCACGATACTCTTTGACTGGTGCGCGCGGTGAAGGTCAGGTGTTCGACGGCGGTATGCTTTTGACTTCCAGACTTCGTACTTGACATTGGCTTTCTGCTCCAAGAAGGCCAGTCCGTGCGCCTCTAACGCACGGGCGTTTCCGATGATTCACGCCCCGAGGGACCGGCCCTTCTACGTTAATTCCTTAGACGGCAGTAATAGTAAACCTATCTTCTGCCCGCTGACACGCCAGAGTGCGCGCGTTACTCCCTTAGACGGAATCTTTAATCGCCGGAGTGACGACCTCTCACATGTGGGCGACTCGAAACCAGGGCGAAAGCCGCGCGTCACCGACGAGGAAATCCTGGCCGTGTTCGAGGAGACTGACGACCCAGTTCTATCGACAGCTGAGGTAGCGGACGCACTCCCGCTGCAACGGCGGTCTGTGTACAATCGTCTCGTACAACTGGAGGAGGCCGGGCAACTCACCCGGAAACAGATTGGCGGGCGGAACACCATCTGGTGGCTGTCTGACTGAGTGGAAGACAGCGAGAAGCGGCGGGCGACGGGAGGTTGCAACACCAGACGTAATCGGAGGCCGCCAACAAACGTTACATCGTATGAGAATTTTCCCCGAAATCACGTAGTTTCGAAGGGTCAGTAGCACAGTCGCGGAGCACATGACTCCGTGGTGAGCAAGTGTGAATCGGTTCAGTCGGCTTCGCTACGCTCAGCCTCCTTCCCGGTGGAAACCGCTTCGCTTCGCTCGCGCCCTTCTCGTGGAAGTACGTGTGAATATTGAGCGCGGAAATATTTACACTCCCCCCCAACGGCACTACACGGTTCACGAAAGTCTCGCATATAGTCGTGTATATGCCGGACTTTCGAAGACCCTGTCAGACGTCGAAGTTCACATGGCCCCAATCTCCGATTGAGTCGATTCCATGGTCACTCCAGATGTAGGGTCTTCCGCGACCACTTCCACGGCGTGATTTCAGAAACCCAAACTCTTCGAGTCGGTTCAGGTGGGTGCGGACTTGCTGGGGCGATAGCGGTACAGCATCGACAATCTGACTGCACCGCCACTCCCTCTCCTCCAACTCGTCAATTGCGGCGATCACCTTCTTCATCCCCTCTTTTTCACCAACCCAAGTGTGTACTTGCGGGCTAACGGCCTTATATCGGACCCACTCGGGGAGAGCGGAGGTATGCACGTAGACAGTCGCACCGCCTCCATCACGACCGAATCGCATCAGCGCTTGGAGAACAGCCTGCTCTCTCATCCCGTACAGCAGTTTGTTACCGTAGTCACCGAAGTCCACGTTAGAACCGTACTGGTCTTCAGCTCGTGAGAGAGATTTCCCCGCCAGCGCACCCCATTTCTGTAGTTCCTGATCGCCATAGTGCGGGCTTCCAACTACGATTCCGACCCGCTTCTTTCCGAAGTTGTTTATTCCCTTCGTAGCACCGTAGTGAGTCCAATCGTCGACGAGATCGGCAAGACCCAGTTTCTTGTATTGATTGATTGCCCGCCTCGACGAAATGAGCGATGGTAGTTCTTCCTCGATGAGTCCCACCCCCTCGATGAGAGCAATATCCTTCGGCGGGGTGACGTGTATCCCGCTCGAATACGGTTTGACGTTTTCACTCGTGCGTACTACCCGGATTCCGAGACCCTCCTCAAGGTATTCGCCCTTCTCCTCGTCAGAGTGAATTGCTTCGTGGGTAAGCGACTCGCCAAGCAGAAGCCGCCATAGTTCGACAGTAGGTGTTCCATCGAGGGCAATCACACCCTTGGCGTCCCCAATATCGGGCCGAGTAAGGATGGTTACTGATTCGTCAGTAGGGTTGATAGCCCCGACTTGTCCATTGGGGAGCGTAGCGTACTCCCAGCCGTTCTCCAATTCCGTCGCATTGAGAACGACGTAAGCGATTGTAGCAGCATCAACGTGCGCACCACCAGCCATGTCTTCTACAACCTGCACCACATCCCGCTCAGCAAGTATCTCCGTGAGCCACTCCGTTCCTGCTTCGCGTAGGGTGGTATCGGTTCGTTGTTTGGTCAGCTCCTTCTTGAACTGATACGGACTGTCATCGCAGTCGCCCAGTAGTGCGTTCACCGCCTTGGTGACCGTTCCGGTATCGAAGGTCTTCAGGAAAGCTCCATCGGGGAACTCGTCAATGGCTACGAATCGGTCCTTGGTGATATCGGTACCGTAGGGGGACTTAGACGAGTGTGCATGGGTGTAGTATCCAATAAGTACATCATAGTCATCGGGATCGAAGTCCCGTTCCTCGTAGAAGGGACACTTCCCCCCTTCCTGACAAGGTAACGTTTCATCGAATAGGGTATGCGCGAATCTGTGGATTTCACCACCGAACAGCCCCTGATCATCATACACCTTACCGACTCGTTTGGCCCAAGTCGTCCCGTAACCTCCGTTTGCCGTCTCACAATCCCTGTGGAACGATGGGAGGCGTTTGTACGACAGTTCGTGTTTGTCACACCATCCCTCGTACTGCTCATAGAGATCGTGTCGAGCAGTAAGTACAGTTAGAGGGTGTCCGGTATCCGCGGCCCACCTAATCACCCCAGAACTCTTGCCGGTAGACGGGAGTGCCTCAATGAGAACTGGCGTATCCTGGTTGAATCCTTGACTGATTGCTCGGGAACACCGCTCTCTTGCGTCGTTTAGTAACCGAGTGGAGTCGTCACTCGGCGCTACAGTTGTAGTCGTCATTATATATTTAGATCCGTAGAAGTCCCCCACTCGTCAACATCGTTGGTCGCTGAAAACTGCAGACAAGCGATTGACCAAGGCTACGCCTCGGTGGTTCTTCTACAGTAGTATAACTCGGTGAGCGGTATTAACCATGTCGGTCGTTAGTACCCGGTTCAATACCCCAAAGCGCCGGAAACCAGACGTTTAGTAATCAGGCAGTCTCCGGCGGTGTGTCCTAAGAGTCCTGTCACTCATTGGCGGACTACAACGAGAAGGTCGGGAGATCCGTGGAGCGCTGCCTGTTCTTGAGAAATCACACCGTGGACTTCTAAGTGGGTGTCATACTGGTAGTAATCATAGTGGTAATAAGACAGCCTACATGAACACACTCCTCATGTACACTTTTGAGTGTGAGATGCGGCCTTCTCGTTGAAGTACATGGAAATATCTACACGGACTGTAGTGGATAGCAGCTGGTGTACAGTTGTAGTGTGACAGAGTTATAGCACGCTGTTGAGGTCGGGGAGAACAGCGGAGAGAGATGCACCTGTAGAACCCACACAGAAGTCCTGTAGCGGCCCGTGCTGGCTTTCCTGTGTTTCCGTGGGTCTTCCTACGTTTGGCCGCTGAAACGCAGTACGAGAGCCGTCCGTGGCTGTACGAGGGTCGGGGACACAGTCTATCTGTGTCTCGGTACAGTAAGCGAATATGCCGAATTGAGTATAAAACGAGACTCGAATATAACCGGCGTACCGCCTGGATTGGAGGGTTTCACTCTGGTTCGGGTGACAGGACGTATGGAAGGTCGCCGGGTTCTCGCGGATGCCCACCAGAAGGGAGAGGAGCCGAGTTACAGGTCCTTGATGAACGGCCGTCTGAGTTGCATTTTCCCGTTCTCGTTGAGGGGTTCGACGTTGTCCATCAACGACCTCCACTCACCCTTGCTGAAGGACACCCAATTGTCCATCTTGCCGTCCTTGTCGATTCGCCATACAGTTTCGGCCAGCACCTGTGATTCAATCTCACGTTCTTCCTCGCGCGAGGTGGTGTTCGCGTACTCCTCGATGAGTTTGAGCAAGCGGTTCTCGTTGATGTCCGGGTGGTTGTTGTCGTCCATGATTATCCCATGCGGTCGAGTGCATCGCGGCGGTCTTCGGGTGGTGCGTTGTCGTATCGAGCAGTCGTGCGAACGGACTTATGCCGTAACTGCGCGCGGGCTGCAGCCAGGCCGTCCTCGCGGGCCATATAAGTGCCAACACTATGACGTATCATATACCAAGACACTTTTCGGTTCTCCGTGGGGATGCCGGTGATCTCGAACAGTTGCTTGAGAACTTGGCGGAGCGAGTTCGTCTGATACGGGTTCTCGAAGCGCGTCAGCCACAGGGCATCGGTGTCCGCGTAGTCGTCGTACTGTTCTCGTTCGGTGAGCCAGCGGTCGAGTGCGTTCGCGGTACGTTCCTGCAGGCTTACAGTCCAGTTGCCGTCGTTCTTGGAACTCTCCTCGCGCGGAATCCGGAGAACTGCGTTGTCGACGTCCACCCAGGTCGTGCGTGCGCGCTCAACCTCCACAGGTCGAAGGCCCGCGTCGAGGCTCGTCCAAACGAGACTGGGGAACTTCCAACTGTTCGCGCGCTCCCAGTCCGCAGGCGTGACGTCGCGCTTGTGCTTGCTGAGTCGCTGGGCGAGGTACGCCTTCCACTTGGACCGCTCCTCGGGGCTGAGGTTGTCGTAGCTCGGGATTGAACCATACTCCAGGGCCGCCTGACGTATCCGACTCCGTTCCTCGCGCGTCAGGTAGTCCCGTGGCTCGCCCGTTCCGGACGGTTCCGTGAACACGATCTCCGGCTCCCAGAGTTCGCCACCGCGCTCGTGGTGTTGCCACTTGAACAGGCGCTTGATAGAACTCTGCGTGTTGTTCCGCGAGTAGTTCCCGTCGTCTCTTCGGGCGAGTTCCCGCATGTACGCATCCGCGTGTTCGTGCGTGATGTCGGTCGTGTAGCCGTCGAACTCGTTCCAGACCCAGCGATAGAACGCGTCGAGGCGCTGGGCGGTGTTCTTCGTGGTCGCGGTCGCGTATCCCTCGGCGTGGCTGGGATTCTTGCCGAATACCAGCAGCCACTCCAGCAGGTTCTCACGGTGGTCTTGGTAGTCGAGTTGTTGGCGTTCTCCGAGTTCCGCGCGCGACGGTTCGGGAACGAGGATGATGCCCTCGATGGTGGAGTGATTCTCGCTCATGCGCGCACCCTGGTAGTTGGCTTGCGCTCGGAGATCGATAGACGGCGTCGGGGGTTGTGCCTGGTATGACACGTTCCCGAAACCGCCAGACGGCGGGCTGGTCGGTGTTCGTTGTTACGTGGGTTGGCTTGCGACATGACTTTTTCTCAGTTCATGCCACAGCCGAAAACTGCGGTACGGGCGTACGCCCGTTACGTCCGGACGGAGATTTGAACTCCGGTCCCTGGCTCCGCAAGCCAAGAGGATAGTCCACTACCCTACCCGGACTCATCTCTACGTTTCGCGGTGGTACACAAGAGGGTTACGATGTTGGTGGGGTGGAATCGCGGGGCGGCGCGTGGGGGCTGCTAGCGCGGGGGCTGGCTGAAAGTGATTTTTCACCGTGGGAAAGGGCTTTGAAAACAGGGGGCTTTTGGTGGGATATGAAGCGACGTACGCTGTTGAAACGGGCGAGTGCGGTGACTGGTTCCCTCGCTGTTGCGGGGTGTCTGAGTGACGGTACGGGGAGCGGTGACGGGTCGACGACCGACGAGGACGATGGTGAGTCGACGACCGAGCAGCCGACGGAGACGGAGGCGTCGACGACCGAGCAGCCGATGTCGCTCGGTGATCGGTCGGTTGAGACCGTGAAGACTGGGTGTGGGAGCGAGAATTCAGCGACGGTGTCGTTCACGGATAGTGGTGCGTCGGTCGAGGGGAAGATTCCGACGAGTGATCCGTGCCACGAGGCGGCGTTCGTCGACATCGAGCTGAAGGACGGCGCGTTGACGGTGACGATGAAGGCGGTGGAGACGGACGTGGATTCGTGCCAGCAGTGCCTCGGGATGGTCGAGTACTCGGCGGGTGTCGGGACGGAGAACGGCGTGCCGAAGTCGGTGACGGTCAAGCACGAGGCGCAGGGCGAGACGACGGTCGTCGCCGACGCGACGCGCTGACGGTCGACACTGACGCGACGCGGTAACGGTCGGCGACGGGGCGGTCGCGGCGCGGTCGCTGCCGCGGGCCGAGGGTTCTTGTAGCGGTCCGCGTAAGGGTCGTCGATGCCGAGTATTCGCCGACGACGACCGCCGCGGACTGCGGTCGCCGAAACGACGAGAGGACAACGCTTAAGCGGCGGCCAACCCTGCGAAACCGTACGATTATGGGCGCGATAGAGGACGTCTACGAGGACCTCGAGACAGACGTCTCCATCGAGGAGTTCCGGGAGGCGGTGGAGGCGAAGGTCGAGCAGATGGGTGGCCTCGCCGACGAGGAGTCCGCGGCGATGCTCGTCGCGCACGAACTCGAGGACGGCGAAGTCGAGGGTGTGAGTGACGTCGAACCGGGAATGGAGGAGGTGAAGTTCGTCGCGAAGGTGACGTCGGTCGGCGAGAAGCGCGCGTTCGAGCGCGACGGCGACGACCAGCCGGACGGCCGCGTCATCAACGTCGAGGTGGCGGACGAGACGGGGAGCGTCCGGCTCGCGTTCTGGGACGAGAAAGCGGATGCGGCCGAGGAGGAGCTCGAGGTCGGTGACGTCCTCAAGGTTGGTGGGCGACCGAAGGAGGGCTACAACGGCGTGGAGGTGAACGTCGACGACGTCGAGCCGGCGCCGGATACGGACGTGAACGTCGACGTCTCCGGCGAGAGCACGATCGACGGCCTCTCGCTCGGGTTGTCGGACGTGAACGTGAAGGGCAAAGTGCTGGATACGGAGTCGGTGCGGACGTTCGACCGCGACGACGGGAGCGAGGGGAAGGTCGCGAACCTCGTGCTCGGCGACGAGACCGGGCGCGTTCGCGTGACGATGTGGGACGGGCAAGCGGAGACCGTGAACGAGGTCGCGGCGGGTGACAGCGTCGAGGTCGTGGACGGGTACACGCGCGAGCGCGACGGCGACCTCGAGCTGCACGTCGGCGAGCGCGGCGCCATCGAGGAGCTCGACGAGGAGATCGCGTACGAGCCGGAGTCGGTCCCGATCGCGGAGCTGGAGCTCGATACGACCGTGGACATCGCGGGCGTGGTGCGGTCCTCGGACCCGAAGCGGACGTTCGACCGCGACGACGGGAGCGAAGGCCAGGTGCGGAACGTGCGCGTGCAGGACGACTCGGGCGACATCCGCGTGGCGCTCTGGGGCGACAAGGCGGATTACGACATCGGACCCGGCGACCGCGTGGCGTTCGCGGACGTGGAGATACAGGACGGCTGGCAGGACGACCTCGAAGCGTCGGCCGGCTGGCGGTCCTCGGTGACGGTACTCGACGGGAACGCGACGAGCGCGGCCGCCGACGCTGACGGCGCGAGCGACGAGGAGGCGACCGGACTGGACGCGTTCGCGGACGACGGCGACGCGAGTGCGGGCGACTCGACGGACGACGCGGGCGAGACGGCGACGGCGGACGACGCCGGTGGTGGCGCGGTCGCCGCCCAGCGGTCCCGCGAGGACGGCGAGCGCGTGGAATTCACGGGTACCGTCGTCCAGGCCGGGAATCCCGTGGTGCTCGACGACGGCGAGGAGACGATGAGCGTCGACACGGACGCGGACGTCCACCTCGGCCAGGAGGTCACGGTCCGCGGTGACCTCGTAGACGGTCGCGTCGACGCCGACGACGTCGTCTGACCGGTTCGGAGACCTCGTCTGCCGCGGGCCGCGGTGTCGCCTGACCCGTTCGACGGCGTCGTCTGACCGCAGTCGGCAGCGTCGTGGTCGCAGACCCGTCGATCTGACAGCATCCGTAACGTGTCGAGCGTCCGCGAAGCGCGTTCTCCGCCGACCTCGTTACGTCTACGGAAAATACTAAGGCGTGGCCGACCCCGGAGTTGTGTATGAGCGTCGAGTTGCCGTTCGCGCCGGTGGATACAATCATTCGACGGAACGCAGGCGATCTCCGCGTGAGCGCTGGTGCCGCCGAGGAGCTGGCGCGACGCATCCAGGAGCACGGTGCCGACCTCGCCGTGGACGCCGCCGACGTCGCCACCGAGGACGGCCGGAAGACGCTGATGGCGTCGGACTTCGGCGTGACAGCCGACCTCGACGGCGACGACCTCGAACTCCCGATCGCGCCCGTGGACCGCATCGCGCGCATCGACATCGGGAACTCGTATCGCGTGTCGATGGACGCCCGTATCGCGCTCGCGGACATCCTCGAGGATTACGCGGACAACGTCGCGAGCGCGGCGGCGACGCTCGCGCGACACGCGGACCGACGTACCGTGAAGGCTGAAGACATCGAGACGTACTTCGCGCTCTTCGAGTGACCTCCAGATGAACTTCGGTTACAGCGAGACGTGCCTCGACCACGACACCGGACCGCGGCATCCGGAGACGCCGGACCGCTTGCGTGCGATCCGCGAGGGCTTGAAGCGCAAGCACGGCGTCGCGTACGTCGAACCCGACCCCGCGGCGCTCTCGGCGGTCGAGCGCGTGCACGACGCCGACTACGTCCAGGAGCTCCGCGAGTTCTGCGCGGACGGCGGCGGTGACTGGGACCCGGACACGGTCGCGGTCGCGGAATCCTGGGACGCGATCATGCAGAGCGCGGGAATCGCGCAGTGGGTCGCCGAGAGCGCGCTCGACGGCGACCAGGGCCGCGAGACGCCGTTCTCGCTCGGGCGGCCACCCGGGCATCACGCCGTCGAGGACGACGCGATGGGGTTCTGTTTCGTGAACAACGTCGCGGTCGCCGCGGACTACGCACTCCACGAGCGCGACGTCGACCGCGTCGCCATCGTCGACTGGGACGTCCATCACGGGAACGGCACGCAGGACATCTGGTACGACGACGACCGCGTGTTCTTCGCGAGCCTCCAGGAGTCCGGGCTCTACCCGGGGACGGGCGACGTGGACGAGATCGGTGAGGGCGACGGCGAGGGCACGACGCTGAACCTCCCACTGCCGGCGGGGGCCGGCGACGCCGACTACGCCGCCGCTATCGCGGACGTCGTCGCACCCGCTATCGAACGCTACGACCCCGGCCTCCTCCTGATATCGGCGGGGTTCGACGCGCACCGCCACGACCCCATCTCGCGGATGCGCGTCTCCACCGAAGGGTACGCCATCATGACCGACCGGCTTCGCGCGCTCGCCGACGCCGTCGACGCCCCCATCGGGTTCGTGCTCGAAGGCGGCTACGGCCTCGACGTGCTCGCGGAAGGCGTGGCGATGGTCCACGAGACGTTCGACGGCCGCGACCCCATCCCGACCGACGAGGACGTCGACGACGACGTCCGCGACCTCCTCGACGACGCCCGCGAGATCCACGCGCTCGACGACTGACTTGGCGACCGCTCCGGGCGGTAGCGGGCGGCGAGAAACGGCGTCCTGGCGGACGCCGTATGCTCGGTGATCACGGTGCAGGGTCGAAGTACCGCGCGAGTTCCACACCGAAGTCGTCCGCGAGCGCTGCGACCGCGTCGCCCGCGAGCACGTCGTAGTCCTCCGCGAGCGCAGTCTCGACGTGCGTTCCGAGGCGGACGTCGAACACGGCGTCGCTCTCGAGGAGCGCCACGGCGGTCGTGAACTCGCGGTCGCGTTCGACGACGTACCGGTCGTCGTCGACGAACGGCCCGTACGCGTCCTCGTCGCTCGCGTACGTCTCGTAGAACCCCGTCGCGTGCGCGTCGACGTGCACCGGCGGGCCGTCGTGGCGCGTCACCGCCGGGCGCTCGGCGACCTCGAGCTCCGCGAACAGCGCTGCCGCGTCGCGGTCGTCGGTCGCGAACGCCGCCGACCGCAGCACGTCGAACCCGCGGCGGTCCAGTTCGTCGACGATACCGTCGAGCGACCGGCGGAGCTGCGGCCACAGCTGGTCGTCGACCAGGTCCGGTGGCGCGAACGCGAGCGCGACCGGCGTCGTCCCGCGGCGCGCGACGTGCTCGCGGACCGCCGCCTCGTCGAGCGGCTCCGGGTCGCGCGGCCGGAACCGGTCGACGGTCGGCTCGTCGAGGAGCGCTCGCGCGTGATGCTGGAGGCGCGCGACGTTCCGCGTCGAACACACCGCCGCGACGTTCCGCTCCGGGTCCGTCGGGTCGACGACGACGAGCGCGTCGTCGAACGACGCCGCCGCGTGCCCCTCCGGGTCGAACTCCACCGGCGGCTGCCAACCAGCGGCCGCCTCGACGAACTCGCGGAACCCACCGTACTCGAGGACCAGCAACTCGGTGACGTACCCCGAGAACCCGCGCGTCTTCAGGTCGCTCCCGTACACGCCGATACCCTTCAAGAACTGCTTCGTGACGCGGACGTCCGCAGCCAGGTCGTCGTCGAGTCGGCTCTCCAGGTACTCGTTGTGGAACGGCGTCCGGTCCACCGCCGACCGAATGTCAGCGGCCGACTCGACGCGATAACACGGCACGCAATCCACGTCGAACCCCTCGTACTCCCCTTTGACGTACGGATGCTCCGCGTACTCCTCGCGTCCGTCGGGGAGGACCGCGTGCCCGACCTCGAGGCCCCACGCCTCCAGGTCCTCGCGGTCCACGTCCGGCGGGAACCGCACGAAGAGGTCCACGTCGCGGTCCCCCGCGATCCACGTCCCGCGCGCCGTCGACCCCACCTGCATCACGTCCGCCGCCGGACACAGCTCCACGACCGCCGCCTCCGCACGCGCCGCGAGCTCGCCCGCCACCTCACGCATCCGCGCCCACTCCGCGTCGTCCGGGTCCACCCACTCGCGGACCTCAC
Source organism: Halorubellus litoreus (assembly GCF_055378595.1). NCBI lineage: Archaea > Methanobacteriati > Methanobacteriota > Halobacteria > Halobacteriales > Halorubellaceae > Halorubellus > Halorubellus litoreus. The sequence continues at coordinate 1,326,473 of NZ_AP043836.1, forward strand.
CCACCACCCGCTCGAACGCGTCGTCACCCTCGCCGGCGTCGGCCTCGTCGCTCATACCACACCACTCACCGCCTCGAACGGAAAACCCATCGAAACCACCACAGCCAGCCACGCCAGCGCGCCCAAACCACACGACACACCCCCACACGCCCGACGGCGAAACGAAAGCCCTATACAGCGACCCGCGTCAACACAGTAATGCAGAAGCCGTCGTAGCTCAGATGGTAGAGCACCACGCTGTTAACGTGGTTGTCCCAGGTTCGAGTCCTGGCGACGGCGCTCCTCCCACACCAACCACCCCATAGCCGCCGGACTCTCACCCTCGCAGCACTCTCAACGCGGCACCCGTGGTCTGTCGAAGCAACCGACGCGCAGGGAGGCACCAAGCGAACCAATATGTTATTAATATGGTAGTTTTATGATGGTTCAGTGCGTGAATTCGTTCGATGGGGGAGTTTTACGGAAACCAACACACCGGAGCGACGGACGATGGAGATTACGCGGACCTGCAGGAGGCCGTGCTGGCGTATGCTGCCGAGAATGGCGAAGCGCCGACGACCGAGGAGGCGGCGAACGACGACCGATTCCCGTCGCTCAATACGATAGACAAGCGACTCGATAGGGGCTGGAACGACCTGCTCGAAGATGTGGGACTGGAACGTGGACAGCCAGAGGCGTACGGACCCGAGGAGACGGCGGAGATGTTACAGGACCTCCGTGCGGTCCAGCAGGCGGTCGAGAGCGACCACCTGACGTCACGTCAGTACGCCGAGCGGGGTGCATACGGTGACGATACCATCAAAGAGCGGTTCGGGTCGTGGCGCGAGGCGTGCGAACGTGCGGACGTCGACGCCGGCAAGCGGTACGGCGTCTCGTGCGAGGGACCGCAGGGAGCGACGCTCGACAGCCGACTGGAGCTGGCTGTCGCGACCGCGTTGCACGAACGAGACGTCGTGTACGAGGTTCATCCCGAAGTCCCGGAGACGAACTGGACGAGTGACCTCTACCTGCCGGAGGTCGACCTCTGGGTCGAGGTGAACGGGTTCGCTGCGGGTGAGCGTCCGAACGAGGCGGATTTCGAGCGGAAACTCGACCACTACGAGCGGGAGGGCCTGGATTGCGTCGTCGTCGAGGGGGCGGAGGAACTGGTCACCGAGATTCGTGCACGCCGGGCCGGGCAGTGATTGATTAGACGACGTTGCGGTGCGTATCCGGCAGACTCAAGAGGGTCTGTCTGCAAAACGCCGACAGAGGGCCCTTAGCTCAGTCTGGTTCACAGCACCCGGCTCATATCAGTTTGCTGACACAAACGCGGCGCCGTGGGTGTCACGACTGTGGGACACCGGGCGATCGGTGGTTCAAATCCGCCAGGGCCCATCCGTTTCGTTCTCGCGGTCGCTCGCGCGTCGAGTCGTGAGACTCTTTGTCGTGGACTGGATAGGGGGGTTCGATGAGCGACTACTACGTGATGGTGGGTTCGCGTGAGGTGGAGGGCCCGTTCGAGGATCGGAAGTCGGCGAAGCGGCGTGCTGACGAGTTGAACATGAACGAGGTGGGGACGAACTATACGGTGCGTAAGCAGTAGGCGGGTTCGTGTGGTGTGGGACGGTGGATGCGGGTTGGTTTTGTGGGTGGCGGTCGGTGGTCGTGGTATGGATTCGCGAGTTCGCGAGCATGCGGAGGTACTGGTCGAGTGGAGTGCGCGCGTCGAGGAGGGCGACGACGTGGTGGTGTCGGTGAGTGAGGGGGCGCACGAGTTGGCGGTGGCGGTGGCGGAGGCGTTGGGGGAGCGTGGGGCGAACGTGGTGACGTTGTATTCGTCGGCGGAGGCGAGTCGGGCGTATCTGCGGGCGCATCCTGGGGAGTTCGAAGTGGGTGAGCACGAGTTGGCGCTCGTGGAGAACGCCGATGTCGGGCTGCGGTTGGGTGCGAGTCGGAACGCGAGTGCGTCGGTGGACGTGGACGCTGGGACGCGGGCGGCGAAGTCGAAGGCGGACGAGCCCGTCAGGGAGGCGTGGATGGACTTGGATTACGTGTCGACGCTGCATCCGACGCGGGCGCTCGCGCAGCAGGCGGAGATGTCGTACGAGGCGTATCAGGACTTCGTGTACGACGCCATCCTCCGGGATTGGGAGGCGCTGGCCGAGGAGATGGCGGGGATGAAGGAGATCCTGGACGACGGGTCGGAGGTGCGGCTCGTCGTCGGTGACCACACGGATATCTCGATGTCCGTCGAGGGGCGGACGGCGGTGAACTCGGCGGCGAGCGTGGCGTATAATTCGAGCAACCTCCCGAGTGGGGAGGTGTTCACGGCGCCGTACGACACGGAGGGCGAGGTGTCGTTCGACGTGCCGATGACGTTCCGCGGGAAGCAGGTGCGGGACGTCCACCTCGTCTTCGAGGATGGCGAGGTCGTCGACTATTCGGCGGGCGTGAACGAGGACGTCCTCGGGGACATCCTCGACACGGACGAGGGCGCGCGCCGCCTCGGCGAGCTCGGTATCGGGATGAATCCGGGTATCGACCGGTTCACGGACAACATCCTGTTCGACGAGAAGATGCGGGATACGGTCCACATGGCGGTCGGTCGTGCGTACGACGCGAACCTCCCGGAGGGCGAGTCGGGGAACGAGTCGGCGGTACACGTGGATATGATAACGGACGTGAGCGAGGACTCGCGCATGGAGGTCGATGGCGAGGTCGTCCAGCGTAACGGCGTGTTCCGGTGGGAGGACGGCTTCGACGAGGCGGCGTGACGGGGTCGGGCTGATTGCGACCGCTCAGTCGGTTCGTTTGGCGGTGAGTTCGAGCCAGCGGTCGCCGCTTCCGTCGACGGTGACGGTGTCGTAGTCGGCGTCGCGGGCGAGTGCGCGAAGGTCGTCGGGCGTGTAGCGTTCGAAGTGGCGGTCGCCGTCGGCGTGGCGGTCGGTACCCTGGCGTTTGAGCGTCGCGACGAGCGTGCCGGGGGCGTCGAGGACGCGGTGGAACTCTTCGAGTGTGTTGGGGGCGTCGCTGCGGGGGACGTGGAGGAGGCTGGCGCTCGCCCAGATGCCGTCGAACGCGTTCGATTTGAAGGGGAGGGTTCGCATGTCGCCGCGGACGAAGGGTGCGTCGACGGCGTCGGTGGCGCGGTCGAGGAAGGCGGCGGTGAGGTCGAAGCCGACGACGTCGTAGTCGTGCTCGCGGAAGGTGGCGGTGTCGGTGCCGGGGCCGCAGCCGACGTCGAGGATGCGGTCGCCGGGGAACGTCGGGTCGACGTCGTCCCAGAAGCGCGCGGCGATGGATTCGGTCTCGTACTTGTCGACGAACGCGTCGCTGTCGGCCTCGTACGCCCGGGCCGTCTGGGCGAGTTCGTCCATGCAGACTGGTTTTCGGTAGACTGACAGGTATCTTTCGGTGGGGCGACGAGTCGGGCCATGCGACCGCGACCGCACCGCATCACAGCCTCGCCCTCCCCAGCCGACTCGGCGCGACCACCGGTCGCGCCTCGTCCCTCGCGCAGTATCGACGCGACGCGGCTCACCGGCGTTCGCCGCGTCGCGACACCGCGCGCCAGCCGGTGGTCGAACGGTCGATTCGCCACCGACCGGCCGCGAGCAGCGCGCGCAGGACTGCGCGCGTGCTGCGAGCAGGGGAAGGGCAGGCGCGGTGCGGTCGCGGACGCGGTGGCGGTGCTGCGCGCTGCCGCCGGTGCAGCGGGCAGGAACCGAGGAACCGAACACGCCCTCGCCACCACAGCGAGGTTTACACGAGACGTAAACCTTGGCGGTGCGTTCGGGCGCAGTCACCTCCTGGGGCCGCTGCCGGCACGCTGTCGCGGTTCCGGCGGCGTCGCGGTCGCGGCTGCGACGCTGCGCGGTCGCTGTACCGATGCGGTCGACGCTCGACCACACGAACCACCGTTCGCTGGTCGCGGGCACGTTCACTTTTCCATCAACGTTTTGCGAGCGACGGCCGCGACCCGCGCGGAGCGCGAGTTGCACAGCCGTCGCTCGACGAACGGTTGTGGTTGAGAGGAGTAAGCCCCCTTCTGTTCGGCCCGGCATTCGGCTGAGCGTCCACATCCGCGTCCGGGCTACCTTGTGGTGTGGACTTGCACCGGCGAGGATTCGCCGTTCCATCCGTTCGCACCGGTCTCGGCTCGGCGGGTTAGCTCCCTCCCCTCACGGGTCGGTTCGCACGCTCACGGCTCGCGCCGTTCGCGCCGAGCGGTGACTCGCGTCACCGCTCGCGCCTCATCGCTCGCGGTACGGGGTGTCGTTTCTGTTCCAGCGCCAGCGGTCTCCCGCTCTGGACTTGCGTCCAGTCGCCTGCCCGGACGGTGGGGGGACTTTCCTCGCTCGCCCCGGAGGGGCAGCGGTGGCCGGGCTCTCTCTACCGACTCGACGTAGACCACTGGCGTGGTTAACTCCTGCGGTGACCGGTCGAGTCGAAACGAAAGCGTTCAAGAGCGTTCCTCCCGGTAATACGTGTATGTCGAAGGCGACAACCGCCAGTTTCTCGTACGATGACGGTGCACGAGCGGTCGAACTCGCTCGTGAGGCCGTCGAGTCGTTCGTCGTCAACGGGCAGCGCGAACAACCGGGGAGTATGCGTGACGCCTTCTACGAGCGAACTGGCGCGTTCGTCCGCCTGGAATCCACTCGCGGCCGCGGGAGCCTCCGTGGGTGCGCGGGCGGCTACGAGAGCGACGAACGCGTCGGGCACGTCATCGTGGACGCCGCCATCAAGGCGGCGAGCGAGGACTCGTGTGGCTCCGAGATCACGCCCTCCGAGCTCGACAACCTCACCGTCTCGCTGTGCTACGTGAACAACGTCGTCCTCACGGACGACCCGGTCGCGGACATCGAGATCGGGCGCCACGGCGCGGCGATCGATACCGGCACCGAGTCCGGGTGGCTGTACCCGACCGTCCCCCTCGAGCACGGCTGGAGCGCCGAGGAGTACCTCGCGCGCGTCTGCCGGAAGGCCGGCCTGGCGCCGAACGCGTACGAACGCGAGGACGTCATGGTGACGCTGTTCGACGGGCAAGTGTTCCGCGAGCGCGAACCCAACGGGAGCGTTCAGGAACTCCGCTAGCGACCTCGACGCACCGCGAGCTGGTTCTGGAGCGAGATTTGAAGTACGGAGCCGCGGCGACGGTCGGCGTGCCCGACGCGTGGGTGCGTCGACGTCCAGGCGGGAGTGCGACTCGCGTCGACGCCACCGCTAGCAACGAGTCGCCTGCTCGCCCCCTGACTGCAGCAATCGCTACGAGCGACGCGTCAGTAGTCGACGCGGCGGGCGTCGGCGAGACAGCGGTCGGTCGCGTCCGCGAGGTCGAACTCGCGGACGAGTTCGCCGTCCTTGAGAAGTGGTTCCAGCAGCGGCGTGCCGTCCGTGGGGCCGGGTCGGTCGGCGAGCCCGACGTGATGCGCGCCGTCCGCGGTGCGGTACACCTGTTTGACGCCGCCGAGCTTCCCGCGTTTCGCGACCGGGTCGCCGTCCACCGCGACGATGTCGAGCGCGAAGTCCACGGGGTTCGCGTCCGTGATGGCGCTCCCGACGCCGAACCCGTCCACGACGCGCCGGAGGTCGCGTAGCTCCTCGGGGCCGAGGCCGCCGGAGACGAAGACGTCGACGTCCTCGTGGCCGCGTACGTCGAGCGCCCACTGGACCTCGCGGACGATGTGCTCGAAGTCGCCGCGGCGACTGCCCGTGGTGTCGAGGCGGACGCCGTCGAGGTCGTCGCCGAGCGCGTCGACCGCACGCAGCACCTCGTCCTTCTCGTCGGTGAACGTGTCACAGAGCGCGACCCGTGGAACGTCCGCGGGCGCCGCGTCGTCGAACGCGCGCCACGCAGCCTCCTGGTTCCCGCGCCCGAAGCACAACATGAGGGCGTGGGGCATCGTCCCGCTCGCCTCCCGGCCGAGGACGTCGCCCGCGGCGACGTGACTGAACCCGTCCAGGCCCGCCAGGAGCGCGCTCCGTTCGACGACCGCCGCGATACTCGGGTGCACGTGGCGTGCACCGAAGCTCAGGACGTTCGAGTCGGGCGCCGCCCGGCGCGCGTGCAGCGCCGCGGACGCGAACCCGCTCGCGTGCGACAGGTACCCGAGGAGCGACGTCTCCAGGCGTGCGAACTCGAGGTAGTCGCCCGCGATACGCATCACGGGCCCGCCGTCGAACGCGCGGCCTTCGCGGAGTGCGTGCACGTCGAGGTCGCGTCCTTCGAGGAGCGCCGCCGCGTCTTTCACGCCCGCGAACACCTCGAACTCGCCGTCCGGGAACTGGTCCGCCGTCACCTCCGCGACCACGTGCGGGTTCCGGCCAGCACCTTCGAGTGCTTCGACCGTCCGGTCGAAGTACGCGTCCGTCGCCCGCCCCGACAGCACCGCATCGTCGGGAATCGTGTCGAACGTCTCGCTCATACGCCGGCTTCGAGCGGCCCGCCGAAAAGCGAGTCGGTCCCGGCGCGCGCGACTGCCCGATCGCGGCGTTCGTGCACGCCGTCGAGTGCCCGATTCCGCGGTTCGTGCACGCCGTCGAGTGCGTCGACGGTCGGCGCGTTCACGACGAGGACGGTGTCGCCAGTGCGGACGACGCGGAACGCGTCCGCGAACGCGCCCTCGCGAACGACGAACACGCCGTCACCTCGAGCGGTCGCGTCCTTCGACGCGAGGAGGTCGCGGTACGCGTCCGCGAACTCGCGAGCGTCCGCGTCGCTGTCCCACGTCGTCCGCCAAACGTAGCCGTACGCGCCGTCGTTCTCGTACGCGACCAGCTGGTCGCCACCCCACCCCGCCGTGACGGGGTGGTCGTACGTGAACCGCGACAACGGGTCGTCGTTGCTCGCGTAGTGGTCGTTCGGTATCTGGCCGTTGTACCAGAACATCGCGTACGCGGTCGCCTCGCCGACGACCTGCGGGCTTCCGACAGGGTTCCAGTCCGCGTTCGACCGGTCTTCGACGTCGACCTCGTCGGGGCGTTCGTCGGGATATGCCTCGGGGTGGATGACCTGTTCGGTGCTCTCGGGTTGCGCTTCGAACACGGCGTCGACGGCGTCCCAGCCGCCGCGTTCGTGGATCGCCGCGACGAACGTCGACCCTTCCGCGTACGGGACGAACGTCGACGCGAACAACCCGCGGTTGTACTCCGCGGGCGCCCCACCGCCGCTCTCGGGCACGTCGACGCAGTCGTACGTCCCGTTCGCGCACCGCTGCTCGTACAGGTACTCGACGTAGTTCGCATCACCCTCGACGATACCGCGGCCGGCGAGCGTCGCGTCACGCGTTCGACCGTCCACGCGCAGCGTCAACTGCTGGTCCTGGAGTGCGTGCTCGAGTTCGTGCACGAGCGTCGCCCGCGAGATACCGAGGTCCGCGCCGCTCCCGATGACGACGATCCGGCCGTTCGTGTAGTACCCCTGGACGGCGGACCCGTACAGTTCGTCGAACGCCGCTGCAACGCCCGCGTCCTCGCCGACGACGAACGTCGCCTCCCAGAGCTGCTCCTCGGTCGGTGACCCCTCGGGGTCGTCGCTCCCGCCCGAGCGGTACTCCTCGCGAGAGAGGACTCGCACTTCGACGTCCTCGGTGAACTCGTGGCCGCGGATGCGCTCGATGCGCGCCATCATGCGCGCACTCACCACCTCGAGTTCCGCCTTCGACAGGCCGTCGCTCGCGGTGACGGCGACCGAGTCGTTCCACCAGTAGCCGTCCTCCCAGCCGAGGACGTCCTCGCTCGGGTCCGGGCGGTTCGACTCGGGTTCATCGATGCCGCCGACGTCGAGGAACGCCGAACAGCCGGTGAGCGCGAGGACGGTGACGAGCGCGACAGCGACGAGGACTCGACGCATCACGTGCACTTGGCGGCGACGGTGTAAAAGGAGTGTTGCGAGCGGTCGCGGTCGGTCGCGCGTTCACGCGGGACTCGACCGCCTCGCGAACCGACCTCAGGCGAGGACCGCGACGGCGTTCGTCGACGCGGTCGCGTTCGTCGACCCGGACGCGTACTCGGGTTTGAGGGCGTCGACCGCGTCGACGTCCGGCCCGTTCACGACGACGACGCGCTTCCCGTCGATGACGACGCGGAACGCGTCGGCGTACGCGCCACTCGGCACGCGCCACGTGTTCTCGTCGACCTGTTCCGCGCCGAGACCACTCAGGAGTTCGAGGTACGCCGCCCGGAACTGTTCGGCGTCCCGCTCGGTGTCCCACTCGGTCACCCACACGTACCCGTCCTCGTCGCTGTTCGGGGACGTGTACGGGTACACGCGGTCGCCCGCCCAGCCGTCCGACGGCGGGGCGCTGTAGTTGTAGCGGTCGAACTCGCCCTCGGCGCTGAGGAGCGCACGCCAGTCGACGATGTCCTGGCCGAGACCACCGGCGCGCTCGGGGTACGACGCGTACCAGAACATCGAGTAGATCGACACCTCGCCGACGGTATCGTACCCGTCGACGCCCTGGCCGGGGAACGTCTCCCAGCCGTCGGTCGCGGTGTTCTCGTACTCGATGGTCGCGGGCTGCTCCGCCTCGTCCGGCGTCCGTGCGTGGATGACCGTCTCCGTCGACGCGGGCGGGTTCCGGATGACCTCGTCGACGAGGTCCCAGCCACCGGCTTGCTTCAGGCGGTCGATGTAGTTCGGGCCGTCCGCGTAGGGATTGAAGATGGTGACGTAGATTCCGAAGTTGAACTCGCCACCGCCACCGCCGGAGGACGGCGTGGCGACGCAGTCCCACGTGCCGTTGATGCAGTAGTCCTCGTACACGTACTCGACGTAGTTCGCGTCACCTTCGATGACGCCGTCACCCGCGAGGTTCCCGTCCTGGGTCGGCGCGGCGTACTTCGCTTGCGTGAGGTCGAAGTACTGGTCCTGGAGGGCGTGCTGGAGTTCGTGTACGAGCGTCGCGTTACTGATGACTGGCGTGTCGGGGTTGTCGGAGATGATGACGATGGCGTCCTCGCTCGGACTGTAGTAGCCGCCGACGCCCGAGGAGTAGAACTGCGATATCTGGTCGGTGACGTTCTTCTCTTCGCTGGAGATGAACAGTGCCTCCCAGACCTGATTGTTCCAGTCGGACTGCACTTTCGGCGTCCCGGAGTTACTGGACTGGTTCGCGTACTCGCTGCGCGGGATGACGTCCACGGGGACGCGTTCCTTGAACTCCTTGTTCCGGATGACTTCGACGCGCGCCATCGCGCGGGAGACGAACACCTCGATCTCTTCGTCGGTGAGGCCGTCGGACTGGTCGACGTCGATGGATTCGTTCGCCCACACGCCGTCCTCCCACCCGATGACGTCCTCGCTCGGGTCGGGGGGTGCGTCGTCGCTATCGTCGGTGGTCGTCGTGGTTGGCGGGGTACTGGTCGTCTCGGGGACTGTGGTCGCTTCGGTCGCGCCGCCGGTCGTCGTTCCGGGGCCAGCTGGGGCGTTACAGCCGGCGAGGACGACCGCGAGGACCACGAGGACGGTTGCCAGTCGCTTCATGGCTATCATCGGGGGCTACGAATTAAAGAAACGCCCGGTCGAAGCGACCCGGGTGCTGGTGGCCGACCGTGGCGTCGTCGTGTCCGACGCGACTCGTCGGGTCGTGGTCGACGAGGTGGAGCCGAAGGATTAGGAGGGCGGCGAGCCGACGTTCACGTATGCACGCAGATTCGGATTCCGCAGCGCTCGTCGTGGTGGACATGCAGAACGGGTTCTGTCATCCGGACGGAAGCCTGTACGCACCCGGGAGCGAGGACGCCGTCGACCCGGTCGCCGAACTCGTCGACCGCGCGCACGACGCCGGCGTTCGCGTGGTGTTCACGCGCGACGTCCACCCGCCCGAGCAGTTCGCGGACGCGCACTACTACGACGAGTTCGAGCAGTGGGGCGAGCACGTCCTCGAGGGCTCCTGGGACGCCCAAGTCGTCGACGAACTCGACGTCCACGACGACGACCACGTCGTCGAGAAGCACACGTACGACGCGTTCCACGACACCGAACTCGACGGCTGGTTGTCGGCGCGCGGCATCGACGACCTCCTGTTCTGTGGGACCTTGGCGAACGTCTGCGTCCTCCATACCGCGGGGTCCGCGGGCCTCCGAGATTACCGGCCCGTCATGGTCGAGGACGCCATCGGCGCGATAGAAGCCGACCACAAGGAGTACGCGCTCGAGCACGCCGACTGGCTGTTCGGCGAGGTCGTCGACAGCAGCGACGTCACGTTCTGAGCCGCGTTCGCGTGGCGAACGACCAGAAGTCCGTCAGTCGTCGGCGGCGAGCCACTTGTCCGAGTACGACGTCCCGCACGCGCAGTGGGCGTACGCGTGCACGACGTCGCCTTCGGTGTAGAGGCCGTCGAACTCCTCCTCGTCCTTCTCGTCCTCGCTGAACGCGAACACGAACTCGACGACGTGCTCGACGTCGGGGTCGTCCTCGGCGTCCGGGCACTCGCCGGTCGTGAGGTCGTGCTCGATCGGGCTCTCGGTCCCCATCGCGCCCTGCGCGAAGTTCATCGCGTCCATCCCCGTGGCGGCGTGGAACGCGTTCCGGCCGCTCTCGCCGTCGACGACGATGACGATACCGTCGGCGGTGCGGACGCCGTACTTCTCCAGGCGCCCGAGGTCGTCCACGTAGTCGTCCGCGAGGTAGATCGCCACGTCGTCCGGTCGGTCACCGGCGAGGAACGCCTCCCGGCGCGCGCTGACGTCGGTCATGGAACGTACTCGACGGTCGAGGCTGAAAAACTCCGCGTGTTCCCCGCGCTCGCACTGGGAGACGCCGCCGCGGAGCGACTGGCGTCGAGACCGCGAACCGTCGCTGTCGAGCGTAGCGTCGAAAGAAAACCGCGAGGTGGGCCGTGGTCGCGTCGTCACGCGACCGTGGCCCGCGCGTTGGGTGAACTGTGAGCCGGCTCGTTGCGGGCCGACTCGGGTTGCCTACCGATGTGGGATACGCCGAAGCGTATGGTCGTTCGCGATTCCTCGATCGTTCGTGCGTACCGGACCGACGTGGCGTGAGCCTCCTGGGTTCACGCCGCGTCACGTGCGTGCGTGACGGCGTCGGTGTGTCGTGCCTCGAACTGGGTTCGCCACTATCATTCCGTTGTTCGGATGGCGAGTCCACGAGCGCATCCGGCCGGCGCCAGACGCGCTGCCAGCGGCGCACACATCCTGCCGCGTGCCACCGGCGCATCCCCGGCGTCAACGCCGGAGCGGGATGCGCCCGGGGACGAGCTCACCCGGCCGATACCGGGTCGAAGGTGTGCGTCAGACCGCGACCGTGGTCTCGTCGCTGATCGTGTTCGGGACGTTCACACCGTAGATCGTCGACGCACCGGACTGGTCGACGAACGTGACCGTCGCCTCCTCGCCCTCCTGGAGTTCCGCGAGCTGGTTGTTCATCGTATTCAGGTCGATACGGACGACCCGCCGGTCGGAGCTGCTGTCGAGGACGACGGACGCGCCGTCCGGACCGTCGTGCAGCGGGTTGTTGATGTCCGTGTCGTTGATCTCGTAGACGGCGAACGTCCTCGCGCCCGCAGCGGTGTCGTTGGCGAACGTCAGCGTCTTCGAGACCTCGTCGGTCTTGAGTTGCACCGTCGCCGCCGAGAGGTCGATGTCGCCCGACCCCGAGGACTTCATGACCGTGAAGTTCAGCGAGGAGACGTTCCCGCTGTCGATGTGCCCGGATGCGCTCACGACCGTGAGCTGGTTGGAGACCTGGGCTTGCGAGTCCTGCCCCGTGTCGGAGGCCGTGGACTCGAGCAGGCCTGCCGTGTTGATGAGCACGCCGGCTGCGACCGCGGCGACCAGCACCATCGCGATGAAGATGATCAGGGTGCCGATGCCGACTTGACCGCGTTCGTTGGTATCGATTGCATCGAACATTGTTACACGCTCACGTACTCTTCACCGCTGATGGTGTCTGGGACGTTGACGCCGTAGATCGTCGACGCACCGGACTGGTCGACGAACGTGACGGTTGCTTCGCCACCTTCGCTGAGTCCGGATTCGATCGTCTGGGCGCTGACGGTCACGATGAACCGCTCGTCCGTGTCGTCGAGGACGTTGTCACCGTCGCCCGTGAGTTCCGTCGTGTTGAACTGGACGGCGTTGGCGTCCCCGCTCGTGAAGTTGAGCGTCTGGGACGCGGCGTCGGACTGGTAGTTCACCGTGAGGTTCTCCAGGTCGATGTTGCTGGACCCGGCGGACTTCTTGATGGTGAAGTTGAGCCGTTCGACGGTGCCGTCGGTGTCGTTGTCGTGCCCGATGGCGCTGATCACGTCGACTTGGTTGGAGACTTGTGCTTGCGAGTCCGACCCCGTGTCGGAGGCGGTTGACTCGAGCAGTCCGGCGGTGTTGATGAGTACGCCGGCTGCGACCGCGGCGACCAGCACCATGGCAATGAAGATGATCAGGGTGCCGATGCCGACCTGACCGCGGGTATCGTCGTTCGTAGGGTTTTCCACTATCATTCTTTGTCGTGTGGGGATGCGCCCCGAATAGTGCATGCATCCGGGTTACTATCAAGGGGTGTATCAGTTCGGTCGCCGTTTCGGCGCGCGACTCAGGTCTCGAAACGAGACCCAGAACGGCTCCCGTATATCGTTGCCTGCGTGTGGTTCGTGTGATTTCGTTCGAACGAACGCAACCGCTAACAAGTTAGAAAACCTACCAGAAAGTATCAGGGAACGCTCAGAAGTCTAGCTCGGAGGCTGCCCGCAACACCGCGAGCGTCTCCGCAGGATCTGCGTCCGAATCGAGCTGGAGCGCGTACCAGCGTAGCATCTCGGTGAACACCTCCCGAATGTCGTTCGACGTTACCCGACGTCTCGAAACACCGGCCTCGGTTTTGACGGCCAAATCGACTCCGAACCCAGCGGACGACTGCGCTAATGCATCGGTAGGCGACGGCGACCCGTCGGTCACCACCTGACCCCCATCGGAGCGGGTCTGGCGTGCTCGCCCACCACTCGCCGACGACCCAGTCCCGCCAGTAGAGACGAGGTAGCGGTCGTCGTCGAGCTGCCGAACGTGCTCGTCGTCGTCGAGCGCGAGCTCGTCGGGCGACAGCACGCCCCCGGACCGCTCCGAGGACCTGCCGTCGCTGCGAGCGCGTTCGGGCGTCGTGTCGTTCGTGTCGGGTTCGTTCGTGGTCATACGTTGTTTTCTATCGTGTGCCCGCGAGGGACACCGCCGGCGGTCATCAGACTTTCACGTACTCTTCGTCGCTGATCGTCTGCGGGACGTTCACTCCGTATAGTGACTTCGCTCCGGACGCAGTGACGATCGTGATCATTGCCTTCTCACCGGGTTGTAGACCAGTGCCGCCTTCGAGGTCGGCGTCGGTGACGTCTATACGCAATACGATACGGTCGTCTCGGCTGGTCAGGACCTTCGAATCTGAGGTGTTATCCGTGTTCCACAGCGTCACCGCTGAATCCGTGGACTTCAGACTCTTCGCTGCGTTGTCCGAGATGTACTCGAACGACGCTTTCTCCAGGTCCATGTCGCCGGCACCAGCTGCCTTCATCAACGTCAGATTCAGGTGCGAGACGGTTTTAGCCGACGTGTCGACTTCACCGACCGCGCTGACGACGATGATGTGATTGGAGACCTGTGCTTGCGAGTCCTGACTGGTATCAGACGCCTTCGCTTCGAGCATCCCCGCCGTGTTGATGAGGACACCTGCCGCGACGGCTGCGACCAAGACCATCGCTATGAAGATGATCAGGGTCCCGATACCGACTTGACCGCGTCTGTCGTGTGCTTCGGGTACGTGCATCGGTAGTTCACCATCCGTGAACGAACGTACCCGACTCAGGTGCGGCCTCGCGTGAGGACGCACTGTCCCCGACTCGGCCGTCCGTCGGCCGCAGGGCCGGACTGCTCGCTGGTCGTCCGCTGACGACCGGGAGCGGCCACGAGCCCCGCGCCGGGGCGAGTCGGGAAGGTTCATCACGAGATACGGGGGGAGTGCCCCCGAGTACGTGAACGCGAGTTCGGTTATTCAAGACGTGTATGCCCTCGTTGGCCGATTCGAGTCTCGACTCACGCCTCGAAACGCGGAGCGAGGGTGTGCGCGCTTCTTTAGTCATCTGTACGGTACTGACAGGTGGCGTATCCGGTATCGCTCGGGCAGACTCGCTCGAATCACGACCACGAATCACACCACAGATGGGACTTCGAGACGTCCTCGCCGACTTCCTGAGTTCGGAGGGGAGCCAAGACCGCGCTGGCCGCGACGACGCCAGCGGTGGCTCCGACTCCGACTCGATCGACGCGCAGGGGAGCGAGGACGCGTCGGGTCCGCCCGAGTCCAGTTTCGACGTCGAGCTCGAGGAACTCGACCAGGAGGAGCAAGTCGAGGCGCTCGAAGGACGCCTCGACGAGATGGAAGGCAGCATGCAGCAGAACCAGTCCGAGCTGGAGACCATCAAGGGCTCCCAGCAGGACGTCGCCGAGCAACTGAACGAGGTGAACGACACCGTCCGCCAGCTGCTCGGAATCTACGACCAGTTGACCGCGGACGTGAATCCGTTCATGGAAGGACCGACGCGCGACGCCGACCCGGACGCGGACGGGTTCGGTGTCGTCGGCGGCGAGGAACCGGATCCGGACGGCGAGGTCGTGGAGGCGGTCGTCGACGGCGCGGACGCCGACGACGAGGAAGGCGAGGAAGACGACGCGGAGGCGGAGGCGGAGGCGACGGAAGACGACGCGGCGACGGTCGGCCTGGACGACCTCCGCGCGGAGTACGACGAGGCCGGCGACGAGGAGGCGGCGGCCGACGAGGAGGCGGCTGCGGCGTCGGACGACGGCGGGACCGTCGCCGTCGAGGAGGACGCGGCGGCTGCCGGGGCGAGACAGGACGATGAACCAGTCGATAACGAGATCGAGGTCGAACCGACGACGGCCGAGGAATCGATGAGTCAACACGACCCGGAACCGACGAGTCAACGCAGTCAGCTCGACGACGCTCGACGCGACGCCAGCACGTGGCGCGACGACGGCGATTCGCGGGAGCACGAGGGCGGCCGGTCGGCCGACGCGGTCGCGCTCGCCGGGCTCGCGGACACGTACGCGACGGAGATAATCGTCTTCGAGTGGTTGACGAGTCTCGTGTCGACGGCGGGGCCGGCGGCGACGCTCCGCGCGGTCGCGTACTACGAGGAGATCGGGTGGATCAGTCCACGAGTCAAGGCGTACCTGGAGTCCGTCATCTCGGGGCCGGACCTCGACATGAACGTCGACCCGAGCCGCGACCCGAACGAACTCACCGCGGAGGATCACGCAGAGAGCTACGAGTACATCATGAAGCTGGACGCGGTCCAGCGGACCATCGACGACACGGGGTTATAGGATGGGTTTCAGTACGAGCGGGTCGATGGCGGTCCTGTTCGTCGGCGTCCTGATAGCGATCAGTACCGCGTACCCGATGATGAGTACCGCGAACGAGCGCGTGCAGACCGCGGTCGACGACCGCGGCGACCGCGGGCTCTCCCAGCGGAACTCCGACATCGACCTGGGGAACGTGACGTACAACGCGACGACGGACACGCTCGTGGTGCGCGTGAACAACACGGGGTCGCGGACGCTGTCCGTGGCGGACACGGACGTGCTCGTCGACGGCGCGTACCGGCAGGGGTACGCGACGAGCGTCGACGGCGACGGCTCGCGCACCATCTGGGTGCCCGGCGAGACGCTGCGCATCGAGGTGTCGACGTCGACGCGACCGGATCGCGTGAAGGTCGTCACCGAGTTCGGGATCGCCGAAACGGAGACCGACATATGAATACGCATAGCACGGACGGTCGAACGAGTTCGCTGGGACGGGGCCAGGACGGCGAGGCGTCATCGAGCGCGACCGTCGACGGCGGAGGTGGTCGCGATGGCGAGTAGCTCCGTCTCCAGTCTCATCCTGTTCATCGCGGCGATGATCATCGCGGCGAGCGTCGCCGGGACGATGGTGACGAACGTCGCGGAGGTGAGTAACGCGATAGACACGCGGAGCGTCGACGCCGAGCAACGCATCGACACCGAGATAGAGATCATCTCCGACCCGGGGTCGAGCGCGGTGTACGACGACCCGAACGCGACGGTGTCCGTCCTCGTGAAGAACACGGGCTCGAACACGCTCCCGGACGAACCCGGGAAGATCGACGTCCTCGTCGACGGCCAGTACGTCCCCGCGAGCGACCAGGGACTGACCGTCCTCGACGGGTCGAGCTGGCGGCCGGGAACGGTGCTACGTCTCGAGGTCGACGAGTCGCTGTCGCCGGGCGAGCACCGCGTCGTACTCGTAATCAACGGCGACCGGGAGGTGTTCACCTTCTACGTATGAAGGTGAACGGTCACTACTCGCTCGGCCTGGAGGACACCGACCGCGTGAATCACGCCGTCGGCGGCGGCATCCCCGAAGGCAGCCTCGTGCTCATCGAGGGCGTCGACGGCGCCGGGAAGTCCGTGTGGACCCAGCGGATGTGTTACGGGATGGCCGAGGAGGACACGTACATCGCGTACGTGTCCACGGAGCTGACGGCCGCGGACTTCATGCAGCAGATGCACTCGCTGTCGTACGACATCGTCGAACACATGCTCTCCGGGCAGGTGCTGTTCCTGCACGCGGACGTGGACACGCACCGCGGCGGCGACCGCCGCGAACTCCTGTCGAAGCTCACGGAACCGAGCACGCTCTGGCAGGGCGACGTCATCGTCGTCGACGCGTTCAGTGCGTTCCTCCGGAACGACCCGCGGTTCGACGCGATCGCCGCGCACGGCGACGAGGACCACGAGATGGAGAGCGTCCTCACGTTCCTGCAGGGCATGACGAGCCGCGGGAAGACGGTCGTCCTGACCGCGGACCCGGAGGCGACGACCGAGCGCGCGCTGCGCCCGATCCGGAGCACCGCGGACGTCTTCATGCAGATCGAGACGGAGGAGGTCGGACAGGAGATCCGGCGGAACGTTCGCGTCCGCCGGTTCTCGAACATGAAGCAGCCAGTTGACGACGGGATCGCGTTCAACGTCCAGCAGGGGCGTGGACTGACCATCGTGAACCGGACGATCGCCTAACACACCTATGTCAGAACACGGCACGCAGCGGATGACGACGCAGTTGCGCGAGCACGCCGACGACTACCCGCACCTCCAGAATCACCTGGCGGAGTTCCACGCGGAGTTCGGCGAGTACCCGCTGTTCGTCGAGAACGTCGGCGACTACGAGGCGGACCGACCGAACGTCTGCTATCGCATCAGTGACGAGGTGTTCGTGCAGGTGTACGGCGACCTCGGCGTGAGTACGACGTACTACTGTATCGAACCGCAACTCGACGAACAGCAGCGCGAGGTGTACGCGCAGGCGCGCCAACGCATCCTCGACCGGAGCGTCTCGCGGCCGGCGCCGAACGACGACGACGAGTTCGAGGCGCACCTGGATGCACTCCTCGACGAGGTGGTGTCGGTCGGTGGCGCCATCGGGTCGCTCTCCGGTGGGCTCGGCGGGTCCGTCACGGTCGACCAGCGCACGTACGAAGCGCTCCGATACCACCTCCAGCGCGACATCGTCGGCCTCGGCCCGCTCAACCCCGTGATGCAGGACCCGCAGAACGAGGACATCCACGTCATCGGGCCGCACCAGTGCAACATCGACCACGGGACGTTCGGGATGGTGGAGACGAACGTCGACTTCGGGGACCCGGACGCGTTCAACACGTGGCTGCGGAACATGGGCGAACGGATGGACTCGCCCATCTCGGACTCGAACCCGATCGTGGACTCGACGCTCCCGGACGGGTCGCGTATCAACATCATCTACTCCGACGACGTCTCCGTGAAGGGCCCGTCGCTCACCATCCGCCAGGGCGACGACATCCCGCTGTCGATATTCCAGATCACGAAGTGGGGGACGCTGTCCCCCGAACTGTCGGCGTACCTCTGGCTCTGCCTGGAGAACGAGCAGACGGTGTTCGTCGTCGGCGAGACCGCCTCGGGGAAGACGACGACGCTGAACGCGAGCCTGTCGTTCATCCCGCAGGACTCGAAGATATACACCGCGGAGGACACCGCCGAGGTCATCCCACCCCACGACACGTGGCAGCAACTCCTCACCAGGGAGGGCCAGGGCGAGGACGAGTCGAGCGACGTCGACATGTTCGACCTGGTCGCGGCCGCACTCCGGTCGCGCCCGGACTACATCATCGTCGGAGAGGTTCGTGGTGCGGAAGGCCAGATGGCGTTCCAGGCCGCCCAGACGGGCCACCCCGTGATGCTCACGTTCCACGCGTCGGATATCGTCTCGATGATCCAGCGGTTCACGGGCGCCCCGATCAACGTCCCGGAGACGTTCATGGACAACTGCGACGTCGCGCTCTTCCAGAACCGCGTGAAGCAAGGCGACGACGTCCTCCGCCGAGTCACCTCGGTGCAGGAGATCGAGGGATACTCCGATTACGAGGACGGCGTCATCACGCGCCAGGCGTTCAACTGGGATCCGCGCGAGGACAACGTCGAGTTCACGGGGCGGAACAACTCGTACGTCCTCGAGGAGCAGATCGCGACGCTACTCGGGTACAACGACACGCGGAAGATATACGACGAACTCGACCGGCGCGCGGAGATCATCCGCCAACTCATCGACGCGGACGTCCTCGGGTATCACGAGGTCAACGACGCCATCGAGGGCTACCAGCGGGACGGCATGGAGGGCCTCCCGATAGACATCACTGGATTGCAGAGCGTGACGATGTAACATCATGTCGACGGCAGCACAACCGGACAGCGAGATATCCATCCGAACGGTCCTCGAGGACCTCCAGCAGTCCTACCGGCGGATGGACATGCCGATGCGGACGTACCTGCTCGTGGTCGTGCTGCCGTCCGTCCTGTTCGCCGTCGGGTCGATCGCGGCGGCGCTCATCGTCTCGCTCCCGCTCACGGTCGCCGGACCACTCGTCGGCCTCGGCGTGTTCGCGGTGTTCGCCGCACTCCTCTACCCGAAAGCCGTCCAGGACCGGAGTCGCAAACAGATACGGCAGCGGTTCCACCTGTTCCTCACGCACATCACGGTCCTGTCGATGACGAACATCAATCGCGTCCAGATCTTCCGTACCTTGGCGGGCGAGGAGGAGTACCAGGCGCTCGCCGACGAGATGGGGCACCTGGTCGCGCTCGTCGACACGTGGAATCAGAGTCTCGACGACGCGTGCCGGATGCGCGCGAACCAGGTGAACTCCGACCTCCTCAGCGACTTCCTCGAACGCCTCGCGTACACGGTCGGGAGCGGCCAGCAGATAAGCGAGTTCCTGATGGACGAACAGGACTCCATCATCCAGCAGTTCGTCATCCGGTACGAGGCGGACCTGAACAAGCTCGACGTGATGAAGGAGCTGTACCTGTCGATGATGCTGTCGACCGCGTTCGTCCTCGTGTTCGCGATCGTCATCCCGGTCATCGTCGGCATCGACCCGACGATAGCGGTCGGCGCCGTCATCGGGCTGTTCGTCATCGTCCAGGCCGGGTTCGTGTACGCGGTCCACACCATCTCACCGAACGACCCGCTGTGGTACCGCGAACCGGAGTCGTTGACGTACCCGCTCGGGTACGTGAAGGCGCGGCTCGCGCTCGGTATCGGGCTGTCTATCGTGCTGGCGGCGGCGGTCGGCGTCGTCCTCCTCGGGTACGCGCCGGTCTCGACGGACGTCCTGCCGTTGCCGGTGATGGTCGCGCTCCCGGTGACGCCACTCATCATCCCCGGGTGGAGCGTTCGGCGCGAGGAACGGCGCGTGCAGGTTCGCGACGAGGAGTTCCCGAGTTTCGTGCGCGCGCTCGGCGCGGTCGAGTCCGTCAAGCAGTCCTCGACGGGGAGCGTCCTCGAATCGCTCCGGAAAAAGGACTTCGGGGCGCTCACGGAGAACATCGACAACCTCTACAAGCGCCTGCACATGCGCATCGACACCACGCGCTCGTGGCATCTGTTCGCCGCCGAGACCGGGTCGTTCCTCATCCAGAAGTTCGGTGACATGTACGTCGAGGGGCGTCGGATGGGTGGCGAACCGAAGCACCTCGGGCAGGTCATCTCGCGGAACCACAGCGAGGTCATGAAGGTCCGCGAGCAACGCAAGCAGGCGACGACGACGCTCATCGGCGTCCTCTACGGGTTGACGGCGGCGTCGGTGTTCGCGTTCTTCGTCGGACTGGAGACCGTCGAGATGATGATCACCATCATGGACGAGATGGGTGACCTCGGTCGGATGAGTTTCCTCATCAACGTCGAGGGATACGACCTCCAGGTCATCGAGTTCCTCCTGCTCCTGACGGTCCTCCTGAACGCGCTCCTGTCGTCCGTGATGGTGCGCGTGAGTGACCGCGGTCACCAGGTGAGTGGGTACGTGCACTTCGTGATGCTGACGTGGACGGGCGCGCTCACCGCGGTCGTGACGCGCATGGTCGTCGACGCCCTCATCACGGTCTAACCGCCTTCCGGCGACGGTTCCCCGGGGGACGACTCAGGTCTCGATTTCACGCGACGCTTGAAGTGGACGGCGGTGGTGTGTTCGTGCAAGGATGGAGCGCGAGAAACCGTATCTCGGTTCGATATCGCAGTCCGCGGACCGGATGGAGACGACGATGCAGTGGGCTCGGTATCTCGGCGAGACGTTCGGGACGAGTGGCGCGCTGAACTGTCTGCGGTACTACGAGCGCCTCGGGTGGATATCGAGCGAGGTCCGCGAGGAGATGATCCGGTACATCCGCGGACTGTCGCTCTCGGAGATCCACAACAAGAAGTACGACGAGCCGGCGACGCTCGAGTATCCCCTCGAGACGCTCTCTGGGACGCCGTTCGGGACGCACGCGCGGTCGCTGAAGTACGTCGCGAAGATCGCGGGGGACGACCTCGAGGAGCACCTGATGCTCGCGCGGCTCGCGGAGCGGCGCGTGGACAAGCAACTCGGTGATCGGAGTGCGCGCAAGGAGGTCATCGAAGCGATCGGCGACGATTGAGTCGTCGCTCGTGCGCTCGCGGGCGTGAGCGAGCTCGCGTGGGCGTGGTTCTGGCTCGCACCCATCTCCTGCTTGTGATTCACGCTCACGCACGAGGTTAAGACAGATTACGTATACACTAACTATTCGTTTTTAGTTTCTGAGTCGGGTCTCGATTCCACAGAACCCACCATATACCCCATATAGAAGACGATTAGACCATATTCGAGACAGTTAGTCTACGCTCGGAGCCGCCGGAATAAACCTGTCACTTACCATATAACGGCCACACCACTTATGTGGGATAGCTACAATGTACGAGTGTACTCTGGAACGGTCTCTTGACACGCTACGTGGGTACGTGGGTCGTGTCTCAGGGGGAGGCCGGTTCGGAGGGAAGGTGACGACTGATGTACGAGGAATCCGACAACGCACAAAGCGTGTTCAACGAGTTGACCGCATCGGCAACGAACGACACCGACGAGAGCAACGAGGTGGAGTTGCTCATCGGGTCGACGCCGAAGGCGGACGACAAGACCGTCGAGCGCGAGCTCGACGAAATGCTCGACGACGTCCGGGCGGCACTCCCGACCGACGACGTCGACTTCGAGGAGGACATCGTCAAGGAGAACCTGGACGAGATCCTCCTGATGCTCATCTCGCTCCGCGGCGAGACCCACGGGAAGGAACTCATCTCCGACCTCACGCGGCTGTTCGACGCACAACTCAGCCCCGGAACGGTGTACCCGAGCCTCCACCAGCTCGAGGAGGAGGACATCCTGAAGATGCACAAGAAGGTGCGGACGAAGGAGTACTCCATCGACGGCGAACGCGAGGTCCGCGAGACCGTCGAACGCACGATGGTCCAGCACCTCGCCTTCGGCTTCCTGCTGTACTCGTTCCTCCCTCGCCTCTAGCACACCCTCTTCTACTCGACTCGACCCACTCCCCGAGTGGCGACCCCAGTCGCCCGACGCGCTCGTCGACGGCGCTCGATCCTGACCGCTCGAACGACCATCACTCGCCGCGTTCGACCTGCTCCGCGATGTCCGCGAGACTCTCGTCGGGCGCCTCGTGCGCCGTGTAGAACGACTTCTCACCGGGCGCACGCAGCCCGTACAGGAATCCCTCCTCGACGACGTCCACGAGCACGGACCCGCCCGGCTGGCGGTTCACGTCCTCGCACCACGCCGCCAGGCGGTCCTCGCCGGAGCGGTCGCGCGCCTCGTCGGGCGTGTCGAACGCACCAGCGAGCAGGTACGTGTCGTCCGTGAGATGCCGCTTGATCTCCGCGTGACGCGTGTCGCCGTCGACGACCACCCGCACGACCTCCCCAGCAGGGAACCGATCCATCTCGTCCGCGGGTATCTCCACCCGCAACCGATCCATCGCACCGTGCTTCACGAGCGTCGCTCGCACCGTCGGCACGGCATCCGAAGAAACGCGGTCGGCCATACGACCTCTGCGTGACGGCGACGCCTAAACCCGTCGCTCCCGACGAATCAACTCCGAGAACACGCACACGCCCGATTCCGACCGTACTCGCCGCCGAGACGACGACGCGACGACAGCGCTCGTCGGGTCGCAACGACCACGCCGGACGCGCCGCTATCGAGTTCGAGAAGCAGGAGTCCGATGCGCGCCGAGGGCGACGCCCTCAGGAAACCTACGACGCACCGACTCCGGGAACGGCGTTACTCGTCCGCTTCGTCTTCGTCGTCCTCGAGCCCGAGAAGGGACTCGACGGACTCCTCGCCGGCTTCGGCGACGGTGACGTTGATCTGGACGACCGCGTCACTGATCTCGCTCCCGCGGACGGTGAGGCGCTTTCGCTTCCCGTCGCGGTCCTGATTGTAGCCGACGCCATCCTCCTTCATCAGGACCTCCTTGAGGTTCGGGCCCGCGACGTCGCCGCTCATCGGGCGACCAGCCTCGTCGCTCCCGCCCGTGATCTCGAGCGTGTACCCGTCGAGTCCGAGAGCGCCGCCGTCGACCTCGTCACCGATCGTCTTCCCGACGAAACGGTTCGCATCCTGTCCATCGACCTCGAGCTGGTGCGCGAGCCCCGACTCGGGGTCGCCAACCACGACGTTGAAACTAGGCATAGAAGGACTCAGACGGAGCGCGTAAAAAACACCATCGAAACCCAGCTCACGGCCACATCAACGCGAACAACCGCGCAACGCCCGCTCCCGCAGCGATTCCGCACCGCAACTGCGACCACCGCCGTCGCACCCCCACCGCCACCGCACAGCGACCGCAACGGAACCGGCGGCCTGGCGGCCCCCGGACGCTGGGAGAGTCGAGAAGCCCCCGGACGCTCGGTGAGTCGGTTCCACCCGAACCGGCGGCCTGGCGGCCGCCGGATGCTCGGAGAGTCGAGAGGCCCCCGGACGCTCGGTGAGTCAGTTCCACCCGAACCGGCGGCCTGGCGGCCGCCGGACGCTAGGAGAGTCGAGAAGCCCCCGGACGCTCGGTGAGTCGGTTCCACCCGAACCGACGGCCTGGCGGCCGCCGGATGCTCGGAGAGTCCGTGGGCCGACGCACGTATGGGGGCCGCGCTCGTATCTGGTATCGTGAAGCCGGGTCGATTGGAGCTCGAACTGGAACGCGAGTACGGCGGCGAGTCTCGCGTGGTCGTTCGCCAGGCCGTCGACCTCCGGGACAGCGGATACTATCGCGAGGACGCCGGCTGCGACCTGACCGCGGACGTCATCGTCGACCACCTCTCGGACGCGCCCGACGACTGCACGGACGCCGTCGAACGCTGGAACTGGTGGGTCGGGTCGCTCGCGCTCGCGTACGGCAACCGGTACGCGCAGTTCACCATCCGCCGCCCACCGGACGTCGGGAAGGACCCGTACCGGTAGCGTGGCGTGAACCAGCAGGCGTCCCCCACGCCCGAACCAGCCGCCGGACGGCGTGATCCACGGCCGAACCAGCCTAACCTGTTCGGTGTCCTAACTCGTTCGGTACGACAGCTCCGCGTCGCAGTTGTATTCGCCTTCAGGGCCCATTTCGTCCGGTTAAGACGGTTCTAACGCCGCTCCGGCAGATATGAAAGAACTGCATCAATTATACCGTTGGTTGGTGACAGGCCACATGCATGGCAACGCAAGACAGACTCGAGACGGAGATCTTCGGTCGCGGCGTCACGTTCGAATACTCGGAGCACTGGGTCGGGTACTCGATGTTCCTCATGCGGGTTGTGATGGGCTGGGTGCTGTTCCAGGGTGGCGTGACGAAACTCGTCACGTACCTCGACGGGGACCCCGCGAACGACTGGACGGCCGCGGGCTTCCTCCAGAACGCCGTCCCCGAAGGCAACCCCTTCGGCGGACTCTGGATGGACATGGCAGGCAGCCCCCTCATCGACATGCTGAACATGTGGGGCCTGACACTCGCCGGGGCTGCGCTCATCCTCGGTGCGTTCGTCCGATTCAGCGCGTTCTGGGGCGCCATCATGATGCTGTTCTACTGGGCCGCAGCGCTCGAAGGCGGCCTCATGGCCGGGCTGCCGCTGGCGCACGGCTGGGTCGTCGACGACCACATCGTGTACGCCGTGCTCCTGTTCGGGCTCGGCGCGTTCGGCGCCGGCCGCATCCTCGGGCTCGACGCACGCATCGAGCGACTCGACGTCGTCCAGAACAACTCCTGGCTGAAGTACCTCCTCGGATAGACCACCAGCGGGTGAACGAGCCCGCTCTCGTCGCTCGACCCCGCCCTCAGACCGGGTCGGGGTCGTAGGCGTCGCCGACGCGGAGGTCGAGCGCGCCCTCGCGGACCGACAGGTCCAGACCGTCGTGCTCGGCGAGCTCGCCGTCGCGACTGAACCGGATCGGGTTGTCGGCGGTGACGTTGAGGTTGCTCGCCTGCAGGTGCGTCACGCCAGGCGTGTCCTGCCCGAGCAGTCGCTGACCGAGCGCCTCGGCCACCGCGTTCGCCGCCGGCATCTGCTCGACGACCGCCACGTCGAACAGGCCGTCCTCCATGTCTCCCTGTCCGCCCTCGGCGACGAACCGGCGCGCGTTCCCGACGAGCAAGCACAGCGCCTCGCCCGTCCACGCCTCGGTCCCCGCGTCGGTGTCCGCCTCCAGTTCGATGTCGATACCGTTCCACTCGATCGCCTCCTGCGCGCCCGT
This sequence comes from Halorubellus litoreus, assembly GCF_055378595.1. Lineage (NCBI taxonomy): Archaea > Methanobacteriati > Methanobacteriota > Halobacteria > Halobacteriales > Halorubellaceae > Halorubellus > Halorubellus litoreus. Next base: position 1,351,564 of record NZ_AP043836.1, read on the forward strand.
GACGACGAACGCGAGCGGGCCGAGGCGCGCCTTCAGGTCGCTGCTCGCGGACAGGCTCGCGTCCGCCGGGAACCCCGCGATGGTGGAGACGAGGAACGGCTCGCCGTCCGCGAACCCGACGTCGACCCGCCGGACGTCGCCGGTGTCCGCCACCTCGACGCCGGTACGGATGTCCGGGACTCCGATGTTGCCCGCGAGGAGGTTCGCGGTCCCGACCGGGACGACCGAGAGCGTCACGTCCCCGAGTCCGCCCGCGTCCGCGAGCCCTCGCACGACCTCGTTGATGGTGCCGTCGCCGCCGCAGACGCAGACCTCCGAGACGCCGTCCGCGACCGCGTCCCGCCCGAACGCGACAGCGTCGCCCTCGCCCCCGGTGCGTTCGACCTCGAACCCGCGCCCGACGAGCAGGCGCTCGACGTACTCCGCGTGGTCGCCGCTGCCACTCACCGGATTCACGACCGCGCGACGCGACCCCTGGTACACGCCAGCAGCCAGGGTGCCGGCGACAGTAATTCCATCGACTCGACGAGCGCGAACCCCGGTCGCCGGGTGAACGGCCCCGAGGGGACCAGTCCGACGGCCGTCCGTCCCCGCACCGCTTGCACGGTCGTTTTATCCGGAAGGAACGCGTGTAAATCGGTATGGGCACGCCGTCCGTCGACGCACCCGTCGGTGACGACCTCGACCGAGGGGACGTCCCCGGGCTCCTCGCCGCCATCGTCGCGACGAACCTCGCGGGCGGGCTCCCCGCGGCGTTCACCGCGGGCGACGTCGCGTCCTGGTACCCGACGCTCGCCGCGCCGCCGCTGACGCCACCATCGTGGGTGTTCGGGCCGGTTTGGACCGCCCTGTTCGCCGCCATCGGCGCCGCCGCGTACCTCGTCTACCGTCGACGCGACCACCCGATGCGGACGCGCGCACTCGCCGCGTTCGGCGTCCAGCTCGCGCTGAACGTCTCCTGGTCGTTCGCGTTCTTCGGCGCACAGTCGCCCGCCGCGGGGCTCGCGGTCATCCTCGCACTCGACGTCGCCATCCTCGCCACGATGGCGCTGTTCGACCGCGTCGACCGCCGCGCGACCGCGCTCATGCTTCCCTACCTCGCGTGGGTGCTGTTCGCGACGTACCTCACGGTCGGGTTCTGGACGCTGAACTAGCGACGCCTCGACCGACGACGCCGCGGTTCTCGCTCGTCGACCGACGAGACCGAGTCGTCTCACTCGTCGAGGTACGGCTCCTCGATGCGCTGGTCGCCGCCGACGAAGCCCGTCAGCCGGCGCGTGCTCTCGTCGAACACCGTCACGACCGGGCCGAGCGCGCGTTCGACGAGCGAGAGCGGGCGGGCGACGCGGAGACTCCACTGTTCGGCGTGCCCGAGCCCGTACGCCTTCGGGACTATCTCGCCGAACACGAGGACGAGGACGGTCGCGGCGAGCGTCGCGACGACGACCGCGAGCCCCGAGGGCACGAACTCGGCGACGAGGAGCGTGACGATGCTGGAGATGGCGACGTTCACGACGTTGTTCCCGACGAGTATCGTGACGAGGAGTCGATGCGGGTCGTCGAGGAGCGCTCGCAGCGTGCGTTCGTCGGTCGATTCGCCGTCGGCGGCGAGCCCCGTCACCCAGTCGTCGGTGAGCGAGAACAACGCGGACTCGCTACTGGAGAATAACGCGCTGACGACGACGAGCACGGCGACGGCGAGCAACGACGGGACGAGCGTCGAGACTGCGTTCATACCACCACGTTGCTCGGCGCCCGCTTGAAAGTGGGCCGGCCCTCGCCCCGGCGGCGCGACGCCAGCATCCCTATCCACGTCCACCCCGATACGTCGGTATGCGAGTCACCGACGCACTGAAGAGCAGTTTCGTCTCCGGCATGATACTCATCGCGCCGCTGGCGCTCACGCTGTACGTCCTTCGGCTCCTCGTGAACTGGTCGCTCCAGTTCGTCGACCCGTTCGTCGCCGGGACGGAACTCACGCGGTACACCGCCAACGACAGGGTCGCCGCGCAACTGCTGGCCGCCGCCATCATCGTTGCGAGCATCACGCTCCTGGGCTACCTCGCGAAGAAGAGCATCGGCCGGCACCTGTTCGGGAACGTCGGCCGCATCGTGAACGTCATCCCGCTGTTCTCCACCATCTACCTGAACATCCGGCAGGTCGCGGACTCGCTGGTCGAACGAAAAACCGCCTACGAGAGCGTCGTCCTCGTCGAGTACCCGCGCGAGGGCGTGTACTCGATCGGCCTCGTCACCGGCGAGAGTCCGAGTTCGGTCGAGGAGTTCGCCGGCGAGGACGTCTACAACGTCTTCCTCCCGAACAGCCCGAACCCGACCGCCGGCCGCCTCGTCCTCCTCCCCGAGGATCAAGTGCACGAGATAGACATGAGCGTCCGTCGCGGGATGCGCCTCATCGTCACCACCGGCGTCGGCGACGACGGCCCGACGCCCGTCACCACCGACCCGAGCGCGTTCCCGGACGCGAACGCGGATTAGCTCGCGACGACTCGCCGAACGACGAACGCAAGTGGCTTCGGTGACTTCCCTCGGGTAACGCAGCATGGACGTTCGCTTCCTCGGTGGTGCCCGCGAAGTCGGCCGGAGTGCCATCCTCGTCGACGACTCGCTCCTCCTCGACTTCGGGCTCCTGACGGGGACGCCGATGCAGACGCCGGTCGACACGCCGGACCCGGACGCCGTCGTCGTCTCGCACGGCCACCTCGACCACGCGGGCGCGGTCCCCGCGCTGCTCTCCGGGAAAGCCCGGCCGCCCGTGCACTGGACGCCCCCCACGCGAGAACTGGCTCTCACGCTCGCTCGCGACACCCTGAAACTCCACGGCGGCACCCTCCAGTGTCCGTTCACGGAGACGGACGTCCAGCGACTCACGCAAGTATCCGAGACGCACGGCTACCGCGAGCCCTTCGAGGCCGCCGGATACGAGGTGACCCTGTTCGACGCCGGCCACATCCCCGGGAGCGCGCACGTCTTGATCGACGACGGCGAGACACGCTTCCTGTACACGGGCGACTTCCACGTCGACTCGCAACGTCTCGTCCCCGGGACGACCGCGCGCCCGGACGCGGACGTCGTCCTCTGCGAATCCACGTACTACGGCGTCGAGCACGACCCGCGAGCCGAGGTCGAACGCCGGTTCGTCGAGCGCGTCGAGGAGACCCTCTGGGAGGGCGGCACCGTCGTCGTCCCCGCGTTCGCCATCGGCCGCACCCAGGAGATGCTGCTCGTGTGCGACGCGCACGACGTCCCGTGCTACGTCGACGGCATGGGGAAGGACGTGACGCGGATGCTCGGCCACCACCCCGGCTTCGTCCGGGACGCGGACGCCCTCCAGCGCGCGACGAGCCACGCCCGGTTCGTCACCGGTCGGGACGGGCAACGCAAGCGCATCTGCGAGCAGAAGGCCGCCATCGTCACGACGAGCGGGATGCTCTCGGGCGGCCCAGCGATGACGTACGTCCCCGAGGTCGCGCCGAACCCGACGAACCTGGTCGCGATGACGGGCTACCAGGTCGAAGGCACGCCCGGCCGGGAACTGCTGGAGACCGGGAGCGCCGAGTTCGACGGCCGCCGGCTGCCCGTCAGCGCGCGCGTCGAGCAGTACGACTTCTCCGCGCACGCCGACGAAGCCGGCGTCCGCGAGTTCCTTGACGCGTACCGCGACAGCGAGGTGCTCGTGAACCACGGCGACGACTGCGAGCGCTTCGCCGCCGACCTCCGCGACGACGGCTACGACGCCAGCGCACCCGCCGTCGGCGACGTCGTCTCGCTGTGACCACGTCGGCACCGTCGGCATCGTCGCCACCGTCGGCATCGTCGCCACCAACGTCCGGACGCCAGCGCCCGACCGCGTTTCTCACCCCCTGAGACCCATACTCCGAGTATGTGTGCGCTGGACGCGTCTAGAGAGGTATGATACTCCACCGTCTCCTCGTCGCTGCAGGTTCGGCCGTGGTCGCGTTCGGCGTCGTCGCCGTCGCGGTCATCGAAGCACTCGCGCCCACAGCGGACATCGGCGCGGGCATCGTCGGCGTCGGCGCCGGCGCGCTCGCCGGCATCCTCGCGTTCGTCGCCGTCGCGCTCCTCGTCGAGGAGCTCGCCGGCCCGGCGCGCTGGGCGGTCGACGCGGTCGGCGCGTTCGGCCTCGCGCTCGTCGGCGTCGGCGCGTTCGTCTACGTCGACGTCGTGTCGCTCGAGACGACGACCGCGGTCGCGGCCGCCGCCGTCGTCGGCGTCCTCGCCTTCGGCGCGGGCTGGCTGAGCGACGAGCGGACCGACGAACCCGGTGACGGCTCCGGGACCGCCTGAAGCGACTCGAACCGGCCGCCGCCTCGTCGACCGACGAACCCCACGGATTACCAATCCTTATTAACTGAGACCGTCTACGTTAGTATCATGACGGTTGCGAGCGTCTCGATGCCCCAGGAACTGCTCGACAGAATCGACGAGTTCGCCGACGAACACGGCTACACCGGGCGGTCGGAGGTCCTCCGCGAAGGCGCGCGGAACCTGCTCGGCGAGTTCGAGGACAAGCAACTCGAGGACCGCCAGCTCATCGGCGTCATCACCGTCCTCTTCGACTTCGAGACCACGAACGCCGAGCAACGCATGATGAACCTCCGCCACGAGTACGAGGGCCTCGTGAAGTCGAACTTCCACAATCACGTCGGCGACCACCAGTGCATGGAGCTGTTCGTCCTCGAAGGCAGCCTCGAGGAGATCTCCGCGTTCGTCGGGAAGGTCCGCGCGACCAAGGGCACCACGACCGTCGACTACTCCGTGACGCCCGTCGACGCAAGCGACGCCGTCGTCTGAAGCGGCCTCGTCGTCGACCTCAGTCCTCCCCGCGCTCGGTCCGCCCCGCGGCAGGACTCGTCGCGACGCCGTAAAGGAAGCCGGCGGCGACGACCGCGAACCCGAGGACGACGCCCAGGTACGCCAGCCCGGTGAACGGGCCGTACTCGCGGCTGTACCGGCCGTACCAGACGAGGTCGTGGACCACGACGAACCCACTCGAGAGCGTCATCGCGATACCGAACAGCATCGGTCTGAGACCGCGCATACCGTCGGTGTCGTGGAGCGGACGCTTCACGCTTGGGAGATCCGCCGACAGCGACCCGCGGTCGTGCACGCGGCGGGCGATTCCGGGGATAACGTATTCACGATGGCGAGCGACGCGTGTGGTATGCCGGACCCGTTCGTCGTCGTCGGCGGAGACGCCGCAGGACTGAGTGCCGCGAGCAAGGCCAAACGCGAGGCGCCCGAGCGCGACGTCGTCGTGTTCGAGAAGGGACGCTGGATATCGTACGCGCACTGCGGGACGCCGTACTTCGTCGAAGGCGTCGTCGAGACGCTCGACGACCTCCTGTCGCTATCGCCCGACGAGGTCGAAGAACGGGGCGTGGACCTGCGGCGCGAACACGAGGTCACTGGCGTGAACACCGACGCGCGGACCGTCGGCGTCGACGGTCCCGACGGCCAGTTCGAGCAACCGTACAGCGACCTGCTGGTCGCGACGGGCGCGCACGCCGTCACCAGCCCCATCGAGGGTCACGAACTCGACGCCGCGCTCCCGATGCACGGCCTCGACAACGCCGCCGCGACGAGAGCGCTCCTCATGGACCCCGACGCCGACCACCTCGCCGCGGTCGGTGGCGAGGAATACGTCGACCGGGAGCGCGTCGAACGCTGCGGCGCGCTCGAACCACCCGAGACCGTCGCCATCGTCGGCGGCGGGTACGTCGGCGTGGAGATGGCCGAAGCGTTCAGCGCGCACGACCTCGACGTCCACCTCTTCCAGCGCCCCAGTCACGTCCTCGAGTCCTTCGGCGATCCCATCGCCGAACGCGTCGAGGAGACCCTTCGGGACCACGGCGTCACCCTCCACCTCGACACCGAGGTCGCACGCCTCGTCGACGATACAGGAGCCTCGACGGGCGACGGTCGCGTCGCCGGGCTCGAATGCGCCGGCGGGACGACCCTCGAGTGCGAGCTCGCGCTCGTCGGCATCGGCGTCCGGCCGAACACGCACCTTCTCGAAGACACGCCCGTCGCGCTCGGCGAGAGCGGCGCGGTCGCAGTCGACGACTTCGGCGCGACGAACGTCGACGGCGTGTACGCCGCCGGCGACTGCGCCGAGATGACTCACGCCGTCACCGGCGAGTCGACGTGGGTGCCCCTCGGCCTCACCGCGAACCGCGCCGGCCGCGCCGTCGGCACCACCGTCGCCCGCACCGACCACGACGCCGGCGACAACGGCGACGGGAGCGGGCACGGGGGCGTCTCCCCAGCCGACCGCGAACCCGTCGGGTCGATCGCCGGCACCGCCGTCACGAAAGCGTTCGACATGGAGGTCGGCCGCTCCGGCATCACCGACCTCGACGAAGCCCGCTCGTACGGGTTCGACCCCGTGAAAGAGACCATCACGACCCGCTCGCGCTCGGGGTACTACCCGGGCGCCGCCGAGACCACGGTCACGCTCGTCGCCGACCGCGACAGCGAACGCCTCCTCGGCGGCGCCATCGCCGGCACCGACCGCGCCGCCGTCCGAATCGACACCGTCGCCACCGCGCTCGAAGCCGAGACGACCGTCGGCGACCTCGAACGCACCGACCTCGCGTACGCCCCACCGTTCTCCCCGGTCTGGGACCCCATCCTCACCGCCGCGAAGGTCCTCCGCGGCTCGCTGTAGCCAGCGGTCGCACTCACCCACGACCGGGACCCAGATGTGTACGCACCGCACTTTTCCGTCTCGGTCGCGTTCCCCCAGATATGTCCGGTCAGTTCCCCGACCTCGACGCCACCGTCCCGCTCGTCAGCGCCGCCGAACTCAAGGCGCGAGTCGACCGAGACGAGCACGTCGTCGTCCTCGACACCCGCCGCCCGGACGACTACGAGTCCTGGCACATCGACGGCGAGAACGTCACCGCAATCAACGTCCCGTTCACGGCGTTCATGGACGGCGACGACCCCGCGGGCGGCGTCCCCAAGGCGCTCCTCGAAGCGCTCCCGGAGTCGTACGACGCGCCGATGGTGACGTGCTGCGCGAAGGGCATCTCGAGCCTGTACGTCGCGGAGTTCCTCACGCGCGAGGGCTACGACATCGTCGCGCTCGACGACGGGATGCGCGGCTGGGCGGGCCTCTACGAGTCCACACCGCTCGCGAGCGAGTTCCTCCCCGACGAGGCCGTCGTCCGCCAGTTCGTCCGCCCCAGCTCGGGGTGTCTCGCGTACATGATCGTCTCGAACGGCGAGGCGATGGTCGTCGACCCGCTGCGTGCGTTCGCGAACGAGTACGCGGCCGCGGCCGACGACCAGGACGCCTCGCTCGTGCACGCCGTTGACACGCACGTGCACGCGGACCACGTCTCCGGCGTCACCGCGGTCGCCGACGCCACCGACGCCACAGCGCTCGTCCCACGGGGTGCGGCCGAGCGCGGGTACGAAGGCGACGCGGACTACGTCGACGCCGGCGACGAACTTCACGTGGGCGACGTCGCCGTCGAGGCGGTCGCACTCCCTGGCCATACGACCGAGATGCTCGGATTCCGCATCGGCGACGTCCTCCTCACCGGCGACACGATATTCACCGATAGCGTCGCCCGCCCCGATCTCGAAGAAGGCGACGAGGGCGCGAGAGACGCCGCGAGCCAGCTATACGACACCATCGAGGACATCGCCGAGTTCGACGACGACGTCCTCGTCGCGCCGGGGCACACGAGCGAGACCGCAAGTCCGCGCGACGACGGCACGTACGCCGCGACGCTCGGCGAACTCCGCAAGCGCCTGCCCGCGTTCCGGCGCGACCGCGAGGACTTCGTGGACGCCATCCTCGACGGCATGCCGCCGCGGCCGAACAACTACGAGACCATCATCGCCGCGAACCTCGGCCGCGAGGACGTCGACGACAGCGAGGCGTTCGAGCTCGAGCTCGGCCCGAACAACTGCGCCGCCGGCGAGTAGTCGTGGTCGGCGGCGACCGGTGACGCCTCAGGCCGCGAGCGCGTCGAACTCGTACTCGATGTCCGTGTGTTCCTCGCTCGCCTCCCAGAGCCGGCGCGCGAGGTCGTCGTCGAGCGCGCGAGCGCTCGGCTCCTGGCGCTCCGGGCTGCCGCGCATGTTCATGAACCCGCCGGGGCCGTAGTACGCGCCACCGGCGACGTCGGGCGCGGTCGCGGCGTACAGCAAAGGGAGCGCGCCGTCGGCCGCGGACTGCGCGAACACCGCGTTCGCGGCCTCCATCATGTACTTCCGGAGCACGGACCCGCGCTGCTCGGGGCCGCGCTTCTGGAGGTTCGTCGCCGCGTACCCGGGATGCACCGCCGCGCTCGTCACGTCCTCGACGCCCGCGTCGTCGAGCCGCGCGTCGAGCTCGCGCGCGAACAGGACGTTCGCGAGCTTGCTCTGCGCGTACGCCGCCCACTCGTCGTACCCGCGCTCGGGCTCGTCCACCGGGTCCGCGCTCCGGGGACGGATGCGCTCGAAGTCGACGTCACCGCGCTCGTGCAGCCCACTTGACTGCGTGACCACGCGCGCCTCGCCGTCGCTCGCCGCGAGCGCGGGCAGGAGATGCTCGGTGAGCGCGAAGTGCCCGACGTGATTCACGCCGAACTGTTTCTCGAACCCCTGGGCGGTCTCGCTGTACGGGATGGCCATCACGCCCGCGTTGTTCGCGAGGACGTCGAGCGCGTCGTAGTCCTCGCGGACGCGCTCGGCGAACGACCGAACGGAGTCGAGGTCCGCGAGGTCGCACTCGCGGACGTCCAGCTTCCCCGGCGTCGCCGTGCCGCGCCCGGCGATCTCGTCGCGGATGGACTCGGCGGCGTCACGGCCGCGGTCCGTGCTCCGGACCGCCATCACCACGGTCGCGCCGCGCGCCGCGAGGACCCGCGTCGCCTCGCGACCGATACCGCTGTTCGCGCCCGTCACGACCACCGTCATCTCGCTGCAATCCGGCACGTCGGACTCGGACCAACCACTCATGTATTCCCGTACTCGCTCGCGACTCAAGGCCTCTCGGCTCGCGGCACCGCCTCGACGCCGGCCTGGCGGCGGTTCCGGCGAACGCGTCCGGCTTCACGAAGCCATACGGCCGCGGCGGCCGACACTCGTGGTATGGTCGAGAACCACTCCGACACGTTCGCCATCGGCGGGACAGACGAGGTACACCGGCTCGGGTTCGGCGCGATGCGGCTCTGCGGCGAGGGCATCACGGGGCCGCCCGAGGACGAGGAGGCCGCGCGCGACGTCCTCCACCGCGCGACCGAGGTCGGCGTCGACTTCGTCGACACCGCGGACTCGTACGGCCCGGGCGTCAGCGAGCGCCTCATCCGCGAAGCGCTGCATCCGTACGACGACCCGGACGTGTTCGTCGCCACCAAGGGCGGCCTGCTCCGGAACCGCGACGGCGAGTGGAAGCCGATGGGCGACCCGGACTACCTGAAGAACGCGCACTTCGCGAGCCTCGACCGCCTCGGCGTCGACTGCATCGACCTCTACCAGCACCACCGCCCCGACCCCGACGTCGACGTCGAGGACTCCCTGCACGCGCTCGCCGAGTTGCAAGACGAGGGCGTCATCGAGCACGTCGGCGTCTCGAACTACTCCGTGGAGCAGTTAGAGCGCGCGAGCGACGTCGTCGACGTCGCCACGGTGCAAAATCGCTTCAACCTCAGCTATCGCGAGGAGCGCGACGTCCTCGAATGGTGCGAGGACAACGACGCCGGGTTCATCCCGTGGTACCCGCTCGCCGCCGGCGACCTCGACGACGACGACGCAGTGGACGAGATCGCCGACGCACACGACGCCTCGCGCGAGCAGATCGCGCTCGCCTGGCTCCTGCACACCAGCGACGTCACGCTCCCGATTCCGGGCACGTCCAGCATCGAGCACCTGGAGGAGAACGTCGCCGCGAGCGCCATCGACCTCACGGACGAGGAGGTCCGACGGCTCGACGACGCGGCTTGACACAGGTCCGAGGGACTTTGGTCGTCCGGTCCGGCCGGTGGTGGGGAAAACGGTCGTTTCAGCCAGAGGTGAACTCTTGAAAGCAGCCTCGCTACGTGGCGTATGGACCGTCGTGCGTTCCTCGCTGGGTCGAGCGCCCTGGCAGTCGGGGCGACCGCCGGGTGTCTCGGCTGGACCGGTGCTCCCGCTCGGTCGACGACCGAATCGCTCGCCGTCGAAGGGGACGAGCCGACGCTCGAACCAGGGGACAGCGCGACGCTGGTCGTCCGGACGACCGCGATTCGGCGCTGTCAGTTCACCGCGTACTGTCACGAGACGGCCGGCGTCGAACTGCGCCTGAACGACGCCCGACTCGACCCCGAACCAACCGCGGGCGTGATGGACTCCTACCCCCAGATCTGGACGTGGAAGCGACGACGCGACGTCACCGTCACCGTTCCCGTCGACGTCGCACCGGACGCGTCACCAGGCCAGTGCGAGTACGGCGTCGCGGCCGCCGGCGGCGACGACGAGGAGGTCGAAGAGTCGTTCACGATAACCGTCACCGACGGGTGACGACCGGGTCGCCGGTGCCATAGCTTCAAGTCGCGTGCGGGCGTCCGGCCGGACGAATGACTGCGGCCACCGATTTCTTCGTGAATCTCGTCGGCGACAACGTGCTCGTGCAGGCGCTCGTCGGCGGATTCGTCATCGCGGGCCTGAACCTCCTCGGTGCGTCGCTCGTCCTGTTCGTGAAGGACCCGAGCGAGCGCGCGCTCGACGGCGCGCTCGGGTTCGCCGCGGGCGTGATGCTCGCCGCCGCGTTCACGAGCCTCATCCTCCCCGGGATCGACGCCGCCGGCGGCGACCCCCTCCCCGTCCTGTTCGGCGTCCTCCTCGGCGCTGCGTTCCTCGACCAGGCCGACCGGTTCGTCCCGCACGCGCACTACCTCCTCACGGGGAAGCGCCGCGACGACGTCGGGTACGACGCCGCCGACAGCCCCGTCGACGAGTCGAAAGTCGCCGGCGTCGTCCTGTTCATCCTCGCAATCACTCTCCACAACATGCCCGAGGGACTGGCGGTCGGCGTCGGGTTCGGGAACGCCGCGAACGCCACCGGCGCCGAGAGCACCGCAGCGCTCGCGGACGCGCTCGCGCTCATGCTCGCCATCGGCATCCAGAACGTCCCCGAAGGCCTCGCCGTCTCCGTCGCCGCCATCAACGCCGGGTTCGACAAACGCGCGTACGCCGTCTTCACCGGCGTCCGCTCCGGGGTCGTCGAGATACCGCTGTGCGTCCTCGGCGCACTCGCCGTCACACTCGTCGCCCCCCTCCTCCCGTACGCGATGGGGTTCGCCGCCGGCGCGATGCTGTTCGTCATCAGCGACGAGATCGTCCCCGAGACCCACCAGGGCGGCCACGAACGCGTCGCCACCCTCGGCCTCATGGTCGGCGTCGTCGTCATGCTCTACCTCGACGTCTCCCTCGGGTAGCCAGCGCGCTCGCCGCACGCGCGTCCCCCGAATCCGACGCCAGCACCGCCGTCGCTAGAGAGGGCTTCGCACGCGAGAACCGGACGCTTGGTATGGTGAAACAGGCTCAGAGGAAGTATTTACGCCTCCAGCCACTACCCTCGTTCATGACCGCAGAGGAGTCCCTCCAGCGACGCGAGAGCCACGAACCGCCTCCAGCGACGCCACCGAAGGCGACGCTGTTCTGTCCCGACTGCGACCGCGAAGCCCCCGCCGACGGCGACTGGCAGCAGCGCCAGCGGAGCTACGGCGTCGCCGTCCACTGCCCGCGCTGCGACGCCCGCCTCACGCTCCGCCCACAGTTCTCCGACGACGTCACCGACCTCGTGCACGGCGACTGACCGCGGTCCCGTTCTTCCACGTACGCGTCAGCAATCGCCGTAGATGATGCGATAGAGGTCGCCGTCCGCGGTGACCACGTACCCGATGGTCGACGGCCCGGCGTCGACGTGCACGTGGAAGTGCACGGGGGTCTCCCCGTTCGGAGCGACGTCCCCGTGAACCTGCTCGCTCCCGCGGAAGTGCCCACCGACGTCCAGTACGGTCGTCGTAGCCATCGTCGATGTCGAGGCATCGGTGCGCTCGGTCCCCGCCGTCGTCGAAGTCGACGCTGGTTCGCTCGTCGTCGCCAGGCGCCGGTCCGCGAGGTGCTCGCGGACGACCGAGACCGCCTCGGATCCGTTTGCGACCGCGTCCACGGGCTCGCCGAGGCGCTGCGCGCCGCCGTTCCCGAGCGGCGGACAGTGCTGAACGGGCGTCGTGACCGACGCGAGCACCGCCAGGAGAGCCAAGAGCACGAGCGCGACCACCGCGACCACCGCCGCGGTCCTGCCGAGCCACGCGCGTGCCTCTTCGACGTCCAGCACGCTCCACCCGGTCGAACCGACGACACAAAAACGTAGAGGTCGGCGCGGTCAGTCCTCGTCGTTCGCCTGCGCCGCCGCCTCGACCTTCGCCGCGTGCGACTCCAGGTCCGCGGCGAGTTCGCGAGCCTGCTCGGGCGACAGCTCGAGTTCGTCGACGTGCGCGGCGACCCCGTCAGGTTGGTCGTCCGCTTCGAACTGGAGTCGGACGTGCTCGGGGTTCTCGCGCGCGCTCGTCGCGTTCGCCACGCCGAGCCCGGTCGTCTCGTCGTCCGCGGTACGGACGCGAGCGTCGACGAGGTCGAGCGTCGTGTACGCGTTCACCTTCATCAGTCGTCCGACCATCAGCGCACCTCCACGAGCGCGGGCGCCGACGTGACTCCCGTCATCAGTCGTCCGCGGGCGCCGAGTCGTCCTCGGCCGCCGCGTCCAGCGGCACGCCGTCGCCGTCCGTCGGCGCGGGCGACGCCGCCATCTCGTCGTCCTCCGCGTACGGGTACCACGTGCGCTTCGTGTTGTGCATGAAGTGATCCTCGTAACTCGTCTCCTCGGGTTCGACGAGTTCCTCGAGTTCGTCCTCGTCGTGGCGCTCGACGAAGTCACGGAACGTCTCCGTGCCCTCGCGCTCCGTTTTGTACGTCTCGACGAGGTTCGCGATCGCACCGGGGACCTCGTCCGCGGGGATGCGTTCGCCGACCCAGTCCGCGAACCGCGGGTTCTCACCGAGCCCACCGCCGAGCCCGAGGTCGAACGCCTCCACGGGCTCGCCGTCCTTCCGCGTCTTCATCCCGCGCAGCGAGACGTCCGCGATCTGCGGTTGCGCGCACGACGCCGTGCACCCCGACAGGTGGACGTGGAAGTCCTCGACCTCCTCGGGCAACTCGACCGTGTCGCGAAGGTGTCTGGCGTAGCGGACCATGCGGTTCTTCGTCTCCACGATCGAGAGCGAGCAGAACTCCGTGCCCGTACAGGCGATAGAACCCCGCATGAACGGGCCGGGGTTCGGCGAGTAATCCTCGAGCAGCGGCTCTGCGAGGAGGTCGTCGACGTTCTCGTCGGGGACGTCCGTGACGACGACGTTCTGGCGCTGCGTGAGCCGGAGCTCGCCCGAACCGTACTCCTCGGCGAGGTCCGCGAGCTCGAGGACGTCTTCGGTCCCCATCCGGCCGACGAGAACGTTCAGGCCGACGTAGTTCTTCCCGTCCGCCTGCGGGTGGACGCCGACGTGGTCGTCGTGCCCGTCGCCCTCGCGCCCCGCGTTATAGCTGTATTCGTCGCGGAAGTCCTCGCCCGCGGACTGGAGTTCGAAGTCCACGAACTCCTCCTGGAGCACCTTCCGGAGCTTCTCGGCGCCCCACTCGTCGACGAGGAACTTGATGCGCGCCGAGTACCGGTCCTCGCGGTTCCCGTACTCCTCGAACAGCGCCGACACCGCGTCCGCGACCGCCGCCGCCCGCTCGTGGGGCACGAACACGTCGATGTCGCGCGCGAGCCGCGGCTCGTTCCGCGCGAGCCCGCCGCCGACGCGGACGTTGTACCCCTTCACGCCCTCTTTCGTCGCGGGCTCGAACGCGAGGTCGTTGATCTCGCCCTGCCCGCAGCCCTCGCGGCAGCCCGTGACGGCGACCTTCCACTTCCGCGGGAGGTTCTCGTAGCGGTCGTTCTCCTTGAACTCGTCCTGGAACGCGTACACCGTCTCGAGCGCGTCGACGTGCTCGTGCTCGTCCTTCCCCGCGACCGGACAGCCGACGATGTTCCGCCACGAGTCACCGCACGCCTGCACCGTCGACAGGCCCGCGCCCTCGAGAGCGTCCCAGACCTCGACGATGTCCTCGACCTTGATCCAGTGCAACTGGATCGCCTGCCGAGTCGTGAAGTCGCACCACGACGCGCCGAACTCGGGATTCTCCACCGGACCGGTCGCGTACTCCTCCGCGACCTCGCCGACGACGCGGAGCTGGCCGGGTTCGAGGATGCCGTTCGGCGTCCCGATGCGCATCATGAAGTACGACTCCTGGCCCGCGCGCTGGTGGTACAAGCCGTACCACTTGAAGCGCTCGAACCACGCGTCGCGCTCGTCCTCCGGAATCGACGCCCAACCCTCCTCGGCGAAGCGCTCGACGTGCTCGCGGATGTCCGTCCCGTACACCTCGGCCTTCCACTCCTCGACGTCCGTCGCCATTCGTACCCGAAGCCACGCGCCACGGGGTCATACCCGCAATCGTCTCGTCATACCTCCCCGGTACTCCGCAAAAGCGGCGAAACTTGCACACCCCGACCGCGCCGTGACGCGGACGGACAACACCCACCCGACTCAGACAGACGGCTCGCTCCGCGCACGCACCGCATCCGGCGGATACGGCCGGAACGACCCGTCCAGTACACGCCCGACGCCCAACCCCGAGAACGTCCGCTTCTCGCCGCAGTCCACGCACCGACCCACGCCGTCGACCGATACCTCGCGTCCCGTGACGCTCACGCGCGTGAACGCCTCCAGGAGCACGAACGCGGTCGCACACCCACAGAAATCCGTCGCCGCGAACCGCCAGATATCGCTCGTCGGCACCCGCCGCTCGTTGTCGACGGACACCCACGCACCATCGTCCAGCACGCGCAATTCAGTCGGCATACCCACCCTCGACGCCGCTCGGGTTTGGTCCCATCGGGGCCCGCAAACCTCCGTGTCGTCCACGACACCACGAACCACCACGAACCCACTCACTGCACGCGATTTCCCGCCAGTTCGCCCGACCGAGATACCGGGAACATCGTCCGGTACCCGGGAGCCCCGGTCACGAGTGACACCACGAACTCGTTTAACCACACCCACCACATACGACGACCCGATGACCCCCACCGACACGCCAACCGACGACCCACCCGACAACGACCAGCCACACCACCCCACGACCACGAGACCAACCAGCGTCGCACCGCCCGCAGACGTCGCCCCCGAACTCCACGACGAGGACGCATGACGATGGCCGAACCCGAAACCACCGACCCCGAGTCAGAGACCACCGAACCAGAAGCAGAAACCACCGAACCAGAACCCATCGAGGACGACCCAGCCACCAGCGACGACCACGACGAAGACCGCAGCGGCGACCGCGACGACGCACACCTCCGCGACGTCGACCCCGGCGCCGGCTGCACCGAGATCTGGGAGCACCTCTCAGAGACGCGCGACGACTAGCACCCACGACTTTTCTCACCACGCCCCCAACCACAACTCGATGCCAGACGAGGACGCCCCCCGCGCCGACCGCCAATCGCCAGTCGGCAAACCCGTCATCCGCGGCGACCCCGACATCACGGGGCAGACGCCCGAAGAAGCCGTGCAGTTCGACCCCGACGACCCCGAAAGCGTCGCGCTCGCCGCCGACACCGTCGCCCGGTTCGCAACCAGCAGCGTCGGCGACGACGACCACGTCTACGTCCTCCGCGGCGCCGCCGCCTGCGCCGCACTCGTCCGCGGCGTCGGCTCGTACAAGATCGCCGCCGAACGCACCGACGGCGCAGCCAGCATCTCCTTCATCCGAAAATGGGCGCGCGTCCACGACCTCCCACGCTCCGTCCGCCTGCACGTCGCCCGCGGCGACATCGCCCCAACCGCCGCGAAACACGTCGCGCGCCTCGCCGGCGAAGCACGCTTCCACCTCGCCTGGGCGATCCTCGACGCCGACCTCACCGTCCGCGACGTCCGCACCATCGCCAGCGACGTCGACGACGACACGTCCATCGCGGACGCCCTCCGCGCACACGGCATCACACCCGGACACCTCGACGTCGACCTCCCGCTCGCCACGTACTCCGAACTCCGCCGGCAAGCCGCACTCGAAGGCCGACCCCCCGGCAGCGTCCTCGCCGACGCACTCGCCGCATACGACCCCGACCGCTACGAGACCAACACCCAGCGCTGACCCTACTCGTTCGCGAGGAACGCCACCGTCGCGTCCGCGAGCACGTCCGCAGCCGCACGAACCTCCGAGAGCGAGATCGTCTCGTCCGGGAAGTGCGCCTGGTCGATACTCCCCGGCCCGAACAGGACCGTCGGAATCCCCGCCGCGACGTAATGTCGAGAATCCGCACCGTACGTCGCCCCACGCGGCTCGTCGTCCAACCCCGCAGCCTGCATCGCCCCACGAAGCGCGCCAACCACCGGTTCGTCCGCATCGACCGCCGCAGCCTCGAACTGGATACCGTCACGCTCGAAACCAGGCGGGTGCTCGCGCGTCCACGCATCCGCGTCCGCGACCAACCGCAACCGCTCGCGGAGCGCCTCCTCGACACCAGCAACCGTCTCGCCCGGCGCGACGCCCACGCGGACGCCCGCCGACAACGCCGCCGGCACCGACGACGCCCACTCGCCCGCCCGCACCGTCCCGACGTTCACCGGCCACTTGATCGGGAACCGCTCGTACCGCGCGTCCGTCACCGCCTCGTCGCGCTCTCGCTCGAACGCCCGAAGCCCCTCGCGAACACGCTCGAAGTGATCGAGAACCGACTCGCCGCGCCACCGCGTCGCCGCATGCGCACTCCGCCCCTCCAACGTAATCTCACCCATCAAACTCCCCTCGACAGCAGTCACGCACGCCAACTCCGTCGGCTCCGCGACGATGCACGCATCGCGCTCGAACGCGTACGGCGACTCGAGCGCCGCCATCCCCGCCCCGATACCACCCTCCTCCTCGCCAGCGACCGCCTCCACGACCACGCGACCATCGAGCCCGCTCTCGCGAGCACGCTCGACAGCAGCGCGCGCAGCGAACACCGCCGCGACCAACCCACCCTTCATGTCGGCCGCACCACGCGCCGTCAACTCGCCGTCCACCCACGTCGCCTCGAACGGCGGACTCGACCACGACCCCTCGCCCGCAGGAACGACATCCACGTGCCCGTTCAACACGAGCGTCCGCCCCGCCGCAGGGTCCCCAACCTCGAAGACACCAGCGACACTCGGCCGCCCATCAACGTCGATCTCCGCAGGGTCGTCCGGGAACGACGGATGCCCCGCAAGCACACTCGCATCAGCCTCCCACGTCACCGTCTCGAACCCCCAATCGTCGAGACGCCGCTCGAACCACGCAACGACCGCCGCCTCCTCACCAGGCGTCGACGCATACTCCACGAACGACGAAAGCATCGACCGCACCTCGCCCGCCTCCGTCACCTCGAAACCATCCATGCACGAACGCTCACCCAGCATCGCCCTAAGCGTTCTCCCCTATATCGACAACCCTTAAATACACGGGTCCGAAACTGAGGAGCAAGGGCCGGTAGCTCAGTCCGGCAGAGCGTCTGGCTTTTAACCAGACGGTCGGGGGTTCAAGTCCCTCCCGGCCCGCTTCTGCGACGAACGAACGTGAGGAGCGAAGCGGCCATCGAGGACTTGAACCCTGCGAGTCGCAGCACCCGAGCGAAGCGAGGGTGACCGTCTCGCATCGGTTCAAGTCCCTCCCGGCCCGCTACTTCGCGCTGCGAACGACGGTGAGCAGCGCGAATCGGAGCCGAGGGACGTGAATCCTTCCAGTCGCGCGCAGCGAACGCAGGGAGAGCACGTCTAGATTCGAATCACGTGGCTCCCAGTCCGCCTCTGCCTCGACCAGACGTGAGGAGCGCAGTAGCTATCGAAGACTAGACTCTGCAAGTCAGACCAACAACGAACGACCACGCACCCGAGAACCAGAATAAAAAAAAAACGGCGAACAGCTGCCGACAACAAACGAACGCGCGCGTTACTCCTTCCGCGGGAGGAACGCCAGCGCGATGAGGAGCACGAACACACTCCCACTCCCGATCGTCACACCCCAGACACCATTGATGCGGTCGTGGAACCGATCATTCGTACGGATCGCATCCTGCAACTGCTCACGTGCAGCCTGCCCCTCACCAAGCAGAACAGTATCGTTGTTCTTGAAGTGAACGACGTACGGCTGCTCGTTCAGCGAGATGTTCTGATTGTTCGTCGTGGACAACGCATTCGTCCGCGGCGCAGTCCACTCCAACACGACACTCGTATTCGAGACGCTCGCAATCGTCGTCCGATTCCCAGCACGCTCGAACGAATCACTCTCCGAGAACGCCACCGACTGCACCGACTCGTTCGACGAATTCGCGATATACGACGTCACCGCAACGTCCTGCCGACCACCCTGCTCGGGCTCACTATCGATATACAGAACCCCATCACTCCACGCCGGCCGGAACTGCGCCGTCGGCTCCCAGCGGAGCTCGAACCGATCCGTCCCGTTCTCCACCAGAACACGACGCGTCTGATTCTCGAACTCGACAGTCGAATTCGCCGCCCACGACTCCGTATACCGCGCAGAATCGTTCGTCCACTCGAAACGGACAGTGTACTTGAGGCCACCACCACCACCGTGACCACCACCCTCCTGCTGTTCAGCTTTCACTTCAGCGACCGTATACGTCCGCTCATCCACAGTGACAGTATCGCCCGCCTCTATCTCGCGGACATCATCACCACTGATCGTGATCGCAGGCGCGTCCGCCGTCGCAATGAACGCGTACGACCCGGCAGCGATCACGAGGAAGAACGCGATGTACGCCGCCGCTGCTCGTCGTTGCATAACCGAAGCGAAGTACGCACTCGGTATAACGGTTTCTAACTCACCACGACACACCCACCACACAACCACCAACACCACCCACACAGCACGCGCTCACCAACGAACACACAAAGAAGCCAAGGGCCGGATTTGAACCGGCGGGGGTGCGGCTCTGCAGGCCGCTGCGTTCGGCCGGACTCTGCCACCTTGGCGCACTCACACCTACCGACTCACCGAATTTAAGCATAGCGGAACACCCTCACGAAACCACCCCCCACCACCGGCACGGCGCGCGAGCGAGCGCGACCGGCGACCACCGGGAGCCCGGCCGCGCACACACACGCGAGGGACGGCGAGCGAACACCGTGAGCGAGCCGTCGGCTGGGGAGGACGAGGCCCACAGCTGTCCCCTACGCACGCAACTTCACCGACAGCGTCGCCACTCCACGAACAACACACCCACGCACAACCCAACCACAGCATCGCCACTCATCGAACAACACACACTCGCACAACCCAACCACAGCATCGCCACTCATCGAACAACACACCCACGCACAACCCAGGACAGCATCACCACTCCACGAACAACACACACACGCACAACCCAACCACAGCATCACCACTCCCTCTGTAAAGACAAAAAGCCCACCACCCCACAACAGGGGTGGCAGGCTCAAAGTATGAATAGCGAGGCAGCGAACCGCGTTTCCCAGAGGCTCGCGCACTCCAGTACTCCCCGGTACGCAGATGGGCTTAACTTCCGTGTTCGGGATGGGTACGGGTGTCACCCCACCGCTCTGGCCGCCTCAACGCCGACCCACGGGAACGATCCATGGTACGCCAACGTCGGTACGTCAGCCGCAATGTAAGCACAATCCAGTTAACACCTGGACTCGCACAGCACGAGTCAGCACACAGTCCGAATGAATGGTGGCTCGAGTGATTAGTTCTCGCGGGCTCAACACCTCGTTGCCTTGGTGCGTACACCCCGAGTCTATCTACCTCATCTTCTATGAGGACTCTCAAGCGGAACCTCTTTTCCAGGTGGGTTTCGAGCTTAGATGCGTTCAGCTCTTACCCCGTGTGACGTAGCTGCCCGGCACATGCCCTCTCGGACAACCGGTACACCAGTGGTCACCACTCGTAGTTCCTCTCGTACTATACGAGCGTTCCCGTCAGGTTCCATAACACCCCCAGTAGATAGCAGCCGACCTGTCTCACGACGGTCTAAACCCAGCTCACGACCTCCTTTAATAGGCGAACAACCTCACCCTTGCCCGCTGCTGCACGGGCAGGATGGAGGGAACCGACATCGAGGTAGCAAGCCACGCGGTCGATATGTGCTCTTGCGCGTGACGACTCTGTTATCCCTAAGGTAGCTTTTCTGTCAGCAATGGCCCGCATCAAGCAGGCAAATTGGTTCGCTAGACCACGTTTTCACGTCAGTGTCACTCGTTGGGAATGACACTGTCAGACCACCTTATGCTCTTGCGCTCTTCATCGCGTCTCCGACGCGATTGAGGTGATCTTGGGGCACGCTCGATATCTTTTCAAGCGTGTACCGCCCCAGTCAAACTGCCCGGCTACCGGTGTCCTCCTCCCGGAGTGAGAGTCACAGTCATTAGTGGGTAGTATTTCACTAGTGCCTCGGTGGCCCGCTAGCGCGGGTACCTGTGTAACGGCTCCTACCTATGCTGCACACTAACGACCGTGTCTCAGCGACAGCCTGCAGTAAAGCTCTATAGGGTCTTCGCTTCCCCCTGGGGGACTCCAGACTCCGCACTGGAACGTACAGTTCACCGGGCCCAACGTCGGGACAGCGAAGCTCTCGTTGATCCATTCGTGCAAGCCGCTACTGAAGCGGCAAGGTACTACGCTACCTTAAGAGGGTCATAGTTACCCCCGCCGTTGACGGGTCCTTCGTCCCATTGTACTGGGTGTTCAGATACCCGCACTGGGCAGGATTCAGTGACCGTACGAGTCCTTTCGGATTTGCGGTCACCTATGTTGTTACTAGACAGTCGGAGCTTCTTGGTCACTGTGACCTGCCTCTCTCCGAGGCAGGCACCCCTTCTCGCGAACTTACGGGGCTAATTTGCCGAATTCCCTGACGTCGGTTGTTCCCGACAGGCCTGAGCGTTCTCGGCTAGAGCACCTGTGTCGGATCTCGGTACGGTTCGTATGCTTGCCTTTTCACGGGCCCCGGATACGGTCGACTTTCGCTATCCCGTGCTTCGTCCGCTTCCTGCCATTACGGCGTCCACGGATTTCCACGGTTCGACTGGGCGAAGGCCCAGCTCGACTGTCTCTAAGGCGTCGGCGTTCACTGCATACGAGCACTGGAATATTAACCAGTTTCCCGGTTCGTCCAAGTCGAATTACGGTTGGACTTAGGGCCGGCTAACCCTCGGCTGAACGGCATTGCCGAGGAACCCTTGCTCTTTCGGCCGTCGGGGGTCTAACCCGACTAACGCTGCTACTATGGCCAGGATTTTCGTCACTGTATGGTCCACGCGAACTCTCGTCCGTGCTTCCACCCATACAGAGCGCCAATCTACACGATCACCCATATGATGGGTGCGGCCAGGTCTCGGTGGTGGATTTGAGCCCCGATCATTTTGGGCGCCTCAAACCTCGGCCGGTAAGCTGTTACGCTATTCTTAGAGGGTAGCTGCTTCTAAGCTCACCTCCCGGCTGTCTAGGGCTTGAGACCACCTTCGATCGCACTTAATCCACACTTGGGGACCTTAACCCGGCTCTGGGTTGTCTCCCTCATGGTGCACAGGCTTACCCCGCACACCGGACTCCCTGCGTCGACGGCGCTCGTAGGTTTGGAGTTTGACAGGGAGGCCCACTTCTCTCGAAGTGGGATCTCCCAATCGGTCGCTCTACCCCACGAGCTACCTCAGCAGAGGTCATGCTTCGACATGTTTCGATTGGAACCAGCTGTTGCCAGATTCGATGGGCCTTTCACCCCTACACCTAGGTCACGCGAGGGTATTGAAGGACACCAACGCTAACAGGCCTCCACGTGCCTTTCGGCACGCTTCACCTTGCCCAGGCGTAGATCATCTGGTTTCGGGTCGCATCCGTTTGACTCCCCGCGCTTGAACACGGTGACCCTGGCCCCGAATGGGGCTGCGGTCGTATCGGTTTCCCTGCGCCTTCCCAGCGAGAAGCTGGTTAGACTCGTCAGACAGATGCACTCCCTGGCTCGTTTTTCAAAACGCACGATGGAACACCGGCTTCCACGAGTTCCTACTGCGGGCTCGCGCCCGTGTCGTTTTCTCGTGGACCTTGTGTGCCCCATCGCTCTATCGCCAACTGATTTCAGGCCCTATTGCACCTCCCTTTGTGGGGTGCTTTTCAGCGTTCGCTCACGCTACTTGTTCGCTATCGGTCTTGAGGAGTGTTTAGTCTTCGCGGTCGATGCCCGCGTGGTTCACGAGGGATATCCAACCCCCGATACTCTGGAGCTGACGCCCAACGTACTAGTCTGTCTTACGGGGCTGTCACCCTGTGTCGCGCTCCGTTCCAGGAGACTTCGTGCAGATGTTCTGTTGTTGGTTGTCAGTCCGTACACCACATGTCCCGTGAGGGATTCGGTTTGGACTGGGTCGCGTTCACTCGCGGTTACTGACGACATCGCGGTCTTGCTTTCTTTTCCGGCCGATACTAAGATGTTTCAGTTCTCGGCGTTCCCCATTGCGCGAAGCAATTGCGGTGGGGATTCCCATTCGGAGATCCTGAGTTCTTACCCTCCGTGCGGGTCCCTCAGGCTTTTCGCAGCTTGGCACGTCCTTCGTCGGCTCTCAAGCCGAGCCATCCACCAGTTGGCACAGTAGCCACGTCTGTTGGAATGTTGTTGACTCGATGGTACGAGTCCAGTTTGTGTCTGGATTGTGCTTACACGCGGCTTCATCACGTCCCCTGGTAGTTGCCAGGCGGACGTTCGACCCTTCCCACTCACGCTTGCGCGGAGTGGTGCATCAGTCGTCGTCAAGTCTTCCTCTCTCCGTCTCCCACTTAAGGGGATTGGTTCGGGACGACTTGAACGTACATGGACCCACTGGGATTCGAACCCAGGGCATCCTCCTTGCAAAGGAGGCACTCTACCACTGAGCTATGGGCCCACCTCCCTCTCGGGAGGATAGTTAGCCCTGGTAGTTCAAAGGTGCCCAATCGGGCGATTCGGTGGAAAACCGAACTCGGAAAGGTGGGCCAACCCGGTGTGGGTTGGTCCCGGTCAGTGGAGGTGATCCAGCCGCAGATTCCCCTACGGCTACCTTGTTACGACTTAAGCCCCCTTGCGGAGCCCAGATTCGACCACCGTTAGGTGGCCTCATCCGGACCCCACTCGGGTGCTTTGACGGGCGGTGTGTGCAAGGAGCAGGGACGTATTCACCGCGCTCTTCTGAAACGCGATTACTACCGAATCCAGCTTCATGCGGACGAGTTTCAGTCCGCAATCCGAACTACGATCGAGTTTCGGAGATTAGCGCCCCCTCTCGGGGTTGCATCCCATTGTCTCGACCATTGTAGCCCGCGTGTTGCCCAGCTCATTCGGGGCATACTGACCTACCGTTGCCCGTTCCTTCCTCCGCTTTAGCAGCGGCAGTCCACCTAATGTACCCAACCACCACGAGGGTGTTGCTGGCAATTAGGCGTGCGGGTCTCGCTCGTTGCCTGACTTAACAGGACGCCTCACGGTACGAGCTGACGGCGGCCATGCACCTCCTCTCAGTGGCTCAGGTAAGCTCATCACACTGACCGTCACTGCACACTGTCGGAGCTGGTGAG
Source organism: Halorubellus litoreus (assembly GCF_055378595.1). Taxonomy (NCBI): domain Archaea; kingdom Methanobacteriati; phylum Methanobacteriota; class Halobacteria; order Halobacteriales; family Halorubellaceae; genus Halorubellus; species Halorubellus litoreus. Next base: position 1,375,297 of record NZ_AP043836.1, read on the forward strand.
ATGTCCGGCGTTGAGTCCAATTAAACCGCAGGCTCCTCCGGTTGTAGTGCTCCCCCGCCAATTCCTTTAAGTTTCATCCTTGCGGACGTACTTCCCAGGCGGCTCACTTCACGGCTTCCCTACGGCACAGCACTGGCTCGTAGCCAGTGCCACACCTAGTGAGCATCGTTTACGGCTAGGACTACCCGGGTATCTAATCCGGTTCGTGACCCTAGCTTTCGTCCCTCACCGTCGGATTCGTCTTCCCGAGGCGCTTTCGCCACCGGTGGTCCGTCCAGGATTACGGGATTTCACTCCTACCCCAGACGTACCCCTCGGGTCTTCCGATCCCAAGCTGACTGGTTTCCGCCGGACGCCTGCTCGTTGAGCGAGCAGATTTCCCGACGGACCTGTTCAGCTGGCTACGGACGCTTTAGGCCCAATAATATCGGCCATCACTTGGGCTGCCGGTGTTACCGCGGCGGCTGGCACCGGTCTTGCCCAGCCCTTATTCTTGTACCTCCCTACGGTACAGAAAAGCGAGGACGATATGCCCTCGCACTCGGAGTTCCCTTATCGCACTGTCGTGCAGTGTAAAGTTTTCGCGCCTGCTGCGCCCCGTAGGGCCCGGTATCTTGTCTCAGATACCGTCTCCGGGCTCTTGCTCTCACAACCCGTACCGATTATGGGCACGGTGGGCCGTTACCCCACCGTCTACCTAATCGGCCGCAGCCACATCCTATGGCGCCGTAGCATTTCCGGCTCAAGCCATTCCAGGCATAGAGCGTTATTCAGAATTAGCCTCAGTTTCCCGAGGTTGTTCTGATCCATAGGGTAGTTTGGCCACGTGTCACTGAGCTATCTGCCACGAGTATGAACTCGTGCGACTAGCATGGCTAAATCGAACTCCGATAGCAATGGCCTCCGGCAGGATCAACCGGAATGGTCCCGAGCTCAAGGCTCGGGGGGTATGGCGGGACACACTCGAATAGAGTGTGTTCCATCTATTGCATTGCGTGGTCCGAGTTCGGTGATCCAGATCGAGTCGGCCGATCGGGCGTCACCGAACTACCAGGGCTAACATCAGATTCCGTCTTGACGGCGGACCGCAGGGGCGGAATCCTCATTTCCTTCCGGACTTGAGCATATTCCGGGAAGGGACATAAGCCCTTCGGAGTTGCTCCGTTCGGCGAGTGGTATTCGCCGAACACGTCCGGGATTGGGGCACGAGTTGAACGTGCCCCGAATCTCGGTGTGTCGTGTGCGTCGTATCCGAATCCCCGTGTCCACTTAAGGGCGTCGGACTCGCCCAACGCCGAAGTTCATTCCGGCGGGGCGTTCACGTCACAACAAAATCGCCTGTTTTACTTAAGGGCGTCGTTTCGTTGATGTCCCGTGTGTGGACCGGGGCGTTCCTGCCTCCGTGCCGGGTCGCGGCCGGAGGGGGTGGCGTCGTGCGCCACCTTGTTCGCATCTATACCGATGGGAGTGATACATTTAAGGCCGTCGTTCCGTTCGGCCATTGTCATCGGGTTCACGTGGGGCGGTTTCGCATGGTTTCCTGGTCCGCGCGTACGCGTGATGAGTTATATGAATGAGCGTCGGTGAGGTGACGCGTGGTGGTGGCCCAGGGAGGGGATCGGTTGGTGTGGGGCGTGTCTGTTGGATGCTGGGGGTGGAACGGGGCGTGTGTGTCCGGCTGGGTCCGGGTCGGTGTTGGCCCTGGGGTGGTTCGGCGTCGAGTGTGACTGGTGGCGGCTGGGGAGCGGCTGGACCTGTAGCTGCGCTGTGTTGGTAGTTTCGTGGTCTTTCGCGTGCGTGAGGTGTGGTTGGTTGTCGACGCCGTGGTTGCTGGTGCGTGGGACGTACCGACTGCTGGCGGTGGTTGCTGGTGCGTGGGACGTACCGACTGCTGGCGGTGGTTGCTGGTGCGTGGGACGTACCGACTGCTGGCGGTGGTTGCTGGTGCGTGGGACGTACCGACTGCTGGCGGTGGTTGCTGGTGCGTGGGACGTACCGACTGCTGGTGGTGTGTTGTGTCGCGCGGGTGGAGGCCGACGGGTCATTCCACGCGTGGTGCGGTCGGTCGGGTCGGGTGGTGCCCGCGCGGTGGCGAGGTTCGCCCTCGGGGGTCGTATGCGTGTCGGTCGAGAAAGGCGGGGGAGTTTTATTCTTCGAGGTGTTCGATCCGTTTCTTCGAGACGTTGGCTTCGGTGATCTCGTCGGGCATCCAGTCGGGTTTGTCGTCTGGGGCTTGTTCGTTCCAGGCCCAGCCGTCGTAGATGTGGACTTTGTCGGTGCCTTTCTCTCGGAGCCGGAGTTCGGTCTTCTCGGCGTTCTCTTCGCCTTGTGCTGGTTCGAGGCGTCGTGCTGCCTTCAGTGCTGCTTGTCGGGGCGTGTTGCCTGAGAACACGCTGGTTTCCTCGCCACTCTGGTCTCGAAGCGCGAAATTGCGCTTTCCATCTTCACGTACCATGATTTCGCTCCATGCCAAAGGAACACACGGCCAACCATAAAGATATCCCCGGAATCGGGGGACGGCGACGGAACCATTGATAAAGGGAGGGGGTAACAGGGGTGTGATATCGGCTGGAATCGGGGGTGATACGGGGCTGAGATTGCTCGCGCGCGGTCACCCCGACGCCTGCGGTGTAGAAAACACTTAAGTACGTGCTGTAGCGAACAGTCGAACTAGACCTCGGCGATGGTACGGAAAAAGAAGTTGAGCCCGAGTGGCGCGAAAGACGAGAACGGCGAGTACCACAACGTCCACATCAACCTCCACGAGGACGAACTGGCGGTTGCGGGGATGGACATCGGCGATGAGGTGTTCGTGCGCGTACGGGATGGGAAGATAATCATCCAGAAGGCCGACCAGGACGAAGTCGAACACGAGTTCTAACGTACCAGTCGCCGTCGTATCCTCCGCACCGTCACCCAGCGAGCGACGCGTCCCTCGGTATGCGGGTTCTCTGAGACCACTAGCTACCTGGCGGTCGCCGGATGCTCTCACAGTCGATTCTCGCTCCACCGCCGAACCGACGTCCTGGCGGACGTCGGATGCGCTCGTACGGGCAGTCACCCCAGAAACGGCGCCCGAGCGGGCGCCGTATGCTCGTGCGGGCAGTTCCCGGGACGTTTATGCACGTTCGCCGCCGCGTGACGATTGATGACGTTCTACGACGCCGTTCGGCCGTTGTTGTTCTCGTTGCCGGCGGAGACGGCGCATGGGGTCGGGAAGTCGGCGCTGCGTGCGGTCGACGGGACGCCTGTCGCGTCGGTCCTGCGGCGGCGGTTCGTGGTGGACGACGACCGGTTGCGGGTGGCGGCGTTCGGTGAGTCGTTCCCGAATCCGGTCGGTGTGGCTGCCGGGTTCGATAAGAACGCGGGGGTCGTTGGTGGCCTGGCAGCGCTTGGGTTCGGGTTCGTCGAGGTCGGTGGGGTGACTGCGGAGGCCCAGCCGGGGAATCCGCGCCCGCGGATGTTCCGTCTGCGGGAGGACGAGGCGATCGTGAACCGGATGGGCCTCAACAACCAGGGGGCGGACGCGGTGGGGCGACGCCTCCGCGAGGACGTGGCGGCGTCGGTCCCGGTGGGCGTGAACCTCGCGAAGTCGGAGGTGGCGTCGATGGCTGACGCACCCGCCGATTACCGGTACACGTACGAGCGCGTGGCCGAGGGCGGTGATTTCTTCGTCGTGAACGTGTCGTGCCCGAACTCGGAGGGGTTCCGCGACCTCCAGAACAAGGACGAGCTGGCGGCGATCTTCCGCGAGCTGGTCGAGGCGGGCGCGAGTCCGCTCCTCGTGAAGCTCTCGCCGGACCTCCCCGAGCCGGCGCTCGAGGACGCGCTCGACCTCGTCGACGAGTTCGACCTCGACGGCGTGGTGGCGGTGAACACGACGACCGACCGCCCGGAGTCTCTCGCGAGCGCGCACGCGAGTGAGACCGGCGGTTTGTCCGGGAAACCGATCGAGGATGCGTCGACGCGACTCGTGCGGTTCGTCGCCGAGCGCACGGACGTCCCCGTGGTCGGCGTCGGTGGCGTGTCGGACGCCGAGGGTGCGTACGCGAAGATCCGCGCAGGCGCATCGCTCGTCCAGTTGTACACGGCACTCGTCTACGAGGGCCCAGGACTTGCACGGGACATCAACCGCGGACTCGTCGAGTTACTGGAACGCGACGGGTTCGACACCGTCACCGACGCGGTCGGCGCGGACCTGTAAGCCGCCTTCCCACGAGTGATACCGCGGCATCGCGAACCAGGAACCTCCGAGCCTCCAGCGACTCGTGCTCGCACGCCTCGAGGAGAACCGGCGGCCTCGCGGACGTCGGATGCTCGTGCGAGCGTCCGAACAGGAACCGCGGCCCTGGCGGACCGCGGATGTGGATGCTCGCACGCCTCGAGGAGAACCGGCGGCCTGGAGGCCGCCGGATGCTCGTGCGAGCAGTCGGGCGAACCCTTTTGCCTGATTGCGCGCAACGCGTTGGTGTGACTGCGGACACGGACGCGTACATGCGGTTCTTCCCGTACGACGAGCCGTACGCGAACCAGCGGGAGGCGATGGACCGCATCTACAACGCGCTCTCGCGTGGCCAGGACGTCCTCTTCGAGGGGGCGTGTGGGACGGGGAAGACGCTGTCGGCGCTCGTGCCGGCGCTCGAGTACGCGCGGGAGGCGGGGAAGACGGTGGTCATCACGACGGACGTCCACCAGCAGATGCGTCAGTTCGTGACGGAGGCGAGCGAGATAACGCGCGAGGAGGCGATTCGCGCGGTCGTGTTCAAGGGGAAGGCGTCGATGTGCCACATCGACGTCGGGTACGAGGAGTGCCAGGCGTTACGGGATACGACGCGTGACCTCGTGGACAAGCGCGAGGACGTCGAGCAGTTGGAGGAGCGCCAGGAGGAGCTGCTGGAGGAGGTCCGCGAGGGCGACGACGGCTCGCAGGCCGCGCAGGAGGCCCAGGAGGCACGGGCGGCGGTCGTGAACGAGATCCAGTCCCTCCAGGGTGCGATCGAGGACGTGGACGACGCGAACGTCTGCGATCACTACCTCCAGAATCTCACTGCGGACACGGACGGGTTCTACGAGTGGTTGTTCTCGGACGTGCGGACGCCCGAGGAGATCTTCGAGCACGCGGGCGCGCAGGGGTTCTGTGGGTACGAGCTATTGAAGGAGGGCATCGAGGGCGTTGACCTCGTCGTCGCGAACTATCATCATCTCCTGGATCCGATGATCCGCGAGCAGTTCTTCCGGTGGCTCGGCCGCGACCCCGGGGAGGTCATCACGGTGTTCGACGAGGCGCACAACGTCGAGGACGCTGCGCGAGACCACGCGACGCGGACGCTCACGGAGCAGACGCTCGACAGTGCACTGGAGGAGTCCGCGGACAGCGACGACCCGCGTGCGGACCGTGCGTCGAACGTCCTCGGGGCGTTCCGGGATGCGCTCGTGGAGACGTACGAGGACGCGATGGGGTTCGGGGAGCGCGAGCGCGTGGGCGAGGACTGGGAGGACGTCACTATCGCGAACGACGACGGCCGCGACGACCTCACGATGGCGTTCCTCCAGGGGTACACGGGCCAGGGCTACCAGCAGGACTTGGAGGCGGCGGTGCAGTTCGGCCAGGAGTTGGACGACGAGTACGAGGAGGCGTACAAGCGCGGGGAGGCGACGACGCGCCAGGAGTGCCAGACCTTGCAGGCGGCGCGGTTCGTGGGGTCGTGGATGCAGGAGTCGACCGAGCAGGGGAAGTACCCGGTGTCGGCGGTGCGGCGCGACCAGGGAACCGACGACGTGTACGGGCGCGTGGAGTTGTACACGTGCATCCCGCAGGACGTGACGAGCGAGTTGTTCGGGGAGACGCACGCGAACGTCCTGATGAGTGCGACCTTGCAGCCGTTCGGCGTCGCGGGCGAGGTCCTGGGGCTGCAGTCGCCGGTGGAGATGGAGTACGGGTTGTCGTTCCCGCAGGAGCGTCGGCGGACGTTCGCGGTGGGGACGCCGGCGTTGTTCGCGAGTAAGCGCGACAAGGTTCCCGTGCAGGAGCGGTACGGGGAGACGCTCGCGGACGTGGTGCGGTTCACGCCGGGGAACACGCTGGCGTTCTTCCCGAACTACGCGGAGGCGGAGCGGTACGCGCAGCGGCTCCGCGAGCACCCGAAGGTCGATTCGACGGTGTACCTGGACGAGGCGGGTGTGAGTGCGGAGGATGCGCGGACGGCGTTCACGAACGACGACGATGCAGTCTTGTTGACGTCGCTCTGGGGGACCTTGGCGGAGGGCGTGAGTTTCGACGGTGACGACGCGCGGTCGGTCGTGGTCGTCGGCGTGCCGTACCCGCATCTCGACGACCGGGCTGAGGCGGTCCAGCGCGCGTACGGGGAGGCGTTCGGGAACCGTGACCCGGAGCAGGACGGCTGGCGGTACGCGGTGGAGATCCCGACGGTCCGGAAGACCCGGCAGGCGCTCGGCCGCGTCATCCGGTCGCCGGAGGACTTCGGCGTGCGCGTGCTGCTGGACGAACGCTACACGGCGAAGAGCGAGCACGAGATGGGGAAGTACAGCGTCCACGATACGTTCCCGAGCCACGAGCGCGAGGAGATGGTCGACATCGGCCCGACGAAACTCAAGTTCGCGATGCTGAACTTCTATCAAGACATGGACGCGTACGGGCCCGACGGCCCGCCCGCGCCCTGAGCTTCCGCGTTGGCTTTTCGCCCGCGTTTTGCGACCCGCGAGCGAAGCGAGGCGACGGAGTCGCCTCGATGGTGAACAGACGGAGTCCGTGAGCCGCAGGGAGCGGGTCGACAAAAGGTGGTTGTGGCGCGTACGGCCCGGACCACTCGCCCGCGATCTGCGTTTCTGCGACCGGTGCGTCTTTGTTCGAGTCGGCGGTATGGTGGAACGATGGGTTGGGAGCGACGGCGTTGGCTGCGGGCGCTCGGGGTCGCTGGGGCGACTGGCGTGGCCGGGTGTGCGGGGCGTGGTACTGGGACGACGGGGACGGCGACCGACGGTGGGTCGACGACGCGGGCGACGTCGGTGACGGAGACGCTGACGGAGACCGCGACGGCGGAGTCGGAGCTGCTCGGGGACCCGGATGCGGAGACGGAGTTGGCGACGGTGTACCGGGACGTGCAGTTCCGCGACACGGAGGACGGGCGGTTGTTGTTGGATTACTATCGGCCGCGGGACGTGGAGGGGCCGGTGCCGCTCGTGGTGCACGTCCACGGTGGGGCGTGGGCGTTCGGATCGAAGGGCGGTGGGCGGTTCAGGCGCGTGCCGCTCTCGGAGGGGGCTGCGTTCGCGTCGGTCGGGTATCGGTTGAGTGACGAGGCGTCGTTCCCGGGCCCGGTTCGGGACGTGGTGGCGGCGATGGCGTGGTGCCGCGAGCACGCGGACGCGCTGGGCGTGGACCCGGATGCGGTCGGGTTGACGGGGGAGTCGGCGGGCGGGCACCTGTCGACGCTGGTTGCGGCGGCTCCGGACGTCTCGAACTTGCGGCCGGCGGGCGTGAGCGCTCGCGCGGCGCGCGCGTCGTGCGTGGTGTCGGTGAGTGGCGTGTACGACTTCGGGGTCGAGGACGGTGGGGTCGGCGGGACGCTCGTCCGCCGGTTCCTCGGCTGCGAAGACCAGGCGTGCGAGCCTCAGCGGACGCAGGCGTCGCCGGTCACGCACCTGGACGCGAGCGACGCGCCGGCGCTCCTGTATCACGGGACGGCGGACCGCGTCGTCCCGTACCGGCAGGCCGAGCGGTACGTCGCGGCGGCCGAGGACGCGGGGATGCCGGTGTCGCTCGTGACGGGCGAGGGCGGTGCGCACGTGACGCCGTACGCTGGCGACTGGGGCGACCGCTACGAGCGACGGCAGCGCGAGTTCCTCCGCGAGCACCTCTGGTAGCGTGGCGTCGTCGCGTTCGCCTCGATGAAGTCCCGCGTCGACCGTCGCCCGCGGCGGGGGCTGTCGCAAGCCCGAGAGCATAAAAATGGGCTTTCAGGTTAGCATCAGTTTCTCCGCTTCGCTCGGCATTGGACGTCGTAATGACGTCGGAGAGACCATCAGGAGAGTGGACCGCGGAAGCGATGCCCGACCAGTCGGGTCGCACGGTCGTCGTCACCGGCGCGAACAGCGGACTCGGGTTCGAGAACGCCAGCGCGTTCGCCCGGAAGGGCGCGCACGTCGTCATGGCCTGTCGAAGCCTCGACAGGGCGAGTCGGGCGCGGCGAGAGATCGAGTCGGCCGTCGACGACGCGTCGGTGACCGTCCTCGAGCTCGACCTGGGTAGTCTGGATTCGATTCGCTCGTTCGCGTCCGAGTTCGAGGCAGCGTTCGACCGTCTCGACGTGCTCGTCAACAACGCGGGCGTCATGTTTCCGCCGTATTCGACGACCGAGGACGGGTTCGAACGCCAGTTCGGCGTGAACCACCTCGGGCACTTCGCGCTCACCGGGTTGCTCCTGGATCGCATCGTGGAGACGAACGGGGAGACGCGGGTCGTCACCGTGAGCAGTGGGGCTCACCGGAACGGCGACGTCGATTTCGACGACCTCGATCGCAGAGAGTCGTACAGTCGATTCGAGGCGTACGGCCGGAGCAAGCTCGCGAACCTGCTGTTCACCTACGAGCTCGACCGTCGACTCCGTGCGGGTGACCTCGATACGATTGCCGTCGCGGCACACCCGGGCTGGTCGGCGACCGGACTCCAGGCCGGTGACTCCGAGATGGGGACCTCGTTCGCTCGGCGGGTACTCGGTCGCATCGGGAACGCTATCTTCGGGCAGTCGGCCGCGGAGGGTGCGCTGCCGACGCTCTACGCCGCAACCGCCGAGAACGTCGATGGCGGTCACTACTTCGGCCCGGACGGCTTCATGGAGATGCGAGGAAGTCCGACTCGGGTCACGTCGAACGCGAAGTCGTACGACCACGAGACGGCACACCGACTGTGGACGGTCTCCGAGGAGATGACGGGCGTCGCGTTCGACGTCGAGTCGAAGCTGGTCGCGTAGTATCCAACGCAGCGGCCGGTCCGGTTCGTGGCGCGGAAGCGAGTAGCGTGCTGGAGAGAGGGGTGGTGGCGCGTGAGGGGTGGCGGTGGATGGCGTGCCGGTACCCTCGGACTACGTCTGTCCGGTCGGCCGGATGAGGAGTTCGTTCACGTCGACGTGCTCGGGCTGGGTCGTGGCGTACACGATGCCGCGTGCGATGTCCTCGGGGTCGAGCGTGGGCATCTCTATGTCGGCGAGCTCTTCGAGTATCTGGTCGTCGGTGATGTGCGTCGGGAGTTCCGTCTCGACCGCGCCGGGTTCCACGACCGTCGTCCGGATGTGCTGGGTCGTGACCTCCTTCCGGAGTGCTTCGGTGAATCCGTTGACGCCGAACTTCGTCCCGTTGTACCCGCTGAAGTTCTCGGAGGCGAAGCGACCGGCGACCGAGGAGACGTTGACGACGTGCCCCGTCTCCTGGTCCTGCATGACCGGCAGCGCAGCGTGGGTGAGGTTCATCAGTCCGAGGAGGTTGACCTCGACCATCTGCCGGAGGTTCGACCGCTGGGCGCGTTCGAGCGGTTCGACGAGCATCACGCCGGCGTTGTTGACGAGGATGTCGATGCGACCGTACTCGTCCGTGGTCGTCTCGACGAGGGAGTCGATGTCGTCCTCGTCGGTGACGTCGGTGGGGACGACGAGGGCGTCGCCGCCGTTCGACTCGATGCGGTCGGCGAGCGCGTGCAGTTCGTCTTCGCGGCGAGCGGCGAGGACGACCGTTGCGCCTTCGGCTGCGAGCGCTTCGGCGGTTGCTTCACCGATTCCGGAGGACGCACCGGTGACGATCGCGACGTCGTCGGCTATCTCTGACATCACCCGAGAGTACTGGCTGCACCGAGGAGAGAACCACGCTAGACTGTAAGTTCGTTTAAATACTGTTCGGGGCCGAGGGTCTGACTGATGAGTTGCTGTTCGGCGCGACGGATGAGGTCCGACGCGGAGGGAGCGGTGATGTCGAGTTCGGCGGCGAGTTCCTGGGTCGACATCCCGCGCGGGGAGTCGTAGTAGCCGCCCGCGAATGCGATGGAGAGCGCCCGGTACTGCTTCTCGGTGAGTCCGAACCTGTCGCGTTCGCCGGGGTTCTCGGGGTCGGATGCGATGTTCAACAGCTCGAAGGGGATCCCGTGCACCTCGCATCTGTCTCGGAGCGTGCTGAACGCCTCGTAGTTCGAGAACACCTTCAGTTCTCGCAGTCCCTCACCGGTGACCGCGGCCTCCAGGAGCACGCCTTCGAACTCCGAGGGATTGTGGGAGGCGAACAGGTCGGACGCGCCGTCGATGGTCACCTGGTAGAACCAGCCGTCTGCGGTCTGGCCGATGGGCGCGACGTCGGTGAGTTCGGGTTGTGCGTCCAGCTCTCGCTCGAAGACCGCTCTGGACTCGTCGTCGACGCTGACGGTGACGAGATGCGTTCCGTCTTCGAGTGGCACGGTGTTGGCGACCGATATCTCGGGGCTCGGGAGCGCTCGCGCGAGGTCGACCAGGGGGAGCGTGGGGTCGGCGAGCAGGATCTCTGCGACGATTGCCATACCGGGCGAACGGTGTCGAGTGGCATAATCTACGGTGGCTTGGGTGCTTCAGGCGGGGAGGCGTATCTCGCCGGCTGGTTCCTCGAGGTGGGCGTCGTAGAATTCGAGGCGTTCGACGGTCCATTCGATTGATTCGACGTCGATGCTGGCGGCGCGTTCGGCGGCGTCGGTGGGGCCGTCGCGGGCGAGGGTGACGTGGGGGACGTAGTCGTCGCCGCCGAGACCTGGGAGGCTCCCGAGTTCGTCGACGAGGCGGTCGTGGGCGTCCTGGAGGCCGGGGGAGTCGACGGTGAGGTAGACGACGGGGCCGGTGCCGGAGGTCGGGTTCGCGAAGTAGTCGATGCCGTCGATGCGGACGGCGAACGGCGGGAGGCCGCCGAGTGCGTTCCGTACCTGGCGTTGGACGCGGTGGCGGTCGCTGGGCGTGCTGGCGTCGAGGCGTTTCGCGAGGAGCGTGTGGTCGCTGGGGTGGTGTGCGAACTCGACGAGCTGGGGGTGGAGGTCGCTCGCGAGCCGGCGGACGCGTCCCGGGACGGGGACGTTCAGGCTGTACACGTGCGTTCGTTGCGTCGGTGCGGCCTAATGTCGTGTGGTTTCAGAGCCGGTCGAGCAGCCAGAGGACGATGAGGATGAGGATGACGACACCGAGGAGCGGCTGGAGGGGGCCGAGCAGCCAGCCGATGGTGCCGAGTATCATCCCGAGTATCTCGAGGACGATCCAGACGACGACGAGGACGAGGACGATCTTGAGGAGGTCCTCGACCTCGATTCCGGCGCGATTATCGAGCATATGCGGTCTCACTGGGGCTATCGGCTTAAAGACCCGGCAAAGTCACGGTAGTGTGTGACGAGTTATCGTGCACGTGTGGCGGTCAAGCCTTGCCGGCCCGCCAAGCTTTAGTAGTATGTACCCAGTATGTATCTTCACGATGGTTCAGCACCGTACGTCTGCGTTCGCGGTCTCCGCGAGCGGTGCTGCCGTGTCCCTTCGAACGCCGCGACCGGCCCGTTAGGGCCACTTACACTACTTTCTCGACTCGCGGCGCATTGCACTTCGACCACTTCGACGGCGGGGGTTCCGCCGTCACGAACATCGACACCACATGACACACGACGATACCACGCACGACGACACGGCAGCCACCGGCGCACAGTACGCGGAAGACAACCTCGACACGACGCACGTAGAGAAGGTAGACGGGGGCACGGTCGCGCTCGCGTTCTCGGGCGGCCTCGACACGACGGTCTGCGTCCCCCTCCTCGAGGACCTCTACGGGTACGACGAGGTCGTGGGCGTCACGGTCGACGTCGGCCAGCCTCACGCGGAGTTCGTGGAGGCGGAGGAGACCGCCGAGGCGCTCGACCTCGAGCACTACGTGGTCGACGCGAAGGCCGAGTTCGCGGACCTCTGCTTCGAGTCCGTGACGGCGAACGCGACCTACCAGGGGTACCCGCTCGGGACGGCGCTCGCGCGCCCGGTCATCGCGGAGGCGATCGCCGAGGTCGCCCAGGATGTCGGCGCGGACGCGGTCGCGCACGGTTGCACGGGGAAGGGTAACGACCAGTTGCGTTTCGAGGCGGTGTGGCGCGACACGGACATGGCGGTCATCGCACCGGTTCGCGAGCTCGGGTTGACGCGCGAGTTCGAGCAGGCGTACGCGGCGGAACTCGACCTCCCGGTGGAGGGCGGGAACGAGGGCGACTGGAGTATCGACACGAACCTCTGGAGTCGCTCGGTCGAGGGCAAGGATCTCGAGGACCCGGCGTACGTGCCGCCGGAGGACATCTACGATTGGACGACCGAGCCCGGCAAGGTGACGGCGCCGACGCTCGTCCAGATCGGGTTCGCGAACGGGCTCCCGACGGGCGTCTCGGTGCTCGAGGGCCCCGAGTCCGTGCAGGAGACGGCCGCGGACGCGGTGACGGCGGCCGCTGACGCGGACGAGGCGAAGAGCGCCATCGCGACCGGGGAGCCGGTCGCGGTCATCGAGTACCTGAACGCGCTCGCCGGCGCGTACGGCGTCGGCCGCACGGACATGATGGAGGACCGCATGCTCGGCCTCAAAGTGCGCGAGAACTACGAGCACCCCGCCGCGACCGTGCTGCACGCCGCGCACGAGTCCCTGGAGGGTCTCGTATTGACGAAGGACGAGCGCGACTTCAAGGCGACCGTGGACGACGAGTGGGGGCAGAAGGCCTACGAGGGCCTCGTGCATTCGCCGCTCTCGCAGGCGCTCGGTGGGTTCCTCGACGTCGTGAGCGAGAAGACGGAGGGGACGGTGACGGTGAAGCTCGCGGCGGGCCAGGCGCGCGCGGTCGGTCGCGACAGCGAGCACGCGGTGTACTCGGAGTCGGCGGCGTCGTTCGACACGTCGACCGTGGACGGTATCGAGCAGGCGGACGCGACGGGCGTCGCGAAGTACCACGGGTTCCAGGACCGTCTCGCGAACTCGGCTGGCTCGGCGACCGAGTCCGAGGAGTCGACCGAGGAGACGACGCTCACTGCTGACGACTGATGACGGAGTTCCGCGACAACCGCACGGCGAAGACGACCGGTGACGCCAGCGATAGCACCGGGGACGCGCTCGGCGAGGGCGCCGACGGCGACGCTGTCGGCGGGACTGGCTCGGGTGCGACGGACGGCGGGACGGCGGTCCGCGGCGAGCGCTTCAGTGGCGGGCCGGCGCGCGGGTTCCTGTCGTCGATGGCGGCGGACGAACGCATCTTCGAGGCGGACCTGGCGGTCGACCGCGCGCACGTCGTGATGCTCGCGGAACAGGGTATCGTCGGCGACGACGAGGCCGGCCAGATACTGCAGGCGTTGAACGTCGTGGAGGTCGAGGAGCACAAGGAATTGCCCGATGGCGAGGACGTCCACGAGGCGATCGAGTCGAAGGTCATCGCCATCGCTGGCGACGTCGGCGGGAAGATGCATACCGCGCGGTCGCGGAACGACGAGGTCGCGACGTGCATCCGCTATCGCCTGCGCGAGGACGTGCTCGCTGCGCTCGACGCGGTGAACGACGCGCGTGCGGCGCTCGTCGAGGTCGCGGACGCGGAGGGCGAGACGCTGATGCCGGGCTATACGCACCTGCAGTCGGCGCAGCCGACGACGGTCGGGCACTGGGCGCTCTCGTACGCTGGCGCGCTCGCTCGCGACGCCGACCGCTTGCTGGACGCGTACGAGCGCGTGAACGAGTCCCCGCTGGGTGCGGCGGCGTTCGCGGGGACGCCGTTCGACGTGGACCGCGACCGTACCGCGGAACTGCTCGGGTTCGCGGGACTCGTCGAGAACGCGACGGACGCGGTCGCGGCCCGCGACCACCTCGTGGAGGTCGCGTCGGCGCTCGCGAGCGTCGCGACGCACCTGTCGGGGCTCGCGGAGGACCTCGTGATCTTCGCGAACCGCGGGTTCGTCGAGCTCGACGACGCGTACTCGTCGACCTCGTCGATCATGCCCCAGAAGAAGAACCCGGACACGCTCGAGCTCGTTCGCGCGACCGCGGGCGACGCGAGCGCCGGACTCAATGGCTTGCTGTCGACGCTGAAGGGCCTGCCGCGTGCGTACAACCGCGACCTCCAGTCGGCGACGCCGCACGTGTGGTCGACCGTGGATGCGGTCACCGAGGCGACGTCGGTCGCGGCGGGTGCGGTGGCGACCGCCGAGTGGCCGAGCGAGGCGCTCGCCGAGGCTGCTGGCGAAGGGTTCTCGACGGCGACGGCGGTCGCTGACGTGCTCGCGATGGCTGACGTGCCGTTCCGGCAGGCCCACGAGGTCCTGGCGACGGCGAGCGAGCAGGCGGATGGGTCGGCGCCGAGCGTCGACACTATCGCGGCGGTCGTCGAGGACGTCCTCGGCGAGTCCATGGAGACGTACGTGGACGAAGCGACGGTCGCGGACGCGCTCGACCCCGCGGCGAACGTCGCGATGCGCGATTCGGTCGGCGGCCCGGCCCCCGAGGCGGTGGCGTCCCAGGTCGCGAACGCGGCGGACGCGCTCGCTGCGGACGAGGAGGCCGTCACGGGGAAGCGCGACGCGCTCGCGCTGGCGCACGAGACGCTCCAGGACGAGGTGTCCGACTATGTCTGAGACGGCGCTCGTCACAGGAGTGGCGGCGACGACGGACGTGGTCGACCTGCGAGGCGTGCGAGGCCGACTGCCACCAGCCCCACCACGGGGCAGCTATTCAAAGTAACCTGATATGTGGTTCGGGTTCGATGGCGAATTTTGCTTTCTCAGCACCGTTAGAGTGGTCTCTACGTAGTATAATATATTTGGTAAGTTCGGAAGGTTTATGTTCTTCGCGCCGGGAGTACCGGGTACGATGACGACATGCACCGAGTGCGGCGCCGACGTGGCGCTGCACGACGACGCGGAAGCCGGAGAGATCGTCGACTGCACCACCTGCGGCGCAGAGCTCGAAGTGATAGACGTCTCCCCGCCGGTCCTCGAGAAGGCCCCCGAGCTGGAAGAGGACTGGGGGGAGTGAGCGTGCAGACGACAGCCACCATACACCCCAAGACGACCACGCACCAGACGATGCTCGACGACGATACCACGCAGACCGCGAACGCGAGGTGGACGACGTGAACGTCGGCGTCCTCTACTCGCGCATCCGGCAGGACGAGAAGCTCCTGCTCTCGGAGCTGCGCGACCGCGGGCACGACGTCACGAAGATCGACGTCCGCAAGCAGACGTTCGACCTCACCGAGGCCCCTGAGGCGTTCGACGACCTCGACCTCGTCGTCGACCGCTGCATGGCGACCTCGCGGAGCCTGTACGCGACGAAGTTCTGCGAGCAGTACGGCGTCCCCGTCGTGAACTCCGCGGCGACCGCGGAGACGTGCGCGGACAAGGTCGAGAACTCGCTCGCGCTCGCGGCCGCGGGCGTCCCGACGCCGACGACGAAGACGGCGTTCACGACGGACGCGGCGATGGAGATAATCGACGAGTTCGGCTACCCCTGCGTCCTGAAGCCCGTGATGGGCTCGTGGGGGCGCCTGATGGCGAAGATCGACTCGAAGAGCGCCGCGGAGGCCATCCTCGAGCACAAGGCGACGCTCGGGCACTACGAGCACAAGGTCTTCTACGTCCAGGAGTTCGTCGAGAAACCCGGTCGCGACGTCCGCGTGCTCGCCGTCGACGGCGAGCCCATCGCGGCGATGGCGCGCTCGGGCGACCACTGGCTGACGAACGCCGCGAAGGGCGCGGACACCGAACCGTTCGAGCTCGACGACGAGGCTCTGGAGCTCGTCGAGATGGCGAGCGACGCGGTCGGCGGCGGCCTGCTGGGCGTGGATCTGATGGAAACCGACGGCGACCAGACCGATTGGAACTATACGGTCCACGAGGTCAACCACACCGTCGAGTTCAAGGCCCTGAACGAGGCCGTCGACACTGACGTTCCCTCGAAGGTCGTCGACTGGCTCGAGGCGAAGGCCGACGCCGCTGGAGGCGACGCCGACGTCGAGGACGCGGTCGCGGAGGTGTCGGACTGATGGCTGCAACGCCCACGGGCGACGTCGACGTCGACAGCGAGGCGGTGTCGGCGAGTATCGTCGGCGCGAGCGGGTTCGCGGGCGGCGAGCTCCTGCGCCTGCTCGCCGGGCATCCCGAGTTCGAGCTCTCGCAGGCGACGAGCCGCGAGTACGCCGGGAAGAGCGTGGGGAGCGTCCACCCGCCCCTGCGCGGGACGGACCTGCGCTTCTCGCAGCCCGGCGACCTCGAGAGCGTGGACGTGCTGTTCACGGCGACGCCCCACGGCGTCACGATGGAGCACATCGACGAGTACCAGGACGCCGCGGAACTCGTCGTCGACCTCTCCGCGGACTTCCGTCTCGACACCGAGGCGCAGTACGACGAGTGGTACGACGGCCACAGTTGCCCGGGGAAGCTCGACGTCGCGCAGTACGCGCTCCCCGAGGTCAATCGCGAGAACCTCGCGGGCGCGGACGTCATCGCGTCGGGTGGCTGTAACGCGACCGCGACCATCCTCGGGCTCTACCCGCTCGCGGAAGCGGGCATCCTCGACGGCGCGGACGTCGTCGTGGACGTGAAGGTCGGGTCCAGCGAGGGCGGCGCCGGCGGCGGCGCAGCCTCCAGTCACGCCGAGCGCTCGGGCGTCGTCCGCCCGTACGCGCCCACCGGCCACCGGCACGAGGCCGAGATCGAGCAGTGGCTCGGCACGAGCGTCTCGTTCACCTGCCACGCCGTGGACATGGTTCGCGGCGCGAGCGCGACCTGTCACGTCTTCCCCGACGGCCCGGTGAGCAACGGCGACCTCTGGGGAGCGTACCGCGGCGAGTACGACGACGAACCGTTCGTCCGCATGCAAGCCGGCGGTTCCGGGACGTACCGCTACCCGGAACCGAAGGCGGTCGCGGGCACGAACCACGCCGAGGTCGGGTTCGAACTGGACGCGTCGAACGAGCGTATCGTCGTGTTCTCCGCCATCGACAACGTCGTCAAGGGCTCCGCCGGTCAGGCGGTGCACGCGGCGAACGTCGCGCTCGGGTTCGAGGAGACCGCCGGCCTCGAGTTCGCGGGCCTGCACCCCGTGGGGAGTCCCTGAGATGACCACGGTCGTCAAGATCGGTGGCGCGCGCGCCGTCGACCCGGATGGGGCGCTCGCTGACGTGGCCGAACTGGTCGCCAGTGGAGAGCAAGTCGTCGTCGTTCACGGCGGCTCGACCGCGGTGGACGAGACTCTGGAGGCGCTCGGCGAGGAGCCCGAGTACGTGGAGACCCCCAGTGGGGTCGTCGGGCGGTTCACGGACGAGCGCACGATGGAGGTCTTCGAGATGGTGCTCCCCGGCAAACTGAACACCGACCTCACCGCTGGCCTCCTGAACGAGGGCGTGGACGCGGTCGGACTGTCCGGCGTCGACGGGAAGCTCCTCGCCGGCCCGCGGAAGTCCGCGGTCCGCGTCCAGGAGGACGGCAAGAAGAAGATCCGTCGCGGCGACCATTCCGGGACCATCAAGCAAGTGAACGCGGACCTCCTCGAGACGCTGCTCGCGGGCGGATACACCCCGGTCGCGACCGTCCCCATGGCGGGGAAGGACGGCGACCGCGAGGCGCGGAGCGCCTCGGACAGCGCGAGCGGCGACGACGAGGAGCCGCGAGCGAAGTGGCTGCCCGTGAACGCGGACGCGGACCGTGCCGCCGCGGCCATCGCTGGCGCGCTCGGCGCGGACCTCGTCGTCCTCACGGACGTCTCCGGGGTCTACGCGGACCCCGACGACGCGAGCACGCGCATCGACGAGGTCGCGACACCCGAAGACTGGAGCGACCTCGAGGACGCCGCTGAAGGGTTCATGACGAAGAAGGTCATGGCGGCCGAGGAGGCGCTCGAGGGCGGTGCGGCGAGCGTCGCGGTCGCGACCGCGAACGCGGACGCACCCGTAACGAGCGCGCTCGACGGCGACGCGACGACGATACTCCCCAGTGCGCTGCAGTCGGACGACACGGCCGAGGACGACGCTGACGCGGAGGTGTCGGCGCAATGAGCGGGTTCGTGTTCTCGGAGAAACCCATCAGCATCGAGCGCGGCGAGGACGTCCACCTCTACGACGATTCGGGGACCGAGTACCTCGACTTCGGCGCGAGCTACGCGTGCACGCCCGCCGGGCACTGTCACCCCGAGGTCGTGGACGCCGTCAAGTCCCAGGCCGGCGAGTTGCTGTACGCGCAGGCGAGCTACGGGAACGCGACGCGCGACGTGCTCTACGAGCGCCTCGCCGAGTTCGCGCCCGGTGGCCTCGACAACGTCTGGCTCTGCAATTCGGGGACGGAAGCGAACGAGGCGGCGTTGAAGTTCGCGCGCTCGGCGACGGGCCGCGAGAAGGTCGTCGCCGCGAAGCGCGCGTTCCACGGCCGCACGATGGGCGCGCTCGCGGCGACGTGGAAGGCGAAGTACAAGGCGCCGTACGAGCCCGTGATGCCGGGCGTCGAGTTCGTCGACTACGGCGACGAGGACGCGCTCGCCGACGCGGTGGACGAGGAGACCGCGGCGGTCATCCTCGAACCCGTCCAGGGCGAGGGTGGCGTGCATCCCGCGCCCGAGGGCTACCTGCAGGCCGCACAGGACGTCACGGACGACGCCGGCGCCGCACTCGTCCTGGACGAGATCCAGACGGGCGTCGGCCGCACCGGCACGCACTGGGCGTGCCAGTCCAGGGACGTGACGCCGGACATCCTGACGGCGGCGAAAGGCCTCGCGAGCGGCCTGCCCCTCGGCGCGACCGTGTGCGCGGACTGGGTCGCCGACGGCGCCGCGAGCCACGGGTCGACGTTCTCCGGGAACCCGCTCGTGGCCGCGGCGGCGACCGCGACGCTCGACGTCGTCGAGAACGAGGACCTCGCCGCGAACGCAGCCGACGTCGGCGGGCACCTCCAGGACGAACTGTCGGAGCTCCCCGTCCGCGACGTCCGCGGCGAGGGCCTCATGGTCGGCGTCGAGGTCAAGCGCGGCGCGAACCGCCTCCTGAAGGGCCTCGCCATCCAGGAGGGCGTGCTCGCGCTCCCCGCGGGCCGCACCGTCGTGCGCCTGCTCCCGCCGCTGACCGCGACCGAAGCGCACGCCGACGAGGTCGTCGACGCGCTCGCGAACGTGCTCGCGGAGGTGTCCGCCTGATGCCGAGTCAAGCGGGGGTGTCCGCCTGATGGCGAACGCGGACGCGACCGGCGCTACCGCCGACGCGGCTGACGGCGGCGTCGCGACCGCGGACGTCTCCGCGGCCGAAGCGCGCGAACTCGTCGCGGACCTCGTCGCCACGCCCTCGCCCACGGGCGAGGAGGCCGCGGCCGCCGAGCGCCTCGCGGCGTTCTTCGAGTCCCACGGCCGCGAGGTGTGGCTCGACGACGTCGGGAACGTCCGCGCGCCCGCGGACGACTCGGTGCTCCTCACGAGTCACGTCGACACCGTCCCCGGCGACGTCCCGACCTGTCTCACGAACGCCGACGCGAACCTCACGGACGCCGAAGCGGTCGTGAACGACGCCGGCGGCGACGACGTGACGCTGCCCACGGACGGCACCGCGCTCGTCGACGACGACGCGCTGCTGTGGGGGCGCGGGAGCGTCGACGCGACCGGGCCGCTCGCCGCGATGGCCGTGGCGGCCGTCGAGACGGGCGTGTCGTTCGTCGGCGTCGTCGGCGAGGAGACCACGAGCCGTGGCGCGCACCACCTCGTCGCCGACCGGGACGCCCCCGACGTCGTCATCAACGGCGAGCCCTCCGGGTGGTCGGCGCTCACGCTCGGCTACCGCGGGTTCGTCGCGGCGACGTACGAGGTCGCGACCGAGGCCGCGCACTCGTCGCTCCCCGACCTGAACGCCGTCGAGCACGCGACCGCGTGGGTCGAGGACGTCAAGGACGCCTTCGAGAGCCCGCTCGGCCCCGGTGCCAGTGCGGGCGACGACGCGAGCGTGTTCGAGTCCGTGACGGTCAAGCCCGTGATGGTGGACGCCGGCACGGAACCCGGCGGGAACGCGGTCACCGCGACCGTCGACTGCCAGTTCCGCATCCCCCCGGGGGTCGACGCGGACGACATCGAGGCGACAGTCGACAAGGTGACCAAGCGCGGCGTCGTCGAGTTCGGCGACGCCATCCCGCCGCACGTCGCGAGCCCGCGCTCCGAGCTCGGCCGCGTGTTCCGGACCGCCATCAGGCAGGCTGGCGGCGACCCGAGCCTCCTCCGGAAGACCGGGACCGCGGACGCGAACCTCTACGACGCGGCGTGGAACTGTCCCGTGGCCACGTACGGCCCCGGCGACTCCACGCTCGACCACTCGCCCGACGAACACCTCGTGCTCGCCGACTACGACCGCGCCGTCGCGGTCCTCGAATCCGTCGCCAGCGACCTCCAGTAACCACCAGCGGACGACCACACTATCATGAGTACACCGACGCCAGACGCGCCGAACGGATCGAGTCCAGAGCCACCACGCCACGTCCTCGACGTGGACGACCTCAGCGTGGAGACGTTCCACGACGTCCTCGACGAGGCCGCGAACTACGAGCACATGCTCGCCGCCGGGAACCCCCACCGGGACCTCCCCGAGCACACGCTCGGGATGCTGTTCGAGAAGCCCTCGACGCGAACGCGGATGAGCTTCGAGACCGGGATGACCCAGCTCGGCGGGCACGCGGTGTTCCTCGGGCCGGACGCGACGCACCTCGGGCACGGCGAACCCCTCAAGGACACGGCGCGAGCGCTCTCGGGGTACGCAGACGCGCTCGCCATCCGGACGTTCGACCACGCGTCCCTGGAGACGATCGCGGCGTACGCGGACGTCCCGGTGGTGAACGCGCTCACGGACGACGCGCATCCGTGCCAGGCGCTCGCGGACGTCCTGACGCTGAAGCAGACGTTCGACGACCTCGCGGACGTCTCCGTGGCGTGGGTCGGCGACGGGAACAACGTCGCCGCGTCGTTCGCGGTCGCGTGCGCGATGGCGGGCGTCGACTGCACGATAGCGACGCCGGACGGCCACGGGCTCCCGGACTCGGTCCTGGAGCGTGCGGCCGCAGTCGGTTCCGCGCCGACGGTGACGACGGACTTCGAGGCAGCGATCTCGGACGTGGACGTCGTCGAGACGGACGTCTGGGTGAGCATGGGCGAGGCCGACGAGAAGCGCGAGGCCTTCGACGGCTGGACCGTCACCGAGGACGTCCTCGAGGCCGCGGACGCGAAGTTCATGCACTGTCTGCCCGCGAACCGCGGCGAGGAGGTCACCGACGCCGCCATCGAGAGCGAGCGGTCGCTCGTCTGGCAGCAGGCCGAGAACCGCCTGCACGTCCAGAAGGCGCTGCTCGTCGAACTCCTCTCCTGAACCGGTTTTTCCTCAGCGCGCGAGCGCGACGGCGGTGCCGGCGCCGAGCAGGACGCCCCAGACGAGGTGGCCGACGAGCGGCATGACGGCGACGTTCGGCACGGGGAGGTCGGTCCCGAAGCTGACGGCGTTCAGCCAGAGCGGCCAGACGAGCCCGACGTTGACGAGCCAGAGCGCGGTCGCGTAGGCCGCGCCGAGGGCGACGCTCGGCGCGAGTTCGGTGGCGTGCTCGCGGAGGACGCCGGTGTCGACGAGGACGCCGAAGAACGCGCCGAAGAGCGCCGCGTGGAAGAGGTGTGCGACCCAGCCGACGGTGAGTGAGGGGTCGCCGAGCGTGTACATCGCGCCGATGGCGGTCATCCGACCGAGCTGGAACTGGATGAGTGCGCCGAACGCGAGCCCGGCGAGGACGCCGACGAGGGCGGTTCGGCCGGCGACCGCGGTTGGTCCGTACTCGAGCGTCGAGCCGTCCGGTGTCGTGTGCGTTGACATACCAGTAGCTCACCCTACACGTCAAAAGTGTTGGGTCGGCGATGCGTCGAGCGCGCACGGGCACGACGACCGCACGAGCGGACGCGATGACTGCCGGCAGGGGGAGCGCTCCGCGCCTCCGTCACTCGGGGTCAGGGAGCGTGAACAGCCTGCTGTCGCAGTCGCTGCACGCGAGGACGTGGTCGGGGCTGGCGCCGGCGCCGGCGGTGCCGCCGCAGCACTCGACGGTCGTGGTCTCCACGACGTCGCCGCCGCACGCCGGGCACTCGTCGAGGAACAGTCGGAGTGGACCGGCGGCGGCGACGCGCGTCGCGCGGTCGAGGTCGTGGTCGGCGAGCGCCTCGACGGCGGCGAGTTCGGCGACCGCGACGGGTCGCGTGAGCCAGGCGTCGCCGAGCGACGGGCCGTCGCCCCGGGAGACGACGACGTACGGACCGCGCCCGACGTCCTCGTCCTCGACGCTGACGGTCGCGTCCGCGAGGGCGTCGGCGACGTCGCTCGCGACCGCCTCCACGGGGTCGTCCCGGCGGTCGCGGATGCGGACGGTCCACGCCTCGCGGAACGCGTCGTCCAACTGGAGGTCCTCGCCCGCGGGCACGACGACGCCGGCGTCGACGAGCGCGCCGAGGGTCGCCTCGGCGTCGACGTCCCGCGGCGCGAGGTTCGCGTCGCCGGCCGTCCCAGCGGGTGCATCGTCCGCGGTCTCGCGGTCGCGACCCGGTGCGTTCCCGTGGTCGAACAGGCGCTCGCCGCCGGGAACGGCCGCGACGAGCCGCGGCGCGAACCGCGGCGTGAACGGGACCACGTACCCGCGTAGCCAGACGGCGAGCGCGCCGACGACCGCGACCGCGGCCGCGAGCGCGACCCGGTCGACGAGCGCGAGCGCCAGGACGACGGCCGCGACGACCACGACGTTCACCGCCGTGCACGGCCAACAGCGGGCCTCGCCCGTGTACCGAGCGTCGCGGAGGGCGTCGAACGTGGTCATTCGCGACACACTCCGGCGGCTCGCGACAAAGGGCTGTCGCCGGCCACGGCGCCCGCCTCCGCGTCAGCGCTCGGGCAGCGTGGAGCGCGGCCAGCCGAAGGTTCTTGCGCGTTCCCGTGCGAGTGAGCGGCATGGATTCCGAGGAGTTGCGCGAGACCCTGCAGGACGCCGGGCTGTCGCCGTACCAGTCCCGGGCGTACGTCGCGATACTGGAGCTCGGGACCGCGTCGGCGCGCGAGCTGACCGCGGCGAGCGACGTCCCGGACCCGCGCATCTACGACGTCGTCCGGGACCTCGAGGACCGCGGGTACGTCGAGACGTACGAGCAGGACCGCCTTCGGGTGCGCGCGCACGACCCGACGGAGGTGCTCGCGGACCTCGAGTCGCGTGCCGACCGGCTGTCGTCGGCGGCCGCGGAGATAGAGGAGCGCTGGGAGCAGCCCGAGCTGGACGCGCACGCGGCGAGCATCGTTCAGCGGTTCGAGACCGTCGTCGACCGCGCGCGACTGTTCATCGAGGACGCCGAGAACCAGATCCAGTTGTCGGCGAGCCCCGAGCAGTTCGCGGAGCTCGAGGACGCGCTCGCGGCCGCGGTCGACCGCGGCGTGTACGTCCAGTTGTCGCTGTACACGGAGGACGACGACCGGACGCCACTGCCGGCGTCGGACGTGCTCGCGTCGACGTGTACGGAGGCACGTCATCGCCCGATTCCGTCGCCGTTCGTCGCGCTCGTCGACCGGCAGAAGGCGTGCTTCGCGCCGCACGAGGCGGCGCGCAACGAGTACGGCGTGCTCGTCGACGACCGCACGCACGAGTACGTGTTCCACTGGTACTACGTCGGCTGTCTCTGGGAGATCTGCGAGGAGATCTACAGCGCGCGCAACGACGACCCGCCGATCGAGTACGTGGACGTCCGCGAGTTCATCCGGGACGTCGAGCCGCTCGTGGAGGCCGACGCGGTGGTGTCGGTGCACGTCGAGGGGAACGCGGTGTCGGGTGGCGAGGCGCGAGCGGTCGAGGGCGTGGTCAGTGACGTGTACTACGAGGGCGACGAGAGTGGGGACGCGCGGACGACGGGCCTCGTGGAGCTCGCGGGTCGGGCGTCGTTCACGGTCGCGACCGACGAGGGGTCGTTCACGGTCGGCGGGGAGGGCGCGATGCTGGAGGACCTGGAGGCGACGCGTATCACGGTCACCGCGGTCGACTGACTGCGGCCGCGTCGAGTGCCGGTGTCCACTATCTGACGAACGAGACACGAGTTCTTCGTCGTTTCCGGACTGGGCGACCGATGACGGCACGCACGTCGCAATACTTGCTTGACACGAACGCCACCGATCTGTATCACAATCTTACTACAACAGCTGTTGTATCCTCGTTATCTATATCTAATCCCCACATGAAAAACCGTGATATGCCTGCGAATGGCTCACACGATACCGACGGTAACTCGCGTAGCGTCTCCCGGCGCTCGTTCGTGACGGTCGCCTCAGCCACCGGCGCCGGCATCTCGCTCGCCGGCTGCATCTCCCAGAGCGGCGGTAGCGCGGAGAGCACCGCCGGGCGAACCGACGAACCGATACCCACCGAAGCACCGAGCGAGGACGTCACCGTCCAGTGGGCCGGCGACTCCAACTTCAAGAAAGCCGAGGGCGACATCAACGACGCACTCCACGCCGCAGGACTCCCCGAGAACATCTCCGTGGAGATACTCACCGGGTCGTTCACCACCGGCGACCGGCAAGCGAAGTACAAGAACGTCCTCTCGGCCGGGCAGGAGAAGCCGACCATCATCATGATGGACAACGGCTGGACGATACCGTTCATCGTCCGCGGCCAGATCATGAACCTCAGCGACGCCCTTCCGGGGTCGATGGTCGACACCGTCAAGAACGACTTCTTCGACGCGAGCGTCTCCACCGCGACGATGAACGGCGACCTCTACGCTCAGCCGCTGTTCGCAGACTTCCCGACCATCCAGTACCGCAAGGACCTCGTCGAGGAAGCCGGCTACGACCCGGACGGCGAGGACTGGGCGACCAACGCGATGAACTGGGAGCGGTTCTCGAAGGTCACCAAGGACGCGCTCGAGACGACCGACGCCGAGATGGGGTTCACGTTCCAGGCGAAGGCCTACGAGGGCCTGTCGTGCTGTGACTTCAACGAGTTCATGAGCTCGTACGGCGGCGCGTACTTCGGCGACCACGACAACCTCTTCGGGCCCGTCGGCGACCGCCCCATCACCGTCGAGGAACAGCCCGTCATCGACTCCCTGAAGCTGCTCCGGACGTTCATCTACGGGAGCGACGACGAGCACTCGATGGACGGCATCACCGGGAACATCGCACCCAAGCAGGTCCTCCAGATGACCGAAGAGCCGTCCCGCGAACCGTTCACGAAGGGGAAGGCCGTCATGCATCGGAACTGGCCGTACTCCATCGTCATCAACGGTGCCGAGGACGCGTTCGGCGAGGACCTCGGCGTGATGCCCATCCCCGAGGGCGTCCCCGCGAGCGACGCGAAGTACGACGGCACCGGCGGGCCCGTCGCCGCGCTCGGCGGCTGGCACCTCGCGCTCAACCCGAACGCCGCCGACGACCGCCTGCGCGCCGCGCTCCAGGTCCTCAAGACCCTGCAGACCGAACAAGCGCAGCTCTCGCTGTTCGAGATCGGCGGCTGGATTCCACCCGTCCCGGACCGCCTCGCGAGCAGCAAGGCCCAAGAGCTCGACGTCATCGGCCGCTACGTCGACACCCTGAAGCTAGCCGGAGAGAACGCCATCCCGCGCCCGGTGACGCGCGTCTGGAGCCAGCAGTCCACGCAGATATCCAAGGAGGTCAACGCCACGCTCCAGCAGAGCAAGTCACCGTCGAAGGCAATGGAGGACCTCAAGGCCTCGCTCGAACAGATAGAGGAGTCCGCCTGACCAGCCGACGATGGCTACCGACCAAGAGACGCAACCGGGCGCGCTCGCCGAACGCACGAGCAGCGGCCCGTACGCGGCCGTGGTTCGCTGGATGGAGAACCTCAGCGAAGCGCAGTTCGCGTACCTCCTGCTGACGCCAGCGCTCGCGTTGCTCGCCGCGATCGCGCTCTGGCCGCTCCTGTCGACGTTCCGGATGTCGCTGTTCGCGGACAACCTCGCCGGGCGCCTCGGCGGGTTCGTCGGCGTCGAGAACTACGTCGCGCTCCTGACCGGCCAGAAGAACGCGCTCCTGCCAGCGGACTTCGTCCCGACGGCGCTCACCGTCGAGGCGTTCTTCAACAGCGCGCTGACGGTGACGCTCATCTTCACGGTCGCGAGCGTGTTCTTCGAGACCATCTTCGGGTTCGCGCAAGCGCTCGTCCTCAACCAGGACTTCTTCGGGCGACGCTGGGCGCGCCTCGCCATCATCATCCCGTGGGCGGTCCCCATCGTCGTCCAGGGGATGATCTTCTTCCTGATGTTCCAGCCCGGCACCGGGTTCCTCATCGGTGGCGAAGGCAACCAGACGATACTGCAGACGCTCGGGCCGTTCGGGCTCGCGCCGTTCTCGAGCACCATCGACTCGACTATCATCATCATCGTCGCCGACATCTGGAAGACGACCGCGTTCATGGCGCTGCTCATCCTCGCCGGCCTGCAGAGCATCGACCGGAACCTCTACGACGTCGCGAGGGTCTCGGGCGCGTCGCCCTGGCAGCGGTTCAAGTACATCACGCTCCCGATGGTGCTCCCGACCGTGTTCGTCGCGATGCTGTTCCGCACCATCCAAGCGATGCGCGTGTACGGCGTCATCGAGACCGTCTCCGGCTGCGAGACCGTGCCGTCGCTGTCGTGTCTCGTCATCCGGTCGTTCGACAACAACCTGTTCGCGACCTCGGCGACCATCGCGTTCGTGACCGCCGCCATCATCGGCGTGTTCGTGAGCGTGTACATCGTCGGGTACGCACGCGAGGAGATGGCATGACTCAGGACACTCCCACGCCGACGGACGTCCCGGACGGCGACCCCGGTCGCGACCCGAACGACGTGTTCGACGGGGACGCCGAACTGAACCGCGGCCCGTTCCAGCGGTGGGTGGACCGCTCCATCAAGAACCCCGAGCGCGCCTACCGGGCGCTGTTCTACGTCGTCACCATCTTCTTCGTCGGGACGACGCTGTTCCCGTTCTACTGGCTGGCGATCCTCGCGCTCACGCCGACCGGCCCGAGCGGGACGCTCCCCGAGATCGGCCTGCTCCCGAACGGCTTCAACACGGAGACGTTCGTCATCATCTTCGAGCAGGTGGACTTCCTCCGGTACATGCTGAACAGCCTCGTGCTCGCGACCGCGACGACGATGGTCGTCCTCCTGCTCGCGAGCCTCGCCGGCTACGTGTTCGGCCGCCTCGAGTTCAGGGGTCGACGACCCCTGATGCTGCTCGTGCTCGCCATCTCGTACTTCCCGCCGGCGGCGTTCTTCCTACCGCTATGGGACCTGTTCAACGGGAACGTCGGCGTCGACCTGCTCGGGTTCACGATATCGAGCCCGCAGCTGTACAACACGCCCGGGTCGATGCTGCTGCCGTTCAGCGCGCTGTTCATGCCGCTGTCGATATTCATCCTGACGACGTTCTACAGTCAGATACCGGACGGCTTGGAGGACGCGGCGCGCATCGAGGGGACGACGCGCCTCGGCGCGCTGTTCCGCGTCATCATCCCGCTGTCCGCGCCGGGCGTCGCGACCGCGGGCGTCCTGACGTTCATCTCGGTGTACAACGAGTTCTTCTTCTCCTCGTTGATGACGAGCGGGCGGCCGAGCGACTGGGCGCCCGTCCTGAACGGCATCCTGCTGTTCCGGAACGCCGGCCAGTTCCAGACGACGTTCAACGCGATGGCGGCGGCGAGCATCGTCGCGGTCCTGCCGGTCACGATACTCGTCGTGATCGCCCAGGAGAAGATAGTCAGCGGCCTCACCGCGGGAGCACTCAAGGAGTAACCATGGCACGAGTTCAACTAGACGGCATCACGAAGCGGTACAGCGACATCGTGGCGGTCGACGACATGAACCTCGACATCCGCGACGGCGAGTTCGTCACGTTCGTCGGCCCGAGCGGCTGCGGGAAGTCGACCACGATGGAGATGATAGCGGGATTGACCACCCCGAGCGAGGGGACGGTCACCATCGGGGACACGGACGTGACGAGGTTCCCGCCGAAGGACCGCGGGGTCGCGATGGTGTTCCAGAACATCGCGCTGTTCCCGCACATGGACGTGTACGACAACATCAGCTTCGGGCTCCGGCTCCGGGACTACGACGACGAGGAGATCCGCGAGCGCGTGGAGCGCGCGACCGAGATCGTCCAGCTGGAGGGGATGCTCGACCGGCAGCCCGACGAGATGAGTGGCGGGCAGCGCCAGCGGGTCGCTATCGCGCGCGCTATCGTCCGGAATCCGGCGGTGTTCCTGATGGACGAGCCGCTCGCGAACCTGGACGCGAAGCTCCGCGTCCACATGCGGACGGAACTGCAACGCCTCCACAAGGAACTGGATACCACCATCATCTACGTGACCCACGACCAGGCGGAGGCGATGACGATGAGCGACCGGATCGCGGTCATCAACGACGGGCAGCTCCAGCAGATCGACCCGCCGCTCGTGTGTTACAACGAACCGGCGAACCTGTTCGTCGCGGGGTTCATCGGGTCGCCGTCGATGAACCTCGTGGCGGGCGAGGTCACCGAGAGCGGGTTCCGGGGCGAGCACCTGTCGGTCTCGTTCGACCCGGCGTCCGTCGGCGTCTCCCCGGGCGACCAGGTGACGCTCGGCGTGCGGCCGGAGGACGTGTATCCGGCGGCGAACGCGGCGGATGCGACGGACCCGAGCGGGCAGTTCGAGACGTTCACGGACGTCCTGGAGCCGATGGGGAACGAGATATTCGCGTACCTCCAGTTCGAGGCGACGTCGGGCGGGATGGACGACGACCCGCGCAACCAGTTGTTGATGAGCGTCGACCCGGACGCGGCCATCGCGGAGGACGAGCGGCAGTCGGTCGTCCTCGACCGGGAGAAACTCCACCTGTTCGAGACGTCGAGCGGTGACGCCATCGTGCACTCGCTCTCCGGGCAGTATCAGGCGACGACGACCGGCCCGGAGTCGGGCGCGGCGGGAGGTGACTAGCGATGCCGCTCAGCGTCGAGACGTACTTCGCGCTCGGCACGCTCCTGTTCTTCTTCTGGGCGTACGGCATCGCGTCGTTCGTCCTGGACGTGAAGAACAAGCTCGTGCCGGGGATCCGGCGGTACGTTCGAGGCCGTCGTCGGCAGCGCGAGCGCGCCGAACGGGAGCGAGAGCGAGAGGAGCGCGAGGAGCAACTGCTGTAACGACGCCGGGCGCCGCCACCCGGAACGAACCCGGCGGATGGACGGCGGAATCGACCGGTTCGACGGCGGAATCGACCGGTTCGACGACGCGTCACGCGGTACGCGACGCAGACGACACGCGGTACGCGACGCAGACGACACGCGGTACACGACGGAGACACCAACACACGATGCACGAAGGAGAAACGGTACGTATCGGAATCGTAGGACTGGGTGGCATCGCTCGCCATCACGCCGACCAGTTCGCGGCGCTTCGGGACGAAGGCGTCCCGGTAGCGCTCGCGGGAGGCATGGACATCGCGACAGAGGCGCGTGCGTCGTTCGGGGAGACCTACGGCGTGCAGACGTTCGCGGAGGCGGACGCGCTCTACGAGCACGTGGACGCGGTCGTGGTGACGACCCCGAACTGCTTCCACGAGGAGTACGTCGTGAGCGCGCTCGACGCGGGCCTGGACGTGCTCGTCGAGAAGCCGCTCGCGCACACGGTCGAGAGCGCGGAGCGGATCGCGGCCACTGCGCGCGCCGCGGACGGGTTCTGCATGGTCGGATTCCACAACCGGTTCGCACCCGAAGTGCGGACGCTGAAAGCCCACCTCGACGAGGGACGGTTCGGGGACGTCTATCACGTGGACGCGAACTACATCCGGCGCCGGGGCGTCCCGGGGCGTGGGTCGTGGTTCACGGACGCGGACGCGGCCGGCGGTGGCGCGCTCATCGACATCGGCGCGCACGCGATCGACCTGGCGCTGTACCTCATGGACTTCCCGGAGGTCGTGGAGGTCGCGGGGACGACGCGCTCGACGTTCGGCGGCCGCGAGGAGTACACGTACCTCGAGATGTGGGGCGAGGACGGCGACGGCGAGTTCACCGTCGACGACTCCGCGCACGCGCTCATCCGATGCGCCGGTGGAGAGACGATAGCGCTGGAGACGTCGTGGGCCGCGAACCGCCCGCCGGAGACGAGTTACGTCCTCCAGGGGACGGACGCTGGCGCGGAACTCGACCGCAAGGCGGAGTCCCTCGAGATCTACGAGGTCGAGGACGTCGGCGGCCCGCAGTTCGCGGACACGAGCGTCCGCACGGACGGCGAGCCCGCGCATCGCACCGAAGGCCGGCGGTTCGTGGAGGCGGTCGCCGCGGGCGACCCGCCGGGCACGAACACGGTCGACGAGGCGCTCGCGGTCCAGCGCGTCATGGCCGCGATCTACGAGGCCGCTGACTCGGGGGCCGCGGTCGACATGACCGACGAGTTCGCGGTCGAGGCCGACGACTGACGAGAGCGACGGGACGCACCGGCATCCGAACACGAAAGCAGCTACACGAGATTCACAGACACACATGGACATCGGCGTACTCACCGTTCCGCTCGGACAGGAATCACTCGACGACGCGCTCGACTACCTCGCGGGCATCGGCGTGGACGCGGTCGAACTCGGCTGCGGGGGGTTCCCCGGCCAGGACCACCTCGACCGCGAGGCCGTGCTCGACGACGAGGCCGCGCAGGCGGCGCTCCAGGAGGCGCTCGACGCGCACGACCTCCGTGCGAGCGCGCTCGCGACGCACAACAACCCGCTGCATCCCGACGGCGAGCGCGCGGACCGCGCTGACCGCGAACTCCGCGAGGCCGTCCGGCTCGCCGCTCAGCTCGACGTCGGCACGGTGACGTGCTTCTCGGGGCTGCCGGCGGGGAGTCCGGACGGGTCGGTCCCGAACTGGATCACGGCGCCGTGGCCCGAAGAGCACGCCGAGGCGCTCGATTATCAGTGGGAGCTCGCGGTCGACTACTGGCGGGACCTGGCGGCGCACGCCGACGAGCACGGCGTCGACGTCGCCATCGAGATGCATCCGAACATGCTCGTCTACGAGCCCGACGGCCTCCTTCGGCTCCGCGAGGCGACGAACGACCGGATCGGCGCGAACCTCGACCCGAGCCACCTCTACTGGCAGGGTATCGACGTCACGCACGCTATCCGCGTCCTCGGTCGCGAGGACGCCATCCATCACGTCCACGCGAAGGACACGAAGGTGTACGACGAGCACGCACGCCGGAAGGGCGTGCTCGACACCACCTCGTACGCGGACACGAGCGATCGGTCGTGGCTGTTCCGCTCCATCGGGTACGGGCACGACGAGGCTCACTGGAAGGACGTCGTCTCCGCGCTCCGCATGGCGGGGTACGAGGGCGCGCTCAGCATCGAGCACGAGGACGCGCTGACGAGCAGCCGCGAGGGCCTGGAGAAGGGCGTGGACGTCCTCCGGCGCGCGGTGTTCGAGACCGAACCCGGCGACGCCTACTGGGCGGGCGGTGAGTGACGATGAGCGACGACCCGCTCCGCGTCGGTTTCCTCGGGTATCGGTTCATGGGGAAGGCGCACGCGAACGCGCTCGCTCGGCTCCCGATGTTCTTCCCGGACGCCCCCGCGGTCGAGCGCGACGTCCTCGTCGGCACCGACGAGGACGCGCTCGCGGACGCCACCGAACGCCTCGGCTTCGAGCGGTACGCGACGGACTGGCGCGACGTCGTCGACGACGTCGACGTGTTCTACAACCTCGGGCCGAACTTCCTGCACGTCGACCCCACGGTCGCGGCACTCGAGGCCGGAACGCACGTGCTCTGCGAGAAGCCGCTCGCGCCGACGCTCGACGGCGCGGAACGGATGCGCGACGCCGCCGCCGGAAGCGACGCGGTCGCGGCGTGTGCGTTCAACTACCGGTTCGTGCCCGCCATCCAGTACGCCCGCGACCTGATCGCCGACGGCGAACTCGGCGAGATACGGCAGGTTCGCGGGTCGTACCTCCAAGACTGGCTCGTCGACGACGACGCCCCCTGGAGCTGGCGGAACGACGCCGAGCTCGCCGGAAGCGGCGCGCTCGGCGACCTCGGCGCGCACACCGTCGACCTCGCGAACTTCCTCGTCGGCGACCGCGTCGGCGACGTCGAGCGCGTCAGCGGCCACCTGCGGACGTTCGTCGACGAGCGGCCAGTCGAGGACGCTGACGGCGACGGCGAGGCCCGCGGCGACGACGCGGATGGCGAGGAGACGAAGCCCGTGACGGTGGACGACGCGTACAGCGCGCAGGTCGAGTACGCGTCGGGCGCGATGGGGACGTTCGAGGCGTCGCGGATGACGGCCGGCCACAAGAACGACCACGCCATCGCGGTGCACGGGACCGACGGGAGCCTCCGGTTCTCCCTGGAGCGATTGAACGAACTCGAGGTCCACACGGGCGATTCGCGCGGGTACGAGACGGTGCTCGTCACGGACGAGGACGACCCGTACGGCGACGCGTGGTGGCCGCCCGGGCACGTCCTCGGCTGGGAGCACACGTTCGTCCACGAGAACGCCGCCGTCCTCTCGCAGGTCGCCGCCAGCGAACGCGGCGAACGCGTCGAGACGGACGCGCCGTCGTTCGCCGACGCGTACGACGTCCAGCGCGTGCTGGACGCGATAGCGGCGAGCGACGAGCGCGGCGAGTGGGTTCGCGTCGGCGAGTAGCTCCGGCGACGGGCGGGCATCCCGATGACTGGTTCGTCCACGCGTGACCCGGACGGCCACGAGGGATGCCTGTCACGCCACCTGCCACCGACCCCGACTGCCACCCGGGGCGGCACGCACGCGGTCTCTGTGAACGCGGTCACCGACGTCACCTCGGTGACCGCACCGCTCTCTTGTCGTCTAACTGATCGCACCGCTCTCCACCGAGCGCGAGCGGTCAGCGAGCGCGCACGACCGCGTAGAAGACGCCGCCGAGGAGCGCGCCCCAGATGAGGTAGCCGACGAGCGGCATCACGGCGACGTTCGGGAGCGGGATGTCTGCGGTGAGACCGACGTTGTTCAGCCAGACCGGCCAGACGAAGCCGATGTTCACGGGCCAGAGGCCGGCGGCGTAGACGGCGACGCTGGCGACCGCGGCGTCAGCGCAGCGCGACGACGACCGGGCCGACGACGACGCCGTACGCGAGGTGCGCGGCCGCGCCCACGAGCGAGACGTCCAGCAGCGACGACCCCGTCCCCCCGTCCGCCGCGCCGCCCCAGAGCGGGTCGAGGAGGAGGACGACGGACCCCCAGACGAGGATGGCGAAGGCGACGCTCGCGACCGTCGTCGTCACCGTCGCCCACTCCTCGTCGGCGAGCCCCTCGAACCCGGCGACGAACGCGACGCCGAGCACCGCCGCGTGCGACACGTGGAGCGTCCAGCCGACGAGCCCGCTGGCGCCGTCGAGCCCGTAGATGCCGGGGACCGACGCCGTGAGGAACGACGGCTGGAACACCGAGTAGAGGACGGCCATCACCACGCCGCCGAGGACGCCGGCCACGACGCCGGCCTGCCAGGTCGCCAGTTCGCGATCGGTGCGCGCCCGGGCCTGCGAGACAGTCTCTCCCATAGAGTGACGTGTGACGTGAACGCAGAAAGGCGTTTGCACGCCGGTGCGACCAGCAGGCGCCACCTC
Organism: Halorubellus litoreus; assembly: GCF_055378595.1. NCBI lineage: Archaea > Methanobacteriati > Methanobacteriota > Halobacteria > Halobacteriales > Halorubellaceae > Halorubellus > Halorubellus litoreus. The sequence continues at coordinate 1,408,962 of NZ_AP043836.1, forward strand.
GCGTCGGCCCCGCGGACGCCGTCAGTCGAGGACGCCGAACGCACCGCCGAGCACGACGCCGTAGACGACGTGCCCGACGAGGCTCTTCGGGGAGACGTTCGGGACGGCGGGCGCGCCCGCGAACCCGACGGTCTGGAGCCACACGGGCATCACGAGGACCGCGAGGACGACCCAGAGGACGACGCCGAACGCGACGCCCGCGGCGGCCGTCCTCGCCGTCGACCACGTCGTCGCACCGGCGGCGTCGAGGACCGCCGCGAACGCGACCCCGAGGACGGCGCCGTGGGAGACGTGCACCACCCAGCCGGCGAGCCCGCCGGAGAGGCCGTACATCGCCGGTATCGCCGCCTCGATGACGGGTGTCATCTGCGTCGAAAGCATGACGCCCATGACGACGCCGGCGACGACGCCGGCGAGCGTCCCCGCCTGCCAGTCCGCGAGGTCGAAGCCTGTACTCGAATCCGTCGACGTGACAGTCTCTGCCATGTGCACTCGGAGCGACGATGGCGGACGGAAAGACGCTATCTCGGCGCTGTGCGCGCGCTGCACCGCCACGCAAGAGCTAAGTGAACGCCGAGGGCGGTGGTCGACCGCCGGTACGCTTCCGAAACGCCGATACGGGGGGCGCACGCACACGTAGACGATGGACCCCCTCCGCGCGAACGCCGGTGAACTCGACGCCGACGAGATACTGCGTGCGCTCGCGGACGGGCGCCGCGTCGTCATCGTCACCGAGCTCCTCGGGAGCGAGCACGAGGTGACGCTCCGCCACGACGGCACGACGTTCTACTGCGACACCCCGACGACGCTCCACAAGCACGGGACCGAGGACGAGATGCGCGAGTGCATCGACAACCAGGGGTACGCGCGCGACGCCGCCGCCGACGCCGAGGACTGACGACGTCGAGGATTGGCGGCGCGCGTCGCGGAACCCCTTCGTCGACGCCGGGCGCTGGCGAGGGCGCGACTCCTCGCCCGGCGTCGGCGCACGCCGGAGGTACGTTTTTGACCGACGGCGACGGAATACGTGGTATGACAGACCAGTCACCGGACCTCGGCGACCTCCTGGAGCAACCGGACCCGTCGTTCCAGAACGTCCTGAGTTGCGTGTTCGGCATCCAGGACCACGAGGTCCGGACGTACGTCGCGCTCCTCCACAACCCCGGGAGCACCGTCGAGGAACTCGCCGGCGAGATGGAGCGCGACCGCTCGAACGTCAACCGGTCGCTCTCGACGCTGCTGGAGAACGGGCTCGCGGACCGCAACCGGCGGCTGCTCGACGCCGGCGGCTACGTCTACCAGTACACCGCGACCGACCTCCCCGAAGCGAAACAGCTCCTCCACGACGCGCTCGACGAGTGGACCGAGACCGTCCACGGCGTGATCGACGACTTCGACGGGAACTGACTGCCTCACCCAGCATACGGCGACCGCCAGGTCGCCGTTTCTCCTACCTCCTCACCCAGCATACGCTCGCCCCCAGGCGGCCGTTTCCACTACTCCCTCACCCAGCATACGCTCGCCCCCAGGCGGCTGTTTCTCCTGCGCTTTCGCCGCGCGAGGTGACGGTTCGGTCACTCGGCGGCTGGTTCGAAGGCGTGGAGGCCGGCGGGGCCGACGGCGAGGAGGCGGTCGGCGGCGATGACGGGTGAGGCGTACGTCGAGGTGTGTGGTTGGGTGTACGACCAGCGTTCGCGGTCGGGTGCGAGGAGGCCGCTGGCGTCGCGGCGGAGCGCGATCGGGTGGTCGTCGTCGACGACGACCGAGTCGTCGGTGACGAGTGGTGCAGCGGTCGCGGTCTCGCTGGAGAGGCGCGTCGACCAGTTGGTCTCGCCGGTGGTGCCGTCGAGTTCGTGGAGGTCGGTCGTGGCGACGTAGACGTCGGTGTCGTCGGTGGCGGCGGCGGCGAGCGACTGGAGGTCGCGTCGCCAGCGGACGTCGCCGAAGCGGTCGACGGCGACGACGCCCTGCCAGCCGGTCTGGACGACGCCGCCGTCGTCGAGGACGGGGGCGGCGTAGGGGGCGTTCGCGCGGACGCGCCAGCGGATGCTGCCCGTCCCGGGTTCGAGTTTGACGAGTCCGTGCCGGTCGGGAACGTACACGCCGGTGTGCTCGACGGCCGGTGCGACCTGCGTGGCGAACGTGCCCGAGAGGTTGTACTCGTCGTACGCAAGCGGGTCGAGCGGCGTCCGCCAGCGTTCGCTGCCGTCGGGCGCGAGTTTGACGCACGCGGTGGCGCTCCGGACGTAGGCGTCGTCGTCGTGGACGGTGACGCCGTACGCGCGGTCGTCGCCGACGCGAGCGCGCCACTGCTCGAAGCCCGTACCGAGGTCGTACGCACCGACGTACGCGGGCGCCGGGTCCGGGCCGTCGCTCCGCGGGACCTCGCGGAACGGGACGTAGAGGCGGCGGCTGTCGGGGTCGATCGCGGGCGCGCCGGAGACGGCGTGGCGGTCGGGGAGCGACCGTCGCCAGCCGACGACGCCGTTCACGCCGACGGCGACGACGCGGCCCTCGGTCGCGAAGTACGCTTGCTCGTCGTGCACGACCGGTGATACGTACGGGAAGTCCGCGGACGCGAGCACCTCGTGGTCGGTGGGTTCCGGAGCGCCGCCCGCGACGCGGTTCTGGTTCCCGGGCGCGTTCCCGAGCGAGTGCCAGTCGCCGGCGTGGAACGACTCGGTGTCGCCGTCGGATTCGAGGACGCTACAGCCGGCGAGCGAGGCGGCGAGCCCTGTTCCGGCGGCGGCGAGGACGGCGCGACGCGAGCGACCTCGGTCGTCGCGCTCGCTACGGGCAGTGGAGGGCTGCATGGGCGTCGGTCGGGCCATCGTCGGCAAGTATCTTGTGCGACGGGCTCAGGTGGTCGTCGGGTCCGCTGCGAGCGGTTCGCGGCGCGGTCGTTCGACGGCGAGTGGGCGCGGCAACGTCTGGGTGTACCCCGCGGACTTTTGGACGCGCGGGGCTTTCACCTCGACAATGGATTCCCTTTCACTGGACGCGCCAGCGCCGGAGGCGCCAGCGGTCGCGAACGACAACGGCGTGTGGCTCGCGTGCATCGAGTGCGGTGACGCGTACGCGCCGTTCGACGAGGTGCGGTACACGTGCGACTGCGGGTGCTTGCTCGAAGCAAGGTACGCCGACTTGCCGACGTTCGAGGACTTCGAGGGCCGCGGCGTGTGGCGGTACTCGGCGGCGCTCCCGTTCGATGTGGGCGTGACGCTCCCGGAGGGCGACACGCCGCTGCATCGCGTCCCGGACCTCGAGGACGAACTCGGCGTGGAGGCGTTGCGCGTCAAACACGAGGGGATGAACCCGACGGGCGCGTTCAAGGACCGCGGGATGACGGTCGGGGTTCGCGTCGCCCAGGAGCTCGGCGTCGGCCGGCTGGCGTGCGCGAGCACGGGGAACACGAGCGCGGCGCTGTCGGCGTACGGCGCTCGCGCGAACATGGAGACGCTCGTCCTGCTGCCGGCGGGGAAGGTCGCGGCGGGGAAGGTCGCGCAGGCGAGCCTCCACGGCGCGCGCATCCTCGAGGTGGACGGGAACTTCGACACGTGCCTGGACATCGTCCAGGACCTCGCGGAGAGCGGCGACGCGTACCTCCTGAACTCGCTGAACCCGTTCAGGCTCGAGGGCCAGAAGACGATTGGACTGGAGATACTGGAGCGGTTCGTGGACGACTACGGGGCGTTCCCGGACCGGATCGTCCTGCCCGTTGGGAACGCGGGGAACACGGCGGCGTTGTACAAGTGCTTCCGCGAACTCGTGCAGTCGGGCGCGCTCGCGAAGGACGACGTGCCGACGCTGACGGGCGTGCAAGCGGAAGGTGCGGCGCCGATGGTCGAAGCCGTCCAGGAGGGGAACGACGAGGTGCGGCGCTGGGACGACGTGGAGACGCGCGCGACCGCCATCCGTATCGGGAATCCGGTGAACGCGCCGAAGGCACTCCCGGGTATCCGCGAGACGGGCGGGACGGCGGTCGCCGTGAGCGACGACGAGATCACGCGAGCGCAGCGCGACCTCGCCGGCGAGGGCGTCGGCGTCGAGCCGGCGAGCGCCGCGTCGCTCGCGGGGGCGCGCAAGCTCCGCGACGAGGGCGTCATCGAGGCCGGCGAGCGCGTCGCGCTCCTGACGACCGGGCACCTCCTGAAGGACCCCGACGCGGCCGCGGCCGCGGGTGCTGAGCCCGAGTCGGTGCCGGGGACGACCGAGGGTGTTCGAGAGCATCTCGCGGACTGACCGAGCGTACGGCCGCCTCCAGGCGGCCGTTTCCTGCGGTGTGTTCGCGGACGCGGACTGACCGAGCGTACGGCCGCCTCCAGGCGGCCGTTTCCTGCGGTGTGTTCGCGGACGCGGACTGACCGAGCGTACGGCCGCCTCCAGGCGGCCGTTTCCTGCGGTGTGTTCGCGGACGCGGACTGACCGAGCGTACGGCCGCCTCCAGGCGGCCGTTTCCTGCGGTGTGTTCGCGGACGCGGACTGGCCGAGCATACGCCGACCCCCAGGTCGGCGTTTCCTGCGGTGTGTTCGCGGACGCGGACTGACCGAGCATACGCCGACCCCCAGGTCGGCGTTTCCTGCAGTGTGTTCGCGGACGCGGACTGACCGAGCATACGCCGACCCCCAGGTCGGCGTTTCCTGCGGTGTGTTCGCGGACGCGGACTGACCGAGCGTACGCCGACCCCCAGGGTGCTGTTTCTGACGGGATGGGTTGCGTCGGGTGTTGGTTCCGTGGGTGGTTGTCTGACGCTCGTGTTCCGTTGGTCTGACGGGGTTTGACGTGTCCTTGCGAGAAGTATGCTAGTCCATGTCATCCGACCCCGCGTTCACCGTCGAGTGGACGGTGCCGACCGAGGACGACGAGTGGGGTGGCGGTGCGCCGACTGCGCGCCCGCGACCCCCGAGTAGCGACTCCGATGCTGCCACCATCACGGCCACGACCGACCCGGACGGCGAGCGATTGAGTGGCCGTGACCCGGCGAACCTGCCGCCGTCGCCGGTGCTGGCCGCGCGCGTCGATCATCTGCGTTCGGACCGCGACGCCGCGGAGCGACGGGTCGAGGCCGTCCGTGACCGCTACGAGACGATGCTGGCGGAGCGGAACGCGACCATCAGGGACCTGCGCGAGCGGGAGTCGCTCCTGGAGTCGCTCGTTCGGCGCGTCCGGGACGCGCTCTGAGTCGACCCGTCGGTCGTGTACGTGGGGCGGCGTATCGAGAGAAACGGTCAGTGAACGCGGGTGCGGTTACTCGTCGGCGCCGTTGAGTCGGATGACGGTGACGTCCGTGATGCGGTCGTCGGCGACGAGTTCCTCGCGCGCTGCGTCCGATATCTCGCCGTCGACGTTGTACACCGTCAGTGCCTCGCCGCCGATGGTCTGGCGAGCGTTGAACATCCCGGCGATGTTCACGTCGTACTTCCCCATGACGGAGCCGATGAGGCCGATGACGCCCGGTTCGTCGGCGTTCCGTGCGACGACCATCTTCCCGTGAGGGATGGCGTCGACGCGGAACCCGTCGATGCGGACGATGCGCGGGTCGTCGCCGTGGAAGAGCGTTCCACAGACGGAGAGTTCGTCGTCGCCGTCGCCGACCGTGACCGTGATGAGACTCTGGAAGTCCTCGCTGCTCCGGCTCTTCGATTCCGTAACCTCGACGCCGCGCTCCTCAGCGATACGCGGCGCGTTCACCGAGTTCACCTGCCATTCGAGCGGTTCGAACACGCCCTTCAGGACGCTCGCGGTGACGAGGTCGACCTCCTCCTCGGCGATGTCGCCCTCGTAGCTGACCTCGACGGACTCGATGCGCTTCCCGAACAGCTGCGCGGCGACCTTCCCGGACGTCTCGCCGAGGTCGATGTACGGTTCGACGCGCGGGAACGCCGCCTCGTCCATCGACGGCGCGTTCAGCGCGTTCATCACGGGCTCGCCCGCGAACGCCGCGACTACTTGATCAGCAGTCGACACCGCGACGTTCTCCTGAGCGGCCTCCGTGCTCGCGCCGAGATGGGGCGTCACGACGACGTCCTCCACGTCGAGCAGCGGGTTGTCCGGCGAGACGGGTTCCTCGGCGAAGACGTCCACCGCGGCGCCCGCGAGCACGCCGTCCTCGACGGCTTCGGCGAGCGCGTCCTCGTCGACGACGCCGCCGCGAGCGCAGTTCACGACGTACCCGCCCTCCAACTGCGCGAGCTCCTCGTCGCTGATCATGTCCTCGGTCTCGTCCGTGAGCGGCACGTGGACGGTGAGGAAGTCCGCGCGGTCCAGGCAGTCGTCGAGGTCGACGAGCTCCGCGCCGAGTTGCTCGGCGCGCTCCTCGCTGATGTACGGGTCGAACGCGACGAGGTCCATCCCGAGCGAGTGGCACTTCTTCGCGACCTCCTGGCCGACGCGACCGAGGCCGACGACGCCGAGCGTCTTTCCATTCACTTCGGTGCCGAGGAAGTCGCCTTTCGCCCATTCTCCGTCGCGAAGTCGGGTGTGGGCTTGCGGGATCGAGCGCGCGGTCGCGAACGCCATCGCGACCGTGTGCTCGCTGGCGGCGCGAACGTTCCCTTCGGGGGCGTTCGCGACGACGACGCCGTGCTCGGTCGCCGCGTCGATGTCGATGTTGTCCACGCCGATGCCGGCGCGGCCGACGATGACGAGTTCCGACGCGGCCTCGAACACCGCCTCGGTCACCTCGGTTCCCGAGCGCACGATGAGTCCGTTCGCGTCGGAGACCGCGGACAGGAGCGCGTCTCCTTCGACGTCGTAGGCGGTCTCGACTTCGTGGCCCGCCTCTGTGAGGCGTTCGATACCCGCGTCGGCGATGGGGTCCGTCACCAGGACCTTCATACGCGAGTCCATCATCCCACGGCCCATAACGCTTCCTTTACCATGGAGGGTGGCGAAAATTGCCGTGGTAGCCGTTCGCACGGCCAGTAGGGGGTGCACCACCGTCGGCACCGAGACCCCAGTATTTTTACGAACGGTAGTGGTTCGATTTCATATATGAACGAGGGGCGGCCGGACTCGCACCGCGGGACGCCGAACGAGACGCCCGTGAGCGCCGCGGAGACGCTGTCGCGGCGCGAGAGCGAGCGACGGTGGCCGGTCGCGCGCGACCTCGCCCTGCTCGCGTTCGGCGGGGGAATCTACGGCGTCGAGCTCGCGTTCGTCGGCCGCGTCGACTGGCCGGCGTTCGCGGCTGCGGCCGTCGCAACGGCGGTCGCCGCCGCGCTCGCGTGGCGCTGGCCACCGCTACACGACCCCGGCGACGTCCGCCGACAGGTCGCGGTGCTCGCGGGCACGCTTGCTGGTATCGTCGCCGTCGCGTACTACGTCCTCGTCGTCGACCCAGCCACGGTCCAGCGCGCGAGCGTCGGCGTCGGCTTCGTCGTCGGCATCGCCGTCGCGCGCGTCGAGCGAGCGGTCCGCGAGCCCGCCGGAACCGCGCTTTCTTGACGGGCGCGCTCCAAGCCGCGTGCAATGACGGACTTGGCGCCGGCCCTCGACACGGGCGCGGTCCGCGACGGGTCGAACGTGCTCGTCGTCGGCCCGCCGATGACGGGCAAGCGCGAGCTGCTGTACGAGGTGCTGGCGGCCGACCGCGGGAGCGACCGGGCGACCGCGTTCGTGACGACGCGGAAGGCCGCCGAGACCGTCGAGCGCGAGTACCGCGACGTCCACCCCGACGTCGCGACGCTCGCCGTCGTCGACTGCGTCACGCGCCAGCGCGGGTTCGGGCGGAACGAGGAGTCCCCGAACCGCCGGCTCGTGTCGAGCGCTGGCGACCTCACCGGTATCGGTATCGGCCTCACGGACTTCATGCGGCGGTTCCACGAGGACGACGCCCTCGCGGGGGCGAGCGTCGGGATGCACACGCTCTCGACGCTGTTGATGTACGCGGACGTCCGCCGCGTCTACCAGTTCCTGCACGTCCTCACGGGCCGCGTAGAGAGCTCGGGGTTCCTCGGCGGGTTCGTCCTCGACACGCCCGTCCCACAGGACTCGCTGGGCATCATCAAACAGCCGTTCGACGGCCTCGTCGAGGTCCGCGAGGTCGAGGACACCGGAGCGCGCGAGTACCGCGTCCGCGGCCTCCCGAGCGACGCCGGGCCGCGAGCGTGGACCGAATTCTGAACGCTACGTGGTGTCGACGCCCAGCAGCGAGTACAGGCCGCACGTGTTCGTCGCGCCCGTGATGAGCAGTATCAGCGAGAGCGCGCCCAGCACGGGTGAGAGCGCGACGGGTGCGCCGGCGATGGCGTCGCCGAGGATGGCGAGCGAGACGACGCCGAGAACCCCTCCGAGGGCGACGCGACCGATGCCGTCCGACCGACCGACGTTCTGCTCCATGCGCGACAGTATGGTATCTGGTCACAAGAGCGGTGGGTCGATTCCGAGCGCGTGAGAACGCCCGCCTGGGCCGCCGCCTGCTGGGGCGAGCGAGTCAGTCGTCGACGTCGAGGTAGTGCAGGGTCGTGTCGACGAGCGGTGACTCCTCGCGGTCGAAGACGACGACGACGCCGCTCCATTCCTCGTCGGGGAACACGGCGACGATGACCTCGTCGAAGAACCGTACCGTCGAGTTCAGTTCCCCGAAGTCGTACAGCGACTGCTCCTGGGGCGGGTCACCGAGCGCCTTCATCAGGAGCGTCTTCACGCGCTCCTCGAGTTCCGCGTCGGTGAACTGGGCGTCCACGGTGTCGCTGACGTGCACGACGTCGTACGCCTCGCCCTCGTACCGGAACGCCAGCCGGAGGGAGGCGTCGACGTTCTCGTGGAGTTCCTCGACGAGCCCGCGCAGGTTCGCGTCCTCGACGGCCTCGATGGCCTCGTCCGCTTCGTCCATGCCCGCCGGTTCGAACCACGGTGGCTTAATGGTGTGTGCGGGTTCGAGCGTCGAGGGGCTATCGAAGACCGTCCGCGCGGCGAGTTCGACCGGGACCCGGAGGCTACAAGACGCCGCCTCGCAGAGTCGTGGGTATGACGCTGGTCGCGTTCGACTTCGACGGCACTCTGTCCGATTCGGAGATGACCGTCCTGCTCGGCGACGAGTACGGGGTGGCGGACAAGATGGCGGACATCACGCATCGCGCGATGAACGACGAGCTCGGGTACGCGGAGAGCCTCCGGCAGCGCGCCGGCCTCCTCGACGGGTTGAGCGAGGAAGCGGCGGAGCGCGCGTGGGGGAACGTCCGCCTCCGCGAGGGCGCCGCGGAGGTCATCGCGGCGCTCCGCGACGCCGGCGTGACGGTCGCCATCTTCACGGGCGGGTTCGAGAAGGGCGTCGCGGCGGCGCTCGAACGCGAGGGCGTCGACGTGGACGCCATCGTCGCGAACCGTCTGCCCGTCGAGGACGGCGCGCTCACTGGCGGCGTCGAAGGGAGCCTCATCGAGGGGACGAAGGACGACGCGCTCCGCGAGTACGCGAGCGAGCACGACGTCGACCTCGCGGACACCGTCGCCGTCGGCGACGGCGCGAACGACCTCCCGATGCTCGAGGTGGCGGGGCTCGCGGTCGGGTTCGAGCCGAAACCGAACGTCGAACCGGCGTGCGACGTCACCGTCTCGTCGATGACGGAACTCCGGGACGTCCTCGAAGCCGAAGGCGTCCTCTGAATCGACTGTTCCTTCGCTATCGCGGTGTCTTCACTCGGCGAGCCACGCGAGCGGCGTGTACGTGCCGCTCGACTCGTCGGTCGGGAACGACCCGACCGTGGTCCACTCACCGCCTGCGGTCTCCCGGAGGAGTGACCCCCGGTGCGTGCCGGCGAAGAGCGTGTCTCCGTCGACCGCGGTGACGCCCGTGACGACCTCGTCTGGCGTGTCAACGTCGAGTTCGCGGAGGCCGGCCTCGGGGGTGTAGGCGAAGAATCCGGGGTCCTCGTCGGGGTCGTCCCAATTCCCCGAACTCGAGAGCGCGCCGGCGGCGTACGTCCGGCCGTCGTGGTGGAAGACGGTTCGGAAGTACCCCTGCTCGACGTCGTCGTCGAGGCGCGTCCACGACGCGCCGGCGTCGGTCGTCTCGAACAGCCCGAACCCGGTCGCGGCGAGCCACGTGTCGGCGTCGACGACCGCGAGTTCGTGGACGTCGTCGTGGACGTCTCCCGGTCGCTTGCTCCAGTCCACGCCGTCGGTCGCGTCCTCGGGTCGCGGGTCCGTGATGGGGCCGCGGCGTTCGGTCCACGTGTCGCCGCGGTCGGCGCTCGCGTGCACGCCGCCGACCTCGACGGCCGCGACGACGCCCTCCGGGTCGCCGGGGAGGCCCTTCGCGTCGCGGACGTGCGCCAGGTCCTCGTGGCGCGGGAGCCGCCAGTGCTCGCGCGAGGGGAGCGCCTGGAAGCCCTCGCGTTCGCGCCAGTCCAGCGCCGTCGGGTCGAGCGCGTCCTCGCCGTCGACGACGGCTGCGGGGACGTCCGCGGCGTACGTCGCGGCGGGACGCGTCCCGGCGTACAGCGTCTCGCCGTCGCTGCTCGCACCGACCGCGTACACCGCGTCCGCGGGGACGCCCAGGTCGACCCAGTCGTCGCCGCCCGGCGCGTGATAGAGCCCGCTCGCGGTCGCCGCGAACACGCCGTCGGGTCGCTCGGAGTCGTCGAACGACCGGACGCGCATCGCGCTGTCCGCGTCGAGAACGCGACTCGCCGTCGCTGGCTGCTCGCGTTCGAGCGCGTCGCCGAATCGGTACACGCCGCCGTCGCTCCCGACGTAGAGCATACGCGAACCCTCGGCCGGCGGGGCCTTCAGCGTTCCCGAGAACGAGTTTTTGTAGTCGCGCTGTCAGTCGCGGTCGGGTCACGCCGGTCAGGTGTCGTCGACGACGGCGTCCCGGTAGCGTTCCGCGCGCTCGCTCGGGAGGAGCATCCCGTCGGATTCCTCGACGAAGTCGACGACGCGCTCGGCGAGCACCCCGGGCGACGTGTCGGGTCGTGCGGCGACGAGGTCGCCGACGAGCGCGACCTGGTCGTTCACGCGGTCGACGAGGTACCCGACGTCCTCGACGGTCTCGACGACGTCGACGTACGCGTCCGGGTCGGCCGCGGGGTCGAGCGTCGCCGCGTCGTCGGCGGCGTGGTCGTGGACCGCTTCGACGGCTTCGACGCCGCGTTCGGTCGCCGCCTGGAGGGCCGCGAGCAGGTCGTCGACGGGGGGTGCGTCCGGGTCGCCGTCCGCGACGCGCTGGAAGTCGACGACGAGGTCGCTCTCTGGCATACGACAGCCTTCGCGGGCGACCGACAAGAGGGCGGCGGGTCGGGAGCGCTCGTCGAGTGCCGCGCGGCGTAGCGTCAGCCGACGACGCCGAGGATGCCGAGCACCCACCGGACGCCTTCGGAGAGCGAGAACAGCACGCCTTCGCCGCGCGAGACCTGGCGGCCGGACCACATGAGCGCGACGACGACCGCGACGAGTGCGACGAGCCACGTGACGGTCTCCACGACCGCCGGCGTCACCGTCATCGGTCGGGCGAGTGCGCCGACGCCCGCGACCGCGAGGACGTTGAAGACGTTGCTCCCGACGACGTTCCCGACGGACACGCCCGTTCGACCGCGGGCGAGCGCGACGAGCGACACCGCGAACTCGGGCGCCGACGTGCCCGCGGCGACGATGGTGCCGCCGACGAGCGCGTCCGAGAGCCCGTAGACGCCCGCGATGGCGACCGCGGACTCGACGAGGAAGTGGCCGCTCACGAGGACGACCGCGAGCGCGCCGACGAGGAGTGCGGCGTCGCGCACGCCGAACCCGACGGGGTCGGCCACCCGGACCGGGACCGGCGGGTCGTCCGCGGTCGACGTCGACGACCCGTCGGTCGATGCTGAACGGCCCTCGGCCGCTGCCGGCCGGCTCTCGGTCGACGCGGCTGCGGTGCCGGCACGGGCGCCCCTGAGGAGGTACGTGGTGTACGCGACGAACGCCACGAGGAGGATCGCGCCCTCGACGCGCGTGACGACGCGGTCGAGGACGACCGCCGCGAACAGTCCGGTCGCGGCGAGGAGCACGACGCCGTCCCGGCGGACGAACGCCCGGCGGACGGGGACCGCGCGTATCGTCGCGAGGACGCCGAGGACGATGGCGAGGTTGAAGATGCTCGACCCGGCGACGTTCCCGACCGCGACGTCGCCGAGGCCGACGACCGCCGCGTCCGCCGTGACGACGATCTCGGGCATCGACGTGCCCGCGGCGACGACGGTGAGGCCGACGACGACGTTCGACACGCCGAGGCGGCGCGCGAGCGAGACGGTCGCGTCCACGAGCCCGCGCGCACCGAGAGCGAGCCCGAGGACGCTGGCTGCGAACACGGCGACCTGGACGACGAGGGAGACCACCGACCGGGCGTTCTCGTCCTCGACGCAAAGGCCTTGGGCAGTCCGCAATCGGCGAGCGTCGCCCCGCCCGACCGTGCTCCGGTGCGCAGTCGGGAGGCCGGCGAGCGTCGTTCGGAGAACGGGCCTCGTCAGGAGAACAGGCTGGTGGACGACAGCTCGTCAGGAGAACAGGCTCGTGTGGACGGGTGCGTGCCGGTCGTCGCCGCCGTCGCCGTTCTCGGTGTCGGAGACGGCGCGGCCGTCGACGCCGTCGCTCAGGAAGTCACGCAGTGGTGGGCCGACGTGCTCGGGTTCGACGAGGAACGCGTCGTGGCCGTGGTCGGAGTCGACGACGTGGTGCGCGACCGGGACGTCCGCGTCGCGCGCGCTCGCCGCGAGCCCCTCGGCTTGCTCGACGGTGAAGTGCCAGTCGCCCGTGAACGACATCGCGAGCAGTTCGCCCTGGAACGCGGCGAGCGCGGCGGTGTCGCCCTCGTAGCCCGCGGCGAGGTCGTAGTCGTCCATCGCTCGCGTGAGGTAGAGGTAGCTGTTCGCGTCGAAGCGCGACGTGAACGAGTCCGCGTTGTAGTCGAGGTAGGACTCGACCTCGCGGTACGGGAAGAAGTCGCCGGCGGGGTCGCTCGGGAACCGGTCGCGCGCGTCGTTCCGGCCCGCCGCCCGGCGACCGAAGCGGTCGTCCATCGAGTCCTTCGAGAGGTACTGGAGGTGCCCGAGCTGGCGCGCCAAGGCGAGGCCGTCGTCGGGTTTCTCGTCGGCGTGGTAGTAGTCGCCGCCGTTCCACGCCGGGTCGGTCGTGATCGCTCTGCGGGCGACCGCCTCGACCGCGAGCCCCTGCGCGTCGAGCCGGGGCGCGGTGGCGACCGCGCCGACGCGGTCGACGTCGTCCGGGTAGCGTTTCGCCCAGTCGAGCGCGTTCATGCCGCCGACGCTCCCGCCGACGACCGCGTGCAGGCGACCGACGCCGAGTGCGTCCAGGACGCGGCGTTGCGTGCGCGTCCAGTCCCCGACCGTCACCGGCGGGAACTCGGTCCCCCAGCGTTCGCTCTCTCGGGCACCCTCGGCCTTCGCGGCCTCGGGCTTCTCGCTCGCCGGGCCTTCGCTCCCGTAACACGACCCGGGGACGTTCACGCACACGACGAAGTACTGCTTCGTGTCGATGGCCTTCCCGGGGCCGACGACGTCCCCCCACCAGGCGCGCGCCTGGCCCGACGTGTTCGGCGCGCTCGCGCTCTCGTCGGCGGTGTCGTCACCGCTCGACTCGTCGCCGTCGTCGCTCCCGCCGCGCTGCCAGCTGTCCCGGCCGCTTCGCCGTCGGGCGACGTGCGCGCTCCCCGTGAGCGCGTGCGTCACGAGGACCGCGTTCCCGCCGGTGAACTCGCCGTACGTCTCGTACGCGAGCGTCAGTTCGGGGACGGTCTCGCCGCACTGGAACTCGAACTCGTCGAGCGTGACGGTCTCGGTCGTCACGCGCCGTCACCTCCGCGCGTTCCGCCGTCGGTTGCGGGGGTCGCGGTCGCGGCGTCGTCGGTCGTCGCGCTCGCGATGGCCGCGTCGAGGTCCGCGAGCAGGTCCGCGGGGTCCTCGATACCCACGGACAGTCGGACGAGGTCGGGCGTGACGCCCGCGTCAGCCTGCTCCGCGGGCGAGAGCTGGGCGTGCGTCGTGCTCGCGGGGTGGATGACGAGCGTCTTCGCGTCCCCGATGTTCGCGAGGAACGACGCGAGGTCGACGGCCTCGCAGAAGCGCTTGCCCGCGGCGTAGCCCGCGGGGCCGGGCGTCTCCTCGCTCCCCGCGAGACCGAACGCGATCATGCCGCCGTAGCCGCCGTCGAGGTACTCGCTCGCGTTGTCGTGCGTCGGGTGGGAGTCGAGGCCGGGGTGGGTGACCCACGCGACGTCGTCGTGCTCCTGGAGGTAGTCGGCGACGATGCGGGCGTTCTCGCAGTGCTTGTTCATGCGGAGTTCGAGCGTCTGGAGGCCCTGGAGGGTCTGCCAGGCGTCGAACGGCGACTGCTGGTCGCCGAGCGACCGCAGCGAGCGGTAGCGGACGGCGGCGGCGAGCGGCGCGTCGGGCGCGTACTCGCTGAAGTCCGTGTCCGGATAGGCGGGGTTCGGGCCCGCGACCTCGGGGTAGTCGTGCGCTCGCCAGTCGAAGTTCCCGGTGTCGACGACGACGCCGCCGACGGTGGTGCCCGACCCGTGGAGCCACTTCGTCGTGGACTCCCAGACGACGTCGACCCCATGATCACCAGGGTTGCAGAGCGCGGGCGTGGCGAACGTGTTGTCGGCGACGAGCGGGACGCCGTGCTCGTGGGCGACCGCGCTGATGGCGTCGAAGTCGGGCGTCACCAGCGAGGGGTTGCCGACGGTCTCGACGTGCACGAACGCGGTGTCGTCGTCGACGGCGTCGCGGTAGGCGTCGACGTCGAGGGTGTCGACGAACTCGACGTCGATGCCGCGGCGCGAGGCGGTATCTCGGAGGTACGTGGTGGTGCCGCCGTAGGTGTCGTTCGAGCAGACGACGGTGTCGCCGGCTTCGGCGAGGACGAGGGTGAGGGCGTCGAGCGCGGCCATCCCGGACGCGGTCGCGACCGCGGCAGGGGCGTCGTGGAGGCTGGCGATGGCGTCCTCGAGGCGCTCGGTGGTGGGGTTGGAGATGCGCGAGTAGATGTGGCCGCGGTCCTCGAGCGCGTAGCGGTCGGCGGCGGTGTCGGCGTCGGGGAACTCGTAGCTCGTGGTCTGGTGGAGTGCCGGTGCGCGCGCGCCGGTCGCGGGGTCTGCGGGGCCGTCGGCGTGGACGGCGCGCGTCCCGAATCGCGTGCCATCGCGGGGGTCACCGCCGGGGCGTGTGCCGGCCGCGTCCGTGCCCGTGGCGTCGTCGGCGTCGGCGTCCTCTGTCATGTTTAGAAGTAATATATCTCTACGAATCTATAACCAGCAGTTACGGCAAGTTTCGCTATCGCGTGCTACCACGGCACGTGACACCGGGCGCACCCGGTCCTCCCGAACGCACAGGACCCTGCGCGACGTAGCCCCGGCTGTGACGCGCCTCGTCGCCCGCGCCGTCCGCGACTTCGTCACCGGCACCCCCGGCAGCCCGACGTACGCCGCCCTCCTCGCCGGCGTCGCCATCGAAGCCGCGGCCGTCCCCGGCCTCGCCGCACTCGGGAGCGTCCTCGGCGACGCCCTCGGTCACTCCCCCGCGATCGCCGCGATGCTCGCCGCAGGCCTCGCACCCCTCCTCGGCGGGGTCGCCGTCGGCTACGGCGTCGGCGACGGGCGAGCAGTCGACGCCCTCGGGCACCCCGCCACGTACGCCTACGCCATCCTCCCGCTGCTCGCGCGCTGGCTCGTCCTCCTCGCGCTCCTCGACCGCCTCGCACCCCCAGGGAGCGTCCTCCTCGGCGACACCACGTACCTCGCCGGCGTCGTCACCCCCGCCGCCATCGTCGGCGCCATCTGCGGCGCCGCCCTCTCCCCCACCCCATCGACCACCGACCCCGACCGCCGGAGCCGTCGCTGACCGGTCGAGAGCGGAACAGAAGCGCGGCCGCGACGGCCGCCGGCGTCAGTAGAGGTTGACGTTGACGTTCTTGACCTGCGTGTACTCCTCGATGGCCTGCTCGCCCTGCTCGCGGCCGTACCCGGACTCCTTGTACCCGCCGAAGGGCGTCTGCGGGAACGTCACGGGGTACTCGTTGATGGAGACCATCCCGTACTCGAGGTTCTCGGCGACGCGGTGCCCGCGCTTGATGTCGTTCGTCCAGATGCCGGACATCAGCCCGTACGGCGAGTCGTTCGCGACCTCGAGGGCCTCCTGCTCGTCCTCGACCTCGATGACCGAGAGCACCGGCCCGAAGATCTCCTCGCGAGCGATCGTCATGTCGTTCGTGACGCCCGTGAAGATCGTCGGTTCGATGAAGTACCCGACGTCCTTGTCGTCGGGTTCGCCACCGCCGACCGCGACGGTCGCACCCTCCTGCTTGCCCTGCTCGATGTAGTCGAGGACGTCCTGCTGGTGGCTCGCGGAGACCGCGGGCCCCATGCGGCCGTCGTCGTCGATGCCGGAGCCGAGCGGGTAGTCCTCGACCATCGAGACGAGCGCGTCGACGAGTTCGTCGTGGACGTCCTCGTGGACGACGAGGCGCGAGCCCGCCCAGCACATCTGCCCGCAGTTCATGAAGATGCCGTTCCGGACGCCCTTCGCCGTGGCTTCGAGGTCGGCGTCGGGGAACACGAGGTGCGGGCCCTTCCCGCCGAGTTCGAGCGTCACGCCCGTGACGGTGTCGCTGGCCTCCTCCATGACCTTCTTCCCGATCTCCGTCGACCCCGTGAACGCGACGTGCTCGACGTCGCCGTGACTCGCGAGGTGCCCGCCCGCGCTACTGCCCGGCCCGGGGATGACGTTCAGGACGCCGTCCGGGAACCCGGCTTCCTCGGCGGCCTTCCCGTAGTACAGCGCCGACAGCGGCGTGACGCTACTGGGCTTCAGGACGACCGTGTTCCCCGCCGCCAGCGCCGGGGCGAGCGAGCGCCCGGCGAGCTGGAACGGGTAGTTCCACGGACTGATGTGCGCCGTCACGCCGAGCGGCTCCCGGCGCGTGTAGTTCAGGCGCGGGCCGTCGACCGGGATGGTGCTCCCGGTTATCTTGTCGGTCCAGCCGGCGTAGTACCGGAACGTGTCGATGACCATCCCCACGTCGATACCCGCCTCGAACGGCGTCTTCCCGTTGTCGTGGGACTCGACGAGCGTGATCTCGTCCTTCATCTCCTCCAGAGCGTCCGCGAACGCGCGGAGCTTCTCCCCCCGCTCGCTCGGCCCCATGCGGCGCCACTCGCTGTCGCGAGCGGCCGCCGCGTCGGCGGCCGCGACGGCCGCGTCGACGTCCTCGGGCCCCGCGGAGGCGACGGTCGCGTAGACCTCCTCGGTCGCCGGGTCGACTGTCTCGCTGGTCTCGCCGCTCGCGGCGTCGGTCCACTCGCCGTCGACGTACAGCTGGGTCGGGCCTTCGTAGCTCATGTCCGGACGTTGTCGCGGACGCGAGATATGCGTACTGGTCCCGGTCGTCGAGCCGGTACTCGGTTTCGAGTACCGATCTCCGCAGTCGGTGCCGGGGACGACCGCAGCCGCGTACCGCCCCCGCCCACGAGGTTTACGTCTCGTGTAAACCCCGAGGGCGTGCGGCGTCGCCGCCCTTCCCGGAGTCGCCGGTCGTTCGCAGAGTCTGGTCGCCGTAACGCCTTTGCTCGCGCCGGACGCGTCTCGGGCCATGACCGATGCGAGGTGTCGTCCGTGAGCGACCCGCGGTGCCCGGAGTGCGGCGAACCCGTCGGGTTGACGAGCACGTACTGCATGCACTGCGACGCCGAGTTCGACTCGCCCGCGAACGTCGGCGACGACTCGGCGGCCGACGACGGCCTCGGGAGCGACGACCCCGGCGACGCGCGCGAGGACCCATCGGTCCCGGACGGAAGCGTCACGCCCGATAGCGTCGCGGACTACGGCACCACCGGCGAACCCGACGACGACTACGGGAGTACCGGGCGCGCCGACGGCGCCGACGCGACCGCGAGCGGGACTGCCGACGCGAGCACCGGCACGGGGAGTGCCGCCGGCGACGCCGACGAGTCGACGCTCGTCGGCCTCCTCTTCCGGGTCGCCGCCGTCGCACTCACCGTCGTCGTCGGCCTCGTCGCCACGTTCGTCCTCGTCGTCGCGTTCGGCGAGACGCCCGCGCTCTGGCTGCCCGTCGGCCTCGTCGGCCTGTTCGGCGTCCTCGTCGGGATCGTCGTCGTCGTCCGCCAGGACTCCGGTATCGACGCGCTCGCCGACGCGCTCTACGTCACCGCCGTCAGCCTCGTCGTCGTCCCCATCGCGTTCTTCCTCCTCGTCGGCCAGGGCGAACCCCTCCTCACCCGACTCGTGGTCTCCCTCGTCTTCGGCTTCGGCGGCGGGGTCTTCGCCGTCCCCGTCTTCCTCGTCGGCTGGTGGCTCCAACCGGACTGAGCACAGCGGGTGCTCGCGGTCGTCGACTGCCGAAGAAGGGGACGGATGCGTGCTCGCTGCGCGCGTCGAATCGGTCGCTGCTCGGTTCGAACGACGGCTATCGGGTTACTCGCCGCTACCCGTTTCGACGGGCGCGCCGACGAGGTTCCCCCACTCGGTCCACGAGCCGTCGTAGTTGATGGCGTCGTCGTACCCGAGGAGTTCGTGGAGCGCGAACCACGCGACCGACGAGCGCTCGCCGATGCGGCAGTACGCGACGGTCGTCGAGTCGCCGTCGATGCCCTCCTCGGCGTAGAGCGCCTCGATCTCGTCGTAGCTCTTGAACGTGCCGTCGTCGTTCGTGACCGCGGCCCACGAGATGTTGCGCGCGCCGGGGATGTGGCCGCCGCGCTGCGCGGTCTCCTGGAGGCCCGGGGGCGCGAGGATCTCGCCGCTGAACTCCTCGGGCGAGCGCACGTCGACGAGCGGAATCTCGCGTTCGATGGCGTTCTCGACGTCCTCGCGGTACGCGCGGATGGATTCGCGCGGGCCGCTCGCGGTGTACGTCGTCTCCGAGAAGTCGGGTGCTTCGTCGGTGAGCGGGTAGTCGTTCTCGAGCCAGTAGTCGCGGCCGCCGTCGAGGAGGCGGACGTCGTCGTGGCCGTAGTACTTGAACTGCCAGTAGGCGTACGCGGCGAACCAGTTCGAGTTGTCGCCGTAGAGGACGACGGTGTCGTCCTCGCTGATGCCGTGACTGCCGAGCAGGGACTCGAAGTCGTCCTTGCTCAGGATGTCGCGCGTGGTCTGGTCCTGGAGCTGTGTCTCCCAGTTGAACCCGATGGCGCCGGGGGCGTGGCCCTCGTCGTAGGCTTCGGTGTCGACGTCGACCTCCACGAGTCGGTGGTCGGAGTCGTCGGATTGGAACGCGTCGAGGTTGTCCTCGACCCAGTCGGCGGTGACGAGGACGTCGTTAGCGTAATCGGTCATGCAAGTCCTACATAGGTCGCCTGGCATATATCCAGTCGTCCCCCGGCAGTCGTATCCTGTCGTGGAGCGTAGCGGACGGTGTTGCCGGCTTTCGCGTGGATGGTGAGCGTCAGCGTCGAGGCTCAGTCGTCCGACGTCGACGGCAGCGACCGCTCGGCAAGCGTCGACGGCCAGTGAGGGGGTCCGCGAACGATAGCGACACAACCAGCAACAGTTGCTGGTATCTCCGAGTTCCACGCGAAACCGTCGGGACCAGAGGGGCTAACCCGCGGCCGCGACAACGTCGAGGACATGACCGAGCACGCACC
The DNA here is from genome assembly GCF_055378595.1 of Halorubellus litoreus. NCBI lineage: Archaea > Methanobacteriati > Methanobacteriota > Halobacteria > Halobacteriales > Halorubellaceae > Halorubellus > Halorubellus litoreus. Next base: position 1,428,554 of record NZ_AP043836.1, read on the forward strand.
CGACATCGCCCGCGAGCGCGACCCGGCGACGGTCGCGGACGGCGGCGTCGACGACGCCGGTGCCGACCGCCGCATCCCGTGGACCGTCGACGCGGACTGGCTCGCCGCACACGCCGACGACGCGGACGTCACCGTCGTCGACGTCCGCGACGCCTGGGAGTACGACGGCATCGGGCACGTCCCCGGCGCCGTGAACGTCCCCTTCGACTCGTTCCGGAGCGACGGCGACGCCGACGCCGGGATGCTCCCCGGCGCCGACGCCTGGGCGCGAGTGATGCGCGACGCCGGCGTCGCCCGCGACGACGTCCTCGTCGCGTACGACGACACCCACGGCGTGTTCGCCGCGCGCTTCCTCGTCACCGCACTCATGTACGGCCACCGCGACGTCGCACTGCTGGACGGCGACTACGCCGCGTACAACCAGCGCCACGAGACGACGACCGACGCACCCAGCGTCGACGCCAGCGACTACGCGGCGACGGTTCCCGACGACCGCCCGCTCATCGACGCCGACGCCGTCCAAGCGCTCCTCGACGCCGCCCGCAACGCGAACGGTTCCGGCGACGCGGACGCGAGCGCCGACGGCACCGACGGCGTCGTCTTCGTCGACACGCGCGACGACCACGAGTACGAGGACGGCCACCTCCCCGGCGCCGTGAACCTCGACTGGAAGGCGCTCGTCGACGACGAGACCCGCGGCCTCCTCCCCGAACCCGCCCTCCGCGACGTCCTGGAATCCAACGGCATCACGCCCGAGAAACGCGTCGTCCTCTACTGCAACACCGCGCGCCGCATCAGTCACACGTACGTCGTCCTCCGCGCACTCGGCTACGAGGACGTCGACTTCTTCGAAGGGTCGCTCACCGAGTGGCGCGAGCGCGACGGCGCGCTCGAGACCGGTTCCTGAGATCGAAACGCCGTTCTCGGTCTTCACCCGACCGGCCGTCGGTTTCGGGAGGACGAACGAGAGACGCACGTTTGCTCGGTGACCCCGCAACCGGGCAGCCCTCGCGATTGCGATTCCATACCAGTTCCGACCGGACATCACGCTCCTTAAGACCACAGGGTGCAACCACCGAGTTATGAGACGACGTCGTTTCCTGCAGGCCGCCGGTGGCGCGAGCGCGCTCGGGCTCGCCGGCTGCCTCGTCCAGGACGAGGGGAGCACGAGCACGACGCCGCCCACCGACGACGCCACCACGAGCGGCGACGGCGCGACCAGCACCACGAGCGAGACGACGACCGAAGCGAGCCCGGACCGCTCCGGGACGGTGCGCGTCGCGACCTACGAGTCGTTCCTGAACGCGCCCAGCGAGAGCTACGACGCGCCCGGGAAGTTCGTCAAGGAGCGCTTCGAGGAGGAGTACCCGGACGCGACCGTCGAGTACACCGTCCCGAGCAACGGCCTGAACGAGTACATCCAGCGCCGAAAGCAGGGCGCGAGCGTCGACGCCGACGTCTACGTCGGCCTGAACGTCGACGACCTCGTCCGCATCGACGAGAACCTCGGGAGCAAGCGACTCTTCCAGACCCTCGACCTCGACCGCATGGAGCGCGCGAGTCACGTCCGCGAGGAACTCGGGTTCGGCGACCCGAAGGGGCGAGCGCTCGCGTACGACACGGGCTACATCAGTCTCGTCTACGACGAACGCGACGTCGACGCCCCCGAGACGCTCGACGACCTCACGACGAGCCCGTACAAGTCGAAGCTCCTCGCACAGACCGCCCAAGGGACGGACACCGGGCAGGCGTTCCTCCTCTGGACGATCGCGGAGAAGGGCGCGGACGGCTACCTCGACTACTGGGAGGACCTCCTCGAGAACGACGTGAAGGTCCTCGGGTCGTGGTGGGACTCCTACAAGGCGTACCTCGACGACCAGCGACCGATGGTCGTCTCGTACTCCACGGACCAGGTGTACGCGAACCGCGACGGCCAGAACATGGCCAAGCACCAGGTCGGGTTCCCGAACGACCAGGGGTACGCGAACCCCGAGGGGATGGGCGTCGTCCAGGGGAGCGACGAGGTCGACCTGGCGTACGCGTTCATGGACTTCGTGCTCCGCGGCGACGTCCAGCAGACGATCGCGCTCTCGAACGTCCAGTTCCCCGCGGTCGAGGACGAGCACGTCGACCTGCCCACGGAGTTCAGCGACTACGCGTACCGCCCCGAGAACCCGGTCTCGCTCGGGTACGACGAACTGAAGGGGAACCTCTCCGGGTGGGTGGAGGACTGGTCGCGACTCGTCGCGAGCAACTGACTGACACCCTCGCGGCGCCACGTCGACGTGGCGCCGCGTTCCGCGGTCGGTTCCTCGACCACGCCCCAGGTCGCGCGAACCGCCGAACCTAACATCACTGCACCCGCACTCCGCATCCGTGTCACAGTCCTCGACCGACGTCACGCTCCGCGCTCGCGGCCGCCGGCTCGTGGACGACCACGCGCTCGCGGTCGGCGTCGGCGGAACCGCGGTCGTCCTCCTGCTCGTCCTGTACGTGCCCGTGGGCGTGGTGTTCTCGGAGGCGTTCGGCGTCGACGGTGCGCCATCGCTCGCGCGGTTCGGCGAGGTGTTCACGGACGACTTCTACGTCGGGGACCTCGCGGGCGTCCTCGACTCGCCGTTCGCGTTCCGCGAGCATGCCGCCGCAGTCGCGGGGTTCCTCGGCGGGTTCGGCGTGCGCGTCGCGACCCTCGGGCCGATTCCGTATCCCGTGCCCGTCCTCCCGTCGGTCGAAACCGGCCTGTTCGGGTTCACCGCGTGGCAAGCGTTCCTCTCGACGGTCGCGAGCGTCCTCATCGGGCTCCCCGCGGCGTACGTCCTCGCGACGTTCGAGTTCCGCGGCCGCAAGACGTTGCGCTCGATCACCATCCTCCCGTTCGTCCTCCCGGGCATCCTCGTCGCCGCCGGATTCTTCGCCGCGTTCGGCGAATCCGGCCTCCTGAACGACGTGCTCGGCGTCGTCGGCCTCCATCAGTCGCTGCTCGAGACGAACCCGCTGTTCGTCGTCGTCCTGGCGCACGCGTTCTACAACGCACCGCTCGTCGCTCGCGTCACCACCGGCGCGTGGGAATCAGTCGACGCCAGGATGGTCGAAACGGCCAGAAGCCTCGGGGCGCCGCGTCGACGCGCGTTCCGGGACGTCGTCGTCCCCCAACTCCTGCCCGCCGTGATGGCTGGCGCGCTCCTCACGTACGTCTTCACGTTCATGACGTTCCCCATCGTGCTCGCGCTCGGCGGCCTCCAGCTCGCCACCGTCGAGGTCTGGGTGTACAACGCCGCCCAGAACCTCGACGTGCCGACGGCCGCGACCCTCGCCGTCATGGAGACCGCGATCTCGCTCGCGCTCACGTACGCGTACCTCCGGTACGAGGCCGGCCGGAGCGGCCTCGGGAGCGCGGGCGTCGACGTCGACCGCGAGCGCTTCCTCCCCGACCTCGGAGCGCTCGACGCGAAGCGCGTCGCCGTGCTCGCGTACGGCGCGTTCGCCGCCGTCCTCTTCCTCGCGCCGCTCGTCGCGCTCCTCGCGGAGTCGTTCACGGACGGCGCCGGGTTCACGCTCGACAACTACGCGTTCCTCGTCCAGCGGCAGGCGACCGGCGCGGCGTTCCAGACGAAACCGCTCGACGCCATCGCGAACTCGCTCCTGTTCGCGACCGCGACCCTCCTCGTCGCCGTCCCGATGGGCGTCGTCGTCGCCGTCGTCTCCAGCGGCCGCGGGCGCACGCGGACCGTCGTCGACGCCCTCACGATGCTCCCCGTCGCCGTCTCCGGCATCGTGTTCGGCGTCGGCCTCCTCACCGGGCTCGTGTTCGGCATCGACCTCCCCGGGCCGTACACGCTCCAGGTGACGGGCGTCGTCGCGGTCGTCGCCGCACACGCCGTCGCCGCCTACCCGTTCGTCGTCCGGAACGTGAAACCGCAGCTGTCGGCGGTCGACCGCGCGCTCGTCGAGTCCGCCAGAGCGCTCGGCGCGACCCGCGTCCGCGCACTCCTCGACGTCCAGCTCCCGCTCGTCTGGCCCGGGGTACTGGCGGGCGGCGCGTTCGCGTTCGCCATCAGCATGGGCGAGTTCGACTCCACCGTCATCCTCGCCACCCAATCCAGCACCGCGACGATGCCGGTCGCGGTCGAACGCTACCTCGGCCGCACCCTCGGTCCCGCGATGGCGATGGGCTCCGTACTGCTCGTCGTCACCGCGGCGAGCTTCGTCGCGGTCGACCGACTCGGCGGCTACCTCGGAGGGTTCGACCGATGACCGACAGCACTCGCGCGACGCGACCGCGACCCACCGCACGGACCACGACGCCCGGAGGCAGCCAACGATGACCGACCTCACCCTCGACGACGTCTCGGTGACGTACGGCGATACGACCGCGCTCGATTCCGTCTCGCTCTCGATAGCGGACGGCGAGTTCTTCACGCTCGTCGGCCCCTCCGGCTGTGGGAAGACGACGACGCTCCGCACCATCGCCGGGTTCGAGCGGCCGAGCGCGGGCAGCGTTCGCTTCGCCGACCGGGACGTCACCGGCCTCCCGCCGGAGGACCGCGACGTCGGCGTCGTCTTCCAGAACTACGCGCTGTTCCCGCACATGACCGTCGGCGAGAACGTCGCGTACGGCCTCAACTTCGCCGACCCACCCGGCGGCGGCTCCGACCGCGACCGCGTCGAGGAACTCCTCGAACTCGTCGACATGGCGGGGTTCGCGGACCGCGACCCCGAGTCGCTCTCGGGCGGCCAACAGCAACGCGTCGCGCTCGCCAGGGCGCTCGCGCCCGGCCCCGAGGTCCTCCTGCTCGACGAACCGATGAGCGCACTCGACGCCCGCCTCCGCGAGCACCTCCGCCGGCAGGTCAAGCGCGTGCAGCGCGAACTCGACATCACCACCGTCTACGTCACGCACGACCAGGAGGAAGCGCTCGCCGTCTCAGACCGCCTCGCGGTCGTCAACGACGGCCGCATCGAGCAGGTCGGCACCCCCGAGCAAGTGTACCGCGAGCCCGAGACGCGGTTCGTCGCGGGGTTCGTCGGCGAGAACAACCTCCTCGACGGCACCGTCGCCGGCGTCGACGCCGACGGCACCGTCCGCGTCCGCGCGAACGACACCGAGTTCGCGGTCGCCGGTGGCATCGCCGGCGACGGCGAGGACGGGGAGGTAGGCGCGACGGGCGCGCTCGCGGTCGGCGACCACGTCACCGTCTCCGTCCGCCCCGCCGCACTCGACCCCAGCGAGCGCTCGAACCGCATCGACCTCGCCGTCACCGACACCGCGTTCCTCGGCGAACGCGTCCGCGTCGACGCCGACTGGCACGGCACCCGCATCGTCGCGCACCTCGACGACCGCCCCACCACCGACAGCGTCCAACTCGGGTTCAGCCCCGAGGACGCCCGCATCGTCGCCGTCGACGACTGACGAGCCGTTCCAGCGCCGGTCGACGACTCAGTCGAGTTTCGACCGGAAGCGGTCCATCGCGAGGTCGAGCATGTCCGGGCTCACCGGCTGGAACTCCTCGCGCTCGACCTCGGGGATGAACCCGCGGACCGAGTTCCAGGAGTCCCGCGCGTAGCGTTCGTCGACGAGCACGCGCACGCCGACCTCGTCGACGCCGCGGATGACCCGCCCGACCGCCTGCCTCGCTTTCCGGACCGCCGGGACGGTGAGCGCGTACTCGAACCCGTTCCCGAACGCGTCGTCGTACGCGCGCTGGACCGCCTTCGTCCGCGGGCTCGCGGTGTTCACGAGCGGGACGCCACAGACCACGGCGGCCTGCAGGCGGTCGCCCTCGTAGTCAACGCCCTCCGTCAACGTGCCGCGCAGGGACGTGACGAGGACCTTCCCCTCGCCAGCGAAGAAGTCGTCCTTCAGGCGCTCCGTGGCGTCGTCCGCACTCGACTCGTCCAGGAGCACGGGTTTGTCGAGGACTTGCTCGAGGGCGCTCGCCATCCACGCGGCCTCCGCGTAGTTCGGCATCCCCACGAGCGCGTTCCCGTCGATACCCGCGACCTCGCTCACGGCGTCGACGTACATCCGTCGCGTCTCGTTCCCACCGTCAGCGGGCTCGATGCGACCCGGTTCCGGCGTCGGCCCGCGGTTCTGGTACGTGAACTTCGGGGCAGCGACCGCGAAGCTCTCGCGGTTCTCCGCGGGGAAGTGCAGGCCGTACGTCCGGGTTTCGACCGGACGGCCCTCGCGTTCGAGCGCGTCCAAGCCCGTGACCTCCGCGAACACGTCCAGCGGTTCGAGCGTCGCACTCATGAGGACGCCACCGCCGAACTCCGCGAGGTGCTCGGCGAGCACGTCCGACGGCACGCAGTTCTGGATGCTGAGGCGCGCGTTGTACGCCCGCCGCCAGGTCTCGGGTGGTTCCGCGTCGTCCCACGTCCGCTCCAGGTCTATCTCGCGGAAGTACCGCGTGTGGTCGCGGGTCTGCCACGCCGACAGGACGCGCCCGGCGGTGGCGCACGCGCGCTGCTTCTCCTCGTCCGCCTGCTCGTTCAGGATGCGCTGGGCGGTCGCACCCACCGACTCCGCGGTCGTCCAGAAGTTCGGCCCGTACCCGGCGCGCTCCGCCCACTCCGTCAGTTCGTCCTCCTGTGGGACCTCGGGGTCACGCAGCGGAATCTCGGCGTCCGGGAGGTCCGCGAGGTCCGCACGCCACCCGCGGTGTTCGCGGTCGAGATGCGCCTCGACGCGTCGCGACAGCTCCTCGCGGAGGTCCCGAACGAAGTCCCGGACAGCCCGCAGGTCGTCGACGTCGAGGTCGGTCTCCGCGAGTTCCCCGCGGACGAGTTCCGCGTCCGCCTTCGTGTGCTGGGTGGCGTCCCCCGCACCGTCCTCGTCGAACGCGACCGGCTGGATGACGCGCGTCAGTTCGGCTTCCGCATCGCGGAGCGTGCGGTCGGCGACGCCGTCGCTCACGAGGTCCCGCACTCGCGGTTCGAGCATGTGCGCCTCGTCGCAGACGACGAACGTCGACTCGTCCAGCAGCGCGCCCGTGAACGCCTCGACCGTAGTCGGGTCGAACGCGTGATAGTAGTTCCCGACGACGACCTCGACCTCGTTGAGGAGCACGCCCATCAGCGAGTGCGGGCACGTCCCGTACTCCATCCCCGCGGAGACGAGGTCGTCGGGCCGCATGAGGCCGGCGTCGGTCACGTCGAAGGGAATGCCCTCGGCGGCGTCGCCGTCCTCGGGGAGGTCCGCGAGGTACTGCGCGTAGAACGGACAGTACTCCACCGTCGTCCGGTCCGTGCCGTACTCGGGGATGTCGCGCGGGTACGGCGACGGCGTGCCCGCACTTTCGAGGTAGGTCGCGCCCGCCGACGCCGACGGCCCGGACGCGAGGTCGACCTGCTGGCTGCGGGCCTGCCCCGCGAGCGAGTCCGCCGACGTCTCCCCGCCCTCCCCGGTGAGGTCGCGGGTCTTCTCGCGCAGCGTCTCGCAGCGCTCGTACACCGACCCCTGGCCGAACCCGGCCGCGCCCTCGCGCTCGTACGGACAGACGTCGGCCTTCCCGACGAGCGTCATCGCACTCACCGGGTCGTACCCGCTCGGGAGGTTCGCGTTGATCGTCTCCAGGTCTTCCTCGAACTGCCGGAGCTGTTGCTTGACGCTCGTGAGGACCATCACGCGCTCGAAGTCCGAATCCGGGTCGCGCACGAGGTGCAGGCCCGCCGTCAGGGCGAGCATCGTCTTCCCCGTCCCGCACGCGCCCTCGAGCACCGTGAACCCGCCCTCTTGGGCGGTGTCGACCGCGGCGTCGATGCCGTCCTCCTGCTCGGGATACGGTTCCGGATGGCCGAAGACGTCCGCCCACGCGGGCGCGTCCTCGGCTCCGGAGTCGTCGCCGTCCGACGCGGTTGACGCGTCGCTCGCGGCGTCGTTCTCGGTCGCGTCTCCGTCGTCGCCGGCGTCCGCTGTCACTGGAAGAGGCATGGGGTTCGTGGGCGCAAAGGCCTGTCGAACGTCGCCCCGGCATCGCACTTGAACCCGCGGTCGGCGCGGGCACCGTCGGGGCGAGCGAGTCCGCCCCGCGAGCGACCAGAACTATGTGCCGTCGCGTCGTCGTCGCTGGCGTGACCGAGCGTCCCGCGACCGACGCCGTCTGGCGTGCGCTCCGCCACCGCGAGCGGAACGTCCTCGCGCTCGCGGTCGTCGTCGCCGCGTTCGCCGTCGCCGCCGCCGTCGGCTCGCCGACCGCGTACTTCGCCGCGAGCCTCGTCGCGTTCTGCGCGTGGATGGCGTGGTTCGTGCACGCCGTCATCGCGTGGATCCGCCTCGCCGACTTCTGACGCCCGGCGCGGTGCGCCTCGCGTCGACCGACCGCGTCCTCGGCGCGCTCGCCGCGCGCGGACCGCGAGCCTTTTCGGCCCCAACGCCGTACGAATCGGGTAATGACCGACGCGGACGCCGACGCCGACGACCCCAGCAGCCCACCCGACACGGACGACGACGCCGACAGCCACGTAGGCCCCGCCGACGAGCTCCTCGGCCACGACGACGCGGCCTCGAGCGAGTCGACCGTGCTCTGCCCGCGCTGCGGCGAACCACTGAGCGAGCACGCGGCGCGCGACCCGCTCGGGAAGTCCGAGGTCGGCGTGTGCGACGACTGCTACTTCGACCAGTTCGAGCTCGTCGACGCGCCCGACCGCCTCCGCGTCGAGGTGTGCGCGCGCTGCGGCGCCGTCCACCGCGGGAACCGCTGGGTGGACGTCGGCGCGCAGGACTACACGGACGTCGCCATCGACGAGGTCGCCGACTCGCTCGCCATCCACGTCGACGCGCACGACATCACGTGGCAGGTCGACCCCGAGCAGGTCGACCAGAACAACGTCAAGATGCACTGCTCGTTCTCCGGCGTCGTCCGCGGCCAGTTCCGCGAAGCGCACGTGACGGTGCCCGTGAGCATCGCGCGGCAGACGTGCCAGCGCTGCGGGCGCATCGCGGGCGACTACTACGCGAGCGTCGTCCAGGTCCGCGCCGTCGACCGCCTCCCCGACACCGACGAGGTCGAGCGCGCGAAAGCCATCGCGACCGAACTCGTCGCGGACATGGAAGCGACGGGGTCGCGGGACGCGTTCGTCTCCGAGATGGCGGACGACGGCGACGGCCTGAACGTCAAGCTCTCGACGACGAACCTCGGGAAGAAGGTCGCGAGCAAGATCACCGAGGAGTTCGGCGGTGACTGGGAGGACCACGAGACGCTCGTCACGGAGGACGAGGACGGGAACGAGGTGTACCGCGTCACGTACGCGGTCCGCCTCCCCGAGTTCCGGCCGGGGGACGTCATCGACCCGGAGGACGACGACGGCCCCATCCTCGTCCGCTCCGTGCAGGGGAACCTCAAAGGCATTCGGCTCGCGACCGGCGAGCGCTTCGAGGCCAGCTACGAGGTCGGGGACGCCCCCGACGCCCGCAAACTCGGCACCATCGACGACGGGGTGCCGACGACGCTCGTCGCGTACGAGGACGAGCACGCCGTGCAAGTCCTGGACCCGGAGACGTACCAGTCCACGACGATTCCGCGCCCGGACTACCTCGACGCCGACGCGGGTACCGAGGTCCCCGTGCTCCGCCACCGGAACGGCCTGCACGTCCTCCCGGAGGAATGACCGGGGACGAGAGTGGCGACCGGGACGCCGACGGCGACGACCGCGAGCGGGACGACTCCACGCGCGCCCTCGACGCGGCCAGCGCCGACGGGGACGCGCCGCTCGCGGCGGTCGTCGTGAAGCCGCGCGCGGAGGTCGCGACCGCCGGCTTGCGCGCCGAAGGCGTCTACGACGACGACCGCGCGGTCCGGGCGTTCGACGCCGACACCGTCGCGCTCCCCGTCACCGAGGCGCCCCAGGAGACCCAGGTGCGGCGCGTCGTCCGCCAGCCCGACCCCGAATATCGCTCGCGGGACCTCGCGGACTACCTCCGCGACCGCGGCTGGAGCGAGGACGACGTCGCGGCCGCGCCGGGGTCGTGGGCGGTCGTCGGCTCGGTGGTCCTCGTCGACGACGGCGACTACCACGACGACGCGGAACTCGGCGACGCCCTCCTCGAACTCCACGGCGACGCCGACACGGTCTGCGTCCGCAGCGGCGTCACGGGCGTCCACCGGACCCCGGACCTCCGCGTTATCGCGGGCTCGGGCGACACCGAGACCGTGCACGTCGAGCACGGCACGCGGTACGCGCTCGACTGCGCGAAGGTCATGTTCTCCCCGGGGAACCAGGCCGAACGCGTCCACATGGGCGACGTCGTAAGCGAGGACGAGCGCGTGCTCGACATGTTCGCCGGCATCGGATACTTCGCGCTCCCGATGGCCCGCGCCGACGCGGACGTCACCGCCGTCGAGCTCAACCCCGAAGCGTACCGGTACCTCGTCGAGAACGCGCAACTCAACGACGTCACCGCGAACCTGCAGGCCATCCTCGGCGACTGCCGGGACGTCGACGCGACCGCCGACCGCGTCGTCATGGGGTACTACGGCGTCAGCGAACGCGACGACGAATCTGATCAGGGCGAAGCCTCCACCGACGCCGATCGCAACCAGGAGGCGTTCGACTACCTCGACGCCGCGCTCGACGCGCTCGAACCCGGCGGCGTCCTCCACCTCCACGCCGCGGTCCACGAATCTGAACTCCCGGACGGCCCCGCCGACAGGCTCCGCGACGCCGTCGCCGCGGCCGGCCGCGACGCCACCATCGACGACGTCCGGACCGTCAAATCCCATAGCGCGGGCGTCGCGCACGTCGTCGTCGACGCCACCGTCGACTGACCCCGCCCTCGCCGGCCCCTTCCTTTAGACGTGCTACCGAACCGCATTTCGGTCGTTCAAAACCGCTCGTGAGCCGACTAGAACCGTTCTCACGGCCTCTCGAACGCTCGCCTGAACCGTCGTGAACGGCGCGAACGACCACGACTCCCTTTTATCGGCCAGCGGGAAACCAAGGGTACGATGCGTCCAGAACGAGATCGGTCCGCCGTCCTCGGCGAGGCCGCCACGGTCGTCGCACTGCTCTTCGGCTTCCGACTCGCCGGCGAACTCGCCGCGGTTGTCCTCGGCTGGTTCGTCGACCCGCTCGGCGGAACCCCAAGCGAGGTCGCCGCGACGGTGACGAGCGCGTTCGCCGCGTCCCTGACGTGGGCGGGCATCGTCGTCGCCGCCGCGTACATCTACCTCCGCGTCACGCGCTACCGGCAGACGACGCCCGACCCCGAGGAGCAGTCGAACCGGTACGGCGCCGACGCCTGACCGCCGTCCCGCCCATCCCGTCGACGGGGCGCACGAGGCGTATCGAGCGCTGACCCGTCCGAACCCTTCAAATCCCTGCGGGCGGAACACGCCCGTATGGACCGACAACAGCTGTTCGCCGTCCTCATGGTCGGCATGATGGTTCTCTCCGGCGTCGCGTACGCCATCAGTTTCATCTGAGCGGTCGGCGCGACCACCGCACGCGCCGTCGTCGTCCGCCGCGACCGGCCGGCGGTTAGTCGTGATTCCAGACGTCCGCCATCTCCGAACCCTGCTTGCGCGAGCGACGGCGCCCACGCGAGTAGCCGCCGTCGTCGCCGTCGTCGCCGTCGTCGTCGCCGCCGCCGGACTGCGACGAGAACGACGACGAGGGGTTCGCGCGAGCGCCGTTCATGCCGGCGAGCGCCTCGCGCGCCGATAGCTCGGGGAGCGTCGGCTCGCTCATGCGGTCGACCTGGGCGGCGAACCAGTCCGGCATGTCGGTCCTGGCGCGCTCGAAGAGGTCGAGGAGGCTGGAGTCGGCGACGTACGTGTGGCCCTTGTCGTCGGGCGATCGGACGACGCGCCCGCAGGCCTGGATGACCGTCCTGAGGGCGGCGCGGTAGTACCACGCCCACTGGCCCTGTTCGAGCCGATGGGCGACCCGCGAGTCGCCCGTGTTCAGGTACGGGGCCTTGCACAAGACCTGCCAGCGACAGAGGTCGCCTTCGAGGTCGAGCGCCTCCTCCATCTTCACGGACAGGAATAGTTCGGGGTCGCTACGGGCCTTCCAGACGTCGAGTTCGGCGTCGCGGTCGTCCTTCCCGTGCGTGCGGAGGCGGTCGCCGACGCCGAGGTCCCGGAGGTGCTCGCGCAAGCGGTCCTGTATCGCGTAACTGTGGCAGTGCACGAGGCCCTTCTCGTCGGGATGGCGCTGCATGAGCTGGACGATGGTGCGCGCGAGCTTCGGGATGGTCTCGTCGCGGTGCTCGAACGTCATCTTCCCCTGCGTCAAGTCGTACAGCGGCCGGTTCTCCACGGGGAACGTGTGCGGGACGTCCACGAGCGTCACCCGCGACGGGTCGAGGCCGACGCCGCGACAGAACGCGTCCTTGTCGAGCATCGTCGCCGACAGGAGCGCGAACTTGTTCCCGCGCTCCCACACCGTGTGCGAGAGGTACTTCTCGGGGTTCATCGGCTTGACGTTGGCAGGCGAGCCCTCCCCGTCGGGCTGGTCGACCACCCACTCCGTCGCCGAGTCGCGGTCCCGGTAGTCCTTCACGAACCACCCGAGTTCGGAGATGAGCTCCTGGAGGCGGTCGCGTTCCTTCGCCTGCTCCGCGGTGAGTTCCGTCTCGACGAGGAGGTCGTCCTTCCGCCGGGTCGCGGTCCCCTGGAGGCTGTCCGCGAACCGCGCCGCGCGCTCGACGTCCCCGTCCACGTCGGGCACCTTCAGGTCGTCCCACATCGGGACGGTCTCCGGCGACAGCTCGACGGTCGCGTACATCTCCGCCCACTCCGCGAGCCCGTGCGCCTCGTCGACGACGACCACGTCGCGCTTGCGGAACACCTCCGAGCCCGCGGTCTGCATGAAGTACGCGAGCGTCATCGCCGCGATGGAACGATTGGAGGCGATAGCCCTATCGGAGAAGTACGGACAGCGGTGCTGTATCGAGCAATCGTAGCCGGATTCGCGCACGCACGGCGCCTGGTCGACGGGCGTCTCCGTCTCCCCGGGGAGGATGCAGTTGTAGTTGTTCTTCCCGCGGATGATCGAGAGGTCCTGGAGGAGGTCGTCGCCCTCGACGTCGTCGAGTTGACTCACCTGCGGCGTCGTGTAGTACGCGCTCGCGGCCTCGCTCGGCGCGACCTCGTCGACCTTCTCGGCACAGCCCGCGATGGCTCTGGCGAGCAGGCTCTTCCCGCTCCCCGTAGGTGCGCGAACGAGCACGACGTCGTTCCCGTCGTCGAACGCCGCCTTGATGTCCCGGAGCGCCTGCTCCTGGGCGCCCCGATACGACGGCGCGGGGAACTCCTCGAAGATCCGGTCCGTCTCCACTATCGTACATCGAGCACGCCGCGCGCAAAAGCCCTTCTTCCCTGGCCGGCGACGCGCGGCGACCGCGTCGTCGCCGCCTGCACGCCCCTGACTCACTCCTCGTCGTCGACGTCGACGCCCGGCGGGTCGTTCCACTCGTTCGCCTCGCGTCGCTGGTCCGCGGCCGTCGGCTCGTCCGGGCCGGTCGGGCCGCCGGGGCCCGCGAGCGCGTTCGCGACCGCCGCCCCGAGGACGATGCCCAGCACGCCGACCACGGCCGCGAGCACGAGCGGGTCACCGGCTGCGCCGAGGCCGCCCGCCGACCGCTCCAAGACCGTCACGAGGACGCCGCCGAGGACGACCGAGCCGACGACTGCGAGCACGAGCGCGAGCACGAGCCGTCGGCGGGACGCGACCATACCGACAGGTTCGGTCGCCAGCGTCGAGTGCGTTACGGGTCGTGGAGCGTCACCTCAGATGGCCGTTCGGTCGAACCGCGAGACGGCGTACGCGACGGGGACGACCAGCCAGAAGCCGACCGACGCACACGCGACGGCGGTCACCATCGGGTCCGCGTTCGCGGATGGCGCGAGCGTCACGGAGAGCAGTTCTCCGTACGCGCTCGTCGGGAAGAGCATCTGTATCGACCGTCGGACCCGTTCGGTCGCCCCGAGGAACACGAGGTAGTTCACGCACAGCGGCCCGAGGACCGTCGACACGGCGACGAACGCCAGTGCGTTCCCGAGCGCGCTCCGCGTCGAGTCCGCGACCACGGACGTCGCGACCGACACCGCGACGAACGCCAGCGCGAGCCAGACGGTGAGCGCGGCGAAGACGACCACCGTTGGGACCGAAAGCGGGCCGAAGGCGGTCGCACCGGCGAGTGCGATGGCGACGCCGACGACGGCGACGCCGACCGCGACCGCGGCTCGTCCGGCGAGCTTCCCGGCGAGCACCGCCCGCCGCTCGTAGGGCACCGAGAGGAGGAGTCGGACCGTCCCCGTCTCCCGTTCCGCGACGACCGTCGCCGCCGAGAGCACCGTCGCGGCGAGCGGTACCAGGAACGCGAACGTCGTCTCCAGTCGAACGACGAACGTCGCCGGCAAGAGGACGTCGCCGCGTGCGACGAACAACGTCACCGTCTGCAGCGCCAGGAACGCGCAGAGGACGACCGCGCCGAGTCCAGCGAGCACGCCGCTCGTTCGGTCGAGAACCTCGATGCGGGCGACGTGAACGGCGCCACGGAGGACGCTGGTCATCGCGACTCACCCGTGCGCGCCACGACGTCGTGTCCCGTCGCAGTGGCGTCGTCGTCGGCGATCCGGAGGAACAGTTCCTCGAGCGAGGGTCGGTCGACGTCGACGTCGACGACGGTGGCACCGGTCGTCTCGATGGCGTCGAGCGCCGGTTTCTTCGCGCGTTCCGTGCACTCGACGCGGACGACGTCGTCGTCGACGCTGACGGCGGTGACGCCGTCGACCGCACTGACGCGCTCGCGGACGCCGTCTGGTCGGGTGTCGACGCCGGCACGCACCCGGTCGGCGTCGAGTCCGTACGCGTTCCGGAGCGACGCGAGGTCGTCGACGGCGAGCAGCGAGCCGTCGTGGACGACCGCGAGGCGGTCGCAGACGCGTTCGACCTGTGCGAGCCGGTGACTGGAGAGGACGACCGTCGTCCCGCGGTCGCTCGCCGCCTCGATCCGTTCGCGGACCGTGGCGACGCCCTCGGGGTCCAGGCCCGTCGACGGTTCGTCGAGGACGAGGAGGTCCGGGTCGCCCACGAGCGCCATCGCGAACGCGAGCCGCTGGCGCATGCCCTTGGAGTACTCGCCTGCCGGGCGGCTGGCTGCGTCGCCGAGGTCCACGCGTTCGAGCCAGGTCGTCGGATCGAGGTCCACGCCGCGAGCGGTCGCGACGTACTCGACGTGCGCTCGCCCGCTTCGTTCGGGATAGACGCCGTACCCGTCCGGGAGGACGCCGGTGCGTTCGCGGACGGCGGCGGGCTCGGTCGTCGGGTCCAGTCCGAGCACGTCGACGTGTCCGTCCGTCGGTCGCTGGTAGCCCACGAGGACGTCCAGCGTGGTCGACTTCCCGGCGCCGTTGGGGCCGAGGAGGCCGAACACCTCGCCGCGTTCGACCGTGAACGACAGGTCGTCGACGGCAGTGGTCGCGTCCGGGCCGTTCCCGTATCGCTTCGTCAGGCCGTCGACGTGGAGAGCAGGGGCGGGCATCTCTCAGTATCGAGTCATTACGCACGGCACCCAAATCGGTTTCGTCTCGGCGGTCGGCTTCCGCGACCACGAGACCAATCAATATACCAGTACTACCTATCGAACTTCACTATTTCGAGTCTATCATATCTGGATTGGTTTCCCTTGGAATGCAAGGAATCGGTGCGGGTGGTCTTCGTCGACAGGAGCCACTCGACAGCTATCCCTAAGCTCTAGGACTAGACCAGACATCCGCAAAAGGACTCTAGCTTGATTAAACCCGTTTCTGTGCAAAGACGTGTGCAGCCATCCAGATTCGTAATTTTAAATCCTGTTGGAGATTACCAAAACAAATAGAATGATAAAGATATATTACCTGTTCGGAAGTCGTCCTATCTGCATGGTCGACAAAAGTCGACGGAAGATGCTCAAGTACGGTGCCGCAGCAACCGGCGCAGCCCTCGTCCCGACTGTCAGTTCCGCAAAAGGAACGGACGCGGACGACGACGCCGGCTACAATCTCGACGACATCACCGTCATCTCCGAACGCGACGGCGAGACGTACGTCGGCGTCGCCCTCTCCAAGAAGGGCAAGCAGTTCACCGACGTCGTCCACGTCGGCGACAGCGGGACAGTGAAGAAGGCCGAAGTGAGCGAGTCCCAGTACCGCACGCTCACCGCCGACGTCGGCACCACGACCCACGCCGACGTCCAGAGCACCGTCGGCGCCACCGGCGACGACTGGGAGGAGATCATCGAGCGCGCCGACGCCTGGGGCGGCACGAACGGCGACTGCGGCGCGTACGACTACACGCACCGCTGGGGCTGCGTGACCGCCGAGTTCACGCGAGACATCTCCGACCTCGGCATCCAGGCCGTCTCCGCGGCCCTCATCGGGTACGTCGGCGCGACGCTCTCCAGTGGCGTCGTCATCGGCGTTCTCGCCGGCGTCATCGCTGCAGGCGCGTGGGCGATCTCCTGGGTCGTCGACGTCGACACCATCACCGTCGGCGCGACCGAGTTCGACAAGAGCGCGTTCGGCTGGACGCAGACGCTCAACATGTCCAAGGTCGGCACCGGCTGGCACGTCGACTGGGACGACCTCGTCCCGCAGGGTGGCAGCCCCGGCCACCCCGGCCGCGACCACATCTAACGCGGTCGAAACTACCTTCCGAACCCACAACCCATGACGAACACGATGTCGAAGTCGACCGACGCGACCGGAGCGACGAGACGAACCGCTGGCATGACGCTCGTCGCCGCCGTCGTCCTCGCGGCGCTCACCGTCCTCGGCCTGAATCGAACGGCCGTCGCCGTCAGCGACGTCGCCATCCCGCCCGTCGCCGTCGGCGTCATTCTCATGTTGACCATCGGTATCACACAGCTGAGTGACCGATTACGAGCAGCGCTCGACCGACTCCGGTGGGTGCTGGTCGCGGCCGCCGTCTTCGCCGTGTTCGTCGTCCCGACGTGGACGTCCACCCCCGTACAGGTCGGGCTCGTCGTCGGGTTGGCCATCGGGTGTCTCGCCACGAGCGTGCTGCTCGCCGTTGCGTCCCTCACCTGAGGCGACCCGAATCCGGCCTCAATCGCCGGGGACGTCGCTCGTCGTCGGGTCGTCGGGGAGCGCTTCGATGCAGTCGAAGCAGAGGAACTCCTCGCTGCCGTCGTCGAACTCGAGGGTCATCCCGCCGGAGGGCCCGGTCGCGGTCCACATGTCGCCGATGCCGCCGGCGACGCGAACGCGCTTCCCGCAGCCGTCGCAGGGGTCCGTCGTCACGCTTCTACGTCGGGCCTGGCGTCGCAAGTGTCTTTCTCCGACGAGACCGCTTCGGTTCGGCCGGACGCGTCAGCCGAAGGTGGGGCCGTCGACTGATTCGTCGGCTGCGCTCCGCCACGTGTGCGACGGCGACCAGTCCAGTTCGGCTTCGGCTTTCGTCATCGAGAACGCCGATTGCTCGCCCTCGATATCGCACGGTTCGGGGACGTCGCCCAGCAGCGCCTCGAAGAGGTCGCGGGTCGGGACGCCGAGGAAGTTGTCTTCTGCGTGGCAGTTGTACGCCTCGTGGCCGTCGCGGTCGGTCTCGAGAACGTGGACGACCATGTCGGCGACGTCGCGGACGTCGACGTACGACCAGAAGTTCCCGGTGCCACCGCCGACCGCGCCGACGGGGTCGGCCGCGAGCGCCGCGAGGTCGAACGCGTCGGCGACGTCGCGGGCGACGTACTCGCCGGGATACTGGATCCACGATGGGCGGATGGACGTGACCGAGATGCCGTCGCGTCGCACGACCATGTCCGCGATGGTCTCCCCGTGGACCTTCGACGTCCCGTAGGGGTCCTCGGGCCGCATCGGGTGGGACTCGTCGATTGGGAGGTACTCCGGAGGGAGTATCTCCGTGGCGAACGGGAAGCCGTACGCGGATTCGCTGGAGGTCCACGCGACGTCCGCGCCGACGCGCCCCGCGACGTCGAGGACGTTGTACGTGCTGAGGACGTTGTTCTCGAAGACGCGACCCCCGGCGTGATTCAGCGGGTCCGGTATCGCGGCCAGGTGCACGACCGCGTCCGGGTTCGCCGCGTCGAGGAGATCGAACGTCTCGCCCCGAGCTGTCAGGTCCGCCGCGCGGAAGTCCACGTCCTCGGGGCCGTCGGCCTCCGGGAGTCGCTGGTCGATGGCGAGGACGTCCGCGCCCGTCGCCGCGAGCCTGTCGACGACCCAGCGGCCCGCACCGCCGAGTGCACCCGTCACCGCGACTGCGTCTGGCATCGTTCCCATGGCCCCGTCAAGCGAGCGCCGGTACATGAAACTTGGAGGCCGGTCCGCGACCTGACGACGTGACGTCGAAGTGACCGCTATGGCACAGCGTTATCACCGGAGCGAACGTATGGTAAGGGATGGCAGACAACAAGCGAGGGCGCGAGAAACAGGCGGACGATGCCGACAGGCAACAGCGCGAGCGCGACGTCGAGACCGCCATGGAGCGCGGGGACGAACCCGAGCCACCGGTCGACGAGCGCGACCTCGCCGAGCTCGAAACGGAGCTCGAGGGCGTCGCGTTCCCCGCGACCGGGCGGGACGTCGTCGCCGCCGTCGGCGACCGTGAGGTACGCGCGGCCGACGACACGTACACCGTCAAGCAGCTCGTCCCCGAGACGGACGTGGAGACGTTCGACTCGCCGACAGCCGTCCGCGAGCGCGTGCAGCGACCGACGGTCGCCGGCGCGATGAAGCGCGTCGTCGAGGCCGCCGCGACGCTCGACGACCCCGAGTTCCCCGAGTCCAAACGCGAGGGCTACCTGCGGACGTTCCTCGCGCTCGAGGACATCGACGCCGACGACGACGACGAAGGCATCCGCCTCATCGCCGACTGGATCGTCGACCGGGTTCACGAGAAGGCGGCGCTCCCCGGGAGCCGCGACGTGCGTCGAGAGGCGGCCAAACACTGCCGGAAGCGTGGGTATGCCGTCCGAGACGACGAGTGGCTCGGCGTGTAGGCCGACGGTGCGCGGAACGCCGTCGGGGGTCGACAGGTGTCCACCGGGCTAGACTTTCGTCGGTGGCGGTCGAACCCGGAGGCATGCGCGTGAACTGCGAAGGCTGCGCGGGCTGCTGCGTGGACTGGCGTGCGCTGTCGGCGACGCCGGACGACCACGAGCGCGTCGGCCCGGAGCGCCCGCTCGACGACGTCTACAACCTCGTGCCGCTCACTCGCGACGAGGTCCGCGACTTCGTGAACGCCGGGTTCGGGGACGCGCTCACGCCGCGGCTCTGGGAGCGCGACCCAGAGAGTGACGGCGAGGGCGCGGGCGACGACGGCGCGTCCGGACGTTCCGTCGAGGTGGACGGGTTCGACGTCGCCGCCATCGCGGGCCGCCCCGCGTTCTTCGTCGGCCTCCGGAAGCCGCCGAAGCCGGTGGCGCCCGTCGGCGCGGACGAAGCGTCGTGGCTGCCGACGTGCGCGTTCCTCGACCCCGAGACCCTCCAGTGTCGCATCCACGACGACGACCTCTACCCCGACGAGTGCGCGACCTACCCGGGGCGGAACCTCCTCATGGCGGTGGAGTCGGTCTGCGAGCGCGTCGAGCGCGAGTTCGGCGCGCCCGGCGACCGCCTCGTCGAGGACTCGGTCCCGGAGGACGCCGAGCCGCTGTTCGGCCCGCAGGCGCTCGGCGGGAAGGTCTTCGCGCACCCCGACCCGGACGCGCTCGCGGACCGCGTCTACCGCATCGCAGCGGGCGAGGCGACCGCCGACGACCGCGCGGAGTTCGTCGGGACCGCGGCCGCCGCCAGCCCCGGGATGCTCGCGCGGAACGACGACGCCTACGAGCGCTACCGCGACCGCGCACTCGACGCCGACTCGTGGGTCGGCGCCGCCATCGACGACTGGGAGGCCCGCGCCGCGAACGCGACGGCCGGGAGCGACGCGGCCGGCGACGACCCCACCGCGAACGCCGACCCCGGCCTCGGCGAACGCGTCGAGGAAGACCGGGACGCGCCCGAGACGCCCGGCTGGGAGTGAATCACGACCCCGGAACCCGTTCGTTTCGACCGCGTTGGAGGCATTCTTAAGACGGCGGCGCCCGGACCTCGTAGTATGCGCGTGCTGGTGACCGGTGCGACGGGGTTCGTCGGCGGCGAGTTGATTCCCGCGCTCATCGCGGGCGACCACGACGTCGTCGCGCTGGTCCGGAACCGCGAGGACTACCCCGGGAACGAGGTCGAGGTCCACGAGGGCGACCTCTTAGAGCCCGAGAGTCTCGACGGTGTGTTCGACGACGTCGACGTCGCGTACTACCTCGTGCACTCGATGCGCTCCGGCGAGGACTTCGCCGAGCGCGACGAGCGCGCGGCGCGGAACTTCGTCGACGCCGCGGACGCCGCGGGCGTCGACCGCGTCATCTACCTCGGCGGGCTCGGCGAGGAAGGCGAGGACTTGAGCGAGCACCTCGCGTCCCGTCGGAGCGTCGAAGGCGTGCTCCGCGAGGGCGAGTTCGAGCTGACGACGCTGCGCGCCGCCATCATCGTCGGCGCCGGCTCCGTGAGCTTCGAGATGATAACACAGCTCGTCGGGCGGCTGCCCGTGATGATAACGCCCCGGTGGGTGAACACGCCGTGTCAGCCCATCGCGGTGAGCGACGTCGTCGGGTACCTCACGGGCGTCCTCAGTCGCCCGCATACCGCCGGTGAGACCTACGAGATAGGCGGCCCGGACGTCCTGACGTACCGCGAGATGCTCGAACGCACCGCCGAAGCGATGGGGAAGCGACTGTACGTCATCCCCGTGCCGGTCTTGACGCCGCGGCTGTCGGCGTACTGGGTCGACCTCGTGAGCGACGTCCCGAAATCGGTCGCCCATCCCCTCATCGAGGGGTTGAAGAACCCGGTCGTGGTCGAGGACGACCGGCTCGCCGACGAGATCGACGTCGCACTGACGCCGTTCGACTCGGCGGTCCGCCGCGCGCTCTCCCGGTCGGCGAACGGGAGCGGCGGCAGTCCACTCCAGGGCGGGAGCCCCGGCCTGCAGTGACCCGCCGCGCAGAGGACGCCGACGACTCGTTTCAGGCGACGGAGGACGACGCCGCGGTCGCCGACGACTCGACGAGCGCGCTCGCCGGCGACGACGCGCAGTACGGCGACGCGTGGGTGTACGAGAGCATCGTCGGGGCGCTCCCTGGCGTCGACATCGACTCGTCGACCGCCATCGGCATCCAGGTGCTCGCGTTCGAGGCGGGCGTGCTCGTCGTCGCGGCGCTGTACGGCCTCTGGGCTGGCGTCGTCGTCGGCACGGCCGCGGTCGCGGTCGCCGCCATCGGGAGCGCACTCATGTTGACGTACGCGAGACGCATCCGCGAGCTCGACGCGCCGGAGTCCTACCGCCGCTTGCTGTTCGGGTCGAACGTCGAGGTCGTCCTGGGCGTGCTCGCGTTCGTCGCGGTCGTCACGCACCTGTTCGTGTACGACCCGCGCGTCGCGACCGACCCGCTCGTCACCGCGTTGCTGGGCGACGAACCGCCCGTGCTCGCGACGTACCTGACGCTGCTCGTGCTCTGGGACGTCGTCTACCGCATCGGGACGAGCTGGTGGGCGGCGGTCGCGGCGGTCTGGCGCGCGTACACGTTCGAGTTCGACCCGGCTCGGAGTCGCGCGTTCGCTCGCGCCGACGGTCTGAACCTCGCGTTCGCCGCCGTCCAACTGGTGTTCGTGCCGTTCGTCCTCGACCGACCGGTCCTGCTCGTGGTGCTGCTCGGGCACGTGCTCGCGGTGGCGGCGGCGACCGCGCTCTCGGTCGGTCTGACGCTCGCCGACGCCCGCGACGCCACGGTCTCGGCCTGAGTCGACACGTCGCTCGTGCGACCCGAGCGCGAGCGCTATCGCTCGTGACAGCGTCGAGTCGCCCCCCGCGACGTCCCCTGGGCGTCGCGGCTACTCCTCCTGGAGTTCCTTGAACTGGTCGAGGAGTTCCTCGGTGGATTCGCCCGAGTCGTACTCGACCTCGCCGTGGTAGACCGTCCGCTCGTCGTCGAAGTCGGCGTCGACGTGCGTCGACTTCTCCTCGCGGCGTTCGTATTCGTCCTCGTCGTAAGCACCCATCGACATGGTAACCATCACCGTGCTAAGGGGTGTCTTCATTTGAAGCTGTCGGTGGTACGTACCAGCATACCATGATTCGTCAGGGTATCGGGTCGGGATCGCCGGCCGCGGCGACTCGACCACCCTCGGGAGGCCACATCGACCCGGCCCCGTCGGCGGTCACGGGGCGCGCGCATGCCGTGGCTCTCATGTGCCAGGGGGGCGTACCGGGGGACGTGGCACGCCCCCTTCGATTCCGGTACTCGCAGGGCCGCTGGACCGACCAGCAGGTCCACGAGCAGTTGTTCTCCGACCTCGACGACAACCTCGGTGCGACGAAGACCACGCCCCACTACCAGCCACCGAACGGCTGGACTGGCGTGCGGTTCGAGATGGACAACGACGACATGGCGCTGTTCCTGTACGACGACAGCGAAGCGTACTGGCTCGGGAACACCGAGACGCCGAGCGCGCTCTGGCGGACCGACAAGCGCGACTGGGACGACGTCCCGTACCCGATCCACCGCTGGGCCCAGCGCGAACTCCTCGCGGACCTCGAAGTCGAGGCGCCCTGGACCGCGGACTACCCGCACGTCGCGTGGTTCTTCCTCCCCGTCCTCATGAGCAAGGACGGCCGACACACGACGCGCAAATTCCTCTCGGAGCACGCCTGCGGGTTCCCGGACGCCGACGCGGACGACGCGCTCGCGTTCCTCGAACGCGTCCTCGACACGGGCGTCCTCGACGACGACCGCCACGTCATGGCGGGCAAGCTCGGGACGAGCGAGTACCTCGACCTGACGCGGATGGCCTCGGCGGTCGCGGAGTACGTCGCCGCGTGGGTCCTCACCGAAGCCGGCTACGACGTCGTCCCCGAGATCGACGTCGCGGGCGGCTACAGTCTCGACTACCGCGCGATATCGCCGGACGGCACGAGCAACCTCGTCGAGGTGACCCGGCCGCTCCCGCCCCAGGACCGCTCGCAGAACAGTCCCGTCGCGGCCATCCGCGAGACCGCGCAGACGAAGACCACCGGCCAGCTCGAAGCGCACGGTGGCGGCGTGACGCTGTTCGTCGACTGCTCGAGCTACCACGACGACCAGTGGGCGGCGGTCCGCGGGGAACGCCCGGACGTCCACCACAAGCCCGCGCTCGTCTACCGCGTCCGCCCCGACGGGAGCGTCGAGGGCTACACGAAGGGCTCGGTCCCGCTCGACCTCGACGGTGTCGTCGACGTCATCGCACGGGACTGACCGGCCACGCCCGTCGGCGACGCCATCGCACGGGACTGACCGGCCACGCCCGTCGGCGACGCCATCGCACGCGACCGACAGCCGACTGGCCGTCGACGACGCCCGGTCCCTCGTGGCGTGGTAACCGGTTCCTAACCCCCTTCGTTTCGACTGGAGATACGCACGAGGGCGTCGCGTTCGACGTTGACGGCGCGAGCGAAGGGCTTACCCGCGCTCGTCGCCAAAACCACTTCCATGACCGAGGAGAACCCCGACCGCAAGCACGAGTACTCCTCCGGCCAGGGGTTCGACGACCCCTACGCCGAGTTCGACATCGACCCGCCGGAGCTCGACGTCGACCCGTCGAAGGTCGACCCCGTCGACAGCCGCGTCGTCACCGACCTCCTCGACCGGGCGAACACGAACGCGGACGCGGTCGACGCCGAGGAACTGCTCGACGTCGGCCTGAACTACGTCGCCATCAACCGCTACGAGCAGGCCGTCGACACCTTCCAGCGCGTCGCACAGTTCACGGACGACGACGCGCTCGCGCAGGAGGGCTGGGTGAACAAGGGCGCGGCCCACGCCGAACTCGAGGAGTGGGACAAGGCCATCGGCGCGTACCGGGAGGCGCTCAGTATCGACGACGAATCAGAGCACGCGGCGAGCGCGGAGACGAACCTCGCGTACGCGCTCTGGGAGTCCGGTGACGTCTCGCGGGCGCTCGAGCACTCCGAGCGCGCCGTCGAGATCGACGACCGGTTCGGGCAGGCGTGGTACAATCGCGGGTTCTTCCTCGCGGAACGCGGGCTCTCCGAGGACGCCGTACAGTGTTTCGACAACGCCATCCGCCTCGGGATGCGGAACTCGCAGATCCTCGAGGAGAAGGCGCGAGCGCTCGAGGACATGGGCGAGGACGAGCGCGCCGAGGAGGTCACGGCGGAGGCCGAGGAGCTCCGCGAGGACATGGAGCAGCAGATGGTCGAAGAGCAGGTCGGGCAGGCACCCGGCGGGTCGCCCGAGGGACTGCGTGGCGAGGACCCGCGGCCCGACCCGGCGGACGACCCGCGCGTCGACGGCGACGACCCGCGAGGCGGGCCCGGCGGCGGCGGTGGTCCGCTGTGATACTGCTCAGCGAGCGCGAGACGAGCGAGGGTCTGCTCGTCGCGGCCTGCGACGCGGACCTCCTCGGGGAGACGTTCGAGGAGGGCGAGATCTCGCTGACGGTGACCGAGGAGTTCTACGGCGGCGACGAGGTCGACGCCGAGACGGCGGTCGACGCCGTCCGACGTTCGGACGTCGCGAACCTCGTCGGTACCGAGACCGTCGAGGCCGCGGTCGACGCCGGCGTCGTCGACGAGAGCACGGCGCTCACGGTCGACGGGACGCTGCACGCGCAGGTTCTGCGACTCGGGTGAGCGTCGGCATCGATCCCGGTCAGCCGCCGCTCTCGGTCATCCCTCGCTGACGTGTTCCCAGATGACGCACCAGTCCTCAGTGGCGACGAACCCCTTGACGGCGGCGCACGCTCCCCACCCGTCGCCGTTCTGGTCGGGGATGAACTCGGCGCAGTTCCCGCAAGACTGCCCGGGTTCGGCGTCGCCGTCCGCTAACGCTTCGACTGACTCGGTGAGGCTGACGTCCGCCTGCGCGCTGAGCTGCTCGGGGTTGCGCGTCTCGTCGCCCTGCGAGGTCGCGGTCCGGTACGCTTCGGGGACCTCGGCGGTCGCGAGGTCCCCCTCGTTCATCCCCTCCGGGACCGACGGTTCGGGGAGCGACTCGTAGAGCGAGCACCAGTCGGCGCCGTCGACGTACCCTTCGACCTCGGCGCACGCGCCGAACCGGTCGCCGTTCTTGTCGGGGATGTAGTCCGCGCAGTTCGCACAGCAGCGCCCCGGTTTGTGCGTCGGTTGTTCGAGGGCGTCGTCGTACTCGGAGAACTTCACGTTCCCCTTCGGTTGCAGGTCGTCCGGATCGCGCGTCTCACCGCCGAGCGACGTCGCGGTCTGGTACGCCTCGGGGACGGGCCCGCGCTCGAACTCCTCCTCGGAGACGCCCTCGGGTCGGTCGTCGTCCCCGTCCTCGTCGTCGTCCTCGTCCGGTGGTTCGTCGGTCTCGGCTTCGGTGTCGGTGTCGCCGGTCCCGCTGAGACAGCCGCTCAGCGACGCGAGGCCGGCGGTCGTTCCAGCGGCCGCCGCGAGGTAGCGTCGGCGCGCGAGCAGGTCGAACACGTCGCTCCGGTCGTAGCCGTCGCCACCAGACTCGCGTGAGAAATTTTCTGTCATACGTTTCGGCAGACGAGATGAGAGGCCATTATACGTGAATACGGTTCAGCGGCCGAGGGAGCCGGTAGCGACTGCATACGAACACGGCCCACCGACCGAGCGAGACCGACGCAACCACGCCTCACCCCGTCGAACGCGTTCATCACGGAGCTTTATCGCCTCTCGGACCGTATTCCACTACAGGTGCTACCAATGCCCAAGAAGATACTGATGATCGTCGGCGACTTCGGGGAGGACCTCGAGATAATGGTGCCGTTCCAGGCGCTGGACATGCTCGGGCACGACGTTCACGCCGTCTGCCCGGAGAAGGAGGCCGGCGAGAAGATCAAGACCGCGGTGCACGACTTCCGTGGCGACCAGACGTACCTCGAGGAGCGCGGGCACGACTTCGAGCTGAACGCGACGATGGCCGACGTCGACCCCGCCGAGTACGACGCGCTCGTCGTCCCCGGCGGCCGCGCCCCCGAGTACCTCCGCGGATACGACGAGGTACTGGACGCCGTCCGGCACTTCTTCGACGCCGAGAAGCCGGTCGCCGCCATCTGTCACGGCCCGCAGATACTCGCCGCCGCCGACGTCCTCGACGGCTACGAGATGACGAGCTACCCCGCCGTCCAGGCCGAGGTCGAGGGCGCGGGCTGCGCGTGGGTGGACGAGGTCACGACCGACCGGAACCTCGTCACCGCGCAGGCGTGGCCCGACCACGCCGAGTGGCTCCGCCAGTTCATGACGGTCCTCGGCGACGAGATAGTGCACGACGACGCCGCGGTCGCCGCCGACGACGACTGACTTCGTCAGTCGAGCAACCGGACGCAGTCCGGTGACGACGACTGAATCGCTCGCCGCGCGCGGTCGGCCAGACCACCGAATTTTTCACGCCGACTATCGTGGACGGAATCGATGCCAGCCGCGCGTCGCGACGGTGCCCGGAACCCGTCGAGCGACGACGACGCGGCGTCGAGTGGGCCGTCTTCCACCGCGACAGCTGACCCGCACCATCGAGCTTTTGTTCCGCCACGAGTCCACGGAATCGATGGCTGACGCCGCCACCGACCCCCACGAGACCGACGCGCCGGACGTCACCCCGTTTCGCGTGCTCTCGCTGTGGTTCGCACTCACGCTCTCCGTCGGTGCACTCGCACAACTCGCACTGGACCCCGTCCTCGAACCCCAGCAGCGGACGGTCGCCGGGAACGCGCTCGCGCTCCTCGTCGCGGTCGCGACCCTTCGCGCCCGCCCGAGGGTTTCCGCCGACCCGGCGTGGCGCGCCGGCGGCGTCGGCATCGGGCTCGCGATGCTCGCCCTCGCCACCGACGAGATACTGACGCACCTCACCGCCAGTGGGACCGGACTCGACGTGCTTGGTAGCCGGTTCGTCGCCGTCCCGCTCGGCCTCGCCGTCGGCGTCGTCGTCGAGTACCACCGGAACCGCCGCGGGTCGTCGTGACCGTCGCAACACGGCGTCGTCGGCTCACTCGCCGATGACGAGCGAGTACGCGATAGAGCACAGGCCCGTGAACTGGAGGGCGCGAACGGCGAGCAGCACGTAGTTCTGCTGGAGGAGCGAGATGACGTGGAACCGGACGAGCGCCGACCCGACGAGCGCGGTGACGTACGCTGCACCGAACAGGAGTATCATGCCCGCGGACAGGAACAGCATCTTCCGGCTGCGGTCCCGGAGGACGCCGCGGAGTGCGAGCGCCGCGATGAACAGGCCGACTATCGCGGAGCCGGCGGCGAGCGCGAGTGTGGCGATCTCGACGACCGCGTACGAGAGGAGTCCCGTCATAGCTAGAACTTCCTCCAGAGGCGCTGCAGTTCGTCGGTCATATCGCGGTCCATGCGCGCGACGTCGTGTTCGAGCGCGCCGTCGCGCAGCCGGACCTCGAAGCTGTCGAGGCGCGCGACGTAGACGGCGTCGTGGTGGCCGTCGCGACGCGCACGCGTCTCCTCGCGCAGCAGGTCGACGTCCACGAGGTCGTCGACGCGGCGCGATACCGTCTGCAGCGAGGCCTCGCAGCCCTCGGCGAGTTCGCTCTTGGACTTCGGGTCGACGCTCGTCGCCGCGAGGATGCGCTGGACGTGCTCGTCCGCGAGCAGGTCCGCGACGGTCGACAGGTCGGCGGGGTCGGTCATGCTACTGAGGAGGGTCGGCGTGAGCGGTTCGGGTCGGTCGGTCGTCCCGTCCCGACGCGTCGGTCGGCGGTCACGTGTCGCTGTCGTTTGCTGGCTCATAGCTGAACAGGAGCGATCGGCTGTGTTCGTCCTGACTGTACGTGAACTCGATGTCGTCGGCGGCGAGGTCGCCCGTCGCGAACGCGAGCTCGTCGCCGGGTTCGAGCGTCGACCCCGACGCTGGTGGGTTCCGGAGCGCCTCGGTGGGGCGGAACTCGGCGCGGTCGACGGAGACGGGTTCGCCCGCGTCGTGGCTGACCGTTATCGTATCCGAGCCCTGGTCGACGCCCCACGTGACGAACGGCAGCGAGCGGTAGTCGTCGCCGTCGTCGCCGTCCATGTACGCGCTCTCGTCGAGCTGGAGTGCGACGCGGACGAACGGGTCGTCGACGGTGACGTCGACGCGCGACGCCCGGTCGCCGCGCGTGATGCCGCTGATCTGGCGTTTGACCTCGGCTCTCGACGGCGTCTCGCCGTCGGCGAACGCGTGGTCGTAGACGAAGTACGCCGAGGACTCGTCGAACGTGAACCACACCGCGCTGGCGAGGTCGCCGCTCACGATACCGAACGCGCTCAATACCGTCGGCGGCGCGCCGACGCGCTCGGTGTACGCCGCGAACGACGCGTCGACCTCGTGGCGCCGGTCGACGCGGCCCGCTTCGGCGTCGACGAGCGCCCGTGCTTTCGCCCGGCGGGTCTCGCCGGCCGTGTGGACGACCGCGTCCGTGGAGACGGCGAGCAGTCGGTCGACGTCCGTGCGGTCGTACACGTCGAACTCGCGGTAGTCGTCGGCACGCCCGTAGTTCGTGTCGGCCAGCGTCCGCTCGACGGTCGCGCGGTCGACGGACGCTTCCGCGACGCTGCCGAGAGCGCCGACGCTGACGAGGCGGTCGTACGACGCCAGCGGGTACCCGACGTAGTCCATCGACGCCTGCGCGACGTTCCGCCCGATGTCGAACGGCCGGCCGAGCTGTGCCGCGCCGAGGTCGCCTGGCGTCGCGTACGTCCAGTTCCCGTACGGGTCGTCCTCGTCCGCCGCGTCGAGCGGCGGCAGTTCGGCTTCCGCGGGGAACCATCGCCGGTAGCCGGGGGTGGCGTCACCGCGTCCGGGGAGGTCGACGTCGCCGTACCGTATCGCGCGGCTCGCCGGCGGCAGGAGGTTCGTGCACCCGGCGCTCGCAGCGGCCGTGCCCGCGGCGAGCAGCCCACCGGTTCGACGCAGCACCTGGCGCCGGGACCGACCACCACCACCACCGTCGTCCGCGCTCTGTCGCATCGTGAACAGGTTTGATGCCGGGTGGTATTATAAATGGGGACCGACGGTGACGGCCCTGGAACCCGGAGAAAGGATTAAATAGAGCGGTCAGTCGTGGCCGGTGCCGAACGCGCGCTTCGGGCAGCGACGGGCGAGCGGTCGACCACGACGCCTCGCGACGTGGTGCCGGAGTCGTCGCGGTCCTGGATCAGGGCAAACGGTCGGTGAGCGTCGACAGTGCACCGTCGAGGACGCGCCCCAGGGATGCACGAGCGAGCCAGGAGTCCTCGGCGGTGTCGCTCGCGTCGTCGGGAGCGTCCGTGGACTCGTCGAGGATGGCGGTGACGGCGTCGCGGACGCCTTCGGGGGCGTGCTCGCGGCACTCGTCGAGCGCGTCGGCGTACGCGTCCGGGTCGACGCGAGCGACGACGCGTACGGCGGCGATCTGCACGCGCGGGTCGGGGTGGGCGAGTCGGCGCGCGACGACGTCGAGCGCGTCGGGCGCGATCGCGCCAGGCGACGCCCGGGCGACGGCGGCGAGTGCGCGGAGGACGGACGCGACGACCGCCGGGTCGTCGTCGAGCGCGTCCACGAGCCGACCGGCGAGGGACGCGGCCGCGTTCGGGTCGCGCGCCGCGACGGCGGCGATCCCGCGAGCGCTCGCGGCGCGAACGGCGACCGCGTCGTCCGTCAGTGCGTCGACGAGATGGCGCGGGCACGCCGTCCCGGACGCGCCCGTGGCGAGTGCGGCGACCGCGCGAACCGCCGGGTCGTCGTGGTCGTGCCGGTCGGCGAGCGCGCTCGCCGCCGCGGCCGCATCCTCGGCATCGGTGGCGTAAG
This sequence comes from Halorubellus litoreus, assembly GCF_055378595.1. Classification (NCBI taxonomy): domain Archaea; kingdom Methanobacteriati; phylum Methanobacteriota; class Halobacteria; order Halobacteriales; family Halorubellaceae; genus Halorubellus; species Halorubellus litoreus. The sequence continues at coordinate 1,458,384 of NZ_AP043836.1, forward strand.
CGCGAACGAACGCGACCACGTCCGCGAGCCACTCGTCGTCCGCGTCCGCCGAGCGGCCCGAGTCGGGGAGTGCACGGACTGGGACGCTCGCCGGGTCGTCGACGGCGACGCTCACGAGGGCGACCGCCGCGTAACCGCGCACGAGGTCGTCGTCCGCTCCGAGGAGCGTCGGAAGGTCCGCCACCACGGCGCGAGCGTCGTCCGGGCGGGCGAGCGCGTGCCGGCCGAGTTCGCTCGCGGCACGCGCCCTGACGGCCCCGTCGACGGCGTCTGCGTAATCGAGGAGGACGCCCGTCGCTGGGGTGGCGTCGTCGCGGTCGCTCGCGGCGGTTGCGAGGGCGCGCGTGGCGCGGCGGCGGACGACCGCGTCCGGGCTGGTCGCCGCGTCCGTGAGCGCCGACGGGTCCGCGACGAGCGGCTCGAACGCGGTCATCGCGGCGACCGCACGCGTCGCCTCCCGATCGTCGTCGGCGACGCGCGAGAGAAGCACGGACAGCGGCGTTGCGTCGTCGATCGCCAGCGACGCGAGCGCTCGCGCGGCCGCGGACCGTACCGCGTCGTCTCCGACGGCCGCGGCGAGTGCGTCCGTCGCGGCCACGACCTCCGGCGTCGAGCGTGCGACGGTCGGGACGGCGAGTGCGGCGCGACGCCGTTCGACCGGAGCCTCGTCGTCGAGGCGGTCGAGGAGGAACGCGACGAACGGGCGAACGTCCTCGCGTGCGTCCACGCCCGTCGTCTGCGCGACGGCGTCGAGTGCGCTCGCGGCGCAGTCGCTCGTCGCCGCGGTGTCGTCGAGCGCATCCACGAGCGCCGGCACGGCCCCGGCACGACGGACGGCGTCGGGTGCGGCTGCCGCGACCGACGCGAGCGCGCACGAGACGCCCTCGCGGACCGCGACCTCGTCGTCGTCGAGCGCGTCCGCGAGCGCCGGCACGGTCCCGGCGAGTTCGTGCGGGCGCTCGTCCATGAGCGAGACGAGGTCCGCCGCGGCGGCAGTGCGGACCGCGGCCGCGTCGTCGTCGAGTCGCGCGAGCAGTCGTTCCTGTGTCGGCGAGAGCGTCGCCGTTGCGCGCTCGGCGACCGTGGCGAGTTCGCTCGCCGCGTACCCAGCCGTCCAGGCGTCGTCGGCCGCGAGCGAGTCCGCGAGCGCGTCCACGTCCCCAGAGCCCGGAGCGTCGCGAGCGACCGCGGCGACCGCGTCCGCGAGCGGTTCGCGGACGCCAGCGACCGTGAGGTGTGCGGCGACGTCCTGGACGTGGTCCGCGACCGCCGACGGTGCCGCGGTCGCGACCGCGGCGACCGCTTCGGCGAGCGGTTCCCGGACCGCGGGGTCGTCGTCGAGGCCGGCGACGAGGACGCCGACGGCGTCGGCGACGGCGGTCGGCGTCTCGTTCGCGACCGCAGCGAGCGCGTCCGCGACGGCCTCCCGGACGGCAGCGTCCGCATCTCCGAGTGCGTCCGAGAGGTCGGCGACGAACGGCGCGACCACGTCCGCGTCCTGTGCCGCCAGCACCGCGAGTGCGTTCGCGACCGCACGCCTGACGTCCACGCACTCGTCGTCGAGGTGCGCCGCGAGCGAGGGCGGTGCCGCGGCGACGGCCTCGCGGTCGGTCGCCGCGACCGCGGCGAGTGCGCGAGCGGCGTCGACGCGGACCGCGGGGTCGGTCGCGTCGAGGTGCGAGACGAGCGCGCCCGTGCTCGCCGCGACCCGACCGGGGGCGACGTCGGCGACCGCGGCGAGTGCCGACGTGGCGTGCCCGCTGACCGCGCGGTCCTCGTCGTCGAGTGCCGCCTCGAGGAGCGACGCGTGGGCGGTGACGGCGTCGGGGTGCGTCGGTGCGACGGTCGCGAGTGCCGCCGTCAGGTCCCGACGCGCCTCCGGCGGGCCGGCGGCGACGGCGTCGGCGACCGGGGTGGCGACCGCGGCGACCGCTCCCGGGTCGACCGCGGCGACGCTCGCGAGCGCTCGTGCCGCGTCCACGGCGGCGAACGCGAGCGCCTCAGCGAGCGCGTCCGTCGCCGGTGCGACCGCGTCCGGGTCCGCGCTCGCGACGTCGGCGAGTGCGCGCGCCGCGACGAGGCTCTCCGCGTCGGCGAGGTGCGCCGCGAGTGCGTCCGCGACGCGAGCCACGCTCGCCGGGTCGTGTGCTGCGACCGACGCGAGCGCGTCGACGGCAGCAGCGACGACGTCCACGCGGTCGTCCCCGAGTGCGTCCGCGAGCGCGTCCACGTCCTCGACGAACGCGCCGGGGTCGGCCACGGCGAGCGTCGCGACCGCCTCCGCGCACCGCACCCGCACCCGGCCGTGCTCGTCATCGAACCGCGAGAGCAGGTCGTCGCGGGCGCGCTGCACGTCCCGCGGCGAGTCCGCCGCGAGCGCGCCGAGTTGTCGGGCGGCGTACGCGCGAACGTCCGCGTCGCCCGCGGCGAGGAACGACGTCAACCGGTCGGTGCTGACGACGACGCCGAACGCCTCCCCGGTCCCGACGGAGGCGGGTGACGGCCCGCCGTCCTCTGTCGCTCGTTCCTCCCCGACGTCCTGCTCGGTGTCCGAGACCGGGTCCTCAGCGGAGAACACGCCCCCTCACCCTGGTTACCAGTCTGCACCCGGAACGCGTCGAATACTGCATGATTAGATCAGTAGAACACTTCCACCCCGCGCACTTAATCATTCGTTCTTTTCAGCCGTTTCAGGCCACTGAGATGCTAATATTGTTTACGGTAATTGCGTTAGTTTGCTGGTCAGATACTTACCAGTCCCCGAGTGTGGCACGGACTCGCGGGACCGAAGGACAATAGGCCCCTGAGCCGCTAGACACGCGTAATGAGTACGCAGGACGCCGAAGGCCTCGACGTGGCCGCCATCCGCGAGGACTTCCCCATCCTCGAGCGCGAGTTCAACGGACACGACCTCGTCTACCTCGACAACGCCGCGACGTCGCACACGCCCGACCAGGTCGTCGACGAGATCGCGCGGTACTACCGCGAGTACAACGCGAACGTCCACCGCGGCCTCCACCAGCTCAGTCAGGAGGCGAGCATCGCGTACGAGGACGCGCACGACCGCGTCGCGGAGTTCATCGGCGCGAGCGGCGGTCGCGAGGAGGTGGTGTTCACGAAGAACACGACCGAGAGCATGAACGTCGTCGCGTACGCGTGGGGGCTCGCAGAGCTCGGGCCCGGCGACGAGGTCGTCCTCACGGAGATGGAGCACCACGCCGCGCTCGTCACCTGGCAGCAGATATGCAAGCGGACGGGTGCGGAATGCAAGTACATCGGACTGACCGAGGACGGCCAGCTCGACATGGACGACGCCCGCGACACCATCACGGACGACACCCAGATGGTCTCGGCGGTGCACGTCTCGAACACGCTCGGGTGCGTGAATCCCGTGAGCGACCTCGCCGACGTCGCGCACGACCACGACGCGCTGTTCTTCGTCGACGGCGCGCAGGCCGCGCCGAACCGGCCCGTGGACGTCGAGGCCATCGACGCGGACTTCTACGCCTTCAGCGGCCACAAGATGTGCGGCCCGACCGGCGTCGGCGTCCTCTACGGCAAAGAGCACCTGCTGGAGGAGATGGACCCGTACCTCTACGGCGGGATGATGATCCGGAAGGTGACGTTCGAGGACTCGACGTGGAACGACCTCCCCTGGAAGTTCGAGGCGGGGACGCCCGTCATCGCGCAGGGCATCGCGCTCGCCGAAGCCATCGACTACCTCGACGACATCGGGATGGAGAACGTGAAGCGTCACGAGGAGCGCCTCGCGGAGTACGCGTACGACCGCCTCACCGCGATGGACGACGTCGACGTGTACGGCCCGAGCCCCGAGCAGGGCCGCACCGGGCTGGTGTCGTTCAACCTCGGTGACGTCCACGCGCACGACCTCTCGAGCATCCTGAACGACTACGCGGTCGCGATCCGCGCCGGCGACCACTGCACGCAGCCGCTGCACGACCGGCTCGGCGTCGCCGCGAGCGCTCGCGCGAGCTTCTACATCTACAACACCGAAGCCGAGGTCGACAAGCTCGTCGAGGCTATCGAGGGCGCCCGCGACCTGTTCGCCTGAGATGCACGCCCCGCTGGACGAGGCTGCGGTCCGCGAGCGCGCCGAATCGTACTTCGACGGCGTGTCGCCGTGTCACGACTTCGAGCACGTCCGCCGGGTGGTCGCGACCGCGAAGCGCCTCGCGGACGAGACCGAGCGCGGCGTGCACGCCCGCCCGCGGGACGTCGACCGGGACGTTCTCGTTGCCGCCGGCTGGCTGCACGACGTCGGTCGCGCGAAGGAGTCCCGCGGCGAGATCGAGTGTCACGCCGAGTGGGGTGCGAGCGAAGCCAGAACCATCCTCCGAGAGCTCGGCCGCACCGACGACGCGTTCCTGGACGCGGTCGCGCACTGCGTGCACGCTCACCGGTTCTCGAACGACGTCGAGCCCGACTCGCTCGAGGCCGAACTCCTGAGCGACGCGGACAACCTCGACGCGACCGGCGCCGTCGGCGTCGCTCGCGTGTTCGCGTACGCCGGCGAGTACGGGAACACGCTCTACGACCCCGACCTGCCGCCGAGCGAGGACGACACCGACGCCGGCGAGACGTCGTTCAACCACTTCCACAAGAAGATACTCCACCTCGAGGACCGCATGCACACCGCCGCCGGCGCGGCGCTCGCACGCGACCGCCACGCGTACGTCGAATCCTTCCTCGACCGGTTCGAACGCGAAGCCAGCGGCGAGGACTGACGCGTCCGGCGATCCCGTGTCACTCGTCGTCCTCGGGGTCGGGGAACTCGCGGCGCTGCATCGTCGGCGCCGGCACCGCGTCCGCCGCCGACGGCTCCGGGAAGACGTACAGGACCGCGCCCTCGCCGCGGCGTTGCGCGCCCAGCGAGTACCGCGGGTCGAGGTAGCTCGTCGCGACGAACCCCGATTCGAGCGGTTTCGCCGTCCAGAACCACGTGCGCTCGGGGGCACGCCACTCGCCGAGAAGGAGCGGCTCGGCGAGTGCCGCGACGTCGTACACGCGGACGCCGCCGCCGTGCCACGACGTGTACAGGCGGTCACCGTCGACGCCGAGGTTGTGCGCCGTCCACCCGGACTGCGTTCGGTTCCCGCGAGGGTCGGGCGGCCGGAGCACCGACCGGACCGACGGCGTCGCGCCGTCGACGTCGAGCGCGCGGAGGTCCCAGCACTCCACGCCACCCGGCCCGCCGTCCTTGAGTGTTCGCGGGACGTCGAGCGCCTCCTTCCCGACGAACGCCGCGCTCCCGTTCGCGTTCGGCTGCACGTAGTGGCTGTTCCCCGGTCGTTCCTCGAACTCCGCGGCCAGCCCATCGATGCCAGCGAGGTACGCCGGGTCGTGGCCGCCGAGGTGCGCGAGCGCCGTCGGCGCCGTCGGGTCCGCGACGTCGACGACCCACGTCCCCGCGTCCCAGTACGCCGCGTACAGGACACCGTCCTGGACGTAGACGTCGTGGCAGTTCCGGAAGAGGCCCGGGACCGTCGCCCACGCCGAATCCGCGTCGGCGGGGTTCCAGCGTGCGACCTCCTCGGGGTCGTCGTCGCGCACGTCGTAGACGACGACCGGTTCGCCGAACTCGCCGCTGCCCGCGAGGTAGACGTGGTCGCCGTCGACGAACGAGTTGTGCGGGCCGAACGCCGTCTCGTGGAACGCGACGCGCTCCGGGCTCGCGGGGTCGCTGACGTCGTACAGGAAGAACCCCTTCAGTGACTGCGAGAGGAAGCGCGGTTGCGCGGTCGGGCCGGCAACGAGCAGTCGGTCGCCGGACACCTTCACGTCCCGGACGGCCGTCATCGGTCGCTTCCCGTCGTCCGCGCCGGCTTCGAGGTCGCGTTCGACGAACGCCACGGTCGGGTCGAACGGGTTGCTCGCGTCCACGACCGCGAACCCGTTGCCGAGCGCGCAGTACACCGTCTCGCCGTCGTCGTCGACGACCGCCTCCGTGACTCCAGGGAGAGCGAGTCGCCCCGCCGGGTCGACGGTCGGGAACGCCTCCGGAGCGACGCTCGCACCGGTCGACGCCTCGGGATCGACGCCCGCCGCGGTCGACGCGTCGTCGGTCGCCGACGCTCGAACCGTCCCGCTGGCGGCAGCGAACCCGCAGACGACGCCGAGTCCGGCGACGGTCGCGAGGACGCGCCGTCGCGTCGGCCGAGGGCCGGTCGCTCGCTCGCGCATACCGTCCCCTTGCGGCGCTCGCGTCAAACCGCTCGTTGCCACGTGCCGACCGACTGGTTGCGCGCCGAACCGTCCGTCGTCCACGCCACCCCGACCGCAGCACGCGCAACAGTCGCGATTCCGGCACCTCCGGGGTGCTGCGGAACGCTTTTGCGGCCGACGACCCAACCCAGACACAACGATGGGAATGGGCTCGGACATGTACCGACAGCAGATCCTCGATCACTACAAGAACCCGCGTAACTACGGGGAGATCGAGGACGCGACGTTCACGCACGTCGGCGAGAACCCGATGTGCGGCGACGAGATAACGATCGACGTCGTCCTCGAGGACGACGACGAGACCATCGAGGCGGTGGCGTTCCGCGGCGACGGCTGCGCCATCTCGCAGGCGAGCGCGAGCATGCTCACGAGCGAACTCCGCGGGAAGACCCTCGACGAGCTCCACGCGATGGACCGCGACGACGTCGTCGACATGCTCGGCGTCGACATCTCGCCGATGCGCGTGAAGTGCGCCGTGCTCGCCGAGAAGGTCGCACAGGACGGCGCGGACATCTACAAGGGCGACATCGAGGACGTCGACATCACGCGGACCGAGGAAGACGACGCCGACGTCCCCGACGACGCCTGATCATCCCCTTTTCGCCCACGTTTTCCGGCGGTCGAGTCGCGAGCGAAGCGAGGCGACGCAGTCGCCTCGATGGCGAACGGGCATCGCCCGTGAGCCGAAGCGAGCGGCGAGGCCGCCGAGAAAAGGTGGTTGCACGTCACGCGGACCGAGGACGACGACGCCGACGTCCCCGACGACGCCTGAGCGACTGTTTTCGAGTTGCGTTCGCTACCTGCTCAGGCGACGGTGTCGAGGAACGCGCGGACCCTGTCGGTGACGACCGCGGGGTTGTCGACGACGGAGCCGTGGCCGGCGTCGGGGACCGTGACGACGTCCACGTCGGCGTTCACGAGGAGGGTCTGGAGTCCCGTTGCCATCGTCGCGAGGGTGCCGGGGATGGCGTCGCCGTAGCAGACGAGCGTCGGTGCGGTGACGGCGGTCGGGTCGAAGTCGCTCCGCGGGAACCCGGTGGTGGCATCCGCGACCTTCACGAGTTCGTCGTGCGCGATGGGCGGGTCGGCGGCCACGAGTTCGAGGATGGCGTCGGCGTTCCCCGCTGACCCGGGCGCGAGCGTCTCGTACGCTCGAATCTGGAGGCGGTTGAGGGCGTCGTAGGAGACGATGCGGTCGAGCCTGGAGAGGAGCGTGACGAACCCCATGGCGGCGCGGCCGCGCCACCCGACCGGGACGGTACTGACGGGGTCGACGAGGACGAGGCCGGCGACGTCGTCGGGGTACATCGCGGCGTACTGCTGGGCGATGGCGCCACCCATGGACGCGCCGACGAGCACGGGCTGGGAGACGTCGAGCGCGGCGAGGAGCGCGCGGAGGTCGAGCGCGTACAACTCCATCGTGTACGACTCGCGCTGGGAGCCGCCGGTGTGGCCGTGGCCGCGCGTGTCGTACGCGACGACGTCGAACGCGTCGCCGAACGCGTCGAGTTGCTGCGCCCACACGGTCGCGCTCATCCCCATCGGATGTACGAACACGACGGGTCGGCCGCTCCCGCGTCGATAGTACCTCGTGTCGAGGCCGTTCGTCCGTGCGGTCCCGCGTTCGAGGTCCTCGAGTCGCTCGAACGTCTCGAGGAACGACCCCGCCGTCGGGTCGACCGTCGCCGGCTCCCCGGCGTCCGTGCTCGCGTGCTGCATGCGAGCGGTACGCTCGCTGTGGGCATAACGACGCCGCGTCCCCCACGACGAGCCGGGAGGTGCCGTCGAGCTTCGACGAAGGCGTCAGGCGGCACGGCCGCGAGAACCCCGACTTCATTGCAGTAGTCACGTCTCGATTATTGCCAGATAGCGTTGAATTGGCTCCCGTTACCATCCACCTAGCCAGCAGTTAACTTTCGCACAATGCTTTGATAAATTTTAACCTCGTTCGTTCGAGACCGTGGTGTCGTGATTGGAGATAGCACACCTGACGCAGGACGACGCTCCTTCCTCAAGGGCGTCGGCGTAGCGGGCGCAACGGCAGCCATCGGCGGCGTCGCGGGCGCGGACGACGCAGCCGAGCGCGTCGAACGCATCGTCGGCCTCAGCGACACCGTCGACGTCGCGGACGCCGAAGCCACCATCCTCGCCGGCGACGACCTCCCCGAAGGCGCCGAGATCGTCTCGCGGAACGACGTCCTCAACTACGCCGTCGTCGAGCTCGACGCGAGCGCGAGCACGATGGACGTCTCCACGTTCGAATCCCGGCTCGCCGACAACTCCGACGTCAAGTACCACGAGGACAACGCGGCCAAGTGGCAGCCGATGGCGGTCGAACCGAACGACCGACTGTTCGAGGAGATGTACGCCCCCCAGCAGGTCCGCGCACCCATCGCGTGGGAGGCCACGCAGGGCAGTTCGGACGTCACGGTCGCCGTCGTCGACACCGGCATCATGTACGACCACCCCGACCTCGCCGACCAGTACGGCGAGACGAAAGGTCGTGACTTCGTCACCGTCGACGACGCCGAACGCGACGACGACCCGTACCCGCCGGACCTCGCCCAGGAAGCCCACGGCACGCACGTCTCCGGCACCATCGCCGCCGGCATCGGGAACGACACCGGCGTCGCCGGGATGAGCGACGCGACGCTGCTCGCGTGCCGCGCACTCGGCGCACAGGGCGGGAAGACCGCGGACATCGCGGACGCCGTCCAGTGGGCGACCGATCAGGGCGCCGACCTCGTCAACATGAGCCTCGGCGGCGGCGGGTACTCCGAGACGATGAAATCCGCCGTCTCGTACGCCGTCAACAACGGCTGCCTCCCCATCTGTGCCGCGGGGAACAACGGCACCGAGGGCGTCTCCTACCCCGCGGGCTACAACGAGTGCATGGCCATCTCGGCCATCGACGAGAACCTGAACCTCGCGAGCTTCAGCCAGTTCGGCGAGAAGATCGACCTCGCCGCGCCCGGCGTGAACGTCCTCTCGTGCTGGACCCAGGAGAAGAGCGAGTTCGGCGGGAAGTACAACCGCATCTCGGGGACGTCGATGGCGACGCCCGCGACGACCGGCGTCGCCGCGCTCGCGGCGGCCGCGAACCCCGACCTGTCGCCGACGGAACTCCGCCAGCACCTGAAGGACACCGCGGTCGACATCGGCCTCGGCGAGACGGAACAGGGCGCGGGCCGGGTCGACGCCGCGAAGGCCGTCGGCGCGACCGGCGACGACGACCAGGCGCCCGATGCGGTCGCTCGCGCGAGCATCACCGACCCCCACGAGGGCGAACGCGTGACGTTCCTCGGGAGCGACTCCAGCGACGCCGCCGGCTACGTCAGCGAGTGGTCGTGGGACCTCGGCGACGGGACGACCGCGACCGGCGAGAAGGTCGTCCACGAGTACGACAGCGCCGGCGACTACACGGTCACGCTGACGGTCACCGACGACGACGGTGCGACCGCGACCGACAGCGTCGACGTCACCGTCCAGCCGGGGACGTGCGCCGAAGGCCCCGTGAAGACCGACTCGTTCAGCGGGACGGTCAGTCCGACCGCCGAACAGCGCGACATCAGCCGTCACGACTACTCGTGGCAGACGACCGAACCCTGCGAGCTCGAGCTCTCGTTCACGTACCCCGAGGGCCGGAAGTACACCGGGTTCGTCATCCAGGGGAGCGGGAGCGACCGCGACGTCTTCACGGGCGAGTCCATCACGCTCCTCTCGAGCGACATCGACTCCTCGAAGGCGCTCCAGGTCGGCGTGCTCGCCCAGAAGGGCGCGGACGAGGCCGACTACAGTATCGACGTCGAAGAGCACGGGTTCGCACAGGAGGGCGGCGAGGAACCCGAGCCGAACGAACCGCCGACGGCGAAGCTCTCGCTGAGTAACGGGAGCGTCCAGACCGGCCAGGAGCTGTCCGTGGACGCCTCGACGTCGAGCGACACCGACGGCTCCATCGATAGCTACGAGTGGACGTTCGGCGACGGCGCGACCGCGTCCGGGAAGACCGCGACGCACGCGTACACCGACGCCGGCGAGTACACCGTCACCGTCACCGTCACCGACGACGACGGCGCGAGCGACGACGCGCAGTCGACGGTCACCGTCACCGAACCGAACCAGGGGCCGACCGCGAGCGTCGTCGCCGACGCCGACGACGCACCCGTCGGGAGCGACGTGACGTTCGACGCGTCCGGGTCGAGCGACGCCGACGGCACCATCGAGACCTACGAGTGGAGCGTCGACGGTGCGTTCGTCACCGAGGGCACCGAGCCGATGTTCACGTACGCGTTCGAGGACGCCGGCGAGCACACGGTCTCCGTCACCGTCGTCGACGACGACGGCGCCAGCGCGAGCGACGACGTCACCGTCCAGGTCGACGAGACCGGCGGGAGCTGCGGCGACGAGACCGCGACCGACAGCGTCGGCGGCCTGCTCCGCGGCTGGTGGGACGAGGACTCCTACACGTACACGACCGAGACCGGCGACCCGTGCCGCGTCACGCTCACGCTCTCCGGTCGCGGTCGCGGCAGCGACTTCGACCTCTACGTGACGACCGACGGCCGGACGCCGACGACGTACGACTACGACCTCCGTTCGATCACGCCGCGGAGCGACGAACAGATCACGGTCGAGGACGTCGACGGCGACCTCGGCGTGCTCGTCGACTCGTACAGCGGCGGCGGCCGCTACACGCTCGACGTCGAAGAACTCGGGAACTGAATCGGCTCCCTCACCGCTGAGGGCGGTCGTCGTCGCGAACGCTCGCGCCGAGCGCCTTCGCGACCGCGAGCAGGAACCCGAGGCCGGTGCGCACCTCGGGGTCGCGGGTCGCGCGGAGCGCGCCGACGACACCGACGCTCTCGGGGGGTTCGTCGGCCGCGTCGCCGACTGCCTCCAGCATCGTCTCCAGCCCGCGGACCGTCTCGGGCTCCGCAGCGGTGTCCGCGAGCTCGCCGAGCGCGGTCCCGCGTGCGGCGAGCGTCTCCACCATCTCGTCGTCGAGCGCGCCGGACGCGAGCGCGACGACGTCAGCCATCGCCGCGAGGTCGTCGAGCGTCCCGGACCGCTGGAGCGCGACGACCGTCTCCATCGCGTCCGCGAGTTCGCTCCCGTTCGCGCCGACGGATTCCGCGAGCTGCACGGTCTCCCGCGTGGCGAGTCCGTCCGCGGACTCCGCGAGCGTCCCGCCCGTTTTGGCGAGCGATTCCACCATCTCGTCGTCCATCGCCCCCATGCCGAGGTCGAGGACGTCCAGCAGGTCGTTCACGGCGTCGAGTCGCTCGAGGAAGCGCGCCACCGCCTCGGGGTTCGCCTCGATCGCGGCCGCGAGCGCCTCGCGGTCCGCGCCGTCGAGGTCGACGGCCTCGAACGCCCGTTGCTCCTGTTCACTCATCTCGACCACCTCAGAGCGTCCCCCTGGCGGTCAGCCAGTACGACTGGTTGTACGCGAGTTTCGCCCAGTGCACGGGCCGAGACTCGTCGCGGACGACCGGCGGGCGTTCGTAGTCGAAGTCGACGAACGTCGCCTCGTCCATCCCGGCTTCCAGGAAGCACATCGTCTTCCCGTCGTACGTCGCCGTCGGCACCGCACCGCGGACCGACGCGGCGAGGCGCTCCGCGACCACGCCCGCCTGATAGTGCGCGACGCTCCCGGCCTTCGACGTCGGGACGTCCGCCGCGTCACCGATGGCGTACACGTCCGGCGCTCGCGCAGCCTCCAGGGTGTGCTTGTCGACCTCGACCCAGCCGTCGTCGCCGAGACCCGCCTCGGCGATCAGGGGCTGGCCGTCGTGGGGCGGGATGGCGACGAGGAGGTCGTAGTCGAGCTCGGTGCCCTCCATCGACTCGATGACCTTCGCCTCGGGGTCGACCGATTCCGCGTTGAAGAACGTCTCCGCGCGGATGTCGCGTTCCGCGAAGCGCTCGCTCGCCCACTCCGCGATGGGTTCCAGGCCGTGCGTTCGGTTGATCGGGTACGTGTACGTGATGTCGACGTCGTCGCGGATTCCACGTTGCCGGAACCACTCGTCGGCCATCAGGACGAACTCGACGGGCGCTGCCGGACACATGTGCGGCACGCCGACGACGCTCAGGACGAGATGGCCGGACTCGAACGCCGCGAGTTCGTCCCGGAGCGCTTCGGCGCCCTCGGGGCCGTAGAAGTGATGCCCGCCCTCGACGAGACCGGGAACCGCCTCGGGCGTGAGTCGTGCACCCGTGGCAACGGTCGCGTAGTCGTACTCGAGACTCGTGCCGTCCTCGAACCCGAGCGTCTTCGCGTCGGTATCCATCTCGGTGACGCGCCCGATGCGGAGGTCGACCCGACGGTCGACGAGCTCGCTCAGTGGGCGGCTCGCGTCCGCGACGGTCTTCTTCCCGAACGGCACGTACAGGAACGTCGGCTTGTAGACGTGGTCGGGGGATTCGTCGACGAGCGTCACCGCGACCTCGCCCGCGTCGATCTCCGCGTGGAGTTCGTCCGCGAGCTTGTTCGCGAGGACGACGCCGCCGGTGCCCGCCCCGACGATGACGATTCGAGTCATGCTTTCTCCACGTACAGGCTCCAGTAGTCGTCGTGCTCGACGCTGTCCAGCAGTTCGTGGCCGGCCTTCTCGACCCACTCGGGGACGTCCGTCGTGGAGCCGCGGTCGCTCGTCTGTAGTTCCACGACGGTTCCGGAGTCGGCCTTCTTGATCTTCCCGATGAGGTCCATGAGGGGGCCGGGGCAGCCGGCGCCGCGTGCGTCGATCGTTACGTCGGGGGTGATGGTTTCGGTCATTGTCTTGGGGTGGATTCGTTGGAGTGTTCGCGTGCCTGTCCTGAGCGTGCGTCGTCGCGTCTTCAGACGAAGATGACCTGCTTGTCCTCGGCCTTCCCGAGGAAGCCGGAGACGCCGAGTTCGCCGTCGAAGACGTCGACGTAGTCCTCGAGTTCGCGCCCCCACATCTCCATGGCCATCGTGCAGGCGTACACGGAGAGCGGGCCGATTTCCTTCGCTTGCGCGAACTGCTCGGTGAACAGCGGGACGTCGGTGTCCTCGTGCGTGAGCATCGCTTCGCCGAGCGGCCCCATGTCGAAGTCGTGGGTCTCGACGACCTCGCGCTCGAACGCGCGCAGGCCGTTCATCGTGACGAACACGTCCACGGGGACGTCCGACGCCGCGGCGACGGAGCTGATGATGCTCGACGCGGTGATCTTCTCGAAGTCCTCGGTCGCGATGACGATTGCGTAGCCAGTCATGATTCGGTCACACCTGAAGATGCGCGACCCGACGGGTTAGTCTTGTAGAGTAATTCCAAGACTATGAGAATCAAGCGACACAGGTGCCATGCCAGACACCAACAGAGAACCACGCCACGCCACTCACCCCCACCACCTCAGCCCGGGCGCTACGGGCGATAAAGTATGCACTACTCGTACACGACCGGTCGAGGAAAAGAACGCGTTCGGTCAGCCCGTCGCGGCGGTCACTCGGGCTTCAGGCCGTCGTTCGTCACGCGCATCACGGACTCGCCGTCCGCGAGGTTCGGCGCGTCCACGAGCCGCACGATGCGCTTGTCGTTCTTGGACTTCCGGAGGTACATCCGGAACGTCGACTTGTGCCCGAGGATGTTCCCACCGATCGGCTGCGTCGGGTCGCCGAAGAACGAGTCCGGGTTCGACGCGACCTGGTTCGTCACGAGCACCGCGCAGTTGAACAGGTTCCCGACGCGGTCGAGGTCGTGCAGGTGCTTGTTCAGCTTCTGCTGGCGTTCCGCGAGCTCGCCACGACCGACGTACTCCGCGCGGAAGTGCGCCGTCAGCGAGTCGACGTTCAGCAAGCGCACGGGCCACTCCGAATCCTCGTGCTCGTCCGCGAGCTCCTGGGCCTTCTCCGCGAGGAGCATCTGGTGGTTCGAGTTGAACGCCTTCGCGACGTGGATCTTGTCGAGGACGTCCTCGAGGAGCTCGTCCATCGCCTCCTCGTCGTCCGGACTGCCCTCGATGCCGCGGTCGTCCATCGTCGCCTGGATGAGCTCGTCGTCCAGCCCACGCACCATGTCGTCGATGCGCTCCGGGCGGAACGTGTCCTCGCTGTCGATGAAGATGACGCTGCCGCGGAGCCCGCCGTGCTCCTTGGGGAGCTGGACGTTCACCGAGAGCTGGTGCGTGACCTGGGACTTCCCGGCACCGAACTCGCCGTACACTTCGGTGATGGACTGGGTCTCGACGCCGCCGCCGAGCATGTCGTCGACCTCGTCGATGAACCAGGAGAGCTTCCCGATCTCGTTCCGTCGCTCCAGGACCTGCGAGCCCGTCTCGAACCCGCCGATGTCCGCCATCTCGCGAGCGGCCTGTACGATGTCCGACGCCGTGGACTCGCCAACGTCCGCCTGGTTCGAGAGTTCACCGCTCGCCGCGACCGCGATGCCCTGGAAGGACGTGTAACCGGCGTCGCGGAGCTTGTCTGCTGTAGCGGGACCCACACCCGGGAGTTCTTCGAGGTTGACGTCTGCCATACACGCTACTGGCGCGGCAAGGGGTATAAAGCCTCGTTAACAGGAGAGTGAAAGTGAAATCGCGGGCGCGGAACCGGGCGCTCGGCAGGTCGTCGCGAGGATTCAAACGGGAAGAACACATTCGCCGGCTCGCGCGGTCGGCCGCTTCGAACCGCGATCCCGGCCGCGGAGCGACTGCGGAGAGCAGTGACCGCGACGGTGTCGAGTCCCGCAGCGACTGCGAACGTGATCGACGCAGCGCACGAGTCGTCAGCCGGCGGGATGTATCCCGCTCCATCCGAACTCAACGTGAATGAGCCGGGGCAGGCGCTCGGGTAGCCGACTGGTGGGAAGCGAAGCTGGTGCCGCCAGTCAGCGAGGGGGTTTATTGTTCGCTGGGGAGGATACTACGCAGATCATTTCATGGGTGCCAGGACCGACGGACTCCCGCCGGAGATGCGCCGCGAGGTCGAATCGTTCCTCGACGACCAGCGCGTGACCCACGACATTCCTGGATTGAGCGTCGCCGTCCTAGATCGCGACGACCTCCTTTTGACGCGCGGAATGGGTGCGCGAGATGTCGAGTCACGAGCGCCGGCGACCCCCGACACCCTCTACAGTATCGCGTCGGTGACGAAGCCGTTCACCGCCGTCGCCATCATGCAACTCGTCGACCGCGGCGACCTCGCGCTCGACGACGAGATCCGCGAGTACGTGGACTTCTGGAACGACGTTCCCGGCGACCCGATCACCGTGCACGACCTGCTCTCGCACTCCTCCGGGATGCCCGATGACTACGCCGGCACGAGACAGCTCCTGTTCAACGATGCACTCCCGACGAGTCCTCTAGTGACGCGAGCGGATGAGATCCGCCACGCCAACAGCGCGGCTGATCGTCGTATCACCGATCACGACCGATTGATGTACAGCAACCGGGGCTACGGAATCCTGGGGGAGATCCTCGAGACGGTGAGCGACCAGACGCATACAGAATACGTCGAGTCGAACATCTTCGAGCCGCTGGGGATGGATCGGTCACAGGTCGGGTACGGCGAGATATCTGAGACGGCGGAGGATTCGATCACCGGCTACACCATCGAGGACGGCGAGCCCGTTGCTACCGACCACGACCTGCAGGCCGAGATGCGTCCCCCGTTCGCAGCCGGCGGCATCCTCAGTTCGGTGACGGAGGTCGCCACACTCGTCCGGTGTCTCCTGAACGACGGCGAGCTCGATGGGGAGCGTCTGCTCGACGCCGACCTCGTAGCGGCGATGGCAAGCGGCCAGGCACCGGAAGTGGAGCGCCTCGGCGGCCAGCGAGCCGGGTACGGCTACGGTCTGCGCGTCAGTGACTTCCTCGGTGAGCGGTACGTCGACCACAGCGGGAGCGCACCCGGCGTCTCCCGCGCCTACGTGGGGTATCTCCCCCAACGAGGGATCGGCGTGACGCTCGCGGTGAACACGACCGGCGTGCCCATCTACGCGTTCGGCAAGGGCGTGCTCGCCATCGTCGCCGGCGAAGTACCCGAGTCGGTCGTTCCCTACCTCTCGCTGCAGGCGAAGATTGACGCAGTCACGGGCGTCTACGACGGCTATCGCGGCAGTCCGACGATGACCGTTCGCCCCGGGAACGGCGGCCACGTCGTCCTCTCGTACCGGGACGTCCCCGACTGGGATCTCCCGGCATTCCCCGCGTCGATCGGGCACGACGACTACACGTTCCACGTGATCCGCGAGAACGGCGTGCGAGAGCCGGTCAGGTTCAGGCGAACCGAGTCGGGGATGGAGCTACTGTTCAACACCGACCGACTGGATAGGATCGCCACGGAAGCGCCCAAGGAGTGAGCACGGCGCCGTCGATACCGAGAGCTGGTCGAGGGATGCAGTGGGGTCGCGGCTACTCCCAGGGGTGCTGGCCGGCGCTGCGCGGCCAGTAGGGGTACCAGTACTCCTTCTCGGGTTCCAGGTCGAGTTCGGTGCCGAACTTGCTCTCGAGCTTGAACTCGACGCCGCTGTCGCGCTCGCTCGTCCCCTTCGGGACGAACGGATAGTACGCGCCGCGGCGGAACGAGTACACCCAGTACGCGTGCGTCGGCTCGGTACCGTCCCCGTTCACGTTCTCGAACGCGAACAGCGCGGCGAGGAGACGCGAGCCGTAGTCGCGCTCGACGAGCGTGTCCGCGGCGAAGTGCACGCTCGTCACGAGGTCCTCGGGGTCGCTGTCGTCGTGGAGGACGACCCAGTTGTAGCCGTGCGAATCCTCGTGGAAGTCCGCCTCCGTGCCGGTCTCCTCGCCGCCGGCGTCGAGGATCGCCTTCACCTCGTCGACGGTGTCCGAGAAGTCGGTGCTGTCGACGTCCGCGAAGCAGAGCGCGGCGTCCCCCGTGGACTCCCACCCGAGTTCCGCGCCCATCGTGATGTACGCCGTGCTCATCCCGAAGAGGTCCTCGGGGTCAGCGTCGCGCGACGCGTCCGCCTCGGCGCGCGACCCCAGTACCGCCCGGATCGAATCCAGCAAGCCCATTGCGTACACGTCGGTGGCGCTGGGTCTTTGTCCTGACGGACCACCCGCTCGGCCGACCGCGCCAGCAACCGCGACCTCGGCGTCGCGACCGCCACCCGGCGTTCTTTAAGTCATTCTGGTCGCAATGGGTCGTAGTGAGGAGGTTGACGCCGGCCGGCGGCGTCGCACGCGCTTCTACGGCGTCCAATCGGGCAGCGACGCGTAGATGGGTCGGATTCAGACGGCGGCCGTCGTCATGTTCGACGCACCAGTCAACGCGTATCGTGCGAACCACCGGCACGGTTCTTTAAGTCATTCTGGTCGCAATGGGTCATAGTGAGGAAGTTGGCGCCGCGTCCCGCGGCGCCGAACGCGTTTCTCCGAAGTCCGATCGAACAGCGACGGCTCGCACTCCGCCACCGCTCCCAACCGTGGCCAGGGACGTCGTCGATGCACCGACCAACACGTATCGTGCGAACCACCGGCACGGTTCTTTAAGTCATTCTGGTCGCAATGGGTCATAGTGAGGAGGTTGACGCCGGTCGACGGCGTCGCACGAGTTCTCGCGTATTCCACTGTTCGAGTACGCACTGTGGCGTCTCCGGTACCGAGTGCACGGCGTTCTTCGAGCGATTCTCGCCCCGAGCGCGAGTAGTGAGGGAATCGACGTCCACGCACGACGTCACTGACCACGAGAGTCGATGGCGACCAGGTCGCTGTATCGCTGCTCACTCCACGTATCTTCTGCTGAGGCTAGGCAGACAGGAGGCCACGAACCAGAAGAGAACGACGAGCAGCGCTTCTACAGCGAGCCCGTACTTGGGTTGGCCAATCGTCAATCGGTACCCGACCCAGGCGAGCGCACAGAACACGGAACCTTCTAGCACGCGTCGCGCTGGAGGTTGGGATTCGAAGCGGTCAATCAGCCGTCTCATGGCGTGCCTGCTGTTCCCGATTCGGCTTTCGGGCACGTATCATTGCAGGATCGTGTCGCCTTCAGTACCCAAGTGGTTTGTCATTCCCTCGAGTCGGACCGGCGTTCCGATGACGTGGTGGCGGTGAGGGGGTCGCGATGCGGACCGACCTGGCAGGGAAGCGTTGTCTTTTCATACTCGAGTCGCGTTACCGATAGTAATGGCAACGAGTGCGTTAGAGTCGCTCAAGCGACCAGAGTACACGGGCGAGAACCGATGCATACCGTGCACAGTCGTCAACAGCGTGCTCGCGGTCGCGTTCGCGGGCGCTGTCGCCGCGGGAACCATCGTCGCCGACGCGTCCACCACCGTCGCCGCCGGCGCCGCCGTCGGGTTCCTCGCGCTCGCCGCCGCGAGCATCTGGCTCCGCGGCTACCTCGTCCCCGGCACGCCCGAGTTGACGAAGCAGTACATGCCCGAGTGGATGCTCGCGTGGTTCGGGAAAGCCCCCGACGACGCGAGCGGCCTCGACGGCGGTAGCGACGCGGTCGACCCGAGCGACGTCGACGTCGACCCCGAGCGCGTCCTCATGGACGCCGGCGCCGTCGAACCCTGCGAGGACGTCGACGACCTCTGCCTCAGCGCCGACTTCGCCGACGCCTGGCAGACCGAGATGGACGCCATCGACGACATCGCCGTCGACGACGCCCTCGCCACGTTCGGGTTCGACGACGACGACTACGAACTCAGCCGGCACGACGACGCCGTCCTCCTCAACCGCGGCCCGCACCGCATCGGCCAGTGGCCGAGCGAAGCCGCACTCGTCGCGGACGTCGCCGGCGCCCGCGCACTCGCCGACCGCCACCCCGAATGGAGCGACATGTCCGCCGTCGCCAAAGGCCGCGTCCTCAACGGCCTCCGCGTGTTCCTCGAGACGTGCCCGGACGGCTCCCGTGCCGAATTCCGCGAGGACACCGTCGAATCCTGCTGCTCTAGCTACGACGTCGTCACCGTCGAGTGCTCGGGGAGCGGCGAACGCCTGTTCGAACAGCGAGTCGACGACATCCCCGCCTGAGTCCTCCCAGCCAGTCGTCGCCGGCCGACGCAGCGCACTCGCTCCGTGGAATCGTTCGTCGATCGAAAAACTGCGTCCTGCCGACCGCGGCGCCCGTACTCGAACGTGAAATCGGGCGGTCGTCTCGTGCGTCGTCGATAGTTCAGGCGCCCATGTTCGCCACCATCTCGGCGAACTCGGCGTCGAGGTCGGCGTGATGGTGGACGATCTTCCACTCGCCGTCCTCCTTCCGGTAGACGTTCGTCGCCCGCGTCTCCAGAGAGACCGGTTCGCCCGCGAACGTCATCGACGCCGACTCGGTGCAGAGTTCGTACGCACCGTCGCCGACGACGCAAATGCGCTGGTCCCCCCGAGTGATCGTGCCGTCAGTGCTCGCCGATGCGACACCCGTCCAGGACTCGTTGACGGCCGCCCAGCCCTCCTCTCGCCCACCGATCGGGTGCATCGTCGTCACGTCGTCCGCATGCGACCAGATGTCCGCCATAGAGCTCGCATCCCCGTTCGCCATCGCCTCCAGTGCCCCGTAGAACCGGTCGGATGCCGCTCTGACGTCGTCTTCAGCCGCTACGCGCTTTGTGGACATTAAATACCTCACTCCTAGAACGGCCGCTGAGTATATATACAAATACTCAACTATCGCACATAGTCAGAATCGCAGACGTATCGCCAATTTACGCCACGAATATCAGAGATGGATACTATCCACTTCGTCCCGGTACGGATACACGTCACCGGATAACCATGCGGACGAGTCCACCCGAAACAGCGGCCGTGAGGGCGCCGTATGCCCGTGCGGGCGAGTCTACCCGAAACGGCGGCCTGACGGCCGCCGTATGCTCGTGCGGGCGGTTCCAGCGGAAGCCGCGGCCTCGCGGCCGCCGTATGCTCGTGCGACAAATCAACCCGAAACGGCGGCCTGACGGCCGCCGTATGCTCGTGCGACCGGTACCGGCAACGATTGCGCGAGATTAGGAGCGTTTTTCACGCGGTAGTTCGCAGGTTTCGTATGCTCGATTACGTCGGACTGGAGGCTGACCTCGGCGAGGAGGAACGCCTCATCCGCGACACGGCACGGGACTTCGTCGAGGACAAGGTGCGCCCCGACATCGCCGACCACTGGCAGGACGCGACGTTCCCGATGGAGATCATCGAGGAGATGGGCGAACTCGGGTTCTACGCGCCGAACCTCGACGGGTACGACCTCCCGAACGTCAGCGAGAAGGCGTACGGGCTCCTCATGCAGGAGCTCGAAGCGTGCGACTCCGGGATTCGGTCGATGGCGAGCGTGCAGGGCGCGCTCGTCATGTACCCGATTCACGCGTTCGGGAGCGACGCCCAGAAGGACGAGTGGCTCCCGAAGCTCGGGCACGGCGAAGCCGTCGGGTGCTTCGGGCTCACCGAACCGAATCACGGCTCGAACCCGAGCGCGATGGAGACCCACGCCGAAGCGGACGGCGACGGCTACGTCCTGAACGGGTCGAAGACGTGGATCACGAACTCCCCCATCAGCGACGTCGCCGTCGTGTGGGCGAAGGACCGCTCCGAGGACGACGATCCCGTTCGCGGGTTCCTCGTGGAGACGGACAAGGCGGGCGTGACGACGAACAAGATCGACGACAAGCTCTCGCTGCGAGCCTCGATCACGGGCGAGATCGCGCTCGACGACGTGCACGTCGACGCGGACGACGTCCTCCCGCACGTCCGCGGGATGAAGGGCCCGCTGTCGTGTCTCACGCAAGCGCGCTACGGTATCGCGTGGGGCGCGGTCGGTGCGGCACAGGATTGCTTCGAGACCGCGCTCCAGTACGCGACGGACCGCGAGCAGTTCGGGAAGCCCATCGGTGGGTTCCAGCTCCAGCAGCGCAAGCTCGCGGAGATGGCGACCCAGATCACGAACGCGCAACTGCTCGCGCACCGCCTCGCGGACCTCAAGGCGCGCGGCGACCTCCGCCCGCAGCACGTGTCGATGGCGAAGCGGAACAACGTCCGGATGGCGCGCGAGACCGCGAAGACGGCCCGGGAGATGCTCGGCGGGAACGGCATCACGGGCGACTACTCGCCGATGCGGCACATGGCGAACATCGAGACCGTGTACACGTACGAAGGCACGCACGACATCCATACGTTGATTCTCGGGGAGGATCTCACCGGAATCGCGGCGTTCGAGTGACGCCGCAGGCGGCACGAGGACACTGCGATTCCGGTGAGAAAAGACCGGGGATCCCAGCGTTCGAGTAGCGCCGTAGGCGCTGCGAGAACATCTGGGATTCACGTCAGCAACAGGGATTGCGGCGTTCGAGTGACGCCGCAGGCGGCACGAGGACACTGCGATTCCGGTGAGAAAAGACTGGGATTCCAGCGTTCGAGTAGCGCCGCAGGCGCTGCGAGAACATCTGGGATTCACGTCAGCAACAGGGATTGCGGCGTTCGAGTGACGCCGCAGGCGGCACGAGGACACTGCGATTGCGGTGAGAAAAGACCAGGATTCCCGCGTTCGAGTACCGTCGGGGACAGGGGAACGGTCATCCGGTGAGGAAACGTTTATTCGCGTCCGGGTGAAAGAGTGGGAAGTCGCGTCGACTTGCCATCTTTCGCGACTTTCTGCGTGCGTGGTTCGTGGTGAGCGACGGCGTTCGCACCAGTTGTATGTGGTATGTTGGCCCGGAACGCACTTGGGTCGTGGGGGCGTCGATTGCTAGTGATGAATGGGGACGTCGAACGGGTGCTCGCGTCGGCGTTCCCGGAGCGTCAGGTTGCGTCGACGACGGCGGCGACGGGGTCGGATAGCGAGGGGAACGAGACGGTTCGCGTCCGGTTCGCGGACGGTGCCGTGGTGTTCCTGAAGGTCGCGGTCGACGACGGGCCGTGGGTGCGCGAGCGGTTGGCGCGTGACGCGGCAGCGCTCCGGTACGCACGCCGGCACGCGGTCGTTCGCGTCCCGGACGTGCTGGCGGTGGAGACCGCTGGCACGCCCGCGTACGTCGCGACGGCGGCGCTATCGGGGACGGCGATCGCGACCGACTGGCCGGTGGATTCGACGGTGGCGCGAGCGACCGTGTTGCGGGCCGTTGGGCGAGCACTCGCCGGCGTGCACGTCGCGGACGGCTTCGACCGGCACGCACGCATCCGCGGGTGGAGCGACGAGCGCGACGGGTTCGAGCTCGCGAGCGGGTCGTGGTCGAGCGTCCTCGAGGAGACGCTCAGTGCGCGCGTCGACGAGGGATTCCCGGAACGATTCCGGGACTGCGTCGCGGACGTCCTCGCCGCAGTGGATTCCGCCACGAGGACGCTGGACGCGGCTCCGGCGACGCTCGTCCACGACGACCCGCGTCCCGAGAACTGTCTCGTCGACTCCGGCGGTCCTGGCCTCGTCGACTGGGAGACGGCGATGGTCGGTGACCCGGCGCTGGACGTCGTGCGCGCCGAAGCGCAGTACGTCGAGCGCGCCGACGTCGAGGACGCGGACGACGACCGGTTACGGCGTGCGCTCCGCGCCGGCTACCGCGACCACGCCGGCCGGCTCCCGGACGGGTTCGCCGAACGCTACCCGCTGTATCGCGCCGTGACGTTCCTGGAGACGGTTCGGACGTTCGAGCGCTGGACGCCGAACGCACCCGAGCGCGTGGAGGACCTCGCGTCGTGGGTGCGTGGCGAACTCGCCGTACGACTCGACACCGTCGACGGGTGAGGAGACTCGCGAGCAGGCGGTCAGTCCCGCGCTGGCGGTCGCTTCGAGCGGACCTTCCCGAACCAATCCCGGTGGTCCGCGATGAACCGGTACGTCGGGTCGCGGACGTGCCGTCGCGCACCCTCGGGGAGCGACTGGAAGACGCGCGCGGCGGTGCCCTCGGCGGTGTTGAGTTGCGCCGCGACGAACTCCGCTGCTTCGCCGCACGAGTACGTGTCGTCGCCGTCGAACACGTGCATGCAGTCCTCGTAGTCGTCGGGGAGTCGAGCGCGTTCCTCGGGCGTGAGCTTCGAGAACCCGAGCAGGTGGAAGTTGCCGTGTGCGTCCGCGTACTCCGCGCTCCACGTACAGAACCCGCAGTCGTCGTCGTACACGATAGTCGGGCGAGTCATACGTGGACGTACGCGTGGCGGCCTCAAGAGCGCCACGACGCGCTCGACGTGCTCGACCGCGACGCGCCACCTTGTCGGCGTGCCCGTCCCCCCGGACGAGGCCGCGCCAACCGGGGCGTTCCGACGGGCGTCGCGAGTGCGTGGAACGCCCGCACGGAGGCCGGAAAGGGTGTCTTTTTAGGGCCCGCTTTCGTACCACGAGATAATATGTTCAAGGCCATCGTGAGCGCGGATACGCTCAAGACGACGCTCGATTCCGTGAGCGTCCTGGTGGACGAGTGCAAGATCCACCTCGAGGAGGACGGCCTCGAGATCCGCGCTGTCGACCCCGCGAACGTAGGCATGGTCGACCTGTCGCTGTCCGCGGACGCGTTCGAGTCGTACGAGGCCGACGGCGGCCTCATCGGCGTGAACCTCTCGCGGCTCGAAGACATCGCCGGTATGGCGGACGCCGGCCAGCTCGTCAGTCTCGAACTCGACGAGGAGACGCGGAAGCTCCACATCCAGATCGACGGGCTCGAGTACACGCTCACGCTCATCGACCCCGACAGCATCCGACAGGAGCCGGACATCCCGGACCTCGACCTCGCCGCCGAGGTCGTCGTCGAAGGGAAGGACATCAACCGCGCGGTGAAGGCCGCGGACATGGTCAGCGACCACATCGCGCTCGGCGTCGACGGGTCGAACGAGCAGTTCTACGTGGACGCGGAGGGCGACGCGGACGACGTCCACCTCGAGCTCGGCCGGGACGACCTCATCGACCTCTCCGCCGCCGACGCGCACTCGCTGTTCTCGCTGGATTACCTGAAGGACATGGACAAGGCCATCCCGAAGGACGCGGAGGTCACGATGGAGCTCGGCGAGGAGTTCCCCGTGAAGATGCACTTCGACATCGCCGAGGGCATGGGGCACGTGACGTTCATGCTCGCGCCGCGCATCCAGTCGAACTGACGACGGTCGGTTCGGTTCTCGCGGTTCTTCTCTCGACGACGCTGACGTCGGTAGCGCCGGCTCAGTCCTCGGCCGCCCAGGTCGCGCGTTCGGCGGCGGTGTACCCGAAGACGCCGAGGGCGAGTGAGCCGAATGCGCCGAACGCGAGGAGGCCGACGGCGAAGCCGTTGCCGGGGTCGAGTGCGTGCATCGTGGCGCCTGTCCCGACGAGGACGACGGCGCTCGCGAGGGCGGCGAGCGCGGCCCGCCCGTAGTCGTCGAACATGACGGCGGCGCCGGCGAGATACCCGGGAGCGAACGACGCGACGGTACCGACGAGGAACGCCGACATCCAGTACCCGCCTGCGGGGAACTGTATCGCGATCTGGGCGACGACGAACGGGACGACGAACGCGCTCCGCCGGACGCCGAACCGAGCGAGCGCGGCGTACGTCGGCGTGGACGGCCACTCCGGGTTCGACCACGCACGGAGGGACCGGAGGGTCGACATGGTGCCCGCTACTCGTGGTAGCGACAAGAAACCTGCACTTCGTGCTGGCGGCGCGTTCCCAACCCCTAAATCCCTCGTTCGCGTTCGTCGACATATGGACGACGCGTTGGGCAGGGCGGGCCTCCTCGCCGCGGTGGTCGGGAACACGCTCGTGCTCCACGACCCGATAGTCGACGTCCTGGGCGAGGCAGGGCTCTCCCTCGCGGGCGGCCTCCTCGTGCTCGCCGGAACCGCCACGTTCGCGCTCGGTTGGGCGCGGAACCAGCGCAAGACGGGTTCAGGGAGCGAGTCGAACGCCTGAGAGCTCGCGCGACGGTCGGCGTCAGTCCCCCGCGCCTCCCGGCTTCTCGTCCGCCTCGGGCACCGCTTCGACGCCGTCGAGCGGGCGCACTCGCTCATCGCCTGGAACGCACCGCGAGCGAAAGAGAACCCGAGCGCGTAGTAGTCGTCCCCGTGGCGGTCGGCGCGCGAGCCGCGCGCCGCGTCGAGCGGCGGCGAGCCGCGGCGGCGCGACGCGTGCGAGGGGCGACGAGTGAGCGGCGCGAACGAGGAGTCGGCTGGGGAGGGCGAGGCGCGGTGCCGTGCGGCCGCGGTGCCGTGCGGCCATCCATAGGCACCGGCGCCAGTAGCGGCGACGCGACGGTCACTGGAACCGATGGAAGTACTGGCTCACACCAGTCCCGGCAGAATCGCTCGCAGAGATCACGTCACGCGCGCCGGTCGATGACGGCCTTCGCGGCCTTCGCCTTCTCCTTCCACCCGTAGCCCTGCTCGTGGACGTGCCGCTTCGAGTCCACGAGTTCCTCCGGACTCTCCTCCTCGAACCCGCCGCGCTGCCACGTCCCCGACTCGACGAGCCAGTCGACGACCTTCTCCCTCGTCTCCTCCCACGACAGGCCGATCATCTCGTAGTACGCGACCATCGCGAACACGCTGTTGTCGTGCGCGCCCGGCACGCTCCCTTCCTCGTAGATGGTCTTCACGGGGTCGTGGGGCGGATGCGCGAGGCGTTCGCGGTACTCGTCGGGCGTGACGAGTTCGAGGACCTCGCGGCCGCTCTCGTCGGTCGTCTCGTCGACGCGTCGCGTCGCCCGGAGCTCCTGGAACGCCGCCTGATGCAACGAGTCCCAGTCGCCGTGTGCCGCCGCCCGGAGTTCGTCCTCGGCTTTCGCGCCGTCCGCGAGCGCGCCGACGATGTCCGTGTACGCCTTCTCGACGTCGAACCACGGCGTGCCCGTGAACTTGCAGTCGAAGTCGTGGAGGTCGTTCGTGCTCCGACAGCCCGGACACGGGTACTTGAAGTAGCGCGCCACGACGCACGGATAGCGGCCGCTCGCTCATGAGCGTACCGCTCCACGACCGCCGTCGCGGGCGCGAGCGACGCCGGGGAGCGCGCTACGACTCCACCGCGTCGACGCGCCGCCGTGCGACGACGACGAGCGCCGGGACGAGGAGGACGGCGCCGGCGACGAACGGCGACCAGCGCGCGCCGAACTCGTAGAGACCCGCCATCACGGGCGGGCCGACGGTGCGGCCGAGACTCCCCGCGCCCTGCGTGACGCCGAACGCGCTCCCTTGCTCGCTCGCGCTCGCGCTCGTCGACACGAGCGCGCCGAGTGCCGCCGACAGCAGGCCGTTCCCGAGCGGTATCAGCGGCAGGAGCACGATGAGTGCGACCACCGCGGGTGCGAAGCCACCGACGGCGATGTCGGCGAGCCGCCCGACGTCGGGCGTGAACGGCAGGACCGCGGCGCCGACGGTGAGGATGCCGAGGCCGGCGACCGCCATCTTCGCGTCGCCGAAGCGGCGCGACACCCGTGGCACCAGCCCACCCTGCACGACGACGCCGAGCACGCCGATGTACGTCAGGAACGCCGCGGCCTGCGGTTCCGCGAACCCGAACACGTCCGCGAGCCACGGCACGAACGCCACGGTGACGCCCGAGAACGCGACGTTCACGAGGAAGAACGCAATCACGAGTCCGCGGAGCGCGTCGCTCGCGAGCGCGTCGCGGAACTGCGAGACGAGCGTCGACGGCCGCGCCGGCGTCGTCGGCGCGGGCGCGTCCGACGGGGTCGTTTCCGATGCGTCCTCGGCGTCCGGGTCGTCCTCGCCTGTGGCCGCGTCGGGGTCGTCGTAGATGCTCGCGGGGTCGGGGAGGTACCGCCACGCGACCGCGGCGCCGCCCAGCGAGAGGACGGCGGCGGCGAAGCTCGGCATCGAGAACCGCGTCACGGGCACGACGCCGGGGAGGACGTCGCGTGCGACCGCGAGGACCTCGGGGCTGGCGAGGACGCCACCGAGTGCGGGCCCGATGATGAACCCGACGCTGAACGCCGCGCCGAGGATGCCGAGCGCGCCCGCGCGGTCCTTCGGTGGCGTGATGTCGGCGACGTACGCCTGCGCGGTCGCGATGTTCCCACCAGCGGCGCCGGCGACGATGCGCGCGAGGAACACCAGCCAGAGCGCCCCAGCGACGCCGAACACCGTCCACGCGACCGCGCCACCGACCAGCGAGATGACGATGACGGGGCGGCGGCCGTACTGGTCGCTGAGGCGGCCGAGGTACGGCGCGCTCGCGAACTGCGCGAGCGAGTACGACGCCGCCAGCAGCCCGATGAAGAGGTCGTTCGCGACGAACGACCGCACGTAGAACGGCAGGATGGGGATGACGATACCGAACCCCAGGAGGTCGAGGACGACGACGAACACCACGACCGCGAACGCGCGCCGCCGGCGCTTCGGGACGCTCGCGTCGGACGCGCTCGCCGCGGCCGCAGGCGCAGACATGACCCGAATCGACTCGCGGCGGAGAGAAGAAGGTACCGCCACCGGCACCCGAGGACTCGGCTCCTACCCGACCCACTCCAGCACGGTCGCCGCCCACGTGTACCCGGTGCCGGCGGCGAGGAAGAGCACGACGTCGCCGTCCTCGAGTCGCGGCGGGTCGGCGGCGAGGGCTTCCTCGACGGCGAGCGCCTGGTCGACGCTCTGGACGTGCCCGTACTCGTCGAGGTAGTACCCCTGCGTCTCGGGGTCGCAGCCGAGCTCACCCAACAGCAGGTCGTGGAACGACCGCTTCATGTGCGTCACCGCGACGAAGTCGAGGTCGCCGCGGTCGTACCCGCTCTTCGCGAGTGCGTCGTCGGCGACGTCGAGGTAGTTCTCGAGGCTCACGTCCGCGAGGCGCTCCTTCATGCCGTCGGGGTCGGGGACGTCGAGCGTGTGCATCGGCTCCTCAGCCGCGACGGTCTCGCGACTCGGTGGGTGCTTCGAGCCGCCGGCTGGCATCACGACGTCCATCGAGAACGAGCCGTCGGTGACGGCGGCCGATTCGCGGACGACCGCGCGAGCGCGCTCGCTCGCGGGCAGTTCCGCGCTCGCGGCCGCGGCGTCGCCACCGTCGGTCGCGACCGACTCGTCACCGCCGGTCGCCGTGGCCGCAGCGTCGCCCGCCTCGACGACGTACGCGCTCGCGCCGCTCCCGAAGTTGAACATGAAGCTCGACCGTTCGTTCTCGTAGTCGACGAGGTCCTCCTCGCGGCTCGCCGCCACCAGGAGCGCGCGGTCGACGTCGCCGGCGCGTACCTGCGCGGCGACCTGCCGGAGCGCGATGGGCGCGCCAGCGCAGAGCGTGTAGGACTCGGTCGCGTACGCCTCGGTGGCGCCGATGCGGTCCGCGACGTTCGCGGCCGCCGACCACACGACGTGGTCCTTGAACTCGCTCCCATGGTAGAGCACGAGGTCGAGACTGGCGGGGTCGATTTCGGCGTCGTCGAGCGCCTCTCTGGCGGCTTTCGCGCTCATGTCGGTCGCGTGGTCGTCGTCGCTCGGACACACGCGCTTCTCGCGCACGCCCATCTTCTCCACGACGACGTCCTCGGGCACGCCGGAGGCGTCCGCGATCTCCTCCCCGGTGACGACGATGCTCGGCACGTACGTCCCGAGGCCGGTGAGGCAGACCGCGGGCGCGTCGCCGGTCGACGCCCCGTCAGTCATCGTCGTCCTCCGCGTCCGCGCCCGAGGTCGCGCTCGCGGCCGCGTCCGCGTCGGCGCGCCCCGAGCCGGCCGCCCAGCGCTTGATGCGCGCCGCGGTCTGCCCGGCGACCGTCCCGCCCATGCGGACGCGGATGGTGCCGAGCAAGCCGTTCGGGACGTACAGCACGAACAGCACGAACACGAGCCCGACGTACAGCTCGGCGTGCCCGTTCAGGAACGTGTCGACGCCCTCGCCGACGGTGACGCCGCCGACGGTCTCGGTCGACATCGTCGCGTCCCCGAGCGTGCGTTCGAGCCACGGGAGCAGGCCGCCGCCGCTCCCGGACTTCGACAGGAACTCCTCGATACT
This sequence comes from Halorubellus litoreus, assembly GCF_055378595.1. Classification (NCBI taxonomy): domain Archaea; kingdom Methanobacteriati; phylum Methanobacteriota; class Halobacteria; order Halobacteriales; family Halorubellaceae; genus Halorubellus; species Halorubellus litoreus. The sequence continues at coordinate 1,487,468 of NZ_AP043836.1, forward strand.
GATGTGGAACAGCCGCCCGAAGATGGGGCCTGCGAGCGTCCCGAACCCGCCGATGACGGCGGCGAGCAGGGCGTCCCCGGCGACGAGGAAGTACAGCGAGTTCTCCGGGCTGACGGAGCGCCGGAACCCCGCGAACAGGCCGCCGGCGATAGCGCCGAAGAACGCACTCATCGCGAACGCCGCGAGCTTCACCTTGTACACGTCGTACCCGATGGCGCGAGCGCGCTCCTCGTTCTCCCGGATCGCGATCATCACGCGGCCGAACGGCGAGTGGATGATGCGCTGCATCGCCGCGTACCCCAGGACGGCGACGAGTCCGACCATGTAGTACGACACCTCGGTCCCGCCGAGGTCGACCGTGACGTCGACGAACCCGAGGAAGTCGAACCCGAGCTTCGCCATGTCCAGGCCGTACAGCACGGAGTCGCCCTGGAGCTGGCCGATCTGGAGGTTCAGCGCGTCCACGAACGGCACCCCGATCTCGAACCCCTCCGGGTGGTCGAGGACCGCGACGCCGTCCCGCGGGTTCTCGCCGACGAAGTCCCAGGACGCGAACAGCACGTACAGGATCTGACTGAACCCGAGCGTGATCATCGCGAAGTACACGCCCGACAGCCGGAACGACACGAGCCCGAGGAGTACCGCGAGCACCGCGGCAGCTATCGCCATGACGAGTATCGTCACCATGAACGGCGTCTGACTCCCCAGCAGCGGGATCTTGCCGTTCGCGACGAGGATGACGCCGTACGCGCCGACGCCGTAGAACGCCGCGTGCCCGAACGACAGGTACCCCGTATAGCCGGAGATGAAGTCGAAGCTCGCGGCGAACAGCCCGAAGTAGAAGATGGCGACCATCGTCTCCACTCGGGGGAGGACGGCGACGAACGTCTCCGCCCAGTACTCGGGTGCCGCCGAGAGGACGGGGACGACGTTGAACGTCGCGGGGTTCGTGAAGAACGCGTGCACGAACGGGTAGAGCGCGAGGACGGCGAGGACGACGGCGTGCGCGGTCGTCGACCGCGCGTACCGCGCGAACGCCGAGTCGCCACCGAGGACGTTCGCGAGCGTCCCGCCGAGCAGGCCGTGACTCGTGCGCGGCCGGCGCTCGGACGCGCTGGCCGCGTCGTCGCCCGGCGCGTCCGCTGGTGGCGTCTCGCCGCCGTCCGTGGACGCGGTCGCGTTCGCGTCCTCGGCGACACCGTCGCGGTCGTCGTCGGCGCCGGAGGCAGGCGGGCTAATGGCCGCCCACCTCCTGGACGCCGTAGAGGCCGCGTGGTTTCACGATGAGGACGCCGACGAGGATGGCGAACACGACGACCTCGGGCAGCCACGACATGGTGACGAGGACGTTCTGGAACCACCACGTCATCGTTGCGTCCGCGAGCCCGACGACGAGCGCCGCGACGACGGTTCCCTTGAACGTGCCGAGGCCGCCGACGATGACGACGACGAACGCCGGCAGCAGGGCTTCCGCGCCGACGGTGACGCTCGCGCCCCAGCCGGGGTCCCACATGAGGAGCGCGCCCGCGACGCCCGTGAGGCCGGCGCCGATACCGAACACGACCGTGAACACGCGGCGGACGTCGACGCCGAGCGCTTCCGCCATCTCGGCGTCCTCGCTGCCCGCGCGGATGAACAGCCCGTACCGCGTGCGGGTGAGGAACAGCCAGACCGCGCCGATGACGACCACGCCGAGGAAGATCTCGAAGAGGTCCATGCCCTCCACCGTGAGCCCGAAGTACTCGTGGTTCTCGCGGAACCAGTCCGGGCGCGTCCCGAGGGCCTCCTGCCACGCGCTCCGGGGCTGGAGGCCGTAGAAGTCCACGACCATCCGGACGACCTCGTCGATGACGAGCGTCAACCCGAACGTCAGCAGGATCTGGTAGAGCGGCGGCCGGTCGTAGAGCGGCCGGATGAGCTTCGTCTCGATGACGCCGCCGAGCGCCGCGACCGCCGCGAACGCGACGACGACCGCGACGAAGAACAGCGCCACGCGCGTCACGATACCGTCGCCGGTGGAGACGATGAGCACCATCGCCAGGCCCGCGACGTACGCGCCGACGATCGTGAACGACCCGTGCGCGAAGTTCAGGACGCCCATGAGCCCGAAGATGAGCGTCAGGCCGACCGCGATGAGCGCGAACACCGCCGCCTTCGCGATGCCGTCGACGAGCACGCCCGCGAGGTTCGACGGCGACAGGAACTCCAGGAAGTCGCCGACGATAGCGCCGACGGGCAGTCCGCCGACCGCGTCGAACAGGGCCGCGAGGAGGACGGACGCGACGTCGAAGGTCACGCCGACCACCTCCGACCCGCCGCTGTGCGACCCGTCGACCGCACCGGTACCGGCGTCCTGGCGGACGCCGGACGCTCGTGCGAGCAGGTCACGCTAGGTACCTCCGTATCCGTTCGTCGTCGGCGGTCACGCCTTCCGTACTACCGCTCTCGACGACGCGGCCGTTGTCGACGAGGTAGAAGCGGTCCGCGAGGTCCATCGCGAGCGGGAAGTTCTGCTCGACGAGCAGGAGCGACGCCTCGTCGCTCACGCGCTCTAAGGCCTCGGCGACCGTCTGCACGATCTGCGGCGCGAGGCCCTCGCTCGGTTCGTCCACGAGCAGGAGGTCGTTCTCGCCGACGAGCCCGCGCGCGATGGCGACCATCTGCTGCTGGCCGCCCGACAGGTCGCCCGCCTTCCGGTTCTCGTGCTCGCGGAGCTCCGGGAACGTCTCGAGCGCGCTCTCGAGCTTCTCGTCGACGCGGCTGGCGTCCTTCACCGCGACGCCGATGTTCTCCGCGACCGTCAGCTCCTCGAACATCCGGCGGTCCTCGGGAATCCACCCGACGCCGCGATGCGCGAGCTCGTGGGTCGGCTCGCCCGTGACGTCCTCGCCGCGGAGCCTGACCACGCCCTCGCGCGGCGGCGTCAACTGGAGCGCCGCGCGTAGCGTCGTCGTCTTCCCGACGCCGTTCCGCCCGATGAGCGCGACCGTCTCCCCGCGGTCGACCCGCAGCGACACGCCTTCGAGGACGTGGCTCTCGCCGTAGTACGCGTGGACGTCCTCCATCTCGAGGAGCGGCGCGTCGACGCTCTCGGCCACGCCTCCGGCTGTCGCATCGGTCGCAGGTTGCTCGTCCGCGCTCATGCGACACCTCCGTCGGTCGCCGCGGTATCGCCGTCGCCGTCGCCGGCGCCGTCGCCCGCGTCGTCCGGTCGACTATCACCAGCAGTCGGGTCGTCGTCGCTCCCGTACCCGCCGAGGTACGCCTCGCGAACGCGCTCGTCCGCCCGGACCGCCTCCGGTTCGCCGTCGGCGATGAGCGCGCCGCGATGCAGGACCGTGATGCGGTCCGCGAGGTCCATCACGACGTCCATGTTGTGCTCGACGAGCAGGACCGCGTGGTCCTGCGCGACGTCCCGGATGAGGTCGACGACCTCGTCCACGCTCTCGCTGGACACGCCCGCCGCGGGCTCGTCCAGCAGGAGGAGGTCGGGGTCGCCCGCGAGCGCGATGGCGAGTTCGAGGTGGCGTTTCTCGCCGTGACTCAACGCCTGCGCGGGTCGGTCCGCGAGGTCGCCGAGTCCGACGCGCTCGAGGATGCGCGTCGTCTCCGCGTGGTAGTCCTCGAAGCTGTCCGCGTGCCGCCAGAACCGATGCGTGTCCGATCCGTGCGCTTGCGCCGCCACACGCACGTTCTCCCGGACGGTACTCGTCGGGAAGATGTTCGTCACCTGGTACGACCGGTGGATGCCCGCCTGCGCGGTCTCGTGCGTGTCGAAGTCCGTGACGTCCACCCACTCGCCGTCGTCGCGGAACTCGACCGTTCCCGCGGACGGCGACAGCGACCCCGTCAGGAGGTTGAAGAACGTCGTCTTCCCCGCGCCGTTCGGGCCGATGAGCGCGACCGTCTCGCCAGTCGACACCGAGTAATCGACGTCGTCGACCGCGGTCACGCCACCGAAGTGCTTCTCGAGTCCCTGCGTCCGCAGTAGTTCCGTCCCCATGGCCTACAGCGAGCAATCCATGCCGCCACGCGGGATCGTCGTCTGGTCCTTGTCGACGCGCGACACCGGGTCGCTCGGCTGGATGCTCGCCCCCCAGAGGTCCGACCACTCGTCGGTGGTCGGCACCGGATACGCGACCGTCATCTCCGAGCGCGCCTGATTGTTGTACTCCTGGAAGACGTACCCGTCCTCGCCCTTCGGCGTGTCCGTCACCGTCATCCCCGTCATCGCGTCCACGAGGTCGACGCCGTCCGTCGACCCGGACGCGTGCACGGCCTGATGGAACGACGACGCCGCCGTGAACGTCCCCGACGTGAACAGGTCCGGGACCTTCCCGTACGCCGACGTGTACATGTCGACGAACGACGAGTTGATGTCGTTGTCGTACTGGTTCCAGTGGTACCGCGTCGTGAACGGCCCGATCTCGGCGTCACGCATGCCCTGCGCGGTGAAGTCGTCGCCGAGCAGGTTCTCCAGCAGTCCACCCAGCACCGAGTTCGTGATCTCCGTCGCGAACCCGCCGAAGACGCGGACGTCGTAGTTCGCCGCCGCCGTCAGGAAGTTCGGGAGCGTCGCGACCGTGAACCCGCCGACGACGCCCTGCGCGTCCGCCTCCACGGCCTGCTGGAACAACCCGTCGAACTCGTCGTACCCCTGCGGAACGAACCGTTCGCCGACGATCTCCACGCCGTTGGTCTCGAGGACCTCCTTGTAGTTCTGGACGACCGCACGCCCGAACGAGTAGTCCGCGCCCATCAGGAACACGCGCTCGACGTCCGTCTCCTCCGCGACGTACTTCCCGCCGGAACGCGCGTCCATCGCGGTGTTCTCGTTCGCGCGGAACACCTGCGGCGAGCACGTCTTCGAACTGGACGTGATGCTCGCGGACGCCGCCGGCCCCGCCATGTAGGGGATGTCGACCTCCTGCGTGTTGATGACCGTGTCGATGATGCGGCCCGCGGCCGCCGACGACGTCCCGCCGAACAGCGCGTCGACCTCGTCGTCCTGCGCGAGGTTCGTCGCGATCGTCTGGGCCTTGTCCGCGGAGAACTCCGTGTCGCGGAACACGAGCTCCCACGTCACGTCCCCGTCCTCGATGGTCTCCGTTCCCTCGGACACGCCCGTCAGCGGGTCGGTGTCGGTCTTGTACGCGAGCCCGGAGAGGAACCCCCAGATCGCCTGCATCCCGTAGTACTGGAGGTCGCCGCTCATCGGCTGCATCACGCCGATCTTCACGGTGCCGCTCGCGGAGACGTCCGCCTGCGACGTGGTCTGACTCGTCGTCGACCCGCCACCGCCGTCGCCGCCGTCGCCGTCGGTCTCCGTCTCGGTTCCGTTCCCCGTGGTACACCCGGCGGCGCCCCCGATGCCCGCCGCGGCGATCGCTCCCAGCATCTTCCTTCGTGACACGTGTACGCGACTCATGACACTACTGGTAGATGCTCGCATCCCGCAAGAACTGCCACGTTAACGTGTTAACGTTGACCGCGGAACTCCCGTGTGTCGACCGGGCGGCCGCTCAGTCGTCGAGTTCGGAGAGCGCGTCGACGACGCGCTCGACCATCTTCCGCTCGCCCCTGCGGAGGTTCTTCGAGACCGCGGGCTTGGAGACGTCGAACTCCTCGGCGAGGTCCCCGAGGTTCGTCTGCCGCGGGCTCTCGAAGTACCCGCCGCTGGCCGCGGATTCGAGCGTCTGCCGTTCGACGTCGGAGAGCTCGCGGCAGCCGTCGACGAGCGTCATCGCCGCCGCGGCGTTCTGCACGACGTCGTTCATCTGCGGGAGCGTCACCTCGTCGCGTTCGACGACGTCGAACTCGTTGTCGCGCTCGAGTTCGCTGAGCGTGCCGTCGGCCTTCGACGCCTGGTCGAACCCGACGTGCCACGTCTCCGAGCCGTCGGCGATGTAGAACGGGCCCGTGATGTAGCCGTCGTTGTCGCGGATGGTGCCCATCGCGTCCGTCTCCGCCATCACGGTCTTGAGGTGCGCGACGCCCTCCTGTTTCGCGAGGAGGTCGACGTCGTGCATGTTCTCGTGGGACTGGAGCGCCGACAGCCCGTTGTCGAGCGCGCCGCGGTCCGGGCTCTCGACGACCATCCGGCACTCGAGTTCCTCCGCGACCGGATGGAACTCCCAGTGCGCGGCCGCGAACTCGACGTCGTGGTCGGCGGTCGTGTCGATGAACGGGCAGTCGTACTGCTCCATGTCCATCGCGAGGTCGATCATGATTCGTGTGGTACCGTTACACAAACATCGACGTGTTCGTTCATAAGCGTTTTCTTCCCGAAACACCCCTGAACCGGCAAGACACGCGCCCTTGCTTTGTATTCCAAGGTCAGTTCGGTGCGCGACGACCGGGGGCTTATCCTCGCCGCATCCGAACGCGCAGTCATGCCCGAACACGTCGCCGTCGGCGTCGACGCCGCCCCCGACGGCTGGGTCGCCGTCCAATACCACGACCGCGAGTACGCGAGCGTCCATCGCTACGCCGACACCGACGCCGACGGTAGCGCGTTCCGCGCCCTCTGGACCGACCTCTGGAGCGACCTCGAAACCGTCGACGCGGAGCACCTCACCGTCCTCGTCGACGTCCCCATCGGTCTCCCCGACGACGACCCCGCCCGCGAGCCGGAGGTTCAAGCGCGCAAACGCCTGGAGAACCGCCAGTCGAGCGTGTTCAACGTCCCGATCCGGGAGATCCTCGACGAGGACGACTACGCCACGGCGAACGCGACCCAGAAGGAGTGCGTGGACAAGGGCCTGATGCAGCAGACGTTCAACATCACCCATCGCATCCGCGAGGTCGACAGCGTGCTACGCGACGACGCCGCCACCGAAGCGACCCAGGACCGCATCCGCGAAGCCCACCCCGAAGTGTGCTTCTGGGCGCTCAACGACCACCAGGATATGCGGTTCTCGAAGTCGAGCCAGCCCGCGGCCGCGTACTGGGAGCGCGTCGACGCCCTCGCCGCCGTTCACCCCGACGTCACCGACGACCACGGCGACCGCCGAAGCGCGTTCCACGACGCGCTCGCCGACGCCGGCAGCGCGCTCCTCGACTGGGACGACCCCGCGCTCTCGAACGACGACCTCCTCGACGCGTTCGCGCTCGCCGTCACCGCCAGCTCACTCACCGGCGAGTTCCAGACGCTCCCCGACGACCCCGGCGAGGACGAGGAGGGACTCCGGATGGAGATGGTGTACGCCCACCCCGAGTCGTAGACGCCCACCCCGAGCCGTAGGACCGACCTTTTTCAGCGTCGCCGCGGAAGCCGAATCCGTGCAGCCGCGAACCAGAGCCGTCTACGGCGCCGTCCTCCTCGGACTCGGCGTGCTGATGGCCGTCTTCGTCACGGGAGCGTGGGCCGAGCCGGGCACCGCCAGCTACGTGGCGCTGTTCGGGCTCGCTGGCGTGCTCTACATCACGAGCGCTCGCCCGCCAGCAAGCGTCGAGTCCCACCACCTCTGGGGCGCCGGCGAGGCGAGCATCGGACTGGCGTTCTTCGCGATGGCAGTCAGCGGCGCGCTCGACGCCGTTCCCTGGGTCGTCGCCGTCCTCGTCGGAACCCTGATCGGGGTCACCCAGGTCTGGCAGGGCGCCAGGCGGGTCCGCGGCGTCGACGACCCCGGCGGGTCCTGGTCCTGGTGACCACGTCCCGCCGAACCGCCATCGGCGGCCTTACGTCCCGCCGAACCGCCATCGGCGGCCTTACGCCCCGCCGAACCGCTCCTCGACCGCGCCACGGTCGATCTTCGACGGGCCGCTCGTCGGCATCTCGTCGACGAACGCCAGGTGCTTCGGGATCTTGAACCGCGCGAGCTTCCCGTCGCAGAACGCCTCGACGGCCGCGAGGTCGAGGGTCTCGTCGCCGACGACGACCGCCTTCCCGACCTCGCCCCACGTGTCGTCGGGTACGGGGATGACGACGACGTCGTCGACCTTCGCGTGCTGGCTGAGGACGTCCTCGACCTCCGCCGGGTAGACGTTCTCGCCGCCGGAGACGAACATCTCCTTCTTCCGACCTTCGATGTGGACGTAGCCGTCGTCGTCGACCCTGGCGAGGTCGCCCGTGGAGACGTACGCGTGGTCGTCTCCCTCGCGAGCGCCGAACGTCGCCGCGGACTCCTCGGGCGCCCGCCAGTAGCGGTCCGCGGCGTGCGGGCTCGCGAGTTCGAGCTCGCCGACCGCACCCTGCTCGCACTCCTCGCCATCGTCGTCGACGACCCTGGCGTCGACGTGCATCCCGGGGACACCGACGCTATCCGCCTTCTCGCGCGCCCACCCCTCGGGCATCGCGAAGTTGTTCGGCCCGCACTCCGTGAGGCCGTACCCCTGCGAGAGGTCGACGCCCCGAGACCACCATTCCTCCATCACGCTCTGCCGGCACGGCCCGCCGCCGGACTTCGCGAACCGGAGCGTGGAGAGGTCCGCGGACTCCCACCCCTCGGCCTCCGTCATCATCCGCAATACAGCGGGGACCGCGACGAGGAGGGTCGCGTCGTCCTCGTCCACGATCTCGAGGACCTGCTCGGCGTCGAACTCGCGCGCGATGACGACCTCCGCCCCCAGGTGAAAGAGCGGGAGCGTGAGGACGTTCCAGCCGCCCGTGTGGAACATCGGGAACACCATCGGCGTCGCGTCCTCCGGACGGAGCCCCCACATCGTGATGGTGTTGAACGAGTTCCACGCGATACCGCCGTGCGTGAGGACGGTCTCCTTCGGCGTCCCCGTCGACCCGCCCGTGTGGAGGAACATGTGCGCGTCGTCCATCCCGAGGTCCGGGCCGTCGAACGGCGAGCGGTCGTCTGGGACCGCGTCCGCGAACGCGTCGAAGCGCGACTCGCCGAGCCCGAGCACCGGCCCGTCGTAGCCACAAGCGTCGTGCGCGAGCGCACCCGCCACGTCGTCGTCGAACGCCCCCTCGACCACGACGAGGCTCGGCGCGACGTCGTCGAGCAACTCGGCGAGCTCGCGCTCCGCGAGCCGATGACTGAGTGGCGCGAGCACCCCACCCGTCTTCCCCGTCGCGAAGAACAGGTCCACGAGCTCCGGGCGGTTCCGCGACACCACCGCGACGCGGCCGCCGACCGCAGCGTCGCCGACCTGGTCGGGGCCCGGCGCCGGCTCCGCCGCCGGCGACGCCTTCGAGACGCCGTGCTCGGCGAGCAAGCGAGCGGTCGCGTTCGCGCGCTCGTCCAGCTCGCGGTACGAGAACGCCTCGCCGGTCGTCGCGTCCCGCAGCCCGACCGCGTCAGGCGAGAGCGAGCGTCGGCGCGCGCTCCAGTCACCCACCCAGTCGTACGGCCGCGACCCGTGCCCGTGCACCGTCATGCGTCCGCGTCCGGCGCTTCGGTCGTCCCGTCGTCGCCCTCGACCGCCGCGACGTGCTCGCGGACGTCCGCCGTCACCGCATCGGCGTCCTCCACGAAGAACAGGTGCGCGCCGTCCTCGTACAACTCCAGACGGCTCTCGGGCAGTCGCTCGTGCAAGCGCTCGCCGTTCTCCACGGGCAGCACGCGGTCGCCCGTCCCGTGCAGGACGAGCGTCGGCACGTCGAGGTCGGCGAGCCACGGCGTCGCGTCGAACGCGGCGACCGCCGCCGCCTGCTGGTTCCGCGCGAACTCGCTCGCGTCGCTCTCGAGGCGCCAGTCGACGATGTCCGCGACGAGGTCCTGGTTCGCCGCCCAGAACGACTCCGTCATCGCCGGCTCCATCTTGAACCGGATCGCCTCGCGCTCGTCCGCGTCCTCGGGCACGTCGAACATCCGCTCCTGGGTCGCCGCCGGCGTCGGCACCGCGAGCTCGCCGCCCGGACTCGTGCAGAGCAGGGAGAGCGACTCGGCGCGGTCGTACTCGTGAACGTACCGCTGTGCGGTCATCCCACCCATGCTCGCACCGACGACGTGCGCCGACTCGACGCCTTCCGCGTCCAGGACCGCCTCCAGGTCGCTCGCGAACGCCCCGATAGAGTACGCCTCTGGGTCCGCCGGTTCCTCGCTCGCGCCCGTCCCACGGTTGTCGAACGCGATCGTCCGGTAGTCCGCGAGGCGCTCGCGCTGGAACCGCCACATCCACCGCCCGTACCCCAGCCCCTCGCAGAACGCGACCACCGGCGCATCCGGCGGCCCCGCGACGTCGTACGCGATCTCCACTCCGTCGTTCCGTACCCGTGGCATACCTCACCAATCACCCACGACCACCCTGAATCTCCTGATTCACATGTTAACCCGACACGCTAATGACGCCTCAGAGAAAGCCACGTCCATGCCAGTCGCATCCGTCGGCGACACCGCCGACGCCACCAAGACCATCACGAGAAGCGACATCGAAGCGTACGCCGACCTCGTCGGCGACACCAACCCCATCCACGTCGACACCGACTACGCCGAAGACACCATGTTCGACGGCCGCGTCGCCCACGGCATGCTCTCCGCCGGCGTCCTCTCCGCCGCCCTCGCCGACCTCGACGGCGACATCGTCTACCTCTCCCAGGACCTCCAGTTCGAAGCCCCCGTCCGCCCCGACGAGACCGTCACCGCCCACGTCGAGATCGTCGAAGACCTCGGCAACGACCAGCTCCGCGCCAACACCACCGTCACCACCCACACCGACACCCCCGACGAGACCACCGTCCTCTCCGGCGACGCCATCGTCATGAGCGTCCCCCACGAAACACCCGAATCGAACGACGTAACCGGCGACGCCGAAACCGACGCTGCCGACGCCGAAACCGACGCTGCCGACGCCACCTGCGACGACTAACAACCGCTTTCTGCGAAGGGTGCGCCGGACGCGCACCCTCCTCGAACAAACGTTGCCGAAGAGAGGCCGAGCGCTCACTGCGTTCGCGCTCGGTGCGTGCGTGGGACCATCCGAAACCCAGCGAGGTTTACACGAGACGTAAACCTGGGGTCGGTCTGACGGCCGCACCGCTGGACCCACAGGACCCCGGTCGTTCCAGACACCAGTGCTTCCACTCGAAGCCGAGGGAATCGTCGAGAATCTCGCCGGCGAACCGCTCCGTCACGACTGGTTCGGCGCGCGAGCCCGTCCCGCGCCCGTCCGACGACGCCAGTCCGCCACGCTCACGTCGCGTCGTCCGGCGTCGGGAGCGTGACCTCGAAGCGCGCCCCACCCATCTCGGACGCCTCCACCTCGACCACCCCGTCGTACGCGTGCACGATCTCCCGCACGAGGTACAGCCCGAAGCCCGACCCCGGGCTGTCGAACCGACGCTCGCCCTTCTCGAACAACCGCTCGCGCATCTCCGCCGACACCCCCGGCCCGTCGTCCGCCACCCACACCGACGCCGCCCGATCCGACGACGACACCCCCACGCGGACCCGCGGCTCGTCGGCATCGTTGTGCTCCACCGCGTTCGACAACAAGTTCTCGAGCACCTCACCCAGCAGTTCGTCCGCCATCACCGGCCCCACCTCATTCAGGTCACCGCACACCTCGAACGACGCCGCCGGATACGACGACCGTGCACGCTCCACCTGCTCCGCGACCATCGACCCGAGCGCCACCGGCTCCAGCTCGTGGTTCTCGTCCCCGATCGCCTGCATCACGTGCCGGATCGTCTCCACGACCCGCGTCATCTCCCGCGTCCGCACCTGCACCGTCTCCAGATGCCCCAGCACCGCCTCGTCCACGTGCCCCTCCAACAGCTCCAGGCGCGCACCAACCACGTTCAGCGAATTCAGGAGGTTGTGACGGATGAGGCGATTCAGGAGCTCGAAGCGCTCGCGCTCCCACGCCACCGTCTCCGCGCGCGCCGCCGCCGCCATCGCCAACCCCATGATCTCACCGAGTTGCGTCAGCACTCCACGCTCCACCTCGCCGAACGCATCCTCGCGGTCAGTGTACACGTTCAATACCGCGAACGGCTCGTCCTCGAACCGAACCGGTACCGACGCCACCGCCACCACGTCCATCTCCTCGGCGTGCGCCCGCCAGAACCCGTCCGCTGGCGCCGCCGATACCGTCGACGACACCTGAACCGTGCCAGTCGCCATCGCTCGCTCGTCCGGCCCCATCTCCTCGACCGGCGCGTCCAGGTCCACGTCGAACGCCTCCAACGTCATCGACTCGTCCGTCGCCGACGACGGCACCACGCGCGTCCGCTCGTCCGCGCCCACGCCCTCGCGCTCCAGCGACCCCACCCACGCGAACGTGTACGAATCCGACGACCCCAGATGCTCGCAGACCGCCGCCTCGATCTGCTCGCGGGACCGCTGCCGTGCCAGCGCCCGATTCACCTCCAGCGCGACCTCGTGGAGGTTGTTCACCGCCGCCAACCGCTCGCGTTCCTCGCTCAACTCGCGCTCGCGCTCCCGGCGCTCCGAGATGTCCTGGACCACGAGCATCCCACCGAACACCTCGTCGTCGCCGCTCACCGGGAGCGTGTGCGCGAGCAAGTCACGCCCCCTGTACTGGATCTCGAACGAGTGCTTCTCGCCCGCGATCGCTCCCTCGAAGTACGGCCGAATCTCCCGGACGACGTCCTCCGGGTACAGGTCGAACACGTACTCGCCGACGCGCTCGGCCGGATTCGTCCCAATCTCCGTCATCAACTCGCCACCGACCGCCGTGAACCGGAAGTCCTCGTCGAACAACCCGACCGCGCCCTCCGGGAAGTTCTCGACGAGCGTCCGATACCGTCGCTCTGACTCCTCGAGCGCGCGCTCGCGCGCTCGTCGCTCCGTCACGTTCCTGACCACGCCGACGCGATGAAATCGGTCGTCCTCACCTGGCAGGATTCCGAACGACGCCACCGCCGTGAGCGCCTCGCCGGTCGCGGTCTCCACGTCCGCCTCCAGCAGCGGGTCCTCGGCCCGGTCCGCCTCGAGCGCCGCCGCCCGGTCGGCCGCGCGCTCGGCGATCTCGTCGTCGACGACCGTCGACACGTGCTCGCCGAGCAACGTCTCGCGCTCGTACCCGAAGAAGTCCACGAACGCGTCGTTCACGAGCGTGAATCGACCGTTCGTGTCGACGACGTACACGCCGTCCTGGACGGTCTCGAGGATGTGCTCGTACTTCCTGCGTTCCTCCGCGCGAGCGCGCTCCGCGGTGACGTCCCGCGCCACGCCCACGACGCGCTCGTCGTCCTCGCGCTCGTCCACGGCCGCGAGTTGAACCGACCAGTGGACGCGGTCGCCGGTCGGCGAATCGACGCGGACGTCGAACGTCGACGGGTCGTCGCTCGACGCCGACCGGAGCGCCGCGAGCGACTCGACGAACGCGGTCTCGTCTTGCTCCGCGACGAGCGTGGACGCGTCCTCGCCGAAGAGCGCCGACGACTCGTACCCGGTCTGCGCAACGAGCGCGTCGTTCACCGCGACGAGCCGGTCGTCACCGTCGAGCTCGAAGACCGCGTCCTCGAGCGTCCCGACGAGCATCTTGAACCGTTCGGATGGCTCGTCGGACCCGCTCGCCGTCCAGGAGTACCGCAAAGCTCGCCCGTCGCCCTCGTTCATATCTCCAAGGAACGCCCCCGAATCGCCTAAAGCTATGGCATATCGGGACTCTCCCGCAACCGAGAATCGCGACCGCCTCCGAACCTGGTGCGTCGAGCCACAAGACCGACGATTAGGGCGCGACGCCGACGGTCAGGGCGCGACGCCGACGGTCAGGGCGCGACGCCGACGGTGAGGAGCGTCCCGTACTCGCGGTAGCGTTCCACCATCTCTTCGCGCGTCTCCCAATTCTCGGTCGGGAAGGCGTCCGCGTCCGGAATCTCGATGTCGCGGTCCGGAATCGAATCCTGTTCGGCGACGTACAACCCCGCGTCGCGGAACGCTTCGCGGTACTCGTCGTGACTCCAGCGCGTCATCTCCACGCTAATCGAATCCTGCCAGCCGTGACTGTGGACGTTCTCCTCGTAGTAGTTCACCGCACAGTAGAACGACCCACCCGGCTTCAGGACGCGCCGCACCTCCCGCAGGGTCTCGTGGGGGTCGCTCGCGTAGTAGAACGCCTCCATCGACCACACGTGGTCGACGCTATCGGTCGCGAACGGCAGACTCCCGAAGTCACCGACGACGAACCCGACGTCCTCGTCCTCGGTGTACTCGCGCGCGTTCCGCGCCATCTCAGGCGACCCGTCCAGCCCGTACACGCGCCCCGCGTCGTCCGCCTCCTTCAGCGCACGCCCCGCGTACCCGCTCCCGCACCCGAGGTCGAGGACGACGTCCCCCGGCTCCACCGGCATCCGCGCCAGCGCGTGCTTCGCCGTGTGCCAGTGCCGGTCCTCCATGCCCTTGTCGCGGCCATCCGCCGCCCACGCGTCGAACTCCTCGCGAACACTCATACGGGATGCCACACGACCCCGCATCAAAACCCGTTCGCTCCACGCCCCCGACCGCGCACTCACCGCATCGACGAACGCACTCACCGCATCGGCGAACGCATTCACCGCATCGACGAACGCACTCACCGCATCGGCGAACGCATTCACCGCATCGGCGAACGCACTCACCGCATCGGCGAACGCACTCACCGCATCGGCGAACGCACTCACCGCATCGGCGAACGCACTCACCGCATCGACGAACGCACTCGCGGCGCTTCGACCCCGCACGCTCCCACGACGACCCGACTCGACGACCAACCGGGACGCATCCGCCCCCACGGGTTTTTTCAACGCACGAAGCGTCCGCTGTGGCATGGTCGGCCGACGGAAACGGTACGCGCTCGCCGACACCGCCCAGCAGCTCGTCGGCGGATTCCTGCTCGCCGGCCCGTTCGTCGTCACCGAAGAGGTCTGGGTGCTCGCCGCGAACATGACCGTCTGGCACGCACTCGTCACCATCGCCATCGTCTTCGGAATCGGCTACGGCGCCCTCTACAAGGCCGACGACGACCGCGACCCCGACCGCGAAGCCGAACTCGGCGGCATCCCCCTCCGCTTCCTCTCCCTGATGGTCGTCGCGTACGGCTCCGTGACCATCCTCGCACTCGCGTTCGCAGCCCCAACCACGTTCCTCGTCGGCGCCGACGCCATCCTCGCCGACCCCGACCCGCCGATGGCCGTCGTCGCCGAAGCCACCGGGAAAGCCATCACCGTCGGCGCCATCTTCAGCGTCGTCGGCGCCGCCACCGCCGACAGCGTCTTCTGACCGCGAACCGAGCGCTCCCGACCAATCGCACCCGCCCGCAATCGCTTGCTAGCGAACCGCAAGCAGGCACCCGAACGCCTAAGTCTGTCCCGCCGGTCCCAAACACCTATGGACTACACGCTCGCCGTAGACGGCACCGAGGACACCATTCCGGGTGGGACAGGCGTCCTCCTCGTTCATCCCTCTACGGGCGAAACCGACCGCATCGACACCGACTTCCTCCGAGACGACACCGACGCCTTCCTCGTCATCTCCACGCGCACCACCGCTCGCGAAGTCCGCCAGAAACTCGACTACTACGACGTCGACGAGGAGAAAGCCGTCATCCTCGACACCCTCAGCGTCGAACGCGGCTACAGTCGCCGCTCCAGCGACAACGTCCACTACGTCTCCGCGCCCGACGACCTCGACGGCATCATCGAACAGACCGAACGCTTCCTCGACAGCCACGACGGCAAACTCCGCGTGAGCGTCGACTCCATCACCGAACTCGCGTACTACGCCGGCGAAGAACCGACCGAAGAGGCGGTCGGCCGCCTCCTCGACCTGCTCGCCGAGTACGACGCCGTCGGCCTCTTCCATCTCTCCGACGAGGTCCACGACGACGCCGTCGTCGAATCCTACCGCGACCGCTTCGACGTCGTCGTCGACCTCGACGTCGACGGGAACGTCGAACTCACCGACTGACCTCCTTTCACTGGCTTCCTCGATGACCGACGACGACACCCAGAACAGTGATACGGCCGGCAGATCCGCGGCCAGCGACACCGCCGACGAGTACGTCGGCGCGTACGACAAGCTCGTCCGCGACGACGTCCCCGCGGTCGTCCGCGCGGACGGGAACCGGCCCGTGACGCGCCGGGTCGACGGCGGCGAGTACGAGCGCTACCTCGCCGCGAAGCTCGTCGAGGAAGCCCGCGAGTACGCCGACGCAGTCGAAACCGAGGGCTCGGGCGCGAACGATGGTTCGGACAGTGACGAAAGCGACGACGTGCTCGACGAGCTCGCGGACGTGCACGCCGTCCTCGACGCCATCGTCGACGAGAGCGCGTTCTCCCAGGACGACGTCGACGCTCGCGAACGCGAGAAAGCCACCGACCGCGGCCGGTTCGTCGACGGCGTCGTCCTCGAACGCATCGACGCCGGCGAGTGACCCCGCCGACCCCGGCGAGTGACCCCACCGACGCCGCGCCCGCCTAGTCCGCGAGCGCGTCGAACGTCTTCTCCGCCCACCTGACCGCGAACGGCGCGCCGCGCTCGCGGTACGCGTCCGTCGCGAGCGCCGCGAACGGCGACGGCACGTCGACGTCGTGCTTGATGCCGCTACACGCTAGTTCCGCCGCGTCCGCGAACTCCGTCTCGCCGCGCGCCACCTCCCGCGACAGCCCGTCGAGGCGGGATTCCAAGCGCTCGCCCGCGTCCACCCACGCCTCGCCGAGCGCCGCGCGCTCGTCGCTCGCGTCCACCCACGACGCGAACACGTCGCGCGTATGCAATCCCAGCCAGCCCTCGTAGAGCGCGTTCGCGAGTTGGTACGTCGCGTTCGGCCCGAGCGTCGTCCCCGCCGCCAGGTCGGGGTACGTCGACCCGAAGAACGGCAGGAAGTGCTCGGGCGCAGGCGTCGAAGCGTCGTCGTCCGCACGCGCCCCCTGTGCGTCGATACCGAGTTCGACGAGCGCCTCCGCGACCAGGAAGTCCACGAACGACTCGGGCGACCCCTCCACGCGCGGCTTCACGATAACTATCGGCGGCGACGTCTGGCGCGTCCACACCACGCTTCCGTCCCCCGGCATCCCGACCGTGAAGTCCCCGCCCGCGAACCGACGGAGCAGCGCCGGCGCATCCTCGGGAAGCCACTCCTCGGGGCACGATACCGGGTCGAGCGCGTCCACGAGCAAGCCGAGGTCCTCCGCTTGCGCCGGCGGCAGCGTCTCGAAGTCACTCCCCGCGGTCACCACGACCGCATCCGGCGCTCGCGCCTCGCGAACCCGCTCGACGGCCGGCGAGCACTCGCGCGCAGAGAACATCCCGATTACGTCGACAGCGTCACGGCCATCAACGAGAGCGCGAGCACGGCCGACACACCGACAGTCACGAGCACGATCTTCGTAGCGTCACTCATGCACGGACCGTCCGACCGCTCGGGCTTACCGTTTTCGAAGCACGCCGCTCGCGCCGCGAGCGACATCGGGCGTCCAGCTCACCCGGGAGCGTCCGCGCCGACCTCGGACTGGCGCGCGATGACGCGCCACGTCCCGGACTTGAAACGGACGGCGTTCACCGCCGCCCGGAAGTACATGTCGAGCAGGATGGCGGCGTACACCGCGACGACGCCCAGGCCGATGCCGGGCGTGAACGCGAACCCGAGCGCGCCCACCGACATCGTCGCGGGGAGCGCGAGGAACGCCACCGGGAGCTTCAGGAGGTACGTACCCGCGAGCGTCCCGTAGAACGGCCACGTCGTATCACCCGCGCCACGCAGTCCGCCGCGCATCGTCCGCGACACCGCGAACGCGCCGACACCGAGCCCGAACACGCGCACGAACGTCACCGTGTCCGCGACGTGCTCGGAGCCGAACGCCAGCGATATCGGGCGCGCGAGCACCACGAGGACGAGCGCGATACAGAGCTGCGTCGCGAGCGCCACCCGAAGCGTCGCCCACCCCGCCGCTTCGGCGGCGTCGCCATCGCCCTCCCCGACGCGCTGGCCGACGAGCGTGCTCGCCGCCGTCGAGTACCCCCACGCCGGCATCATCGCAAGCAACATCACGCGTCGCCCGATCGCGTACGCCGCCAGCGTCCCCGTCCCGAACGCCCCCAGCACGAACAGGAACGGGAACCGGCCGAGCGTCCGCGACAACCGCGTCCCCGCCAGCGGCAGGCCGACGCGAACCACCTCCCGCGCGATGCCACCATCCCAGAGCCGCCCAGTCGTCGCCGTCTCCGTCGACGACCCCATTTCCGTCGACGACCCCATTTCCGTCGACGACCCCGGGTCCGTCGACGCCGCACGCGACCGCAACCCCGGGAGCGGTAACCGAACCGGGAATCGCGTCGTCGACAGTAGCACGAAGAACACCGCTGCGGCGAGAACGTTCGCCGCGACCGTCCCCCACGCCGCGCCCGCCACCCCCATCGGCGCTATCGGGCCGAGCCCGAAGATGAGGACCGCGTTCAGTCCGATGTTCGTCGGAAGCGTCAGGAGTCGGACGTACATCGGCGTCCGCGTGTCACCAGCACCGGCGAGCGCGCGCGCCGCCGTCATACTCCAGAACCGGAACGCCACCGACAGCATCACGATACGCAGATACGTCGCCCCCATCTCGGTCACGGTCTCGTTCGGCGCGAGCACCGCCACCAGCGGGTCCGCGTACACCCACGCCACCGCCGTCATCGGGATGGAGAACGCGAGCGACAACCACAGCGACACCGCGAGCGTCGTGTTCGCGCGCCCCGTCTCGTCCGCACCGACGAACCGCGACACGACACTGATAGTGCCGCTCGTCAACGCCAACGACAACCCGAACGGGATGAAGTAGTACTGGAACCCGAGTTCGAGTGCCGCGACCGCCGACGCACCGATCGCCTGCCCGACCATCAGGAAGTCCGCCGTCCGCAGGAACGTCCGGAGCGCACCCGTCACCATCACCGGCAACGCCAGGTCGAACGCCTCGTCGCCGCGCTCCCGGTCCACGACACCGAGCCGTGCGAGCAACGCCGGGAACGCGAACGCGAGCCGACGCGCACCGTCGCGGAGACGAACCATTCGAGTCCGCCCGGGACTACCGACCACACTCTCTTACCGATTACGTCCGACGAGGTCGCAGCGCACGAGACCGCTTTGCGAGGTCGCGAATCAGTCGACCCTCCAGTGGTGATATAAGAATCTCCAGACGAAACGAAGGGGTGTCGGGACATCGTGTCGAAGCACGCAATTCGACGAGAACGACGCGCAACCACGCTCAGAGCACAATCGACGGTCGAGAGCGAACCCGCACACTCGACCCGAACGAACTCGACCCGAACGAACTCGACCAGAACGACCCGGTCAGTCCGGGCTCGCGTCGCCACGCCAGGACTCCGGCACCTCGATGACGTACCGGCCGTCCTCCTGGAGCGAGATGATGTACTCCTCGCGGTCGTACAACTCCATCAGGTTCAGCTCGTACTTCCCCGGGTCGAGGACCTTGATGCTCTCGAACTGACTGTTCAACTCCTCGCGGAGCTCGTCCAGGTTCGGCGAGTCGTCGTCCGGCTCGCTCGCGACGTCACCCGCACTCGGCCGGTCCTTCACGTCCGCCGCCTCGCTCGACGGCGGCCGGTCCGCGCGCTCAGACGACTCCACACGCTCAGACGGCCCGTTGTCGCCCGTATCGTCGCGCATTCCGCCCGGAGCGGCCGACTCACGACTCGGTAACTCGTCGGGCGACACCACGTCCGAGCGAGCCGACCGCTGCGCATCGTCCTCCGTCTCACCCATCTGCGCAGTGATCGACTCGTCCTCACTCACCGACTCGTCCTCACTCACCGACGACTCCGACGCACCAGAGACGGACTCCGACGTGTCGACCGACCGTTCAGACGTCGTGGACTCGCTCGTCGTAACCGACTCCTCGTAGGACTCACGGCTACTGGCCTTCTCCGCCGGCGTATCGTACTCCTCCGTCGCCGACTTCGGCCACTCACCGCTCCCCGACGGCGTCACACGGTCGCGGTCCGCATCGACGTCATTGGAGGACGACGAATCGCCGGCAGGCGACACCGAGGACTCCGACTCGGACGCCGCCGAACTCGACGCGTCACTCGCACTCGTCGGCGCGTCACTCGCACTCGCCGACCCGTTCCCCGCAGTTGACGTCTCGCGAGCGTTCGTCGACGGTCCGGGACCCGGTGATTCGCCAGCGGTCGACGCAGTCCCGTCGTCGCCATCACCGCGGCCCATCAGATCGCGAACCGTCGCCTTCGCGCGACTCATCGCACCGCCCTCCCCACCAGCGGACGACCCATCAGCGACACCGCCACCAACGCGACCGCTACCAGCGTCACCGCTATCAGCACCACCGCCAGCGCCAACGTCCACCGCGTCCGACGGCTTGAA
The DNA here is from genome assembly GCF_055378595.1 of Halorubellus litoreus. Taxonomy (NCBI): domain Archaea; kingdom Methanobacteriati; phylum Methanobacteriota; class Halobacteria; order Halobacteriales; family Halorubellaceae; genus Halorubellus; species Halorubellus litoreus. The sequence continues at coordinate 1,507,688 of NZ_AP043836.1, forward strand.
CTGGAACTTGTTCCCACCACAGTCCGGACACCCAGACAGCATCTCCTTCGAGCCATCCGGGAACGTCCGCGCGCACTCCGTGCACTGATGCGGCATTATTTCCGTGAAACCAGCGCACTGATCACCGTCTCGTCCTTGTGCAACGTCTCGATCTGGTTCGCCGGCCCGATGACCGTCAACTTCGACGTCTCCTCGCGCCCCATGATCCGACCGAGGATCCCCGAATCGCTCGTCGACGACCGCGGATACGTCTCGATCTCGATCCCGTTGAACTCGTCCGGACTGATCTCCGTCATCGTCACCTCGATGAGCTTCGACTCCTCGTCCGGCGACAACCCGTCCTCGAGAATGACGATCTTCCCATCACGGACGCCGTCCAGGATCATCCGGATCTTCTCCATGCTCGCCAGGCCATCCATCCGCTCGGCACTGATGAGATCTATCTGAACGCCGTCGTTGTCTGATGCTTTGGCTTCAGGCATCCACGATCACCCGAAGTACTCCGCTATCTTGTCGTACACTTCGTCCATGTTGTTACCCTCCAATGCCGACAGCGGTACCGTCTCGTGCTGCGGGAACGCGTTCCTGATCCGCTGCGTGCTCGCATCGTCCAGGTCGATCTTGTTCGCGAAGATGAGCACCGGCAAGTCCCGGCTCTCGATGATCCCGATGAGCATCGTGTTCACCTGCGTGAACGGATCCTCGGTCGAATCCAGCACGTAGATGACGCCGTCGACGTCCTCGCGCAGCCAATGCATCGCTTCCGCAACACCCTCCGTGGCTTCGCGGCTGCGTCGCACGGCGTCGTCCTTCTCCATCTCGTAATCGAGGAACTCCTCGTAGTTCACCTTCGTCGTCACACCCGGCGTGTCGACGATGTCGATACTCACCGACTTCCCGTTCCGCTCGATCTCCACGTTCTCCTTCCGACGCGCCCGTCGCGTCTCGTGAGGGATGTGGCTCTCCGGACCGATCGCGTCCCCGGTCCAGTCCCGAGCGATTCGGTTCGCCAGTGTCGTCTTCCCTGCGTTCGGCGGTCCGTAGATGCCGATGCGTTTCTGTTCGTCCTCCGAGAAGAGGCTGTCCGTAACCCGTTGGAGGCTGTCTTTGAGTCCTGATAGCAGTCCCATCCTGGTCTATCCTCCCGTCCGCGTTCGGTTATGTGTGTGGCACACGGCTCTCGCCTTGCGGTTCGACGGGCGCCGAGCCCGCGTCGACGGGGTGCGTCTGAGACCCTCGTGGGAGCCGAATCGGGGTCGTGTCGACGCCGTCGAAACGCGCGGCATCTCCCCGGTCGTCGGGGACGACGGCGCGTGCTTGCGCGACGATTTGCGTGCGTCTGGACGTACTACCGCACTGGATTCACTTAAGCCTGTGTCAGACGTGTTAGATCCCCTATAACAATGGCGGAGGGTTCGACTGGAACTGGGGGTGGGACGATAGTACCACGTTTGGAAACGAATCGGCCGTCTAAACGTCCTCGAAACCGGTACTTACCGGACACACCAACGCTTCAAGTGCACCGGTACGACCCCTTTACTTCACTAGAATCGCTCCGACAAAATCGACGAACGTCGATGCATGTCAGTGCCACTGGACGAGCAACGAGGCCAGTTTCCCGTCCGGAACGAAAGGAGAAGGCAGCCCGGAACGAAAGGAGAAGGTCAATCCGGAACGGAAGGAGAAGGCCGAGGGTCCAGCCGGATTCTGTCGTTGCGAACTGGGCCTCCCGATCGACTGACGCGGACCAGGACACGAGAGTGCGTGCGGGATGGTATCATTCGACGGAGTGCAGCCCCCCACCCCTTCGTTTCGGGTGGAACGTCGAGTTGTGGAGGGGGTGGGTCGTGGGGGACGGGTGGCCTCGGGCGGCTCGCGACACGGACTGGATGAGAAACCCGGAGACGTGTTGGACGGAATTCTAGTGAAAGCTAGATTAATCGAGCAGCTGTCTAGACAACTAGACTAGAAACAAACAAGTACGGCGTTATTTCTGGTTTACGGGTATGGTTCTGGTAGTAGTTACTTAATGCTTCCCCTACTAGACACCCCCCTCCCCCACCCCACCCTCCCACGCGTTCCACCCGAAACGAAGGGGTGGGGGGGTCCCCACCTCCGACGAGCAACCCGACCCCTCTTTCGTTTGCAGCCACGACACGAGAACCCCATCCCGGCAGCAGCACCCCGGCGACGGCAGTCGTCACACGGCGACTCGAGTGCTTCTCGAGGCCGTTCGACTCGAAATACTCCCGGCCTGCACGAACAACACTGCAATACGAACACCCACCGATTCGAGTCGAACGACAAACCTCGCCTCGCCAGTGTCCACGACTCCGAATCCCCCGACGACTACGAAACGAGCCAGCGGTTCCAACGCCCCCCAGAATCACGACGGGAAGTCCGAGTACGCCTCGCTCCGACTCCGACACCCCTTCAGATCCATCGCGGCTTCACTCGTGTCGCGGCTTCACTCGTGTCGCGGCTTCGCTTACCTCGTCTCGTTGATTGCGTCACGCCATCGATCCGGTCGATCCATGCAGACCGACACCTCACGCCTCGAGATTCGGAACGAACACCATCCATCTGTAGCGGTTCATCGGACTCGACCGACCACCGTCCGTCCGTTCGACTCGAACCCAGGGCACTCGACTGGCGCTCCGAGCGTCCGTCGTTCGTCTTCCAGTCGAAGCGAGCGCCTCGACGGACGGGAACGACCGAACAGAGCCACACGTCACCGTGATACACCCGAAGCGCCCCGACTCACCCCTTCCGACCTAGCCCCCTGCTTCGAGTCCACAACGACACCGCCGACCCCACCGGTTCAACTCCAGGCACGATAGAACTCAGCGATTCCGAGCTTCGACACTGATTGGGCCAACTGGGCCGACAGCGATAGCGACAGCCTCATCGACACCAACGTCGAACGAGGTGTGCGTCAACGACCGGGAACCTGCTGGCACGACTGCGGTGACGTGCGGATGGACTGGTGTGCGGAGTGCCGTCGGTCGCACAACGGAGTGGCGTCGGTCGCAGGGACCCGTGTTCTATCGAGTTCGACGTGAAACGGTCGCGGTCTGCCCCTCGTCGTTCCGGGACACTCCACTCGAAGTTCACGCTGTGGCTCGCGCGTACGCGTCGCGAGCGAATGAACTAGAACGTTAGAAGAGTGACGGCGTGCGTTGGAACCGACCGAGGGCGAAGCGTTCCAGTCGACGGTCGCTGGAAGGTGATGGTTACTCGTCGTCCGGTCGTGAAGGTTGGTGTTCGATGTCTGGTCCGCGGCACAGCACCGGAACCTGACGCCCAAGGAGCAACTATTAAGTACCTACCCTTCATCTGGTTCGTGTGCATCAACTGGACGTTCCGCGTACGCCCCACTCTCGTAATCGGTCCGTTCGGGGTTCTCTACCGGCACGCTCTCCCCTCTGGCGGCGGGAACTCCAGTAGAAACGAAGGGGTCAAGTAATGTCCGACGACGACACAGATTCGACGGCCGAGCCGCGACGAGAGGACCGTGACTTCGACGTCGACCTCGACGAGGTCGTCCTCGACGAGGGTGACGACGAGGAGTCGACGGGCCTGTTCGACGACCTCCTGAGCGGCGAACCGATCTTCGAGAACAAAGAGGTCCTCCGGCCGTCGTACACGCCACACGAACTCCCGCATCGGAAGGAACAGATCAACAAGATGGCGACCATCCTGGTCGCCGCACTCCGTGGAGAGACGCCGTCGAACATCCTCATCTACGGGAAGACCGGGACGGGCAAGACCGCGAGCGCCAAGTTCGTCAGTCAGGAACTGGAGTCGACGAGTCAGCGCTACGACGTCCCCTGTGAGGTCGAGTACATCAACTGCGAGGTCACCGACACCCAGTATCGGGTGCTCGCGCAGCTCGCGAACAAGTTCATCGAGGAGAACGAGCAGTACATCGACGGCCGCATCGAGGAGCTCGAAGCGCTTCTCGAGGACGTCGAGGAGCAGCGGCCGTCCGAGGTGCTTCCGGAGACGGAGTTCGACTCGACGGATGCGGTCGAGGAGCGTATCGCGCAACTCGAAGCGGACCGCGAGGAGTTCGAGGAGGTGCCGATGACGGGGTGGCCGACCGACCGCGTGTACAGCGTGTTCTTCGACGCGGTGGATTACCACGAGCGCGTGGTCGTCATCATGCTCGACGAGATCGACAAGCTCGTCGAGAAGTCCGGGGACGACACGCTCTATAATCTCTCGCGGATGAACTCCGAACTCCAGAACTCGCGGGTGTCCATCATCGGGATCTCGAACGACCTGAAGTTCACGGACTTCCTGGACCCGCGCGTGAAGTCGAGTCTCGGCGAGGAGGAGATCGTGTTCCCGCCGTACGACGCGAATCAGCTCCGGGACATCCTCCAGCATCGCGCGGACGTCGCGTTCAAGTCGGAGGCGCTGACGGACGACGTCATCCCGCTGTGTGCGGCGTTCGCCGCCCAGGAGCACGGGGACGCGCGTCGCGCGCTCGACCTCCTGCGGACGGCGGGCGAGCTCGCGGAGCGCGACCAGGCGGAGTCCGTCGACGAGGCGCACGTCCGGAAGGCTCAGGACAAGATCGAGCTCGATCGCGTCGTGGAGGTCGTTCGGACGCTCCCGACGCAGTCGAAGCTCGTGTTGTTCGCCATCATCAGCTTGGAGAAGAACGGCGTGCACAACATCAACACGGGCGAGGTGTACAACATCTACAAGCGGCTCTGCGAGGAGATCGACGCGGACGTGTTGACGCAGCGTCGGGTCACGGACCTCATCAGCGAGCTGGACATGCTCGGTATCGTGAACGCTGTCGTCGTCTCGAAGGGCCGGTACGGGCGGACGAAGGAGATCTCGTTGTCGGTGCCGATCGACGAGACGGAGGCGGTCCTGTTGTCGGATTCGCGGCTGGGTGACATCGACGACGTCCAGCCGTTCGTGCAGGCGCGGTTCGATAACTGACGGACGCGGTCCCATCTGACAGCTGTGGTCCTATCTGACGGACGGGTCCTGTCTGAACGTATGCGGTTCTGTCTGAACGTGTGCGGTTCTGTCTGAACGTATGCGGTTCTGTCTGAACGTATGCGGTTCTGTCTGAACGTGACGTGTGTTCGAACGCGTGATCACGGTAGCGTTGTCGCGGTGTCCGAACTCGGTGCTGTGCGTCGTGCGAGCGCTCGTCCGCTGGATTCGAGTTGGGTTTCTAGTCGAAACGAAGGGGGTTGCTTTCTGCGGGAGGGAAGTCGAATTACGGCTGTTTCGAATGGAGGTAGTGTTCGTACTTGAAAGGTACTAGTGGCCGTACTTGGGAGGTCCGTACAGCGTCCGGGACGTGACGCGTGAGTCGTTCAGGTCCGTGTGGCGACGACGGCAGCGCCTGCTGCGGCACCGAGTGCGCCGAGGCGAGCGAACAGCGCTGGCCCGTTCGCCGGGATGGTCGGCGCGACGGGACTGGTGGTTGCAGAGGTGAGTTTCGCGAACTGGAGACGGATCCAGCCGAGGAGGGGGACGCGGACTTGGGCTTTGCCGCGGACCCATTCGGGCTTGACGATGTCGCTCTGTGATTGGACCTGGTCGTAGTTGTCGTTCGCGTCGCCTTTCGTGATGAAGCCGTCGTAGGGGGCGGGGCACTGGTTTCGCGGGACTTCGGCACAGGTGTCGACGGCGCCGAGGTGGTCGGGGTCGGCGTCTTTCACCCAGTTGTCGCCTTCTTCGACGTAGAAGCGAGCGCGGTGGATGATGGGCGTGGCTCCGCGGTCGCCGTACGGTCGGTAGACGACGACGTCGCCGTAGTTCCCGAACTTCGAGTAGCCGTTCGCAGCTTGCGCGCTCGTGTGCGTGGAGACGCCGGTGTCCTGGACGGCGCTCTGTGGCGCGTATCGTTGTTCGTCGACGATGAACACGAGGTCGCCTTTGCTCATGTGCGGTTCCATGCTACCGGATTCGACGGCGACGAGCGGCGGCCAGATGCCGGAGATGGCGAAGAGGACGAGGCCGATGGCGGCGACCGCGGCGACGCTCGAGACGACGTCGCGGACGAACACGACGCTCCCGTTCGGCGAGTTCAGGAACCACGTGATGACGCCGTCGTCGGCAATCGTCGGCGGATCGTCGTCGACGTCGTGCGCTGGTGGTTTCTCTGGCGCGGAGCGTTCGCCGAGCGTCGACTCGCGGTCGCCGGTCGGCGCGGCTTCGTCGCCACGGGCCGTGCCGTCGGCGGTGGCGTGGTCGTTCGTGGTCACGTCGGTCGGCGCGTCGACGGTCGCGTCGCCGTCGCCTGCGACGTCGTCTGTCGGCGGGTCGTCGTTCGAGTGGGGGGATTCGTCGTTCGAGTGGGGGGATTCGTCGTTCGAGGGTTGCGCGTCGTCGCTAGCGGTGGTCCAGTCGTCGGGCCAGCCGTCGGGACGCTCCGCTGTGTCGTCGGACGTCCCGTCGGCGTCGTCGCCCCTGTCGTCGGGGTCGTGCCCGTTCATCTTGGTCGAGGTTGCGGCGGCCTCGAAATGAACCTTCTGTCTCGCGGCGTCGGTGCGTGGCCGGTGAGCGGCTTCCGGCTCGCGGCGCCGGTGAGCGGTTTCCGGCTCGCGGCGCCGGTGAGCGGTTTCCGGCTCGCGGCGCCGGTGAGCGGCTTCCGACTTGCGCGCTCGCGGAGCGTCGGTTGTTCCGCTATCCTTTTTGCTGCCCGTCCGCTTTCGAGTGGTGTGCCACAGGAGGCGCCGGCGCGGGTGGTTCGCGAACTGGCGAGCCGCGGCTACAACGCGGAGCGCGAGGCGGTGACCCTCCTTTCGAGTGCGGACGATTCCGCGGCGGCGATCGAGCGCGTCGTGGACGAGCTCCCGGCGGACGCGTTCAAGGTGACGCGTGCGGACGTCGAGGCGGTGCTGGACGGAGAGCGTGGAACCAGCCGTCCCGGTGGTGGAAGCGACGCGAACGCCCCGCCACCACACCCCTCTGTTTCGAGTGGAACGAACGCTTCGAACGAGGTCGATACGACCTCGAACGACCGAAACCCGAACCGGTCTCCAGTTGAAACGAAGGGGTCTGGTTCGTTCGAGCGGACGGTCGACGAGGCGCTTCGGTCGGTCGAGATAGCCGGCGACGTCACCGGGCACTCGACGGGGACCGGTGCGTACGACGACTTCGTGAAGGTGTTCCGCGACCGCTACGACCGCCTCGGGAGCAAGCTCCGCGGGCGCGTCAACCACCGCCCCACGGACAGCATCGAGGACATGGTCGGCGGGAGCGACGTCGGGCTCGTCGGGATGGTGAACGACGTCCGGTCGACGAAGAACGGCCACTGGATCGTCGAACTCGAGGACACGAACGGCGTCTTCCCGTGTCTCGTCACGAAGGACCGCGACCTCGCGGACAGCGTCGACGAACTTCTCTTCGACGAGGTCATCGCGATCGAGGGGACGCTCAGCGACGACGCCGGTATCGTGTTCGTCGACGAACTATACTTCCCGGACGTCCCCCGAACCTACAAGCCCAGTACCGCGGACCGCCACGTGCAGGCGGCGCTCGTCAGCGACGTGCACGTCGGCAGCCAGGAGTTCATGGCGGAAGCGTGGACGCAATTCACCGAGTGGCTGCACACGGCGGAGGCCGAGCACGTCGAGTACCTCCTCATCGCGGGCGACATGGTCGAGGGCGTCGGCGTCTACCCGAACCAGGACGAGGAACTCGACGTCATCGACCTCTACGAGCAGTACGAGCGCTTCAGCGAGTACCTCAAGCAGGTTCCGGGAGACATGGAGATAATCATGATCCCGGGGAACCACGACGCGGTCCGGCTCGCGGAACCACAGCCCGGGTTCGACGAGGACCTCCGCGAGATCATGTCGGCGCACGACCCGCGCATCGTCGGGAACCCCTCGACGGTAACCGTCGAGGGCGTCTCCGTGCTGATGTATCACGGCAAGAGCCTCGACGAGGTCATCGCGGAGTTCCCCGAGGAGAAAGCGAGCTACGACGAACCGCACAAGGCGATGTACCACCTCCTTAAGAAGCGTCACGTCGCCCCGCAGTACGGCGGACACATGCGACTCGCGCCCGAGGAGCAGGACTACCTCGTCATCGACGACGTCCCCGACGTCTTCCACACGGGCCACGTCCACAAGCTCGGGTACGGGAAGTACCACAACGTCCTCGCCATCAACTCCGGGTGCTGGCAGGAACAGACCGACTTCCAGAAGTCCGTGAACATCGACCCCGACTCGGGGTACGCGCCCATCGTCGACCTCGACACGCTCGACGTCACCATCCGGAAGTTCAGCTAACCGCGTGGGACGCCGAGTCGGGAACCTTGGACGAGCGAGGACGCAAGTCGATGAGGGGCGTTCAGGCTGGTGAGAGACGATACCGGACGGTTCGTTCGCCGTCGAACCGTGGGCCGGCGCCGTCGTTCCGGAAGCCGACGCGTTCGGCGGCCGCGGCGACGTCGCCGTCCGCGTCCGTGACGAGCAACTCGACGCGCATCCCCTCGTGTTCGGCGAACCGGATGGGTTCGGCGAGCAGTAACTCGCAGGCGTCGGGCGTCCCGTCTATCTGTGTGACGTGAACGACGTCGCCGCGCACGTCGAAGCTCACGAACCCGACGACGTCGTCGGGGTCAGCGTCGTTCGCGTCGGCGTTCTCGTCCCGCGCGTTCGCTTCCCGTTCGACGACGCGGACCGTCCGGTCGTGGACGATGTTCCGCATCACGTCCGCCGGCGAGTCGGCGATCGCCGCCATCGCCTCCGCGTCCGCTTCCACCGCGTCACGTACACGCATCATCGATTGCTAACGAACCGCACGACCATAACTCCCCGCGACGACCGGACGGCAGTCTGGGCGTCTCGCGCGACGGAGTCGGGTGAACCCCCAAGCGGTCCTTCCGGTGGACGCCAAGCGGTCCGTCCGGTTGATACCGAAGCGATGCTCCGGGATACGCGCGTGGGTGACCGGCAGTTCTTTCCCCGGAGGACAGGAGTTATCTCGCGGCGCGGGTTAGGTGGGGCCATGACTCTTCGAAGTGCGGACGTCGACGGTGACGGTTGCGAGGTGGCGGGATGCGCGTAGTCGCGAAGTTCGGTGGGACGAGCCTCGGGAGCGGCGACCGCATCAATCGGGCGGCGGACTCGATCGCGGCGGCGGTCCGCGAGGGCCACGAGATCGCGGTGGTCGCGAGCGCGATGGGGAACACGACCGACGAGCTCCTCGACGAGATCCAGTTCGAGGTCGACGAGCTCGACCGCGCGGAGATCGTGTCGATGGGCGAGCGGACGTCGGTCCGGATGCTGAAGGCCGCGCTCGCCGCGCGCGGTATCGACGCGAAGTTCTACGAGCCGGGCGTCGACGACTGGCCGGTGGTGACGAACGAGGCGGGCGAGGTGGACGTGGAGACGACGACCGAGCGTGCAGCAGCGGTCGCGAGCGACCTCACGGAGACCGTGCCCGTCATCACGGGGTTCCTCGCGGAGGGCCCGGACGGCACGGTGACGACGCTCGGGCGCGGTGGGAGCGACACGACCGCGGTGATGCTCGGGAAGTACATGGACGCGGACGAGGTCGTCATCATCACGGACGTCGAGGGCGTCATGACTGGCGACCCGCACGTCGTCGAGGGCGCGCGGAACGTCGGCCAGATATCGGTGGACGAGCTCCGGAACCTCTCGTTCCGCGGCGCCGAGGTCGTCGCCCCGAGCGCGCTCAGCTACAAGGACGACGACTTGGGCGTGCGCGTCGTCCACTACCAGCACGGCGACCTCCTCTCGGGCGGCACGCGCGTGACGGGGAAGTTCGAGAACCTCGTGGACATGCGCGAGAGCCCGCTCGCGTGCCTCACGGTCGCGGGGCGCGCCATCCGGAACCAGACGGGCGTGTTCCACACGCTCAGCAAGTCGCTCTCGGAGTCCGGTATCAACGTCGACGCGGTCTCGTCGGGGATGGACTCGGTGACGTTCTACGTCGACGCGACCGAAGCGGAGCGCGCGGAGAACATCCTCCACCGCGAGGTCGTCGACGAGGAGCACCTGTCGTCGGTCACCGTCGACGACGACGTCGCGGTCGTCCGCGTCACCGGCGGGGAACTCCCGAACCGCCCTGGCGTCATCCGCGACATCGTCGACCCGCTCGCGGACGCGAACATCAACATCCACGACGTGATGACGAGCGCGACGAGCGTCGCCATCTTCGTCGACTGGGACGACCGCGAGAAGACCCTCGAACTCGTTCAGGACCGGTACTGACCGCCGCCAGCGACGCGTCGACGTCGAATCGTTCTCGAGCGAACGCCGATACCTACAGGAGTCCGGACGTGCGGAGGAGTTCGTTCACGTAGAGGATGCTCGGGTACGTCGCGGGGAAGATGAACTGGAACCCGTTGATGCCCATCAGTGCCGAGTTCGCGAAGTGAAACAGCACGCCGACCCCGAACAGCCCCATCGCGTACGCGGGTTGGACGACGAGGACGAGGACGAACGCGACCTCGAACAGCATCACGGACCACGCGATGGCGAGCGGTAGCGCGTCGTTGCTCGACAGGAGCGCGCGGACGCGGTCGTCGCCCCACGAGTCGGTGGCGAATATCCGTTCGACGGCGGAGCCGTCGCGCCAGCTCGACCCGGCGAGCTTCGCGAGTCCCGCGACGCAGTACGAGAGCACGCCCTGAACGGCGACGAACGCGACGACGATCGTCTGGAGCGTCGGTCGCCCGTCGAAGAGGACGAGCAGCACGAGCGAGCAGTTGACGAGCGTCGACATGTCGGACGCACCGCTCATCCCGGCGACGACCCGTTGCTCTATCAGGAAGTCGGTGAGCAACAGCACTGCGGGGAACGCCGCGAACCAGACGGAGCGCTCGAGAGACAGGGTGACGGCGGCGAACGCGAGTCCCGTACCGATGCGAGCGAGGAAGACGTAGCCGGGGGCCTCGAGGAGGCGACCGGCTTTCGACAGGAACGGTCGCCGTTCGAGGACCGTCGCGTAGACGGTTCGACTGAGTAAACCGTCCGCCGAGAACGTGTCTCGGAGCGTCCAGAGGACCGCTCCCGAGTAGACCGCGTAGAGCGAGGCCAGTAGCGACGTGGCGAAGACGAGTTCGTCGATACTGACGGTCATACCTCGTGCACCCCCGAGACGAACATCGGCTCGGTGTCGTCGACCTGGGGCTTGTGGGCGAGGATGGCGAACTGGACCTTCGCGGCGCCGTCGAGGTCGGCGTTCGAGACGACGTAGTTCAGGAGGTAGAGGTACTGGGGCGACAGTTGCACACTGGAATCTTCGACCGCTCGTAGCTTCCCGTCGTCCGGCGGGCGTTCGTTCGCATCGTCCGGGGACTCCTCCTGTTCGGACAGCACCGACGTGAGTTCCTGCGTGATGTCGAACAGCGCCTTCATGACGTGCATGTTCGGGTTCCAGAGCCACTTGAGCCGAGACCGGGTTCGGTTCACGCGAGGGAGTTCGTTCCAACTCGGCGCTTCGTCGGTCGCGTCGACGCGCCGGTACAGCAGGTGGTAGTCCCACTCGCCGGGATGCGGTGCGAAGAAGTTCCAGTTCGGAACGAGGAACGCGACCACGCGAGGCAGTCGTCGCGTCGCGTTCGTGTCGAACGTCTGGTCGACCGCCTGCAGGAGCGTGAGCCCCGTCCAGGCGAGGAACACCGACCCGAGCGCGTATTCGGCGAGGTGCTGGGTCATGTCGAGCACGTTGTCGAACGGTCGGGCGTGGTCGGTTCCGTCGAGGACCGTCGTGGCAACCTGACTCCGGTACGTCCGTCGGCCCGAACGCGTCGACGCGCGACGTCTGCCATCTTATGCACGAGAAAGCTGCAATTACTTATGTAATTTATCTTCCTGAGCAAGAAATTAAAGGGCGTGATGCCCTGCCGTCCGTCGTCCTTGTCGCTATCCGACGCGTCGTCGGATCGCGTCTACTGAGCGGCGTCCTGGCGCGTACTGAGGAGTTCGTCGAGCGACATCTCCGAGTCGACGACGTCGGAATCGAACGCGGAAGCGTCCGCGTCCTCGGACGCTCCCGTTCCGGCCGCCGTCACCGTGGGGACGACGTACGCGACGTTCTGGACGAAACTGGCCCAGCTCAGTCGCTTCACCATGCCGCCGTGCGCCGATTCGACGTCGCCACCGATGAGGGAATCCGCACGACTCTCGAGGAGGGACTGCTTCTCGTCGGCGGACTCGGCTCCGCTTGCCGTCAGGTTCTCGAACATATTACGGAAGTTCGTACAGAAGAATCATTGATAAAACCTTTGAGAAAATAGGCGGGATAATTACTCGGTACATATTCGAACCGCCGGCGGTCGGGCTACCGTCCGGTAGCGGGACGGACGTCGAGGGGCGTCACTCGCCGCGAGCGAGACGCGTCCCGATGCGCTTCGGGAGTCCTGCCTCCTCGACCGCCGCTTGCACTTCGTCGACGTCGTATTCGACGCGGCGTTCCTCGACGGTCATGCGGTCGAGGTCGAGGAGGGCGTACGCGGCGTCGGGGTCGCCGTCGCGGGGCTGGCCGACGCTCCCGGGGTTCATCACGATGCCCTCGCCGTACTTCTCGTGGCTCTGGACGTGCGTGTGGCCCATGACGAGGACGTCCTCGTCGTCGAGCAGGCGCGGGGAGAACTCGTGGGGGCGCGTGTAGTGGTCGGGGTCGTCGGGGTGCCCGTGCACGACCTTCACGCGACCGCCGGCGGCGAGGCGTTCGTCGGGGAGGTCGGCGAGGTACTCGAAGTGGTCGTCGTCGAGGACGTCGCGAGCGTACTCGACGCCGGCTTTCGCCATGTCGTTGAACCGGAAGCCCGAGTCCTGGACGACCGCGCGGTCGTGGTTCCCCATGACCGCGGTCGCACCTTCGCGTCGGACGCGGTCGATGCACTCGCCCGGCCACGGCCCGTAGCCGACGACGTCGCCGGCACAGAGCACGCCGGCGACGCGAGGCATGTCGTCGAGCACGGCGTCGAGCGCCACGCGATTCCCGTGGACGTCGGAGATGACGGCGACACGCATACGCTCGGTGTATGCCACTCGACCCTTTCAGTCTCCCGGTGAATGTACAGGGTATCCGGGTGGTTCGGCGGACAGTCGTCGGGACAGTCCGACGGCCGCTCCTCGGGGCGGTCCGGAGGTAGATTCTTGCCGTCGGCGGGCGCGCGTCTAGGCGATGACCGCCGATTCCGAGGACTTCGCGCCCGAACCCGTCACGCACGACAACGTCATGACCGTCGACGACCCCGCGTTCGAGGCGGGGAACGTCGCCATCGTCACCGGTGCCGCGTCCGGTATCGGTCGCGCCACAGCGGTCGCGCTCGCCGCGAACGGCCTCACGGTGCTCGCCACGGACCTCGACGAGGCCGGGCTCGCGGACGCCGTCGACCGCGCCGACGAGCTCGACGTCGACGGGAGCGTCGAGACGCACGAGGCCGACCTCACCGTCGACGAGGACATCGCGAGCATCGTCGACGCCGCTGCCGACCTCGGCGACGTGAAGTTCGTCGCGAACGTCGCGGGCCTCCAGCACATCGACCCCATCGAGGAGTTCCCCGTCGAGAAGTTCGACCTCATGCACCGGGTGATGCTCCGTGCGCCGTTCGTCCTCGCGAAACACGCGATGCCGCACATCCGCGAGTCGGACGGTGGAACCGGTGCCATCGGGAACATGGCGAGCATCCACGGGCACACCGCGACCGAGGACAAGGCCGCGTACATCTCCGCGAAGTTCGGCTTGCGGGGACTCACGCAGTCCATCGCAGCCGAGGGCGACGGCACGCTCCGCGCGTTCAGCGTGTCCACGGGCTACGTGAAGACGCCGCTGGTCACCGAACAGATACCCGACACGGCCCAGGAGCGCGGCATCAGCGAGCAGGAAGTGGTCGAGGACGTGATGCTCGGCGACGCGAAGGTCAAGGAGATGATGGAGCCCGTCGAGGTCGCGAACCTCTTCGTCCTCGGGTTCAGCAAGCACGGCCGCCACCTCGACGGCGGCGACCTCACGTGGGACGGCGGCCACCTCTTCACGTACTGATGGCGGACGACCCGAACGCCGACGTCGACGAGGCCACGGAACAGGACGCGACCGAATCCGACGACCGCACCAGGGTCGCCATCGCGTGCCAGGGCGGCGGCAGCCACACCGCGTTCACCGCCGGCGCGCTCGAAGTCCTGCTCGACGACCCGGACTGCGAGGTCGTCGGGCTCTCGGGCACGAGCGGCGGCGCGGTGTGCGCGAGCGCCGCGTGGTACGGTCTGCTCGCCGACGACGAGACGCCCGCGGGCGTCCTCGACGCGGTCTGGCACGACGTCGCGGCGACCACGCCGATGGACCGCGCGCTCAACGGCGTCACCGTCTGGGGGTCGAGCGTCGAAGCCACGGGCTATCCGACGCCCGGCATCAGCCCCTACCAGAACCCGGGCGCGGCGCTCGGCCAGCGTCGCCTCCGGCGCGCGCTCACCGCGAACATCGACTTCGACGCGTTCCCCGACCTCGCCACCTCGGACTGTCCACGGCTCGCCGTCGGGACCGTGAACGTCGACGCGGGCGCGTTCGAGACGTTCGTCGACGGCGACGTGACCGCCGACGCCATCCTCGCCTCCAGCGCCATCCCCGACCTCTTCCCGGGCGTCGAGATAGACGGCCACCTCCACTGGGACGGGATGTTCTCGAACAACCCACCCATCCGCGACCTCATGGACGTCGACCGCGACCGGAAACCCGAGGAACTCTGGGTGGTGCAGATCAACCCACAGGACACGGACGACCGGCCGACGACGCTCCGCGAGATACGCGACCGCCGGAACGAGCTCTCCGGGAACATCTCCCTGAACCAACAGCTGCACTTCCTCGAGCGCGTCAACGACTGGATCGACGCCGGTCACCTCCCCGAGAGCGACTTCCAGCAGGTGAAACTCCGCCGCATCGAACTCGACCGCGACCTCTCGTACGCGACGAAACTCGACCGCGACGCCGACTTCATCCAGGATCTCGTCGCACTCGGCCGGACTGCGGCCGCCGAGTTCTGCGAGCGCCGCCGTGCCGGTGACGTCGACGAGCACTTCCACGTCGACGCGACGCGAGCGCACGACGCCCACGGCGACGACTGAACTGACTGCCGCGCGGACCTTCGGCGCGGTCGGCGCGCGTCGAGCGCCCTCAGCCGTTGTGGACCGCGGTCTCGAACCCGTCTCCGTCCCGCGCCACGCCCGCGGCGCAGACCGCGTGCTCGAACGCGTGCTCGTACACCTCGGCGGCCGCACCCTCGGCGTCAGTCGCGTCGAGCGCGAACGCCTCGGGCGCATCTCTCTCGTAGGTCGCGACGATGGTCGGCTCGTCGACCTTCCGGACCAACAACGCGTCGCGGCGGACGATACCGACGTACGCGTCGCCGTCGTCGTCGAGCACGCCCGCGACGCGGGGCGTATCGTAGTCGTCCTTCTCGAAGTCCAGGGCGAGCAGGACGCTCGCGAGCGCATCCCGGGCGGGATACCCGAGGTCGAGCTTCTCCACGACGGGGTCGACGTGCGACCCGTTCCCCAGCACCGCCTGCGCGCCGTCGGTCGTCTCCCGCACGCAGTTGTACTCCACGTACGGGTTGTCCGTCTCCTCGGCGTTCGCCGTCGGCCCCACCGTCAGCGCGTCCTCGCGCTCTCGGATCTCGCGGTTCGGGAACGACCGCGAACTCACTCGATACGCTGCCACGTCCGGACCGACGACGACGAATCGCCCAACGTACATACACGACCGTGCGCAAGACCACGGCAAATAGGCGTCGATGTATGCACGAACAGTGGTTCACACGGCGCGCTCGGTCGGCGTCGACGGGCCGGCCGTGACCCGTCGCGCCGCGAGCGAATCGGTGAAGAAGCGAGGGTGTCCGCGTCGCCCCGTCAGTAGACCGCGACCGCGCGACTGGTCACAGGAGCAAGGACAGCGTCTTCGTCCTCGTCGTCATCGTCGTCGTCGGCGGACGGGCCGGCGTGTGCCGGCGGCCCGGCGTGCGCGGGCGGGCCAGCGTGCGACGGCGGCCCGCGTTCGTCGCCGCCGGACGCCTTCCCGGGCCCATCGGCCTGATGGCCCGGCGGCACGTCCAGGTCGACGTTCAGGATAGCTGCACGGAAGTAGTTGTCAGCGCCGTACAGGCTCCCGTCGTAGTGCGCGTACAGGTCGAGGTCGCTGCTCGACGCGACCAGGGTCTCGAACGCCGCCCGGTCGAACGTCGCGACGAGCACGCCGTCGCGCATCGTCGCGCTCGTCGCCGACACCGACCCCGTCGTCGCGTTCTGCACGTCGACCGTCGACGCGTTCACCGACGACACGCTCGCCGGCACGTCGACGCGAACCGTCAGTTCGTCCGACCGACCCGGCGGAACCGGCACCGTCGTCTCGCCGACGTGCAGGTCGACGCGACGGATGCGGTTCGTGTCAGCCGGCGACACCGGCGTCGTCTCGTTGACGTACTCCGCGACGACCGACCCGTACAGCGACTGGTCGACGCTCGTCGTCGGCAGGTCACTGAACGACCATCCGTACCGGTCCTCGAAGCCCCAGCCGGCCATGTACGAGTTGATCGTCACGTTGTACGTCGCGTCCTCGCGGAGCGCCTCACCGTTCACGCGTACGTCCTGCACCGGCTGACTCGAGTTCTCGTCGGGGACGAACTCGTAGGAGACGCCGCTCACCTGGAGCTTCGCCTCCGCGCCGTAGTTCGACGTCCGCGGCACCACCTGGCTCGCCAGCAGCTCGCGGAGCTGCTCGCCCGTCATCTCCTTCGTCACCAGGTAGTTCCCGAACGGCAGCGACGTGTAGACGTCGCCGTACGTCACCGTCCCGGGTTCCATCACGAAGTTCCCGCGGATACCGCCCGCGTTCGTGACCGCCACCGCGGCGCCGGTCTCCGCGCGGAACGCGTCCGTGACGAGGTTCCCCCACGCGGTCTCGTCGTGGTAGTTCGACGCGAACGTCGAGTCGAGCGGGACCGTCGTCCGCCCCGCGACCCGCTCGAGTTGCTCGCCGCGCGCGTCCTCGACGATGGCCTTCGCCGTCTCGTTCACCGACGAGTTCTCGTCGACCGCGACCAGTCGACCGCTCGCGAGCGACACGCCGTCGTCGCTCACGGTCAGGTTCACCTCGCCGACGAACGCGCCGCGGGCCTGCGCCTCGACGATGGTCGTCCCGCTCGTCGTCTGCGGCGCGTACGCCACCTCGTCGTCGCCGGTCACGATGACGTCGATGGCGTCGCTCTCGCGCGCCAGCTCCTCGGACTCCGGCACGCCGATGTGCGCCGCGGCGACGACCACGTCGACGTCCTTCTCGGTCTTCAGGGTCGTCGCGATGCGGTCGCCGACGCGCGCGAAGTCCGCGACGCGATACCCGCGCTCGTCGAAGTCGACCGCCGTCTTCGACTTGATGGCGTCGTCGACGAGCCCCACGACGCCGACGCGCACGCCGTCGCGCTCCACGATCGTGTAGTTGCTCGTCCCGGGAATCGAGCTCCCGTCCTCGTGGACGACGTTCGCCGCGAGCCACGGGAACGCCGACTCCTCGCTGTAGTTCCCGACCGCGTCGAACCCGTAGTCGAGGTCGTGGTTCCCGACGACCTCCGCGTCCGGCTCCATGACGTTCAGCACGTCCACCGGGACGCGCCACTGGCTGATCGGCGACAGCGAACTCGGACTCACCTCGTCGCCGCCACCGACCACGACGGTCGGGTTGTCGTGCGCCGCCCGTCGCTCGTTCACGACGCCGACGAGCCGACCCATCCGGCCGGGGTCCGACGCCGCCGTCTGGACGTCGTTGTACGCGAGCACCGTCAGCGTCGTCGCGTTCGTCTCGTTCCCGTCGGGCGCGACGGTCGCCGAGCCCGCCGCGGCGACCGCGTCCCCGTCACCGGGTGCGTCACTCGTCGCGGCCCCGCCCGCCGCTGCCGCCGCTGCCGGCGACGCGGTGACCACGAGAAGCAGTACTGTCAGCGTTCCAGCCACGCGCAGTGCGTTGTCGGATACCACAGCATCCGCCCGTTCAAATCCCTGCCTCAAAAATCGTTATATCATCAGTAACTACCGATACGAATTACTAATGATGTCAACACAGTCTCGGGAGTTCAAGCGACCACGAACCGGGGACTCGCGGAGGTTTCGTCGTCACCCCATGAAGCGTACTGCATTGCCCGCGGGCATCCGGTACGCTCGACGACCCGTTCACTCTCGATGGCGTCGACATCGAGCGAGCCTGAACGACCGAGATGCGGGCGTCGTTCATGCGGACACCGATCGATAGCATCGGGGTCTGGCGTGGTTGGAACTCTCGCGGAGGACGCGCCGGTGACCCGGTACCGGATGGCGTACCTCGTTCGATTCGCAACACTCAAATATCCAAGGCCGGTACTATCTGCTGGATTCCGGCGAGCCGACACCCGGAAGACGTGTCAGAAAAGTTCCATGGGGTAGCGGCCAATCCTGTTGCCTTCTGGGGGCAACGACCCAGGTTCGAATCCTGGTGGAACTACTTCTTCGATTTCGTCATCGACCGTTACGCCTTCGTGTGATTCTCCAGTGGAAACGAAGGGGTCTGCGCGTGGTCGGCGCGGTCAGTCCTGGGCGTGTTCCATGAGGCAGGCGACGGAGCAGTAGTAGTGCCGTATCTGCTGGGTCTCGCCCTTGTACTCCATCGGTTTGACGACCTCGATGTGGGTGTCTTCCTTCTCGTCGACGTCGGCCATGCAGACGTTGCATTGCGGCATTGGTGTGTCAGGTCACCCCCCTGTTAGACGGTGGCAAGTACCTTGGAGTTTTGGCGTGGAGGGTTATCGGTCTGTCGGCCCGCTGTCGTCTATGTTGCCGGTTTCGGGTGGTTTCGGGCTTTCGTCGTCAGGGTCGTACGCACCACGTTTCTCGAGGCGGCCGCGTTCGCGGAGGACGCTCGGGGTCCGGCAGACGCCGG
Source organism: Halorubellus litoreus (assembly GCF_055378595.1). NCBI lineage: Archaea > Methanobacteriati > Methanobacteriota > Halobacteria > Halobacteriales > Halorubellaceae > Halorubellus > Halorubellus litoreus. Next base: position 1,526,606 of record NZ_AP043836.1, read on the forward strand.
GTGCGCCGGTGGCCTGCGGGACGGTGCAGTTGTTGCAGGACTCGCAGACGACGCGCGTTCCTGGGGTGACGTGCTCGCGGCCGTGGTCGTCGAGGAGGCGGGCGCCGAGGCGCGGTTCGGCGTAGAACGGGCGTGCGAGGCCGACGGCGTCCGCGGCGGGCGCGCTGTCGCCGCCAGCAGCGTCGGGGTCGTCGTCGGCGGCACCGAGAAGACGGTACATCTCGCGGCGTTCGCGGACGCCGCCCTCGCAGAGGACGGGGACGTCGACGCGTTCGCGGACGCGCCGACAGAACTCGGCGTTCCAGGGGGCGTCGAAGTCCATGCGGCGAGCCTGCAGGCGGTTGAGTGCGCGGACGCCCAGTGCGCGCCAGCGACTCCCGAAGGCCTCGGCGTACGCGTCCTGGAGCGACTCGTCGGTCCACGCGCGCTTCGGGTACGCGCCGCGGACGATGCTCATGTCCCAGAAGACGTTCGTCTGCACGGGCACCACGGCGTCGTAGCCGTAGTCCGCGAGTCGCACCGCGAGGTCGACGCCGTCCTCGAGGTCGAGGTGGCGGCGGACGACCCGCGGGGCGGGCGTCTCCGCGGGCACCTTCGTGACGACCGGAACGTCGCCGGCGCGGTCGCGTATCTCGTCGAGCACGCGCTCGAAGAACGCGCCGCGGTCGCCGTAGCGGTCGCTCCGGCGGTTGTAGAACGGCGTCGCGAACTGGTGGAGCAGGCCCATGTTCGCGCCGGCGAGGTGGATGCCGTCGTAGCCGGCGTCCACGCAGCGGGCTGCGGCCCGCCCGAAGTCCGCGGCGAGTTCGTCGACGTCCGCGGTCGTCATCACGTCGGGGTCGTAGTCGAGGAACCCCACCGTATCGAGTGCGCGCAACTGCCACGGCGGCCGGGAGACCGCGAGCTGGGTCTGGTCGGGGTGTTCGCGTCGATATCTGGCGTGCCAGGTCTCCATCGACCGGAGCCCGCCGTGCTCCAACTGCACGAATATCCGCCCACCGTGGTCGTGGATGGCGTCCGTGAGCCGCGAGAGCCGCGAGACGAAGTCGTCGTCGTGCACGCGAGTCATCCCCGGTGCGGCACACCCACCCTCCTCGCGGACGATGGTCGCACCCTGGAAGACGAGGCCGACGCCGCTCGCCGCGGCCGGTTCCAGGTCCGCGACGAGGGCGTCGACCGCGTCCGGGCCGTTGCCCGCGCACTCCAGGAGCGGCGCGCGATACAAGCGATTCGGGACCGTCACCGACCCGATGTCCAGCGGGTCCTCGAGGTGCGCGCCCATACGGGTTCGTTCGAGCGCGACGGATTGAGCGTTACGCCGGTTCGAACGCCCGAGAACCGCTCGGTCCCGCGGTCAGTGGTCGATGGACAGCAGGACGACGCGTTCGCGCACCAGGTCCGCGAGCGTGGCGTCGGTCGCCGCCAGTTCGGCGTCGCCGACGTCGAAGAACTCGCGGACGCGCTCGGGGTCGGTCGCGGCGAGCGCGCTGTCCGCGGTCGCTCCCTCGGCCGTGGTCGCCGCCCCGTCCGCGCCGCCGTCGCGGTCGACGAGAAGGGTCGCGTCGTCGAGCAGTTCGGCGACCGCGTCCGCGCACTCGCGCTCGGCGTCGCTCTCGGCGAGCGGGTCGTCGGGGAAGTCGCTCGCGACGACGACCGCGACGTCGCCCTCGCCCTCGCCGACGCCCATCTCGAGCGCGCGGTCGATCTGGCGGCGGCCGGCGGCGTACAGGAGCGTCTCGACCGCCGGGTCGCGCGCGATGGCGTCCCCGCGGCGGTGCGCGCGGGCGGCGTACCGGAGTGCGGTCGCGAGGTGCTCGCGGTCGGCGACGTACCGCGCGTCGAACGCCTGCACCACGCAGTCGTGCGCGTCGCCGGCATCGCCGAGCGCCGCGACGAACGCGTCCAAATCCTCCACGGTCGCAGTCCCTTCGAGTACCAGCATCAGAAGTCACCCAGGCTCGCCTGCTGGTCGTCGTCGCCGTCCTCGGCGTCGCCGCCGTCGTCGCTCGCACCGCCAGCACTCCCGGCGCTGCTGGCCGCGGCGGCGGCGACCTCGTCTGGCGCGTCGTCGACGCTGACGTCGCTCATCGAGGCGTCCTGCCGGCCTGCGTTCTCGAGGATCGTCTCCGCGGTCTTCTCCTTCCCACCGAGTGCGGCGAGCACGGTCGCCTTCGGTGCCTCCCGCAGGTCCGCGCGCGTCTCGATGCCCGCGTCGAACAGCCGGCGGGCGCGCTTCCGCCCGACCTCGCGGACGCCCACGAGGTCCAGCAGCTCCTCGCGCACGCCGTCCTGCACGCGCTTTCTGGCCTCGCGAACGCCGACGACGACGTCCCCGCCGAGGTCCAGTTCCGTCGCGAGCGACTCCGCCGCACCCAGCAGCCACTCAGCGGTCTCGGTCTTCCCGCGGACGTCCCCCGGGCCGACGCCGTACCGCGTCGTGATGGTGTCCTCGTCGAGCTCGCTCGCCCAGTCCTCCATGAGGCGCGCGGTCTTCAACGCCGACAGCCAGTCCTCGAAGCGCGCGTCCTCGAACTCGCTGGGCGCCGCACCGAGGAACTCCTGCTCGCGCTCGTAGAACTCCTCGGTGTACTGCTCGCGGTCCCCCGACTTCAGGTAGAGCTGGTACATGTCCGGGGTGCGAGAGACGAGCTGGTAGAGGCCGAGCGCCGAGGGCTTCCCGTCGGCGGCCTTCAGGCCGTCCACGATCGCCGCGGCACTCATCGGGTCGAGGTAGAGCCGCGACACCGTGTGCCCGAGCCCGGTCGCCGCGAGCTCGTCACCGTCCCGGGTCACGAAGTCGTTCTGCTCCAGGTACCGGATGACGTCGTCCAGGAGGGACTCCAGTCGCGCCGGGTCCTCCTCCTGGACGGCGTACAGGGTCTCGCGGAGGAACTCGACGAGTGCGGTCCGCGAGCGCGCGAACCCGCTCGCGACCGTCGACAGCACGTGCATCCGCAGCGCCGGTTCCGCGACGAGCTTCGACCGCAGCTCCTCGGGGTCCGCTTCGACGTAGTCCTCGAAGAGCACGTCGAGGTCCTCGTGGCTCTTCGCCAGGAGGACGGCTTCGCCGTACGGGTCGAGGCCGGGGCGGCCGGCGCGCCCCATCATCTGGTGGACCTCGAGCACCGGGAGGGGCTCCATTCCGCTGCCCGTGTAGCGCTGCCAGTCGCGGACGACGACCCTGCGGGCGGGCGTGTTCACGCCCGCGGCGAGCGTCGGCGTGGCGCTCACGGCCTTCAGGGTGCGGTCGCGGAACGCGTCCTCGACGAGACTGCGGTGTTCGCTCGCCAGGCCGGCGTGGTGGAACGCGGCACCGTTCGCGACGGCGTCCGCGAGGTCGTCGCTCGTCTCCGTGTCGCTCACGTCGCGTATCTCCGCCGCCAGCTCTTCGCAGCGCGCCTGCTCGTCGTCGGTGAGGAACGGCTTGACGGTGTCGCCGAGTCTCCGTGCGGCGGCTTCGGCGTTCCGCCGCGAGTTCACGAACACGAGCGACGACCCACCGTCCTCCAGGGCGTCCCGAACCAGGGCTGCCTCGGGCTTCTCGCCGCTCCGCGGGCGGACCTCGACCTGGTCGTCGTCCTCGAAGTGCAGCGCCGACCCGTAGTGCACGCCCTTCTTGAGTTCGATGGGGCGCCAGTCCGAGTCGACGAGTTCGGCGTCCAGCCACTCCGCGACCACCTCCGCGTTCCCGACGGTTGCCGACAGCGCGACCACCTGGAGGTCGCTCGTCAACTGTCGGAGCTTCGCCAGCGTGACCTCCAGCGTCGGCCCGCGCTCGCGGTCGTCGACGAGGTGCACCTCGTCCGCGACCACGCACGAGACGTTCCCGAGCCACGACGCGTTGTTCCGGACGAGCGAGTCCACCTTCTCGCTCGTCGCCACCACGACGTCCTTCTCCGCGAGCCACTCGCTCGTCCCCTCGTAGTTCCCCGTCGACACCCCGACATCGACGCCGAACGCCTCGAACGCGCGGAACTCCTCGGCCTTCTCGCTCGCGAGCGCCCGCAGCGGGACGATGTAAAGCGCCGTCCCGCCCTCGGCGACCCGCGACAGCATCGCCATCTGGGCGACGAGCGTCTTCCCGCTCGCCGTCGGCACGCTCGCCACCACGTTCTCGCCGCGCGTGACACCCGCCTCGACGGCCTCGGCCTGGGGCGGGTACAGCTCCTCGATGCCGTCGTCGTGCAGTTGCTCGCGGAAGGCATCGGGGAGGTTCGGCACGTCGGCGACCTTCATCACACTCCGGTTGGCGCCTCCCCCGGTTTAAATTGTCGTCCTCGCACCGGGACTCGCCGTTCTCGTCGAAGACGCCGCGAACCGCCGATGGGACCCGCCGCCGCGGCGCCGTGCGCCTCAGAGCCCGCCGAACAACCGCGCGCTCCCGAGCGCCCCGACGACGCCGGCGGCGAGCGGCGCGTACACGACGGGCGTGAGGACCGCGGCGACGAGCGCGGTGACGACGCCGACGAGGTACATGTCGAACCACGGCGGGTCGCTGGCGCCCGAGTACGTCACCTCGGGGGCGGCCGTGGGCGCGAAACCCGGCCCGATGTCGTTCGACACCTCGCCGGTCGTCACCTGCTGGAGGCGGTAGACGCGGTACGTGAGGAACGCGGTGAAGCCCGCGAGGAAGAGGCCGAGCATCGTCCCGAGGAGGACGCCCGCGTAGAACGTCCCCGCGAGGTCGCTCGCCAGCACGACGAGTTCGGTGAGCGCGGGCGGTGCCGCGACCACCGTGATACCGCTGACGACGCCGACGACGACCGCGGTGACGAGCGTGATGCTCGACTCGAGGAGTCCAGCCTCGCGGGTGGACATTCGTTACGTCAACGCGCGAGTAGGACGTAAACCTTGTTGCTTCGCGCGACTCCGCGGCCTCGGTGCGTGCGCAAGCGAGCCATACCCGGATTTATCCCCGTCGGACGCCTACGTGAACGCATGCAGTGGAAGACGGACTGGGGACTCCGGACGCGCATGGGTATCACCATGTTCCTCCTGTTCGCAGTCTACCTCGCGTTCGCCGCCGGCCTCACCGTCGCGCTCGGCACTCGCTGGTGGGTCATCGCCATCGGCCTGGGCGCGTTCATGGTCGCACAGTACTACTTCAGCGACCGCATCGCGCTCTACGGGATGGGCGCCAAGGAGGTGTCCCGCGAGGAGTACCCGGAACTCCACGCGGCCGTGCAACGCCTCAGTCAGCAAGCCGACCTCCCGATGCCGACCGTCGCGGTCGCGAACACGCAGGTCCCGAACGCGTTCGCGACCGGCCGGAACCGAAAGAACGCGACCGTCTGCGTCACGAAGGGCCTCATGCAGATGCTCGATCAGGACGAGCTCGACGGCGTCATCGCGCACGAACTCGCGCACATCAAGAACCGCGACGTCCTCGTCATCACCGTCGCCTCCTTCCTCTCCAGTCTCGCGTTTCTCATCGTCCGCTGGGGCGCGTTCTTCGGCGGCGGACACCGTGGCGGGAACCGCAACGGCGGCGGTGGCGTCGTCGTCGCCATCCTCGTCTCGCTGGTCGTCTGGATCGTGAGCTTCCTCCTCATCCGCCTGCTCTCGCGGTACCGCGAGTACGCCGCCGACCGCGGCGGCGCCGCCATCACCGGGAACCCGAGCGCGCTCGCGTCCGCACTCATGAAGATCAGCGGTCGCATGGACAAGATCCCGACCGAGGACGCCCGCGAACAATCGGAGATGAACGCGTTCTTCATCATCCCCATCAAGAAGGGGTTCGTCGGGAGCCTCTTCCGCACGCACCCCAGTACGGAGAACCGCATCGAGCGCCTCCGCGCGCTCGAACGCGACCTCGAATCGCGCTGACCGCGCGCAAGCCAGCCACCGTCGCGCTCCACTCGCCTCCTTACGCGTTCACGTCGCGAAACCGTCCGATAGCGAACGCGACGCCGTCGAGCACCGCGACGACGCCCACGAGGACGCCGACGCCGACGAGCGCAAGCTCGACCCCACCGACCCAGAACGGGAGGTAGAGGTACGCGTACCCGGCGAGTCGCTCCACGACGCCGCCGCCACTCCCGTCGTCACCCGCGGCGCTCCCGCCCGCATCGCTCCCGGCACCCGACCCGCCGTCACTCCCGGTCGCCTGCGGCGCCGCAGTCTCGGACGGTGCCCCGGTGGCCTCGGGGGCCGCCGTCCCCGTTGACGTCGACGCCCCGGACGTCGTCGCCGCGTCGCTCGCGCGGTCGCCGAGCGTCGGCATCCCGTCGGGCTCCTCGGGGAGTTGCACGCGGTCGGCCTCGTAGGGAATGCCGCGCTTCCCGTTCCACGCGACCCGATACCGCCAAACGACCTCGCCGTCGGGCGTCACCTCCTCGACCTCGTACCGGAGCGAGTTCGTCACGAGCGTGTTCCCGTTCGGGAGGCGGTCCGCGTCCCGCGGCCACAGCAGGCCGTCGCCGTACGACCACACGACCGCCTGCGTCGACGCGTTCACTTCCACGATGCGGTCCGCTTCCGAGTCCGCGACGAGCACGTGCTCGCTCGACACCCACATCGGGTTGTGCTGGTCGTCCAGGATGGGCTCGCGCCCTTCGACGTCCTTCCCGCCGCGGACCTCGCCGACGACGCGCTCTATCTCCTTCGTCGACCGGTTCACCTCCAGGACGACGTCGAAGTTCCGTATCGACAGCGAGAAGTCGCCGTCCGCGAGCTGGTCGATGTCGTTCATGTGCGTCCAGTCGCTCTCCGGCCGCGGTCGCTCGGGCCCGCCGTATTTCTCCCAGAAGTCGCTCCCCGGTCCGATGTGCTCGCGCGCCGACCAGTTCCACACGACGTCCTTGCTCTCGTTCACGACGAACGCGCGGTCGTTCCCCATGTCGACGATCGCCGTCTCGCCGTTCGGCAGGCGGTCGGCGTCGTGGACCTCGTGGTGCGTGATGAACGCGTCGTACCAGCGGTACGCCCACACCTCGTCCTTCGTCTCGTAGTCGAGTTCCACGACGTTGTTCCGCACGCAGCGGTCGTCCTTGTACTCGAGCGTGCGCTCCGGGCACTCGCTCGCCGGGAGCGCCGTCGCGTACGACACGAGCACGTGCCCGTTCTCGAGCATCTCGGCGTCGAACACGCGCGAGTCCTCGGGCGCGAACGACCACACGACGCCACCGTCGTTCACGACGACCGCGCGACCGTTGTTCTGGCCGAACCCGCCGTAGCTCTGCACGGTCACGAGCACGCCCGTCCGATCAACCGCCGAGTCGGTCGCGCTGCTGTCGGTCGAGCCGTTCGTCGTCCCTGTCGCGTCGCCCGGTGTCGACGTCGGCGTCCAGCGGCCGTCGTCGCTCGTCGTCGTCGTCGTCCCGCCGGCGGTCACCGCCTGGAACCCCAGTGCGAGCGAAAGCACCACCACGACCGCGACGTACACCGCCAGACGCGTTCGTCGCTCCCCGAGCGCCACGACCATCGAACCCACGTTCACACGACGAGCGAAGAGATACGCGACCAAGAGTTTTGCAGTTCTCGGCCGCCGCGCGCCAGGGGACGCGCGACCGCTCAGTCCGCGGCGACGCCGTCGGCGGCGCGAGCGCGAACGTACGCCGTGAAGTTCTCGAACAACGCCTTCGTCTCGCACGCCGCCGCGTAGTCCTCCGCGGTGATGCCGTCGTACACCGCTTGCTTGCGTTCGTCGCTCAACTCGTCCTTCCCCGCGGTGACCGACCGCGCCATCTCGCGGTCGTACTCGGGGTGGAACTGGACGCCGAACGCGTCACCGACCCGGAACCCGTGATTCCCGTAGTCGTTCCGCGCGATCTCCGTCGCGCCCGGCGGCAGTTCCACGACCGAATCCGAGTGCGTCGTGAACGCCGTGAACGACTCGGGGACGCCGGCGAGCAGTGGGTCAACGTCCGCGTCGGCGTCGTCGAACGCGCGCTCTATCTCGCGGTACCCGATCTCGTACTCGCCCATGTCCTCGACCGTGCCACCGAGCGCGTCCGCGAGCAACTGGTGCCCCCAGCAGACGCCGAGCGCCGGCAGGCCGTGCTCTTCGACCGCCTCGCGAACCCACTCGCGCGTCCCATCGATCCACGCCTCGTCCTCGTACACCGACGACCGCGACCCCGTCACCACGACCGCGTCGTACTCGAACCCGCACGGGAGCTCGCACTCGGTCGCGTCGAACTCGACGAGGTCCGCGTCGAGCTCGCGCCGGAAGTTCCGGCGCGTTCCAGGGTCGCCGTGCGAAGCATCCACGAACGCGATACGGGGTCGTCGCATCACCAGAACCGAACAGTTGCGTGGGAAAAACGCTTGCGTCGCATCGAGACGTTGCCGCCGTCTACAACGGCGCGTGGAACCGGCGGCCTGGGGGCCGCCGGATGCTGGGTCAGTCGAGAGCAGCGGAACCGGCGGCCTGGGGGCCGCCGGATGCTGGGTCAATCGAAAGCAGCGGAACCGGCGGCCTGGGGGCCGCCGGATGCTGGGTCAGTCGAAAGCAGCGGAACCGGCGGCCTGGGGGCCGCCGGATGCTGGGTCAGTGGAGAGCAGCGGAACCGGCGGCCTGGGGGCCGCCGGATGCTGGGTCAGTGGAGAGCAGCGGAACCGGCGGCCTGGGGGCCGCCGGATGCTGGGTCAGTGGAGAGCAGCGGAACCGGCGGCCTGGGGGCCGCCGGATGCTGGGTCAGTCCGCGGTATCGAGGAACCCGAGAACCGCGTCGTTGACGGCGCGGGAGCGTTCGGCGTGCACGAAGTGGCTGGCGTCGGGGAACGACTGGCGTTCGCCCCGTGGGAGGTCGTCGGCGAGGCGTTCGCCCGCGCTCGCGTCGAGGAGGTCGTCCGCGCCGCCGTCGACGACGAGCGCCGGATTGTCCAGTTCGTAGAGCGGGTCGGCGTCCCAGTCGTCGAGCGCGGCGCGCTGGCGGTCCCAGGACTCGCGGTCGGCGTCCTCGCTGGCGCGCCACGCCGCGACGTCGTCGAGGGCGTCGGGCTGCTCGGAACGGAAGTCGTCGCTGAACGCGTACTCGAGGGTCTCCCGGCAGGCTCGCTCGTCGCCGGGGTCCGCGAACAGCGGCTCGGGGTCGTACGCGTCGCCGCGCCCAGCACCCGAGACGAGCACGAGCTTTCGCGCTCGCCCCTTCCGGCGCGCGTACTCCAGCGCGACCATCGCGCCGAGCCCGCACCCGACGACGTGCGTCGCGCTCGCGCCGATATCGGCGAGGACCGCGTCCAGATCGTTCGCGAACGTCCGCATCGACAGGTCCCCGCGCGGCCGCGACGACTCGCCCGTCCCGCGTGGATTCCACACCACGGTCTCGTAGGGACCGGCGAGCGCCGCGTGCTGCCAGCCCCACAGCCACGCGCCCGTCCCGATATCGGGGACGAACGCGACCGTCTCACCGCTCCCAGCGGTCTCGTAGTAGAGTTCAGTTCCGTCGCGCTCGACAGTCGGCATACCACGGACTCGAACGCCCGCAGGCTTGAAACCAGGAGAACCGGTCGCCGACCGATTCGCGTCCTTTTTGCACGCACCCGGCTATCGATAGGCCAATGCGAGCGATCAAGGACAGCGTCCACGACTACATCGAGGTCGAGGGCGTCGCCGCGGACCTGCTGGACACGGAGGCGTTCCAGCGGTTGCGGCACGTCAAGCAGCTCTCGACCGTCCGCCTCGTCTACCCGAGCGCGAACCACACGCGCTTCGAGCACTCCCTCGGCGTCTACCACCTCGCCCGGCGCGCGTGCCGGCACCTCGATATCGACGGTTCTCGTGCGGAAGCGGTCGAAGCCGCCGCGCTCCTCCACGACGTCGGCCACGGTCCCTACGGCCACCAGACCGAGGGCGTCATCGAGCGCCGACTCGGCCGGCACCACGACGACGTCCACGACATCATCGCGACCGGCGAGGTCGGGCGCGTCCTCGAAAGCCACGGGCTCGACACCGACGCGGTCGCCGACCGCATCGACGGCCAGGGACGGCTCGGACAACTCGTCTCCGGCGAACTCGACGTCGACCGCATGGACTACCTCGTCCGGGACGCCCACCACTCCGGCGTCCCCTACGGCACCATCGACCAGGGCCGACTCCTGCGCGCGCTGCGGTACGTCGACGGCGACCTCGTCCTCGCCGAGGGGAACGTCCAATCGGCCGAATCGCTGCTCGTCGCTCGCGCGCTCATGAACGCGACCGTCTACCGCCATCACGTCTCCCGCATCGCCGGCACGATGCTCGAACGCGCCTGCGAGCGCCTGCTCGACGAGACGAGCCTGCACGCCGAGGACTTCGCGCGCATGACCGACGACGAACTCCTCGCCGCGCTCCGCGACTGTCCGGCGACCGCCGACGCCGCCGCCCGCCTCGGGACGCGCGACCTCTACAAGCGCGCGTGCTGGCTCGAACTCGACGAGACGCCCGACCACGTCGTCGACGCCACCCATGCCGAACTACGGGACCTCGAACGCGACGTCGCCGCCGCCGCCGACCTCCACCCCGCGCTCGTCCACCTCGACGTCCCCGGCCGCCCCTCGATGCCCGAATCCTCCACGCGCGTCGTCGTCGACGGCGACGTCCGTCGCCTCCACGAGGAATCCCCGCTCGTCCAGGGCCTCCAAGCCGCCCAGGACGTCCAGTGGCGCGCCGGCGTCTACGCCCCCGAACCCCACCTCGACGCCGTCGCCGACGCCGCCACCGCCACGCTCGGCCTCGACGCCTGACCCCACCTCGGACCACCGCGACCGACGGCCGTTCATTTAGCCAATAGGTTTTAGACGGATGATGCCGAGTATTCCCATAGGGCGAGAGCCCTGCGCGTAATCGGATCAGTCGTTGCCTCCTGACCGACACTCGGCACGCACCGAGTGACCGACTGGGATACGCCACTATCATTCCTCATCGCGCCCCCCGGTTCGGGGGGTGCGACCTTCCAACGCTCGACAGCGACCGCGCTCGCGTCGACGTTCGCGTTCTGGAAACTTTTTAATCGCTCCCGCGGACGTGGAGTACACGACACTTGGTAACACGGGGCTCACGGTGGGCAAGATCTGTCTGGGTGCATGAGCTTCGGGTCGAGCGACTGGCAGGACTGGGTCCTCGAGGACGCAGTCGAAGCCGTCGAGATCGACCTTGGAGAAAGCGATCTCGAGTCCCTCGAGGAACCGTACGAGCCGCTCCCCGTCACTGAACGAGACGAACGCATAACTGTACCAAATAATAGTGGATGTTTATTCCCGTGGGTCTCGTACCGTACACCGAATCTCCGAGTTCGCCCCTGGTTCATCGTCGATATCGGGACCCAGCAAGACATTCTCAGAGGCTCACCGACGAGACAACACTATGGCAGCAACCCCCACCACCAACACGAGCTATCAGGATACGTTAACAGACATCGAAGACACCCTCGGGGTCGTCCCGGGCTTCATGGCAGCCGTCCCGGAGGACGCGCTCGTCCACGAGTGGCCCGTCTTCAAGCAGTACACGCTCGGCGAGACCGAGATCCCGCCGAAGTACCGCGAGCTCATGCAATTCGCAGTCGCGTCGTCCCACCACTGCCAATACTGCTCCACGTTCCACTCGGGCGCCGCCGAGCTCAACGGGGCTACCGAGGAAGAAATCGCGGAGGCCGGCCTCCTGACGAGCATCACCCAGCGCTGGAGTTCGATGCTTCACGCCCAGCAGTACGACTACGACACGTTCGTCGACGAGTTCAACCAGATCGGTGCCTACCTCACCGAACAACAGCAGGCCGCTAACTAGAGTCGCAAACGCAACGACGCTGCGCAAACTCAGCTCCGCTGAGATTTTTCACGTACTAGCTTTGGGACGTCCCACGTCGCGTCGACGCCCCGAGCGACGTCCTCGAAACCAAGCGAGTGGAACCGTCACGAAAACACGACGGCGTGAACCGACGTCAGGCGTTCGGGTGAACCGACGTCAGGCGTTCTTCACGGCGCGCAGCACGTCCGCGGCGTCCTCTAATGCGTCGTCGAGCGCGTCGACGTTCGGGCCGCCGCCCTGCGCGAAGTCCGGCGGGCCGCCACCGCCGCCGCCGACCTTGCTCGCGAGCTCGCCGACGACCTCGCCGGCGTTCACGCCCGCGTCCTCGGGGACCGCGACGACGAACTGCGCGCTCCCGCCGGCGCCGGAGCCGAACACCGCTATCTTGCCCTCCTCGACGAGTGCGTTCGCCGTCGCCCGGAGTTCGTCCGTGTCAGCGTCGAGGCGCTGCACGACCGCGGGCGTCCCGCCGACGTCGACCTCCTCGGCGTCACCCGCACCGCTCGCGCGGACCGCCGCGAGCTCCTCCTTGAGGTCCTCTATCTCCTTCCCTCGCGCCTTCCACTCCTCGAAGAACCGCTCCGCTGTCTCGGGCACCTCCTCGGGGTTCACGTCCAGGACGTCCGCCGCCTCGTAGAGCGCGTCCTCGGCCTCCTGCGTGTACGAGATCGCGGCCTCACCGGCCGCGAACGTCAACCGCTCCACGCCGTCCTGCACGCGCTCCGCGTTCCGGACCTTGATCGTCCCGATGTCGCCCGTCCGCGCGACGTGCGTCCCACCGCACGCCTGCACGTCGTCCGCGACGTGGATGAGGCGGATGTTCTCGCCCGGCGGGATACCGCCCTGGTAGAGGTCGAACCCGTGCTCGGCCTCCGCGTCGTGGCGGTCCGGCCACTCCTGCGTGACGGGCGTGTTCTCCATCACGATCTCGTTCGCGACGTGCTCGATGCGCTTGACGTCCTCCCGGTCGATGCGCTCGTAGTGATGGACGTCGATACGGGAGGAGTCCACGCCCTTCTGCGCGCCCGCCTGCCGGATGTGCTCGCCGAGCACCTGCCGGGCCGCGTGGATGACGACGTGCGTCGCCGTGTGATTCCGCATCAACTGCCGGCGTCGACGCGTATCGAGCTGGCCACGGACGATGTCGCCCTTCTCGGGGCGCTCGTCCGTGCGATGCAGGATGACGCCGTCGCGTATCTGGACGTCCTCGACCTCGACCGTGTACGTGTCGTCGTCGTCCGACAGCGTCCCCGTGTCCGCGGGCTGCCCACCGCCTTCGGGGTAGAACATCGTCTGGTCGAGCACCACGTCGAACGCGTCGTCGCGCTCGAACACGTCCAAGACGACGGCCTCGAACTCCGTGCGCTGCTGGTCGTCGTAGTACAACCGCTCCGTCTTCGGGAGGTCGTCGATGCGGTCGTCGCCCTCGCTCCCCTCCTCCTCGAACGCCTCCTCGCTGTCGTGACGCTGCGCGACCAGCGAGTAGAAGTCGTCCGGGACGTTCACGTCCGCACCCGACTCCGCCGCGATCTCCTCGACCATATCCGGCTGGATACCGTGCGAGTCGTAGAGCTCGATGAGCTCGCTCGTCGGAATCGGCTCGCTCTTCCGCGCGTACTCCTCGGCGAGCTGCTCGACCTTCCGACCGCCGCGCTCGAGGGTCTCCCGGTACTTCTCGACCTCCGTCCGAACGATGTCACGGATGGTGTCGCGGTTCTCGTACTCGAGGCGCTTTGCCTGCATGTCCACGAGTTCGTCCAGCGGCGCGTCCACGCCGACGCCGTCCACGAGCCGCTTCGTCCGCCGGAGCACCATCCGCGCCAGATACCCCGTCGAGACGTTACTCGGCACGATGCCGTCACCGAACATGTACGCCAGCGTCCGACAGTGGTCGGCGATGGCGTAGATGTCCTCCAGCGGCTCCATGAGGGCCTCGAGCTCGCTCACGGGGACGTCGAGCTTCCGCGCGATGTTGTCCCGCGCACTCTCCATGTCCTCGGCCTCGTCGATGTCCATGTGGCCGGCGAGCTTCGCCGCGCGATGCACGAGCTCCGCCTCCTCGTCGGAGAGCTCGATGCCCGCGTTCTCCTTCAGGAACGCGATCATGTCCGGGTACACCGCCTCGTACACCGTCGGCGTCCCCTGACTCATCCACGTCCACCGCTCCAGGCCGTACCCGGTGTCGACGATGTACGTATCCATGAACGAGTACGTGTTCCCGTCCTTCAGCTCGTACTCGCCGTCGGGGTCGAGCTCCATGCACATGAAGACGAGCGTCGCCAACTCGGCGCCCTTGTAGATGACCTCGATGGCCGGCCCGGCGTTCCCGCCACCGACCCACGGGTCCTCGATGTACACGATCTCGTCGAGGTTCGCACCCATCGACTCGAAGAACTCGTCGCAGTACTCGACGCACTCGTCCTTCCAGTACACTTCGCCCTCGTACGCGTACTGCTCGGGGTCCTCGATGTCCTCGCGAGCGTTGAACGCGTGATGCGCCATCATCTCGAACGCCATCGTGTGCCGCCCCGTCTTCCCGACGTTGTCGATGTCCTGCATCCGGATGCAGGGCTGGGATATCGTGAGCGGGTTCGCGGGCGGCGGCGTCTCACCGCTCGTGACGAGCGGCTGGAAGTCGTAGATCGACGCCTGCGTCAGCAGGACGTCGTCCCGCCAGCGGTTCGCCGCGACCGGATACGGCTCGATGCGCTCGTGGTCGTTCGCCTCGAAGAACGACAGGAACGCCTCCCGCATCTCCTCCAGACTGTACGGCTCGTCGAACCCCGGGTCGTCGATGAACGCGTAATCCTCGCACGGCGGCTCGCCGCACGTCTCGCGGTCGTGATCTCGCGTCCAGAAGTTCGCCCCACAGTCCGTGCAGGACTTCCGCACGAACCCGTTCTCCTCGAAATAATCGAGGCGATATTCGTCCTCAAGCTCACTCATTCTTGGCTAACCGTCGCCTCGCGGCGCGTAAAACAGTTCCGGGAACCCCCGACGCCGACGGTCTCAACCGGTCGAGGACACCAGTACCGAACGCGTCACTGCGTCGAGGCCATCAGGATTGAACGGGTCACTGCGCCGAGGCCATCAGGATTGAACGGGTCACTGCGCCGAGGCCATCAGGATTGAACGGGTCACTGCGCCGAGGCCATCAGGATTGAACGGGTCACTGCGCCGAGGCCATCAGGATTGAACGGGTCACTGCGCCGAGGCCATCAGGATTGAACGGGTCACTGCGTCGCCGACTCGAGGAGGCCGCGGAACACCTGCGAGTTCGCAACGGAATCCGCGAGCAGGTCGTCGAGGAGGTCGTCCGCACGACCGCCTCGGCGTCGCACGCGCTCCTGGAGGTCGTCGTACTCCGTCGACGCCGCGAGGTCCTCGCTCGTCTTGTGCGTCTCGAGGACCGCGAGCTTCGACACCGCCGCGTAGTACGCCCGCAACTCCTCGTCGTACGCCGAACGCGCGAGCAACCGTTCGAGCGTGCGCTCGAACGTCTCCCGTTCGACGGGCTTGACGAGGTAGTCGTCGAACCCCATCTCGACGATGTCGAAGTCCGGGTCGACCGCCGTCACGATGACGACCTGACAGTCGTACCCGGCATCGCGAACTCGTTCGAGTACCTCGTCGCCCGAACACCCCGGGAGGCGTCGGTCGAGCACCACGACGTCGGTCGACTCGTCGACCGCAGGGACCGCGTCCTCGCCGTTCGTCACGGTCTCCACCGACCACTCCGCGGGCGTCCAGGACGCGTACAGCCCGGCGAGTTCGACGTTGTCCTCGACGACGAGGACCGACGTGTCATCCGTCATGGTAGATACTGTTCAGCACAACCGTTGCTAGAACGATTGATAAAGCTCTCGGCCGGAAATCATGGTCCGGCGTAAAATCATCGCGACATCCCCGTGAACGAACGAATCCCGGGTGCTACCACCGAGCGAACGCCAGCGGGCGACCCCGAGCTCGCGAACCCAAACGGCCGCTCCAGCAGGTGCGGAGTCCTATCGGGCGAGCGACGCGAGCAACGCCTCCAACTGGATGCGCTCGTTCGCGCCCTCCGTGATGCGGAAGTCCGCCTCCCCGAGCCGGTCCATGAGCCGCACCGTCGCCGTGTCGTCCAGGTCGAACTCCCACGCCGACCGATGCAACTGGTCGATGATGTCGCCACCCGCGAGCCCGCGCTCGGTCAGGAGTTCGTCCAGCCGCGACCGCGACGCCACGAAGTCCCCGTCGATGGCGAGCCGCACCATCTCCTCGACCTCCTCCGGGCGCGCCGTCGACGTGATCGCGTACACCGTCGCCTCGTCCACGACCTCGTCCGTCACCGACGCCGCCTGCAGCGCGTTGATGGCCCGCCGCATGTCACCGTCAGCGGCGTACACGAGCGCGTCCACGCCGTCGTCGGTCACCTCCAACCCCTCCTCGTCGGCGATCTTCCGAACCTGCGTCGCCACCGCCTCGTCCCCAAGCGGCGAGAACCGGAACACCGCACACCGCGACTGGATCGGGTCGATGATCTGACTCGAGTAGTTACACGACAGGATGAACCGCGTGTTGTTCGAGAACTGCTCCATCGTCCGCCGCAACGCCGACTGCGCGTCCGACGTGAGCGCGTCCGCCTCGTCCAGGAAGATGATGCGGTACTCGTACCCCCCGAACGACGAACGTGCAAAGTTCTTGATACGGTCGCGAACCACGTCGATACCGCGCTGGTCCGACGCGTTCAGCTCTAAGAAGTTCTCTCGCCAATCGTCGCCATAGACTTCTTTCGCGATGCTCACCGACGTGGCCGTGTTGTGCATCACCGTCGGAACGGCTCCAGCGACGTAGTTGTGCGATTGCGGAACGGTCACGTCGTACACGCGCTCGTCGGCGTCCTCGACGGTGACCGAGACGACCTCGTCGAAGTACAGCGACTCGCTCGCGAGCGAGTCGAGCATCGAGAGCGATTCGAGCACGTCACCGGAGAGCATCTCGTCGGCGACCGCGCGAATCCGGTCCGCGACGGTGGCGAACCGCGGGAGCGACTCGAGGTCGTGGTCGTCGTTCTCCAGGAGGTTCTTCACGTCGGTTCCACGGAGGCCAGTGCTCTCAGCGACGCGATTGTACGACACACCGAGGTCGTCGATGAACGACGACAGCGTCTGCTGGACGGCCGCGACGTCTCCACGCGCCGAGCCGTCGAGTTCGACGAGTAACTGCTGCGCTCGCTCGGCGGTCGGCGACCGCCGTCCGTCCGCGTACTCCAGGAGCCTGTCCGACCGAACCCCGGTCTCGGCCGCGACGTCCTTCCGCGTCTCGAGGGGCTCCAACCGCTCGCGTTCCCCGACCCACGCTGCGGGTGTCGCGACGACAGCGTCCAGGTCCGCTGGAACCCCTTCCTTGACGCGCTGGGCCGTCTCGACCTTCGAAACGGCCGCGGACAGAACCGACTCGACGGATTCGAGATATCGCTCCCGCCCCGGCGAGTCCGGGTTCGTGGTCGTCGGCACGTGTTCGGTCTTGTTCAGCGCGAGCACGTCACAGAGGTCGTCGACGGCACGCTGGGTCGGTATCGTGTCGTGGTTCGGGTTCGAGTCACGAGCCGTCGCCATCGCCAGCCGTTCGGTCTTCTCGTCGATGGAGAAGCCAATGCGCTCCTCGAATCGCGACAGGGCGCTCGCGCCGGAGACGTACAACGTGTGGTACGTCCGTTCGATACCGCTGCCGTTCGTCGCCGCCTTCTGCTCGGTCTTCCGTCGACTCGGAATCCCCAGCGACCCGAGGAGATACGAGACGAGCGAGACCACGTCCCCGTCCTTCTGCGTGAACTCCACGATACCGTTCTTCGAAACGTGCGCTTCCGCGTCGAACATCGCACGGAGGAAGGCCTCCCTGGCGTCCGACGGCGCCGTGACGAGCGTCGACCCGATGCCGTCAGACGACACCACGTCGAAACACGCCTCGAGGAAGCCGGTTAGCGTCCGCGACCGGATTCGAACGAACGGAACGCCCTTCCGCTCCATCCGTTCGGTCTCGACGCCGAACAGGTCCTCGGCGAGTGACTCGAACCGCTCGATGATTGACTCGTCCGTGTTGTAGAACCGGATTCGTCCGCTATCGACGCGCGCCTCGCTCACGACCCACGCCACGAACTCTGCAAGCTCCGCGGAAGCGGTCCAGGGTGGGGTGATCGGCTGCGTTTCCTGTCCGTTCCTCGGAACGTATTGGAGGGACTCGACGTTCGACTCGAGTGTAGCGGCGTCGACGTCGAGGGACCGAAGGAACTCGACCGAGGCGACCGTCGAGTACGAGTCGACGTCGACGTCCGACAGTCGGTTGGCGTACGCCTCGATGGTCTCTACGGTCACGGAGCCGCTGGCGTCGACGCCATCGACGTCGTCTTCTCGGAGTCCTCGGACGATGCGCTTTTTCGCGCCGACGAACTGCTCTTCGGCCGGAATCTCGTGTTCGGCGGCGAAGGACTCCGCCACCGTCGCGACGTACCGCTTCCCGTTGATCGCTGCGAGCCACTCCAACTCGTCGTCAGCATCCGGCGTGGGGGTCTCGAGCGGTCGAGCCACCCTGTCGCCAGCCTCCAACTTCTCGGCCTCCCGCCACGTCAGTCCGTCCTCGTCGACCACGAGCAGGCGATGCTCCGGAGTCACGCGCAACTGTCCGCCGTCTCTCGTCTCGACGGCCGCCAGCGCGTCGGTCGATTTACTGAACACTTCGCTCGGTTCGACGAACGCGAACTCGCCGCCTTCGGTGAACGTCGCAACCTCGAGGTCCGCTCGTGGGGACGCGAACCCGTCGACGTCACCGACGACGTCCTCGATACGCTGGACGCCCTCGTTCGTCAGAACCGGCGTCTCTCCCGTGGCACATTTCCCGACGCCTGCTGGCCCTGCAAACATGAGGTGGGGCAGGTCGTTCTTCCGGACGTAGCTCTCGATACGCGAGATGATGTCCTCGTGCCCGACGACGTCGGCGAGGGACTCCGGCCGGTACTTCTCGATCCAGACCTCGGTCTTCCCGGCGGGTCGGTCCCCTTCGTCCGCGGACTCGCTCATACGACGAGGCACGGCCCTGGCGCTGATAAAGCCCCCGAGACGCCGGAACGACGGCGGTGGCTTGGTCGCGGTTCGCGACCGAGTGGTTGTCTATCCATGCGCGCAGTTCTCTGCGAGCGAGAACCAGCGACGTCTGCTATCGTCACGTCCGGCGTCTCTCTAGGTATGAGCACTCTATTCGCTCGACGAGCCCTCGCGCTCGTCATGGTCCTCACGCTCGTGCTCGCGGCCGGTCCGGGACTGGCCGCTGCAGAGACACGCGTCGGCTCGACGGTGACCGTCGAGGCCGGTGAATCAATCGACGGCCTCGAGGTCGCCGCCGCGTCCGTCATCGTTCACGGGACGGTGAACGGGAACATCGACGGCGTCGCCGCCGAGGTCCGCATCAGCGAGACCGGTGTCGTCAACGGCGACGTGAACGTCGCCGCTGCGACCCTCCGCATCGACGGCGAGGTCCGTGGTGACGTCAACACCGGCGTCGCGACGTTCGCCCTCGGCGACAGCGGGGTCGTTACCGGGAGCGTGAACGTCGGCGCCGCCGACGCGACGCTCGCCGGGCAGGTCGACGGTGACGTCACGGTCGGCGCGGACACCATCCTCGTGGCCGACACCGCCGTTCTCGGCGGAGAGCTCCGGTACGACGGCGACCTCACGCAACGCAGTGGCGCCGCTATCGCGGGCGACGTCGTCCGCGACGACTCCATCGGCGGGGCCGAGTTCCAGTTCTCGCCCGTCCCCGATGGCGTCGGCGCGATCTACGGGTTCTTCGCGAACCTCGTGCTCGGCGCGGTCCTCCTCGTCGCGTTCCCCGGTACCACGCGGAAGATCGCTCGAACCGTCGCCGACACGCCCGTTCGCGCCGGCGCGTTCGGGTTCGTGACGCTCGTCGCCGTCCCCGTCGTGCTCGTCGCGTTCGCGATCACCATCGTCGGCATCCCGCTGACGATCCTGGGCGCGATGCTGTTCGCGCTCCTGGCGTGGACCGCGGTCGTCTACGGCTGGTTCGCGGCCGCGTCGTGGACGCTCGGGCGGCTGGACGTCGAGAACGACTGGGCGGCGCTCGCGGTCGGCCTCCTCGTCGCCGCAGTCGTCGGCCTCGTCCCGATCCTCGGGGGCGTCCTGACGTTCCTGGTGTTCCTCGTCGGCCTCGGCGCCATCGCGCTCGTGCTCGACGGCTACCGCCGCGACCGCCGGAACGCTCGCCGCGGTGCGACGACCGACGCGCCCACCGCCTGACCCGAACCGTACCGAGTCCGGACTCGGGTACCGGACTCGTTCCACTTTTCGTCCCACGGACCTCGTTCTCGACGCGTCACTCCCGACACGCTGAAGCGCGCTCGCCCGATACCGTGGGGTATGCAGGTGACGGTGGACGTGAAAGGCGAGGACGTTCTCGAGGTGGACGCTGGCGCGGACGCGACGTACGCGGACCTCCTGTCCGCGGTCGAGTTGAGTCCGCACGAGGTCACCGTCCTCGTCGACGGGCGTCCAGTCCCCGAGGACCAACCCGTGAGCGTCGACCACGTGACCGTCCTGCGGCTCGTGAAGGGAGGATAGCGCGATGACGAGTGCACCCGAGTTCGAACTCGCGAACGTCGGTCCCGGGCCGGACCCGTGCTCGCTGTCGGCGCTCGCGGCGGACCACGACTTCGTCCTCGTTCTGCTCCAGCGCGACCACTACTGTACGAACTGCCGCGAGCAAGTCCAGCAGGTGGCGAGCCGCTACGACGAGTTCGAGCAGCGAGACGCCGAGGTGGTGTCGGTCGTCCCGGAGCCACGCGAGAACGTCCAGGAGTGGCAGGACAGCTACGACCTCCCGTTCCCGTTGCTCGCGGACCCCGACGTCGCGGTCGGTGAGGCGTACGACCAGCCGGTCCGGTTCGGGTTCCTCGGCGAGTGGAGCGACTTCCTCGGCCGGATGCCGGAGGCGGTCCTCGTCGATTGTCGCGACGCCGACGCTGGCCCGGAGGTGGTGTGGTCGTACGCGGGTCGGTCGACGTTCGACCGGCCGAGCGTCGACGACCTCCTCGGCGCTATCGACGAGCATCGGGAGGGGTGACGGTGTCGGCGTCTGGCGACCCGAACGTGGTGGTTCGCGAGGCGACCGTCGAGGCGGAACTGGACGTTCGGCGCGTGCTCGACGGCGCGATGCTGGAGACCGACGCGGTGAGCGATGCGGTCGCTCGCGGTGACGCGTTCGTCGCGGTCGACGACGAGCGCGTGGTGGGTGCGCTCGTGCTCGTGCCGTTGGACGACGTCGCGCTCCCCGAGGCGGTGGGTGGCGACGTCGGGATGCACGTCGACGCGGTCGCGGTCAGGCGGCGGCGGCGTGGACGAGGCGTCGGGCGCGCGCTCGTCTCGGCGGCGCTCGACCGCGAGCGGCGGCTCACGGTCGCGTTCGACCCAGGTGTTCGTGCGTTCTACGACGCGCTCGGTTTCGACGTCGTCGACGAAGGGACAGGAAGCGACGGTCGGCTGTGGGCCGAGCGGTCGCTGAATCGGTAGTGGCGAGCAGGGTGGACGACGGCGGCGTGCGAGGGCGTCCACCGCTCCCGTCTCGACTCCTCGCACGCCCGACGAGTGGGCACGTGGAGCCTGGCCGCGGTATCGGACTTGAATTGCCGGGAGAGGAACCGTCGTTCGGCGGGTGGTCAGAGGCCGAGGACGAGGGTCGAGGTCGCGAAGTAGATGGTGGGGGCGTAGATGAGTGCGAGGTTCCGCGTGCGGGGGTAGATGTCGCGTGGCCAGCGGAGGCCGTCGAGGACGCCGGCGCGCCAGGTGAGGTGCGCGACGGCGACGGTGACGACCGTGCCGGGGACGAGGACCGAGAGCGTAGGGTCGGCGGAAACGGTCTGTCTGACGACGTGGTCGTCGAGCGCCATCGCGTAGAACCACGTGAACGTCACGGCGCCGGCGAGCAGTCGTTCGAGGACGTGGACGGGGCCGGCGGCGACCGCGAACACGTACAGGAGGGCGGCGAGGGCGGCGTAGGGGACGGCGACGTTGACGTTGTGGCCGGCCGGGAGGCCGGGGCCGACGTAGCCGACGATGCAGCCGAGGGCGCCCGCGACGACGAGGCCGAGGAAGACGAGCGGGAGGCTGTTCGGCGCGCCGTGCGCGGTCTGCGTGTCGAGGTCGCCCGACAGCAGTCGCTGCATCTCGCCGAGGCCATCTCCGGCGGTCATGTCGGAATGGAGAGCGGTCGGGAATAAAACAGTTCCGCCAACCGTGGGGTTCGGGTCGGGGTTTACACGAGCGGTTCGACGAGGTCGCGCCCGGCGTCGAGCAGTTCCTCGACGCGCGCCTCGCTGCCGGCTTCGGCGTACACGCGGAGTTTCGGTTCGGTGCCGCTCGGTCGCATGAGCGTCCAGGAGCCGTCCTCGAGGAGGAGCTTGAAGCCGTCGACGGTGACGACGTCCGCGACCGGTTCGCCCGCGACCGATTCGGGGATGTGGTCCTCGAGGTCGCCGAGGACGCCTTCTTTGCGGTCGTCCGGGCAGTCGACGCTCACCTTCCCCTGGTGTATCTCGCCGTGTTCGGCGAGCAGGGCGTCGACGCGGTCTTCGAGCGAGCGTTCGCTGGCTGCGGCGGCGGCGAGCAAGGCCATGAAGACGCCGTCCTTCTGGCGGAGGTGGCCGCGAACCGCGAATCCGCCGGACTCCTCGCCGGCCATCAGCGGGTCGTGGTCGCGCATCGCGTCGGCGACGTACTTGAACCCGACCGGGGTCTCGTGGACGGTCTCGCCGTACGCGTCGGCGACGCGGTCGACGAGGAACGTCGTCGACACCGTCCTGACCGCGCTCCCGCTACTCGATTCGAGGAGGTAGTCGTAGACGGCGGCGAAGAAGAGGTTCTCGTCGAGGAAGCCGTCGGGGGTGGCGACGGCGATGCGGTCGGCGTCGCCGTCGTTCGCGATCCCGATGTCGGCGTCGCGCGCTTCGACGGCGTCGACGAGCCCCTGGAGGTTGTCCTCGCTGGGTTCGGGGTGGGCGCCGCCGAACGTCGGGTCGCGCTCGCAGCGCAGGCGGTCGACGGTCGCGCCGGCCTCTTCGAGCAGGCGGTCGGTGACGTCGCGCCCGGAGCCGTGGATGGCGTCGTAGACGACGTGGAGGCCGTCGAGGAACTCGCTGTCGGGGTCGGCGTCGGCGACGTCGGCGACGCGGCGCTTGCATTGCTCGAAGTGCGGGCCGACCATGTCGACGCGTTCGACGTCGCCCCACTCGTCCTCGGGGAGGGCGTCGGGCTCGGCGAGGTGGGAGACGATTGAGTCGGTGACGTCCTGGAGGGCGGGCGAGCCGTCGTCCGTGACGAACTTCACGCCGTTGTACTCGGGCGGGTTGTGGCTCGCGGTGATCATGCAGCCGCCAGCGAGTTCGCGTTCCTTGATGGCCCACGCGAGCTGTGGTGTCGGGCGGTCGCGTTCGGGCATGAGGACGTCGAAGCCGTTCGCGCAGAGGACGCGAGCGAGCTCCTCGGCGAAGCCCTCGCTGGTCTCGCGGGCGTCGTAGCCGACGCCGACGGTCTCGCCCTCGCGGCCGGTCTCGCGGAGGTGACTGGCGACGGCCTGTGCGACGATGCGGACGCGTCGGTCGGTGAACTCGTCGAGCGTCGCACGCCAGCCGTCGGTCCCGAAGGAGATGGCGTCCATGTGCGACCGAAGGCCGGCCGACGCGAAAAAACCCCACCACGGGATACGGCCGTTGGGCTGAGGCCAGCGGCTTGCTGTGTGCGGTTCGCGGTTCCACTTTCACTTTCACCGCGCTACGCTCGCCCTTTTCCGACCACCGTCCGTAATCACCGATAGCGCCACCCGGCGCGAGTCCGCGCGCTCGGCCGTCGACGTCGAATCGGTCACGCGGGCGCGACGCACGCCGCTCTGCGTCGGAAACAGCCGCCGGCGGAGGTGTCTCTCGATACGAACGAAGGTACGGATGACGCTGGCGACCGGCGCCGTGTCCCTGCTCGCGCAGGGCAACGAGGCGGGGTACGTCCTGCTCGCGGTCGCCGTGTTCGCGTCCAGCGACGGTGACGCATCGAACGCGAACGACCGCGACGGCCGGTAGGGCGGCCGTCGCGACGCGCCGTGGGTTCCCGGAGCGGAACCTACGCGTGTGTGTTCTTCGCACGCCAATAACCGTGTCGCCACAGCCACAGCTCCACGACGCGAACGGCGACGCCGGCTACTATCTCGATACCTCGTCCATCACCGCTTCACGGCGCGCTTGATGGCGGAGATGCCGACGCGGGCGAGGCCGCCGAGGCTCGTCGGCTGGACGCCGAGCTGTTCGGCGACCGCACGCCGGTCGGTGAGCGTCCACCACTCGACGACGTGCCCGTCGGTCACGCGGAACCGGTGGACGCGCGGGACCTCGACGGCGTGCCCCGTCGACGGGATGCCGTCGAGTTCGCCGACGTGCGTGCCGCGACAGGTGGTGAAGACGACGACGGTGTCGCCGTCGCAGACCACCTGTTCGACGTCCTCGCGGTAGTCGGGGAGGCCAGCGTGCCAGTGCGTCCAACAGTCGACGGCCGCCGCTCGGCCGCGCTCGTCGACGCCCCGCCCCGGCTGGACGATCCGGACGTCTTCGGCGAGCAGGTCGAGTGCGGCCGTCGGGTCGCTCCCGTTGTCTATTGCGTCGACGACGCGCGTCGCGACGTGCCGGTTCTCGGCGTCCGCGTATGGACCGGCTGACTCCATACCCAAAGCATGCGCTTCGGTACCATACAACTTTCTCGACGCGTCGTCGCCCCAACACGACCGCGCCGCGACCCCGACGACTGCGCCACAAACCACACGACAGCAGTGCGACTCCGACGGTTCTCCGGATGACGCGGGGCTTAACCACGCGCATCCCCAAGGCGAGCCAATGACAGCCGTCTCCGTCGTCGCCGTCTGCGGGAGCCTCCGCGAGACGTCCTACACGCGAACCGCACTCACGTACGCGCTCGACGCAGCCGAGCAGTGCGGCGCCACCACCACCCTGCTCGACCTCCGGACCGCCGACGTCCCCATGTACGACCCCGACGTCGACGACCAGGGCGTCTCGGACCTCCTCCAGACCGTCGAGGACGCCGACGCCGTCCTCCTCGGCTCGCCCGTCTACCACGGCAGCCTCACGGGCGCCCTCAAGAACTTCCACGACCACTGCGGCTGGGACGAGTACGAGGACACCGTCGTCGGCCTCGTCGCAACCGCCGGCGGCGGCAGCTACGCGAGCACGCTCGACCACATGCGAGCGACCGTCCGCGGCGTCCACGGTCACGTCGTCCCCGAACAGGTCGGCATCCGGAACGCCTCCAGCAAGTTCCAGCCCGACCCCGAAGCGCTCGACGACCGCGCCGTCACCGATCCCGACATCGAATCCCGCCTCCGCGACCTCGGCGACGCCGTCGTCCGCGACGCCCGCCGGTTCGCCACCGACCCCTGCGAAGAGACCCCCACCACCGCCGACGACTAGACGACTCAAGGCCGCGAAACGCGCGTTTCAGCTAGAACCACCCTTTCCTGTCTCGACCCCGACGAGCGTACCGTGACCGACGTTCCACGTCGACGACTCCTCCAGACCGCCGCCGCTGGCGTCGCCGCCGCCACCGCCGCACTCGGCGGCTGCCTCTCCACGCGCGGCATCGGCGGCGGGACCGAGAGCGAGCACACCGCGCCGGGGAACCTGACCGCGTGGGACCACACGCCCGACTGCGTCACCAGCGAGGAACGCGACGGGATGGACGAACACTACGACAGCACCATCGCCGTCGACCACACCACGACGAGCCTCGACGGCGGGTACGCACCCGTCCGGTTCGTGGCGCTGAGCGACGCCGAACGCGACCTGCTCGACGTCGTGACGACCGATGGCGGCTACTCGACGTGCGACCCCAGCGCGGCGTTCGACCGCTTCGTCGTCCGCGTCCGCGAACACCTCCAGCGCCAGTCGGACACGATGGCGTACCTCGAACGCGGCAGCGCCTACTACGGACTCCGCGTCGAGGTCACCGACCAGGGCGTCTCGTACTGACGGCGATCAGTCGCCACGACTCCATCGCGCCGCTACCGGCTCGCGCGCCGACAAGGGCACCAGCGCCGTCATCGCGGGTTTACGTCTCATGTAAACCTCGGGTGGTCGCGGTCGCGCTCGGACCGACTCAGGACTAGGATAACTCCCGCTCGACGAACTGCGACGTCGTCGACTCCGGGCGGTATCGGACGTCGCCGCTCCGGTAGTCGAACTCGACGGCGTCGAGCGTGCTGAGCTTCGGCAGATGCACGTGATGGAGCGCGATCCGGAGTCGGTCCTCGCCGCCCACCATCGTCTCGTCGAGCGCGTCGACGAGCGCTTCGAGCGTCGTCACCTCGTCGGGCTGCGCCGCCAGCGTGCACAGGACCGCGCGACGGAGCGGGTGCTCGAGACACCGATGCAGCGCATCAACCATCTTCGAATCAGTGCCTGAACACATACGTATGCTGGTATCTGCCGCTTCCGACAAAGAGCCCCGGCGTGGATTCTCAAGGTCTGCTGAACGACAACACGGGGATTGCGAGCACTCGACTCGCAGCTACTCCTCGCGGACCGCGTCCGCGATGGCTTCCAGGTCCGCCTTCCGGAACGCGCTCCCCTCGGTCTCGGGGTCCGCGTCGTCCGCGAGCCCGACGCGCGCTCGAATCTCCGCGCGCATCACCTCCTTCGCCGGCAACTGCCCGTCACCGACGTCGTACCCCAACTCGCCGCAGATGGCGGCGAGCGCCTCCTTCGTGAACCCCGTGGAGACGAGGCGTTCGTGACGGCCGGTCGCGGCGCGGATCTCGTTCCGGAGGTCGTCGACGGTCGGCGACATACCAGGGCCGAGACGCGCCCGCGGCGTGTAGGTTGCGGTCCCGCACGCCCCGCCTCTCGTCTCGCTTGGCGACCACCACCACTCGGTGCACCCCAAAACACTTCGCCAGCGCGGTCGCATCGGTCGCGCATGCCCACCCGCCGCCGCGCCCTCGCCCTCCTCGGCGGCGCGCTCGCCGCGACCAGCGGCTGCGTCTCCCGCGTCCTCGACGACGACCCGCCGCTCGAACACGGCGACCGCATGCGCGCCATCGGCGACCCCGCCAGTCGGACGCTCGACGGCTGGCCACCCGACCACGCGTACGTCCCCGCGAACGACACCGTCCGGGACACCGACGACTCGGGGACGGAGGCGTACACCGACGCCGCGGTGTGGGCGGCCTGGGTCGGCGAAGACACGGCCATACAGGTCGTCGCGAACCGATTCGACCCGTCGCTCCACGAGCGACGAGGCATCGTCTTCTATCCCGCGGGTCAGGGTCGCGAACGGCACCTGAACGTGCACCACCAGACGAGACCGACCGCCCCCCGAGAGACGGGAACCATAGACCCCGACCTCTCGACGACCGAACTCGTCGAGCGCGCACCCGAGACCGTCTCCGTGACCGTGCCGCTCCACGAGCAGACGTGGACCATCGACTACCCGGTGTTCGTCAAGCGATACGACCTCGTCGAGCACACGGCCGCGGAGTAACAGAGACACCCTGCGAGTCGACTCAGTGCATCTCAGAAACGGCGACCTGGCGGTCGCCGTACGCTCGGGAGGCAGGTGTCAGCAGAAACGGCGACCTGGCGGTCGCCGTATGCCAGCGAGTCGGTCAGTCCTCGAAGTCGAACTCGTCTCGTGCGCTGTCGACGGGTTCGTCGCGCGCGACGACCCCGGGCGCCGGTTCGGGGTCGTACCGCCAGTAGACGTACGCGGTCGCGGCGAGCGCCCCGACACCGAAGACGACGCCCGACGTGGGCCACGCGAGGCTCGTGTTCGCGGTGACGAACCCGTGGAGGATCACGACGCCGAGCGCCGCGAACAGCGCGCCGATGCCCGCGACGATGAGACGGCCGTACCGGTGGAAGGCGACCGCGCGGTCGCCGTCGCCCGCGGCGACCACGACGTAGTCGTCGTCCGCGGGAAACCACACGACGTCCACGCGCTCCTCGGCGTCCGTCGCCGGCGCATCCTCGTCAGCGGCCGTGATGCGGTCCGTCGCGGACTCGTCGCCCGGGTCGGCCGCCCCCACGACTACTCGACCTCCACCGTCCGCGTCTCCGCGACCGGGACGAGCGGGTGGTCCGGGAACGCGACCGACACCTCGTAGGTGAGCTCGTCGTCGTTCGCACCGAACACGGCGACCGGGAGCGTCGCGTCGTCGCCGAGGTACGTCTCCGTCTCGGTCATCTCCACGCCGTTCACGGTGACGCGGAGGTGCGCGTTCGCGCCGCCGCCGCCGTTCACCACGCGGACCTCCCGATGGTCGTTCTCGCCGCGCGCGATGCGCTCGGGGAACGCCCCCCACTCGACGCGGGGTGCGGGAAGCTCGCTCGCGGACTCGTGGACGCGCTCCGCGACGCCCTCAGAGAGCCCCGCGTTCACGAGGTCCTCGACGCCCCCGATGGTCAGGTCGCCCGGCGTCGCGTACCCCTCCTTCGCGAGCTTGCTCGCACGCCCCGACCCGACGCCGTCCACCGCAGTGAGGCCGACCGCGTCACCGGAGACGCCGTTCTCCACTCTCGCCGCGACGCGCTCCGCGACGTTCGCCGCGTGCCCGTCCGCGAACCGCTCCAGGAACGCCCGGCACGCCCCCAGCAAGCGGAGCGCGTTCTGCTTGATGACCCACGCGTCCGACCGCAGTTCGGCGGGCGTCGACCCCGTCATCGTCGACTGGACGATAGCGAGCACCTTCCGCTGCCCGGGGTCCATGTCGCCCGTGTCCCGCCCGACGAGCACCGCATCCACGGCCTCCTTCTCGCTCTGGCGCGCACTCACGGAATCGAACTCGGTCGCCGTCGCCACCGCACCCAGGACCGCGTCCTCGTCGATTCTCCCGTCGCGCGTCGCCAGCTCGCGGAACCGCGCCGCCGTGTCGAGTCGCAGGTAGAACTTCGACGCGAGCATCCCCAGCGAGGTCGCCGACAGCGACAGGTCCTCGCTCGCGTCCACGAACCCACCGTCGACGAGCCCCTCGAGCTTCTCGCGGACGTACTCGCGGAGCCCCTCGAAGTCGTAGCGGTCGGGCGCCGACGACGCCCGCACGTAGTAGAACGTCGTCTCCAGCCACGACATCACGTCCTCGAGGTCCCTGATAGTGCCCATCGCGATCTCGGCGTTCAGGTGCGCGTCCAGGTTGTCCGCGAGCCGGCTCTCGATGTCCTTGCCCTCCCTGAGCAGGCGCCGGTACTTGTCGGCGTCAGCGCGGTCGCAGACGACCCAGCCGTACCCGACGTCGTCGTAGCCCGGGCGCCCGGCGCGCCCGAGCATCTGGAGGACGTCCAGCGGACTCATGTCCACCTCGCCCTCGAGGGGGTCGTGGAGCTTCGTGTCGCGGATGACGACGCACCGCGCGGGGAGGTTCACGCCCCACGCGAGCGTCGACGTCGAGAACAAGAGTTGGATCTTCCCTTCTTTGAACCACTGCTCGACGCGGTCCTTGTCGCCCTTCGACAGGCCCGCGTGGTGGAACGCCACCCCGTCGAGGACGCTGTTCTTGAGGGTCTCGTTCTGCAGTTCCTTCGCGTCCGTGTGGAAGTCGTAGTCGCCCCGTGCGCCCATCGGGATGTCGCGCTCGGCGACCTCGTCCCGCGCCTTCTTCGCGGCCTGCACGGTGTCCTGGCGCGAGGACACGAACACGAGCGCCTGTCCGTCCTCGCGCACGTGCGGTTCCGCGAGGTCGAGCGCCCGGTAGAGCCGCCGGTACTTGTCCGCGAACGAGTTGTCGCCGTGCGTGTACGTCTTCACGCCCGCGTTCAACTCCACGGGTCGATACTTCTCGCTGAACTCGAACGTGCACTCCGGCGGCGCGTCGAGCCACGCGGCGACGTCCTCGACGTTCGGCATCGTCGCCGACAGCGCGACGACGCGCGGATCGCAGAGCCGGCGGAGCCGCGATATCGTCACCTCCAGCACCGGCCCGCGCTTGTCCGAGTCCAGCAGGTGGACCTCGTCGATGACGACGACGTCCACGTCCGTCACGAAGTCGTATCTCGCCGAGTCGTGCTTCCGGGTCGCCGAATCCAGCTTCTCGGGCGTCATCACGAGCACGTCCGCGTGCCTGGCCCGACGCGGGTTCAGGTCGCGTTCGCCCGTGACGACGTACACCGAGTACCCGAGGTCCTCGAAGCGCTCCCACTCCGATTCCTTCTCGTTCGTGAGCGCGCGCATCGGCGCGACGAACAGCGCGGTGCCGTCGTCGGCGAGCGCGTTACAGATCGCGAGCTCCGCGAGCGCGGTCTTCCCGCTCGCGGTCGGCGCGCTCGCGACCACGTTCTCGTCGCGTTCGAGCAACGCGGGCAGGGCCTCGCGCTGCATCGGATTGAACTCCTCGAACGCGAACGCGTCGGCGAACTCCGGGACGACCTCGGCAACCTCCATCCTGATAGGTACGGAGAGAGCACGCGGCAAAGGCGTTTCCGTCCAGAGTCGCGCACCGACCACTCCCGGGCGAGCGCGCCGCCGCCACCGACGCGACGACGACGCTCGCTCCCCGGGCTATCCGAACACGAGGTCGTCGTCGCCCGCGTCCCCATCGTCCCCGTCGGACGCCTCGTCGCTGTCCCCGTCACCCGCGGCCTCGTCGAGCACGTCGTCCGGGTCGTCGAAGGCGTCGGTCGCCGCATCGAACCCGCCACCGGCCGCTCCGCGCTCGTCCGCGGTCGCGTCAGCATCGTCGTCCCCGCTGTCGTCCTCGTCGTCGATGTCGAGGATGAGCTCCACGTCGCCGTCGTCGTCCTCCTCCTCGGGATAGTACCCCGCGACCTCCGCATCGCACTCCGGGCACGTCGCGAACTCGTCGACCTCCCCGAGGTCGTGCAGGCGATACCGCGGCGTCACCTCCACCACCACCGCGTCGAAACGCACTGTCGCCGCACACTCCTCGATCGGACACACCCTATCTCGCATTCATTAACAACCGGACAGCGACGAGTATAGTCGTATCGGCCGTCCAACCACTCGACGCTCCAGTAGCCCCACCACAGAAACGTTACTCCGTCACCCGCCCCACACTGGTGTGAGAAAGGTCGTCATAGACCGATTCTACCGGTGTTCGCTCCGTTGACGAACTGCTGAACCAGCCGTTCAGTAGGTGTGCGAACGTATCGGCTATTCTCCGCTACGACTGCGCTCGTAGACGTAGCTGAAAACGAGGCTGAGTGGGACGGCTATCCAGATCGTCCACACGACCACTACCAAGATGGTATCGGGGTACACCTCAAAGAACGCTCCGAGGAACTCGGTGAGCGAGGTCGGCGGGTCAACTCCCCCGTATGGGTTCACAAACTCGTAGCCGTACACCGGAGCCAGTAGCAACCACACGGCAGTTCCGGCAAGGTAGTTCCCGGCGACCGTGACCAACGCTGCGACGGCACTGTAGTATGGGACACTCGACGGCAGGGAGCGCCACGTGAGCGCCCCGACCACGAATCCCGTGGCGATGTACACCGGGGTCGCAGACAGAATCACCCTTGCTGAACCCACCGTCCCCGAAAGCAGCGTACTCACCGGAGCAAACACGATGCCACCGGCGAGGACACCGGCGGCCATACTGTAGCCGGCCCCGACGTCCTGTCGGTCCCCGAGCGGTAACCGTGTCGGTCCGTATCGACCGTACAGCCGCACCACTCGGTCCAGCCTGGCTACCATGACGTTCTCAACTCGTAACTTGTACTTGAACTACTTTTTTCCGCCGGCTGGACCGAATCTTGTTGTCCATCTCCCGATCTGGGGCAGCATAGGCTACAGGATAGACCAGATACACGGGCAGAACAGTATGAGACGGGTGTCTGACGCCAGTTTCTGGACGTTTACTGAGCCGTATCTCGCTGCAGAGTTCCGGATTCAAGCCTCACAGTGAGGGATACATCCTCTGTATCTACAGATGAACAAGGCGAGTGCCTCGGGGCTTGACCCCGGGGCGGTTCACCGATTTGGCCTGTCGCTGTTGATTGGTGTGGGACTGATTCGATGCCGTCCTCGGTGCGAGCCGTCAGGCGCCACTCGCTTCCGCGGTCTCGGCGGCGCGGTCGAGCATGCCGTGACTCGTCTGGTACCGGTAGTAGGCGGCGAGGCCGAGTGCGACGGCGACGTTCGAGAGCGTCACCGCCCAGAACGCCGCGATGGCGCCGCCGCCGAGGAGCACGATGCCGACGACCGCGATGGGGAGGCGGACGCCCCAGTTCTGGGCGAGGCTCGCGACGAGACTCGTCCTCGTGCGTCGCGCGGCGTTGAACCCGCCCTGGAGGAGGTAGCTCGCGCCGATCGCCCAGTAGCCGACCGCGAGGATCTGGAGGTACGCGACCGTGTACCGGAGTGCGTCCCCGGAGACGCCGGGGATGAACAGTTTCGCGAGCGCCTCCGGGACGAACCACTGGACGATACCGATGCCGCCGAGGCCGACCGCGGCGATGGCGACGCCGACCCACGTCGTTTCCTTCGCGCGCGAGGGATTCCCCGCACCGAGGTTCTGGCCGACGACGCTCTGGGCGGCCTGCTGGAGGCCGCTCGCTGGAATCCACGCGATGGCTGAGACGCGGACGCCGATGGTGTACGCCGCCATCGCCGCGCCACCGCCGGCGTAGAAGACGAGCGCGACCATCGCGACCTTCACGCCGTCCTTCGACACGCGCTGGAGCGAGTTCGGGTACCCGACGTCGACGAGCTCGCGCCACGCGTCGGCGTCGAACGCGAGGTCGCTCCGGGAGAGCGTGAACGTGTCCCGGAGGCCGAGCGAGAACCCGAGGACGAGCGCCATCCCGGCGGCG
The DNA here is from genome assembly GCF_055378595.1 of Halorubellus litoreus. Classification (NCBI taxonomy): domain Archaea; kingdom Methanobacteriati; phylum Methanobacteriota; class Halobacteria; order Halobacteriales; family Halorubellaceae; genus Halorubellus; species Halorubellus litoreus. The sequence goes on from NZ_AP043836.1 coordinate 1,559,194, forward strand.
TACCCGATAGCGGTCGCGAGCGCCGCGCCCTGCACGCCGTACGCGGGCAGCCCGATGGCGTCCCATCCGAAGATGAGGATGGGGTCGAGTGCGAGGTTCACGGCGACCGCGACGACGTTCACGTACAGCGCCGCGCGCGAGTCACCCCACCCGACGAACGCGCCTTCGAGCGTGTCCGACACCGCGATGAACGGGACGGCGAGCGCGTACGTGACGAGGTAGATGCTCGCGGGGTCGGCGATGCCGTCGGTCGGGTTCAGGAACGCGACGGCGGCGTCGACGAGCGACGGGCCGACGAGGAGGACGCCGGCGAGCACGGGGAGGGCGACGACGAGCGCGAGCGCGACGCCGTTGACGGCGACGCGACGGGCGCCGGACCTGTCCTCGCCGCCGACGCGTTGACTGACGACGACCTGCGTCCCGACGAACGGCATGATGATGACCGCGAGCATCACGCTCGTGAGCGGGTAGACGAACCCGACGGCGGCGACGGCTGTCTCGCCGACGCGACCGAGGAAGAGCGCGTCGACGATCAGTTGGGCGAATTGAACGACGTTCTGGAGGACCAATGGGGTGGCGAGGAGGAGGAGGGAGCGGAGGATGGACCCGTCGGTGATCTCCTCCGTGGAGACGTCTAGCATTGCCTTTGGCAATATGGTGCACACCACCCACTAAACTCTATCGGAAATCGCGATTGGATTTATCACGACCCTATTCGACTTGACATGGCAAGTTCGAACTGTGAACGAACTGGCCGTCGCTGTTCCCGTGCGGCGGGAATCACGCGAACGACCTACACGCTCTCGCGTCCAACACATACGCGAACGACGATGTCCGCCGACCGCCCCACACCCGACCGCTTCACCCCCGACGGCGCCGGCTCCGACGACGCCAGCTCCGAGCGTCTCGCGCTCCCGCGGTCCATCCTCGACCGCGTCGCCGGCCGCTTCCGTTCCGACGAGACGCCCGCCGACGTCGGCGACGACGACGGCGGCGACGACGACACCATCGACGTGCTGCCGAGCGAACAGACCCGGACGGCCGGCTTGATGGCGGTCGGTGTCGCCGCTGGCGCGACCACGCTCGCCCTGCTCAGTCGCGGCTACGCCACCTACCGGAGCGAGCGCGACGCCGCGTACGCTCGCGTCGCCCCGACCGAGCACCGCGTCGCGGACACGCCCGTCGGCGACGTCGAGTACCGCGACCGCGGCAGCGGAGTACCGGTCCTCGTCTCGCACGGCATCGTCGGCGGCTGCGACCAGGCGATGCAGATCGGGCGCAGTCTCGTCGACGACGCCCGCATCGTCGCGCCGTCGCGCTTCGGGTACCTCGGCTCCGAGATCCCGACGTACCCGTCGCCGGCGACGCAGGCGCGCGCGTTCGCCGAACTCCTCGACGACCTCGACGTCGACGACGCCGTCGTCGTCGGCACCTCGGCGGGCGCACCCGCCGCCATCCGGTTCGCGCTCGACCACCCCGAGCGAACGCGCGGCCTCGTCCTCCTCGCCGCCGGGACGCCGCCCGCGTCCGCCTTCGCGCCCGACGACGACCGGGACCGCGACCGCGACGGCCCCACGGGTCCACCCGCGCCGCTCCTCCGCGACCCCGTCTTCTGGCTGGTGCGCTCGCGCGCACCCGGACTCCTGCGCCGCACGTTCGGCGTCTCGGGCGACGACTGGGCGCTCGCCACCGACGCGGACCGCGACCGCGTCGACGCCCTCCTCGACACGCTGTTCCCCGTCGCCCCGCGCCGCGAGGGCATCGCTCTCGACACCGAGTTCACGAACCCCCACGTCGCCGAGTACCCCGACCGGTACGACCCCGCGAACCTCACCGTCCCGACGCTCGTCGTCCACGCCCGAGACGACCCGCTCGCCGACTTCGCGGACGCCGAAGCGTTCGCCGAGCGCGCCCCGAACGCCGCGCTCCGCGCGTACGACACCGGCGGCCACCTCGTCTTCGGGCACGGCGACGACGTCCGCGACGCCGTCACCGCGTTCGCGAACGCGCCCGCGGACTGGCTCGCGGCGAACGCGGACGCGAGGAACCCCACGCTTTAACCCATCCCATCCCGCAGTTTCCGTCATGAGTCGCTCGCGGAAGCCCGACTGGCTGAAGATGCGGCCGCCGTCGGGCCGTGAGTTCACGGACATCAAGGAAACCCTCCGAGAGCACGACCTGAACACGGTCTGCGAGGAGGCGAACTGCCCGAACCTCGGGGAGTGCTGGAGCGGCCGGAACGGGTCCGGCGACGGCGGCACGGCGACGTTCATGCTGATGGGCCACCGGTGCTCGCGCACCTGCAACTTCTGCGACGTCGAGACCGGCGGGATGGAGCCGCTCGACCCCGACGAGCCCGCGAACGTCGCGGACGCCATCGCCGAGATCGGGCTGGACTACGTCGTCCTCACGTCGGTCGACCGCGACGACCTCCCAGACCAGGGCGCCGAGCACTTCGCGGAGACCGTCCGCGAGATCAAGCGCCGCCACCCCGGTATCCTCGTCGAGGTCCTCACGCCGGACTTCCAGGGGGACCCCGAACTCGTCCGGAAGATCATCGACGCCGGCCCGGACGTGTTCGCGCACAACGTCGAAACGGTGGAACGCCTCCAACACCCCGTGCGCGACCGTCGCGCGGGCTACGAGCAGTCCCTCTCCGTGCTCGAACAGGTGAGCCAGGAGAGCGACGTGTACACGAAGACGAGCCTGATGCTCGGCGTCGGCGAGTACCACCACGAGATCTATCAGACCCTGAGCGACCTCCGCGAGATCGACCTGGACGTCGTCACGCTCGGCCAGTACCTCCAGCCCAGCAGGACGCACCTGGACGTCGAGCGGTACGTGACGCCCGACGAGTTCGACACGTGGCGTGCGGTCGCCGAGGACGAGATGGACTTCCTCTACTGCGCCTCCGGCCCGATGGTGCGGTCGTCGTACAAGGCCGGGGAGCTGTTCGTCGACGCCGTGCTGCGCGACGGCAAGAGCGTCGAGGAAGCCCGCGAGCAGGCGCGTCGGGTCGCATCGGACTGAGCGAACGGATTGGCGTTCTCTCCGGGAGCGTGGTCGCCGTCAGTCGTCGGCTCCGTCCGCGAGCGGAAGTTCGACGACGAACGCGGCGCCGCCGAGGGCGGCGTCCTCCACGCGGACGCTCCCGTCGAACTCGTCGACGAGTCGGTCGACGAGGTAGAGGCCGAGTCCGGAGCCCGTGCTCTCGGGGCCCTTGTCGCCGCGACCGAACACCGACCGTTTGCGGTCGTCGGGGATGCCGGGGCCGTCGTCCGCGACGCGGACGGTGACCGTGGTCTCGTCCACGCTCGCGGTGACGTCGACGGTCGGTTCGTCGCCGTCGTTGTGCTGGACGGCGTTGTTCAGGAGGTTCGTGAACACCGACCCGAGCGTCTCGTTCGCCTCGACGACGACCGACGGGTACGACGCCGGCGGGTCGAACGTGGCGGTCTCGTACGACGCGACGGCGGTCTCGAACGCGTCTCGGAGGACGGTCCCGACGTCGACGCTCGCGAGCTCGAGGTCGGCGTCGTTCGCGACGCTCTCCGCGATGTCCCGCGCGACGAGCGTCAACTCCTCGATGTGGCGGTTCGCGGTCAGGACCGCGTCCGCGTGGTCGACGCGCTCGGCGGGCGTCAGTCCGTCCTGACTGTGCGCGGCGGGCGTCGAGCCGTCCCCGCCGGCGTCGGCTTGGCCGTCGGCGTCCGTCACGTCCCGTTCCAGGTCGGCTTCGAGGCGTTCGCCCCACCCGATGGCGACGGCGACGTCGTTCCGGATGTCGTGCCGGAGCAGGCGGTTGAGGACGGAGAGCTGGTCGTACTGGTTGCGCGTGCGTCGTTCGAGCGCGACGCGTTCGGTGACCTCGTAGAGGAGGAACAGCCGGCCGCGTTGTCGACCGCGAGCGTCATCGACGGTGCGAACGCGCGCCTCGAACCGTCGTTCGTCGACGCTCGTGGACTCGACGGATACGGTCGCCTCGTCGTCGTGCGTCGCGTCGCGTTCGTCCGTCGCAGCGTCGTCGACGTCGCGGCGAGAGCGTTCGACGCCACCGTCGGTTCCCTTGGGGGAGTCGTCGAGCGCGAGGACGTCACCGTCGTCTATCTCGGCTTCGTCGACGTGGAACGCGCGGGCGACCGCGCTGGTGGCGGACGCACCGACGAGCGCCCCGCCGTCCGCCGCCACGCCCGTGATGCCGGCCCCGTCACTGGCCGTGCTGTGGACGCGCTCCGGGGCTGCGAGGAGGGTTGCGGCGGCCGCGTTCGCCTGCACGATGCGGCCCTGTGGGTCGACGACGAACACGGCCTCGGCGAGCTGGTCGATGAGCGAGTGCCAGTCGACCGGGACGACCGCGAGGAGCTCCGACCTGAAGAGCGCGTACCCGATGGCGAGCCACGTCACGGCGAACGCGGGCGGTGCCAGATCCATCGGTGCGTCCGGGAACGCGACGATGTTCACGAACCCGGCGAGGAGCGGGACGAGTAACCCGGCGAACAGCAACAGGCCCTGTCGGCGGTACATGCCGGTCGACCGGACCCAGAGGAGGAGGAACTGGGTGGCGCCGATGGCGGCGAGCGCGACGCTGTAGAGGCCGTCGACGAAGAACCACGGCCCCGGGTCGTACGAGAGCGTCAGCATCCCGGCCGCGTACGGTTCCGCGACCGGGTCGCTGAGGTAGAGGCCGACGTCCGCGAGTGGCCACGCGAGGAGGGCGAGCACCGTTATCGTCGGGACGACCGCGAGGACCGCGACGAGTCGTCGGGAGACGTACCGGTTCGCGCCCGTGTACTCCAGGGCGAACACGAGTATCGCCGGGCCGATGAACTCGTAGGGGACGGTCTGAGCGACGAGGAAGACGTACTTCCACGCGGTCGTCGTGGCGGCGGCCTCGGCGGCGTCCATCGCGGCGTACCCGCCGCAGCCGAGGAGTGCGACCGCGAGTGCGGTTGCGCCAGGCTGGTCGTGGTGGTCGCGGTGGAGTCGAACCGCAAGCCAGCCGAGCCCGACGACGACGGGCACGAGCAACGCTCCGTACAGGACTGCGAGCAACGTAGTCCGGGTACGGAGCGTGGACGATTAACCGTTCTGGCGCCGTCGAACACTGATCGCCCGGCCGTTCGTGGGGTCGTTCGGTTCGGTGACGTGTTCCCGCGACGCCGCGACCGGGGTGTGCGGTGTGGTCACGTGTCTCGATTCGCCCGTGTCGGTCGTTGCGGGGCCCCGTACCCGTTCACTACTCTCGCCCGTTCGTCCAGAATGTCGGTGGAAAAACCGTGAGGAACGTTCGAAGCGTTCGATACACCGGTGGAAAACTGAAAGGTTACAGTTCTCGCGGGGATTCCCGGACGTTCAATGCGAAGGTGTGGCAAGAATACGCTTGATAGTAACGTTTTTACGAAAATCATATAACGCGAGCAAGAGACGTATCGGTCATGCGAAGGTGCGTCTTCCCGTGAGCACGCTAGAACGAAACCCCCGAGACCGCGTACAGGTACTCGACGACGACGGTCGAGTGCTCGACGACGCGGAGGTGCCGGACCTCTCCGACGACGAGTTCCTCGAGATCTACGAGCAGATGAAGCTCGCACGGCACTTCGACCAGCGTGCCGTGTCCCTGCAACGCCAGGGCCGCATGGGGACGTACCCGCCCCTGTCCGGCCAGGAGGCCGCGCAGGTCGCGAGCGCACATGCACTCGACACCGACGACTGGATGTTCCCGAGTTACCGCGAGCACGGTGCCGCACTCGTCCGCGGGTTCGGCCTGAAACGCACGCTCCTGTACTGGATGGGTCACGAACAGGGGAACGCGATTCCCGAGGACGTGAACCTGTTCACGGTCGCGGTCCCCATCGCGACCCAGATACCGCACGCCACCGGCGCGGCGTGGGCGTCGCGCCTCAAGGGCGAGGAGAAGGCGTTCCTCTGTTACTTCGGCGACGGCGCGACGAGCGAGGGCGACTTCCACGAGGGCCTGAACTTCGCGGGCGTGTTCGACGCCCCCGCGGTGTTCTTCTGTAACAACAACCAGTGGGCGATCTCGGTGCCCCGCGAGAAGCAGACCGCGAGCGAGACCATCGCCCAGAAGGCCAACGCGTACGGCTTCGAGGGCGTGCAGGTCGACGGCATGGACCCGCTCGCCGTGTACAAGGTCACGAAGGAGGCCGTCGAGAAGGCCAAGGACCCCGACGAGGACGAGCTCCGGCCGACGCTCATCGAAGCGGTCCAGTACCGGTTCGGCGCGCACACGACCGCCGACGACCCCTCGGTCTACCGGGACGACGACGAGGTCGAGCGCTGGAAGCAGAAGGACCCCATCCCGCGGATGGAGACGTTCCTCCGCGAACGAGGTATCCTCGACGACGAACTCGACGACGAGATCACGCAGCGCATCGAGGACGACGTCGCCGAAGCGATCTCGGCGGCGGAGGAAGTGGAGCGCCCGGACCCCGTAGAGATGTTCAACCACGTGTACGCCGACATGCCCCAGCGCCTCCAGACGCAACTGGACTGGTTCAACGAGGTGCGCGAGGAGTTCGGCGACGACGCCCTACTGGAGGACTAACATGAGTCAGCAAGCACAAGACATCGACGGTGAGACGGAGAACCTGACGCTCGTACAGGCCGTCCGCGACGGCCTGCAGAGCGAGATGCGCGACGACGAGGACGTGCTCGTGATGGGCGAGGACGTCGGGAAGAACGGCGGCGTGTTCCGCGCGACCGACGGGCTCTACGAGGAGTTCGGCGAGGACCGCGTCATCGACACGCCGCTCGCCGAGGCCGGCATCGTCGGCACCGCCATCGGGATGGCCGCGTACGGCCTGAAGCCCGTGCCGGAGATCCAGTTCCTGGGCTTCATCTATCCGGCGTTCGACCAGATCGTGAGTCACGCCGCGCGCCTCCGCACGCGGAGTCGCGGCCGGTTCACCGCGCAGATGGTCATCCGCGCGCCCTACGGTGGCGGTATCCGCGCGCCCGAGCATCACTCCGAGTCGACGGAGGCGATGTTCGCGCACCAGCCCGGCCTCAAGGTCCAGATCCCGAGCACGCCCTACGACGCGAAGGGGATGCTCATCGCGGCGATCCGCGACCCGGACCCGGTCGTGTTCCTCGAACCGAAGCTCATCTACCGGGCGTTCCGCGAGGAGGTCCCGGACGACTCCTACGAGGTTCCCCTCGGCGAGGCGGCGGTGCGTCGCGAAGGGAGCGACATCTCGGTGTTCACGTGGGGCGCCATGACGCGCCCGACGATGGAGGCCGCCGAAGAGCTCGCGGAGGAGAACGGTATCGACGCGGAGGTCGTCGACCTGCGTTCGATGTCGCCGCTGGACAAGGACACCATCGTGGAGTCCTTCAAGAAGACGGGTCGTGCGGCGGTCGTCCACGAGGCCCCGAAATCCGGTGGTCTCGGTGGCGAAATCGCGAGCATCATCCAGGAGGAGGCCTTGATGTACCAGGAGGCGCCCGTGGAGCGCATCACCGGGTTCGACACGCCGTTCCCGCTGTACGCGCTCGAGGATTACTACCTCCCGGAGCCGGCGCGCATCAAGAAGGGCATCCGCGACGCGGTGAGTTTCTAAGATGCCCCAGGAATTCAAGCTCCCCGACGTCGGCGAAGGGGTCGCCGAGGGGGAACTGGTTGAGTGGCTCGTCGAGCCCGGCGACACCGTCGAGGAGGACCAGGCGGTCGCGAAGGTCGAGACGGACAAGGCGCTCGTCGACGTTCCGTCGCCGTACAACGGCACCGTGAAGGAACTGCTCGCCGAGGAGGGCGAGATGGTGCCGGTCGGGAACGTCATCATGGTGTACAACGTCGAAGGCCAGGACGACCTCGACGACACGAGTTCGAGCGCGGACGCCGCCGCGGACGCCGACGCCGAATCGGCTGCCGCGGACGCCGGCGACGACGCTGCGGCCAGCGCGGACGCTGGCGAGACCGAGGAGGTCGAGACGCCCGAGGGGCGCGTGTTCGCGCCGCCGAGCGCGCGGAAGCTCGCCCGGGAACTCGGCGTCGACATCTCGCAGGTCGACGGCACGGGCCCGAGCGGTCGCGTGACGGACGCGGACGTCCAGGCGCACGCCGACGCTGGCGAGGCGGACGATGCGGCCGCGGAGGAGTCCGCGGAGCCCGCGACCGCCGAGAGCGGCGACGCCGGCGGGGCGGCCGCGGGCGGCAGCACGGCGAGCGCGCAGTCGGCGCAGACGACGCAGAGCGCACCGTCCCCGCAGGGCGTCGAGGCGGCGGGTCGCGAGAAGACGCTCGCGGCGCCGGCGACGCGGAAGCTCGCCGACGAGAAGGGCGTCGACATCGACGACGTCCCGACCGACGAGACCCGCGACGGCGAGGCGTTCGTCACGCCCGAAGCGGTCACGGAGTACGCGGAAGCGATGCAGCAGGCTCAGGAGGCCGACGCCGGCGCGATGGCGGCGGGCGAGTCGATGGGCGCCGACGGCCAGCGCGAGACGCGCGAGCCGTACAAGGGCGTCCGGAAGACCATCGGGGACGCGATGGCGAACTCGAAGTACACCGCGCCCCACGTCACCCACCACGACGAGGTCGACGTCACCGAGCTCGTGGAGACCCGCAAGCGCCTCAAGGGCGAGGCCGAGGAGCGCGGCATCCGCCTGACGTACATGCCGTTCGTGATGAAGGCGGTCGTCGCGGCGCTCAAGGAGTACCCGCAGATGAACGTCTCGCTCGACGAGGAGAACGAGGAACTCGTCACGAAGCACTACTACAACATCGGGGTCGCCACCGCGACCGAGGCCGGCCTCATGGTGCCCGTCATCGATGCGGCCGACCGGAAGGGCCTCCTCCAGCTCTCCTCGGAGATGAACGAGAAGGTCCAGAAGGCGCGCGACCGCACCATCAGCATCGACGAGATGCGCGGTGGGACGTTCACCATCACGAACATCGGCGGCATCGGCGGCGAGTACGCCACGCCGATCATCAACCACCCCGAGAGCGCCATCCTCGCGCTCGGCGAGATCAAGAAGAAGCCGCGCGTGATGACCGACGAGAACGGCGAGGACTCCATCGAGATCCGGCACGTCCTCACGCTCTCGCTGTCGTTCGACCACCGCATCATCGACGGCGCGGACGGCGCACGGTTCACGAACGAGGTCAAGAAGTACCTCGAGAACCCCGAACTGCTCCTGCTGGAGTAGTCTCGGGCGGCTCGCGGACCCACCTTCGACGGTCTGCGCGACCGGGCGACGCGGCGGCAGTTTTCGTGGACGTTCCGAACGGGGAGCACCTGCGCTGCCCGTGCTCGGAACTCGCACAGCCGCGGGCACGTTAACTCGCCACACGTCGTTTCTCCGGGTATGACTCGCCGCCGCCAGTTGCTCGCCGCGCTCGGGACGGGCGTCGTCGCGACCGCCGGGTGTCGCGGCGCGCTCACGCGCTCGGGCGACCTGGCGGACGCGGCGGCCGGCGCGGATGGACCAGATGACGGTGACGCGACCGACGGCGTCGTCGATTATTCGCTGGCTGCGACGGGCCGCCCCGCGGACGTCTGCGAGCGCCCCATCGGCGACAGCGACATCGTCGCCATCGAGCGGCCGGCGTTCGGAACGGAGTGGCCCGACGACGTCGGCCCGCCGTACCGGCCGGTCACGGACGGTTCGGCCGTCGTCGGCGTCGCGCTCCCAGATGGTCGGGCACGAGCGTACCCGCTGTCGATTCTCGCCGTGAACGAGATCGTGAACGACGACTTCGGCGGACCGCTCCTGGTGTCGTTCTGTCCGCTGTGTCGGAGCGGGTTCGTCGCCGACCGAACCGTCGCCGGGGAACCGACCGTGTTCGACGTGACGGGGACGCTCTGGCAGCCCCCGCGGATCTGGGCGGCGGCGAGCGAGGCGGACGAGCGCGTGAAGAGCGACCGCGCGGAGGGCGTGAGTCCGACCGCGAACCTCGTCATGTACGACCGCGCCACCGAATCCTACTGGTCGCAGCTACTCGGACAAGCGATCTGCGGCCCGCAGCGCGAGGAACGGCTCCGCGTTCGCGCGTTCGAGATGTCGACGTGGGGCGCGTGGCGCGACGAGCACCCCGACAGCGAACTCCTCCTGCCGCCGCCGCACTCGACGCTCACGCGCCCCGGCGACGACTGAGCGTCCACGAGCGTTCAGCTCGGACACTCGACGCCGTCGGCGTTGAACGCGGTGGTTATCTCGTCGGTGTCGACCGTGAACGAGAGCTCGTAGCAGGTCATGTCCCCCCAGTTCGAGACGAGCGAGTCGAGACGCTCCCACGACGTCGTTCCGGCGCGTGAGTCTCCCGGGACGGAGACGGTGACGGCGTAGGGCACTCGGTGACCCATGGTCTCGTCGACGACCTCGCGCACGCCGCGGTATTCGAGCTCGAACGCGTCCTCGTGGACGCGTCGTCCCTCGCGCTCGACGGTCACGACGACCTCGATCACGTCGTCGGTCGCGTTCACCAACCGGATGCGACCGAGTCCGACCGGCGGTTCGCGCTCGGCAAACGAGCTACAGCTCGCGAGTCCGACCCCGCCGAAGGCGCTGGCGACGACGGTTCGTCGACGCATGCGTACACGTCGAACCGCGACGAACAAAACGCTTCTCTCGCGGCACCGACTTCGTCGGCGGAGTGCGCGTCGTGGAACGGCGAACCACGGCGCTGGCAATACTTGGGGTTTCTTATGCCTGCTGGCGGTGGTATCGATATGGTCGTTGGAGACGTCACAACTGGCACGGACCTCCTCGTAATCGGCGCGGGCCCCGGCGGGTACGTCGCGGCGATCCGCGCGGGACAGCTCGGGCTCGACGTCACGCTCGTCGAGAAGGACGCGTACGGTGGCGCGTGCCTGAACCGCGGGTGCATCCCCTCGAAGGCGCTCATCACCGCGACGAGTTTGAAGCACGACGCGGCGAACGCCGAGGAGATGGGTATCCACGCGAACCCGGCGGTCGACATGACCCAGATGATGTCCTGGAAGGACGACGTCGTCGACAACCTCACCGGGGGCGTCGAGAAGCTCTGTAAGGCGAACGGCGTGAACCTCATCGAGGGGACCGCGGAGTTCTCCGGCGAGAACTCCGTGCGTATCGTTCACGGCGGCGAAGGCCAGGGCTCCGAGAGCCTGGACTTCGAGCACTGCATCGTCGCGACGGGTTCGCGCCCCATCCAGATTCCGGGGTTCGAGTTCGACGGCGAGCACGTCCTCTCGAGCGAGCACGCGCTCAGCCTGGAGTCGGTGCCGGACGAACTCGTCGTCGTCGGCGCGGGCTACATCGGCATGGAGCTCGCGTCGGTGTACGCGAAGCTCGGCACGGACGTCACCGTGGTCGAGATGCTCGACGACGTCCTCCCGCCGTACGAGGCCGACGTCAGCCGGGTCGTGAAGAAGCACGCGAAGGACCTCGGCGTGGAGTTCCACTTCGGGTACTCCGCGAGCGACTGGGAGGAGACCGACGACGGCATCGTCGTCACCGCGAGCCCCGCCGCTGCGGACGGCGGCCAGGCCGCGGAGGCCGAGGACGAGGCCGAAGCGCTGGAACTCGAGGCGGACAAGGTCCTCGTCGCCGTCGGCCGCTCGCCGGTCACTGACACCCTGAACCTCGAAGCGGCGGGCCTGGAACCGAACGAGCAGGGGTTCCTGGAGACGGACGACCGCTGCCGCACGGACGTCGAGCACATCATGGCGGTCGGCGACGTCGCCGGCGAACCGATGCTCGCGCACAAGGGCTCGAAGGAAGGGCAGGTCGCCGCGGAGGTCGTCGCGGGCGAGCCGTCGGCCGTGGACTACCAGGCGATGCCCGCCGCGGTGTTCACCGAACCCGAGATCGGGACCGTCGGGCTCACCGAGGCCGAGGCCGAAGAACAGGGCTTCGAGCCAGCGGTCGGGAAGTTCCCGTTCCAGGCGAGCGGGCGCGCGCTCACCACCGGCGAGACGGACGGGTTCGTCCGCATCGTCGCCGACGAACCCAGCGGGTTCATCCTCGGCGCGCAGATCGTCGGCCCGGAAGCGAGCGAACTCGTCGCCGAACTCTCGCTCGCCATCGAGATGGGCGCGACCCTCGAGGACGTCGCGTCGACCGTGCACACGCACCCGACGCTCGCCGAGGCCGTGATGGAGGCCGCCGAGAACGCGCTCGGGCACGCCATCCACACGCTCAACCGGTAACTGCCCGGATTGCTGCGGATACGCCTGCTATACTTATCGTTCTATGGCGCGACTGGACAGCGTGAAGCACGATACCATCGATCAGGATAGCGTCTCGCGTCGCACCGTCCTCCGGCGAGGCGTCGGGGCGGCAGTCGTCCTCGGGTTCGGACTGCCGGCGGCGACGGGCCAGGTCGCAGCGGGCGAGCGGCCGGAACTGGTCGAGGCCATCGCGACGGAGAGCGGGTTGTCGAAGGCGGATTCGAAGCGCGCGCTCGACGGGTTCGTCGCCGCGACCACGAAGGCGCTGAAGAAAGGCGACCGCCTCGCGTGGCGGGGATTCGGGTCGTTCAGCATCTCGAAGCGGTCGGCGCGAACGGGCCGGAACCCCCAGACCGGCAAGCGAACCGGTGGGGCGACCACGAACGTGGTGGGGTTCCGGTGCGGCGACGAACTCGCCGCCGCGCTCGACCTCGTCCCGGGCGCGGGCGACGAACGCCGGCATCGTGCACGGCGCAAGCGCCGACGCGGCCGCGACGGCTCCTGCGACCCCGTCGACGGCTGTCCGATAGATGCCGACGACCTCGCTGCCGAAGCGCGGCTCTCGCCGGAGGCGGCGCGGGCGTTCCTCGACGCGTTCCCAGTCGCCGCCGCGACAGTCCTGAAACGCGACGGCACCCTCTCGCTGCCGGGCTTCGGCGCGTTCAGCATCTCGAAGCGGTCCGCGCGGACGGGACGCAACCCCCAGACGGGGAAGGAGATCCAGATCGCCGCGAAGAACGTCGTGAAGTTCAAGGCGGGCGCGGAGCTCTCGAAGGCGGTGAACTGAGCGCGACGACAGTCGGTGGACGCGGCGACCCCTCCGTCAGTTCCGCCAGTCGGGGTTCTCTCGCGGTGGCGCGAACACCTCGATGCCGACGGCTGGTTCGTCGCCGGTGTTCTCGGCGCCGTGGGGTTCGTCGCCGGCGAGGACGTACGAGTCGCCGGGTTCGACGGTCCTCGTCTCGCCGTCGACGTGGAACTCGAGCGTCCCCGAGACGACGTAGCCGAGCTGTTCGTTCGGGTGGCTGTGTTCGGGGACGACCGCGCCCGGGTCGATGCGGAAGTGCTGGACGTTAGCGTGCTCTCCGCCCGCGAGGAGTTTCAAGTGTACGTCGTCGACCGCTTCGGTGCTCTCGACCGCGGCTTCTGGAACGACATCCATGCGCTCGGGTTCGGCGGCCAGCGCGAAAAACGCTCGCGCACCGGCGGCCCGTGGCGGGTGGTTGCCGGTCGCGACCGTCGACGCAACGGCTATGCGTCCGTCGAACCAACTCGGGCCATGAACAAGGCGTTCCTCGCTGTCGGCGTCGCGTTCCTCGCGGTCGGCGTCGCCTCCTCGACGGTCGCTGGCGGTATCGTGTGGTCGACGTTCGTCACGCTCGGCGTCGTGTTCCTCGCGCTCGCGTTCGCGTTCCGCGAGGCTGACGCTGGCGAGGGGCGGTCGGACGCGGAACGCGAGAACGCTCCGGCGGGCGGCGTCGAGGACGACGCTTGAGCCACACGCTAGCGCTGCCGTAACCGGTTCTGGCGTCCCTGATTCTGTCGTCGTCGAGGCGCCCCTGGAGGTTGGACGCGCGGTTCGTCCAGTCACCGTACGTTCATCTCGGCACGGAGCGTAGCACGAACCGGTTCTCTCATGCCTCAGCTCTCGTTCGACCGGACGTACGATGCACCGCGAGCGGCCGTCTGGGCTGTCGTCAGCGACCCGGACGTCTACCAGCGCGTCGCGCCGAACCTCGACGTGGTGGAGGTCCTGGAGGGCACCGGTGGGGACACGGTCCGTCGGTGCGTCGACACGGACGGGAACGAGTGGACGGAGGCGGCGACGTACTGGACGGACGGCGAGGGGTTCGGGATGGCGGTCGACGTCGCGTCGAGCGGCTTCCATCGTCGGTTCTTCTCGCGGTTCGAGGGCGAGTGGCGGCTCGAGTCGACCGGTGACGGGACTCGGGTCACGGTGGCGTTCGACTACGACACGAAGTACGGGCCGGTCGGGTGGCTCGTCTCGAAAGTGCTGGCGTCGCGAGCGCCCTCGATGGTCGACGAGATATTCGACGGTTGGGCGACGGAACTCCGGGAACGCGCCGCTGGCGTCGCCTAGGACGCGCTCTCGGAAGCGGTGACCGCCTCTCCTCGGGCACTCGCGTCGGGTCCGCCGGTCAATCCTGTCGGCCCCGACGGGCTTTTCTCGCCCGCCGCGGTAGCGGGGCGTATGTCGACTGTGACGCTCGGTCCGTCGGGGACGTACTCGCATCGCGCTGCGCGCGCCGTCAGCGACGGCGACGTGTCGTTCCGCGAGTCCGTGACGAGCATCGTGGAGGCGGTCGCGTCCGGGGACGCGGACCGGGGCGTGGTCCCGATCGAGAACTCCATCGAGGGGTCGGTGACGGAGACGCTGGACGCGCTCGCGGACTACGACGTCGCCGTCACGCAGGAGGTCGTGACGCCGATCAAGCACGCGTTGCTCGCCCAGCGAGACGCCTTCGACGTGGTGGCGAGTCACCCGCAGGCGCTCGCGCAGTGCCGGGGGTTCCTCGAAGACGCGTACCCGGACGTCCACCAGGAGGCGGTGGCGTCGACCGCGACGGGCGTCGAGCGCGCTCGCGAGGACCCGTCGGTCGCCGCCATCGCCCACCCCGACAACGCCGACGACGAACCCGGCGAGGGCGCGCTGCGCGTGCTCGCCGAGGACGTCCAGGACCGGACGTCGAACGCGACGCGGTTCTTCGTCATCGCGGGCCCCGGCGAGAAGTCCGAGGCGGGCGGGAAGTCGACGTTCGTCGTGTACCCGAACGCGAACTACCCGGGGCTGCTCCTGGAACTCCTGGAGCCGTTCGCGGAGCGGGACGTGAACCTCACGCGCGTCGAGTCCCGGCCGAGCGGCGAGCGCCTCGGCGACTACTGCTTCCACCTCGACGTCGAGGGCGGGCTCTACGAGGACCGCACCCAGGAGGCACTGGCGGTCGTCCGCGACCTCTGCGAGAACGGCTGGGTGCGCGAACTCGGGTCGTACGACGTGAAGACCGTCGTGTCGTGACGGCTCCGGCTGCCGCTACGATCGTGTCGTGACGCCGCCCGCGGCCGCGTCAGCCGTGTCGTGACGCCGCCGGCGCTCGAACGGTTCGCGGGAAGAGATTTATGTCGCCCGGCGTCGAACTGTCCTCTGTCATGCGACGGAATCCCTTCGACGAACTGGAGGACATGTTCGACCGGATGAGCCGCCAACTCGAGACCGGCGACCTCGGCGAGTTCAACGCCGTCCCCGTGGACATGCAGGATCACGGCGACGAGTACACCGTCGTCGCGGACCTCCCCGGGTACGCCGTCGACGACATCGACCTGACGTTCGCCGACGGCGACCTCCGCATCGACGCCTCGCGCGAGGAGGAATCAGAGGAGACAGACGAGGACGCCGGCACGTACGTCCACCGCGAGCGCAGCGAATCCGCGAGTCGAGTCGTCCGGGTACCGGACCCGGTCGTCGAGGACGAGATCGCCGCGACGTACAACAACGGGACACTCACCGTCACGCTCCCGAAGGCGACCGACGAGGTCGACGGGCACAGCATCGACATCAACTAGCGTCGCCGCTGTCGAGGACAGATGCAACCGTTCTGACGGCCTCCTGGACGCCCGCCTCCCATCCCTCAGCCGGGTCGTTCCCGCGCTTGGGCGGGTCGACGGGGAGGTCGATGGCGTGGTAGGCGACGTGCTCGTGTGCGTCGGCGGCGAGTCGCCCGACGAACGTCGCGTTCTCGCGTTTCGTGCTCACGCCACCCCTCGCGAGGTCGTAGTACGCGGAGAAGACCTGGCAGACGACGACGCGATCGAACCGGTCGAGCACGCCGTTCTCGAGCGCTCGCAGGAGTTTCACGGTGTTGTTCGCCGGGTCCGCGCGCCGAACCTCGAGTTCCACCGCGACGAGCACGGTCGCGGCGGCCTCGCCAGTCGCGCCGTCGTCGTGCGCCGGGTCGCCGCCGCGTCCTCGGTCGCCGTCGCTCTCGTCGGAGACGCCGGCGACGTCGACCGGGGTACCGCCGACGTCGTACTCCTCGTGCCACGCGAACCCGGTCGTCCGGGCCGCGAGGCCGTCGCGGACGGCGGTCTGGAGCGTGCGCGCGAACTCGCCCACGAGCTGGAGCTCGCCGGCACCACACTTAGTCCCGGCGGGCGACCGGACGCCGGAGTCAGTCGAGGAAGCGCTCGACGTGGCCGCGGTGGTTCTCGTGGACGTCGTCCGTGACCGCGTCGAACCACGCGAGGGTCGTCTCGTCGCCGCCGTACATCGGGTGGTCGAGGTCGTCGACGAACGACGGCGTCGCGAGGAACGAGTCGACGCGCCCGTCGTCGGTCGGGACGACGCTCGCCTCGAAGAGGACGCTGTCGGCGACGAATGCCCGGTCTGGGTCGTCCTCGTGCCGGAACACGGTCCGTTCGACCATCGTCGGGTGGTCGACGCGCACGTCGACCGCGAAGAGCGCGCTGGCGGCACGCTCGGTCGCAGCGACCCAGTCGTCGTCGGGGCGCACGTTCCCCCCGAGCGGCGCGTAGGACTCGTCCCCGGCGAGGAGGACCCCGCCGTCGTCGTTCGTGATACCGAACTGGGTGACGCCCGCGAGTTGCTCGTAGCGCTCGCGGAGCGCCTCGAACTTCTCGGCCGGCAGGTCGCGTTCGTCCTCCTCGTACGGCACGTCTTCGCGCTCGTGGAGCGCCTCGGGGTCAGCGAGCGATTCAACTCGGGCCGCCGCCGTCGCGTCGTCTGTCATCTTTCGTGGACCTCTCGACCGAAAATTCTACCCGGGCGACAAGAAAGTATAGTGAGGAATGCTAGCACGCCCGAGCGGTCGAGGCATCTGGGTGGCTCGCGGAATCGGCCGACTCGGCCGGGTGGGCGTCGAGTCAGTCGACGTGGATGGCTGGCCGCCCGGGCCGCGCTCGCCCAGCGAGGTCGTCGCTGGCCTCGTCCGCCGCGTGGACGACGATAGCCGCGCCGAACTCGCGTTCGAGCAGCCACGCGGCCCGCTCCAGCGCCGCGCGTTCGCGTGCCGCGCCGAGGTTCGCCGGGAGCGTCCCGCCGTCGGCGAGGTCGCGAGCGTACTCGGCCGCGGCGTCACCGCGCTCGCGCATCGCGGCGTCCTGCATGACGGCGCTCGTCACCTCGCCGGGTCGGCCGCCGTCGTCGCCGACCGCGTCGCGAGCGAGCGCGAGCGCGTCGTACGTCCACTCGGGTGCGACGACGACCACGATACGCTCGGGGTCGTCGATACCGGCGGTGTCGACGATGTCCCGGACGTCCTCGCGCGTGCGCTCCACGAACCGGGACGCGGCGTCGTGGTCGTCGACGTCGCGCTCGACGACCGGCCACGGCGCGGTCGCGACGAATTCGCCGCTGTCGCCGGCGACCGCGGTCCCCTGCAGCGCGCTCCACGCGTCCTCGCAGACGTGCGGCGCGACGGGTGCGAGGACGCGAACGACCACGGACGCCCCGCGAGCGAGCACCCCAGCGTCGGCGGCCGCCTCGTCCCGGTACCGCGCGAGCAGCGACACGAGCGCGTCGACGTCCCGGAGCGCGCGGTCGAACCGCATCGCGTCGTACGCCGCCGTGACCGATTCGACGGCCGCGTCCACCTCGCGAGCGACGTACTCGTCGGTCGGCGACGGGTCGCGGTCGGCGGTGGCGGCGTCGACGCCCGCGGGAGCGTCCCCCTCGCTCGCTGCGACGTCCTCGGCGAGTGCATGCACGCGGTCGAGCAACCGTCGTCGCCGCTCGACGCCGTCGGGGTCCCACGCGAAGTCGCGCTCCGGTTCGGCCGCCCCCAGGGCGAACGCGCGAGCGGTGTCCGCGCCGTACTCGCGGACGATGCGCTCGGGCGCCACGCCGTTGTCCCCGGACTTCGACATCTTCGCGCCGTCGCTCCCGAGCACCATCCCCTGCGTCGTCAGCCCCTCGAAGGGCTCGTCGACGTCGAGGTGCCCGAGGTCGCGCAGCGCCTTCGCGACGAACCGCGCGTACAGCAGGTGCATGACGGCGTGCTCGCTCCCGCCGACGTACTCGTCGACGGGCAGCCACGGTGCGGCGGCGTCAGCGTCGAACGGCGCCGCGTCGGCGGCGTCCTCGCCGCCGGCGAAGCGCGCGTAGTACCACGACGAGTCCACGAACGTGTCCATCGTGTCAGTCTCCCGCTCCGCGGGGCCGCCGCAGTCCGGGCACGTCGTCTCCCGCCACTCGTCGGCGGCGTCCAGCGGGTTCCCCGTGCTCGCGACGAACTCGGGGAGTTCGACGGGCAGGTCATCCTCGGGGACCGACACCGGTCCGCAGTCCGGACAGTGCACTATCGGGATGGGCGTCCCCCAGTACCGCTGCCGGGAGACCCCCCAGTCCCGCAGACGGTACTGGGTCGTGGACGCGGCCGACGGCAGGTCGTCGACGAGCGCGTCCCGCGCCGCCTGGCTCTCCAGCCCGCTGTACTCGCCGCTGTTCACGAGGACGCCGTCGTCGGTGAACGCCGCCTCCTGGACGTCCACGTCGTCGGCGTCGGCGGGTTCGGCGTCGTCGTCCGGCGCGGGCGCGACGACCTGCCGGATGGGGAGGTCGTGCTCGCTCGCGAACGCGTGGTCGCGCTCGTCGTGGCCCGGCACCGCCATCAGCGCACCAGTTCCGACGTCGCTCAGGACGAAGTCCGCCACGTAGACCGGTATCTCCTCGCCCGTCGCCGGATTGGTGGCGGTCATGTCGGTCGCCACGCCTTGCGGTTCGTCGCCCTCGGGGTCGGCGACTTCCTCCACGAACTCGCGGACCGCGGGGTCGCGCTCGGCGGCCGCCTCGGCGAGCGGGTGGTCGGGGGCGAGCGCGAAGAACGTCGCGCCGTGGATGGTGTCCAGGCGCGTCGTGAACGCCGTCACGGCGTGCTCGTCGTCGGCGTCGTCGCCGTCGCCATCTTCGCCACCCGGGACCGAGACGGCGAAGTCGACCGCGGCGCCCTCGGTGCGCCCGATCCAGTTGCGTTGCTGGTCGCGGACGCTCGCCGGCCAGTCGTCGAGGGCGTCGAGGTCGTCCAGGAGTTCGTCCGCGTACTCGGTGATACGGAAGAACCACTGCTCCAGGTCTCGTTCCTCGATTCCGGTGTCACACCGCCAGCAGACCTCGGTCGCGTTCGCGCCGCCACCGACCTCCTCGACCTGTTCGTCGGCGAGCACGGTCTCGCAGTCCGGACACCAGTTCACCGCGCGCTCCCGGCGGTCGACGAGCCCGGCGTCCCGGAACTCGGTGAACAGCCACTGGTTCCACCGGTAGTAATCGGGGTCGCAGGTCGCGAGTTCGCGCGACCAGTCGAAGCCCATCCCCAGGTCCTCGAAGGCGGCCTTCATCGACGCGATGCACTCCCTGGTATAGGATTCGGGGTCGACGTCGGCGTCCGGGTCGTCCTCGCGAGCGGCGAGCGCGGCGTTCTCCGCCGGCAGCCCGAACGCGTCCCACCCCATCGGGTGCAGGACGTCGTCGCCCTGCAGCCGCCGGAATCGGGCGTAGGCGTCCGTGATGGCGTAGTTCCGCACGTGCCCCATGTGCAGTTCGCCCGAGGTGTAGGGGAACATCGCGAGCACGTACGCCGCCGACGCCGGGTCCGGGTCGTCGGGTGCTTCGAACACGTCCGCGTCGCGCCACGCGGTCTGGTACTCGCGCTCGACGCGCTCGTGGTCGTAGCCGTCGTTGGCGGCCGGTTCGGGCGTCGTGCCGGGGTCCTTGGCGTCGCCGGTCGTCGTCGAACCGTCTCGGTTCATGGCCGTGTCATACCCGACTCGACGAGAGCCACACCCTAAGGACACTCGGGCTGACAGGTCGCGCTGTCAGCCTCCGGCAAGAACTGCCACGCGCTACCACGCCACAGGCGTCGCGGTCGCGTCGGGGACGCCGTCGCGCACCCTGCCGACGTGCTATCGGTCGTTTATTGACGGTCGACCGCGCACGACCGTGTATGAGCGAGTACGACCCCCAGGAACTGGAGTCGAAGTGGCGGTCGCGATGGCGCGAGCAGGGGCGCTACGAGGCCGACCCCGCTGGCGACGAGGAGACGACGTTCGTCACCGTCCCCTACCCCTACCCGAGCGGTGGGATGCACATCGGGCACGCCCGCACCTACACCGTCCCCGACGTGTACGCCCGCTACCGGCGACTGCAGGGCGACAACGTCCTGTTCCCCATCGCGTGGCACGTCACCGGGACGCCCATCATCGGCGCCGTCGAGCGCCTGAAGAAGGGCGAGGAGGAGCAACTCGACGTCCTGAAGAACACCTATAACGTCGACGAGGACACGCTCCAGGACCTGGAGACGCCGATGGGGTTCGCGCGGCACTTCATCGAGGAGCACTACAAGAAGGGGATGCAGGACCTCGGCCTCAGCATCGACTGGCGCCGGGAGTTCACGACGAACGATGACCGGTACTCGAAGTTCATCACCTGGCAGTACCGCACCCTCAAGGACCGCGGGCTGCTCGAGAAGGGCCTGCACCCGGTGAAGTACTGTACGAACGAGGACCAGCCGGTCACGACCCACGACATCCTGGAGGGCGAGGAGGCGGAGTTCCAGGAGTACACGCTCGTCGAGTTCGGCGCCGAGATCGACGGCGCGGCCGTGACGGTGCCGATGGCGACGCTCCGCCCGGAGACCGTTCGCGGAGTGACGAACGCGTACATCGACCCCGACGCCGACTACGTCGTGGCGGAGGTCGACGGCGAGTTCTGGTTCGTCTCCGCGCAGGCGGCGCGCAAGCTCGAACTCCAGGGTCGCGACGTCGAGGTCCGCTACGAGTACAGCGGCGAGGCGCTCGTCGGCGAGACGGTGACGAACCCCGTGACGGGCGACGACGTCCTCGTGCTGCCCGCCGGGTTCGTGGACGCGGACAACGCGACGGGCGTCGTGATGAGCGTCCCCGCGCACTCGCCGGACGACTACCTCGCGCTGCAGGAGGCGAAGGCCGACGACGCCCGCATGGAGCAGTACGGTATCGACCCCGCGGCCGTCGACGCCATCGAACCGATTCCCATCCTCGACATCGAGGGCTACGGCGAGATTCCCGCGAAGTCCGCGGTCGAGGACGCCGGCATCGAGTCGAGCGAGGACCCCGCGCTGAAGGAGGTCACGCAGGACCTCTACAACGCCGAGTTCCACTCCGGTGAACTCCACGACGACTACGGCGAGTTCGCCGGCGGCGTCGTCGAGGACGTCCGCGACGAGTTCAAGGCGGCGTACCTCGGCGAGGCGTTCGACACGATGCAGGAGTTCAGCGAGGAGGTCGTCTGCCGCTGCGGTGGCGACGTCGAGGTCGCGAAGCAGGACACGTGGTTCCTCCGGTACAACGACCAGGATTGGAAGCAGAAGGCCCACGACGCGGTCGCCCAGCTCGACGCCATCCCGGACAACACCCGCGAGCAGTACGACCACACGGTCGACTGGCTGAACGAGTGGCCGTGCATCCGGAACTATGGGTTGGGAACGCGACTGCCGTGGGACGAGGACTTCGTCATCGAGCCGCTGTCGGACTCGACGATCTACATGGCGTACTACACGATCGCCCACCGCATCAGCGACGTGCCCGTCGAGGACCTCACGCAGGAGTTCTTCGACGCGCTGTTCTACGGCGCGGACGCGGTCGAGGGTGACGCGCCCGAGCAGGCGCTCGAACTCCGCGAGGAGTGGGACTACTGGTATCCCGTCGACTACCGGTGTTCTGCGAACGACCTCGTGAACAACCACCTGACGTTCTTCCTGTTCCATCACGCGGAGCTGTTCGACCCGGACAACTGGCCGGAGGGCATCACCGTCATGGGCATGGGACTGCTCGAGGGCGAGAAGATGAGTTCCTCGAAGGGGCACGTCGTCCTTCCCGGCGAAGCCATCTCGAACTACGGCGCGGACACCGTCCGGTTCTTCCTGATGAACTCCGCGGAGCCCTGGCAGGACTACGACTGGCGCGACGACCAGGTCGAGACGACCCAGGACCAGCTCCAGCGGTTCTGGCGGCGCGCCCAGGAGGTGGTCGACGGGCCAGCGGGCGAGAAGGACCTCGCGCAGGCCGACCGGTGGCTGCTCGCGCGCCTCCAGGAGACCGTCGACACGGTCACGGAGGCGATGGAGAACTTCGAGACGCGCACCGCGAGCCAGGCGGCGTTCTACAACCTGGAGGAGGACCTGCGGTGGTACCGCCGGCGTCGCGACCTCGACGCGCCGGGCGCGCGGTGGACGCAGCGCCGCGTCCTCGAGACGCGCCTGAAGCTGCTCGCGCCGTTCACGCCGTTCATGGCGAACGAACTCCACGAGGAACTCGCCGGCGAACCCGCCGAGGACGCGGCGTGGCCCGCGGTCGACGACGAGTTCGTGGACGAGTCGGTGCTCGTCGAGGAGCGCCTCGTCGAGGACCTCACCGCTGACGTGAACGACATCGTCGACGTCACCGACACCGACCCCGACGTCATCCGCGTGTACGCCGCCGCGGAGTGGAAGTACGACGTCCTCGATACGGTGCGAGAGGTCGGCAGCAACGTCGGCCAGGTGATGAGCGAGGTCATGAGCGACCCGGACCTCCGCGAGAAGGGCAATACCGTGAACGACCTCGCGCAGGACCTCGTCGAGTTCGTCCGCGAACGCGACGCTGAATCGCTGGACGCGCTCGAGTCGGTCGACGAACGCAGCGTCTACGAGGCGGCCGCGGACTTCCTCGGCCGCGAGTTCGACGCCGACGTCGAAGTGTACGCGGAGGACGGCGACGACGTCGTCGACCCCGCCGACAAGGCCGACCGCGCACAGCCCTACCGGCCCGCGGTCCACATCGAGTAACTCCCCACCTCAGACGGCGACGCGATGGCGCGTCCGCCGTCGCTCTGCTGCGTTTTCCCTCGTCACTCGCCCTCGCTGAGCACCTGATTCGTCCAGTGGACGCCGTACAGCCAGAACGCGACGAGGACGACGCCCGGGACGACGACGGCGTCCGTCGCGAACGCGCCGACGCCGTGAGCGGTCGCCACGGCGAGCACGGTCTTGACGAGCATGAGCGGCGTGCCGAGGACGCGCGCGTGCACGGGTTCCCCCGAGAGTCGCCACAGCGAGCGTTCTCGCGTCCGGACGTCCACGCCCATCGCGTCGAGGTCCGCGGCGAGCGCGGCGACGTCCGCCGCGTCGACCGCCGTCGACTGCGGTTTCGACGGAAGCGCGTTCGGGTGCTCGAACCGGACGAGGGCGACGTCCTCGAACGAGAGAATCTCGACGCCGACGAGGTCGTCCGCCGCGAACGCGTCGTACTCGCCGTTCCCGTACGGTTTGGACTTCGCGACCGTCCCTCGCTCGCGGTCGACCGCGAGCGTCGGCTCGACGAACTCGTGGCTCAGCCACAGCAGGCACAGCGAGAGTACGACCGGAACGCCGGCCGCGAGCGACGCGAGACCGTCGTGGACGCTCGCGGCGACCACCGAACCGAGCGGGACGCCGAGAAACACCGTCATCCAGAACCGGTCGCTCCCGACGAGCGCCGCGAGCGCGAACCGCGTTGGCGCGTCAACGACCCGCGGCAGCCGAACCCCGTACGCCACCACCTCCTCGTCGACCATCGTCCGGAGCACGCGCTCCCAGGAACATGTATTCTTGCAACCCGCCACCATCGAAACCAAGAACGACCGCGGGCAGCACCACAGCGACTGCCACGTCGCCCACCTACGTTGGATGCGTTCGAACGGAGGCGTCTACGTCTGGATGAGTTCGAACGGCGTGCCGTTGTCGTTCTCGAACGCGTGCTCGTAGACGACGTGCGCGGCGGCGACGTCCTGGATGGCGAGCCCGGTGGAGTCGAACACCGTGACGCCGTCGTCGCTGGTGCGGCCGTCGCGGACGCCCGTGACGATCTCGCCGATCTCGCCGTAGATGTCGTCGGCGTCCATCACACCCGTGCTGAAGGGGACGTTCACTTCGCCGGAGTGCGTGCACTGCTCGAAGTCGTCGATGACGACCTTCGCGTCGAGGAGCACGTCGTCCGCGAGCTCGTGTTTGCCTTCGGCGTCGGCGCCCATCGCGTTGATGTGCGTGTGCTCGCCGACGTCATCGGGCGTGACGATGGGGTCCTCGACGGGCGTCACCGTCGACACGATGTCGCAGTGCGCCGCGTCCGATATCTCGCCGCGCTCGACGTCGAAGTCGTCGCCGTAGACGTCCTTGAAGCGCTCGACGGCCTCGTCGCGGACGTCGCTCACGACGACCGTCTGGATGTCCCGGACCTGCGCGATGGCGTCCAGTTGCGTGTACGACTGCACGCCGGCGCCGACGATACCGAGCGAGGTGGCGTCCTCGACCGCGAGGTAGTCGGTCGCGACCGCGGCCGCTGCGCCCGTGCGCTTCATCGTCAACTCGGTGCCGTCCATGATGGCGAGGGGCACCGCCGTCTCGGGGTCCGAGTAGATCATCGTCCCCATCACCGTCGGGAGGTCGAAGTTCTCCGGGTTGTCGGGGTGAACGTTCACCCACTTGATGCCCGCGGCGTCCCAGTCGTCGGCCGCCATGTACGCCGGCATCGACCGGAAGTCGCCGTTGTACTTCGGGAGGTCCACGTAGGACTTCGCCGGCATCTTCGTCCGCCCCTCCTCGTAGGCCGCGAACGCGGCTTCGACCGCAGCCACCACGTCACCCATCTGCGCGTTCTCGTCGACGTCAGAACTGTCCAGCAGCAGTGTGTCCATGCGCCGAAGGTACCCCGGCACTCCACTTAGTTAAACCGGTAGGGATGTGGTTCAAGTTGTGCCGCGAGACGACGCCCCGTCCCCGATGATGCGCCGGGTTCGCGTCGCTCCTCAGCGCTCCCAGTGCGGGCGTCGCGTGCTCGATTCCCTGGCTTCGCTCACGATGTCGTCGTGCGCGGCGGCGACGTCCGACGACGTCAGGATACCCTCGAGGCGCATGTGTTTCGTGACGACCAGGTGCTTGATCTCGTGGTCGTTCATCGTCGCGACCGCCTCCGAGAGCGTCGCGTCCGGCTGGACCGTCACGAGCGGCGAACTCATGTACTCGCGGACGGGCGCACCAGTGATCGGGCGACGCAGGAGGAACATGAACCGCTCCAGCACGGACGCGTCCTCGAGCGGGTGCTCGAAGTCGTGGAGCGCGGTCTTGACGTCCGCGTCCGTCACGATACCGGTCTTCCGCGGTGGTGTTCCGGTCGTCACCACGAGACTCCCGACCTTCGCTTCGAGCATCTCGTGGAGCGCGTCCGTCATCGTGGCGTCCGCGTCGATGGTCTCGACCGGCGTCGTCATCACCGACTCGACGAACATTGCCTGTTGTCTCTCCCCCGCGGTTAGGTGTGTTTCGGCCATCGTGACTCGAGGACGACACCACTCCGCTCGCACCCAGCGTCGACCACGAGAACCCGTAGACAGCGTCGCCACTACGCGACCAGCGTCGAAAGCAAAGAACCGCAAGTCGGTCTGCGAGCGGGACGAGACGAATCGGGGTGGGGGAGCGTGTAACCGAAGCCGAAGTCATCTCGCGGGCTACGCCCGCTCGATATCGAGGGAGTATGCCGCTCGCCTGCGGCTCGCGTTTTCCTCCCTCGTTTACATCGCGCCGCCCATGCCACCCATGCCGCCCATGCCGCCCATGCCGCCGGGGCCGCCAGCGGGCGGGCCGCCGCCGTCGCCGCCGTCGTCGGGGTCGACCTGACCGCCGGAGAGGTCGCCCGCCGCGATGACGTCGTCGATGCGGAGCAGCATCACGGCCGCCTCCGTCGCGGACTCGATGGCCTGCGTCTTGACGCGGAGCGGCTCGACGACGCCCTCGTCGCTCATGTTGATGACGTCACCGGTGTAGGCGTCGAGGCCAGCGTCGGCGTCGCCGGCGTCGTGCTTGCTGCGGAGTTCGACGAGGCTGTCGATGGAGTCGAGGCCGGCGTTCTCCGCGAGCGTGCGCGGGATGACCTCGACGGCGTCGGCGAACGCCTCGATTGCGAGCTGTTCGCGGCCGCCGACGGAGTCCGCGAAGTCGCGGAGGGCGAGCGAGAGCTCGGTCTCGGGCGCACCGCCGCCGGGGAGGACGTGGCCGTCCTCGAGCGTCGTCCGAACGACACCCAGCGAGTCGTCGATGGCGCGCTCGACCTCGTCGACGACGTGCTCGGTGCCGCCGCGGAGGAGCATCGTGACGGACTTCGCGTCCTCGACGTCCTCGATGAGGATCTTCGTGGAGCCGGCGACGTCCTGCTCGACGACGTTCCCGGCGAACCCGAGGTCGTCGGCTTCGATGTCGCTGAGGTTCGAGACGATGCGGGCGCCCGTGGAGCGCGCGATGCGCTTCGCGTCGTCGCTGGACGTGCGGCGGACCGCGAGGATGCCTTCCTTCGCGAGGTAGTGCTGGGCCATGTCGTCGATGCCGTCCTGCGCGAAGACGACGTCGGCGCCGGCGTCGACGAGGTGGTCGACCATCTCCTTGAGCTGTGCCTCTTCCTGGTCGAGGAACTGCTGGAGCTGGTCGGGGTCGGTGACGTTGACCTCGGTGTCGATGTCGGCTTCCTTCACTTCGAGCGCGTCGTCGAGCACGGCGATGTTCGCGTCCTCGACGAAGTACGGCATGTTGTCGTGGACGCGCGTCTTGTCGACGAGCACGCCCTCGATGAGCTCGGAGTTCTCCGTGGAGCCACCGACGACCTTCTCGATCTTGATGTTGTCCGTGTCGATGCCTTCCTCGTCCTTGACGGCGAGGACGGCGTCGACGACGAGTTCGCTGAGGGTGTCCTTCGCGGACTCCGCGCCCTTGCCCGTCATCGCCGTGGCGGCGATCTGCGTGAGCGTCTCGCGGTCGTCCTCGGAGACCTCGATCGCGGACTCGGTGAGGATCTCCTTGGCCTTCTCGGCGGCCTGACGGTATCCCTGTGCGAGCGTGGTCGCGTGGATGTCCTGCTCGAGGAGGTCCTCGGCCTTCTTGAGGAGTTCACCGGAGATGACGACGGCGCTCGTGGTGCCGTCGCCGACCTCGTCCTCCTGGGTCTCGCTCACTTCGACGACCATGTTGGCCGCCGGGTGCTCGATGTCCATCTGCTTCAGGATGGTGACGCCGTCGTTCGTGACGACGACCTCGCCGCTGGAGTCGACGAGCATCTTGTCCATGCCTTTCGGGCCGAGGGTCGTGCGGACGGACTCCGCGACGGCCTTCCCGGCCGTGATGTTCATGGATTGCGCGTCCTTTCCGGATGTGCGCTGCGAGTCTTCGCTGAGTACGAGGAGGGGCTGACCGCCGCCCATCTGCTGTGACATAGGTATCTGGAAGATTGATTGTGATTCTATAAAAAAGTACTGGATTGGATCCGCAAGAACGCCCCACGGGGCACCCGAATAACCGTGCGAAACGTTCGCAAACGAAGGGGTTTATATACTGCCTGGTCGGCGTCGAATCCACCGGAACGTCGTCGACGAGAGCGACGACGATCCCGACGGGACCACCGCGGACGCCGTCAGTCGTCGTCCGCCGCCGGCATCGCGCGCTCGAACTTCGACGCCTCGAACCGACCGAGTTCCTGGTCGAGCTCCTCGGCGGTCGCCGCGAGCGAACTCATCGACTCGCTGACCTCCGTCAACGCCGCCGTCTGCTCCTCGGCCGCCGCCGCCGCCGTCTCCGACTCCTCGCTCGTCCGCTCGGAGATACGCGCCGCGTCGTCGACCATCGGCACGATCTCCTCCGTCGACCGCGCCTGGTACTGCGTGCTCTCCGTGATCTCCTGCACGCCGTCGTTCGTCTGCTCCGCGTAATCCGCGACGTCCTCCAGCGCCGCCGCCGCGTCCCGCACCGACTGCTCGTTCTCCGCGATGCGCGCCGACGCCCCCTTCACCTCGTCGACCGCCGCGTCCGCCTGCTCGCGGATCTGCTCCAGGGACGCCTCGATGTCCGCGGCCGCCTCCTTGGACTCCGCCGCGAACTCCTTGATCTGGCCCGCGACCACCGAGAACCCCTCGCCGCCCTCGTCGCCACCACCGCCGCGGGACGCCTCGATGTTCGCGTTCAACGCCAGCATGTTCGTCTGATGCGCCAGGTCCGAGATGACCGCGACGAGCTCGTCGACCTTCTCCATCTCGTCGTCGAGGCGCTCGATCTCCGCGACCGCGTTCGACGCACCCTGCTCTATCTCCTCGACGCTCTCGATAGCCGCCTCCGCGGCCTCCCGGCCCTCGCGACCCGTCTCGGCCGTCCGCTCCGCGAGGTCCGCGACCTCGCTCGACGTGCTCGCGATCTCCTCGGTCGTCGACGACAGCTCGTCGACCTCCGCGGAGACGTCCTGGAACCGCGCGTTCTGCTCCTCAGCACCGTCCGAGATCTTCTGTATCGCCTCCGTCACCCGGCGCGACGCGGTGTCGACCTCGTCGACGTTCTCGTTCACGCGGTCGCTCGCCGCAGCGACGTCCGACGCGAACGACTGGAGTTCGACGACCGCGCGCTCGAAGTCCGTCATCATGTCGTTGAACTCCTCCGCGATCGTCGACATCGCCTCGTTCTCGGACTCGGGGTCCATCCGTCGCGTCAGGTCGCCGTCGCTCGTCGCCTGCATCACCTCGCTGTACGCGGAGACCTTCCGCTCCAAGTGCTCGTTCAACTGCTCGGCGTCGTCGCGCGCGGCCTCCGCGCGCCGGATCTGCTCGCGGAGCGACCGCTGGGTCGCGTCGAACGCGCCGTAGAGCTGGCCGATGCTGTCGACGCGCGCCGTCGAGAAGTCGACGTCGAGGTCGCCGTCCTCGACGCGACGGGCCTTGCGCTTCAGGCGGTCGATGGACCGCGACGTCCGCAGACTCAGCGTCGTCGCGAACACGCCGACGACGAACACGAGCGAGATCGTGCCGACGAGCCCGAGACGCTCGACGCTCGACGCGAACCCGTACACGGACGCCGGGTTCTCGTGGCGGAGCACCACCCAGTTCGTGCCGTCGACGCGCTCGTGCGCGACGAGGTACTCGTCGGTCGAGAGCGCGTACTCGACGGCCGGACTCGCGCTGTAGCGGTTCACGCCCGCGGTCGACGACTGCGCGGTCTCGACGACCGCAGACGAGGCGCCGCCGTAGTACGCCTTCCCGTACCGACGGTCGCGTTCGTCGAACGCGACGACGCCGTCCTCGTCGACGACCTGCACGAACCCGTCCTCGCTCGCGTCCGACCCGATACCGATGTCCGCCGCCTCCAGGTCCGCGACGACGACGAGCGCACGACCACCGTCGGCCGCGGTCGCGTTCGAGACCCGACGATAGTACGCGACCTTCGTCGTGTCGTCGTGGGTGTAGACGTCGGAGACTCCGGTCGTCCCCTCGAACGCGTAGTTCGACTCGGCCGCCCACGCCTGCCGGGAGTTCGGCGTGGTGCTCGACGCGACGCTCGCCAGGCGCTCCCCGACCTCGTTCCGGTCGGTCGTGCTCGCGAGCACGCGCTCGGCGTCGAGATCCACGTAGTGGATGCCGGTCACGTACGCCGGCATCGCGGCGAGGGACTCGGACTCGAGCTCGCGTTCGACGTGCGTGTACGTCGCGTTCTCGTCGACGTTCCGCGCGACGATCTCGACGAGGTTGTGGTTCCGGTCGTTCCAGTTCTCGATGCTGTTCGCGGTCTGACTCGTCACGCCGAGCAGGTCCTGGTTCGCGTCCCCGGTCGCGCCGTCGGCGATGAACGAGGTCGCGCCGAGGCCTGCCACGCCGACGATTATCGTCAGCACGACGAACCACATCCCGAACTTGAGCGCGTAACTCCGCCGGATGCGTTCGGGGACTATCGTGCGCGAGAGCGCGAGCAGCCGCCCGCCGTCGTCGCTCCTCGCGTCGTCGGTCGTCGCGCCGTCGTCGCTCATCGCGCGTCACCTCCGTCGGTCACGGCCTCGTCGTCGCGCGCCCCGCCGCCGCGCCGGAGGCCGAGCGCGGCGAGGACCGTCGCGAGTCCGCCCGCCGCGACGGCACCCGGCACGAGCAGTCCGTCGAGCGGGCCACTGGATGCGTCGACGGCGGGGAACGTCGTCGTCGCCGGACTCGTCGTCTCGGGCGTCGTCCCGGGCGTCGACCCGCCCTGTGCCGCTCGCCCCGGGAGCGACGCGGTGCCGTCGAACGCCTCGAACAGCCCGCCGTAGGGGCGCGCGAACGACCGCGTCTCGAACACGGCCGGGTCGCCGCCGAGCCCGTTCGCGGCGTCGGTGACGGCGTCCGCGTTGAACCGAAGGTCGCTCCCGAGCCCACCAGCGACGTCGTTCAGGTACTCGAGGCGGTCGCGTTCGACCGCGCCCGACCCGAGCAGGACGACCGCACCGCCGGCGTCGCGGAACGATGCGAGCGCGTCGAGCTCCGCCGGCGAGAACGACGACGCGGGGGTCGCGACGACGAGCGCGCGAGCGTCACCGAGCGTCTCCGCGGTCACCTCGTTGCGCTGTTCGAGGTTCAGGCCCTGTCCCTCCAGGTACCGCTGGTAGTACGCCGCCTGCTCCGCGGCCGGTGCGTGCGCCGCCGCGTACTGTCCGTGCGCGCCGTCGACGAGGACGTCACCGTCCCGGTCGGCGAGTGCCGCCGCGAGGTTCGTCAGGAACGCGTGGTTCTCGTACGTGCTCGTGTCGACGCCGTACCCTTCGAGCGCCTCGTAACGCTCGTCGACGAGCGGTGCGCCGACGAGCGCGACCCGCGACTCCGGGTCCACGCCGACGAGCGGGATGCCGACGTCGTACGGTACCGCCGGCGATCCGTCCTGGGTCGCGGTCGACATCGCCCGCACCGGCGCGCGGTCCCGCGGGAGCTGGCCGTCCATCGTGCGAACGCTCGCCGGCGCCGGGAAGTAAAGCGACTCCACGCGCCGATTCCGGTACGACGGCGCGCTCGACACGTCGCTCTCCGTCCAGACGCCACGACCGGCCGCGCGCGCCTCGCGCTCCAACCGCTGGAACTCGCGGTGCGCGGCGAACCCGGAGTCGAACACGCGACCGAGCCCGTTCGCGACGAGTTCGCGATTGAACCGTCGCTGCTCGCCGTCGTCGTCCTCGTAGCGGACGTACGCGAGCAGGCGGTCCGAGCCGTCGCGCGTCGGCTCGTCGCCGTCGAACGCGAGCGTGACCGTCTCGTCGGCGAGTCGGTCGCGAGCGAACGCGGTCGCGTCCTCGGCGGCCGCGAGCAGGTGCTCGCTGGACCGCGCCGGCACGCCGTCGATGCCCTCGCGGTCCCGGAAGAACGACGCGAACGCCGACGAGAAGTTCCGCGTCGTCGGGACGAACGGCTGCCCGCCGTTGTGCTCGTCGTCGAGCACCTGGTCGTCGCCGAACCGGAACTCGAGGTCGAGCGCGTCCGCGATCGCGTTGTGGTTCCCCGTCGCGTCGAAGTCGTTGTAGTCCGCCTGATTGTGGAGGAACACGGCACCCCCGTCGTCGACGAACGACGCGACGGCGTCGAGCTCCGCGTCCGAGAACGCCTTCGACGGCGACGTGACGACGAGCGCGTCCGCGTCCGGGAGGTCGTCGACGAGCGACGTCGTCCCCCGCACCGAGTACCCGTGGTCCTCGGCGTGCGTGGGGAACGCCTCCACCTCCTCGGTGTCGAAGAACTGGTCGTGGCCTTCGTCCCAGAGGACGGTTCCGGAGCCGACGACCTCGTCCCAGACGTTCAGGAGGAACTCCTCGTTGTCCTCGTCGAAGTTCGGCGCGCCGTCCACCATGATGGCGCCGAACCCGACGACGCGACCGCTGACGGCGACGAGCGGTATCTCGCCGTCGGTGGCGACCGTCGGTCCTTCGCCGTCCGTGTCCTCGACGCGCGCCGTCGACTCGGACCGCACCGCGACCACCGAGTCGTCGGACAGCGGCGTCCCGTCGGGTGCGTGTAGCGACGACACCGAGTCGAACCGGAGCTGGAGCAGACTCCGGTCCTCGCGGTACGCGAGCCCCTCCCACTCCTCGGGACGCTCGAACTGTCGGCTGACCGCGCGCTCCGGCGCGTCCACGCCCAGGAGCCGGACGTCCTCGGTCGTCCCGTCCTCGAACTCGACCGTGATGGTGTCGCCGTCCTGGACGTCCACGACCGTCCCGGTCCGTTCGCCCGCGGGTGCCTGTCCTGCCGTCGCGTCGCCCCCCACGCCTCGCTGCCACCTGCTCGGACGGCCCGCAGCGACGCCGGAAGCCGAGAGTGCCGCCGCTGGAATCGCTCCGAGCAATGTTCTCCTATCCATGCTGTTGCACCAATCGCAATCCCTACGGAATCTTAATTGCGTTGGCTTATGACGGCGCTAATTTAAGACAACCTGTCGGACAAAAGTAAGTACCACTGGGGGGACTGTAGCGGACGCGTCGGTACTCGGGACGGGTAACGCGCGAGAACGACGAGGGAGCTATCGGCGTTCAGGTGCCGCCGGGGTAGCGGTGGTAGTCCAGCCCCTCGCGCTTGAGTTCGTTGTGCTTGCGTTCGAGGAACGAGTACACCGAGCCATGCGGGGCGCCGTCGAGCAGGCGCTCGGCGGCCTCGCGGACGATCTTCGTCTGCTTGGGCGACCCGATGATGCCGAGCGTCGACCCGTAGATGACGACCATCGCACCCGTCAACTCCTCCATGAGCTCGCGGGTGCGGCCGTTCTCGCCGATGAGTCGACCCTTCTTTCGCTTCATGTCCTTGCTGTTCCGGGCGACGGCGCCGATGTCGACGAGGTCGAACATCCGCATGTCGTCGTCAAGGAGCGTCAGTGCGTCCTCGGGCGCGAACCCGCGACCGATGGCTTCGACGATATCGGGGCCTTTCAGGGCGTCGACGGGGTCGCCGACCTGCTCGATGGCGACCTTCCCGTTCTCGGAGTCGATGTCGAGACGAACGCCCGCGCGAGACTCGATGCGTCGCATCGTCTCCCCACCCTCGCCGATGAGCACGCCGATGCGGTCCTGCGGAATCTTCACGTGCTGCATACGCCACAAATGGGCTCTCGCGACGCTTAAGACTTCGGCACCCCTCGCGCCCGCGTCACGTGGTCCCGTGGCGCTCGGGGTGCGAGCCCGCCGATTCTCGCCCGACACCGTCTTGCATGCCGTGGTCACGTCGAGAGCGTCTCGACGTCGCCGACCGCGGGGAGTCGGCGGATGCTCGGCACCGCGAGGTTGTACGCGGCGAGGAACAGGAGGCCGACGCCGCCGGCGTACATCACGACGGTCGGCCCGTAGGCTGCGGCGACGGCACCGCCGGCGAGCGCGCCGAACGGCGTCGCGAACGCGGAGACGCTCCCGACGACGCCCATGACTCTGCCCAGGAGCGCGTCGGGGACGAGCGACTGGATCATCGAGACGATGAGGACGTTCGTGATACCGGCGGGGACGAGTGCGAGCGCGAACAGCGGCACCGTCGCCGCGGGCGTCGACGCGTACACCGCGGCGAGCCACGCGACGCCACCGACGGCCATGGTGACGACCGCGAGCCGGCCGAACGCGCGGTCGCTGACGGCGTTCGCGGCGAGTGCGCCGACGAACATCCCGCCACCGAGTGCCGCCATCAGGAGCCCGTACGCGCTCGCACCGCCGACCGAACCGCCGAGGACGCCCGCGAGCGGCCCGCTCGCCGCGCCGACGACGTCCCCGTAGCTCGGGAGGACCGCGATGGCCGCGCCGAACGTGAAGTTGATGACGAGCGACCCGGCGAGCATCGGGAACAGCACGCTCCCGCGGACGAACGCCGCGCCCTCGCGGAGCGACTCGAGATAGCCGAGCGACGCGTCGGCGTCCGCGTCGTCGGCCGCACTCGAGTGCGGGTCCGCGTCGCCGCCGTCGGTCGCGACCGCGCCGGCGTCCGCGTCCGCGTCGCCCTCGGTTGCCGCGTCGCCGGTCTCGACGTCGGCGGCGTCGCGGTCGGGGAGTGCGAGCGTGGCGAACAGGAGTGCGGCGGCGACGAACGTCGCGGAGTCGAGGAGGAAGATGACGGTCGCGCCGACGACGGCGACGAGGAGGCCGCTGACGGCGTTGAACGCGGCGTCGACGCCCTGGTACGCCATGGAGAACGCGGAGTTCGCGGCGACGAGTTCGTCGTCGTCGACGATGCGCGGGAGGAGCGCGGACTGGGCGGGGTAGACGAACTGGTTGAGCAGCGAGAGCAGCGGCATCACTGTCAGGACGACCCAGACGGTGAGGTTCCCGGTCCACGCTGCGATGGGGATGGCGAGGATGAGCACGGCCTGGACGAGCTGGGTGGCGACGAGCAGGTGCTTGACGTTCCAGCGGTCGACGAGCGGCCCCGAGAATGCCTGGAGCGCCTGCGGTGCCATCGTGAGGAATCCGGCGAGCCCGCTGTAGAACTCGTTGCCGGTGAGGTCGTAGACGAGCCACATCGCGGCGATGAAGTACAGGCTGTCGCCGGCGTTCGTGACGAGGCGACCGGCGAACAGCCGCGTGAAGTTCCGATTGGAGAGGAGCGAGCGCATGGTATCCGAGACGCCACCCATCCGGATATAGGTAATCAGAATTACACTTCTGTAGGGGACGGAACAGAAATCTCGTTCTGTTCGCGCCAGTCCAGAGAGAGCGCCCGCTAGAGGCGCGGGACGCCCGCCGCATCCAGCGCACGCTCGCGCTCCGCCTCGGTCAACCGGTACGGTTCCAGCTCGTCGCGGACGTCACCGAGCGCGTCGCGCCGCCGCTGATGCGATTCGAGGAACTCGGTGATGGCGTCAACTGCCTCCAACTTCAGCTCGCCGGAGAGCAACTCGCCCTCACGGTACTGCGTCGCCAGTTCCGCCAGCCGGTCGTCGTCGCGCTCGAAGAAGTATCGGAGGTACTGGAAGGCGACGTCGACGCTCGGGTCGCCGCCGTGCTCGCGGTGCTCGCTGACGCTGTCGCGACCGCCCGAGTACGCGTGCTCGAGGACCTTCTCCCGGACGGTCTCTGCGTCGTCGGTCAGGTAGATGGCCGCGCCCTCGCTCGAACTCATCTTCCCCGGCCCCGCGAGGTCCGGGAGGAACTTCCCGAGCAACGCACCCGGCTTCCGGACCGGGTACCTGGCTTTCGCCGCGACGTCGCGACTCACGCGAACGTGCGGGTCCTGGTCGACCGCGACCGGCACGAGCGTCGGATGCGCGCCCTCCACCAACTGCGGGAGCAGGAGGTGCGCGGTCTGCACCGCCGGATAGAACCCCATCCCGACGTTGTCCGGCCGCCCGTACGTCGCCTCCAGTTGGTTCATCGTGACGTCCTTCGCGAACGTCGCCGCGAGCGGATACACGACGTCCGCGTCCGCCGAATCGAGCACGAACCGCGTGCGCTCCGGGTCGAACCCGATCGCCAGGAGGTCCCGCAGGTTCTCCCGCGTCGCCTCACCCACCGCCTCGAACGTCAAGTCCTTCGAGAGGTACTTCTCGTCGTCCGACAGCGGGACGTACACCGTCGCGCCCGTCGCGTCCTGCAGCTCCTTCGCGAGGTAGAACACGAGCGCGTGCCCGAGGTGCATCGGCCCCGACGGCCCCACCCCGGTCACGATGGAATGCGTCCCGCCCGCGCCGTCCTCGCCCGTGGCCGCGTCGACGTCGGCCGTCGCGGCGTCGGCCGTCACGGCGTCGCCCGCGGCCGCGTCGAGGTACGCGTCGACGTCCCGGCCCGCGTAGTAGATGCCTCGCCGCAGCATCGGATGGTCCGGGAACCGCCGGACGTCCTCGGCCGTCAATCGGTCCGCCCCGAACTCCTCGAGGAGCTTGTCGTAATCGAGTTCGCCGGAGACCTCGTACGGCGTCACCACGAACCCGTCGCCGTCGCCCGCGTCGGTCTCGTTCGGCTGTTCGGTCGTCGATTCGGCTGTCGCGCCGTCGTCGTGCGCTGGCATGTGTGTCGTAGCTGTGTCGCGTGCGGTCGGCTGTCCGGTGCGGCGTCGAGAGAACGAGTGAGCGCGACCGCCCGCGACGCCGAGTTACGTCCGGCGACGCACGCAGACCACACTGTCCGCTCCCGAGGACTGCGTGCGCCAGCGCCAGCAGGGAGCGGACTCCATCACCAGCACGTCCACGACGCGTCGACAAGAGCGTTACGACGGCGTGCCAACTGACCGCGCACCACGAACGCCCGCGCTGGCGCCGTCGAGGCTGGCGTTCCAGGGGAAAGCACTTGCCGGAATCCCGACAACACGCCCCCATGCTCCGCCCTCCACGACCAGCCACGGCCGTCGTCGTCGCCGCGCTGGTGGTCCTCGCCGGCGTCGCACCGGCGATAGCCGCCACGGACGCGACCGCGACCGACCACGCGTCCGACGGCGACTCGCTCGACGCCGCAACGCCCTCGGCCGAGAACGCGACCGTCGACGCCTGGCGCGTCCCCGGCTACGTCGACGCCGCGAACGCGAGCGCGAGCGAACTCGCGAGCTACCACGAACCGGGCGTTCGAACGAACGTGACCAGCGACGACTATCTTGCCGTCGCGGTCGATTCTCCCGACCTCGACGCCGCCGTCGCTGACCGAAGCGGGAACGTGACCGAGCGCGTGCTCGCCGCGTTGACCGACAGCGGTCGGCTAACGCTCGTCCAGACCGTGGAGACGACCCCGGTATCCCTCCAACCTGGTGTCCTCTGGCTGAACGCGTCGAACACCCGTGCGGTCGACGGATCTACCGCCGACCGATACGTCCTCGTCGTCGACGTCGACGAGACGATCGGTATCCGCGACGGCCATCTGCTCGACGGTGACCGGTCGTTCGCGGGTGCCTACGAGGACCACGTGGGTACCTCGAACGTCCTCGGGTTCTTCGAGGAGAGCTGGACAGAGGAGACTCGGACGTTCGCGGCGAACTATCGTGAGCGTTCGGACGACCCTGTCGTCGCCGAGAGCCGACCGGTCGCGTTCGTCTACCCGTCCAACGAGAGTGCAACCGTCGACACCTGGCGCGTCCCCGAGTCCGTCGACGTCGCAAACGCCAGCGAGAGCGAAGTCGCGAGCTTCCGGAACCCCACCGCGGAAGCGACGAACGTCACGGCGCGGGACCGCCTCGTCGTCGACGTCACCGTCCCCGGGCTCGACGCTCGCGTCGCGAACGCTTCGGGGAACGCGTCCGCGAACCTGACCGCGCGCGTCCTCGCCGCGCTGAACGAGAGCGGGCACTTCGCGGTCCGGCAGACCACCGACACCACCACGCCCGAGCGCCAGTCCAGGAGCCTCTGGCTGAACGCGACGAACGTCGACGCGCGCGACGTCGCCGGCGACGACCGCTACCGCCTCGTCGTCGACCCGTCGAAGGTCCTCGCCGTCCACGCCAGCCCGTTCGACGATCCGAGCGCGGTCGCCGCCGAGTACCGCGACGACGACGAGGACTACCGCTTCGACGGTCTCTTCGAGGACGGCCTCGACGCGTACGAGGTCTACACCGCGCGGTACTACGCGAACGACAGCGTCAGCGGCCTCGCCGCGACCAGCCGTCGCGTCAAGTTCCGCCCCGCGGCCGCGTTCGTCGCCACGACCGGCCCGCTCGAACCCGGCGCGAACGTCACCGTCGCCGGCACGACGACGGTCGCGCCCGGCACCGAACTCGCGGTCACTGCCAGGACCGACGCCGGCGTCGTCGCGACCGCCGTCGCCACGGTCGACGACCGCGGGCGGTACGACGCGACGCTCGACCTCGCAGGCGTCGACGCCCCCACGACGGTGAACGTCACGGTCGCGCTCGCCGCGAACCGCTCGCGGACGCTCACCCGCGCCCCCGCGACACTCGCGGTCCGCGAACGGCGCGCCGTCATCGAGTTCGACGACCAGACGACGTCCACGGGGTACGTCTCGGCGCGCGCGAACCTGAGCCACGGCGGCGTGCTCGTCCTCCGGAACGACACCGGCGTCGTCGACCAGACGACCGTCCTCGACGCGGGCGTCGACCAGACCGTCACGTTCTCGCTCCCCGCGGCCGCCGCGAACGGCACGTACCGCGTCGTCGCGTACCGCGTCCGCGACGACGGCACGCACGGCGAGCGCTACCCGAACGGGAGCGCCAGCGCGACCATCACGTTCGAGGCCGAGACCACGACGACGCCACCGACCACGAACACGACGACGCCACCGACCACCACGTACAACGAGACGCCCATCCTCGGCGATGACACCGAGACCACCGCGACCAGGACCAGCGGGCGGCCGACGGTCGACCCCACCACGCCCGTCGCCGAGGACCCGATTCCCGGGTTCGGCGCCGGGGTCGCGGCCGCGGCGCTGCTCGCGGTCGTCCTCGTGGGTGCGTCCCGCCGTCGCCGGGACTCTTGACGGCTAGCGGGCGTTCCGGTTGTCGTCGCCGTCGCTCGACGGGTCCGAGTGCTCGACGACGAACTCGTAGCACTCCTCGCCCGTGACGTCGAGGCCTTGCCGTGAGAAGAAGTTCGCGACGTTCCGGCAGTCGCGTTTCAGGAAGTCCTCGCTGTTCGGGTGATGGACGGTGACCGCCTGGCCGAGGTCGATGACGACGAGTTCGCCGTCCTCGATGACCATGTTGTACTCGGAGAGGTCGCCGTGGACGAGTCCCGCCGTGTAGAGCCGGCGGATGTACTCGCGGACGACGTGATAGGCGGTCTCGGGGTTTTCGACGTTCACCTCCGCGAGCCGGCGGGCACGCCCGCCCTCGTCGGTCCCGATGTACTCCATCACGAGCACGTTCCGCTCCACCGCGAGCGGGTTCGGCACGCGGACGCCGGCCTTCTGGGCGCGCTTGAGGTTCGCGTACTCCTTGCGCACCCACGCGAGCACGACCTGGCTCTTCTTCCCGCCGATGCCCTCGAAGCGCGGGTCGCCAGCGAGGTAATCCCGCATGTCCCGGAAGTCGCTCGCGTTGATGCGGTACACCTTCACCGCGACCTCCGGTTCCGGTTCGTCGAGTGCATCGGCGGCCTCGTCGCCGCCGAGCGCGGTGTAGACGTTCGCCTCCTTCCCGGTCGAGACCGGACCACCGAACGCGGACAGCCAGCCGTCCTGGACGAGCTTGTAGAGCGCCGCGTACGTCGCGTCGTCGAACACCGACGCCTCGACCTTGAACTGGTCGGCGTCCTTGATGCGCTTGCGGAACTCGTTGAACTCTCGGTCGCGCTTGCGCGCGATGCGGTCCGCGTCGGTGTCCGAGACGTCGATCTCCTCCCACTCGTCACCCGGTGTGTCGGCCTCGCTCGGGTCCACGAGACCGTACTCGCCTGTCATCTACCACTAGGTCTGGCGGGCGAGCCCTAAAGGACTGGCGTACGCCCCCAGCAGTGTCGTCGCGACGGAACGCCGGCGGTCTCGCTAGCGTCGACCTACGTGTACCGCGCGGTCTCGCCGTCGCAGTCCTCGCAGACGGCGAGGATGGCGTCGCGGTCGTCGGTGAGTTCGATGCGGTGCGCGGTTCGTTCGCCGCAGGGCTCGCAGTCGCGGAGGAGGTCGAGGTCGCCGGGGTCCTGGGGTGCGCCGACGGCGAACACGACGGCGCGCTCGTCGCCGTCGTTCCGGCCGCGCTGGTACTCGCCGGGTGCCGCGCGGACGACCTCGCCAGCCTGGGCGACGACCGTCTCCGCGTCGTCGCCGTCGGGGCCGGCGAGTGCGGCGTCGCGGTCCGGGTACGTCTCGAACGTCACCGCGCCTTCCTGGACGACGAACACCTCCTCCTGGCGCTCGTGAGCGTGCACGCCGAACGCCAGGCTCTCGCCCGGTTCGAGCTCGTAGTGGTTCGCGCCCAGGTTCGCGAGCCCGAGCGGTTTCGCGAGCGACGCCCGGACCGACCCGGGCCCCATGCGTGACTCCAGTTCGTCGACGGAGACCTTCTTCATACCCGCGACGACGACCGGTCACGTACTAAATCCGGCGTCGAACGCGGTCGCTCGCGAACCGGCGCGCGGAGAACGGTGGTCGTCGTGGCCGCAGTCAGGCGCGGTCGACGTCGACGTGCTCCTTGAGCGCCTGCAGCTCGTCCGCGTCCGAGAGCTCCTCCAGGCGTTCGCGGAAGTGAACCTCGCAGAGTCCGACTTTGACGCCTTCGGTCGACGCGGCGAAGGCGGCTTCGTCGTCGCAGTAGTGACACTTCATGTTCAGTTATTGGGGCTGCGAGGCATTGAAGGCTGCGTTCCAGGCGACGCTGCAGGGCCGGTGGTCGTGCCGGCCCCTCAGGCGTCGCCGTGGGCGGCGAGACGCTCGCGGAGGGGCTCGTAGTCGGCTTCGTCGAGCCCGCAGACGCCGAGTTTGCGCTCGTGCGCGTCAGTGCCGGCGGTCACGAGGAGGTCGTGCTCGGTCGCGGCCGCGTCCACCGCGGCGAGGTCCGCGTCGACGCCGTCGCCGTAGGGGTAGTCGCGTTCGACCGCGTCCAGTGTCTCGGTGAGTGCGAGCGCGCGCTCCGGGTCGTCGTACCGGAACGGGTGCGCGAGGCCGACGACGGCACAGGCCTCGGCGAGGACCTCGCGGCCCTCGTCGAACGTCGGGACGTCGCGCGCGACGTAGCACGGCCCGTCGTTCCCGATGAGGTCGTCGAACACGCCCTGGACCGTGTAGTCGGTGTCGGGGTGGTCGGCGACGGCGCGCGCGACGTTCGGCCGCCCGAGCCCGGGCCGTCCTTCGATGCCGAGTTCGACCCCGAGGTGGTCCTCGACGTTGTCGATGATGCGCTGCCCGCGTTCGGCGCGGTCGGTCTGGACGCGGTCGACGAGCGCGGCGAGCGCGTCGGTCTCGACGACGCCGTACCCGAGGAGGTCGACGCGCCCGAAGCCGGCGTCGACGCGGAGTTCGATGCCGTGGACGAGCGTCACGCCGTCGCGCTCGACGACCGGTGCGTCGAGGCCGGGGTGGGTGCGGTCGTGGTCGGTGACGGCGACGACCGACACGTCGGCGTCGCGCGCGGCCGCCGGCACCTCGTCGAGTTCGAGCGTGCCGTCGGAGTTCGTGGTGTGCGCGTGGAGGTCGGCGTAGGGCATGCTCGCGCTTGCGGGGCGACCACCAAGGACCTGTCCACTACGGGTCGGTCGGAATCCCTCGCTCGCGGTCCTTAAGGAATATAACCACTACCCAACCCACCAAGGACGTTAGTGGACAATGTTTATAATTATCTTTCACACGCTATTGGGTATGCGCCTGAACGGCACCGGCGACGCCATCGCGAACCAGACGTACCCGCTCACCACCGACGACCTCACCGACGCCATCGGCGACGACGAACTCGACCTCGCCGAAGGCACCGAGACCATCGCCGACATCCTCCAGCGATTCGGCGACCAGACGTTCCACACGCCAGAAGAGGTCGAACACACCCTCCAGGCCGGCGTCTGCGAGCGCGCCATCGGCCGCAAGGGCTACTCCGACCGCGACCCCACCACGCCCGGCAGCGTCTACGGGCACGAGTGCGTCTCCTTCTGACCACCACACCGCCCTCGACGCGGGCCACACGGACCGCTCCGACCAGACACAAGACTTTCACGACGCGCAGCGGACGCCACGCGCATGCCCAGCAAGCGCGACCGCCCCGCCGCTCCAGCCTCGCAGGCCGACCAGCGACCGCGCACGAGCACGAAACACGACGTCCTCCTCGAACTCGCCGTCTGCTGCCTCGCGCTCGTCGCCGCCGGCACCATCACCACCACCGACGCCCTCCCCGACCTCCTCGTCTTCTTCGCGTTCCTCGGCACCGTCGCCATCGCCGCCGGCACCGCCGCCCTCGCGTGCTACGAACTCGTCACCAGCGACGCTGACTGACCGGTCACTCCCAGTCCTTCTCGCCGGCCTCGACGGTCGTCTCCAGCCAGTTCTCCTCCGGCGGCAGCGGGCACGCGTACGCGTCCGAGAACGCACAGAACGGGTTGTACGCGAGATTGAAGTCGACGGGGATCTCCTGGCCGTCTTCGAGTTCGCCCTCGGCCTCCAACTCCATGTAGCGGCCCGCGCCGTACGTCTGCTGGCCGGTCGTCTTGTCGCGGAACGGCACGAACAGCGACTCGCGGTCCTCGCCCTCCTGACGGTACCCCGCCAGCGAGTGCGTCTCCCCGTCGAGCTCGAACGTCAACTCCGCGACCTTCAGGTACCGCTGCTCGCCGCCCGTCGACGTCTCCATCCGGTACACGTCCTCGTCGTCCCCGCTGGTCAGATGCACCGTCGCCGTCACGCGATACGCGGGGTCCGGCGCGAAGTACTCCAGGCCCTCGAAGTCGTCGCGTTCTTCCTTCGGAATCGGCGAATGCGGGTGACTCCCGAAGAACTCGTCCTTCTCCTCGCGATTCTGTTCCAGCTCGCGCTCCCACGCGTCCACGTCGAACTCCGCAGTCTCACTCATACCCCAGAATTCGCCCTCGCACCGGAAGGCCGTTCCGCTCGACCGCAACCACGTCGCACGACCGCTCGCGACCTCGCGCCTACTCCAGTCGCGACAGCACGGCCTCGGGCTCGTACTCCAGGTGGAGTTCCCGAGAGCGCCCGCGGCCGTCGACCTCCGCGTAGTTCGTCGCGACGATACCGAGGTCCTCGAGCTTGTTCACGATCTCCGAGTACCGCGTGTACCCCAGGCCGGAGACCGCCTGGAACTCCTCGTACACCTCGCCCGCCTGCTTGCCCTCGTGTTCCGCGATGACCTCCAGGAGCTCCGTCTCCGACTCGCTCAGGCTCTCCAGCGACCGCGACAGGTGCACGAACTTCGACGTCTCGTACGCCTCGTCGACGTCGCGCTTCTCGACGACCTTCGACGCGCGCATCTCCGCGGTCAACCCCGCGCGCCGCAGCAGGTCGATGCCGACGCGGAGGTCGCCGCTCTCGGCGGTCTTCTCCGCGACGTAATCCAGGACCGTCGTCGACACCACGTCGTCGTGGAACCCGCGCTCCACGCGATTCCGGAGGATGCCCGCGATCTCCTCGCGGTCGTACACGTTGAAGTAGACGTCCTCCGGGCGGAACACCGACTGCACGCGCGAGTCGAGCTCGTCGATGACCTCCAGGCTCGGGTCCGAGCTCACGACGATGACGCCGATACGGGCGCCCGAGTACTCCTCGTGCGCTCGCAGCAACGAATAGAGGGTGTCGCTCGCCTCGTTCTCGTAGAACAGGTAGTTCACGTCGTCGAGCGCGACGACGAGCACGTCGTCCTCCTCGACGAGCTTCTCGGTGACCTGCCCGAACAGCTTCTTGAACGAGATGCCGGACGCGGGCGGCTCGTAGTCGAAGATCCCCTCGAACAGGCGCGCGAACACCGAGTACCGCGTCGCGTTCATCTGGCAGTTCACGCGGACCGTGTGCACGTCGCTCGTCTCCGCGCGGAGCTCCCCGAAGAGCTTCTGGATCGCG
The DNA here is from genome assembly GCF_055378595.1 of Halorubellus litoreus. Lineage (NCBI taxonomy): Archaea > Methanobacteriati > Methanobacteriota > Halobacteria > Halobacteriales > Halorubellaceae > Halorubellus > Halorubellus litoreus. The sequence goes on from NZ_AP043836.1 coordinate 1,602,594, forward strand.
GTCGTCTTCCCGGTCCCCGGCGGGCCCCGAACCATCGCGTTCAGCGGCCGGCTGCCGCGGGTCGCCGGCCGCAGCGTGTACTGGAGGGTCCGCATCTGGCTCTCTCGATGCTGGAACGTCTCGGGGACGTAATCGATCTCGAACACGCGCTCGTCCCGGAACACGGACTCGTCCCACGAGAGCATCCCCTCCTCGGGGTCCTCGGACATCACTTTCACCCTGCTGCCCAGGGCACTTAGCTGTTCGGCAGCCACGCGTCGGACGAGGCTGCCGTCGGGTGAGTGGTCGAGACGCGTCCAGTCGACCGCGTCACGACGCCGTCGGGCGTCGCGTCAGGAGACCTCGAGTCGGTCCTCGAACCGCGCGCGGTCGAACTTCCGGCCGTGTTCGCGGGCGTCGTGTCGTGCGACGCGACGTTCCAGCGCGCTGTCGTCGTTCGCTTCGAGCGTGAACTTGCACCCGTGGTGGGGGCACTGGTACGCGTACTTCACGCCGTGCCACCTCGTCGAGCCGGCCGTGCGAGGGTTCCCATACCACGCCGTTCGCTATGTGCCTGCATAACGATTACCACAACATGGTCGGGTACCGACATGCGCTCGACGGACCGGGCGAGCCGACGCAGCGAACGGCGTGGGCGCCGCCGACCGGCGCTCGCGTTCAGAACTTCGCGAGCAACCGGTCGTAGAACCCGTCGCCGGACTCGCCGGCGAGCTTCTCGACGATGAGCTCCGGCGTCGACCGCGCCAGGTGGTCCTTCACCGGCGACCGGTTCACGACGAGTTCGCCATCCTCGAGGCCCTCCGCCTCGATACCGTCGACGGTCACGTCGAAGTCCGCCATCTCGCGTATCTCGCCCGCGAGGTGACTGACGAACACTGCCGTCGCGCCGTTCCCGGAAAGCGCCTCGAGGATGCCCGCGATGATCTTCGCGGACGCGCCCGGTTCCGTGATGGACTCCAGTTCGTCCACGAGCACGAGCGAGCCGGCGCCGCCGGTCGCGAGGTCCGCGAACTCGCGGACCGTGGACTCGAACGCGCCCGCGTCCAGCGTCCCCTGCGTCTTCGCGTGATAGTGCAGGTCCTCGAACCACCCGAGCCGTACCGAGTCCGCGGGTACCGGTAACCCCATGTGTGCGAGGACGACGACGGTCGCGACGAGGTCGAGCGTCGACGTCTTCCCACCCGAGTTCACGCCCGACAGCAGCGCGACGCCGTCGACCGCGTAATCCACGGGGTCGACTTCGTCGTGGGGCACGTCCAGGAGCGGCGACCGACCGCCTTCGATGGCGAACCCAGGCGTGTTCCCGTCGTCTCCAGCTTCCACGAACTCGGGCATCGTGCACGCGTAGTCCGCGGCGAACCGCGCGACCGCGTACTCGACGTCGAGTTCGAGCGCCGCGTGCACGAGGTCGCGAGCGCCGTCCCGGTGGTCGGCGAGGTCCTTCGCGAGCTCGCGCTTCAATCGCGCGCTCCGCCGGTCGCGCGCCGTCGTGAGCGACTCGCGGAGCCGCGAGACGACCTCGTCGTCGCGGGCCACGGGGTACGTCGGCTCGTCGCCGAACGCACGGCGAGCCATCTCCGCCTCGTCCCCGCGAAGGTCCAGCGTGTCCACGAGGTGGTCCCTGGCCGCGTCCACCGCCTGCGCGTACTCGTCGGCGAGCTCCCGCGAGAGCAGCGAGTCGACGCCCGCGCCGCGCTCGACGAGGCTCAGGAGGTCCGCGCCCTCGATGGTGACGTCGCGCTCCTGTATCGCCTCCTTCAGGTGGTCGTTCGCGACGTTCTCCGCCATCCCGACCGCCGCGTCGAGGTCGTCGACGGCGTCCTGGAGGCGGTCGAGTTCGTCGTCGTCCGCGACCGTCCCGTCCTCGCGGAGGCGGTCGAGCGACGCCAGGAGGTCCTCGACGTCCGTGGGCGCCTCCAGGTCGGCTTCGCGGTGGACCTCCGCTGCCGCCCGCAGTCGGTCGCGGTTCACGGCGAAGAACGCGAGCTGGCGTTCGGGAACGACCGCCGCGGGTCGCTCCAGGGCGTCCGGCTCCACGCGAACGTCGCCCTCGACGTCGATGCCCGCGAACGCCTCGTCGAGCGCGACCACGGTCGCGTACCCCCGCGCCAGTTCGGCGAGCCCGCGGGCGTCCTCGACGACTTCTACCGAGACCTCCGGGATCGCCTCGCGTGCCTCGGCGTACACCTCCGCGTCCGTCGTCGCCAGGCAGCGGTCGCGGACGACGACGTCGTTCGGCGCGGCGAGCGGCTCGACGTCCGACAGCGCCGCTCGCGCCTCGGGGTCGACGTCGCGCGCCATCGCTTCGCTGACGAACGCCTGGACCTCTTCGACGCGCGACGGGGCGGCGCTCGGGTAGAACGTCTCCACGCGCTTCGCGCCGTACTCGGTGACCGTCCGGTCCTTGAGGAGACCGAGGACCTCCTTGTACACTTCGCGAGCACGGTCGGTTGCGAGGAACCCGCCGGGGTCGTCGTGCTCGTAGCGTATCGCGCCGCGGACGATGCGTGCGGCGCGGCCCTCGGAGATACCGGGGGCGGTCGCGACCGTCGCCACGTCCCCACGACGGAGCGCGCCCTCGGGGTCGTCGAGGTCCGCGAGCGCCGCGGCGGTCTTCTCGCCCACGCCCGGAATCGCCGACAGTTCCATCCTGCGCCCCCCTACCCATTCGGCGAGCAAAAAACTCCCGCTGGGAACAGTTACGGTCTCCGAGCGCGTCATGAACGTATGAGTCACCGACGCAAACGCACCGGCAGCGGACGGAAGCGCGGGTACGAGCCGTACCTCCGCCTGCTCGGACTCGTCCTCATCCTCGTCGCCGCGCTGCTCGTGTTCGGCGTCGTCGTCGCGGACCTCCTCTTCGTCGTCTCGACCGCGCTCGGCGTCCTCGGCGCCGTCCTCGCGGCGTTCCCGGGCGCCGTGCTCTCGGCGTTCGCGGCGCTGTAGGGCGGGCGCTGTCGCTCTCGGGTATCGTTGGCGAACAGGTGGCGCACACGGTCGTCGTCGCGTCGATGCGCCACGCTCCCGCCGTGGTCGACGCGACCCCGCTACTCGGGCACGTCGCCGTTCGCCGCGCCATCGTACTTGAACCCTCGCAGCGACGTCGCGACAGCGACCGGCGTATTCCCCGGCTCGACCCGGTGACGAGGCGTTTTATCTCCCGTGCGAACGCTTTAGTCGAACGCTCCCGTGCGTGGACGTATGGACTACCAGTGGCAGTACTACGACCTCGTGCTGCTCGGCATCGTCGCGGCGATGGCCACGGGCGTCGTCGTCGGGGTCGCGACGCCGGTCGCGGCGACGACGAGCGTCACCGCGACCAGCCTCGTCGCCGTCGGCATCATGGGCCACGGGCTGTTCGTCCGCGGGCCCGTCGACTCGGTGGACGACCTCACCGACGAGGTCGAACCCGAGGAGGTCCCGGTCGCCCCGGGGGCGCTCGCGGACTGACGCGGTCGTCCCGTCCGGCGTTCGGCCCGCCGTCGCACGTCGTCGGGGCGGCGGCCAGCGTCGCGCTTCTCGGAGTCGGCCGCCCGGCCGCGGCCGTCGCCCCGCACGCTTTTCGTCGGTCGCGGTGACTGGCCGGCATGGGAGCGAACTGGCTCTACCTCGCGGTCGAACCCGAAGCGGGCGCGGATCGCGACGCGCTCGCGACCGTGGTCACCGACGACAACCGGCTCTCGCTGGCGTGCGAGCACGGCGACGCGCTGGTGTTCGTGGGCCCGGGCGACCAGGTCCACGTCGAGGACGCGCTCGACGCGGCCGGCGACGCGGTCGAGCGCGCGTCCCTCGCCTGGGAGGTCGATTCGACCGGCTACTCGGCCGGCTACTACTACGAGCGCCACGACGGCGAGGTGCTCACCGTGGACGTGCACGGGACCGGCGAGGGGTGGGATTCGCGACTGCTCGTCGACCACTTCGCTCGCGAGTACGGGGTCGATGTCGCCATCTGACGACGCCGTCCGGGCCGGGCGCGACCGCCTGACTGCGGCCGACCCGGACGTGCGCGGGGACGCCGCCGCGGTCCTCCGCGACGCCGCGACGGATCCGGACCGGGGAGCGAGCACTGCGGTCGACGTCCTCTGGACGCTCGCTCGCGTCGTCGACGACCCCGACCCGCGGACGCGAGCGTATGCCCGGGCCGCGCTCCAGGAGCGCACCGCGACCCGGGTCGACGACGCGATAGACGAACCAGTCGACCGGTTCGCGGACCGCGCGCTCGACGACGTCATCGCGGCGCTCGACGCGCCCGACGCCGAACGACGCGCGGCCGCGGCCGCTCTCCTGCGGTTCTCCCTGGACGATACCGGCGTCCGCGATCGTCTCGTCACCGAGCGCGCACGGACGTTGACCGCGGCGCTCGACGACCCGCACGCACCCGTCCGCCGGCACGTCGTCGAGGTCTGGCGGCAGGCGACGCTCGACGACCACGAGCACGCCGCCGTCCTCCGCGCGCTCGCCGAGCGAGCGTTCGCCGACCCCGACCCGCGCGTCCGCGGGGCGCTCGTCCACGTCCCGTTCACGTACGACGCGGACGCGGCCCGGACCGACCGTGGTCGCGCCGCATTCCGCGCGTTCCTCGACCTCTTCGACGACCCCGACCCGGCCGTCCGCCAGTCAGCGGTCGGCGTCTTCCCCGAGAGCCTGCTTCGGACCGTCGCGTCGTACTGGGACGCTCCGGACCTCGTGCGGCAGGCGGCGGACCGCCTCGTCGCGAGGCTCGACGACGACGTCGCCGTCGTTCGCAAGCGCGCCGCGCACGCCCTCGCGAAGGCCGGCGGGCTCGACCACCACCCGCTCCTCGACCACCCCGACCCCGGGCGAGTCGTCGACGCGCTCCTCGCGGCGTGCGACGACCGGACCGACGGCGCGGTCGGCCTCGGCGGGACGCCCGCGACTAGGGGGTCGGCCTCGCGCGTCCTCGTCGACCTCGCCGACGACCACCCCGACTGGCTGCGGCCGCACGCCGACGCGGTCATCGGGGCCCTCGACTCCGAGCACGCCGACGCTCGCGCCTGCGTCGCGTACGCCGCCGCTCGCGTCGCCGAGACCGACGCCCAGCGCGACCGAATCCGGGAGGTGGTCGCGACGCTCGCGGCCGACGCTCCCGAGGCGGCGCGCGACGCCCTCCCACTCGGACGCGACCTGCCTGCCCCTCTCGACGACGCCTTCGACGCCTGACTGGCCGGCTCCCGACTAGAACTCGGGGTCGGATTCGACGGGGACGCCGTCCTCATCCGGGCCGACGAGTTCGTCGTACTCTTCGCGGAGTTCGCGGATGCGGTCGCGGATGTCGGCGGCGAGTTCGAACTCGAGGTTGTTCGCGGCTTCCTGCATCTTGTCCTCCAGGCGCTCGATTCGCGCCTGGGCTTCCTCGGCGTCCGCGGGCGCGTCGCCGGCGACGCCGCTCGTGTCCGTCTCCGACCCGGGGAGGTTCGTCTCGCCGACGGGTTTGTCGATGGTCGTCGGCGTGTACCCGTGCTCCTCGTTGTACTGGCGCTGGATGCGGCGGCGGCGCGCGGTCTCTTCGACGGCGGCCTTCATCGCGTCGCTCGGGTCGTCCGCGTAGAGGACGACGTTCCCGTTCACGTTCCGCGCCGCGCGCCCCATCGTCTGCACGAGCATCGTCTCGCTCCGGAGGAAGCCCTCCTGGTCGGCGTCGAGGATAGCCACGAGCGACACTTCGGGGATGTCGAGGCCTTCGCGGAGGAGGTTGATACCGACGAGGACCTGGATGTCCCCCAATCGCAGCGACCGCACGAGCTCGTGGCGCTCCAGGGTGTCTGTCTCGTCGTGCATGTACGCGACGTCGACGCCGTTCTCCTCTAAGAACTCCGTGAGGTCCTCCGCCATCCGTTTCGTGAGCGTCGTCACGAGCACGCGCTCGTCGTCGGGCATCGCCTCGATGCGGTCCATGAGGTCGTCGACCTGCCCGGTCGCGGGCGCCGTCTCTATCTCGGGGTCGACCAGATGGGTGGGGCGAACGATCTGCTCGACGATCTGCTCGGAGTGCTCGCGCTCGTAGTCCCCGGGCGTCGCGGAGACGTACAGGCGCTTGTCGGTCTTCTCCATGAACTCCTCGTAGGTCAGCGGGCGGTTGTCGTACGCCGTCGGGAGCCGGAAGCCGTTCTCGACGAGCGAGTCCTTCCGGGACTTGTCGCCCGCGAACTGCCCGCGGACCTGCGGGAGCGTCTGGTGGGATTCGTCGACGACGCACAGGAAGTCGTCCGGGAAGTAGTCGAGCAGGGTGTACGGCGCGTCCCCGATCTCGCGCTCGCTCAGGTACACCGAGTAGTTCTCGATGCCCGAACAGTACCCGGTCTCCTGCATCATCTCCAGGTCGAACGTCGTGCGCTCCTCGATGCGTTGCGCGGCGACCGCGTCGCCTTGGCGTTCGAAGTACCGGACGCGGTCGTCGAGGTCCTCGCGGATCTCGTCCATCGCCCGTTCGAGGCGTTCCTCGGGTATCGAGTAGTGTTCCGCGGGGTGCAGGAGGACGGCTGGTTCCTCGCTGACGACGGTGCCTTGCATCGGGTCCATCTTCACGATGCGGTCTATCTCGTCGCCCCACAGCTCGACGCGGACGGCGTACCGGCCGTACATCGGGTAGATCTCGACGGTGTCGCCGCGCACCCTGAAGGTGCCCTGCGTGAAGTCGACGTCGTTGCGCTCGTAGTTCAGGTCCACGAGCCGCGCGAGCAGTTCGTCCCGGCCGACCTGCTCGCCGGCCTCGACGCGGAGGCTCATGTCCTCGTAGTTCCGCGGGTCACCGAGCCCGTAGATCGCGGAGACCGACGCGACGACGATGACGTCGTCCCTGGTGAGGAGCGAGCGCGTCGCGGAGTGCCGGAGGCGGTCGATTTCGTCGTTGATGGAGGCGTCCTTGTCGATGTACGTGTCCGTCTGCTCGACGTACGCCTCGGGCTGATAGTAGTCGTAGTAGGAGACGAAGTACTCGACGGCGTTGTCCGGAAAGAGTTCCCGGAACTCCTCGTAGAGCTGTGCGGCCAGCGTCTTGTTGTGCGCGATGACGAGCGTCGGCGTCTGCAGTTCCTCGACGGCCCACGAGACGGTGTTCGTCTTCCCGGAGCCAGTGACGCCGAGCAGCGTCTGCTCGGTCATCCCAGACTCGAAGCCGTCGACGAGCGCCTCGATGGCCTCGGGCTGGTCGCCCGCGGGCTCGAACGGCGCGTCCACCCGGAACGGCCGCTCGGCCTCCGGCCGGTCCGGCGACAGCGGACCGTCCGGCTCGGCGCGCTCGCGCTCCGCGTCGGCGTCCTCGGGGGTGTCGGTCATTGGAACTCGCTTGGGCGCGGAGGCACTTGACGCGCACGCCTCCCGGCGTCTGGCGACCGCGGACCGAAACGCGTTTCTTCCACCACACTATTCGCTGATTCATGGTTCTGCTATCTCCGAAATCGGCCGCCGGCTTCGTGGGGTCGCTACTCGTCGCCGTCGGCTCGCTCCTCCCGTGGTTCCGAGACCCGTCGGCGGTCGCCTCGGAGACGATTCACGGGTTCGCGAACGGCGCGCACATCGTGTTCCTGCTCGCGATCGTCGCCCTCTTCCTGCTGTTCGTCTCGAACGACCTGCTGACGCACGTCGTCGTCTCGCTGTTCGTCGGCAGTACGAGTCTCGCCAGCGCCAGCATGACGTGGATCGACATCCCCGACGCCCACGCCGCCGTGGGGAGCGGCCTGAAACCCGGAACGGGCCTCCTCATGGTCACACTCGGTGCGTTGACGCTCCTCGGGTACGCGCTCCTCGCCGCCACCGCCGTCCGCGAGTACGGCATCTCCGACGAGGACGCACGAGCGGATTTTCCGGTCGAGAAAAGCCCCTAGTCCCCCTATTGCTATCGACCCGGTAGTGCCGGGTGCCGATGACGCGACACGCGCTCGTCGCCGTCGCACTCGCGCTCGCGCTCCTCGCGGCCGGGTGCGTCGGTACGACCGGCCAGACGACGACCGTATCGACCACGACCGACGCCACCGCGGCCACCGACGCCGACGCTGGCGCAGCGACGACCGCTGGGTCGAGCACCGTCGCGACGACCGGCTCGGGGTCGACGAGTGATGACGACGCGGGGAGCGAGTTCGAGGACGTCGACGCGGACGCGCTCGCGTCCGCCGGTGCGTCGTCGCTCGCGACCGCGGAGGGCGTCGTCGTCGAGGGGAACGTGACGCGAACGGTCCGCACCGCGAGCGGCGCGACCACCGTCGAGGTCGCGTTCACGGAGCGCGACGACGTCGCGGCGCGCGAGCTCGCCATCGAGCGGACGGTTCGCGCGAACGGCCAGCGCGTCGAGACCGCGACGTACCTCGTGAACGGGACGGTTTTCGAGCGGTCGCCGGCGTACGAGCGCGAGTACGGTACCGAGTGGGTGCGCGTGCCGGCCGACGGCGCGTGGGTGAACGCGTCCTCGACCGCGGTCGTCGCGCGGCTCGCGAACGCCTCCGACGCGTCGGTCGCCGGCGAGACGACGGTCGACGGCGACGGCGCGGTCGTGCTCGCGCTCGACGTGAACGCGAGCGCGCTCGCGACCCTGAGCGGCTACCGCGTCGACGCCGAGTCGCTGAACGCGCTCTCGGGGACGCTCGCGGTCGACCCGGAGACGGGTCGCGTGCACGCGGCGACGATGCACCTCAATCGGACGGTCGAGAACGCGTACGGCCAGGAGGTCACCGTCGTCACGGACGTCACCCGCCAGTTCATCCACTACGGGCCGGTGACGGTGTCGCTCCCCGACGAGGCGAGCGAGGCGACGCCCATCAACGGCACGCAGCCCTGACCTCTATGCGTCCCTCGCTCGCTGCGGTCGCCGTCGCCGTCGTGCTCGCGGTCGCGGGCTGTTCCGCGCCGTTCGCGACCGACGCGGTCCCGGAGACCACCGCGTCCACGGGTCCGCCTTCGTCTCCGGAGACGACGACCACGTCGGCGTCGGCCACTGTCGCGTCGGCGGCCACTGTCGCGTCGTCGACCACCGCCGCGCCGTCGGGCGTGGGAGAGACGCAGTCGCCGATTGCGGTTCGGGGTGGCGAGCTCCCCGTGAACGCGACCCGGGTGTTCGAGCACGTGGAGCGTATCATGGGTGCGAACGTCACCGCGCCGGCGTCGGTGCGCGTGACGAACGCGACCGCGTTCTACGGGAACGCGTCGGGGTCGACGATGGCGTCCGCGAGCGGTCACGACCGCCTGGAGCGCGCACTCGGCCTCGCTCGGGCGGTGAACCGCTCGCGCGTCGTGGGGCCGAACGGCGCGACCGTCTCGTACGGCACGGTCGCGGTGTACCCGGGCGAGAACGCGACCGCGGCGAGCGCGGCGGCCGTGCTCGCCCACGAGTTCGCGCACTACGTCCAGTTCCGCGAGGGGCGCGCGGCGACGCTCGCCGGGAACGTCTCGCGGCCGCGGACGACCGACGCGTGGTTCGTTCGCCGCGCCGTCGTCGAGGGCGTCGCCGTCGCCGTCGAGACCGCGTACGTCCGGCGGTACCGACCGAACGGCGAGACCGGCATCGAGCGCAGCGAGCGCGCGCTCGACCGCCTCCCCCGCGGGAGCGCGTTCCGGTACCGCCAGCATCCCTACGTCGCCGGCTACCGGGACGTCACCCATCGGTTCGACGAGCCCGCGAACGCCACCGCGGTCTACGCCGACCCGCCGCAGACGAGCGAACAGGTCCTGCACGCGACCCGCGACGCGCCCGTCGCGCTCGACGTCACCGTCGACACCGCCGGAACCGCGTACCGCGGCGGCGTCGCCGACCGCCTCGGCGAGGCGTTCCTCCGCGTCGCCCTCGCGAACGCGCCACGCAACGCCAGCGACGGTACCGAGACCGCACCCGCCCCAAGGGTCGCCGCCGCCGGCTGGGGCGAGGACGCGCTCGTCGTCCTCCGGAAGGACGGCACCGCGAACCACGCGTGGGTCCTCCGGTTCGACACCGCCCGCGACGCGACCGAAGCCGAGCGCGCGCTCGCCGCCGTCCTCGACGCGCGCGGCGACCGTGCCCGTGACGAACGACCACCCGCTGACGCAGCCCCCTCCACGTCGACGCCCATCCCCCGCTGGCGCCTCCCGAACTCGCATGCGACCCTCCACCGCCCCGCGAACCGGACGCTCGTCCTCGCGGTCGGCACCCCCGGATTCGTCGCCGACCTCGCCATCAGTGGCACGTCCGGCGCCGTCACGGTCGCCGTCGACGGCGCGAACACCACCGCGACCACCGGCGGGAACGCCACCGCGACCACCGGCGGGAACGCCACCGCGACCACCGGCGGGAACGCCGGGACGAGCCTCCCGCGGGCGTCATAGACACCGGCCGAACCTGCGAGCGAACCGAGCTTTAAGCCCGGTCGCGTCGTCTCTTCTCCCATGGTACACGAGAACCTCCAGCGGGCGGGCGAGCTGCTCGAAGCCGCAGCCGACGCAGCGACTCACGAGGACGCCACCGAGCGCCTCAGCAAGCAGGCCGCGGAGTTCGCGAGTCACGCCGAGAGCGAGCGCGGCCCCGACCACGGTCGACTCGCGCGCCACGAACGCATCCTCACCGAGATCGCCGAAGCCGAGGGCGGGACCGTCGCGTCGAAGATCGACGAGGCCATCGACGCCGTCCGCGCGTACCGCTCGACCGTCGACGGCGTCTGACTAACCCCACTCGCCGGGATTCTCACAGGGCGTCTGACGCGAGTCACACGAGTCTTTTTACGCACTGGGCGTCCAACTCCGTGGATATGTCCTCGGAGCGATACCGTGCCGCGGCCGTCGCCGGCGGTGCCGTCGGCGTGCTCGGCGCGGTCCTGCCGTGGGTCGCCGCCGCCGGGTTCGAACTCGACGTCCACAGCGTGTACGCGCTCGTCGCGTGCGCTGCGGTCGTCACGGTCGCCGTCGGCGAGTGGTCGCGCCGCAGCCAGTTCGCCGTCGGCGTCCTCGCCGCGGTGACGACGGGGCTCGCGCTCGAAGCGATCACCGACTTCGCGAGCGACGGTCCACCACCGGGTGCGCACGTCGCGACGAGCAGTCCCGGCGTCGGCGCGTACCTCGCGCTCGCCGGCGGCGCGCTCGCACTCGCCGGCGTCGCACTCGCCCGCTACACCGCCTGAAACGCTGTTCGAGGCAGAAAACTCGGTCTTAGCAGACTGGTTTCGGGTTCACGCCCATCGCCTCCAGTCGCTCGGTGTACTCCTCGTACGCGCCCTGGACGACCGCCGTCGCCGCCGCCAGCGCGGCTTCGCGGTCCGCGTCGCCGTCGACGACCACCGCGAGCGCGTCGAGCGCGTCGTCTCGGCGCGCCTCCACGTCGCTCCCGTACGACCGGAACGTGCTCGCGGTCTGCGGGTCCGCCTCGCCCGTGAAGAACCCCGTCGACTGCTCGGCGATCTTCTTCGCGACGAGCGCGTACCCGACGAGCGCGCCCAGTCGCTCAGCGTCGGTCGCGCCCGAGCCGTCGCCGTACTCGCCGAGGGCTGCCACGGCGTCGTGCGACTCCAGCGCCGGAACGTCGTCGCTGATGCTCTCCGCGGTCCCGGCGTGCTCCGCCGACAGGTCGCCGAACGCCGTGAACGCCTCCGCGGCCGCGTCGCTCGACGCGTTCGCCGCGTACGCCTCCAGCGCCGCAGCCGCCGCGTGCGAGACGTTCGCCGCGACCGACGCGACCGCCGCCGCCTCCAACTCCCCGTCCGTGAACGCGTACAGCGACTTCGACGACCCGAGCCGCGACAGCGCCGTCTCGTTCGCCTCCCGTACCTCGGCGAGGAACGCATCCGTATCCATGCCCGAGAATGCGGTCGCACCGCGCTTGTAGGTACCGCCAACGCCCGGGATTGCCGGGACCGACGACGCCCCGCACGCCGGTCCGAGCGCGACCGCCGCTCGGTCGCGACGCGACGCCGACAGCAGGCCGCCGCCCGCGGCGACGCTCGCTCGCGACACCGGCGCCACCGAGACGAAGGCCCTAACCGCCCCCGCGTCGTACGCGTTCCCAATCGAATGACGCGGAAAGACCGATTCTACAACCGAGCGAAACAGGAGGGCTACCGGACGCGCTCCGCGTACAAGCTCCAGCAACTCGACCGCGAAACCGGGCTCTTCGGCCCGGGGAACACCGTCGTCGACCTCGGCGCCGCCCCCGGCGGCTGGCTGCAGGTCGCCGCCGAAGAGGTCGGCGAAGGCGGCACCGTCATCGGCGTCGACTTCCAGCGCATCAAAGACCTCGACGACGTCGACGCGACCGTCAAATTCGTCCGCGGCGACATGACCGAGGACGACACGAAGGCCGAGGTTCGCGACGTCGCCGGCGGCGACGTCGACGTCGTCCTCTCGGACATGGCACCGAACATGACCGGCGAGTACGGCCTCGACCACGCCCGCAGCGTCCACCTCGCGCGGCAAGCGCTCGACGTCGCCACGGACGTCCTCGGGACCGGCGGCGACTTCGCCGTGAAGGTCTTCCAGGGCCAGGACCTCGAGGACTTCAAAGCGGACGTCGACGAGGAGTTCCAGTACGCCCGCACCGTCGTCCCCGAAGCCTCCCGCGACTCGTCCTCCGAGGTCTACATCGTCGGCAAGCACCGCCTGACCGCGCCCGTCCGCGAAGGCGACGTCGTCACCGTCACCATCGAGGACGAAGGCAGCGAAGGCGACGGCGTCGCCAAGGTCGAGGACTTCACGGTGTTCGTCTCCGGCGCCGACGTCGGCGACGAACTCGACGTCCGCATCGACCAGGTCAAACCCCGGTTCGCGTTCGCCCAACCCGTCGACGAGTAACCGACGCGGACTCGGTGCTGCCTACGACTCGTCGTCCAACCGACCGTGCCGCTGGTCGATCTCGTCGAGCGTATCCAGCGTCTTCCGGATGGACGCACGGATGGCCTCGCTTCGATTCACGAACTTCCCCTCCCCGCCGACGTGGTCGTCCAGGTCGTCGAGGAGTTCCTGTGGCACCTCGACGCTTATCTTTGGCATACTCGAAGATTCGCGAGGGCACCTCTTATGATTGGTGCCGTTTCCTGCAGGGAGTTCTCGGCGCGTCGGGTCGACGACGACCAGTTCGCGTCGACCAGTTCGCGCGCAATCAGGCCGTGCCTTCGACCTCGGACCCGCCGCCGCCACCGAAGAGCCGCTCCGGAACGGTCAGCACGCGGAGGACGAGGAGACCGAACCCGTACGCGACCGAGAGCGGGAGTGCGAACAGGAGCATCGACAGCACGCTACTGCTCGTGATGAACGCACTGCCGACGAACAGCGCGAGGACGACGCCGCGCCACGCGCGCTGCATCGCGTCGTAGCTCACGATGTCCGCGTAGTGGAACAGCACCATCGACACGGGGATGTCGAGCAGGATGCCGATGCCGACGGTCATGAACGCGATGAGCCACATGAACGAGTTCACGCGGTACGAGATGACCATGTTCGCGCGGATGGCGTCCTCGACGAGGTAGGAGACGACCGCGGGCGCGAACACGAGGTAGCCGAGCGCGCTCCCGACCGCGAACCCGAGGAACATCGCGCCACCCCAGAGGAGGAACGCCGACGAGTCGCCGTCGCCGCCGAACCCGCGTTCCTTGACCGCTGGCCACGCGTAGTACCCGAGGAGCGGGAGCGTCACCGCCGCCGCGAGTATCGTACTCGCCTTCACCGCGAAGATGAGCTGTTCGACGGGATGGAGTGCGACGACGATCCCGATCTGGCCGACGCCACCCATGTTCGCGAGCAGTTCCGCGGTCGGGAACACGTCCAGTATCGTCGTCGGACTCGACGGTCCCGCGGTCGCACCCGCGGTTCCGCCGGGCATCGTCGTCATCGCGGACGCGAACGCGTTCGCGGTCTCCACGCTCTCCGCGAACGGGAGCGTGTTCGGGTCGCCGCGGACCTCCGGCGGGACCCGAGAGAGGAACTGCTCCTTGATGGTGCCGAGGCCGCCGCGGTACAGCCAGAAGAACACGCCCGCGAGCGTCGCCATGAACACCGCGACCAGCCTGAAGACCTTCGACGTGAGCGACTGGAGGACGAACGTGATGTCGTAGTAGTACCCGCCGATGTCGTCCTCGGTCGTCTCCTCCTCGGTGAACGGGTCCATCATGCCCGCCGCGGTCGACTGGAGGACGTTCCCGTCGTCGTCGCTCGCCGCGTCCGTGTTGCCTTTCATCGCGTCGACGTCAGTCACGGGCGTGTCGCCCGGCGGGCCGGCCGCGAACTCGTGGCCGTCACTCGTCGCGCTCGTCGCCTCGCCAGCGGCCGCGCCAGCGCCCGCGGCCTCGGCCGCCTCCTGCGCGGCTTGCTGTTCCTGAATCTGGTCGAACCGGTCGAGGATCGCCTGCGCCTTGTCCGGGTCGTCCGCGTTCATCGCGGCGCTCGCCTTCGACAGCGCCTCGTCCTCGGTCATCTCCGCGAACACCTCCGGCGGTGCGGCGCGAACGCCCGCCTCGTCGAGGACGTCCAGGTCGATGTCCGCCGGGTCCATGCCGCGACCGCCGGCGCGCGGCACGACGGGGCTCCGGAGGACCTTCAGCGTGTACGCGAGCAGGACGAGCAGCGACACGATGATGGCGATCTGCATCGAGATGAGTCCCTGCGCGACCAAGCCCGCTTCCGGCGCCAGTCCACCCGACGCGAGCGGGTTCGCGGGCTGGAGGAAGCCGGGGAGCGCCGGGACGACCGCCGCGTCGATGGTCGCGACCACGCCGACGCGGATCGCGAGCACGGCCCCGAGGAGGAGCGCCGCGAAAAACCCACCGAACTGTAGCATCCGCATCCGCAGCAGGCCGTCCGCCTCGGCCGCGCCCTCGCCGCGCCGCCGGAGGTTCACGACGACCTTCGAGAGCGCGAGCGACGCCGCGTACAGCGTACACAGCGGAATCGACCACATCACCTGCGTGAGCGGGTCCGGCGGGCTCGCGATCGCGCCGAACGCGAAGATGCCGACGACCGCGAACTTCCACTTGTCCCGCCACGTCTCGTACGGTACGAGTTCCGCGTACGACAGCGACGACATCACGAGCGGGAGTTGCGCCGCGAGCCCGAACGAGAGCGTGAGCAGGAAGAGGAACTGCGTCCACATCGTGATGTCCCACGTCGGCTTCAGCGTCGCGTTGATCGCGTTCTGCGCGAGGAACTCGAACATGAACGGGAAGAACACGATGTACGCGTACGCCACGCCACCGACGAACAGGAGGACCATCAGCACGCTCAACCCGGCGAGTTGCGCTCGCGAGACGGGAACCTCGGGCGTCCAGCCGCGGCGCTTCAGCGGTTCCTTCGCGTAGTACAGGAGGACCGGGAGGCCGAACAGGATGCCGACGACCGCGCCGATCTTGAACTGGAGGAGGATGACGTCGAACGGCGTCCGCGCGATGATGTCGACCTGCGCGGCGATCTCCGGCGGCATGCGCTGTTTGGTGTTGACCTTCAGCGCCTTCCAGAGGAACGTCCGGAGCGCCCAGATCGTCCCGAGCAGTCCGACGAGGGAGACGATGAATACCTTCTGGAGCTCCTTCTGGGCCGCGCGGAGGAGTGCCCCGATCGTCTCGCGCCCGGCGTCGATGGTCCGGGCGGTGTCCTCGTTGATGACCGAACTCATTAGTTGCGGGAGGCTACCTACCTCGGAAACATCAATCTTCTTCTCCCCGCTCGCTCGCGAGCGCGACGGAGAAAAAGGCCTATAACGCCACACCCGTCTACTTCCGACAGATGCCGGACGAGTCGGACGACTACGACGACGGCGCGCCGAGCGACGCCGTCGGCGACGCTGGCGACGACGCGACCGACGCCACAGCCGACTCGACCACGAACGCGGACGATTCTCACGAGACGACGGATGCTCCCGACGCGGACGACTCGACCGACGAGGATGCCTCGCCAGACGAGACGGACGACGCCGAGGTGCCGTCCGACGAGAGCCTTGGCGACGACGAAGATGCGCCGGACGTCGACGAGTCGACGAGTGCGGACGAGGCGGACGACGCCGACGGTTCTGACGCCGACGAGGCGTCCGACGACGATGCGTCCGACGAGGATTCGGGTGGGTTGGAGAAGGTCGAGGACGAGGATTCGGGCGGGTTGGAGCGCGTCGAGCCGCGGACGCGGCACGTCGACCTCCCCGAGGAGGGCGAGGAGATGGCGAGACCGGACGACGGCGTGGTCGCGGACGAGGAGAAGGTACCGAACCGCGGCGTCGAGGCGGGGTTCGAGCGCCCGGAGGACGCGCCGGAGAAGCATCGGCCGGAGCACCCGGACAAGCGCGACAACAGCGCGCCGTCGGACGTCCCGGTCGGGCACGCCGCCGGCGCACCGAACCCGGGTGAGGCGACGCCGGCAGGTGCCGGCGCGAGCGCCGGAACGGGCACCGGGACTGGCGCGGGCGGCGGCCGTACGATAGAGGACGACGAGGAGTTGTTCGAGGGGCCGCCCGACGACGAGGAGATGCCGCTCGCGGACCACATCGAGGAGATGATGCTGCGGCTCGCCGCGGTCGTGTTCGCGGGCGCCGTCGCGACCATCCTCATGTACCTCTACTCGGACATCCTCGTCATGGAGATGTGGACGGACATCCTCCCCGCGGGCGAGGACGCGGCGCGCCCGCACCTCTACGCGCCCCTGGAGTTCATCTTCACGAAGATCAAGGTCGCGAGCCTCGCGGGCGTCCTCATCGCCTTACCCGTGCTCGTCTACCAGTCGTATCTCTTCATGCGACCCGGGCTCTACCCCCAAGAGCGCCGGTACTACCTCGCGGCGGTCCCGACGAGTCTCGTGCTCGCGGTCGCCGGGATGGCGTTCGCGTACTTCGCGGTCCTCCCCGGACTCTTCCAGTACTTCGACTACTACACCGAGGGGAACGCGGTCATCGCGTACGGCCTCCAGTCGACGTTCAACCTCATCGTCGCGCTCATGGGCCTGCAGGCGGTCGTCTTCCAGATCCCGCTGTTCGTGATGCTCGCCATCATGATGGGCGTCACCTCGCGCCAGTGGCTCGAATCCCGCCGCCTCCTCTTCTGGGGCGCCTTCGGTGGTATCGCGTTCCTGTTCGCGCCCGACCCGACCGGGATGGCGCCGTTCATCATCGCAGTGTCGATGATCGTCCTCTTCGAAGGGACGCTCGCGCTGCTGCGGTGGACCGGCCGCTGAGTCGCGCTCGAACGCCGACCGGTTCGACGCCGAGAGCGTAGTCGACGGCGAGCGTCGCGCCCTGACTATCGGACTTCGCCCCAGGTGCCGACGAGTTCGCCCTCGACGAACCGGCGCTGCTGGAAGCCGAGTGCGTTACAGATCATCGTGTGCCCCATGAACGAGACGGCGTAGTCCGCCATCCCGAACGGATGGAGCTCCCGCTGGTTCGCCGGCGGGAGCACCGACCCCAGGACGTTTATCTCGCTGTCGCCGGCGGCGAGCGACCCGGCGGCGACGCCGCCCGCCTCCGAGCCGTCCGCGAGCGCTCCCGTCATCCGGCCGGCCACGTCACCGCCCGCGTCCGCGAACGCGTCGTCGTCGACGACCGTCGCCGGCTGGTCGGGCTCGTTGGGCACGTACCCGACCTGCGGGCTCTTCCACATCTCGAACTGGAGCGGTCGGATGTCCGCCAGGATGTGGTGGTCGAAGTTCCGGTCGACGAGGTTCGCGATGCCGACGCGGATCGACTGGAGGTCGTCGTCCTCGATGGCCGCGGCCTCGCCGACGTCGAGGTCCGCGAGCAGGTGCAGCCCCGTGTCGGTCAACACCAGGTCGCCGCCCGCGTCCACGAACGCCTCGAGTTCGTCGACGTACCGCGGGTCGTCGCGCCCCACGTCGTGAGAGACGACGACCTTGTCGTAGCGGCGCTTCCCGGAGTTCCCGCGAAGCAGCTTCCCGACGCGGACGTCGTGGACGCGGACCCCGTCCATGCTCCCGGACTCCAGATTGGGTTCGAGATCCGCGAAGAACTGCATCGGGTTGACGACGTACTCCTCTTGAGAGTAGCCGTACGCCTCTTCGGGGTCCGGGTGGTCCCCGTCGGTGTCGACCGTGACGAACTCGACGCCGACGTCGCCGTCGCCGTCGAACTCGACCGACCAGTCGCCGGACGCCGGGTTCGGCACGTAGAAACTGCGTTCGTCGGTCTCGCCGAGGTCCAGCGTGCGGACGACCTGTCTGCCGGGGTTGACGAGTTGCACGACGCCGGACTCGTGCCCGCGGTCGTTGACGACCGCAGCGAGCGAGTGCGTCCGCCCGGCCGACCTCACGTCCGCGCGACCGCCGGGGCCGGGCTGCACCGTCTCGTGGCGCCGCTGCACGTCGGTCGCGCGCTCCTGGCCGCGACCGTTGCCGTTTCCGGGACTCTCGTCGGTATGCGAGAGGTCCGCGGAGGAACGAGTCAACTCGCTGGTGGTCACGTACGCCGTGTCCTGGCCGTCGGTCGCGACCGTCGCGTCGGTACTGGCGGCGGTCAGCTCCGCGAACTCGCGCATCGAGAGGCGGTACGCGGTCTCGAGGTGGCGCTCGATGTACGGGCGCCAGTTCGACCAGGCTCGCATCGCGAGCTCGGGGGCGACCGTGACGGCGCCGAGCCCGCCGAACTCCTCGGGTTGCCCGGCCCACCCGAGGAGGCCGCCCGTCACGTTGTACCCCAGGGAGTCGTAGATAGACCCGTAGTCGAGCAGTTCGTCCGGGACGTAGTCGTTCGGGTCGCCGAAGATGGTGTCCTTTCCCGCGCGAATCGTGTCGCTGGCGATCGCTTCCGGACTCCCCCACCGGTCGGTCATCGCGTCGTCGATGCGTCGGTTCACCTCGTCGAGGTCGTGCGTGCCGTCGTGCTCGTAGGCGGCGTTGGATTCGAGGTTCAGCACCATCGTGTCCGCGAACCCCATCATGTGGTAGTCGCAGAGGTACTCGACGTTGTCGTACTCGCGGAGGTGTCCGACGGTCGCCAGCGCGTCCGGGACGACGTCGTCGTATCCGACGTCGTAGCCGGGGCGGACGTCGGGTGCGTTCCCGTGGTCGGCCGGCCAGAACGCTGGGTTCGTCCATCCGATGGTCGGGTACTGGCGGTTCGTGTCCACCAGCGACGCGTTCCCGCGATAGTGCCCGTAGAACGGCGACCCGAAGAATCCCGCGTACGGGTGGGGGCCGTACTGTGGTTTCCGGATGGTCCAGCCGTCCGGGTTGATGTATACCCAGACGATGACGATGTCGTCGAGGAGGTGAGTGAACGCCTCGGCGTCGCCGGTGACTGCGTCCTCGATGATCCGGGTGCCCGCTTCGACGCCGGCACGCTCGTTCCCGTGAATCCCGGTGATGAAGACGGCCTTGTCCTTCTCCTGGAACGTCGCGTCGTCTCGAACGTCGTTGGTCAGCTCCGCGACGTAGATGTCGTTGGGGTCGGGGCGTTCGCCGGTGTAGCTGTTCTCCCAGCCGGGACCCTGACCGATCCGCTCGAGGCGAACCATGTCGGGGTGCTCGGTCTCGAGGTGTTCGAGCGCCGCGCCGGCTTCCGGGTGAGAGATCCAGTCGCGGGCGTTCTCGACGTCGGGGACGACGCCGTCCGCGTAGGGGTCGTCCAGTTTCCAGAACGGGTTGGCGCCCGGCGAGTAATCGACGTGCTCGACGCCACCGATCTCGTCGAGCGTGAACGCGAGTTCCTGTGCCGTGACGTGTGCGTGTGCGGAGGGACTGGGTGCGTCGCGCGTCACCACCTTCGGCGGTCGGTCGTCCTGGTCAACGTCCCAGTCTGTTTCCCCGTATTCGTCGTCGAACGCGTCGAGCGAGGTGGCGTCGTCGAACTCGATGGCGAGCGCGGCCTCGTAGTCGTCGGGGGTGGCGTTGACGACGAACTCCGCGAGGTCGGTCATCGAGTCGTCGGTGACGTCGGCGCTCGCGGTGCCGGGGAGTGCGAGGGCTGCGCCGGTGGCGGCCGCGACGCCGAGGAACGTCCGCCGGTCGATTCCCCCCCGGCCCTCGAACGCGTCCTCGTCGAGTTCGGCTGCGTCCGTGCGGTCGTACCGGTCCGGTCCGTCGTCCGCCGTGTCCGCATCGACTTCCTGTCTCTGTCGTTTCATTTGGGGACTGTGGGATGGCGCCCACGACGTCGTGCAACAAACCCACGTGTAATAAACGACAATGACCGTTAGAAATCGCTTTTACTGTTAGCTACTCATTACCGGTCCGTATACAACGGTGTCTAGTTGGACGGAACTCGAGGAACAGCTATCGGTAGCCGGGCAGCAAGCCCCGTTCGTTCATCCACCGTTCCACGCGGCGAGCATCGCTCGGTTCGCCGCGGCCTCGTCCGCTACTGCGGGTACTCCTGCTCGAAGACGTTCGCGACCACGGGCTCGTCGTCGCCGTCCTCTCCGTTGATCGCTGCGTCGTCGCTTTCGGGGCTGACGCTCCCGGTCCGGTAGCCGTGGAGGTCGAGCGTGACGTGTTCGAATCCCAGGTCCGAGAGGCGTTCGCGGACGGCTTCGGCGAAGTCGCGATCGAGTGCGACGTCGAGTTCGTCGGGGCTAACTTCGATGCGTGCGAGGCCGTCGTGGTCGCGGACGCGGAACTGCGAGAACCCCCACTCGCGGAGCGCCGCCTCCGCTTTCTCGACGCGACTCAGGCGTTCCTCGGTGACCTCGATGCCGGTCGGGATGCGCGAGGACAGGCACGCCATCGACGGTTTGTCCGCAACCGAGAGGCCGTACTCGTCCGCGGCGGCGCGGACGTCCTCCTTCGTGAAGTCGTGTTCCAGGAGCGGCGAGTACGCGTCCAGTTCGTCGACCGCCTGGAGGCCGGGGCGGTGCCCGCCGTCCGCGTCGCTCGCGTTCGTCCCGTCGCACACCACGTCGATTCCACGTTCCGTCGCGCGCTCGAACATCCGACCGAGCCGCATCGTTCGGCAGTGATAGCAGCGGTCGCCGTCGTTCGCGACGAAGTCCGGCGAATCGAGCTCGCTGAACTCGACGACGTCGTGCTCGATCCCGATCTCGTCCGCGACCCGCCGCGAATCGTCGAGTTCGGCGTCGGGCAGCGTCTCGCTCTTGGCGGTGCACGCGACCGCGTCGTCGCCGAGCGCGTCGTGGGCGACCGCCGCGACCACGCTCGAGTCCACGCCGCCGCTGAACGCGACGAGGACGCCGTCGCGCTCGCGGAGGTCCGCGCGCATCGCCTCGACCTTCGCCGCGATATCGGTCATGGCACGCTCGTAGTCGCCGCGCACGCAAAAGCAGCGTGGGTCGCGACTGGCGTTGCCCGGCCCTCGTACCGGCAACGTTCGCGTGTGGCGGCGTGGCAAGCGGCTCGCGAACCTCAAGGCTTTTATTCGAATCCTCGTTAGGCCACGCTCACCATGACGCGTTTCGCGACCCGCGACGAGCCAGCGCCGCAACTGCTCCACAGCGAACCACCCGGGGGGATCTCCTAGGATGCCCCGCCGTCGTTGCACTCGCGCTGACCGCCGACCCGCTCGTTCTCGCACGACCTCGACCGACCGCACAGCAACCGCTCGCGGTACCGTTCGGTCGCGTCCGGTGACCGCGCCCATCACGGAGGACTGAACGTATGAGTACGCCATCGAAAGCGACCGTCCAGAAGAACTTCCTCAAGTACCAGCACTTCTTCGTGTTCGCGGCCCCGGTCCTGTTCGTCGCGACCGTCCTCCTGTTCGCACCCACCGGTGGCGCGGGTGGGACGAGCTACTGGCTCGAGTACTGGTGGCTGTTCCCGGTCTTCCTCACGGGCGCGACCATCGTGAACACCGTCGGTATCAGTGGGAGTGCGCTGTTCGTGCCGTTCCTCATCTTCCTGTTCCCCATCTTCTCCTCGGGGAGCCTCGACCCGAGCGCGTGGAGTGGCGTGCACGTGCTCGAACCGACGACGCTCGTCAAGGTCGGCCTCATCAGCGAGGCGTTCGGCCTGTCGTCGTCGTCCATCGCGTTCATCCAGTACGGGCTCGTCGACCGGAAACTCGCGCTCACCATCGTCGGCGGGAGCGTTCCGTTCGTCATCCTCGGCGCTATCATCTCCTTCGTCATCCCGGCGTGGGTGTTCCACCTCCTGCTCGGGCTCGCGCTCACCGCCGCCGCGTACCTCCTGATGCGCGCGGACCTCGACCACGAAGAACCCGGCGAGGACGACGCCGCAGCGGGCGAGACGACGGCCGCGGCCGACGGTGGTACGGCCGACCGCAACCTGCCGGACGACGACGACAAGCTCGGGCCTGCTGGCGTCCGCACGGACGACGACGGGACGGTCACGCGGGTCGACCGCGGCGGCGACGACTACGAGTACACCCGGAGCGGGTACCTCCGGCGGTTCGCGAACTACAGCGTCGGCGGGACGTTCCAGGGC
Organism: Halorubellus litoreus; assembly: GCF_055378595.1. NCBI lineage: Archaea > Methanobacteriati > Methanobacteriota > Halobacteria > Halobacteriales > Halorubellaceae > Halorubellus > Halorubellus litoreus. The sequence goes on from NZ_AP043836.1 coordinate 1,624,887, forward strand.
CTCGCCGGCTTCGGCTCGGGTGAACTCGGTATCGTGTCGATGCTCGGGACGAAGGTCCCGGTGCGGGTCGCCATCGGCACGAACCACATCATCGTCGCGACGACCGCCATCCTCGCGTCGCTCATGCACGTCTTCGGCGGCGGTATCCTCGTCGACATGTTCCCGGCGATCTTCGGGGACGCGCACACGCTCGACATCGCGTCGACGCCGTGGAACATGGTCGCGTTCACGGTGCCGGCGACGGTGACGGGTGGTCAGATCGCGCCGTACGTGTCGAACGCGCTCGAGACGAGCACCATCAAGAAGTTCGTCGCGGGCCTGTTCGCGATCATCTCGCTGGCCCTGTTCGGGATGGCGACGGGTGGGTTCTGATGTACGACGACATCCTGCTGCCGACGGACGGGAGCGAGGGGACGACGGCGGCGACGACGCACGCCGCCGAGCTGGCGTCGACGTACGACGCGACCGTGCACGTGCTGTCGGTCGCGGACTCGCGGAACCGCTTCGAGAGCCCGACGTCGGGTATCGCACCCGAGGCGTGGGACGAGGCGCAACGCGATCAGGCCGAGGCCGCTATCGACGCGACCGTCGACGCGCTCGGCGACGACGTCGACGTCCACCGCGTCCTCCGCGAGGGCGTCCCCCACGAGGAGATCGTCGCGTACGTCGACGACGCCGACGTCGACGTGGTCGTGATGGGAACGCACGGCCGAACCGGCCTCGACCACTACCTCATCGGGAGCGTCACGGAGAAGGTCGTCAGGCAGTCCGCTGCGCCCGTGCTGTCGGTGCGACTCGACGAGTAGGCTCCTGCTCGGTCGACGGCGCTGTCGCTGTCTTCTCACTCGCAGTCGGTCGACGGACGCGTCGCTGTGTGGTCGCGGGCGAGCGGTGGTGAAAGCGAACTCGTTCTATCGGCGGTGCGTGACTGCTGGTGGCCGGCTAGCGGCCGGCGTCGAACCGCATCCGGACGTAGCGGTCGGCCCATTCGCGGTCGTGGCGGCGCAACCGGTCGACGAGCGCGCGAAGCGGCCCTCGGTTCGCACGGTCGTCGCCTCGTCCACGTACCCCGGCTGGGTCATTTTTGTGGCTCATACAAAGGACGTGTGTGACATGGAGTGTGTAACGTCATAAAAGTTGGTGCTATCTCCCGTTGGCTGGGGTCTCGGGGCCTGTGGCGGCCATCGAGTGGTCCAACGAGTGGCGAGTTTCGGCGCGTTGTCGGCCTCAGCGTGGTATTTCTCAGAGTAATCGGCTTGTGAGACCTACCCCGACGACGCACCATAAAACAAACCAACTTGAATTACATCAACGCTTGTTGGAAAGATTTTTGCGTCGGGCGTCCCGCACCTACGTCCACGGCGATTCGATCGGAATCGCCCGACGTCGCCGCCCAGTGGCGACACTACCACACGCATGAGTCACGCAACAGCCGACGCTCTCGACCACCGCACGGTCCTCGACCGCGCACGCACAGGCCACGACCACGTCGTCACCGACGCCGTCACCGACGAACTCGTCACCGCCGCCCACCGCAGCGGCTACGACGACGCCACCGTCGACGAACGCTACGAGGCACTGCTCGGCGAACTCACCGCCCGCGTCGAACGCCACCCCGCGTACGACGCCGTCGCCGCCCGCGTCGCCCGCGAACGCCTCCACCACGACGTCACCGGCACCGTCCCGAGGGACGCCGCCGACCCCGAGCACACCGCCGACGCGAGCGCCATCCGGGAAGCGTTCGTCGACGGTATCCACCGCGGCGTCGCCGCCGGCGAACTCGACGAACGCATGGCGCAGTACGACCTCGACGCGCTCGCCGACGCCCTCGACCCCGCACGCAGCGACCGCCTCGACTACCAGAGCGTCACCACGCTCCACCAGCGGTACGTCCTCCGCGTCGACGACGCCCCCATCGAACTCCCGCAAGCGTTCTGGATGCGCGTCGCGATGGGTATCGCGCTCGCCGAACCCGAGAGCGAGCGTCACGACCGCGCTCGCGAGTTCTACGACGTCCTCTCGACGCTCCGGTTCGTGCACTCCACGCCGACGCTCTTCCACGCCGGCACCACGCACCCACAGCTCTCCTCGTGCTACCTCACCACCGTCGACGACGACCTCGACGACATCTTCGAGAACTACGGGAACCACGCGAAGCTCTCGAAGTGGTCCGGCGGCCTCGGGAACGACTGGACGCCGCTACGCGCCGACGGCGCCACCATCGAATCCACCGGCGTCGAATCCACGGGCGTCGTCCCGTTCCTCAAGATAAGCAACGACGTCACTGCCGCCATCAACCGCTCGGGGAAGCGCCGCGGCGCCGCGTGCGCGTACCTCGCCATCTGGCATCTGGACTACCCGGCGTTCGTCGACCTCCGGCGGAACACCGGCGACGACCGTCGTCGCACGCACGACCTCAACACCGCCGCGTGGATCCCCGACCTGTTCGTGGAGCGCGTTCGCGCCGACGAGCAGTGGACGCTGTTCTCGCCGGACGACGTCCCCGAACTCCACGAGACGTACGGTCGCGAGTTCGTCGAGCGCTACGAGGCCGCCGAACGCGACGCGCTCGCCGACGACGGCGACATCGAGCACTACGAGCGCGTCGACGCCCGCGACCTCTGGCGGACGACGCTCACCAGGCTGTTCGAGACCGGCCACCCGTGGGTGACGTTCAAGGACCCCTGCAACGTCCGGAGTCCGCAGGACCACGCGGGCGTCGTGCACTCCTCGAACCTCTGCACGGAGGTGACGCTGAACACGAGCGGCGACGAGACCGCGGTCTGCAATGTCGGGAGCGTGAACCTCGCGCGGCACGTCGACGCCGACGGCGTGGACCGCGACCGCCTCGCTGACACCGTCTCGACCGCGATGCGGATGCTCGACGACACCGTCGACCTGAACTTCTACCCCACGGAGAACGCCGAACGGTCGAACACGCGGCATCGCCCGGTCGGTCTCGGCGTCATGGGGTTCCACGAGGCGCTGTTCGAGCAGTCCATCCCGATGGCCAGCGACGAGGCCGTCGACTTCGCCGACCGCGCGCAGGAACTGCTCGCGTACCACGCCATCCGCGCGTCGACGGACCTCGCCGCCGAACGCGGCACGTACGACTCCTACGAGGGCTCGAAGTGGGACCGCGGGCTCCTTCCGCAGGACACGCTCGAACTGCTGGAACGCGAACGCGGCCGCGAGATACCCGTCGACGTCACGGAGCGCCTCGACTGGGACGCACTCCGCGAGCGCGTCGACGAGCACGGGATGCGGCACTCGAACACGATGGCGATAGCGCCGACGGCGACCATCTCCACCATCGCCGGGACGACCGCGAGCATCGAGCCCGTGTACGCGAACCTCCACGTCCAGTCGAACATGAGCGGCGACTTCACGCGCCTGAACGACCACCTCGTCGCCGACCTCGAAGCTCGCGGGCTGTGGGACGACGAGACCCGGGACCTGCTCAAGTACCACGACGGCAGCGTCCAGCCCATCGACCGCGTCCCCGACGACCTCCAGGAACTGTACCGTGGCGCGTTCGAGATAGACCCACGCCACCAGCTCGACCTCACGGCAGCTCGAGCGACGTGGATCGACCAGTCCCAGTCCCACAACGTGTTCTTCCCGAGCACCGACGGGAGCGAACTCGCCGACATCTACCAGCACGCGTGGGAACTCGGCCTGAAGACGACGTACTACCTGCGGACGCTCGGCGCCTCCCAGTTCGAGAAGTCGACGCTCGACGTCTCCGAGTACGACGACACCCAGCGCCGCGGTCGCGACGAGTCGACCGACACCGACCGTACTCGCGACGAGTCGACCGACACCGACCGTACTCGCGACGATTCGGACCTGCCGACCGTCGAGGACCCGACGTGCGACGCCTGCCAGTGACGGCAGCGAACCGACCAGCCGACCGACTCACCACCACGACACATCGATGCCACTGCTCGAAACCGACGGCCACGACCCGAACAAGATACTGCCGATGGACTACCCCTGGGCTCGCGAGTACTACGAGGCCGGGGTCGCGAACAACTGGGTGCCGAGCGAGGTCCCGATGCAGGACGACGTCTCCCAGTGGAACGGCGACGACCTGACCGACGCCGAACGCCGCCTCGTCGAGTGGAACCTCGGGTTCTTCTCGACCGCGGAGAGCCTCACGGCGAACAACATCGTGCTCGCGGTGTACGACCACGTCACCGCGCCCGAGTGCCGCCAGTACCTCCTCCGGCAAGCGTACGAGGAGGCCATCCACACGGACACGTTCATCTACTGCTGTGACACGCTCGGGTTCGACCCCGAGCACCTGTACGGGATGTACGACCGCATCCCCGCCATCGAAGCGAAGGACGAGTTCGTCGTCGACCTCACGAGGGTCGTCGACGACCCCGCGTTCTCGGTGGAGACGGACGCGGACGTCCGCGCGCTCCTCCGCGACCTCGTCGGGTTCTACGTCATCATGGAGGGGATCTTCTTCTACGCGGGGTTCGCGATGATGCTCGCGCTGAAGCGTCGGAACCGGATGGTCGGCGTCGGCGAGCAGTTCGCGTACATCATGCGCGACGAGAGCCTCCACCTGAACTTCGGCGTGGACCTCGTCCAGGCGATCCGCGACGAACACCCGGGGGCGTGGACGCCCGCGTTCGAGCGAGAGCTCGCGGACCTCGTCACCGAGGCGGTCGACCTCGAGCAGCGGTACGCGCGCGAGGCGTGCCCGGAGGACGTCCTCGGGACGAGTCCGGACGCGTTCGCGGAGTACGTCGAGTACGTCGCGGACCGGCGACTCGACCAGCTCGGCCTGGAGCCCGCGTACGGCACCGAGAACCCGTTCCCGTGGATGGCGGAGCAGGCGGACCTGAACACGGAGGCGAACTTCTTCGAGACGACGGTGACCGAGTACCAGTCCGGCGGCCAACTCGACTGGTAGCCGCCGGAACCGACGGCCTGCTCGACCGGTCGTGGCTCGCGGTCGACCGTTCGAACCGTTCAGGCGGTGGCGGCGTCGAGGAGGTCCCGGCGGCGTTCGCGGCGGCCTTCGAGCGCGGTCTCGCGGAGCGCGACCTCGGCTTCGGTCGGACATTCGAGGTGCGGGACGGGGGCGCTGGTGCCGTCGTCGTCGACGGCGACCATCGTGAAGAACGACGTCGCCGTCGCCTCGTAGTCGCCGGTCTCGGGGCGTTCGCTGTGGACGTCGACCTTGACGTCCATGCTGGTGTCGCCGGTCGCGAACACGTACGCTTGCACCGTCACGATGTCGCCGAGGTCGATGGCGGCGCGGAAGTCGACGTGGTCCATCGCGGCGGTGACGACCTGTTCGCGCGCGAACCGGCGGCCGGCGACGGCGGCGGCGATGTCCATCCAGTGGAGGATGGCGCCGCCGAGCGCGCGCCCGAGGTTGTTCGTGTCGTCGGGCATCAGTATCTCGGACATCTCGGTGTAGGACTCGGCGAGGCTGGCGGTGTCTGAGTCGTGGTCGTACATACGCGTATCCGACCACCGCGACCACCTAAAACCACTCGAATTAACTTAGAACAAGTTCACTTGATTTGCGGGGTGCGAGCGACGACTCAGAGCCGCTCGTCGATGGCGCGCGCGGTCTTCTCGCCGACGCCGTCGACGGTCGCGAGCTCTTCGACGCTCGCCGCCCGGACGTTCTCGACGCTCCCGAACCGCCCCAGCAGCCGCTTCCGGGTCGCCGGCCCCACCCCCGGGACGTCGTCGAGGACCGTCGAGACGTCGTCGCGCACGCTCTGGTGGTACTGGACCGCGAACCGATGGGACTCGTCGCGCACCCGCCGCAGGAGCTGGAGCTTCGCGTCGCCGTCCCAGTCGTGCTCGCGTCGCGGCGTCACCACGGTCTCCTCGCGTTTCGCGAGCGCGACCGCGGGCACGTCCCACCCCGCCTCGTCGAGCGCCTCCAGCGCGGCGTCGAGCTGCCCGCGTCCGCCATCTATCAGGAGGAGGTCCGGGTCCGGCCGGTCGTCGCGTCCTTCGACCGCGCGCTCGGCGCGCCACGCGACGAGTTCGCGCATCCGCGCGTAGTCGTCGTTCTCGTCGGTGAGCTTCTTCCGGCGATAATCCGCCCTCTCGGCGCTCCCGTCCACGAAGACGACGTTCGACCCGACGACCGCCTTCCCCTGCGCGTGACTCACGTCGAACCCCTCGATGCGGTCGGCGGCGTCGAGGTCGAGCGCGACCGCGAGTTCGCGGCCCGCGTCGCGCGTCCCCGTCGCCGTCCGCGCGTTCTTCAGCGCGAGGTCGACGAGCTTCGCCTCCCGGCCCGCACCCGGGACGCGAACCGCCACGCCCTCGGCGTCGAGCCACGCCGCCACCTCGTCGTCGCCGTGGGCCTCCGGCAACAGTATCGCGTCCGGGAGGTCGCGCTCCGCGTAGTACTGCACGAGGAACGCCGCCAGCACCGCCGGCACCGGCTCGTCGTCCACACCACTGGTCGCCGGGTCCGCCGTCGGAACGTCGATGCGGTGCCGGTCGCGTTCGACGAGCTGGCCGCCCTCGGCGTGGAGTCTGGCGACGGTCGCCCGGTCGCCGTCGATGGCGACGCCGAGGACGTCGACGTGTCGCTCGTAGTCGTCGCCGTCGCCGCCCGCGGCCGACACCGCCTCGCCGCCCGCGCCGTGGAACGACTCGACGACCGCGAGGCGGTCCCGGAGGTTCGCGGCGCGCTCGAAGTTCTGGGCAGCGGACGCCGCGGTCATCTCGCTCCGTAGCGGGTCCGCGAGCACGCCCGTCTCGCCCTTGAAGAACTGCGTCACTGATTCGACGTCGCCGAGGTACTCGGCCTCGCCGATCTCGCCGGTGCACGGCGCGGTGCAGAGGCCGACCTCGTAGTCCAGGCACGGTCGCTCGCGGTTCGAGAACTTGTGGTCGCTACAGCCGCGCACGCCGAACGTCTCCCGCAACGCCTTCACGACCGTTTCCACGTCGCCCTTGTCCGTGTACGGCCCGAACACGGTCGCGTCGTCCGCCGGGTCCCTGGTCACCTCGATGCGCGGGAACTCGTGGTCGGTCAACTGCACGAGCGGGTACGACTTGTCGTCCTTCAGGCGGACGTTGTACCGCGGCTGGTGGCGTTTGATGAGGTTCGCCTCCAACAGGAGCGCCTGTGTCTCCGTGTCGGTCTCCGCGACCTCCAGGGCGTCCGCGCGCTCGACCATCCGCCGGATGCGCGCCGACCGCGGGTCCGCGTACGACCGCACGCGAGCGCGGAGGTCCACGGCCTTCCCGACGTACAGCACCACGTCGTCGCCGTGGAACTGGTAGACGCCCGGCTCCGTCGAGAGGTCGCTTGCGCGTTCGCGGACCGTCGCCGCGTCCATCGCCAGCCCCTAGCGGCCTCGCGCGCTTAGGCGTGACGCGTCCCGGGCGACCTCGCCGGTTCCGCGTCCGCTCGCTCGTCTCGTCGGGCGTCGCGCACCCGCCGACAGCGTGCAGCCGAACCAGTCAAGTGTCGGAACGACGACTGGTGGGACGATGTCGCTCGTCGCTGGCCTCGTCCTCGGCGTGACGGGGATCGTCGGTTGCGTGCTCGCACTGGTCGCGGTCAAGTGGTGGGTGCGGGATCTGCGACGGTTCTGGCTCGCGGTTCGCGGGATGCCGGCGTCGCTCGCCGACGCGCATCGGGACGACGAGGGCCTCTACGCCGCGACCGCCGCGGAACCGGGCGTGCTGGCGCTCGGCGTCGACCGCTTCGACTACTGGTGGCAGCGCGTCCTCGTCGCGGAGGGCGGTGGGTCGAACGCGTTCAGCATGCTCGGTGGCGCGCTGTTCCTCCGCGACCACGACCGCAAGGAACTCCGAGACGGCGCCGACCGGCGCCGCGCGGGCGCAATCTCGCCGACGCCGCTCGACGTCGACGCCGACGGGAACCGCTGCACGCTGGAACTCGACGACGACGCGTATCCCGTGCAGCGCATCGAACCGAACCACGGGCTCGTCCCCTGGCTGGTCGCGCTCGCGGTACTCGCGACCCTGATCGTCCCCGTCGTCCTGAACTTCTTCTTCCTCCCGTTCCTCACTCGTGCGATCGCGTTCCTCGCTCGCACCCCGATCGCGGCCGCCGCGGTCGGGACGCCAGTCGCGCTCGTCGCGCTCGCGCGGTACCGGAACGGGCGCTCGCCGCTCGGCGCCTGGGACGCCGTTCGCTCGCCGACGGCGCCGACCGTCCCGGACCGCGTTCGCGCAGCCACGACCGACGCTGACCCCGAGGGGACCGGCGTCGTCTACCTGAAACGACTCGACGCCGGCGACGTCGTCCACGTCCTCGGCGACGTCGACCGCAGCGGCCACGGTCGCGTCGTCGTCCGGGACGGCGTCGTCTCGACGCGCGGCCCGTGGCTCTTCGCGCTCGTCGCCGCCGTGAACGCGGCCCGGAACGCCCTCCTCGCGGGCGCGTTCGGCCTCCCCGCGCTCGCGCTCGTCTACCTCGGCGCGCGGACGATCATCGGGTGACGCCGGCGTCGACCGGTCACGCCGACCGTATCGCGTCCCGGAGCCGCCGCGCTCCCTCCTCCTCGCCAGCGTCGACGCGCAACCGGACGTCGGTGTCGCCGGCGACGCCGAGGGTGACGACGCGGTCGCGGGACCGCCAGTAGCGGACGCCGTACCACGCGGCGACCGCGAGGAAGCCGGCGCCGGCGAGCGCGACTGCTTCGTCGAGGAGCGCGAGCGCGCCGAAGACGTCCGCGAACAGCGAGACGATACCGCCGGTCCCGGCGACGCCGCCGGACTGGACGCTCTCGGGGAGCGAGAACCAGTCGCCGACCTCGACGACGACGCCCGCGACGACGAACGGCACGCCCGCGATACTCCACGCGACCGCTCTCGCGAGCGCGCCGCGGTCGCTCTCCGCCCCCGCAGTCACCCCCTCGACGTTCGGGTGGTCGACGTGCCGGAAGTTCGCGGCATCGTCGTCCGCGGTCGCGGCGGGGAACGCGAGGACGCGATGACTCGTCACGTACACGCGGTTCGCGCCCACGTCGACGGTCTCCCGGACGGTCTCGCCGTCGTACAGCAACTCGTTCACGCGGTCGCGCCACGACATCACCGCCATCGTACCGCGGCCGCGCGGATAGCGTTTCGGGCTGGCGGTCTGACGCTGCCGGGGTTCCGTCGGCGGCCGGTGGTCGACCCGCGACCGGTCGCGTCCTCGCGCGACCGGGGAGTAAACCGTATGGTGGTCGGCGTCCCGACGCTAGGCGTGAACGACGGAGTCTCTCGACGCGACGCGCTCGCCGCACTCGGTGCGGTCGGCGTCGGTACGACCGCAGGCTGCCTCGGGACGCTCGGGGTCGGTGATGGCGTCGCGGTCACGTCGACGACCGCGACCACGCAGTTCCGCGGCGGGCTGCAACGTCAGGGCGTCTACCCGGACGCCAGGGTGCCGACGGAGGCGGGGCCGGCGTGGACGCTCCGGGGCGTGAACACGGGCGACCACACCGCGGCGAAGGCGAGCCCGGTCGCGCTCGCGAGCGGCGACCTGCTCGTCCCCGGCGACTCCGGCTCGCTCTGGCGCGTGACCCCGGCGGGCGACGTCGTCTGGCAGACGGAGGTGACGAACGCGTCCCGCGGCATCCACGGCACGCCGGCGGTCGCGGACGGCGTCGCGTTCATCGGCGCGTACGACGGCGTGATGACGGCGCTCGACGTCGAGTCCGGCGACCTCGCGTGGCGCGCGAACCTCGGGGACGCCATCGGGTCGAGCCCGGGGTATCACGACGGCGTCGTCTACATCGCCGTCGAGTACGCCGACCCGAGCGGCGCGATGTTCGGCCTGGACGCGTCGAGCGGGGACGTCGTCTGGGAGGACCAGCGCGTCACCGACCACCCGCACTCGACGTGCGCGATCGACCGGGACGCGGGCCGGCTCGTCGTCGGGTCGAACGACGGCTACCTCTACGCGTGGTCCTACCCGGACCTCGAGTTCGTCTGGAAGACGCCGACCGAGCAACCGATCAAGGGCCCGGTCGCGACCTACGACGGGAGCGCGTTCTTCGGGTCGTGGGACCGGAACGCGTACCGGGTCGCGCTCGACGACGGCTCGGTCGAGTGGACGAAGCGGACGGGCGGGCTCGTGATGTCCGGGCCGTCGGTCGACGCCGCGACGGGGACGGTGTACGTCGGGAGCAAGGACGAGACGCTGTACGCGCTCGACGCCGCGTCGGGCGACGAGACGTGGACGTTCGACGCCGACGGCGCCATCATCGGGTGTCCGACCGTGACGAGCGAGCACGTCCTCGTCGGCGCGTACGACGAGACCCTGCACGTCGTCTCGAAGGCCGACGGCGAACCGACGTGGGGGTCGAGCGGCGTCGGTCGCGTGACGAGCACGCCGCTCGTCCACGACCGCGCGGTCTACTTCACCGACCGCGCGTCCGAGACCTACCTCGCGGACGAGTCCGGGGCGTCCGGGACGTCCGGCGGCCTCTACAAGGTCGCGAGCGCCGTCTGACCCGGCTCGTGCGCTCGCTCGTCGCAGAACCGTCGGACTCGATTCGTGCGCTCGTCCGTCGCGGCACCGGTTGACTTCCCGAGGATACAAACCCGCGCTCCGGGAATCCCCTAGCGATGACCGATTCCGACGCCGACGACGTGCGCTGCTGGCTCGTGGAGCGCGAGTACACCGACAAGGGCCTGGTGACGCTCGTGTACGCCGAACCGGGCGGCGAGCGCGCCGCCGTCATGCAGCGCTCCTCGAACATGCTCGCGCGCCAGGACGTCACCGCCGCGGTCGACGTCGAGGTCGACGAACTCGAGCCGGTCGACGACCCGGCGACGCGCGACCGGTACGCGACCGAGGTCGAACGCACCAGCGAGAGTCACGCGCCCGACGACGCGCTGTAGGCGACGGGGCCGCGACCGGAACGGGACGGTCGCCTCGCCACTGGGACGGGCCGGCCGCCCCGCCGTCGGAACGTGTCCGATTCCAACGATTGGTTCCGATAGACTGCGTCTAACTGCACGTAGAAGCCGACAGGAACCTATGACACGAAGTTTCAGTCTATCTATAAGTACTCGGCGGTCGTCTATCTGGTATATGTCTTCAGCCATCAGCATCGCCGGTCTCACGAAGCGATTCCCGGGCGATGTCCTCGCCCTCGAGGACGTGGACCTCGAGGTCCACGAGGGCGAGATATTCGGGTTCCTCGGCCCGAACGGCGCCGGGAAGTCCACGACCATCAACGTCCTCCTCGACTTCGTCCGCCCCACGTCGGGGACCGTCAGCGTCCTCGGCATGAACCCCCAGAAGGAGGGCGTCGCGCTCCGCCAGCGCGTCGGCGTCCTCCCGGACGGCTTCCACGTCTACGACCGCCTCACCGGCCGCCAGCACGTCCAGTTCGCGGTCGACTCCAAGCGCGTCGAGGAGGACGTCGACGCGCTCCTCGAGCGCGTGGACATCCTCGACGCCGCCGACCGCAAGGCCGGCGGGTACTCGAAGGGCATGAAGCAGCGCCTCGTGCTCGCGATGGCGCTCGTCGGCGACCCCGACATCCTCATCCTCGACGAACCCACCACGGGCCTCGACCCGAACGGCGCCCGCGAGATACGCCAGATCATCCGCGAGGAGGCCGCGCGCGGCGCGACCGTGTTCTTCTCGAGTCACATCCTCGAACAGGTCGAAGCGGTCTGCGACCGCGTCTGCATCCTCGACGAGGGCCGCGTCGTCGCCATCGACACCATCGAGAACCTCCGCGACAGCGTCGACGCCGACGCCCGCATGACCGTCGAACTCGACGCCGTCCCCACCCCGGAGGTCATCACCGCCGTCGAAGCCGTCACCGGTGTCACCGCCGTCACCGCGAGCGACTCGACGCTCACCGTCGCGTGCGACCCCGGCGTGAAGACGCGCGTCCTCGACGCCATCGAAGCGCAGGGCGTCGAAGTCCGCGACTTCGCCACCGAACGCACCAGCCTCGAGGACCTGTTCATGACGTACACGAACCACGCCACCGACGACGAACTGACCGCCGCCGAAACCGACCGCGCCGCGGCCGACGCACCGACCACGGACGCGACCACGACCGACGCGACCGGTAGGACCGATGCATCGACGCAGGACGCGACCGATTCCGAGGACGCGACCGAAACTGACGCGGCCGAGCCCTCGGAGGTGTCGCGATGAGCGTCACCGCCATCGCCCGGAAGGACTTCCAGGACGCCCGCGGCTCGCGCGCGCTCTGGCTCCTCACGGCGCTGTTCGTGCTGTTCGCGGCGTTCATGGTGTGGGCGTTCAGCGAGTTCGAAGCCGGCGGCGTCGGGGCGGACCCCGACCTCGCCGCGCTCGGGTTCTACGACTTCCTCGCCGCCAGCGCCGCGCTGTTCGTGAGCATCACCGCGTTAGTGGTGGCGTACAAGGCCGTCGCTGGCGAGCGCGACACCGGGAGCGCGAAGCTCCTGCTCGGCCTCCCGCACTCGCGACGCGACGTCGTCATCGGGAAGGTGTTCGGCCGCAGCCTCACGATGGCCATCCCCGTCCTCCTCGGGTTCGGGCTCGCGCTCGGCCTCGCGTTCTGGCTGCTCGGCGCCGTGAACCTCGTGGACTACGCGCTGTTCGTCGGCGTCACCGTCCTGTTCGCGTTCGCGTACGTCAGCCTCATGGTCGCCATCTCCGCGAGCGTCTCGACGACGAGTCGCGCCAGCGCGCTCGCGTTCGGCGCGTTCGTCGTCCTCGAACTCGTCTGGAGTCTCGTCGCCACCGGCGCGGTCTACGTCGCCAACGGCTTCACGCTGCCGGCGACCGTCGCGCAGTACCCCGAGTGGTACTTCGGGCTCGTCAGCTTCGTGCCCTCCGCGGCCTACCAGTCCGCGGTCGCCGCGGTCGTCGACGCCACCAGCAGCGGCGGGCTCGCCGGCAGCGACGCCGTCTACCTCGAACCCTGGTTCGGGTTCGTCTGGCTCGCCGTCTGGGCGATCGTCCCCCTCGCCCTCGCGTACGGCAAGTTCACCCAGGCCGACCTCTGAGACGGTCGGCTCGCTCCCGCTCGGTCTCGATTTTCGCTGCCAGTTGGTCTCGTCGGTCACGCACCACGTCGAGTCGTCGCATTCTGGTCAGAACCGGCTTGGCCGGCCGTGACGAACGCTAGCATATGGCATCCTCCAAGGCACCGGGGGCGTCCGATTACGTCCTCGACTTCGAGGGGTTCCCGGGTCGCTGGGAGATACTGGAGACCACCGCGGAGACCGACGGCGAGCGCCTCACGACCAGGATGCACCTCGACGAGCGGTCGGAGCTCCCGGTGCACGTCCACCCGCACGCCGAGGAGGTCTACGAGGTCGAAACGGGCGAGATCGAGGTCCGCGTGGACGGCGAGTGGTCGACGCTCGCAGCGGGCGACCGCATGGTCGTCCCCGCCGGGACCGAGCACGCGTTCCGGAACCCCGGGCCCGCCACGGTGCGCAACGTACACCGTCCCGCGATGCGCATCGAGGCGTTCTTCCGGCGGTTCCACGCCCTGAAGACCGAACGCGGCGTGTCGATGCCGCCCGAGGGCCTCCGCTCGACGATCCTCCTCGCGATGCTATTCGCGGAGTACGACGACGAACTCGTCGTCGCCGGCCCGCAACGCTGGGTGTTCGGCGCACTGGCCGCCCTCGGGCGCGTCCTCGGCTACGACCTCCCCGACTGACGACGCGACGATGGGTCACGCTCCGTCGTCGTTCCGCGCTCCGGTAGTATCTTGTGCGCTCCTCGACACGTGGAGGGTATGGCTGCTATCGAACTGCGGGACGTGACCAAGCGCTTCGGGACGGTCACGGCCCTGGACGGCCTCGACCTCGAGGTTCAGGAGGGCGAGGTGTTCGGGTTCCTCGGGCCGAACGGTGCGGGGAAGTCCACGACCATCGACATCCTCATGGACTACGTCCGCCCGACGAGCGGGACCGCTCGCGTGTTCGGGCACGACGCGCAGGCCGAACCCACGAAGGTCCGCGAGCGCGTCGGCATCCTCCCGGACGGCTACGGGTCGCTCGGGCGGATGACGGGCCGCGAGCAACTCGAGTTCACCATCGAGGCGCGGCGCGGCCGCGAGCACCCCGACGAGGTCCTGGAGCGCGTCGGCCTCGCGGGCGACGGCGACCGCCAGGTCCGTACGTACTCGAAGGGCATGGCGCAGCGATTGATGCTCGGAATGGCGCTCGTCGGCGACCCCGACCTCCTCGTGCTCGACGAACCGACCACGGGGCTCGACCCCGCCGGCGCGCGGATGATGCGGGAGGTCATCGACGACGCCGTCAGCGACGGCCAGACCGTGTTCTTCTCGAGTCACATCCTCGGGCAGGTGGAGGCGGTCGCGGACCGCGTCGGCATCCTCTACGGCGGCGAACTCGTCGCCGTCGACAGCATCGACGCGCTCCGCGAGACCGCGGGCGCGACCGGCGGCGTCACCGTCACGCTCGACGAACGCCCAGACACGCTCCGGAACGCGGTCGCCGGTCTCCGCGGCGTCACCGACGTCACCGTCGACACCGACGAGCAAGAACGCCCCGTCGTCGACGCCGCCTGCACGCCCGCCGCGAAGGGTCGCGTCGTCAAAGCGTGCTACGACGACGGCGCGGACGTCCGCGACGTCGACACGCGCGAAGCCAGCCTCGAGGAGCTGTTCGTCGCGTACACGAGCGGCGACGCCAGCGCGACCGGCTCGGCCGGCCGGACCGTCGACGCGACCGCCACGGTCGGCGACGCGACCGCGGACACCGACGGCTCCGCGGTCGGCGACGCCTCCCCACCGACTCGCGGAGGTGACGAGTGATGTGGCGGCTCATCGCGCGCAAGGACGTCCGCGATAGCGTCCGCGAACGCCAACTCCACGTCGGCGTCGGCCTGTTCGCGGTCGTCGGCCTCGTCGCGGGCTACATCTACGCGAGCAGCTACGACCCCGCGTACGTCGACCGGCCCGGCCTCCGATTCCTCGGCGTGCTCGTCGGCGCGGCGCTGTTCCTCGCACCCATCGCCGCCATCATGCTCGCGCAAGGCCGGGTCGTCGACAAACGCAGTCGCGGGGAACTCGTCGTCCTCCTCGGGATGCCGTTCTCGCGCCGCGACGTCGTCCTCGGGAGTCTCGCCGGCCGGTTCGCGGTGACTGCGACCGTCGTGACGTGCCTGTTCGCGTTCGCGACCGCGGTCGCCGCCCTCATGCTCGCGCCCATCCCGCTCCTCCGACTCGTCGCCGCGCTCGCGGTCCTCGTCGCGTTCGCCGGCGTGTTCGTCGCGCTCGGCACCGCGATATCGGCGGCGGTGTCCGGGACGACGCGCGCCGCCGTGCTCGCGGTCGGCGTCTACCTGTTCTTCGTGTTCCGCCTCCACGACATCCTCTGGCGGCTCCTCGTCAACGGCGTGTACGGGACGCAGTCGGCGCCCGCGACCCTCCTGCCGGCGGTCGCGCAGTTCGGGCCGTTCACCGCGCTCCGGAACCTCGTCGTCGGCGTCTACCCCAACATCGGCGGGGCGTTCGGGTACTTCGGCGGGACGCCGCCGACGGAACTGACGCTGCTCGCGGAACCCGCGGTCGGGTTCGTCGTCCTCGTCGTCTGGGCGACCGCGCCGCTGTACGTCGCACTCGAGCGTTTCGAGGGGGCGGACCTGTGACGGCGACCGTCACGTGCTTCCTCGACGACGAGCGCCGTCGGCGGTTCGCGCGCCTCCGCGCTCGCGCCTACGTCGGCCCGACGCCGGGCGTCGTCGTGGTCGACGGCGACGACCGCCTCGTCGTCCACCTCCCCGAGGGGACGGAGCCGAACGCGCGCGTCCTCGCCGGGAACGTCCTCCAGCCCGGCGAACGGGCGGCGGCCATCGTCGCGACCGAACAGGACGGCGAGCGCGTCGAACTCGGGTACGTCTACCAGGGCCGCGACGGCGGCGGCCTCCAGCGCCTCGCAGCGGAACTCGGCGATGGTGGCGACGCGGGCAGCGACGCGCACGCGGCGATCAAGCGCCAGTTCGGCCTGGACGCCGCTCGGGACCCGACCGGGCTCCGCGAGCGCCTGGAGCGCGAGTACGGCGCGGACTACCGACCGCTCGACGAACTCCACTTCTACGCGCAGCAGCTCGCGGACGTCGCCGACCCCGACACCGTCCTCCGCGAGGGTGCTATCCGGGGCAACCCCCGCGAGCGCGTCCGGGAACTCGTCGCCGACCTCGACGACGACGCGCTGACCGCCGCGCTCGAGGAGGAGGACTGGGCGTGGCTCGCCAGCCTCGCCGCCGACCGCACGAGCAGACCGCCGGTCGCGTACGAACCCGACGACCACGACGTCTACTGACTGCGCGAGCATCCGGCGGCCGGTGGGCCGCCGGTTCGGGGTGTTTCTGACTGCGCGAGCATCCGGCGGCCGCTGGGCCGCCGGTTCGGGGTGTTTCTGACTGCGCGAGCATCCGGCGGCCGCTGGGCCGCCGGTTCGGGGTGTTTCTGACTGCGCGAGCATCCGGCGGCCGCTGGGCCGCCGGTTCGGGGTGTTTCTGACTGCGCGAGCATCCGGCGGCCGCCGGGCCGCCGGTTCGGATGGACGGTCGACGATGCCGGCCACATGTGGCGCAACATGTAACAGTGAGTGGACGGTACGTGCACGTATGGCTACGGGAGAGGCACCTGAGGAGACGAAGGTCAGCGAGCGGGGGATGGTGACGATTCCCGCTGCGATACGTCGTCACCTCGACATCGACGAGGGCGACAAACTGCGCTGGCAGGTCACGAGCGACGGCGCGCTCTCCGTGGAGGTCGTCCACCAGCGCGAGGGCGTCTTCGACGACTTCGAACCGGTCGACGTCGGCCGGACGAACGCCGTCGAAGCCGAGCGCGATTTCGGGGACGAGTAGATGCCGGTGCTTCTCGACACGAACGTCCTCTTCGCCACCGCCAGCGCCGGCGACGTCCACCACGACACCGCGAGCGAGATCGTCGTCGGCATCGACCACGGGGACCTCCCGACCGGTATCGTCACGAACTACGTCGTCGCGGAGACGCTCAACCTCACGCGCGAGAAACTCGGCCCCGACGCCGCGAACGCGCTCTTGGATCGACTGATCGAGGGCGCTCACTTCGAGATTCGGCACGCAGCCCAGGCCGACTTCACGGCTGCACAGGCACTGTTCCGACGGTATCCGTCGCTCTCGTTCGTCGACGCGACCATCGTTGCCGTCGCGCAGCGAACGGGCGAGGAGTACCTGTACTCGTTCGACGACGACTTCGACCGCGTCGAGACGGTCACGCGACTCGCGAGCCCGACCGACCCGTACTAGTCGCGCCTACTCGCCGGGCCACTCGGTGACGCCGCGCTCCTCGAGTACCTCGCGGAGTTCGGCTTCGTCGATGGTGGGGACGCCTTCGTCGTCGGCGTCGCTCGTCTTGCTGGCGCCTGGGTTGTCGCCGACGACGAGGTAGTCGGTGTTCCCGGAGACGCTCCCGGTCGCGCTCCCGCCGTGGGCTTCGACGACGTCCTCGAACGCGCTCCGTGAGGCCGAGAGCGAGCCGGTGAAGACGAACGTGAGCCCGTCGAGTTCCTCGCCCGCGACCCCCTCCGCTTCCAGTGGAGACACGTGCACGAGGAGGTCGTCGAGCACCGCCGCGTTCGCGTCGCTCGCGAAGAAGTCGACGAGTTGGGTGGCGACCGCGTCGCCGACGCCGTCGACCGCGGTGAGGGCGTCGCGGTCGTCGGTCGCGGCGGCCTGGCGGAGCGCGTCGAACGTCTCGAAGTGGCGCGCGAGCCGGTCGGCGAGCTCCGGGCCGACCTCCTGGATGCCCAGGGCCGCGAGGAAGTCCGCGAGCGCGGGCTCGCGGGTCGCGTCCAGTTCCGCGACGAGCTTCTCGGCGCTGCGCTCCCCCCAGCCCTCCAGTTCGCGGAGGTCGTCCTCGGTGAGCTCGTAGAGGTCAGCGACGCCGTCCGCGACGAGGCCCGCGTCGACGAGCTGGCTGACGGTCTCCTCGCCGAGGCCCTCGACGTCCAGTCCCTTCTCGCTCCCGTAGTACTCCACGGAGCGGCGGAGCTGCGCTGGACAGCCGAGGCCGCCCGTGCAGTACGCGATCGGGCCCTCGCGCTCCACGACGCTCCCGCAGACCGGGCACGAATCGGGGAGCTCGTACGGGCCGTCGCTGTTGCGTTCGACGACCTCCGCGACGTACGGGATGACGTCGCCAGCGCGCTGCACGCGCACGACGTCGCCGACGCCGACCCCCAGGTCCTCGACCTCGTCGAAGTTGTGGAGGCTCGCCCTGGAGACCGTCACCCCGCCGACGTCCACGGGTTCCAGGAGCGCCACGGGAGTGAGTCGCCCCGTCCGTCCGACCTGCACGGTGACGTTCGCGACCGGCGTCTCCTCGTCCCTGGCGGGGAACTTGTACGCCTTCGCCCACCGCGGCGCGCGCGCCGTCGCGCCCAACTCGTCGCGCTTCGCCGCCGAGTCGACCTTGACGACGACGCCGTCTATCTCGTAGTCCAGGTCGTCGCGTTCGGCGAGCAGGTCCTCGCGGTACCGGACGGCGGCGGCGACGTCCGCGCCCGTCTCCACGCGCCCGCAGACCGGGAGCCCAAGTTCGCGGAACGCCGACAGCGCCGCGCTGTGCGTGTCCCACGGCTCGCTCGACTCGAGGACGTCGAAGAAGAAGATCGAGAGCGGGCGCTCCGCGACGACCGTCGGGTCCTGCTGACGGATCGTTCCCGCGGTCGCGTTCCGCGGGTTCGCGAACGGGTCGTCGCCGCGCTCCACGCGCTCCGTGTTGTATTCGGTGAACGCCTCGCGGGGCATGTAGACCTCGCCGCGGACCGCGAGAAACTCGGGGTAGTCGCCCCGGAGCCGCTGGGGGATGGCGGCGATGGTCCTGGCGTTCCGCGTCACGTCGTCGCCCTCGTAGCCGTCGCCCCTCGTGGTCGCTCGCACGAGCTCGCCGTCCTCGTACACGACCTCGAGGCTCACGCCGTCGAACTTCGGCTCCAGCACGTACTCGACGTCGCCGACCTGCCGGCGGACGCGGTCGTCGAACTCGCGGACGCCCGCGGCGTCGTCCGTGTGGTCGATGGAGAGCATCGGTGCGACGTGCTCGACGGTGTCGAACGCGTCGACGGGTTCGCCGCCGACGCGGTTCGACGGCGACCCCTCGACAGCGAGGTCGAACGCGGCCTCCAGGTCGAGCAACCGCTGGAACAACCGGTCGTACGCGCGGTCCGCGACTACGGGGTCGTGGTCGACGTAGTACCGATAGTCGTGGAACTGGATGGCCTCGCGGAGCGCTTCGGCCTGCTCGCGCGCCGCCGCCTCGTCGAGCTCCTCGACCGGCTCGAACGCGGTGTCGGGGTCGGCCACGTATGGATTGTCCACCGGCACGTCACCGGCGTCACCGGTCCCGGCGCCGTGGGTCCCGGCGTCGCTGGCGCCGTCGTCCTCGCCCCCATCACCGTCCGCCGTCGTCTCGCTCGCGTCGCTCGAAGTCACTACCCGTCGCTACGCCCGCATCCGCCTAAAACGCTCGCAGTTCCGGTCGCTATCCCTCGGCGAGCGCGACCACGCGTCGAGAACGAGTCAGTTGATGTGGCCTTCCTCGCGCAACTGGTCGGCGTCCTGGTTCTCGTACCGGTACGTGATGTCGGCCTTCTCGTCCTGCCAGTCCCACGGGTCGACGAGGACGACGTCGTCCTCGCGGATCCAGACGCGCTTCTGCATCTTCCCGGGGATGCGAGCGGTGCGCTCCACGCCGTCCGCGCACCTGACTTTCACCCGGTTCGCGCCGAGCATATCCGTCACGGTAGCGAACACCTCGTCGTCGTCGGGCATCCGGAGGTCGTTCCGTCCCCCGTCGTCGTTGTCGCTCATACGTTCCGCTTCTCACGCGACGTTTTTAACTATTCGCTCGCGGTCGACGCACCCCCCGCGTGCGGCACCGTCAAACCGCCCCGGCGTCCGACCGTGGACCGGCAGGTTTAGGCCGTCCCGCCAAGCAATCGGGGGACATGAGTCAACGAAGTGGCGGTCTCGGTCGCATGGGGAAGATGCTCGGCGTCTCCGGATTCCTCGGCCTGCTGTGCATCCTCGGCGGCATCGCAGCCATCGCCAGCCAGAACCTCATCATCGGCGGCGGCGTCGCGCTCGTCCTCGCCGGCCTCGGCCTGTTCGTCCGCGCCCTCGTCTCCGGCCTCATGGGGATGATGGGTATGGGCGGCATGATGTGACGCAGGTCGAGTGCGCCGTATCGGCTCGACGAAGCTATTCTCACGCCGCGCTTTCCGCCTCGGTGCGGACCGCGAACGGAACCCTCTCGCGGCGAAGCAACCGATACTTACGCCGACGAACCAGTCCATTCGGTGGTTTTTTCGCCTGGATATCACATCCTCCGAGTATGGACTCTCCATCCGAAGCGACGTCCGGTTTTCTCCCCCGGTTCGCGCTGCAGCTTCCGGTGGTTATCGCTGTGACTGTGGCAGTCACGGCCTCGTCACTGTACGTTTCGGTAATCCTAGCCGCGGTCATCGGGCTCTTGCTCGGGGCCGTCGTCGCCGTCCTCGTCTCGGCTCTCGCAACGTTCGTCGGCTGATGCGGCCGACACATGCGAGGTAGCCTCGTCACGTCGACCGGTCGCGTCTACCGGTTCGGTCGTCGACGGTCATCGCGGCGTCGACGCCGAGCAGCGACTTCGTTTCGCCGCCGAGGGTGGTTTGATACCGTTCCTCGCCTAGAGGACGGTATGGACACCGACCAGTTGAAGGAACTCGTTCCGCACTACCTCGCGATGATCATCCTCGTCTTCGGCGTTCTCACGGTTCTTCGAACGGCGGTGGGCGACATCGGCTTCTGGGGCGAACTCGCCGTCGTCGTCGCACTCGCGTTCCTGTACCGTCCCGTCGTCCTCCGGCTCGGCGTCGCCCCGAGCCCCTGGAAGTAAGCACCCGCAGATTGGCGGCCGCCGGCGACTCGCCTGCCGCGCCGTCTAGCTCCGCCGCTGCTCTTTCTTCGTCTCCGCGCGATGCTCGCTGATGAGCTGGTCGAGCTGCTCGGCCTTCCGCTCTTTGCGACGTTCCTCGGCGCGGTCGTGCCAGTCCGCGACGACAGCTTCGACGTCGTCCTCGCGGGCGACCGCGAGCTCGTCGACCTCCTGCATCGCGACGTCCTCGGCGGGTCCGACCGGTATCTCCGCGTCGAACAGCACCGAATCCGCCGCGTCCGACAGCCCGCCGTCGCCGACGAGCACCACGCGCGGGTCGAAGGCCGCGAGCTTCTCCGCGGTCGACCGCCCGGCGCCCGCCGCGTTCCGCAGGAACACGACGTCGTCGGTCGCGAACCCGTAGGCCTCGTGGGCGTCGTCGATGGCGGCCTTCGTGAACTCGTTCACGGGCTTGACGGGCACCAGGCCCTTCTTCTTCTCCTCGACGTCCGCGAAGTTCGAGTGGTCGAGCTTCCAGAGTTCCTTGAGGCGCGCGAGCTTCCCCTCTAGTTCGTCGATGCGGTCGTCGCGCTCGTCGATGTCGCGCTCCAGCGCGTCGTTCCGGCGCTTCAGCCGCGACACGGTCCGGCGCTCGCGTGCGTCCCGGCGCTCCTCGCGGCGGGACTCCTCCAGTTCCCCCTCCAGCTCCTCGATGCGGTCGTCCTTCTCGTCGACCGTCTCCTCGAGGCTCGCGACGTGGTCCTGGAGGCGCTCCACCTGGCGCTCCAGGGTCCTGATGCGCTTCTCCTCCGCGCTCAGCTCGCGCTCGACGTGCTCGCTCCCGTCGTCGCCGCCGTCGCCGTCACCGCCGTCGTCGGTGAGGTCCGCGACGACCGCCTCCACGGACTCCTCCCCAGCGACGACGCGCGCCGTGACCTCGCCACGGTCGAGTCGCGGCGGCGTCTTCCGGGCCACGCGCTCGAACTGGTCCTCGTGGTCGTCGAACGCGAACAACGCCGCCGCGAGCGCGTCTCGCTCGTGGTCGTTCTCGTACCCCTCCGAACGCGTCCGATGCTGTTTCTCGTCGACCGGCAGGTCGCTGCTCGGTATCCACCCGGCGGCGTCGAAGCTCCGCCGTATCTTCTCGACCGTGTTCGGCATCGGCTCCACGTCCGCCGCGACCACGATGGGGCGCCCGCGTTCGACGATCCACTCGATGACCGCCGCCGTATCGGCGGTCCGCGTGGAGAGGACGTCGAGCACGCTCCCGTCGAGGCCGACGATGGCGACCGCGGTCGTCGTCCCGGGGTCGACGCCGACGATGACGTGGTCGCGGCGCTTCGCGAGCGGCTCGAACTCGATGCCATCGCGCCGCTCGCGCTCGATCTCCACGCGGACGTCACCGGACCGATGCCGGCTCACGGGGATGTCCTGCGGGCGGCCCTCGACGTGGAACAGCGCCTGCGAGAACCCGCCGTACTTCTCGGTGACCTCGCGCTCGTACTCGAGGCCAGCGCCGTCGAGCTCGCGCTCGACCTCGCGAGCCCGCGTCTTCACGCTCCCGTGGATGCGCCGCGTGTACCGGTCCTCGGACCAACCGCCCTTCCCCGTGGAGCGGCCGCGCGAGACCTTCACGGTGGTCTCGTCGGTGAACGCGGACACCTCCACGCCGACGTTCGCCGCCGCCAGCCTAGCTGCGGCCTCGGCCTCCTGCATCGGATCCTTCCCGTACGGCACGCCGTGGCGTTTCGCCACCCTGGAGAGGGGCTCGGGTTGCTCGGCGCCCGTGACCTGCACGAGCTTCGTGCCCGCCGGGAGCTCGCCGAGGAAGTGCACGAGGGCGTCCTTGTCCGCGGCGAGCTCGTACATGTTGTCCGTCGCGACGATACCCGGCTCCTCGCTGGCGATGCGCCGCCGGAGCTTCCGGAGGGTGACGACGTCGCGCTCGACGTCGTACCCGTCGCCGTCCGCGCTCGACTCGAGCACGACGAGCGCGTACGACGGCGCGTCCCCGCGCACGTCCCCGCTCTGGACGTCCACGCCGAAGACGACGCTGTCCAGTGCGCTGGTTCTCGCACTCACTGCCCGGGCGTAGGGGCGAGACGCAGATAAGTTCCGCGGGGGTGGCGGTTTCGAGCGACGACCGGCCGCGCTCGACGGTCAGTCGTCGGCGTCGGGGAACGGCACGTCGAACGTCTCGCCGTCGCTCGGCACCCACGACTCGCCGTCGAACTCGCCCGCGGCCTCGGCTTCGTGCGCGGAGACGTCGCCCGCGTACCGCGAGGAGATGTGGACGAGCGCGAGCCGCCTCGCACCCGCCTGCCGGGCGATACTCCCGGCCTGCGCGGCCGTCGAGTGCGCGGTCGACGCGGCGCGGTCCTCGCACTCGTCGGTGAACGTCGCGTCGTGCACGAGCAGGTCCGCGTCCGCGGCCGCCTCGACCGTGCTCCCCGTCGGCGTCGTGTCGCCCGTGTAGACGACGGTGCGGCCAGGGCGGGGGTCGCCGACGACCGCGTCCGGGTCGACGACGGTCCCGTCCTCGAGTTCGACCGACTCGCCGCGGTGGAGCTGCGAGTACTTCGGCCCGGGTTCGATACCGAGTTCCTCCTCGGCCTTCTCGCGGTCGAACCGGCCCTTCCGGTCGTCCTCCACGATCGCGTACCCGACCGCGTTCGTCCGGTGATTCACGTCGAACGCGCGGACCTCGTACCCGTCGCCGTCGAGCGCGACGTCGCCCGCGCGCACCTCCTTCACGCGAACCGGGAAGCTCGGGGTGTTCCCCGTCGCGTTCAGGAGTCGCTTCGCGGTCGAGCGTTCGCCCGCCGGGACGTGCACGGCGAGCGGTCGCTCGCGTTCGTTGAAGTCCATCGTCTGGGTGAGGCCGGGAATCCCCAGGACGTGGTCGCCGTGCGTGTGCGTGACGAACAGGTGGTCGACGCCGAACCCGGTGCCGTACCGCATCATCTGGCGCTGGGTGCCCTCGCCGCAGTCGAAGAGGAGGTCGTCGCCCTCGCGGGACACGAACAGCGCGGCCGGATTCCGTTCAGTGGTCGGGATCGCCCCGCTCGTCCCGAGGAACGTCACGCGTAACGACATGCTCGCGTGACTCTCGTGGGGCCACGGGGAAACCCGTATCGGAACGAACCCGCCGACCGGGCTCGCGGAGCGGACCGCCGCCGCGCCGCCCGGTTTCGCGGACGGTTCGCGTCCGTTCAAACCGTTCACGCCTACTGAATTGGGCCGAACGTTCTGGCCAGGTTATGACCAAGTAGGCACTACGTACTCTCGACGATGACCACGAAGAAGGCGATCGGTGCGGTCGCCGTGGCAGCCCTCCTCGTCCTGGCGGGCTGTTCGACGGCCGTGCCGGGCACGACGACGCAAGCACAGGCGACGACCGACGACGGCGAGGCCGGCTCGATGGACGCGAGCGACTCGGCGGCCCTCACGTTCTACGTGAGCGACCGCCCGGGCGCCATCGAGGACTTCGAGCACCTGAACGTCACCATCACGAAGATCGGCCTGCACGAGGCCGGCGGTGACGACGCCGAGGAGACCGAGTCGGCGAACGAGACGAGCGAGTCGGCGGACGACACGACCGAGGCGGACGCGAACGCCGACGTCGGCGACGTCGACACCACGACGGTCGACGACCCGAACGAGACGACCGTCGAGATGAACGACACCGAGACCGAGGACTCCGAGGAGACCGAGGAGCCCGAAGAGACGGAGGAACCCGAGGAGACCGAGGAGCCCGAAGAGACCGAAGACGAGGAGTCTGAAGGCGAGGAGTCCGAGGAAGCCGAATCCGAGGACGACGACGCCGAGGACTCCGAGGAGGACGGCTGGGTGATGCACGACGTCGACAACGAGACGGTCGACCTGACGAAGCTCAAGGGCGCGAACGCGACCGCCATCTCGAACGTCTCGGTGCCCGCCGGCGAGTACGACAAGGTGTTCGTGTACGTCAGCGACATCAACGCGACGCTCACGAACGGCGAGTCCGTGAACGTGAAGCTCCCGAGTTCGAAGCTCCAGATCAACAAGAACTTCGAGCTGTCGGCGAACTCGTCGCCGGACTTCGTGTTCGACATCAACGTCCACAAGGCCGGGAACTCCGGGAAGTACATCCTCCGGCCGGTCGTGAGCGAGTCCGGGACGGGCGACCAGGTCGCGATCGAGAAGGTGAACAAGAACGGGAAGCCCGAGAACCCCGGGAACAGCGGCGCGAAGGGGAAGGACAAGGGCGACGACGATGACGACGACGGCGACGAGACCGAGGACGACGAGTCCGAGACCGAGCGCGCGCTCGACGCGACGCTCGACGGGAAGGTCCGCGCCGGCGAGACGGTGACGCTCTCGGTGACGGACGCGAACGGGTCGGTCGCGAACGCGACCGTCGCCGTGAACGGCGAGACCGTCGGCGAGACCAGTTCCGATGGAACGCTCGCGTTCGAGGTTCCCGACACCGAGGAGCTCGAGGTGACGGTGACCAGCGGCGACGCCGAGGTCGAACTCGAACGCAAAGTGAAGGGCGGTGCGGGCGGCGGGAACGGCAACGGTAGCGTGACCGCGCAATCGCTCGGCGGGCACGCGCTCGCCGCGGTCTAACCGCGAACGACGCCCTGTCCCCGCGTATTCTTCCGTTCTCCACGACCCCACAGCGGCGCGTCGCGGCGCGCGGTGACTCCGTGCGGGCGCGCGGCGTCGACTCGGTGGACGACGACGCCGTGACGTAACCGACAGATTCGTACCGCGGCCGCGACTACGTCGTCGTGATGGACGCGCCGCTGTGGACGGACCGACACGCGCCGACGCTCGCGGACCTCCCGCAGGAGGACGCTCGCGAGTACCTCCAGCACGCCGTGGACGACCCGATAAACCTCGTGCTGTACGGGCCGGCGGGCGTCGGGAAGACCGCCGCTGCGCGAGCGCTCGCGCGAGAGAGTCACGCTGACCCGGAGAACGACCTCGTGGAGATCAACGTCGCGGACTTCTTCGACCGGACGAAGAAGGAGATCACGAACGACCCGCGGTTCGCGTCGTTCCTCCGTGGGAAGTCCCACCTGTCGAAGCGCGACATGATCAATCACGTCCTGAAGGAGAGTGCGAGCTATCAGCCGGTCTCGGGGCACTACAAGACGGTCGTGCTGGATAACGCGGAGGCGGTCCGCATCGACTTCCAGCAGGCCTTGCGGCGCGTGATGGAGCAGTACCACGAGGCGACGCAGTTCGTGGTGACGACGCGGCAGCCGACGAAGCTCATCCCGCCGATCCGCTCGCGGTGCTTCCCGGTGTCGATGCCGGCGGCGAGTCACGGCGCGCTCGTGGACGTCCTCGAGCGCGTCTGCGAGCGCGAGGGCGTCGAGTACGACGCGGACGGCCTGGAGTACGTCGCCGGGTTCGCGGACGGTGACGTCCGCGAGGCGGTGCTGGCGGCGCAGACGACGTACGAGGGCGAGGGCGAGGTGTCGATGCAGGCGGCGTACGAGACGCTCGGGGACGTCGCGCACGAGGAGCAGGTCCAGGAGATGCTGGACGCCGCCGAAGCCGGCGAGTTCACGGACGCTCGTGGTGTGCTCGACGACCTGCTCGTCGACGAGGGGTACGAGGGCGGGGAGGTCCTCGAGGTCGTGCTCGACGAGGCCAGGTCGCGGTACGACGGCGACAGGCTGGCGACGCTGTACGAGCTCGCGGGCCAGATCGACTTCGACATGACCGAGGGGTCGAGCGACCGCGTGCACCTCTCGCACCTGCTCGCGGAACTCGGCCGCGAGGACGGGCCGCGCGTCGACGCCTGAGGACTCCTGGCGCCTCGGTGCCGTCACTTCGAGAGCGCTCGGACCCGCTCGAAACCAACTCTGGGCTTGCATATTCATGGCGGTTCGCCGTCACGATTAGGTTCGTCTAGCGACAGCGTACGTTCGTGCTCCCGACGACGCCAGTCGCGTGGTTCGCGCTCGGCGCGACGCTCATGGGTGCAGCCCTGAGTTACGCCGTCGGCTACGTCGCGTGGCGTCGCGAGGCCGACGCGCCACGGGTCCGCGGGTACGCGAGCTACGTCGCCGTGGGCGGTACGTGGGGGCTCGCGTACGCGCTCGTGCTCCTCAGCCCCACCACGCCTCTCGCGTTCGCGTTCGACGTCCTCCGCGCGACGACGGCGACGGCGACCGCGTGGCTGTTCCTGCTGTTCGTCGCGAACTACACGGGACACCGCGACCGCCTGGAACGACCGCTCAGGCTCCTGCTCGCCGTCGACGTCGTCGGCTACACCGTCGTGTACGCCACCGAACCGTGGCACGGGCTCCTGTTCGCCGAGGAGGTGCGTGCCGTGACCGTCGACGGCCTGACCGTCCTCACGCAGGTGCCGTCGCTCGCGTTCACGCTGCACTTCCTGTTCGTCGTCGGCGCCGTCCTCTACGGGGTCGTACTCCTCGCGAGGTACGCGTTCGCGGCGCGGAACGTCTACCGCGAGCAGACCACCGCCGTCCTCCTCGGAACGACGGTGACGCTCGCCGGCGCGGTCGCGGTCGCGTTCAACCTCGCCGGGAGCGGGAACTGGCAGTACTTCGACCCGACGCCGTTCGCGTTCGCCCTGAACGGCGTCGTCATCGGGTGGGCGCTCCTCCGCCTCGACTTCCTGACGGTCGGCCCGCTCGCGGCGAACACGCTCATCGCGGAGATGACGGACGCCGTGTTCGTCCTCGACGACGACGACCGCGTCGTCGACGCGAACCCGACCGCGGCGGCGCTCGTCGACGGCGACCCCATCGACCGGGAACTCGCCGCGGTCCTCCCGGGCGTCGCGGCCGCCGTCGAGTCCGGGGAGAGCGTCGAACTACCGGCGCCCGACGACGTCACCGAGACTGCGGTGTACGACGTGAACGTCTCGCCGCTGCTCGGGCCGTACGACGTCCGCCGCGGGTCGCTGCTCGTGCTCCGGGACGTCACCGAGCGCACCGAACGCGAACGCCTCCTGGAGCGCCGGAACGAGCAACTCGACGAGTTCGCGAACGTCGTCAGTCACGACCTCCGGAACCCGCTCGGGGTCGCGAAAGGGTACGCCGAGCTCGCCGCTGAGACCGGCGACGAGGACGCCATCGAGGAGGTCCGGCGCGCGCTCGACCGGATGGACGACCTCGTCGAGGACGTCCTCGCGCTCGCGCGCAACGACCGGGACGCCGTCGACCCGGAGCCGGTCGAACTCGCCGCCGCCGCCCGGTCCGCGTGGCAGTCCGTCGAGACCGACGCCGGGACGCTCGACGTGACCGACGACGCGGTGGTGCTCGCGGACCGGTCGCGGCTCCTGCAGGCGTTCGAGAACCTGTTCCGGAACGCGATGGAGCACGGCGCGACCGGGACGCGCTCGGACGGCGGCGCGACCGACGCGCCCGGCGTCCGCGTCACCGTCGGTGTGATCGACGACGACGCGGGGTTCTTCGTCGCGGACGACGGCCCGGGCATCCCCGAGAGCGACCGCGACGCGGTGTTCGAGTCCGGGTACTCGACGGCCGGCGACGGGACGGGGTACGGGCTCGCCATCGTCGAACGCGTCGCCGACGGTCACGGTTGGCGCGTCCATCTCGCCGAGAGCGTCGACGGTGGCGCGCGCTTCGAGTTCCGGGGCGTCGACCGCGTCGACGACTGACTCGCGAGGCGTCCGACCGGGGCGAGCGCGGTTGCGTCGGCTGGTCGTGGCCGCGCCCGGGGTTTTTACGGTGGGCCGCGGCCGCGCCCGGGGTTTTTACGGTGGGCCGCGGCCGCGCCCGGGGTTTTTGCGGTGGGTGCGCGAACGGTCGAGGTATGCCGACGCTCGCCGAGACGTACATCGAGAACCGCCAGCGCGTCCAGCCGAACCACGCGAACAACTACGACGCCGTCCACGGCGGGAACCTGATGAAGTGGATGGACGAGGTGGGGGCGATGAGCGCGATGCGGTTCGCGGGCGCGCCGTGCGTGACCGCGGCCGTCGACGAGTTCAGCTTCGAACGCCCGATCCCGGTCGGTGACACTGCCGTCATCGAGGCGTACGTGTTCGACGCGGGCCGGACGAGCGTCCGCGTCTTCCTGCGCGCGCACCGCGAGGACCCCTTGACGGGCGAGACCGCGAAGACCACGGCGGCGTGCTTCACGTTCGTCGCCGTCGACGAGGACGGGAAGCCGACGGGCGTGCCGGCGCTCGACGTCGACTCGGAGGAGGAACGCGAGCTGCAGGCGACCGCGCGCGACAGCGTGGCGTGATCGTGATCCGCGCGCGGGTCGCGTCGAGCGACAAAAGACCTATTCTGCGCGCTCTCGCAGGGGGTCGCATGACCGACCTGGGTCGCTTCGAGCGCGTCGGCGTCGCCGCGGGCGTCGCGCTCGTCGCGGTGTTCGTCGTCGCGCTCCTCGCGGACGCCGTCGCGACGGACGCTCGGACCGCGTTCGTCGTCGCCGTCCTCGCACTCGGCGCGCTCGCGGGCGTCGTCGCCGCGACGACGGGCGTCCTCGCGTACGAGACCGTGTGGGCGTTCGCGCTCGGCGCGTGGCTCGTCGCCGTCCCGTTCGTCTCGCTCGCGCCCGAGGGCCGCATCGCGGTGCTCGTCGCGTCGAACGTCTTCCTCGACGACGCGGGCTACCGCGTGCTCGTGCTCGCCGTCGCGAGCCTCGGTGGCGTGGTCGTCGCCGCGGGCTACGGCCGGTACGCGTAGCTCACGGCCCAGAAACCGTCGCCGGAACTGCGGTCAGACGGCGCGGGCGTCGACGCCGTCGTCGTCGTCGAGCACGAGCACGTACCGGTCGAGGCTCGCGTGCACGCGCCGCTGGAACGCCGCGTCGACCGTCCAGCCGGCGTCCCGGGCGGCGTCGCGCCAGTCGCGGTCGGCGACGAGCACGCAGCGGTCCGCGACCCGACGGCTCTCGCGGAGTGCGCCCGCGACGAGGTCGTCGAGCGCGTGCGTCTCGATCTTCGACTGGCGGCCGTACGGCGCGTCGAACACCACGCCGCTGACGGCGTCGTCGCGGAGCGCGAGCCGGGTCGCGTCGCCGCGCATCGTCGCCCAGTCGCCCGGGTTCGGGCGGTCCGCGGTGTCGGCAGGAGCACGGTCGCCGTCGAGGAACGCGGCGAGGTTCTCGCGCGCCCCGCGCGCCATCTTCGACTGCGCGTCGACGCCGAGGACGTCCGCGCCGACGAGCCCCGCCTCGACGAGCACGCCACCGGTCCCGCACATCGGGTCGAGCACGGTCGCACCGGGGCGCGCGCCGGCGAGGTTCGCTATCGCGCGCGCCAGCAGCGGGTCCATGCTCCCCGGCTGGAAGAACGGGCGGTCCGTCGGCTTCCGGTCGCCGAAGTCACGGACCGACGCCGCGGTCTCCCAGCCGACCGCGCAGACGCCTCCGTCGCCACGCGCCGCGTCGCCGGGCGCGCGCTCCGCGCCGGTGTCGCCGTCGCCCGCCTCGTCGACGGCGTCGCGGGCGTCGCCCGCTCGACTGTCCGAGGCGCGCGGCGCCTCGTCATCCGGCGCGAACGCGACGCGCAGGACGTTGTCGGGGTCGTCGAGGTCGACGTCGAACCCGCGGTCGACGAGCACCCCGCCGAGTTCGCGCTCCGCGTCGCTCGTCGACACGCCCGTGGCGCCGCGGACGTCCCGCGCGCGAACCGCGACCGAGCCCTCGCGCGCCAGCGGTGCGGCGTCGAGGAGCGCGCGCGCCGACGCGACCGAGGCGTCGCCGGTCCCGACGAGCTCGCTCGCGCGCCGGGTATACGCCAGCCCGCGGACGCGTTCGGCGACGACCGCGTCCGCGGTCGCGAGGCCGACGCCGAGGCGTTCGACGCCCGTCGCTGCCGTCGCCGCCTCGCGGCGCGCGAACGCGTCGTCCTCGCCGCCGAGTTCCAGCAGGTACACGACCGCCCGTACCTCGCCGTCGCCCAAAAGGCGTTCGAACACCGCCTCAAGTACCCCTTAAGACCGGGTTCGTGCGTGCGAACTCGCCGAGAACCGGGGTGTCGGTCGGTCGCGGCACGTTCACCGCAGCACCAACCTTTATAAGCCTTAAATACGACTTTAAGAGCGAACGATGACCGACGACGACCCCAAGGACACCATCAACATCGAGAACGTCGTTGCCTCCACCGGCATCGGCCAGGAGCTCGACCTCCAGTCCGTCGCCATGGACCTCGAAGGCGCAGACTACGACCCCGAGCAGTTCCCCGGTCTCGTCTACCGGACGCAGGAACCCAAGTCCGCCGCACTCATCTTCCGCAGCGGGAAGATCGTCTGCACGGGCGCCAAGAGCACCGACGACGTCCACGAGAGCCTCCGCATCGTCTTCGACAAGCTCCGCGACCTCAAGATCGACGTGCAGGACGACCCCGAGATCGTCGTGCAGAACATCGTCACGAGCGCGGACCTCGGGCGGAACCTCAACCTGAACGCGATCGCGATCGGCCTCGGCCTGGAGAACATCGAGTACGAGCCCGAGCAGTTCCCCGGCCTCGTCTACCGGCTCGACGACCCCGAGGTCGTCGCGCTCCTGTTCGGCTCCGGGAAGCTCGTCATCACCGGCGGGAAGAAGCCCGACGACGCCCGGCACGCCGTCGACAAGATCGTCTCGCGCCTCGAGGACCTCGGCCTCCTCGACTCCTGACGACGGCCACGCGGCTCCACTCCACCACTTCTCCACGACCGTCGACGACGCAGGACCGACGCCGGCGAGATATTTCTACGGGGAAGATTGAAAATTTTATTCTACTAGGCGCGATTATTCGTTCGCTAAGGCATGTCTGGATTGACTCGTCGACGGGTGCTCGCGACGGCAGCGGGCGGCGCCGTCGGACTCTCGATCGCCGGCGGCGCCGTCGGTGCGTCGACGGCTAGCGACGAACCGACGCCCACGTGGCGGTACGAGGTGCCCGAGGGGAGCATGGCGACGACCGTCCTCGACGACCGCGCCGTCGTCGGCACCGACGACGGCACCGCGTTCGCGGTCGACGTCGCGAGCGGGACGAAGGCGTGGACGAGCGATCTCGGGAGCGCCGCCGTCGCCGCCGCCAGCGACGCCGCGACCGGGACGGTGCTCCTCGGTGGGGAGAGCGGCGACCTGCGAGCGTTCGACGCCCAGTCCGGCGACGCGCGCTGGCGGCGCGCCCTCGATGGCGCAGTCTCCGGGAGCATCGGAGAGGACGGCGCGTTCTTCGTCACCTCGACGTCCGGGACGCTCGCGGTCGTCGACGCCACGTCCGGCGAGGTCCGCTGGCAGCAGTCGGCGCGCTCGTTCGACCGCATCGGTCCCGTGGTCCCGGCGGTCACCGACGACCTCGTCCTCCTCCAGAACAACGGCGGCCTGCTCGCGTACGGCCGCGACGCCGGCGCGAAGCGCTGGTCGGCGTCGATGTCCACGCGCTGGACGCAGAACGTCGTCGCGGTCGCGGACGGGAGCGCGTACGTGACCGGACACGAAGGCCAGGTCGCGAGCGTCGACGTCCGAACCGGCGAGATTGAGTGGGAGCGGTCGGTCGGAACGCGTCTGTCCGGTGCGGTCGCCGACGGCGAGCACGTCTACTTCTGTGACTTCCAGGACGGCGGCGTGTTCGCGCTGCAGGCCGGTGACGGGTCGACGGCGTGGACCGGGTCGGGCGAGGCCGGGACGCCGACGCTCCGGGACGGCACGCTGTACGTGGCGGGCGAGGAGAACGAGACGCAGGTCGTTCGAGCGTACGCGGCCGAGACGGGCGTCGTCGAGTTCGCGCTCGACCTCGGCGACGCGACGTCGCGGACGTGGATGACGCGCCCGGCCGTCGACGGCGACGTCCTCGCGCTCGGCGAGCGGAACCACGTCGGTGCGGCCTTCCTCGGGTACGACCTCTCCGCGAACGAGCGCGAGGGGACGACGACGGCGACGACCGCCGCGGGCGACGACGAACAGTCCGATGGCGCCGACGGGACGCGGTCGTCCTCGGTCGACTCGAGCACGTCGACGTCCGGGTCGACGGACGACCAGGGCACGTCGACGTCGATGGACGGCGAGCGCGACGCGACGCGGACGAGTTCGGCGGACGACGGCCCGACGCGCGGGTTCTTCTCGAACGGCGAGGACGCGAAGTCCCTGGAGGAGTCGGTGTCGACGACGACGCTGAGTCTCCTCATCGGGCTCGTCGGGACGCTCGGCACCATCGCGCAACTCCGCGGAGGTGACGACTGATGGCGCGCGGTCGCCCGGCGGCCGTCGGTGGCCTCATCGCTGCGTTGCTCGCCGCGCTCGGGTTGGGCGTCCAGTTCGACCAGACGCCACTCCCGCCGGGCCTCGGCACGCCCCTCCTGCTCGTCGGCTTGCTCGTGTTCGCGGTCGGCGTGCGCGCGAACCAGCTCGCACCCGAACGACCGACGTACCGCGACGGCGAGGAGGAAGTCCTCCAGTACAACCCCGTGCAGACGCCCGCGATAGCGACCATGGCCCTGGGCGTCCTCGGGTTCGTCGCGACCGGCTACCTGCTGTACTTCACGCGGACGCCGTACGTCTACCCGACGGTCACCGGCCTGGTGGCGCTCGCACTCCTCGTCAGCGGCGGCGCGACCTACTACCGGAACAGCCTGACGACGTACTACGTGACGACCGAGCGCGCCATCCGCGAGTACCGGATGTTCAGCGTCGACCGGTCCGACGTCGACATCGACGCCGTCGGTGGCGTCAACCGCACCGACTCCCGCATCGAACGGCTCGTCGACGCCGGCACCGTCACGATGCGGTCGCCGTCGACGTCCGTGACGTTCCGCAGCATCACCGACCCCGAAACGGTTCGCAACGAGATAGACCAGCTCCGGTGAGCGCGGCTCGCCGCCGCGACCGCTGGCGTCGCCTCCACCCGCCGACTCCGGAAGGGCTGGACTGAAAACCCGTCGGCCCCTCACGTCGAGTGATGGTGCTCTCGCCCGCGCAACTCGACCCGGTCGCCGGTAGCCCGGTCGCGTTCGTCGGTACGTTCCTCGTCGCCGCGGTATTCTACTCGCTGACGTTGTTCGTCGCCGCGCGGTACGTGCTCGGTGACGCGCCACTGAAACGCGCCGTGGTCGTCGGCGTGATTCTCGCGGTCGCGTCGATGCTCCTCCAGCGCTACGAGCCAGCGATCGTCATCGCGGTGACGCTCGGCCTGGACGCGTTCGCGATCTCCGCGGTCTACCGGCTCTCCTGGAAGTCGACGGCGCTCGTCGCGGTCGCGCACTACACGGTCGCCGTCATCGCCGGCATCACGATATTCAACCTCGTCGCGCTCCTCCAGACCGCACCCGTCTGAGCGCGCCTCGCCCGGCGCGCGGTCGCGCGCTCGCCCGGAACGCAGTCACCCGTTCACCCGGAACGCCGGGCTTTTTGTACGGTACCGGCCGTAGGTCGCGCCATGAGTACGTCAGAGGTCGAGATGGACGCTGACGACCGCGCGAAGTTCGCGCGCGGTGGCGTGTTCCTCCTCGTCGGTGGGCTCCTCGTCGTCGCGTTCGCGGTGCTGGGTGTGGAATCGTCGCCGTCGCTGTACGCGGGCCTCGTCGGTGGGTCGCTCGCGCTCGCGGTCGCGGTCGTGCTGTCGAGCGAGCCCGTGGTGCGCGCGGTGTGGTTCGCGCCCGGTGTCGCCGCGGTCGGGATCGCGCTCAGCGACGCGTTCACGCTCTCGGGGATGGTCGTCGGTGGCCTGTTGGTCGCGCTCGGTGTCGTCCAGCTCGTCACCGCCGGCCTCCTCGAGAAGCAGTTCTGAGGACTCGGTGGTGGCGCGCGGTCGAGCGACGGGACGACGTCGGGCGACGTCGTTCGCTCGGGTTACTCGACGAGGCGTTCGCTCGGGTTACTCGACGAGGCGTTCGCTCGGGTTACTCGACGAGGCGTTCGATCTCGGTGACGAGGATGTCGCTCGCGCCCGCTTGCTTCACGCGATTGATGGTCTCGAAGACGTCCGCGTCGTCGACGACGACGTGCACGGCGACCTTGTCGTCGCCGGCGACGTCCATCACGGTCGGGCCCCCCATGCCGGGGATGACGTCGCGGATGGCGTCGAGGTTCTCGCGGTCGGCGTTCATCATCAGGTAGCGTTTGCCGTCGGCGGCGAGGACGCTCGCGAGCGCGGTGCGGACCTGCTCGGTCTTCTCGTCGTCGACGACGTCGCTGCGCGCGAACAACTGGACGCTCGAGGAGAGGACCTCGTCGATTATCGCGAGGCGGTTCACCTGGAGCGTCGTCCCCGTGCTCGTGATGTCGACGATGGCGTCCGCCATGTCGACGTGCGGCGTCAGTTCGGTTGCGCCCGTGACCTCGACGACCTCCGCGTCGATGTTGCGTTCGTCGAAGTACTCGCGGGTGAGTCGCGGGAACTCGGTCGCGACCGTCTTCCCTTCGAGGTCGTAGGGGGTCTCGACGTCGCCGTCCTCGGGTGCGGCGAGCACGAGCCGGCACTCGCCGAACTCGAGGTCGAGTAGCGCTTCGACGTTGTCGTGCCCGGCTTCTTCGGCCTGGTCGAGTCCGGTGATGCCGAGGTCTGCGGCGCCGTCGGCGACGTACTCGGGGATGTCGGCCGCTCGTGCGAACAGCACGGAGACGTCGGGGTCGACGGTGTCCGCGTAGAGTTTGCGGTCGGCGCCGTCCACCACGGGGAGGCCCGCGCGTTCGAGGAGCGAGATCGAGGGGTCGTGAATCCGGCCCTTGTTGGGTACCGCGATGCGCATGCGTCTGCTTGCGGTGGCGTGGGGAATACGCTTTCCCTCGCGGCAGTCGCGCGGTGGCGTGGTTTGCGTTGTCGTGGTTTGCGTTGTCGTGGTTTGCGTTGGGGTGGGAGCGACGGTGGTGCGTCGGCGCGCCCGGACCGCACCGCAGCCACGCCCTCCCCAGCCGACGGCGCCCTCACTGCGTTCGGTCGCCGTCCCTCGCACGATGTCGGCGTCGCGAGGCTCGCCGTCGCTCGCCCCGCGACGCCAGCGCGCGCCAGCCGGTGACTGAGGCGGCCCGAACCGCGACGCGGGGTTTACATGAAACGTAAACCCCGGCGTGGTCGCAGTCAGGATGGGAACGCACATGCCTCGGGGTGCAAAAGCGAGTGGCATGAGTACGCTCTGCGTGTCCGGCGGGCGCGTCCTGCTCCCGGACCACGACGTCGTGCGAGCCGACGTGTTGGTCGACCGGGACGAGGGAACGATTCTGGCGGTCGACGAGGACCTGGACGGCGACGAGACGCTCGACGCTGACGGCTGTCTCGTGCTGCCGGGGCTCGTGAACGCGCACACGCACGCCGCGATGACGCTCCTGCGCGGGATCGCGGACGACAAGCCCCTGGACGCGTGGCTCCAGGAGGACATCTGGCCCGTGGAGGCGGCGCTGACGAGTGAGGACGTCCGCGCGGGCACCGAACTCGCCGCCGTGGAGATGATTCGAAGCGGGACGACGGCGTTCGCGGACATGTACTTCGAGGTGGACGCGGTCGTCGACGCGGTCGAGCGAGCGGGTCTCCGCGCTCGCGTCGGCCACGGCGTCGTCACCGTCGGGAAGGACGACGACGCGGCGCGCGAGGACGCGAGCGAGTCCATCCGGGCCGCCGAGCGGTTCGACGGTGCCGCGGACGGCCGCGTGTCGACCGCGTTCATGCCGCACTCCCTCACCACGGTCGACCCCGACGTCCTCCGCGAGTACACCGCCGAAGCCCGCGAGGCGGGCGTCCCCGTGCACTTCCACGCGAACGAGACGACCGACGAGGTCGACCCCATCCTCGACGAGCACGACGAGCGCCCGCTCGCCTGGGCGCGAGAACAGGGCCTCCTCGAACCCGAGGACTTCCTCGCGCACGGCGTCCACACCGACGCGAGCGAGCACGACCTCCTCGCCGAAACCGGCGCTGGCGTCGTGCACTGCCCGGCGTCGAACATGAAGCTCGCGAGCGGCATGGCGCCCGTCCAAGACATGCGCGAGGCGGGCGTGACGGTCGCGCTCGGCACCGACGGCGCCGCGTCGAACAACGACCTCGACGTCTTCGACGAGATGCGCGACGCCGCGATGCTCGGGAAGCTCGCCGCCGACGACGCGAGCGCCGTGCCCGCGGACGCCGTCGTCGAGATGGCGACCCAGGGCGGCGCCGACGTCCTCAGTATCGACTCGGGACGCATCGAGGCGGGCGCGAACGCCGACCTCGCCGTCCTCGACCTCGACGCCGCGCACCTCACCCCCCAGCACGACCTCGTCAGTCACCTCGCGTACGCCGCAACCGGCAGCGACGTCCGCCACACGGTCTGCGACGGCCAGGTGCTCATGCGCGACCGCGAACTCACCACGCTCGACGCCGCGAGCGTCCGCGAGCGCGCCAGCGAACACGCGCAGGCGCTCGTCGACCGCGCCTGACGTCGGACGCTCCCGGTGCTCCGCGACCGCGGCTAAGCACCGACGCGAGCGGGAACGGTCGCGTTCGTCGCGCCGACCACCACGAGCGTCAACGCGACCATCAGCAGCGACCCCATCGGTGACGACGCCCCCCGACCACTCCCCTTTCGCATACACCACCTCCTCGTGCGAAGGCAATGAAACGTTCGCTCGCTGACGTGCTCGCCACGAGCGCGCACCCCGTCACCATCGACCCCGTCTCTCCTGGAGACCGGAATTAAACGACGAGAGTCGTTCGTGAACGCCCTAACTTTCTCTGAGGGCGTCTCGTGGAGGTGGTGAACGGAACGAACGAGGTGCCCGGTTTATGCAGGTATCCACGTTGTTACCAGGTGATGCCAGACTCCAGAAAGACCGCGTTGTTCGGCGTGCTCGTGATGCTGGTCGCCGCCGTCGGCCCGATGGTCGGCGCCGCCGCACCCGCAGACACGACAGCGACCACCGCCATCGACGACGACGCCGACTTCGCGATCAGCCCCGACAACGAGACGACCGACGACAATGACTCCGACCTCGACGAGAACGAGTCCGACCTCGACGAGAACGAGTCCGACCTCGACGAGAACGAGACGGACGAAAACGCGACGGACGGGAACGAGACCGAGGACGTGATGGACGGGAACGAGACGAGCTCCGAGGCGGCGATGCAGGAGTTCGTCGCCGGCCTCCAGCGCGTCATCGCGAACGCGACGAACGACACGAACACGACGGCGCCCGGTCGCGTCATCGCGTCGTACGTCGTCGCGAACAACCCCGGGAACGCGCCCGCTCACGCCGGTCCGCCGAACGGGACCCCCGGCGCTAGCGCCGCGAACGAGACGAACGCGTCCGCCGGCGGCCCGCCCGAGGGCACGCCCGGCGCGAGCGCAGGGAACGGCTCCAGCGGCGGCCCGCCGAACGGAACGCCGGGCGGTGCACCGACCGGGAACGAGACCGACGGCGGCGCACCCGGTAACGGCGGCGGGAACGGGAACGGCGGCGGGAACGGGAACGGCCCGAAGCAAGTCACCGCCACGACCACCGTCGCAGCGGACTTCGCGGCGCACGCCGCAGTCGCCGTGACGACGCCGTTCGATTACTGACACCGCACGCAACACACAGGCCCAACCGACCCCCTCACGCCGCCACGCGGTCCCCGCACCCCCGCGGCGTCGCCGCTCCCCCTTGCGACGCCGCTTCTCCCCTC
The DNA here is from genome assembly GCF_055378595.1 of Halorubellus litoreus. Taxonomy (NCBI): domain Archaea; kingdom Methanobacteriati; phylum Methanobacteriota; class Halobacteria; order Halobacteriales; family Halorubellaceae; genus Halorubellus; species Halorubellus litoreus. Next base: position 1,663,317 of record NZ_AP043836.1, read on the forward strand.
TCGCGACGCACTCCCCCCGCGTCGCGCACACGCTCCAACGACCCGGCAGCGACGCGTCGCCTGCAGCGGCTCACAGGAACCCCGACAGCGACGGCTCCCCACACAGGAAACGGCCGCCTGACGGCGGCCGTATGCTGGTGCAGTCGTCAGAGCACCCGGGAAGCCGACGGGGAAACGGCCGCCTGACGGCGGCCGTATGCTGGTGCGGTCGTCAGTCCGACACGAGCTCTGACTCTTCGCCGCCCTCGGCGGCGCCGGCCGCGAGCGGAAGCCGGACGGTGAACTCCGCGCCACCCTCCGGGCGATTCTCGACGTCGATACCGCCGTCGTAGGACGCCACGAGCTCGCGAACGAGGTACAACCCGAACCCCGTCCCCGGCGAATCGAACCCCTTCTCGCCCTTCTCGAAGATCGCGTCCTGCATCGCCTCGTCGACGCCCGGCCCGTCGTCCGCGACCGCCACCACCGCCTCGTCGCCCTCGACGTGCACCGACACCTCGACCGTCGGCGACGCCGAATCGTTGTGCTGGACCGCGTTCGACAGCAAGTTCTCGAACACCTCCGGCAGCAGGTCGTTCCCGACGACGCGCACGTCCTGCGCCGGGTCGTACGCGACCGTCGCATCGTCGTACGCCTTCCGCGCCTTCTCCACCTCCGCCGACAGGACCGCGTCCAGGTCGACCGGCTCCGTGCGCTCGCCGTCCTCCTCCGTCAACACCTGCATGAACGACCGCATCGTCTCGATGAGGTCCACCATGTCCCGGACGCGCGACTGCACCGTCTCCAGGTGCTCCGCGACCTCCGGGTCGACGTGCCCGGAGAGGAGGCCAGCGCGCGCATCCACGACGTTCATCCCGTTCAGGAGATTGTGCCGGATGATGCGGTTCATGAACTCCAAGCGCTCGCGCTCGTGCTCCAACTGCTGCTCGCGCTCCCGGCGCTCGGTCATGTCCCGCGTCACCTTCAGGAACCCGCGGAGGTCGCCGTCCGCGTCCCGGAGCGCCGTGATGGAGACGTTCGCCCAGAACCGCGACCCGTCCTTCCGGACGCGCCACCCCTCCGTCTCCGTCCGCCCGTGCTCGCGCGCCTCCGACAGCAACCTGGCCGCCTGCCCCGCGTCGCGCGCCGACTCCGGGTAGAACGTCTCCACGTGCTCGCCGAGGACCTCGTCGGGCTCGTAGCCCTTGATCTGGCGCGCCCCACGATTCCAGGACGCCACGTGCCCGTCGACGTCCAACCGGAAGATCGCGTACTCCTCGACGTCACCGACGAGCGACGAGAACTGCTCTCTGGTCTCCCGCAGGGCCTGTTCGCGCTCGTCGCGCTGACGCACTAACTCCAGTTCGTTCCCGACCCAGTTCCCCATCAACTCCATGACCGTCATCTCCCAGTCGTCGACGGGCTCCCCGGGCTCCGGCCCGTAGAACGCGAGCGTCCCGTACAGCTCGCCGTCGACGTGCACGGGCATCCCGACGTACGATTCCATGTCGACGTCCGCGTGAGAGAGAGAGTCCGTGAGTTCAGGCGCCTCCGTGGAGAGGTGCGCGAACCGTTGACTCTCCTCGGTTTCGACGACGCGTCGACACACCGTGTCCGAGAGCGGGTACGTCTCGCCCTCAACGAACGGCCACTCGGGTGGACTCGCCGCCCGGACGTGGAAGTCCTCGCCGTCGGCGCGCGCCAGGAGCGCGAACTCCATGCCGAGTTGCTCGCGGCCGACCTCGAGGAGCGCCGCGATGCGTTCGTCAACGCTCGCGGACCGGTCCAGGAGGATGTCGTGGAGTTCGCGGAGGACGCGCTCGCGGCCCTCGAGTCGCGCCGTCGTCTCCTTCTGTTCCGTGATGTCGGTATAGTGCTCGATGCGTCCGCCCTCGTAGAGCCCGGACTCGATCTGTTGACTCCGATGCTCGATCCATCGTTCTTCGCGGTCGGGACCGGGGAGGATGTGGAACTCGAAGTGCTTCTCGTAGACGTCCGACCCGTACGTCTCTTCGACGAGTCGCTGGAACCGATCGGAGTCCGCGACCGCGGTCGCGTTCTCCTGGAGGACGTCGCGCTTGTCGCGACCGATGACGGCCGACCGTTCGACGCTGAAGTAGTCCTCGATCACTTCGTTCACCCAGACGACGTCGTTGTCGTCGTTCAAGATGATGATACCGACGTTACTGCTGTCGAGGACGTCCTCCGTCATCGACCGGTACCGTTCCTCGCTCCGCTCGAGCTCGCGTCGGTCCTGCGACCGCATCACGCTGTAGATCCCGATGAACGACCCGAGGACGAGGCCGACCGCGGCGTTGCTCGACGCGATCACGCCGAAGTCCGTGCCGGTGTGGTAGAACAACTGGATGCCGAGCACCCACGCCTGGAGCGCGAGCACGCCAGCGCTCACGACGAGACTCCACGTCGCCACCCGGAGGACGTGCTCGCCGTCCCAGTCGTTCAAGTACAACCAGGTGACGACGACGCCGAATGCGACGAGGAGGAGTCCGGGGAAGGTGAACTCGACGAGGGAGATGAGAACCGACGCGCCGTCCCAGACGATGTCGGCGTACACGTCGTACAGTTGCGCGACCGTGACGACGACCCCGAGCGCGAGGAGGACGAAGACGCCGATCCGTCGCTGGAGGTCGTCGCTGATGTCCATATCGTATCATGCGTAGACCGGACCGCAAAGACACCCCACCTAACTGTCTAGCCCCGATACTCTCGTCGTGGGTCGTCGACGCTGTACGCGACCGGCGCCGGTGCGATCGTCACGAAGAAAGGCGGCCCGCGGCATCGACGCCTCGGCCGCACGTACGTGTACGCGATGGCGGTCGTACCGGTCACCGCACTCGAACTGCTCGCGTTCGAACAGTCCCTCCTCCGGATATTCCTCGGGTTCGTCGCCGTGTTCAGCTTCTACTTCGCGTTCTCCGGCTATCGCGTCCTCTCCCGGAAACGCACCATCGACACCCCCGGCACCGTCGACTGGGTGGCCACCGGCCTCTTCGGTGCGTCCGGCGTCGGCCTCCTCGCCATGGGAGCGTGGTTCCTCACCTCCGGGAACCAGTTCGGTCTCGTCATGCTCGTCTTCGGCGGTATCGCGCTCACCACGACCGTGGGCGACGTCCGGCAGTTCCGCGCCACCGACCTCGACCCACGGACGTGGTTCTTCGAGCACCTCAACCGCATGGGTGGCGCGTACATCGCGACCGTCACCGCGGTCGTCGCGACGAACGCGCGCGAGCTCCCGGGCGTCCCCCTGCCCGTGATCTGGTTGCTTCCCGCCGTCATCGGCGGCGCCGCCATCTGGTACGTCTCCCGCCAGTACAAGGCCAAGTTCGAGCCCGGCACCAGCCCGCAGCCCGCGGACTGACCCCTTCGGACGTCGTCGCGCCGCGTCGACTGACCCGCCGCCGCGAACGAATCCGGCTTCGGTAGGGTTTTTGCGTCGCTCCCGCTGGTATCTCGCATGACAGACTATCCGTCGATCACCGCGCAACTCGACGACCCCGATGCCGCCCGCGAGGAGGGCCGTCGGAAGATGGACTGGGCACGCCAGCACATGCCCATCCTGAACGCACTGCGCGAGGACTTCGAAGCCGACCAGCCGTTCGCGGACCAGCGCATCGGCATGGCGATGCACGTCGAGGCGAAGACCGCGAACCTCGTCGAGTTGCTCGCCGACGGCGGCGCGGAGGTGGCCATCACTGGCTGCAACCCGCTGTCGACGCACGACGACGTGAGCGCGGCGCTCGACGCCCACGAGAACATCACGAGCTACGCGAAACGGGGCGTCGACGACGACGAGTACTACGCCGCCATCGAGGCCGTCATCGACATCGAGCCGACCATCACGGTCGACGACGGGATGGACATGGTCGCCGCCATCCACGAGGACTACCCCGAACTCATCGACTCCATCATCGGCGGTGCCGAGGAGACGACGACCGGCGTCCACCGTCTCCGTGCGATGGACGACGACGGCGCGCTCGACTACCCCGTCTTCGCCGTCAACGACACGCCGATGAAGCGACTGTTCGACAACGTCCACGGCACCGGCGAGTCCTCGCTCGCGAGCATCGCGATGACGACGAACCTCTCCTGGGCGGGGAAGAACGTCGTCGTCGCGGGCTACGGCGACTGCGGCCGCGGCGTCGCGAAGAAGGCAAGCGGGCAGAACGCCGATGTCATCGTCACCGAGGTCGAGCCCCGCCGCGCGCTCGAAGCCCACATGGAGGGCTACGACGTGATGCCGATGAGCGAGGCCGCCGAGATCGGTGACGTATTCCTCACCGTCACCGGCAACCGCGACGTCGTCACCGCCGAGCACTTCGAGCAGATGAAAGACGGCGTGCTGCTCGCGAACGCCGGTCACTTCGACATCGAGGTCGACCTCGACGCGCTCTCCGACATGGCCGTCGACCAGTACGAGGCCCGCGACGGCGTCGAAGCGTACGAGATGGACGACGGCCGCCGCCTGAACGTCCTCGCCGAAGGCCGCCTCGTGAACCTCGCCGCCCCCATCGCGCTCGGGCACCCCGTCGAAGTCATGGACCAATCCTTCGGTATCCAGGCCGTCTGCGTCCGCGAACTCGTCGACAACCCCGACGCGTACGACGCCGGCGTCCACGACGTCCCCGACGACCTCGACAAGGAAGTCGCCGAGATAAAATTGGAGGCCGAAGGCGTCGACTTCGACTCGCTGACCGACACCCAGGAAGAGTACATGGGGAGTTGGCAGCACGGGACGTAACTGACCGCACGAGCATACGGCCGCCGCCAGGCGGCCGTTTCCAGCGCTGTGGGATGAACTGACCGCACGAGCATACGGGCGCCGCGAGGCGGCCGTTTCGGGTGATGCGGTGAACGAACTGGCTCTCGTGGGTGGTTTCTGCTTGAAGTCGGCTGGTGTTATCGGGTGGCGATGAGGACGCCGACGGCGTCGGAGACGATCTCGACGTCGGTGAGCGTGAATCCTGCATCCGCGAGGAGGTTGGCGACGGTGCCCATCGGTGGGAGCGTCTCGTAGTCGCTGGGGGACTGCGCTGGTCCGAAACGCATCTTGTCGGCGACGACGACGCACCGCGAGTCCAGCGAGGCGAGTCCGTCGATGGCGGCGCGTAGTTCCTCCTCGCCGCCCTCGTCGTAGGCCATGTACAGCGCGTAGCTTGCGACGACGACGTCGACGGGGTCGTCGACGTTGGGCTCGCGGAACGACCCGTGGTCGAACGAGACGTTCTCGATGCCGTGCTGTTCGGCCTTCTCTCGTGCGTACTGGAGCCACTCGTCGTAGATGTCTCGTCCGACGACGTGGTCGCACTTCGACGCGAGTTCGAGCGCGACGATACCGGTGCCGGTACCGACGTCCACCACCGTATCGTCGGGGTCGATCGGTGCGTGTGCGAGCAGATACGCCAGACACCGCTGGTACGTCTCGTCGTTCTCGCTGTCCGCGTCGTACTCCATCGGCGTGTAGCCATCAGACTCCGTGTTCGTCATTGGCGGGGAATAGGCCGCGTCGAGTGATAAGGGTCTCAAGAGTTATCGCTGACAGGTTCGACCGGCTCGCTCCCTCGATTCGACGCCGCTCCTGAGACTGTTTCTCGGTCGAGGCCGTCGGTCCTGCCTACTGTGGGTTCTCCGAGCGACTGTCGAACAGCGAGGTGAATCGAGTCAGCAGTGCAAGCGCGATGGCGACGGCGAGCATCGGATACTCGACACTGACGACCATCCACTTCAGCGCTTCCGAGGTGTTCATGAGACCGATCAGGACGGTCGCGTACTCGTCGGGGTTCGTGTAGATGAGGACGACCCAGAGGTTCTCCAGCGAATCGAGGAGGCGCGAGACGACCGTCAGCCCCATCCCTATCTTCGGTACCTGAATGAGTCTGTCGTGGCCTGCAAGCGTCTGCAGGGAGACCGAATGAAGCGAGAAGAACAGGAGGAACCCGGCGACGATGAAGACGTAATCGAGGACGGAGAGCAGCATCACCGATTCCATGACCGGCTGGAACGCCTGCAGTATCGCGTCCACTTCCGCGCGGGTCGTCGCAGCCTGCAAGTCCGAAGTCGAGTAGCCGGACGTCTCGATCCGGCGAGTCACCGGCACGAACCCCAGCGCGATCACACCCACGAAGAGACAGAACGACACGGTGGCGACGATACCGTGACGCTTCGCGGAGAGGGCGTCCGCATATCGTTCGAAGGGTCGCAAGAGCGCATCCAGCCGTTGCATACTGGAACCAGACCGTCCTCACGTATCCGTCGTTCGCTCGTTGTCCTCGCGGGCCGGTCTCTCCGTCGAAACGAGGTGACTGAGACGACCAGGTCACTGAGAGACGCCGTGTCTCCAGGGCGACTGCTGGAGCCGAGCGAAACCAGTTGTTTGGACGGTGTCGCTTCAGGTGGGCTGGTGGCTGGTGTTCCGCTCGATTCCACTTCCACCGCGCCATCCGGTGGTTTATACCGGTCGGTGAGTGACTCCTTCGTATGAGCGCGAGTCGGAAGGGGAATCGTCGGGAGCGCGAGCTCGTGAACGCGCTGGACGAGGCCGGGTTCGCGGTGATGCGCGCGCCGGCGTCGGGAGCGGCGACGGACCGCGAGCTCCCGGACGTCCTCGCGGGAAACGGCGACGACTTCTACGCCATCGAGGCGAAGTCGTCGTCCGGGCGTCCCATCTATCTCGAAGGTGAGGAAGTGGAGGCGCTCGTGTACTTCGCGCGGAACTTCGGCGCGAAACCCCGTATCGCGGTGCGGTTCGACCGCGAGGACTGGTACTTCTTCCACCCCGGCGACCTCTACACGACGGACAAGGGCAGCTACAGGGTGAAGAAAGAGACGGCGCTCGCGGAGGGCACGGACTTCGACGAACTCGTCGGCGACACCGAGCGGACGAGCATCGGCGACTTCGACGGGTAACGACCGCGGCATCGCTGTCGCTGGTTCGAGTGGCGAGCAGGCGGCCCCGGCCCGCTAGCACCCGCGAGGAACGGCCGCCAGACGGCGGCCGTACGTTCGTGCGGGCAGTTTTCTCGCCGCGTGGACCGCGCTCCCGTCTCGGCGACGGCGAGACGTCTCGTTCGAGGACGTCGACGCTCGCCGCGTTCTCGTACTTGAACCGACGGACGAGCGCCGTGGCTATCGGCGTGTTCGGAACGTGGGATGACAGGGGCCGAGAGGCCCAGAGTGCCCGCGGCGCGGCCGTGACTACCAGGGGCCGTCGTCGCGTCGTCGCTACTCCTCGACGACGATCGTCGCTTCCATCCCGGCGGCGGCGTGCGGGATGCAGTAGTACTCGTGCGTGCCGGTCGTCTCGAACGTGTGGAGGTACGACTGGCCGGACGCGACCGCGCCCGTCCCGTTCTCCCACCCGGTCTCGGCCTTCTCCTGGGACGCGAAGCCGCCCGACGCCCAGTACTCGGCGTCGCTCGGGATGCCGTCGGCCTTCGCGGTGACGCTATGCGGTTCGCCGCCGACGTGCTCGAACGCGACTTTGTCGCCCTTGCTGACGGTCAACTCGACGGGGTCGAACGCGACCGCCTTCATGTCGACGACGTGGTCCGCGTCCTCGGGAACGCCGGAGACGACGTTCGGGCCGCCCTCGAGCTCGGTCCCCTCCTCGCTCTCGCCGCTGCCGGACGCGTCGACGGGTGCGTCCTCGACGGCGCCGACGACCGCGAACTGTGCGCGCGTCGTCGCGGTCGCGTACGCCGACGCCGCGCTGCCGCCGCCGCTCCCGTCGCTCGTCGCCTCGACGAGCGCGTTCAGTTTCGCCTCGAACGTCTCGTACGCGCCCTCGTCGCCGTCCTCCAGGAGCTCGTGGACTTCGGCGTTCTCGAACGCGGCGAACGCGTCGCTCGCGATGGCGTTCGCGGCGCCACCGAAGGACCCGCCGGCGTTCTCGACGACCGCGTACGCGCCCTCGACGGCCGTCGCGTGGTACTCGACGGCGGCCGCGTACACGTCGCTGTCGTCCTCCGCGGCGGTCGTCACGCCACCGAGCGTCGTCTCGAAGGTCTCGTAGAGCTCCTCGTCGGCACTCTCGAGGGCCTCGTGGAACCCGCCGGCGCCGCCCTCGAAGAACTCGAACGCCTCCTGGACGGCGGTCGCGGCGCGCGAGCGCTTCCCGAGCGCCGCGAGGTTCGCGGCGTCGAACGCGCGAGCGGCCATGTACCCCGACGCGGCGGCGCTGACCTGCGCCGTCGAACCGGCGCCGGCCTCGAACGCGAACAGCGCGTCCATCGCGCCGGAAGCGTGCGTCTCGACGCCCGAGTCGTTCGTGTTCGACATCGCTCCCTGGAGGGATTCGAGGTGGCTCTCGAACGTCTCGTAGGTCTCCGCGTCCCAGGACTCGAACGCCTCGTGGAACCCGAGTTCGTCCGCTTCGAACCGCCCGAAGACGGACTCGACGACGCTCGCGGCCGTGTTGTTCTGGCCGGACGCGTAGAGCGCGAGCGCGTCCTCGAGGCGCGTCCGGAGGAACGACGCCTGGAGGACCGCCGCGCCCGTGCCGCCGGCGAGCGCGCCGATGCCCGCGCGGAGGTTCGACTCGACGGACGCGACCGCGTCGTCGACGCCGTCGGAATCACCGTCCTCGATGGCGGCCTTCAGTGACTCCAGGCCACCCTCGAAGCCCTCGTACGCCGCCGCGTCGGCCTCTTCGAGCGCTTCGTGGGCGCGAGCGCCCTCGAAGTCCGCGTAGATGTCGCCCGCGAGCGTCGCGGCGGCGTCGGTCTCGCCGCGTGCGGCGAGCCAGTGCGCGTCGAACGCGGCGTGCCGGTAGGCGTTCAGCGCCGCGGCGTGCGCGAACGCGGTCGACGGGCCGCCCATGCCGGCGAGCGTCGCCGCGTCGAACCCGCGCGCCTGCATCGTCGCGAGCTGGCCGGCGCCCGCGTTCTCCGCGTGCCCCGCCATCGCGTACGATCCCTCGATGGCGGCGGCGAGCGCGTCCGTGGACGCCGTCGCGATCTGCTCGGCGTCGCCCGACCCGGTCGCGTCCTGGGTCGTCTCGATGGCGGCCTCGAACGCCTCGTAGGCCTCGGGCGCGGCGATCTCGACGTCCTCGTAGGCGCCCGAGCCCTCGAACGCGGCCTTCGTGTCGGCGGCGACGGTCGCGGCGGCCGCGTACTTGTCCATGGCGGCGAGGTAGCGCGCGTTCGCGACGCGAGCGCCGAGCCGCTGGAGGTCCATCGCGTGCGTCGTCGTCCCGCCGACGAGTTCCTCCTGAGCCTCGTAGAGGTGATTCACGGCGGTCTCGTGGGCGTCCTTCGCGCCGTCGGGGTCTCCCTCCTCGGCCTTCGTCTTGAACGTGCCGAGCGCGCTCTCGAAGCCCTCGTAGTCCTCCTTCGAGGTCGCTTCGAGCATCTCGTGGGCGCCGTACTCGCCGTTCGCTTGCTCGAAGTTCGCGAAGACCTCGGCGCTGACGCTCGCGGCGGCGTCGAAGTCGCCGGCGGTGACGAGCGCGCGGGCGTCGTCGAGCCGCGAGCGCATCGCGGACCACTCCGCGGCGACGGCGACCTCCGCGGAGACGTCGGCGGCCGCACTGGACTCCTCGTCCTCGTCGCTCTCGGTGCTCTCGCCGTCGGTCGGTTCGCCGGTGCTCTCGGCGTCGGTGCTCGTCGCGTCGTCGGACGTGCTACTGCAGCCTGCGAGCGCCGCCGCGCCGGCTGTCGCGCCGAGCGAGCGGAGGAGCTTGCGTCTATCGAGTCCCATGCTCGGATTTAGGCTGGCCTAAAGCACAAAAGACCGTCGATTCTTTGGCCGACCTAAAACCGTCTCTGTCGTGCGGTTTTCGATGTCACAGGTTCACAATCGACGCTCGTCGTCGAGGCGCTCCAGGCGCGACAGCGGGAACGAGTACACGCGCAACTCGCCCGGCCGCGGCCCCTCCCGCCCCACGTGCACCGACGGGTAGACCGCCGCGACGACCGGGTCGCTCGCCGGATACGCCGCGTTCGTCTCGTATCCCGCGACCGTGACGTCCCGTCCGGGGACGCTCACGGCGTCCGCGCGCTCGGGCGACACCGCGACCACGAGCACGACCTCCTCCGTCTCCCGGTCTAACGCCCGGTCCCCGACCGCGAGCCGATGGGTGTCGCAGAGATGGGGCTCCCGCGCACCCGGCGGCACGAGCGCGAACCCGCCGCAGGACGCGCACGTCGACGCCACGTGACTCGGCGGCGCCACCGCACCCGCCGTTATCTCGATCGCGACCCGTCGCAGGTGCTTGCAGCGCGCGCCCCTGATAGCGTGGTCCGGACACGAACACCGCCCCTCCGTGACGTCGACGAGGTACTCGTGCCCGCTCTCGCTGTGCACCGCGTACCGGCCGCTCCCGAGCGCGAGCACCGTCATCGCCTCCGTGCGCGCCCGAACCGACCGCTCGTCGACGTCCGACTTCGAGCGCTCGCCGTCCGCACCGTCCACGGGGCCGTAGACGTCTTGATCGACGCCCCCGTCGGCGCCGAGAACGCGGTCGCTCGGCACCGCAGCACGGTCGTCGAACCGATCAGTTCCTGACGCGGGTGTGTTTCGAGTGTGCGTCATAGGTATCCAGGCCGCACGGCCCGTCCGGGCCGCGCAACCGTCGACTAGAAACAGGGGTTCCAGCGACTTCAACCCTCGCACGCACGCGAGCACGCGCGCACGACCGCTCTGACGGAATCGGGTCGCTGGCGGGACCGACCGAGTCCTTCAGGAGGCTCCAGCGCGTACGCGCCGGCGATGGCATCCGTGGTCGCGGACGTCGCGCTGCACGCCACGCCAACCGTCGGGCCGGCGTACGCCGCCGTGCTCGTCCTCGCGAGCCTCGGGAGCGCCGCACTCGGCGGCCTCGCGCTCGCCGCGTTCGCACGCCGCCGCACCAGCCCGTACCTCTTCGTCGCGCTCGCCGTCGTCGCCCTCGCCGCACGCAGCGCGCTCGGGTGGCTCGGGATGGTCGGCGGCCTCTCCGCGACCACGCACCACACCGCCGAACACGGCCTCGACGTCGTCATGGTCGCGCTCGTCGTCGCCGCCGTCTGGTACGCCCGCAGCATCCGCCCAACCACCTCATGACCACCACGACCACGCGTCGACGACCACGACCACGCCCCGACCACACTCCAGGACACGCATGACCGACACCAGAACCAGCATCGAACGTGCCGTCGCCACCACGCCCGGCGTGCACTTCAACGAACTCGTCCGCGACACCGCCTACGCCCCCGGACAGATCCAGTACCACGTGCGCGACCTCGTCGACGCCGGCGCGCTCGCCCGCGAGGAACTGTTCGGCCGCACGCACTACTACCCGCCCGAGTACGACGCCTTCCAGCGGCGCGTCCTCGCGCTCGTCCGCCGCGAAACCACGAGAGACGTCTTGCTGGCCTGTCTCGACGACGACTCGAACCGCCCCGGCGACGTCGCCGACCGCGTCGGCATCGCCCGCAGCACGCTCGAACACCACGTCACCAACCTCGAAGCCGCCGGCGTCCTCGAGAAAGAGCGCGACAGTCGCGGCCGCGTCACGCTCGCGCTCGCCCGCCCCCAACGCACCGCCGACCTCCTCGAGACCGTCGAACCCAGCGTCTCCGACAAACTCGTCGACCGCTTCGCGCGCCTCGTCGACGACCTCCTCGCCGCCGACTGACCGGAAACGACCACCGCGGCATCGACCGGTCGCCACTGACCGAATACCAGCGTCGAAACTGGTACGCTCTTCAATCCCCCACGACAATGACGGGACAGATGACCCGTCCGACGAGTGCGTACGTCGACTACCGAGTGAGCGTCGCCTACATCGGGTCCGTCCTCAAGTACCTCGCCGCAGCACCGCTGTTCCCGCTCCTGCTCGCCGTCTTCTACGGCGAGGACCCGCTCCCGTTCGTCGCCGGGAGTGCGGTGATGCTCGCGGTCGGCGTGCTCTTCGAGCGAGCGCACGACACGAACGACGAGGACGCCCTCGGCAACCGCGAGGCGTTCCTCGTCGTGAGCCTCGCCTGGCTCGTCGTCCCGCTCGCCGGCACGGTGCCGTACCTCGTCGCCGGCACCGGCACCGTCGCCGGCCCCGTCAACGCGCTCTTCGAGAGCATGAGCGGGTTCACGACGACCGGTGCGACCGTCCTCGGCGAGATCTCCGTCGCCCGTCACGGCCACGCGATGCTCATGTGGCGACAGCTCACGCAGTGGCTCGGCGGCATGGGTATCCTCGTCCTGATGGTCGCCATCCTCCCCGAGCTCTCCGTCGGCGGCGCGCAGGTCATGGACCAGGAATCCCCCGGGCTCTCGCTCAACAAACTCACGCCGCGCATCCAGAAGACCGCACGCGTCCTCTGGGCGATCTACGTCGGCTTCACGCTCCTCGCCGCCGTCGTCTACTACAGCCTCCACCTGCTCGACGTCGCGCCGAACATGGACCTCTACAACGCCGTCGCGCACGCCCTCACCACGATGCCGACCGGCGGGTTCTCGCCGAAAGCCCGGAGCGTCGAGGCGTTCGCGCCCGCCGTCCAGTGGGCGGTGATGCCGTTCATGCTCGTCGCCGGCACGAACTTCGCGCTGTTCTGGTACGTCCTCCGCGGCGAACCTCGGCGGCTCGTCGAGAACGCCGAGTTCCGGTCGTACCTGCTCGCCGTCGTCGCCTTCGGCGCGCTCGTCTCCGCGCTGCTGTTCGTCGGCGTCGGCCTCGACGCCACCCCCGCGAACGTCGACGTCATCCCCGGGAACGCCGAGAACTCGCTCCGACAGGGACTCTTCCAGGTGATCGGCGTCGTCACCACCACCGGATACGCGAGCATGGACTTCAACACGTGGGACGCGTCGACCCAGACGATCATCCTGTTCGCGTACTTCCTCGGCGGGTCCGCGGGCTCGGCCGCCGGCTCCATCAAGATCGTCCGCTGGGTCCTCGTCGAGAAGGCGGTCGTCCGGTCGCTGTTCACGTCGGTCCACCCCGACGCCGTCAGACCCGTGCGTCTCGGCGACGAACCCGTCGACGAGGACACCATCCTGAGTGTGTTCACGTTCGTCGTGCTGTTCCTCGCGTTGTTCGCGGCGTCGACGGTCCTCCTCTACCTCGACACCCTCCGGACGCCCGAGCTGTCCCTCACCGGCCTGGAAGCGATGAGCGCCGCCATCGCCACGCTCGGGAACGTCGGCCCCGGCTTCGGCCCCATCGGCCCCATGAACAGCTTCGAGCCGTTCTCGAACGCCGGGAAGCTCTACATGGTGTTCCTGATGTGGATCGGCCGCCTCGAAGTCGTCTCCGTGCTCGTCATCCTCACGCCGTCGTTCTGGCGGTCCTAGCGCGGGGACGCACCCGCTCTCGTGGGCGCCACCGCACCGCGACCGCAGCCTCGCGGGCCGGGGGCCTGCTCGACCGCTCGCTCTTTCGACTACCGGACCACGCAGTACAAGAAAGTGTAGTCCCTAGCGCCGCGCATGGATCCACGAGACGGTCGCGGACTCGACCGCCGCGAGTTCGTGAAGTCGGCGGTCGCCATCGGCGGGGCGAGCGCGCTCTCGGCGTGCCTCGACCGCCTCCCCGGCGGCGGTCGCGAGATACCAGCGGGCGGCGACCCGTCCGCGTTGCCCGCGCGCCAGCACGGCTGGAACGAGTTCCTCTCGACGGACGACCACGGGAACGACGTCATGGCGCGCCACCACGTCCTCGCGTACCTCGACTACGCCGGCGACGGCACGCCGACCGACGGCGAGCGCGAGACCGTCGAAACCGCACTGCAGAGCCTCGAACGCGCCTACGAGTACTCGAACGACGGCCTCCTGTTCACGGTCGGGTACTCGCCGTCGTACTTCGACCGGTTCGACGAGGAGTTACCCGAGAGCGTCGACCTCCCGGCGCCCGAACCGTTGTCGTCGTTCGAGGACCCCGAGTTCGACGAGCAGGACGTCGTCGTGCACCTCGCGAGCGACCACGCCGAGGTCGTCCTCGAGGCCGAAGAGGCGCTCCTCGGCAACCGCGACGCGGCGAACGACCGCGAGATGGACGCCGACCTCGGCGGCGTGTTCGAGAAAGCCGACCGCCGCACCGGCTTCGTCGGCAAGGGCCTCCCCGCGGAGAACAGCGACGTCGACGGCATCCCCGACGACGCCGACATCGACGAGGACGCCCCGCTGTACATGGGGTTCAAGTCCGGCTTCACGAAGAATCAGGCGACGGAGGACGCCGTCACCATCCAGTCCGGCCCCTTCGAGGGCGCGACCACCCAGCACGTCTCGAAGATACGCCTCCGGCTCGACGACTGGTACGGCGAGCAGGACCAGGACGATCGCGTCGCCGAGATGTTCTGTCCCGCGCACGCCGAGAACGACGTCGTCGAAGGCACCGGCGAGAACCTCGGCGACGGCTCCGCGGTCAGCGAGTGCCCCGCGCACCTCGACGAGACCGCCCAGGAGTACGGGCGCGTCGGCCACAACCAGAAGACCGCGATGGCGCGCGACGAGAACGACAACCCGCGCATCCTCCGCCGGGACTTCGACTCCACCGACGGCGGCGAAGCCGGCCTGCACTTCCTCGCCGTCCAACGCACGATCACGGACTTCGTGGAGACCCGGGAGGCGATGAACGGCACGGACGCCACCGAGAACCCAGCCATCCGCCAGCGCGTCAACAACGGCATCCTCGAGTACACGTTCGTCCGCCGCCGCGGCAACTTCCTGCTCCCACCGCGAGAGCACCGCGCACTCCCCACGCCCCGACCGGCGTGACGAGCGCAGCCCCCGTCCCGGCGTGACGCGTTCGACGTTCGACCCGCGAACCACGCGGTTTCGAGTCCTAAACCAGAACCCGCTTTTACGTGACTCCCCGACCCTCGTACATGGATAGACGCACGTTCCTCCGGACGGCCAGCGCCGGTGCGACGGCGAGCGCGCTCGGCGCGACGGCGGGCTGTATGGGCCTGCTCGAGACGCGCTCGGCGCGCTCCCCGCCCGTGCTCGAGGACCGCCCGAACGCGGTGTACTTCCCGACGCACATCGAAGGCATGGAGATGGGTGAGATGGCGAAATCCGGCGATTACGCCGCGATGACGATGTACTCGTACCCGCATCGCTTCTGGAACGTCAACGGGACGAGCGTCGAGAAGACCCCCATCCAGGAGGGCGACGACGCGCACGTCATGGTGAGCGTGTTCGACCCGGAGACCAAGCAGGTGCTGCCCGACGCCGGCGTCAGTATCGACATCGAGAGCGACGGCGAGACCGTCAGCCAGGAGACCATCTACCCGATGCTCTCCCAACCGATGGGGTTCCACTACGGCGCGAACTTCGACCTCGGCGACGTCGACGCGGCGACGCTCACCGTGAACGTCTCCGTCGGCGGGCTCGAGGGGAGTGGCGTGACGATGACCGGCGACTACGCCGGCCGGTTCAGCGAGGGCGCGACCATCCCCGTGGAACTACCGTACAGCGAGGCGACGAAGGAGAACATCACGTACGAGCAGACGCCCGACAGAGCCGGCGAGCTGGCGGCGCGCGGCCCCATGGAGAGGGACATGGAGATGCCGATGGGCGTCGCGCCCGCACCCGGCGACCTCCCCGGGCGCGTCCTCGGCGACCCCGCGAACGGCGAACCGAAGAGCGGCGACGCGGTGTTCGCGACGACCGTCGTCGACGCCGACCGCTTCGACGGCCGGTACCTCGCCGTCAGCCCGCGCACGCCGTACAACGGCTACGTCGTCCCCCGCATGGGTATCCAGGCGACCGTCGACCGCGACGGCGACACCGTCTTCGACGACGCGCTCGACCGCGTCCTCGACCCCGAACTCGGCTACCACTACGGCGCGAACGTCGACGTCCAACCCGACGACGACGTCACGCTCTCCGTGACCACGCCCGCGCAGGTCGCACGCCACGAGGGCTACGAGACCGCGTTCCTCGAGTTCGACGACGTCGAACTCACCGCCTGAACGAACGACCGGCGTCCTCGTCGAACTCACCGCCTGAACGAACGGCCGACGTCCTCGTCGAACTCACCGCGTGAGTCCGGCGGCCACCTCGCGCTCACTGCCTGAACGTCCGGTAGGTATCCACGTCACGCTCACCCCTGGAACGCGCGGACGGCGAGTTAGACACCCTTTTGTCCCCGCCCCGGTTCAACTCGCCTATGGACCGTCAAGACTGGACCGAGGTCGTCGTCTCCATCGCCTCGGTTCTCGTCATGCTCGCCATCTTCGTCGCCATCGGCCTGACCTACGGCGACGCCCAGGGCGTCCTCACCGTCGACGGCGGGTTCGCGCTCGCCGGCGCCATCATGTTCTTCGTGGTGTTCATGGTCGGTATCGGGTACGCGCTCGCGTACTTCACGAAGGACGGCGAGGAGGACGACAACGGCAACCCGGCCTGACCGCGGCGCACGCGGCCAGCCGGCGACTCGACCGACGAATCACATCGACGAACGAGCGCGCTGCGAGCGGTAACGCACTGGATTCTCCGCGACGGAAGTCCCAACGCACCCGAGTCGACGCGAGCGCTGCGAGCGGTCAGTCGCCGGCGGACTCGACGCGCGCCTCGTAGTACGAGAGCGGATGCTGGACGTCCGCGCAGAGGTCGTCCTTGTTCACGCAGTCGCCGTACGCGTCCATCGTCTCACAGGACGGGAGCGGGTACTCGACGCCGCGTTCGCCAGCGACGCGCTCGAGGCCGTACCGGACGCGCTGGGCGAGCACGGGGTCCTCGCCCTCGGCGACGTCGAGGAGTTCGAGGACGTCCTCGGCGTCCATCCCGATGGCGGCGCAGAACGAGCACAGCGAGAACCACGAGTGCGCCGGGAGTTCCTCGTCGTCGCGAGCGCGCTCCAGGAGCGCGTGCATGCACGGCGGGAACAGTTCGGGGACGACGCGGTCGATGTCGACCGCGACGTCGATGTCCGCGAGCACCTCCTCGACGCGGCCAACCGCGTCGGTGAGCGCGTCCGCGATGGCGTCGGGGACCGACAGCGGGAGGCCGTCGGCGACGCGGTCCTCGATCGCTTGCCGGAGCAAGACGAGTAACTCGTCGCGCTCGACGGGCACCTCGCCGTCGGCGAGCTCGCGGCGGTTCAGCCGCCACGCGTCGCCGTCGAGGTTCGACGACAACCGGAGGTACGCCGTCACGCCGACGCGGTACGCGTCCTCACCAGGGACCGGCTCGACGGCGTCGTCGAGCCCGAACTCCGACAGCAACCCCGACAGCGACACCTCGCCGCCCGACCCGTAGGAGAGGTCCGCGTGCTCCGTCACGTCCGCGCGGATGCGTTCGACCGCGGTCGCCGCCTCCGCCTGCGCGTACGTCCGCGTCACCGCTGGCTCGTCGACGAGCGACACGAGCACGCGCGCGACCGGATACGAGAGCAGTTCCGTGCGCGTGCGCCGTCGCGGCGCGCCCACGTCGCCCTCCGTGAGCGCGGCCGTGACGCGCTCGACCGCGCGGTCGACCGCCGGCGCGTCCCCGCGAGCGACGAGCTCGCCGAGGTCCACGGCCGCGTCGTCGACCGCCTCCCGCGCGCTCTCGAAGAACGGGTATCGCGCGTGCAACGACTCCATGCCAAGGGCTTACCGACCGCCGTCGAATAAGCGCGACGGTCCGCGCTCCCCAGCGCCGCGTACTCCCCGGCGTACCCCGTCCGTCGCACGGGGATTGCACCGGCGTACGGGCGCCCCGACGGTGATTGAACGGGCGTGGGGGTTTACGGTCGCGCGCGCTCGACTCGGGGGTATGCGACTGTTCGTGAGCGTCGACCTCCCCGACGCGCTCGCTCCCGCCGTCGCCGACGTCCAATCGCTGTTCGCGGACGCCGCCGGCGTCGACCCCACGGACCCCGAAGGAACCCACGTCACGCTGAAGTTCCTCGGTGAGACACCCGAGCACCGCCTGGACGCGGTCGCGGACGCCGTCGAGCACGCCGTCGACGACGCCGACGTCGACCCCTTCGAGGTCGAGTACGGCGACCTCGGCGTGTTCCCGAGCCTCGACTACATCAGCGTCATCTGGGTCGGCGTGCGCCGCGGCGACCTCGAGCTCGCACACCTCCACGACGCCGTCGAACGCGAGACCACCGCGCTCGGCTACGACCCCGAGGACCACGACTTCACGCCCCACGCCACCATCGCTCGCGTCCGCCACGGCGGCGGCAAGGACCAGGTACAGGCGGTCGTCATCGAGGAGGAACCGACCGTCGGCACTACGCTCGTCGACGAGGTCCACCTCACCGAGAGCACGCTCACCGACGACGGCCCGCGCTACGAAACCCTTCGCGCGTTCGAACTCTGAGGGAGCGCGGTGCCCGCGGCGCGCTCGACTGCGGGCGTCGCGGCCACGGCGCGCTCCGAGGCGACCGCCGCCGCCGCGGCGGTCGTCGTCTCGTTCTCCGGCAGGCCGACCGCGGCCGTGACGTTCCCGTCCACGACCGTCACGACGACGCCGGACGCCGACCCGAAGTCGGGCGCGTCGCCCGCGACCGTCGGCCGGTCGCCGACCGCGACCTCGACGTCCGCGTCGAACGTCGAGTTCCCGTCGAGCGAGACGTACGCGGTCTCGCCTGGCGCGATCGGCTCGGACAGCGTGACGTTCCCGAAGTCGAACCCGGTCTTCCCGATCGAGAGCGTCGCGCCCGTGGAGACCGCGACGTCGCCCGCGTTCTCGACCGCGAGCAGCAGGGGCTCGCCGCGGTCCGTCCGCTCGACGACCGACGTCGACAGCGCGGGCGCGTCCCCGAGCCAGTCCGGCGGCTCGACCGCCGGCGCCGTCCGGGTCGCGTTCATCGTCACCGATAGCGCCGTCCCGCCGTCGGCCGGGTCGAGCGAGAGGTCCATGGACGCGACGAACCCCTCGCGGGACACGAGGACCGTCCCGTTCGCGTCGGCGTACTCGTCGCTCGGGAGCGACGGCTCGAAGACGCCACCGCCCGTCTCGCTCTCGGCGACGCCCGTCGCTCGCAACCGGACGTACGTGCGACCGTCGCGCTCGACGGTCCCGGCGGGCTCGACCGCGACCCGCCGGAGGACGTACGCCGGGTACGACTCCGCGACCGCGACGACCAGCGCCGGCCCGACCGAGGACAGCCCCGCTCGCTCGTAGTACGCTCGCTCGGGCGACGTCGTGTTCCACGTCGCCGACCGGTTCCCGCCGTCCGCGAACCACGCGTACTCGGTCGCGGTCCCGTTCTCGAACGCCGCCAGCGCCCGCGACGCGTTCGCGCTCGCCCGGAGCCGTATCGTCGTCCGGTTCCCCGCGTCGCCCGCGAGTGCGAGGACGTGCTCGTAGCCGTCGCCGTCGTACGCCACCTCGGTGTGCGCGCTCCAGAGCGTGCCCGCGTCGACGATTCCGGACGCGTTCACGCCCGGCGGCAGGTCGCCGTCGACCGCCTCCGATGTCGTCGTGGTGCCCGCGGCGGTCGACCGCGCGGTCGTCGTCGTGGTCGTCGCGGCGGTGCTCGTCGTCGCACCCGAGTCGTCGCTGGCGGTCGTCGCCGCCTCGGCCGTCCCGTCACCGGCCGTCGTCGCGTCCGGCGTCGAGTTCGTCCCGGGCACGGCCGTCCCGCAGCCGGCGAGCGCGACGAGAAGCGCGACGAGCACCGGAGCGGCTGTCGAACGCATACGCGCCACGACAGACGCCCGCCGAATGAAAGTTCCGGCGAGCCGACACGCGCCGGAGGCGATCCCAACCACCCGACCGCGTCCATCACCGAACCGAAAGGACAACCCTATAAGGTCCCACGCGATAGTCTCGGCCACTATGAGCAAGAAGTCGAAGGCGAAGAAGAAGCGCCTCGCCAAGCTCGACCGACAGAACAGTCGGGTGCCGGCGTGGGTCATGCTCAAGACCGACATGGACGTCCAGCGGAACTACAAGCGCCGGAACTGGCGGCGTAACGACACGGACGAGTAACGATGAGCGCAGAAGAATTCGAAGAGCGCGTCGTTACCGTCCCGCTCCGAGACGCCAAAGCCGAAGCGAAGCACAAGCGCGCGGACAAGGCGATGACGCTCATCCGCGAGCACCTCGCACAGCACTTCAAGGTCGACGAAGACCAGGTCCGTCTCGACCCCTCGATCAACGAGGCGATCTGGAGTCGCGGCCGGAAGAAGCCCCCGAGTAAGGTTCGCGTGCGCGCAGCGCCGTTCGACGTCGACGGCGACCGCGTCGTCGAAGCCGAGTACGCAGAATAACGGTGCTACGCACCGCGTTCGTCGGATCGCCGTACGTCGGCGTGTTCGCTCGCGCGACCGACACCGTACTCGTCGTTCGACCGGACGTCGACGACGAACTCGTCGACGCGCTCGCCGACGAGCTCGAGGTCCCAGCGATTGCCACGAACATCGGTGGGTCCGCGACCGTCGGGTCGCTCGTCGCCGGGAACTCGAAGGGACTCGTGGTCACGGGCCGCATCCGCGACCGCGAGCGCGACCGCCTCGAGGACGCCGTGGACGTCGACGTCGGCGTGCTCCCGGGTCGTCGGAACGCCGCGGGGAACGTCGTGCTCGCGAACGACACTGGCGCGTACGTCCACCCCGAGCTGAGCGACGACGCCGTCGGAATCGTCGAGGAGACGCTCGACGTGCCGGTCGAGCGCGGTGAGCTCGGTGGCGTTCGGACCGTCGGAACGGCGGCGGTGGCGACGAACGACGGCGTGCTCTGTCACCCGAAGGCCACGGAGGCGGAGCTCGCGGCGCTCGACGAGCACCTCGGCGTGCACGCGGACGTCGGGACCGTGAACTTCGGTGCGCCGCTCGTCGGCTCCGGGTTGCTCGCGAACGACCACGGGTACGTGGTCGGTGAGGACACGAGCGGCCCGGAGTTGACGCGTATCGAGCAGACGCTCGGCTTCCTCGACTGACCCCGGTTCGGGGTCGCGAGGCGTTTCTTCTTCACGCGAGGTCGACGACGGCGAGCGGTGCACGGGGCGTCGGTCGTGCGTCGACGACGGTCTCGATTCGCCGGTCGACGACGGAGTCGAAGGACCGGTCGCCGACGGACCCGAGTTGACTGGCGGCGAGCGCGTCGCTGGCGGGGACGATGCGGGCGGTGTCGTCGGTGACGTTGACGTCGTCGTACGTGACGGTGATGACGTACCCGTTCTCGATGGGCGGGTCGACGTAGCTGAGGCCGCCGCCGGTCGCGTCGGGTGCGCCGTCGCCGTCGTCGTCCGCGGCGACCTGATTCCGGAGGGACTCGTCGAAGTGGAACTCCGCTTGCTGCTCGAACGTGACGGTCCCGGCGACGAGCGCGCCCCAGACGTCGACGCGCTTCCCGAGACTGACGGTGCCGTCGTCGGCGACGTCACCGGGCCCGTAGAGCACGCCCGTGAACGTCGTCGGGTTCGACGACGGGGCGTCCGCGAACGTCGCACTGCACCCGGCCTTGCACGCGACGACGAACGCGTTCGACCGGTACGTTCGCGTGCCGGCGTCGAGGACGCGCACGGTCGCGCCCTCGTCGACGAACAGCTGGTCGCCCGCGGTCGTCGACTCGCCGACGAACGCGTGCACGCGACCGTCGCCCTTCACGGTCACCGTGGCGTCAGCGCCGATGTCGACGTCCTCCGCGATGGCGAGTACGACGTCACCGTCGGTCGTGTCGAACACGAGTTCGTTCCCGGCGGGGACGGTCAGGTCGTCGACGTAGTACACGCCGGACTCGACGGTCGCGCTCCCCGCCGCGTACTGAACGCCCGAGGCGTCGACGGCGGACTCGTCGTCGTTCGTGTTGTACGTGCTCGCGGTCGCGACCGTCCGGTCGATGGTCGCGTCCATCGGCGGAACCGCCGGGAGCTGCGTGCCGTTCCCCCACGTCCCGCCGATGCGTTCGGCGCGCTCGCTCGCGCTCGACGGGTGCAAGGCGGTGACGGGCCCGCTCGCCGTGGAGTTGTTCACGTAGACGTCCCCGGTGACGCACTGGTCGGTGCCGGAGCCACAGGACTGCGAGAGCTCGACCTCGCCTTCCGCGTACACGTTCCCCGCGATGGTCGCGCCGTTGGCCTGCACGGCGACGCTCCCGCGCGTGAACACGGCGCCGTCGCTCTCGTACGTCGGCGCGGCGCCACCCCACGGGCCGGCCGCGCTGTCGTAGCTGTCGACGGTCGCGTGCTGGGTCTGGAGGAGGAGTTCGCCGGAGGACGCCGTCGAGAAGATCGCGCCGTACACCTGGATGCCCTCGAACGTGAACTGGCTCGGGCGGACGCCCGCACCCAGCGGTGCGGTGACCGACGCGGTCTTGGTCCCGTGGTCGACGCTGTGGTCGGCGACCGCGCCGAACTCGCGCTCGAAGAACCGATGCCACGCGCGATAGTGGTCGCTGCCCGCGACCGTGATGGTGACCTCGCGCACGTACTCGAGGTCGACGGCGCCGTCGTCGGTGAGGCAGAGGTCGTCCTGGATGGTGTCGTCGGCGCGGTCGGCGCTCGCGAGGAACTCGCGGCCGTCGACGTCGCCGGTGACGTTCGGCACCGGGAACGACACCGTCCGGATCGGGTGACCGTTCACGTGCTCGGTGCGGTAGTCGAGCGCGGGCGACTGCACGATGGTCGTCCCGCTCGCCGACCGCCTGAAGATGGCGCCCGCCTGGTACGCGACCGTGACGTCCGAGCCGGTGTCGGCGACGACCGTCCCGAGCTCGGTCTCGGCCGTACACGCCGCGCGGCCGTTCACCTGGACGCGGAGGCGGCCGTCGCTCTCGACGCGGATGTCCCGCGCCGAGTCGCCGAGGTCGACGAACTCGGTCGCATCGCCCCCGGCGTGCGCGACCGACGCGAACGTCGCGCCGGCAGCCTGGAGCGACGTCTCCGCGCTGTCGGCCGCGGAGGCGTCCTGCACGGATGCTTTCGCGTCCATCCCGGTGGCGTACACGAGGCCTGCACCGGCGACGACGAGCCCGAGCATGAGGACGACGCCCACGAGGGGTGCCGCCGCACGACCTCGCTCGCGCCGCGGGCTGCATCCGAGCGGCTGCATGATAGTTACCAACTCGACAGGATTGGAGTTAGTTAGAGACCAGCTAGGGCTGGCTCCAACGACGGGAACGAGCGCATACGCCACGGGAACGAGCGTATACGCCAGCGAGACGGAGGGGTCCCGCGAGCGAGACGGAGGGGTCCCGCGAGCGAGACGGAGCGCATCCAGCAGCGAGACCGACGCCTCCGCCAGCGTGACCGAGCGCACCGCTGCCGCGAACGACGCGTCCGCCGACGGCGACGAGAGCCGGCACCGACCGACTGCAGCGTCGACGGGACCGAACGCCGACCACGCCCGAACCCACCGTAGACGCGACCTACTCCCACACAGACGGTCGCCGGCAGTCCGCCCGCGGCCGTACCGCCGGATATTCCCGGCGCTCGCCTGGCGAGCACGCCACAGCGGCGGGATATTGAAGTGAGAAGATTCTTCCCCCTAGGCGACGGATTCGACTACATGAGTCAGTTCACTATCCGCGGGACGTTCCAGACGAAGCGCGGACGGAACAACTTCGAGACGACAATCGACGCGACGAACGAGAACGTCGCTCGCGAACACACGTACGCGAACTTCGGCAGCCGCCACGGCTGCACGCGTCACCAGGTCGAGATCGAGGAGGTCGAAGCACAATGATGGGTGGTGGCGGCGGCGGTGAACTCCAGCAGCTCTCCCAGGAACTCCAGCAGATCCAGGAAGAGATCGAGGGGCTCGAAGCGGACATCGAGGACCTCCGCGACGAGAAGACCGAGATCGACGAGGCCATCGAGGCGCTCGAGACGCTCGAGACGGGGTCGACGGTGCAGGTGCCCCTCGGCGGCGACGCGTACGTTCGCGCAGAGGTCCAGGACCTCGACGAGGTCGTCGTCGGACTCGGCGGCGGGTACGCGGCCGAGCAGTCCGAGGGCGACGCCATCGAGACGCTCGAGACGAAGAAGGACGTCGTCGACGACAAGATCGACGCCGTCTCCGAGGACATCGACGACCTCGAGGCCGAGTCCAGCGAGCTCGAGGAGAAGGCCCAGCAGATGCAGCAGCAGCAGATGCAGCAGCAGATGCAGCAGATGCAGCAGCAGGAAGGCGACGACGAGTAAGGCTCGATGTTCGACAGTCTGAAGGAGAAGCTCGGGAGCTTCCGGAAGGACGCCGAGGAGGCGGCCGAGGAGAACGCCGAGGAGCTCGACCCCGAGGACGCCGACGTTGCTGACGGCGAGGTCGTCGACGCGGCCGACGTCGACGGCGACGAGACCGCTGCTGGCGGTGAGGCGACCGACGACGTGACCGCGTCGACTGACGCAGCGACCGCTGTCGACGACGCGGACACCGTCGATGCGGACACTGGCACCTCGGATGCGGATGCCGTCGGCGCGACCGATGCAGAGACGGTCGACGCCGACGCGGCCGATGCGAGCGCCGCGGCGGTCGATGCGGACGCGGACGACGACGATACGGACGACGACGAGTCCTCGAAGTCGACGGGGTTCGCGCGGAAGGCGAAGTCGCTCGCCACGGGGAAGTTCGTCATCGAGGAGGAGGACCTCGAAGGCCCCCTCCAGGAGCTCGAGATAGCGCTATTGTCCTCTGACGTCGAGATGGGCGTCGCCCAGCAGATCCTCGACAACATCCGCGAGGACCTCGTCGGGGAGACGCGGAAGTTCACGGAGTCGACCGGTTCGGTCGTCGAGGAGGCGCTCCGGAACGCGCTCTACGACGTCATCAGCGTCGGCCAGTTCGACTTCGAGCAGCGCGTCGCGGAGGCCGACAAGCCCCTCGTCATCATCTTCACTGGCGTGAACGGCGTCGGGAAGACGACGAGTATCGCGAAGATGGCGCGGTACTTCGAGGAACGCGGCATGTCGTCGGTGCTGGCGAACGGCGACACGTACCGCGCCGGGGCGAACGAGCAGATCCGAGAGCACGCGAACGCGCTCGGGAAGAAGCTCATCGCGCACGAGCAGGGCGGTGACCCGGCGGCGGTCATCTACGACGCCGTGGAGTACGCGAACGCGAACGACGTGGACGTCGTCCTCGGCGATACCGCGGGTCGACTGCATACGAACGAGGGCTTGATGGACCAGCTCGAGAAGATCGGGCGGGTCGTCGGGCCGGACATGACGTTGTTCGTCGACGAGGCGGTCGCAGGACAGGACGCCGTGCAGCGCGCGAAGCAGTTCAACGACGCGGCGGAGATCGACGGTGCCATCCTGACGAAGGCGGACGCGGACTCCAACGGTGGGGCCGCCATCTCGGTCGCGCACGTCACCGGGAAGCCCATCCTCTTCCTCGGCGTCGGCCAGGGGTACGACCACCTGGAGCGGTTCGACCCGGACCGGATGGTCGACCGACTGCTCGACGACGACGAGTAACCCGTCGCATCGCGACGGCCACGCGGTCGTCGTGTGAAGCGGTCGCGCGGTGGCCGCGGACTCCGCGGGCGCTTCTCTGCGGTTCGTTACTCGCGGCGACGGCTACAACTGCTAAGTCACTCCACGTGTTAGTGGTTCGATAGCAGATGCCAGGAGACCAGGAGACGACCGTGCTCGTCGTCGACGACGAGGAGAAGCTCGCGAACATGTTCACGCTCTGGTTGCGCGCGGACTACGACGTTCGCACGGTCTACGAGGGGGAGGCGTTCCTCGCGGAGGTGGACGAGGACGTCGACGTGGTGTTACTCGACCGACGGATGCCGGGGTACTCGGGCGACGACGTGCTGGAGATGCTGGAGCGACGGGAGGCGGACCCGGCGGTCATCGTGGTGACGGCGATCGACCCGGAGCTGGACGTGCTCGAGATGCCGTTCGACGACTATCTCGTCAAGCCCGTGCAGCACGAGGAGCTCGTGGACGCGATCGAACTCCAGATGCGGGCGCGCGAGCACGACGCGGACCTCCAGCGGTTCCTGCGCCTCGAGACGAAGCGGCGCGTGTTGCTCGCCGAGCACCGCGAGATGGCGCTCTCGGGGGAGGCCGAGTGGGAGTCCCTCGTCGAGGAGTACGACGAACTGAAGGACCGGCTGCAGCGGACCGTCGACGACTTCGAGTCCGTGCTCGAGGCGTACCGCTCGTCGCATCGCGGTCGCGCGTAGCGCGCTCTTCGGCTCGGTCGCGTGGAACGCGGTCGCTCGCGGGTGACGTGCGAAAGTGGTGATGGAAGTGGAGGATGACAGCCAGCGTCGAGTGCCGACTGATCCACAGCCAGCGGTGGCGAGGCACCAGCTGCGTTCACGAGTACGCGATTCCCTCGTGAAAAAGTTATCGCGAAGACAGTTTCTGTCCGAGTGGTGAGGTGTTCGGCGGCGGCCTCGGTTGGTCCTCGCACGCGAGAAAAAGGCCTTTAGGTGGGAGTCACGTATCTCCGGCCAATAATGGTACTCGACGACCTCGGAAGCTCTCTGCGGGGCACGCTCGACACGCTCCGCGGGAAGTCACGCATCTCGGAGGAAGACGTCGAGGAGGTCGTCAAGGAGATACAGCGGTCGCTCCTGCAGGCCGACGTCGACGTCTCCCTCGTGATGGACCTCTCGGACCGCATCAAGGAGCGGTCGCTCGACGAGGAACCGCCGAAGGGCACGACGGCGCGCGATCACGTCCTCCGCATCGTCTACGAGGAACTCGTCGACCTCGTCGGCGAGTCCACGGACATCCCGCTCGAAGAGCAGACGATCCTGCTCGCGGGCCTCCAGGGGTCGGGGAAGACCACGTCCGCGGCGAAGATGGCGTGGTGGTTCTCGAAGAAGGGACTCCGGCCGGCGGTCATCCAGACGGACACGTTCCGCCCTGGTGCGTACGACCAGGCGAAGGAGATGTGTCGGCGCGCGGAGGTCGAGTTCTACGGTGACCCGGACTGCGACGACCCCGTCCAGATCGCTCGCGAGGGACTGGAAGCGACGAGCGACGCGGAGGTCCACATCGTGGACACGGCGGGTCGGCACGCGCTCGAGGACGACCTCATCAGCGAGATCGAGGAGATCGACCGGACGGTCGACCCGGACCGGTCGTTGCTCGTGCTCGACGCCGCCATCGGGCAGGGCGCGAAGGACCAGGCAAGTCAGTTCGACGAGTCCATCGGTATCGACGGCGTCGTCATCACGAAGCTCGACGGGACCGCGAAGGGTGGTGGGGCGCTGACGGCGGTCGACCAGACGGACTCCTCGATCGGCTTCCTCGGCACGGGCGAGGAGGTCAAGGACATCGAGCGGTTCGAGCCCGAGAGCTTCATCTCGCGACTGCTCGGGATGGGCGACCTCAAGCAACTCACCGAGCGCGTCGAGCGCGCGATGGAGGAGACGGGCGACGAGGAGGACGACTGGGACCCCGAGGACATGCTGAAGGGCGAGTTCACGCTGAAGGACATGCAGAAGCAGCTGGAGGCGATGAACAACATGGGGCCGCTCGACCAGATCATGGACATGATTCCCGGGATGGGCGGCGGCATCAAGGACCAGTTGCCGGACGACGCGATGGACGTCACCCAGGACCGGATGCGGCGGTTCGAGATCATCATGGATTCGATGACGGAGAAGGAGATGGAGAACCCGCGCGGGGTCGGGCAGACGCAGGTCGAGCGCATCGCGCGCGGCTCGGGGTGTGCCGAGGAGGAGGTCCGCGAACTCCTCCAGCAGCACAAGATGATGGAACGCACCCTCAAGCAGTTCCAGGGCGGGATGGACGGCGACATGCAGCGGATGATGAAGAAGATGCAGGGCGAGGGCGGTGGCGGCATGGGCGGCATGGGCGGGATGGGTGGCGGCAAGGGGCCGTTCGGCGACTGATCGCACGAACGATTTGAACACTGGCTTTTTATTCACTTGCTCCGTGCGAGTAACCGATGGCGAACAGACGGCTGTTCAAGTTACGGCTCGATCCGGAGCGCCTGACGGAGGTCCGAGAGCACTTCGACGGACTCGAAGACCGTCGCGAAACCTTCGAGCGTGGACTGGAATTAGAGGGGATGAACGGGGAAACGGCTTGGCTCGACGCAGCGGAGCCTGCGTTGTACTATCTCCACGAGGAGAGCGACGAGTATCCGAAGGACGTCGACCCCGACGAGATGGACGAGGCTCTAGCGGCGCTGAGCGAGGACCATCACGGCTTCTTCGAGACGGTCGCCGCTCCGGGACACGACCATCCCGAGGACTTGACCGAGTTCGAGCGGTTATTCTCGGTGTCGGCCCGCGACCAGGTCGAGTGACGCTGCGCGGCGCAGCTATCCCCGGCGGTGCAAGCCCCTCGAGTCCGCGCTGAGACGCGACGGTGACGTCCTTCGGACCACCGCCGTCAAGGCGGTCGGTCGCGTAGGCGACGGCGATGCGGGCCTCGACCGCGACTGACGGGTTTCGAGACCGGGTCGCTCGCCTCGACGCACTGGTGCTGACGGCGGGTATCTGGTTCCTCGCGAAGTTCCTGCGATACCTGTTCCCGCCGCTGTTCCCGACGCTCACCGCGGAGTACGGCGTGTCGAACGCGGTGGTCGGCGGGGCGTTCACGGCGCTGATGCTGGCGTACGCGGCGATGCAGTTGCCCTCGGGCGTGCTCGCGGACCGCGTCGGTGGGTGGCGCGTCGTCACCGTGGGGGCGCTGGTGGCGGCGGTGGCGTCGCTCGCGCTCGCCGTCCCGCTCGCGCTCGGCTCGCCGCTCCCGTTCGCGGTACTCGTGGCGGCGATGGTCCTCGTCGGCGTTGGGACGGGCGCGCACAAGACCGTCGCCGTCCCGCTCCTGTCCCGTATCTACTCGCGGCGACGCGGGCGGGCGCTGGGCGTCCTCGACACGTTCGGGGCGTTCGGTGGCGTGGTCGCGCCCGTCGCGGTGGTCGCGGTGACGACGGGCGCCCTCGCCGCGACGACGGACTGGCCGGCGGTGTTCCTCGCGGCGGGCGCGACCGGCCTCGTGCTCGCCGTCGCGTTCGCGCTCCGCGTCCCCGGGCGCGTCGGCGACGCCGGCGCGGGCGACCCCGACAGCGGAACGTCGCTCTCGGCGTACGCGGCGTTGTTCGCGGACCGCGACGTCGCCGCGTTCGTCGCCGTCACCGTCCTCTTCTCGTTCACGTACAACGGCGCCGTCGCCTTCCTCCCGACGTACCTCGTCGAGACCGCCGACCTCTCCGCCGCGACCGCCGGGACCGTCTACGCGGCGCTGTTCGCGGTGAGCGTCGTCCAGGTGGCGACGGGTGCGGCGAGCGACCGCCTCGGCCGCCTCCCCGTCATCGCGGCGGCGCTCGCGCTCGCCGCGGTCGGGCTCGCGCTCGTCGTCGCCCTCCCGACCGCGGGCGTCCTCGTCGTCGGCGCGAGCGTCGTCGCGTTCGGCCTCGGCAGTCACGGCTTCCGGCCGGTTCGGGGCGCGTACCTCGTGGAACTCGTCCCGGACGACGTCGCCGGCGGCGCGCTCGGCGTCGTCCGAACCGCCATCATGGGCGTCGGCGCCGTCGCGCCCGCGACCGTCGGCGTCCTCGCCGAAGCGTTCGGATTCCAGGTCGCGTTCGCCGCGCTACTCGCGGCGCTCGTCGGCGCGCTCGTCGCGCTCGCCGCGGTCGCGGTGCTCTCGCGGTGAGCCCCTGGTCCGGCCTCGGCGGCCTCGACGCTACTCGTCGCCGGCGTCCGCGAGCGCGGTGCGAGCACTGTCGACCGACCGGACGACCCGTTCGAGCGCGTCGGTCTCGAGCGCGTTCCGCGGGGCGGTGAGTCCGGAGACGCCGACCTCGCCGTCGATGACCGCGCGACGCTCCGTCCCGACGGGGTAGCGCTCGCGGTGCTCGTCGATGCCCGGCATCGGGTTCTCCCAGCCGACGACGTGCGGCCACAGCGAGTCTCGGAGACCGATGACGTCCTGGTCGTCGTCGACGTCGACGGGCAGGTCGTCGGTGTCCTCGTGGCGTTCGACGTGCAGGTCGAAGTCCGCGTCGGGTCGCGTGAGGCGGACGCGCGCCGAGGCGTCCTCGATGGGCGCGTTCACGTTCAGGACGTCGACGTCGTCGAAGACCCCGGCGTCGAGCGCGGCCGCGACGACCTCGCGGGCGACGCGCGCCGGCGGGTCGAAGTCGTGGTCGTCGGGCGGATGTACGTGGAAGTCCCGCGAGTGATACGCGGAGACCGCGACCGCGGGCGTCCCGAGGAACGCGGCCTCCATCGCGGCGCCGACGGTCCCGCTCCGGCCGAGGACGTACGCGCCGAGGTTCGGGCCGTGGTTCGCGCCGGAGACGACGAGGTCGAACTCGGTGTCGAGGCCGCGGAGCGCGTACGCGACGCAGTCCGCGGGCGTCCCGTCGACCGCGTACCCCCACGGGTGTTCCTCGCGCGTGACGTACTGCGAGCGTTCGCGGCCGACGCCGCTCTGGTTCTCGACTGGTGCGACGACGGTGACGTCCCCGAGCGCGCGCAGTTCCTCGTAGAGCGCGGCGAGTCCGTCCGCGTCGATGCCGTCGTCGTTCGTCAGCAGCACCTCTGTCATTGCGAGGACGTTGGTGCGGCGGGAGAAACGGCTTTCGACCGCGACACCTCGCTGGCTCCGGAGTTTACTGGGGGGCGTTTCGTGAGGAGATAACGCGCGTCAGACGTCGCGTCGGCGGCGACCACTCACTCGAAACGAGGGGGTTCGGGTGCGAGACTCGGTCGCAGTCGACGAACCGCTACTGTGATGGTGATTCGCAATGATGGGTGGGTTTCGGACGGAACGTACGAGGGATGGACGTGGGCGTAGTCGTGCGATTACACAGTCGAAACGAGGGGGTTCGAGTGAGTGGGTCGACGAGCCCGCTCTCACTCACTCGTGTGCGTTACGTTGCCAAGGGAGGGGTGGTTTCGGCCCGAGACACAGCCGCCTCGAACCGACCGGAGTCGTCCGGTTCCGGACCCGAAACGAGGGGGTTCGACGGGAGTGGCTGTTGCCGTCCCGATCGCGCTCTCGAACCACACCGAGCGACCCTCATCACTCGCGGGGAGCGTCTCCGGTGGAAAACCAGGCGTGACACCTCGACGCCTGCTGGGGGTCTAGACGGGAAACGGAGGGGTTCGAGCGTCACGGCCTCGCCACTCGAAGCTCGGAGCCAGTAATCTAGTCGACGATGATGTCGTCGTCGTCGATCGTCGGCTCGTCCATCCCACCCGGCTGCATCTCGGCCTGATAGCGGTCGATCCAGCCCGCGAAGCAGTCCGGGCACAGTCGCTGGGAGTCGATCTGGGTGCGGTCGACCGCCAGCCGCACCGTCCGCGCCAGCGCGTCGGACACCGCGTCCCCGCAGTCGTCGCACGCATCCTCGGTCATGGCCGCTACGTGCACGCCGCTCGTAATAAACCCCCGCACCGCGCGAGTCGACCCACCGCGACTCGGCGGCCGGACCTCGACCGCCTACGTCGTGCGGAACGCGCGGTCGCCGGCGTCCCCGAGCCCGGGAACGATGAAGCCGTTCTCGTCGAGCTCGTCGTCGATCGCGACCGTCAGGAGGTCCGCCTCCGGGCACTGGTCGGCGACGCGAACGAGGCCCTCCGGCGCCGACACCGCCGACAGCGCGATGAGGTGCTCGGGCTCGGGCGCGTTCTCCGTGACGTGCTCGAGGACGCGCCCCATCGTCGACCCCGTCGCGAGCATCGGGTCCGCGACGATGACCGTGTCCTCCTCGGTTATCTCCGGGAGCTTCACGTAGTCGACCGTGATGGGGAACTCGCCGTCCTCGTTCCGGCCGGCCTCCTCGTCGCGGCTCGCGGAGATGACGCCCTGGCGAGCGCGCGGGAACGCCTTCAGGAGGCCTTCGACGAACGGCGTTGCCGCCCGCAGCACGTTCACGATGACGACGTCGTCGAGCCCTTTGACGCGCTCGCCCATCGTGTCCGCGAGCGGCGTCTCGATCTGGACGTACTCCGTCTCCATCCGGCCGTCGATGATCTCGTACCCGCAGATACGGCCGAGTTTCACGAGGCCCTTCCGGAACGCCACCTGCTCGGTCTCGACGCTCCGCAGCTTCGAGAGCGTGTCCTTCGCGAGCGCGTGCGTGACGAGGTACGCCTCGTCCCGGTTCTCGATGGTCATACCCGACAACGCGACGCCCGCGAAGTAAATCCATTCGGTCTCACCGCCCCCGTCGCGCTCGCAGGCCGCCCAGCGCCGTGCTATCGGGGTGCGTACAACACTTATCAGCGTTCGCGCCGTACGTCGTTCCCAACCGAATGGAAGAGAGCATCTCCGGGTTCAAGGTCCGCGGGTCGTGGTCGGACGTCGTCGAGCACGGCGAACGCGTCACGCGGGCGTTCCGGGACCTCGACGTTCCCTACGACGAGTACGCGGGCGCGTTCGACGAGTGGGAGGAGTGGCGACCGAAGCATCACGAGGACATCGACGACGACGTCGCGCCGAAGACCGCCGACCAGGCGAGCGTCGAGGAGGGCGAGGGCGAGAAGGCCGGGAAGGAACCCGGCGAGGATGTGCAGTCCGCGGGCGAGAAGATAAGCGAGTCCTACGAGCGCCTGGAGAACGGCGAGACCGACGACGCCGTCGAGGAGTGGCGCAAGTCCATCGGGTACGTCGCGCGCGCCGCGGACTCCGCGGGCCGGAAGGCGCTGCGGAAGGTCGAGGACACCGTCTACCAGCACGTGATGACCCAGCTCGCGCCGTACTACTTCGACAACGCGCTCGTGTCCGCGAACATCCAGCAGACCGGCGGTGACGACGACACGTTCGTCTTCGAGGTGAACGTGAACGACGACGACCTCAAGGAGGAGGTCGCCGAGCGCCTCTACGAGTACGAGGACACCGTCGACCGCTGGCACGTCGACACCGAGAAGGACACCGAGATCGCCGAGGCCGCGGAAGGCGTCGAACCGCCGCACTCGACGACCGAGGGTCGGTCCCGGCCGGACTCGAACTAGCGGTCGTCGCGGCTGTTGCGGTCGGCGCCGTCCTCGTCGCGGCTGTTACGGTCGGCGCCGTCCTCGTCGCGGCTGTTACGGTCGGCGCCGTCCTCGTCGCGGCTGTTGCGGTCGTTCTCGTGCATCCAGTGGTTCCCGCGTCCCTCGTCGTCGCGAGCGTCGCGGCCGTCACTGGGGTTGCGGGGGGCGTCGTCGCTCGCGCGGTCGGGCGCGCTCGACGGCCGACCGTCGTCGCCTCCACGGTCGTGGCGGTCGAACCGACCGTCGACGAGGTCGGCGACGAACGCGGCCGTGGCAGCGGTGAGCGCGGCGGCCAGCGGCGCGGCGAGGAGCGTCGCGAGCGCGATGGAGAGGACGCCGGCGCGGACGACCGTCGACGCGGGCAGCGAGACGACGGCGACGACGAGGAGGTACTGGCCGCCGTAGCTGGCGTACGCGCCGCCGTCGGTCGCGAGGTCGACGCTCCGCTCGATGGCGTCGGCGGCGCCGCGGTCCTCGACGACGACGAGGAACGGCGCGGCGTACAGCGCGTACCCGACGGCGAGGACGAGCGGGAGCGCGAGCAGGACGAGCGGGCCGAGCGCGAGGCCCGCGGCGACGAGGACGAGGCCGAACGCGGCGAGCGCGAGCGCGATACCGAACACTGGCGCGAAGTACCGCGAGAGCGCCGCGCCGACGCGCGCCTCGCCCCGTCCCGGACGGACGCGCTCGACGACCCGCGGGACGTACACCGCCGTCAGTGCGGCGTGCACGAGCAGGCCGACGACGAACGCGACCGGCCGCACGAACACGCCGTCGGGCGTCGGGACGTTCACGAACGACCACAGCGTCGCGAACCCCGTCGGGAACGTGAACGTCACGCCACCGCCGGAGCCGGCGCGTAGCACGCGCAGCGCGTTCTCGAACTGGAGGGCGGTACCGACCACGGGGAGGACGAGCAGGACGGCGTCCGACCGCACGCGACCCCACGCAGCCTGCACGTACTCGGGGAGGGAGACCATGGACGCGAGCGGTTCGCCCGGCCGCCACTCGAACGTTCGGGTTCGAAGGTCAGGGTGGACGCGACGACCGTCGACCCGACGTATCTCCCCCCGAACTTCTTTGTCGCGGCGCGCGCTCGACCGAGTATGGTCGAGCAGCCGATCGTCGCGCACCTCGACGACGACGAGGCGTTCCTCGACCTCGCCGAACGATTCCTCGAACGGAAGGACCTCGACGTGCGCACGTACGCCGACCCCGACGCGGCACTCGACGCGCTCGACGACGTCGAGTGCGTCGTCTGCGACTACGACATGCCGTCGTGCGACGGCCTCGAGTTCCTCGAACGCGTCCGCGACCACGACCCCGACGTGCCCTTCGTCCTGTTCACGGGCAAAGGCAGCGAGGAAGTGGCGAGCACCGCCATCTCCGCGGGCGTCAGCGACTACGTCCAGAAGGGCGGTGCGGACGCGTGGACGCTGCTCGCGAACCGCGTCGAACGCGCGGTCTCCGAGTACCGCGCGCAGCGCGAACTCCGCGAGCGCGCCGACCGCTTCGAAGCGATCTTCGAGGAGCACGCCTCCCCGATGCTGCTCGTCGACCCCGACACCGGCCGCATCGAGCGCGCGAACCACGCCGCCCGCGAGTTCTACGGGTACGACGCCGACGCGTTCACCGACCGTCGCGTCGACGACATCAACGCCCTTCCGCCCGAGGAGGTCGCCGCCCGTCGCGCCGCCGCGGACGCCGGCGACGAGAACCACTTCGAGTTCGAGCACGAACTCGCCGACGGCGAGGTCCGCGCCGTCGACGTCTACTCCACGCCCGTCAGCGTCGGTGGCGACGACGTCCTCTTCTCCATCGTCCACGACGCCAGCGACCGCGAGCGCTGACTGCACGCCCCAATCCACATCTCGAGGTCGTCGACGCCGGAGGCGACGCCTACTTGTATCGTCCCACACTCGAACCCATACGAAATGGTGGACGCCGGCACGCTCGCCACGCTCGCGGTCGCCGGACTCGCGAGTCTGTTCATGGCGTGGACGATCGGCGCCGGGTCCTCGGGGTCGACGCCGTTCGCGCCCGCGGTCGGCGCGAACGCCATCGGCGTGATGCGCGCCGGGTTCGTCGTCGGCATCCTCGGGTTCGCCGGCGCCGTCCTCCAGGGCGCGAACGTCACCGAGGCCGTCGGGTCCGAACTCGTCTTGAACACCGCGCTGTCGGCCGAAGCCGCGACCGTCGGCTTGCTCGTCGCCGCCGTCCTCGTCGCGTTC
The DNA here is from genome assembly GCF_055378595.1 of Halorubellus litoreus. Taxonomy (NCBI): domain Archaea; kingdom Methanobacteriati; phylum Methanobacteriota; class Halobacteria; order Halobacteriales; family Halorubellaceae; genus Halorubellus; species Halorubellus litoreus. The sequence goes on from NZ_AP043836.1 coordinate 1,698,329, forward strand.
GGCGTCTACACGGGCTACCCGATCGCGACCGCGTTCACCGTCACGGGCGCGGTCGTCGGCGTCGGCCTCGCGATGGGCGGCGACCCCGCGATATCGAAGTACCAGGAACTCGTCGCGGTCTGGGTCTCCATCCCGTTCGTCGGCGGGTTCGTCGCGTACACGACTGCTCGACTCCTACGCGCCGAGGGCGTCAGCGAGCGCGTCGTCGTCCCCGTTCTCGCCGCCATCGTCGGCGCCATCGTCGCGAACATCGGGTTCACGCTCCTCGGCCCGGAAGGCGAGACGCGATCCATGGCCGCCGCCGTCGCCGACGCGCTCGGCGTCGCGTCGACCACTGGCGTCCTCGCGGTCACGGCCGCGGTCGCGCTCGCGGTCGCCGGCGTGCTCGCGCTCGACCTCCGGGCGGACGAGGCCGCCGGCCAACAGCACTTCCTCGTCGCGCTCGGCGGCCTCGTCGCGTTCTCCGCGGGCGGCAGCCAGGTCGGCCTCGCCATCGGCCCGCTCACGCCCCTCGTCGGCGAAGGGCAGGCCGTCGTCCTCCCGCTCACCGTCCTGCTGCTCGCCGGCGGCCTCGGCCTCCTCGTCGGCTCGTGGACGGGCGCCCCCCGGATGATCAAGGCACTCAGTCAGGACTACTCGTCGCTCGGCCCACGCCGCTCCATCGCCGCGCTCATCCCCGCGTTCAGTATCGCGCAGGTCGCCATCTTCCTCGGCGTCCCCGTCTCGTTCAACGAGATCATCGTCTCGACCATCGTCGGCAGCGGGTACGCCGCCGGCTCCAGCGGCGTCAGCCGCGAGAAGATGCTGAAGACCGTCGCCGCGTGGATCGGCTCGCTCGTCCTCTCCTTCGTGGTCGCCTACGCCGGCTTCTGGCTCGTCGACGTACTCCTCCTGTAGTCGGTCACAGGACGGCGCCGGCGGCGAACGCCGACGCGAACCAGAACAAGGGGACGCTCGTCAGGACGTTCGTCGTCGTCGAACTCCCGTACACGCTCCGCGGGTGCCCCTCGACGGCCGCGAGCGCGTCGCGATAGCGGACGAGGCCGTACCCCGTGCTCCCCCACCCGAGCGCCGCTATCAGGAACCCGAGGCGCTCGACGGCCGCGTACTGACTGCCGTCGGGCGCACCCAGCCCGACGAACATGCCGACGAACGCGGCCGCGAACCCGCCCATCCACAGCACCTTGAACCGCCCCAACGGAGCCTCTCGACTCGCCATACGATACGTGGCTAACGTCTCCGTAAAAAACTCTGGCTTCCGGTGCTGCGACCGTCGGGACGAGCGATGCGGCCGCCGACGGAACGCGGTTCGAGGCGTCCGGGTCGGTCACGCGACGACCGCAGCGTACCCGAGCGCGACGCCGGCGGCGACGGCCACGACGCCGAACGTCGCGATGGTCACCGGCCCGTAGTCGTACCGCGAGTCCGTCGCCGCGACCGGCTCGCGGTATCGGACGAGCCCGTACCCGACCATCGCGAACCCCGCGCCCAGGAGCGCGAGCCCCGACTTCGCGACGACGCCGGGCTCACCGACGCCCATCGTCGCACCGACGAGCACGAACCCGAGTGCACCGAGTCCGATACCACCCGCGAGCAACCTGTACATCCGCCCGAGCCCCGGACCGTCGTCCACACCAGTACGAGACGTCACGTTCAACTCGGGGACCTAAAGACTGAAAAAAGCTGGTGGAGAGGCACTCGGCTGGAGCGAGCGCCCCGACGCGCTGTCACTCGGTCGGGACTTCGCCGGGTTCGACGTCCGCGTCCGCGTCCGGTTCGTCGTTCGCCTCCTCCTCGGGGAGGAGCGTCAACCGCGCCTTCATGATGCGCGTGTTCTCCACCTGCTCGACCGTGATGCGGACGCGCCCGTACTCCATCACCTCGCCCTCCTCGACGAGGCGCCCGGAGCGATTGAAGATGAAGCCCGCGATGGTCTCGAACTCCTCGCCCTCCGGGAGCTCGATGTCGAGGAACTCGTTGACCTCCTCGATGTTCACCTCGCCCTTGACGAGGACCTCGTCCTCGCTCACCTGCTCGATGGGTTCCTCCTCCTCGCCCTCGAGGATCTCGCCGACGATCTCCTCGATCATGTCCTCCATCGTCACGAGGCCCTCGGTGGTGCCGAACTCGTCGATGACGATGACCATGTGCATGCGGTTCTCGCGCATCTCCGCCATGAGTTCGTCGGCGTTCTTCGACTCGGGGACGTGCAGCGTCGGCTGGATGAGGTCGCCGAGCTCCAGGTCGCCGTTCTCGCCGTAGTTCAGGTCGCGGACGAGGTCGCGGATGTGGACGACGCCGATGATGTTGTCCAGACTCCCTTCGTAGACGGGGAGGCGCGCGTGGCCACCGTGGATACACTGCTGGATGGCTTCCTCGATGGGTGCCTCCTTCGAGATGGCGTCCATGTCGAGGCGCGGCGTCATCACTTCCTTCGCGATGGTGTTATTGAACCGGAAGATGCGCTGGAGCATCTCGCGTTCATCCTCCTCGATGACGCCCTCGCGCTCCCCGGTCTCGATCATGTCCTGTATCTCGTCGCGGGTCACGTAGCTCGTCTCGATGGCCGAGCGGCCGCCCGTGACCTTGTTCACGATACGCGTGAGGTAGTCGAAGAGGACGATGAGCGGGAGGAGGACGAACTCGGAGACCTTCAGCGGCTTCGCGATGCGGAGCGCCCACGACTCGGTGTTCTCGACCGCGTAGGACTTCGGCGCGCTCTCTCCGAACAGGAGCACGAGCGCCGTGATGCCGAACGTCGCGAAGAAGACAGCCTCGCCCTGATTCGCGCCGAGCGCAACGAGCAGCCCGGTCGCGATGGACGACATCGCGATGTTCACGATGTTGTTCCCGACGAGGATGGTGACGAGCAACCGGTGGGGGTCGTCCTTCAGTTCCTTGACGGTTTCCGCGCCGTACCGCCCGTCTTCGACGAGCGCGTCGATGCGGTGTGCGGCGAGCGAGAACATCGCGATCTCCGACGACGAGAAGAACGCCGAGAGCACGATGAGCACGAGAATCGTGAGACTGCCGAGTACAGCGATGGCGGTCTGTCCCAGCTCGATACCGAGGAACGGGACGGTCCAGCTGGCCGTCGCCAGGGATACAGCACTAAGCGATGAACCCATTCAACGCCGAACCTTGGTATCCTGCCGGATTAACTCTTTTCTTGTCCCCCGAACTGACCGGCAGATTGCGCGCCGTCGCCCTCGCGACCGATGGCGACCGCCCGTGGCCACCTCGCTCGGCGGCGCGTTCGCGTGGCTCGCCGCGAGGACTCTCGCCCGCCGCCTGCCAGTTTGTGCTGCCTGCGCTGCACTCTCGCTTGCTGCGTTGCGCTGTTGCCTGCCGCGTCCCAAGCCCCTTAGTCGCGTGCTCTCCGAGTACGCGTATGGACGAGGACCCCCAGATCACGCTCTATCGACTGCAGGCGTGCCCGTTCTGCGAGCGCGTGGTGCGCGTGCTCGACGAGTACGACCTCGAGTATCGCTCGCGGTTCGTCGAACCGCTGCATTCGCGGCGGAACGTCATCCAGCGCGTCAGCGGCAGTCGCACGGCGCCCGCGCTCGTCGACGAGGCGACGGGCGTGACGATGAGCGAGTCCGCGAACATCGTCGAGTACCTGCGCGCGACGTACGGCGACGAGCGTGCGGCGACCGACGGCGGCAGAGACGTCGAGACCGACGACGGCGCAGACGCCGCGACCGACGGGGGTGACGCCTGATGGTCGACCTCGACTTCGACGTCGTGGACCTCCCCGAGGCCGACCACCCCGAGGTGGGCGACACCGCGCCGGCGTTCACGCGACCGCTCGTCACCGACGAGTTCTGGGAGGATCGCAGCCTCGACGACCTGACCGAGGAGGGGCCAGTATTGCTCGTGTTCACGACGATGAACGGCGCGTTCCCGGCGACGTACACGTGGAACGAGCTCCGCGAGCGCGACTGGGAGGCCGACCACGACGTCTCCATCGTGGGCGTCACCATCAGCGACCCCTACGACACCACCGAGACGATACGGGACCGCGGCATCGACTACCCGATATTCAGCGACCCGCAGAACGGCGTCGCGGAGGCGTACGGCGTCGTCCACGACCTCGACGGGATGACTGGCGTCACCGAACCGCGGCCGAGCGTGTTCCTGCTCGACGAGGAGCGCACCGTCGAGTACGCGTGGGCCGCGAGCGAGTGGCCGGACTTCCCGCCGTACGACGAGATCGCGGGAGCGCTCGACGAGCAGTGACGGGCCACTGCCGGTGTCCTGACCGTCGCGAACCGCTACACTGACGGTTCGAACCAGCAGTTTATTCCGCTTCCTCGCGGTACGTTCACGCGATGACTCGAGGGAACCAGTCCGTGGACGAACCCGGCGACAGCGTCGCCGCGGCCGCCGCAGCGGTCCAAGCGGGCGACCTCGTCGTGTACCCGACGGAGACCGTGTACGGCCTCGGGGCGGACGCACTGAACGCCGACGCCGTCGAGCGTGCGTTCGACGCGAAGGGCCGGGACCGCTCGGAACCGCTCTCGCTCGGCGTGCAGAGCGTCGCCGCCGCCCGCGAGCACGTGCACGCCGACGACCACACGATGGCGTTCATGCGCGCGTTCCTCCCCGGCCCCGTCACCGTGCTCTGCGAGCGAGCGGACCACGTCCCGGACGTCCTCGTCGCCGGCGGCGACACCGTCGGCGTCCGCGTTCCCGCGCACGACCTCGCGCTCGACCTCTACGCGGCCGCCGGCACTCCAGTGACGGCGACGAGCGCGAACCGTTCGGGCGAGCCGAGCGTCCGCCACCCCGACGACCTCGACCCCGAGTTCCTGGACGCGGTCAGTAGCGTGCTCGACGGCGGCCGTACCGACGGCGCCGAGAGCACCGTCGTCGACCCGACGACCGGCGAGATCGTCCGCGAGGGCGCGCTCGCCGGCGCCATCGAAGCCTGGCTCGACGCACACTGACCGCCCGAGCGCGACGCGGTTCGAGAGCACTGACCTACCTGTCGCCGCGTGGTTCGACGAGCACCGCCCTGCGGGTCGCTGCGACAGAAGATACTCATGCGAACCGGTCGACGAACCGGTCGATGCGTGGACTGACTCGCGTCTCTTGCTGTCTCCTGGTCGTCCTCGCGACCGCCGGCTGCCTGACCGCTGGCGGCGTCTCGAACGACGACGCGACCGAACGAGCGCTCGACGCCGAGGAAGCGTCCATCACCGAGCGCTTCGAGAACGCGTCCTGCGTCGAGAGCTGGAGTCTCACCTCGTACGTCGGCATCGACGAGGAGGCGACGGTCCTGAATCGGACCGCCGACGGCGTCTACGTGAACGTCACGCACCCGCTCTCGTACGCGACCGACGACGAGGAGGCCGACGTGGCGACCGACGCCACGTACCTCGTCACCGAGAACGAAACCCGGCGGGTCAGCGGGACGAACGTCTCGCCGTGCTAAGTGAGTCGCGACGGAAGTCCGAGTCATCCTCCGGTGAGCCGCGGGGTCAGCGCCCGGTGAGCCGCGGGGTCAGCGCCCGGTGAGCCGCGACCGGAGCGTGCTCGTCCGGACGCCGCACTCCTCGGCGTACTGGCAGGGCTCGCACTTCGACGCGGCGTCGCCCGTGAGTCGCTCGGGCGGCGCGCCCAGGTCCCGAACGGTCCGTATCGCGTCCCGGTACGCCGCCTTCTTCCGGGTGGTGAGGCGGACTCGCCGCACCACGCCGTACGCGGGGTACTCGACGATGGCCTCGTCGACCCTGGTCTGGCGCTCCCACGCGAGCGCCTTCGCCGCCGCGACCGCCCACACCGCGTGGGGCTCCCAGACGCCCTGCTCGGGCGGCTTCCCGGGTGAGACCAGCGCGGGTAGCGGCGGGTCCGGGAGCACCTTCGACGCGACGCCGTGGCACTCGCGGCCCGAGAGGAAGACGTCGGTCCCTGCGGGGTCGCAGAGGTCCGGGAACCGCGGTTCGCGCTCGCGGACGCCCCGGACGCGCTCGCGCCACGTCTCGACGGGGACGTCCAGCAGGCTGACGTCGACCGCTTCGGGGTCCGCGAGCGCGTCGTCGTACCGGGTCGCGAGGTCGCGGACCGCGTCGACGCGCTCCGGCGGTGACCGGTCGTCGCGCTGGCGAGCGTACCAGAGCTGGCGCGGGCAGTACGCGGCTGTCCGGAGGTCGCTGAACGCGAGCACGCCGACGTTCGCGCGGTCTCGTACAAAAACCGCGGGGCGTGGTCGTCGATGCGGGCGGCGTCGTGGTGGCTGGCGGCGCGTCGCGGGCTAGAAGTCGACGTCGACCTCCATCCCCTCGGTCGCCTCGTCGAGGCCGTCCTCGCGGGCGTCGTCGAGGTTCGTCGAGAGCGCTGCGTCCGTGAGGACGTCGTCGAACGCGTCCCGGTACCGGTCGTTCGCGGCGCGCGAACGCTCCCTGGCGTCGAGCGCGAGCACGTACTTCCGGGCGGTGCGTTCGTCGACGTCGAACGCGTCCGCGACGGCGTCCAGGTCGTCCTCGCGCGCCTCGCGGAGGACGGTGAGAGGGTCGCTGTCGTCGTCGAGGTCGGCTTCGGCGGGGAGGTCGCTGTCGTCGACGAGGTGACAGTCGGTGCGGGCGACGAACACCTCGAACGCGTCGACGTCGGCGTCGAGCTCGCTCGCGATGGCGTCGTCGTCCACGTCGTCGTAGACGAGCTGGACGAGCTCGACGAGTTCGTCGTCGTCGAGGTCGGTCCCGAACCCGTAGCGGTCCCGGAGCGTCTCGACGATGTCGTGGAGGGCGGCGTCGACGTCTGGGCGGTCTGTGAGGGAGCCACGGGACTCCTCCTGGGACTCGGTGACGGTGTCGTCACCGGCGACGTCCATGAAGATGTCACGCAGTTCCTCGGTCTTGCGGTCCATCACGGAGACACTCAACCCCTCACGGTACATAAACGTACCACACCTTTCGACCCCGGTAGCCTTCCTCTACGCGCCGACTCGCCGAGCAACCGCAGGCTACGACGGGTGGTCGTGCGCGACGCGGAACTGGTGGACTACTCGGATGCGTATCGCGGTCGCGAGCGGGCGTCGACTCGGTCGTGAATCGCACGAAGGCAGCCCGCCCGAACCCGGAAACGCTCAACTCCGGGAGGATTCTCGCAAGAGGGGAGCGGGCAACCGACCGAGTGTGGCAAGATTTAAGCCCGACTCGTCCGGGTGATAGACTATGACAGTTCCGCTGGTACCGCTCGCCCAAGAGACGACCCGCCCGACGTTCTGGCAGATCAGTCACGTCGGGGAGGTCGTGTTCTACTACCTCGCCGCCGTCGCCATCGTCGTCTTCCTCTGGGGAGTCTACGACCGGTTCGCGCGCTACGCGCAGGGCGACGAGGACTGGTTCGAGCGCACCAACGACCTCGGCCGTCGCGTCCTCGAGGCGACGAAGATCGTCGCCTCGAACGAGAAACAGTTCGACAGGGACCTCTACGCCGGCGTGATGCACACGTTCATCCTCTGGGGGTTCCTCACGCTCACCATCGGGACGGGCATCCTCGCCGTCGACATGGACGGCTACCAGAAGTTCACGCAGTTCGTCCTCGGGGACAAGCAGTCGTTCTTCGTCGGCGACTTCTACGTCGCGTACTCGTTCGTGATGGACGCGATGGGGCTCCTGTTCGTCGTCGGCGTCGGCATGGCGATCTACCGGCGGTACGTCGAACGGAACGGCCGCCTCTGGGGCAAACACACCAGCACCGAGGACGACCTCTTCGTGTGGACGCTGTTCTACCTCGGCGTCGGCGGGTACGTCACCGAGGGCGTTCGCATCCTCGGCACCGGCCGCCCCGAGTTCGAGACCGTGAGCTTCGTCGGGTGGTTCGTCGCCGACGTGTTCAGTGCCGCGGGGATGACCGAGTCGATGGCGACCGCCGTCTACCCGCTCACGTGGTGGACGCACGCCATCGTCGCGCTCGTGTTCATCGCCGCGATTCCGTACGCGAAGCCGTTCCACATGATCTCGAGCTTCGCGAACGTCGTCACGCGCGACGAGAAGGCCGGGAAGCGCCTCCCGGGCGTCCCGGCGGACCTCGACGCGGACACGGGCGCGGAGAGCATCGACTCCTTCAGCTGGAAGGAGATACTCGACCAGGACGCGTGCACGAAGTGCGGGCGCTGCTCGTCGGTGTGTCCGGCCAAGGCGAGCGGCCGGAACCTCGACCCGCGCGACGTCATCCTCGACCTGAAGCAGTACCGGGAGAACCTCGACGCCGGCGGCGACGAGAAGGCGATCGTCGCGGACGGCGGGTCGTCGGTCATCCAGGCGGAGACCATGGAGTCCTGCATGTCCTGTATGGCGTGCATGGACGCCTGCCCGGTCGAGATCGAGCACCTGAAGTCGTTCACGCGGATGAACCGCGAACTCACCGACGCCGGTGAGATCGACTCGAACCTCCAGGACGTCTTCCAGAACCTCATGCAGAAGGGGAACACGTTCGGCGACCCGCAACGCAAGCGCGCGGACTGGGCGGACCCCCTCGACTTCGACGTCACGGACGCGCGCGAGGAGGAGGTCGAGTACCTCTGGTACGTCGGCGACTACCCGAGCTACGACGACCGGAACAAGAAGGTCGCGCGGTCGCTCGCGACCATCCTCCAGGAGGCCGACGTCTCCTTCGGTATCCTGTTCGACGACGAGAAGTACGACGGGAACGACATCCGCAGGGTCGGCGAGGAGTTCCTCTACGTCGAACTCGCCGGGCATCACGTGGAGTCCTTCGAGGACTGCGAGTTCGAGAAGCTCGTCTGCACGGACCCCCACAGTTACAACACGTTCAAGAACGAGTACCCGGAGGTCGACTTCGACGAGTTCGCGGACGACCCGATGATGCCCTTCGAGTTCGAGGGCCAGTGGAACGCCGATGGAGAGATCGACGTCAAGCACTGGACGCAGGTCGTCGAGGAGCTCGTCGAGCGGAACGCGCTCGGGCTCCGCGGGACCGAACTCGATTACACGGTCACGTACCACGACCCGTGTCACCTCGGGCGGTACAACGACGAGTACGAGGCGCCCCGCGAGCTCGTGCAGGCGACGGGCTGCGAGCTCCACGAGATGCCCCGTAATCGCGCGGATTCGTTCTGTTGCGGTGGCGGTGGCGGTGGCCTCTGGATGGAGGTCGAGGAGGAGACGAAACCGAGCGAGGAACGCCTCCGCGAGGCGCTGGAGGACACCGAGGCCGGGTCGGCGGTCGAGAAGTTCGTCGTCGCGTGCCCGATGTGCATGACGATGTACGAGGACGGCCGGAAGACCGGCGGGTTCGAGGACGACATCGAGGTCGTCGACGTCGCGGAACTCATCGTCGAGGCCATCGGCGCCGAGGACCAGATCGAGGTCTGACGGCCGTCGATCACGTTCCGGTGGCGGCCTCGCTACCGCGATATCGGGCGGTCACGGTCGCTGTCGCGGTTCCGTTTCGGCTGCGGTCGCTGTCGCGGTCTTGCTGACGGTGCGGTCGCTTCTCGAGTGGGAGTTCGTCGAAAGGAGAGCGCTGCGTTCGGAGAGCGGGGGGTCGCGGCGGTCGTGGCGGGTGGTCGATTCAGGCGATGCGGTCGGCGAGCCCGGCGACGACGGGGATGCGCGTCTTCTTGCCCTGGTAGGCCCGGAGCATGAGGAAGAGCCAGAGGGCGAACGCGCCGAGCCCGATGACGAGCCACGCGAGGAAGAACACGAGTGACACGAGCGCGCCGGCGAAGCTCGCTTCGATGCTTGCACTCGATATGATACTCACGAGGATGGAGACGAACGTGGTCCCGATGCTGACGGCGAAGAGCGTGACGCTGAGGACGATGCTCTGTGCGGCGTGGAACCGGACGAACTCGTCCTCGGGTTCGAGGAAGTAGAAGATGATGCCGGTGAGGGCGCCGAAGAGGTAGGCGAGTGCGCCGGCGACGTTCGAGTCGAGGCCGGTGCTGGAGCGTTCCTGGATGGTCTCTGTGCTGTGCTCGGTGGTGGACGTGTCGGTATTGATGTCTTCGGTTGCCATAATGTGACTCGTTACCTAATACCGCATGTGACGTATTAAAGACGGCAGATGTGTAAGAAATAAAATGGGTGCCGTATGGTCTGTATACGGTATCGAACCGGACGTAACGGCTACAAAGACGACACTAGGTGTGGACAGAAAACTCGAAAATATACGATATCGTATGTTTATCGCGTGGTTCAGGCCTCGACGTGCTCGTCGAGGTCGACCGCGACGGAGTCCGAGTCCGCGTCCTCGCCGACGACGTCCTCGATGTCCTCGATGTCGTCGGAGAGCAGGCGGCGCGCGATGGTCCGGATGCCGACCGCGAGCACCACGAGGAACGCCGCACGTCGGAGCGTCGAACCCATCGAACGGCCCGACTCCTCCACGTCCTCGGTCTCGACGTCATCCATCTCGGCGTCGATCTCGTCGTCCATCTCGTCGAGCAGGTCCGCGGCCTCCTCGGGCGTGCTGCCGACGGCGTTGCTGAATCGGGCGTCGTCGAGGTGCAGTTCCAGGAGTGTGAATTTGTCGACCATACCACTGATACGCCGACCGGAGAGATATACTTACCGTGACACTTGGTGGCCACGTTCCTGATGACTCCTCACCGAGAACTTCACCGCCCGCGACGGTTCGGTTTCAGTGCTCGCGAGCGCGCCAGTCGGACTCCAGGAGGCCGAAGTAGAGCGTGTCGACGTACTCGCCGTCGACGAACTGGTTCTCGCGAATCCGCCCCTCCTGCTCGAACCCGAGTTTCTCCCAGACCCGCCGCGAGGCGTCGTTCGTCGCCATCACGCGCGCCTGCACTCGGTGGAGGTTCCGCTCGTCGAACGCGTACTCCACGAGCAGCCGGCTCGCCGCGGTCCCGTACCCCTCGCCCCAGTGGTCGGGGTGGATGGAGATCGCGAGCTCGCCCCAGCGCGTCCGCTCGTGGATCTTGAACAGCGCGATGTCGCCGACCGCCTCCGGATTGCCGTCGTTGCCCTCGACGCAGACGAGGAGGTTCACGGAGTCGTCGTCGCTGACGACGTCCTCGTAGAACTCCTCGGTCGACCGCATCGTCGTCGGCGTCGCCGACGTCAACGGCCGTCGGACCCGCGGGTCGTTGACGTTCTCGTTCAGGAGGTCGAGGTCTCCTTCCTCGATCGTGTGGAGGGAGACGCGGTCGCCGCGCAGGAAGACAGCACCAGGCATACGACCCGATTCCGCGAGCGCCTCAAAAGGCGTTGTGGGGGCATGAGGGACTGTCGCAGGGATTCACTCGTCGCGCTCGCGCCACTCCTCGGCGAGCACGCCGTAGACGTGCATGTCGCGGTACGCGCCGTCCATGAACTCGCTCTCGCGGTGCACGCCCTCGTGCTCGAACCCGAGCTTCTCCCAGATGCGCTTCGAGCCGCCGTTGTCCTCGATGTGTTTCGCCATCATCCGGTGGACGTTCCGTTCGGCGAACGCGTAGTCGACGAACCGCTCGCACGCCTCGGTTCCATAGCCCTCGCCCCAGTACGGCTCGGCGACCCACACGCCGATCTCGGCCTCGCGCGTGCGGTCGTCGACGTGCATCCCGACCTCTCCCACGGGCTCGGGCTCGCCGTCGTCGCCCTCGCGGCAGACGAGGAGGCTCGTGCCGTCGTCGCCCTCGAACAGGTACTCCTCGACGTCGCCGCGGTTCTCCGGGTACGGCCAGATGTACGACCGATGGACCTCGGGCGGGTTCTTGTGCTCGTGGACGAAGTCCACGTCCTCCTCCTCTATCGTCCGCAACGTCAGTCGCTCCGTCTCCAGGAAGCGTGCACCGGGCATACGCGACGATTCGATGGTGCCGGAAAAGCCCTTGTGGGTGTGTGCGAGCGCGTGACGTGGCGCGTCAGAAGACGCCGAGTTCGAGGACGCCGAGCCACGCGAGCGCGAGCCACGTCTGGAACAGGACGCTCCCGACCGCGGAGAGCGCGAGGAACTCGAGGTCGTTCATCTCCGCGAACCCGGCGGGGACGGTGAGCATCCCGCGCGTGAACAGGAGCGCGTTCGAGACGGGGACGGCGGCGCGCCCCCAGCGGTCGAACCAGCCTTCGAAGCGCTCGAGCCTGGATTCGCTCACGCGGAACCACGTCCGCTCCAAGAGCCAGTCGCGGCCGGTGCGTTTCGCGAGCGTGAACAGCGCGTACTGGCCGATGGTCGCGCCCGCGGCGGCGACGAGGACGAGGACAGCGATGGTCTCGACGTCCTGCGTGCTCGCAGCGAGTAACTGGATGCTCGCCGGGACGAGCGCCTCGCTCGGCGCGAAGTACAGCAGCATCGCGCCTTCGAGGATGAGGATGGCGAACAGCGCGAGCATCCCGTACTGGTCGAGGAACGCTCGCGCGAGCGATTCGTCGCCGACGAGGAACAGCGCGATGCCGGCGACGGCGAGGAGGCAGAACCCGACCGCGACGGCGAGGGGCCCGTACTCCGCGAGCAGCCATCGCAGGCCGTTCTCTTTGGGCTGCGTGCCGTCGGCGACGTCGGTCGTCATTCGACCTAGAGTCACGAGTCTGCAGGTAAATGCGTTTTGTCACGCGGCCCGCGACGCGACCGGCGACCGGGCCGCGTGTCGCTGGCGGAGTGTCGCCGCCGGGATGTCGCTGGCGGTCGTCGTCGAGAGCGCTACGCTTACCTCAGGCGCGCTCGGAGTGACCGGTATGGAGCGAATCGAGCGTCCGCGTCGCCTCCGGAAGGACGGCGTGCGCGAGCTGGTGAGCGAGACCGAGGTCAGGGCGACGGACCTCGTCGCGCCCGTGTTCGTGGACGCGACGACCGACGAGCGAGTGCCCATCGAGTCGATGCCGGGCCACGAGCGCGTGCCGGTCGAGGAGGCGGTGGCGCGCGTCGAGGAGGTTCTGGAGACGGGCGTGGAGGCGGTGATGCTGTTCGGCATCCCCGAGTCGAAGAACGAGCGGGGGTCGCGGGCGTGGGCGGAAGACGGTGTCGTCCAGGAGGCGACGCGTCGAGTGACCGAGGCGACGGACGCGTACGTCATCACGGACGTGTGTCTCTGCGAGTACACCGAGCACGGGCACTGCGGGGTGCTGGAGCCGCACGCGCACGAGGCCGCGGAACTCACGGTCGAGAACGACGAGACGCTGCCGTTGCTCGGGAGCGTCGCGGTGAGTCACGCCAAAGCGGGTGCGGACATGGTGGCGCCGTCGGGGATGATGGACGGGATGGTCGACGCGATCCGTGGCGCGCTCGACGACGCCGGGCACGCGGACGTCCCCATCCTCTCGTACGCGGCGAAGTACGAGTCGGCGTTCTACGGCCCGTTCAGGGATGCGGCGGACGGCGCGCCCGCGTTCGGCGACCGCCGACACTACCAGATGGACCCCGCGAACCGACGGGAGGCGGGTCGCGAGGTCCGTCTGGACGTCGAGGAAGGCGCGGACGTTCTCATGGTCAAGCCCGCGCTCCCCTACCTCGACATCGTCGCGGACGTCCGCCGCGAGTTCGACCGGCCGGTGGCGGCGTACAACGTCTCCGGCGAGTACGCGATGCTGCACGCCGCCGCCGAGAAGGGCTGGCTCGACCTCGAGGCGACGGCGAGGGAGTCCGTGCTCTCCATCAAGCGCGCCGGCGCGGACCTCGTCGTGACGTACTTCGCGGAACTGCTCGCCGAGAGCGAGGACTGATCGGCCGTCCCGGACCGGACCCCGAGTCGGTTCGCGGTCGCAGACGCCGCCGGTCTACGACCGTCGTCGCCGAACCGCTGTCGCCGCGCTCAGCAACGCGACGATTGCGACGAACACGCCGAATCCAGGACTGCCGGCACTATCGTTCCTCGTCGTGCCGACCGCGGTGTCGCTCGTCGCCCTCCTATCGGTCGAACGGTTCGTCGCGGACGCCCGCGTCTCGTCCGTCCCGACCGTGGTCGTCGAGTCCGTCGTCGTCGGCAACGTGGTCGTCGAGTCCGTCGTTGACCGGGCTGTCGTCGCGTCATCGTCACGCTCGGCGACGGAGACGAACCCACCTCTCCGACCGTCCACCTGGACCGAGTACATTCCCGGTTCCTCGAACGTGTGCTCGAACGTGATGGTTCGCTCGCTGTTGGCGCCGACCGAAACCGCACGTTCGTCTATCACCTCGGACCCGACCGAGAGCGTCGGTGAGACGGTCTTGGCCGTCGAGTACTCGTTGTAGAACGTGACCTCGACGGTCACGGTATCGCCGACGTCGATGTCCTGCGGACTCACGGTCACGGACTCGATGCGGACGCGGTTGTCGTCGCCACCGCCGCCACCGCCGCCACCGCCGCCACCGCCGCCGTCGTCGCCGCCGTCGTCGCCGCCGTCGTCGCCGCCACCGGTGCTGCTGCCCGGACCGAATCGCTGCGTCTGCGTCAGCGACCCGGCGCTCGTCTCGTACCGCACGGTCACCGCCTGCACGTCGTCGCCGGGTGCGGACCACTGGACGGTGCGTCCGCGCTGTTCGAACGTCCCGTCGCCGTCCGTGTCCCAGGACACCGTGATTCGGTCGGGGAGGTCGTAGCCGATGGGCGTCACCACCCGAAGCCGCCCGTCGTGGTACTCGAACATCGGCTTGTAGAAGATGTTCCCACCGCCGCCTAACCGGATGGCGTTCGGTCCGGCGTCTTCCTGTGCGGGCTTCCACGTCCGATAGAACGCATCGAACGAATCGCCCGTTACAGCCTGGAACGCACTCTGGAACCCCTGGTCGCTCGACCGCCGGAGCATCTCAAGCGTCTTCTGGCGACCGTACGTCGCCGCGAACGCCGCGACGAAGCTCCCCGCCTCGTCGTACTCAGTCTCCGTCACCTGCATCTCGAAGAGGCTGGCTTTCGACGGTTTCTCCACCGTCCGCGTCCAGAACAGCGGGGACTCCTCGTAGACGGCGTGTCCTTCGGCGAAGAACTCCCACTCGCCGTTCGTCTGCGCGTCCACCTCGAACTGCGCGAGGTGCGTGAGTTCGTGGCGAACGGTCTGAGTTCGTCCCTCGAACCGAACCCGCGAGAGCGTGTACGGCAGGTAGACGTCGTTCGGATTACTCGCGCACGCAAACGGGGCCGTTCCGCACTTCGAGTCGATCCCTCCCGAGGTCGTGAACGTCACGTCGACCGTCGAGGGGAGTCCGTCCGTGCGCTGAGCGACCCGTCGGTAGAGGGTCGGGAGTCGCTCCTGGAGTTTCGCGACCTCGACTCGCCAGCGTCCAGACGGCGTATTCTGGAACTGGAACGTGTAGTTCCCCATCGACGACCCGTGGAACCGGTACGTGTCGACCGCGAGCGAGGCGTTCCGCGTCGCCGTCTCACCGTTCGGACCACGGAGCGTGACGGTGGCGTTGACCGCGCCGGCACCGGCGGCGGTCGGTGACACGGTAATCGTCTCCCCGTTGGGAGACGCGGAGAGCGCGCCGTCGACGTGCCACTGGACGTCCACGACTTCGTGCGAGAGCGTCTCCTCGTGTAGCGAGACCGCGACGGTGTCGTTCGTGAGCAGTTCGACGCCCGCGTCGTCCGGAACGGTCTGTCCGTCGACGGACGTGTCGAAGCCGATCGACGACGCCCTCACCACGACGCTCGCCGTGTCCACGCGTCCATCTGCCTGTTTCACCTCGACGGTGACCTCGGTCGGATACACCGAGTAGAACTGGTCGTCGACCGTGCATTCCGGGCCGCTACAGCGCAGTTCCGTCCCGTTCTGGTACCATGTGTACGTGAGCGTCCCCGTTCCGTTGCTGCCCGCGGCGGAGAGCGTCAACGGGTCGTCGGGCTTGGGCACCACTGGCTCGTACGAGAGCGACGCATTCAGTGGCTCGCTCGTCCCTGCGCCGTCGCCGTACGTCTGCATGCCACTCTCCCCGACGAGGGCTACGTATCCCGGTGCAAGCGGTGCGACCGCGTTCGCCAGCCCGACGGCGCGGCCGTCGACCTTCTGCCCCGACTTCGTCACGACGTGCAGTCGGTTCTCGTAGTAGTCGTCCTCGCGGTCGCCGACGAGCACGAGTACGTGCCCGCTAGGGCCGAGTACAGGTTGCGATTCGGATCCGTAGCTTCGTGCGTTAATGATATCTCGCGGTTGCCACGACACCTCGTCGAACTGCGTCCCGTTCGGATGCAAGTACCGGAGCCGGTAGCTCCCGACGCTTATCTTCGGGGCGGGCGCGTAGACCGTCCCGTCTCGGTCGACGGCAGGGGCCACGCGGCTCCTCGACTCGACGGTCCACGCGACCGACCCGTTCGAATCTCGGACAGCGATCAGCGAGGTCTCGGTGTTGAGCAGTACCGTCCCGTTCGGCGTGAGGACCGGGAACGTGGTCGCGTTCCCGTCGACGTCGGTATGCCAGCGTTCGCTCCCCTCCGACGAGTACGCCGTCAGGCCGGAGCCGGGAACTGCGACGTAGATCTGTCCATCGTCGCCGACAGTCGGTGGAAGCTCCGGACCGACGGTATCAGATACCTGCGTCTCCCATCGCAGTTCGGCAGTCGAACGGGAGATATTGAACAGGCGACGGCCGCCAAACCCATCACGCTCGCCGGTCACGAACACGCCGTCTTCGGTTACGACCGGGTCACTCAACCTGTCTATGCACGTACCGCCACAGTTCGTTCCGTAACTCTCGTCTCCAATCCGCCATCGGACGCTACCGTTCGGCGCCAGTGATATCAACGACCCCCACAGCGAGACGTAGACGTTGCCGTCGGGGCCGATGGCCGGACTGTTATCGACGTCGATGTTCGTGGTCGCATCAAGCTGGTGCTTCCAGCGAACCGACCCGTTCTTCGAGAACTTCCAGAGTGTCCTCCCACGTAGTTCGTAGACGGCGGTCGTGGTCGTCGCTATCGTGGAGTCTGCAGTGCCACCCGTGCGGTTCCACGCAGGTGGGAGCGACCACGGGAGGTCTTCGGTCGTCCGTCCAGCGTGCCCCGGCGCTCCCCCGAACGTCGGCCAGGCCGTCGATTCGTCAATCTCGCCGTCGAACGACCGAACGTCGAGGGTCCGCGTTACGGTGAACCGCTCGCCGTTCGCGGCGGTCGCGACGAGCGTCACCCTCGCCGTCCCGGTCTCGTTGAACGTCGCCGTCGCCGACCGGCCCAGCTGTCTGGTCCCCGCGACCCGCCACTCGTAGGTATCGTACAGCGGACGGAGGCTGTCGTTACCCGTGTCGGTGACGTTCAGCGTCACCGTCTGCCGAGCGAACGGCGTGGCGTCACTGCTCGCGATACCGAGCTGGGGGCTGGGCGGGTCGTACGTCGAGTTCCCCTCGACGGCGTAGACGTTACCGCTGTTCGTAACCGCGTACAGCGTCCCATTGAGGAGAATCGGTCTTGTGCGATCGACACCGTTCGAACTCTCCTCCAACGAAAGTCTCCAGAGACCGGCCCCGGTCGAGGCATTCACTGCGTAGATGTCGTCGTTATTCGAGCCGAAGTAGACCGCATTGTTTGCGGCTACGGGCGCGGTGCTCGACGTGGTCGGACCGAACGACCACTTCTCCTCGCCGGACGACCGCGACCAGGCTTCCAGTCCGGCCGTGGAATACGTTCTACCGTTCCTGACGCCGACGAGGGCGTCGCCAGCGGGACCGACAGCGGGCGACGCGGCAGTCGGAACGAAGATGCGCTGCTGTTTGGCGCCCGTGGACGCGTTCAGCGCCTTGACGCCTCCCGTCCAGTACGACGTGTATACCGTGTCGTCGTACACCGTTACCCCATGGACCTGGCTCCCCAGGCCGGTCTGCCACTCGGACTCGCCTGTTGTGGCGTCGAACGCGGACACGGTGCCACTGGTGCTCTCGGACCACCCGACGTACACGGTTCCGTCGCTGTACGCGGGGGAGTTGACGTGGACTCGCTCGCCGCTGCCGACGGTCGCGTTCCACCTGCGGGAGCCGTTCGCGAGCCACAACGCGTAGACGTTCCCGGTCCTGTATCCGGTCACGACGACGGTCTTCTCGGTCGCAATCGGCGCGTACAGGTTGTCGTCCGTCGTCGCGTTCGGGAGTGGCGTCTGCCACTGGCGTTCGCCGGTTTGCGGGTCGACGCTCACCATCGACCCGTTCGAGAGCGGCACCACGAGGTGGTCGTCTGCGAGGACGAGCGCGCCACGGGTCGACGCGGCAGCGTTGCCGGTGTTGATGTCACCGACGGTCGCGTTCCACCTGACCGTCCCGCTCGTCGCGTTCAGCGCGTACACCGTCCTGGACCCCGCGGTGTAGAGGGTGTCGTTGCGGCCGAGTAGCGAACTCCCGGTGACGTCCGATAGCGACGTGTTCCACGCCACATGGACGTCCGAGACGGGGCCGCATCCGATCGTTCGACTCGTGTGCGCGGCGTTCCGATGCACGGCGCTCCATTCCGTCACGGTCTCGTCGGGCGTACAGGCCTGTGGCGTTCCGTCACCGTTTGTGGCGGTCGTCACCTCCACCGTTCGCGTGACGGAGGCGCTGTTGCCCTCGCCGTCGCGGATGACCAGGGTGACGTTGTGCTTCCCCAGCGACGAGAACGAGGGTCTCGCCACGGCCGCGGTCGATTCGGGGGTTCCGTCGCCGTCAAGGTCCCAGTCGTAGCTACTTATGTTCTCGATGCGGACCGCTCCGTCGACGACGACCCGGTCGAACGAGTCTCGCGCGTCGAACACGCCGGTCTCTCCGACGGTGAGTGTCAGAGGCGCGTCAACAACTACCGTCGGTTCGGAGAGGCGCTCTACGGCGGACTGGACGGTGTAATTGTAGGTCACGGTCGACTGCTGGCCGCCGGCGCTTACGCGCAACCCAATGCTGTACTCGCCTGCGGAAGACGGTTGCCACGTTGTCTCTCTCCCGCTCGCGTCGTCGTAGTTCCCGTCACCGTCGAGGTCCCAGGCGTACGTCTCGGCGGCCGTGGAGGCACGCAACTCGGTGACGTTTCCGGGCTGTACCATGGTCCGGTTCACGTCGAACGCCGCGGTGACGTTCGACGGTCGGAGGACGGTGACGTTGACCGTCGTCGAGGACTGCTCGCCGGCAGCGTCGGTCACCGTCAGCGATACCGTCCGGGCGCCGCTGCCGGAGAACGTGACGGTGACTCGCTCGCCGCGACGCACGCCTCTCGTGCCGTTCCCGTTCGCGTCCACGCGCCACGCGTACGACGTGATGCCACGGTCGTCGGTCGAGGCGCTCGCGTCGAACGTCACGGACCCACCGGTCGAGACGGTTCGCTCGGACACGACGAAGTCGGCGATGGGCGGCCGGTTCTCTCCACTGGTCGTCTCAGCGGACACGTTCCACGCGGCGAAGTTCTGCTGGTCGGTCCCGGATGCCTGTTCGGCGGTCGGATAGCGCACGTACGTGTCCTGCCCGCCGGCTTCGTCGTGGACGACCGGCTGGAACGCCGTCCGGTACGCCGCCCACGTCTCGTTCGCGCTGACGCGCTCGAACGTCACCTGGTACGTGTTCGTCTCGCCGGGGTCGTACTGCTCGCGGACGTCGACGAGCGGGTACTTGGCGGGGCCCGTACTCCCATCCCTGAAGTTGATGGTGTCATCGACCGAACTGTTCGTGACCGACCAGTCCACGTCGCCGCGGACCTGTCGGACGTCGACGACCGAGAGACTGTTCGAATGCGAGAGCGAGAGGTAAGCTTGCGACGAGGTCACACCACCGTGACCGGCGTTCGATACCGTGACGTTCACCGTCACCGTCTCCCCCGTGCCGACGCCGAGGTCGGAGAGATTCGCGTGCAGAGCGCTCCGGGAGACGTTCATGGAAACGCGAGGACGTGGCTCTCTCGCCATCGGGAGCGCCGTGTTCTCGATGTACTGGTACTCGGCTTTGGCGTACTCCTCCAGCGCCACGAAGTAGTCGTAGATGGCTGGCGTCGCCGACTGAGACGCGGCTTGTCGCTGGCTGCGTGCCTGCGATAGCAACGCCGCGTTGTCGGGCGCTGACAGCGGCGGTTCGAAGTTCCGCTGGAACGCGTACCCGGACGCGTGTTTGGAGAACCCGACGAGAACGACCTGCTTCTTGTGGAGGATTTCGCGCACTCGTTCTCGGTTCCCGTTCCGCCACGCTGCCGCCTCCGCCCGCGAGAGCCGAGCGAGCTCTCGGAGCGCGTACGAGGCGTTCCCCGCGTTCTGAATGGCGTCGACGTCCATTCGGCGGAGGAGATTCAGGTAGAGCCGGTGGTTTATCTTGGCTATCTTGCCGACGGTGCCGTCTCCGTACGACCCCTGCGTCAGCCCGTAAGCGGTCTGCGTGCTCTGGAGCGTCTCCAGGTTGTTCGCGTTCTGGAGGGTCGTCGCGCCCGCCAGCGCCTCGTCGGCGTAGCCGGTGACGAGTGACTGCGCCGCGTCGTTGGCGACGACCGTGAACGCCTCCGACATGCTCCGCTCGAAGCGCTCGTCCCAATCTGCCTGGTAGAGCAATCGCTCGTACGTCGCGGTGTATCCTCTCGCGAGCGTCGTCCGCGCCTCGGCCGTTCGCGCCATCGACGCGGAGGTGTTCACCCCTCGCGTGACGTTGTACGTGACGCTCGCGTCGTCCTCGTTCGTCGAGTCGCCTGGGGTCGGGTCCGCGCTCAACGTAACCGAGCCCGGCGAGTCCGTGGCGCTCACGCGAAACCGGACGAGGACGCTGTGCGTCGAACCGGCGGCGAACGAGCCGGTGCTCTCCACCACGCACGAGTTCGGGCACTCCGCGCTCGCGTTGGACGGTACCACGTCGTAGTCGGTGGCGCCCGAAGACACGCCGACGATGGACGCGTTGGTGCCCGCGGTCGACTCGACGGCGACGCGGAGCGCCGGGTCGGTCACCTTGTTCGCCTGCAGGAGTCCCGACTCGGATACGTTGACGGTGACGATGGCGGTGTAGACCCCTCCGTTGACGAACTCCTGGTCGCTTCCCGGTAGGACTGAAGCGTCCTGCGATAGCGATCCGTAGGTGCGGGCGTTCGTCTCCCTGCTGGCGGACTGCGACTCGGGTGCTTCGGCGAAGCCGGTGGGGTCGGTGACCGTTTCGGTTCCCCCTCTGCGCTGTTGTTCGCCCGCTTCGCCCTGCGCATTCGTGGCGACTGCTCCCGTGAGCGACGCGCTCACGACCAACAACGCGACGAGTGTCGCCGCGACCCGACTCATGCTGACTCCCTCCTCGGCGTCCGCGACTTGGGCGTGTCCGCCACGTCACGAACGTCACCCCAATCTAAATTTTCGAACCATTCCCCCTCCCGAACTCTCGAAACTGAGAGCTCATCGACGCGGTTCACGGCATCCATGTAGAATCCACTTGGTTTATTACTTTTGGACAACACTTCTCCGTCCCCGCTCCGTCCCGGGCTCTATCGACGACGCGGAGCCAGTGCTCCGGGGTGGCGTCGGCCACCCGTCGTTTCCAGGGTCGGCGTCGGGTTCGGGCGGGAGGGTGGGTAGCTTTATGTCGAATCGGTGTCGGTGTGTGTACATGAATCGACGAGACGTACTCAAGCGGGCCGGGGCCGCGACGGCCGCGGGGGGCATGGCATCGGTGGCTGGCTGTGGCGTGCTCGGGAGCTGTGGCCCTGGCGAGAACGAGATCGGTGCGTTGGCGGAGCGGGCGCGCGAGCAGGATGAAGAGACGGAGAGTGGGAACGAGAGCGGGTCGGGGTCGGAGACGACCGAGGAGCTGCCGCGCGTGGTCGGCGCGATCGAGAAGGCGACGCAGTCCGAGGTCATCGTCGACGACGGCACGGGTCGTGCGTCCCTGCAGACGCTCGGTGGCGGGTTCCAACTGCAGAACATCGAGAACGGCGATTGCGCGTACGCCGTCGGGTTCCCCATCGAGCCGGACGCGGAGACGGACGCTGACGTGACGATCATCGTCACGGACATCGGGCTGGAGGAGTAGCGGCGGGGCGTCGCCCCGTCGACGCCGACGTCCAGCGTCGTGCCTGGTCGGACGGGTTCTGGGCGGTCGCGCGTGCAAGATTTGCCGACGGAGTGGGTCGCCGCCGTCTTGCGGTTTCCGTCCTCGTCCCTGCGTACCGTGGTGGCGCGTGTCGCTGTGGGCGGGTGCTTGGCGCGCTCGCGGACTCGACGAACGTCGAATTCCACGCTGGCGAACGCACGACTTCTGGACGCTTTACGTCCTTAAACAGACTTGATTCGATTGAAGTTCGTACGAACGTCCATAATGAGACTGTTATTGTGGACGTTCAACAACGCTAACCCTTATGTACTGTGCTATGATGACGACTATCCGTGACTCGGAACACGAACGCGTGTAAATCTAACAGTATCGTGGACGAACGGTCAGCCACTACCGGAACGAGTGGCGGGTTCGGTGACTCGACGACCGACCCCGACACGGCGGCAACGCGCGCAGTGAACGACGACCTGCTCGCGACGCTCGCGGAGGTCGAGACCTGATGCTCGACGGTCTCGCCCTCCAGATGGACCCGAGCGCGGTCGCGAACAGCATCAACACCGTCTGGGTACTCGTCGTCTCCTTCCTGATCTTCTTCATGCAGCCCGGGTTCGCGCTCCTCGAAGCCGGCCAGGTCCGCGCGAAGAACGTCGGGAACGTCCTCATGAAGAACATGACCGACTGGGGGCTCGGCGTCCTCGTCTACTTCCTCGTCGGCGCCGGCCTCGCCGGCGTCGTCGGCGCACTCACCTCGGGCTCCGCGCTCGACGTCATGGGCGCGTTCTCGTACGTCGGCTCCGCGGGCTCGTGGGTCAGCTGGGTGTTCGGCGCCGTGTTCGCGATGACCGCCGCGACGATCGTCTCCGGCGCCGTCGCCGAACGCATGGACTTCAAAGCGTACGTCCTCTTCGTCGTCGCCATCACCGCCCTCATCTACCCGACCGTCCAGGGGCTGACGTGGGCGGGCGGCCTGCTCTCCGGCCCGACCGCCGACGGCACGGGCGGGTTCATCGGGAGTGCGCTCGGCGTCGGCTACCTCGACTTCGCCGGTGCGACCGTCGTCCACATGGTCGGCGGCCTCGCCGGCCTCGTCGCCGCGAAGATGGTCGGCCCGCGCAAGGGTCGCTTCGACGAGAACGGGAACAGCCAGCCCATCCCCGGGCACTCGATGCTGCTCGCGGTTCTCGGGACGCTCATCCTCGCGTTCGGCTGGTACGGGTTCAACGTCGGCACGCAGGCGACCGTGCTCTCGGTCGCTGACGACGGCTCCGTCGCGTTCATGGGCGCCGCGCTCGGTCGCGTCGCGCTCGTCACCACGCTCGGCATGGGCGCCGGCGCGGTCGCGGCGATGCTCGTCTCGACGTTCTGGCAGGGCAAACCCGACCCGCTCTGGATGGCCAACGGCCTCCTCGCGGGTCTCGTCGCGGTCACGGGCGCGGTCCCGCACGTCACGTGGTGGGGCGGCCTCGTCATCGGCGCCATCGGCGGTGCACTCGTCCTGCCCGCGTACCGCTGGACCGTCGACTCGCTGAAGATCGACGACGTCTGCGGTGTCTTCGCCGTCCACGGTGCGGCCGGCGGCGTCGGCACCATCCTGATCCCGTTCTTCGGTGCATCGAGCAGCGGAACGGCCATCCTCGGCGACGGCTGGGCGTTCCTCGGCGTCGACCAGCTCGTGATGCAGGTCGTCGGCGTCGCCGTCATCGGCACGTGGACGGTGCTCGCGACCGGTGGCGTGTTCCTCGTCCTCGAAGCGACCGTCGGCCTTCGCGTCAGCGAAGAGGAGGAGGAAGCCGGCCTGGACGCGGGCGAACACGGCATCTCGACGTACCCCGAGTTCGTCGGGGACGCCAGTCCCGAATCGGGTCGCGCGACGGTGACGACCGACGGCGGCACGAACGTCCGCACCGACGGTGGCGCGGACGCCTCGGAGACGACCGTGGACACTTCGGACGCGACGACCGGAGGTGAGCGCGATGACTGACATCAAGATGGTCGTCGCGATCATCCGCCCGGACCGCCTCACGGACGTCAAGCGCGCGCTCTCGGAAACCGGCGCACCGTCGTTGACGGTGACGGACGTCTCCGGGCGCGGCAGTCAGCCCGCGAAGAAGAGCCAGTGGCGCGGCGAGGAGTACGTCGTCGACCTCCACCAGAAGGTGAAGGTCGAGACCGTGGTCGCGGACACGCCCGCCGAGGACGTCGTCGAAGCCATCGCCGAGGCCGCGCAGACCGGCGAGAAGGGCGACGGGAAGATCTTCGTCCTCCCCGTCGAGGACGCCTACCAGGTCCGCACCGGGAAGACCGGGCCGGACGCGGTCTGACGGCGACGTCGATACCACCACGGGTCTCTTCTGCGAGTTCGTCGCATCGTTGTCGCCAGTTGGTCGTAGACGCCGGCAAGAGTCACCACACTCAGGTCGGCTAAGGGCGTCGACGCCCTGGTAGCTTCCATGACGGACGAGTCAACCGACGACGCCGACGACCGCGGATTCGCCACACACTCGCTGCACGCCGGCCAGGAGCCGGATTCGGCGACGGGGTCGCGCGCCCCGCCGCTGTACCAGACGACGAGTTACGTCTTCGACGACGCGGAGGACGCGGCGAGCCAGTTCGCGCTCGAGAAGCCCGGCTACATCTACTCGCGGCTGATGAATCCGACGGTTGAGACGCTCCAGGAGCGCCTCGCGGCGCTCGAAGGTGGCGTCGGTGCGGTCGCGACGTCGTCCGGGATGGCGGCACTGAACCTCGTGACGTTCCTGCTCGCGGACGTCGGCGACAACGTCGTCTCCTCGAAGTCGCTGTACGGCGGCACTGCAACCTACCTCACGCATAGCGTCGAGCGCAACGGCGTGACGACGCGGTTCGTGGACGCGCTCGACTACGACGCCTACGAGGAGGCCATCGACGAGGACACCGCGTACGTCCACCTGGAGACCATCGGGAACCCCGCGCTGGACACGCCGGACATCGAGCGCGTCGCGGACATCGCGCACGACAACGACGTCCCGCTGTTCGTCGACAACACGTTCGCGACGCCGCACCTCTGCAACCCCATCGAGCACGGCGCGGACCTCGTCTGGCAGTCGACGACGAAGTGGATCCACGGGTCGGGCACGACCGTCGGCGGGGTCGTGGTCGACGGCGGGACGTTCGACTGGGGCGAGCACGCCGAGAAGTTCCCCGAGATCGGCGGGGAGAACCCCGCGTACCACGGCGTGAACTTCGCGGAGACGTTCGGCGACGCGGCGTTCACGTACGCTGCCATCGCGCGCGGCCTCCGCGACCTCGGCAACCAACAGAGTCCCTTCGACGCCTGGCAGACCCTTCAGGGCCTCGAGACCCTCCCGCTGCGCGTCGACCGCCACTGCGAGAACGCGATGAAGGTCGCCGAGTACCTCGACGACCACGAGGACGTCGCGTGGGTGAACTACCCCGGCCTCGAGAGCCATCCGACCCACGAGAACGCGAAGAAGTACCTCGACGGCGGTTACGGCGGCATGATCACGTTCGGGCTCGAAGGCGGCTACGACGCCGCCCAGGCGACCGTCGAGAACACCGAGCTCGCGAGCCTCCTCGCGAACGTCGGGGACGCGAAGACCCTCATCATCCACCCCGCCTCGACGACGCACCAGCAGCTCACCGAGGAGGAACAGGAGGAAGCCGGCGTCACCGGCGACCTCGTCCGCCTCAGCGTCGGCATCGAGGACCCGGCGGACATCGTCGCGGACCTCGCCGACGCCATCGAGACCGCGTCGAACTGACCGCTCGCGGGGACGGCGTCCACGAGCACACCGCTCCCAGTCGCCTCTTCGAGGAGCGCTGTCGAAACTCGTAGAAGCGTATCGCGCCGCGTCGTGCCACCGTTGCTCTCGGTGGGGAAGCCGGACGGAGGCGATAGCACTGTTCGAGGCCAGACTGCGTCCGCCGACCTCTCTGACGGGTATCCCCGCCAAGAGCCGGGTCGTGTCCAGAACGCCCGGACGGGGGTCTCGACCGAACGTCCTGCCACGGTACTGGGTGGTGGGGAGAACGGGCCGCTCTCTGGGCTACCGTCAGCCGATCAAGCCGCCTTCGTCTTCACTCATCGTTCCCGACTTCTCGCAGTTCGGGCACGTGCTCGGTTTGCTGTACTCGTCCACGGACTGGTTGCAATAGCTACAGGTGTATGTCGTCATCTGGCAGTCATCATCACTGCCAACAGTAATAAATAAGTTGTCATTATTCTGGGGCATGGTCGCGACGGGGCCGAGGGCCGCTCGTCCCGGCTCGGCGTTCAATCGCCGGTCGTGGGCGGCGGGTCGTCGGCGAGCGCGTTGCGGATGGCGGCGCGTTTGACGAGTGCGAACCCGACGACGATGACGGTGAAGCCGACGATGGTCTGGACGGAGATGGCGTCGTCGAGGAGGAGCCAGCCGACGAGCGCGGCGAAGACGGGGGCGACGTAGCCGACGAGGTTGATCTCGACGGGGCCGAGGCGGTCGAGGAGCTCGAAGTACAGGAGGTAGCCGACGACGCCGGCGGCGAGGACGAGGTACGCGAACGCGACCGCCGCTTCGGTCGTCACGACTATCGCTTGCGTTTCGCCGGCGAGGAGGCTGGCGGCGTGGAGAACCGGTCCACCGAGCAGCATCATCCAGCCTTGGCGGGCGGCGACGCCGAGGCGCGGGGTCTCGCGGCGGAGGCCGACGGCGGCGAGCGCGAACACGATCGCTGAAGCGGTCAGGAGGGCGACGCCGACGGGGTCGGGCGAGTCGACGGCGCCGGGTGCGGGGACGGCGAGGACGGCGACGCCGACGGCGCCGAGCAGGATGCCGAGGACGCGCGCCGGCGTGGGGCGGGCGGTGTCGAGGAACGCGACGGCGAACGCGACGCTCCAGATGGGGACGGTGGCGAGGACGACCGCGCCGACGGCGCCCGAGACTCTGGCCTGGCCGAGGAACAGGAGGCCGTTGTGGACGGCGACGATGCCGATGCCGCCGACGAGGACCGCTCGCGCGTCCGCGGCGGTCGGCCGGATGCGCTGACCGCGGGCGACGGCGTACGCGAGGACGACGACGCCGATGGCGTCGAACCGGAGCGCGGCCATCAGGAGCGGGTCGACGCCGGCCTTCGCGGCGGTGATGGCGGGGTAGCTCGCGCCCCAGAGCGCGGCGAGTGCGAGGAACCCGAGCGCGTTCTCGTGACGGGTCACGATTCGACCGATGGGACTGTCCGCAATAGCGTTTGCGTGGTGGGAACGCTCAACACGATTCTGGCGGGCACGGTGCCGGCTAGCGATTCCCGCCGCGCGCTTCGGTCCGGGGGCGACCATGGACGCCGCCGGGCGGTCCGCGTCGCTGGCGGTGGTCGCGAGCGCGGACGCGGGTGGGTCCCGGGGTGCCGGAAATCTCGACACGCACTTGTGGGGTGCGTCCGAACCGCGGGGTATGACCAGTGACGAGTCGCGGCGGCTGTACGACCGCGCGCTCTCGGTGCTCGCGGGCGGCGTGAACTCCTCGGTGCGCGCGACGATGCCGTACCCGTTCTTCGTGCAGAAGGGCGACGGCGGGCACGTCGTGGACGCGGACGGGAACCGCTATCTCGATTACGTGAACGGCTACGGGCCGCTCCTGTACGGGCATTCGCCGCCCGAGGAGGTGCAGGCGGCGGTCCAGAAGCACTCGAGTCAGGGCCCGATGTACGGCGCGCCGACGGAGATCGAGGTGGAGCACGCGGAGTTCGTGGCGCGCCACGTCCCGAGCGTGGAGATGCTGCGGTTCGTGAACTCCGGCACGGAGGCGACGGTGTCGGCGGTCCGACTCGCCAGGGGGTACACGGGCCGGGACAAGATCGTGGTGATGCAGGGCGGGTATCACGGCGCGCAGGAGTCGACGCTCGTCGAGGGCGAGGGCGACCACGTGCACCCGTCGACGCGCGGGATTCCCCAGGAGTTCGCCCAGCACACGATTCCGGTGCCGTTCAACGACACCGAAGCGATCATCGAGGTGTTCCAGGAGCACGGCGACGACATCGCGGCGGTGCTCACCGAACCGATCCTGGGGAACAAGGGCATCGTGATGCCGGTGGATGGGTATCACGAGACCTTGCGGGACCTCTGTGACGACTTCGGGTCGCTCCTCGTCTTCGACGAGGTCATCACGGGGTTCCGCGTCGGCGGCTTGCAGTGCGCGCAGGGGAAGTTCGGGGTGACGCCGGACGTGACGACGTTCGGGAAGATCATCGGCGGCGGGTTCCCCGTTGGCGCCATCGGCGGGCGAGCCGAAATCATCGAGCAGTTCTCGCCGAGCGGTCCGGTGTTCCAGTCGGGGACGTTCAGCGGGCATCCGGTGACGATGGCGGCGGGGCACGCCTACTTGCAGTACGCGGCGGAGCACGACGTGTACGAGCACGTGAACGCGCTCGGCGAGCAGCTCCGCGAGGGCCTCACGGAGATCTGTCGCGAGCAAGCGCCGGAGTACACGGTGGTGGGGACGGACTCGATGTTCAAGGTCCTGTTCACGCGTGATGCGCCCGACGAGTTCGAGGGGCACTGCGACGCGGGCTGTACGCAGCGCGAGGACTGCCCGCGCTACGAGCTGTGTCCGAAGACGGGCGCGGACGTCGCTGCGTGTGATACGGAGCGCTGGGAGCGCGTGTTCTGGCAGCAGATGAAAGAGCAGGGCGTGTTCCTCACCGCGAACCAGTACGAGTCCCAGTTCGTGTCGTACGCGCACACCGAGGACGACATCGAGGAGACCTTGGACGCGTACCGGGAGGCGCTGTAGGGCGACCTGTCGGTCGCTGTCGGGTGCGTTGGCGGTCGCCGTCGGGGGGTTGGCGGTCGCTGTTGTGGGGGCGTGCAGGCCCCGCGGTCGGTTTTGGGGGTCGCGGCGGTGCGGGGCGCTACCGTCTCGGTCGCTCGCGGGCAGTGGTCAGGTGACGGTGGTCGTGGCCGCGGTTTCGTACGTGAATGTTCGGGAGCGACGACGTCGTCGTGAGCGGTGCGTGCGGGGCGGGTGGGGTTTACGTCTGCTGTAAACCTCGGTACCGGTCTCTGCTGTACCCTTCGGCGTCGGTCGGGTTCGTCGTCCGACCACGTGGCAACTGTACTGCACCGCACTGCACCGCACCGCACTGCGCCTCGCCCTCCCCAACCGATTTCTCCCTCACTTCGTTCGGTCGGCATCCCTCGCACGGTGACGTCGTCGCGACGCTCACCGCCGTTCGCGTCGCGACGCCAGCGCGCGCCAGCCGGTTGGCGCGGACTCGATTCGTTCCGTCGCTGCTTCGTCTCGGTTCGTCTCGGTTCGGTTCGTCTCGGTTCCGGTGGTGCGGAGTGGACCGGAACGCGAATGACCGTTCGCGTGCTGGCTGGGGGTGTGAACGTTCGCGCGCTCGTGGCGAATCGGCTCGTGGTGGTCGGACTGGTCGCTGTCGTGATGGTGGGGATGGCGTACTTCGGGGGGCTCTGGCGGCCGCTCGCGGTCGGGCTCGGTGCCGGGGTGGGCCTCATCGGCGCTATCGTGGCGGAGCGAATCCCGGAGGCGGCCGAGGTATTGGACGACGTGCCGCCGCCGCTGTTCGCGCTCGTCGGCGTCGCGTTCGCGTGGGGTGGCGCGGAGTACGCGCCGGCGCTCGCCATCTCCGCGTTCGCGGGTATCGCGTCCGGGTACGTGGTGGCGACGGCGGCGTTCGTCGCCGCGGACGCCTGAATCGACTCGCGCCCCGAACCGGTCGTGCGCCGGCCGCATCCGCGGTCTGGTTGGGAGCGTGACTCGTGGCCGCGGGCAAACGGACGTACTTTTCCCCGCGCGTCGCCGACGACTCTGTATATGCGAAGCAAGGGGACGATACGGCTGGCGACGCGTGGCTCGGACCTCGCGCGCCGGCAGGCGGCGACGGTGGCGGAGGCCTTGGAGGACCGCCGGTACGAGGTCGAGCTCGTGGAGGTGTCGACGGCGGGCGACCGCGTTCGCGACGAGCTCATCCAGGACCTCGGGAAGACCGGTGCGTTCGTCCGGTCGCTCGACGAGCAAGTGCTGTCGGGCGACGTGGACGCGGCCGTGCACTCGATGAAGGACATGCCGACGGACAGCCCGGACGACCTCGTCGTCGCGGGCATCCCCGAGCGCGCTCAGCCCGGGGACGTGCTCGTCACGCCCGACGGCACGAGCTTCGAGGACCTCCCGGAGGGCGCGACGGTCGGAACGAGTTCGCTCCGGCGGAAGGCCCAGCTCCTGTCGACGCGTCCGGACCTCGACGTCGTCCCGCTCCGCGGGAACGTCGACACGCGCGTCGAGAAGCTCCTCGCGACGCACCTCCAGACCGAGCACGAGCGCCGGAGCGCGGTCGAGGCGGAGAAGCGCGGCGACGCCGGCGGCGACATCGACGGTATCGACGCGGAGGACGTCGACGTCGACCCCGAGGACTACACGTACGAGCGCAGCGTCGAGGAGTGGTTCGACTCGCTGAGCGAGGTGCAGCGGCGCGCGACCGAGCGCGACCCCGACCACGAGCTCGACGCCATCGTCCTCGCCGAGGCGGGCCTGGAGCGTATCGGGCTCGCGCATCACGTCGAGACCGAGCGCCTCCCCATCCGCGAGTTCGTCCCCGCCGCGGGCCAGGGCGCGCTCGCGGTGACCTCGCGCGACGACGACGTCGGCGAGGCCATCCACGGCGTCCTCGACCACGCCCGGACGCGCGTGGAGACGACCGCGGAGCGGAGCGTGCTCGCGGGCCTGAACGGCGGCTGTATCGCGCCCATCGGCGTGTACGGCGTCGTGCAGGGCGCGCACGTCAGCGTCACCGCGGCGGTGTACGACGAGCGCGGCGAGACGTCGGTCGTCGAGACCCGCGACCTCCCCGTGGAATCGCACGCGACCGCGGCCCGCGAGTTCGCGGCGGACCTCCGCGAGCGGGGCGCGGCCGACCTCGTCGCGCAAGCTCGCGAGGACTGACCGATGGCCGAGGACGCTCCAATCGGGTCAGCTGGCGAGGACGAGGACGCGACCGAGCGCGACGTCGGCACGGTCTACCTCGTCGGCTCCGGCCCGGGCGACCCGGGGCTGCTGACGGTGCGAGCGCGCGAGGTCATCGACACCGCGGACGTCGTGCTGCACGACAAGCTCCCCGGCCCGGAGATCCTCGAGTCGATACCCGAGGGCAAGCGCGAGGACGTCGGGAAGCGCGCGGGTGGCGAGTGGACGCCTCAGGAGTACACGAACAGGCGTCTCGTCGAGCTCGCTCGCGAGGGGAAGACGGTCGCGCGTCTGAAGGGCGGTGACCCGTTCGTGTTCGGTCGCGGCGGCGAGGAAGCCGAGCACCTCGCCGAACACGACGTCCCGTTCGAGGTCGTGCCCGGGGTCACGTCCGCCATCGGCGGTGTCGGCGTCGCCGGCATCCCGGTGACGCACCGCGACCACGCCTCCAGCGTCTCGTTCGTCACCGGCCACGAGGACCCGACGAAAGAGGAGTCCGCAGTCGACTGGGACGCGCTCGCCGCCACGGGTGGCACGCTCGTCGTCCTCATGGGCGTCGGGAAGCTCCCGGAGTACTCCCGGGCCCTCTTGGACGCGGGCATGGACCCGGAGACGCCGCTCGCGCTCGTCGAACGCGCGACGTGGCCGGAGATGCGCGTCGCCACCGGTACGCTCGGTACCGCGGAAGCGACGCGGGACGACGCCGGCATCGAACCGCCCGCCGTCACGGTCATCGGCGAGGTCGCGGCGAGCCACGACCGCCTCCGCGAGTTCCTCGCGAACGACCGCGTCACGAGCGTCCAGACGGGCGGAGAGAGTGACGACGACGCGGAGGGCGCGGAATGACGACGCGGGATACGACCGTCGCGGTGTTCCGGCCGGACGACGGCCGGCTCGCGGCCGCGGCGGAACTCGTGGAGTCCCTCGGCGCGACCCCGGTCGCGGACCCGATGCTCGCGGTCGCCGCCACGGGCGCTGCACCGCGCGAGGACGCCGACGTCGTCGTGTTCACGAGCAAGACCGGCGTCGACCTCGCGGCGGACGCGGGGTTCGACGCCGCGGGCGCAACCGTTGCCGCTATCGGTGACACGACCGCGGGCCGCCTCCGCGACCGCGGATACGACGTCGACGTCGTCCCCGACGAGTTCACGTCGAGCGGACTCGTCGCCGCGCTCGAACCGCTCGTGAACGGCAAGCGGATGGAGGTCGCCCGGAGCGACCACGGCTCGCCGGTCCTCACCGACGGCCTGGAGGCCGCGGGCGCGTTCGTCCACGAGACCGTCCTCTACGAACTCACGCGACCGAACGGGAGCGGCGAATCCGCCGCGCTCGCGGCGAGCGGCGACCTCGACGCGGCCTGCTTCACCTCGACGCTCACCGTCGAGCACTTCCTCGACGCCGCCGCCGAGCAGGGCGTCCGCGAGGCCGCCATCGCCGGCCTGAACGACGCCACGGTCGGCGTCATCGGCCCGCCGACGAAGGACGCGGCCGAATCCCACGGCATCACCGTCGACGTCGTCCCCGACGTCGCCGACTTCGACGCGCTCGCCACCGCGGTCGTCGAAGCCGCCGCGCCCACGTACCACGACTAGTCCGCCGTCGACTCCGTCTCACCTCCCTCGTTCTCGCTGGCGTTGGTGTTCTCGCTGGCGTTGGTGTTCTCGCTGGCGTTGGTGTTCTCGCTGGCGTCGGTACCGTCCGTGCTCGCGACCGTCAGCGGCCCGTCGACGGCGACGATGCCGGCGCCGACGAGGAGCGCGCTCGCGCCGGCACCGACCACCGCGGCGGCGGGCGAGAGCGCGTCCGCGAGGACGCCACCGGCGAGGACGACGGGGAGGCGGACGAGCGAGAGCGCGAGCGCGACGGCGCTCATCGTCGTCGCGCGCGTCAGCGACGGCGCGTGCTCGTGGAGGTACGCGTCGCGGAGGACCGAAGCGACCGACGGAAGCGACTGGAACCCGACCGCCGCGACCGCCGCCGCCGTGACGAGCGGGACGGGGCCGTACCACGCCGCGGCCGGCGCGAGCATCGCCACCGCGCACGTCCCGTACGTCCCCGCGATGGCGGGCCCGCGGCCGACCCGCGATTCGAGCGCGTCCGCCTGGTCGACGACGAGCGCCGACGCCGCCGTGTACGTCGCGCCGACGACGCCGAGGACGACGACACCCGGCACGTCGACGCTCGCGACCGCCAGTCCGTCCGCGCGGACCGCGCGGTCGACGACCGGCTGGACGTACCGGCCCGCGACGACGATGGCGCTCGCGAACGCGCCGGAGAACGCCAGCATCGTCCGCACCGCGGGCTTGCGGACGAACGTCCGCATCGCGCGCACCGCCGCCAGCGGCCCGACGCGTTCACCGCCCGGACCGTCCTCGACCTCGTCGCTGGAACGGTCCCGCTCCCCGTCGTCGCGGAACCGCTCGGTCGCGGGCAGCGTCCACGTCACCGCGAGCGCGACGACGCCGGCGAGCGCGCTCGCGACGAACGGGTACGTCGGCGCGAGCACGAACAATCCCGCGCCGACGAGCGTCGTCACGACCTGCGTCCACCGCAGCAGCGACAAACTCCGGCCCGCGACCGCGCTGTAGCGCTCGGTCGCGTCGAACTCCGCGAGCGTCTCGTACAGCCACGACGACGCCGCCCCGGACTGGAACGACACCGCGACGCCCGAGAGCGCGTACAGCGCCACGACCGCCGGCGCGGTCCGCGCGACCAGCCACCCGACGCCGATGACGGCGTACGTCGCGCTCGCGAGCAGCATCGACAGCCGACGCCCCCAGCGGTCGCCGACGTACCCCGCCGGGACCTCGCCGACGACGTTCACGACCGACAGCGCCGCGATACCGACCCCAACGGCGGTGAACGACACGTCTCGCGCCGCCAGGAACGCGACGAGGAACGACGACGTGAACCCCGCACCCATCGCCACCCGGTACGCGTAGAATCGCCTGACGGCCGCGTCGACGGCCGCGGTTCCGTCGCTCACCGCGACCACCGCCGAGACCGCTCGCGTTCGTTCGACTCCCGGTACGACCGACCAGTACGTCCGTGCACGTGCATCGTTGTTCGCTGGTTTCGGTCGAGCCGCGGGCCGGCGACCGACCGCCGGACGTCGTCGCGTTGCACCGTCCGTGCGACGTCGCAGTGCCGCGGCTACCCGGTTCTCTCGCGGAGAAGACTACCACCACGAACCAGGCCCATGGAAAAAAGTCGTTCGATACGCGTCAGTCGCGGCCGGGGCTCGCCGCGGCCGCGTCGCTCGCGCCTGCGTCGGACGCGTTGGCATCACTGGCGGGCGCGAACGCGTCGGCGTGGTCCTCGACGAACTCGCGGACGGACCGGGGTTCGCGACCGAGGACGCGCTCGACGTCGTCGGTGACGCGGCCGGCGAGCCCGAGGCGCGCGGTCCCGTACACCGCGAGTTGCACGAGGACGAACGGGAGCGCGGTCCCGTGCCGGTATTCGGTCCGCGCGTACTCGAGGACGCCGGGGTTCGCGTACGTTATCTCGCGGTCGAGGACGTCCGTCATGACCGCGGCGACCTCGTGGTACGTGAGCGCCTCGGCGCCGGTGACGTCGAGCGCGCGATAGCGCAGCGAGGCGTCCTGGAAGGCTTCGGCGGCGACCGCGCCGACGTCGCGCGCGTCGACGAAACTCGTCTCGCCGTCGCCCGCGGGCAGGAAGATGCGGTCGCGCTCCACGACGTCCGCACGGTGGACCTCCAGGAGGTTCTGGAGGAAGAACGACGCGCGGAGGAACGTCCACGCCAGCCCGCTCGCGGCGACGTGCTTCTCGATGCGGCGATGCGGGAGCAGCGGGTTCTTCTCAGCGCCGAGCACGGAGAGCACGACCGCGTGCTCGACGCCCATGCGTTCGGCCGCGTCCACGAACGGGAACACGTCGCGGGCCACGCGCCCGACCTCGGGCGGTCGCACGAGGAAGGTCGCGCTCGCGTCGTCGAGCGCCGGATGGTACGTCTCCGGTCTCTGGAAGTCGAACGCGACGTACTCGACGTGGTCGCCGTCGCTCTCGTCCGCCAGCCACTCGGTCTCGAAGCGCTCGCGGGCGCGCTCGGGGTCCCGCGACGCCGCACGCACCGGCACGCCCACAGCGGCGAGCTCGCGGACGACCGCGCGGCCGACCGTCCCGGTCGCCGCCGTCACGAGGACCGGACCCGCGCCCTCACCGGTGGAGTCGTTGCTGGTCGACGCGGTCATGCCGGCCCCACCTTCGGCAGCTCGCCGACGTACGCGTCGTCCTCGAGGGCCTCCTTCGCGAGGAGCCTCAGGAGCGTCCCCATCGCCTTCCCGGTCAGCGACACGGACTCGCCGTCTTCGCGGACGCCCGCGCCGACGAGCGTCACGAACCGCGAAACGCCCGCGTCGGCCATCGCGTCGAGGACGTTGTCGCCGGCGACCGTCAGGAGGTCGTCCGGACCCGCCTTCGTCTGCCCGAGCACGGACACGACCGCGTCCGCGCCCGCGACCGCCTCCGCGACGCCGTCGCCGGCGTACGCGTCCCCCCGGACGACCGTCAGCGCGGCGTCCGCGAGGTCGTCGAGGTCGCTCGGGTCGCGCGCGAACGCCACCACGTCGTGGCCGCGCTCTATGGCCTGCTGGACGAGCGGGCGGCCGGTCCGTCCCGTCGCGCCGAACACTGCGAGTCGCATACCGACACTATCGACCCGAGAGTGCTTGAACTTGCAACTTCGAACCTTCGAAGTAACGGCCGCAAAACGACCGTTTCGACGTTACTTCGAGAACGCAAGCACCAAGCAGTCACGAGGCGTCCCTCCGGGCATGAGCGACGACACCTCCGGCCGGTCCGACGAAGCGAGCGGGGACGACGACGCGACTGGAGCGGGCGAGGCAGCCGGTGAGGACGACGCGGTCGGCGTTGACCTGGACGCGCTCCCGGACGACGTCTCCGTCCCCGACCTGAACGCGGGGCGGACGCGCGAGGAAGCGCAGGCGCTCCGGGACGCCATCCCGCCCGCCGAACGCGAGCGCGTCGAGGCGACCGTCGCCGACCTGCTCGACCTCCTCGGGAAGACGCACGCGATGGCCGTCCTGAGCGCGTTCGCGTTCGCCGACGGCCCGCTCCGGTTCTCCGACCTCGAACGCGAACTCGACGTCGCTCCGAACACGCTCTCCGCGCGCCTCAAGGAACTCACCGCCGCCGGCCTGCTCGACCGCGAGGCGTACGACGAGATCCCGCCGCGCGTCGAGTACACGCCCACCGAGCAGGCAGAGGCGCTGTTCCCCGTGTTCGCGCACCTCCACCACTGGGGGATGCGATACACCATCTGAGGCGCCGAATCCGGGACGCGACCTTACTTCACGTTCTGTAGTAAGCCTATGGCTTCGAAGTCACAAGCATATCACTACAGTCGCCGTAGTCTTTGACGTGACCCAGCAACCCGCATCATCGACGGACGAGTCCACACGCGACGGGGACGCGACCGTCGCCGGGCAGGCGACCGACGAACCATCCGACTTCGGTCGCGCCGCCATCGACGCGACTGGCCTCGAGTTGACGTACGCGGACGGCACGCAGGCCGTCAGGGGCGTGGACCTGCGCGTCCCCGAAGGCGAGTTCTTCGGGTTCCTCGGCCCGAACGGCGCCGGGAAGACGACGACCATCAAGGTCCTCGCGACGCTCCTCTCGCCGACCGCGGGCGACGTCTCCGTGAACGGGTTCGACGTCGCCACCGACCCGCGTGCGGTCCGCGAATCCATCGGCTACATGGCTCAGGAGACGAGCGTCGACCCCGAGCTCACCGCCGAGGAGAACATCCGGTTCGCGTGCGAAGCCTACGGCGTCCCGAAGGCCGACCGCGCCGACCGCATCGCGGACCTCCTGGACCTCGTCGACCTCGCGGACGTCGCGGACAAGCGCGCCGACGAGTTCTCCGGCGGCATGAAGAAGCGACTGGACGCCGCGACCGCGCTCGTCCACCGCCCGCCGCTCGTGTTCCTCGACGAACCCACCACGGGCCTCGACCCGAAGGCCCGGAATCGCCTCTGGGAGTACTTCGAGGACATCAACGACCGCGGCACCACCATCTTCCTCACCACGCAATACCTCGAGGAAGCCGACGCGCTCTGCGACCGGCTCGCCGTCATCCTCGACGGCGAGATCGTCGCGGACGGCTCGCCCACGGACCTGAAGCGTCGCGTCGGCGGCGAGGTCCTTGAGGTGTCGCTCGAGGACGGCGCGGACGCCCACGAGCGCGCCGCCGCCATCGCCGAGGACATGGCCGTGTTCGGCGACGCCGCCGTGGAGACGACCGACGACGGCATCACGGTGACGAGCGAGGCCGCGCGCCAGCACGGCACCGACCTCCTCGTCGCCCTCCGCGACGCCGACCTCGTCGTCACCGGCTTCAACGTCCGCGCACCGACGCTCGACGACGTCTTCCTCGCCATCACCGGCGAGCACCTCGACGCCGACGTCACTGACGACGCGGTCACGGACGGAGCGATGACCGACGCCGTCGACGGGGAGGCAGGGCGATGAGCGACACCACTGCGAGCGGCACTGACTCCCACTCGGTCAGGCGCTCCAGCAACACGTTCCTCGGCGACGTCTGGGTGAACTTCAAACGCTGGAACCTGAAGGCGGTGCGGAACCCGTTCGTCCTCGTCGTCTCACTCGTCCAACCCGTCATCTTCCTCGTCCTCTTCACCGAAGTGTTCGGGAACGTCGCCGGCGCCGCCGTCAGCCAGGGGCTCGGCGACGTCAGCTACGAGACGTACCTCGTGCCCGCCATCGCCATCCAGGTGAGTCTCGCCGCCGCCGTCACCTCCGGTATCGGGCTCGTGAACGACATCGAGGAGGGCATGTTCGAGAAGGTGCTCGTGTCGCCGATGAACCGCACCGCGGTGTTCGTCGGGAAGACCGCCGCGGAAGTGTTCCGCATCGCCGTCCAGGTCGCCATCATCCTCGGGCTCGGCGTCCTCCTCGGCGCCGAGATCGAACTCGGCGTCGTCGGCGCCCTCGGCATCGTCGCCGTCGGCGTCCTGTTCTCGCTGTGGTTCGTCGCGCTCTCGAACAGCCTCGCCGTCATCACGAAAGACCAGGAGTCCACCATCATCGCCGCGAACCTCCTCCAGTTCCCCCTCCTCTTCCTCTCCTCGGCGTTCCTCCCGCTCGAAGCGCTCCCCGAGTGGATCCAGACGTTCGCGCGCTTCAACCCCGTCACGTACGGCGTCGACGCCGCGCGAGCCATCATGCTCGACCGCGACGTCATGACCGTCGTCGACGTCACCGGGTTCGACGGCGCGATGAACACCATCGTCCCCGGCGTCGCCGTCCTCGTCGCACTCGCCCTCGGGCTCGGCGCCGTCGCCGTCTACCTCATCTCGCGCGCATCCAGCTCGAACGTGCAGTGACCGACGCCGTGCGGCTGCTGTGCCGCGCCCCCTTCTCTACTCGCGACACCGACCTCGCACAGGCGATTCTATATCGCGTCATCTGATTTATCGGCTGGGTTCGGTCGGATTCTCCCGAACTGAGTCGACCCAGACGAGAACACTCGAACCGTCCGAAATCCACCGATTCGACCAGGAATCCCGCTGGTCGCTTGCGGAACGGTCTGGTCGTGACTCTGGCGGTCGCTTGCGGAACGGTCTGGTCGTGACTCTGGCGGTCGCTTGCGGAACGATCCGACCGCGACCCCGTAAGCCATGCCCTCGACCCACTACCCCGGGGATGGAATCGCCAGCACCCGGTTGACTGACGTGTCACCGACTGGTGCCACCGTCTCCGCGGGCCACAGTCGAACGACGAAACGATCAAGTCCTCGATCAACTCCACCGCGTCGGTGGTTGTTCCCGTCGGAACCCCCGACTGACTTCGTGCACGCGCAGACTTCCTGATACGCGCATCGATGCCACCAACGGTGTCCAGGGGCCAGCTGCCGCGTCGCCGCTCGCACCACCACGCCGATCGTCCCGCGAACACGCCGGACACCATGCTCCGCCAATTCTTCGAGATAGGGACGGGGCACGACTCGAGTTCGAGCACTCTGGGGGTGCCGATTCCAGGTCGAGCACTTCGACGATACTCGATGCCACGCTCGACACGTTCGCTTGCACTCGAACCCTGCACATGCGACCGGAACACGCTCAGTCCGCGGCGATTGCGGTGCGCTCCGGGTAGCCGGCCGGTTCGACCGGGCTTCAGCGCGCAGTGGCCGCCGCGACCCCTGACGGTCCAAGGTCGAGCTGTCAGCATCGATGTGGGTTACAGTCAGGTTCATCGTAGGTCGCCGAGGCATCCTCGGGCGTACTGGTCGGTCGTCGTCGGGCGACGCTCACAGCACTCCGCGCGAAGTCCAGAGAACCCGCCGCATGCATGCGGTTTCCCACGGTGACGTCCGCGAGCGTCTGACGCCCGTCAGCCGCTATCAATCATAGCCGACGATACGAAATGCGTTCAGTACCGCGAACCCCGGACTGACCGAGCGCCCGTCGCGAAGCGAGGTTTCAGGTGCCCGTACGGCGAATCGCTGCATCGTGACAGACGACCTCGACGCCGTCGCCGCCGAGTTCGAGGACCTCGAGTCGTGGTGTGCGGGGTCCTCCCAGCTGTACGAACGCCTCTGTCGCGCCGCCGCGGCCGACGACGTGCTCCTCGACGTCGCCGCCGACCACACGCCCGGCCAGCCCGCCCCACAGCTCCTGCTCGCCGCCATCCAGGCGGAACTGTTCGCGAGCGACGCCACGAACGATCCGGAGACGGTCGACGGTGCGCTCGCCGCGTACTATCCCTCGGTGGTCGACGCTACGAAAGTACCCGACGAGGACCTCGCTGATACCGTCCGTGCGTTCGTCCGCGAGCACGAGGCCGCCCTCCGGGACCGCGTCGGTTCGCGGCGCGTGCAGACGAACGCAGTGCGGCGCTGTAGCGCGCTCTACCCCGGATACGCGACCGTCGCCGACCGCGTCGACGAGCCGTTCGCGCTCCTCGAGGTCGGGTCGAGCGCCGGCCTGAACCTGAACTGGGACCGCTACGGGTACACCTACCGGATCCCGGACGGCGTGCACAGGGTCGGGGCGGCGGGATCGTCCGCGACCATCGAGGCGGACGTCCACGGTGACGTCGTCCCGACGCTTCCACGCGACCCGCCCGCGGTCGCCGGCCGCGTCGGCGTGGACGTCAACCCGCTCGACCCGACCGACTCCGCCGACGCGCGCTGGCTGCGCGCGCTCGTCTGGCCCGAGCACCACGACCGGCGGCGCGTCCTCGACGGCGCCCTCGCCACCACCCGCGAGCATCCACCCGACGTCGTCGAAGGCGACGCCGTCGCCGACCTCCGCGCCGTCGCCGACCGCCTCCCAGCGGACGCGCCGCTCGTCGTCTCGCACAGCCTCGTCCTCTACCAGTTCGACGACGCCGCGCGCGAAGCGTTCCACGACGCCGTCGCTGCGCTCGCCGCCGAG
Organism: Halorubellus litoreus; assembly: GCF_055378595.1. Lineage (NCBI taxonomy): Archaea > Methanobacteriati > Methanobacteriota > Halobacteria > Halobacteriales > Halorubellaceae > Halorubellus > Halorubellus litoreus. The sequence goes on from NZ_AP043836.1 coordinate 1,738,572, forward strand.
CGCGACGCCCCCACGTTCCACCTCGCCGGCGAACGCCCCGACCCCGACCGCGACAACGGCATCCAGCTCCGACTCGCCCGCGTGGACGACGACGCTACGGCGGGCGGCGAGCACCTCGGGACGTTCGAACAGCACGGCGCGTGGGTCGCGTGGCGCGACGACGACCGCGACGCGGGGACCGACGGCCCCGCGACCGTCCACGACCGCGAGCGCTGAGGGGCCGCCCGGTCTCGGTCGGCCGACGTCGCGCGTGGACCCGGGAGTTTAACCCCGAAGCCGCGACTACATCCGGTGATGGCAGGTCCCGTCCCCGAACTCGACGCTCGCGCCACGGCCTGTGCCGACCGCATCCGCGACGCAGACCGCGTCCTCCTCGCGTCGCACATCGACGCCGACGGCCTCACGAGCGCCGCCGTCGCCTCGAGTGCGCTCGCGCGCGCCGACGTCCCCCACGACGTCGTGTTCAAGAAGCAACTGGACGAGACCGAGATCGCGAGCATCGCCGCCCGCGACGAACGCGTCGTGCTGTTCACGGACTTCGGGAGCGGCCAGCTCGACGTCATCGCCGAACACGAAGCCAACGGGGACTTCGTGCCGATAATCGCGGACCACCACCAGCCCGCGGACGCCGACACCGAGTTCCACCTGAACCCGCTCCTGGAGGGGCTCAATGGGGCGACGGAGCTCTCGGGCGCGGGCGCAGCGTACGTCCTCGCTCGCGCGCTCGAACCCGACGGCGTCGACAACCGCGACCTGGCGGCGCTCGCGGTCGTCGGCGCGGTCGGCGACATGCAGGAGCAGAGCGGGGAACTCGTCGGCGCGAACGCCGGCATCGTCGAGGAAGGCGTGGCGGTCGGCGCGCTCGACACCGCGAAGGACCTCGCCGTGTACGGCAAGCAGACAAGGCCCCTCCCGAAGCTCCTCGAGTACGCGAGCGATCTGAACATCCCTGGCATCTCGAACGACGCGCGCGGCGCGCAGTCGTTCCTGAAGGGACTGGACGTCGAATGCTACCGGGACGGTGACTGGCGGACGTGGGTCGACCTCTCCTTCGAGGAGCGACAGACGATCACGAGCGCACTCATCAAGCACGCCATCGGACGGGGCGTCCCGTCGCACCGCATCGACGACCTCGTCTCGATGGCGTACACGTTCCCGAACGAGTCGACGGGCACCGAACTCCACGACGCGAGCGAGTTCTCGACGCTCCTGAACGCGACCGCGCGCTACGAGCGCGCCGACGTCGGGCTCGCGGTCTGCCTCGGCGACCGCACCGGCGCGCTCGACCGCGCTCGCGAACTCCTCCGGAACCACCGGCGGAACCTCAGCGAGGGCGTGAACTTCGTGGAGAACGAGGGCGTCACGTACGAGGAGCACCTGCAGTGGTTCGACGCGGACGACCGCATCCGCGAGACCATCGTCGGCATCGTCGCCGGGATGGCGCTCGGCGCCGACGGCGTCGCCAGGGACCGCCCCATCCTCGCGTTCGCGAACGAGGACGACGAGCACGTGAAGGTGTCCTCCAGAGGGACGCACGCGCTCGTCCGCCAGGGACTGGACCTCTCGGCGGTCATGCAGGAGGCGTCGCGCGCGGTCGGCGGCGACGGCGGCGGCCACGACGTCGCGGCGGGCGCGACCATCCCACGCGGGGAACGCGACGCGTTCGTCGCCGAAGCCGACCGCATCGTCGGCGAGCAACTCGGCTGACACCTCCTCGCGGTTCCTCTGACCGCAGAGACCGACGCTGTCGCTCTCTGGGGCGTTGGCGTCGAAAGAGAAGCGCGGGCGGTGGCACGGTGACGTGGGATGACGCGTGGTGGCGCGACGACCGACGCCCGCGAATCGGTCTAGCTGGTCGCCTGCTCAGTTCGAGGGCTCGGGGAGCTTCGCGAGCTGCTCCTCCTGGCGGCGCTTGCCGAGCGCGAAGTAGTTGTTCGGCTTCACGAAGGTGTCCTGGCCGAAGTCGCTGAGGACCATGCGGATGACGGCGGCCTCCTGCTTGCTGGTGCCCTGCCACGTGTAGCAGTGGAGGTCACGCGAGAGGGGGTAGGCCTTGGAGTCGAGGCCGTTCTGGTCGTCCTGGTAGCTGTAGGTGGTGCCCTCCCATTCGAGTGCGATGGGTGAGAGACCGCTGGTGTCGATGAACGCGAGCGCGAGGTAGCTGATGGCGTTGTCGGCCTGCGCGATCGCCTGCGCGAGGCGCTGGTTCTGCCCGAAGCGGTTCGCGACCGAGGTGTCCTCTTCGGGGTTGCCGAAGACGTTCGCGACGAAGCTGGTGCGCGTCCCGGAGCCCTTGACGCGCCCGAGCACCTGAATCTCCTTGTCGGGGCCGCCGAGTTCGCTCCAGTTCGTGATCTCGCCCTTGTAGAGGCCCTTGAGTTCGTCACCGGTGATCTCGTCGACGCCGGCGTCGGCGATCTCCTGGCTGACGACGAGCGGCTGGCCGTCGACGCCGACGACGTGGTCGACGAAGTCGTCGTAGGAGTCGCGGTCGGGGAGTTCGTCCTCGACGTTCCCCGAGGAGTTCCCGATGTCGTGCTGGCCGTTCATGACCTTCTCGACGCCCGTCCCGGAGTGCGAGAGGCCGACCGTGAACTGGAACGGCGGGTCGCCGTCCTCGCCCTGGAACCCGTAGAGGCCACCCCAGTAGTCCGCGAGGGCCTTGTCCGTCTCGATGCCGTACTCGCCGTGGGGCCAGTACTCCGAGTCGCTGGCGGGCCGGTTCGCGTTCCAGTACGACGCCGCCGTGTTCATGATCGGGTACACCGTCGACGACCCACCGGACGTCAGCGTCGTCGGACCGCTCGACGAGGAACCGCTTCCGGAGTCGTCGTTCTGCGCCGTCGTCGACTCGCCACCCGACGAGTCGTCGTCGGACGCTTCCGTGTCTTCGCCGCCCGAGTCCCCCATGCAGCCGGCGACCGCCGTGGCACCGGCCACGCCGGATGTCGCGATGAACTTCCGCCGCGATACGACGTCAGCAACCCGCTGTGACTTGTCGGCCATCACCGAGTACTCACTCGATAGCGACTAAAGCGGTTTATAATAGGGGTACGCCCCGCTCATAGTCCACAATTCGGGTCATATGGGTTGGGTCGACTCTGACGGGACGTGTGGGGAACGTAGACATGGTTGCGACTGGGTGGTCGCGTTCTCGAGGAGAGGAAGGTGAGCGCGCGACAGGTCGTTGGTCAGTCGTAGAAGCGCTCGGGGACGTACGGTGCGACGGGTGCGGGGAGCGCGCGAGCGACGGTCGCCCAGAGCGCGGCCAGGCGCTTGCGGAGCGCGACGTACGCGACCGACACCGCGAGGACCGCGGCGACGAACGCCGGAACCGGCTCCGGGAGCGTCGTCGCGGGCACCACGGCGAACGCGCCCGCGAGCCCGAGGTCGTGCGGCGACCCGTCGTAGGGCACGAGGCGTCGCGGTTCGAGCCACGCGCCGTGATAGTGACTGTAGACCGCGCGCTCGCTCCCGGCTTCCCACGGCCGGAGTTCGAGCCCGCCGCCGAAGACGTCCATGCCGGCGTGCAGCGCCGCCGCCGCGAGGAACGTCGCCGCACCGACGGTCCACGCGGACGGCACCGCCATCGCGAGCGCGACCGCTGGCGCCGCCACCAGCCACCCGTACACGGGATAGTGCAGCGTCCGTCGATGCCCGTGGTAGATGTCGAGGTCCGGTGCGACGCTCCCCGCGACGGCGGCCACCACCACGACCGCCGCGAACTCGGGCGCGACCACCGCTATCGCCGCCCCGAGGAACGCCCCAGCCAACGCGTGTGTCGTCCCCATCATAGATAGTCTGGTAGGGACTGCGAGTATTTGCACCTTTTTGTCACCGCGTGTCGTACCCGAGCGCGTGCACTCCCTCCGCAGCGCGCTCCTGGACCCGCGACAGGTCACGCGAGCCGCGCGCGCCGGCATCGTCGCGGTCCTCGTCGTGGGCGCGTTCACGCGGAACGTCTCCGTCATCGTGAACGCCACCGGCGCGCTCGCCGTCTCGTACCTCCCGGGCGTCATCCGACGCGACCTTGACGTCCCGCTCCCACCGTGGACCGCCGCGTACGTCGCCGTCGCCGTCCTCCTGCACGGCGTCGGGATGGTCGCGCTCTACGACGACGTCTGGTGGTGGGACCACCTCACGCACGTGCTGTCCGCGAGCGTCGTCGCCGGCGTCGGGTACGTCGTCGTCACCGCGTTCGACGAACACGACCGCCGCATCTACATCCCGCAACCGTTCCTCGGCGCGTACGTCGTCGCGTTCGCGCTCGCCGCCGGCGTCGTCTGGGAGGTCGGCGAGGAGGCGATGCGCCAGCTCGCCATCGCCGGCGGGTTCGAGCCCGTGCTCGTCGTGTACGGCCTCGAGGACTCCGTGCTCGACCTCGTGTTCGACGCCGGCGGTGGCGTCGTCGTCGCGCTGTTCGGCCGAGGGCCGCTCGAGGAGCCGGCGCGACACCTCGCAGATCGCCTCCGCGACTGACCCCGGCGCCGCTCGATGTCGGAACGCCGTCGCTCGCACGCTCGCATTCTCGGCACCCTTCTCGCCTTCTCGACACCCTCCTCGGCACGTACGTTCAAGCGCCCGCGTTGCGAACGCGGACCCGTGCCGCGTCTCTCGCTCCTCGCGCCGGACGTCGACCGCGGTCGCGTCCTCGCGTACGCAGCCGCGCTGGCGGTGCTCGTCGCCGTCCTCGTCGCCGCGCTCGGACGCGCGTTCGCGGACGTCACGTCGCTCGAGTCCCTCCGCGCGCTCGTGCTGTCGACCGGCCCGCTCGCCCCGGCGACGTTCGTCCTCGCGCAAGCGATGCAGGTCGTCGTCGCACCCATCCCCGGGCAGACGTTCGCGTTCCTCGCCGGCTACCTGTTCGGGCCGTGGCGCGGGGTCGCGTACAGCCTCCTCGGAGCGACCATCGGGACGTACGTCGCCGTCCGCCTCGCGAGCGCACTCGGCCGCGAGCGCGTCGAACGGCTCGTCGACGACGACGCGCTCACGTCACTGGACGCGATCGTCGACCGCCGCGGGCTCCTCGCGACGTTCCTCGTGTTCCTCGTCCCGGGCGTCCCCGACGACGTCGTCTGCTTCGCCGCCGGCCTCCTCGGGCTCGACGCCCGCGACGTCGCGCTCGTCTCCGTCCTCGGTCGGTTCCCGGGCTACCTCGTGCTCACGACCGCCGGCGCTGGCGTCGCCACCGACGCGTACGCCACGACCGCCGTTCTCCTCGCGGCCGCCGGCGGCGCGACCCTCCTCGCGTACCTCGAACGAGACCGCATCTATCGCGCCCTCGCCGACGTCGACTAGGAACACGGCACGCGCCGCGAGCGCTCGAAGCGCGAGCGCGGTCAGCGCTGGGGGCGCGAGAATACGGTCAACGCTGGGGATGCGCGAACGCGGTCAGTGCCGGTCGTCTGAGGACGCACGAACGCGGTCAGTGCCGGTCGTCTGAGGACGCACGAACGCGGTCAGTGTCGGTCGTCCCACGCAGAGAGGTCCTCGGTCCGCAGCTCCGCCTCCGCCTGCCACTCGCGCGGCCGGAACGACACCGCGAACAGCGCCGCGTACGCGAGCACGACCACGGCCGTCGTCACGCGTCCCGGTATCGTCCCGATCGCCGCACTCGTCGGCCACCCGGCGGTCGCCATCACGGTCACGCGAACCACCCACGCGCCGACGAGCACCGAGAACAACGGAAGGTACACGCGACGCAACCGGTGCGCGAGCGCCTCCTCCGCGGATATCTTCAACGTGGGCTCGCGGTAGTCGTCGCTCAGGCGCTCGCGCCAGCGCTCGTCCCGCACCTGCTCTCGCGGGTCCAATCCGTGCGCGATGACGTTCTCCTGGAGGACGCGCACCCTGCTCCGCCACACGTCGTACCCCCGGTATCGGCGCGCCTCGATGACGAGGAAGATACCGAGCATCACCGACCCCGCGAGCAACAGATAGTGCGGGTGGTCGGGACTGGAGAACGAGAACGTGAGGATGGCGGCGATGGTCGTCACCGCCCAGTTCGTCGTCCGGTCCAGGCGCTCGCGCCAGAACTTCATCCGGTGTATCTCGCCGCGGTAGAGGTGCGCGAGCGACGACCCCGGTCCCATCTCCTCCTCGAACAGCCCGCGGCCGAGGTCCCGGGCCGCACCGGCCGTCGGGTCCACGCCAGCATCGTCGACGGAGGCGTCGCTATGCGACGCTGCCTTGCTATGCGGCGCTGACTCGGCGTCCGACGACGACTTGCTATGCGGCGCTGACTCGGCGTCCGACGACGACTCGCTGGTCGTCGAACCGTCCGTGGACGTCACTCGCCGGCCGCGGTCGCTTCCTGCGTGGTCGCTTGCTCGTCGTACTTCTCGCGGAACTCGCCGATGAGCGTCCCCATCTTCGCGTACCACTCGTTGAGCATCGACTGCATGTCGTCCGCGACGTCGTCCGGGTTCACGGGCTTGTAGACGTGGTAGTACCCGCCCTGGTCGTAGTTCACCTGCTCCTGCTGGACGAATCCGGTCTGCTGGAGGCGCTTGACCGCGCGGTACGCGGTCGAGCGCTCGCGGTCGACGCGGTCGGCGACCTCGTCGACGGTCAACGGTTCGGGACTGTCCACGATCGTCATGTAGACCTCCCGGTCGAGCTCTTTCAGTCCGTGGATGCACTCCAGCAGCCCCTCGCACTCCATGTCCTGCTGGAGGTACTCCTGCATCGAGTTTGCCATCGTTACTTGGCCTTCGCACTCTGCGCCTAAAAGTCTTGTTCGGTGTGTGCAACACCGCGCACGGGCGTCGTCGAGCCCGGAGGATGGAGCGACCGCGCGAGGGAACGATGGCGTCGGCTGCCGGCGGAGAAAGCGGCGAGAAACGGTGTCGTGGTCGACGCGCGCGACGCGGTCAGTCCGCGGTCTGCGCGGTCGGGCGCGTCCCCTCGGCGCGGAGCTCGCGGATCGAGCTCACGACGACCGCGCCACTCACGAGGAGTGCCGCGCCGACGATGATGGCGAGACTCACGAGGTCGAGCACGGGCATCTCGACGATGCCGCCGATCTCGCGGACCGCGACCGCGGTCGCGCCGAGCAGGAGCATCACGCCGAAGTACACCTTGATCTCGGACTCCTCGACGAGGCTCGTCGCGGCCGCGCCCATGCGAGCGCCGAGGGCGCTCCCGGCGAGCAGCGGCGCGACGATGGTGAGGTCGACCGCGCCGTCGATGGCGTACAGGAAGCTCCCAATACCGCCCGAGAACACGATCTCGAAGAGGTCGGTCCCGACCGCGACCGGCACCGGGACGCCGATGAGGTAGAACAACGCGGGCATCCGGATGAACCCGCCGCCGACCCCCAGGAACCCCGAGAGGAGGCCGGTGAGGAACGCGACGCTGAGGATCATCCACAGCGAGACGCGCACGCCGCCGCGGAGCTTCATCATCGGCGGGACGCGGTAGGACTGTATCTTCTTCGCGATGTCCGGGATGTCGTCGGCGTCCAGTTCCTCGTCGTCGCCGGCGTCGTGACTCACGCCGCCGTCGTCGTCGCCCTTGACGGCGTTGTACGTGATGAACACCCCGATGGCGCCGAGCAGGAACACGTAGGAGACGCTGACGACGGTGTTCGCGAGCCCGATGTCCTGCAGCCAGTGCAACCCGATCTTCCCGACCTCGATGCCGGCGGTCGTGCCGGCGATCATGAGCACGCCGAGCTTGTAGTCGACCTGCCCGAGGTCGCGGTGCTTGAGGGTCGCGATGACGGAGGTCCCGAAGACGAACGCGAGCCCTGAGGCGACCGCGACGTCGGTCTTGTACCCCATGACGAGGAGTGCGGGCGTGACGAGGAACGACCCGCCCATCCCGAAGAACCCGAAGAGGAGGCCGATGAGGAGGCCGAAGCCGCTGAACATCACGAGCAGCGAGAGTGCGACCCCGAAGACCTCCATGGTCAGTCACCCCGGAGGAACGCGGTGAGGCGCGGCCCGAGGAGCTTCTCGAGGGCGCCGTAGCCGACGTAGAGGAGTATCGCTTCGAGCAGTACGATGCCGATGAGCGTCGCCCCGTCGACGACGCCCTGGGAGATCTCAATGCCGAACATCGACGACCACCTGCTTCAGTATTGTGTGGAGCATGGATTTCTGTGCAGTCGACCGTAGCCGACAGCGGGCCTTAACGGTTTTGGGAAGAGCGTACAATACTATATCTCGCTACCCAACCCATCGCCATCCATAACTTACGCATGACTACACCGCCCGAACCCGACGCCTCACTGACGATTCGACACCCCGAACGACCCGCCCGAGAGCGCGCCCGAGCGAGACCCGGAGCCCGGCCGCGCGCCCGAGCGACCACCGGCGCGCGCACGAGACCTGTCCCAGTGACCCGTCTCCCACCGCGACGACAGCGAGAACGCTCGTCACCACGAAAGTGTGATGATGGAACGACCAAGAACGACTGATACGACGGTCACCCGGGTGAGCGACCGATGGTCGAAGGATCGAACGCGCAGCTCGTCGAAACGTCCGGGTCATCCCGAACGCCGTGCGCAGACGCAGGGAATCAGGAGAAGAATGAGACTGGGAGCCGTAGCGCCCTGCGCGAGAAGGGAACCGAACCGGGTCCAACGACGTAGCAGGTCAGTCGGCGGTCGTCGTCGCCGCGTCCGCGTCGCTCGCGCTCCACTGCCGCCAGAGCGCCTGCGCGTACGCGCCGGCGAACATCGCACCGATCGCCCAGAGGATGGTGAGGTTCCCGATGCCGACGCTCGCGTACGCCGCACCCGGACAGATACCCGAGAGCCCCCAGCCGACGCCGAAGACGACGCCGCCCGCGAGGACGTTCCGGTCGAACGACTTCAGGCGACGCGCGTACTCGCGGCCCGTCAACGGCGCGGCCCGCCCCGTCCTGCTCAGCAGCCAGAACGACGCGCCCGCGACGATGCTCCCGCCGAACATCACGAACACGAGCCCGAAGTCCTCGAACTGCAGGAAGTTCAGGACGACCTCCGGTTTCGCCATCTCGCTCACCGCGAGCCCGACGCCGAACACCAGCCCACCAGCGAGGATGAGCAGGTTGAACGCCAGCCCGCGGTCCTGGGGCTCGGCGCTCATGGCCGCACCCCCATCGCGAACACCAGCTGCGCGGTCCCGATCGCGACCAGGAGGAACGTGGCGACGTTCACGAGCGACGTCTGCGAGAGCGACCCGACGCCGCAGACGCCGTGCCCGCTCGTGCACCCCTTCCCGAGGCGCGTGCCGACGCCGACGAGGAACCCGCCGACGACGAGCCGCCACGGCTCCACGCGCGTCGAGTAACTGAAGTCACCGGTCGCGGCCGTGTACGCGGCCGCCCCCAGGACGATACCGAGCGTGAACACCACGCGCCAGTCGCGGGACGCGACGTACTTCCGGCGCTGGAACCGGTCCAGGTCCGAGACGTACGACCACGTCGACTCCAGGAACGTGCTCGCCCCCGCGATGATACCGGTGCCGACGTAGATGATGACGACGCCGAGCCCGACGAGCGCGCCACCGATCGCGTACTGCGCGATCCCGTTCGGGAAGAGAGTCTCGAGCATCCTACTCGGTCATCGCGTCCTTGCTGGCCGCGCAGTTGTTCGGGCCGAGCTCGAGCTCGAACGCCTCGTCGGCGTCCGGGTCCTGTTCGCCGAGGTTCGTCGCGATGATGTCCTCGTAGTTCGCCGGCCGCGACGGCATGTCGCTGAGGACGAAGTCGACGAAATCCTCCTTGTCCATCGAGAGCGCGCTCATCTCGTCGAACAGTTCCCCGAGCGTGGCGGTGTACGTGCCGTCGGCGGCAGGCGTTGCCGCGTCGGAGAAGTGCCCGGGTGCGACGACGACGTCGTCGTCGAACTCGCGGAGCGTCTGCAGCGAATCGTAGAGCAGGCGTGCGGCGTCGGGCGCGCCCTCGTCGCCGTCCTCGAGGTCGGGGCGGGCGACGCTCTCCGTGAACAGGAAGTCGCCGGTGAACAGCGCGGCGTCGTCGACGAGGTAGCTCGTCATCCCGGTCGTGTGCCCGGGCGTGAACACGGCCTGGACGGCGACGTCGCCGACCGCGAGTTCGTCGCCGTCCTCGAGGACGACGTCGGGGTCGAACGCCGCGCCCCGGTCGAGCGACGCCTGCGGGTACGCCGCCTCGACGCTCTCGACCTCGTTGGCGAGTTCGCGCGCACCACTGATGTGGTCGGCGTGGATGTGGGTGTCGACCGCGTACCGTAGCTCCGCGCCGTGGTCGGCGGCGTCGGCGACGTAGCGGTCGGTGAACTCGCGGAGCGGGTCGGCGACGAGCGCCTCGCCGTCGGAGACGACCATGTGCGAGAGGCACCCGCTCGAAGGCCGCTGGTACTGGAGGACGGTCGCGTCGGTGTCCGCGTCGACCTCGGTCGCGAAGTAGAGGCGCGCCCACTCGTTCATGCCGCCGTCCATGTTGACGGCGTCGAACCCGTTGTCTTCGAGCTGTGCGGCGATGTACTCGCTGGCGCCGCCCTTCGCGCAGACGACCACGACCGGGTCGCCGTCGGGCACGCGGTCGAGGAGGTCGTCGTCGACGTCGTCGAGGAACTCGAAGTACGGGACGTTCGCGACGTCGACGTTCTCGCCGTCGATGTGCCAGTCGTCGTACTCCGAGCTGGCGCGCACGTCGAGGAGGGTCACGTCGTCGTCGTCCTCGACCTGCTCGAAGAGGGTCTCGGCGTCGATGCTGTCGACGGTAGCGTCCGTCTCTGGGAACAGTTGCTCGCTCATCTTCGGTCGAGTGTATCCGACCGTCGCACTTAACGGTTTGGATAGTTGTACGCAACATCCACAATACTATCTCTCGTTCAGAAGCGCACCTCCAGCGTCGCACGCCCCCCGAACACACGCTCTACGCGAGCATGAATGGCTCTAGATGTTGTATTCGGGCGACTCGAGGACGACCCTGTGATTCTCCCGCGTCCGTGAACGCTCGTCCGGCACCGTCAGATATTTAGTGCATAGTGCAATATTGTGGTGTACACACAACGATGAGTGTAGACATCAGTGCCACCGAGACGCTCGACGTGAAAGGAGAGAACTGCCCGATGCCGGTCGTCAAGACCAAGCAGGCCATCGACGACCTCGCGGTCGACGACGTCCTCGAGGTCGTCGCGACCGACTCCGGTTCGATGAGCGACATCGCGGGCTGGGCGGACACCACGAACGGCGTCGAACTCCTCGATCAGGTCGAGGGCGACGACGTGTACACGCACTACGTCCGGAAGACCGAGTGACATGAGCACCGACACCGACCCCAGCGAGACGGAAGACGCCGCCGCGACCGCCGCGGGCAGCGTCGCACCCGAGGACGTCGCCGCACTCGAGGCTCGCATCGACGAACTCGAGGACGAGCTCGCCGACGTCCGCACCGACGACGGCGACGACCAGGGGAAGATGGTCATCATCGCGACAAAGGGCACGCTCGACATGGCGTACCCGCCGCTCATCCTCGCGAGCACCGCCGCCGCGTTCGGGTGGGACGTCACCGTCTTCCACACGTTCTGGGGGCTGGACATCCTCCACGAGGAGCGCTCGCAGAACCTCCAGCTCAGCGCCGTCGGGAACCCGAACATGCCGATGCCGAACGCCATCGGCGCACTCCCCGGCATGGACCGGCTCACGACGAAGATGATGGAGAAACGCATCGCCGACAACGACACCGCGTCCATCCAGGAGCTCATCGACACGAGCCTCGACATGGGCGTCGAGTTCCAGGCGTGCCAGATGACGATCGACCTCATGGACTACGACGAGGACGACTTCTTCGACGGCGTCACCACCGGCGTCGGCGCCGCCAGCGCACTCGGCGACATGGTGGACGCGGACGTCCAACTCCTCGTCTAACCCGCCAGCCGCACCCAGACCTTCGTTCTCGACAATCTCGAACCCCAGCGACGCCGTTCCCGCAGACCGGCCCACACCACCATCTGGACGATTCTGTATCGCGGCTACTGGTTTATTAGCTCGATGGTGGGTGCAGCACGCGAACCTCCCCGAACGCGTCTGCACTGCTGCAGACGTCCTCGAAACGCCGATTCTGGCCGCCGCCTCGTTGCGGTCGCGAGCCGCAAGTGAGAGCACTCGCGACTCGCGCGAGCGAGCTCCAGGACGGCTCGATTCGCGGACTGCCCGGCCGGGAACCGGCCGTGGCTCCTCTCCTCGCCGCGTCCCCCGCGAGACTGGGATCGGAGTCGACGCGGTCCTCCGTCGTTCTCGAACCCACGAATGCGGACGTGAGAGCGGCCGCGAATCCCAGAGGTCGTCGGTCTCGGTCGACGGTCTTCCCGAGCGACGCGAGTACGCGCAACTCGAAGGTGGCGGTCATCGGCGCGGTCCCGGCGAGTGACTCCAGCGACCGTCGTTTTGCGGAGGTATCGGCTGGTCGGACCAGGGTGTCGTGCGGACTGAGACGTGAGTGGGTGAGGATGAGATCGAGCGGTCGGGGCGTAGTGGGTTGGAGCGGTCGGGGCGTAGTGGGTTGGAGCGGTCGGGGCGTAGTGGGGTGGAGCGGTCGGGGCGTAGTGGGTCGAGCGGTCGAGCGTGGCCGGAAAGGGTTGCCGTGGAGGGTCGGGGCGGAGGTGTTGGGGTACGTTGTCTGACGTTGGCGGAGCGGAACGGAGTTGGAGTGGTCTGCGGCCGTGGACGGCTGGCGCTCTGTGGTCGATCGTGGGTGGTCCTCGGGGGATTCGTGGGCAGTTGGTGCCGGTCGTGCTGCGTGGATGGGCTGGCGTGGCGTAATCGTCGACGAGCCTGCCGGCTGTCGGGTTCTTCGACGGGTGTCGGCTGTTTCGCGCCGGTCCGATCAAGTGCGGGCAGTTCGACGCCATCTATTCCATAAACCTATAGCCGCGATATCGAATATGGGGTGGTCGCGTTTTGAGCCGGCTGTGGCGTGGCCGGCCCGGACGGCTCTGACGAGCGTCGAGTCCGACGACGCATGATTCCGCGGGCGAACCCGGTGGATTTTATGGGCGAGGGTCGTTACGGGGCGTATGTCCTCGCTCGCCGCGCTCCGGCCGTTCGGCGTCATCCACGTCGACGACCCCGAGAAGGTGACGCGCGAACTGCGGGCGTTCACTGCCGACGCCGACGCCATCTTCATCGAGTACCCGACGGACCCCGCGAGTGCACTGGAGTACGTCGAACTCCTCCTGCGCGCGCCACTCTACCTCCTCGGGATGCTCGCCTTCCAGGCCGTCGCGTACTCGCCACTGTACCTCCTGTTCAACCGCGACCTGTTCCAGACGGAACTCGTCGCCGCGCGCCGCGTCGTCGACGACCACGACGTCGCGCTCCACGCCGTCGACGACCACCCGAACCGCCAACTCCTCGAGGGGAACCTCGTCCACTCGCTCGCGAACTGGGCGTTGCTCGCACCGGCACTCGCGCTCGAGCCGGTCCGCGTGCCGGTCGGTATCGGACTCGTCGTCGTCAGCGGACTCCTCCCGGTCCTGGTCAGGCGGCGCGGCCACCGCTACGCCGCGATGGCGCTGGTTCCCGTCGGGTTCGCGGGGGTCGTCGCGGCGATCGCGCTCTCGAACGTGTTCGCCGTGGTGCTCTTTGCGGCCCTCGTCGTCGCGCTCGTCACGATATTCCGGACCGTCGACCGGCGGAACGAGGCGATGGTCGAGCGCGCCAGGCGACTCTCGGCCGACGAGGGCTACGACGACGCAGTCATCGTCACGGGGAAGGCGCACGTCGGCGGCGTCGTCCAGCTCGCCCGCGACCGTGGCCTCGCGGTGCCGTCGGTCCACCTGTCGAACTGGCGCGGCGACGGGACGACGCACGCGGACTTCGAGGCGAGCGAGCGCGACGACGTCGACCTCCCGAACGCTCGGGACTTCCGCACGCCACCGGCGGTCGTCCCGGGAAGCGAACGCACGGTCCTCGGGCGACGCGCCGTCGCGGCGCTCGTCGACCTCGTGCTCGCCGGTACGTTGTGGTTCATGGGTCTCGTCGCCCTCGTCGGCGTCGCTGGGGAGCCGTTCGTCGACGGCTCGCTCGGCGTGCAACTCGCCGGCATCCTGTCCATCTGGATGCTCGCGGTCGGCGGTTACCACGCATTCCTCGAGTGGCGGTTCGGCATGACCGTCGGCAAGTATCTGCTCGGACTCGTCGTCGTCGACGACAGTCACGACCTCCCGTCCGGTCGCGCCGTGGTCGTCCGGAACCTCCTCCGGCCGGCCGGGGCGCTCCTCGCGTACGCCCCTGGTGGCCTCACGGCGCTCGCGTCCAGCGGGAACCGCACGCTCGGCGACCGGCTCGCCGGCACGTACGTCTGTCGTCGTGCGAAATCGACCGACAGCTCGGAGCCTGCGGAATCGCGCGCCGACGCCCCCACGACCGACGGCGGCTAGTCGCTCACACACGGGACGACGCCCGACGGGAGTCGGTCGCGGTCCCGTACGCGGCGAGCGTCTCGAGGAGTTCGAGCTCCTGTTCGAGCGCGTCGTCGCCGAGGACGTCCATCTCTCGCTCGAGGTGGTCCGCGAACGACGCGAAGCGCTCGCGGTACGCGCTCGAGACGGTGAGGGGCTCGCTCTGCTGTTCCCACTCGCCGAGGTGGTCGCCGTCGTACACGGGGACGCCGTCGCTCTCGGGTTCGCCGTCGCGCTCGCGCTCCGCGACCATCCAGCTCTTCAGGAGGTCGGCGTACCGCGAGAGCAGGACGGCCTTCCGGACGCCCGAGTTCGCGAACTGCTCCGGGCCGCCACTCGGGAACTCGACGGTGGTCTCGCGCTCGCTCCGCTCGCCGGTCCGGTCCGCCCAGCTCGCGCGCAGTCGAAGCGACGCGTCGCCGGACGCGTCGGCGGTCCGCGAGACCTTCGCGAGCACGACGCCACCCTTCGTCTTCCCGTCCGACGTCGGGGACGCGAACAACGTGTTCACCGAGAGCATCTCGCCGGTGGACTCGTCGGCCGCCGACGACCCGTACACCGTCTCTATCTCGTAGCCGTCGGCGTCGAGTTCGAGGGAGAGGTCGAAGACGAGCGGCGTCACCATGTACTCGAAGTTCTCGACGACGCGCTCGCGGAACTGCGCGGGCGAGTGCACCGAGTAGTAGTTCGCGCCGCGGACGCTCGTTATCTCGTCGACGATCTCGGTGTTGAAGTCCACGCCGACGCCGACGAACGTCGCGTGCGCGTTCCGCTCCACGGCAGCGGTCTCGAGGCGACCGCGCAGTCCCTCGTCGCTCGTCATGCCGACGTTCGGCATCGCGTCCGTCAGGACGATCATGCGGTTCTCGTACGTCGTCTGGTCCGCGTCGGCGTGCGGTTCGAGGAGGTCGAGCGCGTCGTTCATGCCGGCGTCGAGGTTCGTACCGCCGCCGGGCTGGACGTCCTCGCGGATGTGGCCGCGGATGGCGTCCATGTCGGTCTCGTCGACGGGATTCAGGGGTTTCGCGACCGCGGAACCGCTGTTGTAGAGGACGACGCCGAGGCGGTCGCCCGGCCGGAGCTTCTCCGTGAGCGACGCGAGCGCGTCCTTCGCGACTGCCATCTTCGACTCGCTACCGGCGTCCTCGACGGTCTGCTTGTTCCCGTACTGGTCGTAGTAGTAGCGGTCGAACGACGACCCCATCGACCCGGAGACGTCGAGGACGAGCACGAGGTTCAGGCGCTTCCGGTCGAACGAGTCCGCGTCCAGCCCAGAGTTCAGGCCGACCGAGAGGTAGCGTTCCGTCTCGCCCGAGAGCGGGTCGGCGGTGACCGCGGGCGCGTACCGCGGACAGAACAGGTCGCTGCACGCCCCGCCGTCGCCGGTATCGAAGTAGTAGTCGTAGAACAATCCCTCGTAGGAGAGCGACGACGGGATGGGGAGGTAGTCGTTCTCGACGTTCCGCCGGAACGTGTTCGCGTCCTTCGCACCGCCCGCGGCGAGCCCGACGCTCGCGCTGTCGGCGGACGCGCCAGCGGCCGACGCCTGGTACGTGACGTTCGACCCGCCGCCGGCGCCGCCGTCGCCGCCGAGGTCGCCCGGCGAGTACTGCCAGTCGTCGACCCCTCGCCCGTCGCCGTCGTCGGATAACGAAGGGAGGTCTGCGATGCGACCACTGCAGCCCGCGAGCGCCGCCGTCGCGGCGGTCGCGAGCGAGAGGACCGTCCGTCTACTGTGCGGGGACATACGACGAGGATGCACCGCCACGACCATAACACGTAGACTAGCTGAAACGACGATTTCACCTCTGCTGGCGCTCGACGCGACCGAACCGCCCGCATCGAGTCCTGATAGCCGGGGCGCGAAACGCCTCACTTTTCACTCGCGGCCCCCGACACGCCACCATGACCGACCTCGACCCCGAGACGTTCGAGGAGGAGAAGTACGTCGACTACTTCCCGAAGCTCCAGCAGGCGTACAAGAACGCGTTCAACCGCGTGAACGAACAGTACGACGCCGAGCTCGTGCACGCCATCGACCAGCAGGTCCTCAACGAGAGCGAACCGCACTACGAGGGCGACGGCGAGTTCACCATCGAGGTCCCCGACGACCCCTACGACCGCCTGGAGGGCGTGCTCGCCGACCGCGAGAAGTTCGACGCCGTCCTCGACGCGTACCTCGACGAGATAAAGACCGAACTCAAGCGCGTCTTCAGCGTCTGATACCGGTCGAGCGTCACCGGCCGTCGCCTTCGCGCCCGGTCTCGTCTCGAAGCCTGGACAAATCAAACAACAGATATTCAACGGTCCGCTGAGGAGGTTCCAGCGATGCGCCCTCCACTCGACCGCCGCGACTGTAGTTACATCGCGGTCCCGCTTCTCGTCTCCGCCGTCGCGGGGATGGCGTCGGAACTGTCGCCGTACCCGCTCCGAACCGACCTCGTGCACGCCATCGAAGGCGGCACCGTCGCGCTCTTCCAGCCGTTCGTCCATCCCGCACTCACGACGTTCTTCGTCGCGTGCTACCTACTCGCGTACCCCGCGTTCCTCCTCTGGACGTACGTCGCGCTGAAGCGCCAGCAGGGACGGTCCCGAGCGCTCGACTACGTCGTCACGTACACCATGACGATCGTCGTCTCGATACCGTTCTTCTACTTCGTCCCCGTCGGCGTCACCGGCTACTACCTCGACGCCGTCCAGCCCGTCCTCTACGAGTCCACGGGCCCGATACAGGCGTTCATGCTGAACGTCGACACGCTCCAGAAGGCGCTCCCGAGCCTGCACGCCGGCCTCGCGGCGAGCGCATCCCTCCACGCCCCACGGGGCTACGAGCGCGCGAGCTGGACGGTCACGGGCGTCGTGCTCGCGTCCACGCTCTACCTCGGCATCCACTGGCTGACCGACCTCGCGCTCGGCCTCGGGCTCGCGTACGCCTCGTACCGCCTCACGCCGACGATCCGCGGCACGCTCGCTCGCGCCGGTGCCGACCCCGAGCCAGCACCCGCGAGCGGCGACTGAGTGGTTGATTCCGAGCCCGCACCCGCGAGCGGCGACTGAGTGGTTGATTCCGAGCCCGCACCCGCGAGCGGCGACTGAGCGCGCTGTCGGTCGCCACGGGCGTCCCGACCGCCGACGGTCGACCCCGAGATGCGGCCGGACCCCGGAGCCGAACGCGTCAGTCCAAGACCCCGGAGCCGAACGCGTCAGTCCAAAGGCCTAAGCCCGTTCACGGGCTAGTCCGCACCATGAGTACGGAGACCCAGGACGGCGACGACCTCGAGGAGCGCGTGACGAACTTCCTCCGCCGTAACTTCCCCCAGATCCAGATGCACGGCGGGAACGCCGCCATCACCGACCTCGACCGCGAGACCGGCGAGGTCTCCATCCAGCTCGGCGGCGCGTGCTCGGGCTGTGGTATCTCCCCGATGACGATCCAGGCGATCAAGTCCCGGATGGTCAAGGAGATCCCCGAGATCGAGACCGTGCACGCAGATACCGGCATGGACGGCGGCGGCGGTGGCGGCGGCATGAGCCCGTCGTTCCCCGGCCACGAGGGCGACGACGACGGCGACGGCGACGAAGGCCCGCAGGCGCCGTTCTGACTTCGAGCGCGCCGACCACTCCTCCTCGCGACGCCGAACCCCCGACAGCGACCGTCATCCCCGTGGCGCGATGGTCGGTTCACCGACGCGTCGACGCGCTCTCGGCGGTTCACGCGCGTGTTCTCGCCGGCGCGCGAACGCTCGGCGAAAACAACAGTTCTTAGTCGTTGCTTCACTCGAAAGCCGGTATGGACCGCACCGACTCCGGGCGGAACGTTCTCTTCGTCGTGCTGGACACGGTCCGGAAGGACCACCTCTCGGTCTACGACCACGACCGCCCGACGACGCCCGCGCTCGAGGACTTCGCCGACGAGGCGGCCGTCTACGAGCAAGCGATCTCTCCCGCCCCGTGGACGCTCCCCGTGCACGCGTCGATGTTCACGGGCCTCTACCCGAGCGAGCACGGCGCCAGCCAGGAGAACCCGTACCTGGAGGACGCCACGACGCTCGCCCAGTCCCTCTCTTCCACCCATCGGTCGGCGTGTTACTCGTCGAACGCGTGGATCACGCCCTACACGCACCTCACCGACGGGTTCGACGACCAGGACAACTTCTTCGAGGTGATGCCCGGTGACTTCCTCTCCGGGCCGCTCGCGAGCGTCTGGAAGACGATGAACGACAACGACCACCTGCGGAAGGTCGCGGACTACCTCGTGAGCGTCGGGAACAAGATCCACGAGTACACCGCGAGCGGCGAGGGTGCGGACTCGAAGACGCCCGAGGTCATCGACAAGACCCAATCCTTCATCGCTGACGCCGAGGCGGACGGCGAGAACTGGTTCCAGTTCATCAACCTCATGGACGCCCACCTCCCCTATCACCCGCCCGAGGAGTACGCCGAGGAGTTCGCGCCGGGCGTCGACTCCACGGAGGTCTGCCAGAACTCCAAGGAGTACAACTGTGGCGCCCGCGACATCGACGACGACGAGTTCGCGGACCTCCAGGGGCTGTACGACGCCGAGATACGGCACATGGACGCGCAACTCGACCGGTTGTTCTCGTGGATGCGCGAGGAGGGCGTCTGGGAGGACACGATGGTCGTCGTCTGCGCGGACCACGGCGAACTCTTCGGCGAGCACGACCTGTACGGCCACGAGTTCTGTATCTACGACCCGCTCGTGAACGTTCCCTGTATGGTCAAGCACCCCGACCTGGGCGCGGGCCGGTACGACGAGCAGTTCGAGATGCTCGACCTCTACCACACCGTCCTCGACCACGCCGGGACCGCACCGGATGCGGACGCCGACCCCGCGGCCCTGACGCGGGACCCGCAGGCGCGGGACTTCGAGGCGACGCGGTCGCTGCTGCGCGACGACCACCGGACGTTCGACGAGCCGGCGTACGAGGGCGCGGACCGCGACCGCGGCGAGTACGCGTTCGTCGAGTACTATCGGCCCGTCGTCGAACTCAAGCAACTCGAGCAGAAGGCGAGTTCGGCGGGCATCACGCTCGACGAGGACTCGCGGTTCTACTCGCGGATGCGCGCCGGTCGCCGGGTGGACGCGAAGTACGTCCGGAACGAACGCATCGCCGACGAGTTCTACCGGCTCAAGGACGACCCCGGCGAGAACGTCGACCTCGCCGGCGACGCTCGCGAGCACGCGAGCGACCTCGACGAAGCCGCCATGGAGGCGACGGAGGCGGCGCTCGCCGCGTTCGAGGAGCGCCGCGGCGGCGAGTGGAAGTCCGTCGAGGACGACGACGTCCTCTCGGACATGAGCGACGACGCGAAGGACCGCCTGCAGGACCTCGGATACCTCGAGTAACCTTGGCTGACGGCTACCGACGCACGGACGACCGACCGGCAGCGGACGGAGGAGAACGTATGCCAGGAGGACGACACTCGTGACGCGCACTGAGGGCTCGCTCGCGGACGTGTTCGGCCGGCAGACGATCGTGAAGATGGTGGTCGGGTTCGGTATCGCCATCGCGCTGCTGGCGATCCTCGCGACCGCGATCGGGTGGCGCGCGGCGCTCGCGGAACTTCGGAGTGCGGACCCCGTCTACGTCGCGCTCGGGTGTCTGTCGACCGCGCTCGGCCTGATGGCGTGGGGGAAGGCGTGGCAGGTCGTGCTGCGCGTCGGGAACATCGACGCGCCGTACCGCAAGCTCGTCGTGACGTACTTCGCGGCGACGTTCGCGAACTACGTCACGCCGCTCGGGCAGGCCGGCGGCGAGCCGTTCATCGCGTACGTCCTCTCCCGGGATACGGAGGCGGACTACGAGCAGAGCCTCGCGAGCGTCGTCACCGCCGACCTCCTCAACCTCCTGCCGTTCTTCAACTTCGCCGCGGTCGGGACGGCGTACCTCGTGCTCTCGTCGGGGTTCGGCGGGAACGGGACCGCGGACGGACTCGCGGTCGCGCTCGGCGCGATGGCGGTCGGCGTCCCCGGTATCGTCTGGGCGGGCTGGCACTGGCGGGACGCCGTGGAATCGCTCGTGCTCGCCATCGTGAAGCCGCTGACGAACGTCACGAGCCGCGTCACGGTCGAGGGCGCGCGCAACCGCATCGAGCGGTTCTACGAGAGCGTCGAGCGCATCGCGAGCGAACCCCGACAGCTCCTCGTCGCGCTCGCGTTCTCCTACGTCGGCTGGCTCCTGTTCGCGCTCCCGATGTGGTTCGCGGTCGAAGCCGTCGGCGCCCCCGTCGGTCTCCTGATGGTGCTGTTCATCGTGCCCGCGAGCACGATCGCCGGGCTCGTCCCGACGCCCGGCGGCCTCGCGGCGGTCGAGGGCGCACTCATCGGGCTGCTCGTGAGCCTCACCGCGACGACGAACGGGACCGCGGCCGCCGTCGCGACGCTCTACCGCCTCGAGAGCTACGTGTTCGCACTCGTCCTCGGTGGCGTCGCCGCGTTCTGGGTGACGTACCGGACGTGACTGGCTGCAGCGCGTCCGGCGGCCGCTCGGCCGCCGGTTCTGGTGACGCCGAACCGCGGTCAGCTCTCGTGGACGCCGGCGAGCCGATCAGCTCTCGCGGACGCCCGCGCCGTCCTCCCACGCCCGCAGGAGGCTCGTGAGTGTGCGGTTCACGGGGACGTCGAGGTCGAGTTCGCGGCGCGCCTCGCAGGCCGCGTCGACGACGTAGCCGTTGATGGCGTCGACCTCCGTGCGTCGCTCGGCCTCGACGTCCTGGCGCATCGAGGAGGTGTTCGTCGCCGTCCCCTCGGCGACGGCTTCGACGCGCGCCACGGCCTCGCGGTTCGACAGCGAGACGTCCCGCGCTCTCGCCACCCTGGCCGTCTCCCGGGCGGCGGCGCGAGCGAGGTCGTTCGCGTCGCCGGAAAGCAGCGCGCCGTTGTCGACGCGCGCGAGCGCCGTCACCGCGTTGATGCCGGCGTTCACCGCGAGCTTCGCCCAGAGGCGTCGCGGCATGTCCGCGACCGCCTCGCAGTCGAAGCCGACCGCGTCGAACGCCGCCGCGAGCGACTCGGCGATGGGCGAGTCGCCGCCGTCGGCCGCGCCGACGACGATCTCGCCGCGGCCCGTGCACTCGACGACGCCCGGCGCCTGGCGTATCGCACCGCAGGTCGCGGTGCCAGCGAGAATCTCACAGTCGAGTGCGTCGGCGAGCGTCTCCTCGTTCCCCATGCCGTTCTGGAGCGAGCAGACCGCGTCGAAGTCGCCGGTCGCGAGCGCACTCGCTGCCTCGGCGGTGTCGAACGCCTTCACGGTCACGAGCGCGACGTCACCCGATAGGTCGGTGCCGTCCGTCGTCGCGTCCGGGGTCGTCGTCGCCTCGAACGCGCCCTCGACGCGCAGTCCGGCGTCGCGGACCGCCGACACGTGCGGGTCGCGGCCGACGAGCGTCACGTCGTGCTCGCGCGCCAGCACCCCACCGAGTAGCGACCCGAGACTCCCCGCGCCGAAGACGACGATGTCCATACTGGGAGCTACCGGCGTCGGGGAAGAAAAACGCTCTCGTCCCCTCGGGGCCGAGGGCCGAGTTCGCGGCGACCCCGCTCGCTGCGGTGGTCGCGCTCAGTCCTCCGTCCAGTAGTAGATGTCCTCGCGCTCGGTCCCGCAGTTCGGGCACGCCTCCGGGAGGTCGCCGTCGAGCCGCCCCATCTCGCCGCACTCCCAGCACCGCCACATCAACTCCGCCTCACCGAAGTCGTGGCCCGCGCGAGAGTGCTCGATACTCCAGCCCTCCACGCCGTCCTCCGCGGTCACGTAGAACCCGTGCTCGTCGAACCCGCGGACGTGCCCGAGCAACTCGCCGTCGTCGCTGTACACCTTCGTGCCGAACTTGACGTCGCCGCGCTCCTCGGACTGGCTCATACCATGATAGACGATACCAAGCAACATAAAATTCTGTTCCGAACGTCCCACGCTCGCGACCACCACAACCACTCGGCCGCGAGGGGCGCGCAGCACCGCGCAAGCGCGCCCGAGCAGGGGAACTGCAGGTGCGGTACGGTCGCGGCCGCAGTGGCGGCGTCCGGTACGGTCGCGGTCGCAGTGGGGGTCCAGCTCAGCCCCATCGACGCGGCGAGCGGCAACCGACCGGGTGAACTCGCGCTCGCCACGACGACGAAGTTTACATGAGACGTAAACCTCGCGGTGCAGTCAGGCGCAGTCGCCTCCCAGGGTCGCTGCTGGCACGCCGTCGCGGTCGTTGTCGCGGTGGCGGCCGCGGTCGCTGTTGCGGTGTGGTCGCGGTCGCTGTTGCGGTGTGGTCGCGGTCGCTGTTGCGGTGTGGTCGCGGTCGCTGTTGCGGTGTGGTCGCGGTCGCTGTTGCGGTGTGGTCGCGGTCGCTGTTGCGGTGTGGTCGCGGTCGCTGCCGCGGTGCGGTCGCGGTGCGGTGGCGGTCTCGCCCAGCGCACTCACCGAGCGCGAGCGAGCGAAGCGAGCGAGTCGCTCGGCTCTTTTTTCATCAACGTTTTTTCAAGCGGGGGTCGCCGACGCGGCCGCAGGCCGCGAGGCGACCCTCCGCAGAAAAAAGGTTGTTCTACATGAAGTCCGCGATGCCGCTCTGCTTGTTGTGGTCGTTCTCGAAGATGCTCTCGAGGGCGCGTTCGAGTTTCTCGAGGCGTTGTTTGGTGTAGGGGCGGCAGCCGAAGTCGTCGGCGACGTCGATCGCGGTCTGCATGTACTTGTTCACCGATCCTTCGTGGACGGTGAGGTTCACGCGCCCGCCGCATTCGCGGCAGTCGCCCGTCAGCGGCATCCGTCGGTACTTCTCCCCGCAGTCCAAGCAGCGCGTCTCCTGCCGGGCGAACGCGCGGAGGTTCCCGATGAGGTCCGGGAGGAAGTGCCCCTCGATGATGCGCTCGGCGACGTCTGTCTCGTCGACTGCCCGGAGGTTCCTGGAGAGATGCAGTTGGGCGTCCATCTTCTCCTCCATCGACCCGAGCGTCTTGTACGCCGACAGGTCCGGGCCCAGGGCGAGGTCGCTCGTATCGTGCGTGTGGAAGAAGTCCGTGTACTCGCGCTCGGTTCCAAGATTCTCCTCCGCGATGGTCATCACGTCCTCCACGTCCTCCGGGTCCGCCATCTCCCGCGTCGCCTCGTAGAACTCCCGCGGATACTCCCACATCACGTCCATGTTGTGCGCCTCGTCGTCGATCTCCGACGGGTCGATTCGAGAAGACATCACGAGCGGCGCGTCCATCCGTCCGCCACGCTTGTCCGGAAGGTACGTTTTGCTAAAATTCAAAAGCCCATCTAAAAGGAGCATCACACAATCTTCATCTCCGTCGCACTGGCCGACGTAACAGTCCTCTGCAACAAGCGTATTCGTTTCTGCAACGGTCAGCGAGTACGTCGACTCGACTTCAGATTCCACATAATCGACGGACACGACCTCGTCGAGCCATAATTCTCCGCCGTCGTTGACTAACCGCTGCGTGCGGAGTTCTGTCTCTTCGAGAACTTGCTCGATGCTCTGTTGCTTACGGTCGAGAGTAAATCCGACTCTTTCCGCGAACCGCGCAGCGTTCGAAGATGTGATTTTCAGGGTCCATGAGCTGAACTCTCGCGGCTCGTCGTAGAACTCTGCAACCGCCCCCGTCTGCGGGGTTCTGGTCTCTTTGTAGGTCTTTGGGACGATACCGAACCGCTTCAAGGCCGCCACGAGATCCGTTTTTAAATCGTCACTTACCGTGGTCGCACGTACTTCGATTCTATCGGATGATGCGCTTCCATCTCCGGCGAAATACGCGGCCAAGAATGACTGGAGGTGGCTCTTTGGACTCCCAAAGACCGCATCCGGAATTCGTTTTGTCTCTGCTCGGCTTCCGCAATTGAGGATTTTACTGAACAGGACCGCAACGAGACGACTTGAGACGGTTACCTTCCACTCATTCTCCTCGTAGGCTTCGACACCGAGTACGTCTTGGAAGGTGTCCTTGATTTTCGCTCTCGGGGCTGCATCTGGGATACAGATTGTTGTTTGATAGAAACTACCGTTCTCCTGTCTCGAGAACCCCTCTGCGGCGAAGTATCCGAGCAACCTTGAGACACGTTCATCGATGGTGAACATTCGGTTGATTGTTGCAGTGTCCCGACGGACGGACAGCTTCGTATTCGTTGGTACTCTCTCGACTAACTCGTGTGCATCGAACAGTTCGAGCAAGGGGGCCACCGGTATACTATCCCGACTCACCCAGTTGTAGACCGTCGAATTGCTAACATCGAGTGCATCTGCGACGGGGTTGAGATACTGGTCGGAATCGGTCGCGTCGTCGAGTAGTTGCTTCAAACGCTCTGAGCCGGCACCGACGATAGTGAGATCCTCATTCGGAATCTCCGACGAGTCGATGAACTCGGCTAGGAGGTCCAGCGCAGTTTCCTGCCCGTCGAAATCTAGTTCCTTGGGCATCGGAATCGAGTCCCCGACCTCAAGTTCTCCCGCTTTGACTCGTTCAACGCCACCCTCCCACAGTCGCATTGAGTGATCTGCAGTCACTGTCAACTCACGACCGCTCCGCGTTTTCACATCCACCAAGTGCTCCGGAGCGGGATGCTTGCTGACTGCGTCGACCGGTCTGATAATCTCTTCACCGTCGGGCGTCACCGACGGAACGTGCACTTCCCCATCGAGTTCCTGGACGAGTGCGCCGAAGTCGTCCTCGTCCGCGGTTTCGGGGTCGAGCCGTTCCTTGACGAGGGTCTCGATGTGATTGTGGTGCCACTCGTCGTGTTCGTCCCGGTACCAGACCTTGGTTTCCGGGTGGAAGCAGTTGCGGCGTTTTGCGGCGTGGAAGTACGGGTGGGCGTAGCCGACGGCGGCGCTCGTGAACCCGACGACCCGTCCCACTGTCGCGGCGCTCGTGTGGGGGGCCATGCCGAAGACGAGTTCGCCGATGAGGTCGTCGCGGTCGTCGAACTCGTAGAAGCGTTCGAGGTCGTAGTACTGCGCGAGGAGGTCGTCGACGAAGTCCGCGGTCTTCAGCATGTGTTCGGCGGCGCCGTCCGAGAGGACGATGTCCTGGACTTTGAGTTCGACGAGTTGGTCGTCGTGCTTGAGGGGGTCGCCGTGGACGTCGGTCTCGTAGCCGAGGCCTTTGAACTGGTCGGCGGTGGCGTCGAGTTCGCTCGGGCGGACGGCGGTGACGGGGAGGTCCGTCATGTCGTAGCGGACGGTCCCGTCCTTGAACGACGTGACGCCGTGTTTCGCGCGGAGGACGCCCTTCTCCATCGGTTCTGGGGTCTTGTTCGCGGAGAGCAGCCCCTGGACGCCTTTGAGGATGTCGAACGCGTTCTCGCGTTCGCCGACGGCGCGCATGGCGTCCTGGTACACCTGGTTGACGTCGACGTCGGTCGGTTCGACGCTGGTGCCGTCGGCGTCGCAGCGGTCGCAGTACACGCGGCCGGCCTCGTCCGGTTCGAGGTCCTGCTCGCAGAACGGACACCAGTACTCGGGTTCGGTCCGCGTGGTGCACTCGGGGCAGCGGGCGCGCCACGTCTCGGTGCCGCAGGACTCGCAGCGGCGGCGGCCGACGTCGACCTCGACGATACCTGGCGTCGAGCGCATGTCGGGCGCGTGCTTCGCGGCGTCGCTCACCGAGCGCTGGCTGCCGCCGGCCTCGCCGATGGGGAACAGGGTGTGGACGGCGGGGGAGAGGTCGCGGGACTCGGACTTCTCCGGGCGCCCCATCCGGTTCCCGATGCGGGTCGGGGCGCGCTCGCGTAACTCGAACGGCGCGACCTCGTTCGCGGCCTCGATGGCGTTCTCGCCGTCGGCGTACTCGCGAGCGCGCTCGGAGAGGTCGGTCGCGTCCCACGTCTTCTCCAGGGTGACGGTCGGGCCGTCGGCGCTCGGGTCGCGGGTCGCCTCGACGCCGAGGCTCGCGGCGAGAGGCACCCAGTCGTCGACGCGCAACTCGTCGTCCGTCTGGCGGTGCGTGACGAGCAGGCGTTCGAGGACGCGCCGCGTCGTCTCCGTTCGTTCGAGGACGAGCACGCCCGGGTTGTCGGGGTCGACGGGCACTCGCGTCTCGTCGTTGCCGTCGCCGTCGTCGTCGCCGTCGTGGGCGAGCGCGCCGCCGTCGGCGACCGCGGGTTCGACGCTCGCGCCGGCGACCGCGTCAGCGAGCGTCTCGAAGTCGTCGACGCTCACGTCGTGGAACATGTACGTGTACTGCGGATGGAGTGGCGCGTCGTACTCGCGCGCCCAGTCCAGGGCTGCGCTCGCGTCCGGGTCCGCGAGGTCGACGCGCGGCGAATCCGAGAGCGCTTGCACGTCACAGCCGGCAGCCTCGAGGTCCTGACGCCACCACTCGACCGTGTACGACGCCGGCGCCAGCGGATGGTTGTTCTCGACGAACTCGCCGTAGTTCACGAGGTACTCGCCGAGGTCGAGGATGGACTCCACGCCGTTCCGGACCTCCTTCGCCTCCGCGGGGTCGTCGATGCGGCGGACGTCGCCGTTCGCCAGCCTGACCGTCGGGCCGTCGATGGAGTCGACGGGAACGACCCCGGCGGCTTTCCCGGGGCGTTCGGTCTTGATCTGCGTGCCGGTGGCGAGGAAGTCGTCGACGAGATGCATCGTCGCCGGATGCACGCCCGCCGTCGCGAACCCGTGGTTCCGCGCACGACCGTACCGGAGGCGGAACCCACCGGACTCCGACGGATGCCCGAACACGGGCCGGCCCGCGATGAGGTCCCGGAGGTACTTCTTGGACTTCT
Source organism: Halorubellus litoreus (assembly GCF_055378595.1). Lineage (NCBI taxonomy): Archaea > Methanobacteriati > Methanobacteriota > Halobacteria > Halobacteriales > Halorubellaceae > Halorubellus > Halorubellus litoreus. The sequence goes on from NZ_AP043836.1 coordinate 1,765,683, forward strand.
CGGGACGCGGCGGGCCCGCACGCTCCTCACCCTCGTCTGCCCCGCCGGCGTCCGCGTCCGCCTCGACGGACTCGTCGGCGTCGTCCTCTTCGGCGGCCTCGTCGTCGGCGTCGTCCCCGTCGCCGATGGTGCCGTCGATGAGGTCCTGGAGCCACGGCCAGTCGACCTCGTCGAGCTGGCGCGTGTACCGCTGTATCTTCGGGGCCTTCAGCGCGATGCCCTCCGCGAGCACGAGACACATCCCACCGCGTGCGGAGTTCGTGTCCACCCGCTCGAGGTCACGGAAGCCCGACACCTCCTCGTCACCGGTCGCCTCCCCGTCGAGCATGATGGGCATGTGCTCGGCGATGAACTTCGTCTCCTTGTCCTTCGGCGAGTACTGGAGCCCCGTCTCCTTGTCGTAGAGCGCGACCTCCTCGGCGTAGCGCTCGACCTCGTCGTTCCGCGCGTTGAACTCCTCGATGTCGAGCAGGCTGCGGGCGTAGTCCGCGACGAGCACGGACAGCGCCTGCGCGGTCCCGCCCGCCGAGCGGATGGGACCGGCGTAGTAGACGTTCACGAACTCCGTGCCGTCGTCGTTCGCCAGCAGTTCGACGCGGTCGATACCCTCGATCGGCGCCGCGACGACGCCCTCGGTGAGGAGCGCGACCGCGGTCCGGACCGCGCCCTCGACCTTCCCCTCGCGGGACTCGTAGTCACCCACCGACCCCTCGACGAAGTCCTCGACGAGCGCGAGCGCCGCCTCCTCGCGACTCATCTCGCCCTCGAGCTCGCGGACGCGTTCGGCGACGCCGTCGATACCGAGGATGTTCTCCACGCGGTCCGCCATGTCGCGAGCGGTCGGGATCTCCACCTCCGGCTTCGGGTCGTCACCGACCGCCTTCGCGCGCTCCGCGACGTCGAACGCCTCGTCGAGCCGGGATTCGAGCCGCTCGAAGTACCGCTCGTCGTCCTCCCGCATCTATAGCCAGAGGTCCAGGTCGGTCACGGCGTCGTGCTCGCGCACGAGGTCGGTGTCGAACGCTTTGACGTACACCTCGCCGGCGAACACGGTCGCTTCGTCGAGGTGGCCCGCGACCGACTCCCCGTCCGGTCGGGAGAGCACGGCGTGCGTGTGCGCGAACGGCTCGCCGTCCAACTCGCTGAGGTTCCCGACGCAGGACGCGACCTCGAGGTGCTCGTCGAACTCGACCGGCTCGTACTCGCCCGCGTCCTGGTGATAGTACCAGACGGTCGCGTCCTGGACCGCACCGAGTCCGACGAACCAGCCCGCGGTGATGTTCGCCTCGTCCGCGAGTTCCTCCACCTGGGCTCGCCAGTCCCGCCCGTTCTCGAGCCGAACGAGGTACTCCCCGACGGTCTCGACCTCCCGGTAGTTCATACTGGCGTCCACGGCACGGGTGGGCAAAAAACTGACCAACGCCGCCGCTGGCGACGACGACGATCCGGCGCCGGTCGCACCCGAGTATCGGGCGCTATCGACGTCGCTAACGGGACGTTCGAGAACAGAACTCGCAGGAGGGTGTCGCCCGGTGTACGGGCCGGGAGGTGGTTACCGCCAGTCCGGGAGGTCCGGGGCGTCGTCCGCCTGCATCGCGAGCCACGCACCGTCTGCTGTGATGTCGGCGATTACGTACTCCTTACTGGAGCCCTCGCCGTCGACAGACGATACCACATCGCACCCACTGTTCGCGTCGGTGGGTCCTGACTCGGATGCGGCCATGTGCGTACCTGTCTCATGGAGGGGTATAAACGCTCCGAAAAGACAGAGCGGTTTATCATCTCCTCGAGCGCCGAGGGCCCGATTCGGTCGAGATGAGCGCTCCGACTGGCGAATAATGCCGCGTTTCTGGTTGTCACGGGTGGGGTTACCATGGTTCGCTTCGGGGTGACGTACCGGATGCGACGGGTCCGTGCCGACCGTCGGCGCGGCGGAGACCGGGGAACCGGCAACCTATCCATATTCGTATATAATGCCGTCACGATACCGGCAACAATTCGCGCTCGTGGTCGGGTCGAGCCCTCTGCCGATTCCAAATACAGACATAAGAACGTTTGGGTATGTAAAACCGGGACAGACCATAACGGTAATTTTAACCGAACCGTCGCCAAAGCACTGCGTGGGATGACAGACAATAACAGCGTTCCCCGTCGCCGTTTCCTACAGGCGACCGGTGGCGCAGCAACCGCAGCAGCCCTCGCGGGCTGTCTCGGTGGCGGCGATTCGACAGAAACTGAACCCGAAACCACCACTGGTGGCGACGGTGGCGACGGTGGCGACGGCGAAGATGGTGGCGACGGCGGCAGCGAGGGCAACGACCGCACCCTCCAGCTGATCAACTCCACCATCACGACGATCGACCCCATCAAGGCGACGGACACCGCGTCCGGCATCATCATCCAGCAGGTGTTCGACGCCCTGATGAACTACCCGAACGGCGAAGTCGCCGTCGAGAACCTCCTCGCGGAGGAGGTCTCCGTCTCCGACGACTTCAAGACGTACACCTTCAAACTCAAGGAAGGCGTCGAGTACCACGGCGACAACGGCGAAGTCACCGCCGAGGACGTCGTGTACTCCTTCGAGCGCCTCGCGGCATCCTCGAACTCCCGACGGACGTACTTCATCCTCGCGTACGCACTCAACATCGCACACGAGACCGACAGCGAGGACGCGTACGTCCCCGGTTCGCTCCAGATGGCAGCGACCGGCGACTACGAGTTCCAGATGCGTCTCGCGAAGCCGTTCGCTCCGGCACTCGAGATGCTCGCCTACACCTCGTTCTCGGTCATTCCGAAGAACATCGTCGGCGACATCGACGTCGTCCCCTCGGGCGGCCTCGACTCCGACGAGACCGAAGAACTCGGCGAGCCGATGATGGAGCACAAGGAGTTCGCGACCAACAACCCCATCGGCGCGGGCCCCTACGAGTTCGACCACTGGGAGACCAGCCAGGAAGCCGAAGTCGTCCGTAACGACAACTACCACGGCGGCGAGGTCCTCAACGGCGGCGTCTACTGGAAGGTCATTCCGAAGGCGGAGACAGCCTACCAGTACTCCCAGAACAAGAACTCCGACCTCATCTCGATGCCGACGTCGAAGTACGACCCCGGCAAGGTGCAGGTCGAAGGGACGGACGACCTCGGGCGCAGGTACGGTTCCTACGGCCCGATGGACAACGGCGTCACCGCGAACTACCTCGAAGTCGCGACGATCAACTCGTTCTACATCGGCTTCAACTGCGAGAACGTCGAGAAGCCCGTCCGCCAGGCCATCGCGTACGCGATGAACCAGCAGGAGGGCGTCGAGCAGGTGTTCAAGGGCCGCGGTGCACCGGCCTACCACCTGACGCCGCCGAACATCTACCCCGGTGGCGCGAACGAGTACACGAGCCACGCGGAGAACAACTACCCCTACGGGTACAACACGACGCAGCTCAACAAGGCGAAGAACGTCATGGAGGAGGCCGGCTACGGCCCCGACAACAAGTACGAAGTCACGTTCACGACGTACCAGTCGCCGACGTGGCAGGGTCTCGGGAAGATCCTCCGCGACAAGCTCGCGTCCGCGCACGTCAACATGCAGCTCGAGGAAGCGCCGTTCTCGACGCTCCTCCAGCGTGGTCGGAACGGGAACCTCGAAGCGTACTCCCTGGGTTGGATCATGGACTGGCCGCGCCCGAACAACTTCCTCGGGCAGGCCGTCCCCGAACTCACCAACACCGACCAGGAAGGCGGTGCGCAGGGCTTCTACCTGGACTGGGACGGCGACGACGGCGGCATGAGCGACGCCGCACAGCAGGCCCAGAGCGCCTGGGAGACCATCCAGAACAACCCCGAGCCGACGGACTCCGCGCAGAGCGCGCGTGACGAGGCGTACGTGCAGATGGAGGAAGCCATGTGGGAAGACATGGTCCTCCTCCCGATGTACCACCGGACGGACGAGCGCATGTGGTACAATTGGGTCGACGCACCGCGCTTCGGCGGTGGCGGTGGTTCCCGGCAGAAGCGCTGGAAGTTCGTCATCAGCCAACGCGACAAGTAACGTCTCGGCAACCGACGCGTTTTCCGTTTTTCGCGGCCGTAGCGCCGGCTACGAGCCGGTTATGCTCAACTAAGGAACGCAAGACATAACCATGGGTGCGAAATACACTATCAGTAGAACAATGGTGATGGAAGTGGCTCACCGGAGGGCCGAAAAATGAGTCGGTGGTCGTACTTCGCGCGCCGACTGATATTGGCTGTCCCGGTCGTGCTCTTCGGGACGACACTCACGTTCATGATCATCTACCTGGGTCCGATAGACCCAGTGTCAGCCATCGTCGGACCGCAAGGTCCCACCCAGGCCTACGAGCAGATCGAGGCGCAACTCGGGCTCAACAAGCCCTTATTCGGGCAGTACATCGACTTCCTGGTGGACCTCGCGATGTTCAACCTCGGCGAGTCGTGGGTCATCCAACCTGATACGAAGGCGATGGAGCTCATCGGGAGTTTCGCACCGCGGACGCTCTGGCTGGGCTTCTGGTCGGTGCTCCTCCCGCTGTTCGTCGGTATCCCGCTCGGTTTCTACGCAGGCCTGAATCCGAACACGTGGTCGGACTACCTCGCGTCCCTCGGGGGGATCGTCTGGCGGTCCATGCCGAACTTCTGGTTGGGCGTGATCCTCCTCGCGGGACTCAGTCAGGACAACGTCCTCCTGGGGTTCAACTGGAAGACGTTCATCGTCGACACCGGCGTCATCGGTGCACCGCCACTCGACTTCTATAACGTCGAAGGCGTCACGCGGATCAAGGTCGGCGGGTCGACGTTGTTCCGACTGCCGTTCAAGTTCAAGTTCGAGACGTTCCTCGAAGCGATCAAGCGAATCCTGCCGCCCGCGGTCGTCCTCGGGTCGGCGTCGATGGGGAACGAGATGCGTCTCGGCCGCACCGCGGTCCTCGAGACGGTGAACTCGAACTACGTCGAGACCGCGCGGGCGAAAGGGCTGTCGAACGGAAAGATCGTCTGGAAGCACGTCTTCCGGAACGCGCTCATTCCGCTCGTGCCCATCATCCTGAACGAGGCGTTCCTCCTCATCGGTGGCTCGGTCATCCTCGAAACCATCTTCGGAATCAACGGCCTCGGGTGGCTGTTCTTCCAAGCAGTCACCAACGCGGACCTGCCGCTTGCAGGGTCGCTGATGTACATCTTCATCCTGATTATCGTGTTCCTCAACATCCTGCAGGACTTCCTGTACACGATCATCGATCCGCGAGTGGGGTATGACAAATGAGTGAATCACCTGACAACTCGACGATTCGGGAGCGAATACTCGCGCACCCCGAGCCGGCGATGATCTGGCTCGCGGGCGCGTTCTTGCTGTTCCTCCCGCAGACGAGTGCGTTCTTCGAGACGCTCGTGCTCTGGGGCGACATGGTGAACCCGTTCACCACGGGGTCGCTCGAGATCATGAGCTGGTACGTCGATACGATGATCGGGACGCTCGGCACCGCCGGCGGCTACTTCATGATCGCGGTCGGTGGACTCGTCTTGGTATCCATCGTGACGGTGCTCGTGAAGGCGTTCTTCATCCCGTTCTCCATCGTGGAGACGTTCGGGTGGGAGGACCTGCCGGTGAGCGCCGACCTCCTCGAGCGGACAATCGTCGGTTCGGTCATCGGCGTGATTGGCGTCCTGCTCGTGTTCTCGCCGCTCGGCAGCGCGCTCCAGTCCCTGTTTGCGCTGCTCGCCGATTTCGCGAGCGTGTTCACGGACCAGTGGACGCTGCTCTCGCGGGACGTGATGCCGAACCAGGGCTTCCAGCCGCCCGCGGGGGCGACCGACCAGTATCCGACCGGGGCGCTCGGCCCGTACCACGGGACGTTCCTCGGGCTGGAGCCGGCGGTCGTGTGGGCGTTCCGAGTCCTGCTCGTGTATCTGTACGCGTTCCTATGGATCGGCTGGGCGTGGTTCGGGTACAAGACGTTCCGTCGGCACTACCGGTACGCTGACTGGACGCCGCGGGACGACATGATCGACCGGTTCTCCACGCACCGCTGGGGGCAGTTCGGGTTCGTCGTCGTCGCGATGTTCCTGACGATGGCGATCTTCGCACCGCCGCTCGGGCCGGTGACCGCCCAGGAGAACATCCAGGAACCGTACAGTTACCAAGTGAATTATACGGAGAACGGAACGGTGAAGAACATCTCGCACGGTGGCGCGAACGCCGGGTCGCTCTCGCAGGGCGGTGACCGGAACGTCGGCGTCCTCCAGTACGACGACTTCGGTCGGTTCCACCCGATCGGGACGACGACGAACGGCAAGGACTTGTGGACGTTCATGACGATGGGGTCGCGCGTCAGCCTGTTCATCGGGCTGCTCGCCATCGTCGGGAGCGGGTTCATCGCGGCGTCGCTCGCGCTCGTGACGGCGTACTACAAGGGACTGACTGACCTCGCGGTCGTCGTCCTCTCCGACGGTATCCAGGCGATGCCGGCGTTGCTCGTGCTCATCCTGTTGAATACGGTGCTCGCCGGGCATCCGATATCGCAGGTGTACAACGGCGCGCTCGTGCTCGTGCTCATCTTCATCGCGATCGGGTGGGCTGGCCTGTGGCGTGCGTTGCGTGGGCCCGCGCTCCAGGTCTCCGAGCAGGAGTGGATCGACGCTGCCAAGAGCTACGGGCAGCGGCCGACCACGACGATGAAGAAGCACATGGCGCCGTACATCCTCGGCTACCTGCTCGTGTACGCGTCGCTGAACCTCGGCGGTATCATCATCAGCGTCGCGGCGCTGTCGTTCCTCGGGCTCGGGATCACGCCACCGGTCCCGGAGTGGGGGCGGATGGTGAACTCCGGGCAGCCGTACGTCGCGTCGTTCTCGTGGCACATCGCGACCGTTCCCGGTATCATGGTCGTGCTCGTCGTCACGGGATTCAACGCGTTCGGTGACGGCATCCGTGACGCCATCGACCCGCAGTCCGACGGGGCGTCGACTGACGAGGCCGCGGCCGCAGGGGGTGGTGGATGATGTCCACGCCCGAGCAGATCGGGACGGACGATGCCGTGCTCAGCGTGAAGAACCTGCAGACGTCGTTCTTCACGGACAAGGAGACGATCCGCGCCGTCGACGGGATCAGTTTCGACATCCACGAGTCCGAGACGGTCGGTATCGTCGGCGAGTCCGGGTCCGGGAAGTCCGTGACGGCGCGCTCGATCATGGGGCTCGTCGAGAGCCCGGGGCGCGTGCTCCGCGGGAGCAGCGTCCAGTTCCGTGCGCCGCGTGCGGTCGAGCGGTTCGCGAACACGTTCCGTGGGTCGACCGTCGACCTCCAGAAGCTCTCGGAGAAGAACGATCTGGCGACGGCACTCGACGACGCGTTCACGCAACTCGGCGCGAAGCCGAGCGAGGTAACGAACCACGAGAAGTACGCGGACAAGCCCGCCGAGCAGGTGAACCCACAGCAGATGGTTGCCGACGGTGCGGTTCACTGGGACGACTTCATCACGTCCGGGTACGCCGACGACCTCGGTCTCATCGACGGGAACGACTTCGTGTTCGTCGAACGCGGCGACGTCTCCTCCGGTGGGACGACCGTCGACGCGGGATACATCGACGTGACGCGAGCGCACGACCGCGGGCTCCGGAAGCTCCGCGGTGGGAACATCGCGATGGTGTTCCAGGACCCGCTGACGTCCCTGAATCCCGTGTACACGGTCGGGAACCAGATCAAGGAGGCGCTTCGCTTGCATCGCGGGCTGCGTGGTGCGGAGGCGACCGAGGAGGCGATCAACCTGCTCGAAGCGGTCGGGATTCCGGACTCGCGGCGGCGCGTCCGCGAGTACCCCCACCAGTTCAGTGGTGGGATGCGTCAGCGTGCGGTCATCGCGATGGCGCTGGCGTGCGACCCCGAGGTCCTGATCTGTGACGAGCCGACGACCGCGCTCGACGTCACCATCCAGGCGCAGATCCTGGAGCTCCTGGAGGACCTCCAGGAGGAACGCGGCCTGTCCATCATGTTCATCACGCACGACATGGGTGTCATCGCGGACATCTCCGACCGCGTGAACGTGATGTACGCTGGCGAGGTCGTCGAGACGGCGGACGTGGAGGACGTCTTCCACGACCCGAAGCACCCGTACACGCAGGGGCTGTTGAAGTCCATCCCTGGCCAGCAGGACGGTGATCGCTTGCTGACGATCGAAGGGGACGTGCCGACGCCGAACGAGGACCCGACGTACTGTCGGTTCGCACCGCGGTGTCCGGAGGCGTTCGAGGACTGCGAGGCGGTGCATCCCGAGCGCGTCGGCGTCGCCAACGATGCCGACGACCATATCGCGGCGTGCCTCCTGTATCCGGAGGACGCGACGCAAGCAGAGGCGATCAAACTCCACAAGGCGAAAGGAGGGCGTGACGAATGAGCAAACAAGCGATGTCTACGGCGCAGGAGACAGACGAGGAGCACGCGATGATCGAGGTCCGTAACCTGAAGACGTACTACGAGGGTGGCGGGCTGGTTTCGAGTAACCCCGTGAAGGCGGTCGACGGGGTGAACTTCGACATCCGGAGCGGTGAGACGCTGGGTCTCGTCGGCGAGTCCGGGTGTGGGAAGTCGACGCTCGGTCGGACGCTCGTGCAGTTGGAGGACGCGACGGCTGGCGTCAGTCGGTTCTCGAAGCCGGAGGTCGTGCAGACGTTCGCGAACGGGAATCGACGACGGACGGTGTTCCTGCCGGACGTCTACGAGCGTCACGACGCGGTCGAGCTCGTCCAGCAGCTCCTGAACGACGGCGTGAAACCCCAGCTCATCACTGACACGCCGAAGTTCGCGACGATCAGTGCGGACGAGGCGAACGCGAAGACGCTCGTCACGGAGGGGAACGTGACGGTCGAATCCATCGTCGACGAAGGGTTCGGTGAGCGTCTCGGGTTGTACGACGAGAAGGACTTCGTGTTCGTGGAGTCCGGGTCGAAGAGCGGTGACGGCGTGCAGGTCGACGCCGGGTACATCGACGTGACGTCGGCGCCGGATTACGCGTTGAAGAAGCTTCGCGGGAAGCAACTGGGTATCGTCTTCCAGGACCCCGAGTCGAGCCTGAACGACCGGATGACGGTCGGTGAGATCGTTCGTGAGCCCCTCGACGTTCACAGTTGGGGGACGAAGCGCGAGCGCCGCGAGCGCGTGCGCGAACTCCTGGAGACGGTCGGGCTTCGCCCGGAGCACTACTTCCGGTATCCCCACCAGTTCAGTGGCGGGCAGCGTCAGCGCATCGGCATTGCACGAGCGCTCGCGTTGGAGCCGGACTTCCTGGTGCTCGACGAGCCGGTGTCGGCGCTGGACGTGTCCGTGCAGGCGAAGATCCTGAACCTCCTGGAGGACCTCCAGACGGAGTTCGGGTTGACGTACCTGTTCATCGCGCACGACCTCTCGGTCGTCAAGCACATCTGTGACCGGGTGGCGGTGATGTACCTCGGGCACATCATGGAGATCGGTGACACCGAGGAGTTGTTCGAGGCGCCGGCGAATCCCTACACGCACTCGTTGCTGTCGGCGATCCCGGAGCCGGACCCGAACGCGGAGAAGGACCGCGTGACGTTGCGGGGGACGCCGCCGAGTCCGCGCGACCCGCCTGCTGGGTGTCCGTTCAGTACGCGGTGTCCGGCGAAGATCCGGCCGGAGGCGTACCGCGGGATGGACGACGAGGCGTGGGAGCGCATCGAGGTGTTCCGGGAGGTCATCCGCGAGCGGACGCGCGCCGACCGGTCGTTCTCGGATCGGGTCCGCGAGTTCCTCGGGAAGGAGACGCGGTTCTCTGACATCGCCGAGATCACGGACGAGTTGTTCGGTGACGTGCAGGACAAACTGCCGGACGATGCGCGCCAGCACATCCGCGAGGCGTCGAGTTACGTCGACGCTGGGAACGACAATCAGGCTCGGAACTACCTCTTCGAGGAGTTCGGGAGCGTCTGTGACAAGGAGAAGCCGCGGCATCACTCGGTGACGGACCTCCGGACGAGTTTCTGTCACCGTCACATCGACGAGTTCGAGGACAGTCAGTCGGTCTTCAAGCGCCTCTAGGATGGCGGCGTCGTCTTCGAAGGGCGTGTCGCCGGATGCCGTCGAGGCGTTCGCGTTGAAGGTCGTGGACTTGGCGACGTACGTGGTGGTCTTGTTGGTGCTCGTGTTCGCGCCGCTGTCGGTGTTCGAGCAGGTGGTGTTCGGTGGGTTGGTGTTCACGAAGTGGGTGACGTTCCTCGTCGGGGTGGGGCTGGCGGCGTACGCGAGCCTGAAGCTCCGGCCGGATTCGCCGAAGAAGCGTGCGGCGTCGGTGGATGCGGGCGCGAATCATCCGACGGTCGGGAACGTCGAGGTGTCGGTCGTGCAGCGGCTGGCGGCGGCGGTGCCGCCGGCCCGGTGGACGGAGTTGTCGGTCGGTGAGCGGTTCTCGCCGAACGTGAAGCGGTTCGTCGGTGGGGTTGCGGTCGTCGCGGCGTCGATGGCGATGGAGTTCGTGTTCGGTATCGGACTCGGTGCGTGAGTCCGTGACACGGACTGTTCGTCCTGTCGTTCTCGCGGGTTCGAGACGGGTAGTGGTACGGTCGTGCGTGGTGGCTGTCGGCGCGTAGAGACACCCTTAACCGACTCGGGTGCGTCGTGCGAACCATGCCCGAAGCCCCCGATATCGACGAGGAGGACTTCACGCAGGCGGACCGAATCGCGGCGAACGCGGACGCTATCCGGGAGGCCTGGGAGGCCACCCTGGAGGACATGGAGGCGATGGCTGCGGCTCGCCGCGAGGAGGGGTGGACAGCCGTCTCGTGTATGGCGGTCGATACGGCGCCGACGAACCCGGACGCCGGTGACCGCGACGACTTCGGTCTCGTGTTCGTGCTCCCGAACAACATGGCCGAGGAGTTCGAGGAAGCGTACGAGGGTCGCGAGTTCCCGAAGTACGAGGTGTATCGTGCGGAGGACGAGGGTCGCGCGTACGTGGTCGTCGAGTACATCGACCCGGAGACGGAGACGGTCATCTTCGTCGCGGGCCAGTACGAGCTCCGGTTCGCGCCGGGGATGGTGAAGGCGGCGCGTCGCGAGGGCGAGATGTACACGTACGCGCAACTCATCGACGGGACGCGCGTCGGCGCGTTCGAGCACGATAGCGTCGACAAGTTCGTCCCGGAGATCGAGCGTATCGAGGATTACCGGATGGACTCGATGGACCCCCAGGAGGTCGCGAAGAAGCTCGACGACGTCGAGGCCGAAGACGTCGAGGACGGGTCGGTCGAGGACGCCTGAGCGGTCGTTCGCGGCGTCGACCGAGGGCGCCTGAGCGGTCGTTCGCGGCGTCGACGGGTGCGGTGCGCGCGCGCCGGCAGAAACAGGGGCTTTATTTCCGTTTTGACTGTAGGGTGCGTGTATGAACGTTGCCGACGCTATGACGACGCGCTCGGAGTTGGTTACGGTCGAGTTGCCCGGGACGCGCGACGACGTGCTCGAGTACCTCCAGGAGCACGGGTTCTCGTCGGTGCCCGTGGTGAAGCGGACCGAGGCTGGAGAGGAGTATCGCGGGCTCGTGTCTCGCGACGCGCTCATCGAGCAGCCCGACGAGGACCAGCTCGCGATCCTGATGGAGGACGTGCCGACGACGACGGCGGACGCGGACCTGACGGTGGTCGCGCGGCAGATGGTCGAGGATGGTGCGCGCCGGATGCCGGTCGTCGACGGTGAACTCGAGGGTATCGTGACGATGACGGACGTCGTGCACGCGGTCGCTCGCGGGGACGCGGCGACGGACGCGACCGTGGAGTCGGTGGCGACGCGGGACGTGAACGCGACGTACGCGGGCACGCCGCTCCCGGTCGCGGAACGCGAGCTGTTCTACGCGAACGTCCCGTACGCGGTCGTGTTGGACGACGAGGCGGACCTGGCGGGGATGTTGACGGAGGTCGACATCATCGAGGTGGCGCGTATCGTCGAGGGTGAGGACGAGACGGGGAACTCCATCGCGAGCGATGACGACGAGTGGATGTGGGAGGGAATCAAGGCGGTCGGTGGCCGGTACGTGCCGACGCGGAACGTCGAGATTCCGGCGGAGCCCGTCAGCGAGTTCATGACGGCTGACCTGGTGACGATCTCGGGACGAAAGTCCGTGCAGGAGGCGGCGCAGGAGATGATCACGCACGACATCGAGCAGGTGCCGGTGGTGTCCGGTGACCGTCTCGTCGGCGTGGTTCGGGACGTGGGCGTCCTGGAGGCGCTGTATGAGTAGTGACCTGAGCGAGCTCGCGCGCCGCCGCGGGTTCTTCTTCCAGTCGAACGAGGCGTACGGTGGCGTTGCGGGGTTCTACACGTACGGGCCGGAGGGTGCGGCGTTGAAGCGGAACGTGGAGGACGCGTGGCGCGACCGGTTCGTGACGAAGGAGGGGAACCTCGAGATCGACGCGCCGACGGTGACGCCGGAGGCGGTGTTCGAGGCGTCGGGGCACCTCGATGGGTTCGACGACATGCTCGTCGAGTGCCCTGGCTGTGGCGAGAGTCATCGCGCGGACCACGTCGTCGAGGATGCGACGGACCTGGAGGACGCGGAGAGCCTGCCGACCGACGAGGTCGAGGCGCTCATCGCGGAGCACGACCTGGCGTGTCCGGAGTGCGGTGAGGCGCTCGCGGGCCAGCCCGTGGAGACGTTCAACTTGATGTTCGAGACGAGCATCGGGCCGGGCGGTGACCAGGCCGGGTATCTGCGGCCGGAGACCGCGCAGGGGATGTTCGTGGAGTTCCCGCGATTGAAGGAGTACGCGCGCAACCAGACGCCGTTCGGTGTCGCCCAGATCGGCGCGGGCTACCGGAACGAGATCTCGCCGCGGAACGCGCTGTTGCGCGCTCGCGAGTTCACGATGGCGGAACTGGAGATGTTCATAGACCCGGAGGAGGACGAACCGAATCTGGACGCGGTCGCGGACGTCACGCTCCCGCTGTATCCCGCCGACGCGCAGGAGGCAGCGGGCGAGGAGTACCTCGAGTTGACGCCGCAGGAGGCGGTCGAGGAGGGCGTCGTCGCGGGCGAGTGGCTGGCGTACTTCCTGGCGCGGTCGACGGCGTGGTTCGAGCGCGTCGGTATCGACATGGAGCAGTATCGACTCCGCCAGCATCTCCCGGGCGAGCTCGCGCACTACGCGAGCGATTGCTGGGACGCGGAGGCGCTCGTCGACGGCGACTGGGTCGAGATCGAGGGTATCGCGGCACGTAGCGACTACGACCTGAGCAAGCACGCGAAGTACGGCGACGACTCCTTTACGTTGTTCAAGGAGTACGACGAGCCGGTGTCGACCGAGCGCGCGACCGTCGACCCGGACATGAGCTACCTCGGGCCGGAGTTCGGCGGCGCTGCTGGCGACGTCGCCGAGGCGCTGCAGGCGCTCGCGGACCGCGACCGGTCGGCGTTCGACGACGACGAGGTGACCGTCGAGGTCGACGGCGAGACGTACGCGGTGCCGACCGAGCGGACGGGGTTCGCGGTCGAGGAGGTCACGGAGCACGGCGAGCACATCACGCCGCACGTCGTCGAGCCGGCGTTCGGCGTCGGGCGCGTCGTCTACTCGGTGCTCGCGCACGCTCACGAGACCGACGAGGTCGAGGGCGAGGAGCGCGACGTCCTGCGACTCCCCGCGGCGGTGGCGCCGACGTTCGTCGGCGTGTTCCCGCTCACGGACCAGGACGGCCTGCCGGAGAAAGCGCGCGACGTCGCGTCGACGCTCCGCGCGGCCGGGTTCGACGTGACGTACGACGACTCGGGGAGTATCGGTCGTCGCTACCGACGCCAGGACGAGGTCGGGACGCCGTACTGCGTGACGCTCGACGCGGACCCCGAGGGGACGGCGACGATCCGCGAACGCGATTCGACCGAGCAGGTTCGCGTGGACGTCGACGACCTCGTCGGGACGTTCGCGGAGCTTCGCGCGGGCGAACTCGACTTCGAGGAACTCGCGGACGCGTGAGCGAGTCCGAGCCGCAGGAACTCGTCGGGCTGCGCGACGAGGTGGCGCGTCGACTCGTGCACGCGAGCGGTGCGGTCGTCCCGCTCGCGTGGGTGTTCGGTCGTGGCGTCGGTGTCGAATGGTGGCACGTCCGGGCGTTCTTCGTGGTGTTCGCGGTCGCGGTCACCGTCCTGGAGACGCTCCGGCTGTTCGTCGGCCTCGACTGGGTGGTGTTCGACACGCTGACGCGCGAGTACGAGCAGGACAATCCGGCCGGGTACGCGCTCTACACGTGGAGCGCGACCGCGGTCGCGCTCGCGTTCGAGCCCGCGATCGCGGTGCCGGCGATGCTCGCGTTGATGCTCGGCGACCCCGTGAGCGGCCTGCTCTCGGACGGGGAGTTGCGGACGGTGAAGCGCCCGCGCGTCCTCGCCGCGATGTTCGGGACGTCGTTCGTGCTGGCGTGGTCGTTCCTCCCCTTGTCCGCGGCGTTCCTGGGAGCTGTGGGGGCGACGGTCGCCGACGGCGTGAAGCCGCGGTTCCGCGGCGTGGTGGTCGACGACAACCTCTCCATCCCGCTCGCGGTCGCGGGCGCAGCCTGGGTCGGCCTGCGGTACCTGCCGCCCGTCCTCGGGCCGTTGTCGCTGTAGCGCCGGTGGTGTGGGCGCTGCCGCTGTCGGCGCCGCTTCCCACGCCGTGCTTTCACTTTCACCGTGCTCGGCGAACGCTTAACCGCGAGGCCGCTCAACGACGAGGTAGATGGCGACGACTGACGACGGCGACGTCGCGTACGTCGAACACGCCCTGCTGAATCCCGGGTTCATCGAGCGCCGGCTCTACCAGCTCCAGCTCGCGGGTGCGGCCGCGGACGCGCACACGCTCGTCTGCCTCCCGACGGGCCTGGGGAAGACGACGGTGAGTCTGCTCGTGACGGCGCGTCGACTCGACGAGGTCGGCGGCACCTCGCTGTTGCTCGCGCCGACGAAACCGCTCGTGAACCAGCACGCGGAGTTCTACCGGGAGGCGCTCTCGATACCCGACGACGACGTCGTGGTGTTCACGGGCGAGGTCAAGCCCGAGGACCGCGCCGAGCTCTGGGGCGAGGCGACCGTGGTGATCGCGACGCCGCAGGTCGTCGAGAACGACCTCGTCGGCTCGCGGATATCGCTCGCGGACGTGACGCACGTGACGTTCGACGAGTGCCACCGCGCGACCGGCGACTACGCGTACACGTACATCGCGGAGCGCTACCACGAGGACGCCAACGACCCGCTCGTGACGGGGATGAGTGCGTCCCCGGGTGGGAACGAAGAGGAGATCGCGGACGTCTGCGCGAACCTCGGCATCAGGCAGGTGGAGGTGATGACGGAGGAGGACGCGGACGTCGAGGAGTACACGCACGACACGGACGTCGAATGGGTGGAGGTCACGCTGCCCGAGGAGATCCTCGAGATCCGTGACGCGCTGAACGACGTCATCAGCGACCGACTCGAGGAGTTGAAGGAGCTCGGCGTGGTGAACACGACGCAGCCGGACCTCTCGGAGAAGGTCGTCAATCGCATGAGTGCGGAGTTACGGAAGCTGATGGACAACGACCAGAGCGAGGGGTATCAGGGGATGAGTTTCCTCGCGGAGATCCGGAAGCTCCGGACGGCGGTCACGTACGTCGAAACGCAGAGCGTGGAGAGCCTGCGGCGGTACTTCGAGCGCCAGGAGAACGCGGCGCGGTCCTCGGGGGCGTCGAAGGCGAGTCAGCGGATGATAAGCGAGGCGAAGGTCCAGGAGGCGATGCGGCGCGCCCGCGAGTACGACGACCTCCACCCGAAGTACGCGCAAGCCAGGCGGCTGCTGGCGGAGACGCTCGGCTTGGAGGGCGGGGAGCGCGTCATCGTCTTCACGGAGTCCCGGGACACTGCGGAGGCGCTCACGGACTTCCTGTCGGACGGGTTCGACGTCCGGCGGTTCGTCGGGCAGGGCGACAAGGAGGGGTCCGACGGGATGACGCAGAACGAACAGCAGGAGGTGCTGGACGACTTCCGCGCCGGCGAGTTCGAGGTCCTCGTCTCGACGAGCGTTGCGGAGGAGGGCTTGGACGTGCCGGAGGTCGACCTCGTGTTGTTCTACGAGCCGGTGCCGACCGCGATCCGCTCCATCCAGCGGAAGGGCCGCACTGGCCGGCAGGCTGAGGGTCGCGTCGTGGTGTTGATGGCGGAGGACACGCGCGACGAAGCGTACTTCTGGATCAGCAAGCGACGAGAGCGCGAGATGGAGAGCGAACTCCGCGAGTTGAAGGCGAGCGTGGACGACCTCGCGGAGGAACTCGACGACTCGCAGGCCTCTCTGGACGCGTTCGAGGACGGTACCGACCAGGGCGATCAGTCGGCGAGCGACGGGCCGACGAGCGAACCGGCCGCGAGCGACGGCGGTTCGAGCGGCACCGCTGGCGGTGACGGCGACGGGCAACCTGGCCTCCAGGACTTCGCCGGCAGCGACGCGGACGCCGGCGGCGACAGCGAGGAGATGGACGACGGAGCCGACGAAGCCGCGGACGACGGCGTGGACGACGCCGCCGACAGTGGCGACGAGGCAGCGGTCGCTGCCGACGCGGGGAGCGAACCGGTCGAGCGCGCGCAACCGGACGCGGACGGCACGGTCGAGGTGGTGGTCGACCAGCGCGAGATGGATTCGACGATCCCGCGCGAACTCTCGAAGCGCGACGGCGTCACGACTCGCCTGGAGACGCTGTCGGTCGGCGACTACGTGCTCTCGGACCGCGTGGTCGTCGAACGCAAGTCAGTGGACGACTTCCTGGACACGCTCACGGGCGGCGACCGGTCGATGTTCGAGCAGCTCGGTGACGCGACCAGGCACTACTCGCGGCCCGTGGTCGTCGTCGAGGGCGAGGGGAGCCTGTACGGGCGACGGCAGGTGCACCCGAACGCGATCCGGGGTGCGCTCGCGTCGCTCGCGGTCGACTTCGGCGTGAGCGTCCTGCGGACGCAGAGCGAGGCGGATACGATGGAACTCCTGTCGGTGATCGCGGAACGCGAACAGGAGGTCGACGGTCGCGAGGTGAGCGTGCACGGCGAGAAGGCGTCGAAGACGCTCACCGAGCAACAGGAGTACGTCGTCTCCTCGATCGCGGACGTCGGGCCGGTGACGGCGCGGTCACTGTTGGAGCACTTCTCGACCGTGGAGGCAGTGATGACGGCTCGCCAAGAGGACCTGGAGGAGGTCGCGGGCGTCGGTGCGGTGACGGCCGAACGCGTCCGAGAGGTCGTCGGGAGCGAGTACGACCCGGGCCGCGACTGAGGGGGGTCTCGACTGCGGTCGCGTCCGCGGTCAGTGTGCGTCGCCGCGGAGCGTGCGGAGCGTGTCGGTGGCGTCGCGGACGACGGCGAGGTACTCGCGAGCGCGCTCGGGGTCGTCGGTGTCGGCGGCGGCGGCCGCGAACCGTTCGACGGTCGCTTGGACGTTCGCGACTGCGTTCTCGTCGGTCGGTGCGGCGTCGGTGGGCGGTGTGGTGTCGCGACGCCGTGCGGAGTCGTCTCCTGCTCGTGGTTCTGCGCCGGGAGCGGTGGCTGACTGTGGGGCGGCCGTGGTCGTCGGGTCGGCGTCAACGTTGGTTCGGGTCCCGTCTTGAGGTTGCGCGTTCGCGTCCTGGGGTTGCGCGTTCGCTGTCGTGGCCGTGTCGTCCTGTTGGCCCGTGCTCGCGTTCGCTGTCGTGGCCGTGTCGTCCTGTTGTCCCGTGCTCGCGTTCGCTGTCGTGGCGGCGTCGTCCTGTACCTGGTTGCTGCACGTGGGGCAGAACTCCTGGCCGTCGTACCGGAAGATCGGGTCGCCGCAGGTGCCGCAGTGGGCGTTCGTCATCGTGGCGCCCTTGAGGAGCAACTCGCTCATGTGTTGGGTCGCCTCGCGGTCCTCTCGTTCGGCCTCGTACTTCTCCTTGAGGCGCTGACGTTCGGCTTCCTTGTCGAAGTCGCTCATGTGCGTTGGGACGCGGTCGGCGGCGAAAAGCGTGGCGTTCGGGCTACAGGTCGGGCGGTTCGCTGGAGGTTGCCGGGGTTCGCTTCGAGGTTCGTCTTTGGAAAGTTTCACTTCTCAGGTTCGCGTGGTATGGGACGGTGTTTCTTCCGTCTGTACCGGCGCTGTCCTGCAGTTCCGACCCATTACACCAACTCAATACATACTTTCCAAATATTAAAGCAGTGACTTACTTACCAAATATTTAAGTTGAACTTACAAGAAACAATAGTACGCACTGACGAACTCGGTGCGGGAACGATACGACTCATGACAAGCAACCGTACGCGGTTCCTCTCGGTACTGTTCGTCTGCATCATGTCGCTATCCATGGTCGCACCCGTCGTCTCGGCGGGTTCGGCCACGGTCGCGACAGATGCCGCGAACCCCGAGCTCGGAACCGTCGACACAGCCGAACCGGTAGACAAGATACATCCCTCCCTCCAAGACGCCGAGGGAACGAAACAGGTCATCGTGCGCCTCGACGACGCCGAGGTCGCCGCGAGCCAGAGCGGGACCGAAGTGGTCTCCACGCTCAAGCGACAGGCCGCGAGCACGCAGGACTCGCTCGTCCAGTTCGCCGCCCAGCGCGAGGGCGTCACCGTCGAGAACACGTTCTGGATCACGAACGCCGTCCTGCTCGAGGTCGACACCGACTCCGTCGCCCTCGGCGAGATCGCTCGCATGAGCGGCGTCAGCGAGCTGCACGCGAACTTCGAGGTCCAGCGCCCCGACCCGCGTCGCGGCGCGTCGACGGCCAGCGCGAGCACGACCAACGACTACAACACCACGTACGGTCTCGACCACGTCAACGCGACCGAGGTCTGGGACGCGTACGACACGCAAGGTGAGGGCGTGAAGGTCGCAGTCCTCGACACTGGCGTCGACGCCAGCCACCAGGACATCGACCTCTACACCGAGAACGCCTCGGACCCGACGTACCCCGGTGGGTGGGCCGAGTTCAACGGTAGCGGTGCCGTCATCCCCGGGAGCGAGCCGTACGACTCCAACGGACACGGCACGCACACGTCCGGGACCGTCGCAGGCGGTGACGCCAGCGGCGAGCACATTGGCGTTGCGCCCGGCGCGACGCTCATCCACGGCGGCGTCCTGACCGAGAACGGCGGGACGTTCGCCGCCATCCTCGGTGGCATGCAGTGGGCCGTCGAGGAGGACGCTGACGTCATGAGCATGAGTCTCGGCTGCATCGTCGGCGAGACCGCGTGCTACACGGAAGCGACCATCGAACCGATTCAGAACGCGGAAGCGGCCGGCACCATCGTCATCGCGTCCGCGGGCAACGACGGGCAGGGCTTCAGTAGCTCGCCCGGGAACGTCTACGACGCGGTCTCGATCGGTGCGTCCGACGTGAACTACGACATCGCGTCGTTCTCCAGCGGGATGGTCGTGAACACGACCGAGGCCTGGGGCTCGGCCGCACCCGAGCACTGGCCGAGCGAGTACGTCGTGCCGGACGTCTCCGCGCCCGGCGTGGCGGTGAAGAGTTCGGTCCCCGGCGACTCCTACTCGGAGTACTCCGGCACGTCGATGGCAGCCCCGCACGTCGCGGGTATCGTCGCGCTCATGGAGTCCGTTGCGGGCGAAGACGAACTGTCGAACGACGAGATCCGGACGGCGCTCCGCGAGAGCGCCTGGAAGCCGGCTGACGCCCCCGACCAGAAGGACGTCCGCTACGGCGAGGGTATCGTCGACGCGAAGGCAGCGGTCGACTTCGCCGTCCTCGAACAGGGCGTCGAGGGGACCGTCACGGGCCCGAACGGGACGCCCATCGAGGGTGCGACGGTGTCGCTCTCGGGTGCCGGGAGTGCGACGACGAACGCCAGCGGGGCGTACAGTATCGTCGCGCAGAACGGCACGTACGACCTCACCGTGAACGCGTTCGGCTACGAGTCGACGACGACCACGGTGACGGTCGACGGCGACTACGTCACGAAGGACGTGTCGCTGTCGCCGACGCTCGACGTGTCGCTCGTCGACGGGCAGCGTACCATCGCTGAAGGTGGCGAGAACGTCACCGTCACCGTCGACGCTGCGAACCTCCAGACGTACACGGCGGAGCTCGCTGACGGGTACAGCACGGACGACGCGACGCTGTACCTCGAGGGCACGCAGATCCAGTGGGGCGAGGAGCTCGACTTCGGTGAGCCCACCTCCGGTACCGCGACGCTGACCATCCAGACGGCGCCGGGGACGAGCGGGAACGTCTCCGTCGTGCACACGTTCGGTGGACTCGGCGAGAGCGTGCAGGTCACGACTGGTCCGACCGCGGTGTTCGAGGAAGTGACCGAGGTCGGTGTCGTCGAGGACGCCGGCTCGCAGGGCGAGGCGGTGCAGTCGACGCTCGACGAGATGCTGCCGGCGTCGTACCGGACGACGGTCCTGGACAGCGAGACGGCGACGCAGTACGCGGACGCGTTCGACGCGTTCGTCGTGCAGAACCTCGCCTCCGGGAACGCGGACGCGTTCACGGCGGCGACTGCGAACGATTCGACCGGTGTCGTCTACCTCGACAACTGGGGTGGCGAGGCCAACGGGATTCCGGCGCGTTCGAGCGCGCTCGGTGACCCCGCGAACACGGACTTCGCGTACGGTGACGGGAACGTCTCGTACGCGGTGACGGAGACGCACCCGATCCTCGCTGGCGTTGCGACGCCCGGCGAGAACGTCCAGGTGCATACGGCGACGGGGTTCAACGACCACTCGTGGTTCAACGGGACCGATGCGACGGTGCTCGCGGACCTCGAGACGGCTGACGCTGGCGTGAAGGGCGTCGGCCTGGCGGTCGACGAGTCGCGTCGCGACGTGCTCGCGTCCACGCTCGGTCGCGAGACGTACGTCGAGGACCCGCAGTTCACGCAGGCTGCGGACCAGATCCTCGCGAACGCCGTCCAGTGGGCGGCCGGTGAGGGCGTCGATTCGTCCGCGGGGACGCTCGACGTGAACGAGCAGGTCGTCGACCCCGGTACGGACGCGACCGTGACGGTGAACGCGAGCGGCGTCGAGGACGTCGCTGGCTACCAGGCGAAGTTGACGTTCGACCCGCAGAAGCTCGAGGTTGCGAACGTCTCCGGTGTCGACTTCGCTGACCCGGTCGTGCGTGTCGACAACGAGGACGGTGTCGTCTACATGGCCCAGGCGCAGGCCAGTGGCGTGAACTCGCCGTCGCTCGTCGAGGTCGAGTTCGACGTGCTGATGGACGATTACAACGAGTCCGCGACCGTCGAGTGGGCGGTCGAGGAGTCGCTCGTCTCGGACTCCGGTGGGAACGCGCCGTCGGTGGACTTCTCGAACGGTGGCGTCGAGACGCCGCCGTGCGCGCCCGGTGACGTGAACCAGGACGGGTCCGTGACGGTGCAGGACGCGACGCTCGTCCAGCAGTACATCGTCGGGCAGGAGCCCGCGAACTTCGTCCCGTCGTGCGCCGACATGAACGGTGACGGTGACGTGACGTCGGCCGACGTGACCCTCATCCTCGAGGAGATCGTCGGTGAGGACGACGATTCGGGGACGCCCTCGGTCGTCGCTGTCTCGGACGTCGCTTCGCCGATGCCGTTCGTCGCGGCCTGAGTCGACGGAACGACAACCCGGTTTCTTTTTTCGAGACGGTAGACGGATACGTTTATCTCGTTTGAGACGAAACCACGTGTACGGATGTCATCGAACGTGACACGTCACGCAGCCGTCTTGTTCGTGGTCGGGCTCGCGCTCGCCGGTGCGGTCGCGCCGGTTGCGGTCGCGACGACCGGCGCTGCCGGAGCCGGAGTCGACGCCGGTGTGGGCGCGACCGGGGAGACCGACGCCGAAGCGACGCTCTCGGTCGGGAGTGCGAGTGCGCCGGCCGGTGAGACGGTGACGGTCCCGATAGCGGTCGACGGTACTGGCATCGCGGGCTATCAGGCGAACTTGACGTGGGACGAGTCCGTCCTGCGTCTCGAGTCGGTGTCTGGCGCGGATTTCTCGAAGCCCGTGACCAACGGCGGCCCTGGCTGGGTGTTCATGACGCAGTCCCAGTCCGACGGCGTGGATTCGCCGACGGTCGCGACGGTCACCTTCACCGTCGTGGGCGACGCGGGCGACGAGGCGGCGCTCTCGTTCGTCGCTCGGGACTCGTCGGTGAACAACGAGTCCGCGCAGCTGGAGACGGCGCTCGAGTCGGGCGCGGTCGCGGTCGGCGAGTCCGCGACGGTCTCGGAGGATTCGGTCGCGACGACGACGGACGGGACGACGAGTCGGGGAACGGCGACCGGTGACTCGGCGACGACCGTCGCGGCGACGACCGATGGCGACGACGGGACGACGACCTCGCAGGGTGTTGACGCGGACGGCGACGATGGCGGGCCGTCGCCGCTGCTCCTCGTCGCCGGTCTCCTCGGTGCGAGTGGCGTCCTCGGCGTCGGCTACTTCCTCGGACAGCGCGGCGGTGGCGGCGGTGACAGCGGGGAGTGAGCGCGTGGGCGGCGGTGACGGCGGGGAGTGAGCGCGTGGGCGGCAGTGACGGCGGGGGGTGAGCGCGTGGGCGGCGGTGACGGCGGGGGGTGAGCGCGTGGGCGGCGGTGACGGCGGGGGGTGAGCGCGTGGGCGGCGGTGGCGCCGAGGAAGCGGCGCGTGGACGCCACTGGTGGTGGCGAGTGCCGGTATCCAGTTTCTGCGGACTTCGACACGATTAACTCCCCTCCGCGGGCAGTTCCGGGTGTTATGACGAAAGTCAGCGTTGTCGGCGCGGCCGGCACGGTCGGTGCCGCAGCAGGGTACAATCTCGCACTTCGAGACGTCGTGGACGACCTCGTGTTCGTGGACATCCCGGACCAGGAGGACGTCACGATCGGGCAGGCTGCGGACGCCAACCACGGCGTCGCGTACGACTCGAACACGACCGTCCGACAGGGCACGTACGCGGATACGGCAGGTTCGGACGTCGTCGTCATCACGGCCGGTATCCCGCGTCAGCCCGGGCAGACGCGTATCGACCTGGCGGGCGACAACGCGCCCATCATGGAGGACATCCAGTCGAGTCTCGACGAGCACAACGACGACTACGTGTCGGTGACGACGTCGAACCCCGTCGACCTCCTGAACCGGCACCTCTACGAGGCCGGTGACCGCGACCGCAACCAGGTCATCGGGTTCGGTGGCCGTCTCGATTCGGCGCGCTTCCGGTACGTCCTGAGCGAGCGCTTCGACACGCAGGTCCAGAACGTCGACGCGACGATCCTCGGCGAGCACGGCGACGCGCAGGTCCCCGTGTTCTCGAAGGTCCGCGTCGACGGCCGCGACCCGAGTTTCGGTGGGGACGAGAAGGAGGAGATCCTCGACGACCTGAAGCAGTCCGCGATGAACGTCATCGAGCGGAAGGGCGCGACCGAGTGGGGGCCCGCGACGGGCGTCGCACACATGGTCGAGGCCATCCTGAACGACACCGGCGAGGTCCTGCCCGCGAGCGTGAAGCTCCAGGGCGAGTTCGGGCACGACGACGTCGCGCTCGGCGTTCCGGTGAAGCTCGGTGCGAACGGCGTCGAAGAGGTCGTGGAGTGGGATCTGTCGGCGTACGAGCGCGAGCAGCTCGGTGAGGCGGTCGACAAGCTCAGCGAGCAGTACGACGAGATAGCGTAAGCAGTTCTTTCGGTTCGGGCGGTTTCGGTCCGCGGTCGGTTCGGTCGAACGGTCCCTGGTGGCTGCTTCCTCGACGGCTACGCGCCAGTCCGGGGACTGGCGTCGGTCGGGTGATGGGTTCGTTCGTCACCACTCGCGGTGGTCGTGGTCGGTGCTGCGGTCGTCCACGAGCGCGTCGGGGACGGACGCGTCGAGGAGTCGTGCCCATTCCTCGATGTGAGTGCGTCGCTCTGTTCCTCCCATGTCGGTAGGTACCGTGTACGCCGGAGAGATTAACTCTTACGCCGCTTCCAGACGTGTCGGCTGGTTGTCCACTCGACGTGCTGGTGTCGTCGTCAGGGTCGGTCGAAGAACTCGCCGACGAGTTTGCGTTCGGCGGCGCGGAGGTGCTGGTGGTACGTCGACCGCGCGATACCCATCGATTCCGCGAGGTCGTCGCCGCTCGTCGGGCGCGGCCACTCGAAGAACTCGCCGAAGTACGCACGGCGAAGGGCAGTGAGCTGGCGGTCCGTGAGCTGGGATTCGAGGCTCGCGATGAACTCCTGTTTCGTGGAGGCGCTGCGTTCGCGCTCGCGGTACGCGGTCAGTTCGACGTCGTCGTACTCGGCTTCGACGTGGTCGACGAGCGACCGCGCGTTCGCGTCCCGCGGCAGCTCCACCTCGACGGTCGCGTTCGTCGGCGACGCGGTTATCTCGCGGATGTCCGCCCCGTAGTCCGCGAGCGTCGACAGCAGGCCGGCGTTCTCGACCTCGAACTCGACGAGACAGGCGCCGTCGTTCGCGGTGATGACGGTGACGTCGACGACGCCGTCGACGTCCGCGGCCGCCGCTTCGAGCGCGTCCGGGTCGTCCGTCTCGGCCGTGAAGAACAACCCGAGGCGGTCGTCGTCGCGATGCATCGACCCGGCGTAGGTCAGGGAGACGCCGGCGGTCTCGGCGACGCGCACGAAGAACGCGTCGCGGTTCCGGACCGCGAACGACAGCGAGACGATGTCGTCGGCGGTGAGCGTCCGTCGCGTCTCCACCGCGGAGATGGCGGTGCCGGCCATCCGTCCGAGCGCGTTCAGGATGGCGACCTCGCGCTCGTCGAGCGCGGTGGCGTCGTCGACGTACGCGCAGAACACGCCGTACTTCGCGTCGCGATGCGAGAGCGGGACGATGGCGACGGTCGCGAACGCGTCGTCGACGAGCGCTTCGTGCCACTCGCGGTCCGGGAGGTCCGCGACGTCGACGACCTGCGTCTCCCCGGACGCGATCGCCTCGTTCACGGGGCCGTCGCCGCCGAGGAGGTCCAGTGGGTCGCCGTCGGCGATGCCGCCCGCGATGGCGCTCGGCGCGATGGACTTGTCCGCGAGGTCGGATTCGCCGACCCACGCACACGTGTAGGGCTCGTTGTCGACGACGAGGTCGCACATCGCGGTCTCGACGCTCTCGCGAGTGGTCGCCTCGACGAGCGCCTGTCCGGCGTCCTTGAGGAGGCCGTCGATGCGTTCGAGGACGTGCTGGAGGTTCTCGCGTTCGGCGGCGAGTTCGGCGGCGCGGCGTTCCGCGACGCGTTCGGCGTTCACGCGCTCGGTGATGTCGGTCTGGAACCCGACGAAGTGCGTGACGTCGCCGGTCGCGTCGCGGACGGGCGCGATGTCGACGCGGTTCCAGAACTTCTCGCCGTCTTTCGTGTAGTTCGCGAGCTCGGTCGTCACGCTCGTCTCGGCGTTGATGGCGGCGCGCATCTCGCCGATGGATTCGGGGTCGGAGTCGTCGCCCTGGAGGAACCGACAGTTCCGGCCCATCGCGTACTCGCGGTCGTAGCCGGTGAGTTCCTCGAACGCGTCGTTCGCGTAGATGAGCGGGAGTTCGGGGTCGCGGGCGTCGGCGATGGTGATGCCGACGGGCGCCTCGTCGAGCGCGCGTTCCTTGAGGAGGCCGGTCGGGTCGCGGTCCGCGTCGATGGCGCGAGCGACCGCGGTCCGGAGGCGGTCGCGCCAGTCGTCGACGCGGCGGACGTACGCGGAGACGTCGTGCGCGACGGCGCGTTCGGCGAGCGCCTCGTCGCCGTCGGCTGTCAGGAGCACGAACGGGACGTCGCCGTGGACGTCGCGGACGTGCGTGAGGAGCTCCAGCGCGCTGCTGTCGTCGAGGTCGCGTTCGCAGACCACGCAGTCGATCGGGTCGTCGCCGAGCGCCGTCAGTGCGGCGTCCGCGGCGTCGAGGGTCCGGGTCTCGCGCTCGGGGGTCGCGAGCGCGTCCGCGGTCTCGGTGGCTCGAGTCGCGTCCGCGTCCACGACGAGCACCCGGGAACGTGTCGTCATACCATAGGCTACGACTCCAGTGGTATAGAAGTACGGCCTCCGAACCCTCACCTGTTAGGTGCGTTGCGTAAATACGGCCGGTGGTGGCTCGACGTTGTCAGGGGACGAGCTGGTCGCCGTCGTCGTCGTAGACGGTGATGGCCTCGACGGGACAGGCGCGTGCCGCGAACTTCGCGTCCAGCTCGGCGTCGGCGGGGACCTCGCGGACGAACACGCCGTCCTCGCGTTCCTCGGCGTCGGCGAGTACGGCCTTCCCGGCGTCCTCGTCGCGCTCGAAGGCGTCCCACTCGGCGACGCACTGGAACATCCCGATGCAGGTGTCGTAGTCGTACTCGACGCGCATACGCCGCTGGTTCGGGGACGGCGGGGAAAACCCTGACGCCCGCGCGTCCACCGCTGGAGTCACTCCGCGTCCGCGGTCGCGTCCGAGGGCGCGTCGCCGCGGTCGCTCGCGACGAGGCGCTCCTTGCGCGCTCGCGAGAACGTCTTCACCTCGTGTTCGCGGGACATCGCGGCCGACCGCGAGTCGTACGTCTCCACGTGGACGAGCGACACCGGCGTTCGGCCGCGCGTGTACTTCGCGCCGTCGCCGGCGTCGTGCTCGTCGACGCGTCGCTCGACGTCGGTGGTGTAGCCCGTGTAGTACGTCCCGTCCGCGCACTCGAGGACGTACACGTAGTGGTCGCTCACGGAGGGCGGTACTCGGTGGTCGCTGAAAGAGGCTTCGCGTGGTGGTTCGCACGCGGTCAGGAATCTGGCCTCGCGCGGCGCCGGGACTCCTCGGCGATTCCTGCGTTCGCCGAACAGTTCACGCACGCCAGGATTCGCCCGTGTTCGTCCGCGAACACGCGTGCGAATCGTTCCGAGACGTGGGCGCCGCAGTTGTCACAGTCTGGCATGGTGGGGGGACCGGCGTGATTCGGGTGCCGGTACCTCCCCGTTGGCGATATACGTATAAATACAGCTGGAATCGCAAGACGACGTTGGGAATCGGGAAAAGATTCTTGTCTAAAGCCGTGATATGGTACGGGGTCTCACGTGTTCCCGTCGCGTGCGGCGCCGACGCGCCTGGCGACGAGCGCCGCCTGGGCGCCCGCGACGAACCCGGCGTCGACGTTCACGACCGACAGGACGGTGCAGGACTGCAGCATTCCCGAAAGCGCCGCCTCGCCCTCGCCGCCGTGTCCGTAGCCGGTCGAGACCGGGAGGCCGACGACCGGCGCGGAGACGAGGCCGGCGACGACCGTCGGCAGCGCGCCCTCGCGGCCGGCGGCGACGACGAGCGCGTCCGCGTCGTCGAGCGTCTCGCGAGCGTCGAGGACGCGAGCGATGCTCGCCACGCCGACGTCGTGGACGGTGTCGACGGTCGCGCCCATCTCGCGAGCGACCACGGCGGCCTCCTCGGCGGCCGCGGCGTCACCGGTACCACCGGAGACGACCGCGACGGTCGCCGGGACGTCCGGGGCGTCGAACCCGGGTGCGTGCGCGACGACGAACCCCGAGCGGTCGTGGACGGTGACGTCGGCTTCGGGGTGGTCGGCGGCGAGACGCTCGCGGACAGCCGTCGCGGCGGCGTCGCTCGCCCGTGTGACCAGCGCACGCCCAGTGGTCTCCACGGCCGCGGCCGCGAGCGTCGCGACCTCCTCGGGCGTCTTCTCGTCGGCGAGCACGGCCTCGGGGACGCCACGGCGCTGCTCGCGGGCCGCGTCGAATCGGCCGTCGTCGGTCGTCGCGTACCCGCGCAGTTCCGCTTCGGCGGCCGCCGGCGACAGGTCGCCGTCGGCCACCCGCTCCAGTACGTCGCGCATGCTCGCCCCTCAGTCGCGGACGCACTCGTATCCGTCGACGCATCGGTCGGTGACGCACTCGTATCCGTCGACGCATCGGTAGCAGATGCATCACGTAGCGGTCGGTGTCTCGATCGCTGACGCGCACGTGGGTGGTCCGCGTTCGCCCGAGAATCGGCGCGCGCGCCACTGCGAACGCCCGCTGCGAGCGACCGTCGACGACGGTTCCGCGGCCCGAACCGACGCACGAATGAGTACCTTTCGGTTCGTGGTGGGTGCTGTCACCCCTGTAGACGCGCTCTCGCGCCCGTCTGACGGCTCTAACTGGAAACTATTATAAAGGGGGCATGGGAATGGCCGCTTGTATGGCAGACCTCATCGTCAAGGCAGCCGTGAAGGAACAGCTCGAGGGTAAGAACGTTGCGTCCGACTTCTACGACGCACTCGACGAGGAAGTCGAGGAGCTCCTCGAGGACGCCGCCCGTCGCGCCGAGGCAAACGACCGAAAGACGGTCCAGCCGCGCGACCTCTAAACCCGGTCCCAACCGACTTCTGAACCGGCGGTGACCGCGGTGGTCGCCGCTTCTTCCACGACCGACCAGCCACAGCGCTCGGTCGGTCGCTGCGTTCGAACAGCGAACAGCCACAGCGCTCGGTCGATTCGCATCGAGAGGTGACCAGCGGCAGCGCTCGGTCGGTTCGGTCGGGTCGGTCGACGCGGTCGAGCGAGCGCGTGCCGTGCGCTACGAGCGCTCGCTCGCGAGGTCGTGGACGTCGACGCCGTCGTCGGTGCCGACGTGGACGGTGTCGGCGAGGTCGACGAACAGGCCGTGTTCGACGACGCCCGGGGTCGTCGAGAGCGCGGTCGCGAGCGCGCGCGGGTCGTCGACGGCGTCGAACGTGCAGTCGAGGACGAGGTTCCCGTTGTCGGTGACGACCGGGCCGTCCTTGCGGTCGGCGCGCCGGAGGCTGGGGTCGCCGCCGCGGTCGCGGACGGCGTCGGCGACGACGGTGCGCGCGGCCGGCAGGACCTCCACCGGGACCGGCACGGACACGGAGGCGGCGAGCTTCGACGGGTCGGCGACGACGTGGAACGCGTCCGCGGCCGCGTCCACGAGCTTCTCGCGGGCGTGCGCCGCCCCGCCGCCCTTGACGAGGACGCTGGAGGCGGCTCCCGTCTCGTCGTCGCTGTGGACGCCGACGACCTGGTCGGCGCCGTCGATGGCGACGTCGACGCCGTCGACCGCGTCCAGGTCCGCGAGCGGGACGCCGACCTCGCGGGCGAGTTCGCGCGACGCGAACGACGTCGGGACGCCGACGACGTCCAGGCCGGCGTCGACGCGCTCGCCGAGTTCCCGGATGGCGTGCGCGGCGGTCGACCCGGTTCCGAGCCCGACGACCGCGCCGTCATCGACTCGCGCGGCGGCGCGCTCGCCGGCTCGACGCTTCTGGTCCTCGCTTCCGCCGGACTGCTTCATGCCCGAGACGCTCGCGGCCCCGGCAGGTAGGCGCTTCGGTCGCTCGCTGGCCGTCCCGGCGCGCGCCGATGGGGCCTAGCGCGTGCCGAGAGGGCTTCGTCGGGTGCGGTATTGATACGTCCGGACGCCCTCGTTCGAGTCGTGACTGGAGGACCTCCAGGTGGAGAGGACGCCGTTGCGTCCTCGACCACCGACGCAGACGACGGCGGCGAGCGCGGTGACGACGCCGCGGTCGAACTCGTGGACGCCCGGAAGACGTACCAGCTCGGCGAGCCCGTGCACGCACTCGACGGCGTGTCCGTCGACGTCCCACGTGGCTCGTACACGGCCGTCATGGGGCCGTCGGGGTCCGGGAAGTCGACGCTCATGAACCTCGTCGGGTGCCTGGACACGCCGACGTCCGGGTCGGTGTTCGTCGACGGGGCGGACGTCGGCGCGATGAACGACCGGGAGCGAACGCGCGTCCGCGGCGAGAAGGTCGGGTTCGTGTTCCAGACGTTCAACCTCATGCCGCGGCTGACGGCCGTGGAGAACGTCGCCCTCCCGCTCGTCTTCCGTGGCGTCTCGAAGGACGAACGCCACGAGCGCGCGGCGAGCATCCTCGAGCGCGTCGGCCTCGGCGACCGTCTCGAGCACGCACCGAACGAGCTCTCGGGCGGGCAACGCCAGCGCGTCGCGATCGCTCGCGCGCTCGTGAACGACCCGGCGCTGTTGCTCGCGGACGAGCCGACGGGGAACCTCGACTCGGAGACGGGCGCGAACATCCTCGACCTGTTCGACGAACTCAAAGCGGAGGGGAACACGCTCGTCATGGTGACTCACGAGCGCGACGTCGCCGAGCGCGCCGACCGCATCATCCACCTGCTCGACGGCAAGATCGAGCGAATCGAAGCGGTCGGTGACCTCGAAGGCCGCCAGCACGACGACGAGTCGGCGGCGAGCGAACGCGAGGGCGCTCGCGGCGACGGCGGTGCGGGCGGTCGCGACGCCGACGTCGGCGGTGATGGGTCGTGAAGGCGGGGACGACGGTAACGATGGCGTGGCGCGCCATCCGCGCGCACAAGCTCCGGTCGACGCTGACGACCCTGGGTGTGGTCATCGGCGTCGCCGCGGTCCTGACGTTCGTCATCCTCGGCGCGAGCCTGCAGGCGGGCGTCATCGGCGACGTGAGTCCGGACGACCGCGAGAACGTCTACGGGTGGGCGTCGCCGCCGGACACGAACGGCGGGCCGGGTGCGGGCGCACAGCCCGTGTTCACGCCCCGCGACCTCGCGCAGATAGAGAGCGAGCCCGCGGTCCGGGCAGCCTATGGCTTCCAGCCGATACCGACGCAGACCATCTCGTCCGGGAACGAGACGGTGCCGCGCGGGAGCGGCGTGTACGCGACCGGGCCGGCGTACGTCGACCGCGAGGACGTCGCGGAGGGCCGCCAGTTCCGGATGGGTGAACGCGAAGCCGTCATCAATCCCGCCGCAGCGGCGTTGTTCGAGGAGAACCTCACGGTCGGCGACCGCATCGAGATACAGGTACCTGTCGTCGGGAGCGTGAACGCGACCGTCGTCGGCATCACCGAAGACGCCGAGTCCCGGAGTCCGTTCGAGGGATTCAATCCGGAACCGCGCGTGTACCTCCCGACGGACCCGTACGTGACCGACGTGACGCAAGCCGACCGGACGCGGTTCTCGCTCGTCGTCGTCGAGGCGACGGACCGCGGGAGCGTCGACGACGCCCGGAGCCAGGCGCTCGCGTACCTGAACAGCTCCGAGAGCGACGCCTCCGGGTTCGGCGACGAGGACCTCGTGTACAACTTCCAGACGAGCCTCGAACTCCTCGACCAGTTCCAGGAGCTGTTCAGCGTCCTCCAGAACTTCGTCGTCGGCGTCGCCGCCATCTCGCTGCTCGTCGGCTCCATCGGCATCGCGAACATCATGCTCGTCTCCGTCACCGAACGCACCCGCGAGATCGGCATCATGAAAGCGGTCGGCGCGCAGCGCCGGGACATCCTCCAGTTGTTCATCGTCGAAGCGATGGTGCTCGGCGTCGTCGGCGCCATCCTCGGGCTCGCGCTCGGGCTCGTCGCCGGGTTCGGCGTCGCGGAACTCGTCGGGTTCGAGGAACTCGTCGTCCCCTGGGAGTGGGGCGCCATCGCGGTCGTCGTCGGCATCGCCGTCGGCGTCCTCGCCGGCCTCTACCCGGCGTACAACGCCTCGAAGACCGACCCGATAGACGCGCTCCGGTACGAGTGAGCCCAGGGCGACCGAGCAGCGGCCCATCCCCGGTCTGGTTCGTCGCCGCGACGCTGCCGGTCCCGGGCCTAGAGATAAGACGACTCGCGTGCTACCTTCTACCATGGTCATCCCTGGTTACGACCTCGACGACCTCGACGAGAACCTCCGCGAACGCATCGACGAGAAGAAGCTCGACGACGTCCTCGACGACGAGGACCGCGCGCGACTCGACGCCGGCGAGAGCCTGCTCGACGTCCTCGACGACGACGACCTCGACCGCGTCACAGCCTGACCGCGAGCGCCCGCCCGACTCGGTACCGGGCCGTCAGTCGTCCGCCGCCTGGCCCTCGGTGCCACCGAGGACGCGCGGCTCGATGTACACCGTCTTCACCGACGACTCCATCGTCTTCAGCTTCGACTCGATGTCGGTGATGGCGTCGTCGATCGCCTCGGTGTCCATGTCGCTCCGGAACGCGACGTCCGCGGTGACGACGAGCTTCTGCGGGCCGAAGAACACCGTCCGGAAGTCCGCGACGTTCTCCACGCCCTCCCACTCCGCGACGACGTCACGCAGCGGGCTCTCGGCGTCCTCCGGCAGACTCTCCCCGAGGATGAGGCGCTTGTTCTCCCACGCCAGCAGTATCGCGAACCCCATGAGGAGGAGGCCGATGATGAACGCGGACGACGCGTCGTAGATCGGGTTCCCGGTCGTCCGGGAGAGGTAGACGCCCAGCAGCGCGATACCGGCGCCGGCGCCCGCGATGGTGTCCTCCGTGAGCGCGGTGAGCGTCGTGATGTCGCTGGACTTCCGGAACGCCTCGCGGACGGACGTCCACCCGTTGCGCTCCATCTGCTTCCTGATGGCCTTGTACGCCTTCGCGAACGCCCACGCTTCGAAGATGACCGCACCGATGAGGACGGTGTAGTTCACCCACACGCTCGGGATCGACACCTCGACCACGGGGAGAAGGACCGAGGACGCGTCCACGGGCTCGGGGTGGTTGATGGCGTGCCAGCCGTGCTTCGCGGACTCCCAGCCGGCGATACCGAACAGCATCACGGAGACGAGGAACGCGTAGAAGAACTGCGCCTTCCCGTACCCGAAGGGGTGACTACGGGAGGCGTCCTTCCCGCCGTACTTGATGCCGACGAGGAGGAACACCTGATTCCCGGTGTCGGATATCGAGTGATACACTTCCGAGAGCATCGCGGGACTGCCCGTCAGCAGGTAGCCGACGAACTTCATGACCGCGATGGCTCCGTTCGCGATGAGGGCCGCGAGGACGACGCTGGTACTGGAGGCCATCTGTTATCGTTCTTTCACGCACTCTCGGGTGCAAAAGTAGTTTCCGTATCGCCGCGGCGGCCCGCTACCCGCCTCCCAGCCGACGCCGCGGCGGCCCGTTCAGGCGGGCACGTACGTCCAGACGTCGTCGTCGCCGTCGGTCGGCGCGGTGACGCCGGGGAGCGTGCGGAGGCGTGGTCGCACGCACTCCCACCACTTCTGGCGGTCGTCGTAGCCGGCGCTGTGCGGGCCGTAGACGGCGTCGATGATGCCGGCGTCGGTCGCCGCGCCGTGCTCGGCGAGGTACTCCCACGCGTTCCGGATAGCGTCGCGACGCCAGTCCTGCATCATCTCGCTCACGCCGGGGACGTCGAGGTCGGCGATGGCGTCCTCGACCGCGTCGGTCCGGTCGGCGTCCGGCGTGCCGGACGCGAGCCGTTCGACGTGCGCGGTCGCGGGCAGGTACCAGACGCGTAATGTCGCCGCGCCGGACTGCAGTTGTTTCGTCGCGAGGTCGCCGTCGGCGACGAGCGCGTCGAGCGCGTCCGCCGCGCGCTCTCGCTCGACGCCGGTCTCGTCGACGACCTCGGGGAGCGTGCGTGGTGCGGCGTCGACGAACGCGGCCGACACCGCGTCGCGGTCGACGACCGCCGGCCGCTCCGGGTGGTCGTCGCCGGCGGGTGTCGTCGCGTCGTCGCGTTCGCGCTCCTGGGACATGCGCCCGAGTTAGTGACGCGCCCACATGGTCCTTTCCCACTCGACGCCACCGCGTCGGCTCGAGACCGACCGTCGGTCGGCCCGGTCGGGTGCCACTGCGTCGGGGCGTGCCGAAAGACACGACCCCCGCCGGTTCGAACGACGCGTATGCTCGTCGTCGTCTCGGACTCGCACCGCGAGACCGGTACCGGACTGGAGGGGCGGACGCTCGACGCCGTCCGCGAGGCGGACGTGGTCGCGCACGCCGGGGACTTCGTCACCGAGGACGCCCTGGACGCGTTCCATGACGCCGCCTCGCGACTGCACGCCGTGCACGGGAACGCCGACCGGCCCGCGGTGAAAGAGCGCTTGCCGACCGCGCGGTCGTTCTCGTACGCGGACGTATCGGTCGCGATGACGCACCGCCAGCGCGGCGGCGGGATGGGTCTGGCGCTGTTCGGACGGGAGCGCGACGCGGACCTCGTCGTCTCCGGGCACACGCACCGACCCCGGGTCGCGGACGCGGACGGCCTGACGCTCCTGAACCCGGGGAGTCACGCGGACCCGCGCGGGAACCGACCCGGGCACGCGGAACTCGAACCGACCGATGGCGGGCTCGAGGGTCGACTCGTGTCGCCGGACGGAACCGTCGCGGAGACCTTCCACGTTCCCACGGACGAACGTGGGGACGCGCGGTAGGCTGGGCGTGCAGAAGGTCGGGCGCGCAGGAGGTTGGGCGTGCAGTAGGTCGGGCGCATGGGAGTCGCACCCGCGTCGCTCCACGGCCGTGGCGGAGCGTAATCGGTCGCCGAACACAGAGACGGACCGCAGGAAGGGTAGGGGTTGGTGGAGGTGGGCGTTCGGTCAGGGGGGCCGCTGCGTCAACGGGGATGGGTGGGGGATGGCGTCAGCGGGACGGCGTGCGACGCGTCGTCGCACGCCACGTGGGTGGGTGGGGGGTGGAGGGTGGGCGTCAGCGTGACGCCCGGGACGCACCTGTACGTACAGCGTATGTATCAAAAGGCATACCGAATACTCAAAGCGGAGTTTTACCTAGCCTTGAATCGTCGACTCGACGGCCACCGGTTCGTCCGCGTCGGGGGTCGAGAGGTGCGCTGGCGGTCGTTCAGGCGCTCGTGGTGTACCAGTACGCGAACCCGGCGGCGAGGACGAGTGCGCCACCGAGGAAGAACGCGACGCCCGGCGGAACCGCGTTCAGCGCGGCGTCGGCCGCGCTCGTCGCGGCGTCCGTGGCGGCGGTCGTCGTCTCGACGGTCGAGTTGTTCGCGTTCCCCGCGACCGGTGCCTCGCCCGGGCCCGGTGCGGGGCGACCGACGCCGGCGTCGCCGC
This sequence comes from Halorubellus litoreus, assembly GCF_055378595.1. Classification (NCBI taxonomy): domain Archaea; kingdom Methanobacteriati; phylum Methanobacteriota; class Halobacteria; order Halobacteriales; family Halorubellaceae; genus Halorubellus; species Halorubellus litoreus. The sequence goes on from NZ_AP043836.1 coordinate 1,800,420, forward strand.
CGAACAGCGCGCCGAGGTCGCCGGCGAGCGCCTGCACGAGCACGGACAGCCCGGCGAGGAGCGCGAACGCGCCGAGGAGGCGCGTGAGCGCGGCTTTCAGTCCCGTGGACTTCTCCTCGCCGCCAGCGAACACGACCAGCGGCTGGTTCGCGGGCGCGTACACCTTCATCTCGCGGCCCTTCGCGGAGTACGCGGTGTCGATGACCTCGATGACGTCCGCGTCCTCGAGTTTCTCCAGGTGGTACTGGGTGTTCTGGAGGGAGGTGTCGACGCGGTCGGCGAGCTTCGACGGTGTCGCTGGGTCCTCGTGGAGTGCCGTCAGCAGTTCCCTGGCAGTGCCCGAGGAGAGCGCCCCGATGAGGTCGTCGGCGTCCTCGCTGTCGAGCCCGATGACGCGGGGTTCCGCGTCCTCGACGGCCGACGTGTCGGGGGTGGAGGGCAGCAAGTCAGCCATGTGCTACGGCTAGTCATCGGTTCCCATGAATGTTTGTATATTTCTCCCCGGGAAAAACGCGGCACCGAACCGTCGAACGAACGTCGCTGATGGTTGGTCGTCCGTGAAAGAATCCGGCGTATCCGCTTCACGTCTCACAGAAAACTGGTGCGAGGTATGGAAATCACCAGTAGTTCTGGTAGCATTACTCATGGGGCACGATAGCACGAGGCGTGGCTCTGGGTGCGAGCAAGCGACGCACGCTGCGAAAGGCCTATAGCGCCGCTACCGGAACGTCCACGCAACAATGGCGTGGTTAGGCTTCATCCCGGAGGACCCAGTCGCGCTCGTGTTCGTCCTCCTGGTCCTCGGCCTCATCTTCTTCGTGTACCTCATGCTCCGCAAGACCGTCACGGAATTCAGCGAGGGCATGCGGAAAGGCCAGAACTAGCCGGTTCGACGACGACCCTCGAGCGTCGACGGCGAGTTAGTCGACGACGTCCGCGACGACGTCGACAGCGTCGTCCACGTCCTCGCGCGTGACGTCGAGGTGCGTGCAGAGGCGGACGCGACCATCACCGAACCCGGAGCACTGCACGCCCGCGTCGCTGCACGCGTCCGCGAACTCGTCCTCGGTCATCCCCGTCCCGGTGACGTCGGCGACGACGATGTTCGTCTCCGGTTGCTCGACGGTGACCCCCGAGACGTCGTCGAGCCCGGCGGCGAGGAGCTGTGCGTGCTCGTGGTCGGTCGCGAGCCGGTCGACGTTCTCGAGCGCGTACAGGCCGGCGGCGCCGAGGACGCCCGCTTGCCGCATCCCGCCACCGAAGAGCTTCCGGACGCGTCGCGCCTCCGAAATGAAGTCCTCGCTCCCGACGAGCATCGACCCGACGGGGGCACCCAGGCCCTTCGAGAGACAGAACATCACGGAGTCGACGTGCGCGGCGAACGCGCTCGCGGGTTCGTCGAGCGCCACCGCGGCGTTGAACAGTCGCGCACCGTCGAGATGCACTGGCACGCCGGCGTTGCGAGCGACCGCCGCGGCGTCCCCGAGTTCGCTCGGCGGTATCGCGAGCCCGCCGCGCGAGTTGTGCGTGTTCTCCAGACAGAGCAAGCCCGTGCCGGGCCGATGCAGGTCCTCCTCGAGGAGCGCGGCCTCGACCTGCTCGGGGGCGGGCACGCCGCGGTGCGCGTCGAACGTCCGCACCTGTAACTCGGCGTGCTGCGCGAACCCCGCGAGTTCCCACTTGTAGACGTGACTCTGGACGTCCACGACGGCCTCCTGGCCGCGGTCGGTGTGGACGCGCGCCGCGATCTGGTTCCCCATCGTTCCACTGGGAACGAACAGCGCCGCCTCCATCCCGAGTCGCTCCGCGGCGCGCGCCTCCAACTCGTTGAGCGTCGGGTCCTCGCCGTAGACGTCGTCGCCGACGTCGGCGTCGGCCATCGCCGCCCGCATCTCCTCGCTCGGTGTCGTCACCGTATCGCTCCTGAGGTCTATCATGCCCGGACGTACCCGCGGTGCGAGCAAAAACCTGCCCCACGCGGAACCGCGACCCCGACCGCGACCCCCAGCGACGCTACGGTGACCGGTGGCCGTCCCGCTGCGGCGCGGCCGAGGGTTCAAGTACGAACCCGCGGCCACGAGCGGCATGCCGCAGACAGCAACCGCGACGCTGTACGCCGGGGACGCGACCGTCGTCGAGGACGCCACCGACCGCCGCGAGTACCGCGGGCGCGTCGTCGTGCTCGCGAAACCTGACGGGACCGTCCTCGTGCACGACGAGTCGGGCTACCAGCCGGTCGCGTGGCTGACGCGCGCCGACGCCGTCACCGTCACCGACGACGAGGACGCGGTGCGCGTGACCGCGCACGACGAACGTGCCGACGACTGGCTGCGCGTCACCGGCCACGACGCCGGCGGCGACGCCGACGGCCGCCCCGCGCTCTCCGGCCGCTATCCGGTGTCAGTTGCCGGTGACCCCGTCGGCGATTGCCCGGACTGCGACGGCGCGCTCGTCGACACCGGCGGCGCCGTCGCGTGCATCCACTGCGACGAGGTGCACGGCTATCCCGACGACGCCGTCCTCCACGGCGCCCGCTGCGATTGTGGGCTCCCACGGATGCGCGTCGAACGCGGCGCCGCCATCGACTGCTGCGTCGACCGCAACTGCGAGCCCCTCGACGACCGCGTCCGCGACCACCTCGACCGCGCCTTCGACTGCACGGACTGCGACGGCGACCTCGTCGTCCAACGCGAACGCGGCCTCTACCTCGCCTGCGAACACCGCCCCGACTGCGACACCGCGTTCTACGTCCCCAGCGGGATCCACGACGGCACCTGCGACTGCGGGCTCCCCGCGTTCGCCGTCGCCAACGGCCGTCGCTGCCTCGACGCCACCTGCGAGGCGACCTGACAGAACGACGCAGTACCGCGAGAACCGACGACGTGGCGGACGCCAGCGCGCAGGAACGGACGACGTGGCGGACGCAACACCGTAGGAACGGACGACGTGGCGGACGCAACACCGTAGGAACGGACGACGTGGCGGACGCAACACCGTAGGAACCGACGACGTGGCGGTCGTCGGATGCTGGTGCGGGCAGGGAGACGGGAAACGGCGTCCTGGCGGACGCCGTATGCTGGTGCGACCAGTGCGTACCGACACCGCTTTCGGCGACCACCGAGTCCCTGCGAACATGAACATCGAGGGTCACGTCGACGGCGACGTCGTGCACGTGGGGCACGACGCTCGCCAGCGGTTCCACGACTCGCGCGGGTACGGCTATCCCCTGGAGGGGAACGACGTCGCGCTCGCGCCCGTCGAGGCCGCGCACCTGCTCGCCAGGGACGACCTCGCGGCGGTCGACGGCATGGACTTCCGCGCGTTCCTCCGCGCGAGCGACGACCCGACCCTCCCCGTCCGCTATCTCGTGTACGCGGACCTCCGCGAGCGCGGGTTCTACAGCGCGCCCTCGCACCCGGACTGGACCGAGTTCGCGCGGGACGGAGATGACCTCGTCGTCTACCCCCGCGGGAGCGGCCCGGGCGACGGCGAACTCGCCTACAGGGTACGCGTCACCGGCGAACGCACCGAGGTCCCCGCTCGCGCGCTCGGGGACTGCGTGCTCGCGGTCGTCGACGAGGAATCGGAGATCACGTACCTCGACACGTCTCGGCCCGACGTCGCCGGCGACGTCGACGCGGGCCTCCCGGGGGGCGCGGACGCTGACCTGCTCGCGGACCGCGTCACCGTCTGGGGCGCGAGTGGAGAGTCGCTCTACGAGACGGGGTTCTACGGCACGCCGCTCTCGGGGCGCGACACCGGCCGGGACGCGGTCGTGCTGTCGCTCGTCGAAGCCGCGTATCTCGCCGCGGAGGACGCGCTCGACGTCGACCCCGCCGCGGCGGTCGCCAGAGGACGGGACGTCGAAGGCGAGCGGTTCGACCGCCGACTCGCCGCGTACCGCGACCTCCGCGCCGCGGGGGTCGCCCCCAAGACCGGGTTCAAGTTCGGCGCCGACTTCCGGACGTACGCCGACTTCCAGAACCCTGAGAACGTCGGGCACAGCGAACGCCTCGTGCGCGTCCTCCCCAGCGGGCACGCGTTCGCGCCACGCGACCTCGCGCTCGACGTCCGCCTCGCCAACGGCGTCAAGAAGACGATGACGTACGCCGTCGTCGACGCGAACGGCGACGGTGCGGCGAGCGTCGACTGGCTCGCCATCCAGCGACTCACGCCCTGAACTCGCGACCGCGACCGACGACTATCGCTGCAACAGCCAGACGAGCGCGTACCCGAGTATCGCGAGTGTAACGGCGAACGCGACCCGCTCCGGGAGCGCGTGCCCTCCTGGGTTCGTCGCGGCCACGAACGCGAGCGTGGCGAGCGCATACCCGGTAGCCCCGTGGTCGAGTCCGTCGAGCACGCGTGCGACTGGCTGCACGGGTCGAGGTCCGGACCGGGGACGCAAAACGCCTTGTGGTGTCCCGCCGCTCCCGACTCGCGAGGTGGTGTCGAGAGCGAACGCTTTTTGCGCGTTCCGCGGCGAGTGCGGAGTATGACAGACGACGACGCGGACGCGCGAGACCAGCCGGTTGGGTCCGGCGACCGCGTGGACGGGCTTCGCGCCGACGGCGGGGAGACCGCCGCGGCGGGTGCTGACGACGTGACGCTCGACCCGTGGGGTTCGTCCACGGTGGCCGATTACCGGAAACTGTTCGAGGAGTTCGGCATCGAGGAGTTCGACGAACTGCTGGAGGGCGTGCCGAACCCGCACTACCTGATGCGCCGGGGCGTCATCTTCGGGCATCGGGACTACGAGCCGGTCGCGAAGGCGATGCGAGAGGGCGAGCCGTTCGCGGCGCTGTCGGGGTTCATGCCGACCGGGGACCCGCACATCGGGCACAAGCTCGTGTTCGACGAGATAATCTGGCACCAACAGCAGGGCGGTGACGCGTACGGCCTCATCGCGGACCTCGAAGCCCACGCTGCGCGTGGCCTCACCTGGGACGAGATCGACGAGCACTCGCGGGACTACCTCCTCTCCCTCATCGCGCTCGGATTCGACCCCGAGGACGGCACGCTGTACCGGCAGAGCGAGAACCGCGAGCTCCAGGACCTCGCGTTCGAGCTGGGTGCGGAGGCGAACTTCTCGGAGTTCCAGGCGATCTACGGGTTCGACGGCGAGACCGACGTGAGTCACATGCAGAGCGTCGTCACGCAGATGGCGGACATCCTCTACCCCCAGCTCGAGGAACCGAAGCCGACCGTCATCCCCGTCGGGCCCGACCAGGACCCGCACGTCCGGCTGGCGCGGGACCTCGCGACGCGGATGCGGTTCTTCAAGGTCTCGAAGGCGTACGCGAGCTTCGAGTGCGACGACGCCGAGCGCGAGCTCGTCGCGGCGGCGTACGCGGCGCTCGCTGACGACCTGGACGAGGACGAGATGGTGCGGTGCGAGGACGCGGCGGACTGGCTGCGCGAGCACGCACCCGAGCCGACCGGCGCGCGCGAGTCCGTCGCGGCGAAGCTCGACGAGGCCGGGATGGAGCCCGTTCGACCGCGCACGCGGTTCTTCGACCGGCAGGCGACCGACGACGCGTTCGAGGCACTCATCGACGCCGTCGACGGCGAGAAGCGCGTGTACGAGGGGCACGTGGACGCGTTCGACCTCGACCGCGGCGAGGCCGAGGAGCTCGCCCGGCAGGTCGAACTCGACCACGGCGGGTACGGGTTCGTCGCGCCCTCCTCGATCTACCATCGGTTCATGACGGGGCTGACGGGCGGGAAGATGTCGTCGTCGGTTCCGGCGAGCCACATCAGTCTGCTCGACGACCCGGAGGACGGCTACGACAAGGTGAAGTCCGCGACCACGGGCGGTCGCCAGTCCGCCGAGGAGCAACGCGAGAAGGGCGGGAAGGCGGACGAGTGCCCGGTGTACGAGCTCTATGCCTATCTGCTCGCGAACGACGACGACGACTTCGCGACCGAGGTGTACGAGGAGTGCGTCGGCGGCGAGCGCCTCTGCGGGGACTGCAAGGAGCAGGCCGCGACCCTGATGCGCGAGTTCCTGGAGGACCACCAGGAGAAGCGCGCGGAGGCCGAGGCGTTGCTCGACGACCTCGACATCGAACTGGAGTCCTCGCGGAAGCGGTAGACCGTCGAGAACGGAGAACGGCCGAGGGCGCAGACCTCGCACAGCCGCTCCGTATCCTCCGCTGACAGGTTTTCTCGCCTGCTCGTCTGACGAAAATATATACGTTCGTCCGACGAAGCACGAAGTCACGCGGAGTCATGCGCCAGGGTACCTCGGGGTTCGAGCGAGAGGACGCGCTCGCGTGCGCGGACGTCCTCGGCGGGTTCGGCGTGTCGAGTGCGCACGTCAGAGAGCACGTCGCGGACGCGACGACCGTCGACCCGCGCGAGGACCTGGAGACCGCCATCCAGCGGGCGCTCGCGGACCCCGAGCATCCGACGGCGTTCGTTCGACGGACGGTCGCGGCGGCACCCCGGGGCGTGGATTCGCCCGCGCGGTTCTGGACGACGGCGCCGGAGACCCAGCTCGGGGACGTGTTCGCGGCGATCGACTGGACGTTCGACGTGAAGAGCGCGAACGGCCGGTCGCTCTCGGTGGACGACGCCCAACCGTACCGGTTGCGCGTCGAGGACGCCGACGGGCGGACGCGCTCGACCGAGTTCTCGTTCCCGGACTCGCCGCTGGGCGACGACAACTATCCGGCGCTCGTGGACGCCGTCAACCGCGAGCTCCTGTTCGGCCTGGACTGTCGGTTCGTGCAGTTGTCGGACGGCACGGATCGCTGGCGGTTCGCGCTCGTCGAGACCGACGAACTCGACCGGCTCGTCGAGCGGTTCGGCGAGCGCATCACGGCGTTCGACCGGCCGTTGCTCGCCGCGGACCAGCCGGCGGCGTACGTCCCGGACGCCGACGCGGATGTGGTCGAAGACGCTGGCGGCGTGCCGGTGCCGGCGTGGGCGAGCGAGTCCCGCGAGCGCTCGTGGCGCGGCCGTCGACTGACGGCGGACGCGTTCGACGCGGACCACGTCGGCGGTCTCGATCACCTCGCGAACGACGAGTCTGCGTCCGCGAGCGACCGCGAGGAGGCGGACGCGGCCGACGCCGCGGCCGCTATCGAGTTCGTCGACGGTTCCGACGACGAGTCGGTGGATGCCGGGTCGGACGACGGTGCGAGCGACGCGAGCACGTCGACGCGAGCGGGGTCGACGGTCGTCCGCGATGCCGACGCACCGGTCGTCCGCGACGCGGAGACGGATGGCGTCCCGAGTGCGGAGACGGGGTCGAACGCGGACGACGACGACCTCGACGGGTGGTCCATCGGTGGGTCGGTCGACGCGACCACTCGCTCCGCGGACCCGGTCGACGACGGGTCGTCGTCGAGCGACCTGTCGACGTCGGGATTCACGTGGGGCGACGACGCGAACGACGGCGACGCGGGGACCGTCGTGGACGCCGATGCGCGTGCCGACGACGGCGTCGACGCAGCGGACGGCGAGAGCGACGGCGACGCCGAGAACGACGGCGATGGCGACGACGGGTTCTTCTCGGCGGACGCGGTGTCGTCGTTCGACGCGGGCGCGAAGACGAGTCGCGTCGGCGGCGACTCCTTCGGCGTGGACGCCGGCGAGCAGACCGAGGACGACCGGTTCGCGGCGGTCGGCGCTGCAATCGCCGCACCCGCCGGTATCTCGTGTCGCGGGCTGCTCGACGACGACGAGTTCCTCCCCGAGATCCCACGTGCGGAGCCCGCGGAGACCAGGCTCACGTTCGAGGACGAGTTCGACCCGACCGCCAATCCGGCGGACGAACGCGAGACCGACGACGGGTTCGTCTGGGTGAACGAGTCCTCGGGGGTCGGCGAGGACCGGACGAGCGCGAGCGACTGATACGCCCAGTGGGACGCTGCTCGGCTGGCGACGCGCTCACGCTGGCTTCCGGAACGCGCTCACGCCGGCTTCCGGACGTAGACCGCCGGCGAGCCGCTTCGCTGGACGTAGTCGGCGTCGGGGTCGGCGTCCACCGCGGTCCAGTAGTTCCTGGGGTGGTGGCCGAGGACGTCGTGGATGCGGTCGTACGTGAGGAGGTTCTCGCCGTCGGCGACGAGACTGAACGCCTCGCGTTTGTCGTGGTCGTCGTCGGTGAGCCCCTGCGCCCACGCCTGCATGTTCCGGTTCGGGTACGTGAACGCGAGCGCGCCACCGGGTGCGGTGAGCCGCCAGAGCTCGCGGAGCGCGGCCTCGGCGTCGCGGACGAAGTACAGGACCGCCATGCAGTAGACGACGTCGAACGCGCGGTCGATGCCGGTGTCGGGGAGCGTCGCGACGTCGAACGCGACGTTCTCGACGCCCTCGCGGTCGGCTTTCTCGCGGTTCGCGTCGACGACCGCGGGCGCGGCGTCGTAGCACGCGAACGAGACGTCCGGGCGGCCCGCGGCGACGTCGAACTCGGCCGCGGCGGGCCCGCACCCGATGCTCGCGACCGCGTCGACGTCGCCGACGACCTCGAGGAACGCGTCCAGGTGCGCGGCCATGTCGTCGCCGCCGACGTACGCGCCGCGGTCCCAGTCACCGCCGTCGTAGTACGACTCCCACGAGAACCCCATACCGGTGGTCCGACCGGTCGCGGCTTCAGGGTTGTGGAGCGCGACCGGTCGCGGCTTCAGGGTCGTGGAGCGCGTTCGCGCTCGACGCGCCCGTAAACGATGCCTACGCCCAAGTTGGAACCGGCTACGTCTCGGTCGGTGGCGCCTACCACGTGAAACGATTACAACTATTAAATAATATCGTCCCGATACCTGATTTAATGGCAACCACGTCCAGCCCAGATGAAGTGCCGTCCGTCCCGTACACCCCGGCCGGCGACGTCGACGAGGTGCTCACCGAGCTCGAAGACGTCGACGTCTACACGGTCGCGGACGAGACCGACGACGACGAAGCCGTGCTCCCGGTGCTCGACGACGCGCTCGCGGAACTCGCAGCGGTCGTCGACGCGCCGACCGACGCGGCGAGCGACACCGACGACGACCATTCCGGGTGCGACGCCGGTGGGCTCGCTCGCGACCGCGCGGACTTCGAGGAGGTCGCGGCGAACACCGAGGTCGACTCCATTCCCTACGAGAACGCGGCGGCGTTCCTCGCGAACACGCTGTACGCGGTCCCGCCGGCGAACACGCGCTTCGAGTGGGCCGACGTCGACGACCCGACGCCGGACTGGGACCTCGACGTCGACTGGTAGCGACGCCGGTGGGACGGGTGGACGTGGTGGCGTGGGCGACCGTCTGGTGGACGCGGTGGCGTGGGCGACCGTCTGGTGGACGCGGTGTCGACGGAACGTTTAACCGGCGAGGGACGCGTACGTCGTAGCATGGTAGCCGTACCCGGCTCCGGTGGTAGCGTCGACGAGCACGCTCGCGTCCACGGAGTCGGCTTCTTCTTTGCGGCGGCGTGAGCGCGGTGGACGGCCGCCGCGGTCTGGGACGCGAGCAGTCGCGTGCCGGCGTGTGGTGGTCGCGAAACCGCGGTCGTCGCGTTGTCGGAACAGATAACTGACCGAGTTGCGGATACGCATACAAGATTGATGGAACTGAAAGCGACACACGTCGCGGTCTTGGAGGCCGCGGATGCGACCGAGGCGCGGTCGGTCGACGCGCTCGCGGACGACACGGGGGAGCCCCCGGAGTCGGTCGCGGGTGCGGCGTTCGACCTCGCGGAGCGCGGGCTCGTCGACGTCACGGAGCGCGTCGAGGAGACCGTCGAACTGACAGCGGAGGGTGAATCGTATCGAGACGCGGGCCTGCCGGAGGTCCGCCTGTATCGGGCGGCGCGAGACGTCGGTGCGACCGACGCCGAGGCGGTCCCGATGGGCGAGGTCATCGGGGCGAGCGACCTCGGTGACGCGGTCGACATCGCCTTGGCGAACTACGCGCGGAAGGGGTACGGGGTCGTCGACAGCGGCGAGGTCACCGCGGACCCGGACGCGGACCCGGACGCGGACGCCGAGGCGGCGGCGCTCGACGCGGTCGCCGCAGGCGATGCGATCGACGAGGACGTGCGCTCCGACCTCGAACGTCGGAACCTCGTCGTCGTCGACGAGCGCACGGTCCGGTTCGTGGAACTGACGGAGGACGGCGTCACCGCGCTCATGGAGGGCGTGGAGGCGACGGACGCGGTCGGCCAGGTCACGCCCGAGATGCTTTCCTCCGGCGAGTGGCGCGACGCGGAGTTCGCCGACTACGACGTCGAGGCGGACGCTGACGTCGAGCACGCCGGCAAGGAGCACGTGCTCCGGCAGACCGCGGAGCGCGTGAAGGACGTCCTCGTCGGGATGGGGTTCCAGGAGATGGACGGCCCGCACGCGGACGCGGAGTTCTGGATCAACGACTGCCTGTTCATGCCCCAGGACCACCCCGCCAGGACGCACTGGGACCAGTTCGCGCTCGACGTCCCGCCGATGCAGGACCTCCCCGAGGACCTCATGGACCGCGTGGAGCACGCGCACCGCGAGGGCGTCGGCGAGGACGGCGACGGCTATCACTCGCCGTGGGGCGAGGAGATGGCGCGCGGCGTCGACCTCCGCGGGCACACGACCTCGCTCTCCATGCGGTATCTCTCGGGCGAGCAGGTCGGCGACCTGGAACCCCCGGAGCGGTACTTCAGCGTCGAGAAGGTGTACCGGAACGACACCCTGGACGCCACGCACCTCTTGGAGTTCTTCCAGATCGAGGGCTGGGTGATGGCCGAGGACCTCTCCGTCCGCGACCTGATGGGGACGTTCGAGGAGTTCTACGCGCAGTTCGGTATCACCGACATCGAGTTCAAGCCCCACTACAATCCGTACACGGAGCCGAGCTTCGAGCTGTTCGGCGAGCATCCCGAGACCGGTGAAGTGGTCGAGATCGGGAACTCCGGGTTGTTCCGCGAGGAGGTCCTGGAGCCGCTCGGCGTCGAGTGCGACGTGATGGCGTGGGGGCTCGCCCTGGAGCGACTGCTGATGCTCACGCACGGGTTCGAGGACATCCGCGACGTGCACGGGACGCTCGTCGACCTCGACTTCCTGCGGAACGAGGAGGTGGTGTACTGATGCCCGTCGTCGACGTCCACCCCGACGAGCTCCGCGAGCTCACCGGGCACGACGAGAAGGGAGACGAGGAACTCAAGAGCGACCTGTTCGCGCTCGGCCTCGAGTTCGAGGGCGAGACCGAGGACGGCGCGTTCGAACTCGAGTTCGCGCCCGACCGTCTCGACCGGCTGAGCGTCGAGGGCGTCGCGCGCAGCCTCCGTTATCAGTACGGCGACGACCGCGGCGTCTACGTCCCGAAGACGAACGACGCGGACTGGACGATCGAGGTCGACGAGTCGGTGCCGGACGAGCGCCCGTACGTCACGGGCGCCGTGATCCGGGACGTGAACCTGGACGACGACGCGCTGGATTCGCTCATCCAACTGCAGGAGAAACTGCACGCGACGATGGGCCGCAAGCGCGCGAAGGGCGCTATCGGTATCCACGACCTCACGATGCTGAAGGGCTCGGCGGTCGAACGCGACGACGACGCCGCGGACGCGGGCGAGACCGCGGCTGACGTCGGCGACGACGTCCGCGTCTCGGAGACGAACAAGTCCATCTCGTACGTGGGCGTCGAGCCGGACGAGGACGAGTTCGTACCCCTCGACAGCGACCGCGAGATGACGCCCGCCGAGGTCCTCACGGACCACCAGACGGGCCGCGAGTACGCGGACCTCGTGAGCGGCTACGAGCGGTATCCCGCCATCTACGACGACCTCGGGTTGTTCTCGTTCCCGCCGGTCATCAACGGTCGCCGGACCGAGGTCTCCACCGATTCGCGGAACCTGTTCGTGGAGATGACGGGGACCGACCAGTGGACGATCGACAAGATGCTGAACGTCGTCTGTTACGCGCTCGAAGCGCGCGGGGCGACCGTCGAGGAGGTCCAGGTCGAGTACCCCGATTCGGGCGTGTACGCCGACGACGACCTCGTCGACCCGGGCGCGACGCTCGTCCGCCCGAACCTCGACGTCGACGAGAAGCGCGTCAGCCACGAGCGCATCGAGCGCGTGCTCGGCGTCACGCTCGACGCGAGCGACGTCGTCGACCTCGCGGAGCGCGCCGGGCTGGACGCGGCACCCATCGACACCGCCACGGGCGAGCATCCCGAGGCGAGCGAGCGCGCCGGGAGTGACCTGCCGGACGACCCGCGCGGGAGCATCGAGGGGAACCAGCCGACGACGGCGAGCGCCGACCAGGACGACGTCGACGCCGGCCCGACCGTCGCGGGCGACCTCGTGTACGACGTCGCCATCCCGCCGTACCGCGTCGACGTCCTGCACGCGCTCGACGTCGTCGACGACCTCGGTCGCGCGTACGGCTTCAACGAACTGGAGCCGAAGTCGCCGGACGTCTCCACGACCGGCGGCCGTCACGAGCGCTCGCGCCTCGAACGCGCGGTCCGCGGCCAGCTCGTCGGCCTCGGCTTCCAGGACCTCCTGAACTTCCACATGGTCGCTCGCGAGGACAACTACGACCGCATGCACCTCGCGCCCGCCGACAGCGCGACCGACGCGAGCGCGCTCGGCGCCGAACCGCCCGTGACCATCACGGAGCCGTACAGCGAGGACTACGAGATGCTGCGGTCGTGGGCGCTCCCGAGCCTCGCGATGGTCCTCGAGAACAACACGCACCGTGCGTACCCCCAGGACCTCGCGGAGATCGGGCTCGTCGCGCACGTCGACCCCGACGAACCCACGGGCGTCCGCGAGGAACGCCACGTCGCCGCCGTCCTGGCTCGCGCCGACGCCTCCTACGAGGACGCCAAGAGCCGATTGCAGGCGCTCGCGCGGAACTTCGACGTCGACCTCGCGACCCCGCCGACAGAGCATCCGTCGTTCATCGACGGGCGCACCGCGACCGTCGTCATCGACGGCGAACCCGCGGGCGTCGTCGGCGAACTCCACCCGAGCGTGCTCGTCGAGCACGACCTCGAGGTGCCGGCGGTGGGGTTCGAGTTCGACCTCGCGGCGCTCGAGTAAGGGGCGCCGGACACCTTTTCACCCATGTTTTGCGGGTCGCGAGCGAAGCGAGACGACGGAGTCGTCTCGAATGACGAACGGGCGAAGCCCGTGAGTCGAAGCGAGGCGACCCGACAAAAGAAGGTCGGGGCAGGACCTCGAGGTGCCGGCGGTGGGGTTCGAGTTCGACCTCGCGGCGCTCGAGGAGGGTTCCGCACTCGGGTCCGTTAGCGAGTGAATCTGGTGGGGCTGTCGGTTGTAACTCGATTACTCCTCACAGCGGGTGGGGGTGAAAAACTGGCGTCTCCTTCTGTCTGTAGCTCGTTGATTGGTCATGCAGCATAAGTTGGGGAACCGGTCGTTCGACGAGATACTCGACGCGTTCGGGCACGTGCAGCGCCGGAAGCTGTTGCGTGCGCTGCTGATACACAACCCGCAGGACGACGACCCGGCGGTGATCGACGTGGACGAATCGGTCGAGGAGGAGTTCACGCGGTTCCTCGAGATGCGGCACGTGCATCTCCCGAAGCTCGCGGATTACGGGTTCATCGTCTGGGACCGCGAGACGAACGAGGTGTCGAAGGGCCCGAACTTCGACGAGATACGGCCGCTGTTGGCGCTCCTCGTCGACCACGAGGACGAACTCCCCGACGACTGGCTGTAGCGCGCCGGACCGACCGACGGGACGGGCACGTGGCCGGGTTCGGCGAAAGGGAAAGGTTTCTGCGGGCCGCTGTCGGACTGCAAGGTATGGATCCTCGAGTACGTAAGCACGCACAGATCATCGCGACTCATTCGGCCGGTATCGAGGCGGGCGACAACGTGGTCGTCGACGCGCACGGGACGGCTGGCGACCTGGTGACGGCGCTGTTCGAGCAGTGCGCGGACGTCGGCGCGAACCCGCTGTCGATCAACCAGCGGATGGGTGACCGGTTCCGGCGTGCGTACCTCCGGAACGCGGACCCCGAGGACTTCGAGTTGCCGAGTCACGAGATGGCGTTGTTCGAGGAGATGGACGTCTACGTCGCGATCCGGTCGGGCGCGAACGTCACGCAGACGAGCGACGTCGACAGCGACGTGCAGATGGCGTACGACAAGGCGCGACGGCCGCTGCTCGAGGAGCGACTGGGGAAGACGTGGGTGCTCACGCAGTACCCGACGGACTCGTTCGCGCAGCTCGCGGAGATGAGCACCGAGGCGTACGAGGGGTTCGTGTGGGACGCGGTGAACAAGGACTGGGAGGCCCAGGGCGAGTTCCAGCAGCAGATGGTGGACATCCTGAACGACGGCGACGAGGTCCGCATCGTCTCCGGCGAGGAGACGGACCTGACGATGAGCGTCGCTGGGAACTCGACGCTGAACGACACCGCGGAACGGAACCTCCCCGGCGGCGAGGTGTTCACGGCACCCGTGAAGGATTCCGTCGAGGGCGAGGTCCTCTTCGACAAACCGCTCTACCATCAGGGCCGCGAGATAACGGGCGTCCACCTCGTCTTCGAGGACGGGAAGGTCGTCGAGCACAGCGCGGAGAAGAACGAGGACGTCCTGACGGGCGTGCTCGACACCGACGACGGCGCGCGCTACCTCGGCGAACTCGGCATCGGGATGAACCGCGACATCACCGAGTTCACGTACAACATGCTGTTCGACGAGAAGATGGGCGACACCGTCCACATGGCCGTCGGGCGCGCGTACGACGCCACCGTCGGCGACGACAACGAACAGAACGACTCCGCGGTGCACGTCGACATGATCGTGGACATGAGCGAGGACTCGCGCATCGAGGTCGACGGCGAGGTCGTCCAGCGCGACGGCACCTTCAAGTTCGAAGACGGGTTCGAGGAGTAACGCGGCGCTCGCGCCGCGGAACCCACGAACGGCGAGCGAAGCGAGCCGTGAGTGGTCGGGTTCGACGACGAGGCCTGACTCGGTTCACGCTCAGGGTTCTCTAAGGGCGTGAACGCGGCCGTCGCTCCCACCGACGTAGATGGTGTCGTCGACGACCGCCGGGGAACCACGTATCGTGTAGTCGAGGACTTCGACCCATCGTTCGCACCCGTCTTCGGCGTCGAGTGCGTAGAATCCCCCTTCGGTGTCGGCGACGTAGACCACGTCGTCCGCAACGCTCGGGCCGCCGATGCCCGTCTGAATGTTGAGCGTCCGCCGCCAGCGAACGGAGCCGTCAGTGGCATCGAGCGCGTACAGTCTTCCGTCGCCCGTCGGAGCGAACACGCACCCATCGGCGACTGCGAGCGACGAACTCGGCACGACGTCGAACCGCCAGCGGACGCGACCGTCTGTCACCGACAGCGCGTAGACCGATCCCGAACTCTGCTCGCCGACGTACACGGTATCGTCGACGACACTCGGCGGCGTGATTCCGGCTTCTCCGTAGTCGAGGGTCCGCCATCTGAACTCGCCCGTGCCGAGATCGATAGCGTTCAATCCACCTGACGGGATTCCTGCAGCGTAGACCACGTCGTCCACGACTGCCATGCCGCCCTGGACGCCGTCGCTGAGATTTGCACTGAAGCGAACCGTCCCGTCGCTAGCGTCGACACCGGTGACCAGACTCGAGTAGTCCCCGAAGACGACGGTGTCGCCGGCGACGACCGCGGCGACCTCGCCGGTGTCCTCGAAGGCGGTCCGCCAGCGGCGCTCGCCGGTGGAGACGTCCACCGCGTGACCGAACCGGTCGTTGCCGATGAGGTACGCCGAACCGTCTACGATCGACGCCGGAGCATACGTCCCGCCTTGGATGGGGTATCGCCAGCGCACCGTTCCAGTGTCCGCACTGAGGGCGTAGAGACCGCCGCGTCGCCCCGTGCCGGTGGCGTACACGACGTCGTCGTCGACGACCGCTTCGTTGGCTCGATCGAGACTCACGAGCTTCGACCATGCTTCCTCGACCCCGTCGGTGGGGCCGCGACTCGCTCGCGTCCAACTGGTGTTCGCGAAGTCGTGCTGAACGGTCGGCCAGTCGCGGTCGCTCGGAACCCGCCCGTCGTCGTGCTGGCCGACGCGTCGGACGTTGTCGAACACCCAGCCAGCGTCGCCGCTGGCGTAGAACCCGATGCCGCCACTGGTGGGTGCGCCGCTCGGCTCTGACGCGCGGAGCGTGGCGAGCTCGGCGACGTCGACGACGAGTTCCGTACCCGAGGATGCCCAGTCGACCTCGACGCGATAGAAGCGCTCGCGCTGGAAGTCCGCGGTCGCGCTCGCGATGGTGGTCTCGTCCTGGGGAGCGCGACTGTACTGGAGTCGAACCTCGCTCTCGGCTGGTTCGAACTCGAGTTCGTAGCGGTGCTGGAAGTCGTCTGGCTGGACTCCGAATCCGAACATCGCGTAGCTGTTCCAGTCGCCGAAGGTTCCGAAGTCCAGGTGGATGCGATCGCCACGCTGCGGGTACGTGGGTAGGCCGCGGTACGAACGGATGTCCTCCCCACCTCCGTCCTGGAACTGGAGGGCTCCGGAGCCGTCCGCGGTCGGCTCCGAGACGACGGTCCAGTTCGTCGGTGGGTCGCCCCCGTCGTACTCGTCGAGGTCGCCGTCCTCGAAATCGTCGACGACGAGGCCGTCCTGGTCGTCGCCATCGTCGCCGTCGCTGCGGTCGTCGCAGTCGAGGATGGTGACGTAGTCGAACAGCCAGCCGGCGTCGCCGCTGGCGTAGAACCCGATGCCGCCGCCGGTTGGCGCGTCACCGGGTTCGCTCGCGCGGAGGGTCGTCCCGTCGTCGTCCGGGTCGGTGACGGTCACCACGATGTCGTCGCTCGACGCCGCCCAGTCCACCTCGACGATCTGTCGGTCGCGGCCGTCGAACGACCGGGACGCGCTGGCGATGGTCTCCTCGTCGCCGGGAGCGCGACTGTACTGGAGGCGGACCTCGTCGGCGGCGGGTTCGAACTCGAGTTCGTACCGCCGCTGGAAGTTCTCGGAGTCGGCGATGGCGAAGCTGAACATCGCGTACCCGTCCCAGTTCCCGTAGGGGTAGAACAGGAACGAGAACTGGTCGCCGCGACGCGGGTACGTCTCGAGCCCGCTGTAGGACTGAAGGTCCGGGCCGTCGCCGCCCTGGAACTCGAGGACGCGGCCGTTGCGGAACGACGCGACCCGCCAGTTGGCCATCGGGCCGTCCCTGGCGACGTACTCGTCGAGGTCGCCGTCCTGGAAGTCGTCGACGACGCAGCGCGACCGTCCGCGCTCGCGGTGGCGTTCGCTGGCCCCGTGCCCCGCTCGCTCGCCGCTTCCGGCGGCGTTGCCGCTCGCGCCCGCGAACGCGCCAGCGCCGAGCGCCCGGAGCAGAAGCCGTCGGTCGATTCCCCGTCGTTCGTCGTCCGCGTGGCCCATGCCTCCTCTGGTGACGACCGCGGGGTTAAGCGCGGGAGATAGTTCGGGGTTTCCGGTAACGGGACGCGGAACCTACCCGAACCGAGCAGTCGGTTAGGAACGAGTAAACGACGGTACTGGACGCGGTAGCGGTTCGGAGAAACGTCGCGTTTCGAGCGGACTGCCGCGAGTCAGTTCCCGGGGCCGCGGTCTTCCGCGTCGCTCGTGACGGGTCGCCCGTCCTCGGTGGGTGGGGCGACGTAGTCGACGAACTCGTCGACGCTGGGGTCTTCGACGCGGACGCGGACGTGGATGTCGCCGAGTTCGTCGGGGTTCCCGACGGCGAAGTTCACGACGCCCTGGAACGCCGCCTGCTTCTTCAGGGCGAACTCGAAGGTGTCGCCGTCCCGGCCCGCTTGGAACTGGCCGCGGGCGGTGTCGAGTATCTCCTGGGCGTGCAGGCGCTCGCTGAAGTGCTCGAGTTGGTGCGCGGTCGCCATGACCTCGCCGGGGTGTTCGGTGACGTCGGCGTCGGGGAAGAGGTTCGTGATGGCGTCGACGACGCGGTCCGTGACCTCGGTGTCGTTCACGGGCGCGGTTATCTCGACGTCCACGGAGTAGATCATGCGTCGACCTCCGCGACGGCTTCCGGGCCGTCTTCGAGGAGGGCCGTGATGCGAGCGCGGAACGATTCGAGCGTGTCGGTGTTGTCGATGGTGACGTCGGCGCGCGCCATCGCGTCGTCCATCCCGAACCCGCGTTCGCGGTCGTCGCGCTCGCGGAGCGTCTCGCCGACGTCGCCGTCGGTCTTGTCGCGGCCGCGGTCCGTGATGCGGTCCTTCCGTACCTCGAACGGCGCTTCGATACTGACGAGTATCCAGTCGTCGCCGAACGCCTCCTCGAACCGGTCGGCTTCCACGCCGGAGCGGAGGCCGTCGACGAGGACGGTGTCGGTCGTCTCGAGGTGCTCGCGGATGATGGGGAGCGAGCGTTGCGCGATGGCGTCGGGGCCGTTCTCCTCGCGGAGCGCTTGCGCGATCTCGCCGTGATGCGTCGCGGGGTCGAGCCCGCGGTCCCGGCACTCCTGGCGGATGACGTCCCCCATCGTCACCACGGGGATGCCGGCGTCGCGGGCGACCGCTGCAGCCTCGCCTTTCCCGCTCCCGGGCAGGCCAACGGTACCGATGACAGTCATTGGAGACGAATAGTCGAGTCGGCGGCTTAACCCCACCGCTCTCGCGCGCCACGTCGCGCCTCGACGTCGTCCTCGACGAATCCGGGGCATGTGAGAAGACCCATACGCGCTCGCGGTGAGTGTTCGAGTATGGCCAACCAGCACTCGCTCGTCGTCCGCATCGCGTGGTTCCTCCTCGTCGGGTGGTGGCTCACGCTCCTCGCGATCAACGTCGCGTGGGTCCTGAACGTCACCATCATCCTCCTGCCGCTCGGCATCAAGATCATCAACCGCGTGCCGTACCTCCTCACGCTCAAACGCCGCGACACCGGGTTCGACCCGGACGGCGTCCCGCAGACGAGTCTCCTCGTGCGCGCCGTCTACTTCGTGTTCGTCGGGTGGTGGGCGAGCTTCATCTGGGCGAACGTCGCCTGGTTCCTCTGCGTCACCGTCATCGGCATCCCGTTCGGCATCTGGATGTTCGGGAAACTACCGTACGTCACGAGCCTCTACCGGCTCGACGCCTGAAATCCGAATCCGGACCGCTTTTTTGCCCGCACCGACGACACGACAACGAGGGCACGTAGCTCAGCCAGGATAGAGCGTCGGACTTCTAATCCGATGGTCAGGGGTTCGAATCCCCTCGTGCTCGTCGATTCTGCGACGAACGAAGGCGAGGAGCGAATCGCGGACCGAGCGGATTCGAATCAGGGAGCACGCAGCACCGAGCGCGGCGAGGTGTCGTGCGACCGTGGTTCGAATCCCCTCGTGCTCGTTCATCCTCGCTTCGCTCGGATTCACGAGCACGATGTAGTCCCCCTCGCTCCCTGCGGTCGCTCGCTGGACTCCCCTCGTGCTCGTTCCCTGCTCACGGCGTCGTCGTTCGCTTTCGCGGGGCTTGGGACGCTCGCCCCGCGGTCCGCTCGCTCGCGGGACTCCCATCGTACTCGTCTTTCGTGGGTTATGGTTCGCTCGTGGGATTCTCGTCCGTCCCTCCGGTTGCTTGCGGATTTCGATAGCGGCGGTTCGGTCTCGTTCGCCGAATGGATTACACGAAGTCCGTTCTACGAGGGTCCGGCCGGTTGGCGTAGAAACGACGCACAGTATCGCTCGTGGGGCCTGCCAGCCCCGCTGTTGAGAGGTGAGCGTGTCGATATGGAGCGTTCGTCTGTCTCCCTCGAGTGACGGAGGTTCGTGAGCGCCGCCAGGTCGCAGTGAGAAGCGAGGTCGCGGGTGTGTTCGCTGCGACGCGTGGTCTTCCTGAAACCGCATGGGTGGGCGGGTCAGAACGGACGCGACCTTCAGCCGGTCGCTCTCGGTCCGGCGTTCGGCTCTCTTCCCGTCGGTGACCTACTCGTTGTAGCCGGTTTGTTGACTTGTCGTTCTGATTGCGTCGATCGTACAGTTGGTTATCTCCTGGGTGTGAGTGCCGTCCCAGGCAACTTCTCCTCCCAGAGAGTCACATTCGCCTTGGTCGGCGGCGTTTTCAGCCATCCCGCAGCCTCCCGGACTGACGCTTTCATTATTTTCGTAGAACGTGGCCATCGGCGTTACAGGGCCCTCCAGTGGTCCGTGACCGGGGTAGGTAGGCGCTCGTATCTGTCCGAGATGGTGATCTTCGTCGTCGACGATCCGTTGATCGACGAGGGTGTGTCCAACTTCTTGGATGGACAGGTTCTTCATGCGCTCGACGGGGTCGCTGTTCGATTTAGCTCCTGGATAGTTTCCGGCAGTCCCGACGTGAGCAAAGCCGAGTCCTTGTCGATCAAGGCTAGTCATCCCATTGCTGAAATCGAGGAAGGGACCGCCAGTATCTGCACCCGCGAAGGATGTCTCATCGGACACCAGAACGTGAATGTCCCAATTCTGGTAGTTGTCGCCTTCGTAGATATCGTAGCAGTCCCCTTGGAAATCTAGATAGCTTTCGTTAGTTGGTCCACAATCGTTGAACTCAACTCCGGTAACATCACCGTCGTTGAACGTCGATTTTGTGCTTTTGTTGACAGCACTGAATCCGATGGCATCAGCGGATTGCAGTTGCGAGATGAAGTCGTCGAGGGTGTCCTCGACGATCTCCGCCTTTGCATGATCTGACTCCTTCTGCGGCCATACTTTGATAAGAACGCCACCCAGGGAATCCTGTGTTGCTTTGCCCTGAGCAGACCCGACGAGGGCGAACCCAGAGGTCGCTGCTCCCGCGTGCTTCAGCATCTGTCGCCGATTGATTTCTGGCATCAGCTTGAAATCCAAACGAACACTGATAAATAAAACGATTTTATATTTTTATTTAGCCATGTTCGACTGTCTAATATCTTTAGTCGGATTTCTATTATATCTGCCAGATGGTGGTTCTCAACGCGCCTCAACCTAGTCTGACAAAGATTGTATAGAAACCGTCCGTCTGTGGTGCCTATCGCTCGCATGTCAGAGACTTCACCGCCGATACCTTTACTCAAATACAGGAGTTGATGCTGTTATTACTACAATTGTGGTCGCGTATCTGTCCGGATTACTTCATTGAAAATCGACTGCTCCTCGCCCGGGAGCAGACAGGTATCACCCTCACGACTTGGGCGACCGGGATCGGTATGCCACCCGAGACGTTTTGCTCTTGGTTCGTGTACGCCGTGATATGGACGGGTACTTCGAGGACGTCGAGGTCGGTGAGGAGCACGCGTTCGGGTCGTACGAGGTCGACGAGGACGAGATAATCGAGTTCGGCGAGCGGTACGACCCGCAGGCGTTCCACACGGACCCGGAGGCGGCCCAGGAGTCGATGTTCGGGGACCTTGTGGCGAGCGGGTGGCATACGTGCGCGATGACGATGCGGTTGCTCGTGGAGAACGAGTTACAGGACACGAAGGCGATGGGGGCCATCGGCGTGGACGAGTTGCGGTGGAAGCAGCCGGTGTTCCCGGGGGATACGCTTCGCGTGGAGACGACGGCGTTGTCGAAGGAGGACTGGCAGCCGGGGGTGGGGTTGGTGCGGTCGCAGACGCGGACGTTGAACCAGGACGACCGCGAGGTGTGTTCGTTCGTCGGGCTGGTACTGTACGAGAAGCGCGAGTGAGGGCGTGCGGTCGGTCGACGCCCGCCGCGGCGTGCGTGTGGTTGTCTGTCGGGGCAGCGGTGGTTTTTCGAGGGGTGCGGGCGTCGCGGTCGGTATGAGTGATCCGTTCGAGCGGGCGGTGTTCTTCGACCTCGACCACACGCTCCTCGCGTTCGAGACCGAGTACGCGACGGTGCTCCGGGAGGTGACCGAGCGCCATCTCGGCGGCGGCGACGAGGTGTTCGAGGTGACCTACAGCGACCGGTTCCTCGAGCTGCTCGGCGACCACGCCGAGTCGCCGTATCGGCGGGCGTTCGAGTACGCGCTCGCGGAGCACGACTACGCGGACGCCGGGGTGTCGGTGGACGCGCTCGTTGAGACGCTCCGGGAGCGCGAGGTCGCTGGCGTCGCACCGTCGCCTGGCGTCGAGCGCGCGCTCGACGCGCTCCGCGACCGCGGGGACGGCGTCGGCGTGCTGACGAACGGCGTCCCCGCGTTCCAGCTCGCGAAGCTCCGCGGGCACGACCTCGAGGGATACGTCGACGCGAGCGTGGTGTCCTACGAGGCGGGCGCGCACAAGCCCGACCCGGCGCCGTTCGCGCTCGCCGCGGACCGCCTGCCCGCCGACGAGTACGTGCTGGTCGGGGACTCCTACGAGGCCGACGTCCAGGGCGCTCGCGAGGCCGGATGGCGCGGCATCCACTACGCGCCGGACGGCGACTCGCCTGCGAGCGACCCACTGCGGTCGTTCGAGGACCTCCTCGACCGACTCGACTAGTCGAACCCCGAGACGAGCGTGACGACCCACTGTGCGGGGTCGGCGCGGTCCCGGACCTCGACGGATTCTATCCACTTCACCCACTGGAAGCCGCGCCTGCCGGGGGCGACGAGGCGGAGCGGGTAGCCGTGGCCGTGCGAGAGCCGGTCGTCGTCGACGTGCGTCGCGAGCAGCGCGCGTTCGGCCTCCTCCCGCGGGAGGCTCCACCGGTAGCCGGTGACGGAGGTGAACCGCACCCAGTCGGCGTCCGGGTCGGCGTCGGCGGCGTCGAGGAGGTCGCCGACGCGGACGCCCTGCCAGTCGTGTTCGCTGTACCAGCCGCTCGTGCAGTCCAGGAGCGCGCGCTGCTCGCTGGCGCGTATCTCTTTCTCACCAAGGGTTGCGGGCTCGTCGAGGGCGAGCGGGGAGTCGACGCGCCCGGTGACGGAGAGCGTCCACGCGCTGCCGTCGATGGGGTCGGGGTCGTCGGCGACCCAGGACGTGACGGGGAACCGGTTCCCGTCGTCGCTCCCGCGCTCGGTGGAGCCCGTGAAGCGCCTGGTGGGGCCGAGGATGCGCGTGAGTCGCCACGCGACGGCGCCGGCGACGAGCGTCGCGGATAGCTTGAGGGCGTTCCGCCGTGAGGCGTCCTGGCGCGTGGGCGTCCGGAACCGCGAGTAGAGGTGGACGAGGAAGATGGGGACGAGTGCGATGCCGACGTACGCGTGGAGGACGAGCCCCGTGAACGGCCCGACCTGCTCGACGACGCCGAGCGTCCACGCGAGCCCGGTCGCGAGCGCGAGCACGGCGACGACCGTCAACGCCACCGAGATGCGGACGGTCCAGTTCCAGGAGCCCGAGAGCCGGTGGCGGACCCTGGCGAGTTTCGCGGCGAGCGCGCCGACGAGCACGACGCCCGCGACGCCGTGCAGCCAGAACACCCACGCGTCGCTTTCGGTGCCGGCGAGGATGCTCGCGAACCCCGTGATGGCCGCGACGACGACGCCCGCGAGCAGGACGGCGTCGACGAGTCGCGAGGGCAGCCACGTCGAGAGCCGGGACACGCTCGCTCGTAGGGACTCGACGTGCATGAGTGTGCCACCCGGGGGATTTTGGACGTGCCCGTCGCAGGAACCGGTATGCTCGTCGACATCGCGGTCGCGGACGTCATGACCGAGCCCGTGGAGACGATATCGCCCGATTCGTCGCTCGCGGCGGCGGCGTCGCGGCTCGCCGAGGGGTACGGGTCGCTCGTCGTCGCGGGGAACGGGGACGCGGTCGGTATCATCACGAAGTCCGACGTGGTGCGCGCGTTCGCCGCCGGCGACACCGAGGGGTCGGTGCGCGATGCGATGTCGGCGCCGGCGCTCTCCGTGCACGCCAGCGACGACCTCGCGGACGCGGCGAAGGTGCTCGGCGATGCGGACGTCGGGCAGGTCGTCGTCGTGGACGACGCCGGGGACGTCGTGGGTGTGCTGTCGGCGACGACGGTCGTGGATTACGTGCCGGCGATCGCTCGCCGGCACGCCGTCCCGGGCGCGGCCGACGTACCGGTGGGGGAGGACGCGGTGGGCGCGGCCGACGATGCCGTGCGCGTTGGCGACCGCGACCGCTACGGGCACGTCCGGAAGCCGGGGCGCGTGGACACGGCGTACGAGGAGGGCGACTGGGCGTTCGAGTGGGACGGCGGCGACGGCATCCGGGTCGGGAACGTCGCGCGGTTCTCGAAGCCGGTTACCGAGTCGGACGTCGAGGAGTTCGCGCACGCGACCGGGGACACGAACCGACTGCACCTCGACGACGAGTTCGCGGCGGGGACGCGCTTCGGTCGTCGCATCGCGCACGGCGTCCTCACGCTCGGCCTCGTCTCCGCGGCGCTCGCGCGGATGCCGGGCGCCATCATCTACCTGAGTCAGGACTGCTCGTACCTCGGCCCGGTCGACCTCGGCGAGCGCTGCATGGCGACGTGCGAGGTCGTCGACGCCCTCGGCGACGACAAGTATCGGCTCGACGTCGCCGTGCAGGACGGCGACGGCGAGATGCTGCTGGAGGGCGGTTCGACGGTGCTCGTCGACGACATCCCCGCGTAGCGGGTCGTTCACGAGCGCGTCGTCCGTGTCGACGAGCGCGTCGTCGACTCAGACCAGCAGGACGGCGAGCGCGATACCGATGAACACTACCTTGAGTGCGGTGTTGAGCGCGACGACCTTCGATCCGAAGGAGGCGCCCCAGATGCCGTACTGGAAGGGGATGGAGCGCTTGAACGTGGAGACGGCGAACGAGACGATGCCGCCGACGAGCATCGTCGCGACCGCCGTCCGGGGCGTGAACGGGCCGTCGGGCCCTATGAGGGGGGCGATGAAGAACGCGCCCGAGGTGGTGTCGACGGCGAAGACGGCGACGACGCCCGCGGCCGCCCCCGGTAACCCGAGGAGGCTCGTGAGGGGGTCGGCGACGCCGGTGACGGCGTCGAACACCTCGGGGTAGCGCTCGACCGCGACGAGCACGAGCGAGTACACGACGAGCAGGCGCGGGACGACGCGGCGGAGCGTCGACTTCGTCGACTCGAACGCCTCGCTCGCGCGGTCGCGGAGCGACTCGGGGTCGTCGGCGTCGTCCGCGTCGGCGTCGTTGGCGTCCGCGTCGGCGTCGTTGGCGTCGGCGTGGCCGCCGTCGCTCGCGACGTCGTCGTCCGCGTCGTCGCCGCGGAGGTCGGCTGGCGTCGCGTCGGGATTCACGTTCGCGGGCGAGAGGAAGAGGGCGCCGGCGAGGACGCCGGTGAGGGTGATGGCGAGGCTGATGGCGGCGCGCGCGCCGACGTACATGAGGCCGACCTCGAGGCCGAGTATCGGGATGAGGACGGGGACGTAGAACGTGAAGATGTGCTGGACGAACCCGAAGAACGTGTTGATGGTGACGGCGACGAGCGTCGCGCGGTCGTCGAGCGTCCCCGAGTCGCGGAGCGTCGCGAGCATCCCGTAGCCCGCGGTCGGGGAGGCGGCGGTGGTGACGACCGCGACCCCGGCTTCGGCGGGGAGGTTCGCCTGCTCGGTGAGTGGTTCGGCGAGTCCGCGGACGCGGTCGACGACGCCGAACTCGACGGCGAGGTTCGCGAGCGTCACGCCGACCGCGATGAGCGCGGTGACGGTGACGACTCGCGGGAGGACCTGCCCGAGGACGACGTCGATGATGGACGCCTCGCTCACGCGTGAACGTCGGGACGGCGCGAGTAAAGTCGTCTCGATGTCCGCACGCGAGGACGGCGTCGACGACGAGGTGGCCCGTCGGGGGTGCCGTCAGTTGCTACTGCACTCGTCGACCTGCTGCATCTGCGCTTCGCCGTCCTCCTGGTGGGACTTCGCGTCGGCGAGGTTCCCGTCGCTCGCCGCCGCGGCGCTCTTCTCGAACGCGGTCGCGGCCTTCAGGAGGTGCGTGGTCTGGCACGCCGCGACGTCGATGCGTGCGGCGACGTCGTCCGGTGCGTCAGCCGCCGAGTCGGCGAACGTCTCGTCGGACGTCTCGAAGTGCGCCTTCGCCGCTCCGAAGGACTCCTCGGCTTCCTCGTACTCCTTGGACTCGCTCTGCGAGCGCCCCGTCTCCAGGTCTTTCGCGCCGAGGATGGTCGACTCGTACCCGCTGGTGAGCGCGTCGAGCGTGTCGACGAGCGACGCGGTCTGCGTGACCGCCGCCTCGACCTTCGCGTACTCCACGCCGTCGACCGCGGCGAGCCGGTCCTGATTCACGCCGTCGAGCGCCTCCTCCGCGGTCGTCGTGCGCTCCTGAGCGGTCGCCGCCTTCGCCTTCGCGTCCCGGACGACCGACAGCGCCTCGTCGTAGTTCTCCTCGTCGAGCGCCGACTGCGCGTCCCCGGCGAGCGCGTTCGCGTCGACCGTCAGGAGGATACCGACGACGCGCGTCATCTCCGCGAGCACCGTCGCGAGGTTCCGGAGGGTCGCGATCTGCTTGGTCTGGGTCTCGGTCGCGGTCTCGCTCGCCGCGTCGAGCTGGCCGCGAGCCTCCTCGATACCGTTCAGGAGCTTCTCCTGGTCGAGGTCGACCTCGTCGGGCGAGTCGAGGTTGTCCTTGACCTTGTTCAGGCGGAGTGCGACCGCGTTCAGCGTACTCACCGCTTGCGCGATGTAGAGGTCGGCGTCGTTCTCGTCGGTCGTCGTCGCCTCGCTCTCGTCGCCCCCGCTCCCGGACCCGTCGTCGGACCCGCCACCGGAGCCATCGCCGCCCGACCCACCGTCCCCGCTCCCGCCGTCGCCACCGCTCCCGCCGTCGCCGCCGTCGCCGCCGGACGTCGGCGAACTCGAACAGCCCGCGATGGCGCCCGCGCCGAGCGCCGCGACCGTGCCGAGCATGTCTCGTCGTTCCATACCGTCTCCTGCATCTACGGCCTCTTGAACGCGTTGGCAGTTCCGGTAGGTTCAGACTATTCGCACCGTTCACGACCGTTCACGTGCCCGAATCCGGGCGGTGGCGTCGCGGTCGCATCGGTCGCTCACGGGGCGAAGACGGCGGCGACGCCGACGAGGACGAGGACGCCGAGGACGTCGCACGCGTTCGTGACGACGGGGATGACGACGTCGTCGGGGTCGAGGCCGCGGCGGTACGCGACGTACGTGGCGACGAGCGTGACGGCGACCGCGAGGACGGCGAGCGCGACGCCGGCGACGGTCGCGACGAGGACGACCCGGAGCGGCGAGAGCCTGGTGGTGCCGGCGACGAGTTCGGCGGTGACCCACGCGCCGAGGCCGACGACGGGGAAGACGCTCGCGGCGAGCGCGAACGTCGCGAGCGCGTTCCCGACGAGCGCGTCGTCGTCGGCCGCGAACGAGACGGTGCCGAGGTGGACGGCGGTGGAGAGGCGGGCGGCGAGGACGCTCCCGAGGTTCCCGGCGGTCCCGATGGTGACGGGCACGAGCACGAGCAGGGACGGCGACGCCAGCAGGGTGTCCTCGACGCTCCCGAGGACGAGGCCGCTCCCGAGTTCGACGAGCGAGAGGACGACGAGCAACGGGAGGGTGGCGCGCGTGATGGCGCGCACCGTCCAGTGCTCGGGCATCTAGATCCCTCCGAGGGCGGCGGCGACGATTCGCGTGGCGAGCAAGAGGACGGCGAGCCCGACGAAGTCGCCGGTCGTGGTGACGACGGGGCCGACGAACGTGTCCGGGTCGAGTCCGCGCCGGAACCCGACGATGACGACGGAGACGACGGCGACGGTGAGCGCGATACCGGACAGGACCCCCGCGATGAGGGCGATGAGTACGAGCGCGAGGAGGCTCGCGGGGTTCGAGCCGAGCGCGGTGAGGGCGGCGTACGTCGCGACGGCGGCGAGCACGGACACGAGCACGCCGTTGGCGAGCGCGGCGGCGATGGCGCCGCGGAGCCGGTCGTCGTCGAGGTCGATCTTCGGTTCGAGCAAGCCCTGGTGGAGGCCGGTGGCGAGGCGCGCGCCGAGGCTCCCGTAGACGTTCCCGCGCGTCGCGAGCAACGCGGGAACGAGCACGAGGAGGCCGGAGACGTCCCCGAGTTCCGCTCGCATCCCACCCAGTACCGCGCCCGCGAACAGGCCGCCGACGACGCTCGCGGCGAGCGCCGGCAGCGCCTCCCGGTACGCGCTCGCGGCGACCTCGCGGACTGTCATACGCGACGGCACACACGCCCGGGTCTTGACGCTTCCCCAGGCGGCGAGTGTCCGGCCCGTGGCCCTCGCGACGGTCGACCCGGTCCGGGTGCCCGACCGTGTCGCGATGGCCGACCGGGTCGCGTCGGAAGCGACAGGTATTCCGAGCGCGCGCCCCGAGGGACGCACGATGACTGACACTGCGACCGCGAGCGACGACGACCGCGACGTCGCTGGCGCGGGCTGGCTGGCGGCGGAGGTCGGGTCGCTCGTGAGCGCGTCGGTCGCGTTCGCGCTCTGGCTCGACGGATCGACCGCGGTCGCGGTCCCCGGCGGGTCGGTGTCGGCGCTCGCGGTGACGTTCCTGTTGCTCGCACTCGCCGCGGTCGCCGCGGGTGGGAAGGCGAGCGCTCGCGGCCAGGGGCTGCGCGCGCTCGGACACGGGACGCTCGCGGTCGGCCTGTTCGTGCTCGCCGCCGGCAGCGGCGTCGCACTCGTGGCGGTCGGCGGCTTCACCGTCACCGTCGGGACGCTCGGCGTCCTCGTCGCGGTCGGCGGCGCGAACCTCGTCGTCCTCGACGTCCTCCGGTAGCCTCGCGCGCCAACCGGGCGACGCGCGCTCCTCGCCCTCGTTCTACAGCGGTTCGTCGACGTCCTCGAACGCCGTCGAGTAGCCGCGGAACCAGTCGCGGATGCGCTCGATGCGGTCGACGACGTGCCCGGGTTCGCCCGACCGCGACAGTTCGTGGCCCTCCCGCGGATAGCGGACGAGTCGCGTCGGCGTCCCGTGCTTGCGGAGGCCGCGGTAGAGGAGTTCGGCGCCGCCGATGGGGACGCGGTAGTCGGCCTCCGCGTGGAGGAGGAGCGTCGGCGCGTCGATGGCGTCGGCGTGCATCGCGGGCGAGTGCTCGGCGAGGAACGTGGGGTCGGTCCACGGCGTCTCCCCGTAGTCGTCCTCGACGAGCTTGTACGCGGCGTCGGTCGACCCGTAGAACGACACGAGGTCGTAGACGCCGCGCTGGGGGACGCCCGCGTCGAACCGGTCGGTGTGCGCGAGCAGCCACGCGGTCATGTACCCGCCGAACGAGCCGCCGGCGAGGAACAGCTCGTCGTCGTCGACGGCGTCGCGCTCGCGGACGTGGTCGACGCCCGCGAGGACGTCCGCGCCGGTGACCGCGCCCCAGTCGCGCTCGATGGCGGCCTGGAACGCCTCGCCGTACCCCGTCGACCCGCGCGGGTTGGACGCGAACACGCAGAACCCGGCGGCCGCGAGCGTCTGGAACTCGTGCCACATCGTCCCCGACCCCGTCCACGTCGCGTGCGGGCCGCCGTGGACCTCGACGACGAGCGGCGCTGACTCCTCCGGGCCGAGCTCTGGTGGCGTGAACAGCCACCCCTGGACGGACGCGTCGTCGACGCGGTCGACGTCGACCGAATCGCTACCAGCGGTCGCCGTCGCCGCGTCGCCGTCGTCCGCGCGGAGCGCGCTCGCGTCGCCCGCTGGGAACGACAACGCCTCGGGTTGGACGACCGCGCGCTCGTCGAGGTACTCGCGGTTCAGCGTCGAGAGCCGCGTCTCCTCGGCGCCGCGCGGTGTCGCGGCGAAGACGTCGCCGGGGTGGTCCCACTCGCTCGCGGTGAACGCGAGGACGTCCGCGCTCGCGTCGAACCCGCTGCAGTGGGCGTCCTCGCCGACGACCACGGCCGCGTCCTCCTCGGGCGGTTCGCTGGCACCCGCGGGCGCGACCGGGACGCGTCGCACGACGACGCTCCCCGCGTCGGGCGTCAGCACGTACACGGACTCGTCGCCGGGGCCGAACTGGACGGGGCCGTCGCCAGCGACCGTGCGGTCGAGGCCCGCGGTCGGCACGCGGACGTCGCCCGTCTCCGGGTCGTAGACGTGGACGTCGGCCTGCCGGAGCGTCCCGCGCTCCTCGGGCGTGGACGCGTACGCGACCCGGCCGTCGTCGGCGACCGCGACCCGGGGCGCCCACGAGGTGTCGCGCACGAGCGTCGCCACGTCGCCGTCGGGATCGCGGCGTCGGAGCGCGAACTCGGTCGTGTCGTCCGGGTCCGCGTCCTCGTCCGCGGGGTCGCGCGCCCCGAAGTAGAGCGCGCCCTCCGGCCCCCACGCCGGCGCGGTGTGGTCGACCTCGCCGTCGGTCACCCGCGTCACCGCGTCGTCGCGGTCGAGGTTCGCGACGTAGACGTGCGAGCGCGTCCCGTCAGTGTACGATTGCGCCGCGCGGTAGACGGTCCGGTCGACGACGCGCGGGTCCGGGTCCTCGCGCTCGTAGTCGTCGTCGACCGCGAGGTCGTCGCCGCGCTCGCGCTCGCCCGCCGTCGTCGACTGCAGGAACGCCACCCGCTCCCCGTCGGGCCCCCACGCGAGCGCGGACACGCCGCCCGGCACGCTCGTCACGCGCCGCGCCTCGCCGCCGTCGACCGGGAGCACCCAGACGTCCGGCGCGCGGTCCTCGCCGCGGTCGGTCGCGAACGCGATGCGGTCCCCGCTCGGACTCCACCGCGGCTCGGCATCGACGCCCGCAGCCGCCGTGAACCGACGCGGCTCCTCGCCCCCGAGGTCGACGACGTACACCGACGCCTCCACGTCCTGGACGTCCGTCGCGTCCCCGCCGGTATCGTCGTCCGCTCCGTCCTCCCCGGACTCGTCGTCGCTCCCGCCGCTATCGCTCTCGTGGTCGTCCACGCGCGCCGTCCGTCGGACGAACGCGACGGCGTCGCCGTCGGGCGACACGCGCGGGTCGCTCGGCGTCGCCAGCTCCAGGTAGTCCTCGGCGTCGACAGTCTTCATGCCTCCGCGAACGCCACGCACCCCCAAGGGGATTCGGGCTCCGGCACAGCGACGAGCGCGAGACGCGGACGCGACCGGTCAGTTCTCGGCGTCGTCGAACTCGACGCGCCCGCTGGTCGCCGACCGGAGGCGATCCCGGAGTTCTGGAGCGTCCTCGACGGGGACGCGCGCGTCGATGCGGACGCGCTCGCCGTAGTCGGCGTCGAACTCCACGCCCGCGCTCTCGACGATACCACGGACGGTCCCGGAGTCGTCGTAGTCGACGACCACGTGGACGCGCTCGTGCGGGCGTTCCTCGACGACGCCCGCGTCGTCGACGGCGTCCTTCACGGCCTGCGAGTACGAGCGCGCGAGCCCGCCGACGCCGAGGTTCGTCCCGCCGTAGTAGCGGGTGACGACGACCGCGACGTTCTCCAGTTCGCGCATCTGGAGGACGTTCAACATCGGCTTGCCCGCACTCCCCGTCGGCTCGCCGTCGTCGCTCGAGTACTCCCGCAGGGGGTCGGCGCGCACGCGGTACGCGGGGACGTTGTGCGTCGCGTCCGGGAACTCGCTCCGTATCTCGTCGACGAACGCCTCCGCGTCGTCGACGGTATCGACGGGCCGGGCGTGCCCGATGAACTCCGAGCCCTGCACCTCGAACGCCGCCTCGCCGCGGCCGCCGACCGTGTCGTACGCGTCGTCGCTCACGGGTCCGTTCCGGTCGGGTCGTCGGTTCGACTCTCGGGGGTCTCGCCGCCGTCGTCGGTCGTTCGTTCGCCGTACAGCAGCGCGAGGAGGACGACGAGCGCGGTCGCTTCGACGACCTTGCTGACGAGCAGGAGCCAGTCCGCGACCAGGTGCTCGAACAGCGTCGCGAGCGCGGTGCCATGCGAGTGCCCGGTGGTCTCCCACGCCGGCGCGATCAACGCGCCGCCGGTGCGGTGCCCGCCGAGGAACACCCACCCGAGCAGGTAACAGAGCATGAGGACGACGCCGAGCGCGTACACGTAGTCCCGGCGCAGTCCCCACGCAGCGAGGCCGACGCCCGCCAGCACGGCGAGCGACGACAGCACGAACAGTATCTGGAGCGGGTCGATGAACGGCGTGCCCGCCTGCACGTAGACGAACAGCCGCGGCCAGCCGACCCAGAGGTGGATGGCGGCCGTGACGAGCGACAACTGGAGCGCGCCCACGCGCAGCGCCGCATCCACGTTCTCGTCCATACCGACGCTCGGGGTTCGCGCTACCTCAACGCGTCGGTCCGCCCGCGGACGAGGTCGCGGGGACCCGCACTGGGTTGCCGCGGGGTCACTGGAACTCGAGTTTCCGGACGAACGCGAGGTTGCGGAGTTCGTTGATGAGGTCGCCGGGGAGGTCGTGGTCGGTGACGATGTGGAGCTTGGGCTCGTCGGTGAACTCGGGGTCCTCGCTGATGGTCTGGCGGATGGAGACGTCGTGGTCGGCGAGCAGGCCGGTGACGGTGGCGACGATGCCGACGTCGTCGGCGTCGTCGACGGCGATGGACAGGACCGTGAGGTCGAGGACGGGCGCGAGGTCCATCAGACTCGGCACCTGGGAGATGTTCTGGAAGATGCGTCGCAGTTCCTCGTCCTCGAGGATGGCGTCGGTCGTGGAGTCGACGACGCGGCGGTCGACGCCGATCTCTCGCGCGATGCCCGTGTTCGGTATCTCGATTCCCCCCGAGACCACTCGCCCGTCGTCGTTCACGGAGAACCCCCGTTCGAGGAGCAGGCGGATGACCGCCTGCTGGCTCGGCGACCCCTCGAACTTCTCCATGATCTCGTCGAACATCACGTGCATCGACGACGCCCGACGATTTATGATTGTGGTTGTCGACCCGCTCTGGGTCGTGTGAACGGGCGTCTAACCACCGTAAACGCCCGCAGAATACAAATTACGCTCATATTTTTAGAGAATTATCAACGACTGGACGGGGCTGTGTTCGTTCGACGACCTGAAAGGAACGCCGCTCGCGCGCGGGCAACCCACGCCGCGCAGCGAGCGGATGGACGGTCAGCGAGCGAACAGGGCGAGTCGACCGAGCCACGCGACGCCCGCGAGCGACGTGAAGAGGCCGACGCCGACGAAGATGGCGTGGAAGAGCGTCTGTCGTTCCTTCACGAGGAACGCCTTCGACGCGCCGTCGCGGTCGACGTACGCGGTGACGTTCGCGCCCGGCGGGTGCTCGTCGACGATGCGGGTCGCCCACGACCGCCCCTTCGAGACGCTCCCCGGCCCCGGTATCACGTTGTCGCCCTCGTAGGACTCGCCGTCGACCTCGTACCGGTAGACGACCTCGGGGCGATAGCTGCGGGTGACGTCGCCGTCGCTGTCGCGGTCGGTCTCGACCACGACCTCCGCGCTGACGACGGTCGCGGCCACGGGCTCGCTGTTCTCGATCGCTCGCTGCTCCTCGACGTAGAGGTAGCCGCCGACGCCCGCGAACACGAGCCCGAACACGACCATCAGGACGACCGCGACCAGCTGTCTCGCCACCATAGCTGCTGGAAGCGCGCCGACACGAAGAAGCTATGCAGTTCTCGTCGGTCGAATCCGGTTCGTTCCGCGACGGCGGACTAGAGTTCGCCCTTCGTGCTCGGGGTGTCGCTCCGGCGGTCGTCGAGCCGGGTCGCGTCGTCGAGCGTTCGCGCGAGCGCCTTGAACAACGCCTCGATCTCGTGGTGGGCGTTCGCGCCGTCGACCTCCGCGTGCAGCGTCAGGCCGGCGTTCATCGCGAACGACCGCAGGAAGTGCTCGGCCATGTGGCTCGTCAGGCCGCCGACGCGCTCCTGACTGAACGCGCCGTCGAACTCGAACAGCGGCCGGCCGGAGACGTCCACGACGACGCCCGCGACGGCCTCGTCGAGCGGCACTTTGCGGTCCGCGAACCGACGGATGCCGCGCTTGTCGTCGAGCGCCTCCGCGAACGCCGACCCGAGCGTGATGGCGACGTCCTCGACGGTATGGTGGTCGTCGACCTCGAGGTCGCCGTCGCAGCGCACCGTCACGTCGAACAGGCCGTGTTTCGCGAACGACGCGAGCATGTGGTCGAGGAACCCGATGCCGGTGTCGACCTCGCTGTCGCCGTCGCCGTCGATGGCGACGGTCACCTCCACGTCCGTCTCCGCCGTCGCTCGGGTGACGGCGGCGGTTCGGTCGGTCATACCTCGCGGTTGGGTGGGCGGACTCATAGCACTGGCGGGGCGGAGCGGCGACCCGGGGCTGCCAGTTCGCTGCTCGCTCCGACGCCGGTGCGTGCGCCGACGGTGGTTGGTGCGTGCGGCGTCGCGACGGTGTCGCCGGTGCCGCGCGCGCTGGACCGAGGTCGGTGCGCGAGAGCAACTCGACGCCCGGGGAAACCCCAGCTTACCCTGGACGTACCAGTAAAAGTTCACATTATCCGTTTGGTTCTCAGTTACTGTCGTATCGTTCTAGAAGCGGCTGTAAAACGTCTAAAGAGCTCTCGAAGCGTCCGAGAAAATCCGTAAAATGGCGAAACATGGGTGAAACGTCGCGAATTCAACCGAACCCTCGACCCAGTTTATTATGGTATGGAATATAGGGGTAACTGCCGACAAGGTGTCCAACATGTCCACGACCACCCCCTCCACCCCCGACCCCTCCGCGACCGACCTCCGCTCCCGTCTCGGCCTCGAGACGATACTCAAGCCCGTCCGCGCGACCAGCTTCTACGCGGCACTCGCGCTCCCCCTCGCGTACGTGCCCCTGCTGGTCTCCGGGCTCGAGACCGTCTCGCAGACCACCACGTTCGCCCTCCTGCTCGGGCTGCACGTCCTCGCGCTCGCGGCCGGGCACGGACACCAACCCGGCGAGTAGGCACCCGACGAACGAACCGGACCCTGGCATCGCACGACCCGCGCGCGCACCGGACTCCCACACCAACGCGGTGCGCGCGACCCGCCGCCGACGCGGCGGCCGGCACGTGGTCGTGGACGACCCTTCCTCCACCTTCCCGACGAACACACAGCCGCTGCGCCCTCCTCTCCTCACGCTCGCCTGCTCGCTACTCGTCGGCGAGCGCGTCGCGCGCGTCGGCGAGCGAGAACCGGCCCTCGTAGAGCGCGCTCCCGACCACCGTCGCCGCGGCGCCCGCGTCGCGGAGCGCGAGGACGTCGTCGACGGTGGCGACGCCACCGCTCGCGACGACCGGGAGGTCGACCGCGGCCGCGAGCTCGCGCACCGGCTCGGTCGCGACACCCTCCAGGCGTCCCTCGACGTCCACGTCCGTGAACAGGATGGCGCACGCGCCGAGGTCCGCGTACCGCGTCGCCGCCTCGGCCGGGTCCAGCCCGGTCGATTCCGTCCAGCCCTCGACGACGACCTCGCCGTCCTTCGCGTCCAGGCTCACGACGACCGAACCCGGGTGAGTCTCGCTGATCTCCGCGACGATCTCGGGCTCCTGCACGGCGGCGGTCCCGAGGATGACGCGGTCGACGCCACGGTCGAGGAGGTCCCTGGCGTCCGCGGCGGTCCGGATGCCACCGCCGAGCTGGACGGGGACGTCGACCGCGTCCACGACGCGCTCGACCGCCGCGGCGTTCGCGCGCTCGCCCTCGAACGCCCCGTCGAGGTCGACGAGATGCAGCGTCTCCGCGCCCGCGTCCACCCACCGACGGGCGGCGTCCACGGGGTCGCCGTACGTCTTCTCGGTGCCTCGCTCGCCCTGGACGAGCTGGACGACCTCGCCGTCCTGGACGTCGACCGCGGGAACGACCTCGAACTCGGGGAACGGTTGCATACGCGGGGGACCGGCGGCAGCGCGCAAGAACCCACCGGAATCCACGCCGTGGAGAGCCTACCGGAATCGACGCCGTCGACCACGACCGCAGCGCGCGCCCGACCGGCCTCGCTCGGCCACTCGGCCGCGGCGTCGTCCCACGACGCTGGGAGCGACCGGAAGCCATACGGGTGGTCGGTCGGAACGGGGTGACGAATGGTTGCCCTGTTGCTACTCGTCGGCATCGCGGTCGCGGTCTTCGTCGGGTTCAACATCGGTGGCTCCTCGACGGGCGTCGCGTTCGGGCCCGCCGTCGGGAGCGACACGATCGGGAAAACTGGTGCAGCGGCGCTGATGAGTGCGTTCGCGCTCATCGGCGGCTGGACCGCCGGACGGCAGGTCATCGACACGATGTCAACCGGTATCGTGAACGTCTCGTTCACGCTCGCCGCCAGCGTCGCCATCCTGTTCTTCGTCGGGTTCGCGCTCCTCGTCTCGAACCTCTTCGGCGTCCCCGCGTCCACGTCGATGACCGCGGTCGGCGCCATCGCCGGGATGGGTGCCGCCATCGGCGAACTCAACCTGGAGAAGATGGGCGAGATCGTGACGTGGTGGTTCGTCGCCCCCATCCTCGCGTTCTGGGTGTGCGCGATGATCGGGCGGTACCTCTACCCCTACCTCGCGTCGACGTTCCCGCTCGGCACTGGCGAGTCGAGCGACGTCGCCGAGCGCATCGGGCAGTTCCTCGTCGTCGCCATCGGCTGCTACATGGCGTACTCGGCGGGGGCGAGCAACGTCGCGAACGCCGTCGCACCGCTCGTCGGCGCGAACGAACTGTCGGCGAACAACGGCGTGTTCCTCGCGGGCGGCGCCATCGCACTCGGGGCGTTCACCATCGCACGCCGGACGCTCGACACCGTCGGGAACGACCTCACGGACCTCCCGCTGCTCGCGTCTCTCATCGTCGAGGTCGTGAGCGCGAGCCTCATCACGTTCCTCTCGTTCATCGGTATCCCCGCGAGCCTCGCGGTGTCCGCGACGATGAGCATCGTCGGCCTCGGGTGGGGGCGCGCGACGCGCACCACCACCATCTCCGAGGCCGCGACGAAGGCTGTCCAGGGCCAGGGTATCGAGGACCCCGACGAGGAACCAGCCGAAGCGGGCGTGGCGATGAGCGCGCTCAACGCGGACGAACCGGGGAAGGAGGTCGCGCCCATCGGCGAGGAGGAACCCGACGAACTCGACGCCAGCGACCTGTTCGACCCGCGAGCGACCGGGCGCGTCATCATGCTCTGGGTTGCGACCCCCAGTATCTCCGCGGGCGCGAGCTACGCGCTGTTCTCGACCGTCGACCTGCTCTGACCGGTCGGCGACCATCCAGTCCCCGACACGTCCGGGAGTGCACGTCTCGACGGTTCGAACCCCGAGTTCTCAATGGTCTTTCGTGATTTCGCAAACAGCAAGGTCTTAGGGGCGCGAACGCGAACTGTCGCGTTGATGCCCACGGTAGAATACCTCAACTACGAAGTGCTCGACGACAACGGCTGGGACATGGACGACGACGACCTCTTCGAGAAGGCCGGAGACGCCGGTCTCGACGGAGAGGACTACGGCTCTCTCGAAGTCAACCAGGGCGAATACATCCTCGAGGCCGCCGAGGCCCAGGGCTACGACTGGCCGTTCTCGTGCCGCGCCGGTGCCTGCGCGAACTGCGCGGCCATCGTCAAGGAGGGCGAGATCGACATGGACATGCAGCAGATCCTCAGCGACGAGGAGGTCGAAGAGAAGATGGTGCGCCTGACCTGTATCGGCAGCCCGGCTGCCGACGAGGTCAAGATCGTCTACAACGCGAAGCACCTCGACTACCTCCAGAACCGCGTCATCTGAAAGGGTTCTTCCCTTCTCTCTGACTCGCTCACCGGGTAGCAACAGCGTCGGCTGTGGCTGGCGGTCGCGAGGGAAAGACCCATGGCGCGTCCGCGGTGAGATTCTGCCATGAGCGACGGCGTCGATAT
This sequence comes from Halorubellus litoreus, assembly GCF_055378595.1. Classification (NCBI taxonomy): domain Archaea; kingdom Methanobacteriati; phylum Methanobacteriota; class Halobacteria; order Halobacteriales; family Halorubellaceae; genus Halorubellus; species Halorubellus litoreus. Next base: position 1,837,922 of record NZ_AP043836.1, read on the forward strand.
CGACTTCGGGGAGGATGGCCTGGTGCCGGCGGTCGCGCAGGACGCTGATTCGGGCGAGGTGTTGATGCTCGCGTACGTCGACGCGGAGGCGCTCGATGCGACCCTGGAGTCGGGGCTCGCGCACTATCATTCGCGGTCGCGGGACGAACTCTGGCAGAAGGGCGGGTCGAGCGGGCACGTTCAGCGCGTCGAGGAGGTGCGCGTCGACTGTGACGCGGACGCTCTCCTCTATCTCGTCGACCAGGAGGGCGGGGCGTGCCACACGGGCTACGAGTCCTGTTTCCATCGTACCGTCGACGGCGAGGTCGTCGGCGAGGAGGCGTTCGACCCGGACGAGGTCTACAATGACTGAGTGCAAGACAGTCGATTCGGACGAGGTCTACGATGACTGAGTGCAAGACAGTCGATTCGGACGAGGGCTACGATGACTGATCGAGCTGGGTCGGTCGACCCGTCCGACGCGGGCGCGGCGGACGCGCTCCGGGACGCCGCGAGCGAGTTGCGGGCGGCCCGGGACGCGGTCGACGACCACGGGGGGCGCGAGCAACTTGAGACGGTCGCGTCGGCGGTCAGGGACGCGGAACGGAAGCTGAACAGTTACGAGGAGTCGGCGACGGGGACCGGTGACTTCGAGTCGTACGTCCGATTCCAGGAGGCGTTCGCGACGCTCGTCGAGGGGCTCGACGACGACCTCCCGGAGCGCGAGGCGTTCGAGACTGCCCTGGAGTGCGTGGAGAAGCGACGGTTGAGCGAGTCGGACTTCGTGGCGGCGCGCGACGCGCTGGGGCCGGCGCGCGAGTTGGCGTCGGTCCGCGAGCGGCTGTCGTCGGCGCGCGAGGCGTTCGCGGACGCGCGACGGCGCGCGACCGACCGCCTGGACGCGGTCGAGGACGGTATCGCGGCGCGTGAGCGCCTGCTGGAACTCGGGAACGCGGACCTGGACGCGCCCGTCGACGACCTCCGGGACCCCATCGGGACGTACGACGACGCGGTCACGGACGCGTTCGCGTCGTTCCGCCGGAACGCGCCTGCGGGCGAGGTGTTCGACGTGCTCGCGGACGCCGCGGCGTACCCGCTCGTCGACGTCGACGCGCCCCCCGAAGAGCTCCGCGAGTACGTCGCGGCCGCGGGCGACGACCACACCATCCCCGAGTTGCTCGAGTACGCGGACTACTCGCAGTCGAAGCTCGAGCACTACGTCGACGACCCGGGCGCGCTCCGGACCGCGGTCGGCACCCGGCGAACGTACCTCGACCGGCTCGACGGCAGCGGGTTCACGATAGGGTGGCCGCCGCCGGAAGCGGAGGTCCTCCAGTACGTCACGCGCGAGTTGCTGTCGGTCGTCCCCGGGTTCGCCGAGGAGGACGTCGCGGCGACGCTCCAGTCGGTCCGCGAGCTCGCGTGGCGCGACGACTACGCGCGCCTGCGAACGGCCGCGGTCGCGCTCGACGAACTCGGCGACGCGGAACGCGACCGTCTCGCCGCCGGCGCCGTCAGCGAGGAACTCGCGGCGCTCGAGGACGAACGCGAGGCCCTTCGGGCGGCGCTCGACGACACCGACGACCTGGCGTGACGAACGCGAAGAATCTCGTTCCTCGACGAACGCGGAGAAACTCCTTCCTCAGGCGCCGCCACGGGCGGCAGCGAGCTGGGCGACGACGAAGTCCGCGAGTTCGTTCGCTCGCTCGGCGGTCCGGGCTTCGGCGTACACGCGCACGAGCGGTTCGGTCCCGCTCGGTCGTGCGAGCACCCACGCGTCGCCGTAGTCGAGCCGGTAGCCGTCGATGGTGGAGAGGTCCGCGTCGGCGTCGGCGGCGACGGCTTCGGCGGCGTCGAGCATCGCCGTCCGTTCGTCCTCGGTGTCGTACTCGAGGTTCCGGCGGACGTTGTGGTAGTCGTCGTACGGCGCGACGATGTCGCTGACGGGGCGGTCGGCGACGAGTTCCAGGAAGCGTGCGCCGATGAACGCGCCGTCGCGGCTCAGGCGGTAGTCCGGGAAGAAGATGCCGCCGTTGCCTTCGCCGGCGACGGGGACGTGCTCGCCGTCGGCTTCGAGCTCCTCGATGCGCGTGATGATGTTCGTCGACCCGATCGGCGTGAGTTCGAGGTCGGCGCCGGCGTCCTTCGCGACGTCGACGAGACGCTGGGAGACGTTCACCGCGGAGACGGTCGTGTCGCCGGCTTCGAGTTTCGCGGCGGCGAGCGCGGCGAGGGTGGCGTCGCCCTCGACGTACTCGCCGTGCTCGTCGTAGAAGATGGCGCGGTCCGCGTCGCCGTCGTGCGCGATGCCGACGTCGGCGTCCGTCGACCGGACGAGCCGCCCGAGGTCCGCGAGGTTCTTCGGGACGGGCTCGGGGTCGCGGCCCGGGAAGTGCCCGTCGGGCTGGGCGTTCACGGTGACGACCCTGCAACCGAGTCGCCGGAAGAACGTCGGGCTCGTGAGACAGCCGGCGCCGTGCCCGGGGTCGAGCGCGACCGTCAGGTCCGCGTCCGCGATCTTCTCGCGGTCCACGCTCGCGAGCAGTTCCTCGACGTAGCGGTCGCGGGCGTCCGCGACCCGCGTCTCCGACCCGACCTCGTCCCAGTCGGCGTCCGCGAACGTCTCGCCGACGAGGACGTCCTCGACGCGTTCGAGGTCCTCGACGGCGAGTTCGACGCCGTCGGCGCCGACGAGCTTCACGCCGTTGTACTCCGGCGGGTTGTGGCTCGCGGTGATCATGACGACCGGCACGCCCTCGCGTTCGGCGTACGCCTGCGCGCCCGGTGTCGCGACGACGTCCAGGCGGTCGACGTCCACGCCGACGCTCGCCAGGCCCGCTGCGGCGGCGTCCGCGAGCATCCGCCCGGTCGCTCGCGTGTCCCGAGCGATGGCGACGCGCTCCGAGCTCCAGGCCGTCCCCGCGGCCTTCGCGACGCGCAGCACGAACCCCGGCGTCAACTCGTCGTTGGCGACGCCGCGCGTCCCACTGGAACCGAATACCTTCATTCGTGTATCTCCTTGCGCGGGGTCGACTAAGGGATTCCGTTACCGCATCGCCGCGAGACGCGCTCGCACGCCTCTGCGAGTGCGTTGACACGAACCCGGTGCGCGTCGAGCGGTCGCCCGGCCGGGGTTTGATACGTGGACGCACCCAATGGCCGGGTGATGCCTGCGGACGAGGACATCGGAATCGACGAGAAGCGCGTGTACGATGGCGACGAACGCGAGACGACCGTGTACGTCGCCGCGTCGACGGGCGTGGTCGCCGTGTCGGTGGTCGAGGAGCGCGTCGGCGGGTTCGAGCTCGCGGTCCGCTGTACGGCACGGGACGTCGCGTCCGGGCCGGCGGGGTTGGCGGTCGCGACCGACGACGCCGTCCTGCTCGACGCGGGCGACGGGGCGCGGTCGACTGCCGGCGATTCGGGCGAGCGGTTCGTCGAGACCGGGTTCGGGGCGGCGTCGGCGGTCGCGGTCCACGGCGACGACGTGCTCGCGGCGACCGACGACGGCGCGGTCGCGCGGTATCGCGACGGCGAGTGGCGCGACCTCGGCGAGCTCACGGCGGTCGCGCGCATGGACGGCGACCTGCTCGCGACCGCGGACGGCGTCTACCGCGCGCTCGAGGGCTCGCTCCGGCACGCGGGCTTGGCGAGCGCGACGGACGTCGCCGCCGCCGGCGTGCCGCTCGCCACGACCAGCGAGGGGTTGTTCCAGCTCGGGAACGGGTGGATGGACGTCGCCGACGGCGACTTCCGGTTCGTCGCGAGCGACCCGGGCGCTGCAGACGGACGGCTCGGGCGCGCGCACGCCGGCACCGACGACGTCCTGTACGCGCACCACGACGGCGACTGGTCGACGGCCACGCAGCTCGACCGCCCGATCGTGGACGTGGCGTACGGCGACACGGTGTACGCGGTCTCCGAGGACGGCCGGTTCGCCGCGGAGGGCCCGGACGGCTGGCGCCATCAGGAACTCGGCGTGCGGGACGTGACGGCGGCGGTCGCGCGTACCACGACCGAGTGAGGACGTCCGCCCGGAGGCGGCGTTCGCGCGCAAAGAAAACGGATTTACGCGCCCGCGTCGACGCGTCGAACATGATATTCGGTGGGTCGAGCACCCAGTCGCTCGCGGCGGCACTCTCCGAGGTCCTCGACGACGAGTTGGCGCTCGTCGACTACGAGCGGTTCCCGGACGGTGAACTGAAGGTGAACGTCGGCGACGTCGCGCCCGACCGCGCTATCGTGGTCGCGTCGACCGCGAGCAGTGACGCGCACGTGGAGTGCCTGCAACTCCAGGACGCGGCGCGCGAGGCGGGCGCGACCGAGGTCGTGACGGTCCTGGCGTACATGGGGTACGCGCGCCAGGACGAGGCGTTCGAGGCGGGCGACCCGGTGTCGGCGCGGGCGGTCGCTCGCGCCATCTCGACGGGTTCGGACCGCGTCCTCACGGTGAACCCCCACGAGACGGCTATCTGCGAGTTCTTCGAGCCGACCGCGACCGCCGTGGACGGCGCTGGCGTGCTCGCGGACCCGCTCCCGGACGACCTCGACGACCCGCTCTTCCTCGCGCCCGACGAGGGTGCGTGCGCGCTCGCCGAGACCGTCCGGGACGCGTACGGTCGCGGCGCGACCGACCACTTCGTGAAGCATCGCGTCAGCGGCGACGAGGTCGAGGTGACGCCGAGCGACGCCGCGGTCGCCGACCGGGACGTCGTCGTCGTCGACGACATCGTCGCCACCGGGTCGACGATGAGCGAGTCGATCGCGGTGCTGCGCGACCGCGACGCCGCGTCGGTGTCGGTCGCGACCGTCCACCCCCTGTTCGCGGGGAACGCCGTCACGAAACTCCGCCGCGCGGGCGTCTCCCGCATCGTCGGCACGGACACGCTCGAACGCCCGCAGAGCGTCGTTAGCGTCGCCCCGGTGATTGCGGAGCACCTCTAGCCCGCCGTCGGTCGCGAGTTCGGGCAGCGTCACGGGTTCTTGCCGTCATCGTGGAATCTACCCCAATGTTTTAAGATATGGTCGCCGTACGTAGGCGACAGTCAGCCTGTCGAGCACGCAACATGCACGGAATCCTCCACAAGTCACTGAAGACGTACGTCGCTGAGAACATGGGTGAGGACGTCTGGGACGACGTCCTCGAGCGCGCGGACATCGACCCGAAGCTCTACCTCCCGGTCTCGCACTACCCGGATACAGACCTCACGCGGTCGCTGTCGGTCATCGCGGAGATGAGCGGGCACGACGAGTCAGCGATCGAGCGGGACTTCGGTGCGTTTCTCGCGGGAGACCTGCTCTCGACGTTCAAGGCTCACGTCCGCGACGACTGGTCGACGTTCGACCTCCTCGACGGACTCCCGGGGATCTACGAGCAGATCGAGGCCCAGAATCCGGAGACGACGACGCCCGACGTCACCACCGAACGCCTGAGCGAGGACGTCGCGGTCGTCGAGTTCCGCTCGGAGCGAGACCTCTGTACGCTCGGCGAGGGCATCATCGTCGGCGTCGGCGAGGAACTCGACGACCCCTGCGAGGTCACCCAGGAGCTGTGTACGCGCGACGGCGAGGATCACTGCGAGTTCCACGTCGAACGCGCGTGACGCCGGTGGCGCGACGCTGATTCGAGGGGGTTTCTAGCGGCGTGCTCGACCGACCGTGACGAACTGCTAGGTGCGTGCTCGACCGATTCCGACGACGGCGAGCGCCGCGAGTGCGACGGTCGCACCGAACCCTGGAACCGGCAGCGACTCCTCGCTGGTCTCTCCGTCCTGCGACGTGGCCGAGGTGGTCGTCGCGCCCGTCACCTGCACGGTCACCGTCGTGTCGCGGACGCTGACGACGTGCTCGCCGGGGTCGGCGAACGAGACCGTGTACGTCCGCTGGACGCTCGACTCCGCGGGCACGAGCACCGTCTCGTTCGCGAGCACCTCGCCGTCGAGCGCGACCGGGACGACCACGCGCCCCGGCACCGGGGCGTCGTTCCGGACCGCGTACGACAGCGTCACCGCCTCGCCGGCCGCGACCGTCGTCGGCACCGAGACGTCCTCGACGGTCGGCGACGGCGGCTCGACGACCTCGACCGCGAGCGTTCGCCCGCCGGCACGCACCCGGTACGTCCCGGGTTCGTCGAACGCCTGCTCGAACGTGACCGTCGTCGACGCGCCGGTCGCGAGCTCGCCCTCGCGGGTCGCGACCTGCTGTCCGTTCACCGTCATCGCGGTCGCGTACGTGCCAGCCTGCCAGCCGACGTTCGTCACCGCCACCGTCACCGAGAGCGTCTCGCCCGCGACGACCGTCGGCCGCGTCCGCCCGAGTCGCCGCTCGCCGTACGGACCGGTAGTCGAGACGCCACCGACCGGCACCGAGAGGTCGAACACGGGCGGTTGCACGCCGAAGTACCGCTCGTGCGTGGCTTCGCCCCACGTCTCCGCGGTCCGGTCGCTCTGGGTCAACGCCGACGCGTACGCGCGGACGTTCGCGCCAGCGCCGTCACCGACGGCGTCCAGGACGACGTCGTTCGACACCGTCCCGTTGTGCGCGTTCAGCGTCCTGTAGGCCGTCTGGAACGACGCCGTACTGTTCGTCGACTCGCGCATGGCGAGGTCGACGGCGCCCACGGCGAGCGCGCCCTTCAGGTAGTTCGCGCCGCCGCTCCACGTCTGCGGGAACGCCAGGACGTCGTCGTCGTACCGGTCGCGCTGGCCGCGTTCCAGTTGCCTGCGGAACGCCGCGTAGCTCGCGTTCCCTTGCTCGTACGCGAGCAACGCCGCGTAGTAGTCCGCGGTCGCCTCCGTCACCCACCGGCCGCTCTCGGTCGTGTCGAACGCCTGGCGCGTATGGATGTACTCGTGGATCCAGACGCTGTCCGGCGAGTCGACGGGCGACCCGGCGAGCACCCACGCGTCGTCCTCGCCGAACTGGAGGCCGGCGATCCCCCAGTCGACGTCCTCGGGGGCGGCGATGACGAACACCTCCTCGCTGCGTGCGTCGACGCGGAGGTCCTCGCTCGCCGCGACGAGCGACCCGAGGACCGCTCGCGGCGTCGCGTTCAACTCGGCGCGCTCGGGGACGACGAGCTCGAAGCGCTCGTCGCGGCCCTCGGCGGTGTATCGCTCGACGGGCCCGAGGTACGCCATCTCGCCGCCGGTCGCGCCCGCACCGTCCACGACCGCGTCCTTCTCCAGGTCGACGTCGGCCGCGCCCGTCCACCCCCAGCGCGTCCCGACGCGCGGCACCTGCACGAGCGCCCACGCGCCCGCGTCCACGAACACGTACCCGTCCGCGGTCGCCGCGGCACCGACACTCCCGGCGTCAGCGGTCGACGCGCCACCGGCACTCCGGGCGTCAGCGGTCGGCGTCACTCCGCGGGCGGCGTCGAGGTCGACGCGACGACCGCCAGATGTCTGGTTCGCGTCCACGCGCAACGTCAGCGTCGGCGTCGACGTCGACTCCGTCCACGCGTACGTGCCGTCGCCCTGTCGCTCGAACCCGTCGGCGTCCACGACCGTCGACTCCTCGCCCAGCGACACCTCGAGGCGCGTCACTGGCGACGGCACCTCGTACTGCACCACCGCCCGAACCGACCCCGGCTCCTCGGGCGTCAGCGACAACTCGACGGTTCGACGGATGGTCTCCGTCGCCGCGCTCGCGGTCGACTCGCTGACCGAATCGGTCCCCGGGGCCGCGCTCGCGGTCGACTCGAGCGGGTCGGCAGCTGTCTGCACGACCGCATCGGTGCGTGCATCGACCGACTGTGGCGACGCGGGCGCACCGACACCAGCAGTTGCGACCGCTGGAAGCGAGACGACGAGGACGACGACGAGCGCGAGCCGACGGAACACACCCGTCGTTCGGACGGTTCGGAGAAGACTCTTGTCCCCGCTCGCGTCTCGGAGTGAACGCGGACACCGCAGCGGGTCGCCGCGTTCAGGCCTCGGCTTCGGCGACCGGGTCGAGCGCGATGGTGACCGTCGTTCCCTCGACGTCCCACTCGCGCGTGGTGCCGTCGACGTCGTCGACGAACGTCGCGCGCGTCTCCTCGGCGACGAGGTCGCGGTGCTGGTCGACGAGCCCCGCGATGCGGTCGTCCGCGACGTCCACGGTCAACCGGACCTGCTCGTCGACGTCGAGTTCGAGGTCCTTGCGCATCTCCTGGACGCGACGGATGACCTCGCGAGCGTACCCTTCGCTCTCGATGTCCTCCGTGAGCGTCGTGTCGACGTACACGACGCCCTTCGTGTCGCCGTCGACCTCGAACGTCGACCCGGCGACGCTCTCGGGCGTCTCCGACTCGAACGACACCATCGACTCCTCGAGGTCGGGTTCACCGACGACCTCGCGGAGCGCGTCCAGGTCCTTCGCGTCGAGGCGCGCGTCGTTCAGCGCCTGCATGACCTCGCCCGCGCGGTCACCGAACGCCGGCCCGAGTTCGCTCATGTCCGCGCGAGCGGAGTACGCGAGCTCGCCCCACTGCTCGCCGGGGTCGACGAGTTCGACGTCGCGCGCGTTCAGACGCTCGGCGAGCAGCGACACGTGACGGTCGACCGCCTCGTACGTCCGCTCGTCGTTCGGCGCGACGACGACCCTCGTGACGGGCCAGCGGAGCTTCCGGTCGGCCTGCTGGCGCGCGTTCGCCCCCGCCTCTTCCATCGCTCGGAGGACCTCGACGTCGGCCTCGAGTTCGTCGTCCACCCACGTCTCCTCGACCGCGGGCCAGTCGCGCATGTGGACGGTATCGAACCCGCTGTCGCCCGTGAGCGTCCCGTACATCTCGTCCGCGACGAACGGCGCGTACGGCGCGAGGAGCGCGACGACCTCGTGCATGACCTCGTAGATCGTCGCATAGGCGGCGAGCTTGCTCTCGGACTCCTCTTCCTCCCAGACGCGCTCGCGGATCGCCTGCACGTAGAACCGCGACACGTCGTCCGTGACGAACGAAAGCAGCGCGTTCAGGGCCTTGTCCGGCCGGCGGTCCTCCCAGTGCTCGGTCATCTCGCGCTTGACGGACTGGAGGCGCGCGAGCACCCACTCGTCGACGAGGCGCGTGTCGAGCTTCACGAGGTCCTCGTCGCTCGGCTGGAAGTCGTCCATCTCCATGTACGGCAGCGGGAACCGGAAGACGTTCCAGAGGATGTTCAGGTCCCGCGAGACGTTGTCCATGCCGTCCCACGAGAACTTCATGTCGCTCCCCTGCGGGTTCTGGCTGAGGAGGAACGCGCGCATCGGGTCGACGCCGTAGTCGTCGATGACCTCCTGGGGGTCGACGAGGATGCCCTTGGACTTCGACATCGTTCGGCCATCGGGCATGAGCGCCCACCCGTGCATGAGAACTTCCTCGTAGGGGATCTCGCCGAACGCCGCCGTCCCCATCCCGAGCTGACTCCAGAACCACCCGCGCGTCTGGTCGTGGGCCTCCATGATGAGGTCCGCCGGCCACAGCTCGTCGAACTGCGAGTCGTCCTCGGGATAGTCGAGGGTACCCCAGGATGCCACGCTCGAGTCGAGCCAGACGTCGAACACGTCCGGGACGCGTCGAGCTTCGCTCCCGCAGCCCGCGCAGTCCATCGTCAGGTCGTCCACGGTGGGCTTGTGGAGGTCGACGCTCGCGGGGTCGACGTCCTGGTGGACGCGGTCGGCGAGCGTCTCGCGCGTGTCGACGACGTTCAGGTGCTCGCACTGGTCGTCGTCGCACGTCCAGATGGGGATGGGGATGCCCCAGTAGCGCTGCCGGGAGACGTTCCAGTCCGGCGACCCCTCGACGAAGTCCTTGAAGCGGTTGTCTCGCGCGTCGCTGGGATGCCACTCGGAGTCCTCGATGTTCGCGAGGAGTTCGTCCTTGATGTCGGAGACGGTGATGAACCACTGGTCGGTGACGAGCCGAACGATGTCGGTGTCGCAGCGCCAGCACTTCCCCTCGCCCTCGACGAGGTAGTTCTCGTCGTGCGCGAGCAGGGCGCCCTTCGCGTCGAGGTCCGCGATGACGTCCGCGTTCGCGTCGCGCACGAACGTCCCGGCGTACTTCCCGCCGGATTCGCCGTACGTCCCGTCGCTCTCGACCGGACAGAAGATCTCGAGGTCGAGTTCGCGGCCGCGCTCGAAGTCCTCCTCACCGTGCCCGGGCGCGGAGTGCACCATCCCTGACTTGTCGCCGGCGTCCGCGTACTCTGCCGTGTACACTTCGCCAGCGCCCTCGCCCTGCGGGTGGTCGGGGACCTCCTCGGCGAGCGGGTGCTCGTACTCGAGGCCGACCAGCTCGTCGGCGTCGCGCTCCTCGAGGACCTCGTAGTCCTCGTAGCGACCCGCCTTCAGGACGGTCTCGACCTGACTCGCGGACACCCAGAGGACGTCGGTGTCGCCGTCGCCGGTCTCGGCGCGCACCTTCGCGTACTCGCCGTCGGGGTCGACCGCGACGAACGTGTTCGCGGGGATCGTCCACGGCGTCGTCGTCCAGATGACGAGATTCCCTTCCTCGCCCAGCAGGGGGAACTTCACGTAGATCGCGGGTTTGTGGACGTCGTGGCGCTCGACCTCGTTGTTCGCGATGGCGGTCTCGCAGCGCGGACACTGGTTGATGGAGCGCTGACCTTGCTCGACGAGCCCGCGCTCGTGGGCTTTCTCGAACCCGAACCACGCAGCCTCCATGTACTCCGGATTGACTGTTTTATAGGGGTTGTCCCAGTCCATCCAGACGCCGAAGCTCTGGAAGTCCTCCTGGAGGCCCTCCAGCTGGTCGTCGGCGAACGCCTTGCACTCCTCGATGAAGTTCTCGACGCCGAACTCCTCGATGTCCTTCTTGTTCTCGAACCCTAACTTCTCCTCGACGCGCGTCTCGATGGGGAGCCCGTGCATGTCGTAGCCCGGGCGGTCGGTGACGTCGAACCCCTGCATCGTGTAGTAGCGGATGAACGCGTCCTTCAGGGTCTTGTTCCACGTCGTCCCCATGTGCGCCGCGCCGGACGTGTACGGCGGGCCGTCGACGAAGAAGAACGTCTCCTCGCCGTCGCGGTGGCGTCGTGTCTGCTCGTAGGCGTCGACCGCGTCCCAGTGCTCGAACACGCGGTCCTCGACCGCGTCGGGGTCGTACTGGTCCGCGACCTCCTCGAACCGTTCCATATCCGACGCTAACTCCCTCCGTCACTAAATGGGGTTCGGTCCTGCAGGCGACGACCGAAGAACCAGCAGTCGCCGGGGCCGAAAGCCGTGAGCGCTCGCACCCTCGACGATCCCCCCGAACTTTGATATGTGTCGTGGGCGAACGTGACGGGCATGAACACGACGCTGTCGTCGTTCACCGAGGAAGAACTGAGCGCGGTCCTCCTCGTCGCGACGGTCGTCGTCCTCCTGACGTGGAACGCGACGACGCTCGACGGCGTCTCCCGCATCACGACCGCGGGCATCTCGGGAGTCATCGCGAGCGCCGTGATGGTCGTCGGCCTGCACGTACTGCGCTGAGCGAACGGCTTCACGCCGCGACCGGTAGCCTCGTGTCGACCGCGAGCGGCCGTGGTCAGGTCGCGATGCGTTCGCCGATGAACCCGCCGACGTACGACCCGATGAGCGCGGGGCCGACGAAGTACAGCGTCGCGATGGCGGCGACGACGAGCGTGATGATGGAGCCGGCGACCGCGATCGCGACGAGGACGACCGCGATGACGACCGTGATGAGCGCTTCGACGAGCGCGCCGTTCAGGAGCGCGAACACGGCGGGCCAGAACATGAAGAACAGGACGCCAAGGCCCATGACGGCGACCGTCGGGAGCGACAGGCCGAGGCCGAGGTCCATCTTGAAGTCGTCTTCGGCGTCGAGGTCGTCGGCGAGCGAGGGGTACAGCAAGCCGGCGAGGAAGGAGAGTGCGAGCGTCGACGCGGAGATGTACACGATGTTCCCGGGGCCGCCGACGTCGAGCGTGTCGATGAAGTACTTCCCCGTCGGGTCGAACTCGAGGAGGGGCTGTGGGCCGACGAACAGGAGGCCGACGGCGACGAGCGCGAACGGCGCGCCGAGCTTCAGCCCGAAGTCCATCGCTGGCCCGCCCTCGTACTCGTCGTCCTCGTCGTCCTCGCCGGTGACGGCGTCCGCGAGGCTGCCGTCGTCGTCGCCTTCGGAGAGCAACTGCTTGATCTGGTCCGCGTCGTCGTCTTCGGTCCCACCGTCCGTCCGTATCGCGTCGTCGGCGTCGTCTGTCGCCGAGGTCCACCCTGGCATACCTCGACACGACCCGCGGTCGAAATATAAACGTACCGGGCAGTCAGGCGAACCATCACGTCCGCGGGGTCGTGGTCGGTCGTGGCCGCTACCAGGACTGTCGGTCGTGGCCGCTCCGAGGACTAGCGCTCGTCGTCGACCGCGACCTCGAAGACCTCGTCGCCGCTGAACACCCGCATCGTCGCCCCGCCGTCACCGGACCCGCTCTCGCTGCGGTCGACGTCGTCCGTCGAGTGAGACTCGTCGTCGACGCCGTCGTCCATCCGCCCGGCCTTGGCGTCGTCGCGTCGCCGGAACACGGACGGTTCGCGTTCGTCTGTCCGTTCCTCGCGTGCCGACTCGTCCCCCGACTCGTCGGCGAAGATGCTCGAACCCATTCCCTGACTGGGGTTTCAGATACCACGGTTAGGAGCGTTCTGGCTGTATATCCAAGGGACGGCGCCGGGGCGCGTCGCTCCCGGAGGGACTTGCCGCCACCGCGCGAGCGAGCGCCGGTCCTCGGGCACGTCGGTGACGGATGCACGGGCGCAGGTGGACGACGGGTAATCTTCATACGGCCGCCGGCCGACGTCCCGCACATGAGCGAGGACTGCATCTTCTGTCAGATCGTCGCGGGCGACATCCCGAACAGGACCGTCTACGAGGACGACGACGTGCTCGCGTTCCTCGACGCGAACCCGCTCGCGCCCGGGCACACGCTCGTCATCCCGAAAGCCCACCACGAGACGCTCGGCGACCTCCCCGCGGACGCCGGCGCGAGCGTGTTCGAGACGCTTCACCGGCTGACGCCGGTCATCGAGGAGGCCGTCGACGCGGACGCGTCGAACGTCGCGTTCAACAACGGCGAGGCCGCCGGTCAGGAGGTCCCGCACGTCCACGGGCACGTCATCCCGCGATTCGAGGGGGACGGCGGCGGCCCCATCCACGCTATCGCCGGGTCCCCGCCGGACCTGAGCGACGACGAACTCGACGACATCGCCGCGCGCATCGCCGCCGACGCCTGACCCGAACTTTCGTTCACGAGATTTATCAGTGAAACCGACGGAACGTGAGGTATGAGTACGCCACGTTCCGTCGCTGTCGCCGGCGCCACCGGCGGCGCGGGCACGACACGACTCGTCGTCGAGACCGCCGGCATCCTCGCGCGCGACGACCGCGACGTCGCCGTCTTCGACGCCGCGTTCGCCACGCAAGGACTCGCCCAGTACGTCCCCGAACGCGTCGACGTCGACGCCACCCGACTCCTCACGGACGACGCGGTCGCACCGAGCGAAACGCTCGTCGACCTCGACGTCGACGCATCCGGTCGCGTCGCGGCGTGCCCCGTCCGCGCGTCGTTCACCGAACTCGCCGACGCGAAGACCGCGGCCGCGGCCGAACGCTTCGACGCCGTCCTCCGCGAGACCGCCGACGCGTTCGACCACGTCCTCGTCGACGTGCCACCGGTCGCCGCGAACCAGCACGTCGCCGCGGTCAGCGCCACCGACCGAGCCGCGCTCGTCGCCCGCGACGGCCGCCGCGGCGCGGACGCCCTCCCGAGACTCCGCGACCGCCTCCGCGACCTCGACGCGGCCTCCCCAGGCGATTTCGTCGTCGCGAACCGCGTCGCAGACGCACCCGTCGTCGCGGACCCGGCGGTCGCCGTCCCCGAGAGCGACGTCGTCGACCCCGCGGCTGCACCGGTCTGCGACACCGCCACGGGCGCGTTCCCGCGAGCGGTCAGCGAACTCGCCGAGCGCGCGTTCGACGCCGACCTCGACGTCGACGTCGAGCAGCGGACCGTCACGGAACGCCTTCTCGACTGACGCCAACGAATCACGATTCGCGAGTGGCCCGGCTGGCGGGTCTGGATACGGATCCTTCGACGCCGACCACTGACTGCGACGCGGGCGGTCACCTCGACGGTCAGTAGAACTCGTCGGCGCTCGACATCGTCTCCGCGAGCGCGTCCCGTTTCTCGACGCTCGCCTCCCGCTCGTCCTCGAGCGCGCCGTCGACGACGCCACGCGCACCCTCGATGGGGTCGTGCGTCGCGACGTACGCCGCGAGCGCGAACTCGGCGTCGGACAGCGACAGCAGGCCGCGTGCGTCCGCTCGCGACACTCGCCCAGCGAGGTAGTCCTCGAGCACGCGCTCGCCGGTCGCGCTCACGGGCGACAGGCCGGCGAACCCGAGGCGATGCAGCGTCTTCGCGGCCGTCATCGGCGCGACGTCGGCGTCGTGGCCGGCTGCGTCGACCGGCGCACCGCCGACGTACGCCTCGGCGACCGCCGCTGCAGCACCCGGCTCGCAGGGCAGGTCCTCGGCGAACCTCGCGAGCGCGTCCGCCAGGCCAGCGTCGGTGGCGTCGACGCTCGCCACGCCGCGCTCGTCCTGCTCGGTCGTCGTCGACAGTCCCGCCGCGATGTCGGCCAACCCCATGCCAGCACGTACGCGCCCGCCGTGGTTTAAATCACTGCATACGGTGGCGCATCTAACGCCTTCTCGCGAGAGGAACGTACCGGAATCCGGTACGTTCGACTGGCCGCAGTCGGGCGTTTCGTCCCGCGACCACCTGCAGTTAAGTAAGGGTTCGCGGCGAACGTTCGAGTATGGGAACGACAGTCTGCCCCGAGTGCGATGGTACCGTTCGACCGAGCGACGACGAGTCCGTCTGCACCGACTGCGGGCTCGTGGTCGCCGCCGACCGCGTCGACCGCGGCCCCGAGTGGCGGAGCTTCGACGACGGCCCCGCCGACGGCAAACGCACCGGCGCGCCGCTGACGCGCTCCCGGCACGACCGTGGACTCTCCACGACAATCGGGCACGGGAACGACACGCGCCTGACGGGCCGGAAGCGCCGTCGCGTCGCCCGGATGCGTCGCGAGCACGCCAGAGCGCGCATCGCGACGAAACGCGACCGGAATCAGGTGTACGCGTTCACCGAGGTGCGCCGGGTCGTCGGCGCGCTCTCGCTCCCCGAGTCCATCCAGGAGCAGGCGTGCACGCTCTTCGAGTCCGCACAGAACGAGGACCTCCTCAAGGGCCGCTCACTGGAAGGGTTCGCAGCCGCCGCGGTGTACGCCACGTGTCGCGTCCGGTCGCTCTCCCGGACAGTCGAAGAGATAGCGGCGGTCGCACGCGCCGACGAACGCGAACTCCGCGTCGCCTACGACGCCCTGAACCGCGACCTCGGCCTCCCGACGGGCCCAGTCGATCCGCGCGAGTACCTGCCGCGGTACGCGAACGAACTCGACCTCCCGCAGGGCGTCGAGGGTCGCGCGACCGACCTCGCCACCACGGCCGTCGAGTCCGGGCTCGCGACGGGGAAGAACCCGAGTGGCGTCGCCGCCGGTTGCCTCTACCTCGCTGCGACCGAAGCGGGCGTCGAGTGCACGCAGGCCGACGCCGCCGACGCCGCGGACGTCTCGCCCGTGACGGTCCGCCACACGTACCAGGCGCTCGAGGAGCGGCGTGACCCGCCGGGCGGCGAGGACGTCGCGACTGGAGCGGTCGCGGACGACTGAGCGGTCGCTGTCAGGAGTCGCCGTCCGCCCGTCCGTCGGTCGCGCCGTCGGCGAGCGTCCGCGCGACCGCCGCGAACGCGTCCACGGCTGGCGCGTCGGGGGCGTCGCGCGCCACGGGGCGTCCTCGCGCCTGCGCGTCGGCGACGGCGTCGCTCTCGGGGACGGCGACCGCCGGTGCACCGAGCGCGCGCGAGAACCGCGAGACGTCGAGATTCTCGGGCGCCTGGTTCACGACGACGCCGGCGAGGCCGGCGTCGAGCTCGCGAGCGAGCGCTCGCGTCCGGACGGCGGCCGGGACGGCGAACGCGGTCGGCTCGCAGACGACGCCGACGCGGTCGGCGACAGCGAGCGCCACGCCCGCGTCCGCCGCCATCCCCGCCGGACAGTCCACGACGACCGCGCCGAACTCGCGCTCGACCGCGCGCAGCGCGGGCTCGAGCCGCCGGACGTCGCTCGCTCGCGCCCCGGCGAGCGTCCGACCGCACGAGAGCACGCGGACGCCTGCGACCGACCGCACCGCCTCGAGCGCGCTCGCTCGCCCCGCGAGGACGTCGTGGAGGTCCGGGCCGCGCCCGCCCGGGAGGTCCGCCATCGCCAGGTCCGCGTCCACGACCACCGACGCCAGCGCGTCCGCGACGTTCAGCGCCACCGTCGACTTTCCGACGCCACCCTTCCCGCCCGCGACCGCGAGGATCACGCGTCCCACCCGTCGCCGTCCCCGGGCGCGGCGCTCGCGCCGCGCGCGACCGGCTCGCCCGACTCCTCCGGGCTCGCGTTCTCGCGCGGTGTCGCGGCGAGCGGCGGTGCGAACGACCCGAGCGCACGAACGACGCCGTCGACGTCCGGCGCGTTCGGCTCTTCCGAGCCGTCCGCGGCTACGGCCTCAGATTCCACGCCACCTCGGCCCTCGGTCGCGACGCACTCGACGTCGACCGTCGACGCCGGCGTCGCGAACCCGACGCCGCGGACGCCGCCCGCGGCCACGGTCAGGGTAACGCCGTCGGCGTCCCACCCCGCCGCCGGGACGCCGCGCCGCCGCGGCGGCCAGAGCGCGCCCTCGCAGGACACCGCCAATCGCACGCGCCGTCGCTCGCTCGAAGGATTCTCCACGACCACCGTCGCGAACGTCACGCCGTCGCGGCGCGACTCCCGCACGCTCACGTCGACCATGCCCGCTCTGGCCGCGCCATCACTGATAAACGACGACGCGGACGCGGAGCCGGGAACCTCTCGGGCGGTCGCGCTCGCGTCGACTGTGCGTCAGTCCACGGCGAGCACGACCGGTGCGTCGAGAACCCGGTGAGCGGTCTCGGCGTCGTCGAACCGGTCGACGCCCACGACGACCGGCGCGGTGACGTCCGCGACGCGCACGGCGGCGAGCGCCGCGGTCGCGTCCGCACCCGCGAACGACCCCGGCTCCGCACCCACGTCGTCGACGTCGCCGCCAGGGACCGCCGCGACCGCATCGCGGAACGCCGACCACGTCGCCGCGACGCGATTCGCGCGTACCTCGCGCTCCAGGCGCCCGACGCGGTCCGCGAGCGACAACCGCCGTTCGCGCGCATCCCGCGCCTCCCGAGCCCGCTCGCGTTCCCGCGCGAGCGCCTGCTCGGCCGCGACCAGCTCGGTCTCGCGCTCGCTCGCGTCCGCCACCGCCGCCCGCAACCGCTCCCGGCCCGCGTCGACGTCCGCGTCGAGGTCCTCGCGCGCCTGCACCGCACCACGCGCCGCCGCCACGTCCGCCGTCACCGCCTCCGCCGCCGCCCGCGCCTCGGCCACGCGCTCGCGCGCCCCAGACACGTCCACCTCGGGGACCTCGACCGCAGCCAACTCCTCGCGCGCCGCCTCGAGCGCCTCGACGCCCTCGACGTCGACGTCGAGCGACCGCGCCGCCGCCGCGAGCGCCGCACGCACGTCCACCGACGCATCCGAACGGACCACACCGACGTGCTCGAAGACACTCCCAGGTGGCTCACAGTCCACCCGCAGCGCCCGGCCGTCGCCGACCGCGGCCGGTCCCGTGGCGCGAACCGCCGCCACGACCGCACGCACCGACACGGCCAGCTCGCGGCAGTCCACCGCCGGCCCCGACCACGACGCTGCTCCATACTCGATTCTCACAGCTCCTGCTCGCGGAGCCGCTCCTTCGACGGCAGGTCCCGACCCGCCGCGAACTTCGCGTACGGCGTCGACGGCGACTCGCGGTCCTCGTACGCGACCGCCGCCTCGCGAGCGTCCGCGAACGCGTCCTCGAACTCGTTCAACGGCGTCGTCCGCTCCAACTGCACGTCACCGCCGTGGCGCTCCCGGAGCCGCAACCCGAGGAACGCGCCGAACGCCGTCGCCTCCAGGAGCGCCACCCGCCCGAACCGGCGGACGACCGCGTCCTCGTGCGCCCGACACGCGTTCCGGAGCGCCTGCCGCGCCGCCCGCGAGTACGTCACCACCAGTATCACTACCATTCGCTCCACACCAGCGCGAAAAAAGTCCTCCGTCACGCGCTCGACCGACAACACCCCGCCCTACGTCACGCGCTCGACCGACAACACCCCGCCCTCGACGTCAACGAGCTCGCGAACGCGCTCGCGCGCCTCCACCGCGTCCGCCGCGACGACCACCACACCCACCGCCGCCTCCGGCCCCTCCACCACCCGATACGGCGCCACGCCATCACCCTCGAACGACGACACGTACGTCCGCAACACGCCCTGCACGCGCCCCTCCAACTCCGCGAACGAACACTCCCCGTCCTCGAACGCCGCGAGCGCCGACTCCACGTTCCGCAACGCACTGATCCGGTCCATCTACGTCGTCCGCAGGTGCTCGTGCTTGGGCTCGTACACCTCGCCCTTCTGCTTCAACTTGTCAATCTCGTGCTCGGCCTTGCTCGCATCCATCCCGATCTCGTCCGCACGATCCATCACCACGTCCACCGGCGCCCCATCGTCGTACTCCTCCTCGATGTCCGCGATGAGCGCCTTCAGGTTCTTGATACGGTCACGCTGCGTCTTCGACTGCCCCGTCTCCACCACGTCCGCGTCGAACTCCCCAGTCTCCGGGTCCACGCCGATGTCCTGCAAGCACGACCGCACGATCTCGATCACGCGCTCCGAATCAGCCTCGTCCACCGTATCCGACAACCGCACCCGCGCACTCGCCTCCGCCAACCGCACGATCGCCTCCAACTGCCTGGCGGTCACCGGCACCGGCGAATCCTCGTCCTGCCCCTTCGACCGCAAGTCCACGTAGAAGTCCTCGATCGCCTGTCGCGCCGCCTCCGTCATCCGCGGATGACAGTTCTGCTTCGCGTACGCGATGTACTTCCGCATCAACTCCGGGTCGATGTCCGGGTCGACGTCCGCCGTCACCGAATCGATCTCTTCGTCCGACACGTCCACGTTCGTCATCTTCGAGCGCTGCGTCGACAGCTCCCCAGCGTAGTTCGTGTTCAGGATGTGCTGGGCGAGATTCCGGTCCTCCTCCTCGTCCGGCTGGTCCGTCACCGTGAATATCAGGTCGAACCGCGATATCAACGCGGGTTCGAGGTCTATCTGCTCGCCGATCGGCTCGTACTGGTCGAACCGCCCGTACTTCGGGTTCGCCGCACCCAACAGCGAACACCGAGACTTCAACGTCGCGTTGATACCCGCCTTCGACACCGAGATCTCCTGCTGCTCCAGGGCCTGATGCATCGCCGACCGGTCGTCCGGCGCCATCTTGTCCAGCTCGTCCACCGCCGCAATCCCACGGTCAGCCAACACGAGCGCCCCGGCTTCGAGCGACCACTGTTGTCCATCTCCAAAGTCATCGCGTACAGCAGCGGCAGTCAGGCCTGCTGAGCTGCTTCCTTTCCCTGATGTATAAACCGAACGGGGTGCTACGTTTTTGATATACGAAAGTAGCTGTGAGTTGTGCGAGACGACACCGTTCGAGACGTACGTATGCGTCCCCGCGACCTCGAGGTCGTACACCCACTCGGCCTCGGGTTCGTACGTCTCGATGGACTCGATTCGGCTCCACGTGAGTTCGAGGGCGTCGGGCTGGCTCGTCCCGGTTTCGGCGACGACACCGCCATCTGCGACGGCTTCACTCGTCGCGGCGATGACGGTTCCCTCCGCAAGCTGGTCCGCTTGCACTGCTTCGAACCCAGCGTCACCCTGGACGAAAAGCGGGTGTGAGGGCGTGACGTCGACTTCGCGACCGCTCGCCGTCCGGATCCGATACATTTCCTCGGGTGCGTCGCGCTTCCAGACCTTCGTCGCGGACTCGGTTGCGATGCCTCCATCTGGTTGGAGCGATGGGACGTCGAAGTCGGCGTGGTCCCAGACGCCGTCGTCGACGGGTTTCGGGTTGTCGAGGTTGGCTTCGACGAGACCGCGTATCTCGCGTTCGCTTCCGTCGGCCAGTGTGACCGTGGTGTCTCCTGAGACGCACTTCCCCGTACCCGGATCCCCTATCAGGAGCATGTGGAGGTCGCCGCGGATACGTGAGCCGTCGGGGAGGTGTTTGGTGACGCCGGAGAAGAGTTGGAGGATCATGGAGAGTTTCTCCTCGTCGTAGCCGTAGATGCTGGGGGCGACGGACGCGACCATCTTGTCGTAGATGTCGGGGTTGTTGGAGAGTTCGTAGATGGCTTCTTTGTCGGCGTCCGTGATCTCCATGTCCTCGAAGTCTTCTTCGTCGATGACGACGCTGACGCCGTCCATGTAGACGTCGAACACCGCGGACTTGTCTTGCTCGCTGCCTTGTTGTTCGAGGCGGAGGATGCCGGTGGCGGCGACGTGGTCGCCGGGCGTGACGTTCCCGGTGATGTCGTCCTCGATCTGGACGTCGATCGCTTGCGGCGTTTCGCCGCCGCGGAGGCCTTCGGGTGATTCCTGGACGCGGAGTTTCTGGGAGTCGACGAACTCGGATTGGTCGTAGTTCAGCCCGAACGGGCCTTGGCGTTCGCAGCCGCCGCATTCGTGTGGTTCCTGGAAGTCGCCGCCGGATTGGGGGATGCGCGTGAGGGTGCCGCAGCGCTGGCATTCGAACGCGGCTTCCTGCATCTTCGGGCGGACGTCGGTGGCTTTGTTGACGGTGCCGCGGACGGTGACGAGCGTGTTGACGTGGCGGGCGCGTATCTCGCGGATGTCCGTGGAGTCCGGGAGGGGGTCCATGCGGACGTGCGCTTGCCCGAGTTTGACGTCGACGGGGAGGTCGTAGAGGCGGAGGGCTTCTTCGGCGTACTTCTGGAGTTGTTCGGGCTGGTTCTCGTAGTCGTCGGCGAGGTCGGGGTCGAAGCGGTAGAGGTCGTCGTAGTCGATGTACAGCGAGCGCTGGTCGGTGGGGTAGTTCTGTGCGAGTTTCCCGATTTCGTCGCGGTAGTAGGTGCGGTAGAAGTCGAGGAACGCGTCGACGAGTTCGGAGTTGTCCCCTGCAGCCATTACACGCTTCTAGACGCGTGCCGACTCAAGAAGGTTCGCAAAGGTGGGTGGAAGTGAACGCCGCGGTCGGTCTCCACTGGGACCACGTGGTTTGAGGAGGGTGGTGTGCGTCCTCGAAGGCGTGTTATCGTCGTTCGTCGATGGCGTTCGCGACCGGGTGCCGTCGTGGTCGCGTCGCCGGTGGCTGGGTGTGGTCGCGGCGGGCGTGCTCGGCGTGCTCGTGCTCGCGGCGGCCGGATTCTGGGTGTACTTCGGCGTGCTCGGGTTCCACGCGCCGGTCGAGGTCACGGAGTCGGTGCGTGCGAACGGGAACGTGAGCGTCGAGCGTGCGTACGGCGGGTTCGTCCTGGGGCCGACGGAGGAACTGGACGCGGAGACCCGGCGTGCGGGCGAGGGCGTCGGCGTGGTGTTCTATCCGGGTGGGCGCGTGGCGCCGGACGCGTACCTGTCGTCGGCGGCGCGCGTCGTCGAGGAGACTGGCGTGACGGTGTTCGTCCCGAAGATGCGAGCGAATCTCGCGGTGCTCTCGCAGGGGAAGGCGAACGCGGTCCTCGCGGGCGAGAACGGCGTGGAGACGTGGGTCGTCGGCGGGCACTCGCTGGGCGGGGCGATGGCGTGCCGGTACGCGAACGCGAACCCAGATCGGGTCGACGGCCTCGTGCTCGTCGGCGCGTACTGCGACCGCCCCGTGCGCGGGATGCCAGCGCTCTCGGTCGTGGGGTCGCGCGACGCGGTGCTCGACCGCGAGCGGTTCGCGGAGACCCGCGGGAACCTCCCGGCGAACGCGAGCGTCGTCCGCATCGACGGGATGAACCACTCGCAGGCGGGGTGGTACTACGGGCAAGCGGGCGGGCAGTCCGCGAGGATAGGCTACTCGACGGCCCACGACCGGCTCGCGGCCGCGGTCGCGGACTGGCTCTGCACCGAGTACGACCGCTGCGTGCGCTCGGATGAGGCGAACGCGACGTTCCCGGCCGAGGGGATGGCGAGGTCGAGTGCACCGGCCCTGGGTTCGAGCGCGTTCGTGGACGCGGTGAGCGTTCGTTCCAGGAGGACTTTCCCGCTAGGTTCGTGGACGACGGTGACGGTGACGCGGTCGCCGGGGTCGAGGGAGACGTCGCCGTTCGCGATGCGGAACACGAGCGCCTCGCCGCTTGACCACTCGCCGTCGCTGCCCGCTGGTTCGTTGCTCGCGAGCGCGCCGCCGATGCCGCCGTAGCTGCTGTCCCAGACGTCGTCTCCGTCGTAGTCGGTCGCGTCGATACGCGGCGTCGGCACGCCGGTGAGTCGCGAGTGCTTCGAGGAGTCCGAGAACGTCACGACGACCGCGAGGTCCGAGACCGTGACGGTGTCCCCGCCCCGATGCGTGATGCGGACGGTCTGGTCGCCGCCGCCCGCGACGTCAGCCTGGAGCTCGGCGTCGGCGTTCGCGACCTGCGGCGCGGGTTGTTGTTCGACGCCCGCGAGGTCGAGGACGAACGACCCGACTGCTGCCGCCATGATGACGGTCACTGCGACCATGAGGACGACCGCGACGACCGACGAGACGCCGCGTTCGTGCTGCATGTTCGTCTGGGTCCTCGTGCTGGACGCTGAAAGGACTTCGTAGCGTTACGAGTGATGATTCGTCGTGCGCTCGTCGGCGTCGGTCGCGGTGGGAGCGCTCCCTGCGGTCCAGGCGGCGAGAACCTGCGCCTGCTCGCCGTCGGCGCTCGTCCAGACGACGTGCACGTCGGCGCCCGCGGGAACGGAGCCCTCGTAGGTCGCGCGTTCGCCGCGATTCCAGCGGTTCCCGTCGGGCCACGCGACGTCGGTGACGGTGTCCTCGCCGACGCGGAGGGAGAGTCGTGCGACCGCGAGGGTCTCCTCGCCACGGTGAACGACGGTGACGGTCTCGTCGCCGGTCCCCCAGCCGTCAGTCCCTGGGTCGACGGTGCCCTCCAGGGTCGGGGGAGCGGTGGGGTCCTCGCAGCCGCCGACCAGCGGGCACGCGAACGCGGACCAGACGCCGCCGAACGCGACGACGGCCGCGGTGACGACGGCGAGCGCGACGCCGACGCCGAGTGCGAACTTCACCACGGGGGAGACGGCACGCGAGTCCGTCAGGAGGGCGCGGACGTGCATCGAGTCACGGCCGACTTCTCAGCCGGCCGGTGTACGTCTTGGGGCTTCCCTGGCGCGCGCTTGGACGGACTCGACATCGAGCCCGAAGCTTGGTACGGTGCTGATGCTCGTGGTGTCTGGGTTGGATGCGGTCCTGGTGTCTGGGTTGGCTGTGGTCCTGGTGTCTGGGTTGACTGCGGTCCTGAGGGGCCTGGCGTCGAAGGTCGCTTGGGTGTCGGTGGCGTTCTCGGCGGCAGCGAGGATGGCGTCCATGATGGCGAGTTCGCGGTTGAGGGCGTCGTCGTCGAGAGCGTTCGCTTCGTTCGCGAAGTGCTCGCGGAACGCGCGGATGCGGTCGCGGTAGGGTGGCGACGCTCGGAGAGCGACCGAGCGTTGCTCCCACTCGCCGAGCGTCCGTCCCTCGATGGGGTCGTCCGCGGCCACGTCGACGGTGCCGTTACCGGCCGTCGCGCGCTCGTACGCCATCCAGTTCTGCATGAGGGTGGCGTACTCCGCGAGGAGGACGGCCTTGCGGACGCCAGTGCTTTCGTAGTACGGCGCCTCGCGGTCCGCGAACGCGACGGTGCGCGTGGTCGCGTGGCGCTCGCCGTTGCGCGTCTCGTAGCGCGCTGTGAGCGTCACCGCCGCCGGGCTCCCTGGGCCGTCGTCGGTTGGCGTGGCGTTCCCGACTCGCTCCAGTTCCACGAGGACGACGCCGCCCTCGGTCTTGCCGTCGCTCGTCCGGGACGGGAATAGCGTGTTCACCGAGATGACGTCGCCCGTGGTCGCGTTCGCGTCAGGCGACCCGTACACGCGCTCGACGCGATAGTCCGAAGCGTTCACCGACACCGAGAGGTCGAACACGAGCGGCGACACCATGTACGCGAACCCCTCGTCCATCCGGTCGGCGAACTCGCTCGGTGACTTGACGACGTAGTGGTTCGCGCCCTCGACGTCGTTCACGGTGTCGACGAACCGCGCGTTGAAGTCGACGCCGACGCCGACGAACGTCGAGTACACGCCCGCGTCGGCGTTCGCCGCGAGGCGGTCGCCAAGCGTGCCGCCGTCGGTCGTCCCGACGTTCGGCATCGCGTCCGTGAGGTACACGACGCGGGTCTCGCGCTCGGTGCGGTCGGCGTCGCGATACGGCCGCAGCATCTCCTCGGCGACCGTCATCCCGGCGTCGAGGTTCGTGCTGCCGCCAGCGCGCAGCGACCCGATCTTCCGGTTGACGGCGTCCATGTCGCGGTCGCCGACGCGTGCCATGTCGACGACGCGGCGGGCGTCGTCGTCGTACGCGACGACGCCGAACCGGTCGTCGGCCGTGAGGTGCGTGGTGAGCGTCCTGAGCGCGCTACGGGCGGCCGCCATCTTCGAGGAGTCGTCCTCGACCGTCTTCCGGGTGCCGTTGTCGTAGTAGTACGACCCGAACGGCGACTCCATCGACCCGGAGGTGTCGACGACGACGACGAGGTTCAGGGGTTTTCGTTCGAACTCGTTCGCGTCGATACCCGAGTTCAGGCCGACCGTGAGGAACTGTTCGCGGTTGCCCGAGATGGGGTCTTTTGTGACGGCACGACTGTACGACGGGCAGAACGTGGCGTTGCAGGGCTGGGTCTGGCCGGTGTCGAAGTAGTAGTCGTGGTAGAGGCCTTCGGCGGGAAGGCTCGCGGGTTGTGGCACGTAGCCGGCGTTGACGTTGTGCCGGAAGTCGTTCGCGTCCTGTGCGCCTCCGGCAGCGAACCCGACGCTGTCGCTCGAACTGCTACCGATGCAGCCGGCGAGAACGACGAGCGCGAGGAGGGTCGTTGCGATGACGAGTCGGCGCATGTTGCACGATAGCTATGCACATGGGGTTAAGGAGTTGGAAGAGTGAAACGACTCTTTGACAAAACTGACCTCTCCACGAGGACGCGACCCCTGGATTATCGACGTCGCGCGCTCGCCAGCACCCAACCCTTATCCTGTGGTCCGGAGAACCAACGGGCATGAGCGACCCGAGCATCGACGTGAACGCCGGCCCGCGCGCACCCAACCAGACGTACCACTACTTCCGCGACGACGACACCGAGGAACTCCTCGAGACGCGGTTCGCCTCCCAGCTTCCCGTCCCCGAGGTCGGCGAGGTCGTCGAGTTCGGGTCGCTCCCCATCGACCGGAGCGACGGCGACGCCCGCGCCGAAGGCGACCTCGACGTCGACGACCAGGCGTACGTCGTCCGCGAACGCTCCTACCAGTACGTGCAACCGGAGTTCCCCGCGGACGACCCCGCGAGCGACCAGGAGATAACCATCCTCGGCGTCAACCTCTACGTCGACCCATACGACGAGAACGCACGCGACGCCGACGAGTAACCACCCGAAGAAGTATCGGCCATCTAATAACTTGCCGACGCATCTATACACCTCCGGGCTACTACGACTCTAGTCAATGGTACCGTCCGGGTCGTTCGACGTCCTCCTCGACCACGCGCAGGACAAGATCGTCGTGGTCGACGAGCACGGCGACGTCACGTACGCCAACGAAGCGATCCGGCGCTCGCTCGGGTACGACCCCGAGGACGTCATCGGCACGAACGCGTTCGAGTACATCCACCCCGATGACGTCGACGCCATCCGGACCGCGTTCGAACGCGTCGTCCAGGCGGACACGTACGCCGAAGCCACCGCCACGTACCGCTTCCGGCACGACGACGGCTCGTGGGTGACGTTCGAATCCCGACTGTCGAACTGTACGGACGACGACCTCGACGGGTACGTCGTCAGTTCGCGCGACATCACGGACCGCGTCACCGCGGAACGCGACCGCCGCGAGACGACCTCGCGCCTCCAGGAGCTCGCCGCGACCACGGGCGACGTCCTCTGGATGTTCAGCGCCGACTGGACGGAACTCCTCTTCGTCAACCCCGCCTACGAGGACGTCTACGGCGGAACCGTCGACGACCTGCGTGCGGACCCGGCGTCGTTCCTCGACACCGTCCACCCCGAGGACGTCCCGCGCGTCGAGGAGGCGATGGCCGCACTCGCCGGCGGCGACTCCCAGAGCATCGAGTACCGCGTCGACCCGACGGACGGCTACGGCACGTGGGTGTGGGTGCAGGCCGAACCGATCGTCGAGGACGGCGACGTCGTCCGCATCACGGGCTTCACGCGCGACGTCACCAGCCGTCGGCGTCGCGAACGCCAACTCTACGTCATGGACACGCTCCTCCGGCACAACCTCCGGAACGACCTCACGGTCGTCCTCGGTGAAGCCCAACGCATCGCGGACGCGTACCCCGACGCTACCCCGCACACCGACGTCATCTGCGACACCGCCGAAGCGCTCCTCGAAAGCGCCGAGAAGGGGCGCGCGCTCATCGAACGCTTGGACGCCGACGCGTCCAGACACCGCGTCGACGTCGCCGCCACCGTCGACGAGTGCGTCGCACGCATCGACGACCGCTACCCGAACAGCACCGTCGACGCGGACTGCCCCGACGCCGCTCGTGCACACTGCATCGACGGCCTCGACGCCGCCATCACCGAACTCCTCGAGAACGCCATCCACCACAACGACCACCCCGAACCGACCGTGCACGTCACCGTCACCGAAACCACCGACACCGTCACCGTCGCCGTCACCGACACTGCCAGCGCTATCCCGCAGGTCGAAGCGAACGTCCTCACCGGCCACCACGACATGACCGACGTCTACCACTCAAGCGGCCTCGGCCTCTGGCTCGTCTACTGGCTCGTCGAACGCTCGCACGGCGAGATAGCGGTCGACTCCACCGACGACGGGAACCAAATCGAACTCGCGTTCGACCGCGCACCGGAGTGACGGAGGACCACGCCACCAACTGGCTCCCGGTCGACGTGTAGCGACCTCCGAATCGCCCCCCGAGCTCTCGGAAAAGACTGAAACGGGTTGAATTCATAGTGAATTCATATGAGTCGCACGTCCATCCCGCTGGATTCCGAGACCAAGGACCGGCTGGGAGAACTCAAGCGCGAGGGCGAGACCTGGGACGAGTTCCTGCTCCGGCTCGCGAGCGACGAGGAAGCGATGACCTTCGGCGCGTGGAGCGACGACGAGGCCGAAGCGGCGATGGAGCGACTCCGCGAGGGCCGCGAGCGCGGTGACACATGACGTTCCTGGACACGTCCACCATCATCCAGTACCTCAGGGGCGACCGTGAGGTGAAGGACTACATCGAGGACCGGAAGCCGTGGTTGACGTCGACCATCTGCGTGTTCGAGGTCATCAACGGTCGCGTTGGGGCTGGAGAGACGTACATGGTTGAGGTCCGGAAGGACTTCGCTGGCGTCCACGCGCTCGACCTGACCGAGGAGATCGCGCTGGAGGCCGGACGCCTCCAGGACGAACTCGTGACCGACGGGAGTCGACTGGCGACGGCGGACCTGCTCATCGCGGCGACGGCACGGTCGACCGGCGACGAGCTCGTGGTCGCGGACGCGGACTTCCAGACGGACGTGCTCGAAGACGCGATGACGGTGACGAACCTGCGATCGTAGTCGAGGTGGAATGAACTCGGGGCAGTGGACCGTGCCAAACCGATGAGTGCCTCGCGTCGCAGGGCGAGCAGTACCCCGACGCGTACGACACGCTCTCGACGACGTGGCACGGGGAGGGGATGATCGTCGCGTGGGTCACCCAGCGCCTCGCGAAACTCGACAAGGACGTCGTGACCCAAGCGCAGGCGACGCTGCTGGGCGGGTTTCGCGACTCGGATTTGGACAAGGTCGCGCAGGCCGTCGAGTACCCCCGGGAAGTCCACAAGGCCGACGCCGAACGCGTCGACGGCCGGACCCTCCCCGAGGAGTTGCTCGTCGACGGCGAACCCCTGACGCTCCGGCGGTTCTCGAACGACGACGGCGACACCATCGGCTCCGAATGGATCTACAGCGACGACACCACACTCCGCCGCGAGAACTCCCAACACTGGCCCATGCAGAGCACCCACTACGGCAGCGACCGCATCCGAGTGAGTCACCCCTTCGACGATGACTAAAGAACAAATCAAGCTCCACAGCGACCGAGCCGAACGGTTCCGACGGATACGTGAGGATTTAACGGAGAAACTCGGCTACCAACCTTCGAAGTCAGAGACGGTTGGACTTGTTATGGCCTGTTATAATCTTAACAAGGACCATTCTGGTCAGTCGTTAGTCGAGGGTCTTTGAAATTTGGGTCAAATGAACCGGTTGGCTTTCGCTGAGGGCTTTCTCCAGAGTGGCAGTGATTTATATCCAAGTAGTTAGTCAAAGGGTGTTATGAGCGGAAGTGGCGACGAAGACCCTGAAATTCACAAACAAAAGCTGTGTGCGGCCTCGGGCTGTAAGGTTCCGGTAGGAAGGGAACGCGACTTTTGCCCTGCACACAGGAATTAGCTGTGGAAACAATCAATCATGACTGACCCTGACCGAGAAGAAGAAGATGAGTTACAATCCATTTGTCAACAGAAAGGATGCACAGCGACGATCGGGATTGAGAGAGATTATTGCGTAGAGCACAGAGGATAGCGTCATGGTTGTTTCTTCTCAAGCTTTCTCAATTTCGATAATACTCGGGATAACCGCCGATATTGTTCTGATATTTTTAATCAATCCAGCAACACTCACAGAACCGCCAACAAGCAACGAAATTGCATCTGCTGTTGATCAATTTGCTGGACGGGCCCTCTCCATCTTGGCAGTTGTCTTAGTCGTCCTCCAGTTCACCTTAGATGGTTCAGACATCACGCACTTTGAGGAACTGACGCTGATTGCGCTAACCGTCTCAGCAGGCCTGTTGATGGTTACCTTTATTTTAGAATTAGTTGGCGCAATTCGGATTCTGTTCTTTCGACTGCAGCTCAGCGCGCTCCGCTATGCGGGTCTTCTCCTCTTTTTGTCTATAGTGTTAGTACTGAAGGCCAAATCCGTTCCGGAAATTATGCCGTTCAGTCTATCGGTTTTCGTGGGCCTTTCTTGGATAATCTGGATCCTTCACGAACTGCATTACATTTTTAAAACTCAAAGAGAAGAATGGGATTCAATTGATATGAAGAGGTGTGATTGGGCTATTCGTACTATAGAATCTTGGAGAGGGTAAATAGCCTGTAGAATCTACCATCAGAATGCTGGATTAATCGATTCGCTTCAAACTAAACCGTCTCGATTTCGTTCTATGCAGCTAGTAGAGATGCTCTATACCGCTATTATGCGCTCTTGGCCTCAATGGGTGTCCGTATGGCGAGCAACTACGGCGATGCCATGGATGCACTGACTGAAAGCGATACCTGGGTCGATGCCGGCTACGTGGCGGGCGGCTACCTCGTTCCCGCGGTCGGCGGGTCGCTCCTGGAGGGGACGATGGGCGTGGACCTGCCGAACGAACTGTACGGCGTCGCGGGAATCGCCGGCTCCGAGATGGTCGTCGGTGAGCGCATGATGACCGTCGGCAGCGGGCTCTACACGGTTGACGCGCTCGCACAGCGCTTCGGCCTCAAGAACTCGGTCACGTCGCTCGGGGGTGGGGCCTGATGACCCAGTCTCTCTTCGCCGCCGAGGGCGACACCAGCGAGTACGTCACCACCGCGACGAACGACACCGGGAACTTCAGCCCGGTCCTGGAGATCTCGCCCGACGACGGCGTCGGGCTCATCCTCCGGAACTCCGTCGCGGTCGGCCAGAAGCTCGTCGGTTTCCCCGTCTACGCCGACCTTCGGGATTCGAACGGTGACCCGCTCCCGAACAACACGCGGGTCGCCCTCGCGTATGAGTCGCCGACGGACAACCAGTGGCAGATCGTGAGCGTCCCGCTCGCGAACATCCGTTCGTTCAACGAGAAGAGCATCACCGATCAGCAGAAGAAGGACAACGTCGACTCGGTGAAGCTCGAACTCGAAGCTCAGGGCACGCCCGAGCAGAAGGCTGGCCAGACCCTGGAGATCCGCGACATCGACACCGCGTACGTGCTCGTGGAGTCGAGCGTGCAGATCGACCACTCGAAGAGCGAGATCTACGTCGACAGCGACGCCGTCGAGGAGGTCGACATCGAATGAGTACCGGCCAGCAGCAGTTCACCCGCCGGAGCCTCGCGCGGAACTTCCCGTGGAGCGAGGGCCACGTCCCGACGAGTTCCTGGGAGTTCTCCACGAACACGCCTGGCGAACTCTCCACCGTCGCGCGGTTCCAGGCGCCCCGGCCGATCTGGCTCCGCGAGGACCGCGAACTCTCGCTCGTCGTCCCCGCGTACGAGACCAAGACCGTCGATGACACCGCCGACAACAGCGAGACCTTCAAGCTCTCGCACAACCTGCTGGAGTCGCCGGCGACGAACAACATCGTCGTCTACGACGACGGTACCCGCGTCTCGGGGAGTGCGCTCACCGTCGACTACGCGGCGGACTCGTTCGACTACTCCTCGCCCAACACCGGGACGACGCTGGACATCTACTACGTGCCGCGGGACCCGGCGACGGTGAAGTTCAAGAAGACCGCACCCGGCGGGGGTGCGTCGTTCGGCCAGGACCTGTTCAGCATCCCGACGGCCATCGCGCACACTCGCGACCAGATCGAGGAACCCCTCTCGTTCGACCTGAACCGCACGGAACTCCAACCGTTCGTCCCGCGGAAGTGGGAGGTCGTGATGCAGGTGAAGGCCGACTACACCGTGAAGTTCGAGGAGCCGACGCGCGGAACGGAGGCGACGAACGCGCTCCTGTCGCTCCCGCGTGAACAGACCGAGAACCGCATCCCCGGGCTCAAGGACGCGGTGAAGGCCGACATCGCGGAGCTGAGCTAGAATCATGCAGGGCGGACTGAGTAGCGGCCAGCAGACGGGCGCTGTCTCGGTGACGGCGTACCCGGGCGCGGCGTCGACGTCGTCGACGACGGCGCCGAGCACCCAGCAGGCCGCGCCGCCCGCCGCCGACGCGGGAGCCATGCGTCAGGTCGTCGTCACCGTCCGTGGGATGGAGGTGACGCTGGCGGACGTGGTGATGCTGGCGCTGGCGCTGCAGGCGCTCGCGGAGGTTGCAGAACTCTACGTCGAGGTGACCGACTGATGGCAATTCCACGCGCGTTCCCCACCAGCGGCGGCGGTGGGACGCGCCTCAAGGAAAAGGACGAGGACGAATCGAATGGGCCGGCGTCGTCGGGTGACGCGCTCCGGCACGCCGTCGGCGCCAACGCCACGCTCAACCTCGGCGTCGACACGGACACCGGCCGGGCGACCGAGACGCTCGGGTCCGTCGGCGGCGGCTCCACGCCCGGCAACACGACGGGGAGCGCGGAGACCGAGGACGACGTGACGGTGACGACCTTCGGCGGGTCGACGTCGACGGAGACGATTCAGGAGACCGAGCAGGCCGTCGAGGAGGCGACGAACGGGCTCGCGTTCGGCGATAGCGACGTCGATGACATCGGGAGTGGCGAGGGCGTCTCGAACGTCGACACCACCAGCGAGAACGGCGGGTCGTCGTCCCAGGCACAGGCAACCACCCCGAACGTCCCTGATGCGATGAATGAACTGCCGGTGTCGCCCGCTGCGGCGGCCGCGATCGGCGTGGGCGCACTCGGGTTCCTGTACGTGGTGGTGAACTGAGATGCCTGGTGGATTCCTGGGCGGGCTCGCCAACGCTGCCGGTGGCGCCTACCAGACGGCGGCGGGCGTGGCCGACCACGCGGCCGGGAGCGTCGACGAGTCCGTCGCGAGGGCGACCGACGACGAGGCCGGTGGTGGGCTGGTCGACGGCGCGGCGGGGACGCTCGACCATCTGAGCGGGTCGGTCGACGAGGCGATCGGCCGGCAGTTCGACGATACCCCTGGCGGCGGCCTTCGTGGTGGCTTCGGTGAGGAGTTCCAGGGCGACGACCAGAGCTTCCTCACGCGGGGGGCGCTCGGCCTGCACTCGCTGGTCGATAGCGAACCCGGGAACACCGCCGGTCCCGGCCAGCAGTCCTGGGAGACCGCCGACGACGCCCGCGAACAGGGCTACGCTGGTGCCGCAGCCCAGACCTTCGAGGATGCTGGGTCCCAGCTCGGCGGGCCGCTCGGGTGGCTCGTCGCACATCCCGGCTACGTGCTCGGCGGTATCGTCGTGCTGTACGCGCTGACGGCCGCCGGTCCCGCGCTGGAACTCGCGAACACGGCCGCCGGAGGTGGCGGGTCGTGAGCGTTGGCGTGTTCGCGACGCTCGTGTCGTGGGTGATGACCGCGACGGGCGGCGACCCGGTGACGGCAGCACTCATTGCGGCGTCGGTGGTGCTGGCGGCGCGGAACTCGCGGAAGCTCGAACGCATCGAGTCGACCGCCGAGACCGCCCATCGCGTCGTCGCCGGCGAGGACGAGGTCGAAAGCGACGGACTCGTCGCGGCCTTGGAGGACGTCGAGGCGCGCGTCGACGAACTCGAGGAGCGCGTGGTCGAGACGCGCCGGCGCGTCGCCGTACTCGGGGGGTCGACCGATGGTTAGGACGACTGCCGGACCGGGGTCGAACATCGAGGCGCTGCTCGACGAGTACGGCGTCGGTGTGAACTCGTGGGTGTCGGACGTCTTCGCGAGCGACACCGACCGGTTACTGCTCGCGCTCCTGCTGGAACAGCGTGGCCAGGAACTCGTCGAGGCGCTGGACGACGCTCAGAGCGAGTACACCGACGAGGACAGCGGGACGCAGTACTACGCGCAGCAGTTCACCGTCACCCAGAGCGGGCCGCCCGAGGACGTCACCGACGACCAGGGCCGGCTCGACTTCGGGTTCGAGGCGACGAGCGTCGATCTCCGATTCACGGATTCCGTGGAGGTGGCGTTCAAGCCACAGGGGAACGCGAACCGGGTCATCGAGTACCGCAAGCAGGACAAGCACGCCGAGGGCATCCCCGTGGAGACCCAGACGATGGGCGTGGTGCGGGCTGATTCGGCGACGAGTGACCCAACTGTGTGGGTGGAGGCCTGGCCGTGACGGGGTTCGGCAAGCCCGTGCCGTCGTCGGGGTACTCGGCGGGTCCTGACGTGGAGTTCGTCGCGAAGATACCGGACGGATCGCCCATCCCGACGGGTGGCGAGATGGCGTTCGGGCCGGACGGTGACTACCTCTACCAGCACGAGGGGACGACGGCGCGGGTGTTCGACATGACGGACCCGGCGAACCCGCTGCTGGCGGACTCGGTGGACATCGGCGACGACAACAGCGCCCAGGCGACCCCAGCGGTCTCCCCGAGTGGCGAGCACGTCTACTTCTCGGGCGGCTACAAGGTCGTCCCCGTCAACTCGGACGGGACGTTCGGGGCGGTGGGGAGCTACTCGTTCGTGAACGACGACATCACCGTCACGGAGAACTACGCGGTCACGCTCGGCGGGAACACGCCTGTCAACGTCCTGGACCGGTCGGACCCGCTCGAAGCGGGTGACACGCTGGACGCGGGGCGGATGGCGGCCTGGAACGGTGCGCCGAACACGGACCTTCGGGTCGATCTCCGGCACCTGATGATTGCGGACGGCGTGATCTACGCGTTCGCACGGCCAGGAGCGCCGACGGTTCTGGCGTTCGACGCGACCGCGCTCCCGGATCTCGTCCCGATGGGCGTCCGCGTGCCGTCGTTCAAGGCCCAGAACTACGTCTTCGGGCACGCCGTCTCGGACACGCACCTGCTCGTTCGGGACTACGACGGTGGCGGGTCGCACCGACTGATGAAGTTCGAGGAGTCGCTCTCGGGATGATGGTCGAGGCGACGCACCTGCTGGCGTTCGTGCTCGGGCTGTTCGTGCCGTTCCAGTTCGCGATGGAGCGCCTGCGCGGGTTCGGCCGGCACTTCGTGGTGAAGCTCCCGTACAAACCGCCGGAGAGGACACAGGACGGAGACCGCAGGGAATAACGAGGTATCTCAACGCGGTCCCCGATCTCTAATTCTCTCTCGATTAACCCTCTCCCGAAAAATAATCTGGATTTTCCAAAGGTCTTGGAAAAATCCAAGAGGAAGTCCACTCTGTTTCCACTTTTTCCAAATTTTCAGCCCAAAGCATTTGTGTTTCGCGGCAGTTGCGAATCATATGAAATCCAGAAGGGAGTGCCTCAAGCACGGGACTGTGTGTGCCCTCAGTCTTGGTGGAATAGGAGCCGCCGCTGCCGATAGTGACTCAAATCTTCCGAGTCGACCGGTAGAGCATGTTCGCGTGAAGCAAAATGGATGGCGTGTAAGAAACGTACAGCAATCCCGAGGAGACGTATTCTACAACGGATGGTTTGGATTCCCCCATGATTCGAACCTGAACTACGTCGCTACCGAGGATAACGAAAAGTTCCCAATTCTCGCGCTATTCGCTGCTACAGTCGATCCGGGAGAATCAGGGATGTTCGGCTGGAATCCCCCATTCGGCGACGATATCAGAAAGGGTGGAAAGAAAGCCTTCAATGAAGCACTCAGCTCCCAGCGGATCAAGCATGGGCAGTTCAGCTTCTGGAACAACTGGTCAGAGTATGGACTCTCATACAGCGGTTCTCTGAATCTGACGGACGTTACCGCAGAAAAACAGGGTTACAAGTACAGCCCTCAGTGGCTCAAAGAAGACCCAGACTTCGAAGCAATTCTCGTAACAGGCGAGCTTCCCTCCGGAAAGGGTGTAGCAATCGGAGCCGCCTACGATGACGAGGGAACGAATATCAAGAAGTCTATTCTGGAACGCGAGGCCAGGGAGTTCATCAACTCTGTCGAAATCTGATTGGGTATCGATTATCGGTTGATGCACTCCCCGTCGGTTTCCCAGCCGACGATCTTCCAGGCGCTGTCCCCGTAGACGTTCGACTGGAGCGTGATGTAGCCGCGCCGGTCGAGCGGTTTGAGCACGAGCGCGTCGACCTCCTGCTTGCTGAGGTTTTGTGGCCCGTTTGAGCACGCCTTTCGAGCGGAGTCCCGACGTACGACCCCGTTCTTGTTCGCGGCCTGGCAGAGGCGCTTGTAGCCGCGTGCGAGGCGTTCGTTACGCGGTGGCTCCAGTGGCGTCATGTACTCGGGGGTGCTGCCGACGGCGTTGCGCATGAGGCCACGGATGGCTTCGCTCCGGGAGTCGAAGCGGTCGCCGCGGTCGACCCAGTCGTCGAACTCGTCGACGAGCTCTTGCGGGACCGACGACGCGGAGACGGTGGCGCCGGGGCCGGAGTCAGTGGGGCGCGCCATCAGGTACCCACCTCGTTAATAGCGAATCGGGGGGTGCTAATAGCAGGACGGCGGTGGGGATTGCATCCGTTAATAGAACCCCCTGGGGTGGGGGAGTCCGGGCTTCGTGTGCGGGCGCGCACTTTCCGCCTGCGCGTGGCCAACCGTCGTCGGTGTTGGTTCAGTCGCGCCACTGGGGTTCACCTCCGTCGGTGCGCGCGACGCCCCGCGACGCGCTGGTTGGCGTGGGTGCGTCGTGGTCGTCGACGCGGAGCCACCAGGGCGGGGCGGTGTGGATGCTCCCGGTGTCGAGGTCGGTGACGGCGAGGTCGTCGCGGACCCACTCCCACCAGAGGCGAGCGACGTGGGCGCACCAGTGGCGGTGTGGCGGGTGCGAGAACCCGGCGCAGGAACAGTCTGCGACGAGGTCGCCGTCGTAGATGGTGAACGTAACCTCGTGCTCGTCACCGTGGCCGTCGTGGTCGATGTACCCCATGAGTACGCGGAAGGCGGCTGGGCCGGTGGGCGCGCAGATGGCGGCTGCGCGCTGAGCACGTTCCCAGGCGGTGGACATGGTCCAGTCGTCGGGGAAGGTCATCGTCGGCGGTGCGAGGCGCTTGTCGAGCGCGTTGCGGGCTTTCTCGACGCCGTCGCGGCCGACGTGGCGGTCGACCCTCACGCCGAGTCACCTCCGACGCCGTGGGGTCCCTCGGGGCACTCGCGGCGGGTGAGGCCGCCGCGGGTGGTGACAGTGACCATCCGCGTGCCGCAGTGCGGACAGTGTCGTCTCACGGGCGAC
This sequence comes from Halorubellus litoreus, assembly GCF_055378595.1. Lineage (NCBI taxonomy): Archaea > Methanobacteriati > Methanobacteriota > Halobacteria > Halobacteriales > Halorubellaceae > Halorubellus > Halorubellus litoreus. Next base: position 1,874,083 of record NZ_AP043836.1, read on the forward strand.
ACACCCCCTCGTCGAGCGCCGGACACCGCTTCAGCGGCTCGTCGATCCGGTGCCCACAGAAGTTGCAGATCTGGGGCTCGTTGGAGTGCTCGACGCTCATGCAAACCACCGCCTTAGAACGGCCGAGCTGTTAGCTAATCGCCCAAAAAATATTAATTCAGAGTGGGCTGGGCCAGATTTGAACTGGCGTCACAGGCTCCCAGGGCCCGAAGTATACCAGGCTAACCCACCAGCCCTCGCTTACTCCTTCGGTTGGTTTGGTGGTAAGGGTTTCGTTCCGGGTGGGGCGTCCTCGCGGTGAGCCCGTCGGTCTAGGCGGGCGGTTGGAGGCCCCAGAGGAAGTAGATGCCGAGGGTGGTGACGACGGCGAAGATGGCCTGGAGGGGGGTGCCGACGCGGAGGTAGTCGGTGAACTTGTAGCCGCCGGGGCCGTACACGAAGAGGTTCGTCTGGTAGCCGACGGGCGTCATGAACGCGGTGCTGGCGGCGAAGGTGACGGCGAGGATGAAGGGGTACGCCCAGGCGTCGAGGGTGACGGCGGCTTCGGCGGCGACGGGTATCATGAGGACGACGCTGGCGTTGTTACTGATGACGTTCGTGAGGGCGGCGGTGAGGACGTAGAAGAGGCCGAGGATGACGATAGCGGGGAGGACGTTCGCGGCGTCGACGAGGGCGTCGGCGACGAGTGCGGCGGCCCCTGAGGTTTCCATGGCGATGCCGAGGGGGATGACGCCGGCGAGGAGGACGATGACGTCCCATTGGACGGCGTCGTAGAGTTCGCTGGGTTTGATGCAGCCGGTGAGGACCATCGCGAGGGCGCCGGCGAGTGCGCTGGCGACGATGGGGAGGATGCCGGCGGCGGCGACGCCGACGACGGCGGCGACGATACCGAGTGCGACCGGGATCTTGCCTTCGCGCCAGTCGTGACGTTCGATCTCTTGGGCGACGATGAAGTCGCGGTTGGCGTCCATGCGTTCGATGCTGTCGGCGGTGCCTTGGACGAGGAGGGTGTCGCCGACGCGGAGGTCGATGTTGTCCATGCGTTTCCGGAAGAGTTCGTCGCCGCGGCGGAGGGCGAGGACGGTGGCGTCGTAGCGCTGGCGGAACGCGCTCGTGCGGAGGGATTGGGAGACGAGCGAGCTGCCGGGGGCGACGACGACTTCGACGAGGTTCTCGGCGCGTTCTGCGGTTTCGAGTTCGGCTTCGTCGACGGTGACGTCGGCGAGGAGGTCGAGGCCTTCGGCGTCCATGAGTTCGACGAGCGTGTCGCGGTCGGTGCGCACCGCGAAGACGTCGCCGGCCTGGATCGTTTTGGGGCCGAGTGGTTCGAGGAACGTCTCGCTGCCGCGGATGAGTTGGACGAGGTCGACGTCGAAGTCCGTCTGGACGAGTGCGTCGCGGACGGTCTGCCCGATGATCGGGGAGTCTTCGCGGACTTCGACTTCGGTGAGGTAGTCCGCCATCTGGAACTCTTCGGTGAGGTCGGCGCGTGGTTTGATGCGTTCGGGGAGGAGGAGGCGGCCGACGGTGAAGAGGTAGACGAACCCGACGACGGTGACGATGGCGCCGAGTGCGGTGAACTCGAACATACTGAAGCCGCCTTCGAGCCCGATGAACCGGGCGTCCGTGGGGTCGTAGAGGCCGGCTGCGAGTTCGCTCGCGAGGATGTTCGTGCTGGTGCCGATGAGGGTGAGGGTGCCGCCGAACATCGACGCGTAACTCAGGGGGATGAGGAGTTTGGAGGGGGAGGTCTTGCCGTCGTGTGCGAGGTCGGTGACCATCGGGAGGAGGATGGCGACGGCGGCGGTGTTGTTGATGAAGCCGCTGATGGGGGCGACGAGAGTCATGGTGGCGCCGAGCTGGCGGTTCTCGTCGTCTTTCGTGAACGCGGCCATCTTCCGGCCGAGGATGCCGACGATGCCGGTGCGTTGGACGCCGTCGGAGAGGATGAACATCGCGAGGACGGTGATGGTGGCGGTGCTCGCGAACCCACTGATGCCTTGCTGTGGGGTGACGAGGACGACGCTGTCGGCGATGACGCCGACCGATTGGAGGTACTGGCTGCCTTCGGAGACGACGAGGAGGGCGACGACGACGCCGAGTGCGGTGATGTCGACGGGGACGACTTCGGTTGCGAACAGCGCGAGTGCGCCCGCGATGACGAGGAAGACGACGAGTATCTCGGGCGTGAGTGCGACCACGCCAGTGTCGACGGGAGTCGCTGCCTAAAACCTAGGGAAGTCGGCGGGGCTGACGAGGGTTGTGGTCGCAGGTTCTTCGCACGTGGGTGCTTGCCGCTGGTGGCTGTGGCCTGGTGCGGCGGGTCAGTCGGGGAGGGCGTCGGCGATGTCGTCGTCGCTCGCTTCGCTCGTGGAGCGGTGCGTGCTGGTGCCGCCGTCGCCGCCGATGGCGTTGGCGACGTCGTCGTCGCTCGCGCGTCCGGTGCTCGTCGGGATGAGTGCGTCGAGTTCGACCTCTTCGTGGACGGTTTCGTCGAAGAGCTGTTCGAACGTCAGGCGCGTGCGTTCGGGGACGCGGTCGGGGTCGACGTGGACGTGCGTGGTGGCGCCGACGGTCTCGAGGCGGTTCGTGAGGACGTGGAAGAACTGGAAGACGGCTTCCGGGTCGTTCGCGTCGAGGAGGTCGCCGAGCCCGTCGAAGCAGACGCCGATCGCGTGGCCGCGGTCGCGCCATTCTTGACAGAAGCGACTGATGGACTGGCCGAGGGCGCGGAGGTCGTCGGCGCTGGCGACGTGGTCCTCTGCGATGGGGTCGTCGTAGTCGGGTTCGTCGGCGTGGGCGCCGACGACTTCGCCGACGACGACGATGCCGCGCTTGTGGGGCTGGCGCCCCATGCCGATTGTTCCGAACCCGACGCGGTCGGTGGCGTCCGCGGGGAACGTGACGAACAGCTCGGCGCGGTCGCTGGCGTCGGCGACGTTCATGAGTTCGTCGCAGTGTTCGCCGTCCTCGTCGTCGAGGGTTTCGTCGACGAGCAGGACGGCTTTCTCGGGTTCGGTTCGGTCGGTCATCAGATACCCCCGGTTGGTGGCCGGTTCGTAACGTTTCACGTAGACCGTAAGTAAATGGTTTCCGGCCCGAGAGCGCCGCTACGGTGATTTCTGTTGGTTATTCGCTTGCTGGACGTTGGGTACCCATGCCGGTGTCGGTCGCTCGTTCGAACCGACGGACCGAGCGCACGGGAGCGAACGAGACTTGCGCGGGCGAACGAGACTTGCGCGGGCGAACGAGACTTGCGCGGGCGAACGAAAACCGAACGACTCTGGTGGGTCGACCAGGCCGAGAGAATCGGCCGGAAGCACCGCGAGGAATGTGGGGTATCGGGGGTTCTCAGAGGCGCTCTGCGAGGGTCTGCTCGATGTCGTCGTCCGTCGCCTCCGTGACCTCGTCCGGTCGGTCGTACGTCCCGCCGACGATCGAGTACGACGCCTCCTCGCTCCAGTCCTCTGCGAGCGCCGCGATGTCGTCGTCGCTCGCCTCCTCGTAGTCGACGTCCATCGTCGACGCCTCCGTCTCCTCGCCGACGACCTGGTCGAAGATGGACTGGAACGTCGCCACCGTCTCGTCCGCGTGACTCTCCGGGTCCAGGTGGAAGTGCGCGGTCGCGTCCACGGACTCCAGTCGCTTCGTGAGGACGTGACAGAACTGGAAGACGACCTCGGGCGAGGTGTACTCGAGGAGCGCCGAGAGCGAATCGAAGCAGACGTAGATGTCGTAGCCGCTGTCGTCCCAGCGCTGACAGAACTCGCTGATGGACGTCCCGAGCCGCTGGAGGTTCGTCGGGTCGGCGATGGCGTCCTGCGCGACCGCACCCGTGAAATCCGGGCCGCTCCCGCTCGCCGCCGTCGCCGACCGCATCGTGTCCCCGATGGAGATGAGGCCCTTCTTCGCGGGCTGCATCCGACTGTGGTCACCGAACCCGCTTTGCTCCGCGGACTCGTTCGGATACGTCACGGTCAACTCCGCTCGGTGGTCCGGGTTCCCCTCGTCCAGGCACGCCGTGCAGGTATCCACGTCGTCCGTCGTCACCAGCACGTTGTGCGCGCCATCGTCGATATGTATGCCTTCCATGATGAACCCCAGCCTCCGCTTGTTAGAAGATTGAGAAGCTTTTACTTGATACTTCTGGCCTCTTTGGTGGCCAGGAACGACTATTTCTAGGCCGAACGCCGAGCTGATTTTACGACTTCGCAGTCTCGAACCGCGCCCCGGCTAGAGGTCGGCGTCCTTGCGTTCGATATCGGCGACGATCTCGTACGGATGCGCGTCCTTCCGGACCCCGTCGAGTATCGTGAACGCGTCCCCCGGCGTGAGGAAGTGCGAGCAGACGACGCGCCCGATCGGCGTCGGCTCGAACCCGTCGATGAACGCGTACTCCAGGAGCTTCCCGACGGCGTGCTTCGTCGGGATGTCGCCGAGCATCCGGTCGTTCAACCGCTTCGCGTCCGTCCCACCGACGGCGACGTTCGCGAGCGTCTCCTCGACCGCGCCGTCCTCGTCGTACTTCGTGAGGACGTCCTCCATCTCGCCCTTGAGGAGCTTGAACGCGACCTCGTCCTCCGTCATCTCCATCGAGTTGTGGTACGCGCAATCCGGCTCGACGAGCACGTACACCTTCCCGCGGTCGTGGTAGTCCGGGCGGCCGGCGCGCCCGAGCATCTGCTCGAACTCCTGAACGGAGAGCCACTCGATACCCATCGCGAGCGTGTCGAAGATGACCTGGTTCGCGGGGAAGTCGACACCGGCCGCGAGCGCCGCGGTCGTGACGACGGCGGCGAGGTCCTGATTCCCGAACTTCCGCTCGACGGTCTTCCGGCGACCGTAGTCGAGCCCGGCGTGATACGGCGCGGACGAGTACTCGAGCTTCCGGCTTATCTCGTGACAGCGCCGTCGCGAGTTCGTGAAGATGATCGTCTGCCCGCGATACCCCTTCGAGGACTCCCGGTCGAACTCGCGCTTCACGAGCCGGTTCTCTATCTGGGGTTTCTCCTTCCCGCTCGCGAACGTCACGTGACGCTCGATCGGCACCGGACGTTCCTCGAACTCGACGAGGTTCGCCTCCAGTCCTACCGCGAGCTCGCGGGGATTCCCGACGGTCGCGGACAGGTACACCCACTGCGCCCCGCCGTAGCTTGGTCGTGCAGCCGACCGGTTCTCGCAGTAGTACTTCAGTCGCGAGATGAGGCCGTCGAGCCGGTGGCCGCGCTCCTCCTCCTTGAGCGTGTGGACCTCGTCGATGACGACCGTCCCGATGTCCCCGAGGTCCTTCCCCGTCCGGAGCGCGTGGTCGATGCCCTCGTACGTGCCGACGATGACGTCCGCGCCGGGGTCGAACTGGTTCCCGTCGTCGTTGATGCGGCTCGCGCCGACGCGGATGGTGACGTCGACCATGTCGCCGTAGCGCTCCTGGAAGTCCTCGTGCTTCTGGTTCGCGAGCGCGACCAGCGGCACCAAGAAGAGCATCTTCCCCTGGCCGTTCAGCACGCGGTCGAGTCCCGTCAACTCGCCGACGAGCGTCTTCCCGGTCGCGGTCGCGGACACCACCAGTTGGTCTTTCCCCTCGAAGAGCCCGTTCTCGACGGCGAGACTCTGCACGGGCAACAGGGTATCGAACCGGCCTTCGAGGTGGTTCTGGATGCCCGGGTGGAGGTCGAGGGTGTCGACGCCAACGAGGTCGATGTCGTCGGTGGTCGCCGATATCTCGTCGAACTTCGTCAGGTCCGGGTCGAGCTGGCCTTCGAGGAGGTTCTTGATGCGGCCGAGGTCGCGGACGTCGACCATGAGTTCCTCCAGGCGGTCCTTCGCGTCCGCGGTGAACTCGCCGTGGAACGCGAGCTCCTGCTCGAGTTCGGCGCGAGCGCAGTCCGGACAGATCTCGTCGCGGCCGGCCTTGATGGCGGTGTCGCTCGTTATCGGCGAGTACCGGCCGTCGGTCGCGCAGTACCGGCACGTGCGGACGACCTTCGCGGACAGCTGGTAGCCGTCGAGGAGTTCGCGGAGTTCGTCGCGCGCCGGCTGGCTGGTCTGTTCGCTGATGCGGATGCGGTCGGCGCGACGCGCCAGGTCCACGAACTCGTCGGGCGACCGTGGGTCCTCGCTGGAGCCGTCGACGACGCGGAACTTCCCGGGGCGGGGCCCCGCCGACGTCTCCTTCGGTTCGAGCTTCCCGCGGAGCGCACGCTCCCCACCAGACTGGACGACGACGTCGTACCGGTCGCCGCGCTCGTGGAGGAACAGCGTGTCGACGCGCTGGACCTGCTTTGACACGCGAGACTCTACTTGACCCGGGTATTTCAGGTTCTCGGAGTCACGCTAGCGCCCACCAGTGTCTCCGTGGGTCGACGCGCCAGCGAACACAAGACGTATACCAGTTTGCTGGCACGTTCCGGACGACTCATGCCGTCCTCTCGACGCGCCCTCCTCCGTTCGGCCGGCGCGCTCGCCGGCGCCAGCGCGACCGCTGGCGCCGGGTGCGTGAGCATCGGCGCAGGCGACAGGTACGTGTTGCACGCCGACGACGTCGACGGCTCGCTCGCGAGCCACCTCCTGGTCGCCGACCCGACGGCGGTCCGCGCGAGCACCCGCCTCGACTACGACGCCGCGACCAAGCGCGACTGGCTCGACGAACTGTTCGGGACCGGGCGCGTCACCGCGGTCCAGTGGCCGCTCGTCGAACCGGACGAGTGGGGCGACGACGTCCGGCTGCGACCGACCTTCCTCCAGCACGAGGGCGCGTTCCACGCGGTCACGGTCGAGCGGACGCGTCAGGTCGACCGCGACCGCTGGCTGTTCGCGGTCGAGCGCACCGACGAGGACCCGCCGAGCGACGCGACGGTCCGAAGCGAGCCGTTCGACTCGCTATCGGAGCGCGACCGCGAGATACTCCAGGCCGCGCTCGACGCCGTCTACGCCGGCAACGACGGGTTCCTCGGGGAACCCGATGTCGACGGCCTCCGCCCCGTCCAGTACCATCGGGACGTGTCCGTCGAGGAGAGCGACCTGGTTCCGGACCCGCCGTTCGAGTACGTGGACTACTACGACGACTACTATCGCGTCGTCGCCGAGCAGCGGACGGTGTCGGTCCCTGAGCGCACGTTCGCGGTCGAGCGCGTCGCGTCGACGCGGAGCGAACTCGAGGTCCACGTCGAGGAGACCGTCCCCGACGCCCGGTTCGAGGACCCCTCGGACGCCGTTCGCGAGGTTCTCGACGCGGCCGTCGACGAGGAATCCGGCCAGCGGTACGAGGAGGAGCCACCGGTCTCGGACGCGCTCTCGACGGTCCTCGACGACCTCGGTATCGCCGACGACCTGCGGCCGGCCGACGAGTACGACGAGCGCGTCGACTTCAGGGGCGCGGTCGCGTCCTACGACGGCGACTGGTACGTGTTCAACCTCTACCTCGACCCCTGACCGCGACCGCCGACGGCGGCCGTCAGTCGCGTTCGCCGCCGTCCGCTCGCACGTCGCCACTGCGGTCGCCGAACCCGAAGATTGCCGCGAAGAGCGCGAGGCTGGTTCGGGCGCGCGTCGTGCCGGGAACGTCTCGCTCGTCCATACGATTTAGGCTGGCCTAAAGAAACAAAAGGGTGCCGGTCGCAACCGCAACCCACGCCAACCGGACCGCACCCGCTCCTACTCGACGAGTTCGATGGTGTCGTCGCCGTTCGGGACGACACAGATGAACGCCCCCGGCTCGTCGCTCTCGTTCCGATACCAGTGCACGGTCCCCGCCGGGATGAGGAGCGAATCCCCAGCGCTGACCTCGTACTCCTCGTCGTCGATGCCCACGACGTACTCGCCCTCGAGGACGTACTGCTCGTGCTCGACCGCGTTCGTGTGCTCCGGCACCTCGCTCCCGGGCGCGAGCGTGAACCGCCGCATCGCGAAGTTCGGCGCACCATCGCTCTCGTCCACGAGCACGCCCTTCTCCAGGCCATCGGCCGCATCCACCGCCTCGTACTCGACGTCCTCGCCGCGTCGAATCACCGGTGTCGCCGCGTCGCTCTCGCTCATGGTCGACCGTTCGCCACGACCGTACTTCAAACCGCGTCGTCGAGGACGGCGCTTGCGCGCCGACCGTGCCAGCGTGGCCGGCGATTTAAGCCCCTTCCACCGCTACGTGTGCGTATGCGAAGCTACCGCATCGGGTCGCTGTTCGGCATCCCGATCAAGTTGGACGTGACCTTCCTCCTCGTCCTCCCGCTGTTCGCGTACCTCATCGCCGGCCAGGTCGCGAGCACCGTCGAACTCGTCAACCAGCTCCCGCGGGTCGCCATCGACGCCGGCGCGCTGGAGGGCCAGAACGTCCGCTGGCTCGTCGGGAGCGCCGCCGCCATCGGGCTGTTCGCGAGCGTCGTCCTCCACGAACTCGGGCACTCGCTGACCGCGATGCGGTACGGGTACACCATCGACTCCATCACGCTCTGGATCTTCGGTGGTATCGCCGCGCTCTCGGAGATGCCCGAGGACTGGAAGCAAGAACTCGCGGTCGCCATCGCCGGCCCAGCGGTCTCGGTCGCGCTCGGCGCGCTCGCGTACGTCGCCGTCGCGTTCCTCGTCCCCGAGAGCCTCGCAGCGGTCGCGTTCGTCGTCGCGTACCTCGCCGTGATGAACGTCGCGCTCGCCGTGTTCAACATGCTCCCCGGGTTCCCGATGGACGGCGGGCGCGTCCTCCGCGCACTCCTCGCGCGGAACCGCCCGTACGCCAAGGCAACCCAGATCGCGGCGAGCGTCGGGAAGGGCTTCGCCGTCCTGCTGGGCCTGTTCGGGCTCCTGACGACGCAGCTCCTCATGATCGGGATCGCGTTCTTCATCTACATCGGCGCGAGCGGCGAGAGCCAGCAGGTCGTGATGAAGGCGGTATTCAACGGCGTCACCGTCGCGGACGTGATGACCACGCGCGAACACCTCCACACCGTGACGCCGGAGACGAGCGTCGCGGAACTCGTCGAACGCATGTTCCGCGAACGCCACACCGGCTATCCGGTTCTCGACGACGGCACGCTCGTCGGCGTCGTCACGCTCGCGGACGCGAAGGACGTCAAACCCGTCGAGCGCGACGCGTACACCGTCGGTGACGTCATGACGACCGAACTGAAGACCATCGAACCGAACGCCGCGGCGATGGACGCCCTCCAGGAGATCCAGGGCAGCAACGTCGGCCGACTCCTCGTCATCGAGGACGACGACCTCGTCGGCCTCGTCTCCCGAACCGACCTGGTCACCGCGTTCAACGTCATCCAGGAGAGCGGCCGGCTCACCGGGTCGACGACCGAACCCGCGAACGACCCCGACAGCCGGATCGCGTGATGACCGACCCCGACAGCCGGATCGCGTGATGACCGACCCCGACAGCCGGATCGACTGACGAGCGATTACTCTCCGCACTCCGGCGGCGGCCCGTCGACGTCCCGTCCCGTTCTTCGCCCGTGATAGTGCACCGCCGTGACCGCGACCGCCGCGAGCACCGCGAGCACCCAGGCGACGACCCCTTCGACGACGCCGGTCGCGGCGAGCACGAGCACGCCGACCGCGCCAGCGCCCGCACCGACCACGTACGCCGTCCACGGGACCGCGTCGTCGGCGCCCGCGACCGCGTGGTACGCGTCCACGACGACGGGGTCGCGGAGCGATATCTCGTCGCCGTCGTCGTCGTACGCGACGATACCGGCGTCGTCGAGCTTCGGGAGATGGAACTGGTGGAGCGAGTTCCGGACGCTCTTACGCTCCCGGTAGTCGAGCTCCGCCGGGTCGACGCCGTGCTCCCAGCCGGCGACGGCCTCCGAGAGCGTCGACAGCGACACGCACTCGTCGGGTCGTCGCCGCAAGTAGTGAAGGACGAACCGTCGACGCTGGTTCGCCAGTAACTCGAACACCTCGTCGTCCGTCGGTGTCCCCGCGCTATCGGTCGTGCTGCCGTCCACGTCCGCTCCCGTGCCGTCGGACGACGTGGCGGTATCGACTCCCCCTTTCGATTGTGCTTTGCTCATCGGATGTCCCCCCGGACGAACACACAGTATCCCCGGCACTGCTTAATTGTGTGACTTTACCACACATGCCCTGTCGGGTTTCGAAAAATTCCAGCCAGATAGTGCTGCCTGAAAAGACTTCGCGACGAGTATGGGATAATTACCATCCAATCCCCGTCAGGGAACCGTCGGACGACGGGCGAACCCCGCCACGAAAAGGCGTCTACGCGACGTCCTCGACGGCACTGTCCGCGACCGCCGATGGCGCGCACCGTCGCGCTGTTCGGAACAACCGTGGTACTACTGTCGGCCGAATGCGGACCGACACGGGCGATTACGACCCGTTGAGCTCACCAACCTATCCGATCGAACTCCTCTCACAACGTCGGTGGCGGTCGTTCGCCCACACGTCCCTCCCGGCCACCGACGTCGACGCGCTCGCCGCAGGGAGAACCGAGGAGGCGTCGGTCGGACGCGGCAGAGAACCCACGAATGCACGAGCGCGCCCATCAACGACACGACGCCCCCGACACCCGGCCCGAACGACACCGCCGATCCAGATACCGTGGATCACGAGTGCACGGGAATCGACGGGGCGGAGAGCGTCCGGCGCACGGGAATCGACGGGGCGGAGAGCGTCCGGCGCACGGGAATCGACGGGGCGGAGAGCGTCGAGTGAAAGGGGGCCGACAGGGAGACGCCGAACCCGGATGCGCGGAACCGACGCCCGGCTCCCGCGAGCGGGCGTGCAAGCCGTTCAGTAACCCCTTTAGGCGACGGCGGGGAACCGGTGGGTATGTTCCTGACACTCCGGTCGGCCGTCGAGGACGCGCTCGCGGACGCGCTCGCCGCCCTCGACTATCCGACCGACGACCTCGGTATCGAGGAACCGCCGGAAGACGTCGACGCCGTCCTCGCCTCGAGCGTCGCGTTCCGACTGGCGAGCGAGGCCGGTGCGCCGCCGCCGCAGGTCGCCGCGGAGGTCGCGGACGCCCTCGACGCGGACGACATCGAGTACGTCGCCGATATCACGACCCAGGGGCCGTACGTGAACTTCCTGCCGAGCGACGCGTACTACGCGGGGACGCTCGACGCCGGCCAGCGCGACGACTACGGGCGCCTGCCGGACACCGGCGAGTCCGCGGTCGTCGAGCACACGAGCGCGAACCCGACCGGGCCCGTGCACGTCGGGCGCGCCCGCAACCCCATCGTCGGGGACGCGGTCGCGAACGTCCTCGACTTCGCGGGGTACGACGTCGACCGGCACTACTACGTGAACGACGCCGGCCGCCAGATGGCGGTGTTCACGTGGGCGTACGAGCACTTCGACGAGGAAGATCTCGACAGCGAGCCCGAGCGCGACCGCATCGAGTACGACCTCGTCCGGTACTACCGGAAGGGGAACGCGTTCCTCGAAGACGGTCCCGCCGACGAGGTCGAGGAAGCCGAAGCGGAGATCCAGGCGATCATGCAGGGCCTGGAGGCGGGCGACGAGGACGTCCACGAGCGCGTCACCGAGGTCGTCGACCAGGTGCTGTCGGGGATGCGCGAGTGCCTCGCGCGCCTGCCCGCGGAGTTCGACGAGTTCGTCAAGGAGTCGCGGTTCATGTTCGACGGCTCCACGGACGACCTGGTCGCGCGCCTCAAGGAACTCGACGAAGCGGTCTACGAGGAGGACGCCTGGCAGCTCGACCTCTCGCCGCACGGCATCGAGAAGAACATGGTGTTCCTGCGGTCGGACGACACGAGCCTCTACACGACCCGGGACCTCGCGCACCACGAGTGGAAGTTCGAGGAGTACGACCGCGCCGTCACCGTTCTCGGCGAGGACCACAAGCTCCAGGCCGAGCAACTCCAGACGACGCTCGACCTGCTCGGGAACGACACGAGCCAGCTGGAGAACGTCATCTTCTCGTGGGTGAACCTCCCCGGCGGGCTCGGGATGTCGACGCGCGAAGGCACCGGCGTCGACCTCGACGACCTGCTCGACGAGGCCGTCGACCGTGCGCGCGGAGAGGTCGAGGACCGCATGGAGGACCGCATCCGCGACGACGACCTCACCGACGAGGACGTCGACCGCATCGCCCATCAGGTCGGTATCGGCGCGGTCCGGTACGACATCATCTCGAAGCAACTCACGAAGACCATCACGTTCGAGTGGGACCGCGCGCTCGACTTCGAAGCGCAGAGCGCGCCGTACGTCCAGTACGTCCACGCTCGCACCTGCGGCATCCTGGACGAGGTCGACGAGGTACCCGAGTTCGACGCGAGCGCGCTCGAACACGAGGCCGCTCGCGACCTCCTGCGGACGATCGCGCGGTTCCCCGCGGTCGTCGAAGCGTCGGCGGACGCACTGGAACCGCACAACGTCGCGACGTACACGCGCGAGTTCGCGGAGACGTTCAACGGCTTCTACCGCGAATGCCCCGTCCTCAGCGAGGACGACCCCGAGCTGCGCGCGGCACGCGTCGCGCTCGTCGCCGCCGCCCGCAACACGATCGCGAACGCACTCGCGCTCCTCGGCGTCGCCGCACCCGACTCGATGTAAGCAACTGGCGACGCGACCCTTCTCGATTCTCTCCCCCGTTCGTTCGACCGTCCGGCGTGGCGACCGCTCCCGGATGTCGACACGACGCGCTCTCGACGCCCCACCTGCGTCCATCGACGCCGACGTCGCGGGAGCGCTTAGCCGAGTAGCGGGAGCGCGATGACGCCGCCGCTGGCCATGATGCTCCCGCCGACGAAGATGACGGCGCCGGCGCCGACGCCGAGAACGAGCACCAGGAAGAGCAGTATCCACGAGAGCGGAATCGAGTTGTCGTCAGCCATGTACGGTCGTTGGAACGTCGGACGGGAAAGCCGTTTCCGTTCGAGAGCGCCGTGGAACGACCCAGTCCGGTCGCCGGTCGGGTGCGTGCGGCCGGACCTGCAGTGGCGCGCGACCGACGTCAGCGGTCGTCGTCGCGACCGCCGTCGGTCGCGGGTTCGCCCGCGCGCTCCGCGTCGCCGTCGCGGTCGGCGAGCGCGCGCTCGACGTGCTCGTCGGCCGCGCTCCGCGCGCCGTAGTCCGCGTCCGCGTCCGGGATGTCGACGCGGTCGCCGTCACCGTCCTCCGCGTCCACCTCGCTGATAGCGCTCGACACGTCGTCCGCCGACGCCACGTCGCCGTCGTCGGTCGCGTCGTCGCGCTCGGTGCCAGCCGACTCGCTCGCGGCCGCGGTCCCCTCGTTCTCCGCGCCGAACTGCGGCCGGTCGTCGTCGTCAGCCTGCCCGAGCAGGCGCGCGGCGAGGTACCGGTACGCTTGCGCCGCCGGCGACTTCGGTTCGTGCACGACCAGCGGCGTCCCCGCGTGCACGCTCTCGCGGACCTTCGGATCCTCGGGTACTGCAACGAGGAGGTCGGTCCCGACCTTCTCCGCGACGTCCTCGGGCGAAACCGGCTCGTTCGGGCGCGTTCGCGTCACCACCATCCCGCCGACGGTGCCGCCGGCGCGCCCGACGAGGTCGACGGTCTTCGTCGCGTCCTGTATCGCCGCCGGCTCCGTCGTCGACACCAGGAGCGTCGCGTCCGCGAGCCCGAGCGGGAGCACCGTCTCGTGACTCACGCCCGCGCCGACGTCCAGGAGGACGAAGTCGAAGCGCTCGCGGAGGTCCGCGACGACGCTCGTCAGTTCCTCTGTCGCGACGTCCGCGTACCCGTCGAGGTCGACGCCGCTCGGGATCGCCCAGATCCCGTTCGCGAGCTCGTACGTCGCCTGGTCGACGGTCGCGGACCCGCCGAGGACGTCGTGCAGCGACGTCCCGCCTGCGTCGAGACTCACGAACCCGGCGAGGTTCGCCATGCCGAGGTCCACGTCGACGATGACGACGCGATTGCCGACGCCAGCCAGTGCCGTGCCCAGGTTCACCGTCGTCGTCGTCTTCCCGACGCCACCCTTCCCACTCGCGATGGCGTACACCGTCTCCTGCGTACTCATTACGAGTCGATACAGTGCTGGTGGAGTAATAAATGGTGGTTCGCGCGGCATCCTCTCGCACGGGTCCCCGTGGCTCGCTCGTCGCGGTCGTCGTTCACTCGCTTCAGGCGCGTTCACGACGCGCGGTTCTCGCGTCGTTCACGCCCGTTCACGTCGTTCAGAACCGCCGAAACTCGGTTCAGAGCGCCTGAAACGCTCGAACTGTCCAGAACGGCGTTCCCCCTTCAAGTGACTCCGAGCACTGGCTTCGAGTGCAACGACCCATGAAATCGACGCAACTCGTCGCGGCCGTCCTCGCCGTGCTCGTCGTGGGCGCGGGAGCGGTCGCGGCCACGCCGGCAGCATCGACGTCTGGACAGACCGCGGCCGACGCCCTCCCGGGCGACGATCACGCCGCGAACGAATCCGACGGCGCGGGCGCGAGCGACGACGCGCCGCCCGCGGACCGCGCTGACGACGACGACGCGGCCGAGAGCGACGAGGACGAGATGGAGCGCGAGGATGACGAGGGCGACAGCGAGGCCGAGCCGGGCGCGAACGCGCCGGTCGACGTCCCGGCGAACGGCGCGAGCGACCGGTCGCTCCCCGAGCAGGCCAGCGACACCGCCAAGACCGTCCAGTCCACCATCGCGGACTGGTTCGGCGCGAACGAGAGCGAGCGCGAGCACGACTCGCTCGGTGACGCCCTCTCCAGCGTCGTCGGCGGCGACGACGACGAGGCGGCGAACGCGAGTGCGGACACCGACGCCGACGCGGACGCGAAGGTCGACGCTGACGCCGAGGCAGGCGCGAACGCTGACGCGGACGCCGAGGCGAACGCTGACGCGGGTGCGAACGCGAGCGCGACCGGTCAGGAGCAGGCGAGCGAGAACGCGAACGAGAACGGCCTCGTCAACGCCGTCGTCTCGTTCCTCGCCGGCGACGACGCCGACGCGTGACCGACGCCGTGCGACCCCCGCGGCTGACGCCCCCCGCTGACGCCTCCCCGCGGCCCCGACCCACGCTGTAATCGACCTCGTTTCTTCGAGTCCCCGTCCTCGACAGCGACAGCCACACCGGGACGGACGTGGTGGCTGCTGACACCACTACGCGCGATGGCTGCGGTCGATTCCGACAGCGCCCGCTGTGGCGCACACGGCCGCGAGCGTGGCCGTGCGACCGTTTCGCGGACAAGGAACAGTTACTTACGCGCACGTCGGTGATTTATATCCAATGAGTCAGCAAGAGGGCGAGGAACAGTCCGACCGGAAGAAGTACGAGTTCCAGAAGGTCATCGAGGACCTGCAGGCCCACGAGGGATCAGGAACGCAACTCGTCACGATCTACGTCCCGGAGGATCGCCGGATCTCGGACGTCGTCGCGCACATCACCCAGGAGCACAGCGAAGCGTCGAACATCAAATCCAAACAGACGCGGACCGCCGTCCAGGACGCGTTGTCGTCGCTGAAAGCGCGACTGAAGTACTACAAGGACCCGCCGGAGAACGGGATGGTGCTGTTCTCGGGCGCCATCGACTCCGGCGGCGGCCAGACCGACATGAAGACCGAGGTGCTGGAGTCGCCACCGCAACCCGTGGAGTCGTTCCGGTACCACTGCGACAGCGAGTTCCTCACCGAACCACTCGAGCACATGCTCGCCGACCAGGGCCTCTACGGGCTCGTCGTCCTCGACCGCCGCGAGGCGAACGTCGGGTGGCTCCGCGGGAAGCGCGTCGAACCCGTCAAGTCAGCGAGCTCGCTCGTCCCGGGGAAACAGCGCAAAGGTGGCCAGTCCGCCCAGCGGTTCGCGCGCCTCCGGCTGGAAGCCATCGACAACTTCTACCAGGAGGTCGCGGAGATGGCCAACGAGCTGTTCGTCCCCGAACGCCACGAGCTCGACGGCGTGCTCGTCGGCGGCCCCAGTCCGACGAAGGACGAGTTCCTCGACGGCGACTACCTCCACCACGAACTCCAGGATTCGGTGCTCGGGAAGTTCGACGTCGCGTACACCGACGAATCCGGCCTCTACGACCTCGTCGACGCCGCGGACGAAGTGCTCGCGGACGCCGAGATCATGGAGGACAAGGACCTCATGGAACGGTTCTTCAAGCAACTCCACGACGGGAACAAGGCGACGTACGGGTTCGAGCCGACGCGCCAGAACCTCGTCATGGGGTCGGTCGAGACGCTCCTCATCAGCGAGGACCTCCGGCAGGACGTCGCCGTCTTCGACTGCGGGAACACCGAGGAGTACGAGACCTTCGACGCGCGGAAGGCGACGCCGAGTCACGAGTGCGAAGACGGGTCGACTGCCGAGTTGGAGGAACGCGAGGACGTCATCGAGTTCCTGATGGCGATCGCCGACCAGCGCGGCACCGAGACGAAGTTCATCTCCACGGACTTCGAGAAGGGCGAACAGCTCCTCAACGCGTTCGGTGGTATCGCTGGCTTGCTCCGGTACGAGACCGGCGTCTGATCGCGTCGAACGACGGTCGAGCGGTCGGCTGACTCCTCGTTCTCGCCGTCCTCATACTCGAACGCCAGCTTGAGAGGTGTTTGCCTCCCGGACCTGGCGACGCGTTCGACGTCGACGACGGGACCGTGTCAAATCAAGACCGCCGATTCCCCCGTGGTGAGTGTGTTGCCCGTTGGCGGGCGGACTCCGCCGACGCGCCGAACGACACGGCCCCGTAGGTCGAGCACGGGTAAATCGTCACGCACCGACCGGATGCACGCACCGCGAAAACCAGTACTTGTATCTACCGGTGCGGTCGGGGTGAGCTGGCGATATCGACCTCGTCGCGGTCGCCGACTTACTCCATGAGCTGCTCGAGTTGCTTGCGGCGACGGCCGATAGCGACACGCGGCTGGAGCGACCCCTCGTTCTCGAGGTCCTCCAGTATCAGCATCGCGTCCACGCCGTCCGCCGCGAGGTCCTCGACGACCGTCTCGATGTTCGAGCGGTTCAACGCCAGCGACGACAGCATCCCCACGACGAGCGCCATCCGCACGCCCGCCGTCCCGGGCGGGAACGACTCCACGATGTCCTCGAATCGCACCTCGTCGGCCGACTGTGCGTTCGCCGGATTCGCCGCGGACACCGTCAGGCACTGCGTGCAGATCGTCGCCGCGTCACCCGGCGCGAACTCGCGCAGGTCCGCAGGCACCTCGAACGCAGTCACGTCACCACGACACTCGGAGCATTGCATAATCACCCCGACACGCCCGACCGCCTAAAAACTAGTCTGCGAGACGCCCCGAATCCCTGGGTCAGTCAGCGTCGACGGTCTCGGTCTCTCGATTCAGTCCGCGTCGACGGTCTCGGTCTCCGCCGCTTCCGCTTCCCGCGCGGCTTCCTCCTCGGCTTTCTCCTCGGCTTCCTTCTTGTCCTTGATCTTCTTCAGGCGGAAGATCTCCTCGCGCTCTTGCTCCTCGAGCTTCTGCTCGATGTACTCCTGGTTGTCGTAGAGTTCGGGGAGGAGCTTGAACTCGAGCGCGTTCACGCGGCGCTTGGTCGTCTCGATCTCCTTCAGCATCTTCTTCATCGCCGTCTCGACCTCCGCGGCGAGGATGATGGACTCGAGCAGGTCCTCGTACGCTTCCGCGGCCTCGTCGATGCGCGCGGAGGTGCCGAGGACGCCGTAGCCGCGCTCGTCGAGACTCTTCTTGACCTTCGAGGACTCGATCTGGGGGACGACGACGCCCATGATGTTGTTCGACTCGGTCGTGATCTCGGGGTGCTCTTTGAGTGCGGCGGCGGCGCCGCGGACGGTGACGTCGCCTTCCATGGCGCGCGCCATGTTGATCTTCTTCTGGGCGGTCTGGTAATCCTGCTCCAGGCCGCCGCGGACGTCCTGGGCCTTGTCGAGGATGTCCATGAACTCCATGATGAGCCCGTCGCGCTTCTGCTCGAGCGTGTCGTGGCCGCGCTCGGAGAGCTCGATGCGGTCCTCGATCGCCATGAGGTTCTTCCGAGTCGGCTTGACGTCCTTGGCCATTACGCGCCAGTTGCGTAGCCAGCCTGTTAACCCTTTACGATTCCAGCGGGTGTGAGCGTGCGAGCGGGCCGCTCGCGGCAACGTTCGCCAGCGGCCCGGTCGCGGGTCCCGGGGGCTTCGAGGGGGTTCGCGAGCGTGCTACCAGATGCCCTGGTATCGGTCCATCCCGGTGACGACGACGACGTGCGGGAGGGTGAGGACGGCGATGCCGACGAGGTAGACGCCGACGAGGCCGGGGAGGGTGGTGGGCGTGGCGGGGGCGAGTGCGGCGAGTGCGGCGAGGACGAGGAGTGCGCCCGCGGTGAGGGGGGCGGCGTCGCGGGCGAACGCGGCGAGCGCGCCGGTGGTGTTCCCGCGTTCGAGCGCGGCGCTTGCGGTGTCGTCGACGGCGACGAGGCGCGCGACGTGCCTGAGTGCGTGCCACGCGGAGAAGTACGCGCCGACGGCGAGGATGGGGGGGACGAGGAGGAAGAAGGCCCAGAGGACGAGGGTCTCGGCGACGTCGACGACCCACGCGGTGGTGGCGCCGTCGGCGCGGTAGCCGTTCGCGAGCGCGAGGACGGAGAGTGCGCCGACGCCGGCGGCGACGGCGAGGCGGGTGTCGGCGGTGAACAGCCACCCGATGGCGTCGGTCGACGCGCCGAACGGGGCGACGAACCACCCGAGGACGCGCTCGTACTGGCCGGGGAACGCGACGAGCGGTATCGTCATGGGGAGCGCGCCGCGGACCGCGGCGGTGAGCGCGCGCTGGACGCGCCCGTGCGGGTGCCGGCCGTCGAAGAGCGCGACGAGCGGGTAGATGTCGCCCTGGCCCCAGTGCGCCCACGTCAGGATGACGAACGCGACCGCGGCCGCGACCGGGGCGACGAACCACGCGACGGCGTACGCCCCACCGACGACGGCGTAGAGCGCGCCGACGCGGAGCTGGTGGGCGCGCGTCGCTGGCCGGCCGCCGGTTCGTGCGAGCGCGAGGTGGTCGACGGCGCCGTGTGGGAGTCCGAACAGGACGACGCTCGCGACGAGCGGGACGAGCTGGACGACGAGCGGTGGTCGGTCGACGCCCGCGGCGAACGCGACCGCGAGGACGCCGACGACCACCCACGACGGGAGGAGCGCGAGCGCGACGAGCCGGTCGCGGACGCCCGAGGACGTCGACGACCGGGCGCGATAGCCGCTCTCGGTCATCGTGGCACGCCCTCGCCACGGGTCGTTCGGGGGCGAACGAACCGGCGGAGCGGTGCGGGGACGGCGGCGGCGGGTGCGGCGTACACCCACCGGAGGAGGACGAGGCTCTGCACGACGAAGACGTTCGTCACGAGGAAGAACAGGCCCTCCTCGACGGGGAGCCCGAGCACGAGCACGCCCGTGGTGTAGGTCTCCGAGAGCGTCCAGACGCCCGCGTCGATCGCGACGCGGTCGGCGACGCAGAGGTATAGCGTCGGCGCGAGCACGCCGAGGAGGAACGTCTTCCGGGCGCGCACGAGGGCCGGCCAGCCGAACGCCCACTGGACGCCGAGGACGGGGCCGGCCCACGCGAGGATGGCGCCGAGGTACAGCGTCTGGCCGCCCTGGAGCACCCACGCCAGCCCGAGTGCCGTGACGGCGGCGGCGGTGAGCGCGCCCGCGACGCGCTGGCGACGCGAGATGCTGGCGCCGGAGACGTCGACGAGCCCGAGACTCCCCACCCACAGCGCCGTGAGGATCGACTGGAGGACGAAGAACGCGTACTCCTCGACGGGCGCCCACCACAGTCGCGCGAGCACCGTCCCCTCGCCGTACGTCCACACGCCGCGTGCGACGAGGTAGTTGTCCCACGGCGTCGTGTACGCGACCGCGAGCACGACGACGACCGGCGTCCCGACCTTCAGCGTTCGCGTCCACTCGTCCAGGCCGCGCACCCGCCGGAGGACGGCGACTGCCGCGAGCGCCGGCACCACGAACGCCAGGTGGAAGACGACGTACGTGAGCGCGTCGGTCACGCGCACTCACCCCAGGGACGGGCGCGAGGCGAGTGACCTGGGTGACCCTGGACGCCACGAGGCGAACGTCCGCCGGACGAGTGTATCGAGTGCATGATGACTTCGGGTACGAAAAAACCGCGTCGCGGTAGTGTCAGTCCGCCGTGGTCGCGCCGCTCGGTGCTTCGGAAGCGGTGTCGGCCTCGTCGAGGATCGCGTGGCTCGACAGGAGGATGAACCCGAACCCGACCTTCGCGACCAGGTCCAGGACCATGAACCCGGCCGTCTCGATGCCGAGTCCGACCGCGCCGACGCCCTCCGTTCCGATAAGCCACCACACGGGGTAGACGAGCCAGATGACGGTCAGCATGTTCCGTAACAGCCGGAACTTCGACTGCGCTTCGCCCGAGAGGTTCCGAGCCTGCTGGGTGAGGTTCCGGAAGAGGAACACGAGGAGCACGAGCAGGAACGCCGTGCTGACGCCCCACCAGATGAGTCGCTGCGCGCCCGTGGAGAGCGCGGCACCCTGGAGGTCGCCCGTGAGGGTCGCGACCGCGCCGGTCCCGATCATCGCGACGTCGAGGCCGACGAGCGTGTAGATGGTGTTCCGGTCAGCGCCCGCTAGCAGCCCGAGGTCGTACAGGAGTAGCGGGGTCGTGAACAGCCAGTCCGTGTATCGCGCCCAGTAGATGGGGATCTCCTCCCCACCGACGACGACTGTCGTCAACCCGTACCCGAGCGCCATCGCGAGATAGTTCGCGAACGCGATCGCGGTGATGAATATCGTCGCGATGTAGAACTTCTGTCGTCTCTCGTTCTCTACGCCCCAACCCCGGGCGATGAAGTACACCATCCCGAGGAACATTCCCGCGGTGCCGATCCACAGCCACAGTGCTTCGCCTCCTGGTGATGCCATGCTACACCAACACGTATGCGAGGGACCGAACTAACTCCACCACCGGAAATTTCCGACCCTCCCGACCAGTCTTTATAAGGGACCGTCGGTCGGGGCGATGCCGTCCACGACTTCGCCCACGACCTTCCCGAGCGCCGCCCGCAGATGCTCGTGGAACGTCGACGTCGACACGCCCATCGACGCCGCGAGCGTCTCCCCGCTGACCGCTCTCGGCGTCTCGAAGAACCCCGCCGCGTGCGCTCGAACGAGCGCCGCCCGCTGCCGGTCCGTGAGGTCCGCGTCCAGCGCCGCGACGAACTCGCGACGCGTCCGAACCGACCGCTCGCCCGACCGGTACGCCGAAAGCGTCGCCCCCGGGAACCGCGACTGGACCGTCGACACCACGTCACGCCCATCGCAGCCCGCGGGGATCGACAGGACGAGCGACGCCCCATCGCCGTCCGCCGAGAGCGACGTTACCTCGACACCCCGCGCCGCAAGCCCCTCGACGAGCTCGCCCATCGACCCCGTCATCGACACCAGACACCCGTCCTCGCCGTCCACCACCACGGACGTCGACAACTCGGGGAACTCCGCGGCCGTCTCCAACACGGTCGCCGCGTCGACACCGGACACGTCCCACAGCACCGACACCTCGCCGTTCGCGACCTCCGCACCCGCGAACGAGACCTCGCACTCGCGGCCCGCCGCGAGCACCACCGGGAACAGCTCCGACCCCGAGACGTCCAACCGCGCCTCCGCGACGCCATCCGCCACCACGCGCTCGTGGGACTCCACCGCGTTGATCGCCGTCGCCACCGTCCGCCCCACGGACGCCAGCACCACGCGCTCGTGCTCGTCGAACGCGCCCTCCTCGTCCGCGTACACCGCGAGCACGCCGTACGTCACGTCACCGTACGAGAGCGGGACGACCGCGACCGACCCGTAGCGGTCCGGCCACTCCGGGCCGTGCAGACGTCCGCCCACGCACTCGCTCGCGTCCCGCAACTGGAGTGCGTTCGACGCAACCGCCGCCACCACCGGGTCGTCGTCGTCGAACGACAGCGACACCTCGTCCACGCGCCGGGGCGCACCCGCCTCCCCACCGAACCCCACGACGGGGTCGACGGTCTCACCGGACAACCCGTACTCGCCGACCCACGCGAACGCGTACTCCGGCGTACTCGCCACGCACCGACACACCTGCGCCTGCAACTCCTCGCGCGTCGACGCCTGCACGACAGTCGCCGACACGTCAGCGAGCAACCCGTCGACGCGACTCAGCACCGCCTCCAACGCCATCCGCTCGTCGCGGTACGCGCGCGCCCGCTCCCGCGCCGCCCGCTCCGCGTGCTTCCGACGCGTCACGTCCAACTGGAACCCGACGTAGAACGCGACCTCGCCGTCGTCGTCGAACAAGGGCGCCAGCTCGACGCGATTCCAGAACAACTCGCCGTCCTTCCGGTAGTTCCGTAACGTCACCGTCACCGGCTCCGCCTCGGCGACCGCCGCCCGCATCTTCGCGACCGGCGCCTCCCGCGTCTCCGGCCCCTGCAGGAGCCGACAGTTCCGCCCGATGACGTCCTCCCGACTGTACCCCGTGATGCGCTCGTACGCGTCGTTCACGTACACCAGCGGGTTATCCGGGAGCGACGGATCGGTGAGGGTGATGCCGACCGGCGCCGCGTCCATCGCCTGCTGCTTGACCGCCTCCGTCACCGGGACCGCACGCGCCGCCTCGCGCCGGGACGGCACCGGCTCCTCCTCGAACACGCTCGACCCACCATCCGCCAGGACAACCCGACCCGACCGACGGCTCTCGTGCGCTCGCATACCCAACGTACGACACGACCAACCAAGTCCCTACACCCCGACCAGTTACCCACCACAACCCACGAACCAACCGATTGCAGTCGCTCGTCGACGACCAGAGAACGAGAGAAACCGAGAGAGCGCGCGACCGCAGTCAGTCCGCGGCGACTTCCTCGCCGACGTCCTCGACGTAGTGCTCCTCGATGAGTTCCTCGTCGACGCGGTTCAGCTCCGTCTTCGGGAGCATCGACAGCAACTCCCAGCCGATGTCGAGCGTCTCGTCGATCGACCGGTCCGTCTGGAAGCCCTGGTCGACGAACTCCGCCTCGAAGCGGTCCGCGAAGTCCAGGAACTTGTTGTCGCGCTCGCTGAGTGCCTCGCGACCGACGATGTTCACGAGGTCACGGAGGTCCTCACCTTCCGCGTACGCCGCGTACATCTGGTCGGAGACGTCCGCGTGGTCCGCGCGCGTGAAGCCCTCGCCGATACCGTCGTCCATCAGGCGCGACAGCGACGGCAGGACGTTCACCGGCGGCTTCAGTCCCTGACTGTTCAGGTCGCGGTCCATCACGATCTGGCCCTCCGTGATGTACCCCGTCAGGTCCGGGATCGGGTGCGTGTCGTCGTCGCCGGGCATCGTCAGGATCGGGATCTGCGTGATCGACCCCTCGACGCCCTTGATGCGACCCGCACGCTCGTAGATCTGCGCCAGGTCCGTGTACATGTACCCCGGGTAGCCACGACGGCCCGGGACCTCCTCGCGCGCCGCACCGATCTCGCGCAGCGCCTCACAGTAGTTCGTCATGTCCGTGAGGATGACGAGCGTGTGATAGCCGTGCTCGAACGCGAGGTACTCCGCGGTCGTCAACGCGAGTCGCGGCGTGACCGTCCGCTCGACTGCGGGGTCGTCCGCGAGGTTCATGAAGACCACCGAGCGCTCGAGCGCACCGGTGCGCTCGAAGTCAGCCATGAACTCGTTGGCCTCCTCCTGCGTGATACCCATCGCGCCGAAGATCACCGCGAACTCCGACTCCTCGTCGTCGTCGCCGCCCTCGGACTCCTCCGGGACCGTCGCCTGCCGCGCGATCTGGAGCGCCAGGTCGTTGTGCGGGAGACCGGACCCCGAGAAGATCGGGAGCTTCTGGCCGCGAACGAGCGTGTTCATGCCGTCGATACCCGAGACACCCGTCTGGATGAACTCCTCGGGGTACTCGCGAGCGTACGGATTGATCGCCTCACCGACGATGTCGCGCCGCTCCTCCGGAACGATGTCCGGGCCACCGTCGATCGGGTTCCCGGACCCGTCGAGCACGCGCCCGAGGAGGTCCTCGGTCACGGGCATCTTCATCGTCTCGCCCAGGAACCGAACGGACGAATCCATGTCGATACCAGAGGTTCCCTCGAACACCTGGATCGCGACCAGGCCCTCGCTGGACTCCAGCACCTGCCCGCGGCGCGTGTCGCCGCCGGGCGTCTCGATCTCGACCATCTCGTCGTAACCGATGGCCTCGTCGACCTCCGCGAACACGAGCGGACCGGAGATCTCCGTGATTGTTTGGTATTCCTTCATGGTCAGTAGAGTTCACGCAGCTGGTTCGACAGGGACTCCTCGAGGTCGTCCACGAACTCGGGGACCTCGTCGTCCTCGGTCGACGCGATACGGTTCAGCTTCGGTGCCGCATCCACGTTCTGGATCTCCTCGACCGGCACGCCAGCGTCGAGCGCCTCGGCGGCCTCGTCGTTGAAGTGCTTGATCGCCTGCAGGATGCGGTAGGTCTTCTCGGGCGGACAGTACTGGTCCACCTCGATGAACGCGTTCTGCTGGAGCCACGCCTCGCGGAGGTACTTCGCGACCTCCAGGATGAGGCGCTGGTCCTCGGGGAGCGCGTCCTTCCCGACGAGCTGGACGATCTCCTGGAGTTCGCCCTCCTCGTCGAGGATGTCGACCGCCCACTGGCGGATCTCCGGGAAGTCCTCCGCGACGTTGTCGCGGTACCACGGGTCGAGCTGGTCCTTGTACAGCGAGTAGGACTCGTCCCAGTTGATAGCCGGGAAGTGACGCCGTTCCGCGAGGTCGGCGTCCAGCGCCCAGAACGTCTTCACGATACGGAGCGTGTTCTGCGTGACCGGCTCGGAGAAGTCCCCACCCGGCGGCGACACCGCGCCGATGACCGAGATGGAGCCCTCGCGACCGTTCACGGTCTCGAAGTACCCCGCACGCTCGTAGAACTGGCTGAGGCGCGCCGCGAGGTAGGCCGGATAGCCCTCCTCGCCGGGCATCTCCTCGAGACGCGAGGAGATCTCGCGCATCGCCTCCGCCCAGCGGCTCGTCGAGTCCGCCATCAGCGCCACGTCGTACCCCATGTCGCGGTAGAACTCCGCGATGGTGATACCCGTGTACACGCAGGACTCCCGGGCCGCAACCGGCATGTTCGACGTGTTCGCGATGAGACAGGTGCGCGCCATGAGGGCGTTCCCCGTCTGCGGGTCCGGGAGCTCCGGGAAGTCGTCGATGACCTCCGTCATCTCGTTCCCACGCTCACCGCACCCGATGTAGACGACGATGTCCGCGTCAGAGAACTTCGCCAGACTCTGCTGGGTCACCGTCTTCCCGGAGCCGAACGGTCCCGGAATCGCCGCCGTCCCGCCCTTCGCGAGCGGGAACAAGCCGTCCAGGATACGCTGCCCGGAGACCAGCGGCGTCGTCGGCGTCTGCTTGTCGCCAGCAGGACGGGCCTCACGGACCGGCCACTCCTGGCGCATCTGGACCTCCTCGCCCGAGGAGAGCTCCGCAACCGGCTCCTCGACCGTGAAGTTCCCCGCCTCGATGGCGACGACCTCGCCACCCTCGTAGTCCGGCGGGACCATGACCTTGTGCTCGATCGTGACCGTCTCGTCGACGACCCCGATCACGTCACCCGCCTCGACCTCGTCGCCTTCCTCGACGGTCGGCTCGAACTCCCAGGTCTTCTCCAGGTCGATACCCGGCGCGTCGACGCCACGGTCGAGGAACGCCGAGTTCATCTTCTCCTCGAGCACGTCCAGCGGACGCTGCACACCGTCGTAGATGGTGTCCAGCATCCCCGGCCCGAGGTCGACGCTCAACGGCTCGCCCGTGTTCTCGACGGGCTCACCCGGCGCGACCGCAGACGTCTCCTCGTACACCTGAATCGTGTACAGGTTCCCTTCGATCTCGATGACCTCGCCCATCAGCCCTTCGTCGCCCACGTAGACGACGTCGTTCATCCGGGCTCCGAGGTCCGTGGCGGTCACGACCGGACCACTCACGCTCTCGATCTGGCCGTCCTCGCGGACGTCAGTGTCTGTTGCTTGACTCATATTAGTCCTCGTCCATCAGGTCGATACCGATCGCTCGCTTGATCTGCTCGCGCAGCCCGCTCGAGCCCGCACCACCGCCGAGCGTCACGAACGTCGGCTCGATACTCGTATCCACGATACTCCGCGGCTCCCGGGACAACTTCGCGACGTCCTCGTCGTGCATCACGACGATGCCGACGTCCTGATCGCGCGCGACCTCGCGGACCGCGTCGTCCAGCGCCTCCACGTCGTCACCGTCCTCGACGTTGTGGAACTTCCGGACGCCAGCGAGCCGGAACCCCGTCGTGAAGTCCGGCGTCCCGATGACGGCGATCTCCTGACTCATATCGTGACCAGCTCCTTCTCGATCTCGTCCTCGCTCAACCCGGCCTCCCGTCCGCGCGCGATAGCGCGGATGTTGTTGACCTCGCGCTCCTTCGCGATGACGTAGGAGAGCACGGGCGTGATCGAGAGCGGGTGCACGTGACTCAGGTGGTCGGCGTACTCCTGGAGTGCCGCGTCCAGCGCACGCTCGAACCCGATGAGGCTGTCCGCGTCCTCGAGCTCCGCGAGCGCCTGCCCGAGTTCGTCACCGTACTCGCTGTCGCGGATGACGGACACGAGCTCGCTCGAACTCGACACGAGCGACGACAGCTGTCCTTCCGAGAACAGGTCACCGCCCTCGATGTAGTACTCCGCGGGGTCGAGGTCCGCGCCGCTTCGCGCGAGCCGGAGCGCGTTCCGCGCGTTCCGGAAGTCGATCTCGGCCTTCAGGAACCCCGCGTACAGCGCGAGTGCACTGTCGGGCTCGTAGTCGCCGAGCTCCGCGATGAGGTTCTCGTAGAACGCACGGTCCGCGGCGTTCTCCAGGGGCACGAGGACGTCCGTCTCCTCGTACTCGGGGAACGCCGCTTCCATGCCGCTCTCGAAGATCGTGCCGTCGAGCAGCTCGACGACGCCCTCGATGGACTGCGCGTCCAGCAAGCGCTCCAGGAAGCGGTCGTCGAACTCGCCCGCGCGGATGAGGTCGGACGCGACCTCGTCGCGCGGCGCGTCCGAGTAGATACCGCGAAGCACGGTCTTGACGTTCCACGCGTCGAACTTCCGCAGGTACGACGCGATCTGCTCGTAGAGACTCCCACCGGCCCAATCGAGGATGTCCTCGAAGTTCTCCGCGAGGTTCCGGTTCAGCGAGTACTCGATGAGGTCCACGCCGCTGTGACGCGACCCGAGCGCGTTCATCTCCGCCTCGTACTCGGACTCCTCCATGTACCGAGAGATCTCGCTCGGTCCCATCCGGACGAGCTTCCGGTAGTCCTCGTCGTCGAACAGCTTCGCACGGCGGGCCCGGATGCGCGCGTTCACGTACTCCGGATTGGCTCCCTGTGCGCTGCTCATTCTTCCTCGTCGAACAACCGGTTACTGATGTCTCTGAGGTTGTCCTCCCAGACGTCCTCCAGGAGGGAGTCGAACGTGTTGTTCACGCGAACCCGACTCTCGTCGGCTTCGACGACGACGCCACCGAGGCAGTCGTGGACGCCAGCGACCTCGTAGCCGTCGTAGTCCGCGACCACGTCGGCGAGCAGGTCCTGGTCGTCCTCGCGACCGTACACGCTCACGCTCTCCTCGTCCTCGAACTCGACGCTCGCAGCGTCGAGGAGTGCGGCCGTGAGTTCCTCGCGGCGCTCGCCCTCCATCGACGCGAGCGCATCCTCGACGCGCTCGCGGACGTCCTCGAGGACGTCGCGACGAGCCTCGAGACGCATCTGCTTCGCTTCGAGCTTCGCGCTGGAGAGCTTCTGTTCTCGCTCCTGTTCGACCGTTCGTTCCGCCGCGCGCTTCGCCTCCTCGATCGTCTCCTCGGCGTCCGCTTCCGCCTGCTCGACGATCTCGTCAGCCTCCGCTTCAGCGTCCGCTCGTATCTCTTCCGCACGCGCGCGGGCTTCGTCCCGGATGTCCTCAACGACTGTATCCAGACTCATTGTGGGAAAACGAAGCGGTTGATTACCCGACGAACAGCGGGACGAGCGCCAGGATGACGAGCGTCTCGGGCAGGACCGTCATCAGGATAGCGATACCAGTGGAGATCGAGTCCTCGGCGAGCGCGCCGATGGCGGCTGCGCCGATACCACGCTCGGCGTACCCGGAGCCGAGTGCGGCGAGGCCGATGCCGATCGCGGCAGCGGCGGGCTTTTCGAGGGCGGGCGACGAACTGCCCGTTGTCTCCTGCAGTGCAACACCGAGATTGAGTACGTGTTCTGCGAGTTCCATCATAGTTTGCGTAGTCCTCCGTGTCTACCAGACAGGTCGTACTGGCCACAGCGCACCCATAAAACTTCCCAAAGAAATCGGGCAGTACCGGCTGTATAACCGTGAAAAACCGGAGGCAGATATAAAGACGTTTTCGGTCTCGACCGGCGAGACCGCTGGGACGTGTTGCGCGAACGAAAGGAGCGGTGGCGAGGTCAGTCCTCGGTCGTGTGCTCGCGCTCGTACCCGAACGGCTCGAACGCGCGACCGCCACCCTCGTAGAACTTGTTGAAGAACTCGACGAACTCGAGACGCACGCCCTGCAGGCCGGCGCTCGTCACGCCGAGGATGAGGACGAGCAGGTGCCCGACGACGAAGATGACGACGCCGAGGACGGCGAACGCCACGCCGCCGTGGACGAGGCCGCCGAACAGGATCTCGCCGTGTTCGACGCCTTCCGGACCGTAGCTCGTCATGTAGTGGATCTCGCCCTCGTACTGGTATGCCCCCCAGAACAGGAGGTTGACGACGAGCGCCATCCCGGCCTTCGCGAGCAGCACGCCCGCCATCCGGATGTACGACAGGACGTTCACGAGCGCGTTCGGCGTCTCCAGCAGCCCGATGATGAGTCCGATGAAGCCGTACTCCTGGTACTCGCCGTAGAGGATGCCGGCGATGCCGACGAACCCGAGTCCGAAGAGGCTCGCCCAGCCGACGCTCGCGGGCAGGCCGCTGGCGGACGACAGGATGTGCGCCTCTGCGAGCGGCGCGAACAGGATGTCGCGCTTCTGGTCGATGAAGGTGTTACTGAACATCCATCCCCAGACGCCAACCATCAGTAACCACCACGCGAGGTTGTGCGTGAACGCGTCCACGAGGCCGTGACTCCGGTCGTTCCAGAACCCGAACCAGAAGCCCACGGTCATGTGGACGATACCGGCGACGAGGCTCAGCACGAGGAACGACCGCGCGTAGTAGCCGAACGCGGGCTGGAGGCCCTTGTGCAGCGGCGGCCCGGCGTCACCGAACAGGACCTCGCCGAGGACGTGCATCCCGAATATCTCGCCGTACAGCACGCCGAACAGCATCGTGAAGCCGCCCGCGAACATCGCGATAGCGCCGATGCCCTTGATGATCTCGGACTCGAACTTGCTGTAGATACCGTACCCGGCGGCGGTGTAGAGGATACCGTACCCGAGGTCCCCGATCATGAACCCGTAGAAGAACGGGAACGTCAGCATGATGATCATCGTCGGGTCGATCTCGGAGTACTTCGGGACGCCGACCATCTTCGTCAGCGGCTCGAACGGCTTCGAGAGCGCGTCGTTCTCCATCACCGTCGGCGGCTGTTCGTCCATCGACACCGCACTGCCGCCGTCCGTGACGGCTTCCGTGTGCTCGGGTTCGCCGTGCTGGTCGTAGTCAGCGCGCTCCAGCTCCTCGACGTCCGCGCGGTCGCCGACGGCGTCACCGACGGCCGCGCGCAGCGAATCCACGCGGTCGGTCGGAATCCAGCCTTCGGCGATGAACGCGTTCTCGGTCGTCGCGAACTGTAGCGGCGCCTCCGAGCGCTGCACGTCGATGCTCAGGCGTTCCTCGGCGGCGAGCAGGAAGCTCGCGACCTCCAGGCGGAGGTCGTCGAGCTCGTCCTCGACCGTGTTCAGCTTCGACTCGAGACGCTGCTTGCGATGCCGGAGCTCCTCTACGTACTCCGAGGGATTCCCTTCAGCGTCCTCGGGGACGTCGATGGTCGTGAAGTCGACGCCGACGAGGAGGTCGTCGAGGAAGTCCTCGCGGGCGTTCGACTCGGGGTAGACGTAGACGGCGACGACGCCATCTTCCTCCTCGACCTCGAACTCGCGGACGACCGCGGCACCGCGGAGCGCCTCGCGGACGCCGTCGGCGTCGCCTTCGCCGACGCGAACCTCGAGACTGTCGTAGCCGGAGAGGAGATGGAGGGGCGTCCCGAGCGTCGCGAACGGCGCCATCGAATCGACCTGCTCCTCGACGTCGCGGAGCTCGTCCTCGAGTTCGTCGCGGCGGTCGTCGAGCCGGTTCGCCTCCTGGCGGACCTCCTCGAGTTCCTCCTCGAGCGCTTCCTCGGTGACGATGCGGCTCGGGCCGGCGTCCGCGGCGTCGACCTCGAGGATGTTCTCGAGCGACCGAACCGTCACGAGCTTCTCGGAGGCCTCCTCGGCGCCCTCGACCGGGTCGCCGTTGTCGAAGCCCTCCCAGGAGCCGTCGTAGTTGCTGAGGTGGACGAGGTTCAGTTCGTGAACTGCCTCGATGACGTCGTCCATGACCGCCTTGGACCCCGTCACCGAGACCTTACTCATCCGCTCAGGTCTGAGCATGTACCTCCTCCGTGAAGCGCTCGAGGACGAAGTCGACGACGTCGTCGACTCTGCCCTCGGCGCGAGACCGGAGGCGCTCGCGTTCTTCCTCGCCGTCCTCGAGGATGCGCTCGCGCTCGGTCTCTATCTCTTCGCGGGCGTCCTCGAGGCGGTCCGCCTCGAGCGCTCGCGCCTCTTCTTCGGCCTCCTGCCGGATGTCTTCGGCACGTTCGCGGGCGTCGGAGATGCGTTCCTCGCGGTCGGCCTCGGCCTCCGCGATGATGTCGTCGGCCTCTCCTTCGGCCGTCTTGATGCGTTCGAGAACCTCTGGCCTCGGCATGGTATGAACGTTCGAGAGTTACAACAGCGCCTATTTGGTAGTTGCGAAAGGCAGTCGCGGGATTCCGGCGCAGCGGTCGTCTCGCCGGGACTTCCACGGTCGCGCTGTGGCCGGAATCAGCAATACTTTGGTCGCGCCGCTCGAAGCGCGAGCAATGGGAGTCCTCGAAGACAAAGCGCGAGCGCGGTTGTTCTACAAGTACCTCTCGAAGGTGTACGACACGATCAACCCGTTCATCTGGAACGAGGAGATGCGGACGGAAGCGATCGGGATGCTGGACATCGAGCGCGACGACCGCGTGCTGGACGTCGGGTGTGGGACGGGGTTCGCGACGGAGGGCTTGCTGGAGGTCGTCGACGAGGTCGTTGGCCTCGACCAGAGTCCTCACCAGTTGGAGAAGGCGTACGCGAAGTTCGGGAAGCACGGCGACGTCCGGTTCCATCTCGGTGACGCGGAGCGTTTGCCGTTCGAGGACGACGCGTTCGACGTGGTGTGGTCGAGCGGGAGCATCGAGTACTGGCCGAATCCCGTCGAGACGCTCCGGGAGTTCCGCCGCGTCTGCAAGCCCGGCGGACAGGTGCTCGTCGTCGGCCCGAACTACCCGAAGTCGAGCCTCTTCCAGAAGCTCGCGGACGCCATCATGCTGTTCTACGACGAGGACGAGGCGGACCGGATGTTCCACGACGCCGGGTTCGAGGACGTCACGCATCGCCTGATGGGGCCGTCGTACGACCCGGACATCGCCATCACGACGGTCGCGCGCGTCCCGGACGACGAGGACGCTGACGCGTCCGCGACGGCGACGTCAGAGGTCGAGGCGGACGCCTGAGGGTTCGGACGCAACGTGGTTCTCCCGGTCATTCTCGCTCGGCGAGCGGTTGCGCTGGCGCGCGCGACGAGCGCGTCGGCGGCGTAGACGGCGACGACGACGCGGTCCCCGGGCGAAATCGCGGGGTCGTTCGTGCTCGCGAGCGCGACCGACGCGGTCGTACCGGCGGTCCACGCGCCGTCGTACCCGCGGTTGAACGGCCCCGTGGGACCTGGCTCGAACCCGACGGCTGCGAAGAACGGCACCGGCGGCTGGTGCGCGAGGCGACTGCCGTCGATGGTCACGACGACACGCAGGTCGGCGACGTCGAGCGCGTCACCGCCGCGGTGTTCGAGGACCAGTTCGTCGCTTGCGGCGTCGACGCCGAGCCCGATGCGTGCGTTCGGCGCGGGCTCCTGGGGGGCGACGCCGACGGCGAACGCGACGGCGACGCCGCTCGCGAGCACGACCGTCAACGCGACGACGAGGACGACGCCGACCGCGGGACTGACCGCGCGAACGTCCGCTGGACTGACCGAAGGCACGCCGACCGTGGCCGCGGCTCCGCACTTGAACCCTCGGTGCCGAAACGGACTCCAGCCACGAACGAGTCGAACGTCAAACGTGCACGATACCCACTCCCCGTAGCGTCAGTCACCGCCCGAAGAAACGGCGGCCTGGAGGCCGCCGGATGCTCGTGGAGTCAGGCAGGCAGGAGGAAACGGCGGCCTGGAGGCCGCCGGATGCTTGTGCGGTCCGTCAGTCCATATCGACGTACGTGAACCACTCCTCGTGGTCGTCCGTACGGCCTTCGACGAGGTCGAAGTACGCCTGCTGGAGTTCCTCGGTGACGGGTCCGCGGGTCCCGTTCCCGATGGTGACGTTGTCGACCTTCCGGATGGGCGTGACCTCTGCCGCCGACCCCGTGAAGAACAGTTCGTCGGCGGTGTTGAGTTCGCCGCGGGAGACGGAGACGTTGTCGTGGACCTCGTACCCGCGTTCTTCGGCAAGCGTGATGACGGTGTCGCGCGTGATGCCGTCGAGGATGCTCTCAGAGAGGCCGGGCGTGTAGATCTCGCCGTCGTTCACCATGAAGAGGTTCTCGCCGGGTCCTTCGGCGACGTTCCCCTCCTTGTTGAGGACGATCGCTTCGGGGTAGCCGTTCCGGCGGGCCTCCTCGCCGGCGAGCATGCTGTTCACGTAGAGGCCGGTGGTCTTCGCGTTCGTCGGAATCTGGCTCGACGCGTGCTTGCGCCACGACGAAACCATCACTTCGATGCCGTTCTCGAGCGCGTCCTCGCCGAGGTACGTCCCCCACGGCCAGCACGCGATCGCGGTGCGCGTCGGGCAGTCACCGGGCGACACGCCGAGGCTCTTGTAGCCGTAGAACGCGATCGGGCGGACGTAGCACGACCGGAGATCCTGCTCGCGGATGAGCGTCTTCGTCGCCTCCGTGATCTCCTCGGGCTCGTGGTCGATCTCCATGTCGTACGGCTTGCAGGACTCGTAGAGTCGGTCGACGTGCTCCTCCCAGCGGAAGAGCGCCGGGCCGTTCTCGGTATCGTAGCAGCGCGCGCCCTCGAAGACGCCGCTCCCGTAGTGGAGGCCGTGCGTGAGGACGTGAATCTGCGCGTCGTCCCAGTCCACGTACTCGCCGTCCATCCAGATCGTGTCGACGTCCATCTCGTCGAAGCCAGCCATAGTCGACGAATTGAGTGCCTAGGATAAGAGTGTACCCGGTTTCGGTTCGCGCAAAAGTATCCGACGTCGGCCGTCTCCGCGGTCGGTCAGCGGAGTGCGGCGACGAGGTCGCTGCCTTCGACGTAGGGGATGCCTTCGCGGTCGGCGTACGCGCGGGCGTCGCTCGGTGTGGTTGCGCCGCCGGTCTGGTCGTCGAGCATCTCGCAGACGACGGCCGCGGGTTCGACGCCGGCGGCGTCGGCGAGTTCGAGCGCGAGCTCGGTGTGGCCTTCGCGCTGGGCGGTGAGGTCGGGGGCGGCGCGCAGCAGGTGGACGTGACCGGGTGCGCGGAACTCGCTCGCGAAGTCGAACGCGGCGGCGTCGCCGGCGCGGGCGTCGGCGGCGGCGTCGGCGAGTCGCGTGATGGTGAGTGCGCGGTCGTCGTCCGTGATACCGGTGAAGGTGTCGACGTGGTTCACGGTGAGGGAGAACGACGAACGGTCGTCGTACTGGAGGTCGTGGTCGGCGGCGAGGTCGTGGTCGATGACGTCCTGCGCGAACGGAAGGTCGTAGGCGGCGGCGACGTCGTCGGCGAGCGCGACGCAGACGAGGCCGCCGGCGTCGTTCCGCATGCGGCGGACGGCGTCGGCGTCGACGCCGCTCGCGGGGTAGACGATGTCGGTCTCGCCCTCGCGGTCGGCGGCGTCGTGGATGCAGACCGGGTCGCCGCGCGCGAACGCGTCGATGGCCGCGTCGACCGCACCGCCTGCGCTCTCGTCGTTCGTTGTCGCGTCCCCGTCGCCCGTCGCGGCGTCGTCGCCGGCGTCCTCGGCGGTCGGTGTCGCGTGGTCGGTGTGGGTCATTGCGTGCCCTCCACGGTGACGGTGACGTGGTCGTCGTCTTCGAGGTCGAGGACGTCCCGGAGCTTCTCGGGCGCGATGAGTTCCAGCTGGTCGTCGTCGTGGTGGGTGCGTTCGGGGGCGATGGTGTGGACGGTCTCGTGGACGTCGCCGTCGGCGGTCTCGACGGTCGCGGGATAGCAGACCGCGGGGCCGTACGTGCGGTCGTCGTCTTCCCACCCGTCGATGGGGACGGGGTCCATCGCGTCGAGCGCGCGGCGGCGGCGGACGCTCGCGTCGGTGAGGTCGACGTTCAGCGTGCCGGGGAACGGTTCGTACCCGAGGCGCTCCTCGAACTGCGCCATGTACCCGGGGAGGGTGATGTAGTGACGGCCTTCGCCCATGCCGCTGGTGACGCGCCCTTCGAGTTCGACGGTGCTGTGGCCTTCGAAGATGCTGCGGTAGTCCTCGTACTCGCGGCGGAGGCCGCGTTCGCCCGCGTCGGTGAGCGCGACCCACTGGCCGTCGCTGACGGTCTCGCGGGTCACCCAGCCCGCCGTCTCGAGGCGTTGCAGGCGTCGGGAGGCGGTCTGCGTGGAGGCGTCGAGCTGCTCGGCGAGGGTCGTGCAGGTCGTCTTGACCTCGCCGGTGAGGGCGCCGTCCATCGCGAGGCGTTTGGCGACGGCGACCTCGTCGTGCCCGACGTCGGACGTGGTCTCTTGCATACGAGTAGGTTCGAACCCACCCCGGATAAGCATAACGAATACGGTATGCGTCCCGATTCTGTTATGGGGTGCGTTCCGTGAGCGTGACGCGACCGCAGGAACGAGACTCGAGTTGAGAGTTTGCGCGCTCCTCGCTTAAACGCGTCGGTCCACGCAGGTGCTGTCGAACCGGTGGCAAGAGCGTTTATTATCGTCGGCGTCTCAGTAGCGGCAACGACGCAGGCACCGACCATGCCGCCTGAGTCGGGGGAAACAGACCGGTGCAATCGACGACAGCGAA
Source organism: Halorubellus litoreus (assembly GCF_055378595.1). Taxonomy (NCBI): domain Archaea; kingdom Methanobacteriati; phylum Methanobacteriota; class Halobacteria; order Halobacteriales; family Halorubellaceae; genus Halorubellus; species Halorubellus litoreus. The sequence goes on from NZ_AP043836.1 coordinate 1,909,263, forward strand.
CGTCCTCCACGTCACGACCAGCGAGCACGAACCGACCCTCGAGAGCACATCGTACGACGTCCACTACGCGACGGACGCAGCGACCGCACTCGACGTCCTCGACCGCATCGACGTGGACGGCGTCGTCCACGACGCCACGGCCGACGACTGGCGGCTCGACGCGCTCGAAGCCGTCGTCGACGCGACCGACGCCCCCGTCATCGCCCGGTCGCCCGAGCCAGACGGCGAGTACGCGTCCGCCGTCAGCGCACGCGGCGCCACCGGCTACTGCACGCACGCCGACGACCTCGCCGCCCGCCTCGACGCGCACCTCGACAGGCAACCGACCGTCGACCAGGCTTGGTATCGGCGACTGCACGACGCCGTCACCGAACCAGCGGACGACTTCGAGACCATCGTCGAACGGCTCCTCGACGTCGGCTGCGAACGCCTCGATCTACCGTACGGCTTCCTCACGCGGTTCGAGGGCGACGAACAGCACGTCACGACCGCCATCGGCAACCACCCTGACCTCCAGACGGGCGCGGTCGCGCCACTCCCCGAATCCTACTGCCAGTACACCGCCGCGACCGACGACGGTTTCCTCGCGCTCGCCGACGCAGAGACCGACCTCCCCGACAGCGACCCCTACGAGCGCTTCGGGCTCGGCTGCTACGTCGGCGGGACCGTCGAACGCGACGGCGAACTCTACGGGAGCCTCTGCTTCGCCGGCGACCCCGCCCGTACCGAATCGTTCGACGAAGCCGACCGGACGTTCGTCGAGTTCACCGTCGAACTCTGCGAGCACGAACTGGAACGCCGCCGGCATCACGCCGACCTCGAAGACGCCCGCGAACGCTACGAGCGCGTCGTCGAACGCATCGACGACGCGTTCTTCGCGCTCGACGACGACTGGCGGTTCACGTACGTCAACCAGCGCGCCGAAGGCCTCCTCGACGCCGACCCGGACGCGCTCGTCGGCGAACGCATCTGGGACGAGTACGACGACATTCACGCCGAACGGTTCCGCGAGCGCTACGAGCGCGCGATGACCGAACAGACGCCGGTCGTCTTCGAGGAGTACTACGAGCCCCTCGACGCCTGGTTCGAGGTCGCCGCGTACCCCGCCACGGACGGACTGTCCGTGTTCTTCAAGAACGTCAGCGACCGCAAGCGTCGCGAGACGGAACTCACGGGGCTCCTCGAGACCACGCGGAACCTCTTCGCGGAGACCGACCGCGACGCCATCGCGAACGCCGTCGTCGACGCCATGCAGGACATCCTCGGGTACGACTACGTCGCCCTCCGGCTTCACGACCCGGAGACGGACACGCTCTCGGTCGCCGCGAGCACCGACCGACTCGACGCCGACCTCCCGGACCGTCCCACGTACCGCGTCGGCGAGGGCGGACCCGGGGAAGCGTTCGCGCGAGGCGAGATCGTCGAACGCGAGGTCGACGGCGACGACGCCATCGGGCCGCTGACCGCCGCCCGCTACTATCCTATCGACGACCACGCCGTCCTCACCGTCGCCTCGCGGTACGACGAGCGCGCCGTCACCGAGACCGAACGGCAACTCACCGAGATCCTCGTCACGAACGCCGCCGCCGCGTTCGCCGACGCCGAACGAAAGCACGTCCTCGAACGGTACGAGACCGTGCTCGAGAACGTCCAGGACATGGTGTTCGTCCTCGACGACGACGGTCGGTTCGCGTTCCTCAGCTCGCCGCTCGCGGCCGCCGTCGACGTCCCGCGGACGCTCCTCGAAGGAACGCATCTCGCTGCTATCCTCGACGCCGAAACCGCCACCATCGACGCCGCGCTCGCGGCCATCCGCGAGAGCGCGGCCGCCGAAACCTCGGTCGAGACCGTCCTGAACGCGCCACGCCCGTTCCCCGTGCGCGTCGACGTCGCCGCGCTCCCCGCGGACGACGAGGACGCCGTCGTCGGCGTCGTCCACGACATCAGCGACCTCACGGAGACGCGCGCTCGCCTCGAGACCGAGAACGCGCGCTTCCGTCAGCTGTTCGAGTCCCTCCCCGACCCCGTCGTCGAGAACCGGTTCGTCGACGGTGAACCGATGATCGAGCGCGTCAACCCCGCGTTCGAGGACGTCTTCGGGTACGACGAGCGCGAGCTCGTCGGCGAGTCCATCAACGACTTCATCGTCCCGGACGACCGCGGCGAGGAGGCGCGGCGGCTCGACGCCAGCACCGTCGACGTGGAATCCGAGGGAGCGACCGTCGTCACCCGCGAGATCGTCCGTCAGACGAGTCAGGGGACGCGGCACTTCCTCTTCCGCGGCATCTCGTACCTCGACGGCGACGTCCACCGCGGGTACGGCATCTACACGGACATCACGCCCCAGCACGAGCGCGAACGCCGCCTCCAGGTCCTCAACACCATCCTCCGGCACAACCTCCGGACGGAGATGACGCTCGTCTCCGGGTACGTCGACCAGCTCGCCGCGAGCAGCGACGAACGCGAGTACGCGGACCGCATCCGGGACGCCGTCGACGAGGTCGTCGCGCTCAGCGACAAGGCCCGCGAGCTCGAACGCGCGCTCGAGGAGACGCCGGACCCGGCGCTCGTCGACGTCGTCACGCACGTCGAGAACGGGATCGCGGACGCGACGAGCGACCACCCCGAGCGCGACGTCGCGTTCGACGCCGACCCGGCGACCGCCGTCGCCGACCACCGGCTCGAGGTCGTCGTCCAGAACCTCGTCGAGAACGCGTTCGAGCACGGCGCGGGCGACGTCACGGTCTCCGTCACCACCACGGACGCGACCGTCGAGATACGCGTCGGCGACGACGGTCCCGGCATCCCCGAGTTCGAGCGCGAGCTCGTCGGCGGCGACCGCGACATCACGCAACTCGAGCACGGGAGCGGGCTCGGCCTCTGGATCGCGACGTGGCTCCTGGACGCGTTCGATGGCGAGCTCCGGTTCGAGGACGACGCCAGCACCGTCGTCGCCGTCCTCCCGCGCGCCGGCGACGACACCCACCCGCCGCTCGCCGCCGAACGCGACGAGTCCGCGAACGCGACCGACGAGGAGGGGTCTGCGAACGCCACGGAGGACTGAGCGCGGTCGCAGCCCCGGCGCGTGCCGTCCGAAGCGCCAGCGCGCCCGTGCCTCGACCCTCGGCGTGGTCGGCGCGCCGCGGCAAACCGGGAAGCTTACGAACGAATGCCTTTCGAGATAATTCTGATACGTTCATCAAGATATTCTCCGTATTCGTCCGGCTGGGTCTCGGAACGTCCGCTTCGGGGCGCAAGTATTACCATTCCACGTCGGAAACGGCCTACTGATGGGGACATCCATGCTCGCAGGAGCGGCCGTGGCCAGCACCAGTTACACCGTGCCGTTCGTCGGTATCGAACTCGGGGAACCGGGCCTCACCGCCGTCGGCGGCTTCCTCATCGCCCTGTTGCTCATGGGGTCGGGGTTCTTCTCGTCGTCCGAGATCGCGTTGTTCTCCCTCCCGAACCACCAGATCGACGCGATGGTCGAACAGGGGAAACGCGGCGCGCTCGCGGTCCAGCGACTCAAGGAGGACCCCCACCGGTTGCTCGTCACCATCCTCGTCGGGAACAACATGGTGAACATCACGATGTCGTCGATCTCGACGACCATCGTCCAGTTCTACTTCGACCCGGGCGCGGCGGTCCTCGTCTCCTCGTTCGGCATCACGTCGATGGTCCTGATATTCGGTGAGAGCGCGCCGAAGTCCTACGCCGTCGAGAACACCGAACTGCACGCACGCCGCGTCGCGCGCGGACTGACGGTCGTCGAGAAGGTACTGTGGCCACTCATCACGCTGTTCTACTATCTGACGTCGCTCGTGAACAAGGTCACCGGCGGGAACGCGTCCATCGAGTCCACGTACGTCACTCGCGAGGAGATACGGAACATGATCAAGACCGGTGAACGCGAGGGTATCCTCGAAGAGGAGGAACGCGAGATGCTCCAACGCACCCTCCGGTTCACGAATGCGACCGCCAAGGAGGTGATGACGCCGCGCCTCGACATGGCCGCCATCTCCACGAACGCGAGCGTCGACACCGCCATCGAGGAGTGCATCCGGTCCGGGCACGCTCGCCTCCCCGCGTACGAAGGCAGTCTCGACAACGTCGTCGGCGTCTTCGACATCCGCGAACTCGAAGGGGACGACGCCGACGACTACGGCGACCTCACGGTCGCGGACGTCGTCAATCCGACGCTGCACGTCCCCGAGTCGAAGAACGTCGACGACCTCCTCTCGGAGATGCGCGAGAACCGACTGCACATGGTCATCGTCATCGACGAGTTCGGCGCCACCGAGGGCCTCATCACGATGGAGGACATGACCGAGGAGATCGTCGGCGAGATACTCGTCGGCGACGAGGACCACCCGATCGAGCTCGTCGACGACGACACCGTCGTGGCGAACGGCTCGGTGAACGTCGAAGCGGTCAACGAGGCGCTCGACATCGTCCTCCCGGAGGGCGAGGAGTTCGAGACCATCGCCGGGTTCCTGTTCAACCGCGCGGGCCGTCTCGTCGAGCAGGGCGAGGCGTTCGAGTACGAGAACGTGACGCTCCGCGCGGAAGACGTGGAGAACACTCGCGTCCAGAAGGTCCGCGTGACCGTCGACCGCGACCCGGGCGACGTGGTCGACGAAACGTCGGCGGACGACGTCCAGGAGCACGACTGACCGGGGTCAGCGCTCCGAGAGGCCGCGTTCAGACGTCCGCGAGCGGATCGTCGGCCCAGAACTCGCTGTCCTTCCGGAGCTCCGGCACCCACGTATCCGAGTCCCGCGCGAGCAGTGCGACCCTGGACTGCGGGACGTCCGCGAGGTGGTCGTGCTCGGGCATGTGCTCCTTGACGTCCTCGGTGAACGCGAGCACGTCCTCGTGGGCCGGCATCGCATCGCGGTCGAGGCGACCCCGCGAGTGCCCGACGTGCATGTACGCCTTCAGCTCCACGAAGTCCGGGTTCGCGCGCCGATAGAACGCCGCGTACCAGTCCGGACTATGCATGTTCTCGCCGTTCACGAGCGTCGTCCGCAGGACCGTCCGCGTCTCGTCTTTCCCCGCGAGGACGTCCATCGTGTCGACGAGGCGCTCCCACGCGTCGTCGTCCACGGCCTTCACGGTCGAATCGAACGTCGCCCGCTCGGGCGCGTCCACCGACACGTACAACTGCGTCGGGTCGCAGCGCTCGAGCACCTCGGGTTTCGTCCCGTTACTCACGAGGAACGTCGTGATATCGCGCTCGTGGAACTCGTCGATCAGCTCCGGCAGATACGGGTACAGCGTCGGCTCGCCGTCCAGACTGATGGCGACGTGCCGCGGCTCCATCGCCTGCTCGAACACCTCACGCGGCACGTTCTCGTTCCCGCCGTACCCCGACAGGAGCTTCCGCTGGAGTTCCACGGTCGCGTCCGCGACCGCCGCCGGGTCGTCCCACTCCACGTCCCCCAGCTCGTACGCGTGCCCGGCGTGATCGCGCCAACAGAACACGCAGCGCTCGTTGCACTTCACCACCGGCGTCATCTGCATGCACCGATGACTCTCGATCCCGTAGAACGCGTACTTGTAGCACTTCCCCTCGCCCTCCAGCGCGTTCTTCGTCCACCCACACGTCTGCGCCGCCGTGTGATTCACGCTATGATAGTTCGGGTCCGACACCTGCATCGGCCCGCCCTCGGCGTCCTCGCTATCGCTCATACCAACCCCCTCGCCGTCCAGCGGGGAAAAACACGCGGTGTCCACGCGCCCTACCGGCCGACGTCGAGAACGGACGACCGGAAACAGCGCCCGAGCGGGCGTCGCACGCCAGTCAGACCAGTTCGTCCACGTCCTGCAACTCCACGAACAACTGGTCGAGGACCGCGTCCGACTCGAACCCCACGTTCATCGCCGCCACCCCCATCTCCACCATCCACTGCTGGAAATCGTCCGACAACACGTCCACGTCCGACTCGAACAACACGTACAACCGCGACGGCTCCCCCTCGATCGGCGAATCCACGTACTCCGTATCCGCCACCTCACCCATCTCCACCACGTCGTGCAACACCGCGTGGTCGTTATCGTCAAGCGCCATACACACGCCTACGAACAGCACCCACAAACAACTACGGGACGACCCACCCCTCTCACCACCGAGCACCCACACCCAACACCAGCACAAGAACACTCACTCGGGGAACTCACAGCCACCGCTGGCGCGGCGGCTGTTCGCGTAATCGTTCGGAGAAGGTCCAGGGGCGAGAATCGAACCTCGGTCGGACGCGCTCGCTCACCCCCGTTCGCTGCGCGCGACCTCCCTGATTCAATTCTCTCCATCGGCGCTTCTCCTCTCTCAGGATGCTCACAGCCGCCGCGCGAGGCGGCGGCTGTTCGCGTGGTCGTTCGGAGAAGGTCCAGGTGCGAGAATTGAACCCGCGTCTCAGCCTCCACAAGGCTGAAGGATAGTCCACTACCCCAACCCGGACACGTTGCAGTTTGAGATACGATTCCTGTGATGGATATACGTTACGACTCGGGGCGGCCGCGTCGGTTGGTCGCACACTCCCGGCGGCGCAGGGGTTTACGTATCTTGTAAACATCTGGTGGTGGGTGGTTGGTGTCAGGACCCGCGACCGCCTCCGCACTGCACCTCGTCCTCCCCAGCCGACTCCGCGCGGCCTGCGGTCGCGGCTGTGGCGTGCGACGTGGTACCGCGAACGCGAACGACTTTTGGCGGTTCGTCGGTTACGAGTGGGCAACAGTGGCGATCACGGACAAGATCTACGTCAAGAACCACCGGCAGCTCTCCTCGCAGCTGGACACGAACATCCCGAAAGGAGCGTTCAAGGGGGCGACGCTGGACATCCTCTTCCAGGGCGGTGGCCTGGAGAAGCTCGACGAGGCGACCAGAGACCGCGTGCTGGACTTCGCGAAGGACTTCCTCGACTGCTCGTGCGACAACAACCCCTACTGCGGGCACCCCGAACGGAAGTTCATCCGGTACCTCCTCGAACTCCGCGCGCAAGGCCTCGGGCCGAGCGCCATCGTCGACGTGATGAGCGACGACTACATGCTGTACGCGTACGAGGGCGACATCCTCTCGTTCCTCGATCAGAGCGTGCGGACGCTCGAAGCCGCCGAGGAACTCGCGGACGTCGACGACCGACAGGAAGCAAGAGACCGCATGCGCTCCGCGAAACGCAACCTCTCCGGGTGAGACGCCTCCGTGTCAGTCGACCACCCGACGATATCCCTTTCGAAGTAGCCGACCGGCACCGAACACGGTCAGTACCGCGGCGCCGAAGACGACCCCCGAGTACACCAACTCGAACCGCGGAACGGGCGTGTACCGACCGAGCACGTACAGCACCACCAGTAGTAGCCAGAGGACGTACGACCCGAGGCCGACCCGATAGAGGACTTCACGCACGACTCTGCCTCGAACGTCCACTCGCTTTGAACTGTCGGAACCGATACCTGTCGGCTCGAGTTTACTGTTCCCGACCCCGCGTGCCCCGAAACCCCACAGAGCCAGACGCACCGGTACGCGCTACGGTACCGAACGAGAAACGACAGGTTGGTTCGAGAGCGACGAAACCAGGGGAACGCCGCCAGCGAGTCGTCCGTACTGAGAAGGAGACGGTCAGCCGACGTACGGCGTGTCCTCGTCGTCCTCTTCGGTTTCGCTCCCGTCGAGGTCCTCGAGGTGGATGACGTCCTCGCCGGGGTCGTCGTCCACCTCCTCGCGGAGCTTCGTGACGTACTGCTTGTACTCGTCGAGTTGGTCGCGGAGGTGGTCGGCTTCCAGTTCGAGGCGTTCGTGCTCGCGGACGAAGCTCTTCGGGACCTTCACCTTCGGTGGCCATTCCTCCTGGTCGGTGTCTTCCTCGCTGATCTCGTGCTCGGGCATCACCGCGACCTGGCCGTCGTGCGCGACCAGCATGTCGACGTAGTCGCGGAACACCGCCGACAGCGAGATGTCTCGTTCCTCCGCGATCTCCTGGAGCGTCTCGAACGCGTCCTCGTTCACGCGGAAGGAGATCGTCTTGTTCTTGTTCCCCATCCTAGGCGCGTACTATCGCGTTCACGCACTTAAGTATTTGTCAGACGCTCGCACGGACGGGCGCGATGCAGTAGAAAACGGCAGCGGTCAGCGGTCGAGAGGCCGGGCGGCGAGCGCCCCGGCGGTCAGGGCGCCGCTTCCGGCTCCGACTCCTCGGCCGCGTCGCCGTCCTCGACGATGGAGTCGAGCGCGGCCTCGGCCTCGCGACGGTACGTCTCCACGGCGGTATCGTACTCGTCGCGCGCCATCTCCGCGTACTCGTTCGTCTCGTCCTCGAACGCCTCGATGCGGTCGAGCGTCCGCTCGGCGGTCTCGACGATCCAGCGCTCGCGCGCGTTCTCGTCGCTCGCCGAGATGGACTCCGGCCGCAGCGAGACGTTCACGGTGCCGTCGTCCGTCTCGAACGTCGACGGCTTCCCGACGACCGCGACGTACTCCGGCGCCTCGGCGTCGCGGAGGAACGCGGTCGCGTCCGGCTGGTACTGGCCGGCGTACACGAAGAAGGTCCCCGTCGGACCGACCACGCGACCACGCCAGTACTCGGATTCGTCACCGATGTCCTCGGTCTCGGTCAGGGTGCCGACGACGAACACGCGGTTCGCGCGGTCCCCCGTGGGGAGCAGCGCGAAGTTCGGGGCGCGCTCGTCGTCGGATTCCTTGAACGTGAACGTTGCGTCGTTGAATTCGCGTGCGAAGACGCGTTTCGCGACTTCGCGAGTGGGTGCCTGACTCATGTCACATCGACCTCGCTCGTTCCAGCGCCGCGGTCGCATCGACCGGCTCGCTGAGCTGTTCGACGTCGTCCGCGAGCACGTACCGGCCGAACGTCGGGCCGCTCACGCGATAGTACGTGCCGATGACGAGGTCGCGGATCTCGTCGGCGACGACGGTCGTGTCGAGCGCGTCCATCGCCATGTCCTTCGCCTCCTCCAGGCTGATGCCGGTGATGGCTTCGGTCGTCTCCTTGTCGAAGATGACCTCGTGCGCGTCGACGCCGTCGTCGACGACGCCCTTGATGCGGAGGTCGAACTCGCCTTCGACCTCGCCGTGCTCGCTACAGCGGCCGTTCTGGAGGACGCGCGTGCAGTCCTCCTCCGGGCAGCGCTTGATGAGTCCGGAGCCGGACTGCATCGCGACGAGCGCGCCCTCGACGGTCGTCGAGTCGTCGCCGACCTCGATGTCCTCGTCGAGCTGCTCGATCGTGGTCGTCCGGTTGAGTTTCACCGAGTAGTTGCCCTGGTACTCGTCGGTGACGAGGTTCCCGAGCGCGTACACGGCGTCCTCCTCGAGTTTCGGGAGGTCGCTGGACGCGAACGCGGTGAACTTGATGGTGCCCGATTCGTCGCCGAGCAGCCCGACCTGGGCGACGGCGTCGCTCCGAGGGTCCCAGAGGTCGACGACCTTCGCGGTGACGTCGATCCACTGTTCGTCCTCGTCGACGTCCGCGACCTGGACGTGGTCGTTCGAGCCGCTGCCGCCACCGAGCGCGTCGCGCTCCATGCCGGCTTCGTCGAGGTAGTGGCTCGTGACAGAGCGCCGTGCCTCGTCGAGCGGGACTTTGTACTCGTCGACGAGCGTGCTGAGGCGTTCCTCGACGTCGTCGACGTCGATGTCGATGTGGTCCGAGAACTGTTCGTGTATGTCTTCGGCGTGGTCTCGCAGATCGCTCATGTTGGGTTCCTGTCTCCGCGTGTGTTTCGTGGGAGACGCATCGACCTTCGCGCCCGATGGTATTTAAACTGTGGTATGCGGAGTGAAAGTGAAGACGGGCGGTCTGGGCGTCGAGAGGGCGCTTCGCTGGGGGTGGTCGACGCCCGCTGGCGGTCGATTTCGGGTCTCGACGGTCTCCCGTCCGTGGGCGAAGACGCTTTCCGCGGCCCGCCCGGACGGGGACGTATGGGAGACGGCGACGACATCGCTGAGCGCCTGCGGGATTCGCTGCGCGCGGCGGGGCGGCGGTACGCGGAGGCCCAGAAGGCGTACCGGACCGGCCGGGCGACCGCGGAGCTGCCGCAAGACGAGCACGGCCGGCACAAGATCGTCTGCCGGCGGTACGTCGAGAAGCGCGCGGCGTTCGTCGACGACCAGGGGCGGCCGGCGTGCTTCGAGGAGGGCCACCCGGACTGCGAGGGCTGCGCGGAGGACGTCCGCGAGGGGTGCGTGCAGACGTGGTGAACGAGGCGTCCGCGGGCGCTGGCGGCGTGGACGTCCCGGTCGTCGCGTGCGTGCTCGCCGGCGGCACCGGGACGCGGCTATATCCGGCGAGTCGAAGCGACCGCCCGAAGCAGTTCCTCGCGCTCGACGGCGAGTGCTCGCTGCTCGCGGAGACGGTCGACCGCGTCGCGTTCGCAGACGAGACGGTGGTCCTGACCGGCGACCGGCACGCGGCCGCGGTCCGCGAGCACGCACCCGACGCTACGGTGTTCGTCGAACCGGAACCGAAGGACACGGGGCCGGCGCTCGCGTACGCCGCGCAGCGCGTTCGCGACGAGTTCGGCGAGTGCGTCATGTGCTGCGTCCCGGCGGACCACCACGTCGACGGCGACTTCGCTGCGGTCGCCCGGCACGCTGCCCGCGTCGCGGTCGACACGGACGGACTCGTGACGATGGGCGTCGAACCGACGCGACCGGCGACGGGGTACGGGTACGTCGAACCCGCCGCGTTCCAGCAGACGGCGGACGGCGGCGAGTACGCACCCGTCGCGGCGTTCCGCGAGAAGCCCGACCGGGCGACCGCCGAGCAACTGCTCGACCTCGGGTGTCTCTGGAACGCGGGGGTGTTCGCGTGGACGCCCGACGCGTTCCTCCGCGAGTGCGAGGAGACGCCGCTCTCGTCGCTCGCGGAGGACGCGCTCGACCTGGAGTCGGCGTTCGCCGTCGCGCCCGCGATCAGCGTCGACTACGCGGTCCTCGAACGCACCAGCGACGCGTACGTCGTCCCCGCGACGTTCGCGTGGGACGACCTCGGCTCGTGGGACGCCCTCGCGCGCATCCTCGACGCCGACACCGACGGGAACGCCGTCCTCGGTTCGGACGACGGCCCGGCCGGCGACGCCATCCTCGTCGACACCACGGACAGCGTCGTCGCGACCGACGACGCACACGTCTCGGTGGTCGACTGCGAGGACATCGTCGTCGCGGCGTTCGACGACCGCGTGCTCGTCGCGCCGCGAGACGCGAGCCAGCGCGTCCGCGACGTCGTCGCCGAACTCCGCGAACGCGACGCCTTCTGAGTGCTCGCTGTCGGAGCGCTAGCTTCGCAGGCTCCCGCCGTCGACGGGGACGCTCACGCCGTTCACGTAGCTCGCACGGTCGCTGGCGAGGAACGCGACGACGTCCCCGAGTTCCTGTGGGTCGCCGATGCGTTCGAGCGGGACGCCCTCGCCCCACTCCGCCAGCCCGTCAGCGTACGTCTCGTGGTCGCCGCGCTCGACCGCGTCCTCGACGAGTTCCTCGATGCGGCTCGTCTCGTGTGCGCCCGGGAGGACGGCGTTCGCGCGGACGCTCGGGCCGAACTCGTGACTCACGGACTTGACGAGGCCGATGACCGCCCGCCGGACGGCGTTCGAGAGGACGAGGTCGTCGATGACCTCGCGGACGCTCCGGGACGTGATCGCCGTCCACGTCCCCTTCTCGCTCGCGTCGAGATGGGGGTACGCCTCGCGGAGCGTCCAGACGGCGCTCATCACGAGCGTGTCGTACGCGCCGTACCAGTCGCGGTCCTCCATGTCGAGGAACCCGCCCGACGGCGGGCCGCCGGCGGACGTCACGAGGTGGTCGATGCCGCCGAACTCGTCGGCGGTCGCGTCGACGAGCGCGCTCACGTCCGCGGGGTCGGTCAGGTCCGCGGGCTGTGCGAGCACGCGGCCGTCTCCGACGGCTTCGAGGTCCGCCTCGGCGGCCGCGAGTCGCTCCTCGTCCCGACCACAGATCGCCACGTGTGCGCCCTCACGAGCCAGTGCTTCGGCGCTCGCGTATCCGAGCCCGCTCGAACTCGCCGTTACCAGCGCCACGTCACCGTCAAGATGCAGGTCCATGCCAAGGGCGACGCTCGCAGAGAACTAATAGCATGTGCCGCCGGCAGCGCTCGTCGCGACAGGTGCGCACGCGCGTCGCCACTCGATGCGTCGAGCGCGACTCGCAGAAGCGACGGGTCGAGAGCGGTCTGCAGAAACGGACGGCGGTTGGACTGTCCAGGTCGATGGGCTGCCCGCGACGGCCGGCTAGTTCCCCCAGAAGTTCTCGCGACTCCCGAGGCGTTCGCGGTCGACGCGCCGGCCGCTATCGTCGTCCTCGTCGTCGTCGGCGTCGGCTTCGTCGGGGTCGTCGTACCCGAGTTCGGCGCCGTCACCGTCGTCGAGGTCCTCGTCCATCGGGAGGCGCTCGATCTCGTCGGCGCGAGCGTGATTCGAGTGGACGTTCGTGACCTTCACTCTCGCGCGAGCCTCCGGGAGGACGCCGTCGACCATCACGATGAAGCCGTCCTCGGTGCGGCCGACGCCAGCGCCGCTCTCGTGGATGTCCGTTACCTCCACGACTATCTCTTCCCCGGGCTTCACGGGCTGGGTCTTCAAGTCAGAGATCGGCTGGTCGTAGTCCTTGCACCACTCCATGCCGCTCCGGTCGCCGTAGGATTGACACCCCATGCCGGCGACGCGCTCTGTGAATCGCGGGCAGTCGTCGGCGAGTGGACAGTCCGACATGGCCATCAGTTGCGGCCCGCGAGGCAAAACGCTTGCGTTGGGGCGGTGTCCCACGCCCATTGCGCGTTCACGCGTCCAGCCGTGAGTAAAACCAAGCACTGGTCCGTTGGACCAACTATGCTACCAGAATGACGCGTTCGCTGTGGGTGCGGCGGCGTCGAGTGATCGACCCTTCGGGCGTCCGGTGCGCTGGCTCCCCGCTCGCGGTCTGGGACGCGACTGAGCGATTACGGGGATTCGTCCGGTGACGGTCGGTCACGGCGGTACCTCTTTCCTGCCGGCGCCACTCGGGTCGAGCATGTCGCTCACCGTCGCGGAGGTGCAGGCGAACGACCCCGCCGAGCGAGCGTACGTGGACGCGCTGGAGGCGTACGTCGACGACGTGGACGTCGAGGTCGCGTCGCGGACCGCGTCCGTCGCCGGCGACCGGATTCACTACCTCGAAGCGGGCGACGGCCCGCCGCTGCTCTGCCTGCACGGCCTCAGTACGAACGCCGCGACGTGGCTCCCGCTGTTCGACGCGCTCGCCGACGAGTTCCGCGTCGTCGCGCCGGACCGCCCCGGCCGCGGGCTGTCGACGGCCGTGGACTACGCGACCGTGGACTTCCGCGAGTTCGGCGTCGACTACGTCACGGGCCTCATGGACGCGCTCGACGTCGACGCGACGCGCGTCCTCGGGAACTCCCTGGGCGGGATGCAGGCGCTGCACCTCCAGGTCGACCACCCCGAGCGCGTCGACCGGACGTGCCTCGTCGGCGCGCCCGGCGGGCTCTCCCGGAAGGTCCCGTGGGTGTTCCGCCTGACGTACGCGCCGAAGGTCGGCCCGTGGTTGTTCCGCCGGTCGATCGCCGACTCGCTCGACGACGCCCGCGAGCAGTGGAACCTCATCAACCTCGAGGACGACAGCGCGCTCGACGACGCGCTCCTCGAGGTCGGCCTCGCGGGCGAACGGGTTCCCGGACAGACCGACAGCCTCGTCGCGCTGAACACGACCGCGGGCACGCTCCGCGGCGGAATGCACGCGCGGTTCGTCGTCCGCGACGAACTCGAGACGAGCACGGTCCCGACGCGGTTCGTCTGGGGGACCGAGGACTTCTTCTGGCCGCCAGCCGTCGGCCGTCCGGTCGCCGACGCCATGCCCGACGGCGAGATGGTCGTCCTCGACGACCACGGCCACACGCCGTGGCTCGAACCGACCACGGACGCCCGGGACGCCATCCTCGCGTTCCTCAGTCCCGAGTAGTTCCTCGGCCCCGGGTAGTTCCTCGGCCCCGAGTGACCGTCGAACGCGCCCCGAGCGCGGCCGCGTTCAGGCGGCGTCGAGCCTGAAGACGACGCCGTCGGCCGCGTCCGGGTTGTCGCCTTCGCCGCAGACGACGACGGCGCCGTCGACGACCGCCGGCGAGGACGGATGGAAGCCGCCAGCGGCGCCGTCGAACCGCCACCGGACACCGCCGTCGAGTCCGGCGGCGACGAGTCCGCCCCCTCGCCCGGTGACGTACACCGCGTCGTCGGTGACGGCGGGCGACGACGAGACGTTCTCGCCGACGGGGAGGAACCACTCCTGGCTGCCCGTGCTCGCGTCGAACGCGTGCAGGCTCCCGTTCCACGTCCCGCAGTAGACGACGCCGTCGCCGACCGCCGGCGACGCACTGATCGGCGCGCCGGTCGACGCGACCCATCGCTCCGCGCCGGACCCGCGTTCGAGCGCGTACACGTTCCCGTCCCAGCAGCCGACGACGAGCGCGTCGGCCGCGACCGCGGGCGTCGACGCGACGAAGTGCGGGAACGACTGCGTGCCGAGGACGTCCCCGTTCGACGCGTCGAGCACGTGCAGTCCGGCGCGAGCGTCGAGCCTCGCAGCGGTCGCGTGCGGCTCCGTCTCGACGTCGCCACCGCGGTAGAACTGGTCGTAGTACAGGACGTCGAACAGGTCGTCGACGCCCGACGGGAGTTCGTTCGGCGTCGTACTCGCGACGTAGAGCGACCCGTCGTCGAGCGCGGGCGACGCGAGCACGGTCCGGCCGCCGGTCTCGTACCGCCAGCGCTCCGAGCCGTCCGCAGCGTCGAGCGCGTGCACGACGCCCGTCGTCGACGCCACGTAGACGACCCCGTCACCGACGGCCGGCGACGCGAACGCACCGCCGTCGATGGACGCCTGCCACTCGAACGCGCCCGAGGACGCGTTCAGCGCGTACGCGGTACCGCCGTCGAGCGACGCCACGAACACGGTCCCGTCCACGACCGCCGGCGACCCGACCGTGTCCGAGTCCCCCGGCAGTTGCTGGGACCACACCAGCGACCCGTCGGTCCCGTCGAGCGCGACGAGCACGCCCTCGTCGGCGAGGACGTACGCGCGACCGTCCGCGACCACGGGCGACGAGATCGCCGCGACCGGGTCGGACGGTTTCGACCGCCAGGTCGCTTCCACGGACGCACTCGGGCCAGCAGCGGTCGTGCGGCCGGTGTTCGCAGCGTCACCGCGGAACTGCCGCCACGTCCCCGACAGCGCCGTCGCGGACCCCGGGTCCTCGTCGGTCGGTTCCTCGGTGGGCGCTTCGGTCGTCGGCGCCGCGCTCGACGGCGGCGCCGGCTCGTCCGTCCCGGGTACCGTCGTTCCCTCCGCGGTCGCCCCCTCGCCCCCCTCCAATCGCAGGCAGCCCGCGAGCGACAACCCGCCGGTGACTGCCGCCAAGAATCGACGTCGCTTCGCCATACGCGTTCCTTGTGAGAAACGTACATGAAACTGCGGGCCGAGGGGGCGACCATCACTCGGACTCCCGTTCGACGTCGCCTCGCCACCGAATCCACCGCCCGCTCGCAGTCCTTATCGTTCCCCGATGCCTACATATCGCATGCGTTCCCCGCCGCAGGCACCCTCGCTCGCGTTCGTCCTCGGCGTCTGCCTCGTCGTCGCCGGCGTCGTCCTCGGCGTCGGTGCCATCCGCTTCGAGTTCGCGTACGCCGGCGTCACCACGGACCTCGCCGACGCCGACTGGGTCGTCGACTACCCGGACCTCACCGCTGCCGACCGCGACCGCGTCACCGCCGGCATCGCCGGCGACCGCTACGTCACCGACAGCCTCGGCGCCCTCCCCGGCCCCGGACGCGGCCCCATCGCCGTCCGCTACGCCGGCGAGTACCACCTGTTCGCGCGCCGAACCTACTTCGACCCGTTCACCCAGTTCGGCGTCGCCGCGCTCGCCACCGCCGCCAGCGGCTTCGCCGCGATCGTCTTCGCGTTCCACACCCGCGACCGCCGACAACGCCGCCGCTCCTACCCCGTCTGAACCGATACAAGTACTGAGAATCGTCGACTTCCCGCGACCCGGCGACCTGGCGGTCGCCGGATGCTGGAACAGTCAGGCCAGCGGCGTACGCTCGACGACGGTCCCGTTCACCGTCGGGTACTGCTCCACGATCTCGCCCTCGTCGACGTCGCCCTCCTCGATCATCTCCTCTAAGAGCCACCACGCGACCTCGACGTGCTCCGACTTGACCGTGTAGAACTCCTCGGGCACGCCCAGTGCCTCGAAGCGCTCCGCGGGAACCGTCGTCTTCCCGTAGACGAGCGTCCCGTCGTCGGTGACCTCGTCGAACTCCCGGCGGATGTTCCGCGCCATCCGCTTCAGGCGCCGGCGGTGCTGGGCGGCGTCCTTGAACACCGACGTGCAGAAGTACACCTTCTCGTGGTCGCCCATCACGTCGAGGATGTCCTCGCGCGACCCCTCGACGGCGCTCATGTGGCCGTCCTTCAGCTCGAAGCCCTCCTCCTGCATGCGGCGGTAGTTCCCGTCGCTCATCTCGAACTCGTTGATGTTACAGAACTCCGCCGCGCCCTCGTCGAGGAACTCGAGGAACTCCGGTTCCGCGTAGATGCCCGGAATCTCGAACGCCGGCGTCAATCCTTCCTCGCGAGCGACGTAGAGGATGTCCTCCCACTCGGTCCCGTGCATGTCGCCCCAGAGTTCGACGGGCGGATGGAATCTGATCTCGTCGAGGCCCGCTTCCGAGAGGCGCCGCATGTTCTCGCGACCGCCGGGGATGCCCGTGTAGAGGTGCGTGTGGTGGTCCTCGCCGAACTCGTCCTTCAGTAGTGAAAGGTAGTGGCACGTGCGGTCCATCGCCTCCTGGGGTTCCCCGCCAGTGATGGACGTGCCGAGGGCGTCCATGCGCTTCGCTTCCTGGATGACGTCCTCGTCGCTCTCGACGAGACGCTCGTTCGCGTACACGTCCGTGACGTTCTTCCGGTTCTCGCCGAGCGGACAGTAGAAGCAATCGCGCTGGTCGCAGTACCCGTAGACGAACATCACCATCTTGCCGCCCTTGGCGCACTGCTCGCAGCCCTTCGATATCATTCCTTGCACCTAGCAACCGCGTCGAGCGGGAAAAAGCGTGCGAAACGCGGACGCTGGCGCTCGCCGGACGTGCGAGTCCTCCTCACGGACCCCCTCGGCGCGGTCCCTGCGGTTTCGGTGGCGTGGGTCGGGTCCGCCGTACCTGCCCCGCCAGTTATCCCGTCCGCGACCGCAGTGTCGTGTGAGAGAATGACTGTCGATGAGGGTTCGGAGGCGACCGTCGACGACGCCGCCGAAGAGCTCGCCGACGGGAGCGACGACGAGGCGGAGTCGCGCACCCAGCGCGTGGTCGAGTTCTCGGAGTCGCTCATCCGTGGTATCGAGATCGTGGCCGCGTACGTCCTCGTCGTCCTGTTCGCGATCGGCGTGTTCGACCTCTCGCTCCAGATCGGCGAGCAGGCGTTCACGCCGAACATCTTCGACCCCGAGGTCGTCGTCGGGTTCATCGACACCGCGCTCCTCCTGTTCATCATCGTCGAGGTCTACCAGACCGTCGTCGCGTACACCCGACGCGACGAGACTCGTAGCATCGTCCGGCTCGTCCTCTACACGGGCATCATCGCCATCGTCAGGAAGGTCATCGTCTACCGCACCGACACGTTCGCGACGAAGACCGATGCCCTCCTCACCGCCGCTGCCTACGCGGTCATCTTGCTCTCGCTCGGCGCGCTCCTCTACGTCGAACGCGAAGCCGTCAGCGACTCGTAGCCCGCAGCCAGCGGGTGGCCACTACGCGGTCAGGTGAGGTCGGCGGCGTCGACGACGGTCGCGAACTCGCCGTCGAGGTGCGCGAGCGCGGCGCGATGGGACGCCTCGGCGGGCAGGACCTCGCCGTCGTGTGTGGTGCGGTCGAACGTCGCGGTCGCGTCGGCGACGACGGTGACGTCGAACCCGCGGTTCTCCGCCATCCGCGCGGTCGTGGACACGCAGTGGTCGGTCGTCAGCCCACAGAGGACGAGCCGGCCGATGCCGCGGTGGTCGAGCCACGGCTGGAGGTCGGTGTCGACGAACGCGCCGTTGACGGACTTGTGGAAGACGGGTTCGCCGTCTGTGGGTTCCGCCTCGGTCTTGAACGCGTTCCCGGGCGCGTCCGGGCGGAGCGGCGAGTCCGGTTCGGTCGAGTCGTGCTTGACGTGGACGACCGGCCAGCCGCGGCGCCGCCACGACGACAGGAGGTCGCCGACGCGCGCCTCCGCGTCGGGGTTGTTCCGGTCGCCCCACGCCGGGTCGTCGAACCCCTCCTGGACGTCGACGAGGACGAGCGCCGTCCCGGGGTCCGGCAGGATGCGCTCGCCGGACTCGGTCGTGTCGGACGTCACGCGCTCTCACCGTCGCCCGGCGATGCGGTCGCGTCGTCTTCTGGGCCCGCGTCGTCGTTCGAGCTCGCGACGTCGACGGGGTGGACGTCGAGCGGGCAGGCGTCGTCGGCGAACGCCTCGTCGCCCGCGGGAAGGAGGTACTGTTTCCACTCGTGGCTGTCGTCGTCCTCCCAGTCCCCGATGTGGGCGTGGGGGTGCGTGCCGTCGTAGTCCTCGATGCGGTCGTGTATCTGCTCGCGGGCGCGCTGGCCGGCGTCGGTGTCGCCCGTGATGCCCGCGAAGACGCTCCGCGGTTGGAAGGTGACCTCGAGGCCGACGCCGTTGTACCGGCTGGCGCGCTCGTCGTAGAACGGTGCGGCCCCCGTGACGAACATCGGTTCGCCGGCGTAACAGAACTCGAACTGCGGGTGCGCGGGGTCGGTCGCGATGTCCGCGGGCCAGGGCGCGGTGTCGGCGTCGTGGAGGGACTGGAGGACGCGCCAGAACGCCTCCCGGTAGTCGGCCTCGGTCCAGGCGTCGGGGTCCGCGGGTGGTTCGAAGAACGTCACGAGGCTCGTGCGCGGGCCGTGCATCTCGCGCGTCGCCAGGTACGCCGCGACGACGTCGGCGAGCGCGTCCAGGGCGGTCGCGTCGAGCGCGTCCGCGCCGACCGCGTTCGTGCCGTCCGCGAGCGGGACGAACGTGTAGAGCGCGCCGCCGTTGCGCTGGGCGTCGACGCCGAAGTGACACGGGAAGTCCGTGCCGTTGCGTTCGCCGAGGAGCTTCTCGTCGAACGCTTCGTACTGTCGTCGCGCCCACGCGGGCAGCGTCCCGTTCTCGATGCGACGCTCCACGCGGGGCTGCTCGAAGAGCCGGACCACGTCGCCGCCGACCAGTTCCTCCCGTCCGCTCGCGACGCCGGTGCTCATGCGCTAGTGCTCGGGTCTACGACGTCATGAACGCGTCGGAATCAGACCCCCTGCGACCGTTGGCGGTCCGCAACCACCCACCAGACCTGTTGGCCGAAACCAATTTATCTTCAAATGTGTTAGTCGGTGACATGGGCGTCATCGTGGCGATGGTCGTTCTCGGTGCGGTCGCGCCGTTCGCGGTCCTCGCGTGGGTCGTCCACCGCGGGAGTCCGGGCGGCCGCGTCCGCTCGCTCGCCGAGCGGAAGGACGCCGGTCGACGCGTCGACACGCACGCGGTCCGCGACCGCACCGAGGCCGCCGAAACCGCACAGAAACACCTGCAGCAGCGGACCGGCGACCGCGGGCTCCTCGCCCGCCTCCGCGGCCGGCGCGGGAGCTGACCGCGTGGACTGGCGGCGGCGCCGTGGACGACCGCGACCAACCAAAAACAGATAAACGGCGACGGCGAACGTACCGACGATGCTGCTCGTGGTGTGCGTCGACCTGGACGACGACGTCGGCCGGAAGACCGACGTGGAGACGCCGGTCGTCGGTCGCGACGCGGTCGAGGACGCCGCCGTCAAGCTCGCGACCGCGGACCCCGAGGACTCCGACGTGAACGTGCTCTTCCAGGGCGTGCACCTCGCCGACACCATCACCGACCAGCGCGTCGAGGTGGCGGCGGTCACGGGCAACGAGAAGGGCGACGTCCGCGCGAACCGCGCGGTCGGCGACGAGGTCGACGAGGTCCTCGCGGGCCTCGCGACGAGCGAGGAGGTGAAGGCGCTCATCGTCACGGACGGCGCGCAGGACGAGTCCGTCATCCCCGTCATCCGCTCCCGGGTCACCGTCGACGGCGTCAGGCGCGTCGTCGTCCGGCAGGCCCAGGACCTCGAGTCGATGTACTACACGCTCAAGCAGGTGATGAACGACCCCGAGACCCGCGGGACCATCCTCGTGCCGCTCGGCATCCTGCTCTTGATCTACCCGCTCGCCATCCTCGCGGACCTCCTCCAGCTCCCGGGCGAAGTCCTGGGACTCTCCTCGGCCGCGATCGGGTTCTACGTGCTCGGCCGCGGCCTCGGCGTCGGCGACAAGCTCGACGCGACCGTCGAGCGCGTGCGGTCGTCGCTGTACGCCGGCCGGATGACGATACTGAGTTACGTCGTCGCCGCGGCGCTGCTCGGCGTCGGCGGCATCACGGGCGTGGAGACCCTCGACACCGTCCGCGGGCGCACCGCGGGCGAACTCGGTGTCCTCCAGGTGCTCGCCGCGCTCGTCTACGGCGCCGTCCAGTGGTTCGCCGCCGCCGGCGTCACCACGAGCCTCGGCCAGATAACCGACGAGTACATCGCCGGCCGCCTCGAGTGGCGGTACCTGAACGCGCCGTTCTACGTCGTCGCCATGGGGATGGTGCTCTACGGCGTCAGCGCGTACTTCCTCGAACTCGTCTCGCTCCCGTTCCTCGCCGCGACCCTCCTCAGCGGGACGCTGCTCGGGGTCGCCTCCACGCTCGCGTTCGCGGTCGCCGAGACGCACTTCGGCGGCGACGCAGAGGACGACCCCGACCGCGTCGACCCCGCGAACTGACCGCGGGCACCGCTCGTCCGGCGGCGAGTCATGGCGACGTGACGCTCCGTAGTGCCGCGTGCGTGTCGATGGCAGCGTCGACGGCGCTCGCGGCCTTCTCGACGCGGTCGTGGGCTTCGGCGCCGCTCATGTCGGGGCCGAGGACGCCGAACCCGACGGGGGTGTCGCGGTCGAGGGCGACGCGACCGAGGAGGCGGGCGGTCGCGTGCGTGACGACCTGGTCGTGGTCGGTGTCGCCGGTGACGACGACGCCGAGGACGGCGACGGCGTCGACGTCGTCGCGTCGGGCGAGGCGGTCCGCGACGAGCGGCGCGTCGTACGCCCCGGGCACCGGGACGCGCTCGACGACGGTCGCGTCCCGCGCGTCGACGCGCGCCTCGGCGGCCGCAGTTATCTCGTCGGCGAGGTCCGGGTAGAACCGGGCGACGACGAGCGCCACCCGAGCGACCGAGTCGGCCTCCGCGGTGGTCGCGGAATCCGCTTCCGTGGGCGTCACGTCTCGACCTCGCTGGCGCGGACCGCGTACCGTGCGAGGACGTCCGCCTCGAAGTGCACGCCGTCGCCCGCGCCGCGTTCGGACAACGTCGTGCGGTCGCGGGTCTCGGGGACGACCGCGACCGCGAACGTCCCGCGGTCGTCGTCGACGCGGTCGACGGTGAGACTCACGCCGTCGAGCGCGACCGCGCCCTTCGCGGCGACGTGAGCGGCGTGGCCCTCGGGTATCGCAACGTGGTACGTCCACGTGCCGTCCGCGGCCTCTCGGTCGACGCGCTCGACCGTCGCGACGGCGTCGACGGTGCCTTTCGTGAGGTGGCCGTCGAGCGCGTCCCGGAGCGAGATGGGCGCTTCGAGGTTCACCTCGTCGCCGGCGCGGTCGACGAGCGCGGTGCACGCGACGGTCTCGCTCGACGCGAACGCGCGGAAGCCCTGGTCCGTCGTGGCCTCGACGGTAAGACAGACGCCGTCGACCGCAACGCTGTCTCCGGGTTCGGCCCCGAGATCGGGCGTCTCGACGTCGAGGACCGCGCCGTCGTGGTACTCGTCGACCGAAGCGATGCGACCGGTGTGGCGGACGACGCCGGTGTACATGCACTCCGACCACCACCCGCCGCTCACAAACGCGTTATGGGTTCCAGAAATGAGACGATAATTCGACGGTCGAAGGGACGTGCCCGCGCTCGACGCCGACGGCGGCCGCTGTCGACGAACACAGGATCCGGCGCCCACGAGGAGAATCGAGCGTGGTCGTCAGCGCTCGCGCACGACCACGAACCGCGCCAGGTCCCGGAGGTACTGGCCGGCCTCCGAGTCGTCAGC
Source organism: Halorubellus litoreus (assembly GCF_055378595.1). Lineage (NCBI taxonomy): Archaea > Methanobacteriati > Methanobacteriota > Halobacteria > Halobacteriales > Halorubellaceae > Halorubellus > Halorubellus litoreus. The sequence continues at coordinate 1,931,481 of NZ_AP043836.1, forward strand.
GTCCACCGCCGCGAGCGCGTCGAGCGCCGCCGCCGACTCCGCCTCCGCGCGCTCGGTCGCCTCCGCGGCCGACAGCTCCGTGACCTGGACGACCGACGGTCGCTCCATCGCCTCGTCGATACCCGTCGGCTTCCCGAGGTCGTCCGCGTCCGCCGTCTCGTCCAAGACGTCGTCCCGGATCTGGAACGCGACGCCGACGCGCTCGGCGTACTCGCCGAGCTTCTCGACCGTGTACGGGTCCGCGTCCGCCGCGATAGCGCCGAGCTCCGCCGCCGCCCGGAACAACGCGCCCGTCTTCCGGCGCGCGAGCTCCATGTACTCGTCCTCGTTCGTCGGCATCGCCGCCAGCTCCGTCGCCTCGCCCTCGCCGAGTTCGACCATCGCCTCCGCGACGACCTGCGTCGCCTGCGGGTCCTGACTGAAGAGCGCGAACGCCTCCCCGAGCAGGCCGTCGCTCGCCACGATGGCGGGCCCGTGCCCGTACTCCGTCCACGCCGACGCCGTCCCCCGCCGGAGGTCGGACTTGTCGATGATGTCGTCGATGACGAGCGACGCGTTGTGCACGAGCTCGATGCCGACGCCGTAATCGACGGCGTCCTCGGCGTCGCCACCCGCGGCCTCGCACGCGAGCACTGTCACCACCGGTCGCACGCGCTTCCCGCCCGAGAGCGACACGTGCTCGACCTGCTCGCGGAGCGCCGCCGGCTCCACCGCCGACAGCACCTCCCGCAACCGGTCGTTCACGAGCCCCTGACGTCGCTCCAGAAACTCCATTGCCAGCGCCTAGGCGCGTCCCTGCCATGTAGGTGACGGATTGGGCGACCGTGGGCCAGCACGCATCAGTCCCGCGATCGCCGTCGCCGGACCCGACGAACCTCGGGCGCCTCAGGGGAACGTCGTCCGACAGCGCTCGGCGAGCGGGTCGCCGTCGACCGCGGCGACCCACGCCCGCTGGGTCGGCCCGAAGAAGACGTGACACGTCTCCGCGGGGATGCCGTGCCAGAGGAGCGCGTGGTGTTCGGCGGTCGAGTACGGCGCCGCCACGGTCTCGGGTTCGGCGACCGACGGCGGGCCCTCCGCGAGGTCGAAGGGCTCGACGACGACGCCGAACCCGCCGAGGAACGCGACGTTCACGACCGCGGCCGCCACCGCGAGCGAGAGGACGACGCCGCGGACCGCGGGACCGCGACGCCCGGCGACGACGCCGACGCCGACCGCGACGAACGCGAGCGTCGGGAACAGGTCCGGGGCGGCGTCCAGGTCGAACGCGACGACGACGCCGAGGAACCACGCCCCGCACGCCGCGAGCGGCCACGCGCCGCCTCGGTCGCGGCCGTGGACCGCGGCGACCGCGAGCCCGACGAGCCCGACGGCGAACAGCGGTCGCCCCCAGTACAGCATGTTCGGTGCGCGAACCGCTCGGTCGAGCGCGCTCCCGCCCTGGGTCGCGTACCGCGAGACGAGGACGGTCTGGTTCACCATCGCGACGACGCCGTCGACCCCCGCGGCGAGCACCGGCGCGAGCACGACGAGGCTGGCGAGCGCGCCACCGGCGACGACGCGCCCGACCGCACGCCGACCGCGTCGCGCCGCCATCCCGAGCACGACGACCGGGACGACCGCGGCGAGCTGCCAGTAGCCGACCGCGGCCGCTGCCGCCACGCCCGCGAGCACGTCGCTCGCGGACCGAGCGCGGCCGTCACCTGCGACTCGACCGAGGACGCCGACGTCGTCGCGCGCCAGCCAGAGCGCGAGCAGGCCGGCCGCGAGCACGAAGTACTTCGCCTTGAACCCGAAGCCGGAGCGGAGCGCGAACTGCGGGAGGACGTACAGCGAACAGGCGGCGGCGACCGCCGCGGCGGGCTCGCCGCAGAGTGCGTGCGCGAACTCCGCGACGAGCGCGACCGCGAGAACCGCGACGGCACAGGTCAGGGCGACGTTCAGGTGATGGTACAGCAACTGGTCGTCGCCCGCGATTAGGGAGAGGAGGGCGGTCGTCTCGAAGGACAGCGGCGGTTTCACCTCGAACGTCTCCACGTACAGCGTGGTGCCGCGAGCGAGCTGCCAGCCGACGTACTCGAAGATCTTCGAATCGCGGAGCCGCGGATAACCCGGACGCGAGAGGACGCGGAACGCCGACACCGTCTGCGCGACCGTCGCGAGGACGAGCACGAGCGCGCGCCAGCGCTCGGCGAGCGCCGCGTCGACGCGCCGCTGGACGCTCGCGACCGCAGCGAGCACTCGCTCGACGCTCGACGGGAGGGAGACCTCGGCGGCGACCATCCGACGTACGGACGCGCGCCGGCCACCGGAAAGTGTCTTCCCCCTCGCACTCGGCCGCCCTCCGTATCGCGTCCGGGCGGGTCCCGCTTCGCGGTCAGTAGTCGGTGACCTTCGACTGGACGCGGCCGTCGTCGAGTTCGCCGGCGTCGTCGTCGAAGTACGTCGCGAGTTCGTCGCGGGCGACCTCGGTGGACTCGTAGAGGTACGCGATCTCGGTGAGCGACAGCGACTCGCCGGCTTCGAGCTTCCCGGTGAGGTGGTCGACGTCGAGGTCGTGGTTCGTGACGTCGAGCGAGACGGTGGCGGCGCGGTCGTCGGCGGCCTCGGCGAGGTTCACGCCTTCGCGGAGGACGGTCTCGAAGTCGAGGTCGGTGCGGTCGACGCCGCGGTAGAGGAAGGCGACGGTGGAGACGAGCGCGTCGAAGGCTTCGGTGCCGTCGCGGTCCGCGAGCGAGGACGCGAAGACGAGGTCGAGGTCGCGGTCCTCGAGGCCCTCGACGAGGGTCTCGAAGTCGAGCAGGGCGTCGAGGGTTCGCTGACGGATGCGGGCGCGAGCGTTCCGTTCGGCCTGGACGCTCCCGTACGTGCGGTCGCCGCGGAGGTACGCGCGGTCCGCGTTCGTGAGGACGCCACGGTCGCGCGCTGACGAATCAGGCATAATCGGAATACGATTACGACTTTACGAGAGAAGACAGAAATATAACCCGATACTGATTATCTGTGGCGATTCCTCTCGGTTCGTCTAGGCAATCCTTATCAGGTAGTTCCCGCTCGGAGCGAACAGGTCGCGGTCGACGCGCACCCCGACGGCACCGAACCGTCGTCGCAATCAGAACGGCACCGAACCGTCGTCGCAATCAGAACGGCACCGAACCGTCGTCGCGCACTCGCCTACCCTGCCAGGCTCGCGAGTGCACGACCGGTCGTCGTGGCACGAGCCGAGTCCCGCACCACGTGCGTGACTCCCGTAGCCGGCGGCTTATCGCTTACCCAAAGAGCAGCCACCGGCTCGCCGTCCGCCCCCGCCACGCCCGCCGTCACGCGCTGCCGTCGCGCGTCGACGCGACCCACGGAGCACGCACATGCAATCCGACACCACACCCGACCCGAGTCAGCGCACCGACACCGAACACTCGACCACCGACGCCACCAAGGACCAGCCGACCGACGACCGCGACCCGGACGACACCGGCCTGCACGCCATCGCGCCGGCGAGCACGCTCACCGCCGTCCTCGACGCGGCGAGCGTCGTCGTCGACGAGTGCATCGTCGACGTCTCGCCCGACGGCCTCGCGATAACCGCCATCGACGCCGCGACCGTCGGCATGGTCGACCTCGACCTCCATGCCGACGCGTTCCACAGCTACGACGCCGACGGCATGCGCTTCGGCGTCGCGCTCGACAGACTCCAGGACGTCCTCGCGCTCGCCGCCAGCGACGACCCCGTCGAACTCGCCGTCGACGAGACCACGCGCACGCTGCACGTCCGCATCGACGAACTCGCCTACCAGCTCGCGCTGCTGGACCCCGACACCGTCCGCGCCCCGCCCGACACCGTCGCCATCGCCAGCGACCTCGACGCCACCGTCACCGTCGACGGCCACGTCCTCGCCCGCGCCATCGACGCCGCCGACATGGTCGCCGACACCCTCGAACTCGGCCTCGACACCGACCCCGACCGCTTCTACGCGCACGCCGACGGCGACGCCGACACCGTCGACTTCCAGCGACCCGCGGGCGACTGCCACCGCTTCGACCCCGCACCCGCCGAGTCGCTGTTCTCCGTCGACTACCTCGCCGCACTCACGCGCGTCCTCCCCGGCGACGCCCCCGTCGACGTCCACCTCGACGAGGACGCCCCCGTCGCCCTCGGCTACGACGTCGCCGACGACCACGGTCGCGTCCAGCTCCTCGTCGCCCCACGACTCAGCCGGACCTGAACGCGCCCAGGGACACTGCCGTCGCTCCCGAGACGAACGCTGAAAGAACGAACCGGACCGACCGCGCGACCGAGCGCGGTCCTCAGGCGTCGTCGCCGGCGCCGAACTCGAACGCGTCGTCGCCGAGCCCGTCGCCGTCGTCGGACGACCCGTCACCGTCCTCGTCCGCCGCGTCACTGCCGGCCGAACCGGACTCCCCGCCGGCGTCCGCCAGCGGGCTCGCGTCCGCCGGCGCGCCGTCCTCGACCGCGCTCGCGTCCGTCGACTCGGCCTCGAACGCCACCGCGTCCGCATCGAAGTCCACGTCCGCCTCGGCGTCCGCGACGAACCCGTCGTCCGCCGACGCCGACGACTGCGTGTCGAACCGGTCGAGCGCCTGACTCAACTGGGACGCGCGCTGCGCGAGATGCCCCGCGCTCTCCGTGACCTCCGAGAGCGACGCCGTCTGCTCCTCCGCAGCCGCCGCGACGTTCTCCGCCTCCGACGTCGTCTCCTCGCTGATCGTCGCCGCCTCCGACACCATCGCGACGACCTCCTCGGTGCTCGCGGCCTGCTCCTCGGTCGTCGCCGAGATCTCCTGCACGCCCTCGTTCGTCTTCTGGGCGTACGCCGCGATCTCGTCGAGCGCCCCGGCCGCGTCCTCGACGCGCTCCGTGTTCGCAGCGACCTGGTCCGCCGTCTGCTGGACCTCCGCGACCGTCTCGTCGGTCTGGTCCTGGATACTCTCGAGGCGCGCCTCGATGTCGTCCGCCGCGTCCTTCGTCTCGCTCGCGAGCTCCTTGACCTCCTGCGCGACGACCGCGAACCCCTCGTCCTCGGCCGCCGCCTCGCTCCCACCGCGACTCGCCTCGATGTTCGCGTTCAACGCCAGCATGTTCGTCTCCTTCGCGATGTCACCGATGAACTCGATGAGCTCGTCGATCTGCGCCATCTCGCGCTCCAGGTCCTCGATAGCCGCGACCGCCGATTCGGAGCCGGACTCGAGCGCCGCCATCCCCTCGATGGCGTCCTCCGCCGCGTCCCGGCCCTCGCGACCGGTCTCGGCGGTCCGTTCGGCGATGTCCGCGACCTCGTTCGTCGTCGCCGCGATCTCCTCGGTCGTCGTCGACAGCGACTCCATCTCGCCACTGACCGCCTGGAACTGCTCGTTCTGGCGTTCCGCACCGTCACTGATGGACTGCACGCTCTCGCTGACCTGCCGACTCGCGCTCTGAACCTCCTCGCTCGAGGCAGTGACCTCCTCGCTCGCGCTCGCGACGTCCGTCGCGAACGTCCGGAGGTTCGCGACCGTCCGGTCGATCTCTCCGATCATCCCGTTGAACTCGCGCGCGATCTCGGACATCGCCTCGTTCTCCGAGGCCGTGTCCATCCGCGCCGTCAGGTCGCCGTCACTCACCGCACCCATCACGTCGCTGTACTCGTCGGCCTTCCGCTCCAGGTGCCGGTTCAACTGCTCGGCCTCCTCGCGAGCCGTCTCGGCGCGCTCTCGCGCCGCCTCGGCCTCCTGGATCTGGTCGCGGAGCGAGTCGCGCATCGACGCGAACGCCCCGTACAGCCGGCCGATCTCGTCGACGCGGTTCGTCTGCAGGTCGACGTTCAGCTCGCCGTCCTCCATCTCGCTCGCACGGTCCCGGAGGCGCGCCAGCGGCGTCACCGTCTGCCGGCCGAGCACGACCGCGCCGACCGCGAGCATCCCGAGCGCCGACAGCACGATGAACAGCACGTACTGGCCGACCGCGTTCCTGACCTGGAACGCCTGCGCGGTGTCGACGCTCGTCATCGCCACCCAGTCCGTGCCGTCGACGCGCGAGTACGCGTACACCTCGCCGTCGGCCTGCTGGAACTGCGGGTCGCCGGACTCGCGAGCCGCCGAGAGCGAGCCGCCGTGCAGCGACGACTCGACCTGACTCCCCGAATCCAGGACCGTCCCACCGCTCGCGTTCACGATCTGGGTCGCCCCCGCCGTCTCACCGCCCTTGACGGTGTCGAGACGGGACTGGATGCGCGTCACGACGACCACGTACCGGTCGTCGGTGTTCGGGACCGCGCTCGCGAACGCAACCACCTGGCCGCGCGTGTACGGCATCAGCGGCGACTCGTACGAACTGCTCGAGATCCACACGCGGTCGGACGCCTCCGCGGACCCCGAGGTCACTTGCGCGTTCGCCCACGGGACGCCGAGCTTCGACAGCTCGAACCCGGATATCGGGTCGGTGCTCGCCATCACGCTGTTCGTGGAGCTGTTCACGAGGTGGATGCCGAGGATGTCGTCGGACAACCGCGATTGCTCGGTCTGCAGGTACGACTCCGCGTCGCCGGTCGTCCGCAGCGAGTCGCCGGCGGACACGGACCGCGTCTGGTCGCGGATGCTTTCGGTCCACCCCGAGAGCGCCGCCGCCCGCAGGTCGCTCGCCTCGCGGAGCTGGGACTTCGTGTTCGTCTCCACGGTCTCCTTCGTCTGCTGGTAGCCGTAGAACCCTGCTGCGCCGATGACGAGCACGACGAGGAGGATCGAAACCGCGAACTTCACCGAGTACCGCCGCCGGACGAACCCGGGGGTCAGCGTCGCCGCGATGGAACTGCCGTCGTCGCTCATGTCAGTTCCCCTCCGGCGTCGTCGGGACGCTGATGTCGCCGTTCACGATGCCTTCGCGGGACGCCGCGACCGCGTCGACGACGTCGCTCGGGATGTCGTCCCCGAGGGGGCTACCGTAGACGAGTTCGACGCCGTTCTCGGCGAGGCCGAGCGAGTTGACGCTCCCGCCCTGGAACGCGCCGTCGACGACGTTCCCGACCGCCTGGAAGACGGCGGTGTCGACGCGCTTGACCATGCTCGCGGGGATGACGTTCGCGTACCGCGGGTCGCTCTCGGACTGGTCGGAGTCCACGCCCATCGCGAACCGGCCGCGTTCCTGCGCGGCCTGGAACACGCCGAGGCCGGTGCCGCCGGCGGCGTGGTAGACGACGTCCGCGCCGTCGTCGTACATCTTCGCGGCCGCTTCCTTCCCGCCCTCGACGTCGTCGAACGCGCCGACGTACGCCGTCTGCACGTCGACCGGTTCGTCGACCTGGTCGACGCCGGCCCGGAACCCGGCCTCGAACTTCTTGATGAGGCCGGACTCGATACCGCCGACGAACCCGACGGTCGTCGCGTCCGGGTTCGTGCTGCCGGCACCCGCGGCGAACTCCTGCGTCGTGAGGAGCGCCGACAGGTGCCCGACGAGGAACGACCCCTCGTGCTCCTTGAACACGTAGTTCGCGACGTTGTCGCGGTCGACGACCGAGTCGATGAGCATGAACTGCTGGTCGCCGTGCGCCTTCGCGGTCTGCTTGAGTGGGTCCGTCTGGAGGAACCCGACGCAGACCGCGAGGTCGAAGTCCGGATTCGACGAGGCGGCGTACCCGCTCTGTAGGTCCTGCATGTCGTCGGGTGACTCCGGGACTTCGTTCTTGTACTCGACGCCGTACTCGACGCGCGAGCGCTTGATGCCGCGGTTGGCCATGTCGTTGAACGAGTCGTCGCCGAGGCCACCGGTCGCGTACACCATCCCCACGTAGGTGTCGCTGTCGTCGAACTGTTTGGTCGTCGTCGTCGATACCTCGTCGCCATCGCCGGCACCCACCCCGGGTAGCCGTGACGCACACCCCGCCAATGCCGCCGTGCTGACAGTTCCTGCACCTGTCAGGACGGCGCGTCTCGACTTCATGACGAGGTTAGTTATTCAAGTCTATCACTTAAGGTTACTCGCCAGTGGCTTGATTGCGACACATTCCCAAGCATAACTTCCCGCGAACGACAGGGACGACGAAACCGCGAGCAAGCGCGACTGTCTCGCTGTTCTCTTCCCGTTCGAGACGGAAATAAAGAAATGTCTCCCACGCCGCACTTACCGGCAACGATAGCCGCGACTCCCGCGAAGCTGTCGAGATACGTATCAACTCTCACGTCGGGACGACAGCTATCCCAAACCAGACAACTCCACCACCTGCGACCCCTTCTCTCGACGGCCGCCTCGACTCGCTGCGCTCACCGAGGAGCCGTCGGAAAACGTGGGCGAAAAACCGACCGCGGAAGCCCGCGTCGCGCTATCCCTCGAACTCCTCGATGAGCGCCGGCACGACCTCGAACAGGTCGTCCACGATACCGTAATCCGCGATGTCGTAGATCGGCGCGTTCGGGTCCGTGTTGATCGCAACGATGTTCTCCGCGCCCTTCATGCCAGCGACGTGCTGAACGGCGCCAGAGATACCGATAGCGATGTAGAAGTCCGGCGTCACGACCTTCCCGGACTGCCCGACCTGCCGGTTCTTCGGGAGCCAGCCGTTGTCGACGATCGGACGCGACGACGACAGCGTCGCGTCCAGCGCATCCGCGAGGTCGCGCACGAGGTCGAGGTTCTCCTCCTCCTCGATACCACGACCCACGGAGACGAGGACGTCCGCCTCCGTGATGTCGACGTCGCCGCCACCGACCTCCTCGAAGCCCTTCACCGTCGACTTCACCGCGTCCTCGTCGACGGCCGCGTCGAACGCCTCGATACCGGCGTCGCCCGCAGCCTCCGTCGCCGGCCACTCCGCGCTCCGGATCGAGACCGCGACCGACTCCGCCTCGACCTCGGTCGTCGTCTCGACCTTCCCACTGTACATCTCGCGCGTCGCCGTCAACGTCGACCCGTCGAACTCGACGCCGACCGCGTCACTCACGTACGTCAAGTCGAGCGCGTTCGCGACCGCCGGCCCGTAATCCAGGCCGTTCACGCTGTTCGGCGTCAACAGGACCTGCGGATCGACCGCGTCGTAGAGCTGCTCGACGACCTGCGCGTACACGTCGTGATTGAACTCCTCGCCGTGGTCGACCGTGTGAATCGTGTCGACGCCCTCGACGTTCAGCGCGTCAGCGTGCGCGTCCACGTCACCCGAGATGACTGCCAGGTGGAGGTCACCGCCCGTCGCGTCCGCGACCTCGCTCCCGACCGTCACCAGCTCGTAGGAGACGTCACGGAGCTCGCCACGACGGTGCTCGGCGACCGCGAGCACGTCACTCATTGGCCGACACCTCCGTCACGGAGAACCTCCGCAAGCTGTCCCGCCGTCTCCTCCGGACTTCCCTCGAACAACGTCGCGTCACTCTCGGTCTCGGGCTCGTACATGTCCACGATCTCCAGGTCGGACTCGGCGACGTCAGCCGACAGGCCGAGGTCGTCGAGCGTCATCGGCTTGATCTCCTTGCGCTGGGCCTGCCGGATGCCACGCAGGCTCGCGTACCGCGGCTCGTTGATACCCGTCTGGATGGTGAGGACCGCGGGAAGCTCCACGTCCGTCAGCTCCTCGACGCCACCCTCGAGTTCGCGGCGCACGCTCGCGACGCGGTCCTCGACGTCCAGATCGAGGTCGTTCACGACCGCCGCCCACTCGAACCCGACCTCGTCCGCGAGCGAGACACCGGTCGCACCGAACCCGTCGTCGTCCGCCTGCACGCCCGACAGCACGAGGTCCGGATCCTCCTCCTCGACGACCGCCGCGAGCATCTTCGTCTTCGCCTCCACGTCGAGCAGTTCCGCGTCCTCCAGGGAGTCGTCCCACACGCGAACGGCGCGGTCCGCGCCCTTCGCGAGCGCCATCCGGATCGTCTCCTCGGAGCGCTCCGGGCCGATCGTGACCGAGACGACCTCCACGTCGTCCTCGGCTTCACTGATCTGTACGCCTTCCTCGATGGCGTAGTCGTCCCACTCGTTGAGGTCGTACTCGAGGTACGCCTCGTCGATGGCTGTTCCGTCGATCTCGAATTCATCTTCGACGGCAGCCACCTCCTTGACGGTGACGAGAACCTTCATCGTCCGAGTGGTTCTCCGGGAATCAGGGTAATAGTTACGAAAACCCGCGTTCCCGCGAGAACCGTTGACTCGCGCCAGCACGTCGCCCTCGACCCCACCCGAGCCGAACACCGAGACCTGGCGTCACTCGTCGTCGCCGAAGTCCGCGACGTTCTCCTCGGGGAGCGCGATGAGGTTCTCCCGGCCGATACGGAGCTTCTGTATCTCGTCGTCGTCGTGCATCCCCGACAGGAGCTGGGAGACCTTCGCGTTCGACCACCCGGTCTCCGTGACGATGTTCGCCTGTTTCATCCGGCCGCCGTTCCCTTCGAGCAACCGGAGCACGCGCTCCTCGTCGGAGAGCAACGCCTCGTCGATCTCGTCGTCGCCGTCCTCGTCGCCGTCCTCGACCGCAGCACCAGCGGCACCTGCCGCAGTCGCCCCACCGGCGGCGTCGCCAGCGTCGACCGCGGTCGACGCGTCACCGCCGGACGCGTCCGGGCCGCTCGAACCGGTGTCCGGCGGCGTCGACGCCGCATCGGAGCCGGCGGTCGTCGCCGACCCGGAATCGGTCGTACCGCTCCCCGCAGGTGGACTCCCGCCGTCGGATGCCTCCGGGACGCCCGCCGAGCCGTCGCCGTCGTCTTGCTGAGTCTGCCAGCGCGCGAAGAAGTAACTCCCCGCGCCGACGAACACCAGGAGGAGCGCGAACCCGACGCCGAGCAGGAACGAATCGTCCGGCTGAACCGGCCCCTCCGTCGACGTGTTCACGGACGACGTCGTCGTCGACGTCGTCGCCGGTCGCTCGAGTACCACCGACAGGTACCCCGGTTCGAACTCGCGGTAGCCGTCCCACACGAGCGCTCGCTGGTCGAGTCCCTTGTCCGGCGGCGTCCCGACGATGTTCAAGCCCTCGGGCGGCCGGATGACGAGTCGCTGGCCGTCGTAGAGCCGCGGGAACCACGTCCCGTCCGGACTCCGGAACGCGTCCCCGACGAACAACGACTCGCCTTCCACGCGCCCGAAGTTCGTCCACGTGAACGAGTACGTCACCGTCCCCGTGCCGTTCTCGACGGTCGACTCCGTCCAGTTCGCGTCACGGATCTCCATCTCGCGGGCGGTGGTGTTGCTCGACGCGGCCGCGAACCGCGCGAACGTGTCTCGCCCCACGCCGAGGTCTCGGTTCCCGGACCGCACGTCGTCCGCGAACCGCTCGAACGCCCGCGTCTCGTTGGTCCCGTTCACGACGAAGCGGTGCGTGACGTGCCACCTCGCGTCGCCATCCGCCCGTAACTGGACGGTCACCACGAGCCCGGGGTCTGCGCGTTCGAACGCCGTCGACTCGGCGGCCGCTGCCGACTCGAACCCGCCGCTACGAGCCCCGTCAGCGGCGACCACGGCCCCTGACACGACCAACAGGAGGAGGATTCCGACCAACGCGGGGCGAAACCGCATATCCCGACCTTGCACCCCCCGAGGAAAAAACGCTTTCCATCCCGATAAAACGTCAGCGGGCGTTATGAACGATATGGGGGCGTCTCGGAGGCGCTCTCGGGCGACTACGTAACGTCGACCGCTTTTTGTATCGGCACGCGTAACCATCCGGTAATGAGTCGCTCTGCCGCTCTCGCCGTCGCCGCCCTCCTTCTCACGGCCGGCGTCGCACCGGCCGTTGCCGTCGACGCGTCGACGGTCACTGAAGCTGCGGACTCGACCACAGCTACCGGCGACGCCACCTCCATCACCGAATCGAGTCTCGGGGACGACACCGCTTCGAACCGACTGACTCCCGAGGCCGACACCGCTTCGAACAACACGACCCGACGCCTCTCGCTCGTGGGGCCGGCCACCGAGAACTACAGCAGCGTCGAGCTGGACTTCGCCGCGACGATGGCGTTCTCTGGGGACCGCGTCCAGAGCCAGTACCAGACGACGCTCGTCGCCATCCAACTCGAACAGCTCCAGGCGCAGAGCGCTCGCGAAGCCGTCGTCGACGCGTACCTCGACAGCATCGAGGACGAACTCGAGTCGCTCTCGGCCGCCGAGACCGCGGCCGTCCGCCAGTACGAGACCGGCGAGGTCGACGTGAGGACGCTCCTACTCCGGTTTGCGATGGTCGACCGGCGGGCGCGCGCCATGGAGGACTCGCTCGACCGCCTCCAGCGCACCGACGCACCGGTCCCGCAGCGACTCCGAAGCATCAGGATGGAGCTCGAAGCGTTCCAATCGCCGATCAGGCAACACGTCAGCGGCGCCGCCACCGGCGAACTCAAGGGCGCCGTGAACGAGATTCACGTGGCTGCGGCGACCGAGGGCGTCGTCGTCGAGATGCTCGACGACCGCCGATACTACCGGAACGCGATCCGGTTCGACAACCGAGCGCCCGATAGCGTCGACCAGTTCGACGGGAACATCGACCGGTTCCGGTCGCGCATCGCGGAGCTGTACCCGTGGTCGTACCAGGGGTCGCTCCGACGGAACGCGGAGGTCGACACGCACCTCGCGCGGAACCTCTATCGGATCACGTACCGGCACCCGCAGGGGTCGATTGCGATCTACGCAGACGGTGGGACGAGCGACGTCGCACGCGAACAGCAGGAGCTCATCCTCGACCAGCTCCCGAAGACCGGGTCCACGGTCGCCGTGATGGACAACGTCACGGTCAGCGTGACGCCGACGCTCGGCGACGCCCCGGTGCTCGTGAACGTCTCGCGGACGGCGAGCGGGAACGGGTCCGCGACGCCGCTGGACGCGCTCGTGCGCGTGAACGACCACACGGTCGGTCGGACGGGCGAGGATGGACGCATCTGGCTGCTCCCCCCGAACGACGGTGCCTATGAGGTCCGCGTCGTGCAGGACGGGACGGTGATAAACGTCAGCGTCTCGAGCTAGCGCGACGGCTCGCGGTCTCGCGGTCGGTCGCTGGCGTCCGCCGTCACCGTTCCTGGTCGTCTTCGCGGTCGGTGCCGCCGGTGAGGTCCTCGATGTCGACGGTGTTGCCCATCGTGTCGGAGTCGCCGAAGCCGGCGGAGAGAATGCGCGTGAGGGCGTCCTCGACCTTCTCGTCGGTCTCCGTGATGTCCGCGGGGTCGACCTCGAGCACGAACCCGGTTGTGATGTTCGGTGCGGTCGGGAGGAACAGGACTTCGCGGCCGTCGTCGGTCGTCTTCCCGGTCTTGAACGCCGTCATCCGCATGCCGTTCCACGTCGTTATCTTCACGGGCGTCTGGAGGGAGTCGGTGCCGCCGAGCGCGGTTTCGGCTGCCATCTTCGACGCGTTGTAGATGACGCGCAGGCCGGGGACGCGGTTCGCGAGGTCGTCGATGACGCCCTCGAAGAGGCCGCCGGCGGTCGTCCGCATCAGGTACCCGATGGCGAGCACGAGCACGAGGAACACCATGATGACCAACAGGACCTGGATGGGTTGCTGGACGGCTTCGGCCCTGGGCACGCCGAGCTCTTTGAGGAGTTCCACCGTGACGAACTCGTTCGGCGTTACCCCCGATACGATTCGGTAGAGGTACGCGATGACGTACGCGGAGACGAGGACGGGCACGACGACGATGAGGCCCGACGCGAAGTCGCGCTTCCAGGAGGACATGCCCGAGGAATGTAGGGGCGGGGTCTTGGGTGTGACGAGTCACGACGCCGGTCGTCGCCGCCGAGGAGCGGTGTCGGCTCGGTTCCGTCCGCGTCGAGGGGCGCCCTCGGGGCGGTTCGTTCAGACGCCGAGGACGGCGCGCGCCGCGAACAGGACGTTCTCCTTGCGCTCTCGCACCCGCCGGTAGAAGTACTGGAGCCACTTCCCGCCGTAGGGCGCGTACTGCCAGACCTCGACGCCCTCCGCGGCGAGGTCACGCTGGGCGTCCTCGCGGACGCCCATGAGCATCTGGACCTCGTAACTCGTCCCGTACTCGTCGTGGAGTTCCGCCGCGTACTCGATCATCGCGGGGTCGTGACTCCCGACCGCGATGCCGTCCTCGAACTCCTGGAACATGTACTCGAGGAGGTCGCGGTACTGCTCGTTCACCTTCGACTTCTGCTTGTACGAGACGTCCTTCGGTTCGTCGTACGCGCCCTTCACGAGTCGGACCTTCCCGGGGACGTCCGCGAGCCGTTCGAGGTCTTCAGGAGTGCGTTTCAGGTTCGCCTGCACGCAGAGCCCGACGTCGCCCTCGTACTTGCGGGCGAAGTCCTCGAACGCATCGAGGGTCGCGTCCGTCGTGTGGCGGTCCTCCATGTCCACCCACACGAAGACGTCGTGCTCGTCGCCCGCCTCGACGACGCGTTCGAGGAGGTCACGGAAGACGTCCTCGCCGACGTCGAGCCCGATCTGACTGGGTTTCACGGAGACGCACGCGTCGACGTCGCTCCGTCCGACGTCCGCGACGAGGTCGACGTACGCGTCGGCGTCCGCGGCAGCCGGTTCGCGCTCGTCGTAGTGCTCGCCGAGCAGGTTCAGGATGGCCGAGACGTCGTCGTCGTTGAGCGCTCGCGCGTGGTCGATGGCCTCCGCTGGCGTCTCGCCGGCGACGAACCGCGACGCGATAGGGGGAATCATACACGGAACTCCGAACTGGGAGTATTAATGGATTGATGGTCCGCGCTCGCGTACTCTGCGGGTACTCGGCGGCCCGACGCGTTCCGGGTCCCGCCCCATCCGTGTACGTGCGAGTTGGGGAACTCCTTTCTACGCGCAACGTGTTTCGGGGTGTAATGGAACGCATCACGGTCTCGCTCGACGAGGACGCCGTGACCGCCTTGGAGTCGCTCACGAACCGGACGGAGCGCTCGCAGAGCGAGCTGGTGCGACAGGCGCTCTCGTTCTACGCCGCGAACTTCGAGGCGGCGACCGCGGACGCCGGCCCGAACCTCGAATCGTACCATCGGATGCTGTCGAGCGGCGAGCACGTGCTCCTCGACGTCGACTTCCTGCATTGCTTCCTCGACTACGTCGAGAACGCCGACGGCGACCCCGACCCGGAGTTCGTCGAGGCCGCCGATCGCGTCGCGGCGTTCCACGCTCGCGAGTACGAGGAGCGCTTCGACTCGCTCGGCGAACTGCT
This sequence comes from Halorubellus litoreus, assembly GCF_055378595.1. Lineage (NCBI taxonomy): Archaea > Methanobacteriati > Methanobacteriota > Halobacteria > Halobacteriales > Halorubellaceae > Halorubellus > Halorubellus litoreus. The sequence continues at coordinate 1,946,583 of NZ_AP043836.1, forward strand.
GGACTGGCTGTCGTTCTGCGGGTTCCTCACGGTCCGGGAGAGCGACGGGGAGACGTTCCACGTCGTGTTCCCGACGGCGTCCGTGAAGTGGTTCATGACGGGGTTCGTCGAGGAGTCGACGGCGCGACTGCCGTTCGCGGTCGAGGTCGACGAGGGCGTCTCGAAGGTCATCTTCACCGAAGTCCGCGAGTAGCGGGCGTCGCGGCGACCCGGCCGACACCTCGTCCGTTCACACGACTTCATACTGCTTCATACTCCGTGAGGTGCGCGTATTCGGCGGTCTCAAGTACTTATTTGGGTGTTTCTGTGTGACGTAGTGCCGTACATAGTCATCCATGAACATCGTACAACGCCTGAAGGCGGTCGGCCCCGGCGCGATGGTGGCCGCCGCGTTCATCGGACCGGGCACGGTAACGACCGCGAGCGTGACTGGCGCCGAGTTCGGGTACGCGCTCCTCTGGACGATCGCGTTCTCGGTCGTCGCGACCATCGTCCTCCAGGAGATGAGCGCGCGCCTCGGCCTCGTCTCCCGCGAGGGCCTCGGGGAAGCGCTCCGCGAACGCTTCGACAACCCCGCGGCGCGCTACACCGCCATCGCGCTCGTCGTCTCCGCCATCGGCATCGGGACGGCCGCCTACGAGACCGGGAACATCATCGGCGGCGCGTCCGGGCTCGCCGTCATGACGGGCGTCAGCGAGAACGTCTGGGGGCCGCTCATGGGGGTCTGCGCGGGCGCGCTCCTCTGGACGGGTCGCTACAAGCTCATCGAGAAGGCGCTCGTCGGCCTCATCGCCATCATGGCGCTCTCGTTCGTCCTCGACGCCATCCTCATCGGCCCCGACGTCGGGAAGATAGCAACCGGGTTCGTGCCGTCGGTCCCCGACGGCTCCGCGTTCCTCATCACGGGCCTCGTCGGCACGACCGTCGTCGGGTACAACCTCTTCCTGCACGCGAGCAGCGTCCAGGAGCGCTGGGACGGCCCCGGCGACCTCCCGGAGTCCCGGGCCGACACCGTCCTCTCCATCGTCCTCGGCGGCGCGATCACGTGCGCGGTCCTCATCACGGCCGCCGCGGCGTTCCCCGTCGGCACCGAGATCGAGAACGTCGGGACGATGGCCGAGCAGATCGAGCCGCTCGTCGGCACGCACGCGAAGGTCCTCTTCAGTATCGGGCTGTTCGCCGCCGGGTTCACGAGCGCAACGACCGCGCCGCTCGCCGGCGCGTACGCCACCGCGGGCGCACTCGGCTGGGACGCCGACCTGAAGTCCACGCGCTTCCGTGCGGTCTGGGGGAGCATCCTCCTCGTCGGCGTCGTGTTCTCGGCGCTCGGGTACAGTCCCGTGCAAGCGATCGTGTTCGCGCAGGTCGCGAACGGCCTCCTGCTCCCGATCGTCGCCATCTTCCTCATCTACGTGATGAACGACGGCGACATCCTCGGGAGCTACACGAACTCGACAGTGCAGAACGTCCTCGGCGCGGTCGTCACGCTCGTCGCGACGTGGCTCGGCCTCCGCACGCTCCTCTCCATCCTGGGGGTGCTCTAAGTGAGCGACCGAACGCACGTCGGCGTCGACGTCGGCGGCACGTTCACGGACGTCGTGCTGTCGACGGCCGACGACGACCTCGTCACCGCGAAGGTGCCGACGACGGGCGACCAGAGCGTCGGCGTCGTCGACGGCATCGAGAAGGCCTGCCGCGAAGCGGGCGTCGAGCCGAGTGACGTCGACGAGTTCACGCACGCGATGACGGTCTCCGTGAACGCACTCCTCGAGGAAGCGGGTGCGGCGACGGCGCTCGTCACGACCGAGGGGTTCCGGGACGTCCTCGAGATCGCGCGCCAGGACCGCCCGGACCTCTACGACTTCGACGAGACGCGACCCGACCCGCTCGTCCCGCGACGCCGCCGGTTCGAGGTCGCGGAGCGAACGACGACCGACGGCGTCGAGGAACCGGTCGCGGCGGAAGACGTCCGCGCGGTCGCCGACCGCGTCCGCGAGAGCGACGCGGAGAGCGTCGCCGTGTCGTTCTTGCACGCGTACCAGCACCCGGAGAACGAGCGGCGCGTCACCGAACTGCTCCGCGAGGAACTCGACGTGCCGGTGTCGGCGAGCCACGAGGTGCTCGCGGAGTTCCGCGAGTACGAGCGCACGTCGACGACGGTCGTGGACGCGTACGTCAAGCCCGTCATCGACGCGTACCTCGGCCGACTCGAGGAGCGCGCCGCCGACCTCGAGGTGCCCGCCCCGCGGATCATGCAGGCGAACGGCGGTATCGCCAGTGCGGGGACGGTCCGCGACCGCCCCGTCACCACGTCGATGTCCGGGCCGGCCGCGGGCGTCGTCGGCGCCGCCGCGACGGCGAGCGACGCGACCCGCGACCTCGCCGGCCTCGTCACGTTCGACATGGGCGGCACGAGCAGCGACGTGAGTCTCGTCCGCGACGGTGACGCGGAACGCACCACGGACGCCGACATCAACGGTCGCCCCATCCGAGTGCCGATGGTTGACGTGAACACCGTCGGCGCCGGCGGCGGGTCGAAGGCGTGGGTGGACGAGGGCGGCGCGCTCCGCGTCGGCCCGGCGTCCGCGGGCGCCCAACCCGGCCCCGCGTGCTACGGTCGCGGTGGCACCGACCCGACGGTGACGGACGCGAACGTCGTCCTCGGGTACATCGGCGGCTCCAGCGCACTCGGTGGCGAACTCTCGCTCGACGAGGCCGCCGCCGAAGACGCGCTCGCCGCACTCGCCGACACCGCCGGCCTCGACGACGCGCTCGACGCGGCCCGCGGCGTCTACCGCGTCGCGAACGCGAACATGACCCGAGCCATCCGCGCCGTCACCGTCGAACGCGGCCACGACCCGCGAGAGTTCGGGCTCGTCGCGTTCGGCGGCGCCGGCCCCATGCACGCCGCCGCGCTCGCCGACCGACTCGACGTCGACACCGTCGTCGTCCCGCGCGCGTGCGGCGTCCTCTCCGCGTACGGCCTCCTCACCGCCGACGAGAAGCACGACGCCGTCCGCACGCTCCGCGAACCCTTCGACTCGCTCGACCGCGAGCGCGTCGAAGCCGCGTACGACGACCTCGCCGCGACCGTCCGCGCCGACGTCGCCGACGCGGGCGGAGACGACGCCGCCACCACCGGTACGACCGACGCGACCGTCGAACGCGCCGCCGACGTCCGGTACGCCGGCCAGAGCTTCGAACTCACCGTCCCCGTCGACGACGACTTCGACGCCGACGCGGTCGCCGAACGGTTCCACGACGCGCACGAATCGACGTACGGGTACCGGATGGACGACCCGCTCGAACTCGTGAACGCCCGCACCACCGCCGTCGTCGACCGCGCCGACGTCAGCGTCCAGTACGACTCCAGCGGCGACCCAGTCAAAGGCCAACGGCAGGCGTTCTTCGACGACGCGTTCCACGACACGACCGTCTACGACCGCGAAGCACTCCCAGCGGGCGCGACCGTCGACGGCCCCGCCATCCTCGAACAGCACGAGAGCACGGTCGTCGTCCCACCCGCCTGGACCGGGACCGTTCAACCGGACGGAACGTTCGTCATGACGAACGGAGGTGACGACGCGTGAGCGAGTCCGAGTCCGCCGAGGAACTCGACGCCGTCACGCTCGAGATCCTCCGGAACCAGTTCGAGGGCGTCGCCGAGGAGATGGGCCAAGTACTCATCACGAGCGCGTACTCGCCGAACATCAAGGAACGCCGGGACTGCTCGACCGCGCTCTTCGACGCCGACGGCCGCCTCGTCGCGCAAGCCGAGCACATCCCCGTGCACCTCGGCGCGATGCCCGCCGCCGTCGACGCCGTCCTCGCGAAGGACCCCGACCCGGGCGACGTCTGGGTGCTGAACGACCCGTTCCAGGGCGGCACGCACCTCCCCGACGTCACCATGGTGTCGCCGGTCACCGCCACGGACTCGGCGGACATCCTCGGGTACGCGGTCTCGCGAGCGCACCACGCCGACGTCGGCGGACAGAGCCCCGGGAGCATGCCCGCTGGGGCACGCGAGATCTACCAGGAAGGCCTGCGGCTCCCGCCGGTCAGGCTCGCGATCGACGGCGACGTGAACGACGACGTCATGGACGTCATCCTCGCGAACGTCCGGAACGCCAGCGAACGCAAGGCGGACGTCCGCGCACAGCTCGCGGCGAACGACCGCGCCGAGGAGCGCGTCCGCGACCTCGTCGCCGAACACGGCCGGGACTGCATCGAGAGCGCGTTCGACGCCGTCATGGACTACTCGCGCGACCGCATCACCGCCGAACTCGACGCACTCCCCGACGGCGAGTACCACGCACGAGACGTCCTCGAAGGCGACGGCCAGACCGACGAGGACATCCCCATCGAGGCGACCGTCACCGTCGACGGCGCCGACGTCACCGTGGACTTCGCGGGGACCGCCGACCAGGTCGACGGGAACGTGAACGCGCCGCTCGCAGTCGCGACGAGCGCCGTGTACTTCGTCGTCCGCTGCGTCACCGACCCCGACATCCCCCCGAACCAGGGGTGCTACGACCCCATCCACGTCGAGGCACCCGACGGCTCGCTCCTGAACCCGAACGCACCAGCGGCCGTCGTCGGCGGGAACGTCGAGACGAGTCAACGCGTCACCGACGTCGTCCTCGCCGCGTTCGCCGACGCCGCCCCCGAACGCGTCCCGGCGCAAGGCCAGGGGACGATGAACAACCTCGTCGTCGGCAGCCGCGACGCCGACGGCTTCAGTTACTACGAGACCATCGGCGGTGGCGCCGGCGGGCGTCCGACCGGCGACGGCACCGACGGCGTCCACGTCGGGATGACGAACACGCTCAACACGCCCATCGAGGCGCTCGAAGCGGAGTACCCGCTGCGAGTCGAACGGTACGGGCTCCGCGAGGGCAGTGGCGGGGACGGCGAACACCGCGGCGGCCTCGGCATCGTGCGTTCCGTGACCGTCGAGGCGGACGCGACCGTGTCCCTCCTCACTGAACGACGGCGGCACGCACCCAAGGGTGTCGCCGGCGGCGAGGACGGCCAGCCCGGCGAGAACCGCATCGACGACGAGTCGGTCCCCGCGAAGACGACGCGGGATATCTCCGCCGGCACGACCGTCACCGTCGGCACGCCAGGTGGCGGTGGCCACGGCGACGCCGCCGACCGCGACGACGAGGCGCGCGAGACCGACCGCGCGGACGAGAAGGTGTGACCGTGCCGGCAGACCGAACGAAGCTCGGCGTGGTCGTTCCGTCGTCGAACACGACCGTCGAACGCGAGTTCGCGACCGTACTCCGCGACGTCGACGACGTCTCCCTGCACGTCGCGCGGATGCCGCTCGAGAACGTGACCGTCGACGAACTCGACGCGATGGCCGACGACGCGAGCGCCGCCGCCGACCGCCTGGCGGACGCGAACGTCGACGTCGTCGCGTACGCGTGCACGACCGGCAGCCTCCTGCACGGCCCCGGGTTCGACGCGGAACTCGAGGACGAACTCGCGGACATCACGGGTGCGCCAGCGGTCGCGACCGCACGCTCGGTGAAGCGTGCACTCGCCGCGCTCGACGCCAGCACTGTCGCGCTCGTCACGCCGTACACCGACGACCTGAACGACCGCGAGGTCGAGTTCCTCGACGCGGAAGGCATCTCGGTCGCGACCGTGGACGGCCGCGGTATCGAGTCGAACGCCGCGATCGGTGCGCTCTCGGCGACGGACGCCGCGCGACAGGTCCGGAACGCGCTCGGTTCCGGTGGCGTCCGCGAACCGAGAGCCGACGCCGTGTTCGTCTCGTGCACGAACTACGCGACGTTCGACCTCCTGCCGGCGCTCGAACGAGAGTTCGAGCTGCCGGTCGTCTCCAGTAACGCGGCGACGCTCTGGGACGCGCTCGAGGCCGCCGGAGAGACCGATGCGGCGGCGTCGGCCGTCCCTGGTCGTCTCGGCGAAATCACAGGTCGTTAAGAACCCGGGCCGAATCCCCCCGAGTATGAACCTGGTTGCGACGGTCGTCGTGGCGTTCTGGGCGATGCTGCCGGCGTACGTCCCGAACAACGCGGCCGTCCTCTTCGGTGGTGGTGCACCGATCGATGGCGGGCGGACGTGGGGTGGGCGTCGCGTGCTCGGCGACGGGAAGACGTGGCGCGGGACGGCCGGTGGGACGGTGACGGGCGTGCTGGTGGCGCTCGTGCTGTCGGCGGTCGCGCCGACGGTCGGCGACGCGCTCGACGTCGCAGTTCCGACGTTCCCGCTCGCGGCGGCGGTCGCGCTCGCGTTCGGGGCGATGCTCGGCGACGTTCTGGCGTCGTTCTTGAAGCGACGAACGGGTCGCGAGCGCGGTGCGGCGTTCCCGCTCGTCGACCAACTGGACTTCGTCGTGGTGGCGCTCGCGCTCGCGGCGCTCGTCGCGCCCGAGTGGTTCGGGACGTGGTTCACGCTCCCGGTGCTCGCCGTGGTCGTCGTCCTGACGCCGCTCCTGCACGTCGGGACGAACATGATCGCGTACCAGCTCGGACTGAAGGACGAACCCTGGTGAACCGTCTCGGGGTCGGGCTCCGAGCGACTCGCGTTGTTTCCGCCGTCGAGTCGCGTCGCTGTCTGGTGGTGGGGCTGACAGGCGACCAGGCTGGTGCCTCGTGCGGGTGGTCGCGCTCCCGTCTCGGCCGCGACGAGGCCGTGGTTACGTCACGCAGGTCGTCGCCGCGGGTTCGTACTTGAATCGTCGGTCGGGACGGCTCGCTGGTCGGGGACGCGCGGATTCCAGTTCGCTTATGCCGGTTCGTGGCGGGAGTTCTCGCAATGACGAACGACGACCTCATCGACGCGCTCGTGGCGGCTGACGCGGTGCAGTTCGGCGAGTTCGAGCTCTCGCACGGTGGAACGAGCGAGTACTACGTCGACAAGTACCTGTTCGAGACGAACCCCGAACCGCTTCGACTCATCGGCGAGGCGTTCGCCGAGCGTCTCGACGGCGAGACACCCGCGGGCGTCGCACTCGGCGGGGTGCCGCTCGTGGTGGCGACCGCACTCGAGGCGAACGTGCCGTACGTCATCGCGCGGAAGAAACAGAAGGAGTACGGGACGGCGAACCTCGTCGAGGGCCGGCTCGACGACGGCGAGGAGGTCGTGGTCGTCGAGGACATCGCGACGACCGGGCAGTCCGCCGTCGATGCGGTGGAGGCGCTCCGGGACGCGGGCGCCGAAGTGAACCGTGCACTCGTCGTCGTCGACCGGCAAGAAGGAGGGACGGAGAACCTCGCGGACGCTGGCGTCGAACTGGAATCGCTCGTCACCGCCGACGAACTCCTCGCGCACGTCGACGACTGAACGCCGGTTCGTCGCAGTCTCGCGGGCTCTCGGCGGTGAACGGGCCGTGTGAACGCTTCGAGAAGCATCGCAACCCTTTTGCTGGCACCGCGGATACGTTGAGGCACGATGGTAGGTGTCTGCTTTACACGCCGGGCTTTCGCCCGCTAACTCCCCCACCCTACCGTTCTCCGCGTTCGCAGATACCAACCAGCTCGTGGATTCCCAGTCACAACAATGTCACAATCAGAATCAGAGTCACAGATAACGGTCGTCCTCCCGGACGGCACGGAGCTTGCGGTCGACGCGGACGCGTCCGTCGAGGACGTCGCGTACGAGATCGGGCCGGGTCTCGGCCGAGACACGGTCGCGGGCAAGGTCGACGGCGACCTCGTCGCGAAGGAAGCGCCCGTGCACGACGGCGCGGAGATCGAGATCGTCACGGACGGGAGCGACGAGTACCGACGGGTGCTCCGACACTCGGCGGCGCACGTCCTCGCGCAGGCCGTGCTCCGCGAGTATCCGGACGCGAAGCTCGCTATCGGGCCGCCGACGGACGAGGGCTTCTACTACGACTTCGACGACGTCGACCTCGACGAGGGCGACCTCGCCGGTATCGTCGAGGAGATGGAGGCCATCGTCGAGTCGGACTACGACATCGAGCGCGAGGAGGTCTCGGTCGCGGAGGCCGAGGAGCGGTTGGCTGACCAGCCGTACAAGCTCGAGCTCCTCGAGGACCTCGCCGAGAACGACGAGACGGTGACGTTCTACTCGCAGGGCGAGTTCGAGGACCTCTGTGCGGGCCCGCACGTCGCGTCGACGGGCGAGGTCGAGGCGTTCGACCTCCGCGAGATCGCCGCCGCGTACTGGCGGGGCGACGAGGACAACGAGATGCTGACGCGCGTGTACGGGACGGCGTTCGAGAAGGAGAGCAAGCTCGAGGCGTTCCTGGAGCGCAAGGCGGAGGCGGAGCGTCGCGACCACCGGAAGATCGGGCGCGACATGAACCTGTTCTCCATCCAGGAGGTCACGGGTCCCGGCCTGCCGTTGTATCATCCGCCGGGGAAGACGGTGCTCCGGGAGCTGTCGGCGTTCATCGAGGACCTGAACCTCGACGCTGGCTACGAGTACGTGGAGACGCCGCACGTGTTCAAGACGGACCTCTGGAAGCAGTCCGGGCACTACGACAACTACGAGGACGACATGTTCCTCTTCCACGTCGGCGACGACGAGTACGGTCTGAAGCCGATGAACTGTCCGGGTCACGCCGCCATCTTCCAGGACCACTCGTGGAGTTACCGCGAGCTGCCCGTGCGGTACGCGGAGGACGGGAAGGTGTATCGCAAAGAGCAGCGCGGGGAGCTGTCGGGGCTCTCTCGCGTGTGGTCGTTCACGATCGACGACGGGCACCTGTTCGTGCGGCCGGACCAGATCGAGCAGGAGGTCGAGCAGATCATGGACGCGATCGACGTGGTGCTGGAGACGTTCGAGCTGGACTACGAGGTCGCCTTGGCGACGCGCCCGGAGAAGTCGATGGGGAGCGACGAGATATGGGAGCGCGCGGAGTCCATCCTCGAGCGCGTCCTCTCGGAGCACGAGGACGAGTACGTCATCGAGGAGGGCGACGGTGCGTTCTACGGGCCGAAGATCGACTTCGCGTTCGAAGATGCGCTCGGGCGAAAGTGGGACGGGCCGACGGTCCAGCTCGACTTCAACATGCCCGAGCGCTTCGACCTCTCGTACGTCGGTGAGGACAACGAGGAGCATCGCCCGGTCGTCATCCATCGCGGTATCTACGGGAGCTACGAGCGGTTCTTCATGGTGCTCATCGAGCACTTCGAGGGCAAGTTCCCGTTCTGGCTGGCGCCCGAGCAGGTGCGCGTTCTCCCGATCTCGGACGACAACCTCGAGTACGCGTACGAGGTCGCCGAGCAGTTCGACGAGTTCCGCGTGGAGGTGTCGACGCGCGACGCGACGCTGGAGCGGAAGATCCGGCAGGCGCACGACGACCGCGTGCCGTACCAGATCATCGTCGGTGACGACGAGGAAGCGGACGGCAACATCTCGGTGCGCGACCGGAAGGAGCGTCAGGAGTACGACGTGGAGCGCGACGCGTTCCTCGCGCACCTCCAGGCGGAGAACGGCGAGAAGCGCTTGAACCCGGACTTCCTCGCGGACTGAGCGCTCGCGTCGTCGCAGTTCGTTTCTCGTGTATTTCGGGGTCGACGAGCGGTTGCCGTGCGACGCCCGGCATCTGGTGGGATGGGTTCGGGGGCGGACGCGGGTGTGTCGAGTTGAAGCCTTTTCGTGTGCGGCGGGCGTAGCGGGGCGTGATGGAGCGACGTGGGGTGGTCGTGGGTGCGTTGGCGGTGGCGTCGGTGGCGCTCGCGGCGGGCGCGGTGTCGCCGTCGACAGCACCTGCTGGGGGTGGGAGTGTGACGTTCGGGGCGGGTGCGGGCGGTGGTGGTGGGGTGGCGCTCGGTGGCGTGCTCTGGCTGGTGGTGCTCGTGGCGCTGGTCGCGGGTGGGGCGTGGTTGCTCGTGGAGCGACTGCGGTCGGGCGGCGGTGGCGGGGAGCGGTTGCGGCGGCGGTTCGTCGCGCTGGTGCTCGCGGTGGCGGTCGTCGTGGCGGGCGTGCTGCTCGTGGCGGTGCGCGTGTTCGAGGACGGCGAGGGGCCAGGTGGCCCGGACGGTGTCGGTGGTCCGCTCGTGCAGGGGTCGCCCGAGAGCCTGCCTGCGACGGGTGGGCCGGGACCGGGCGTGGTCCTGGCGGTGCTCGTGGTGCTCGCGCTCCTCGTCGGCGGGTGGCTCGTGGTGCGACGACTGCGCGGCGACGACGGTGGCGAGCGCGTGGCGGACGAAGCGGCCGCGTCGGCCGAGGACGAACCCGACGACGCGGGAACTGACGTCGTCGACGGGACGGCGCTGGGGTCGGCGGCGGGCCGGGCAGCGGCGTACCTCGACGACGCGGGGTCGTCGCCGCAGAACGACGTGGTACGTGCGTGGCGGGAACTCGCGGCGGTGCTCCCGGTCTCGCGACCGGCGACGTCGACGCCTCGGGAGTTCGCGACGGCGGCGACGGCCGCGGGCGTCGACCCGGACGCGGTCGGGGAACTCACCGCGCTGTTCGAGGCGGTCCGCTACGGCGACCGCGACCCGACCGGCGAACGCGCCGAGCGCGCGATCGCGGCGCTCAAACGCATCGAGGCCGAGTACGGCGCGGACGAATCCACTGTCGACGAGGCGGACGCCGCCGGTGCCGCGCGCGACGAGATGGATGCTGCCGGTGCCGCGCGCGACGACGGGAACGAGGAGCGGGGGGAGGCGCCGTGAGGCGGTGGCTGGTCGCGGTCGGCGTCGGCGCGTTCGCGCTGGCGGGGGCGGTCGCGGCGACCGTCGGCGAGTCGACTGCTGGGAGCGTGCTCGGTCCGGTCGCGGCGGCGGTGGCGGTGGTGGCGGCGGCGTGGGTCGCGTACGCCGGTGGCGGTGACCGACTCGGACCGCTCCCGGCGGTGGAGTCGCCGGTCGCGAGCGACCCGCCGGGGGCGCGCCTGAACGTCGCGCTCGGTTCGCTGGTCGGACGCGCGCACGTCGAGTTGACGCCGCGCGGTGTGCGGGACGCGCTCCGGCGGGCGGCGACGGCGGTCGTCTCCGTTCGCGAGGGCGTCCCGGGGTCGGTGGCGCGCGAGCGCGTCGACGACGGCTCGTGGACGGAGGACGCCGTCGCTGCGCGGTACCTCGCGAGCGAGTGGTCGCTCCCGGAGTCGTCGGTCGCGGAGCGCGTCCGGGACGCGCTCGGCGTCGGCGGTGACCGGCCGGTGGTGGTCGCGGCGCGGGCCGCGGCGGACGCGGTGGCCGAACGCGCCGGCATCCACGGCGACGGTGACGCGCCGTCGTCGTCGTGGTTCCCGCCCGCAGCCGGGTTGGGTGCAGTCCCGCACACGGTCTCGCTGCCCGCGAGCGCCGCTGACGGCGGCGGTGAGGCGTCCGATGGCGACGGCGGGGAGGACGCCTCCGTGGGCGAAGACGCGGGGACGGTGCGTCGGGAGCGCGCTCGAACCGGCCGATACCGTGGCGCTGGCGCGTTCGCGCTGGTCGCGCTCGGCGTCGGGACGTTCGCGGGGTCGCCGGCGACGGCGTTCGCGGGCGCGGTCGCCGCCGCGTACGTAGCCTGGGGCGGTGCTGCGAGCGCCCCGAGCGTCGACCTCGCGGTGTCGCGGTCGCTCTCGACGACCGACCCCGACCCCGGCGAGCGCGTGCGCGTCGCGGTGACCGTGGAGAACGTCGGCGACGACGCCCTCCGCGAGTGCCGGGTCGTCGACGGCGTCCCGGCGGCGCTCTCGGTCGTCGACGGGTCGGCGCGCGCGCACTGCTCGCTCGCGTCCGGCGACGCCACCTCCTTCGAGTACGTCGTCGAGGCACGTCGCGGCGTGCACGCGTACGAGGGCGCGCTCGCGGTCGTCACCGACCGTGCCGGTGCAATCGAGGAGCGCCACGTCGTGCATGCGCCCGACGAACTCGAATGCGTTCCGCCGCTCGGCGACGCGACCCGGGACGTGCCGCTTCGCGAGCACACGACGCGGTACGCGGGGAACGTCGACACCGACGAGGGCGGGTCGGGCCTGGAGTTCTTCGGGACGCGCGAGTACCGCCGCGGCGACCCGCTCTCCAGGGTGGACTGGAACCGGTTCGCGCGAACGGGCGCGCTCTCGACGGTCGAGTTCCGCGAGGAACGCGCCGCGTCCATCGTCCTCGTCGTCGACGGCCGCGCCGCGGGCTACGTCGCCCCGGACGCGGGTGGACCGCACGCGCTCGACCGTGCGGTGGACGCGGCGGGGTCGCTGTACGACGCGCTCGTCGCGAGCGGGAACCGCGTCGGCGTCGCGGCGGTGTCGACGAGCGAGTGCTGGCTCCCGCCGGGGTCGGGTCGCGGGCACCGCGAGCGCGTCCGCGACCTCCTCGCGACGAACCCCGCGCTGTCTCCGGTGCCGGCGGCGCGGAACCTCCGCGTCACGCAGTCCGTCGACCGCCTGCGCCGTCGCATCCCGGACGGCGCGCAGGTGTTCTTCCTGACGCCGCTCTGTGACGACCGCGCCGCGACCATCGCGCGCCGGTTCGAGGCCGGCGGGCGCGCGGTGACCGTCCTGAGTCCGGACCCGACGCTCGCGCGAACGCCCAGTCATCGCCTCGCGCGCGTCGGCCGCCGCCTCCGCGTCACTGGCCTCCGCGGGTCGGGCGTCCGCGTCGTCGACTGGGCGTGGGACGAACCGCTCGGCGTCGCGCTCTCGCGGACGACCGTCTGGGGTGACGGCCGATGACCGACCGCGACGGGTCGACCGGGGGCGCCGAGGGGCGAGCGGTCGCGCCCTCGGGCGAGTCCGATGGGCTCGGAGCGACGAACCCGGGGTTCGTCGCGGCGGCCCTCGCTGCGGTGGTTGCGTTCGCCGCAACTGCTCCGGCGTCGTGGCTCGCGACGGCGGCGGCGGGCGGCGGCGCGCTGGCGCTGGCCGCTGGCGCGCGCCGGGGACGGGGACCGCTGGTTCGAGCCGGGAGCGTCGCGCTCGCCGCCGGGGCCGTGCTCGCCGGACTCGGCGGGGCGGCGCCGGTCGCGACGGCACTGGGTGCGTGGGGTGCGCTCGTCGCCTGGGACGGGGCGTCGTACGCGCTCGCGGTCGACGCTCAGGTCGGCACGGCGACGGACCGCGGGGTGGCGCTCGCACACGTCCGGGACGCGACGCTCGTCGGCGCGCTCGGGCTCGCGGTCGCCGCCGCCGCGTTCCTCGCAGGCGCCGGCGGCACGCCCGTCGTCGCCGGCGTCGCCATCGTCGCCGCCGTCGCGCTCGTCCTCGCGCTCGTCCTCGACTGAGTCGCGCCGTCGCCATCGTCGCCGCCGTCGCGCTCGTCCTCGACTGGGTCGCGCCGTCGCCGTGTCGCTCACCACCCGCCGAGCGTGCACGGACGTGCGCACAGCCCTCGCTCTCCGATTCGATGTATTCATAGTTGTGCAACCGCGCATATCCGCCATGAATCGAGCAGAGAAGGCCGCCTTGCAGCTTCGCGCGGTCTCCGTCCTCCGCATGCTCAAGGAGACCCGCACCTACGACGAACTGGCGGCCCTCACCGACCTGCCCGCCGGCGACCTGAACCGGTACGTGAACGGGCACGTCCTCCCGAGCGCCGACCGCGCCCGCGAGGTCGTCGAAGGGGTTGGCCGCGACGAACTCGCCGCCGAACTCGAGGAGCGCGTGCGCGTCGACGACGAGGGGTACGTCGACAACTCCGCAGCCGTCTTCGACCAGTCCTTCCTGGACCTCGCCGCGCCCGTCGCCGCCGACGCGTTCGACTTCGAAGCGCCCGACGTCGTCCTCACGGCCGCCACGGACGGTATCACGCTCGCCGCGGCGATGGCGAGCTACTTCGGCGCCCGCTGTGCGTACGCGAAGAAGACGAAGGAGACCGCGGTCGAGGAGTTCGTCGAAGCCCGCCAGCGCCTCCAGTCCGGCATCGAACTGACGTACTACCTCCCCGAGCGCGCGCTCGACGACGGCGACAGCGTACTCGTCGTCGACGACCTCATCCGGAGCGGCGAGACCCAGGAACTCCTGCTGGACATCGCACACACCGCCGGCGCGGACGTCGTCGGCGTGTTCGCGCTCATCGCCGTCGGCGACGACGGCGTCGACCGCGCCCGCGAGCACACCGACGCGCCCGTCGGCGCACTCACGCAGTTCTGAGCGACCGCGGTCGCGGGACAGGACCGCGCTCGCCCGCGCGAGCCGACCGGAGCGACGCTCAGACGTCGACGGCGACGAGGTCGTCGCGCGTCTCCCTGATGACCGCCGCGACCGCGGAGAGATCGGCGTCGACGTGCTCGGTGAGGGACTCCGTCGCGGTCAGCAGCCACTCCGCTCGCTCGACGGACCGCCGGACGTCACCGGGTTCGACGCCGTACTGCTCGCTGAGCTGCTCCACGTCCATCCCCTCCGAGACGTCCTCCAGGAGGAGTGCGGTCTTCAGCGAGTCCAGCCACGCCTGGTAGTCGCCGTCGAAGTCCATGACGTCCCGCGCGAGTTCGTCGCGTCGCCGCATCGCCGCGTCGCTCACCTGTCCGGCCTCGTCGTCGCGGACGTACACCGTCGGCATGTCTCGCGTATCACAGACGAGTTCGAGCACCGTGAGCGCGGTGACGTGCGGGAGCGTCGACGCGCGCTCCAATGCCTCGACGACGCTCGCGCCCGTCACGGGGTCGACGTACACGCGCGACACGAGGTCGCCGAGCGGCGTCGCACGCACCGACTGGCCGTCGCGCGCCAGCATCCCGACCGCGTCCAGGTACGTCAACACCTCGTCGACGACGTCGTCGATACCGCCATCGTCGCCGTCGTCAGCGGTCTCCTCCTCGCCGCCGTCGTCGCTCGTCGCGTCCACGTCGTCGTTGGCGTCCTCACCGTCGACGCCGCCGCCCTCGCGGCGCTGGTGCGCGTAGAACGTCTCGTCGAGGAGTTCCAGGATGGCCGCTCGCGAGTCCGCGAACCCGCTGGCGACGCTCGCGAGGACGTGCGTGCGGAGCGCGCGCTGGCTCCGGAGCTTCGAGCGCACCGGCTCGGGCTCGGCCTCGACGTACCGTTCGCGGACGTCGTCGACCTCGTGGCTCTCCGCGACCACGACCGCCTCACCGTAGGGGTCGAGGTGCGGACGACCGGCGCGCCCGAACATCTGGTGGACCTCCAGCACCGACAGCGGCTCCATCTCGCTGCCGTTCCAGCGCTCGTGGTCGCGGACGACCACCCGTCGGGCGGGGACGTTCACGCCCGCCGCCAGGGTCGGCGTCGCGACGATGACCTTCAGCTCGCGGTCGCGGAACGCGCGCTCGACCACCCTGCGCTGCTCGCTCGCCAGCCCAGCGTGGTGGAACGCGACGCCGTGCGCCGCACAGCGCGCGAGCTCCACGCCCGTCGCGGTCCGCGCCGTCGACTGCAGTTCTTCGGCGACGTCCGCGGGCGTCGCGTAGAACTCGTCGACGAGCGTCAGAGCGAGGTCCTGCGCGCCGCGGCGCGAGTTCACGAACACGAGGCACTGGCCGTCCTCGCCCTCGACGACGTCCGACGCGAGCGCGCGCGCCGCCCCCTGCTCGCCCGCCGGCACCCGCCGGACCTCGCCGTCGGAGAACTGCATCGCGTCGTCGGCGTACACGCCCGTCTTCAGGTCCACGGGCCGCCAGTCCGACGCGACCAGTTCGGCGTCCAGCCAGTCCGCGATCGCGCGAGCGTTCCCCACGGTCGCGGACAGCCCGACGAGCTGGACGTCCGGCGTCAACCGGCGGAGCTTCGCGATGGTGACCTCGAGCGTCGGCCCCCTGCCCTCGGCGTCCAGGAGGTGTATCTCGTCGACGACGACGCACGACAGCGCTTCGACCCAGCTCGCGCCGTTCCGGATCGCGGAATCGACCTTCTCGCTCGTCGCCACGACGACGTCGTGCTCGGCGAGGTCCTCGTCGGTCGCGTCGAAGTCGCCGGTCGCCATCCCGACGCTCACCCCGGGGAGCGCGTCGAACTCGTCGAACTTCTCGCTCGCGAGCGCCCGTAGCGGCACCACGTAGAGCGCGGGGCCGTCCGCGGTCAGCATCGCGAGTTCCGCGACGAGCGTCTTCCCGCTCGCCGTCGGGATCGCCGCGAGCACGCGCTCGCCGTTGCAGACGCCCGCTTCGACGGCCGCGACCTGCGTCGGGTACAGCTCCTCGACGCCCTGGGACTCGAAGTGCGCGACGAACTCGTCGTCCAGTGGAAGGTCGGCGACGTCCATCTGGCAGGGATTTCGGCGGGACCACGTATAAAGAATCGTCCGGGCGAGGGATGGACTCCCGAGCGCGTCGGATTCGGTGAGCGGCCTCCTTACGGGCCTGGGGGCCCTATCGTCGCGTATGTTCCCCGACCTGCCGGTCGCGATGGGGTGGCTGAACCTCGCGTTCCTGAACTATCCGGTGGAGCCGTCCGTCGTCGACGAGCGCCTCCCGGACGCGCTCGCCGTGGACACGTACGACGGCGACGCGTGGCTGTCGGTGGTGCCGTTCACGAACGTCGCGGTCCGCCCGAAGGGCCTCCCGCGCGGGCTCGGGTTCGCGCTCCCCGAACTGAACCTGCGGACGTACGTCCGGCGGACGGACGCGGACGGCGGCGGTGCGCCCGGCGTCTACTTCTACAGTCTCGACGCGGACGGCGACCTCGGCGTCGCCGCCGCACGGGTCTTCCATCACCTCCCGTACTACCGCGCGGACATCTCGCTGGACGAGGACGGAGCGGGCGGCGTTCACTTCACGTCACGTCGTACGCACCCGGGGACTCGCCCCGCGAACTTCGACGCGACGTACCGGCCGACGAGCGAGCCCGAAGCGGGCCTCGGCGGCGACCCCGACGACCCGCTGGACGCACGGCCCGGGACGCTCGCGGAGTTCCTCACCGAACGCTACCGGTACTACACCGAGACGCCCGGCGGCGACCTCCGCTCGGCGGGCATCGAGCACCCGCGCTGGCCGCTCGCGACCGTCGACGTCGACGTCCGCGAGAACCAGGTGTTCGAGGCGAACGGGTTCCCCGACCCCGACCGCGAGGGCCCGCACTACTACAGTCCCGGCGTCGACGTCACCGCCACCGGAAGCAGGCGCGTGGACTGACTCCGGACAGCGAGCGGTGCGCGAGTCGACTCCCCAACGGGGAGCGAGCGACCGCTGCTGATACTTCAGATTCCTCAGACACGTCTCGGACCGTAATCTGTCCAAACCCGTTTTCTATCCATATTCGTGTATAGAAAATCCGCATTCCAATCGAAAGTATTTACGATGGTGGTCTTGAGTTGGTCGAACGTGAATCATGGCTCTGGGTGATAGCGTCGCCGCGTTCTTCGGCTTCGACGACCACGGCACAGACTACTCGACCGAACTGCTCGCGGGCCTGACGACGTTCCTCACGATGAGCTACATCATCGTCGTCAACCCGTTCATCCTCAACATCGCGATCACCGACGCGAAACTCGGCGTCGCCGACGGGATGGCCGTCCAGCTCCTCGCCGTCACCACCATCCTCTCCGCGGTCGCCGCGATGCTCGTCATGGGGCTCTACGCGAACCTCCCGTTCGGGCTCGCCTCCGGCATGGGCCTCAACGCGTTCTTCGTCAGCGTCGTCCTCTCCCCACAACTCGGCATCACGTGGCAGACCGCGCTCGCCGCCGTCTTCCTCGAAGGCGTCCTCTTCATCGCACTCACCGCCATCGGCGCCCGCGAGTACGTCATCAACCTCTTCCCCGAACCCGTCAAAGCCGGCGTCGGCCCCGGCATCGGGCTGTTCCTCGCCATCATCGGCCTCCAGTTCATGCGCATCACCGCGTTCGACACGAGCGACATCCTCTCGTTCAACCCAATCCTCGCCCAGGACCCCGTCGCCGTCGTCTCCATCCTCGGCATCCTCCTCACGTTCGTCCTCTACGCCCGCGGCACGCGCGGGTCCATCGTCATCGGCGTCCTCGGCACGAGCGCGCTCGGCTACATCGCGGCAGCTGTCGGCCTCGAAGCCGCAGCCAACGAAGTCGGCGACACCTACGACCTCCAGCCGCAAGCACTCGCACCGAGCGACGTCATCGGTATCGTGAACGACGCGCTCGCGTTCGACGCCGCATCCTACGACATCACGCCGCTCGCCGGCGCGTTCCTCGAGGGCTTCGGTGACGTCACCGGCCTCACGTTCGCGATGGTCCTGTTCACGTTCTTCTTCGTCGACTTCTTCGACACCGCCGGCACGCTCGTCGGCCTCTCCCGCGCGGCCGACATGACAGACGAGGACGGCGAAGTCCCCGACATGGACGAACCGCTCATGGCCGACGCCATCGGTACCACCGTCGGCGGCATCCTCGGCACCTCGACGGTCACGACGTTCATCGAATCCTCCACCGGTATCGAGGAAGGCGGCCGCACCGGGTTCACGACGCTCGTCGTCGCCGGCCTCTTCCTCCTCACGCTCCCGTTCATCCCACTGCTCGGCCTCCTCCCCGCGTACGCGCCGTACGTCGCACTCCTCGTCGTCGCCGTGTTCATGCTCCGGAACGTCACCGACATCGCGTGGGACGACAACGCCCACGCCATCCCCGGCGCACTCACCATCACGCTCATGCCGCTCACGCACTCCATCGCCACCGGCATCGCCGCCGGCCTGCTGTCCTACCCGCTCGTCAAGACCGCGCAAGGCGAGTTCGAGGACGTCCAGGTCGGCCAGTGGGCACTCGCCGCTGCGGTCGTCATCTACTACGTCGTCCGCACGAACACGCTCGCCTAGACACCGCCGGAAGACCCGCTTTTCGCGCCACAGTCACCGCATACCACGAGGCTTATACCGACCGTACCGTTTCCTACGCCTAATGTCCGCCCGCTCCGCTCTCGTGGACGCGCCACGCCGCCACAAGCTCAGGGCGCTCCTCGCCGTCGTCGTCCTCGCGCTCGTCGTCGGCGCCGGCGTCACGAGCGCGAACTACGAGCCCCCCGAACTCGAGGCCGGAACCGTCGAAAACGAAGCGAACGGCACCACGTACGTCGCCGTGCAAGGGTTCCACTTCGACGGCGAAGGCAACAAGAAGAAGCCCGCGCGACTCGTCGCGTTCGACGAACGCGCCAGCACGAAGTGGGTGTACGACGGCGGCGAGAGCGTCTCGTGGTTCTACGACGTCGACCCGCTCCCGAACGGCAACCTCCTCGCCGTCAACACCAAACCCGGGAAGACGCTCGTCTACGAGCTCGACCCGCAGACCAGAGAGCGCGTCTGGTCCGAGACCCTGAACATCACGGACACGCACGACGTCGACCTCATCAACGGCGACCAGCTCCTCGTCGCGCACCTCCGCGCGAGCGAGGGGTCGACGAGCGACGAGGGCGCGTTCATCTACAACCTCACGACCGACGAACGCACGTGGGAGTGGGACTTCGCCGACCACTACCCCGCGAGCACCGACCAGGGAATCTCGAACACCGGCGACTGGTCGCACGTCAACGACATCGACAAGATCGCGCCCGGCGAGTACATGCTCTCCCCGCGGAACTTCGACCAGGTCATCGTCGTGAACAAGTCGACGAAGAACGTCACGATGCGCCTCGGGGCCGACGGGAACCACGAGATCATGGACGAACAGCACAACCCGACGTACCTCGAGAGCGAGAACGGCACCCCCACCGTCCTCGTCGCGGACTCCGAGAACGACCGCGTCGTCGAGTACGCGTGCGAATCCCGGTACGCGAACGGGACGTGCGACTGGAATCAGGTGTGGGAGGTCGGGAACGGCCAGTTCGACTGGCCGCGAGACGCCGACCGCCTCCCGAACGGGAACACGCTCGTCGTCGACACGCAGAACCATCGCGTCGTCGAGGTGACGCCGTCCGGCGAGATCGTCTGGGAGACGCTCGCGCCGTGGGCGCCGTACGACGTGGAGCGCGAAGTGTACGGTGACGAAGCGATGAACGCGTCGCGCCCCACCATCCGCGACATGGGTGCGAGCGGGTCGTACCGGCTGTCGGGGAGCGCGGGCCTCGTCCCCGGCACCGGCGAGTCCATGAGCTTCTCGGACTGGGTGTCGGGAACGTTCGGTGAACTCCCCGTCGTCGGCGGCGCCGCGAACGGGTTCGCCGACCAGTGGGACGTCATCTCCGAGTGGGTACGACCGGTGTGGCTCGACCCGTGGGCGTTCGTCGGCCTCGTCGTCGCCGCCATCCTCGCGGTCGCGTGGACCGTCGGCGAACTCGCGTACTGGCAGCGCGCGCGCCTCGCCAGCGCCCGGCAGCGTCTCACGAGCTGACCGCGAACCGCTCGCTCCTGCACGACGCGTGCACGCGACCACGGTCCTCTTGTCCACGGAACGCGTCCCCTCGACCGATGACACTCGAACTCTACGAACTCCCGGGCTGTCCGTACTGCGCGAAGGTGAAGTCGAAACTCGACGAACTCGGACTCGAGTACGAATCCCACGAGGTGCCGAGCTCGCACGCGAGACGCGACGAAGTGAAAGCCGTCAGCGGCCAGACGGGCGTCCCCGTGCTCGTCGACACCGAACACGACGTCGAGGGGATGCCGGAATCCGACGACATCGTCGCGTACCTCGAGAAGACCTACGGCGACGCCGCCGCCTGACCCGTCGATTCCCGCGTTCTCCACGAACCGATTCGCACGAGAGCGACCGCTCTCGACCGCGTTTCTGAATCAAACAACGAGAGCCGTCGGAGGCGCCTCTGAGAGACGCCGAAACCGCTTCAGACGGCGTGAATCAGGCGGGTTCTTCGACGTCGGAGCGCTCCCGGATGATGTCCCGGAGCGTCTCCGCGTCGTCGACGTCCTCGACCTCGTCCATCTCGATGATGGCGGTGCCGTCGACGCTCTCGCGCTTGGACCGGTCGACGAAGTACACCGAGCGCGTCCGCGTCACGTTCCCGATCGAGGCCATGATGCGAGCGCGCTTCTCCGCGGTTCGATTGAACTCGCTGTGACCGGTGAGGACCGTCGACTCCGCGTCGCCACGACCCCTGCCTTCCTCGTCCTCGCTCACCGCCTTGAACGGTGCACGGAGCGTCGGATGCACGCTGAATCCGGCGCGACGCAGGACCGCGACGACCGGTGCATCGTCGGGGTCCGCTTCCGGGTCCTCCGGCATCGGGTCCGCCTCGCGGACCTCCTCGGCGCCGTCCATCACGTCCACCGGCGCCGTCAACGGCGCGTCGAACAACTCCTCCAGTCGCTGCGCGATCTCCACGCTCGCGTTCATGCCGTCCTCGTACTTCGAGACGGTGCGCCGGGACACGCCGAGTTCCTTCGCGAGCTGTCCGAGACTCATCTCCGCCTCCTGGCGTTCGTCCGCGAGCAAGTCACCGTCCAGCGTCACGTACAACCCGCCCGGTGCGGCGTAGATGAGCGGCGGGATGCCGTCGACGAACAACTGGACGGCGGTATCCGGCGAGATGACGGGGACGCCGTGCCGGAAGTACGTCACGTCCGGCTTCAGATCCTCGTCGCGCGTCCGCAGGCCGACGACGATCGGCGTCGCGTCCAGGTACGTGCCGAGGCGACGCAGTTCCGCGCCCGTCGCGGCGTCCAGCGCGTCCACGTTCGCGAGCACCTTCACCAGGAGGATCTCCTCGCCGCGGCGGGCGACCAGGTCGAAGCTCTTGGGGCGGACCGCGCACCGGTCGCTCACGACGAAGCCGGCGTCGCCGAGCATCGCGGTGATGTTCCCCAGTAGTGCCTCCCGGGACATACCCACACGTAAGCTGGCGATGCCATATATGCGTTGTGACGCGGCCAGACGCGTCCAGTCGGGCGATTCACCGATTCACCCGGCGAACCACTTAAATAGTATCGTGGTGCGGGACGCGAGCCGCTCGACGGGGGACGCACGCGGCCCGAAACGGGTTTGTCGGCGCGAGGCCGTACGGTCTGGCGATGACGGTCGTTGGCGTCGACGACACGGATTCGCGAGTCACCGGGATGTGCACGACGTTCGTCGCGCACTCGATAGCGACCGCGCTCCGCGACCGCGGCCACGACGTCGACCGCGTCGTGCTCGCCCGCCTGAATCCGGCGGTCAAACACAAGACGCGAGGGAACGCGGCGCTCGCGGTGCATACCGACGCGCCGGTCGCGGTCGTTCGCGGCGTCGCGAGCGAGGTCGTGGACGACTGCGCGCAGGTCGACGCGCCGGAGACGAACCCGGGACTCGTCGTCGCCGCCGGTGATCCCGGAGACCCCGACGCGATTCCGGACGCGGTCGCGGCGTTCGCGGCGGACGCGGTCCACGAGCTCCACGACCTCGCGGACGCTCGCGAGCTGGCTTCGGAGTGCGGGTTCGCGGTCGAGTCCTGGGGCGACGGGCGCGGTGTCGTCGGCGCGCTCGCGGCGGTCGGCGCGTGGCGAGCGTTCGAGGACTGGACGACTGAACACATCGCGTACCGCGAGCGCGAGCGCTGGGGGACAGACCGCGACGTGGACGCAGACGCCCTCTTCGACGCGGCAGACGACGCGTACCCCGGCGCGTGGGATACCGTCGACCGCGAGACTGGCGACCTCGTGTGCGTTCCACGGACGCCGTGTCCCATCCTGCTCGCGGTCCGCGGCGACGACCCCGAGGCGTGTCGTCGCGTGGTCGACGACACCGTCGGCGCTGACGGGACGGAGTCCGTCCGGTCGCGGGAGACGTTCGTCACGAACCAGGGGACGGACGCGCACCTCCGGACGGGGGCGTCGCTCGCCGACCTCGGCGACGACCGCGCGTACCGCGTCGACGCCGTCGTCGCGACCACCCCGGAGACGCGCCGCGGCGGGCACGTCTTCGTCGGACTCGCGGGCGGGGACGCGGTCGTCGGTCCGGGCGGTGACGCGACCGCGATCCCGGCCGTGGACGCGGCCGACGACGAGTCGGTCGTGCGCGAGGCGGCGGCGTTCGAGCCGACGAAGCACTTCCGGGACCGCGTCCGGTCGCTCGTCCCTGGGGACCGCGTCACGGTCTGCGGCGAGGTCAGCGATGGGACGCTGAAACTGGAGAAGTTCGCGCTCCGCGAGCGCGTGGAGACGGAACTGGCGACGCCCGACTGTCCAGACTGCGGGCGGTCGATGAAGTCCGCGGGCCGCGACCAGGGCTATCGCTGTCGGGACTGTGTGACGAGCGCGCCCGGGAAGGTCGAGGCGCCCCTCGAACGCGACCTCGAACCCGGTTGGTACGAGGTGCCGCCGTGCGCGCGCCGCCATCTGGCGAAGCCACTCGTCAGGGGCGGATTCGACGCGTCCACGCACCCCGAGCGCTAGGTGTGCGGTCGCGTCCCGACGGCGTCGTCACTCGCGTCCCTGTGGGGCGAGCAGGCGAACCGCGGCGGGGGGTCGCGTCGCTGGTTCACGCTCCCGTCTCGGGCGACGCGACCGACTCGTCAGTGCATCGTGGGCGGTCGCCGCGGCATCCTATTTGAACGCTCGGACGCGACACGGGGTGTGCTCGGTCAGTCCTCGGTGACGTGCGTCCAGGCGCGCTCGAAGCGCTGGTCGTGCGGTTCGAGGTATCGGTGGTCGCTGGCGGCGAACTCGTCCGGCGTGAACCAGCCGACCGTCTGTACTTCGGGGCCGGGTTCGGGCGTGCCCGTCGCGTGGCGCGCGTGAACGACGTATCCCATGGAGACGACGTACTTCCCGTCCCCTCGCGTTAGCGTGTACGCGTCCAGCAGGTCGAGGTCCTCGGGGTCGACGCGGACGTTCGTCTCCTCCGCGAGTTCCCGGGCGGCCGCGCGCTCGGGGGACTCCTCGACCTCCATGTGGCCGCCGGCGAGCGTCCACTTGCCGACGCCGGGTTCCACGTCGCGACGCGTGAGGAGTGCGCCGCGCTCGGGGTCGACGACGGCGACGCCCGCGCACGGCACGGGGTTGCGCCACTCGACGCGGTCGCAGGACGCGCAGTACTGGCGGTCGCGGCCGTCGACGTGCGTCGTTCCGAGTTCGGTGCCACAGCGCGGACAGTACGTCGCTTCGTAGGTGGTCATCGATGGGGGGAGAGGAGTTCGGCCGCGATTCAGAGCGTCTTCAGGCCGCTGCCGGTGAGCGGGACGACGACGTCGTGCTCCGCGTGGAGGACGTCCGCGTCCTGGAGTTTCCGGAGGGCGGCGGGTGCGACGGCGCACGTCGGTTCGACGTAGAAGCCGTCGCGGTGGAGGTCGTCGAGCGTGTTCTCGACGATGTTCTCGCCGAGTGCGATGGCGTCACCGCCGGAGGACTCGATGGCGTGCTGTATCTCGTCCATGCGAGCCGGTTCGCGGATCTGGATGCCGTCCGCGATCTCGTTCGGCGCTTCGGGTTCGTCGTCCGCGTGCACTTCGGTCGTTCCGAGTTCGCCGTGGCGGGCCTCCACGACGGGCGCGTACCCCGCGGCCTGTGCGGCGAACAGCGGCGGTACGTCGTCGATGATGCCCGCCTTCGCGAGGACGTCGAACCCGCGGTACGCGCCGAGGAGGAGCGTCCCGTGCCCGCAGGGGAGGACGACCGCGTCCGGTGCCTCCCAGTCGCGTTGCGCGACGAGCTCGAGCGCGAACGTCATCGTCCCCGCGTAGAACGCCGGGTTCCACGCGTGACTCGCGTACCAGCCCTCACCGTTCTCGACCGCGTCTATCGCGGCCGCGGTGACGTCCTCGCGGGAGCCTTCGACGCGAACGGGGCGCGCGCCGGCGCGCTGGATCGCCATCAGCTTCGACTGCTTGACGTCCGCCGGCACGTAGATGTCCGCCTCGATGCCGGCGCGAGCGGCGTACGTCGCGATGGCCGCACCCGCGTTCCCGGAGGAGTCCTCGACGACCTTGTCGACGCCGAGGTCGACCGCGCGCGACAGCGTCGTCGTCGCGCCGCGGTCCTTGAACGACCCGGAGGGGAACAGGTACTCGAGTTTGAAGTCGGCGCCCCAGTCGGGCGCGTCGACGAGCGGCGTGAACCCCTCGTCGAAGCTCACGCGACGCTCGACGGGGAGGAACTCGTGGAACGTCCACAGGCCCCGTCGCGTGTCGAGTTGCGAGACCGGGAGGGGGTCGCCGCCGGGGACCGGCTGGTCGACGAGGTTCAGGGCGTGCCCGCACGAGCACCGCCAGGGTTCCTCGGCGCCGGCGTCGTACGTCTCGTTACAGCTCGGACAGGTGAGGTCGCGTACCATGTTAGTAGGAGTCGATGTCGGTGCCGACCGAGCAGACGTACTCGCCGGACGCGACCTGCGGAAGGCGTCGCGTCCGCCAGAACACGCCCGCGGAGTCGGCGGTCACTTCGGCCTTCCGCGTCCCGAACGGGTCGGTGACGGTGAACAAGCGGTCGCCCCTGGCGACGTCCGCGCCGAGGTCGACGTGGAAGTCGACGAGGCCGCCCGCGGGCGAGCCGTACTGGTCGAAGCTCTTCGCGCGCGTCTGCGTCGCCCGCTCGACGTCGCCCTCTATGAAGTCGTAGTAGTGGAGGACGTTGAACACGCCGTCGACCCCGATTTGGATCGATTCCTCGTCGAACCCGACGCTCCCGCCGAGCTCGGGGTCGATGGTGGGGACGCCCTCGTCGGGCGCGGCGCGCGCCAGCTGGCCGTCCGGGCCCTTCTGGTCGAGGATGTGCCCGGCGCCGAACACCTTCGCGAGCTCCAGGCACTTCTGGTGGAGGCGATGCCGTCGCCCACACCGGACGCGCGCTTCGTTTATCATCCGACTCGTCGACCCCTGGTGGAGGTCGAGCACGAGGTCCGCGTCGCGAGCGACGTCGAACGTCGCCGCGGCGATGCGCTCGCTCGAGGACCCCTCGGTGTCGCCGGGGTACGCGCGATTCATCTTCGTGTCGTCGATGGGGTTCCGGTGTTTCGCGACCTGGAACGCGTGATAGTTCACGATCCCGACGATGTGTATCTCGCCGGCGAGCTCGCTCGGGTCCACTCGGGGGACGACCTCGCGGAGGACGCCGACGCCGTTGAGTTCGTCGCCGTCGCTCGCCGCTTGCATGTAGAGCGTTCGTCCGTCGTCGGCGCCGTTGATGACGCAGACCGGTAGCCCGATGGGGCTGCCGTCTCGCGTCTCGCCGACGGTCAACCGCCCGGTGTCGACCTCGCCCGGGTCGGCCGTCGCGCTGCCCAGCGTCGTCATTACCGGAACGGAACGCACGACGCGTCTTTATTGTTCGGATGCCCGGGGGCTGTCGGGGTGGCGTGCGTCGAGCGGGTGCGGTCGGCCTCGGGAATCGTCGGGGCTTTGTGCGCGCCAGCCTTACGGTCGCGCGTGCCAGACGCTTCGTCGACGTCGTCGTCGGACGCCGAGGAGTCCGCCGCGAGGGACGGTGGGACGGGCGCGGTCGACGACCGCCCGGACCGCGCGCCGGTCGCAGGCCTCGTCGACGCGCTCGGCGTCGTCGACCACGCCAAGCGCGGGCTCGCCGTCGGGCTCTCGCTCGCCGCGGTCGTGTTCGGGTTCTTCGTCGTCCTCCCGCTCGTCGACCCCGGGACGCCAGCGCGCGCCGAATCCCCGATTCTGTACGTCGCGCTCGCGTTCGTCGTCGCGACCGCGGCGACGCTCCTCGTCGCGAGCGCGCTCGCGGTTCGCGCGGTCGCCGGCCGCGTCATGGATTACGCGAAGTGGACGCGCCGCGCCGCGGTCGTCGCCGCCGTCGGCGGCGCGTGGTGGGCGCTCACCGGCGCGCTCGCGCTCGCCGTCACCGTCGACGTCGCGCCCGCGAGCGTCGAACCCCTCGTCCTCGCGACGCTCCCGCTGCCCGTGCTCGTCCTCGCCGTGGGCGCGTGGAGCGCGCTCGCCCGCACCGGCAGCGCCGACGGGGACGGAACCGATTCGCTCGACAGCGACGGGACCGACGTGTTCGACCACGTCCTCGCGCGACCGCGGGTCGCGAACGCCGGCGCCGTCCTCGCGCTCGTCGGCATCGCCCTCGTTCACGTCGCGACGTTCCTCGAGACCGAGGCGTTCCTCGGCGCGACTCCCGGGAACGTGACGGGGGCCGGGTTCCTCGTCGGCGGAGCGCTCGCGCTCGCCGCCGGAACCGCCGCCCTCGCGCTCGCCGTCCACCGCAGAACCCGTGATACGCCCCTCACGACCGGCGCAAGCGCCTTCGCTGGCGCGTCCCTCGGACTTGCTGGGCTCGTCGCGACGGAACCCCTCCTCACGCCGATAACGCTGCTCGTCCTCCCCGGCCTCGCCTGGATACTCCTCGGCGTCACCGTCGCCCGCGACCCCGGCACGTACCCCGAACGCCCCGTCTGAGACCCGAAACACCGATCGGCGGCCCAGCAGACAGAAACGGCCGCCTGGGGGCGGCCGTACGCTCGAACGGTCAGTCAAGCTATCGACAAGAAACGGCCGCCTGGGGGCGGCCGTACGCTCGAACGGTCAGTCAAGCTATCGACAAGAAACGGCCGCCTGGGGGCGGCCGTACGCTCGAACGGTCAGTCAGTCAGTCAGTCCACGTCCAGAGAATCGTCGCCCGCGAGCGCCGCGAGTCGCTCCGCGCCCGCTCGCGTGCCCTTCGCGACGAACACGTCGCCGGCGTGGAGCGTCGTCGTCGGCCCCGGCGACGGCTCCCACTCGCCGCCGTCACCGTCTCCGTCGTCGCTACCGTCGCCATCACCGTCGCCGTCTGCGGCGGTGTGCCGGACCGCGACGACGCGCATCCCGGTCTCCGTCGCCACCTCGTGCTCGCCGAGCGTCGACCCAGCGAGCTCGCTCCCCGTCGCCACCTCCAGGCGGACGACGACCTCGTCGCTCTCGAACACCGCCTCGGCGACCACCGGGTGCGTGCCGAGGCCGCGCAGCACGCCCTCCGCGATCTCCAGAGCCGCGTCACTGATGACCTCCGTCGACCCCGCGAGATGCACGAGCCCGCGGAGCGACACCGGGTCGTCGACGCGGGCGGCGGCGCGGAGCGTCCACGCCTCGAACCGCGACTCCAGCGCGTCGACCTCCGCCTCCAGCTCCGCGACCTCCTCCGCGAGCGCCGTGCTGTCGTAGAGGACCGCGCCGTACGCCAGGTCCACCGCGACCTCGCTCACGTTCTTCATCAGGACGATCGCGTCCACCGCGCGCTCCAGGTCGTCGATACCGGCCTCGACGTCCGCCGGCGGCTCGTAGGGCTCGCCCGACGCCGTCTCCGAGACCGCCGCCAACTGCTCGTCCGGCCCACGGAGCACGAGCACGTCCCCCGCCTGGAGGACGGTATCGCGGTCGGGATTCAGGAGCCAGTCGCCGCGGCTCGCCGGGCGCTTCGCCGCCTCCCGCGTCGTGGACGCACCCCCTGACTCGTCGTCCCGGGGGGTCGACGCGCCGTCGTTCTCGTGCGCGCGCCCCCCACCACGCCGGATGGCGATGATGCGGACGCCCGTCTCGGTCTCCAGGTTCACGTCCGCGAGCGAGCGACCCGCGTACCGCGACTCCGAAACGAGGTCCGTGCGCGCCACCGTCTCCACCGCCTCCGGGAGCACCGACCGGAGCGCGTCCGGCAGTCCGATCTCCTCCAGGACGACCTTCGCGATGTCCCCCGCCGCGTCGCTGATCTTCTCGGTCGCGCCGACGACCGCGAGCACCGGCGCGAGCGCCTCCGCGTCCTCCGGGCTCCGCGCCGCCACGAGGAGGCTCATCCGCGCTCGCATCTGGAGGACGTCCATGCGGTCCTCGAGCGCTAATACCTCCTCGGCGACCGCGGGACTCCCGAACAGGACCGCCGAGTACGACAGGTCGATCATGAGCTCCGCGGTGTCCTTCATCTCCGCGAGCACCGCCTTCACGCTCACCGGCTCGTACTCGACGCTCCCCGTCATACCCGGACCAACGCTGGGCCGCGAAAAAAGCGTTCGCCCGCGCGTCGACGCCGACCGGGCACCGCCGCCGCGCTCTCGCTGCGACGACCGCGGCGACCGACCGAGAACTGGATTCGTAGTGAAACGCCGAACAACCGACTTCGCGGGGCTTACGTCGTGAACGACAACCCTTTTCGGCCACCCCCGTCAAGGTTCACGGTATGTCTGACGAGTTGAAGAAGGGGCTGGAGGGCGTCCTGGTCGCTGAATCGGCGCTGAGCTTCATCGACGGCGACGAAGGGCGACTCATCTACCGCGGGTACGAGATCGAGGACCTCGCTCGCGGCGCCAGCTACGAGGAAGTCCTCTACCTCCTCTGGCACGGGGAGCTCCCGAATCGGGAGCAGTACGACGAGTTCCGCGACACGATGGCGGCGGAGCGCCACGTGGACGACGGCGTCATCGACACCGTCCGCGAGCTCGCCGAGCAGGACGAGGAGCCGATGGCGGCCCTTCGCACAGGCGTCTCGCAGCTCTCCGCGTACGACCCGGACGCGGCCGCGGACCCGACGGACCGGGAGGCGAACCTCCGGAAGGGCCGCCGCATCACCGCGAAGATCCCGACGATTCTCGCGGCGTACGACCGCGTGCGGAACGGCGAAGAGATCGTGGAGCCGCGCGAGGACCTGTCTCACGCCGCGAACTTCCTCTACATGCTGAACGGCGAGGAGCCCAACGACGTGCTCGCGGAGACGTTCGACATGGCGCTCGTCCTCCACGCCGACCACGGCCTGAACGCGTCGACGTTCACGTCGATGGTCATCTCGTCGACGCTCGCGGACCTCCACTCGTCGATCCCGGGCGCCATCGGCGCGCTCTCCGGGAGCCTGCACGGCGGCGCGAACCAGGACGTCATGGAGGCGCTGCTCGAACTCGACGATACGGACATGGAGCCCGTGGAGTGGGTCGAGCACCTCCTCGACGAAGGCCGTCGCGTCCCCGGGTTCGGGCATCGCGTCTACAACGTGAAGGACCCGCGCGCGAAGATCCTCGGCGAACGCTCGAAGGAGCTCGGCGAGGCGGCGGGCGACCTGAAGTGGTACGAGTACTCGACGAGCATCGAGGAGTACATCATGGACGAGAAGGGCCTCGCGCCGAACGTCGACTTCTACTCGAGTTCGACGTACTACCAGATGGGTATCCCCATCGACATCTACACGCCCATCTTCGTGATGAGTCGCGTCGGCGGCTGGATCGCGCACGTCCTCGAACAGTACGAGGACAACCGCCTCATCCGGCCGCGCGCCCGCTACGTCGGCAGCGAACACGAGGACTTCGTCGCGCTCGGCGAGCGGTAACTGACTGACTGACTGACTGACTGCACGAGCATACGGCCGCCGCCAGGCGGCCGTTTCTGGCCGAGGTGTCGCTGTTTCTGATTGCGGGGTCGCCGTTTCTGGCCGAGCGGTGCTGTGTTCTTGGGCTGGTTCTGTTCTGGAGTGGTGCTGTTGGTGGTGGTTCTCGCGGGGTGGGTTCGTGGGGTGGTGCTATGGTCGTGGCGGGCGTAGTGGTCGGTATGAGGAACGTCGAGTACGTGTATACGCTCGGGATGGACGAGGCGGAGGTCGGCGAGTATCTGTCGCGAGCGGAGACGGGGGTGTTGTCGCTCGCGGATGGCGGTGAGGCGTACGGTGTCCCGGTGCACGTGCATTACGACGGGGATGACGTGTTCGTGCGGCTCGGGGAGCGCGAGGGCAGCGAGAAGCTCGAGTTCCTGGAGGCGACGACGTCCGCGTCGCTGGTGGTGTACGGTGCGGGCGAGTCGGAGTCCTGGAGCGTGCTGCTCCGCGGCGACCTGGTCCGTGAGGGAGAAGCGTCGGCGACGACGATCAACGAGCGGTTCGGGCCGATGCGTATCTTCGGCGAGACCGTGCAGGACCTCGACGCGGCGCTGTACCGGTTCGACGCGGAGAGCGTGACGGGTCGCCGGACGCCGCTCGACGGCGCGACCGAGGTCGTCGACCCCGAGGAATGACCGACGGCTGGCCCGACCCGGTGACGGCCACCGTCACCGACCATGAGGTTTACACGAGACGTAAACCTCCACGGTCGCGGTGGCGGTGGCGGTCGCTGCTGCTGCTGTTGCGGTGGCGGTCGCTGCTGCTGCTGTTGCGGTGGCGGTCGCTGCTGCTGCTGTTGCGGTGGCGGTCGGTGTTGCGGTCGCGGTGCGGTGTCGGAGAAGCGTCCGGCGGCGAAGCCGCCGGTTCACCGGGCCGAGCGTCGCGAGGCCCGGGTGTTTTTCACCCATGTTTTTACGAGGAGCGGTCGCCGCAGGCGACCCGACGACGTAAAAAGATGGTCGGTAAAAAGATGGTTGCTTAATCTGCGCCGCTGGATTCGCGCCAGCCGCAGTGCGTGCAGTGTGTGGACCCGCCCGTGTGGTTTGTGGGGTGGGTGCATCGGAGACACGTCATTGGTTGCTTCACCTCCTTCGAGTCCTGGAGGCGATGTTGGGATTTGAGGGTTGCGGGAGTCTGCGTGGCACTGGCTCGGTGGTGTCGTTCGGGGTGGAGGGTGGTGGGTTGGTGGTGTCGTTGGCGAACCGGTAGCTTGATTGAACGAGTGTGCAAGTGTTCGAGTATGTCTACTAGCAGGCTGGAGCGGTTCGTGGCGGCGACCGACGACGAGTGTTGTCCGTCGGACGTCGAGGCGCGTCGTCGCGAGCTGTCGGGGTTCGCGGCGACGGCGGACGAGCGGTCGCGGGCGCGGGACCTCGACGTGCTCCGGACGCTCGCGGACGATACGCGCTACCGCATCGTCCGCATCCTCGAGGCGGCGGGCGAGGAGTTGTGTGTCTGCGAGTTCGCGCCGTTCCTGTCGGTGAGCGAGAGTGCGGTGAGTCACGCGCTCAGTGACCTGACGACGGCGGGACTACTCGACCGGCGGAAGGAGGGTCGATGGCGGTACTACGAGACGACCGAGCGAGCGACGGCGCTGCTCGACGCGCTCGACGCGACCGCGGAGGGCGTGCGATGACTGACGATGCCGACGCGGTGACGACTGTCGGGTTCGTGTGCGTGCAGAACGCGGGGCGAAGTCAGATGGCGACCGCGTTCGCCGAGCGCGAACTCGCCGAGCGCGACCTCGACGGCGACGTCAGTATCGTCACTGGCGGTACGGACCCCGCCGAGCACGTGCACGACGTCGTCGTCGACGTCATGGCGGACGTCGGCATCGACCTCGCGGACCGCACCCCGCGCGAGGTGACGTTCGACGAGATACAGGCGTGCGACTACGTCGTCACGATGGGGTGTGCGGCCGAGGACGTCTGTCCGGCGTCGTGGGCGGGCGAGAACCGCGACTGGGGACTGGACGACCCGGACGACGCGACGCGCCAGGAAGCGGTCGCGATTCGCGACGAGATCGCCGAGCGGGTCGCTTCGCTGTTCGACGAGCTCGCGGCCGCGAACTGAGTCCTGGACGAACCCCGACGACGGCGCGTGCTCAGCGACTCCCGTCTCGCTGGCCGTCCGGGACGTTCAGCGCGTTCCGCGCGAGGGTTTCGACGCCCCGGCGGATGCGTTCGGATACCGCCTGGTCGCTGATACCGAGTAACGCGCCGAGGTCCGCGGTCGAGATGCCGCGTGGCACGCGGAAGTACCCGGTCTCGACGGCGGTGACGAGCGCGTCCACCTGCGCGGTCGTCAACCCGAAGTCGGGGTCCGTCGATTCCGCGGCGGTGTAGACGCGACCGACCTCGAGCGGGATGCCGGCGTCGGTGGTCGTTCGCTGGAAGTCGGCGAGCAGCCCGGTGGACGGGAACCGCAGGCGGAACCGCCAGCGGCCGTCGCGCGCGCTCGCGGCGAGCACCTGTCCCTCGTGCTCGATGAGGAGTTCGAGGAGGTCGTCGACGGCGTTCTCGCTCCAGGTGACGCGGTAGAGGTCGCCGTCGTCCTCGTCGGGGACGAGCACGACGGCGTCGACCGCGGGGTTCGCGGCGAGCGTCTCGGCGAACACCGCGGGGTCGGCTTCACCGCGAACGCGACAGTACGGGAACAGCCCGTCGTCGATCGGGACGATGCACTCCAGGTCGACTGTCGAGCCGTGCGAGACGGCGAGCGCCCGGCCGACGACGAAGTCGTCGCCGTCGGCGGTGAACTCTGCGATGACGCTCATTCCTGAAGAGAGGGTTTCTGACGTGATACGTATTGCCCCTGACGGGCCGAGAGGCGGCCGTGAAGCGGTGGAATCGCTGGCGAGTGACGTGGGGGTGGGAATCGCCACGGCTATCGGGGCGCCGACGCGAGTACGGGCATGGACCTCGGGAAGGTCGACCGCGATTTCCTCGACGCGCACGTCCTCGATCACCTCGGTGCTTCGCGCGACGACGTTGCACTCGGCCCGAAACACGGCGTGGATTTCGGCGTGCTCGACGTCGACGGGACGGCGCTGGTCGCAGCGACGGACCCCGTTTCGATACTGCCGGCGCTCGGCTGGGAGCGCGCCGCGGAGTTCGCGCTCTCCATCGTGCTCGCGGACGTCGCGGTCTCGGGTATCCCACCGAGTCATCTCGCGGTCTCGTTCTCGCTTCCGCCGGAGATGACGGACGAGGCGTTCGCGGCGGTCTGGGAGACCGTCGACGCGGAGTGCCGAGACCTCGGCGTGAGCGTCCTCACGGGGCATACTGCGCGGTACGGGGGGTGTTCGTTCCCGTGGGTGGGGGCTGCGACCGCGATGGCGGTCGGCGAGCACGAGGACGTCGTCCGACCGGACGGGGCTCGGCCGGGCGACCGCGTGCTCGTGACGAACGGGCCGGCGGCCGAAGCGACGGGTCTCCTCACGACGCTCTACCCGGAGGGGTTCGACCTCGACGATGCGACGCTTGCGGACGCACAGTCGCGGCTCGACGACGCGTCGTGCGTCCGCGAAGCGCTTCGATTGGCGGCGGCGACGGACGTGCACGCGATGCACGACGCGACCGAGGGCGGGCTCGCTGGCGCGCTGAACGAGGTGGCGGCGGGCGCTGGCGTCCGCATCGACGTCGACCGGGAGCGCGTCCCGTTCATGCCCGGCGTCGAGGCGGCGTGTCGCGACCTCGACGTCGACCCGTGGGCGTGTACGTCCGCGGGGACGCTCGTCGCCGCCGTCCCGCCGGAAGCCGTCGACGGCGCGCTCGCGGCGCTCCGCGACGAGGGCGCGACCGCCGCAGAGATCGGGCGCGTCAGCGATGGTGACGGCGTCTTCGTGGACGGCGACCGCCTCGAGCACCCGGACGTCGACCCGTCCTGGGCGGCGTTCGAGGCGCTTTCGGCCGAGTACGGCGACGGTTGACGCGGTCGGAATTGGCGGGCGGGTAGGTGCGAGCCTGGCACCGGCGGCTTCGGCGACGACGATTCAATCACCGAGACCGACAACGACAAGGTGGTACCACTTGGTGATTAGCGTATGCGTGAGCCTGCACCAGTCACACGTCCGGTCGCCCTCACCGTCGCCGGCAGCGACTCCGGTGGCGGCGCTGGCGTCCAGGCGGACCTCCAGACGTTCGCCGCGCACGACGTCCACGGCACGAGCGCTATCACGGCCGCGACCGCCCAGCACACGCGCGGCGTGGAATCGACGCACGTCCTCCCGACCGACGAGGTCGCCGCCCAGGTCGACGCCGTCACCGACGACTTCGCGGTCGCCGCCGCGAAGACCGGGATGCTCGCCACCGCCGACGTCGTCGAGACCGTCCACGACCGGCTCGCCGCACTCGACGCGCCCGTCGTCGTCGACCCCGTGATGGTCGCGACCAGCGGCGACCGCCTCCTCGACCGCACCGCCGAACGCGCGTACCACGACCTCCTCGCGGACGCCACGCTCGCCACCCCGAACGTCGACGAAGCCGCAGTGCTCGCCGACCGCGACGTCGACACCGTCGCCGACGCTCGCGACGCCGCACTCGCCATCCGCGACACCGGCGTCGACGCCGTCCTCGTCACCGGCGGCCACCTCAACGACAGCCAGGACGCACAGGAGACCGACCGCTCCGTGACCGACTCGAATATCGTCACGGACGTCCTCGTCACCGACGACGACGTCCACACGTTCGAGCATCCGCGCATCCGAGACGCCGCCACACACGGCTCCGGCTGTACGCTCTCCGCCGCCATCACCGCCCACCTCGCACGCGACGCCGCCGAGAACGCCGACGACGGAGTCCTCGTCGACGCGGTCGACGCCGCGACCGACCTCCTGGAGCGCGCCGTCCGCTACCATCACGACGTCGGCAACGGCGCCGGGAGCGTCCAGCACCTCGTCGACGCACGCACCAGCGCCGACCTCACTCGGGTCGCTCGCGACGTCTCGCGCGTCGTCGCCAGGCTCGAGAACGCGACCGCTCCCGTCGCCGCACTCCTTCCGGAGGTCGGCACGAACGTCGTCGGCGCCCCACCGCACGCGGACCGGGTCGCCGACACCGTCGCCGTCGACGGCCGCCTCGCGACCACCCACAGCGGCGTGCGCGCGACCGGTGGCGTCCGCCCCGGCGCCTCCAGTCACGTCGCTCGATTCCTGCTCGCCGCTCGCGAACACCACCCCGAACTCCGGTACGCCGTCAACGTCCGCTACGACGACCGCGTCGCCGACGCGCTCGACGCCCTCGACTGGCCCGTCAGCGAGTACGACCGCCGCGACGAACCCGCCGACGCCCCCGGGACGATGGACTGGGGCGCCGACCAGGCCTACCGGGGCGACGACGACCGGCCCGTCGCCGTCGTCGACCGCGGCGCACACGGCAAGGAACCGATGACGAAACTCGCGACCGAGACGCCCGACGCGCTCGTCGACCGACTCACGACGCTCGCCGACCGACTCACGACGCTCGCCGACCGACGCTGACACGCCGAGAAGAGCGACGACTCACGCGCGTGGACGACGACTACACACTCACGCGCGTGGAATCGCTCGGAACGCCCGCGCGACGTCGTCGAACTCGTCCAGGGCGTCCTCGAGGTCCTCGCGGAGCGCAGCCTCCCGCGTCTTCAACTCGCCGTACGCGTCCCGGTCGACGAGGTCGCGTTCGGCCGCGGTCGCCTCCAGGACGCCGAGTTTCGCGACGACGCTCATGTACTCCGTGAGACGGTCGTCGTACGCCTGGGCCTCCAGTTGCTGGTCGACCACGTCGAGGAGGACGTCCGTCTCGACGGGCTTGCAGAGGTAATCGTCGAACGGGAGCTTCAGGACGTCCATCTCCGGGTCGACCGCCGTCACCATCACGACGCGACAGTTCACGCGAGCCGCCTTCACCTCGCGGAGCACCTCGTCGCCCGTCTTGTCGGGCATCCGCCGGTCCAAGAGCACGACGTCGACGTCGTCGTCGACGACTTCCAGGGCTTCCTCGCCACTGTACGCCGTCCGTGTCTCGTGTCGGCGTCCCACCACCCGCGAGAACATGTCGGCCAGCCGGACTTCGTCGTCGACGACGAGCACGCACGCGTCCTCAGTCATGTACGGCCGACATACAGGGCCACTAACCATGAACTATACGGCAGATGTTTATAAACAAACGCGGGTGGGTGGCGTTCAGAGTCCGGTCGACGCGAGCACGAACGTGGCCACGACCAGACATATTCCGAGCGCCCCACCCATCAGGAACGAGATGCCGACCTCCACGCGGAACACCACGCCGAGAACCGGCGTCGCCACGAACGCAACCAGGAAGTACACGAGAGCGCGAATCAGCCGATTCCGGTCGTGGTCGTTCCCACCGCGAGCCATACCCCGAACCGGTGCTCGCACCCGAGTTAACTCTTGTGACCCCCTCGCCATCGCTCGCGCTTTCGCCCTCGCCATCGCTCGCGCTTTCGCCCTCGCCATCGCTCTCGCCAACGACCTCACCCTCGCCCACGCCCTCGACGCCTCGCCAACGACCTCACCCTCGCCCTCGCCTTCGCTCTCGCCAACGACCTCACCCTCGCCCACGCCCTCGACGCCTCGCCGACTCGAACCGACGACTACGTTCCGCGGAACGGAGCGGTTTTACGCCCGGCGGAACTGAGGAACGCGTATGCCAGCGGCGACGGGAATCGTCGGCGAGTTCCTCGCACTCAAAGAGGAGACCGACGCGGACGTGCTCGCGATGCAGGTCGGTGACTTCTACGAGTTCTTCGGCGACGACGCGGAACTCGTCGCGGACGAACTCGACCTGAAGACGAGCGAGAAGTCCAGCCAGGGCGGGTCGTACCCGATGGCTGGCGTCCCCGTCGCCGACCTCACGCCGTACCTGAAGGGCCTCGTCGAGCGCGGGTACCGCGTCGCGGTCGCCGACCAGCACGACGGCGCGGACGGCCCCGAACGCGCCATCACGCGCGTCGTCACACCAGGGACGCTCCTCGAGACGACCGACGCGGACGCGCGCTATCTCGCCGCCATCGTCGACGACGGCGACGCGTACGGCCTCGCGTTCGCGGACGTCACCACCGGCCAGTTCGTCGTCACCAGCACCGACGACGTCGACGCCGCCCTCTCGGAATGCTACCGGTTCGACCCCGCCGAGATCATCCCCGGCCCCGGCGTCAGGGACGACGACGCCCTCGACCGACTCCGCGACCACACCGACGCCCGACTGACGCTCCACGACGACGAGGCGTTCGCACCCGGGAGAGCGACCCACGTCGCCCGCGAGCACTTCGGGCGGGAGACGTTCGAGAGCGTCGGCGCGACCGACGCCGCCGTCCGCGCCGCCGGCGCCGTCCTCGCGTACGTCGACGCGACAGACGCCGGCGTGCTCGCCTCCATGACGCGAGTGCGGACGCTCGCCGACGACGACCGCGTCACGCTCGACGCGACCACCCAGCGGAACCTGGAACTCACCGAGACGATGCAGGGCGGCTCTGAGGGGTCGCTGCTCGCGACCGTCGACCACACCGTCACGAGCGCCGGCCGTCGCCTGCTCGCCGCGTGGCTCCAGCGCCCGCGTCGCGACGTCGACGCGCTCCGCGACCGCCAGGCCGCCGTTGACGCACTCGCCACCGCCGCACTCGCGCGCGACGGCCTCCGCGAACACCTCGCGGACGCCTACGACCTGGAACGCCTCGCGTCGAAAGCCACGAGCGGGAGCGCCGACCCACGCGACCTCGCGAGAGCCCGAGACACGCTCGCGCTCGTCCCCGTCGTCCACGACCGCATCGTCGACGACCCGACGCTCGCCGACAGCCCGCTCGCCACCGTGCTGGACGCCGATACCCGCGAGCGCGCCGCCGACCTCCACGACGAACTCGACGCCGCACTCGTCGACGACCCACCGCAGACGACGACCCAGGGCGGCATCTTCGCTCGCGGCTACGACGACGCCATCGACGACGCCCGCGACCGCCACGAAGCCGCCCAGGAGTACTTCGACACGCTCGAAGCCACCGTCAAACAGGAGACGGGACTCACGCACGTCACCGTCGACCGGAACAAGACCGACGGCTGGTACGTCCAGGTCGGGAAGAGCGAAGCCGACCGGATGCCCGAGCGGTTCCGCGAGGTGAAGACCTTGAAGAACTCGCGGCGGTTCGTCACCGACGAACTCGAGGAACGCGAGCGCGACCTCGTCCAGCTCGAGGACCGCCGGAGCGACCTGGAACGCGACCGCTTCGAGACCCTTCGCGAGGAGGTCGCCGAGCACGCCGCACTCTTGCAGGACGTCGGTCGAGCGTTCGCGCGCGTCGACGCGTTCGCGAGCTTCGCCGAGCACGCCGTCGCGAACGACTGGACGCGCCCCGAACTCACGCACGAGGACGTCCTCGACGTCGACGCCGGCCGACACCCCGTCGTCGAGCAGACCACGGAGTTCGTGCCGAACGACCTCCACCTCGACGACGACCGGCGGTTCGCGGTCGTCACCGGCCCGAACATGAGCGGGAAGTCCACGTACATGCGCCAGACCGCGCTCGTCGTCCTGCTCGCGCAGGTCGGGAGCTTCGTGCCTGCCGACGGCGCGACCGTCGGCGTCGTCGACGGCGTCTTCACCAGGGTCGGCGCACTCGACGAGCTCGCGCAGGGCCGGTCGACGTTCATGGTGGAGATGACCGAACTCGCGAACATCCTCCACACCGCCACCGAGGAATCGCTCGTCATCCTCGACGAGGTCGGCCGCGGTACGGCGACGTACGACGGCATCAGTATCGCGTGGGCGGCGACGGAGTACCTCCACAACGAGGTGCGCGCGAAGACGCTGTTCGCGACGCACTACCACGAGCTGACGACGCTCGCCGACCACCTCGAACGCGTGGTGAACGTGCACGTCGCGGCGGACGAGCGCGACGGCGACGTCACGTTCCTCCGGACCGTCCGCGAGGGCCCGACGGACCGTTCGTACGGCGTGCACGTCGCGGACCTGGCTGGAGTGCCGAGTCCGGTCGTCGACCGCTCTCGGGAGGTCCTCGACAGGCTACGCGAGGACGAGGCCATCGAGGCGCGCGGGAGCGACGGCGGGACGGGTGGCGGGACCCAGCAGGTCGTGTTCGACCTCGAGAGCGGGAGTCTCCGCGCGAGCGACGACGGTGCAGGGTCGGCGTCGGCGGACGGCGGGGCGACGACCGCGGACGCGACCGGTGGCGACGACGTGGTCGAGGCGCGGGACGACGACGTGGCCGGCGAGCGCACCGCTGGCGAGGGCGACGATGCGCTCAGCGAACGCGAGCGCGAGGTGCTCGCGGAACTCGCGGACGTGGACGTGGCGGCGACGGCACCGGTCGAGCTGTTGTCTCGCGTGCAGGCGTGGCAGGAGCGGTTGGACGACGGCGAGTAGCGGTCGCTGGAAGGTTGGTGACGACGGCGAGTAGCGGTCGCGGTGGCTGTCCCTGGGGGCGTGCGGGCGACTATTGGGTGATGTGGGTCGCGCGTCGAGTCGTCGCGCTGGCCCGGGGTGGGCGTCGAGGGTCACGTTCGTTCGCCTCGCGGCAGGGGGTGGGTCGACGCGCGGTGACGGGTCAGGGCACGCTCGCGTTGGCCGCGGCTTCCGACTTGAAGCCGCGGTGCGTAAACGGTCGTTCGGTTCAGGGGTTTTATCGTACCTGGGTGGATAATCGTGTGGTATGGACTGGCGGGACGCGGAGACGGAGTACGAGGACGAGGTCACAGGGGAGACGAACCTCGCACGATTGTTCGAAGATAGCGCCCAGCGGAACGCGAACCGGCCCGCGCAGATGTACAAGGGCGGCGTGTACGACCGTGCGATGACGCAATCGGTGCTCCCGGGGGCGCCGGACGGTGAATTCCGTGCCATCAGCTACGAGGACATGCGGACGATCGTCGCGCATCTCGCGACCGGATTCCGTGAACTCGGCGTCGAGCCGAGCGACCGCGTCGGGTTGTTCTCGCACACCCGCATGGAGTGGGCGCAGTGCGACTTCGGGCTCCTGTCGGCGGGCGCGGTCGTCACGACCGTGTACGCCGGGTCGTCGAAGAACCAGGTTCGGTACCTGCTGTCGGACCCGGACGCGACGTCGGTCGTCGTCGAGAACGAGGACATGCTCCGGCGCGTCATCGCGGTCGAGGACGACCTCGACCTCGAGTTCATCGTCTCGATGAGTACGCTCGAGGAGCGACGACATCAGCGTCGCGACGACATCTACACGCTCGACGAGGTCCACGACCTCGGCTCGAAGCACTTCGACGAGGACACGTATCTGGAGTGGGTCGATGCGCGCGAGTTCGACGACCTGGCGAGCCTCATCTACACGAGCGGGACGACCGGGCAACCGAAGGGCGTCCAACTCACGCACGGGAACTTCCGGTCGAACGTGAACATGATCCGGAAGCGGTTCGGGCCGCGTCCGGACCGCGAGGGCCTCCCGAGCATCGACGCGGATACGCGCGCCGTCTCGTACCTGCCGCTCGCGCACGTCTTCGAGCGGCTGGCGGGGCACTTCCTGATGTTCGGGTCCGGTGCGTGCGTGGCGTACGCGGAGAGCCCGGACACGCTCCAGGAGGACTTCTCGCTCGTGTCGCCGACGGCGGCGACGAGCGTTCCGCGCGTCTACGAGAAGATCTACGACGCCATCCGCGAGCAGGCGACGGAATCGTCGGTGAAGGAACGCATCTTCAACTGGGCGACGGACGTCGGCGTCGAGTACCATACGACCGACGACCCGGGGTTGGCGTTGCGTGCGAAGGCGAGCGTCGCGGACCGCCTCGTCTTCCAGCAGGTCCGGGATGCGCTCGGTGGGAACGTCGAGATGCTCATCTCGGGCGGTGGGAGTCTCTCCGCGGAACTCTGCGCGCTCTATCACGGGATGGGGCTCCCCATCCTCGAGGGGTACGGGTTGACGGAGACGGCGCCGGTGTTGACGGTGAATCCGCCCGAGCAACCCGAGATCGGGACGATCGGGTATCCGCTCCCGGGCGTCGAACTGCGGGTGGACGAGGCGGCGGTCGAGCAGGCGCCGTTCGCCGACGACCCCGGCGAGGTCGGCGAGCTGCTGGCGCGAGGGCCGAACGTCACCGAGGGGTACTGGAACAAGCCCGAGGAGACCGACGCGGCGTTCACGCCCGCCGACGACGGTGGCGACGACTGGTTCCGGACGGGTGACGTCGTGCATCGGCGCGAGGACGGGTTCGTGGAGTTCCGGGAGCGCTCGAAGCAGATCCTCGTGTTGTCGACGGGGAAGAACGTGGCGCCGGCGCCGATCGAGGACGCGTTCGCCTCGTCGCAGGTCGTCGAGCAGTGCATGGTCGTCGGGGACGGCGAGAAGTTCGTCGGTGCGCTGATGGTGCCGAACTTCGAGTACCTCCGCGAGCAGGCGGTCGACGACGACGTGGCGCTGCCCGAGGCGGACGCGGCGGCGGCAGAGCACGAGTACGTCCACGACCGTATCAGCGAGGAGGTCGACCGCGTGAACCCGGACTTCGAGTCATACGAGCAGATCAAGAAGTTCCGCGTGGTCGACGAGGAGTTCACGGAGGACAACGACATGTTGACGCCGACGATGAAGAAGAAGCGCCGGAACATCCTGGAGCGGTACGCGGACGCGGTCGCGTCGATATACGACGAGTAAGCGCCGACCGCTCGCGGTCGCGGTGTTCGTGGTGGTCGGTTCGGCGTGGACGGTGGGTCACCGCTCTCGGCGTGCGAGTTAATGTCATTCATCGGCTACAAGTCTTTTTGAGGGCCCCCACGTCTTTGCCGGCATGGATTGGCAAGAGGCCGAGCGTGCGCACGATGGGGAGCACGTTCGGATGGAGACGCTCGCGGAGATGTTCGAACGGTCCGCTGGCCGGAACCTGTCGGACCCGGCGCAGAAGTACAAGGGTGGGGTGTACGAGCGGTCGCTCGCGAACACGGACGCTGTCGACGCGGCGCCGGACGGCGAGTACGCGACGCTGACTTACGAGGAGATGCGTGAAATCGTCCGGTCGCTCGCCGCGGGATTCCGCGCGCTCGGCCTGGAACCGGGCCAGCGCGTCGGGATGTTCGCGGACACCCGCATGGAGTGGGCGCAGTGCGACCTCGCGCTTCTGGCTGCCGGCGGCGTGGTGACGACGGTGTACAAGTCGTCGTCGCCCGAGCAGGTCCGGTACCTGCTCTCGGACTCGGGGGCGTCCGGCGTCGTCGTCGAGAACGCCGAACTCCTCGACCGCGTCCTCCAGGTGGCCGACGTGCTCGACGTCCGGTTCGTCGTCTCGCTCGACGAGCTGCCCGCGGAGTACGACGACCAGGACGGCGTCTACGAGCTCGCGGACGTCTACGAGCAGGGACGACAACGGTTCGACGAGGCGGAGTACCAGTCGTGGCTGGACGACCGCGACGTCGAGGACCTCGCGAGTCTCGTGTACACGAGCGGGACGACGGGGCCGCCGAAGGGCGTCCAGCTCACGCATCGGAACTTCCGCGCGAACATCAATCAGATGGTGACGCGGTACGGGCCGCGACCGGACAAACCCGATTCGGTCCCGCAGGTCCGGCCGGACTCTGTCTCCATCTCGTTCCTCCCGCTCGCGCACGTTCTCGAACGGCACGCCGGTCACTTCTTCATGTACAATCTCGGTGTGTGCGTCGGGTTCGCGGAGAGCCCGGACACCCTCAAGGAGGACTTCCCGAAACTCGAGCCGACGGTCGCCAACAGCGTCCCGCGCGTCTACGAGAAGCTCTACGACGGCATCCGCGAGCAGGCGCGCGAGTCGGCGTTGAAGGAACGCATCTTCGAGTGGGCGACGGACGTCTCCCGCGAGGTGTACCGCACCGAGCGGCCGGGTGCCGGTCTCCGGTTCAAGTACTGGCTCGCGGACAAGCTCGTGTTCCAGCAGATAAAGCAGGGGCTCGGTGGGAACATCGAGGCGCTCCTCTCGGGCGGTGGGACGTTGAGCGACGACCTCAACCAGCTCTATCACGGGATGGGCCTCAATATCCTGGAGGCGTACGGGTTGACGGAGGCGGCGCCGGCGGTCGCGGCGAACCCAGCGGAGGACGTGAAGATCGGGACGATCGGGCCGGCGATCGTCGACCAGGAGTACAAGATAGACAAGTCGGTGGTGCCGGAGGGCGAGTTCGACGACGCGCTCGGGCAGACGGGCGAACTCCTCATCCGTGGGCCGAACGTCACCGAGGGATACTGGAACAAGCCGGAGGCGACGGAGTCGGCGTTCACGCCCGCGGACGACGACGGCGACGATTGGTTCCGCACCGGCGACATCGTGACGGAGCGACCGGACGATTACCTCGTGTTCCGCGAGCGCGCGAAGCAACTCGTGGTGTTGTCGACGGGGAAGAACGTGGCGCCGGCGCCGATCGAGGACGCGTTCGTGTCCTCGGAGGTCGTCGAGCAGTGCATGGTCGTCGGCGACCAGCGGAAGTTCGTGTCGGCGCTGCTCGTGATAGCGCCGGAGGGCGTTCGTGAGGTCGCGTCGCGGAAGGGCGTCGACGTGCCCTCGGACCCGGCGGAGATGGTCGCGGACGAGACGGTCCGTGGACTCGTGCAGGACGCGGTCGACGAGGTGAACGAGCGCTTCGAGAAGCACGAGACGATCAAGGACTTCCGGCTCGTCGCCGAGGAGTTCACGGAGGACAACGACCTGTTGACGCCGACGTTGAAGAAGAAGCGTCGAAACATCCACGAGCGCTACGAGGACCTCGTCGAGGACATGTACGCGGACGAGGAGGCGCGCGTCGAGGCGTGAGTGAGTGCGACGTGCGGACGCGAGCCGGCGCTGTGCGAGCGGTCTGAGCGTGCGAGTGGTGTGGTACCGGTCGACGCTCCGGTGCGTGCCGTGGTCCGCGAGCGGTGGTCCGTGACGACGGTTTCGCGCGCGGTCGGTGCGGGTTCGTCGACGGTGCGATTCGCCGACCTTGCTCACGAAAGGAACGCATGGGTGTTGTGGCCGTCGACGCCTGCGTGCGATTTCTTTCGACCGTGCGGACTGGTAACGAGGGGTTTGATTTATCGGGGTTCGGTTGTATTGTCGACCGAACATGAGTTGGGCGGAGGCAGAGCGAACGTTCACGGACGAGCTGGTGGGGATGAACACGCTCGCGGAGATGTTCGACGAGACGGCGACGCGGCAACCGGACCGGCCCGCACAGCGGTACAAGGGCGGGGTGTACGAGCGGTCGCTCGCGAACACGGACGCGATTGATGCAGCACCCGACGACGAGTACGCGACGCTAACGTACGGGGAGATGCACGACGTCGTCACGTCGCTCGCCGCGGGGTTCCGCGCGCTCGGCGTCGAGAACGGGCAGCGCGTCGGGATGTTCGCGGACACCCGCATGGAGTGGGCGCAGTGCGACTTCGGGCTCCTGTCGGCGGGCGCGGTCGTCACGACCGTGTACAAGTCGTCGTCGTCCGCGCAGGTCCGGTACCTGCTCGACGACCCGAGCGCGACCGGTGTCGTCGTCGAGAACGCGGCCCTCGTGGAGCGCGTGCTCGAGGTCTCGGACTCGCTCGACGTCCGGTTCGTCGTCTCGCTCGACGAGCTACC
Source organism: Halorubellus litoreus (assembly GCF_055378595.1). Lineage (NCBI taxonomy): Archaea > Methanobacteriati > Methanobacteriota > Halobacteria > Halobacteriales > Halorubellaceae > Halorubellus > Halorubellus litoreus. Next base: position 1,991,132 of record NZ_AP043836.1, read on the forward strand.
CGCGGAGTACGACGACCAGGACGGCGTCTACGAGCTCGCGGACGTCTACGAGCAAGGGCGAAGCCGGTTCGACGAGGCGGAGTATCAGTCGTGGCTGGACGAGACCGACGTCGACGACCTCGCGAGTCTCGTGTACACGAGCGGGACGACCGGGCAACCGAAGGGCGTGAAGCTCACGCACCGGAACTTCCGCGCGAACGTCAACCAGACGTACAAGCGGTACGGGCCCCGCGAGGACAAGGGAAGCGAGTACCCCGTGGTCGACAACGAGACGCGGACCGTCTCGTACCTTCCGTTGGCGCACGTCTTCGAGCGGCTCACCGGGCACTTCCTCCAGTTCGGCGCCGGGGCGTGCGTCGCGTACGCCGAGAGCGTCGACACCCTGAAGGAGGACTTCCAGGCGGTCGAACCGACGACGGCGACGAGCGTCCCACGGGTCTACGAGAAGATCTACGACGCCATCCGCGAGCAAGCCCAGGAGTCCGGGTTCAAGGAGCGCATCTTCAACTGGGCGACGGACGTCTCCAGGGACTACTATCGGTCGGACCGGCCGGGAGCGGGACTCAAACTCCGGTACTGGCTCGCGGACAAACTCGTGTTCAGTGACGTCCGGGGGGCGCTCGGCGGGAACATCAACTACCTCATCTCGGGCGGTGGGACGTTGAGCGAGGAGCTGTGTACGCTCTATCACGGGATGGGGCTCCCGATCTACGAGGGGTACGGGTTGACGGAGGCGGCGCCGGTCGTCTCCTCGAACCCGCCGGAGGACCCGAAGATCGGGACGATCGGGCCGGCGCTCCCGGGCGTCGAGACGCGGATCGATACGAGCGTCGTCCCGGAGGACGAGTCGGTGGACGCGCTCGGCGAGATCGGGGAGTTGCTCGTGCGCGGCGAGAACGTCACCGAGGGCTACTGGAACAAGCCGGGGGAGACCGAGGAGGCGTTCACGCCCGCCGAAGACGACGGCGAGGACTGGTTCCGTACCGGGGACATCGTCCAGCAGCGACCGGACGACTACCTCGTGTTCCGCGAGCGCGCGAAGCAGATCCTCGTGTTGTCGACGGGGAAGAACGTGGCGCCGGCGCCGATCGAGGACGCGTTCGCGTCGAGTCAGGTCGTCGAGCAGGTGATGGTGACGGGCGACGGCGAGAAGTTCATCGGGGCGCTCGTCGTGCCGAACTTCGAGTTCCTCCGGAACGCCGCCGAGCGCGAGGGCGTCGACGTCCCCGCGGACCCCGAGGAGATGGTGACCCACGAGCGCGTCATCGAGGTCGTCCAGGAGGAGGTCGACGAGGTGAACGAGCGCTTCGAGAAGCACGAGCAGATCAAGGAGTTCCGGCTCGTCACCGAGGAGTTCACGGAGGACAACGACCTGTTGACGCCGACGATGAAGAAGAAGCGTCGGAACATCGAGAACCGGTACGACGTGCTCGTCGAGGAGATATACGGCGAGTCCGACCAGCGGTCGCAGGCCGCGGCGGACGACTAGGGCGGGCCCGGATGCGGCGCTAACTCGCCACATGGTCAATTTTGCCGAGTCAACCGGTCGGGCGTCCGTCCGTAACCCGTTCGCAGAGTAAAATTGGACGCACGTCCAGTGATTTCCCGTATGGCACCATCCGCAAACGACCCCTTTAAGGAGTCGGCGCTGTTCGTGGCCGATACATGCTCGGCTTCGAGATAGCGCCGGTGCTCGCCACAGGTGGGGATGGCTTGAACCTGCTGACGTTCGTCGCCCTCATCGTCGCGCTCGGCGTCGGCTCCCAGGTCCTCGGTGCGCGCTTCCGCGTTCCGAGCGTCCTCTTCCTCATCACCGCGGGCATCATCGTCGGGCCATCCGTCCTCGGCATCATCACGCTTGAGACGTTCGGCGGCGCCGGCCCGCTCTCGACCATCGTCGGGCTCGCGGTCGCCATCATCGTCTTCGAGGGCGCGTTCCACCTGAAGATAGAGAAACTCCGGGAGGCACCGACCGCGACGCTCCGACTGGTGACCGTCGGCGCCGTCATCGCGTTCGTCGGCACCGGCATCGCCGTCCACTACCTCCTCGGGGCGTCCTGGACTATCTCCTTCCTCATCGGGTCGCTACTCGTCGCGACCGGCCCGACGGTCATCACGCCCATCCTCGCCGTCGTCCCGGTCCGCGACCGCGTCGCGGCCGCCCTGGAGACCGAGGGCATCGTGAACGACGTCAGCGCCGCCATCATGGCGGTCGTCATCTTCGAGACGCTCCGGCTCGACGCGCCGACCGCCACCGACTACGTCCGCCTGTTCGCCGAACGCCTCGGCACCGGCGTCCTCGTCGGCCTCGTCGTCGCCGCGGTACTCTACTACCTCATCCGGTACGTCGACCTGTCGCCGGACAACGCCCCGCAGAACGCGCGCCTGCTCACCATCGCTGGCGCCATCGTCGCGTTCGCCGCCGCGAACCAGATATTCACCGAAGCGGGCGTCGCAGCGGTCGCGACCGCTGGGCTCGTCCTCGGGAACACCGACCTCCCCTACGAGGAGCAGATCGAGGAGTTCAAGGGCGACGTGACGCTGCTCGTGCTCTCGTTCGTCTTCATCGCGCTCGCCGCCCTCCTCGACTTCGATCAGCTCATCGCCCTCGGCTGGCAGGGACTCGCGGTCGTGGTCGTCGTCGCGCTCGTCCTCCGGCCGCTACTCGTGTTCGTCTCGACGACCGGCGACCGCCTCACGAACGCCGAACGGATGTTCGTGAGTCTCGTCGGGCCGCGCGGCATCATCCCCGCGTCCGTCGCGACGCTGTTCGCGCTCGAACTCGAGAGCCTCGCCAGCGAGACCCGCGAAGCCGCCGAAGCCGCCTCGGGCGCCGAGGCAGCGGCGCTCGCACAGGAAGCCGACGCGCTCGTGGCGAGCTCCGACGTCCTCGTCGGCACCGTCTTCCTCGTCATCCTCCTCACCGTCGTCTTCGAAGGAGGGCTCGCCAGACAGATCGCGGAATACCTAGATGTGATACCAATGCGTGTACTCGTCGTCGGAGGCGGCAAGGTGGGCCGAGCGCTCGCCGAACGCCTCGAAGACCGTGGAGAGAACGTCGTCCTCATCGAGAACGACGAAGCAATCATCGAGACCGCTCGCGAAGCCGGATTCACCGTCCACAAGGGCGACGGCACCGACACCGACGTCCTGCGGTCCGCGGGCGCGGAGAACGCGAAGATCGTCGTCGCCGCGACCGGCGACGACGACGTGAACCTCCTCGTCGCGCAGCTCGCGGACTCGAAGTTCAACGCCGAGAAGGTGCTCGCTCGCGCGAACAACCCGGACAACGTCGAAGCGTTCGAGGACCTCGGCGTCCGCACAATCTCCTCGACGATGGCGACCGCGTGGGCGCTCGACAACCAGATCGAGCGGCCGGCGCTCGCGAACTGGATGACGCACATCGGCGACAACGGCGACGTCCAGGAGGTCCAGGTGACGAGCGAACAGCTCGCCGGCCGTACCGTCCGCGAGATCGGGCCGGAACTCCCCGAGGGCTGTCTCATCGCGCTCGTCGAGCGCGAGGGGAAGACGGAGGTGCCGAGCGCGGACTTCACGCTCCAACGAGGCGACTCGATAACGCTCCTCGGGCGGCGCGACGGCGTCCGCGAGGCGATGTCGGTCTGTAACCCCAGCGATTGACCGCGACGTCGCTGGTTGTCATCCACTCCTCGTCGCGCGGAGGTGTCGGCCGACCGAACCGTACTTGGCGGTGGCCTCCGTACGACTCGGGCGTGAGTGACCGCGTCGGGTGGTCGTCGTGACGAATCCCTTCGAGGAGTGGCGACGCGACCTCGGGGCCGCCGGCGAGTTGACGCCGGACGTCGTCGGCCGCATCGTCGACGTGCACGGCGACCGCGGCCAGCGCGCCATCGAGGCCGTCAGCGAGGGGCGCGTCAAGGAGTACCGGGACTTCGTGGTCGTCGTCGGGCACCGCGAGGAGTACGTCGTCGAGGGCGACGGCTGCACGTGCAAGGACGCCGAGTACAACCTCGACCCCGAGGACCCGACCGAGCGCTGCTGGCACGCGCTCGCCGCCGTCATCGCCGACGCCATCGACGCGACCGAGTACCACGACATGTGGTACTCCGAGGTCCGCGAGTTCCTCTAGGTCGCCGGTTCGGCGACGCGACTCGCGCGGACAGAACACTTACCCGGTTCCTCGGTCAAACACACCGCGATGACCGTTGGTGCCGAGCGCAACCGGGGTGGTGACGTCCGCGTGTTGCACGCCGAGGACGACGCCCAGCTCGGAGCGCTCGCCGGAGAGTTCCTGGAACGCGAAGGCGAGCTGAGCGTGACGCACGTCGAGGACGCGTCGACCGCGCTCGACCGGCTCGCGGCGGAGGACTTCGAGTGCATCGTCAGCGACTACGACATGCCGGGGATGACGGGTATCGAGTTCCTCGACGCGGTCCGCGAGGACCATCCGGACCTCCCGTTCATCCTGTTCACTGGGAAGGGGAGCGAGGAGGTTGCGAGCGACGCCATCTCGAAGGGCGTCACGGATTACCTCCAGAAGGAGACGGGGACCGAGCAGTACGAGGTGCTCGCGAACCGCATCGAGAACGCGGTCGACGGGTACCGGACGGAGCGAGAGCTGGAGCGGCGCGTGAAGCAGCTGCGGGAGAGCGAACGACGGTTCCGGACGCTCGTCTCGAACCTCCCGGGGATGGTGTATCGCTGCGAGAACGAGCGCGGGTGGCCGATGACGTTCGTGAGCGACGGCGCGGAGGCACTCACGGGGTACTCGCCGTCGGAACTGGAGTCCGAGGCGGTGAACTGGGAGCAGGAGGTCATCGTCGAGGGCGAACGCGACGATATCTGGGAGGTCGTGCAGACGGCGATCGACGCGCGGGAGCCGTTCCAGGTCGAGTACGAGATCCGGACGGCCGACGGCGAGTCGAAGTGGGTGTGGGAGCGCGGCCGCGGCGTGTTCGAGAACGACGAGTTGGTCGCGCTCGAGGGCGTCATCACGGACGTGACCGAGGAGCGCGAGCTCCGCGAGGACCTGCGCCGGGAGCGCGACCTGACGCGCCAGCTCCTGGAGACGAGCCCGGTCGGTATCATGGTGAACGAGCTCGACGGGTCGTATCACCTCATCAACGACCGCACGCTCGACATCCTCGGGACGACCCGGGAGGCGGTGCTGGACAGGCAGTACGACGACGACGAGTGGGAGCTCCAGACGCCCGATGGCGACCCGCTCCCGCCCGCGGAGACGGGGTTCGAGACGCTGAAGGCGAAGGCGGAGCGGTCGGCGCCGGGCGACGACGTCCGCGTCGAGAACCTCCTGCATTCGGTGGTTCGCGACGATGGAGAGCGACTGACGGTGTCGGTGAACGGCGCGCCGCTGTACGACGACGCTGGCGACCTGGAACTGCTCGTGTTCACGATCCAGGTCGTCGACGATTAGTCGGTCTCGCGTCGTGGAACCGTGACGTGGCTTTTTCGGGGCAGCGTACGAGGAGTCGGCCATGGATCGCTACGACGCGCTCGGCGGGGCGCTCGCGCTCGCGGCGGTCGCGAACCTCGTGCTCGCGGCCGCGACGATCGCGGACCCGACGGGGTCGTTCCTCGTCGCGGTCTCGGTGGGGTCGGGTGCGGTGATGCTCGCGGTCGTCGCCGTCCAGGTGGCGTCGGGCCACGAGCACACCGACTGGGCGTCGTCGCCGTTCGGCGAGCACGGCCCGGAGATCGTCGCGGTCGTCGTCGGTGCGTGCGGGCTCGCGCTCCTCGCGGGCGGGCTCGCGCACCTCCTCTGACGCCTGGTTAGAGGTCGTAGAGGTCGGTGTACTTCTCGGTGACGTAGTCGAGAAAGTACTCTGCGGTGAGCGGTTCGCCGGTGGCTTCCTCGACGAGTTCGGGCGTCGTGTACCGGCGGCCGTGCTGGTGGACGTGCTCGGTGAGCCAGTCGTGGATGGGGTCGAGGTCGCCGTCGCGGACGAGCGCGTCCACGAGGAGGTCCTCTCGCATCGCGTGGTCGATCTGGGCGGCGAGCACGCTCCCGACGGTGTAGTTCTGGAAGCCCGCGAACCCGTAGCTCCAGTGGATGTCCTGCAGGCAGCCCTCGCGGTCGGACTCGGGTACCACGCCGAGGTAGTCGTCCATCTTCTCGTTCCACGCGTGGGGTATCTCGTCGACCGCGAGGTCGCCCTCGACGAACGCGCGGTCGATCTCCGAGCGCAGGATGATGTGCATGTGGTACGTGAGTTCGTCCGCCTCGACGCGGACGAGGTTGTCCGGGCGGACCTTGTTCGCGGCCTCGTAGAGTTCGCGCGCGGAGACGTCGTCGTGGCGCGGGAAGTGCTCGACGAACCGGTCGCGGTTCGCGTCCCAGAACGCCTTCGTGCGCCCGACGTGGTTCTCGTAGAACCGGCTCTGGGACTCGTGGACGCCCGACGAGCGCGGTTCGCCGAGCGGCGTCGCGTACGCGTCGTCGCGCAGCCCGAGCTGGTAGGTGGCGTGCCCGAACTCGTGGACGGTCGCGGTGAGCGCGTCCAGCGGTTCGTCGTCGCTGTACCGCGTGGTGATGCGGGCGTCGTACTGCGTTCCGGACATGAACGGGTGCGGCGCCTCGTCGAGGCGGCCCCTGTTCCAGTCGTACCCGAGGTAGTCGAGGACGTCCCGCGACAGCGCCTCTTGGACGTCGTGGTCGTACTCGCCGTCGAACGGCCACGCCACCTCGGTGTCGCTCTCGCGGATGTCGTCGATGAGCGGGACGAGGCCCTCGCGGAGCTCGTCGAACACGGATTCGACGCGCTCTAAGGGGAGGTACGGTTCGCCGTCCTCGAACATCACCGCGTACGCCGGTTTGTCGGGGTCGATGTGGGCGGCGCGCTCGCGATGCAGCGCCTTCAGGTCGACCAGGGAGTCGGCGAACGCGTCGAAGTCGTCGTCGCGCTTCGCGGCCTGCCAGGTCTCCTGGGCCTCGCTCTGCAACTGGGTGAGGTCGTCGACGAGGTCGCTCGGTACCTCCGCGTTCCGCTCGTAGTCGTGGCGTATCTCGCGGACGACCGCGCGCTCGGCGTCGCTCAGGTCGCTCTCGTCGACGTCGTCGAGGAGTCGCCCGGTCTCGTCGGCCGTGAAGTGCTCGTGGCGGACCGCCGACAGCGCCGCGGACTGCTCGGCGCGCGCGGGCGTCCCGCCCTCGGGCATCGTCACCTGCTGGTCCCAGTTCAACAACATCGCGGCGTTCCCGAGGTTCGAGTACCGTCGGTACCGGTCGAGGAGGTCGTCGTACGCGCTCATGCCAGCACTCGCGACACCCAGCCGCATCGTCGTTTGGGTAGCGGCACCACGCCACGCGCTCGGCGAGCGTGGTGGCGTCCAGTCAGAGAGTGCCGACTCAGCGTTCCAGGTCGTCGAACGCGGGCACGGCGACGGCCGCACTCACCCCGACGACGCTGACGACGAACGCGAGCACGGGCGTCATCCCGAACACGAGGATGGGGGTCGCGGCGAGCGCGCCGATACCGACGGCGACGAGCGCGCGCTCGGCGGTCCCGACCGAGAGCGTCCACGGTTCCTCGGGGACGTCCACGCTCAGCCACATGAGGCCGACGGCGACGACGACGCCCGCGGCGGCGAGCACCTCCGGCGACCCGGGGAGGACGGCCGCGGAGAGCAGGACGCCGACGCTCCCGACCGCGAGCGCGCCCTTCGGCGCCTCCAGCCAGCCGTCAGCGAGCCGCGCCGCACCGATGACGACCGCGGCCAGCGCGATGCCGCCCGCGATGTCCGCGAGGTAGTGCACGGCGAGGAACAGCCTCGACCCGCCGACGAGCGCGACGAGGACCGCAGCGACGCCGAGCCACTTCCGACGGTTCTCGGCGTCCAGCGCCGCCCCGCCGAACACCGCGGCGGCGATGGTCGTGTGCCCGCTCGGGAACCCGGACTCGTCCGTGTCGAGCAAGCTCTCGTAGATCACGTCGAACGGCGCCGGGACCGCCGAGACGGGTGCGCGCAGTTCCGCGGGCGGCCGCGGGAGCGCGAACAGGTGCTTGAGCGCGAGCATCGCCGCGAACGCCGTCGCCACCACGATAGCGAGGCGCATCCCGTCGCCGCGGTCCCGGAACCAGTACCGGCCGAGAACGAGCGCGACGACGATGGGTGCCTCCGCGAGCGTCGTCGCGACGAGGACGACCGGGAGCGCCCACGGCGGGACGAGGCCCGCGAGGAACTCCGCGACGCCGACGCTCCGACTCATGACCGCCAGTCGCCGATGGCGTCACGGAGTCGTCCCGGCGCGCGGACGGCGTTCACGCCGAGGCCGACGAGGAGCATCAGCGCGTAGAGGCCGAGCGTGGACAGCCAGATGACGATCATCGCGAAGATCGCCCAGCCGTCGCCGAGGTACGGCGTGTAGAACACGCCGAGCGTCATCACGGTCCCGTACAGGAGGACGAGGTACGGCCCCCACCCGCGGGCCTTCCCGCGGCGGACGCGCCGGCGGACGTACCGCTTCAGGTCGCGTTCGATCTCGTCCCGGTGGAGGGTGCGGTCGTCGACGTCGTCCTCGAACGACTCGAGCTCCTGGCGGAGTTCCTCGATCTCCTCGCGTAACGCCTCGGGGTCCGGTTCGTCGGTCTCGCCGGAGGTCTCCGACGGGGCGTGGTCGTGGCTCGCGGCGCTGCCCGTCGCGCTCGCGGCGGCCGCGTCGTCCCGTGGCTCGTCGGTCCCACCGGTATCCGCGTCGTCTCGTGGTTCGTCGGTGGCACCGGTCTCGACGTCGTCCTGTGGCTCGTCGGTCGCGTCGACGTCCCGGGAGTCCTCGCGGTCGTCGTCCCCCATTGCTGGTTCGGTGTGTCGCAAGCCCGCACTTTGAAGGTGCCGGTCGACGGTCGCGGAGACGTCCGATTCGACGGCGGGGAGCGCCCTGCCCGCGAGCACGGCGTTGACGGCGGCGCCGACGAGGAGGAGTATCGAGCCGACGTACAGCCACGTGACGACGACCAGGGCCGCGCCGAGGACGCCCCAGACCGCGAAGCTCTCCGCGTTCTCGGCGTACAACCGGAAGAGCCCGGAGAACGCCGTCCAGCCGACGGCCGCGAGGAGCGCGCCCGGAACCGCTTCGGTGTACTCGACGTCGACGTCCGGGAACAGGTAGTACAGCGGGTAGAACGCGGCGGCGAGCACGAACACCTCGAGGACGAACCCGGCACGGTCGAGGTACGGGAGGTCGACGAACGCGAGCGTGGCGAGGAGCGCGACGCTCGCGCCGATGGCGACGCCGACGGCGGCGAGCGCGACGACGCCGTCGACGATCGCGTCGAGGAACCCGGGCGTGCCGTCGTTCCCGTAGACGAGCGAGAACGCGGTGTCGAGCCCGCGGAACACCTTCAGGGAACTCCAGAGGAGCGCGACGACGCCGACGAACGTTGCACTGCCTCGGCCGGTGGTGGTCGTGAGCGTCGACAGGAGGACGTCCTGGCTGGCGGGCGTCAGGACGCTGCCGAGGACGGCGACGAGGTCGGTTGCGAGCGCTTCGCCGCCGAGGACGCTCGCGACGACCGCGGTCAGGACGACTAGCGGGACGACGGAGGCGAACGCGTAGTACGCGATGGCGGCGGCGAGGAACGTGATCTGCTCGCTGCGAGCGAGCGCGATGGTCGCGCGGCCGACGCCGACGGTTCGACGGATTCCTCCCGAGAGCACGCCGTATCGTTCGACGAGGACGCGGAAAAGGGTCCGCCCGACGTGACGGGGGTCTCCGGACTCCGTACCACGTCGACCGCTTGGTGGTCTTCACCCTGCACTCGAGCGGTCAGGGGCCGAGGTCGCTCGCGGCGTCGCGCATCGCGTCGATGCTCGCGGTCGTCTTGAACGTCGTGCCGCCGTAGTGCGCGGGGCTGGCGTCGTGGCCGGCGTCGCGGACGGCGTCGAGGAAGGCGTCCATCGCGGGGGCGCCGACGCCCCACTGCTTGCAGAGGCGGTGCTGGTCGTAGTGACTCGGTTCGTCGAGTTCGCGTTCGAGCGTCGTGCAGAGTTCGCGTGCGTTCTCGGCGGTCCCCATGTCGTCGGTGACGCGCTCGCGGACGCTCGCGGTGAACTCGCGGTCGACGTACGCGTCGAGCCAGAGCGGGCCGGCGGCGGAGATGCGGTTGCTCTCGCAGCGCGGACACGCCTCGGGCGGGTCGGCGACGAGTCCGCGCGAGGACTCGCGGTAGAGGCAGTCCTCGCAGTGATACAGGTACCCTTGGGCGTCCTGGACGCTCCGGTTCGCGGCGCTGGCCTTGTGCGTGCAGTCGAGGTACGTGCGGACGTAGTGACTCGTGGCGTGCGTGAATATCGGGTCGACGCCGACGTCGAACCGGCCGGCGGTCCGCGCGAGCGCACCCAGGAGGATGCGCAACCCCATCTCGGCGTGGAAGTCCGTGTTCCGCGGGACGGCGCTGTACGAGCGGACGCCGGAGTCGAAGTGCGCGCCACATAGCGGCGCGGTGTCGGTCGCGGTGATGCAGACGAGGTCCCTCGTGTTGGCGAACGCGGCGTCCGCGAACGGCATCGGCGACCCGAACGGGTCGATGTCGACGACGTCGACGTACTCGTCCCACAGCAGGGCGTTGACGTCGCGTTCGAGGACGCGGCCGTCGAGGTCGTTCCGCGCGAGGTTCGACTCGGCGAGTTCGACCGCTTCGGGGTCGACGTCCGCGCACGTCACGTCCCAGCCCTGCGCCGCTGCGCGAGCGCCGCGGATCCCGGTCGCGGTCATCGCGTCCAGGTACGTCTCCGCGCGCTCCTCGCGCTCGCGGTACGCGTCCAGGACGGCGACGGTGAGGTCGCGATTCAACTCCTGGACGGGATTGAAGAACACCGCGTCCGTCTTCCCCTCCCCCTCCTGTTCGGGTACCTCGACCGTCACCGCGCCCTCCGTGACCTCCATGCTCGACCACTGACCGCGAACGCGCAAAAGCGACGCGGAGTCCGCTGGCCGGCGGAGCATCCGGCGACCGCTCGGTCGTCGGTTCTGGTGTGTTGTGGCCGGAGGAGCATCCGGCGACCGTTCGGTCGTCGGCTTCATTGGGGACTGGAACGCGATGCGTTTCGCTCCGTTCGTCCCGCGCTCGCGGTCAGTCGAGCAGTTCGGACAGCCGGTCGTGGGCGCCTTCGAGGTGCGGGCCGTGTCCAGGGCAGACGTAGCGGACGTCGTCTGTTCGGTCGCGCAGCGCTCGGACGCTCTCGGTGACCTGGCCGTGGTCGTAGCTCAGGAGTCGCCCGGATGCGCGGAGCGAGTCGCCGAGGGCGTACGCGAGGTCGCCGAGGAACACCGCCGAGTGTGCGTCGTGGACGTAGGCGACGTGGCCGGGCGTGTGCCCCGGCGTGTGGTACGCTCGGAACCCGCCAATCGTGTCGTCGTCCTCGACCGGTCGAACCGGGAGGTCCGGGAGCGTGAGCCGCCGGTAGTAGAGCCGGTGGAGGGCTTCCACTCCGCGACGGGCGGTCCACGGCGGCAGTCGCTCCCCGGCGACGTAGGGCGCCTCCAGTCGGTGAACGTGGACGGGCGCGTCGAGTTCCGGCGTCAGTCTCGAGAGCGACCCGACGTGGTCCGCGTCGTAGTGCGTCAGGAGGACGCGGTCCACGTCTGCGAGTTCGAAGCCCGCGTCGCGCACCCCCGCTCGCACCGTGTCGGCGTCGCCGGGCCAGCCGGCGTCGACGAGCGTTACGTCTACGTCGTCGACGACGTAGACGTTCGGCTGGTCGCGCGTCCGGCAGTCGATCTGCCAGACGCCCTCGTGTATCTGGATTGCCACGACTGGCGGGTGCGTCGTGACCGCGCTTAGGTGTGGCCATCTGGCGTCGTTCGCTCGGGCCGAGTCGGGACGCTCTTGCCCCCGGCCCGCGTCGGGTCGCGCATGGACGTTGACGCGGTCGTACTGGACGTGGACGGCGTGCTCGTGGACGTCGCTGGCTCCTATCGGCGCGCCATCGTGGAGAGCATCGAGACGGTGTACGGGCGCACCATCAGGAAGGACGACATCCAGCAGTTCAAGGACGCCGGCGGGTTCAACAACGACTGGGAGCTGACGTACGCCGCGGCGCTGTTCGTGCTCGCGCAGGGCGAGGGCCTCGGGCTCTCGATGGACGCGTACACGGACCGCATCGCCGAGGAAGGCGGTGGCGTCGACGCCGCGGAGCGCGTCGTGCGCGCGGAACTCGGCGGGAACGCGACCGAGCGCGTACGCCGCGACTGGGACCGCGAACGCCTCCGGGACGTCTTCCAGCAGCTCTATCTCGGCGCGGACCTCTACCGCGGCATCGAGGACCAGGAGCCGGACCCCGATATCGCGGGCGAGGGCTTCATCCACGACGAACCGGTGCTCGCGAGCACGGCGACCATCGACGCGCTGACGCGGCGGTTCGACGTCGGCGTCGTCACCGGTCGGCCCGCGGCGGAGGCCGGGATCGCGCTCGACCGCGTCGGCCTCGACCTCCCGGCGAAGCACCGGTTCACGATGGACGACTGGGAGGAGGGGAAGCCGCATCCGTACGCGCTCACGACGCTCGCCGAGCGCTTCGCCGCGGATTCCGTCGCGTTCGTCGGGGACACGCTCGACGACGTCGAGACAGCCGTGAACGCCAGCGAAGCGGACCCGAACCGCGACTACTACGGTATCGGCGTCCTCACCGGCGGCCTCACCGGCGATTCGGGCCGCGAGAAGTACGAGACCGCGGGTGCGAGCGCCGTTCTCGACTCCATCGAGGACCTCCCCGCGTTCCTCGACGACTGACCGCTCGCCTCACTCTATCGAGCGATTGCGAGCGGCGACCGCCCGCCGTACTCTATCGAGCGATTGCGAGCGGCGACCGCCCGCCGTTGCGACGGGAAGATTGATGTGTCGCGCTCGGGGCGTTGTACGCGTGCAATTCGGGTCCGACGCCGCGCCAGTTCCGCCCGTCGACCGCGCGCTCGGGGCGGCGCTCACGTTCTTCGTCACCGCCGGCGTCGGGTCGTTCGGTGCCGCGTTCGTCGACCCGACGCTCCCCGCCGCGGCCGGCCCCGCGGGCGTCGCTCGCGGCGCCATCGCTGGCGTCCTCGGGACGCTCCTGCTCGTCCTCGGCGACGGGTACGCGTACCTCCGCGTCGCCGTGGAGGGGCGTCGCTGGACGATAGAACTCGCGGTCGTCGCGGTCGCCGTCCTCGCCGCGTCCGCGCTCGTCGACCTCGTCCCCACGTTGACCATCGTCTGGGTGGCGCTCGGTGCCGCTGTCGTGTACTATGGGACCGTCCACGTCGGCGAGCGCGTCGCCGAGGCGCGCGACTGGTACGACCGCGACGCCTACGCGTGGCGCCGGAGACCGCGACCGACGGCCGATAGCGACCACCGGTGACGACCCGCCAGCGGAAGCCGAAGCTTCAACTGCCGAGCGCCGGCACGGTCGCGCATGCAGCCCTCCTCCACGAACGCCGTCCCTCGCGTCGACCGCGTCCTCGGCGCACTCGTCACGTTCGCCGGCGGTGCCGTCGTCGGGTTCGTTCTCGCGGTCGTGCTCGCGCCGGACGCGACCGCGACGTCGCTCGCCGTACCGCTCGCCGGCGCCGGCCTCACCGGCGCTGCGGCCACCGTCGTCCTGGTGTTCGCTGGCGGATACGACCGGCTCCTGATACCGGTCGAGGGCCGGCGCTGGGCGGTCGAACTCCTCGCCGCCCTCGCGTTCGTCACCGCCGCCCTCGCGCTCGCGGACGCCGCCGACGTCGCGAGCGACCTCCTCGTCGTCGGCATCGTCGCGTCCTCGCTCCTCGGGACTCGCTGGCTCGGCGACAGGGTCGCCGACGCTCTCGACTGGTACGACCGCGACGCGTACTACCGTCAGAACTGACCGTCCGAACCGACCGAACCCCCCTCCGGCCGGACTCCCTTCGACTGTACTCCCTCCCCACACCGTCGCCGACCGTCACGTACCGACCGCGTCACGCGGTCGGTGCCCGTCGTCCAGCCGTCCGCACGTCAGAACTTGCGGGGCGGGCGTGCGAGCCGCGACTGGAGTTGACGGAACTGGCTGTTCGCGGTGTCGAGCTCCTTCGAGAGCGCCGCGACCGCGCGCTTCGCCGCGTGTTCGTCGGTGGTGTCCGCGAGGAACACGGAGACGCCGTCCTCGCTCGGGTACGCGGCGACCTCGAACCAGCGGTCCTCCGCGGGATACTCGAACGTCGCCGGTTCCTGTGCCTCGCGAGCCGCCTCGACGTGCTCGCGGAACTCGCCGTCGAGCGCCGGGAGCACGAACCACGCCTCCTCGCCGACGACGTCGTCCTCGGTGACGTCGAGCAGTTCCTCCGCGCGGTCGTTCACGTACGTGACCTCCCACTCGCGGCCGAGCCCGAGGAACGCCTCGTTGATGCGCTCGTAGACCTGGCGAACGCGCCGGTCGGCGTCGCGAGCCGCCTCGTCGGCGCGCCGACGGTCGACGAGCGAGAGCACGCGATTCCCGAGGAGCGCTATCGTGCTCTCGTCCGCGCCCTTCTGGAGGTAGTCCGTGACGCCCGCGCTGATCGCTTCCGCAGCGATCTCCTCGCTCCCGTGGCCGGTGAAGAACACGACGGGCACGTGCGGGTCGGCGACGCGGATGCGCTTCAGGAGGTCGAGGCCGTCGTCGCCCGGCATCCGATAGTCGGTGACGATGCAGTCGACGTCGTCCTCCAAGGCGGCGATGGCGTCGTCGACGCTCGTGGTCGTGTCGACGTGGAGGCGGTCGAACTCGCGTTCGAGTCGCGTCTGCACGAGTTCGAGGATTCGGTCGTCGTCGTCGACGTGCAGCACGCTTACGGCCGGGCTTCGGGGGGATTCCATGACAGACATACAGCTCCTACCAGCATAAACTAGTACTGTAGTTGCCATCTACCGGGGAGTAGTCACCGGATACCGACACCGGCGACCACCGTCGATACCGTCGCCTCGCTGCCAGCAGTAATCTGGGAGTCCGACAGGACGACCGTGTTCCAAACGCTTAATCGCACGCCACACGCACGATGACGCATGCGAATCGCACTACTCGGCGGTACCGGCGACATCGGCCAGGGGCTCGCGCTCCGCTGGGCGTACGACACCGACCACGAGGTCATCATCGGCTCTCGGGACCCCGAGAAAGCGCGGACGAAGGCCGAGGAGTACGAGACCGAACTCGACTCGCGCGGCCGCGAAGTCACCGTGAAGGGGTTCGAGAACGCGATGGCGGCCGACCGCGCGGACGTCGTCGTGCTCGCTGTCCCACCGTATCACGTCGGCGACACCGTCGACGCCGTCGCGGACAAGCTCGACTCCGAGACGGTCCTCGTCTCCCCGGCTGTCGGGATGAAAGGCGACGAGGACGGCATGCACTATCACGCACCGAGCGCGGGAAGCGTCACCGCGCTCGCCGCCCGCGCCGCCCCCGACGACGTCCCGGTCGTCGGCGCGTTCCACAACCTCAGCGCCGACCGGCTCGCGAACCTCGACGTCGAACTCGACCTCGACACGCTCCTCGTCGGCGACGACCCCGACGCGAAGGACACCGTCTCCCAGCTCGCGGCCGCCATCGAGGGGCTCCGCGCGCTCGACGCCGGCCCCATCGCGAACGCGAGCGAGGTCGAGTCCGTGACGCCACTCGTCATCAACATCGCGCGACACAACGACGGCATGCACGACGTCGGCGTGAAGTTCCAGTAGGGACTCGGCCGCAACCACTCCTGGGTCGAACGACCCAGCGCCGTCGCTCACGAGCCTCGAAGAACGAAGGAAGCGCGCAGCGTTCCGGCTCAGGCGCCGGCCTGCTCGAGGGCGTCCTCGAGGTCCTCGCGCTGCGTGACACCGACGAATCGCTCGACGATACCGTCGTCGTTCTCGACGACGAGCGTCGGCAGTGACCGAACCTGGTACTCGTTCGCGACGTCCTGCTCCTCGTCGACGTTCACCTTCTCCACCTGGAAGCGGCCCTCCCAGTCCTCCTCGAGTTCCTCGAGGATGGGGTCCTGGGTCTTGCAGGGGCCACACCAGTCGGCGTAGAAGTCCTTGAGTGTCACCGTCATCGTATCGATGCGAACTTGCCCACCGGACCGGTTAAGGGTTTGGTTGACGGGTGCGCCCGTCACCAGACCGACCACGGACACCGGTTCGAGCGATCGCTCCGTGGCACGCTCGCGGTCGAGCCCGACGCAACGGGCGAATCCGCGGGTCGAAAGGTTTAGTGGGTCGCGCCGCCGAAGGACACTCATGAGCAGTGGTCAGAACTCCGGCGGCCTGATGTCCAGTGCGGGGCTCGTCCGGTACTTCGACGCCGAGGACCGTAACGCAATCCGCATCGACCCCCGTACCGTCGTCGCCGTCGGCGCGCTCTTCGGCGTCTTCGTGCTCGTCCTGTCGGCGGCACTCTGAAGCGGTCGCCCGTTCTCCGATTGGTCCGTCATCATCGACGACGGATGCCGTCCGTTTTTGTTCTCACATCGCCTAGCGCCGAGCATGACACTGATTGCGGGCGTCGTCGCGGTCCAGGGCGACGTCTCCGAGCACGCCGACGCTATCCGCCGCGCGGGCCGAGCGCACGGCGAGGACGTGGTCGTCCACGAGATACGCCAGTCCGGGACCGTCCCCGAGTGCGACGTCCTCCTCCTCCCGGGCGGCGAGTCGACCGCCATCTCGCGACTCCTCCACGACGAGGGTATCGCGCCGGAGATCGTCGCGCACGTCGACGCCGGGAAGCCACTGCTCGCGACGTGTGCGGGCCTCATCGTCGCGTCCCGGGACGCGAAGGACGACCGCGTCCGCGAACTCGACGTGCTCGACGTGTCCGTCGACCGGAACGCGTTCGGCCGCCAGAAGGACAGCTTCGAAGCGCCACTGGACGTCGCTGGTCTCGACGACCCGTTCCCCGCGGTGTTCATCCGCGCACCCGTCATCGACGACGTCGGCGACGACGTGGAGGTCCTCGCGTCCTGGGACGACAACCCGGTCGCGGTCAAGCAGGGCGCGGTCGTCGGGACGAGCTTCCACCCCGAACTGACGACGGACTCGCGGGTCCACGACCTCGCGTTCTTCGATTCGGTCGCGGTCGACGCCTGACCGCGAGCGCGCGCTCGCGGCAGCGACATGGCGCTTCGAGACGAGGCGCCCTCCCCGAGTAGATGTGTTTTTCCCGCTGGCGGGCGACCGGACGCCTATGCATGCGAAGATCGACTCGGTTCGCGTGGCAGCTACCCACGACGGGCCGGCACCAGTCGTCCTGCTCGCGGTCGACGACCGGGACGACGTCGTCCCCATCTTCGTCGGCGGCGAGGAGGCGCTCGCCATCGCTCGCGGGATGGACGCGACCGACATCGGGCGACCGCTCACGCACGACCTCCTGCTCGACGTGATGGAGGAACTCGGCGGGCGCGTCGAGAAGGTCGTCGTCAGTCGCGTGGAGGACAAGACGTACATCGCGGACCTCCACCTGGAGACGCCCCGCGGGGAGACGGTGGTGGACGCGCGCCCGAGCGACTGCCTGGCGCTGGCCGCGCGCACGAACGTCCCCATCGAGATGACCGAGGCCGTCTTCGAGAGCGGCCGGAGCGACCCGGCGGAGTTCGACGAGTTCGACGACGTCCGCGAGGTGACCGACTACCCATGACGGACTCCGACGGGAGCGACGCGAGTGAGGCGGTCGACGAGCGTGCCGGCGAGTCCGCGGACGAGATACTCGAGGAGCTGTTCGCGGTCATCGAGGACCGCAAGCGCGAACTCCCGGAGGACTCGTACACGGCGTCGTTGTTCACGCACGAGAAGGGCGAGAACGCGGTCTTGGAGAAGCTCGGCGAGGAGACGACGGAGCTCGTGCTCGCGGCGAAGGACGACGACCACGACGAGATGGCGCACGAGAGCGCGGACATCGTCTATCACCTCCTCGTGCTGTTGGCGATGAAGGACGTCCCCCTGGAGGCGCTCCGGGAGGAGCTGGCGTCGCGCCGGTAGCGACCGCCGTCAACACACGCAACGACCGAAACCGTTGGAAATAGCCAATGGAAACTCTCTCTGCGTTGCTTGCTGTTCAACAAGCTTCAACAACCCGTCCTCGGTATGCGTTCGCGTCCCATGAACGGGTCTCGACGAGACATCCTCCGCGCGACCGGCACCGGACTGGGCGCCCTCGCACTCGGCGGCCTCGCGACCACCACCAGCGCAGCGACCGACCCCACCGACGACTGGCGGCCCGCCGACGACAGCAACTTCGAGTACGCCTCCCGCGGCCCGAGCGACGTCCGCTGGATCGTCGTCCACACCATCGAAGGCAGCTACGAAGGCTGCATCAGCTGGTTCCAGAACCCCGACTCGAACGTCTCCAGTCACTACGTCGTCGGGAACCAACCCGACCAGACGACGAAGATGGTGCGCCTCGACGACGTCGCGTGGACGCAAGGCAACGGCCCGTACAACGACACCGGCGTCTCCATCGAACTCGAAGGCTACGCCGACGAGACCGACTTCAACGACGCCATCTACCAGCAGACCGCCGACATCATCCAGTACGTCTGCGACGCGTACGACGTCCCCGCCCAACACCCGACGTACGACCTCGCACCGTGTAGCGCGTACGACGGCGACGGCGGCGTCATCGGGCACGAACAGGTCCCCTCACCCTACGACTGCGACCAGGTCACGGGCGGGAAACAGGACCCCGGCAGCACGTTCGACTGGGACTACCTCATGTCGCTCGTCGACGACGGCGGCAGCGGCGGTGGCGGTAGCGACCCGACGTTCGCCGACGGCGACATCGTGCACAACACCACCGACCTCAACACGCGCGAACAACCCGGCACGGACGCCGCACTCGTCGACACCATCCCCGCCGACTCCCGCGCCGAGATAGTGAACGGGCCCGTCGACGAAGACGGCTACACGTGGTGGGGGCTCCACTGGCAGGACCAGGACGTCTGGGGCTGGTCGGTCGAACAGTACCTCGACGCCGGCGCCCCCCAGAAGTTCGTCATGGACGAACTCGTCGAGACCACCGCCGACGTCTACGTCCGCGAACAACCCGGGCTCGACGCCACCGCCATCAAGGTCATGCCCGCTTCAACCGACGGCCAGATCGTGAACGGGCCCGTCGACGAGGACGGCTACACGTGGTGGGGCGTCCACTTCACCGACGGCGAAGACCTCTGGGCGTGGTGCCCCGGCGAATTCCTCGGTAGTCGCTGACGCCGTCGTCGAGACAGCGCGACACCGACCACGCCGCGGCGTGACACGCCCACGCCCCGATAGACGCGCTTTTACGTCGCAGTCGTGTACGATTGCACATGATTTTCGAGAACCTCCCCACGACACCACGGTCGGAGGAACTCATCGACAAGGCGTTCTCGCGGGCGGCGCGCTCCGGACGCGCGAAGTCCGGACTGGAAGCCCAGCAGTCGATGCTGACGACCGCGTCGAACATCCTCTCGGACAACCTGGAGAACGTCGTCACCGCGTGGCCGGACTTCTCCACGATCGACCCGTTCTACTACGAGCTCGCGGACGCCATCGTCGACGTCGACGCCGTCCGAAAGAGCCTGAACGAGGTGACGTGGGCGAGCCGGAAGACCGCCGAGATCCGCGACGAGTACCAGTCGAAACTCCGGAAGACCGACACCGACACGGCACGCAAACACCGGAAGCAAGCGTTCGCCCGGATGGCCGACGTCGTCGAGGAGGTCGAGGACGACCTCCTCCGTCTCGGCGAGGCGCGCGACGACCTGAAGACGCTCCCCGACATCAACCCCGACGAGCCCGCGATCGTCGTCGCCGGCTACCCGAACGTCGGGAAGTCCTCGTTCGTGAACGCCGTCACGGCCGCGCGCGGCGAGACCGCGAGCTACCCGTTCACGACGAAAGGCATCGGCGTCGGGCACTTCAAGCGCGGTCACCTCCGCTACCAGATCGTGGACACGCCCGGGCTGCTGGACCGACCCGAGGACGAACGGAACGACATCGAAGCGCAAGCGGTGTCGGCGCTCACGCACCTCGGAGACTGCGTGCTGTTCATGATAGACGCGAGCGGCGACTGCGGGTACCCGCTCGAGTCACAGCTCGAACTCCTCGCGGAGGTCGAGTCGCGATTCGACGACGTCCCCGTCCTCACGATCTGTAACAAGAGCGACCGGTCGACGGACGTGGACGCGGACGCGTACATGAGCATCACCGAGGACGAGAACGTCGACGCTGTCCTCGACATGGCGGTCGACGTCATCGACTACGAGCCCGAACTGCCCTTCGACGAGAACTGACGTCCCTCTCTTTCCGCTACTCGTACGTGTAGGCGACGGTGACGGTCGCGGTGACGGTGACGTCGCCCGGTTCGAACGAGGTGGCGGCGCCGTCGGCGCCGGCGTCCTCGGCGTACCCGCGGTAGTACGGCGTCGCGTCGACGTTCGTGGTGCTCGCCCCGGCGAGCGCGTCGACGCTGACACCGGCTGCTGCGGCGAGGACGTCCGCGTCGGCGCGCGCACTCTCCATCGCGGCGGTGAGTGCGTCACTCCGGAGGTCGGCGCGTGCGTCGTCGCTGAGCGTGAACGTGACGCCGTGGACGCGACTCGCGCCACCGTCGACGACCGCGTCGACGACCGCACCGGCAGCGTCGACCGCGGCGGTCTCGACGCGGAACGACTGCGTCGCCTGATAGCCGACGATCTCGCGCGACTCCCGCGAGTAATCGTAGCGCGGCGACAGGTGATACCCGGCGTTCTCGACGGTGACGTCGACCGCCTGGCCGTCGCGGTCGACGACGCCGTCCAGCGCCGAACGGAGGCCGTCGGCGTCCGCCGCCGCCGCACGGGCGGCCGCCTCGGCGGTATCGCCCTCGCCGACGACGGCGACGTGGACGACGACGAGGTCCGGTGCGGCGGTGACGCTCGCGGTCGAACGCACGTCGATGGTGTTCGTCGCCACGCCGTCACCACCCGCGAGCGCGGGCGCCGCAGCGTTCGACGTCCCGGCGATGGAACCGAGACAGCCCGCGGTCGCGACGACGAACGCCACCGCAAGCACCTGCAGAACTCGTGAATGCATACCCACCGTACGCTCGCTACCGAGAAGAACCTACGTCACCGTGAAACCGCGACTTCACCTAACTGAGGCGTGTGAGCGGGTGGTTCTAGCGAGCGAATGGCGTTGGCGTGGTCCGGTGATGGCACGGACGCGACCTCCGGCGGGGCGACCCGGGGTGCGCGCTGGGTCTCCACGAACCGGACCTCGACCGTGACGCCATTGGATTCGCCCGCGATGGCTGCGCGGACGTCCGCTGCGAGTCCAGGATAGGTCGCGCCCGGCGGGATAGACACCGTCACGACCACGTGCTCGGGCATCGGGTCCGTGGGCTGCTCCCAGAGCTGGTCGGTCTCCGTCGTCTCCAGGTCGACGAGACGCACACGGTCGTAGGCGTCCTGGTCGAGCACGCCCTCGACGTCGTCGCGGACGTCCTGTTCGGCGATGGCGGTCGCGTACGAGATGTACGTCGTCCCACCGAGGAACACGGACAGGAGGACGATCGCGGAGACGAGAACGCCGATGCGGAACAGCGTCGCGGTCCGCGCCTGGTCGCGACGCAGCCAGTTGTCCGGCCGGTACCCCGAGTACCAGAGCGTCGACATCGCCGCGAGGTTGATGGAGAGGACGTTCACGGCGACGAGCACGCTCGCGCCGAGTACGACGACGGGGAGCCCCCACGCGATACCGATGCCGATGACGGCGGTCGGGGGGACGAGCGCGACCGCGATCATGACGCCGACGAGACTCGCGGACACCCCCGAGCGAAGCGACACCGCGCCGGCGATACCGGCCCCGAGTGCGACCGCGAGCGACAGGAAGTCCGGCGTCAGCCGCGAGGACACCTGCTCTATCGTCGTCGGGTCCAATCCCGGTGGGACGAAGTGCACGGTCTTCACGAACCACGCGAACAGCGCCGCTGCCGCGATCGCGATCGCGAACCCGAGCACCTGGAGTTTCAGGCCACGACCGAACAGCGCTTCGTCGTCGATGACGCTCCCGACCGCGGTCGCCATCGCCGGCCCGATGAGCGGCGCGATGACCATCGACCCGACGACGACCGCCGGCGAGTTCAGGAGGATACCGGCGGTCGCGATGACGACGCTCACGACCGTCATCAGGACGTACGTCGTGAATCGCGGCGCGAGGTCCTGGGCGCGCGCCGCCAGCTCTTCGCGAGCGATGCGGTCACCGGTCGTGTCCTCGTCCGCCTCGTACCGTGCTTCGAGCGCCTCGAACTTCTTCGAGAGCACGGTCTCGGCGTCGACGACGACCGTGTACGATTCGCGCTCCAGGCCGGCTTCCCGTAGCGAGTCGAGCACTGGCTCGACCGCGGCCTGTGGGAGCGGGAACGAGACGACCGCGGTGTACTCGCGGCCGCTGGTCTCGTCGGTGACGGCGTAATCGATGCCCTCGTCGTCGAGCGCGCCGAGGACCGTCTCGCGTTTCCCGGCCGGCACCATCACTTGGACGAGTCGCACGAGTCACGCGACGCGACCCGCGGAGAAATATGTCGGGGGTCCTCCTCGACCGACCCGGGCGCCCTGGTCGGTTTCTCGCGCCGTCGTTCGACGAGCGTCGCGGCGTTGCCCGAGCGCGCTGCTGACAGCAGGCGTCGTGGCGAGCAGGTGGCACGCGACGCGCCCCGGTGCTGTGCCACACTCCCGCCTCGGGCGACCGGGGTCGACTCACGGCACGCCCCGGCGTTGGTCGCGGCTTCGCACTTGAACGCTCGCTCGCTGGCGCGCAATCGCAGTTGGCCGGCTGGCGAGCTCAACGAGTCATGCTTTTCCCCGTCGGTCGGGTACGAGTGGTATGTTCGAGACGCGTCCCGACCGTTCGGACGAGATCGTTCTCGTCGGCCGGTCGAACGTCGGGAAGTCCACGCTGATGCGGGAGATAACGGGCCACACGTTCGACACCGGCCAGAAGCCGGGGGTGACGCGAGAGCCGAACCACTACGATTGGGCGGGCGACGACTTCGTGCTCACCGACCTCCCCGGGTTCGGGTTCATGTCCGGCGTCCACGAGGACCACCGCGAGCAGATCAAGGACGACATCGTCGCGTACCTCGAGGAGTACGCCGCGAACTTCCTCGTCGCGGTCATCGTCGTCGACGGGAAGAGCGTCGTCGACATCATCGACCGCCACAGCGGCGAGGACGAGATCCCGTACGTCGTCGAGATGTTCTACGTCCTCGAGGACCTCGGCGTGCCGACCGTGGTCGCGGTGAACAAGATGGACAAGGTCGACGACCGCGAGGAACGCCTGAACGACCTCTGCGACCGCCTCGGGCTGTTCCCGCCGTGGCAGCAGTGGCAGGACACCGTCGCGCCCATCACCGCCAAGCGCGGGCAGATACAGCCGCTGAACGACGCGGTCCGCACGCACCTCCACGAAGCGAAGCGCGACGACCTCTTCAAGTTCTTCTGACGGTCGTCTCGTCGACGCGGTCTCCAGGCTGGCGTCGCGCTCACCGGGACGCCGCCGGGACCTCCGCGGACTGGACGCTGGACACCTCGGTTTCGAGGGACTTCTCCATCACGCGGACGTCGAGCGTCGCGGTAACACCGTTGCCGCGCGTCTCGACCGTCGCCGACTCGGTGACGGCGTAGTCGTGGTGCTCGTAGAACCCGACCGCGTTCAGCGACGACGCGACCGAGAGCGATTCGACCCCGTCGTCGCGAGCGCGCGCCTCGAGGTGCGAGAGGAGCATCGAGCCGACGCCCTCGCCGGCGTAGGTCGGACTGACGTACACTGCTACAACCTCGCCCGCGGATAGGTCGAGGTGCGCGAACCCCGCAACGTCCCCCTCGCCACCGCCCGGCGAGCGTTCCACGCGCGGCCCGCGTGTCACGTCCGGCGCCGTCACCGCAACCACGAACGCCGAGTCCGCGTCCGCGAGGTCGTAATCGCAGTGACAGCGGTCGCCCGCCCACGCCTTCGCCGTCTCCTCGTCGTACGCTTCGGCGCCGAGTTCGCGCGCCGACCGCCGATGCAGGTTCGCGACAGCGCCACGGTCCAGGTCCGTCATGCGTCGTACGTTCATACCTACACGAAGCACACCCCTACAAGAACCAGCGGCGGTCCTGCAGGTCACGACTGTCACACCTGTCACACCGACCGGAACCACGCGACGGCGTCGCTGTCGCTCGTCGAACGTCGGAGTGGCGGCTCGGATGAAAATCCCTCGTCAGACGGGGCTCGGTGGGGGTAACGCTTCGTCACTGCCGCCACCGGGACGTTCACCCGGCGGCGTCTTGCGCGTTTCGACTCGCCGCCGGGTCCACCGAGCGCCCGGAAGCAGGGGTTCAAGTCGGATGCCGCGGCGAGGAGCGACGTGCCCTGACCACTGTCGTGCGACGGCCTCGCGAAACCCGACGACGTCCCGTCGCACGAACCCGCCGCGAGCCGATCGCGAGCGCCGCCGACCGCTACCGTCGGTTCGCCGCCGACGCGTCGTCGTTGTCAGCCCCTTCCGCAGCGTCGCCGTCGTCGTCGGCCTCACGGTCGGCGTCGTCGTCCCACGTTGCGAGCGACGCGAGTTCGTCCGCGACCTCGCGTACGTCGCTCTGGTCCAGCTCGCCGCGTTCGGTGACGACCGCGTCCACGAGGTGCGCGGGCGTCACGTCGAACGTCGGGTTCGTCACGTCCAGCGGCGCCGACCCGTCGTAGACCGCTGACCGCCGCCCGGACTCGAGGTTCACGGTGTCGTCCGTGCGGACCTTGTCCGTCGCGCACGCCACGAAGAACGGGACCTCCTCGTGGGCTGCCGCCACCGCCGCCAACCGCGTCCCGGTCTTGTTCACGACGCGACCGTCCGCGAGCACCGCGTCCGCCCCGACGAGCACGCAGTCCACGTCCTCCGTCGCGAGCACGTGCCCGACCGCCGCGTCCGTGTGCAGCGTCGTCGGGGCGTCCGCCAGCAATCGCTCCGCGACGCCGACGCCCTCGTTCCCCGGACGGGACTCCGCGACGAACACCGCGGTCGGGTTCGCCTCCTGGAGCGCGCGAAGGACGGTTCCGGACCGCGACAGCGTCAGGACCGTCCGGTCGCCGACGAGCGCCGCGGCGCGTTCGGCCGCGTCGACGTCCACGCGGACCGCGCGGTTGATACCGTCCATCGCCGCCGTCTCCAGGCTCGCCGCGTCCGCGTCCGCGGTCGCCATCGCGCGGTTCACGCGGTTCTCGAGGACCGCCATGCTCGGGCGCGCCCGGCACAGTCGCCGTGCCAGGTCCGCGACCTCGTCCGTTGCCGCCTCCGGGGACGCGCCTTCGGCACGCAGGACGCCCGCGCGGTCTCGGAGGATTTCGAGTGCACGCACCGACAGTGCCGCCGCCCCGTGCTCGTCGTCGGCCGTGATCGACCGCACCGACGGTGCGACGCGCTCGTACGCCGCCCACAGGCCGGGCACGCAGTCCCGGCGGAGCATCTCGGTCGCGTGCACCCACTCGCAGGCCTCGTGCTCCTCGCTCACGGCGACGTCGCGGTCGTCGACGTCGAACAGGTACGGGTGCACGACCCAGTGCGTGT
Organism: Halorubellus litoreus; assembly: GCF_055378595.1. Lineage (NCBI taxonomy): Archaea > Methanobacteriati > Methanobacteriota > Halobacteria > Halobacteriales > Halorubellaceae > Halorubellus > Halorubellus litoreus. The sequence goes on from NZ_AP043836.1 coordinate 2,016,635, forward strand.
CGAGGTCGTCGTCGCGAACGTCGACGGTCGACCCGGCGCGCACCAGGTCGACGGCGTCGGTCTCGAACCCGGCTTCCTCGTGGAGTTCGACGAGTACCTGTTCGTCCGGGTCGCCCTCGGCGTACCCCGAGATGGCGCCCCAGCGTCCGGTGTACGTCCCGACGTGCTCGCTGCGTCGACACAGCAGGACGTGGCCGTCGTGCCGAGCGAACGCGGTGACGACGTGGGTCTCCTCGTCGGTCATACGCGCCCGTTCGACCGCCCCGGGGAACTTAGTTCCGACTCGCCGTACCCCCGCGTATGCGACTCGTCGTCTTCGGCGACACGCACGTGCCGTCTCGCGCGAGCAGCATCCCCGAGTGGGTCGCGGACGTCGTCCGTGACGCCGACCACGTCGTCCACACGGGTGACTTCGACGCGGAATCGTCGTATCAGGCGGTCCGCGAACTGGTGCCGGACGCGACCGTCGTCGCGGGGAACATGGACCCCGCGAGTCTCGATCTTCCGGACGTCGAGGTCTTCGAGCGCGAGGGCGTCCGGTTCGCGGTCACGCACGGGACCGGCCCGGTCGAATCCTATCGCGAGCGCGTCCTCGACGTCGGCCGCGAGCACGACGCCGACGTCGTCCTCTCGGGGCACACGCACGAGGTCCTCGACGAGACCGTCGACGGTATCCGCCTCCTGAACCCGGGGAGTGCGACCGGGGCGGCGCCGGCGACGCGCACGACGTGCTACGAGCTCGACGTCGACGACGGCAGCGTGGACGTGACGCTCCACGAGCGCTGACGAGCGAGCGCGCCACGACGACGGTGCGCTCGGGCGTGGCTAGCTCGTCCGGTACCGGTTGGTCTTTGAGGGCGGCTCCCGGACGCTCGTGCATGGAACTGCTGTCGGTCCCGGACGTCCCGGAGGTCCGCGAGGGCGACGACCTCGCGGCGCTCGTCGACGCGCGCTTCGACCTGGCGCCCGAGGACGTGGTCGTGGTGGCGTCGACGGTCGTGTCGAAGGCCGAGGGACGCGTCGCGGACCTCGCGGACTACCCGGCAGGGCCGCGGGCGCGGGAGATCGCGGACCGGCTCGCGGACCTCACTGGCGAGGAGAAGGACCCGCGGTTCGCGCAGGCGGTGCTCGAGGAGTCCACGGAGCTCCTGATGGAGGCGCCGTTCCTCCTGACGGAGACGCGGTTCGGGCACGTCGGCGTGAACGCGGGCATCGACCGGTCGAACGTCCCCACTGGCGACGTCCTCCTGTTACCGAAACGCCCCGACGAGAGCGCGGCTCGCATCCGCGAGAGGCTCGAACACCAGAACCCGGTGGTGGTGACGGACACGAGCGGGCGGCCGTTCCGGCACGGCCAGACCGGGGTCGCTATCGGGTATGCGGGGATGCCGGCGAGTCGCGACTACCGCGGGGAGACGGACCGCGACGGGCACGAACTCGAGGTGACGGTGCAGTGCGTCGTCGACGAGCTCGCGGCGGCGGCGAACCTCGTCTCCGGTGAAGCGGACGCGGGAACGCCCGTGACGGTCGTGCGCGACTGGGACTTCGGTGACCTCGAGGGAAGCGAGAACCTCTATCGGTCGGTCGACGGTGACTTCGTCCGGCAGGCCTTGCGGGGGTGGGAGTATGACGAGTGAGGACGTCCAGTTCGGCGTTGAAATCACGCCCGAGCATCCCGTCGAGGACCTCGTCGGGTTCGCGGAGACCGCGGAGGCGTGCGGGTTCGACGGGGTGTTCGCGTCGAGTCACTACAACAACCGCGACCCGTTCGTCGCGCTGTCCCGGATGGCCGAGGCAACCGAGCGCGTCCGACTTGGGCCGGGTGTGGTGAATCCGTACGAGACGCATCCGGTGACGCAGGCGTCACGTGTGGCGACGCTCGCGGAGGCGAGCGACGGCCGGGGGATGTACGGACTCGGTGCAGGCGACCGGTCGACGCTCGCGAACCTCGGCGTCGACCAGGACCGGCCGCTCCGGCGCGTCCTGGAGTCGTTCAAGGTCGCCCAGGACCTGTTCGACGGCGAGCGCGTCGAGCACGACGGGACGTTCGTCGCGGACGGTGCGCGATTGAACTACGAGCCGCCGGGCGAGATTCCGGTGTTCGTGGGCGCGCAGGGCCCGCACATGACGCGGATGGCGGCGAAGCACGCCGACGGCGTGCTCTACAACGGGTCGCATCCGCGGGACGTCGCGTGGGCGGCCGAGCGCGTCGCCGAAGGCCGCGCGGAGCGCCCCGACGAGTACGGTGACGTGTCGTTCCTGGCGTACGCGAGCGTGAGCGTCGCCGAGGACGAGACGGCGGCGCGCGAGGCGGCTCGAATTCCGGTCGCGTTCATCGTCGGCGGTGCGCCGCCGCCGGTGCTCGACCGCCACGGTATCGACCGGGAGCGCGCTGGGGCGGTCGGCGACGCGGTCTCCGCGGGCGAGTTCGGAGAGGCTGGCGCGGCCGTGACGGACGCGATGCTGGACGCGTTCTGTATCGCGGGGACGCCAGCGACCGTCGCCGACCGCTTCGAGGGTATCCTCGACCACGCGGACGGCATCGTCGCCGCGGCGCCACTCGGCCCGGACGTCGAAGCCGCGATCGAGCTGAGTGCCGACGCGCTCGACCGCGTGCGGTGACCGTCATCGACGGGATTCCGGGTTCGCTGGGCTGCTGAGGTCTTGGTGAGTGCGAGGAGAGCGTAACCCGTGTCGGCGACGTGGCCGTCAGCGGTCGGTCGTCTGGACTTCGCCTTGGCTTCGCGCTTCGTCGTGGTTCAGTTCGAACCAGGGGGCGGGGACTGCGAGAAACTGTCGCCGAATGCGTCGAGGATGCCGCCGAGGGCGAGTGCGCCGAAGGCGAGGGACGCCCCTGCGGTGATGAGGCCGCCGATGAGGACGAGTGCGGCCGATAGCGGGTCGACGCTCGCGGCGGTCCCGAACGACTCCGCGGCGGTCTGCAGTTCGGACACGAGCCAGAACGTTCCGGTGCTCATACTCGACCCTTCGAGCGCGGGTACTTGTCCGTTGCGCTCAAGGCCCGGCCGCTCCTCGAACGTGATATGACCGAGGACGCTTCCATCGACGAGTTCGTCGGGCGCGATGCAGGGGACGGGACCGACGACGAGGAGTGCGGCGACGACGCCCAGGGCGCCGACGAACTGTCGGATGACGGGAGCGGCCCGAGTGACGCGACCGAGTCGACCGTCGCCGCACGCGTGGCGTCGGCGTCACCGGCGGTGTCGACGTCGCGGTACGAGCCAGCCGGTGCGGCGTGTGCGGTCTGTGACGCGGTCGTCGAGCGGCTGTGGGTCGCCGACGACGACGGCGGCGACGTCTGCGCAGCGTGCAAACCCTGGTAGTACGGGGGTTTCGAGCCCGGAAACCGCGGAATCTTGCTCGTGACAACCTTTATGCTTGCCAACGTCCTTCATGCAAGCGTATGCCAACAGGTACGGTCGACTTCTTCAACGACACGGGCGGTTACGGCTTCATCGACACCGAGGACGCGGACGAGGACGTCTTCTTCCACATGGAGGACATCGGCGGCCCCGACCTCGAAGAGGGACAGGAGGTAGAGTTCGACATCGTGCAGGCCGACAAGGGCCCGCGCGCCGAGAACCTCACGCGCCTCTAATCGCAGGACAGCTTCGGACAAACGAAATTTTGTGTCCCCGGCAACGTTACATGGCAGCGACCGCTACACACTGACAGTACGTGGTGTGTCACGCTCGGGCACGGGGCGCGCGGGTTCGACCGTCGGTAGCGTCGGCGACGCCCAGCTGCCGCGAGGGTCGCACGCACTGCGAAGGGATTGACCGCCCTCCAGGTCGGTCGCCGGTCCACACACCGGCGCTGTCAGACGATAACACATGACGGACGCTAACACTCCAGATGCGACGCCGCAGTCGAGTCGCCCAGAAACAGACCCGGAATCGCTCCCGGTCGAGGAAGCCGCGCAGGTCAGTCGGGACGTCATCGCGAACGTCGAGGACGTCATCGTCGGGCATCACGACGAGATCGAGCACGTCGTCACGGCGATGCTCGGACGCGGGCACGTCCTCCTCGAGGACGTCCCGGGCGTCGGGAAGACGATGCTCGCGAGAGCGCTCGCGGCGTCCATCGAGTGTTCGTTCAAACGCGTCCAGTTCACGCCGGACCTCCTGCCGTCGGACATCACGGGCGTGAACGTCTTCAACCAGAAGACCCGCGAGTTCGAGTTCCAGAAGGGGCCGGTGTTCGCGAACGTCGTCCTCGGCGACGAGATCAATCGTGCGCCGCCGAAGACCCAGAGCGCGCTCCTTGAGGCGATGGAGGAACAGCAGGTGACGGTCGACGGGACGACGCGGATGCTCCCGCAGCCGTTCACGGTCATCGCGACCCAGAACTCCGTGGAGCCGAACCGAACGTACGAGCTGCCGCTCGCGGAGGTCGACCGCTTCATGAAGAAACTCCACCTCGGCTACCCCGACGAGGCCGAGGAGTCGGAGGTCGTCGCGCGTGCGGTCGGCCATCACCCCATCGAGTCGTTGACGTCGGTCACCGATACTGCGACCATCCGGCAGGCGCGCGAGACCGTCGCGAACGTCACGGTGAAGGAAGCGGTCCGCGAGTACGGGACGCGCATCGCGGCGTACACGCGCGAGAACGCGAAGCTCGGCGTGTCGCCTCGTGGCACCATCGCGCTGATGCGGGCGGCGCAGGCGCGAGCGGTCGTCCGCGGTCGCGGGTACGTGACGCCCGAGGACGTGCAGACGGAGGCGCCGCGCGTGCTCAGTCACCGCATCCGGCTGTCGGCGAGCGGGCCGCAGGACCAGGGCGAGCAAGTGGTGGCGGACGCCATCGAGACGGTTCCGGTCGAGTGAGATGCGGTTGACTCGACGCGGGAAGGCGGCGCTCGGCGTGGTCGTCCTCGGCGTGCTCGCGTCGTTCGTGTTCGGCGCGCAGGCGCTCGGCGTCATCGTCATCCCGGTGCTGGTGGCGGTCGTCGGCGCGGCCGTCCAGGTGCGGCGTGCGGGCCGCCCGGAGGTGACGCGACGCGTTCCCGACCCGGGGTTCATCGACGAGACGAAGCAGGTGACGTTGTCGTTCGACGTCGGGTCGCCGGTCGCGGCGACCGTCGAGGATACTGCTAGCCCTGGCCTCGAACTCGACGGTGCGTACTTCGAGGCGACGCTCGGGACGCGCGACCTCGCGTACGACGTGACGTACACGGACCGCGGCGAGCACGACCTCGGGCCGCTCTCGGTCCGCATCGTGGACGTGCTCGGGCTCGCGGAGGCCGAGCACCGGTACGGGCATCGCGACAGCGTGCTCGTCTACCCGCGCGTGTACGCGCTGACGGGGTCGACCCGGCACGAGCTCAACCTCCTGCCGGAGGGCGGGTTCGAGCACAACCGCGAGGAGTTCGATAGTCTCCGCGAGTACGACCGCGGGGATTCGCTGCGCGACGTGCACTGGAAGTCGAGCGCGAAGCGTGCGGCGAACGACCTCGTCGTGAAGCAGTTCGTGAGCGAGGAGGACGTCGGCGACGTCCACATCGCGTGCGAGAGCGCTGACGGCTGGGACGACCACGTCGCGGAGGCGACCGCGAGCATCGCGCTCTACCTCCTCGATTCGGGCATCCGCGTCGGCCTGTCGGCGCCGAACGGCGAACTCGAGACGGATGCGGGCGCGGACCACCGGGAGGCACTGTTGTCGTTGCTCGCGACCGTCGGCCCGGGGAAGGTTCCCGACGAGCACCGCGAGCGCGCGAACGTCGTCGTCACGGGCAGCGAGTCGACGGGCGTACGCGTCGAGATGGCCGACCGCGAGGTCCCGTTTTCGTCGTTCGTCCGCGACGCTCCCGCTCGGGAGGAGGTGTCGATATGAGTATCACTGACTGTTCTCGTCGCGCGGAGGTGTCGATATGAGTATCACTGACTGTTCTCGTCGCGCGGAGGTGTCGATATGAGCACCGTCGATCGGCTCGGGGCGCGGTTCGCGTCCGACGAGGAGTCCGAATCGAATCGCTTCCGCGTGCTCGCGCTCGCGGGCGTCGCCGGTATCACGGCGACGTTCCTCGCGGTCCTGTTCGAGCTGACGGCGGTGCCGTCGGTCGGTGGGACGCCCGAATTGGCGGCGGTCGTCCTCGGGTCGGTCGCGGGCGGGTACGCGCTCTCGCGGACCGTCGGCGAGCGCGTCGCCGCCATCCTCACGGTCGTGCTCGTGTTCGCGGGCGGCCTCGCGTACCTGCTCGCGACGCCGCTGGGCGTCGTGTCGTTGACGACGCGCGGCGGCCAGATTCTCACCGACGCGTTCGCGCTCCTCACGGGATGGCGGGTTCTGAAGCTCGTCGAACCGACCGTGTGGATCCTCGGGTTCGCGCCCGCGCCGGTGTTCATCACGACGTACCTCGCGCTCCGACGGCGGTACGTCGCCGCGGTGGGCGTCGCCGGGCTCGCGCTCGCCGTCCTCATCATGACCGGCGACGCGCCGGTCCTGCTGGGGCGCGTCCCGCTGCTGTTCGGCGCCGTCGCGGGTATTGCGGCGGTCGGGTTCGGCGAACTCGAACGCCGCGGTGGGACGCTCAAGCAGGTGGACGTCCTCATCTTGCTGTTCGCAGCGATGCTCGTCATCTCCTCCGTACCTGTGCTCCCCGGGAGTCCGCTCCTGTTGCCGCGAGCGGGCGGCGAGGGCGCGGCGACCGTCGAAGGGAGTCTGACCGCGGAGACCGGGCGGGCGCCCATCGTCGGCTCCATCCGGCTGTCGCCGGAGGTCCGGTTCAAGGTCGAGGCCGACCAGGCGCAGTACTGGCGGGTGGCGACCTACGACCGCTTCACGGGACAGACGTGGTTGCGTAGCGGCGAGTCCAGGGATTACTCGCCGAGTCTGCTCGACGAACCGCCCGGGGAGACGACGCGCGTGAGTCAGACGTTCGAGGTGCTCGCGCCGGCGAAGGTGATGCCGGCGGCGAACCAGCCCGTCGAGGTCCGCGGTGACGTCCGCGAGTTCACGAAGGTGACGCTCAACGGCGGCATCCAATCCGACGTCCGGTTCCGCGAGGGCGACCGGTACAGCGTCGTGAGTGCAGTCCCGACTGCGGACGAGGAGACGCTGCGCGCGACCGGGACCAACTACCCGACGCGCGTCGAGAACCGCTACACGGAAGCGCAGGGGCTCTCGGAGGCGTTCACGTCGAAGACCGAACGCATCGTGTCCCAGGCGGACGCCCAGAACCCCTACGAGACCGCGGTCGCCATCGAGGACTGGCTCGAGGGGAACCGCGGGTACTCGCTCGACACGGACCGCCCGAGCGGGAACATCGCCGAGAAGTTCCTGCTGGAGATGGAGCAGGGGTACTGTACGTACTACGCGACGACGATGGTGATGATGCTCCGGAGTCAGGGCATCCCGGCGCGGTTCGCGGTCGGGTACACGCCCGGCCAGCAGGTCGACGACAACGAGTGGCTCGTCCGCGGGTCGGACTCGCACGCGTGGGTCGAGGTGTACTTCGAGGACGTCGGCTGGGTGAAGTTCGACCCGACGCCCGCTGGCCCGCGGCAGTCCGCTGAGGTCGAGCGCATCGAGCAGGCGCGCGAGGACGGTGACGCGAACGTCGACGTCGACGACAGCGAGGACGCGCCGTTGACGACGACGACGCCGTCGACGACGCCGGCGACGAACGCCACGGACGTGAACCGGACCGAGCAGACGTTCCGGAACCCGAATCTCGGCGGGACGACGGTCGCTGGCGGCGGGAACTTCACGCTCGAGACGGGCGGGGAGACGACGAACGCCAGCGACGGCGGCGACGAGGGCAGCGGTGGCGGGCCGATCCCGCCGGAGACGCTGTTCGTCGCGTTCGTCGCGCTCGTCGGACTCGCCGCGGGCGCGCACCGGACCGGAGCGACCGACCGCGCGCTCCGCACGGCGAAGATCCACTGGCACGGCGGTCGCGTCGACCCGGAGACCGACGTGAAGCGCGCGGTCGAACGCCTGGAGCTCCTGCTGGAGCGCCACTACCGGGCGCGCCACGTCGACGAGTCACCGCCCGCGTACATCGAGGCGTTGACGCGCGCCGGCCTCGACGAGGAGGTGACGCGCGTCGGCGAGCTCTACGAGCACGCCGTGTACGGGAACGGCGTCAACGAGGCGGAGGCGGACGAGGTCGTCGCGCTCGTCGACGACACCGTGCGAGCGCATACGCCGCTACTCCGACGGTTCCGCTAGCGTCCGCGACGCCGCTACTCCGACCGGGCGTTCGCGTCGCGTCGCCTCGTCGATGCGTCCCGCGGCGCCTTATCCCGGCGAACCCCCCGGAAACGCGCCGACGCGTCCGGGTTCGAGTTTTATTCGGGTCCCGGAGTCCCGATAGTGTTTAATATGACGACGCCGTAACTTCGAATCGTAATGTCGGAAGTCTGCTCGACGTGCGGGCTCCCCGAGGAACTCTGCGTCTGCGAGGACGTGGCCAAGGGAGATACGGAGATAACCATCCGCATTGACGAGCGCAGATACGGGAAAGAGGTAACGGTCATCGAAGGGTTCGAATCGAAGGACGTCGACATCGACTCCCTCTCGTCGGACCTGAAGTCCAAGTTCGCCTGTGGCGGGACCGTCGAGGACGGCCACATCGAACTCCAGGGGAACCACTCGGGCCGCATCGAGGACTTCCTCCGCGACCGCGGATTCAACGTCGCCTGACCTCCCTCTCCTTCCGGTTCGTTCACCACTCGCGAGCGCTAGCGCCGCCGGTCCCGTTCGGTGCGTCGAGGAGTGCTGCGGTGGCAGCGAGAGCGTCAGAAGCGAGTTCGGACGACCGCGAGCGACGGCGTTAGAAGGGCGCGCTGGGGCCGTCGGTGGCGTCGCCGTCGGCGTCGGGCGTGCCGGTGGCTAGTTCGCCGTCGTACGCGGTGAGGCCGCCGGCCATGCTCTCGACGGGGGCGTCGACGCCCTCGTAGGACGCGATGAGGCGTGCGGCCTGCACGCTCGATTTGCCGTGCGGGCAGACGGTGACGACGCGGTCGGCGTCGGGGAGCGCGTCGACGGCGTTCGTGAGTTCGGGCAGTGGCACGTTCCGCGACCCGGGGATGTGGCCGCGGGCGTAGCTCGAGGGATTCCTGATGTCGACGATACAGAGGTCGACGTCGTCGGCTGCGCGGAGCGTTTCGACGTCATCGGGGGCGACTTCGCCGTCCATTCGTAGGCGTCCTATGGTGGGCGCGGTGTTAAGGAGCGCGCTCTCTCCCTGGATCCGTCAGGGTGCGCGTTCGGGGACGTCGTCGTCGACGCCGAGGCAGCCTTCGGTGAACTCGGTGGCGAGCCACGTCTCGGCGTTCTGGAGGCGGTACTGGAGCGTCGACCGCGGGATGCCGGCGTCCTCGGCGACCTCGGCGAGCGTGCTCTCGCGCGGAGTCTGGTAGTATCCGGCGTCGACGGCGGCTTCGAGCGCGGCGCGTTGCTCGTAGGGGAGTTCGTCGCGGTCGTCGTCGCCGTCGCCCCAGTGCGTGGGGTCGCCGGTCTGACTGAGGGAGATACCGATGCTGTCGGGGAACGAGTCGCGGACGTGGTCGAAGAGTTCGCCGGCGCCGGTGTCGTCGCGCGTGAGGATGCGCCAGACGTACTCGTTCCCGCGGCGCCGCGTCTCGAAGAAGAGGCCGGGGCCGAGGTGCTCGCTCGCGGGGTAGGGCAGGGCGGGGCAGGCGTCGATGCCCTGGCGGTACGTGTAGACGGTGGCGGTCGTCGCGTTGGTCTCGAGGAGTTCGTGTTCGCGGTAGGAGTCGCAGGCGCCTTCGGGGCATTCGTTGCACCGGTTCGCGTCGAGCACGAGCTCTTCGAGGGCGTCGATGGCGTGCTCGGGACCGCTGAATCGGTCGATGCGCCACATGTCCTCGCCGACGACGTTGCAGGCGACCGAGCGCGCGATGGCTTCGGGGTGGTCGATGAAGACGTCCGCGATGGGGTCGACGCCGCGGTCGTACTCGAGCGTGAAGACGTACTCTCTCACGCCCGTTCGTTTGGCATATGCCAACCTAACTGTTTCGCCGGTGGTTATTTAAGTGATGATAATCGCGGGACGTGAGTGGTGGCTCCCCCTCTCACTCGACCAGGCCGTTTGGCAAATGCCGAACGAACCTATTCGGGGCTGTCCGAGAAACGAGTGTGTATGACGACCCAACGCTTCGACACTCGACGCTCGCGAGCGGACGAGAGCCCGACGCGGACGCGACCAGGTACACGCGCCCGGGCGAACGAGGCCGACGAGGCCGACGAGGCCGACGAACGCGAGCACGAGCACGACGAGAGCGTGACGACGTGCCCCGAGTGCAGCGGGCACCTCGCGGTCGACGAGGAGCGCGGCGAGACCGTCTGCGAGGACTGCGGGCTCGTCGTCAGCGAGGACGAGGTCGACCGCGGCCCGGAGTGGCGCGCGTTCGACGCCAGCGAGAAGGACGAGAAGTCCCGCGTCGGCGCCCCCACCACGAAGATGATGCACGACGACGGGCTCTCGACCACCATCGGCTGGCAGAACAAGGACGCGTACGGGAACAGCCTCTCCGCGCAGAAGCGAAAGCAGATGCAGCGCCTGCGGACGTGGGACGAGCGCTTCCGCACGCGCGACAGCCAGGAACGCAACCTCAAGCAGGCCCTCGGCGAGATCGACCGCATGGCGTCGGCGCTGGGGCTCCCGAAGAACGTCCGGGAGACCGCGAGCGTCGTCTACCGGCGCGCGCTCGAGGACGGCCTCCTGCCCGGGCGCAGCATCGAGGGCGTCGCGACCGCGAGCCTGCACGCCGCCGCCCGCCAGGCCGGGTCGCCGCGCACCGTCGACGAGGTGACGCGCGTCTCCCGCGTCGACGAACAGGAGTTCACGCGCACGTACCGCTACATCGTCCGCGAACTCTCCCTGGAGGTCCAGCCCGCGGACCCCGCGAGCTACCTGCCGCGGTTCGCGAGCGACCTCGACGCCCCCGACGCCGTCGAACGCCGCGCCCGCGAACTCGTCGAGACCGCCAAGCGCGAGGCCGTCCACTCCGGGAAGTCTCCCGTCGGTATCGCCGCCGCCGCCATCTACGCCGCCGGTCTCCTCGAGGACGCAGACCTCACGCAGCGCGAAGTCGGTGACGCCGCGGACGTCAGCGAGGTCACCATCCGCGACCGCTACCGCGAACTCCTCCGCACCGCCCAGAACGCCCAGCAAGGGCAGGCCGCGGACTGAATCGACTGCCGGCGTCGCCGCTGGACTGAGCGCGGAGCGGACGACTGGCGCCGCGGACTGACTCGCTCCTCGTCTCCCCGCCGTGGATTGAAACGCTTCGACGCCCTATCATGCCCCGATGAGTGACTCCCAGAAACCGACGTATCTCGCCGACGAAGCCGAACTCGACGCGTTCCTCGAATCGCACGACCGCGTGCTGCTGGAAGCCTACACTGACGGCTGCGGTATCTGCGCGTCCATGGAGCCGGTGCTCGGGAACGTCGCTCGCGCGACCGACGTCGCGGTCGCGCTCGTCAACCCGCGCGACGACCCGCCGCTCGTCGAGCGCCTGAACGTCACGAGCGTCCCGCTCCTCGTGTACTACGAGGACGGCGAACCCGTCCGCCGGGTCGCCGACGGCTTCCAGTCCGCCGACGCCGTCCTCGAGTTCGTCGACGAACCCACGGCCGCCTGAACGCGGCGTCGAACGAGTGCATCGCCCCTACCGGGAGGCAACCGGCTAAACCGCTCGCGTCCGTAACTCGAGGTATGACACGTCCGAAGTCGAGACGCGGAGGGCGAGCGCGATGAGAGGCCGGAACCCGCACAGTGGCGACGACCCGCACGGCGACCAGCCGGTTGCGACCGCTGGTGCAGACCTCGCGGACGCGACCGCCGCGGTCGTCTGCGCGCACGGCCGCGGCGCGACCGCGGAGTCGATGCTCCAGCTCACCCAGCAGTTCGGGTTCGACGACGTCGCGTCCCTCGCGCCACAGGCTGCGGGTCGGACGTGGTACCCGAACCCGTTCACGGCGCCGACCGAGTCGAACCAGCCCGGCCTGGACTCCGGGCTCGCGAAGGTCGACGGCGTCGTCGCCGAGGCCGTCGACGCGGTCGGGCGCGAGCACGTCGTCCTCCTCGGGTTCTCCCAGGGCGCGTGCCTCTCGAGCGAGTACGTCGCGACGCATCCCGCGCGCTACGGTGGCCTCGTCGTCTTCAGCGGCGGCCTCATCGGGCCCGAGGTCTCCATCGAAGGGTACGCGACCGACGACGGCGACCTCGCGGGCACCCCGGTCTTCGTCGGCTGCGACGAGAACGACCCCCACATCGAACTCGAGCGCGTCCACGAGACCACCGAGGTCCTCGAGGGACTCGGCGCGGACGTCGACGAACGAATCTATCAGGGTATCGGGCACGGCGTCGTCGAGGACGAACTCGACGCCGCCATCGCCATCGTCGACGGCGCACGCGACGGCGCGGACTGACGCGCCGAACAAGAGCCGTCGAGAAGGCGAGGACTGAAGCGACCCGCGGTCGACCGTCGACGTATGCCTCGCGACGCCGATACGCCCGACGGAACCGACGACGCTGGTGCGCTCGACGCACACGACATCCAGCCTGCGGCGCCCGCGGAGTTCGGGCGGACGCAGGTCTGGTGGGGTGACGGGAAGGGGAAGACGACCGCCGCGCTCGGCATGGGCTTTCGCGCCGCCGGCCACGGCTACCGCGTGCACCTCCTCCAGTTCATGAAGGGCGGCGCGGCGAGCGTCGAGGACGTCCGCGGCGAGTACAACGCCATCAACGCCGTCCCGGGGTTCACGTACGAGCACTCCGGGCACTACGGCTGGCACGCGATGAACGACGGCACCGACGACGTCGACCACGAAGCCCGCGCCCAGGGCGGCCTCGAGCGCGCCCGCGAGCTCATCGACGCCGCGCACGACGCCGACCTCACCGAACCACTCGACCTCGAAGCGCCCGCGGACGACGGCGTCCACATGCTCGTCCTCGACGAACTCTGTTACGCCGCGAACCGCGACCTCGTCGCGCCCGACGCCGTCGCCGACCTCGTCGAGTCGAAGCCTGACGCGCTCGAACTCGTCCTCACCGGCGGCCACGACGACCCCACGTACGTCACCGAACGCGCCGACCTCGTCACGAACGTCAAGAAACAGCGTCACCCGTTCGACGACGGCGTTCGCGCCCGCAAGGGAACCGAGTTCTGACGCCGGGAGTCCACCGGCCAGCGACCGCAGTCGCCGACGCCTACTGCGGGCCGAGGTAGCCCCACGCGTGCAGGCGGTCGCCCTCGCCATCGATCCACCGTTCGCCGATGTCGTCGCGATAGTACAGGTTCGGGACGAGAACCTGGTCGACGCGGTCGTAGCACTGCTCGCGGGCCGCCTGCATCGTCTCGCCCATCCCCGTGACGACCAGCGGCATCCCGGTCCCGCCCGCGACCCGCCACTCGCCGTCGCGGTCCGCAGTGGGCTCCCCGTCCGGCGTCACGCGCTTCGCGTCCTCGATGTGGACGCCCTCGGGCGGTCGACCGTCCTCGGTGTCGAACACGAGCGCGGCGTTGCGCGAACTCTCGTCGTACGTCTTCTCGTCGTCGAACGGGAACGGCGGCAGCACCACGCGCACCGCGATCTGGAACCCGCGATGCACCGTCGGCTCCGGATTCATGCCGTGCGCGAGGTCGTGGAGGAACTCGCCGCTCCCCGAGAGGATGGACTCCTCCTGGAGCGCGATCGTCGGATACCCGAAGCGCGGCGTGAACTCCAGGGGATAGACGCCGTCGTCGGTCGCGATACAGTTCAGATCGATGCTGCCGACGTACCCCTCGTCGGCGAGCCACTCCTCGAGCTTCCCGAGGGTCTCCTCGAACAGGCGGTTCCGGCCAGCCCAGAACATCGCCGTCCCCATCTCGCCGGTGGAGGGTCCGACGTTCCCCGGGAACAGCTTCTTGTGCTCGAAGTTGAAGTTGATCGGGTCGACGAACTCGTTGCCGTCGAAGAACCCGCAGACGGCGACCTCGACGCCGTCGATGCGGCGCTGCAGCTGGAACCCCTTCATGCGGTGCCCCCACGCGGACTCGTACGCTTCGAGGACGTCCACGACGTCGCTCCCGTCGCGCTCCCGGCCGACGTACACGAGTCGTTTGACGTTCTGGACCTCGCCGAGGGGTTTGACGACGTACGGCGCCGGGTTCGACCGGACGTACTCGATGGCGTCGTCGAAGTCCGTGAACTCGCGGTGCTCGACGGTCTCGATACCGGTCTCCTCGAGCACGGACATCGCGTACCCGCGGTCGTCCTCCAGGCGGTCGGTCGCGGGCGTTCCGCCGACGACGGCGTGTCCGTCCGCGCGCAGCTCCGCCGCGAGCTCGCCGGTGCCGACCTCGTCGCCGACCCAGATGTCGTCGAACACGACGACGTTCGCCCAGTCCAACTCGCCGCGCCAGTCGTCGGTCTTCTCGACGAACCCGTCGGCGATGTCGCGGTCCGCGTCGTGCTCGACGTAGTACTTCACGTCGTGGCCCTCCCGACCGACCTGCCACGCGAGGTCACCGCAGAGTGCCGCATCGAGCGAACAGAACAGGAAGTTCCTCGGGGACATACCGGCGGTACTCCCGCAGGGCGGAAAAGCATTCTCGCACGGCTGACCGGTTTGGGTTCGGAGACTGTCTCAGTGATATTCTAAGTTTGGGCGAAAATTAATTCATGATATGAATTCTATCATGTGGGGGGGGGAAATCTGGCCCATGTACTCCACTCCGTATATGTATAAATTTATAAAATAAAAATATTTAAAAGTCATTAATTCTCTCTTTTTCTTGGATGTCTAAACAGAACTCGGAAGTCTCTCGGAGAGACCTTCTCGGATCAGTTGGTGCAATCGGTGAACTGGACTCGTCGGGACGGGTGCTGCGAGCGAACTCGCGGCGGCCGATGACGTCCGTCAGTTCGGCGACGTCCAAACGGAGAGTGCGGCCGAACGAACCGTCCAGATCCACGCCGCGGGACGGGCTCGGTACGAAATTGCCGTCACAGGGCTCTTGAAGGCTGAAGACGCCCCAGAATCAGCACTCACTGATGGCGTCGCCTCGGAGTCTATCGCCGACGAAACGCGGACGTTCCGCTTCACGGGCGAGTTCACGGCGTTCTCGGTCGACGGCAAAGCGCGCGTTCGCGTCGACGGCGAACCGTTCGATGTCGACGCTTTCCCGCACAACACGCTTGAGATTTCGCCGAACGGGACGGTCGAGTACGACGTGTCCGCGAGCGGCGCTGTCTCGGTCGACAAGGACACGATCGACCGGCCGAACGCACGCACCGCCACCGGGCGGGCTCGCGAAACGCATGTCGTGTCGTACGCGGGCGAACTCACGTACTTCGAATTGGACGGTGACGCGACGATCCGCCGGAACGGGTCGCGCATCGATTCGAGCGACGTGCTACCGTCGACGCGGCCACACGAGTTCAAGGCCACCGCTCGATCGTCGCGGGAAGCGTACACGGTCGAAACGACGCGTAACGTCGACGAAAGTGTGGCGCCACACGGAACCAGTGGCGCGGCCCGCTTCACGGGCCGAACCGTCCGACGGTACGCCGGGCAGGTGACTGCAGTTGAGCACCCGAACGGTGTTCGCGTCGAGATTGACGACGACCGGAATCAAATCGTTGCCCGTGCGCCCGGCGATGCCGGAGCGAGGGTCAGTGTCGAGACGACGAACGGGCTGGTCGTCGATCACGAGGCGTATGACGTGGCCGACCTCTCGGTGTCCGCGGGCGAGTCGGTGACGGCCGTCCCGTTCGGTGACTTGGAACGGATCGTGATCGACGACCTGTCCGTCCAGCTCTCGCGGAACGAGTATCCGTCGGCCGAGAAGTCGACCACGCTCCAGGCGGCAGCGAAAGTCGAGCGGACGGACGCGTTCCAGCGGCTCGTCGATATCGCGTCGGGGCGCGTCCGATATGACGCCGCCGGTATTGCGGGCCAGGAAGTGAGGTCCGGCGACACGACGACCGTCCGGTCGGTCGAACACGAACTCGCTGACCCGGGGCAGGGCGACAGTGCCGTGCTGTCCGTCCGACAGACGCCTCGCGGTATCGAGCACGCCAGCGTTCTATACAAGCACTTCGAGCGTAACGAGCAGGTGACGATCGACGCCGTAATCCTCCCCGTCGGTCCGACCGTCGACAAGCTTCGTCGAGAGAGCGAAACGATGACGGTCAGTCGCTCGGAGTCCGAACCAGCTACGCCCGACGTGGAGTACACCGCGGAGCTGTTCGCCGAGACGGCGAACCCCGACAAGCAAGTGAAGCCATCTGATCTCGGCGACCTAGAGGCTCGCTTGACCCCCGAAGACGTTCGAACGCAGGGTTTCCTCTCGTTCCTGAATGACGTGAAGGACCTCCTGACGGATATCGGCGCAGACGCCTACGATGCGGCGAAGCGGCTATGGGGCGTGTTCAAGGGGCATATGGACCAGGTCGCCGTAACCGCACAGAACATCGTCATATCGTCGCCATACCTGATTGCGGGCCTCGCGGATGATCTTCCGTGGAAAGAACAGTGGGCCCCGAAGCTGATATGGCGGATCGCCATGGCTCCCGCTGTGACCCTGGTCAGTCTGGCGAGCAACGGTTTCTTTGAGGCGCTCGATACCGGCGCGGGGTGTGCGTTCTGCGTGTTCTTCGCCGTCGTACTCCGTGATATCATCGTCTCCGAGGTGACGTCGGCGGCCTGCGTCTACTTCATCGCGGCACTTCCGGCAGCGGTCGTGTGCGCGGTTGTGGCGGAGGCCCTCACCCAGTTCATTTCGCAGTACTTCGGTTACCGTGACGTGAAGGACGACCTCTGCAACGGAGACGTCATCTCGGAGATCGACCCCTGCTGACCTGACGGACGGTCCTCGACAGGATTTTTACCCCATGACCAAACTGATAAATATGTCCTCTGGTCGCTTCGGCCGCGTCCCCGCGTTCGCCGTCGATGCGGTCGCGCTCGCGGCGGTCGCGGTGCATCCGTTCTCGCTGTACGTCGTGCTGTTGCTCTACTGGGCCGACCTGTTCGTGGGGCTGCTTCGACAGAGCGTCGAGACGGTGTTTGCCGCGCCACGGGAGACGTATTCGCCGCTGGAGCCGCCTGCGCTCCGACGGAACGGTGACCCCGGGTCGTTCAGGTTCCTGACAGCGAAGCTCGGCACGCTGAAGCCGGTCGGCTGGCTACCGAGGGTTGCCGTCCACAACTTCAAGATAACGTTGGTGTGCGCCGTCGCCCTGGCGTTTGCCTCCGTCGCCGTCGTCGTTCTCGCGACGAGAGCCCTCGACCCGCCGTTCTCGGTGCTGTCGTGGCCGACGAGTGCAGTCCTCGCCGCCGGGGGACTGGCGGTCGTCGTGAAACACGGAACGGCGTTCCGTCGGTTCGTCCACTCGCCGCGTCCACCGGCCGCTCGGACCCGCCCGTCCCGTTCCTGGATGGGTTCGTTACTCATACCGTTCCCGGTCGTCGTCGTCGATACCTTTCATGCCGACGCGCCCTTCGACGCCTCCACGTTATTCGCGACGATCGCAGTCCTCGTCGTACTGGGACGGGTCGCGTACGAACGGCGCCGGGACGCGTCGCCCACGCCCGCTGATTCGTTCGAACTCGCGGCCCCCGCGGGACGCCCCAGTGAGGTGTTCCGTCCTGATCGGCGTGCGGTCAGGATTGCCGGACTCCTCGACGGCATCCTCCCCCGGATCGAATTGGGCTTCGGCAACATCAAGTATCGAGTCATCTCGATCATCTTCTTCGCTCCCGGCGTCTCCCTCGTCGGTGGCGCCTTCGGACTCGACCTGATGCCGGCGTTCGTCGTCGGCGTCGCCACCGCGCTCGCCGTGACCGCGGTCGGGTTCGGGCTCGCGGGCGTCGCGCACTTCGACCTCGCGTTCGCGACGACGGAGTACCGACTGTACGAGGACGAACTCGTCGCGTACGACACGCGCCTCGACGCCGTCCAGTGGCGCGCACCCCTCGACGCGATCCACGACGTCTCCGTCGAACGCGGGCACTGGCTGGCGCCACCCGGCACGGACGCGGCCGCGGTCACCCTCGACCGGAGCGACCTCGACGTCGACCAGCGACCGTACGGGTTCTACCGGCAGACGCTCGCGTACGTCGACCGACCCGAGCACGTCGCCGACCGCCTCCGGCGCGCGACCGCGCGCTGACCGGCGCGCTCAGGTACTCACTCCACGTCCTCGTCCTCGACCTCGATCGGTATCTCCACCGGCCCGTCCCGCTCCGCCGTCGTCCCCGCACCGACCGTCTCGTCCCCGCTCGCGGCGTCCGCTGCGGCGTCCACGACCTCCTCGGTCGCGTCCGCCGCGCCTTCGAGCGCGTCCGTCGCCGCGTCCTCGACGCTCGCGAACACCGTGTCCGACGCGCCCTCGGCGAGGTCGTCGAGCGCGAGCGCGAGGTTCCGCTGGTTCGACTTGAACATCACGTCCACGACCGTGCCGACGTACGGAATCGCACCACCCGCGACGTCTATCGCGACGTTCGCGAGCATCTCAACGAGCGTCCCGTACGACACCCCGAGGCGCGCGGACTCCAGCACGATGTACATCGACACGCCCGCCGCGACGACGTCACCGACGCCCGGGAGGACACCGAGCACCGGGTCCGCGCCCACGCGGAAGTCCGTCCCCGGGAGCCGCACCGCGTCGTCCATCACCTTCGCGACGAGACGCATCCGGTCGACCGCCGCCTCGTCGACGCCATCCGGTACCGGGCCGTCGTAGGGCTCCGCGAACGGGTCGCGGTCGTCACCAGTCATACCCCGACCTACGGCATCACGACTGAAGAAGACCGGGCCCAAGAATCAGCCGTCGAACTCGCGCCCTCAGAACAACGCCGGCGCGAACCGGATGAGGACCGCGTCGACCAACAGCAGGACGCCCACGAACGTCGCCGCACGCAGTATCGCTGTCGCGCGCTTCGCGGGCGTCCGCACCTTCAGGTCCTCCGCACCCTCGAGCACCCTCGACGCACCGACCTCGACGAGTCCCGTCAACGCCAGCCAGAGCACCACCATCGCGAGGACGAGATGCCCGCTCGTCGACGACACCAACGACGACGTCTCGTACCCAGCCAGCGAGATCATGTATCCGCCCGAGAGGAGCAAGAGGACCGACGCGAGCCGCGACCCGACCTGCAGTCGCTGCGTGAACCGTTCCAGTGGCGCAGCGTTCAACGACCCCTCTCGAGCCAGCGGGAGCACGCCGAACGCGAAGAACGACACCGACCCCACCCACATCGCCGCGACGACCAGATGGATCGCGCGAACGACGACTTCGACGATAGCCATGCGGATACCGTCCGCCCGCCGCCCCGTTAATCCTTCTCCTCTACGGCGGCCGCGCACGACCCGCATAGTAACTCGATGGTCGACGACGCCGACCCGATGACGGTCTCCAGGTCGTCGACCTCGTGGTACGCCTCGCAGCGCTCGCAGCGCGCCGTCGGCGCCGCCTCGTCGGCGAGCAGCGAATCCACCGTGACCTCGTCCGTCGGCGAGTCGAACGCCGCCTCCGGGTCGAGGTCGCTCGCCGGCTGCGCGGGCTTCGCCGGCGGCCCGTCCGTGAGCGCGGGTGGCCCGTCGTCGTCGAATATCGGGGAATCCGGGCCGTCGAGGTCCGCGTCGACGGTCGACGACGCGTCGTCGTCGGTCTCGGTGGCCGCTGACGCCGCCTCCTCGACGGTCGCGAGCGCCTCACTGAAGAACTCGCCGGCGAGGTCGTCCGGAAGTCCGGTGTTCCCGTAGAGGGCCGTGACGAGTTGCTCGCGGAGTTCGTCGGGCGACAGTCCTTCGCGTTCCCCGACGACGTGTAGCGCATCGGCTTCGCGAGCGTCCGCGTCCGGCATCCCCTCCGGGTTCTGCACGTACCGGTCGACGACAGCCGTCAGGCGCGCCGCGACCGTCGAATCCGCACTCCAGCGCGTCGGGAACGCCGCGTCGATGTTCGCGCGGCGTTCGTCGCTCAACTCGGCGACGACGCCCGTCGGGGACGCCAGTTCCGTCGTCGGGTCCGCCGCAGCGTCGTCCTCGGGCACGCTGGTACGGTCGACGCGGTCGAGCGCGGTCTCTCCCGGGACGTCGAGACGACCGGCCGCGATGTCGCAGAGCACGCTCAGGCTCTCCTGCATCGACGAGGAGTCGTACCCTCGACACTCCGCGTAGACGTTGTCGATGCGGTCGGCGAGTGCCGCGGGAATCCGCACCTCGACGAACTCCTCGGCTCGGTCCTCTCGCTGTGCCATTGGAGAAACCATCGCACCCCAACACCATAAATTTCACTCATCTGTTGGCGCGTTTTAATTTCTGAGGTCCGGTTCGTTGGAGATACACCCTGCGTGCGAAAGCAACCCACGGACATCGGCCCTACTGGAGGTACCGTTCCTCGAGCGCTGGCAGTCGTTTACGCACGAGCACGTACCCCACCGACACCACGACACCCGCGACCACGGCCTCTCGAATCCAGCCGTCGAACGCGACCCACCCCGGGACCGCGAACGCGACGGCGACCGCGAGGTCCTCCGGCGCCCCGTCGTACCGCACCCAGCGCCGCGGTCGAGCCCACCGCCCCTGCGTGTGCAGGAACACGCCACGGTCGTCCTGCGCGAGCCACGGCCGCGCCTCCGTCCCCCCACCGAAGACGTCGCTCGCCGAGTGCACCGCCGCGGACACAAGGAACCCCGCCACGCCCACGGTCACGGGCACGGTCGCGACAGCGGCGACCACGACCGCCAGGACCCCGAGCACCGCGTAGTACTCGGGGAAGTGCAGGGTCTTCCGGTGCTCAGCGAGGAGGTCGACGTCCGGGAACACACCCCCTGCGAGCGCACCCGCTGCGGCGGCCGTCGCGTACTCCCCACCCGCCGCGGCGTACGCGCTCGCCAACGCCAGCCCGACGAACGCGTGCGTCGTCGCCATCATCACCCATACGTACCGCTCTCAGCGGCAAAACGTCGTCGTCGACGCTCCATCCAACCACCCGAGCGTTCAAGTACGAAGCCGCGGCCAACGCCACCGTCACCTGACGCGTGCGACGCGACGGTCGAGGCGGGAGCCCGGGCCGCCGTCGCGTCACGCCCCACGGCCCGGCTGCTCGCCCCACACCGACGCCGACACGGCACTCACGTGCGACGCCGGCATGGCACTCACGCGCGACGCCGACTGGACCCCCAGACCCTTCTACGACCGGGACCTACGAGGGCGCGTGACGCGAACACTCTACCAGCTCGACGGCTGCCCGTGGTGCGAGAAGGTCGCGGACCGCATGGACGAACTCGACCTCGACTACGAGTCCGTCTGGGTCGACGCCATGCACTCCGCGCGCAACGATGTCAAGCGCGTCTCCGGCCAGCGCGCCGTGCCCGTCCTCGTCGACGACGCCCACGGCGTCACGATGAACGAATCCGCGAACATCCTCGAGTACCTCGACACCACGTACGGCGAGTGAGCGGCCGACGCAGCACCGTGAACGGCTGACCCGGTCCAAGAGCTCCAGCTGTCCCGTCAGGACGGCCGTCGGCCACGAGGGGGCCCGTCAGTCGTCCGGACGACCGCCGGTCACCCGTCGAGTTCGGTCAACGTCTCCACGTCCGGCACGTCCTTCGCCGCGTCCACGATCTGCTCCATGCGCTCGGCGTGCTTCCGCGCGGCGTACGACGCGAGGTCCTCGGCGCCCACGGCGACCGCGTCGTCGTCCGACGCCGCCGACACCGCGTCCTGGACGAGCATCGCGAGCTCGCCGGTCAACTCGTGCAGGAGCGACGGCGACACGTCGCCCGCACCGACCAGGTCCTTCAGCTTCCGCATCCCGAACCCGACGTGGCGTCCCTCGTCGCTCCGTATCTTCGAGAACCCCTCGACGAGCCCCGGGAGCTCCGGGAGTCCCTCGACGTCGCCACTGAACGACGTCTGCACGCCGTAGTACCCCGTCTGCGCGAGGATGCCCTCGACCGTCAGGTGGTAGTGACAGTACGCTCGGGCGCGGTTCTCGGGCGTATCGTCGTCGAGCAGTCGAGTCATCGCCGCCTCGTTGCGTTCGAAGAGCTCGTCGTACGCGTCGTTGAACCACGCCGGATCGTGGGGGTTCGAGCGCTCCAGGCCGCGGCGGTCTTCGGCTTCGTGAATGACGCGCGTCCAGTACCGATGGAAGAACTCCGCGTGCTTGGCCTCCTCGTAGAGCTGTGTCGTCAGGAACAACTGGTCGTTGACGTCCTCGAGGACGACCGCGAGCGGCGACAGGTCCTCCGTGACCGCCTCCTCGCCCGCGCCGAACAGCGCGAGCGTCCGGCGGAGCGAATCGAACGCCGCCGCGTCCAGGTCCGCGACGCGGTCGACGTCCACGTCGAGGTCGACGTCCACCGGGTCCCAGTGCCGGGAGACGGCGTTGCGATAGTACCGGAACGAACTCGCGTCCTCGTCGATGCCAGCCCGCAGCGCGTCCTCGGTCATGCGTAGCGGTTGGTGCGCTCGCGAAATCAATCCCCCGGGGCTCGGTCCCGGGTCCCCCGGTCGTCGCGGTGACGTGAGACGGTTGCGGGGTTTTGATTACGTCGCGCTCGCAGGCTTGTGGTATGCGACTGGAGGAGTACTGGGGGGTCGGCCCGAAGACGCGGGCGTTGCTCGTCGAGGAACTGGGCGTGGACGCGGCGATCGACGCCATCGAAGCCGGGGACGTCAGGGCGCTCGTCGACGCGGGCGTGCCGCGTGGACGAGCGACGCGTATCCTCCGCCGAGCGACGGGTGGGTCGGGGATGGACGTGCTCGCGACGAGTGACGCACGCGAGGTGTACAAGGACCTGCTGTCGGTCGCCGGGTCGTTCGCGTTGACGGCGCGGGCGGCGGACGCCATCCACGTCCTGACACCGCTTTCCGACCGGGACGCGATGCGGGACCGACTCGCGGACGTGGAGGCGGCACGTGCGTCCTGGGAGGCGCTGTCGGACGACGAACGGGAGGCGGTGGTGGCGGCGTTCGACGCGTACGACGACGCCGATGGCGGGGAGAAGGCGAGCGTCGAGGCGGCGATCGCGCTCCTCGACGCGGACGTCGTCGACGACGACGGCGTGTTCGCGCCACTCTCGGGGTTGAACCGCGACGCGCTCGTGGACGCGTCGCGTGCGCTGGGCGCGCTCCGCGAGGGACACGTCGCGACCGGTGCGGACGACCGCCTGGACGACCTCCGCGAGCAGGTCGCGGCCGTCGAGACGCTCGAGGCGAACGCGGGGTCGGTCGTCGAGGCCATCCGCGGGGACGGCGCCCGAACTGCTGGCGGGTTCCAGGACGCGTTCGTCGACCACGTCTGTGCGGAGACGGGCGTGGAGGCGACGACGGTCCGCGACGCGGCACCCGAGGAGGCGCGGGATGCGACGGACTTCGTGAACGAGGCGCTGCGAGTGCTCTCGGCGAACCGGCGGGAGGCGGTCGAGGAGCGCGAGCGCGAGGTTCGCGTGGAACTCCAGGGTGCGGTCGCGGACGCGCGCGAGGACGTCGACCGGGCGGTCGCGGCGGTCGACGACGTCGCGTTCGAGCTGTCGCTCGCGCGGTTCGCGGCGGCGTTCGACCTGACCGCTCCCGAGTTCGTCGAGGACGCGGTCGCGGTCGAGGGGGCACGGAATCTGACGCTCGCTGCGAACGACGGGGAGTCGGTGCAGCCGATCCGGTACGCGCTCGGCGAGCACGCCCTCGCGGCGCCACCGGGGCGCGAGCGCGTGAGCGTGCTCACTGGCGCGAACTCCGGTGGGAAGACGACGCTCCTGGAGACGCTCTGCCAGGTCGTCCTGCTCGCGCACATGGGGCTGCCGGTGCCCGCGGACCGTGCTGCCGTCGGCCAGTTCGACTCGGTGGTGTTCCATCGGCGGCACGCGAGTTTCAACGCGGGCGTCCTCGAGTCGACGCTCCGGAACGTCGTCCCGCCGTTGACCGCGGAGGGCCGGACGTTGATGCTCGTCGACGAGTTCGAGGCGATCACGGAACCGGGGAGTGCCGCGGACCTCCTGCATGGGCTGGTGACGTTGACGGTGGAGAAGGCGGCGCTGGGGACGTTCGTGACGCATCTCGCGGACGACCTGGAGCCGCTCCCGGGGACGGCGCGCGTGGACGGTATCTTCGCTGAGGGGTTGACGCCGGAGTTGGAGCTGGAGGTGGATTATCAGCCGCGGTTCGGGCAGGTCGGGCGGTCGACGCCGGAGTTCATCGTGTCGCGGCTGGTGGCGAACGCGGACGACCGGTCGGAGCGCGCGGGGTTCGAGACGCTCGCGGAGGCGGTCGGGCACGAGGTCGTGCAGCGGACGCTCGCCGATGCACGGTGGAGCGAGTCCTAGGAACGGGTGGTGTCGTCGTCGAGGATGGGGGGTCGTCGTGGGTGGTCCACGACGATTCGGGGGAAGGTGTGGGTTTCCGAGTGGTGTGGGTGTGGACCCGGATGGGTCCGGTCCGCGTGAGGGTTCGGGTGGGGGTGGTGGGTCGACGGGGCCGGGTGTCGGGGCGGTTCCTGTGTCTGGCCGTTACCGGTCAGGTCTTCTTGTTGCTGATGATGACGCGGTCGGTGCTCCCGCGGTGGTGGATGAGCGAACTGAGTCCGCTCCGGAGCAGCACGAGTCCGACGAGCAGGAGTGCGATCGCGCCGAGCAGGTACTCGGTCTCCGGGAGGCCGGTCCCGAGGAACGGTCCTTTCATCAGGAACCACGAGGCGATGCTGGTGGTGAGCAGTCCGATCGTGCCGAGACAGGCGCCGAATTTCCGACCCATATCATCAACGGTAATCTGCGAGATGCCTAAAGGTATCTAATATTTCCTTACCAATTGATTGCGTATATTAAAACCGTAGGCGGGTCGAAGATTTGATGCTCGAAATAGAATACGTCGGGTCTGTGTCTCGCCCCCGAGACTCGGCGGGCCCTGAGTCGACCCGGGGTCCGAAGCGACCGTACCGAAGCGTCCCAACTCGACGCCGAGGTGAACGTCGTATAGCGGATGTCGATGTCGTGACCGAGGTCGCGTTCGCCCTCGAGCATGGGGAGGGTGACCTCGAGGACGCCGTTGTGGTAGGATGCCTCGATGCCGTCGACGTCGATCTCGCCAGGGATGGCGACCGTCTCGTTCGTGCTGCGCGAGTGCCGGACGTACGACGTCTCGGACTCCTCGCTGATCTCGGTCACCGCGGAGATCTTGAGGTGGCCGTCGTGGTAGACGAGGTCGATTTCGTCCTTCTCGAACCCGGGGAGGTCCATGACGAACACGTACATGTCGTCCTCCTCGTGGAGGTTCGTCATGTGCTCGATGCCGTCGGTCGTGCGACCCTCGAGGGTGGGGGTCGAACGCCCTTCGAGCATGGGTGTGCGGTCGCCGAACGTGCGGTCCATCCACATGCCGTCGAACATTCGGTCCATCTCCTCGAACATCCGGCTCATTTCGTCGAAGTTTCGCATTTGTAATCACCACCACGTACGCCGTGTGAGGAGATAAAGACGTAGAGAACCGAGTTAGCACGGTGCCAGACGCACCTTTAGGGCTGTTTCAGTCTGTCATCGTTCAGCCCCCGTCATTCGCCGACGGCGTCGCTCGCGTCCCGGACGAGGCCGTCGAGTATCTCGGGCGTCGTCGGGTGGTACGCGCGGTCCGGTATCTCGCGGACGTCCAGCCCCATCTCGACGGCGAGCTGCATCGTCTTCGCCATGACGTCGGCGTGATAGTGCAGGCCCTGGTAGCCGAGAACGGTGCCGTCGTCGGCGTCGACGACGAGGCTCGCGCGACCCTCGGGGACGTCCTTCGTCTTGAACACGCCGTCGTCGCTCGCCTCCCGCGTGACGTGGACGACGTCGCGGTCGGCTTCCTCGGCGCTCGCCTCGGAGTGCCCGACTCGCGCGTAGGGATACACGCCGAGTGCGGAGAAGACGACGTGATGGTGGACGTTCTCGTACGGTTCGATGGCGTCGTGGTCGCCGCGAGCGTGCGCGAGGAGGTTCTCGGCCGCCTGGAATCCCTGTTCTTTCGCGACGTGGAGGATGGGTTCCTTCCCGTTGACGTCGCCGACGACGAACACGCGGTCGTCGTCGGTGGCCTGCATCGTGTCCCGCACCCAGTCGCGGCCGGGGTCGAGACGCGTGTGTTCGAGGCCGAGGCCGTCGACGTTCGGGCGGCGGCCCGTGAACAGGAACAGCTCCTCGGCCTCGACGACGTCCGGGTCGCCGTTCTCGTCGGAGACGTGGAGGCGGACGCCGCCGTCCTCGGTCGGTTCGACGCGGTCCTCGTACGTGTGCTGGCGGATATCGACGTCCCACTCGTCCTCGTAGACCTCGAGGAGGTCGTCGCCGAACGCCGGGTCGGCCTCGTCGAGCGGGCGCGCGTCGTGCTCGATGACCGTGAGGTCGGTGCCGCCGGCTTCGACGATATACGGCACCATCTCGAGGCCGACGTACCCGAACCCCATGACGATCCCCGAATCCGGGAGCGAGCGCGCGTCGAGGACGTCCCTGCTCCCCATGTAGTCGACGTCGTCCATGCCGGGAAGGTCGGGGACGTTCAGCGCGGAGCCCGTGGCGACGACGACGTAGTCAGGTTCGATCCGTTCGTCGGCGACTTCGAGGACGCGGTCGTCGACGAACCGCGCGGTCTCGTGGTGGAACGTCACGTCGTCGCGCTCGGCGAGGTCGTGGATCGCGCCGCGGCGGTGTTCGGCGAACCCGAGGACGTGGTCGTCCTTCGTGTCGACGACCGCGTCCAGGTCCACGTCGGGGAGGTCGCCCTCGAGTCGGTGGTCGTGGCGCGCCTGGAACCGGTGTGCGCCCGCGGAGATGACCTCCTTCGACGGCATGCAGCCGCGGAGGATGCAGAGCCCACCGCCGGGTTCGCCGTCGTCGACGAGCGTCAACTCCACCCCTGGTTCGTCCGCGAGCGCGCCGGCGACGGCGGCGCCCGCACTCCCGTACGCGCCCACGATAGCGACGTGTGTCATGGCGGGCACTCGGGCAGCGAGCGTGATAGGCGTTCGCCTGCCGTGTGCCGAACGTGGAGAATCGCCTGCCGTGTACCGAACGTCCTCGAGAAATCGCGCGGGTGACTGCGAACGACGCGGCGTCGACTCGCTATCGAGACGTGGTGGTTACTCGCGGACGCGGAGTGCGACGAAGCTCGCCGCGACGAGCGCGCCGAGCGCGGCCGTCACGCCGAACCCGGGCATCCCGCTCCCGGCGTCGCCGTCATCGGTGCCGTCGTCGCCGTCGCTCCCGTCGTCGCTATCGCTGCCGTCGTCGTTCGTCGTCTCCGACCCCGAGATGGACGCGGAGCGCTCCGAGAAGTGGTCGAACGCGACGAGGACCGTCGCCTGGCCCTCGGCCTGCGCGCTCGCGTCCTGGACGACGCGGTACTTCGCCTCGTCACCGCCGTTCGCGGCCGCACGGAGCGCGCTGTAGCTCTCGGCCTTCGCCGCGGCGTCGCCGTCGACGGTCACGTCGAGCGAGTCCGTCGCGCCGACCGCGGCCTCGGAGACGTGCGTCACGACGACCTTCCCCTGGCTCTTCGAGCGCTCGACCGTCACGTTGACCGTGTGCTCGGCCTCGGCACTGGTCTCGACGGTCGTCCCCTCGCCGTACGTGACGGTGTCCTCGACGGTCTCGCCGCCTTCCTCCATCACGTACACCTCGGCGGTCGCGGTACCGTTCGCGATCATGCGCTCGACCTGCTTGTCGTCCTCGCTCCGTTCCTCGCCGGACGAACGGAAGACGAGCTGGGCGTCGGAGCCGAGGTTCGCGGTGACGTTCCCTTCCTCGTTGACGGTGACGTTCCCGTCGCCGACGACGATGAACGTGCTCGTGTTCCCGTCGTCGGTCTCGACGACGACGCGATCGTCGGCCGTCGCTTCGGCGTCGGCGTCGGCGCCGACGTTCGCGTGGACGTACTGGCCGCCGTCACCGCTCTTCACGACGAACGTCCCGTCCGCGTTGTCGTGCGTCACGATTTCGGCTGCGCCCTCGGTCCGAACGGTCGCTTCCGTCTTCGAGGACGCACCCATCTCGAGGCCGAGGCCGTCGAGTTCGACGACGGTCCCGAGGCCGACGCTCCCGCTCGCGTCGGTCCGCTCCTCGTAGTCGGACTCGGATTCGACCGCCACCGAGTCGACCATCGTCTCGCCGTCGACGGTGTAGTTCACGACCGCGTCGCCCTGGACGTCGTAGGAGACGTGCGTCCCGGCGTAGGCCTTCGCGTCCGCCGTGTTCGTCGCGTCTGTGCTGCTCGTCGTCAGCGCCGCGGCCGCGGGCGTCGCTATCGTAGCGACGACGACGAGCGCGGCCAGTAGCGTCGACTTTGCTTTCATACGCAGTTCGTGGATATTCCGGGTACCCGCAATATCCATACGTCCTAAGTGAATTGGAAATCACGGGATACGGGCGTGAAACAGTAACAAACTCGCTATCGGTTCACGCGCTCTCGAACACGACCACAGGCAACTTGCTCGCTAGCCCACCGACTCCAGACCCCAGTCGACCCGCGACCAGCCGAACCCGCGTCGGGTCGACCCTTCGACCGACCGACTCAGCCCCGGGCCCGCCCTTCGACAGGCCGACCCTGCGACATCCCTGGAGGAAGGCGACTACCGGGAGATGTCGGCGTTCCCTTCGTTCACGACCGCGTCGACCTCGGGTTTCGTGACGGTCGCGACGTCGCCCGGTATCGTCCGCTTGAGGGCGGCGGTCGCGGCCGCGTACTTCAGCGCCTTCTGGATGTCGGCGCCAGACAGGCGCTGTGCGAGGAACGCGCCAGCGAACGCGTCACCGGTCCCGACGGCGTCCACGGTATCCGTCTCGAACGCCGGTTGCTCGTGGATGACGTTGTCGTTCCACGCGAGCGCGCCCTGGTCGCCCCGGGTCACGACGACCGTCTTGAAGTCGAACTCGCTCGCGAGGTGATGCGCGAGCTGGGTCGCGTCGCCCTCGTAGTTCAGGATGGCCTTCGCGTCCTTCAGCGCGATGATGAGGACGTCCACGACCTGGAAGAACTGCGTCACCGTCTTCCTGGCCTCCTCGGGCGACCAGAGCTTCGAGCGGTAGTTCACGTCGAACGCCGTCATCGTCCCCGCCTGCTGGGCGGCGTCCAGCAAGGTCGCCGCGGTCTCCCGCAACTGCGGGCTGAGCGCGGGCGTGATACCGGTCGTGTAGAACGCCTGCGCGTTCCGGATGCGGTCCACGTCCAGTTCCTCGGGCGTCGCCGTCGTCACCGCGGCGTCCTCGCGGTCGTACACGACGTTCGACCCGCGCGGGCGGCCCGCGGACTCCAGGTAGTACGTGCCCTGGCGGACGTCGTCGTCGTCCGTCCACACGACGTCCGTGTTGATGCCGTACTGTCGGAGGCCGCCGTCGACGCGATGCCCGAGGGCGGTGTTCGGGAGCTTCGACATCCACGTCGTCACCGCGCCGAGGCGTTCCGCCGCGATCGCGGTGTTCGATTCCGCGCCGGCGGCGCGCACCTCGAACTCGCGAGCGGTCTCCAGTCGTTCGTCGTTCGGTGGCGAGAGCCGGAGCATCGTCTCGCCGAACGTCACGAGGTCGTCGCTCATCGAACCACCCCAGGGGAGCGTACGCCAGTCATGTCCCTACCAATGGAAGGCACCGGTATAAGTCTCCCCCGCGACGCAAGCGTTCCACTGGCCGACAGCGGCGAGCGGGCTGGGGCGAACCCACCAACCGTTCCGCGTCGGGTCAGTCGCCGACGAGGACGCCGTCCTCGACGTGGACGTCGTAGCCGAACTCGCGAGCGACCGCGCAGTTCGTCCGCACGTGGTCGGTGACGGTCGCGGGCCGGACGCGACCGTCGGCGAGCGCGAGCGCGAGCACGAGCTGGTCCGCGGCGTACGCGTCCACGACGGGCGGTCGGGGAGGCCCACCTGCGTCCGGGCTCGTTCGCGCTTGCTCGCGGAACGCGATGGCGTCCGCGGCGGCTCGCTCGCCGACGACCTCGGCCGGCGTTCCGGGTTCGCCGAGCGCGCTGAAGCCGGCGGTCGTCGTCTCGTAGTCGAGGACGACGAGCACGCTCGCGCCGGTACTCGGCGCGGTGACGGTTCGGGCGGTCGACGCGTTCACGTCGACGTTCGCCGTCTCGAGGTCGTCGACCGCGGCGGCGACGAGCCGGTCGGCGACGTCGGCGTCCGCGAGGTCGCTGGACGCCACCGCTTCGACGCGCGCCCCTCGGAACGCGCCGCGGTCGTCGAACGCGACGCGCTCGCGGTCGCTCGGCGCCACGTGCAGCGTCGCCTCGCCTCCTCCTTCGGGGTAGAACCCGCGCCGGGGGACGTCGACGGTCGCCTCCCAGCCGGCGTGCGCGGCGAGGGGCAGGCGGACGTGCCGGTAGTAGTCGACGGTCGGCGACCACGCGACGTCCGTGCCGCCGGTCACCGACAGCTCGATGGGGTCGTCGACGACGACGCCGAGTGGCAGGACGGTCTCGAACACGAGCGTCGCCGCGCCCGCGGTCTCGACGTCCACCGATACCTCGCCGCCCGTTGGGTCGCCGGGGTCGAACGCGACCGTGTCGCTCCCGAGTTCGGCGCCGTCGACGTCGGCGTCGCACACGTCGGCGGCCGCCTCCACGCACGCGAGATGCTGGTGCTTCAATCCCGGGTTCGGGCGGTCACCGCGGACGTCCTCGACGGTGACGGCCTCGCCCGTGATGGCCGCGAGCGAGAGCGCGGACCGCAGAATCTGCCCGCCGCCCGCGCTCCCGTCTATCTCGACCGTCATCGGTCAGAGCTCCCGGCGGCCGCCGTGCCCGGGGTAGTCGCGCTCGAAGCGGTCCTCGACCTCGTCGTGGTCGAACCGAACGACCGTCGGCCGGCCGTGCGGGCACGCGAACGGGTTCTCGCAGTCGTCGAGCGCCTCGAGCAGTTCGACGACCGACCCCTCGGTGAGGCTCGTGTTCGCGGTGACGGAGGGATAGCACGCGAGGTCGGCGACGAACGCGTCCGCGAGCGCGTCCACGGTCGCGGCGCCGTCGTCGTCGCTCGCGACGAACCCGGAGAGGACGTCGCGGACGTCCCCCGGGTCGAGCGTCTCGTCGAACACCGCGGGCACCGTCGTCACCGTCACCTCGCGCGCGCCGGCCGACCCGCTCTCGTCGGTCGCGCCGTCGGTTCGTTCCGCGTGGAACCCGAGCGTTGCGAGCGCCTCGCGGTACGCGGGGAACGCCTCGGCCTCGCCCGCGGTCAACTCCAGGGTCACGGGTTCGGCGAGCGCTTGCGCGGTCGCGTCCGCCTCGAACGCCGCCCGCAACCGCTCGTAGTTCACGCGCTCGTCCGCCGCGTGCTGGTCGACGAGCACGAGCCCGTCCTCCGTTTCGGCGACCAGGTACGTGTCGCGGTACTGGCCGAGGACGCGCATCGACGGCAACCGGTCGTACTCGCCCTCGGGCGTCGCCGCCTCGCCCGTCAACGTCCGCTGCTCGGCCGCGCCACCGAACCGCCCGTCGTCGCCACCGTCGGGTCCCTCGGCGCGTCCGATTCGCTCCCGACTGCTCGTGCGATGCTCGCCCGCGGCCGGCGACGAGGATTCGCTCTCGCTCGGCGACGAGGACTCGGCGTCGACGCGCTCGCTCGACCGCGTAGAGCCACCGGCCGGCCCGGCGGTCGAACTCGACGACTCGGACCGCGTCGACCCGGTCGCGGTCGCGTCCGCCGTCGACGACGGGGCGCTCGCAGCCTCCGCACTCGCGTCGCGCGCCGACCGGTCCCGCGTCGTCTCGTCGTCCACCGGCGTCGACGCGTCGGGTGCGACCCCGACACGCTCGCCCTCGTCGCTATCGTCGCCGTCCTCCGGGTCGTCGCGAGCGGTCGTGTCGCCGCCGGTATCCGTGTCGTCGCCAGCGTCCGTGTCGTCGCGGTCGACCGAATCGCGGGCGCTCTCGGCGTCGAGCACGTCAGCGTCGTCGACGCCGCCGGCGTCGCCGTCGTCGTCGAGGTCGCTCGCGGTCGTCGGTTCGACCGCCGCCTCCGGTCGCTTCGAGCGGCCGCGCGGCGCCGAGGAGCGGACGAGGCCAGCGTCCAGCAAGGTCTCCTCGACCGCCGCGCGCACCTGTCGCTTCATCGCCGCCTCGTCCGCGAACCGGACCTCCATCTTCCGCGGGTGCACGTTCACGTCCACGTCGCCCGCGGGCACGTCGAGGAAGAGCGCGGTGAACGGGTACCGGTCGGCGTCAAGTTGCCCGCCGTACGCCTCGATGACCGCCTCGCGGACCGCGCTCGCCGAGACCGCGCGCCCGTTCACGAACACCGAGACGTACTCGCGCGCGCTCCGGTTCGTCTCCGGGTCCGACACGAGCCCGTGGACGTCGTCGAGCGGCCCCTCCGGGACGTCGACGTCGTCGACCGCGTGCATCGCCTCCGCGACCTCCCGACCGTACACCGCCATCACGGTCGCCAGCCGGTCGCCGCGGCCGGGCGTCGCGAACACCTCGCGGCCGTCGTGCTCGAGCGACACCGCGACGTCCGGGTTCGCGAGCGCGTACGACCGAACCACGCGGTTCACGTGCGCGAACTCCGTCGGCGTCGTCTTCAGGTACTTCTCGCGAGCCGGCGTGTTGTAGAAGAGGTCCTCGACGTCGATCGTCGTCCCCGCCGGACACCCGACCTCGCTCACGGACTCGACCTCGCCGCCCGCGTACACGAGTTCCGTCCCCGTCTCGGCGTCGTGCGGCCGCGTCCGGATGGTCATCCGCGACACCGCGCCGATGGTGTGGAGGGCCTCGCCGCGGAACCCCAGCGTCGACACGCCCGCCTCGAGGTCGTCGACGTCCCGTATCTTGCTCGTCGTGTGCTCGCGGACCGACGCGCGGACGTCCACCTCCGTCATCCCGTGGCCGTCGTCGCGCACCGTCACCCCGCCGGTCCCGCCGTCCTCGACGGCGACCGCGACGCGAGACGCCCCAGCGTCCAGCGCGTTCTCGACGAGCTCCTTCACGACCGACGCCGGGCGCTCGACGACCTCCCCGGCCGCGATGCGCTCGACGGTCCTCGCGTCGAGCTCGCGGATGTCCGTCCCTGTCATGTCCGGGTCGACGGGCGGCGGCGTCAAACGCGTGACGGTCGGCCGGCCTGGTTACCGACCGTGGTCGTCGAGGAGCGTGCGAGCGATGCGGTCGCGGTCCGCCAGTGCGCCGTCGATAGCGCCAGCCGGGAACGGGCCGGCGCCGAGCGCACCCAGGCGTTCGGTGCGCGCCGCCCAGACCGAAGAAAGCGCCACCGTACTCCCTGGTTCGACGCCCGGCAGGTACTCCGCCGGCATCGAGATGGCGCCGTCCTCGACGACGTGCAGCGTCCGCAGGCCGTCGTAGGCGCTGCGCGCCTCGGCGTCGAGGTCGCTCGGCCAGAACCGCGGAACGAGCACGACCCGTTCACCGTCCCGTTCGACCCTGAACGTCGCCTCCGTGTCCATACGTCACGCTAGCCGCTCAGCGTGCTAAACGTTGACGAACGACGTGCCGTCGGCGATTCCCCGTCCTCGCACCGCTGGCCGCACTCGCGAGCACGCTCCTCTAACCGGTCGTCGTCGACGCGAAAAAAGCGAACCGTGACCGCGAGTCGCCTCAGAACGTCTCGAGGTAGCGGTCCTTCTCCCACTCGGAGACGGAGACGCGGTAATCGTTGAACTCCGAGCGCTTCGCCTCCAGGAACTTCTCCGTGACGTGCTCGCCGAGCGCATCCTGGACGACTTCGTCCGCTTCGAGCGCGTCGAGCGCCTCGCCGAGGTTCGTCGGGAGCGTGTCGATCCCGTACTCCTCGCGCTTGGCCTCGTCGAACTCGTAGATGTTCTCGCGGACCGGGTCGTCGCACTCCATGCCCTGCTCGATACCGTCGAGACCGGCGTGGATGAGCGCCGCGAACGCGAGGTACGGGTTACACGACGGGTCGGGGAAGCGCGCCTCGATACGCGATGCGGCGGGGACGCGCGCCGCCGGCTTCCGGATGAGCGCGGAGCGGTTCCGGTCGGACCACGCCACGTACACCGGCGCCTCGTAGCCCGGCACCAGGCGCTTGTAGGAGTTCACGGTCGGGTTCGCGACCGCCGCGATCGCGGGTGCGTGCTCGAGGATACCCGCCGTGAACTGCTTGGCGGTCTCGCTCAGGTTGAACTCGTCGTCGTCGTCGTGGAACGCGTTCTCGCCGTCCTGGAACAGCGAGAAGTGCGTGTGCATCCCGCTGCCGTTGATGCGCGCGATCGGCTTCGGCATGAACGTCGCGTGCAGGTCGTGCTCGGCCGCGATGGCGCGGACGACGGACCGGAACGTCGCGACGTTGTCAGCCGTGGACAGCGCGTCGTCGTACGTGAAGTTGATCTCGTGCTGGCCCTGCGCGACCTCGTGGTGGCTCGCCTCGATCTCGAACCCCATGGATTCGAGGCCGAAGATGATGTCCCGACGGACGTCCTGCGCGAGGTCCTTCGGTGCGAGGTCGAAGTACCCGCCGGCGTCGTTCGTCTTCGTCGTCGCACGTCCCTCCTCGTCCTCCTCGAACAGGAAGAACTCCGGCTCCGGCGCGGCGTTCACCGTGTACCCGAGGTCGTCCGCGCGCTCGATCGCGTGCTTCAGGACGCCGCGCGGGTCGCCCGAGAACGGCTCGCCCGTGGACGTGTCGATGACGTCGCAGATGAGGCGCGCGGCGCCACCGTCCTCCTTGGAGCGCCACGGCAGCACGGCGAACGTCTCCGGGTCGGGGTCCAGACGCATGTCGGACTCCTGAATGCGGACGAAGCCGTTGATCGAGGACCCGTCGAAGTAGATGCCCTCCGTGAACGCCTTCTCCGCTTGGCGTGCCGGGACGGACACGTTCTTGACGGTCCCCAGGATGTCCGTGAACTGCAGACGCAGGAAGTCGATGTTCTCTTCGTCGATGGTCTCCAGCACCGCTTCCTCCTTCTCGGAGAGGTTGCCGCTTGTCATCTTATGCTCGCTTCGACAAACTACTTCCAGTACAAAAACCTTAGTGCTGTAAGCAAACTTTCGCCCAACTCGCACCGATTGTACGTTCGTAAAGTTCTAAACCCTCCGGGGCGCACGTTGGGGTAATGACCTACGAAAATCTCGACGCGAAGCTAGTGAATGCACTTCTCGGCGATGGCCGCGCGAGCCTCCGATCGCTCGCCGAGGACCTCGACGTCTCGGTGACCACGGTCTCGAACCACCTCAGCGACCTCGAAGACCAGGGCGTCATCCGCGGGTACACGCCCATCGTCGACTACGACGAACTCGGGTACGACGTCACCGCGTTCATCCAACTCAAGGTCGAGGGGAGCGCGCTCCCGGACATCACGGAGCGCCTGAAGGGCCACAAGCAGATGACCTCGGTCTACGAGGTCACCGGCGACTACGACGTCGTCGCCATCGGGAAGTTCACCGACACCGACGGCATGAACGCCCAGATCAAGGAACTCCTCACCGACCCCGACATCAACGAGTCGAACACGAGCGTCGTCCTCAACACCGTCAACGAGAACGAACAGTTCACGCTCGACATCGAAGAAGAGTAACCGCCCGCACGAGCGTACGGCACCCGCCAGGGTGACGTTTCTGGGGTGGTTGCTCGCACGAGCAGACGCCGGCCCCGAGCCGGCGTTTCTCGTTGGAATCGCCCCACGAGCAGACGGCGACCGCGAGGTCGGTGTGTCGTCGTTCGGTCCGTTCGCGGGGTCAGTAGTAGAAGAAGTCCCGCCAGAGTTCCTTGAGCGTCGGTGACCCGACACCCTCGGGTCGTTCGACGTCGACCGTCCCGTACTCGCTGAACTCGGTGACGACGACGTAGTGCCGTGTTCGTTCGACGTCCTCGTACTCGCCGTCGGCGCGCTCGACGGTGACCTCGTACGTCGCGACGCGATGCTCGACCATCCGCGTCACGCGCCCCGACTCCTTGTCGACGACGACGCGGATGGAACTCCCCTCGTGGACGTCGCGTGCGTAGAACATCTGTCGCGTCTCGTAGTACTCCTCGTGGGCGTCGATACCGAGGACGACCGTCGACGCGTTCTCGCTGACGACCGACCAGTCCGCCTCGCTCGCACCCTCGAGGAAGACGTTCCCGCCGTATGCGAACTCCCACACGTTATCGGGCGACGACGCCGAGAACGCACCTCTGCGGAACGGCGGCCTCGGGTTTTCGAACTCGCGGGAACCGAGCGAGCCTCCTTCCGGATGATTGGCGCCAATCTCGACGCGGCCGTCTGTGACGTAGTACTTCCCAGGCAGGACGGCGAGTGGGAACCAGTACGGGGTGTACGACCGCTCCCATCGTTTCGCGTACGACCCCGTCCAGACGCGTTGCGCGAAGAACTGGCGGTCCGTGTAATCGTAGCGGTACTCGTACGCGAAGACGGGGCGTCTTTCGCTCCCGTTCACCGCGGAGACGCGTGTGACGACGCGATGGTCGACGTGCTGGAACGCCTCGTTCGCGGTCGCGATCATCTCACCGGGCTGGGCGTCCGGCGAGATGCGGTGCTCGGCGGGCGGTCCGTGGACGTCAGCGATGCGGACGTACCCGACGACGCTCCCGGTGACGAGGAGGACGCCGACGTACGCCGCGACGAGCGTCCGCCAGCGGACGTCCGCGTCGACGAGCCACCGCCAGTTCATGCGTCGTCACTCGTCGCCTCGGCGTCGAGTTCGCCGAATACATTCTTCATTCCCCCGCCAGGTCCGACCCACCAGACGTAGGCGTCCGGGGCGCTCCACTCGACTTCGAGAACGTCACCGGGCTCGACCGGGAACGACCGTTCCGCCGTCCCGTCTCGGGCGACCCATACCACGTCCGAACCCCCTTCGCCGCTCACTACCAATCGCACAGTGTTCGACGGCGTCAACGGTGTTCCCATGTCGACCACGCACCGGAGCGTCCCCCCTGCCGTGTCGTACGAGACGTCGACGTGCATCTGCGGTCCGGTCGCGAGGTTCGTCGTCGGTGCCGCGCGGTCGCGAGGGAACGCCGCACAGCCACCGAGCGCGCTCGCGCCGAGCGCGGCCAACACCCCTCGTCGCGTTGCCATACCACGGAATCGACACGGATGCTACAAAAGGCTACTCGCTCGACGCAGCCGCGGCTGTCGAGTACGGTGCGCGAAAGAAGGAATCCGCGTGTTCTGAGTCAGTGCGGCTCCGGCCGGGTCGATGGGGGCTGTGCGGCGAATGTGCCCTGGTCTCGTCTCGCGGGCTACGCCCGCTCGACAACGAGGCAGTTTGCCGCTCACCCGATGGGTTCGCGTTTGCCTGCCTCGCTTACATCGCGCCGCCCATGCCACCCATGCCGCCCATGCCGCCCATGCCGCCGCCAGCGCCGCCTTCGTCGTCGCCCTTGTCCGTCGACAGGTCGCCGGCGGAGATGATGTCGTCGATTTTGAGGACGAGGTTCGCGGCCTCGGTGGCAGACGTCAGCGCCTGCTCCTTCGCGTGCGCGGGCTCGACGACGCCGGACTCGAACGTGTCCTCGACGTCGCCGCTGAAGACGTTCAGGCCGGCGCGGTGCTGGCCGTTCTCGTGTGCTGCGCGGAGCTCGACGAGCGTGTCGATGCTGTCGAGACCGGCGTTCTCGGCGAGGACGCGCGGGATGAGTTCGAGCGCGTCCGCGAACGCTTCCACGGCGAGCTGCTCGCGGCCCTCGACGGAGTCGGCGTAATCGCGGAGGCGGTTCGCGACCTCGACCTCGATTGCGCCACCGCCGGCGACGACGCGGCCGTCGCGGACGGTCGACGCGACGACGTCGAGCGCGTCGGTGACGCCGCGCTCGAGTTCGTCGACGACGTGCTCCGTGGAGCCGCGGAGGAGGAGCGTCACGCCGTGTGCGTTCTCGTCGCCCGTGACGTAGAACATGTCGTCGGCGTCGTCGCGGTCGACGTCGGCGTGCCCGATGTCGGCCGGGTCGACGTCGTCGAGGTCGCTGACGACCGCACCGTCGACGATCTCGGAGAGGAACTCCATGTCGGACTTCTTCACGCGACGGACGGCGAGGATGCCTTCCTTCGCGAGGTAGTGCTGGGCCATGTCGTCGATGCCCTTCTGGCAGAAGACGACGTCCGCGCCCGTGTCGATGATCTGCTCGACCTTCTGCTTGAGCTGGGCTTCCTCCTGCTCGATGAACTGCTGGAGCTGGCTCGGGTCCGTGACGTTGACCTCGGTGTCGACGTTCGCCTCCTCGACCTCGACGGCCTCGTTGAGGAGGAGGACGTCCGCGTCACCGACGCTCTTGGGCATGTCGTCGTGAACGGGGTCCTTGTCGATGACCGCGCCCTTCAGGAGGTCGCTCTCGCTCGCGGAGCGACCCGTCTGCGTCTCGATCTTCAGGAAGTCCATGTCGACGAGAGTCTCGTCGCCCTCGGTGTCGACGGCGACCTGCTGGATGGCCTCGACGATGAGCTGGCCGAGGTGCTCCTTGTCGAGCTCGGCGCCCTTGCCGGTCATCGAGGTCTCGGCGACCTTCTGGAGGAGTGCCTCGTCGTCGGGTTCGACGTGCTCGGCGATGTCGTCGACCTCCTCGCGGGCCTGCTGGCTCGCGAGGTGGAAGCCCTTGATGATGGCCGTCGGGTGGATGTCCTGCTCGAGGAGGTCCTGCGCGTTCTTGAGGAGTTCGCCCGCAACCGCGACGGCGGTCGTGGTGCCGTCACCGGCCTCGTCCTCCTGGGTCTCGGCGACCTCGATGATCATCTCGGCCGTCGGGTTGTCGATGTCCATCTCCTTGAGGATGGTGACGCCGTCGTTCGTGATGGTGACGTCGCCCATCGAGTCGACGAGCATCTTGTCCATCCCTTTCGGGCCGAGTGTGGAGCGGACGGCCTCCGCGACGGCGCGAGCCGCGGAGATGTTGTACTCCTGCGCGTCCTTGTCCTTGACGCGCTGGGATTCGTCCGACATTACGATCATGGGCTGGCCTTGGGCCATTCGCTGACTCATAGTCACTCGCATCTATGATTGTGATTCGTAATAAAGGTTGAACATACGCAAATTGTCAGCTATTCTGGCTGGCTGTGGGCCTTCGGCGAAAACGCAGTACAGTGGCGCGACTACGGTGGTTGTGTGACGTGTGTTACCAAGCTCCGCAACGCGTGTTCCTCGGCAAAGGGCCGTCCTTTAAGTACTATCTTCGGGCGTCGAGACGACCGGCAACCAGCCCTCGAACACCGACCATCGCGCGGGCGCCGACCGTCGCGCGTGTAACGACCACCTGACAGGGCTTCGCGTCCGGGACACCATCGGAAGCGGGCCCGCGGTGCCGTCTCCCGCTACGGTCGGCTTTCCAGTGGACAGTCGGCCCTTGTCGACGACCACGCGCGGACAAACCGGTCGATAACTATCTCGCTGGCATGCTACCTGT
Organism: Halorubellus litoreus; assembly: GCF_055378595.1. Taxonomy (NCBI): domain Archaea; kingdom Methanobacteriati; phylum Methanobacteriota; class Halobacteria; order Halobacteriales; family Halorubellaceae; genus Halorubellus; species Halorubellus litoreus. The sequence continues at coordinate 2,055,971 of NZ_AP043836.1, forward strand.
GTCGCGATGGACCGAGGTTCTGGCAGCGGCGACGAGGAACCCACCGCGGAACCGACGAACACGGAGCCGAGGAACCAGGAAACGACGACCCGGGAGACGACGAACGGAGCGGCACAGACAGATGAGTCGGAGACCGGGACAGATGGATCGGTGACCAGGACCGATGAGTCGGTGCCCTGCGAGTCCGAGGGTGGTGTGGGCGGGTCGACCACTGGTGGTGTGGGCGGGTCGACCACTGGTGATGGTGGTCGCCGTCGGTTCCTCCGGTCGGTCGCCGCCGCGACCGTCGGCGGTGGGCTCTTGGCAATCCTCGGCGACCGCGACATCGTCCAGCCGGTCGCCGCGGCCGACCTCGACGCTCGCGACCCGACCGTCGTCGACGTGAACGCGGACGCGGACCCCGACGCGGTGTTCCCGCAGTCAGTGATGAGTGGCGGCCCGACGTCGTCCGGCGCCATCGTCTGGACGCGCCTCTCCCCGTCGGCCGCCGCACACAACGGCATGCTCGTCTGCCAGGTCGCGACCGACCCCGACTTCTCGGATATCGTCGTCTCCACCATCGTGCCCGACGCTCGGTTCTCGGCGCGCCACGACCACGTCGTCCAGGTCGACCTCGACGGCGAACTCGACGCGGACTCGTTCTACCACTACCGGTTCGTGTACGACGGCACGGCGACCCGCACCGGCCGGTTGCGGACGCTCCCGGAACCGGACGCGAGCCCCGACTCGCTGCGCGTCGCCGTCGTCTCGTGTCAGGACTACCAGAACGGCTACTACGGCGCGTTCCATCACGTCGCCGAGGAGGACGTCGACTTCCTCCTGCATCTCGGTGACTTCATCTACGAATCCGCGAACGGCCAGTACACCACGCCCGGCCGGCGCGTCCCCGAGGACAGGCGACTCTCGCTGCCGAGCGGCAAGCCGCTCGCGGAGTCCCTCGACGACTTCCGGTACCTCTACAACCGGTACAAGCGCGACCGGTTCCTCCAGGAAGCGCTCGAACGGCACACGCTCGTCGCGGGCTGGGACGACCACGAGATCGGGAACAACCGCTACTGGGACTACGCCGCCGACGCCCCCGTTCTCCCCGAGAAACGCAGGGGGCGCGACCCCGAGTTCGCGATACAGCTCACGGCGAACGGCATCCAGGCGTGGGTCGAGCACATGCCGATGCGTGTCGACTACGACCCCGAAGCCGAGCACCTCCAGAACCAACTCCAGCTCTGGCGGCGCGTCCAGTTCGGCGACCTCGTCGACCTCGCGGTCACCGACGAGCGCCTGTTCAGGAACGGCCCGCCGTGCCCCGACGGCGAGGTCGTGACGTGCTTCAGCGAGGACGAGCGCGGGCGGACGATGCTCGGCACCGACCAGAAGCGCTGGTGGAAGACGTGGACCGCGAAAAGCGACGCGCGCTGGACCGTGTGGTTGAACGAGGTGCTGACGATGCCGCTCACGCAGGGAACGGGCTGGAATCAGGTGGAGTTCCTGCACGACGCCTGGGACGGCTTCCAGCACGAACGCCACCAGCTCATGCGGCACCTCCGGCGACGCGGCCCGCGGAACTTCGTGACGCTCACGGGCGACCTGCACTGCGCGATGGCGGGCATCCAGCACGCGCACTACGGCGAGTTCGGTCGCGGCGACCGCGGACCACGCGTCGGCGTCGAACTCCTCGCACCGGCGGTCTCCAGCGTGAACGCCGCGGACGTCCTCACGTATCCCGCGTGGCTCGACGAGCGCGACGTCGACGACCTCGCGCTCGAGGAGAACCCGCACCTGGAGTTCGTCGACTGGCACGAGCACGGGTACGCGGTCGTCGAGTTCACGCGCGACGAGGCGCGCTACACCGCGTACGGCGTCGACATCGACGAGAACAGCGCCGACGCCGACCGACGGACGCTCGCCGAGTACGTCGTCCCCGACGGCCGACCGCGACTCCAACGGCGCGAGTGACCGACTGCGACGCCACCGGCGCGAGTAGCCGGCGGCGAGTCGCCGCGCTCAGACGTCGACCGGGTCGAGCAACCCGGGGGACTCGTTACCTGGGTCGTTCACCGCAGTCGACACCGGGTACGCGCGCATCCCGCCACGGTACGGGTCGAGCAGCGACGCAGCCTCGTCGGGGTCGCCGCGGAGCCACGTCGCCTCGTCCTCGCGGTCGAGGACGACCGCCATCCGGTGATGGAGGTCCGCGACGACGTCGTTCGGGTCCGTCGTCAGAACCGTGAACGACTCGACGCGCCGGCGTCGGTCGTCGTCGTCGCCGTCGGCGCCGAACGCGGCGAGACTGGACTGCGCGACCTCGCCCTCCCAGACCTCGTAGAGGCCGGCCATCGCGAACACGGACTCGTCGTCGAGCGTGACGCGATACGGTTGCTTCCCGCCGCCGCGCTCGGTCCACTCGTAGAACCCGTCCGCGGGCACGAGACACCGCTGGCGCGCGAACGCGTCGCGGAACGAGCGCTTCTCGCGAACCGTCTCCGACCGCGCGTTGATGGGGCGATTCGCGTCGTCGGGCTCGTCGACCCACGACGGCACCAGCCCCCACTCGGCGAACGCGAGCTCGCGACCAGCATCCTCCGGCACCGCCGCGTCCGGAGAGTCGCCGGATGCGTGCTCGTCGTCGACGTCGACGCCCGTCCGGACGACGGGGAGGGACTGTCGCGGCGCCGCGTTGTACCGCGGCTCGTAGCGTTCCGGGACGTGCACGCCGAAGCGCTCCGCGAGGTCCCCGGCCTCGACCGTCAGCGTGTATCGACCACACATACCTCGGCGTAGGAACGGCGAGCGCTTATGCGCACCGTCGGCGACGGTCGCTGGACCGCCCTCCCGGAGCCCTCACGCACCGCGGTCGTCCTCGTCCGCGAGCGGTAATCGAACGACGACGGTCGTCCCCTCGGCGCCGGTGTCGACCGCGACCGTCCCGCCCTCGTCCTCGACGAGCCAGTTCACGAGCCAGAGCCCGAGGCCGTCGCTGTGACTCAGTGGCGTCTCCGCGGTCGCGTCGAACACCTCGCGCTCGTGCTTCGGGATGCCCGGGCCGTCGTCGTGCACCTCCACGACCGCCCACGGGCCGCCGTCCCCGGGGTGCTCCTCGCGCGCGACGACGTCGACGCGCTGCGTGTCGCCCTCGTTGTGCTCGGCCGCGTTCTCCATCACGTTCTCGAACACGAACGGGATGCGGTCGCTCACCGACACCCACAACGCGTCCGGCGCGAACAGCGAGAACGCCGCATCGTACGTCTCCTCGAGCCCGTCGACCGTCCGCCGGAGGTGCGCGCCGAGGTCGAACGGTTTCTTCGTCACGTCCGTCTCGAACGCGCGCTCCAGCTCGCGAGCGCGCTCCCCGAGCGCCACCAGGTCGTGCGCCGCTTCGACGATCTCGTCGACCGCCGAGAGGTGATCCGGGAGCGTCTCCGCGTACCCCGCGACGATGTTCGCGGTCGTCCGGATGTCGTGCCGGAGCACGCGATTCAGGACCGACAACTGTTCGGCCTGCCGGCGGAGCTCGCGCTCCCGGCGCTCGCGACCGGAGACGTCCCGCCCGACGCCACAGAACCCGATGACGTCCCCGTCGGCGTCCGTGAGTCGCGTGCCCGTCAACTCGTAGGGTGCGGCGTCACCGGCCGCGGTCTCCAGGTCCACCTCGACCGTCGCCGCTCCCGTCTCCAGGATGACCGCGATGGCGCGCGCGATGCGCTCCCGGTCCGCGTTCACCACGAAGTCCGGCGCCGGCCGCCCCTCGAGTTCCGCGTCCGACAGCCCCGTGACGTCCGCGAGCGCCGAATTCCAGTACCGACACCGCCCCGTCTCGTCGAACACGTAGAACGCGTCCATCATCGAGTCCAGTGCCTGCTCGAAGAACTCCTCGGCCTTCCCGAGCGCGCGCCGCGACCCCGCGTACTCGACCGCACGATGCACGCGATGCGCGAGCACGTCACCCGCGTCGGCGCGCGTGACGTCCACGACCTCGTCGGCGCCAGCGGCGAGCGCGTCCGCGACCGCGCCATCGCCACCGTGCGTGACGACGACCACCGGCACGCGGTCGGCGACCTCGTCGACCGCGTCGACGAACCCCGCCAGGGACGCTGTCGGCGGGTCCGAGCCGACGACGACGCAGTCGACGACGCCGACCGCGGCCGCCGTCACCACCGCGTCCACGTCCGCGACCGCGTTCACGTCGAACGCGGGAAGGAGCCCGGAGACGTCCACGCCGACGGCGCAGACGCTCGCGCCACCGGTCGCTCCATCGTCCGACGCGAACTCGCGGAACACGACACGTACCTCGACCTACGACGTAAAAAGCGCTTCCGGCGGGACAGTTCTCGATACGCGGTCGGTCACAGGGTACGGACCCCGGTCAGGGCGACGCCGGCCCGCGGGACGGCGCGGTCGTGCGGTGGAGTCGCTCGACGTCCTCGTGGTCGAGCGCGGCGTCGTAGAACCGGACGTCAGCGAGCTGCCCCTCGAAGTCGGGCGTGTGCACGCCCTGGTCGCGGTCGACGTAGTGATAGCCGACCGCCGCACCGATCGCGTCGAGCGCGACCGGATACCGGTCCGCGGTCTCGCCGACGAGCTCGCCGTCGACGTAGAGGCACGCGGTCTCGCCGTCGACGACGTACGCGACGTGCTGCCAGGCGTCCACGGTCAGGGTGCTCGCGGGCACGCTCACCTCCGCGCGCGACCGGTCGGCGTCGCGGTCGTACAGCCGCCCGAGGAGTTGCTCGCGACGCAGCGCGAGCGTGAGTTCGTCCCACTTCGCGACGACCTGCCACGTCGAGAGCGACCCCGTCGGCCGCAGCCAGCACGCGACCGTCGCCGCACCCGCCGCGCCGAACGCCGGCGTCCGCAGCCGCCCGCCGTCGACCGCGTAGCCCGCGCCGAGCAGCGACTCGCTCGCCGGCTCGCCCTCGCCCAGGTCCGCCGGCGCGGTCGCGGCCGCAGCGCGCTCACCGAGCACCGGCCCCGAGCCGTCCACACCCGCGAACGACGACGCCTCCGGGAGTTCGCGGACGTCCTCGGTCCGGTCGGTCGCCCTCGACGCGCACGCGTCCACGCAGTCGTCCGCCCACGCAAGCGCTTCCTCGGTCTCGTTCCGCAGAACCGCGTGCGGCCGGCCGTCGTCGTACACGACCAGTTGCGCGACCCGATGCGTCCCGAGATCGCTCACGAACAACGCGAACTCCGGAACCGCCGCAGTCGCGACCGACGCGTCACCATCCACCACCATCCCATGCAGCCACCCCGAGTACGACGCCGCGAGCGCATCGAACAACGCCTCCGAGCACACCAACTCGACCGCCGTCTCGCCCTCCACCGCCTGCGCGTACAACACCTCCAGGTGCTCCACGCTCGACACGTCCGGAACTATCGCCCGAACCGACGACGCCCGCTCGAACGCCGCCCGAACCCCCGCACGCACGTCGAACCCCGCCACGTCCCCGACGAGCGCACGATCCGCCTCTCGAAGGAAATCCACCGACAACGGCGCCTCCTTCCACAACGGCTCCAACGCCGCCGCCGACCGCTCCAACGCCGTCGCCGACCGCTCGCACTCGTGCACGATACCGAGCGCCAACACCCCCGTCACCGTCGTCTCGAACTCCCCATTCAACCGCCGAATCAACCCCTTCGACGCCAACTCCTTCGTCGCCCGATCCACCGTCGACCGCGACGACCCCACCCGCTCCACCAGCATCCGCTTATCGAACGGCCCATCACGCAACAAATCCAGCACGTCAGCCCGCCGCTTCGCCACCTCCAATACCGACTCAGGCATCTATCACACGAACCCACCACGTGTACGCTGATAGACCTATCGGCCCCCAGACCACCAGACTGCGATACCGCCGACCAGTCTCCCCAACCATCACCACACGACCACTCCCCCACCTCGAACAGCGCCAACCACACGAACCCACCCGTCGCTATCGCTCGTCGTCGTTGTCGCCTCCAGAAACGCCAGGACAGGGATTCGAACCACGGTCGCAGCAAGCTGCTCCCTGATTCAAATCCTGTTTCCGCTTCTTCACCGAACGACTCGCTCGTCGCTATCGCTCCTCGCTCGTTGTTGCGGTGAAGAAGCGCCAGGACAGGGATTCGAACCGATACGAGACGGTCGCCCTCGCTCCGCTCGGGCGCTGCGACTCGTAGGGTTCAAACCCTGCGTCCGGCGATTCACCGCCGACAGCGTTCACTCGACGCTACGCGTCTCGTTCACTGTTGTCGGCGGTAGAATACGCCAGGACAGGGATTTGAACCCTGAATCCCGAAAGGGAACACGCTTTCCAGGCGTGCGCCTTACCGTTCGGCCATCCTGGCTCCGTTCGACGATACCGGACTCGGTAATTTAAGGGCTTTGTTTCCGCTTCGGGCGGTTAGCGAGCGCGGCGTCGGGGGACGCGGCGACGCAATTCAGGGCGTGTTCTGGAAGAGCCTGCGCTCGCCGACGTACGCGACGGCGGTCGTGACGATGCCGACGACGACCGCCACTCCTATCGCGGGGAGGAGGCCGATGCCGGTGTTCCCGAGGAGGACGTACCCCTGGTGGAGGACGAGGAACGACATCGCGCCGACGGCGCCCCAGAGGAGTGCGGACTTCGCGGCCGCGTCCATCACTCGGACGCGATGACCTCGATCTCGACGCCGACGCCCTTCGGGAGCGCGCCCGCCTGGACCGCCGAGCGCGCCGGCGGGTTGTCGACGAAGTACTCCTTGTACGCGGCGTTCATCTCCTCGAAGTCGTCGATGTCCGCGAGGAACACGGTCGCCTTCAGGACGTCCTCCATCGTGAGGCCCTCCTCCTCGAGGATGCCCTGGACGTTCTCCAGGCTCTGCCGGGTCTGCGTGGTGATGTCCTCGTCGTCGAGGAGTTCGCCGTCGGGCGTCATCGGTATCTGGCCGGCGGTGAACACGAGGTCGCCGTTCGTCGTCGCCTGACTGTACGCGCCGACCGCTTCGGGTGCGTCGTCCGTGCTGATGATGCGCTTCATGCGCGAGACCACTCCCGGATGCCTCTTAAAGACTGGCGGGTCGGCGTCGGCCCCAGGGCGGCTTCCGGCCGCCGTCGGTTCCCGCCCGTTTTTGGCTCCGTGGGGCGGACGCGTGGGCATGGACCGACGTCGTGCGTTCGCGGCAGGCGCGTTCGCGGTCGCGACTGGCGGGGCACTCGCAGCGCACGCCAGCCGTCGGCTCTCGCGTGCTCGCGTCGACGACGTTCCCTTGGCTCGCGTCCGCTCGCGCGGTCGCGTCGGCGCGGACTTCCACGAGCGGTCGGGGCTCGCGGGCGACCGCGTCGTCGGCGAGATGGACGACCTGGACGCGTTCGCTCGCGAGGACTTCGAGACGTCGCGGGTCGCGCCCGCGGTGCGGCGGTTCTACGAGCGGACGAGCGAGTACCGGATGACCGTCAGCGCCGGGTGGCATCGGCCGTTCAGGGCGGGCGCGGCGCTCGCGGCCCCGGTCACGAGCGCGCTCGAACAGCTGAACCTCCCCGGTCCCTGCGAGCGCGGTCGCGTCCGCGTCGTCGAGAACGACCTGTACGCGCTCGACGCGGACGCCGCCACGAGCGCGACTGGCGGCGCGGCGGACGTGGTCGACCCGCGCGAGGACGCGCGGTTCTGGGTGCGGACGGACGTCGACACCGGCGAGGCGGTGTTCGTCGCCGTCTACGGGTCGCACGTGCACGACGACCGGCGGTACGTGAACATCGCCGTGCCACTCCCCGGTGGGACGCTCTCGACGGTGCTCGAACCGCGAGCGCTCGCGCTCGCCGAGGGCGACGACGTCGGCGTCGACCTGACGACGCGCGCACCCGGCCACCCCGGCCTGTTCTGGTCGACCGCGACCGCCGACTACCGGCTCCCGGCCCACCAGCGCTTCCGCGTCTGGCCCGCCGACGCCACACCTGCCGACGACGCGACGCCCGCCGACGACGCGACGCCCGCGGACGACGCGACAGCACCGAGCGTCGACCGCTCGAGTGCGGTCGTCGCGACCCACGAGATGTGGCTGTTCGGCCGCAAGTTCCTCACCGTCCGGTACGGCGCCGAGAGATGAGGAGACTCATAGGCTCGTGCTCGCTACCTGGAGGTATGTCCCAGTCGTCGACGGACGCGCCCGACGGCTCTGGTCGGTCTCCGCTCTCTCGGGTGCGTGCCGCGAAGGCCGAGCGCGCCGACGAGCGCCTGCTCACCGGGCCGAAGCTCATCCTCTTCGGTATCCACGTCAGCCTCGTCGGCGCCGTCCTCCCGGAGTTCTGGCCGCTCGTCGTCGCCGGCCTCGCGGTCAGCGTCCTCGGATTGACGCGCTGACGCCAGCCCGTGCGGCGGTCGACGCCGGTGCCGACTCGCGAACGCGTGGCGTTTTGTGACCCCGCTCCCAACCTGCGGGCATGAACGTCGTGTCGCTGCTGCCGTCGGCGACGGAGATCCTGTACGCCGTCGGCGTGGAACCGGTCGGCGTCAGTCACGAGTGCGACTACCCGCCCGAGGCCGAGCGCCTGCCGGCGGTGAACTACGCGAACGTCGACCCGGAGGCCGACAGCGCGGAGATCAACGCGCAGGTCGCCGAGGCGGAATCGTCGGGCGAGGGCGTGTACGGTATCCGCGTGGACGTGCTGGACGAACTCGACCCCGACGTCGTCGTCACGCAGGGTATCTGTGACGTGTGCGCGGTCGATTCGGTGCTCGTCGAGGACGCGGTCGAGCGCATCGACGCGAACCCCGAGGTGGTGACGACGGACCCGCATCGCCTCGAGGACGTCGTCGGTGACGTCGAGCGCGTCGGCGCCGCGGTCGGCCGCGAGGACGAGGCGCGCGAGGTCGCCGCGGACCTCCGCGAGCGCGTCGACGCCGTCCGCGAGCGCGTCGACGCCGTCCGCGAGGCGACCGGCGCGGAGCGTCCACGAGTTGCCATCTTCGACTGGCTCGACCCCGTGATGGTCGCGGGGCACTGGATGCCGGACGTCGTCGACGCCGCCGGCGGCGAGTACGGGATGGTCGACCCCGGCGAGTCGGCGCGCCCCCGCGAGTTCGCCGAGGTCCGCGAGTACGACCCCGAGGTTGCCATCGCGGCACCCTGCGGGTTCGGCCTCGACCAGACCGCACGCGACCTGGACGCGCTCACCGGCCACGACGGCTGGGAGTCGCTCTCGGCGGTCCAGTCGGGGCGGACGTGGGCGCTCGACGGCCATCACTACGCGAACCGGCCCGGTCCCCGTATCGTCGACACGGTCGAGCACGTCGCCGCGATGCTGTGGCCGGACGCGTTCGACGCCCCACCGCGGGAGGCGGCGCGGCCGCTCGCGGAACTGCACGCTGAAGCCTGAACCGATAGAAACCGAGCGAGACGGCGGCGTCAGTACGCTTCGAGGCGGACGTCGCCGTTCCCGGTGTTGGCGTCGATGCGGTGACCGCCGTCGCCGATGCGGCCCCGGACGTGCCGGCGCTCGTCGACGTCCGCGTCGACGGTGACGTCGACGACGCTGACGCGACCGTTCCCGGTCGACAGGTCGACGCGCGCGGCGAGCGCCGGGCCGACCCTGACCGTGACGTCGCCGTTCCCGGAGCTGATATCGGCGTCGCGGTCGAGCGCGGCGAGTTCCACGGTGACGTCGCCGTTCCCGGTGGTCGCGCTCGCGACGCCGCGGGTCGCGGTCGCGGTGACGTCGCCGTTCGACGACTCCAGGGTGACGACGCCGTCGACGCTCGACGCCGCGACGTCGCCGTTCCGGGAGGACGCGTGGACGTCGCCGGCGACGCCGGAGACGTGGACGCGGCCGTTCGCGGTCTCGACGCGGTCGACGCGGACGCCGGCGGGGACGCGAACCTCGACGTCGTGACGGACGCGCCCGCCGAGGAATCCGTCGCGTTCCGCTCGCGCGTGGACGACGTACCGGTCGTTCTCGACGGCGGTCTCGACGGGCGCGCTCTCGAGGGGGTTCCCGAGGCCGTTCGACGCGACGGTCGACCGCACCTTCACGCGGTCGAGGCTGTCGTCCGCGAGCACGCGAACGTCACCGTTCTCGGCGATGACGCGAAGCAAGCGGTCCTCGGGGACGACGTACAGCGCGGACTTCGAGCCGTTCGAGATGCCGCCGCTCGTCGAGATGCAGCCGGCGAGCGCCGTCGCGGCGACGGCGGCCGTGCCCGCGAGGAAGTGGCGACGGTCGATGGAACTGGAGGTGTGAGATGTACGGGGAGTCATGCGTGGGAATACGCGCGCCGAGGAGATAATATCGTACTGACACTCGCGAGCACGGGTCGGTCCGGGCGGTCGCGACAGGTGTTCGCGATGGCGGCGCGGTCAGTCCCGGAGCGTGGCGACGGCGCGCGTGACCGAGCGGAGGCCGACGAAGCGGGGGACGCGCTCGCGGTACGCGAGGTACGCCTCGCCGTAGGTCTCGCGGAGCCACGGCTCCTCGACGACGGCCTGGAGGCCCATGAACGCCGCTGCCCCGGCGGTCAGGGCGGCGACGAGCGTCGAGTTCGACAGCACGGCGAGCGACGCGAAGAAGACGAGGTACGCGAGGTTCTGCGGGTTCCGCGAGTACCGGTAGAGGCCGTCGGTCCGCAACTCGTCGACCTGGCCCTTCGTCGCGTCTCCACCGAGGTCCTTCCCGGACTTGAGGAGGAGCGCGACGCCGGCGACGAGGAGGACCGCGCCGGGGCCGTACAGAGCGAGTCCTGACACCGGGAGCCACGTGCCGCCCCAGTCGAGCGCGGTCGTCGCGAGGAACCCGAGGAGGAAGGTTCGCGAGAACGTCACGTAGACTTTGAACTTGCGGTCGTCGTCGCCGGACGGCCAGAGTCTGACGTCCGAGACGAACGTCACCACCATCATCGCGAACAGTGCGACGACGCACGCGCCAGCGACCGCGAACGCGACGAGTTCGACCATCGCTTCCGGACACAAACTGTTAGAATTTAAAACCTCTGGTGGTTTGGGTGGGAGGTCGCCGGGAACCCCCCCGGAGACGCGTTTACTCGGGGACCGCGCACGTCTCCTGGTAGGTCTGGCTCGCGACGCTCTCGACGGGGTCGTCGCCGCAGACCGGGCACTCGGGGTTGGCGCGGTAGGGGACCTCGTCGGTGGTGAGGTCGGCGGCGTCGTACGTGAACATCCGCCCGACGAGGGGGTCGCCGATGCCGGTGACGAGTTTGACGGCTTCGGTCGCCTGCACGGCGCCGATGGTGCCGGGGAGGACGCCGAGGACGCCCGTCGTCGCGCAGTCGGGGACCGTTCCGGGCTCGGGCGGTTCGGGGAACAGGCACCGATAGCACGGTGCACCGCCGGCCGCGATGGTCGTCGCCTGTCCCTCGAACTTGTAGATGGCGCCGTGACAGAGCGGCGTGTCCGCGAGGACGCACGCATCGTTCAGGAGGTATCGCGTCGCGAAGTTGTCGCTCGCGTCCACCACGACGTCGTACTCGGCGACGAGTCCGGGGGCGTCGTCGCGGTCGACCCTGGTCTCGTGGGTCTCGACGGCGACGTCCGGGTTGAGGGCTTCGACGAACTCGCGGGCGCTGTCGACCTTCGGGCGGCCGACGTCGGCGTCCGCGTGGATCACCTGCCGCTGGAGGTTCGAGCGCTCCACGACGTCGTCGTCCGCGACCCCGAGCCGGCCGACCCCGGCGGCGGCGAGGTACTGGAGGACGGGCGCGCCGAGGCCGCCCGCGCCGACGACGAGGACGCTCGCGTCGAGCAGCGCCGCCTGCCCGTCGGGCCCGACCTCGTCCATGATGACGTGCCGGGAGTACCGGTCGAGCTGGGTCGCGTCCAGGTTCAGGTCGCTCACGGCCGGACGTAGCGCGTCGAGGAACTTACGTCCGTGGATACGACGCCGTCGAGCGCGGCCGAGACGGTGACTGCGGGTGGTTTCGGGATGGTTACCGCGTCCCTGCCGGTTCGTATCGCGAACTGTCGTAGGAGCATACTTTATATGCCTGCCATGCGTTACCGTGTCATATGGCGTCCGCACCCGATACCGGTGACGACGTGTTCGACCAATTCCTCGAGAACCGCGGTCACGAGACGGAACCGGTAGGGTGGGAGCGAAACTACAACAAACTCCAGTGCCCGGAGTGCATGGCGCTCCACGACGACGGCGCTGCCGCGTGCACCGTCTGCGACTGGGAGCCCTGACTGAGCAGGCCACAGAGTGGTAAAACCTGATTTTCACACTCTTCCGGAAAGTGTAACAAACAGTGCGAAGTCCACCGCAGTCACTCGATTCCACTGGTGGTGGCCGGTGGCTATTGCGCCAGCCTACCACGAGCGGCGGTACCATTAATACAGATTATTCCCCTACAGGAAGATGGAGTTCCAAATGCCGGAATGTCAAAACTGCGGGTCCTTCGTCACGGATGCATACGCCCGGGTGTTCACACCTCGGGGCGTCGAGAACCCCCGAGTATGCCCGGACTGCAAGGACAAGATCCGCGACGGTAGCGACGTGCGCGAAGCCCGCTCTCCGCGCAACAACTAGCATCGTCCAGGGAACGCCCCGTATCGCTCGTCGACCGCCTCCGGGACCTTCTCCTCGTCCGGCATCTAGCGACGCGTTGACCCCGCCCCGCCGAACCCACGGTCCTTATGAACGTTCGGGCCCAGTGTGGGTACAATGACCGACTCGGACGCGACACTCACCCGTCTGTTCGGTGGTCCCGGCAGCGGGAAGACGACCGCCCTCCTCGACAAGGTCGAAGGCATCCTCGAAGACGACGACGTCGAGTTCCGCGACATCCTCGTCGTCTCCTACACGCGAGCGGCCGCCGCCGAGATCCGCGAACGCCTCGCCGAGCGCCTCGACGAGAACCCGCGGGCGCTCCAGGGGAACGTCTGCACGATGCACGCGAAGGCGTACGACCTCCTGAACCTCTCCCGCGGTGACGTCGTCGGCGAGGACGACAAGGAGGAGTTCTGTGACGACTTCGGCCTCGAGTTCGAGGACGAGTACGGCGGTGCCGGCCGGCGGACCGCGCGGTCGACGACTATCGGGAACAAGATCATCGCGACGAGCCAGTGGCTGCAGCGAACGAACCGCGACGTGGCGGACTGGTACGACGTCCCCTTCCAGTGGAACGAGGAGGAGGTCCGCCTTCCGCCCGAGATCGACCCGAACGCGCAGGAGGGCAACAAGTACACGCCGACGTGGCCGAGCGACGACGACCGCATCGACGTCCCCGACGCCATCCGCGGCTGGCGGTCGTACAAGGGCGAGAACGGCGTCATCGGGTTCGCTGACATGCTCGAACGCGTCAAGCAGCGGTCGCTGCTCCCGAACGTCGAGTACCTCGTCATCGACGAGTTCCAGGACATCACGAAGCTCCAGCACGAGGTGTACGAGGAGTGGAAACCGCACATGACGGGCATCCTCATCGCGGGCGACGACGACCAGGTCGTGTACGCGTGGCAGGGCGCGGACCCCGACCTCTTGCTGGAAGCGGACCCGGACGAGGACGTCATCCTCCCGAACTCGTATCGGCTGCCGTCGAACGTCCTGAACGTCGTGAACCGCGAGATTCGACACATCTCGAAGCGCCAGGACAAGGACCTGAAACCGCGGAAGGAGGGTGGTGTCGTGGAGGCGGTGCAGCGACCGTCGATGCTCGACCTCGTCCGGAACGTCCGCCGCACCGTCGACGAGACGATGGACGACGACGACCCCGAGACGGTGATGCTGTTGTTCCGCGCTCGCTACCAGATGTTCCAGTTCATCGACGAGTTCATCACGGAGGGGATTCCGTTCAAGTGCCTCACGGACCAGCGGATGTGGACGGACCGCCTGGACGATTACGTGACGGCGGTCGAGCGAGTGGACGAGGACGAGGCCGTCAACGGACTGCAGGCGCGTCGGCTCGCCGACATGCTCGCGGATTCGGCGTTCGGGACGAACGAGCGCGACGACCTCTTCGATACGGTCGACGAGATGGAGGAGGAGGCGGGCGTCGAGGACCTCACGGACCTCGAGATCCCCGCCGACGTCATCGGCGACCACGTGCCGTTCATGCCGGGGCCGGCGTCGGCGTCGGACATGGTGCGGAAGGTGACGTCGTTCCAGAAGAAGACGATGAAGGCGTACTTCGCGAGCCCGGACTACCACGGACTGCCCCGCGATACGGTCCGCCTGGGGACGATTCACTCGGCGAAGGGTCGCGAGGCCGATCACGTGTTCGTGGGGACGGACCTGACGGAGAAGGTCGTCGAGCAGATGGCGGCGACCGCGGACCCCGACGAGGTCCCGGGTGGGCGCGAGTTCACGAAGACGACGAGTCCGGTTCCGATGTTGACGGACAACGAACGCCGCGTGTTCTACGTCGGGATGTCGCGTGCTCGCGAACGCCTCGTGCTCCTGGAGAACCTCGTCGATGGGGCGCCGACGCTCCCCATCGACGTGCTCCTGAACAACGAGCCGACGGGCACGGACCTCGAGGACCTCATCGCGCAGGCCAAGGAGCCGATGGAGGCCGCGGACTAGGCGAGAGATGGGTGGGGACGCAGGCAGCCCACAGCTCGCGGTCGAGTACGCGCCGGTTCGCGAGGCGCTCGCGGACCGCGAGGCGACGGCGTTCGTGCACGTTGGGACGAGCGACGACGCTATCCTGCGGTATCTGGCGCGGGCGAGCGGTCTCGACGGCGAGCTGGGGATGTGCGTGACGCCCGAGCAGGCGATGTTGTTCGCGCCGGACTCACCGGACGGGGCGCGGGAGGCGTTCCCGGGTGACCGCGTGCTGCCTGGTGGTGGCGACGTTCCGACGGGCGAGCGCGTGGCGGTCGCCCTGGAGGACCTCGGTCGGGAGGGCTCGGTGCTCGCGCCGCGGTCGATACCGCACGACGCGGCGCTGTACCTGGAGGGCCGCGGGTTCGAGGTGGCGTCGACGTCGGTCGTCGAGGACGCGCGCGTCGCGAAGACGGACGCGGAGCGTCTTCGGGTGCGGAGCGTGCAGATGGCGGCGGACGCCGCGGTCGAGCGCGCTCGCGCGGTCCTGCGCGAGAGCGAACGCCACGGCGGTGGCGACGGTCACGGCCATGGGCACGCTGGCGACGAGGCGGAGGTCGAGCCGGCGGACGACCACCTCGCGTTCGAGGGGATGGCGTTGACGACGGAGCGGTTGCGCCGCGAGGTCGCGACCGAGCTCGCGGGTGCGGGCGTCGACCCGGGCGTGGTCGCGGTCGGCGCGGGCGTGGATGCGACGCCGCGGTCGGACGCGGCACTTCGTCCGGGCGAACCGGTCGTCGTCGCGCTCGCGCCGCGGGACCGCGACGGCTACCACGGGCGCGTGGTGCGGACGCTCGTCGTCGACGGCGACGGCGGGTGGACGCGGCGCGCGCAACTCGCCGCGGACGGTGCGGTGGACGCGGCGCTCGCTGAACTCGAACCGAGCGTGGACCTAGCCGCGGTCGAACGCGAGGGTGCCGCGGAGGTGTCGGCGTACGGGTTCGACGACCCCGCGAGCACGTTCGATGCGCACGGCGTCGGCCTCGCCCGCCGCGAACGCCCCCTCGACGGCGACGAGACGGTGCGCGAGGGCGCGGTCGTCGCGCTGGACGCGACAGTCTCGGGGCCGGACGGCGTCGTTCGCGTCGCGGACCTGGCGGTCGTCACCGACGACGGCGCCGAAGGCCTCGGCACCGCGTCCCGGTCGCTCTCGCCGTAACTCGACTGTTCACCGTGACTCGACTGCGCACCCTGACCGGCTTCGATTCCGTCTGACTCGCTCGGGCTCGTTCTCGAACGCGGTCTCTCGCTGGGAAGCGCTTACGAGCCTCGTCGTCGAACGTCGACCCATGAGCGAGCGCGCTGTCGAGCTGGAACGCGCGACCGGTGAGCAACTCGCCGACGTCGAGGCGCTCCTCGTGGGGAACGACCTTCCAGCGGCGGACGTCCGCGAGGGCCCCGGCGAGTTCTTCGTCGCGTTCGACGACGGTGAGGCGGTCGGCATCGGCGGGCTCGAGGTGGCTGGTGACGTGGCGCTCCTCCGGTCGGTCGTCGTCCGCGAGGCGGCCCGCGGCCAGGGCTACGGAACGGCGGTCTGCGACGCCCTGGAACGCGAAGCCCGCAACCGGGGAGTCGACGCGCTCTACCTCCTGACGACGACCGCCGCGGGGTTCTTCGCGGACCGCGGGTACGACCGCGTCGACCGCGACACCGCACCCGCCGCGCTGCGGGATACCGCCGAGTTCGCCGACCTCTGTCCGGCGTCGGCGACGTGCATGCGCAAGCACCTGTAGCCACCGTGCCGGAGCCGCCATCGGACTGTCAGACCCGGCTTCGCTGGCGGGTCCGCGGGCCTCCGCACCTGGTAGCGTCGCCTTTTCTGATGGTCGAACAACAGCTAAGCCGCTACGAAACCTAGCTATTGTTGATTACAAATGACTGCAGCCATCGACAACACCTCGGCGAACAAGCGGCTCGCGAAGGAACTCTCCACCCTGCTCTGGTCGGGCAAGTACGACGAGTTCGAGGCACACTGCACAGCCGACTACGTCGGCCACGACCCCGCGGTGCCCGACGGTATGCGAACCGTCGCCGACGTGCGCGACCAGTTCGACCCGATCCACGACGCGATGAGCGACGTCACCTACGAGGTGCTCGACGTCGTCGCCGAGGGCGACCACGTCTTCCACCGCGGGCGAGTGTCCGGCATCCACACCGGCGAGTACATGGGGATGCCGGCGACGAACGAACGAATCAGCATCGAAGACCACATCGAGTGGCGGTTCGAGGACGGCAAACTCGCCGAGTCCTGGGCGCAGTACGACGCCATGGGCGTGATGCGACAGATCGGCATGGACGTCCCCGGCGCGAACTGACCGACGACCACGGCCTTCATTTGCGCATCGGTACCTAGTCACAGAGTAACACTTTACTGACAGGTGAAACGATTCGTCGTATGGCCTCACTCGAGGACCACTACGACGCGCTCCGCGCTCGCGACCGCTACGAGCCAGTCGACGACCACGCCAGCGAACCGCTGGCGCTCGGCGACCTCCCGCCGGCCGAGGTCCGCCGCCGATTCGTCGTCGGCGAGGACGCCCGCGCGTTCGCCGACCGCGCCGGGACCGACGGCGTCCTGACGTTCGGCGTGAGCGTCACCGGCCCGCCCCACGTCGGGACGCTCGGCCAGATGCAGACCGCTATCGCCCTCCAGCGCGCCGGGTTCGACGTCCAGTTCGTCGTCGCCGACTTCGAGCCCTACAGCACGCAGGGGTACGCGCTCGACGTCGTCCGCGAACGCGCCCGGCGGTTCGTCGCGTTCGTCGACGCGCTCGGGTTCGACCACGACCGCGGCCGCCTCCGCACCCAGTACGGTGCCGAGGACGTCACGCACACCGCGTACCACCTCGCGCGGTACGCCGACCCCGAGCGCGACATGGCCGCGGTCGACCTCGACGTCACCGCGTGGGAGCGCGCGAACCGCGACGCGTACGACGACGCCGGCGTCGACGCCGCCGCACTCGACGAGACCGACCTCCCCAGCGACTGGGAACCAAGTCGCTTCACGCGCCGCATGGACGGGTTCCTGATGGTCGCCGACATGCTCCACCCGCTCGTCGCCGACGACTACGCCGCGAACTGCATCGTCATGGGCGCCGACGAGCGCTCGCTCCGCCCGATGGTCGACGGCGTCCGCGAACGCGCCCCCACCGACGGCACCCTCCACGCCCTCTACACGCGCCTCGTTCCCGGCCTCGACGACCAGCCGAAACTCTCCCGGCGCCTCCCCGAGTCGCGGTTCACGCTCGCCGACGACCCCGACCGCATCCGCGCCGCCGTCCGCGGCAATCCCGACGCGCGCTGGCGCGTCACCGACGACGTCGTCGTCGAGATGATGCGACTCGCGAGCGCCGAAGACGCCGACCAGGTCGCCGCGTGGCGGCGCGCCCGCGACGCGGACGAGGAAGCCTGGAGCGCGGCGAGAGCCGCGTTCGCCGACGAAATCGCCGGCTACGCTCGCGACTGGCAGGCGACAGCGCGAGCGGAGTGAAGCGACGGCGTGGAAGGAGTGAAACGACGACGCGGTGGGAGAGACGCCCGGGGACGCCGACGCAACCACTTTGGGGCGCGCAGCCGACGGCCCCCGCATGAGCGTGCTACGCGCACTCCGAACCGACCCGTCCGTGCGCCGCCCCGCCATCGTCGCGCTCGCGCTTGCGGCCTTCGTCGTCGCCGCGGACCGCGTGCTCGCGGCCGCGTTCGCCTCCGACACCGCTATCGCGCCGTGGCTTCCCCGCCTCGGGACGCCAGGAGAGACGGCGATGTACTACCTGCTGCTCGTACGACTGGTCGAGGCCGTCGCCCTCCCGGCCGCCCTCGTCTGGACGGGGTACGCGTACGGTCGGCACACCGCGACCGTCGACGGGTCCGCGGACGCGTAAGTTCCGACCAAGCGAGGGCGTCAGCCGTCGCCGTCGCTCGCGTCCGCGTCCTCCTCGGGGTCCTTCGCGACGAACCCGACCGCCTTCGCGACCGCCAGGCCCGGCACGTCCTGCGGGGTCGTGACGTACTTCTCGACGAGCAGTATCATGATGCTCACGCCGACGAGCGCGGGCCCCCACGTCGTCTCCCCGCGGAGCGTCATGTCGACGCCCGCGAGCGCGATCGGGGCGGCGATGACGACCGCCACCATGAGCGAGAACTGCTCGGAGATCGAACGAGGCATTTGCCGTCCGTACCCGCTACGCGACCAAAAGCCCGCCGGGACTCGCCTCGCGGTGCTCGCCTCCGCGACGACCGGGACCGACACCGCTCTCGGACGATCGCGCGCTCGACGACCGGGGACCGACACCGCTATCCGGCGGTCGAGCCAACCCGCAGGCATGTTCACGGGTATCGTCGAGGAGACCGGGGAGGTCGTCGACGTCGCGGTCACCGAGGACGGCCGGCGGCTCACCATCGCCGGCGACGTCGTCCTCGGGGACGTCGCGCACGGCGCGAGCATCGCGGTGTCGGGCGTCTGCCTCACGGTCGAGGCGTTCGACGACGAGACGTTCGAGGTGTTCCTCGCCGAGGAGACCGTCGCGAAGACGTACCTCGGCGACCTCGACGTCGGCGACGCCGTCAACCTGGAGCGCGCGATGCCGGCGGACGGCCGGTTCGACGGCCACCTCGTCCAGGGGCACGTCGACGCGGTCGCCGCGGTGACGAACGTCGACTCCACGGGCGGCGAGGACTGGTTCTTCGAGTTCGAACTCCCAGCGCGCTACGCGGACTACGTCGTCGAGAAGGGCTCCATCACGCTCGACGGCATCAGTCTCACCATCGCCGACCTCCAGGCCGGGAGCGGGGACTCGGGGCCGCGCGTCACGGTCGCCATCGTCCCGACGACCTACGACGTGACGACGCTCTCCGAGAAGGGAGTCGGCGACCCCGTCCACCTCGAGGTGGACGTCGTCGGGAAGTACGTCGCGTCCATGCTCGACGGTTACCAGGACTGACCGGCGCGGAACGCGGTCGAACACTCGCTGGAAGAACCGGTCGCGCCACTCGCCACGAGAAGCGAACGCGCTACCAGCCGCTGTCGTCGTCCTCGACGGTGGACTCCCATCCGGCGTCGGTCTCGGCGTCGTCCGTCCCCCAGGTTGCCGTCGATTCGTCGGCCTCCTGAGCGGACTGCGCGCGCTTGGCGCCGGGTGCGATGGGGTCGTCGTTCGTGCTCGGGTCGATCTCGGTCGCGTCCACGGGCGCGTCCGGGTCGTAGGTACGTCCCGCGTCGACGCGATTGTACGCGTCCCGGTAGTTGTAGAGTTTGAGGACGAGGAAGCCGCCGGCGACGCCGTCGAACGCGACGACGTAGACGACGAACGCGACGATGGGGCCGACGCCCAGCAGCCCGCCGACGATACCGGGCGCGAACCCGATGGTGAGGTTGTAGAGGGCGTGGAAGCCGGCGGCGATGACGAGGCCCTTGAGGACGACGGCGCCGCGGTGTTCGTCGACGAACTTCGCGAGACCGAGGTAGTACCCGGCGATGCCCGAGTAGATGACGTGCCCGGGGCCGGCGAGTGCGCGGCGTTGCGCGATGTCGATCGCCTGGTCGACGACGATGCCGGTGGTCGCCTGCTGCACGAACCCCGTGACGTAGATGGCGTTCTCGATGGTCGCGAACCCGAGGCCGGCGACGGCGCCGTAGACCGCGCCGTCGACGACCGAGTCGAATCGGCCGTCGCGGTACGCGTAGAACCGGACGGCGAGCAGCTTCACGAGTTCCTCGCCGGGGGCGACGATGAGGAGGAAGTACCCGACGACGCCGAGGCCGCCGAGCGCCGCGAACAGCGGTTCGGCGGCGGTGTTGACGATGGCGGCGAAGCTCGCGAACACGAACGCGAGCGCGAACGTCGCCGCGATGAGGTCGAGTGGTTCCTTCGTGGTGACGTCCGCGACGTAGACGTACGCGGCGAGGGCGAGCGCGGGGACGGCGGAGAGTGCGGCGAACAGCGCGACGACGGGGAGTCGCGGGGTGCCGATGCTGCTCGCGAAGAGGATGGCGAGGGTGAACAGCACGGCCGTGGCGAGGACGAGACCGCGGATGGCGGGGAAGATGCGTTCGTAGAACCCGACCGCGAACCGGTCGAGTCGCGTCCGGGGCTCCCAGGTCGCGATCTCCTGGAGGTCCTCGTCGTCGCTCGCGGCGCGCTCGACCGGATCCCGACCCCGTTTCATGCCCCCGATTTGTTGCACGTGGGTCCTAAGCGTTGCCCCATCGAGCGCCGCTCCACCCGAGCGCGCGACCGGGTGCTTCCGGGGGCGTCGACGTGGCACCAACCCGTCCTTAAATGTCCTTGTATGCTATTAGCTACCACAAGTTGTTTAAGGAGGGGATTCATAAGGAACGAAGAGCCAACGTATGCTAATGACAGACGAGGACAACAGCAACCTTCTCTTCCCGGGACTCCCCACACCCGAGGACGAGAACGACCGAAAACGCGTACCGACACTCTCGAACCGACCAGCACCCGACGACGACGCCGCCGCCGCCTCTCATTCTCTGCGCTCCGCCTCCTTCTCCGCCGCCGCCGACGACTGACCGCAGCGACGAGTTTCCGTACGCCAACCCACAGTCACGCCGAGCGACGCGACCAGCGTCCGCATCGTACGACCACACCTCGAGCGCGTCCGGCGACGTCGACCGGCCGCTCGGAGACGAGGGATTTCTTACCGGCGACCCTCGAACGGTCGGGCATGCACTTCGACCAGCGCACGCAGACCGCGCTCCGCGAGGTCGGCCTCGACACCGACGACCTCCAGGCTGCGAGCGAGCGCGTCGCCGCCCTCGTCGACGAGACCGCGACGGCGCTCGGCGCGTTCTTCGACGCGCACGACGTCGTGTACTCCGACATGGACATGGCGCACAGCGCGAGCGACTACCCCGAGCACGCCGTCGACTACTGCGACGTCACGACCCACGCCGCGGAGATGCGCGGCTGGCTCCGCTTCGAGACGTGGGGCGCGTACGTCGAGGACGGCCGCGTCCTCGAACGCGCGAGCGGCGACGACGCTGCTGACTATGGGGCGACCGATTCGGGCGACCCGCTCGTGGTGGAGTTGTCGCTCGGCCCGAGCGTCCACGAGCGCGTGCGGTTCGCGCCGACGCGGGAGGCACTGGAATGAGGGCGCGCGTCCGTGGCATCTACACGACTGCCATCACGCAGCGACTGCTCGACGCCGACCACGACGTCGTGCAGGCGTCGCCGCCGATCCGCGAGCGCTTCGACCACGAGTTCGGGTTCGCACCCGCGGACGTCGCCGCGTCGACGACCGCGGACCGTCAGGGCGTCGGCCTCTCGGGCGACCCCGACGCCGTCAGGACGCTCCGCGAGGACCTCGCGGGCGTGGCCGTGGACGCGCTCTCGTGGGACGACCCGGCGCCCGAGGGGGCGGTGTTCCTCGCGCCCGTCACGGACGCCATGGGGAGCGGCGCGGTCGTCGACCTCGGCGACCGCGAGGCGTTCCTGCCGTTCGACGACGCCGACGGCTACGTCGAACCCGGGGACGTCCGGCGCGTGCAGGTCGTCGACGCGGCGCCGCCGTGGGGCGACGACCGCCCGGAGGTCGCCGAAGCGCTCGGCGTTCGCGGGGGCCTCGTCGCGCTCGACCGGGCGCGCTCGGGCGTCAGCGCGAACGTCCGCGGGGAGCGCGCAACCGAACTCGTCCGCACCACCGAACTCCTCCAGCCGGACCCGCCCGACGGCTGGGGCGTCCGCTGGCAGCGCGCCGCCGCCGACGCCGACATGAGCGCGCTCGGGGACGCGCTCGACGCCGCGAGCGACCGTGCTCGTGCACTCGACGCACTCCCCGACGGCGACCCGGACGACGTCCCGGTTCGCCTCGACACCAGCCTCGAGGAGGTCCCCGCGGCGGCGACGGCGTGGGTGTGGTTCGGGCGCGAGTCCCGGTTCGCGCTCGACGACGACCGGCGCGCGGTGGCGACGACGATGCCCGGCCACCACCGCGTCAAAGCCGGGAGTGCGAGCGCGAGCGACGCCGTCGACTTCGCCGAAGGCGTGCTCGCGCACGCCGGCGACGGCGCGTGGGGCGACGCCGACGAGACCGACGACCTCCCGTTCGCGGCGGTCGTCGACGCGTTCGGGCCGCGCGACGACGGCACCATCACCATCGAGCACGGGAAACCCGAGGGCGACCGCTACACGCTCGGCCGCGGCCGCATCACCGCGCTCGACGCCGACGCCGGCAAACTCACGGTCGAACGCGACATGACCGGCGGCGGCACGTACGACGCGCTCGGCATCCCGCGCGAGGAAGGCGACGTCGCCATCACGAAACTCACCGAAGGCAACTGGTGGTACCCGACCGTGTACCGGAGCGAGGACGGCGAGACGAAGGGAACGTACGTGAACGTCTGCACGCCCGTCGAACTGTTCCCCGACGGCGCGCGCTACGTCGACCTCCACGTCGACGTCGTCAAACACGCGGACGGCACCGTCGAGCGCGTCGACGACGACGAACTCGACGCCGCCGTCGACGCCGGCCACGTCCCGCCCGCGCTCGCCGACCGCGCACGCACCGTCGCCACGTCCGTCCAGAACGCACTCCAATGACATCCTCCCCGGCGTGAACGCCGGGGTTTCCTCGCGCTGGGGGTATCGACTACCGGCCCACGGAGGCAACTTGCGGGTTCGTATGCTCCTCGTTGGGACGGGGAGAGCGTGGTGACTCCGACCAATTGTGGTCGTCCCACTTGAGGCATACAGGCCGTGCCATCGGCCTTGCTACGTTGGTCTGCCGTCTCAGGAACGTCTCGGACGCGACGAGGTCCGCGTGGCCCTCGAAGCCACACTCGCACGTCAGCGTGTCCTGGTGTCGCGTCGTCCGGTCGGTCGACCCACAGTTCGGACACGTCTGCGACGTCCACGCTTCCGAACGCACTTCGACCGTGATACAGTACTCCTCGGCGGTGTTGGCGAGTCGCTCGACGAACGCGCGGAACGCCCAGAAGTTGTGTGTCTTCTCGTTCGCCCGGACGGACCAGCTCGTTTCGAGAACGTCCGTCAGGTCGCCGACGTACACGGTCGCGACGCCCTCCTCGTGCAGTCGCTCGACGAGGTCGCGGGCGAGCGCGTCCTGTGCGTGGTCGCGACGCCGGGTTCTCCGACGGTACAGCCGGTCGATTCGCTTGCTCGACCGGCGCTGGTCGTCCAGTTTGGACTGGAGGCGCGCGATCTCGCGCGTCGTCTCGCGGAACCGCTCGAACAGGCCGCGTCCTTCGTAGAGGTACTGCTGGCCGGTCGTGGTCGTACAGGCGACGAGGTTGTTCGCACCGATGTCCAGCGCGGTCATCAGACTACGTCTGATGGGCAACCAGAAATCTGGGATTTCTGGTGACGGCTTCTTCCGAAGCCAGTGGTTGTGCCAGTCGAGAATTGTCGATAGTGACTGGCTGAAAGGCCCTGAACTCGTCCGAAGCCTCATCGTAGTAAAGCTCCAACCGGCCCTGCTTGTCGTACTCCTTCCAGTTCGGGTCGCCCCGAACTTCGAGTCGGAGGCGCTCGCGGTAGCCAAGCCCGTACTCGTCTTTCAGGTCTTGGCCGACCAGAATCTCGAGTCGGGAGTAGTCGCCCCACTCGACCGTGTACGACGTGTTGCGGATGTACGTGCGGAGCTCGCGGTCGTCGCCACTCCCCCAGAATCCGGGTTTGCCGTTGGCTTCACCCGTTTCCTGGAGTGCGAAGAACGACCGCCACGCTTCGCGGTTCTTCCGCTCGACCTGTTGGACGGTGGACGCACCGAGCGTGCCACCGTAGCGTCCGCGGTACTCGCTGATGTCCCAGACGTCGCCGTCCGGGTCGGCGTAGTTCTCGCGGCGCTCGTAGTTGATTTCGTTCCAGAGTGCGGCAGAAGCGTCCAACAGTCGTCGCAGTAGCTCCTCGTCCTTCTCGGAGCGGGGGCGTACGACGAACTCGTTGGTGCGCTTCATCAACAGGTCGTTGCATCCGAAGACTAATGTATGTTTAGTTTTTGTATGTATGTATGGCGAAGAACATCCACGTTGTCGTCGACGACGACGTGCATGAACGGTTGAGTCGAATCAAGAACGACCACGGCCTGACGTGGGAAGGGATGTTGCTCCACGCGGCGAACGACCTAGATACCCCAGACTGAGCGGTGTCGCCGGCTGTGTCTCTGTTGTCGGATTCACGCCCGCCGTGAACGGCGGGACCCTCTCCTCGATCCAGGTAGGCTACCGGTCGCACCAGCGTGGCGTCCGCCAGGACGCCGGTTCCGTCCTGCTGCTCGGCCGCGTCGCTACGGGAACGAAGAGAGAACGAACGAGGGTGGCGTCTCCGGCGTCGACGTCGCGATTCAGGCGTCGACGTCGTGGTCGGGGTCGTCCTCGACCGAGCGCTTCAGGGAGTCGCGGCGCGCCTTCGCGTCGCGACCGGTCGCGTCGAGGAGGAACTCGTTCTTCGCCGAGACCGCTTCCTCGGCGGCCTCGAGCTCGTCGGGGGAGAGCTCCGTCGGGTCGCGCTCGTGGAACTCGACGGCGAGCTTGTCCTTCTTCGAGCCGTACTCGACGGCGCCGACGACGATGCGCTCGAACACGGGGTTGTCGGGTTCCCCGACGACGAACAGGTCGCTGCCCTTGAACTCCTCCGTGCCAGTGATGGGGCCGAAGGTCTCCTCGACGGTTCCTTCGAGGTCCGGGATTCTTTCCTCGAGGTACTCGCCACGACGCATCTTGTACTCCTTCATGGAAGGCACATTGGCGGGCGGTGGTTTACCTGTTTCGTCACTCGCCGGGGTTGCTCAGGTAGCCCTTCCGGCACTCGGGGCAGATGTCGCCCGCGCGGAGGCTCGTCCGGTCCGCGCTCTCGGCGTTCTGGCAGTTCGGACAGACGAGCTCGCCGGTCCGAGAGTGGCGTTGTCCCGGTGGTGCGGTCTCCCCGGCGGACTTGATACCGCTCGGCGAATCCGACGCCTGCTCGGGCTCCGGCTGGGTCTGCTCTCGGGCGGTGTCGTCGTCGATGAACTCCGCGTCGTAGCCGTCGTCGCCGTCGGCCGCGGCGGCGGACTCGTGTAACTGGCCGGTCGTCGCGTCGCCCGCACCAGTCTCGGCGCCCGAGACGTCCGCATTCGGCGCGCTCGCGCTCGCATCGTCGGGGCCGTCCGGCCACTCGCCGTGCTCG
Source organism: Halorubellus litoreus (assembly GCF_055378595.1). Classification (NCBI taxonomy): domain Archaea; kingdom Methanobacteriati; phylum Methanobacteriota; class Halobacteria; order Halobacteriales; family Halorubellaceae; genus Halorubellus; species Halorubellus litoreus. The sequence continues at coordinate 2,081,618 of NZ_AP043836.1, forward strand.
CGGTCGTCGTCCACGGTTCCACCGTCGCCGTCGTCGTCGTCGAGGACGACGCCGTCGTCGTCCGCGACCGCCGTCTCGTCCGCGGCCGCCGGAGCGTCCGGTGCGTCGTCGTCGGGCGCGTCACCGGTCGCACCGGGTGCGGCGTCGCCGTGCGGGTCCGGTGCGGCGTCGGCGACGGGTTCCTCGGCGTCCGCGACCGCGTCCTCGACGGCGTCGACGTCCGCGCCCTCTCCCGCGTCGTCCTCCGCGTCGTCGATGAAGACCGCGTCGTCGACCGGCGGTTCCTCGTCGTCGGCCGCGTCGGCAGCGGTCTCGTCGGCGGCCGTCGCGTCAGCGGCCGTCGCGTCGGTCCCGTCGCCGTCGGTCGACCCGGCGTCGCCGCCGATTATCTCGGCCGCCCCAGCTTCTGCGGGCGCACCCTCGTGCGCTGCTGCGTCACCGTGCGTGTCGGCACCATCGCCGGTCGCGTCCGTCCCCGGCTCGGCGTCCACGTCACCCGCCTCGGCCGCGTCGGCCGCGCCAGCCGCGTCGGCCGTCGGTTCTGCCGCCGCGCCGTCGCCCGCTTCGGGCGCCTCGGTGCCGTCGCGCGTCGGTTCCGGCGCACGCTCGGCCGGCGCCGCCTCGTCGTCGGTCGCGAGCGTCGTCACCTCCGTGTTCTCGCTGATGAGGTTCCGGTCGTCACAGCGCGCACACACCTCGTACTCGCGGACCGTCAACACCACCTCGCTTCCCTGTTCGTCGCGATCGCGCTCTATCTCGCTCTCGCCCCAGTCGTGGCCGATGAGCGAACACCTGAGACCCATTGCGCTACCGTTCCCCGTGCGAGCGTAAAAGGCTAGTGCAACCCCGGATGCAAGACCTTTCACTCCACTAACGGACCCATACCGCTCCCGGGGTGCGCGCATACCAAAGCCGGTTCGCGACCAACGTCGACTGCCATGACGGCAGTGAAAATAATCAAGGTGCTCGGAACGTCGACCGAATCCTGGGAGGACGCCGCGGCCGAAGCGCTCGCGCAGGCCAACGAGTCGGTCGAGAACATCAGCGGCATCGAGGTGGAGGACTGGACGGCGAACGTCGAGGACGGTCGCATCACGGAGTACAAGACGACGGTCGAGGTCGCGTTCCCCGTCCACCACCAGCACTGACCGCGCCAGGCCCGCCGTCGCGAGGCGACGGTTCCGCTTGAGCGGTCCACGGTTCGCTCGCCCCGAAAACGATTAGCGGGCGGGCCGGGAATCTCGTGGCATGATAGAACTCGCGGACGTGGAGGAAGCCCTGGAGCGGGTACGGGAGACGTCGCGGCACACACCGATCGAGTACTCGCATACGTTCTCGGACATGACGGGTGCGGAGGTCCACCTGAAGATGGAGAACTTCCAGCGCACCGGGTCGTTCAAGATACGGGGCGCGACCAACCGCATCATGACGCTCCCCCAGGAGGCCCGGGACAAGGGCGTCGTCACGGCGAGCGCGGGCAATCACGCGCAGGGCGTGGCGCTCGCCGCGTCGCGGTCGGGCGTCGACTCGAAGATCGTGATGCCGGAGTACGCGCCCATCTCGAAGATCAACGCGACCCAGAGCTACGGCGCGGAGGTCGTGCTGTACGGCGCGGACTACAACGAAGCGGCGGACCACGCGCACGAACTCGAGGAATCCGAGGACCGGACGTACGTGCACGCCTTCGACGACCCGTACGTGATGGCGGGCCAGGGCACAATCGGCCTGGAGATCATGGACGACCTCCCGGAGGTCGAGACGCTGCTCGTCCCCATCGGCGGCGGCGGCCTCATCTCGGGTATCGCGACCGCGGTCAAGGGCCGGAATCCCGACGTCCGCATCGTCGGCGTGCAGGCCGAGGGCGCCTCCAGCGTCGCGCAGAGCCTCCAGAAGGGCGAGATATACGAGCGCGATAGCGTCGACACCATCGCGGACGGTATCGCAACCCGCAGGGTCGGCGACCAGCCGTTCGAGGTCATCCGCGAGCGCGTGGACGAGGTCGTCACCGTCAGCGACCCCGAGATCGCGATGGCGCTCACGTACGTCCTCGAACGCGGGAAGACGCTCGTCGAGGGCGCGGGCGCCGCGCCGCTCGCGGCGCTGCTCTTCGAGAAGTTCGACTTCGAGGAGGGAGAGGTCATCGTGCCCGCGATGTGCGGCGGGAACATCGACCTGAACACGCTCACGACCGTCATCATGCGCGGCCTCGTCGCCACCGGCCGGTACGTGAAGATCAAGACCGTCCTCCGGGACCGCCCCGGGAGCCTCCAGGACCTGCTGGACGTCATCAGCGCGAAGAAGGCGAACATCTACGCCATCCAGCACGACCGCACGAGCCGCCAGATCGGGATGGCCGACACCGAGGTCGAGATCGACCTCGAGACCCGCGGGCACGACCACGTCGAGGAGCTCATCGAGGCGATCCGCGACGCCGGCTACGAGGTCGAGGTCCTGGTCTAGCTGTGGTTGCGGTTCGCGTGCGCGTCGTCGGCGCGACGGCGATGGCGCTCGCTGGCGCGGTCCTCGTCCAGCAGTCGTTCGAGCACGCGCTCTGTATCGCTGCGGGATGCTCGCCGAACCTCCTGTTCGCGCTCCCCGGCGTCGCGTTGGCGGCGGCGGCAACGTTGCTTGCGTACCGAGCGTGGCGACTGCGCGACGAGTCGTCCGCTCAGGCGACGACGAGGTAGCCGACGGCGTACGCGCCGAGTGCGAGCGCGACGGTCGCGACGGCGGTGGCGAGCGCGCGAAGCGCGCGGTCGTGGTCGGCGGGCGCGGCGACGGTGTGGCCGCCGTCGGCGAACACTGGGCGTGGGGCGGCGGCGGCGAGTGCGGCGCGACCGCGAGCGACGAGGCGGCGCGCGGTCGCGGCGAGGCCCGGGCTGGCGGCGACGACGCCGACGGCGAGCACGGAGAACACGAAGTGATAGGAGACGTCGAGCGTCGGCGCGGGGAGCGCGAGCGCCGCGAGCCCGCCAGCGACGCCGAGGAGTGCGCGCGGCGACGGCCGCACCGACCGCTCGGCGAGGTCGGCGTACACGACGAGTGCGAGCGCGATGACGGCGAGTTCGAGCGCGAACGCGCCGAGCAGGTGCAGCGTCGGGTCGGTCGAGAGCGCGACGCGGGCGTCGAGGGCGCGGGCGTCGAGCGGCCAGAGGAGCGCGGGCGGCTCGCCCGTGAACACGTCCCCGAACGGGTGGGAGGCGAGCCCGACGAGCGCGAGCACGAACGTCCCGCGGGCGTCGAGCGTGGTGCCGTAGCGGACGACGGCGGCGACGCCGACGCCTGCGGCGACGAACGCCGCGAACACGAACAACCCGAGTGCGCCGTGGACGACCACCGCGAGCGCGGCGAGCGCGGCGAGGACGCCGGCGCCGACGGCGACCGCGAGTCGCACGCGCTGCCCGCGATGCACGAGGAGCGCGAACCCGACGGCGGCGACCGGGGCGACGACGAGCGAGTGCGTCATCGACCGGTGGACGATCGTCGACGCCGCCCAGAACGCGCCCGTCACCGCGAACACGCCCTCACTGCCACCGACAGCGCCGCCAGCGCCGACGGTCGCGGCGAGCGCGACGTCGAGGACGCCCGTCGCGGCGTACGCCATGTCCGCGTCCGGGACCGCCGCGAACGCACCCGCTATCGCACCGAGGACGAGCGCCCGCCGGCCGTCCACGTCGAACGCGCGGCTGGCGACGGCGGCGACCACGGCGAACGCGACCAGCGAGTGACCGACGAACAATTCGACCGTTGTACGTGGCCCGAGCGAATAAACGACTCGCTACCTGTGCGAACGAATCGCACGCCCGCCACGTCGCTGGCGCGGCGTGCCAGTGCCACGCGCCACGGGGTCAGAGGAAGGCGACCGCGAGCACGACGAGCCCGCCGAGCACGATGACCGCGCCGCCGCGCTGCAACTGGCTGGCGGTGCCGTCGTCCGCACTTCCGGCGACGTCCGTCGCGTGACTGATCTGTGCGCCCCCGAAGAGGACGATGAACGTCCCGACGATGGCGGCCTGCACGTCGAACGCCGTGTCGAGGCCGACCGCGGGCGCGCTGACGTCCGTGAGTTCGGCGGCGACGATGGCGACGAGGAACACCGCGGCGAGCGCGAGCTTCCCGCGCGCCCCGGCGAGTGCAGTCGAGGCGTCCATCGCGCTCCCGTCACCGTCGACGTCGGTCGCGCCGGCGTCGGAGTCTGTCATGCTCGGTCCTCGCGGCGGCGCGGCCAAGTCAGTTTCCGTTTCGCCGCTCGTCCTCGCTGCCGGCTCGTCCCTGTTGGCGTTCCTCGCGTGCCGCACGCCACTGTTCGCGTTCTTCGCGCGCCTCGACGGCGTAAATTGTCGCTGCGACCGCGCCGATGGCGCCCGCGAACGTGTAACTCAGGACGGTTCCGAGCGCGAACTTCGGGTCGCTCTGCGAGATAGCGGCGACGGTCCCGAGGTCCGCGAGGAGGCTTCCGAGCGTCCCGGCGCCGAGCACGGACAGGAAGCAGCCGAACGCTCGACCGCGAGTGAGCGCGTACGCCTCGCTCGCCGCGTCGAGCGGCGAGAGGTCGAGCGCGGCGAGCGCGGGCGCCGGGAACAGGCGCGCGGACAGCCAGAGGCCGACGAGGAGGAGCGGTGCGACCGCCGCCGGGAACACCTCGAGGAGCCAGACCGAGGCGTGCCAGGCGGCCGCGACCGCGACGACGTACGTGGTCGTCGCGAGCGCGCGCTCGACGGTCACCTCGCGGTTCGCCGCCCGCGCGACCGTCCACGTCGTCGCCACGCCCGCCGCGAGCGGCCCGATAGCGCCGAGGACGACCGTCGCCAGCAGCCACCACGGCTGGAGGCCGACGAGCGAACCAGGCGTGACCATCGTGACGCGCGTCCCGGTCGGGTACGCGAGGAACGAGAACGACAGGCCGCCCCCGATGACGTTCGGGGTCGCGTTCCCGACCGGGTCGAGGATGCGCGCGACGTCCGCGGCCGCCACCACGACAGCCGCGAGCGCGAACGCGAACAGGAGTACCGGTCGTCGCGAGACGACGCCGAACGCGCGCCGCACCGGCTTCGACGGGTCCGGCCCGCGGGGCTCGTCCCCGCCACCGCCACGGTCGCCGTCGCCGCGGTCGTCGGCCGCGTCCCGTCCACCTCGACCGTCGCGCTCGTGCTGCTCGCGGACCGCCTCCGTGACCGTCATCGCGACCCCTCCAGGCAGACGAGCGCGTTGCCGGCGACGGCGTAGAGGCGACCGTCGGCGACGACCGGCGGGCCGACCTCCCACGCGTCCGGCGGGGCGAACTCCCACGCCGTGCGGCCGGTCGCAGCGTGCAGCGCGACCAGTCCATCGCCCTCGGTCGGGACGAACGCGAGGTCGCCCGCGGCCGCGACGTGCCGCGGGTCGGTCGGGTCGAGCGCGCGCTTCCAGACGCGCTCGCCCGTCTCCCGGTCGAAGCCGTACACCGCGTCGAACCCCGAGAGGAGCACGCGGTCGTCGACGACGGTCGGCACGCCGTAGTCCGTCCTGACGTCCGTTCGCTCGCCGTCGCCGGACCGCCAGCGCACGCGCCCGCCGTCGGTCGCGTCGAGCGCCGTGACCCCGCGCCCGTCGTTCACGAACACGTCACCGTCAGCCGCCGAGACGCCCGTCCAGCGGTTCGGGTCGCCGTCGCGCTCGCGGTGCGTCCAGACGACGCGTCCGTCCGCGGGGTCGAGCGCGCGAACGGACTCGCCGAACGTCGCGACGTAGACGTGCTCGCCGACCGCGAAGAACCCGCCACCGCGTTCGCCGACGTGCCGCCAGCGCTCCCGGCCGCTCGCCGCGTCGCGCGCGACCACCGCAGCGTCGGGGCTCGCGTGGTAGACGACGCCGTCGGCGGCCACGGGCGTCGTCCCCGCGAGTACGTCGTCGCCGCCGAGCAGTCCGCCCGGGAACGGGCCGTCGTCGTCGCCGCCCACCTGCCAGCGTTCCGCGACGCGCTTCCCGACGCCGGTATCGACGCCGCCGGTCGCGTCGAGGCCGAGGACGGTGCTGGTGCTGCCGGTGACGAGCGTCGGCGTCCGGTAGCCGTCGGCGGCCGCGACAGCCAGCCCGCGTTCGGTAGGGTGGAGCGCGAACCGCTCGCTGCCGTCCTCGCGGTCGAGTCCGACGACGCCGTCGTTCGGGACGACGACGAGGTCGTCGTACGCGACCGGCTGGCGGGTCGACGGCCACCGCTCGGGGAGGTCGCCCCGCCACGCGACCGCGAGGTCGCTACGGGGTGGCTTCGCGTCCGCGCGGTGGTTCGTCCGGCCGGCGTCGTAGCCCTGCATCGGCCAGGGCGCCGCGTTCACGGTCGCGGCCGACGCATCGGTGCCGAGACAGCCGGCGAGCGCGGCGACGGCGGCGCTTCCGGTCGCAGCGAGGGCGTCACGACGCGAGATGGCGCGGTCGCGCCACCGTGCCGTCGCCCGCGACGAGGCGTCGCTCGTCGGTGGAGGGCTGGGGGGCATGCGCGGCGGTTCGCGCCGCCACAGAAAGTGTCTTGCGTTCGACCTATCGGGTCGCGCCGGTGGTTGCCCGGGCGTCGAACGCGGTCAGTCCTGGGCGTCCTGGACCCACACGGTCTTCTCGTTCAGGAACTCCTTGATGCCGTGCTGGGCGAGCTCGCGCCCGTACCCGGAGTCCTTGATGCCGCCGAAGGGGACGCGCGGGTCGCTCTTCGTGAGTTCGTTCACGAACGTACACCCGGCCTCTATCTCGCGAGCGATGCGCTCGCCGCGTTCGAGGTCTTCGGTCCAGACGCTCGCGCCGAGCCCGAGCGTCGAGTCGTTCGCGAGGTCGATGGCGTCCTGTTCGCTGTCGACGCGGAAGACGGCCGCGACGGGACCGAACGTCTCCTCGCACGCCGCGGCCGCGTCCGGCGGGACGTCCGTCAGCACCGTCGGCGGATAGAAGTAGCCCTCGCGGTCGAGGGGTTCGCCGCCGCACTCGACGGTCGCACCGTCCCGCACGGAGCGCTCGACCTGGTCGTGGAGTTCCGCCATGAGGTCCTCGCGCGCCTGCGGGCCGACGTCCGTCGCCTCGTCGGTCGGGTCGCCGACGGTCTGCGCCTCCATCTCCGCGACGAACCGCTCGATGAACTCGTCGTAGACTGCGTCGTGGACGACGAAGCGCTTCGCCGCGATACAGGACTGCCCGGAGTTCAGGAGGCGCGCGGTCACGCCACGCGTCACCGCCGCCTCCACGTCCGCGTCGTCGAGCACGATGAACGGATCCGCGCCACCGAGTTCGAGCACCGTCTTCTTCAGCTCCCGGCCGGCGGTCTCGGCGACCGCGCGCCCCGCGGGCTCGCTCCCCGTGAGCGTCACCGCACGAACGCGCTCGTCCTCGATGACCTCGTTCGCCTTCGACCCCGACACGAGGAGCGTCTGGAAGCACGCCTGCGGGAACCCGGCCTCGCGGAACACCTCCGCGATGGCCTTCGCGCACCCGGGGACGTTCGACGCGTGCTTCAGGACGCCGACGTTCCCCGCGACGAGGTTCGGCGCGGCGAACCGGAATACCTGCCAGAACGGGTAGTTCCACGGCATCACCGCCATCACCACGCCGAGGGGTTCGTGGACGACCTTCGCCTCCGCCTCCGGCGGACTCGGGAGCGTCTCGTCCTGCAGATATGCTTGGGCGTGCTCGGCGTAGTGCTCGCACACCCACGCGCACTTCTCGACCTCGCTCCGAGCCCCCGTGATGGGTTTCCCCATCTCCTCGGTCATGAGTTGGGCGTACTCCTCCTGGTTCTCGCGGAGGACGTCCGCCGCGTTCGCCATGAGCTCGCAGCGCTCGTGCATCGGGACCTCGCGCCACGAGAGGTAGCGCTCGTGAGCGGCCCCGAGCAGTTCGTCGACCTCCGCGTCCGTGTGCGCGTCGACGGTCTCGATGTGCTCGCCCGTCGCCGGATTCACGCGTTCCATCGCCATACCTCGACTTCGACAGCCCGCGGCAAGTAGATTCCCCCGCGGCGGTTTCCGGGCCGATCCCCGGTGCGTCGCGGCCGAGTGGAGTCGGTCAGTCCTCGTGGATGCTCTCGCCCCTGAGGAGGCGGCTGGCGATGGTGAACGTCTGCTCGGCTTCGCGCCTCGTCGGGGTGTGCGCGGCGAGGTAGCGCGCGGCCGCGACCGCGGCGGTGCGTTCGCGTTCGCTCGGCAGCCCCTCGGGGCCGTCGCTCGCTCGGTCGCGCGCCGCGTGGAACTGCGCGTGTGCGGCCTCGTACGCCTGGAGCGTGTGGAAGCCGGCGTCCTCGCGGAGGAGCGCGCCGCCGAGCGTCGACCAGAGTTCGCGCGGGTCGTCGGCGACCGCGAGCAGCGCGGCGGCCTCGCGGCCGGCGTCGTTCACCGCACCTTCGCGGTCGAACGCGTCCAGGAGCCTCTCGCGGTGCGTCTCGACGGTCCCGAGTTCGCCGGCGTCGCCGTCCGCCGGGTTCGGAACCGGTGCGGGCGGGCTGTTCAGGAACCGGTCGAGGTACACGCTGAACGCGCCGTCGAGCACGCCGCGGTAGAGTTCGGTGGGTTCGACGCGGCTCGCGGCCTGCTGGACGGCGTTCGCGTACGTGAACGTGTGATGCACGGTGTTCCAGTCGCCGAACTCGTTCGTCGTCCCGAACCGCGCCACCCTGGTGGCGGCGGCGGTCGCCACCTCGTGCGCGAGCGCTCCGACCGTCGCCCCGTCGCGGATGGCGTCCCGGAGGGCGTCGACGACGTCGTGCGGGTCGTCGCCCAGCAGCGCGTCCTGGAAGCCCGACGGCGGCCGCCAGTCCGGGTCGCGCTCGCCCGCGGCGAGCGTCGGAAGGGCCGCCTCGAAGCTCTCGCGCATCGCCGCCAGGTCCTCGGGCTGGCGCCACTCCGAGCCCTCCTCCGCGCGGTCCGCGTCCGTGAAGCGCGTCACGAGGCTCGCGAGGACGTCCGCCGCGTCCGCCGCGTCGTCCTCCTGGCGGACGGCGTCGGTCGTGCTCGGCCAGCCGAGGTGGTCGAGCGTCTCGACGGCCTTGTTCGTCATGTCGAAGGAGTGTCCGGCGTCGAGGTACGCGTGGTCGGTGGCGGCCGCGTACAGCATCGCCTCCACGTCCTCGCGCGAAGCGGTCTCGACCGCCGTCCTGAGGACGCGCTCGGCGCCGTCGCTGTCGCGGACCTCGACGGTCTCGCGGAACCACTCCGCGAGGCGGTCCGCGGAGACGTCGTCGACGTCGAACGCGGGCTGGTCGAAGCGAGGGGGCTCGCCCGCGCAGTCGCTCGCGACGTGCCGGAGGCCCGTGTACGTCGCGCGCTTCCGGTCGTCGCCGTCGAGCACGTCGAGCGCGTTCGTCAACGCGGCGAGGATCGTGAGTCCGCTACTCCAGCCGTCCTCGCGGTAGCGCGTCCCGAACGCGACGCCGCGCTCGGCGACGTCGACCGGGTCGACGCCCGCGTCGTCGAGGCCGACCGCGCTCTTCGCCACGACGAGCCGGAGGTTCTCCCGGAGGCCGGTGTCGAGGCGGTCGCGCCAATGCGCCGCCGGGTCGCGGTCACGCGGCGGATTCGGCTGCACGTAGACGTCGCCGTCGCGGACCTCCACGGGGTACGTCGCGACGTCGTCCGCCCACGGGTCGAACGTATCGCCACAGGACAGCTCGAAGCGCGCGTGATGCCAGTGACACGTCAGCACGCCGTCCTCGACGCTCCCATCGGATAGTGGAAAGCCCATGTGCGGACAGCGGTTGTCGACCGCGCGCACCTCGCCCTCGTGGTGGAACAGCGCGATGGCGGTGCCTCGCGCCGTGAACAGCTCCCGGCCCGCGTCCTCGAGGTCGGCGAGACTGGTCGCCCGCACGAACCCGTCGCCGTCGTCGCTCGTTGCCATACCACACGCTTCGACCGGATGGGACAAAGGCGTTCCCTGAACTCGATTTCACCAACCGGACTCGACCGCGACGACGGCACGCGCCGCCGCGACGACCCCCCCCCTGGTTCGGTGGGCACGAGGCCTAAGTACGGGCCGCGCGTACGCCGCGGTAATGCTCACGGAGGGAACCGAGGCACCCGCGTTCGCGCTCCCCGGCTACCACGACGGCGAGATCGACGAGTTCGCGCTCGACGACTACGTCGGCGAGGACGTCGTCGTCGTCGCGTTCTACCCGATGGACTTCAGCCCCGGTTGCACCGACGAACTCTGCAGTCTCCGGGACATCGACCTCCTGACGCTCATGGACGACGTCACCATCCTCGGGATATCGGGCGACTCCGTGCACAGCCACCGCGCGTTCGCCGAACAGAACGCGCTCGAGTTCCCGCTGCTGACGGACTCCATCGGCGAGGTCGCCGAGGAGTACGGCGTCCTCCACGAGGAACTCGACGGACACCTGCGCGTCCCGAAGCGCGCGCTGTTCGTCGTCGACGACCGCGGCCGCGTCGCGTACGCCTGGAGTACCGACGACCCGATGACCCAACCGGACCTCGACGCCGTCCGGAACGCCATCGACGCCGTCCAGGACGACCGCACCGCCGCCGAACGCTACGGCCGCGGCTACCAGCACTACACGTACGGACGCTCGGAGTTCGAGAACGCCCTCGGCGCGTACGACCGCGAGAACTGGCTGGACGCCGTCGCCGCGTTCGAGGAAGCGGTCGCGTACTTCGACTCCGCCGGCGGCGCGTTCGACTCCGCGCGCCGGTTCGCCGAGAGCGAGCGCGTCCACGACGCCGCGACGACCGCTCGCGACGCGAGCGACGACTTCCGGCAGGCCGCCGCGTGGTTTGCGAGCGCCGCCGAACACCGCGTCGAAGGCAAGGACGGCGTCGCCGACGAGTACCACGAGGACGCCCAGCGCCCCCACGAGTCCGCGCGCCAGGTCGGCGAACTACTCGACCCCGACGCCCTCGTGTTCGACTGAGACGCCGCCGCGGTCGCGGCCCACCACCGTGGTCGCGGTCCACCGCCGCGGCTGCTCGTCCCGCGATGCCCGACGCCCGCCTGCGGTCCGCGCACCGAGCGCTTTTCAATCCAGGGCGAGAACCACTGGAACATGGACGCCGAGGCGACGGTCCGCACGTACTACGCGTGCCTCGACGACGCGCGCTACGACGACCTCCGGGACGTACTCGCACCCGGGTTCACGCAGCGCCGCCCCGACCGCACGTTCGACGGCCGCGACGCGTTCCTCTCGTTCATGACCGAGTCGCGACCGCACAGCGACACCACGCACGACCTCGACGGCGTGTTCGTCGAACCACCGGGCGAGGACCGCTCGCACGGCGCTCGACTCGAACGCGACGGACCGGGTCGCCCGACCGCGACCGACGGCGCGGACGCGACGGGCGAGTGGACGCCGACCGCGGGCGACGAAGCCGAGACCGTCCTCGCACGCGGCACCGTCGTCCGCGAATCAGGCGACGTCCTCGTCCGGTTCGTCGACTGCTTCGACGTCCTCGCCGACCGCATCGTCGCCCTCGACACCTACACGCGGTGAGATAGCAGTCGGACGGGATACTGCTACCGTGGCGCTCACTTCCAAGCGTCGCGTCCCCGACCGTCGTCTTCACGGGAACATCCGGAACATAACGGGTAGAATCGGTACGTCAGGATACGAGTTGCCCGCTTCCCTCCAGACCTTTTCTTCACTTAGACCGGAATGTTATTCGAATCCACTGGTCGCGATGCCCGACGAAGAACGTCTCCTGGGGAATTCCCTCCTCCTGTAAACGACTACCAGTCGTGTTCACCGAGCCTGAACCGTTCTGTGCCAGCGCTCTTTCGCTCGCGACCTCCACTGGATTGTCGTCACCGAGTTCCGCTAAGGTGTACTTCGGGGACGTATTTTCGGGGGCTTCCACCAACGTCGCGTGGACCGTTACGTTCGTCTCGGTCAGAAAGCCGCCACCAGCGAGGACGAGCGCGAGGCCACCAACAAGTATCACCGCGAGTACGACCGCTCTCCGAGATATAGTCGGGGACATGTGACTTCGAGTGTACCTCTCCACCAAATCTCTTGTCCGTATACGCCGCAGGCTCCCCCCCTCTGTCCGACCCTCCGACCATCCCCGGACGTCGTCTCGGTGAATCATCCCGTCGACGGAAAGGGCGGGAATCAGTCGGCCGCGAATGCGACCTTATTCGCGGTCGCCGGCGCCGAGCGCGCTCTCGCCGACGGGACTGTGCCCCTCGATGACCTCCTGGCCGCCCATGTACTCGCGGAGCGGTTCGGGGACCTCGACGGTGCCGTCGTCGTTCTGGTAGTACTCGAGGATGGCGACCATCACGCGCGGCAGCGCGACGCCCGACCCGTTCAGCGTGTGGAGGTACTCGGCCGATTCGTGGCGCTCGGGGCGGTACTGGATGCCCGCACGTCGTGCCTGGAAGTCCTCGAAGTTCGACACCGAGGAGACCTCGAGCCAGCGGCCGCCCTCCTCGGGGCCGTCGTCCATGTCGTCGCCGGGCGCCCACACCTCGACGTCGTACTTCTTCGCCTGCGTGAACCCCATGTCGCCCGTGCACATGTCGAGCACGCGGTAGGGGAGGCCGAGTCGTTCGAGGACCTCGGTCGCCTCGTCGAGCAGGCCTTCGAGGCGCTCGTAGGACTCTTCGGGCCGCACGAAGTTCACGAGCTCGACCTTGTTGAACTGGTGGACGCGCACGTACCCCCGCGTCTCGGTACCGTGCTCGCCGGCCTCGCGCCGGAAGTTCGGCGAGTACGCCTGGTACTTCAGCGGGAGGTCGTCGTCGAGCAGGATCTCGTCGCGGTGCATGTTCGTCACCGGGACCTCCGCGGTCGGGAGCAGCCAGAGGTCGTCGTCGTCGTACTCGTCGTCCTGGCGCGCGCCGACGCGGTACGCGTCCTCGTCGAACTTCGGGAGCTGGCCCGTGCCGCGCATCGACGCCGAGTTCACCGGCACCGGGGGGAGGACGTCGGTGTACTCCTGCTCGCGGTGGACGTCGAGCATGAACTGCACGAGCGCCATCTCGAGGCGCGCCCCGTCACCTTTGACGAACTGGAACCCGCCACCCGTGACCTTCGCGCCGCGCTCGAAGTCGAGGACGTCCAGGTCCTCGCCGAGGTCGTAATGCGGCACGACCTCGTCGGGGAGGTCACGGAGGTCCTCGAACCCCCACCGGTACCGGGTCTCGTTGTCCGACTCGTCCGCGCCCGTGTGCACGCTCTCGTGAGGGACGTTCGGCACCTCGAGCAATCGCTCGTGGAGCTCCGCCTCGAGCTCGTCCGCGCGCTCCTCGACCGCCTCCAGTTCGTCCTTCAGCGCCTGCGAGCGCTCGATGGCCTCCTCGGCCTCCTCGTCCTTGCCCTCCTGCTTGAGCTGGCCGATGGAGCGACTGACCTCGTTGCGCTGATGCCGGAGGTCGTCGCCCTCCGCCTTCAGCTCGCGCCACTCCGCGTCGATCTCGAGGATCTCGTCCACGTCCACGTCCGTGACGCCCTTCCGTTCGACGGCGTCTCTGACCTCGTCGGGGTTCTCGCGTACGTACTGCCGGCTGAGCATTCTTGCCCGACGGTTCGACTGGCCCGCGGAAAATCGTATCGGAACCGTGGTCACGCGTGCCAGGCCGTGACGACCCGCTCAGAGCGTCCTCTAGCGGCTGTTCGTCGCGAACAGGAATCGGTCACGCGACCCATCGAAGGGTCGAAGAGTCGGTCACGCGGCCCAGCGAGGGATACGCGATTCAGCGAGGAATCGAAGAGTCGGTCACGCGACCCAGCGAGGAATCGAAGAGCCGGTCACCCGACGTTCACGGGTTCGGCGACGACCGTCCCCGTCCCCTCGACGGTCACGTGTCGGTCAGCGAACGTGAACGAGACGACGACGGCCGTACAATCACGTCTACCGTCCGGGTCCGAGACGAGCTTGTCGAGCGCATCCGGGTCGACGGCAGTGTAGAGCGGTTCGACGTCCGTCGCCGCCGCTCCCAGTGCGCTCGAAACGACCTCGACGACCGCGGACGACGGCTTCGTCTCCGCCCAATCGAACGTCCGCCGGGCCGTCGTCTCCCCGTGACCGTCCCCATCCCGTGACGGTCGCTCCTCCTCGTCCATACCACAGGATTCCCCAAGTACGACTTTAGCCTTCCGGACCGCGTGAGCACGTCTCGCCACCCCGACACGCTAGAGGAGACGGAGCCCGAATCCGGGGATTGCGACGACTGATGCGCCCGGAAAGGAGAACGCGGAGCGAACCAGCGGCCGGGACGCCCGGTGCGTTCGATGCGTGGGACAAGACTGATACCGAGTGCCGGTAACCGGATTGGTGTATGCGTCGTCGCTCCGTCCTCGTCGTGTTGTGTTGTCTCTGCGTCGCCGCACCAGTCGTCCTCACCGCGTCCGCCGGGACCGAAGCGTCGACGACGTCGGTCACGCCCGGCGACGCGAACCCCTGCGTCGGCACGATGGAGCGCGCCGCGAACGGCCTCACCGTCGTCAGCGTCCAGGGGATGCGGTTCGGCGACGACGGCGGGAAGCGCAAAGCACGCCTCGTCGCACTCGGCCCGCGCGGACAGATCGAGTGGGTGCATCATCGCGAGGGCACGACGTGGTCGTACGACGTCGACCCCGTCGACGACGGGACGCTGTTCGTCACCGCCACGAAGTACCGCGGGAAGGAAAAGCCCGGGCGGACGGTGTTCTACAAACTCGACCCGGAGACGGGCGAGACCGTCTGGAGCGAGACCGCGCCGTTCCAGGACACGCACGACGCCGACCTCCTCAGCGACACCGAGATACTCGTCGCGAACATGCGCGCCACCGCGAACGTCTCCGGGAACCGCGACCGGTTGCTTGTCTACAACCGGACGACCGACGAGATCACGTGGCAGTGGCAGTTCCGCGACCACTACAGCCGGGAGGCGGACATCGGCGGGAACTACAGCGAGGACTGGACGCACGTGAACGACGTCGACGCCATCAACGAGACGCACTACCTCGCGAGCCCGCGGAACTTCGACATGACCATCCTCGTGAACCGCACGAGCGGCGACGTCGTCTGGGAGCTCGGCGAACCGAACAGCGGCGAGGTGATGCGAAAACAGCACAATCCCGTGTACTACGAGAGCGAGAACGACACGTCGACGGTGCTCGTCGCGGACTCGGAGAACAACCGCATCGTCGAGTACGCACGCCGCGACGGCGACTGGCAGCGGACGTGGCGCGTCGGGAACGCGTCGTCGCTGTCGTGGCCGCGGGACGCCGACCGCCTCCCGAACGGGAACACGCTCGTCGGCGACTCCAGCAACAACCGCGTGCTGGAGGTCGCGCCCGACGGCGAGGTCGTCTGGGAGGTGTACACGCCGTGGCTCGTCTACGACGTGGAGCGCGTCCAGTACGGTGACGAGGCGGGCGGCCCCACGATCGCCGACCAGGACGCCGAAGGCGCCGTGAACATTCACGGGGACGCGGCGTTCAACGCGACCCAGCAGGAGCGCTGCGACGCCTACCTGAAGAACGCGACGAGATTCGAGGACATCGACGGCGGCTCCGGCGGCGGGAACATCGTCGGTGACGTCTTCGGCGGCGACTCGAAGGACGGAGCTGACGGCGACTCGGACAGCGACCACGGCGTGAACAGCGGTGGGTTCGTGCGAGGACTCGAGTACCTCGCGGTTGCGTTCGTCGCACTCGGCGCGATCGTCCTGAGCGTCGTCGGGTATCACTGGTACGTCGGCCGGCAAGAGGACTGACGCTCAGAGCTCGTACGTCTCGCCGTCGACCGCGATGGGTTCTTCGAACGCCTCGTCGGCGGGGTAGAAGTGCGCGGCGTGCACGATACGGGTCTCGGTCGCGTCGAGGTCGTCGGCGAGCGCGAGCGCGCCCTCTCGCGTCATGTGCTTCGTGCCGAACGTCCGGTACGTGCCGTCGGAGGCCTCGTGTTTCCCGCCGAGCGGGTGGTGTTCGCAGAGCGACGACGGCACGATTCCGTCCGCGAGCAGGAGGTCGGGGTCGGCGAGCGCGTCGAGCGACTCCTGGGGGATGCCGTAGCTCGTGTCGCCGGAGAGCGAGAGCTTCGCACCGGTCTCGGGGTCCTCGACGACGAGCCCGTAACACACGAGCGGCGGGTGGTCGACGGGGACGAGCGTCACCTCGAACCCGCACGTCTCCACCGTCTCGAACGGCGCGGTCGGGTACGCGGTGACCGTGTCGAGGTAGTCGTACTTCCGGGCGACCGTCCCAGCGACGCTCTCGCCGGTCTTCGGGTCCGTCTCGTCGGCCGCGTACACGTCCAGACTGTCGAGCAAGCGGTACGCGTTCCCGAGGCCGTCCAGGTGGTCGAAGTGGACGTGCGAGATGACCGCCGCGTCCGGAAGGTCGACGTCGTTCTTCAGGAACTGATACCGGAAGTCCGGGCTCGCGTCCACGAGCAACGACTCTCCAGTACGGGGATTGTGGACGTGCACCGAGAACCGCGTGCGCTCGACGCCGCGCTCGACCGCCTCCCGGCACGTCTCGCACTCGCATCCCGGCGTCGGCGTCCCCGTCGTATCACCCGTCCCGAGCAACGTCACCTGCATCGCCTCCCCCTACACGACGCGGC
Source organism: Halorubellus litoreus (assembly GCF_055378595.1). NCBI lineage: Archaea > Methanobacteriati > Methanobacteriota > Halobacteria > Halobacteriales > Halorubellaceae > Halorubellus > Halorubellus litoreus. The sequence goes on from NZ_AP043836.1 coordinate 2,098,138, forward strand.
CGGAAAAGTCGTCGCGTCCCGGGTCGCCCGCTCGCGCCGAGGCGACAGTCGTCGTCCAGTACGAAGCGCTCAGTCGTCGTCGCCGTGGTCGTGCGCGTGGTCGTCGTGGTCGTGGTCGTGGCCGCCGTCGGTCGCGCCCGGCGTCCCGCCCGCGATGAGCGCGTCGCCGTCGCCGTCCATCATGTCGAGGTTCTTCAGGTTGTCGCGCTCCTCGAACTCCTCGACCGCGTCCACGAGGTCCTGCTGGGTGAGCGTCGTCCGCTCCTCCGTGAGCGCCGACAACACGGCTTCGCGCATCACGAGCCGGAGGTCGCTCCCGGTCAGTCCCTCGGTGATGTCCGCGATGGCGTCCGGCTCGAACTCGTCGATGTCCATCGCGTGCGTGATGAGTCGGAGGATGTCCGAACGCATCCCGCGGTCTGGCTTCGGGAAGTTCACGATCTCGTCGAACCGCCGCCACGCCGCCGAATCCAGGTCGTCCGGGTGGTTCGTCGCTCCGATGAGGAGGACGTCGTCGTCGATGAGCGACATGTCGTCGATGCTCTTCAGGAGCGTGTTCACCGCACGCTTGATGGCGGCGTGCTCGTCCCCGCCGCGCGTCTTCGCGACGAAGTCGAACTCGTCCATGAACAGGATACACGGCGACAACCGCTTGGCGACCTCGAACGTCTTCTCGACGTTCTTCGCCGTCTCACCGAGGTACTGGCTCGTGATCATCGAGAGCTTCACCTCGACGAACGGCAGGTCCAGCGAGTGCGCGAGCCCCCGCGCGGTACTCGTCTTCCCCGTCCCCGGCGGCCCGACGAACAGCAACTTCCCGATCTCGCGCAGTCCGATCCTCGCGAGGTAATCCCGATGCTCGATGGCCTTCACGATCTTCTGGATCTCGTCCTCCTGCTCTTGCGTGAGGACGAGGTCGTCCAGGGTCATATCGATCTCCTCGGGCGCACGGATGTCCACGAGGTCGAGCATGTCCTCCTCGTCCTCGTCGTCCGAGTCGAAGTACTCGTCGAGCAACGAGTCGATCCAGACGCGGTCGGCCTGGATAGGGCGGTTCGCCTCCCGTGCGGACTCGTAGTCGACGTCCGCGAACGCGTCCACGTCGAACGACCCGTCCGCGCCGTACGCGTACGCCAGGACGGGGTTCGTGTGGACGCGCTCGGCGTCCGCGTTCTCGGCGTACCACTCGACGGCCATCGCCGTGTCCGCGAGCGAGATGGAGCCCGAGAACTCGTCGCGCTCCGTGAACATCAACCCCGAGATGGCGTCCCAGGGGTGGTCCGTGCTCGCGGCGGCGCGCGCCGTCGCGTTCGTCACCGACACGGGGCGTTTGACCTCCCCGTCGCTATAGAAGACACGCCGGTACCGCGGCGGCAAGTCGTTCTCGTCCAGCGACCGTTCCTCGTTGTAGACGTGCGCCGTCAACAACAGTTCGACGACCGAGAGCGCCGCGTTGCTCATTCCCCGCGACGTACGAGCGGAGCGCGTTTAAGACCGTCGAAGCGGCCGTCGCGTTGCCGTCGCTCGCGGCGTCGACCCGCTCGAACGCGCCGACGGCGCCGCCATCACGGGAGACTCGACGGGCGAAACCGCCGTCAGGTCGGTCGTGACGGGTGAGCGCGCCGGCAGGGACGCAGCGACGGGCGTGACGGCCGTCGAGTCGACGTCGATCGACGTCGTCGCGTTCACGTTCTCTATCGGCCCCGGCGACGGGTCGAGCGGCGGGTCGTCCGTCGACTCCTCGGGGTTCTCGCGGACGTAGAACAGGATGGGGCGCGAGTAGTCGCCGTCCGGGTCGTCCCCGTACCGCTGGTGGACCACGCGCTCGTAGCCGTTCTCGACGAGCCACTCGTGGAGTTCCTCGCCGCCGTCCTTCGGAACCTTCGCGCCCTCGTTCTGGCCGAGCGCCACGACGACCGGCGGCCGCGTCTCGTTGAGGACCTGGCTGTCGTCCGTGTCGCTGTACACGAAGTGCTCGCCGGTCTGGTTCGCGTCGTACTGGTACATCTCCATGTACCACATCCAGACCCGCCGGTCGTAGTACGGGCCCGGCGCCGGCGGCTGCGCGAGGCCGCTCTCGTCCGCGATTGCGAACTTGTCACCCCAGAAGAGGACGTCCACGTCGCCCGCACCACCCCGCTCCATGCCGAGTTCGCGCACGCGGTCGAGCGTCGGTTTCGCGTCCGTCGACGGCTGCGCGTACTGGATGATCTTGTTGTCCGGCGCCTGTGAGTTCACGTACACCTGGTCGGTGACGGCGAACCCCATCCAGCCGACGACCGACAGCAGGAGGACGACCGCGAGCGCGACGCCGACGCCGTCATCGAGCGTGAACGACTGCACGCCCCACCGGATGACGATCGCGAGCCCGACCGCGGCCGGGATGGCGAGTGGGACGATGGCGTGCGCGGTCGCCCACCCGGCCTTGATGTCGGTCGCGATCGGGTACCCGAGGACGCTCACGAACCCCCAGTAGCTCGCGAGCGCGACGAGGTCGCGCGGGCCGCCGTCGCCGTACCGGTCGACGAGGAATCCGACGACCGCGAACGCGGACACGACGAGTGCGCCCGCGATCATCACCTCGACGTAGTGCTTGAGGAACGCGGTGTAGGAGTGCTCGTGGCCGCCCCAGATGCGCGTGAACTCCTGCCAGCTCCCGACGAGTGACTCCTCGACGACGAGCCGGAACTCCGTGGTGTCGCCCGCGAGCAAGCCGTCGAGCGACGAGTACAGTCCCATCTCGCCGGTGGTGTCCTCGCGGACGTCCGGTGGCCCGCCGCCGCCGACCTTCATGTAGCCGCCGCCGCGGGGCGCGTAGAAGAACACGATGACGGCGAGGAACTCGAGGACGGCGGTGACGGCGACCACGGCCGCGGTCCAGTTCACCGCGACCCAGTTCCACGGGCTCGTCCGGCCGGGACTGCTGGCGTCGTCGTCGGGCGTCCCCCGGTCGGGGTTCCACGCACCCTGGACGGCCGCTGGCAGACGTTTGACGCGCACGGGGAGGAGCCAGCGGACGTACGCGACCGCGGTCCGGAACGGCCCACGGTCGGCGTCGCCCTGGCTCGCGACGAACAGCCGGTGGTCGAGCAGGAGTGCGGCCGCGCCGAGCCAGCACGCCGCGTACAGGAGCCCGTTCTCCTTCGTCGTCATCCCGAGCGCGAACGCGCCGACGCTCCCGTACACGTACCGGTACCGGCGCGTGTCGTAGTACCGGACCGCGAGCCCGGTGGCGAGCAGCATGAACGCGGCGAGCGGGACGTCGTTCCGCATGAACCGCGAGTAGTACACGAGCACGGGGTTCAGCGTCAAGAGGAAGCCGAGCGCGACGACCTCGCTGTCCCGGAGGTGTTCGCGGAACAACCACGCCGTCAGCGGGAGGAGCGCGCCGATGACGGCGACGACGAGCCGGGACGTGAAGTCCGAGGGCCCGAGGAACCCGAACACGTACTTGTTCACGTGGAAGAGGAACGGGCCGTGGACGATGGCACGGTACTCCCAGACGCCGGATTCGAGGTAGCGGATGATCCAGTACCCGACCCGGCCCTCGTCCTGGTGGGCGACGCGCGCACCGAGGTTCACGAACCGCAGCACGAACCCAGCGACCGTCATCGCGACGAGCGACGCCAGCACGGTCATCGACGTGTCCGGGAACGGCGTCCGCCGGTTCGCCGCCGCCAACAACCCCGCGTCCTCGGGCTCGTGCTCGTCGTCGCGCACGGATTCGTTGGCAGCGGCAACCTCAGAGGTCGATTCGTCGCCGTCGTCCGTCGACGCGGCCGCGTCCGGCTCGGGTTCGACGGCGCCCCCGAACTCGAACCCGGCCTCGTCCGCCTGTGCGTCGTCGGTCCTCCCGCCTGCTGTTTGGTCGTGGGCGGGCGTGTCGCCTGCTGTTGCGTCGTGGTCGGGTGCGCTGTCTTCGGCGTGCGGTTCGTCGTCGCCCGAGTCGTCGCCGGCAGTGGCGTCTCGCTCCGGCTGCTCGTCGCGGTCGGGCCGGTCGACTCCGTCGGCGTCGTCGGGCGGGTCGCGCTCGCCTCGCGTGGGGTCCTCGTCGGAATCGGAGGGCTCCGAGGACTCGTCGGTCATTGTTCTCGGAGAATCCGTGTGGGGGTAAACGCTTTTTGCTATCCGCTCTCCCGTGTCGGGCGCGTAAACTGCGGACTCCGGCGTTCGGAGTTCTGCAGTGTTTTATGGCGAAGGGGTCCCACTGTACCCGCATGGAACCACAGACACCCGTCATCGCGGCTGCGTACCGAACACCGCAGGGGAAGAAGGACGGCGTCTACTCGGAGATCCGCGGCGAGGACCTCTCGGTCCCGCTCATCAACAAGATCCTCGACGAGAACGACCTCGACGGCGAGGACGTCGACGACCTCATGTGGGGGTGCGCCCAGCAGCGCGGACATCAGGACAACAACGTGGCGCGCGTCATCGCGCTCATGAGCGACCTCGGTGAGAGCGTGCCCGCGACCACGATCAACCGCTGGTGTGCGTCCTCGATGCAGTCCGTCATCTCCGCGAGCGACGCCGTCGCCGCCGGGAACCGCGACGCCGTCATCGCGGGCGGGTTCGAGCACATGACGAACGTCCCCATGGAGGGCGGGATGGACGGCCGGAGCTTCCACCCTGACTTCCAGGACATGTACAACATGATCGAGCTCCAGATGGGGATGACCGCGGAGAAGGTCGCTCGCGAGTACGACGTCTCGCGAGAGGCCCAGGACCGCTACGCGGCCCAGAGCCAGCAGCGCGCTGCCGCCGCGACCGAGGAAGGTCGCTTCGACGACGAGATCGTGCCCATCGAGACGCCCGACGGCGAGGTCACGAAGGACGAGGGCATCCGACCGGGCACGGACTTCGAGACGCTGCAGGGTCTCCCGACGGTGTTCATGGAGGACGTCACCGCGGGGAACTCCAGTCAGATCAGTGACGGCGCCGCCGCGACGCTGGTCACGAGCAAGGAGTTCGCGGAGGAGCACGACCTCGAGATTCTCGCCGAGGTCGGCGCGAACAACGTCGCGGGCGTCGACCCGACCGTGATGGGTATCGGTCCCGTCCCCGCCACGCGCGGCCTCCTCGAACGCAACGGTCGAGACATCGACGACTACGACCTCGTGGAGCTGAACGAGGCGTTCGCGTCCCAGACGGTGTACGCTCGCGAAGAGCTCGGTATCGACGAGGACATCTTCAACGTGAACGGCGGCGCCATCGCCATCGGGCACCCGCTCGGCGCCTCCGGTGCACGCCTCCCGGTGACGCTCATCCACGAACTCCGCAAGCGCGGCGGCGGCCGCGGCCTCGCCACCCTCTGCGTCGGGTTCGGGCAGGGTGCCGCCATCGAGTTCGACGTGAACGGCGCGTAAGCGAGCGGTCGATTCCGGTTTTTCGCCCACGTTTTCCGGTCCGTGAGCGGAGCGACCGGACCGAGAAAAGGTGGTCGCCGGCAGGGTGCGGCGATCGAGTTCGACGTGAACAGCGCGTAAGCGAGCGGTCGATTCCGGTTTTTCGCCCACGTTTTTCGGGTACTGGTCGTGGAGTTGCTGGCTCCGCTTTCCGAAGGTGGATAGGCGTTCGCTCGAAGCGTCTGGTATGCCGAGTCGACGCGCGGTGCTTGGAGCGGGGTCGCTCGCGGCTGCGACCGGGCTGGCGGGGTGTTCGGCGCTGGGGTCGAGTTCCGGGGAGCCGGCGCGGTTCGGGCGTGGGGCGACGGCGCCCGCGGACCCCGAGTTGGTGGCGCTCGACGACGCGCGCAGCGGCGGGGCGCCGCGTGGTGAACTGGAGTCGTCGACGGCGGCGTTCGAGCGTGCGGACGGCTCGCTCGTGGTCGTGAGCTTCCACCGCGTTCGGTCGGGCGCGAGCGCGTTCGGGTCGGAGTGGCGGTACGCGAACGTCCGCGGCGAGCACGACTGGCGGGGCGTCGACGGCGAGGTGACGGCTGCGGAGACGAACATGACGACCGTCGATGCCGACAGTCCGGACGCCGCGTTCCGACTGGCGAGCGAGACGAGCGACCGACTGCGGTCGTGGACGGTCACGTTGCCCGAGCCGTCCAGTCAGGGGGTCGCGTACCGGTTCCGGACGACGTTCGCCCCCGCGACCGAGTTCACCGACGGCGACGCGCTCGCGACGATTCGCGGACGCACGAAGCTTACCGACGGCAGTCTGCTCGACGGCACGGAGAAAGTGGATGCGACGCTCGAACTCGTCTACGGCGACACGACCACCGACGGAAGCGAGTGACGGTCGTCAGGCGTCGTCGGTCCGGGGAACGTCGTGCCGGCCGAAGCCGTACCGGAGACGGTTCGCGAGGCGGCGCGAGAACTTTCCAGGGTCCTCAGTGCGCGAGTCGAAGCGCTCGCCGAGCGCCTCGTAGATGAGCGGGACCGCGACCTCCTGCTCCAGCGCCTCCTGCACCGTCCACGTCCCCGTCGACCCGCCCTCGACGCGGTCCGCGACCGTCCCGAGGTCGTTACCCTCCTCCCTGAACGCTTCCTCGCAGAGTTCGAGGAGCCACGACCGGATGACAGCGCCGTTGTTCCACGTCCGCGCCACCGATTCCAGGTCGAGGTCGTACCGGCCGTTCGCGAGCAGCTCGAAGCCCTCGCCGTACGTCTGCATGAGCGCGTACTCCACGCCGTTGTGCACCATCTTCACGTAATGCCCGCTGCCGGCCGGCCCCATGCGGTCGTGGCCGTCCGGGCCGGTCGCGACCGCGTCGAACACCGGCACGAGCTCGTCGTACGCCCACTTCGGGCCGCCGACCATCAGCGAGAACCCGACCGCTGCACCCGCCGGTCCACCGCTCGTTCCACAGTCGAGATAGGCTGCGTCGGTCGATTCCGCGCGCCGCACCGAGTCCTCGAAGTACGAGTTCCCGCCGTCGACGACGACGTCGTCGCCGTCGAGGTGCGGTTCGAGGTCGTCGAGTGCCGCGTCGACCGCGTCCCCGGCGGGCACCATCAACCAGATTCGTTTGTCGTCGCCGAGTCGCTCGGCGAGGTCGACGACGGACTCCGCGGGTTCGGCGCCCGCGTCAGCCGCGTCCGCGACCGCGTGCTCGTCCAGATCGAACGCGACCACGTCGTGGCCCGCGTCCAGTGTCCGGTCGACGACGATGCGCCCCATCCGACCGAGGCCGATGACGCCCAGTTGCATGCGTCGGCGTGCGCGGACCGGACAGGTAGTGATTCCGGTCGCCGACGAACACCCGGTTCGACGCGTCCCGGCGAGCTCTCACCGCTCCCGTCGTCACCTGAGTCGAGGGAGGCAGGTCGCGTCAGTGGCCTGAATCCAGGCGTCCTCCGCTTTCGCGTCGAACACGACGAGGTCGCCATCGTCGGTCTCGATAGCCGTATAGCGCTCCGCGACCGGCGCGTCGTCTATCGCGTTCGGATCGTAGACGTCTGCTCCCATGGTAGTCTCCTCGACACTCGCTACGGTGGACACGCGAGTAGCTGTCGCGGCTAGAGACGTAGGTCGCTGAGAACACACAACGCGTTTGAGGTTGGGGTCCAGAGGGGTTGGCATGGACTTGGCGGACATCATGTCCCAGATCCCGTACTGTCGGCACCTCGGCATCGAGGTCACCGCGGCCGAGGACGGGCACGCAGAAGGCGAACTCGCGTTCGACGACCACCACTCGTCGGTCCCCGGCAGCGACGTCGCACACGGCGCCGTCGTCCACGGGCTCGCCGACACCGTCGCCGGCGCCGCCGTCATCAGCCTCCACCACAAACCCACACCGACCATCGACATCCGATTCGACCATCTCGCACCCGCTCGCGGCGACCTCCACGCCGAAGCCGACGTCCGGAAGGACGGCGACACCGTCGCCGTCGCCGACGTCCGGATCACGCACGACGACACGCTCGTCGCCACCGCCCGCGGGACGTTCAAGACCGCCGGTGACGTCGACGGCTCCGCGTGGAGCGAGAGCGCCCGACTCGACGACGCCGAGTGACCACACCACGGGACTCCGTCGACGCCACCCAACGTCAGAAGGCACGGGCTTTTGGTCGCCCGCCCCGAACGTTCGTGTATGCTCGGTAACCCGAAGCTCCGGAAGGTCGCGTCACTCGGAACGGTCGCCGTCGGCGTCGTCACCCTCGTCGCCCCGAAGAAAGCCGCCGTCCTCGGCGACAAACTCTCGCTCGCCACGCGCTACGAGGACCTCGGCGACGGCGAGTTCACGCCCCGCGACTGGTACGTCGACGCGACGCGCGCCAGCGGCGCCGGCATGATCGCCGCCGGCCTCACCGGCTTCCTCCTCGCAGCGAGCGCCGAGACCACCGTGGACGCCGAGACCGCAGCGACCGGCGACGCCGACGACGAACCGGAAGCACTCTCCGAAGACGACGAAACCGACGACGTCGAGGACGCCGACGACCCCGTCGAGATCGACCTCGAAGACGCCGACGAACCCGGCGACGACTGACCGACACCCCCGTCTCGATACTCTTCGCGGGCCCGACGGTCAGATCAGCGCCGCCATCTCGTCGAGATAGTCGTCGTAGACGTCGAGCGCCGACTGGATCGGGTCGCTCGTCGACATGTCCACGCCCGCACCCGAAAGGAGTTCGAGCGGGTACTCGCGCGAGCCCTTCGAGAGGAACTCGCGGTAGCGCGCCGCCGCATCCTCGTCACCCTCCAGTATCCCCTGGCTGAGCGCCACCGCCGCCGAGATACCCGTCGCGTACTGGTAGACGTAGTACGCGCGATAGAAGTGCGGGATACGCATCCACTCGCGCTCGATGTGCTCGTCGACGTTCGCCGGCTCGTAGAACTCGCGCTTGAGGTCGCCGTAGAGTTCGTCGAGGACGTCCGGCGTGAGCGCCTCGCCGTCCTCCACCAACTCGTGGGCCTGATGCTCGAAGGCCGCGAACATCGTCTGGCGGTACAGCGTCGACCGCACCCGCTCCAGGTACTCGTTCAGGACGTGCCGGCGGAACTCCGGATCGTCCACGGTATCCAGGAGGTGCTGCGTGAGGAGCGTCTCGTTCACCGTCGACGCCACCTCCGCCACGAAGATCTCGTAACTCGAGTACACGTACGGCTGCGCGTCCTTCGTGTACTGCGAGTGCATCGAGTGCCCGAGTTCGTGCGCGAGCGTGTACATCGACGCGATGTCGTCCTGGTAGTTCATCATGATGAACGGCTGCGTGTCGTACGTCCCACTCGAGAACGCACCCGCTCGCTTCCCCTCGTTCTCGTAGACGTCCACCCACCGCGACTCCAGGCCCTCCGCGACCCGCGACTGGTACTCCTCGCCGAGGACGCCGAGCGAATCGACGACGTACTCGGTCGCCTCCTCGTACTCGACGTCCGGACTCTCCGAGTCCGTCATCGGCATGTAGACGTCCCACATCTCCAGTTCGTCCACACCGAGCACCTCGGCCTTCAGCTCGCTGTGTCGGTGGAGCTTGTCGAGATTCTCCCGCACCGTCTCCACGAGGTTGTCGTACACGTCCACGGGCACGTTCGGGCCGTCCATCGCCGCTTCGCGCGCCGTCTCGTAGTTCCGGACGCGCGCCTCCTTCACGTCCGCCTTCACGGAGTTCTTGTACGCCGTCCCGACCGCGTTCCGGACATCCGCCCACTCGTCGTAGAACTCCTCGTGGACCGTCTGCCGGAACTCGCGGTCCTGGTTCTTCAGGAGCGTCGTGAAGTTCGACTGCGTGATCTCCACGGCATCGCCGTCGGGCTTCTCGACGGTCGGGAACTCCATGTCCGCGTTCGCGAGCATACTGTACACGTCACCACTCCCGTGCGTGACCTCACCGAGTTCCGCGAGGACCTCCTCGACCTCCGCCGAGCGCGTATGCGGTTTCGTCCGCAGGACGTCGTCGAGATAGTGCTCGTACTGCTCCAGGCCGTCGGTCGCCTCGACCATCGCCGAAACCTCGTCGCGACTCGCACTCTGGATCTCCGGTTCGATGAACGACGCCGCCGAGCTCGCGTCCGACGCCAGCGACTGCGAGCGCGCCGACAACGCCTGGTACTGCTGGTTCGTCGTGTCCTCCGCGGACCGCATCTGCGCGTAGTTCGCGACCTTCGCGACCTCCCGCATCACGTCGTCGCGCGTCTCCAGCGTCTCCAGCAACGTCTCACCGTCTTCGACGACCGCGCCCTCGTACGCCTGCAGGTCCTCCAGTCGTTCACTCACGTCCTCGAAGGCGGCCTCCCACTCGTCGTCGGAGGCGTAGATGCTCTCGAGGTCCCACTTGTACTCCTCGTCGATCTCTGACCGCTCGGGGACCGAACTCATGGCACGCTCTTGGCCATAGCTTCAGGTAAGCGTTGCCACTCGCCACGGTCTCGCCGGTTCGGTCGCGCGACCGTTCCTCGAGGCGGTTCCTCGTCGAGTGACGACGCCGTCGTCGGTCTCGCCGCGGGCCGAACTGGCTTACGCTCGCGCTCGTACGGGAACGCATGGACCTCGATAGCGCGCTCGGTGCGACGTGGCGCGACGACGAACCGCGGCGGTTCCTGCGACGCCTCTGCGAGCTCGACGACCGGATGGCCGGTCACCCCGGGGAAGCCCGTGCCGCCGACCTCGTCGCGGACGCCTTCCGGGACGCCGGCGTGCGCGACGTCGACCGGGAGTCGTTCCCGCTCACGGTGTGGACGCGCGGCGCGACGACGCTCCGCGTCACCGACCCCGTCGACCGCGCGTTCGAAGGCGTCGCGCTCCCGTACTCGCCGTCCGCGAGCGTCGACGGGCCGCTCGTCGACGTCGGCCACGGCACGCACGCCGAGATAGCGGACGCGGACCTCGACGGCGCCATCGCGCTCGCCCGAACGGACTCGCCCGCTGACGGCCGGTTCGTTCACCGGATGGAGTCGTTCGGGCACGCCATCGACGCCGGCGCGGAAGCGTTCCTGTTCCGGAACCACATCGACGGCCAGCTCCCGCCCACGGGGTCGCTCCGGTTCGACGAACCGGCCGCCGCACCCGGCGTCGGCGTCTCGAAGGAAACGGGCGCGTGGCTCGCGGAGTACGCCGACCGCGATGGGGCGGTCGAACTCGACGTGAACGCGACGATAGACGACGGCGAGAGCGAGTTCGTTCATGGCGTCCTCGGCCCCGCCGACGCGGACCGCGAGGTCGTCGTGCTCGCGCACTTCGACGCGCACGACGTCGCTGAGGGTGCACTCGACAACGGCTGCGGCATCGCCGTCGTCGTCGCAGTCGCTCGCACGCTCTGCCGGCTGGACGCCGCAGACGCGCTCGACGCTCGCGTCCGCGTCGCCGGCGTCGGCGCCGAAGAGGTCGGCCTCCTCGGCGGTGCGGCGCTCGCGGACGCGCTCGACCTCGACGACGTCCACGCGGTCGTGAACGTCGACGGCGCAGGGCGCCACCGGAACCTCGTCGCGATGCCCCACGGCAGCGACGACCTCGCGACCGCGGTCGACGCCGTCGCCGACGCCGTCGACCACCCCGTTCGGACGGACGCCGACCCGCACCCGTGGAGCGACCACTGGCCGTTCCTCCGCGAACGCGTTCCCGCCGTCCAACTGCATAGCGACTCGGGCGAACGCGGCCGCGGCTGGGGGCACACCGCCGCCGACACGTTCGACAAGACCGACGCCCGCGTCGTTCGCGAACACGCGATGCTCGCCACGCTCCTCGTGCGTGAGATCGCCGATACGGAGGTCGGTCGCGTCGACGAGGACGCACTCAGGGACGCGATGGTCGATCAGGACTTCGACGCCGGGATGCGCGCCGCCGGCATCTGGCCGACTGACTGGGAGGCGTGACGCTCACCTTGCGGAGCGACCGGCCGCACGGCCGAACACCCGCCGGTGGACGCGGCGGAGGGTCATCGACGCGCGATAGTCGTACCAGACTGCGAGGAGGAACGCGAGCGTTGCCACTTCGGGCCAGTCGGCGGTGAGGACGACGGAGAGCGCGTGGACGACGAGCGCCACGTAGATGACGCGCCCCGCGACGCGTGCCGCCCGACGCGTCGCGGACGATGACTCGACCATACGACGGCTACGGGAGACAGCGGCATAAGTCCAATCGCTATCACGTCCCACGGCGAGAAGTGATCAGGCCGACTCAGCGCGGGTCCGCATCGGTCGGTGACGCCGGTGCGTCGACACCGTCCCGGAGCGCGGCTGTCACGCGACCGCGCGAGACCGCGGTGGCGTGCGCCGACTCGAAGACGGCGGTGGCGCTCGTCGCTGCTTCGTCGTCGCGCTCGAACGCGACGTCGGGATAGGTTGCGTCGACGAGCACGAGCGGTTCGGGCGGGGCGGGCCCGACGCGCTCGTGGTCGGGGAGCGGAGCAGGGGCGAGTGCGCGGTCGACGTCGTCGAGGCTGCGGTCGCCGGTTGCGACGCTCCGGACGAGCGCGACGATGCGGCGGACGAGCTCCCAGAGGAAGCCGTCGGCGCGAACGTGCACGCGGAGGACGTCGCCGTCGCGGGCGACGGTCGCGGTCTCGACGGTGCGGGTGGTGTCGTCGTCGCTCGCCGCGGTGAGGTCCGCGAAGTCGTGCGTGCCCTCGACTCGCGAGAGCGCCGCTGCTGCCCGGTCCGCGTCGGCGGTCGGCGCGTACAGGTGGTAGTCGTACGCGCGACTCGTGGCGTGATGGGTCGCGTGGAAGTCGGCGTCGACGTCGGCGTTCGCCCACGCTCGGACGTGCTCGGGAAGTTCGCCGTTGAACGCGCGTGGCGTCAGCCAGTCCGGGCACTCGAACGCGACGGTCTGCGCTATCGCCGAGACGCCGGCGTCGGTGCGGCCCGCGGCCGCGTATCCCTCGGGTGCGTCGGCGTCGCTCGCGAGCACGCCGAGGTCGCGGAGCGCGTCGAAGATGGCGTCCTCGACCGTTGGAACCTGGGGCTGTCGCTGGAAGCCGTGGTACGGCCGGCCGTCGTACGCGACGCGGAACGCACGCATACCGACGGCTACGCGACTCGGGGAGAAGTGCCCTCCGGACGACGGCGCCGCTGCGACGGAGGAGTGCGTCGCCGCTGGTGGGGCGGAGGCGACTTGGGGCTGACTGGCGACGCCTCGCCGAGCGCGCTCGCCGCCCGCTACTCGACGGTGAGCGCGCTGGCTCGTTCGTCGCGGGACGCTGGCGTCGCGCTGGTCGTCGGGCGCGCCCCGCGATGGGTCGTCACGGCACGCCGACCGTCGCCGCGTCTCGCTACTTGAACCATCGCCCGGTGTCGCCGCGGTCGGTTGGCGACACGCTTACCCGCGCACCCGCCGACTACCGTTCCATGACGGAGTACTCGGGCGAGGAGGTCGCCGACCTCGTCGGCGCGAACCTCGCCGACCGACTCGCGCTCGACGACGGCCCGTACACGGACGCGGACCTGGACGCCCTCACGGACGCGCTCGGCGAGGGCGCCGAACTCGCCGACCGCGTCGCGGACGGCGACGTCGCCGCACTCGCCACCCTCCTCAGTCCAGCGTTCCTCCAGGCGCACTCGGAGTTCGAGTCGTTCGCGGACTTCCTCGGCGCGAGCCCGTGGACGCGCTCGAACGTCGACGCCGCGTTCGCCGGGCGACGCGACGGCGACGACGCCGACCCCGCGGCCGCGACCACGAGCTCGTTCCTCTCCCGGACGACCGCGTTCCGGACGCCCGGCGAGATGGTACAGTCCGCCGTCGTCTACCGGTGCCGGAAGGCGCTCGACGAAGCGGACGGCGACGCCGTGAGCGAGTAGGGTGGGGTAGTTTACGCGTAGTCGTCGTACGTCGGCTTCTCGCGGTCGCCGGGGAAGTCGTCGACGGGTGCGGTCGTCTGATCGCCCGACGCCATGTCCTTGATGGTGACCTCGTCGTTCTCGAGGTCCTGTTCGCCGACGATGACGACGGTGTCGGCGTTGATGGAGTCCGCGTACCCCATCTGGGCGCCGAAGCTTCGCCCGGAGACGTCCGTCTCGACGACGTGCCCCGCGGTGCGAAGGTCGCGCGCGACCCTGGCGGCGACCGGGCGCGTGTCGCCGACCTGGAGGACGTAGTAGTCCGTCGAGAGTTCCTCCTCGGGCCAGACGCCCGCGCGCTGCAGGAGGAGGGGGAGCGTCGAGTTCATCACGCCGGGTGCGACGCCGACCGCGGGCGTCGGCTGGCCGCCGAAGTCCTCGATGAGGTCGTCGTAGCGGCCGCCACCGAACACGGACCGGCCGACTTCGCCCGCGCTGTCGAAGCACTCGAAGACGACGCCCGTGTAGTAGTCGAGGCCGCGAGCGGTCGTCAGCGACAGGTCGCAGTACTCGCGGACGCCGAAGTCCTCGGCGGCGTCGAGGACCGCGCGGAGGTTGTCCACGGCGGGTTCGACGGCGTCGCTGAACGCGACGAGTTCGTCGAGGTCGTCCTCGCCCGCGACGAGGAGGTCGTCGAACTGGCGGGCGTCGTCGTAGGAGAGGCCGGCGTCGGCGAGCAGGCCGAGGTACTCGTTCTCCTCGACCTTCGCGCGCTTGTCGACCGCGCGGATCGCCTCGCGCGTGTCCACGTCGTCGCCGTACTCCGAGAGGACGGTTCCGAGCACGTCGCGGTGGCTGACGCGGAACTCGAAGTCCGCTGCGTCGAGCCCGAGGTCGACGAGTGCGTCCGCCGCGAACGCGAGGATCTCCGCGTCCGCGTCCGGTTCGCTCGACCCGAAGATGTCGACGTTCGTCTGGTAGAACTCGCGGAATCGTCCCTGCTGGACGGCCTCGTACCGCCAGAACGGCCGCGTCGACATCCACTTGATCGGCTTCGAGAGCGCCTGTTGCTTCGCGACGACCATCCGCGCGACCGTCGGCGTCAACTCCGGCGCGAGCGTCACCATCCGCCCGCCCTTGTCCTCGAACGCGTACAGCTCGTCGACGATCTCGTCACCGGACTTGTCCGTCCACATCTCCGCGCGCTCGAGTCGCGGGGTCTCTACCTCCCGGAACCCGTATCGCCGGGCCGCCCCTTCGACGGTATCGATGACCTCCCTGTGGGCGGCCATCTCGCGGGGATAGAAGTCCTTGAACCCCTTCAGTCCATCATACATACCCGAGGCTTCGCGAGTCCGTCCCTCCAACCTTTCGCTTGCCGACGCACACCACGAACCCGAGCGTGCGCCGAGTGCGCGCCGAACGACGCCCTACCGCGGCCCTTCGACGTACGTCTGGTCGTGCGCCGGGAACACGTCGGCGACCGCGCTCTCGCCGTGTTCCTCGCGGAGCAAGGCGCGTAACTCCGCCTCGTAGTCCGCGCGCGGAATCGACTCGCTCGGCCCGACGGTCACCGAGAGTGCCGAGTCGACGAGCCGGTCGACCGCACCACGCCCGAACCCCGATAGCGGCGAGATGTAGTCCACGTCGTGGCGGTCCTCGAGGCTCTGCGCTTGCGCGCGCGACACCGTCGGCACGCGGTCGTCGCGGCGCGTCCCGTCCGCGATCGCGTCGAACCCCTCCGCGGCCAGTCGCTCGAGCGCGTGCTCGTGGACCGCCTGGATGCCGTTCCGCGGGAACCCGTCAGCGACCATCTTCTCGACCGCATCCTGCGCCGCGGCCTCGTCGAGCTCGATGCGTTCGTGCGCGAACCCGACCGACTCCGCTGCCGCCTTCGCGTGCTCCCAGTCGTCGGTCACGCCGAAGTGCCCGGTGACGAGCGTCACGTCGTAGAAGTCGTCGAGCAACAGTGCGGCGAGCGTCGAATCCTTCCCACCGCTGTAGAGCAACCCCAGCTCCATCTACCGCCGACGCACGTTGAAGCTCTTCTCGTCGGGCTTGAGTTCCTTCAGGAGCGCCTTCATCTTCTCCTCGTCGATCTTCCCCCCGATCTGGCCGCGCTGTGCGAGCGCGAGAATCTGCTGTTCGGCCTGCTCGCCGAAGTCGGGCTTGCTCATCTTCACCGAGTTCAGGCGCTTTCGCGCCCCGTCAGTGAGGTGCTGGCGGAGCAACGCCTTCTTCTGGGCCTCGGCCTCCTGCTGGCGGGCCTCCTGGGCCTCGCTGTCGCCCTCTTGAGCCTGCTTTCGCTCGCGGAGCTCCTGCATCTTCTCCTCGCGTAGCTTCTCGAGGTCGTCCTGGCTGTCGCTCATACGAACGCTTTCGTGCGTCGGCGAAAAAACGGTTTCGGGACTCGACACCGCGCGCCCCGATTCGTCGACGTGCTTACGCGTACTTCTCGAGTTCCGGGCGGTCGAGATCATGCATGACCTCGCCGGCCGTGTCGTCGAGGAGACTGCGACCCTCGGGGGTGATGGCGCGACCCTGGCCCTCGCGCGTCTGGATGAGGTCCTCGTCCTCGAGCTGCTGGAGGAGCGTCCGGATGACCTTCTTCGAGCCGTCCTCGCGGTGCGTGCCGGAGACGCCGTAGCGGTTCGTACCCGCCTTCGAGCCGCCGTACATCGTCGACAGGCGCTCGATACCGATCGGTTCGTTGTCCGCGACCTTCCGGAGGAGGCTGGCGCCGCGGGTCGCCCAGAAGTCGTCCTGTTCGGGCGGCAGCTCCTTGCTGTTGCCGGTCTTCGTCACGATCATCCACTCCGGTTCCTCGAGTCGGTCCGAGAGGTCGTCGGCGAGCGCTTCGATGAGCGCGTCCGCCGGGACGTCGTACATCGTCGTCATTGCCGGTTCGTACCCCCGCGCTGCCTAAAAGTCCATCGTATTCGATAGCCGCGTCCACGCGCTCGAATCCGGCGTGTTCGGCGGTGAACGACCGCGAGACGCGGTGCTACTCGGCTCGTGCGGAGAGCGCGGCGACGGAGCCGCCGCCGACGAGCAGCGGGAGCCAGTACGTCGCGGCGCGATGCAGGAGGACGGCGGCGGCGACGGCACCGCTCCCCAGCGCCGGGAGGACGGGCGTCAGGACGAAGATGAGGACGGCTTCGATGCCGCCGAGGCCGCCGGGGAGCGGGGTGACGCCGGCGAGACTGCCGAGGGGGATGGCGAGCATCGCGGCGGCGACGACGCTCACGGCTGCGACGTCACTGACCGCGTACAGCGACAGCGACAGCGACGTGATGGAGAACGCCCAGCCGAGCGCGGACAGGCTGAGCGCGCTCGCGAGGTTCCGGCGGTCGGTCGCGACGCGCTCGATGGCGTGGAAGAACCCCTCGATGCGGCGCTCGATGACGTCGACCTTGACGCGTGAGACGACGGGGAGTCGTGCGGTCACGCGCCCGAGGATGGGGGCGAGCCCGCGGACGAGCCGGTGCTCTATCGCGTACCGGTTCCGCCACCCGAGGACGGCGGCGACGGCGAGCGCGACGGCGAGCGCGGCGACGGCGGTGGCGACGAACACGAGCCGGTCGTTGAACGCGATGGTGACCGCGTAGTACCCGACTGCGAGTAACGCGAACCCGATGGAGGGAACGAAGTTCAGGCCG
Source organism: Halorubellus litoreus (assembly GCF_055378595.1). Classification (NCBI taxonomy): domain Archaea; kingdom Methanobacteriati; phylum Methanobacteriota; class Halobacteria; order Halobacteriales; family Halorubellaceae; genus Halorubellus; species Halorubellus litoreus. The sequence continues at coordinate 2,115,456 of NZ_AP043836.1, forward strand.
TCGACGCTCGCGATGGCGGCGAGCGCGGTCTCGTACTCGGTGTCGGCTTCGCGCGAGATGAACAGCGCGCTCACGGGTTCGCCGCCGGCCTGCCCGAACGGCGTGACGTTGTTCGCGAACGTCGCCGCGGAGAACACGACGAACGACTGGATCCGCGACAGCGAGAGGCCGAGGCTCGCGAGGACGGCGCGGAGCGCGAGCCCCCACGACGCGAGCCAGCAGACGGCGGCGGCGACGATGAGTGCGAGCACGCTCGGCGGTGCGTTCGTCACTCGCGTGAGCACCTCGTCCACGCCGACGAACCACAGGAGCGCGAGGAGGACCAGGGCCGCGCCGAGGAATCCGGCGGCGATGGCGCGACCGTCGACGTCCTCGAACATACACGACCCGACGACCGCACCCTGTTTGAACCCACCGCCTCGTAACGATGGCGCGGGGCGGCCGTCGGCGGCCGCGACGGCTACCGGTGACGCCGTGATTGAGTCGGTGGTGTCGGGACGGATCCGGCAGCGTGGGGCGGGAGCTAGCGGGACGGGGGCTCGGTATCGCGTCGCTTTTGTCGATTCGACCGCAATTCGAGGGCATGGACGAACGGGCGGCACTCGACCTGGTCGGCGGCCTGGTCGGGCGCGCCGGGGACGACGCCGCGGTCGTCGACGGGACGGTGGTGACGACGGACATGCTCCACGAGTCGACGGACTTCCCGGCGGGGACGACGCGGTACACGGCGGGCTGGCGAGCGGTCGGTGCGTCGCTCTCGGACGTCGCTGCGATGGGCGCGGAGGCGACCGCTGCCGTCGCGGTGTACGGTGCACCGGCGTTCGACGCTGCGGACCTCGAGGCGTTCCTCTCGGGCGCTCGCGACGTCTGCGAGCGCGTCGACGCGGAGTACGTCGGCGGCGACCTCGACGGCCACGACGAGTTCACGGTCGCGTCGACGGCGCTCGGCGAGACCGACGACCCCGTCACCCGCGCCGGCGCCACCGCGGACGACGTCGTCTGCGTCACTGGCGGACTCGGTCGCTCGGCAGCGGCGCTCCGCGCGTTCGACGCGGGCGACGTCGACCGCGCGAACGACCTCTTCCAGTTCACGCCCCGGGTCGCCGCCGGTCGCGCCCTCGCCCCGTACGCGACCGCGATGATGGACTCCAGCGACGGCCTCGCACGGTCACTGCACCAGCTCGCCGCCGCGAGCGACTGCACGATCGACGTCGACGAAGCCGCCGTCCCCGCGGTCGACGCGGTCGCCGACTACGCGACCGACGACGCGGACGCTCGCGAGATGACCGTCTTCTTCGGCGAGGACTTCGAACTCGTCTGCACGCTCCCCGATGACGAGATCGCGACCGCACGCGACGCGTGCCCGGTCGAGCTCACCGTCGTCGGTGACGTCACCGGTGACACCGCAGCCGCCTCGAGCGACGGCGCCGTCACTGTCGGCGGGGACGCACTCCCAGACCGCGGGTTCACGCACGGCGACTAACCGTCACCCGAACGCGAGTCGACGCACGCGACTCGCGGACGAACGCGACCGACGGCTCGCGGTCACGTCGTCGAGACGAGCACCGGGACCGGCATGAAGCACGCGGCGCCGAGGACGAACGTGAGCGCGGCGAGCGCGAGCCGCCGCGAATCCAGCGGTTCGTCGCGAACCGGTTCGGCGGTGCCGGCGCGTCCGACGACGAGCGCGAGCACGCCCCAGAACACCCAGACGGCGACCGCCTGGAACGCGATGTCCTCGAAGTAGTGGAGGTAGCCCGCGAGCCCGAACAGGCCGACGGGGACGACGGCGGCGAGCGTCGACTGGTTCTCGCCGAAGACGGCGCGCGTGATGTGCCCGCCGTCGAGCTGGCCGACCGGGATGAGGTTCAGGACGGTGACGAACGCACCCACCCAGCCGCCGATGACGACCGGGTTCACGTTCAGCGCCTGCCCGTACTGGAGCGGCTGGCCGGTTATCCACGAGAGCGCGTGCATCAGCGGCGGGAACCCGAGGCTGATGGTGATGGTGCCCTCGGCGTCGATGATCGTCGGGTCGACGGGAATCGGCTGGAGGAACAACCCGATGGTCGTCACGACGATCGTCGCCGCGAGCCCCGCGAGCGGGCCGCTCGCGCCGATGTCGAACAGGGCCTTCCGGTCGGGCATCCGGCCTTTCATCCGGATGACGGCACCCATCGTCCCGATGAGACTCGGGAACGGGATGAAGTACGGGAGGCTCGCGTTCACGCGATGATACCGGCTCGCGACGTAGTGCCCGAGCTCGTGGGTCATGAGGACGCCCATCACGGCCGCGGAGAACGGCCACGCGGTCGTCACCGCCTTCCAGGGGTCCGCGACCGGGTCGATGAGGTACCACTGCGCGCCCACGAACAGCGTCGTGACGATCGTCGCGAGGAACAGCGCGACGTTCTTCCAGGGAACGCCGTCGATACCGTAGGACTGCTCGGTCGCGACGAGGACGTACCGTCCGGCTTCGACCGTCAACTCGACCTCGTGGTCGTGCTCGTGGAACACCTCCCAGATGTCGCGCACGACCGCCTCGGGGCTCCCGAGCGGTTCGCCGTAGTACCGTACCTCGTCGTCGATGACCTGCGTCTCGTACGTGTGGAACTGGTCGTCGAACGCCGCGGGGTCGGGCGCGCCGGGCGGTGCCGACGGCCGTCCCCCTGCTGGCGAGTTCGCGGACCGAGCGGGGTCACCGGGCTGCATCTATCCCTCGGTATGACGTGGTCGCGTAAAAACCCACGGCGCCCCGTGGGAGTGGCCGTCGTCGACGGGGCGGACGGGTGGGTGAGAGAGTCGGTGTTGGTGTGGGGGAGGGGTGCGGGGACCGGCGGGGACCAGGTCCGCGCGAGAGTGACTGATGCGACTCGGACGGCGTGGCGTCGCCCTCTCAGGCGGGTTCGACGCGCCACGTGGTCGCGCTCGTGTACGACCACTTCTCGATCTCGAGGTCCTCTGCGGCGTCGGTGAGCTTGACCATCAGCGCACCGATCTCCTTGGGGGAGAGACCGACCTCGTCGGCGATGAACTTCGACTTGAAGTACATCTCGCCGTCCGCGGCCTTCTCGCGCAGGTACTCGGTCAGGCGGGCTTCCTTGCTCGGCGCGTCGTCCGTGGAGGGTTGGGTAGTTGCGCTCATTGTGAGTTCGCCTCGCTCATCGCTATCACCGGGAGGATGTTATAAAGGGCAGTCCCTTCGGTTCGTTTAGTGTTTTTTCGAGTCATCTCGTGTTCATTTCACGTTTCGCGTCGATTCGCTCTCCTTTCACAAAGTCCTCAGAGACGCTTAGACGTTTTAGAACCGCTTCTAACGCTTCTAAACTCGAACCTACTGCGGTTCCGGAGATGTTTGCGTAATGCGAGCTATCGGGTCCGAAGCCACTGTTTTCGCTCTCGAACGCGCCGAACGAATCCCGCTCGCGCGTCCCACATTGGCGCGTGCCGACGGTCGTCAGCCGCCGCGACCGCCCGTTCGACCGCTCGCAGGACTCCCGTCACGGGTCACCGTATCACGAACGCTCCCGGTACGAAAGGCCACACCCAAACCAATGTGGCGTCCGTCGCACGCGAGTTGGCAACCCTTATGAACGCCACCGGGGTATGCGGGTGTAACATGAAGGTAGTCGTCTCCATCGGCGGCAGCGTCCTCGCGCCCGACCTCGACTCCCCGCGCGTGGCGGCGTACGCGGACGCCGTTCGGACGCTCGTCGACGACGGATGCCAGGTCGCGGCCGTCGTCGGCGGCGGTGGCGTCGCCCGCGAGTACATCGGTGCGGCCCGCGACCTCGGCGCGAACGAGATCGAACTCGACCAGCTCGGTATCGACGTCACGCGCCTGAACGCGCGCCTCCTCATCGCCGCGCTCGGCGACGGCGTCGCCAACGCGCCCGCCACCGACTACGAGGAGGCGGGCGAGGTCCTCCGGAACGGCGACGTCTGCGTGATGGGCGGCGTCACGCCCGCCCAGACGACGGACGCGGTGTCCGCCGCGGTCGCGGAGTACGTCGGCGCGGACCTCCTCGTGTACGCCACCTCGGTCCCCGGCGTGTACTCCGCGGACCCGAACGAGGACGACGACGCCGAACAGTACCCCGAGCTCTCCGCTGCCGACCTCGTCGACGTCATCGCAGGCCTCGAGATGAACGCCGGGTCCTCCGCGCCCGTGGACCTCCTCGCCGCGAAGATCATCCAGCGCGCCGGCACCCGCACCATCGTCCTCGACGGCACCGACCCCGAGCGCGTCCTCGACGCCGTCCGCTACGGCGAACACGAGGGCACCGACGTCGTTCCCGACGGCGCCGGCGACCAGCTCACGTACTGGGCCGAGTAACGCGCCCCGGCCGCTCCGCCGTCTCCAGTTCTTCCATCGTCTCCAGTCCTTCCTTCCTCCCTCCCTGCTGTTCTCGTCGGCTCCGAGGCGCTTTCGGGAGTTGACAACCCTTAAGAACGGCTCGCTCGGACGTTCTCGTATGATTCGACCCCTCGTAGCGGGCGGTGATGCGTCGTGAGCGACGACGCCATCAGTCCGTACACGCTGAGCGCCGACGACGGTGTGGACCGCCGGCACGCCTTCTGGGCGGACCACGTCGCGGACGTCGTTCTCGACCGCAACCCCGACGAGCCCATCGTCGTCAAGGGCGGTATCTCGCCGTCGGGCGTCCCGCACCTCGGGAACATGAACGAGGTGATGCGCGGGTACTTCGTCGCGGAAGTGCTCCGCGAGCGCGGCTACGAGGTCCGGCAGGTGTTCACGAGCGACGACCGCGACCCGCTCCGGAAGCTCCCGCGGAAGCTCGCGGACCTCGACGGGAATCTCGTCGACCTCGGTGACGTCGACGCGGGCGCGCTCGGCCGGAACCTCGGGCATCCCTACACCGCGATTCCGGACCCGTTCGGGTGCTGTGATTCCTACGGCGCGCACTTCTCGAACCTCATCCAGTCCGGCGCGGACGCCCTCGGCGTCCCCATCGAACTCGTCTCGAACACCGACCTCTACGAGGACGGCGACTTCGAGGCCGTCACGCGGTTCGTCCTCGAGCACGTCGACGAGGCGCGGGACGTCCTCCGCGAGTACCAGGACAAGGTCGACGACGACTACGTCCCGTTCAACCCCATCTGCGCGGAGTGCGGGAAGGTCACGGAGACCGTCACTGCCATCCGCGCGAGCGACGGCGAGGTCGACTACGAGTGCACGGACATGGAAGCCGGCGACCAGGTCATCTCCGGGTGCGGGCACGAGGGCACGGCGACGCTCCGCGAGGGCAAGCTCCCGTGGCGCCTCGAGTGGCCCGCGCAGTGGCAGGTCCTCGGTGTCGACTTCGAGCCGTTCGGGAAGGACCACGCGGAGGGGTCGTGGCCGAGCGGCGACGACGTCGCCCGGAACCTGCTGGGGAACGAGCCGCCGGTCCCGATGGTGTACGAGTGGTTCACGCTGGACGGCGAACCGTTCAGTTCGAGCGAAGGGCACGTCGTCCTCGTCGACGACGTCCTCGACCTCCTGGAACCGGAGGTACTGCGCTTCTTCTTCGCGAAGAACCCGAAGAAGGCGCGGGACTTCCCGCTCTCCAACCTCGACCAGCTCGTCGACGAGTTCGACCGCTTCGAGAGCGTGTACTACGGCGAGGTGGAGGCGAGCGAGGACGAGCGCGAGCGCGCCGAGCGCGTGTACCCGTTCCTCGTCGACCACCTCGACCCCGGGACCGCCCCCGCCGACGCGGCCGCGGAGGAGCGCCCGACGAGGATTCCGTACACGTTCGCGGCGGTCCTCGGGATGTTCCCCGACCACGACGTGCGCGTCGAGCACGCCGTCAAGCAGGGGCACCTCCCCGAGGACCCGAGCGACGCGGTCGTCGAGCGCGCGTTCGAGCGCGTCGAGCGAGCCCGCACCTGGGCGAGCCGGCAGGACAACGAGTACAACTACACGGTCCTCGAGGACCTCCCGGACGTCGACTTCGACGCGGAGACCGAGGCCGCGCTCGACGACCTCGCGGACTTCGTCGAGGAGGGGCACGAGGGCGAGGCCATCCAGGGGGAGATCTACGAGACGGCGAAGGACAACGGACTACCGATCGGCGACTTCTTCGGTGCGGGCTACGAGCTGTTCTTCGGCGAGGAGGAGGGCCCGCAACTCGGGCAGTTCCTCGGGAAGCTCGAGCAGGAGTTCGTCGTGCAGCGCCTCCGACGCGAGGCCTGAGCGGTCGCGTCGACGCGGCTGCGGCTACTCCGCGGTCTCTTCGTCGACGAGGTAGTCGTCCTGGACGGCGACGACCTCGGTGGAGTTCTCGCAGGCGGCGTATCGGTCGAGGGGTTCGGCGTTGAGTTCGAGGAACGTCTCGCCCCACGTGAACTTCGCGAGGATACGCTCGGCGTGTTCTGGGTGTCCGAGGATGTGGAGGCCGGCAGCGAGTGCTTCGACGGTCGTGAGCTGGAAGGCGTTCCCGTAGTTCACGGGGTTCGCGGCGACGAGGAACGGGAGCGCGCGGTGCTCGCCGGGGAGGCTGAACATCGCTTCGCCGGCGCTCTCCCACGAGCAGTCCAGCGCGACGAGGTTCGATACGTCCGCGTCGGCTGGCGACAGTGCGGTGTCGGCGTGCGGGTTCAGGACGACGCCGTACGGCGTCGCGCGGTCGGAGCGATGGAGCTCTGCGAGGTCGAAGCGCTCGAGCTTGCGCGCCGTGCACTTCTTCGGGTCGTCGTCGCCCTCGTACCGCACGTGCAGGTCCACGATTGTCTCGTGGTTCGCGGCGGGCGAGTAAAAGGCGCTCGTTCGGACGCGTGGTGCGCAGTGGCCGGTCAGTCGCCGCCGGCGAGGTCGTCGTAGAGCGCGCGGACGTCGACGAGTGCGACGTCGTGCTCGGCGATGGTGGCGAGGTGGTCGTCGCGCGACCCGTGCGTCGGGTGGGCGTCGAGCGCGTCGAAGACGTCCGCGAGGAACGCCTCGAGCGCGGTCTCGAGGTCGCCGTAGGTGGTCTCGACGCGGCCGCCGTGGAGGTCGACGTGCACGCGGTCGCCGCGCTCGGCGAGGTCGTACCCGAGGAACTGCGGGTGCCTGGTGCGCTCGCGGCTCGCGCAGTCGTAGAGCCGGAGCAGCTGGTGGAAGGAGCCGTACGTGTGGACGACGGATTCGTCGTCGGCGTGCACGGTGAACTCGACGTGGTCCGAGGGGCCGAGGGCGGCGGTGTCCCAGCCGCCAGCGACGTCCCGGAGTTCGAACGCGACCATGCCCGATGGAAGAACCGCCGCGTCAAGAACGGTTGCGGTTCCGGTCGCCTGCGGTCGCCCGCGCTCCCCGAGCGTGCCGCGGTTGAGGCTGTTCGCCGTCACTCGAACGCGTCGAGGCCGCTCTGGCGCGTCCGGCGGCCGTCGGGGTCGCGAATCCAGGCGCCGTGGGCGTCGCGTTCGGCGTCGAGGTCGACGTCGGGTGCGTCCGCGGGCTGGTGCCCGGGGCAGTCGGTGCCGCAGTCGCGGGCGGGGTCGACGACGCGGTCGTGGTGCGTACAGTATGGGAGCGTCGCGTGGTCGGCGACGGGGTCGGCGTCGGGCGCGACGCGCTCGCAGTCGGGGAGGGCGAACGTCCGCCAGCCCTTCCCGTACGCGCGCTCGGCGAGCCGACGGCGTGCACCGCGCTTCTCGGCGGCGTCGACCACGGCGACGTCGGTTCGCGCGGGGTGCTCGTCCAGCAACTCGACGCCCGGGTCGTCCACGGCGAGCGGCTGGGGGTCGCGGACGACGTCCAGTTCGCCGGACTCGGGGTGGTAGCGCCAGACGCCGACGGCGTCGGGGATACGGTTCAGGTGCGCGCCCGTGACGTGGCTCTCGGTCGCGAGCACGACCGCGTCGACGAGCGCGAGACTGACGTCGAGGCGGAGCTGGCGTTCCAGGTCGCCGGGCGTTCCGAGGTCGGGTTTGTTCTCCACGGCGAGCACGCGCCCGAACCAGTCGTCGGGATACCTGGCGGTCTGGCGGAGGTACTCGCGGCTCCCGCGGCGTTCGCGCTCGAAGAAGCCGCGGTCGACGCAGGCGTCCGCGATGCGGCGCGCGGACTCGTCACGGAGGTCGTCGGGGAGCGCGCCGCGCCATGGGCGGGCGCGGCCGGGGCCGGCGGGCCCGCGGATGGCGGGGTCGGGGATGCGCCGCTCGGTGATGGCGGCGCGCTCGTCGAAGCTGGGGCCGGGTTCGACGTGCACGACGTCGAGCACGCGGTTCCCGGGGGCGTGGACGCCGCCGCCGAGCTGGCGCGCGAGCACGCCGGTTCGCTCGCGCTCCAGGTGCGCGCACAGCGACAGTTCGAACCCGTACTCGGACACGGTCGAAGGCACGGCTCGGGAGGGCAAAAGCGTCGCGCTCGCCACGGGGGACGGCGTCCACGGTGGTCGGTCGCGCAGGAGAGCGTCGTCGCGTCGGACGGTCGCACGGGACGCGGTCGGGCGCGCTATATCACGTCGAGGAGGTCGGTCAGGCGGTCGACCTCGTGGGTCGGTGATTCCGGGAGGTCGTAGCCGTCGCGGTGGTCGCGCCACACGAACGCGCTGTCGAGCCCCGCTCGGTGTGCTGCGACGACGTCGTGTCCGCCGTCGCCGACGTAGAGCGCGTCGCGCGTCTCGAGGTCGTCGAGCGCGGCGTCGAGGTAGTGGGTGTCGGGTTTCGTTCGCTCGAAGCCGTCGACGGTCGGTCGCCGGCCGTGGAACGTCTCGAGGTCGTCTGCGAGGTCGAAGTGCTCGACGACGAACTCGATGGTCTCGTGCTGGTTGCTGGAGACGAATCCGAGGGCGTGCGTTTCAGCGAGCGTCGACAGCACGCTCACGTCGTCGTAGAGGACCCGGTCGCCGCGCTCGATCATGCGCCGCTGGAGGGCCGCGGATCGGCGTTCGCGTTCCGGCCAGAACGTTTCGAGGTCGATGTCGTGGCGGTCGCACGTCGCCCGCATCTCGGCGAGGGACTTGCTGGCGCCACCGAAGAACGACTCGACGTCCTCGGGCGACGGGTCGACGTCGAACGCGCGGAAGGCGTCGCGGACCGCGTCGCGATAGACGGACGGGTAGTCGGGATGGCGTCGAAGGATCACTCCGTCGACGTCGAACACGACTGCGTCGTACACGCTCTTGCGTTCGCTGAACGGGCGTATCAATGTGTGGGACGGGAAGGGGAGCCAGGGGTGTGATCTACAGGCTGGCGCCGACGGCGGCGACGAACGCGACGGGGAGGGCGACGACGGCGACGACGAGTGCGGCGGCGGCGAGCATCCCGAGGACGACGGCGACGGCGGGGACGTTCGCGGCGAGGACCGCGAGGCCGGCGAGGACGGCGAGTGCGGCGACGACGAGTGCGGCGACGCGACCGAGTAGTTCGAGGCCGGAGGGGGCGACCGGGCTGGGGACGTCGAGTGCGTTGCGGCCGTTCTGGGAGTGGTGGTGGGAGTTCATCTTCACTTCTACCTACAGCCCACGACACCATAAGGGTAATCTGAATTACATTTCTGTAGGCGTTCGTACTGAAATCTCGTTCAGTACGGGACCCAAGTCTGACTCACCGGCCACCAACACACCGCAAAACAACTGCTCGGGTCGCTACCGGCGTCCCCGAAGAGCGTTACGCCGTCGGTCGCTCCACGACACCGATCTGCGTGAGCATCCCGAACATGTCCGGGACGACCCACCGCTCCGCGATCTGTCCGTTCTCGACGCGAGTGAATATCATGTTCGGCACCTCAAACGACTTGCCCGTCGCCTCGGTCCCCATGAACTCGCCGTCGTGCGTTCCGCGCAGCGTCACGCGCATCGCGACGAGATCGCCCTCGGCGATGACCTCGTCCACGCTCGCACTGAAGTCACTGAACCCGCCTCGAAGCATCTCGATCTGATTCTTCAACTCTTGATGCCCCTGCAGCTCGCCCAGCGGGCTGTGGTCGAGGACGTCCACAGTGCAGAGTTCGTCGATGAGGTCGATGTCGCCCTTCGTCACGACCTCTTCGGGGTATCGTCGCGCAATCCGTTCGTTCGACTCCTGACCGGTCTTTGTTGCCATTGTCGTCTGTCTCTCTTTTGCGCTCCCGTCGCTCGTGCTCGGTGCGCTACGGTCCTCGAGGCGAGCAGCGAGATTAGTTATGCGAGCGTGAGGTGCGGACCCCGACAGGTTCGCATCCGGGGACGCGAACTCGTCACGGCCGTTCGGTAATGTGGCGTCGTTCCAAGGTAGGACGATAAGAGCGTTGGGAGAGAACCGCGTGACGGAGACGAGGTCGGGCGAGAAGACTCCGACAGATACCTCTACACCCACCTAAACGGTTCGCTCGCGGTCGTCAGTGTCGCTCCACGTCCACCACCTGCAGGTCCGCGTCGAGCGCGACGCGGAGCGTCTCGTCGTCGAGCGGCACGTCCACCGCGACCCGCAGCGGGTCCTCGCGTTCGACGGTCGTGTGGTGGTCGGAGACGCACCACGGGAGCTGCCAGTACGGCGTCGCGTTCAGGTCGACGCCGTGCTCGCGGTGGAACGTCACGACGTCGCTCTGGTCGAGGAGGACGAGCCCGACCGCCGAACACAGCGAGTGCCCGCACTGCGCGCACTCGTGCTCGACGCGGAGGTCCGCGCCCAGACAGCAGTCGCCGCCGCGCTCCACCTCGCTGTGCATCCGGCCGTTGCACTCCGGACAGACGCCGTCCGCGGCGAGACAGTGCAGGTGGCGGACGCGCTGGTCGAACGCCGCCATCACCTCCTCGCGCGACCGGTCCGTGAGCCCGCCCGGCGGGAACGCGTACTCGCCGTGGGCGTGCCCGCAGTCCGGACACGAGACGCAGATGGTCTCGTCGACGTACTCGGCGACGAGCGTCGCCCCGCACGCGACGCACTCGCCGTCGATCTCGAACGCCTCCCACTCAGGGTCGTGCGTGAACTCGCCCGCCAGGAGCGCGCGAACCACCGCCTTGCCCGCGTACTTCAGCTCGTAGCCGTCGTCGCCGCCCGCGACGAACTGCCCGACGAGCTCCTGGAGGTGATAGTTGAACTGCGCGCTATCGCGGACGCCGACCGCCTCGCGAAGTCGCGAGAACCGGACGACGTCCGCATCCGCCTGCCAGAGCGCCTCGAGGATGGCGAGGCGCGTCTCGTTCCCCACGACCGAGAACGCCTCCGCGGGCTCGACGCAGTCCTCGCACTCCGTGATGCTGGCGCGACTCATACGAACGAATCCGACCGCATCGGCCCTAAACGTTCGCTAAAACGAGCTTTGGTAGGAAATCTGTCATCAACTCCGGGGGAGTGGGACAGACGCCGACCCGTCGGTGAATCCAGCCGACGCCGACTTATATCACGCACCCCCGCGAACCCGACGGCAATGGCCGCTCTCAGCACGGGCACCCTCGTCGTGTTCGTCGTCGTCGCGCTCGCGCTCCTCGCGTTCGTCACCGAGGTCGTCCCACCCGACGTCACCGCCCTCGGCATCCTCGTCTCCCTCGCGCTGCTCGAACCGTGGACGCGCGTCACGCCCGAGCAAGCCGTCGCCGGGTTCGCGAGCCCCGCCGTCCTCACCATCCTCGCGATGTACGTCCTCAGCGAAGCCGTCCAACGCAGCGGGCTCGTCGACTACCTCGGCGTCCTCATGGCGCGCTGGACGCGCGGCGACGAACGCCGAACGCTCCTCGCCACCATCGCCGCCACCATGCCGCTCGCCGGCTTCGTGAACAACACGCCCGTCGTCGCCGTCTTCATCCCGATGATAACCGACCTCGCCGAGGACGCCCACCTCTCCCCGTCGAAGCTCCTCATTCCGCTCAGCTACGCGAGCATGTTCGGCGGCACGCTCACCCTCGTCGGGACCGCCGGGAACGTCCTCGCGAGCGACATCGCCACCGACCTCACCGCCGCCGGTGTCATGGACCACGGCCCCATCGGGATGTTCGAACTCACGCCCGTCGGCCTCCTCGTCTGCGCGGTCGGCGGCACGTACCTCCTCACCGTCGGCCGTCGCATCGTCCCCGAACGCATCGAACCGACCGAGGACCTCGTCGACGTCTACGAGCTCGAACGCTACCTCGGCGTCGCCGTCGTCCGCGAGGACTCCGCGCTCGTCGGCATGCAGGTCGACGAACGCTTCGGCGACCTCGAATCGCACGTCGACGTCCTCCAGTTCGAACGCGACGGCGAGGTCGTCGTCGCCGCCGAGACCGACCGCGCACTCGAACCCGGGGACGTCCTCACGCTCCAGGGAAGCCGCCAGGAACGCAACCGGTTCACGACCGAGTACGGCCTCCGCGAACTCCCGCGCGAGGTCGTCGAAGCCGAAGACCTCGCCGCCCCGTGGACCGCGAGCACGCTCTACGAGGCCGTCGTCCCCAACGACTCGACGTTCGTCGGCCGCACCCCGCTCGACATCGGGTTCCGGAACCGCTTCGACGCGACCGTCATCGCCATCCGCCGCGGCAGCGACGTCCGCCACGAAAGCCTGCGAGACGCCGAACTCCGCGCCGGCGACACCCTCCTCATGCACGCGAGCGGCGGCGCCGCCGACCACCTCCAGGACCGCGGGAGCCTCCTCGTCACCAAGGGCCTGTTCGCGGACGCGTTCGCTCGCGACCTCCCCGACCTCGACCCGAAGACGCCGCTCGCACTCCTCGCACTCGCTGGCGCCGTCCTCGCCGCCGCACTCACGCCGTTCCCCATCTACCTCACCGCACTCGCCGGCTGCCTGCTCGCGTTCGTCACCCGCACGCTCGATTCCGCCGCCGGCTACGACGCCGTCTCCTGGAACGTCATCTTCCTCCTCGCGGGCGTCCTCCCGCTCGCGACCGCACTCGACGCGACCGGCGGCGCCGCCTGGATCGCCGAGACCGTCGGCGCCGGCATCGGCGGCCTCCACGTCCTCATCATCCTCGCCGCCTTCCACCTCCTCACCGGCCTGCTCGCGAACGTCATCACGCCCGTCGCCAGCATCGTCCTCCTCGGGCCCATCGCGGCCCGCACCGCCGTCGACCTCGGTCACGACCCGTTCGCGTTCCTGCTCGCCGTCACGTTCGCAGGACCGACCGCGTTCATGACGCCCATCGGCTACCAGACGAACCTCATGGTGTACGGCCCCGGCGGCTACAAGTTCACCGACTACGCTCGCGTCGGCGCGCCACTCCAACTCCTGCTCGCCGCCGTCACCACGCTCGGCATCGCCGCCTGGTTCGGCGTGTAAGGGGTCCGAATCCTCTCTGGTCGGGCGTGGAGTCGATTCGCGGCCCAGCGCCGGTTGCGTCCCACGCGGCGGTGCACGTAACCCGACGCTACCGGCGCCGCGGCGCCTCGCGCGCGAAATCAGGAACGGTGGGTTTATCAAGCGCACAAGGGTAGTCGTATCCAAGATTCCTCTTTGAAGATGTCAGGAACACACCGACAACCGGAGGTGAACATCGGACTCGTCGGCCACGTCGACCACGGCAAGACGACGCTCGTGCAGGCGCTCAGTGGCGAGTGGACCGACCAGCACTCCGAGGAGATGAAGCGCGGTATCTCCATCCGACTCGGGTACGCGGACGCGACGTTCCGCAAATGCCCGGAGTGCGACGACACCGAAGCGTTCACCGTCGAGGAGACCTGCCCCGAGCACGACGTCGAGACCGACGTCCTCCGCACCGTCTCGTTCGTGGACGCCCCCGGTCACGAGACGCTGATGGCGACGATGCTCTCCGGCGCCGCGATCATGGACGGCGCCGTCCTCGTCGTCTCCGCGACCGAGGACGTCCCGCAAGCACAGACCGAAGAGCACCTGATGGCGCTCGACATCATCGGGATCGAGAACATCGTCATCGCGCAGAACAAGGTCGACCTCGTCGACGCGGAGCGAGCGCGCGACAACTACGAGCAGATCCAGGAGTTCGTCGAGGGTACCGTCGCCGAAGGCGCCCCCGTCGTCCCCATCAGCGCGCAGCAGGACGTCAACACGGACGTCCTCATCGAGACGGTCGAGCGCGAGATTCCGACGCCGGAACGCGACCCGGACGCGGACCCGCTCCTGCACTGCGCGCGGAGCTTCGACATCAACCGCCCCGGCACCACGTGGGAGGACCTCCTCGGTGGCGTCGTCGGCGGGAGTCTCGTCCGCGGGCGCTTCGAGCCCGAGGACGAGATCGAGATCAAGCCCGGTCGCGAGGTCGAGGAGGGCGGGCAGACCGAGTACCGCCCCATCGAGACCTCGATTCGCTCGCTGCAGGCGGGCGGAACGAGCGTCGACGAGGTCTCGCCCGGTGGCCTGCTCGGCGTCGGCACCGGCCTCGACCCGGCGCTCACGAAGGGTGACGCGCTCGCCGGCCAGCTCGCGGGCGCGCCCGGTTCGCTCCCGCCGGTCTGGGACTCGTTCACGATGTCGGTCGACTTGCTCGACCGCGTCGTCGGCGACGACATGACCGAGGTCGAACCCATCAACACCGGTGAACCGCTCATGCTCACCGTCGGCACCGCCACCACGGTCGGTGCGGTCACGTCCGCGCGCGACGGCGAGTGCGAAGTGAACCTCAAACGCCCCGTCTGCTCGGAGACGGGCGCGAAGATAGCCATCAACCGTCGCGTCGGTGCGCGCTGGCGGCTCATCGGCGTCGGGACCCTCGACGGGTGACGGACCGATGCGCGTGGCGCTCGACACCAGTGCACTCATGATGCCGGTCGAACTCGACGTCCGACTGTTCGACGAACTCGACCGAGTGGTCGAGAACGCCGAGCCGGTCGTCCCGGAGGCGGTCGTCGAGGAACTCCGGAAGCTCGCCGACGGCGGCGGGCTGGAGGGCACTGCGGCGTCGGTCGGGTACGACCTCGCCGTCGAGCGCACGACGCGCGTGGACACCACCGAATCGTACGCGGACGACGCGCTCGTCGAACTCGCCGAAGACGGGCGAGTCGACGCCGTCGTCACGAACGACCAACCGCTCCGGGACCGCGTCTTGGACGCGAGCGTTCCGGTAATAGCATTACGCGGCACGAACAAACTGGATATCACTCGACCATAGCGATGTACAAGAAGGTCAGGCTCAAGGATACGGTAGAGGTCCCCCCGAAGGAGCTCGCGGACGTCAGTCCGGAGCTCGTCAAGCGACTCCTACAGGACAAGCTCGAGGGGCGAATGGACGAAGACGTTGGGAGCGTCGTCTCGGTCGTGAACGTTCACGACATCGGGACGGGTGCGGTGTTGCCGAACCGCCCGGGCGTGTACTACGAGGCGGAGTTCGACGCGGTGACGTTCGACCCGCAGATGCAGGAGGTCGTCGACGGGACGGTCGTGGAGGTCGTGGAGTTCGGGGCGTTCGTCGGCATCGGGCCGGTCGACGGCCTGCTGCACGTCTCCCAGATCAGCGACGAGTACCTCGCGTACGACGGCGAGAACCAGCAGCTCGCGTCCAGCGAGTCGAATCGCACGCTCGGCGTCGAGGACGCGATTCGAGCGCGTATCGTGACGAAGAGCATCGACGAACGGAATCCGCGCGACTCCAAGATCGGGCTCACGGCGAAGCAGCCGGGGCTCGGGAAGCACGGCTGGTTGGCCGAGGACCGGCAGGGTCGCGAGGCGGAGGCGGGTGATTAGATGGCGAACGATCGCCTCGTCTGCCGCGAGTGCCATCGCGTCGTCGACCCGGACGCGAACCAGTGTCCGAGCTGTGGGTCGACGTCGCTGTCGGAGGACTGGGCGGGCTACGTCGTCATCGCGCACCCGGAGACCTCGATGATCGCGGAGGAGATGGAGGTCACGGAAGCGGGCGCGTACGCGTTGAAGGTCCGGTAACGTGACTGGCGTGGACGACGGTGCGGACGAGAGTGCGGGCGACGGGGACGGTGCGGACGAGACCGCGGGCCAAGCGGACGTGCTGTTGACGCTCCCGGAGTCGTTGCGGTCGGCGTTCAAGGAGCCGTTCGGGCCCGTGGAGACGGACGCCGAGGCGCTCCTGGCGGACGTCGACGGGCCGCTCGTCGCGGTGGGTGACATCGTGACGTATCACTTCCTGCAGGCGGGCCGGGAGCCGGACGTGGCGGTCGTCGACGAGCACACGAAGCGCGAGGTCGTCGACGACGCGGTCCGCGACGCGGTCGTACACCCGGACGTGACGGTCGCGAACCCGGCTGGCGCGCTCTCGGCGGCGCTCGTTCGCGCGCTCGGTGACGCGGTCGCGGCCGCCGAGCCGACGACGGTGTTCGTCGACGGCGAGGAGGACCTCGCGGTGCTGCCCGCGGTGATGGTGGCGCCGGTCGGGGCGAGCGTCGTGTACGGCCAGCCCGACGCGGGGATGGTGCACGTGCCCGTGACCGAGGAGACGAAAGCGGAGTTCCGTGCGCTCCTCGAGCGCATGGACGGCGACCAGGACGCGTTCTGGGCGGCGGTCGACGACGCCTGACCGAGGGCGGTTCTTCGAAGTTCGCGGACTCGGCTAGC
Organism: Halorubellus litoreus; assembly: GCF_055378595.1. Taxonomy (NCBI): domain Archaea; kingdom Methanobacteriati; phylum Methanobacteriota; class Halobacteria; order Halobacteriales; family Halorubellaceae; genus Halorubellus; species Halorubellus litoreus. The sequence goes on from NZ_AP043836.1 coordinate 2,131,852, forward strand.
GACGGCGTCGTCGGGCCGGTCGCGCCCGTGGAGGCGTCGGTCGCTCGACCGCGAAGAACGAGGTGAAGGGACGCGACTGCGCCGTCAGTCGTCGAACGTGAGCGACTCGTCGCCGTCGTCGGACTCGTCGCCGTCGGGCGAGCCGTCGGTGTCGGCCGACGCGTCGCCGTCGGTGTCGCTCGTGCCGCTGGAATCGGGCGTGGCGCTCGCGCTCGAGTCCTCCGACGACGCATCTCCGGGGGCTTCGCCGTCGAACGCGTCGAACTCGGGCTCGCCGAGCTCTCCGGCCGGCTCGTCACCCGGTCGCGCCTGGCCCTCCGCGTGCTCTTCGAACGCGCTCGCAACCGTCTCCTCGTCGAACGCGACGTCGTCCTCGGGTGCTGCGGCGGTGTCGAACCGGTCGAGCGCCGCCGAGAGCTGCGACGCCTGCTCGCTCAGCGAACTCGCCGAGTTCGACACCTCCGTGAGTGCGGTGGTCTGCTCCTCGGCGGCGGCGGCGACGTTCTCGGATTCCGCGGTGGTCTCCTCTGAGATGGTGGCGGCGTCGTCGACCATCGCGACGACCTCCTCGGTGCTCGCCGCCTGCTGTTCGGTCGCCGCGGATATCTCCTGGACGCCGTCGTTCGTCTCCGCCGCGTACTCCGCGATCTCGTCGAGCGCCCCGGCCGCGTCCCGCACGCTCTGGGTGTGCTCGGCGACGCGGTCCGCGGTCTGCTGGACCTCGCCCGCGGTGTGCTCGGTCTGGTCCTGGATGCGCTCCAGGCGCGCCTCGATGTCCTCGGCGGCGTCCTTCGTCTCGCTCGCGAGCTCCTTGACCTCCTGCGCGACCACCGCGAACCCTTCGTCGCCGTCACCGCTCGCCTCCGCCGACCCGCGAGACGCCTCGATGTTCGCGTTCAGCGCGAGCATGTTCGTCTCCTTCGCGATGTCGCCGATGAACTCGATGAGTTCGTCGATCTCGCTCATCTCGTTCTCGAGGTCCTCGATGGCCGCGACCGCGCTCTCGGACTCGCTCTCCAGCTCCGCCATCCCCTCGATGGCTGCCTCGGCGGCCTCCCGGCCCTCGCGTCCCGTCTGTGCGGTTCGTTCCGCGATGTCCGCGACCTCGTTCGAGGACGCCGCGATCTCCTCGGTGGTCGTCGACAGCTGCTCCATCTCGCCGCTGACGGACTGCAGGCTCTCGTTCTGGCGTTCCGCGCCATCGGAGATCTCCTGGATGGACTCCGTGACCTGCTGGCTCGCCGAACGCACCTCCTCGCTGGAGGCGGTGACCTCCTCGCTGGCGGTCGCGACCTCGCTCGCGAACGCCTTCACCTCCGCGGTCGTCGCCTCGATCTCGGCGACCATCTCGTTGAACTCGACGGCGATGGACCGCATCGCCGCGCTCTCGGACTCCGGACGCATCCGCTCGGTGAGGTCGCCGTCGGCGCACGCCTGCATGACCGCGCTGTACTCGTCGGCCTTCTGCTCCAGATGCTCGTTCATCTCTTCGGCTTCCGCGCGCGCCGCCTCGGCGGCCTCGCGCGCCTCCTGGGCCTCCCGTATCTGGTCGCGGAGCGCGTCCCGCATCGACGCGAACCCGACGTACAGCTGGCCGATGGCGTCGATCCGGTGCGTGTCGAAGTCCACGTTCAGGTCGCCGTCCTCCATGCGGCCGGCCTTCCGGCGGAGGTCGTCGACCGACCGGACGGTGTTCCGACCGAGCACGAGCCCGACGAGGCCGATGAGGACGACGATGCCGCCCGTGACGAGCAGCCCGTACTGCTGGACGTCCTTCACGAACCCGAACGCGGTCCCGGTCGGCTCGTGCACGACCACGACCCAGTCGGTGCCCTCGACGGGCGAGTACCCGGCGAGGTACGTCTCCTGGGGCAGCCCGTAGCCGTCGTCGCCGACGAGCACGCCCGACGCCGGCCCCGTGACGAGCGACTGCGAGAACCCGGCGGACTCGGACCGCGCCTGGACGTACTGGTCCGCGCGTCCCGTCTCGTACGTCGAGAGGAACTTGCCCGTTCCCTCCTCGGATTCGCTGTCGAACACGATGCGCTTCTCGGGGTCGATGACGGCGACCGCGCCGTTCTCCGTCGCACCATCGAGGTCCGTCGCGACCGTGCCGGCGTCCATCGTCACGAGGACGGCGTGGTCGCCGTCCGGCGTCGCCGCGGCGTACGTCATCGCCTCCACGCTGTTGCGCTCGTAGGCGCCGTAGAACCCGCCGCCGTCGCTCGTCGCGACGCGCCGCAGGCGGTCGGCGTCCTCGACGTCGAGTTCGGACAGCGACCGACCCTCGGCGCGCCGCGTCGACACGACGACCTCGCCAGCTTGGAGGTCGACGTAGTCGATGCGGTAGATCCCTGGTCTGTCGGTGCGGTTCTGGAACAGCGCGTCGATCGCGTCGCCGTCGCCTTGCCGCACGGCGAGGGTCCCGGAGAGGTGGGTCGCGAGCTGGAGGTTGCGTTCGTTCCAGGTTGCGAGCTTCGCGGACTCCTGTCTCGCGACCTGTTCGTACTCCGCCTTCGCGCCGTTCTGGACCTCGTTCTGTACCTGTGTGGTCGCGGCGACACCGATGCCGGCGACGACCACGCCGAGACAGAGCATGACGATACCGAACTTGAGTGCGTAGCGTCGCCGGATGGCGTCCGGGACGACACGCCGCAGTATACCGAACATACCCGGGGACTCTCCCCGAGTGTGATAAATCCAATGGCAATGGTACTCGACCTTGAATAAATAAGGTATCTGTCCGGTGGGGTCGGTTGGGCACTTCGAAATTCTTTTAGGGGTTTCGAGGGGTAGTTACGGTAACTGAGATACCATGGACGTCGAAATCCTCTCTGAAGAGGACAACCCGATGTTGCACCGCACGGACGTCACGTTCGAAGTCGTCCACGACGAAGCCACGCCCTCGCGCCTCTCCGTCCGCGACAGCCTCGCGGCGAAGCTGAACAAGGACGCCGACGAGGTCGTCGTCCGCGAACTCGACACGAAGTTCGGGATGCGCAAGACCGTCGGCTACGCGAAGGTCTACGAGACGGCCGAGGACGCCCAGGACGTCGAACAGGAACACATGCTCGACCGGAACGCCATCACCGGCGAGGACGCGGAAGCGGAGGAGGCCTGATAGCATGCCCGCACACGAGTTCTACGACGACGACGGCGAGCACACGCGCGAACAGTGCCCGCGCTGCGGCGACACGTTCCTCGGCGACTACGGCGACCGACTGCACTGCGGCAAGTGCAGTTACACCGAGTGGCAGTAGCGCCGCAGCAAGTACCCGCGTACCGTTCTTTCGACGCCACGCTCGACCAGCGACGGCGTCGTCGCGCGCGCCTGGCTCCCTGGAGCGCCGGCGTCGTCGCGCGCGCCTGGCTCCCTGGAGCGCCGGCGTCGTCGCGCGCGCCTGGCTCCCTGGAGCGCCGGCGGTCGCGGACCGAAGTCGTCTTCTCGCTGGGTGGCCGAGTCCAGAGCAAGTAGATGGCCGACGCAGGGGAGGTAGCGGACGGCGGCGTGACGCGGGACGGCGAGCCGGTTCGCGTGCTCGGTATCGAGGGGACGGCGTGGTGCGCGAGCGCCGCGGTGTACGACGGTGCGCGCGACGACTTCCGCATCCACTCCGAGGCGTACGAGCCCGAGAGCGGCGGCATCCATCCGCGCGAGGCCGCCGAGCACATGCAGGAGGCGGTCCCGAGCGTCGTCGCGGCGGCGCTCGCGGACGCTCGCGACCGGCACGACGGCGACGGGCCGGCGGTGGACGCGGTCGCGTTCTCGCGCGGCCCCGGCCTCGGGCCGTGCCTCCGCATCGTCGGGACGGCCGCGCGAGCGCTCGCGCAAGCGCTCGACGTCCCGCTCGTCGGCGCGAACCACATGGTCGCGCACCTCGAGATCGGCCGGCATCGCTCCGGGTTCGACTCGCCGGTGTGCCTGAACGCGAGCGGCGCGAACGCGCACCTGCTCGGGTACCGCGACGGCCGCTATCGCGTCCTCGGCGAGACGATGGACACCGGCGTCGGGAACGCCATCGACAAGTTCACGAGACACGTCGGCTGGAGTCACCCCGGCGGCCCGAAGGTCGAAGCGCACGCCAAAGACGGCGAGTACGTCGACCTGCCGTACGTCGTGAAGGGCATGGACTTCTCGTTCTCCGGCATCATGAGCGCCGCGAAGCAAGCGTCCGACGACGGCGTTCCCGTCGAGGACGTCTGCCGCGGGCTGGAGGAGACGATCTTCGCGATGCTCGCGGAGGTCACCGAACGCGCCCTCAGTCTGACCGGAAGTGACGAACTCGTCCTCGGCGGCGGCGTCGCGCAGAACGCGCGCCTCAAACGGATGCTCGAGGAGATGTGTGACGCCCGTGACGCGGACTTCTACGCGCCCGAACCGCGATTCCTCCGGGACAACGCCGGCATGATCGCGCTGCTCGGTGCGAAGATGTACGCCGCCGGCGACACGCTCGCCATCGAGGACTCGAACGTGGACGCGAACTTCCGGCCGGACGAGGTCCCGGTGACGTGGCGTGACGCCGGCGAGGACGTCGCCATCGCGCCCGAATCCGGGACCGAGGTCCGCGGTGCGGAAGCGGTCGTCGACGTCGGCGACGTCGTCACGAAGCGCCGCGTCCCGAAAGCGTACCGGCACCCCGAGCTCGACCGTCGACTCCGCGAGACCCGGACGCGGAGCGAGGCGCGACTCACGCACGCCGCGCGCGCCGAAGGCGTCCCGACGCCGGTCGTCCGCGAGGTCGACGACGACGAAGGGACGCTCGTCTTCGAGCACGTCGGCGACCGCGACCTCGCTCGCGGGCTCACCGCCGAACGCGTCCGCGCCGTCGGCGCGCACCTCGCGGCGCTCCACGACGCCGGGTTCGTGCACGGCGACCCGACGACGCGGAACGTCCGCGTGACCGGTGGCAGCGGAACCGGAGCGGCCGAAGCCGGCGACGGCGACGAGGCCGGGGGAATCGACGACGAAGCGGGCGACGAGCGCGTGTTCCTCGTCGACTTCGGCCTGGGCTACCACACCGAGCAGGTCGAGGACTACGCGATGGACCTCCACGTCTTCGACCAGAGCCTCGTCGGCACCGCGAGCGACCCCGGGCCGCTCCGCGCCGCGCTCCGCGACGGCTACGCCGCCGCCGGCGACGACCGCGTCCTCGACCAGCTCGAAGCCGTCGAAGGCCGCGGCCGCTACCAGTAGCGGCCGAGCACTCCGGCGACCCTTCGAGCACTGGAGCGACCCTTCGAGTACTCTCTCGACTGGCTCGCGGTCGCGCGAGACCGCGACGGGAACTGGACGTGAGCGGGTTGGGAGACGGCAACGTTGATAAGTCGACCGCGCGTATCCTTTCGTATGTCCGACAAGCCCAGCAGCGGGGAGGTCTTCGGAATCCCGTACAACTTCGAACGACCGAGCATCAGTCGCATGCTGAAGTCCTACTGGCAGCCCGGTGACGGGATGCTCGTCGAGAAACCGTTCGGCATCGGGTACACGCTGAACCTCGCGAACTGGCGGTCGTGGGTCGCGCTCGCGGTCGTCGGCGCGCTCCTCTGGAACGAGCGCGGCGGCAGCGACGACGACGCGGTCGGCGACGAGGACCCCGTCGAGGTCGTCGTCGAGGACTGACGGCGAACGAGGCGTTCTCCCCTTCTAGCGGTCGACCTCGCCCATGATAGTATCGAGGCTGCCGAGCGTCGCGACCAGGTCCGGGACGTACTCGCCTTCGGCCATCTCCGGGAGCGCCTGCAGGTTCGAGAAGCACGGGCTCCGTATCTTGAACCGCGCGGGCGAGTCCGTGCCGTCGCTCCGCAGATAGATGCCGAGTTCGCCCTTCGCGCCCTCGACCGCGCGGTACAGTTCGCGGTCGCGCTCGGGTTTCAGCGTCCGCGGGACGTTCGACTGGACGACGCGGTCGTCTTCGGGCCAGTCCTCGAGGACGTCGACGCACTGGCGGACGATGCGCGCGGACTGCTCGACCTCCCGCATCCGACACATGACGCGAGCGAGGTTGTCGCCGGCGTCCTCGGTGACGACGTCCCACTCCAGTTCGTCGTAGTACCCGTAGGGGTCGTCGCGGCGGAGGTCGTAGTCGACGCCCGAGCCGCGAGCGACCGGGCCCGTACAGCCGTACGTCTTCGCGGTCTCGGCGTCGAGCACGCCCGTTCCCATCGTCCGCGTCTGGAAGACCTCGTTGTTCGCGAGGAGGTCGTAGTACTCGTCCATCGCGTCCGGGAGCGTGTCGAGTTCCTCACGGACCTGCTCGAAGAACGCCTCCCGGGGCTGGGGGAGGTCCCAGGCGACGCCGCCGACGCGGAAGTAGTTGAACATCATCCGCTGGCCCGTCAACTCCTCGAGGAGGCCGAGCGCCTTCTCGCGGTCGCGGATGCCGTACTGGAAGACCGCGGTGAACTCGCCGAACACGTCGAGGGCGTACGTCGCTATCGCGAGCATGTGCGACGCGATCCGGCAGAGTTCCGCGCCCATCGTCCGGATGACCTGCGCGTACTCGGGGACGTCGACGTCCGCGAGGTCCTCGATGGTCCGCGCGTACGCCCACTCGTTGAGCAGGCCCGCCGACGCCCAGTCCCACCGGTCGGGGTACGGCATGATCTGGTGGCGGTACGTCCCGGACTGGCACATCTGTTCCTCGCACCGGTGGATGTACCCGATGTCGGGGTCGACGTCGACGACGGTCTCCCCGTCCAGTACGGTCTCGACGTGGAGGACGCCGTGCGTGGAGGGATGATGCGGGCCGATGTTGAGGAACATCGTCTCTCGGCCGGCCTCGCCACCTCCCGACTCCGCGCCGCCGCGCGCGTCGTCGGCGAGCGGGTTCGCGTGCGCTTCGAGCGTGACGACCTGCGGGCGGTCCTGGTCGAAGTCCTCGCGCAGCGGGTGGCCCTGCCACGTCTCCGGGAGGAGGATGCGCCGCAGGTCCGGGTGGTCGTCGTACTCGATACCGAGGAGGTCGTACGCCTCGCGCTCGTGCCAGTCGCACGTCCGGAACGCGCTCGCGGCGCTCTCGCTCTCCGGCGACTCGCGCGTCGTCGGCACGACCACGCTCCCCTCCCGCCGCGGGTCGTCGTAGTCCCGGAGGTGGTAGACGGTCTCGAAGCGGTCGGCGTACTCCTGGGCGGTGACGCACGCGCAGTGGTCGAGCCCCAGTTCGTCCCGGAGCGTCGCGACCGCGTCCGCGACCGTGTCCGGGCGGACGACGACCGCGGGCGCGTTCACGTGCTCGTCGCGACCGACCGCGAGGTCGCCGAGCGCACGCTCGAGCGCTTCGACCGTCGGCCCCCGGTCCGCGTCCGTCTCGCGTTCGCGCAGCACGGCCTCGCTCACGACCGAGCACCCCCGTCGAATCGACAGTATCGCATGGTCGAACCGACGCGGGGCCGACGCACGACTCCATCGTCTCACCCACTAGAGGTTTTAAGTCGACCGTCCGGAATCGACTGAACGTGAAGTACCTCCGGCTCACGCTCGACCTCCCCGGGGACGTCATCCACCCGATGCACGCGTTCGTCTGCGAACACGGCGACTACGCCGACTACCGGCTCATCCACTGGAACTACGACGGCCCGGACGCGAACACCCTCCTCTTCCACGTCCGCGGCGACCGCGAGCCGTACGCGGAGCGTCTCGCCGACCTCGACCGCGTCCAGTCGTTCGAACTCGCGCCCATCACCGACGACGCCTTCTACGTATACGTCGAGGAATCACCCGCCGACGTCGACGCCTCCCTCCTCGACGTCTTCGCCGAGCATAGCGTCCTCGCCGTCCCACCCGTCGCGTACCACACCGACCGCACGATGTCCCTCGGCGTCGTCGGCGACCCCGACGTCCTCCGCGCCGTCCTCGACGGCGTCCCCGACGTCATCGACGTCACCGTCGACCAGGTCGGCGACGACCCGCCCGCCGACCCCGAGGTCGGCGTCGACCTCACCACCCGCCAGCGCGACGCCGTCCGCGCCGCACAGCGCATGGGCTACTACGAGGTGCCGCGCGACGCCGGCGTCGACGACGTCGCCGACGCCATCGACTGCGCGCCCGGCACCGCCGCCGAACACCTCCGGCGCGCCGAGAGCCGCATCCTCGGCGACCTCGACGTGTGACCGCGCACACCACGACCACTCTACGACGGCGACCGCGGACCGACGCCTCCTTACCACCCGGGACCGCTGTCTCGCGTATGCCCATCCGATTCGTCACGAGCAACGAGGGGAAGGCCGACGAGGCCCGCGAGTACCTCGACGACGTCGAGCGCGTCGACTACGACTACACCGAGGTCCAGGGGGACCTCGCGACCGTCGCCGCCGCCGGCGCCCGCGAAGCGTTCGAGGCACTCGGCGGGGTCGACCCCGTGCTCGTCGACGACGCCGGCCTGTTCGTGCGCGCGCTCGACGGGTTCCCCGGCCCGTACTCGTCGTTCGTCGAGGACACCCTCGGCGTCGACCGCGTCTGGCGGCTCTGCGAGGCCGAGGACGACCGACGCGCGCACTTCCGGACCGTCCTCGCGTACGCCCACCGCCCCGACGACGCTGGCGACGGCGGCGACGGTGAGGAGACCGGTGAGAGCGACAACGCGGTGCAGGTGGAGACGTTCGAGGGGAGCGTCCCCGGGACCATCGTCGCCCCGCGCGGCGACGGCGGGTTCGGGTACGACCCCATCTTCGAGCACGACGGCACGACGATGGCCGAGATGAGTACCGCCGAGAAGAACGCCGTCAGTCACCGCGGTCGCGCCCTCGCGAAGTTCGCCGACTGGCTCGCCGGCGAACCCGCCGATACCAAGGGTGCCAAGTAACTCGACCCGCCGCCCCCTTTCTTCTTATACGAAGCCGCGGCGACGCCCGGCGTGCCCTGACCGCTCGCGGTCCGCGAGCCCCGCCGTCATCGACGTCCGTCTCGCGCGACCACCGCGTCCACCACTCGCGAGCGCGCCGTCCGGCGACCGACGCACTCGCGACGGCCGTCGTTGCACGCCCCCCTCGTCGCCACCCACCGCTCACCACGTCCCGCGCCGCCACACCCACCCTGCCTCGCGGTCCGAGAGCGGAGCGGTTAACGTCCCGGCGCTCTCGACTCCGGACGTGAAGGAGACTGCCCTCGTCACCGGTGCCTCCGGCGGCATCGGTCGCGCACTCGCCCGCCAGTTCGCCCGCCACGGCCACGACGTCGTCCTCGTCGCCCGCAGCGAGGACGCGCTCGCCGACGCCGCCACCGAGTTCGAGGACCGCTACGGCGTCACCGCCACCACCATCGTCCACGACCTCGACCAACCGCACGCCGCCGACGCACTCTACGACGACGTCGACGAACGCGACCTCGACGTCGGCATCCTCGTGAACAACGTCGGCATCGGCACGTACGGTGAATTCCACGAGTCCAACGTCGGCGAAGAACGCTCCCAGATCCGGCTGAACGTCGAGACGCTCGTCGTCCTCACCCGCTTGTTCCTCGCGGACTTCCGCGAGCGCGACCGCGGGAAGATCCTGAACGTCGGGAGCACCGCCGGGTTCGTCCCCGGCCCGAAGATGGCGGGCTACTACGCATCGAAGGCGTACGTGAACTCGTTCAGCGAAGCGCTCGCCGTCGAGAACCGCGACACCGGCGTCGACGTCAGCGTCCTCTGTCCCGGCCCCGTCGACACCGGATTCCAGGACCGCGCGGACATGACCGACTCCGTAATCGGGTCGATGTTCATGAACGACGCCGAATCCGTCGCCGCCGCCGGCTACCGCGGCCTCCTCGCCGGGGACACCATCATCCTCCCGAACCTCCTGAGCAAGGCGACGTACTACGGCGAACGCGTCACGCCCCGCCCCATCCTCCGGCGCGTCGTCGAACGCGTCAACGGCGACCGGTAGCGAGTCGGAGCACCCCGACCCTCGCCGCCTCGGCCGGTATCGTTTTGACGCGTCCGACTGCCAACCAGTGTATGTCGGAGTCGCAACTCGAAGCGGTCGGTGTCGAGCGAGTCGCAGGTGCGCTCACCGTCCTCTCGGAACTCGTCGTCGTCGGCGTCGTTCTCTGGGTGTTCGCGGACGACGTCGTCATGCTCGGCGCGGGTGCACTGTGGGTGCTCGTGTCCGCACCAGTGCTGTACGTCGCGCTCGCAAGAGCGTTCCGCGAGAGCGTCTAGGCGCGTGGACTCCCGCGAGAGCGTCTAGGCGCGCGGGTCCTGGTCTGGTCCCGGGTAGTCGTCGTCGAATTCGGCCGCGTAGAGGCTCGCGGCGTCGAACAGTCGCGCGAACGCGTCCGGCGGCCGGACCGAGAGCTTCGCGTGCGGTTGGACGCTCATCCCCGTCTGGACGCTCCCGAGCGCGTCGTCGAACGACAGGAGGTGCGCGGCGCCACCATGGACCGCGGACGCGAGTCCTGGATGGTCGCCGGGCTCGTGGTCGACGCGCTCGGTCGCGGCGGCGGCGCGCTCGCGCCACGCGGCCGCGAGGTCGTCGTCGGCGAGCGCTGCGACGACCGCCTCGGCGTCGTCCAGGAGTTCGTCGCTCGCGACGAGCGTCAGCCACGAGTGCGAGCGGACGTGATCGAGCGCGTCCCGGCTCGCGCCGCCGACGAGGACGTCCGCGGCGAGGACGTCCGCGTCCGCGACGATCCGCGTCGGCGACGCGTCAGGCATCGTCGCCCTCCCGGTGCTCGCGGAGCGCCTCGCGGACGTCCGCGTCGGTCACGTCCAGGTCGGCCGTCGCGTCGAACAGCTCGGCCCAGGTCATGCGTCGACGTTCACGGCCCCGGTCAAAGAACGCGCCGGTCGCGGGCGCGGTCACGGAGTCATTCGACGGACGCGTCGGCGAGAGCCTCGTCGACGAGCGCGACCAGTTCCGCGCGAACGTCGTCGCTGACGGGCTGGAACGGCCGGCGCGGGTAACCGGCGGCGTAGTCGCGCGAACGCATCGCGGCTTTCAGTCCCGGGACGCCGTACTCGGCTGTCACCGCGCGGTTCAACTCCACGAGGTCGCGATTGAGTGCGCGTGCAGCGTCGTCGTCGCCGTTCGCGTGCAGGTCGTAGACCTCCGAGGCGAGGTCGGGGACGACGTTCGCGAGTGCGAGCACGCCACCGCTCGCGCCAGCGTCTAGGCCGGCGGCGTACACGCTCCCGGAGCCGACGAGGACGTCGAAGTCCGCGCCCGAGGTGAGTGTGACGTACCGCTGGAGCGTCTCCAGGTCACCACTCGAATCCTTGATGCCGTGGACGTTCTCGTGCGTGGCGAGCGACTGCACCGTCCGCGGTGGCAGCGTCGTCCCCGTGTACTTCGGGACGCTGTAGAGGTAGACCGGTATCGGGCTCGCGTCCGCGACGCGCTCGTAGTGCGTCGCGATAGCGCCCGCGTCGTGCTGGTGGTAGAACGGCGAGACGACGAGTGCTGCGTCCGCACCGACGTCCGCCGCCGCTCGCGTCTGTTCGACGGTCACGCGCTCGCTCGGATGGCCGGTGCCGGCGACGACGGGCAACGTGGCGGCGTCCGCGACGACCTCGGTCACGCGCGTTCGCTCGGCCACGTCGAGATGCACGGCTTCGCCGTTCGACCCGCACGGAACGACGAAATCCACGCCCGCGGCCTCGACGGCCTCGACGAGCGAGCGCAACGCCGCCTCGTCCACGTCCCCAGACTCGTCGAACGGTGTCGCGAGCGGTAATCCAGTCCCTGAGACGAACATACGCACGACTGTGGCGGCTATCGGGAAAAACGCTCCCGTCACACCTCCGTCGGCCGGCCGTCTGACGGGCATTTATTGAATCCCGGTCGCATGGGAGTGATGGGCGCGCATCCGGCCTCAGTTCCCATCCGAATCCATCGCGCGCCCGTCGCTGTCTCTCTCCCTTTGGGTACCGACGTGGGGTCACACGACGACGGAACCCCTGCGGTTCCTTTCGGTCGACGACCGAACGTGAGGACGACCGAGTGTGACGAGGAACGAGGAGTCAGGCGGCCGCGTGGAAGCTCTCGCGGACGGCGTCGACGCCGTCCTGGTCGACGACGACCGCGACGCGGTCGCCGGCTTCGAGTTCGACGGTCGGAAGTGGAATGGTGAGTGGTTCGTCCGCGCCTCCGTGTGCGTACACGCGAGCTTCCTCGGGGAGGTCGACGCTCACGAGGCGCTGGCCGACGAGCGGCGAGTCGGCGTCGACGGTGAACACCGAGAAGCGGAGTTGCTCGGTGATGTCCGCGAGGACGTTGAAGTCGCCGCCGAGCATCGCGGTCTTCGCGCCCGCCGCCCCCAGACGTTCGGGGTAGATTATCTCGTCGACGTCCTCGGCGTACTTCTCGTAGATGTCCTCGCGGTAGTCCTCGTCGATCCGGAGGACGGTGCGTGCGCCGTGGTGTTTCCCGACCATGCACGCGGCGAAGTTCACGTTCAGGTCCGGGGTGAGTGCGCCGATGGCGTCCGCGGTCGCGATGCCCGCTTCCTCGAGGACGGCTTCCTCTTGGCCGTCGCCCTCGACCACCGTGTAGCCCGCGTCGCGCGCGCGTTCGGCGCGCTCGTGGTCGTTGTCGACGACGACGACGTCGTGGTCTTCCTCGCTGAGGATGCGGGACGTTCGCTTACCGACGCGACCGTACCCCACGATAACGAACTTCATGGACGTTCGGTACGCGGCCATCGGATAAAAAGCCCTGTCCCGACCGACCACAGCGTGGTGCGAGCCGCGAGCTGAAGCCGTGACGTCGGGTGATTCGACGCGTTCATCCGATAGCTGCCGTCCGGCGTGCGCTAACCCAAAGGTCCTTTTACGACCGTCGCATACGACCGACAACGAATGTCCCGGAGTCCCTCATTGCCCGACCGTCCCAGGCTCGACCTCGACCAGGACATGTCGGACGAGGAACGCCTCGAGGCGCTTCGAGAGCACTTCGTGGAGATCACGGACGTCCACGAGCAGCTCTCGAGTCAACTCGAGACCGCCGACGAGCGACGCGAGGAACTGAAAGCCGAAGTCGACCACACCGAACGCGAGAACGAGGCGTTGAAGACCTCGTCGCTGTACATCGCGACCGTCGAGGAGGTCGCGGACGAGGAGCAGGAAGCGGTCGTCAAGCAGCACGGGAACAACCAGGAGGTCCTGACGGACGTTTCGCGGCGGATGGCGGACGAACTGCAGGCCGGTGACCGCGTCGCGGTCAACGATTCCTTCAGCGTGCAGACCATCCTCTCCGGTGAGACGGACGCTCGCGCACAAGCGATGGAGGTCGACGCGAGCCCGGACGTCGTCTACGACGACATCGGCGGTATCGAGGAACAGATCCGGGAGGTCCGCGAGGCCGTCGAGGAACCGCTCGTGAATCCCGCACAGTTCGATACCGTCGGTATCGACCCGCCGAGCGGCGTCCTCCTGTACGGGCCGCCGGGCACCGGGAAGACGATGCTCGCGAAAGCCGTTGCGAACGAGACGGACGCGACGTTCATCAAGATGGCCGGGAGCGAACTCGTCCGGAAGTTCATCGGCGAAGGGTCGCGGCTCGTCCGCGACCTCTTCGAACTCGCCGAGGAGCGCGAACCCGCCATCATCTTCATCGACGAGATCGACGCCATCGCCGCGAAGCGCACGGAGTCGAAGACGTCGGGTGACGCGGAGGTCCAGCGGACGATGATGCAGCTCTTGAGCGAGATGGACGGCTTCGAGGCGCGCGGGAACGTCCGCATCATCGCCGCCACGAATCGCTTCGATATGCTCGACCGCGCCATCCTCCGCCCCGGGCGGTTCGACCGCCTCATCGAGGTACCGGAGCCGGACGTCGAAGGCCGGAAGCGCATCTTCGAGATCCACACGCAGAACATGAACGTCGCCGACGACGTGGACTTCGAGACGCTCGCCGAGCAGACCCAGGGGTACTCGGGTGCGGAGATCGAGAGCATGACCACGGAAGCCGGGATGTTCGCCATCCGCGACGAGCGCACCGAGGTCCGGACGGCGGACTTCGAGGAGGCGATCGAGAAACTCGAGAACGAGGACTCCGGAACGCCCGTTCCGAGCGCGGGCTACACGGCGTACCACTACTGACGACGGCGGCGGTCTCTCTGGAGTGACGACGGCGGTTTCTTCCCTGGCGTATCAGTGCGCTGGTGAGCGGCGAGACTTGTGCGTGGCTGAAGGCTTATACGAGAGAACGCGATTGGTTCCAGCATGGACGACCGACGGAGCCGACAGGGAGGTGGCTCGGGTGGCCGCTGACGTGGACGCGGCGGTGCGAGCGTACACGGTCCGGCTGGAACTCGTCGACGAACCCGGCGAGTTGCTGCGGGCGCTGGAACCGATCTCGGAGAACGGCGGGAATCTGCTCTCGATCTACCACGAGCGCGGGAACCTCACACCGCGCGGGAACATCCCCGTCGAGGTCGACCTCGAGTGTCGCCCCGACCGGTTCGACGACATCGTCGACGCACTCCGGGACGCTGGCGTCACCGTCATCCAGGCGGGGGAGGACGCGTACACCGAGCAGGTGACGGTGCTGCTCGTCGGGCACCTCGTCGACACCGACCTCTCGGATACGCTCTCGCGCGTGGAGGCGTGCGCGGCCGCCTCGGTTACGGACCTTTCGCTGGACGCCCCCGAGGGGACCGACGACGTGTCGAGTGCACGCGTGCACCTGGCGGTCGAGTCCGACGGCGTCGTCGAGGCGCTCGAGACGGTTCGGGCGGTCGCCGACGAGAAGGACCTGCAGGTCGTGGAACCGCTCGTGGAGGGGTCGGCGTGAAGCTCGCGGTCATGGGCGCCGGCGCGGTCGGGCGGTCCGTCGTCGCGCTCGCGGGCGAACACGGACACGACGTGGTCGCGGTCGCGGACTCGCAGACCGCGGTCGTCGACGACGAGGGCCTGGACGCGCAGGCGGTCCTGGAGCGGAAGTCCGCACGTGGTCGCGTCGGCGAACTCGACCCGGAAGCGGCGCTCGACGCCGAGTACGACGCACTCGTCGAGGCGACGCCGACGACGCTCGACGACGCCGAACCCGGGTTCTCGCACGTCGCTCGCGCACTCGAACGCGACAGGGACGTCGTCCTCGCGAACAAGGGCCCGGTCGCGGAACGCTACGCGGACGTCGCGGCCCTGGAAGCCGAGAGCGCGGGGCGCGTGCGGTTCGAGGCGACCGTCGCCGGCGCCATCCCCGTCCTCGGCACCATCGAGGACTACGGGCGCTCGCAGGTCACGGCAGCGAAGGGCATCTTCAACGGGACCGCGAACTTCGTGCTGTCGCGGATGGCCGCCGAAGGCCTCTCCTACGAGCACGTGCTCGCGGAAGCACAGGACCTCGGCGTCGCGGAGGCCGACCCGACGTTCGACGTCGACGGGACCGACGCCGCGCTCAAGTGCGTCATCCTCGCGAACGTCCTCGCGGACGGCGACGCGACGTACACGCTCGAGGACGCCGACGTCGAAGGCATCCGGTCGATCCCCCCGAGCGCGCTCGACCTCGCCGCGGAAGACGGCCGGACCGTCCGCCTCGTCGGCGAAGCGACCGCAGAGGGCGCCCGCGTCGGGCCGCGACTCGTCCCCGAAGGCGGCCCGCTCGCCGTCACCGGCACCCAGAACGTCGTCCAGCTCGACACGGAATCGGCGGGTGCGCTCGAACTCGGCGGTCGCGGCGCCGGCGGGGACGAGACCGCGAGCGCCGTCCTCGCCGACGTCCGCCGACTCGAAGACTGAGCGCTCACCGCACCCGCTGGGCCGCCCGCGGTCACACGGCTCGCCGTTCGGTCGGCTGCGATAACGTCACTGGTTGTTCGGTCGGCTGCGATAGCGTCACTGGTTGTTCGGTCGGCTGCGATAGCGTCACTGGTTGTTCGGTCGGCTGCGACGGCGACACTGCTCGTTCAGCGTATCCTGCGTTCGCGTGCCCGTCAACCGTTCGTATCCGGACCGGGCGTCGACGTCGCAAACCCGTCCATGCGTGACATTGACAACACCAAACCGCCCGAGGGCGGCGGGGTCTCGGGTAGCGCGTATCGAAATCGTTTTAACCGTTTCTGCCGAAAGGATTCCACACAGCGCCTCTGCGCGTGAGACAACCAATGAGCGACCAACACCAGAACCTGGCCATCATCGGCCACGTCGACCACGGGAAGAGCACACTGGTCGGGCGACTCCTCTTCGAGACGGGGAGCGTACCCGAGCACGTCATCGAGCAGCACCGCGAGGAAGCCGAAGAGAAGGGCAAGGGCGGCTTCGAGTTCGCCTACGTCATGGACAACCTCGCCGAAGAGCGCGAGCGCGGTGTCACCATCGACATCGCCCACCAGGAATTCAGCACCGACGAGTACGAGTTCACCATCGTCGACTGTCCTGGTCACCGCGACTTCGTCAAGAACATGATCACGGGCGCGTCCCAGGCTGACAACGCCGTCCTCGTCGTCGCAGCAGACGACGGCGTTGCGCCCCAGACCCAGGAGCACGTCTTCCTGGCGCGCACCCTCGGCATCGGCGAGCTCATCGTCGGTGTCAACAAGATGGACCTCGTCGACTACGGCGAGACCAAGTACAAAGAGGTCAAGAGCGAGGTCACCGACCTCCTCAACCAGGTCCAGTTCAACACGGACGACGCCGAGTTCATCCCGATCTCCGCGTTCGAAGGCGACAACATCGCCGAGCGCTCCGAGAACACGGAATGGTACGACGGCGAGATCCTCATCGAGGCTCTCAACAACCTGCCGGAGCCGGAGCCGCCGACGGACGCGCCGCTCCGCCTCCCCATCCAGGACGTCTACACCATCTCCGGTATCGGTACCGTCCCCGTCGGGCGTATCGAGACGGGTATCATGAACATCGGCGACAACGTCAGCTTCCAGCCGAGCGACGTCGGTGGCGAGGTCAAGACCATCGAGATGCACCACGAGGAAGTGCCGAAGGCCGAACCCGGTGACAACGTCGGGTTCAACGTCCGCGGCATCGGCAAGGACGACATCCGCCGCGGTGACGTCTGTGGCCCCGCCGACGACCCGCCGAGCGTCGCCGAGACGTTCCAGGCGCAGATCGTCGTCATGCAGCACCCCTCGGTCATCACGGCCGGGTACACGCCGGTCTTCCACGCCCACACGGCGCAGGTCGCGTGTACCATCGAGAGCCTCGACAAGAAGATGGACCCCTCGTCTGGCGAGGTCGCGGAGGAGAACCCCGACTTCATCCAGACCGGCGACGCAGCGGTCGTCACCGTGCGCCCGCAGAAGCCCCTCAGCATCGAGCCGTCCTCGGAGATCCCCGAGCTCGGTTCGTTCGCGGTCCGCGACATGGGTCAGACCATCGCGGCCGGGAAGGTCCTGTCCGTCGAGAACCGCGAGTAATCCATGCAGCAGGCTCGCGTTCGACTCGCCGGGACGAGCCCCGACGACCTCGACGACATCTGCGACGACGTCCGCGACATCGCGGAGAAGACGGGCGTGTCGCTGTCGGGGCCGATTCCGCTGCCGACGAAGACGCTGGAAGTGCCCTCGCGGAAGTCCCCGGACGGTGAGGGGACGGCGACGTGGGAGCACTGGGAGATGCGCGTCCACAAGCGTCTCATCGACCTGGACGCGGACGAGCGTGCGCTCCGCCAGCTGATGCGGATTCAGGTTCCGAACGACGTCAGCATCGAGATCGTCCTCGAGGACTAGTCCGCTCTCTCGCGCACGGCTTCTTTCACTCTCCTCAACACTGAAGAGCCGCGAGGCTCCTAGTCGTGGGTATGGGTCTTCGTGGGAGTCCGACCGTGGATACGCTCGTCGCGTTCGCGGTGGTGTTCGTCTTCCAGCAGGTCACGGTACTGTTCGAGCTGGCGCTCGGGCTCGGCCAGTTGTATCAGACGTTGTTCGTGCTGGGGGCGCCGGTGACGCTGCGGCCGTGGACGGTGTTCACGAGCGTGTACGCGCACGCTGGCGTCGGCCACCTCGTCTCGAACACGATCGCGCTCGTGCTCGTCGGGTTCGTCCTGGAGCGCTACACGACGCGGTGGCGGTTCCACGCGTTCTTCCTCGTGACTGGCGCGCTCGCTGGACTGAGTCAGGTGTGGTTCGGCGGCCTCCTCAACGGACTCGTCGGCGGCCCGGTCGTCGGGAGTGCCGTCCTCGGCGCGAGCGGCGCCGTCCTCGCACTCTACGGGTACGTCCTCGGCGGCAACCGCCTCACCACCACCATCGCCAACCGCCTCAACGTCGGCCCCGCCCTCGAATGGCTCCTCGCACTCACCATCGCCGCCATCCTCACGTGGATGACCGCCAGCCCCGGCGTCGCCCTCATCGCGCACTTCACCGGCATCCTCCTCGGCCTCGCCGCCGGCCGCCTCGACGCCCTCCAACCCCCGCCAAACACCCACACGGACCAGCGAAACGCAAGCTACAAATAAGCACCACCCACAACCAATAATCGCGCACCGCGGGCTCGTAGATCAGAGGTAGATCGCTTCCTTCGCAAGGAAGAGGCCCTGGGTTCAAATCCCAGCGAGTCCACTAATTTCTGACATCTTCGCGAACTATCCGGTAGCTCCGGGTGTTCGCGACGGACGCGTCAGTTCTCGATGGGACCGACCCCGCAAAGAACCAGTTTCAGAATCGAAGGACCAAACGACCGACTTCCACCTCTCTACCCTCGGGCGGTCTGGTAGAAGGATTCGAGGTGGTGCGCGGTGAAACGAGCCGAGGCGGTTCTCGGTTCTATCAGTACCGAAGAACTTCGAAGGCGCGAGAACGCGAACCCGTCGCCGAACGGCACCCGCGAGTTCAGATGCGCGAACTGCGGCGCTCGGTGCACGCGCCTCACGGATGGACAGCGCGAGGCGGGGCACGGAACCAACTGTCCGCGTCGACTCCAGCGTACCGGGACGGGACGTCGAATCACGCCGACGCTGGAAGCCGGTTTCCGAGACGCGACCCCAGGGGTTGAGTCGGGCAAGGGGGTGTCGCAGTGACCCGAATCGCCTGCCCGTGCTGCGGGAGCACCCACGGCGCCGGTGCGTGGCGGTGCGACGAGTGCGGGAAGAATCTCGTCGAGGTCGACTCGTCGACGAGCGCGACCGCGGGGGTGCGTTCGCGATGACCGATGACCTCGCGGACGCGCTCGCGGAAATGGAGTCGCGGTTCGAGGAGCGCATCGCGGACCTCGAGGAACAGGTCGCGGACCTCGAGGGCGAGCTCCAGGAGGAACGCGGGCGTCGACGCGACGCGGAGCGCGCGCTCGCGGAGGTCGACCGAGACATGGGAGAGAAACTCGACTTCACGAAGAACCTCATCTGGGACCTCGAAGACGTGGTTTACGGCGATATTGGCGCGACAAAGGCGGACACTCTTGTGCGCGAGGATGGGCACGTTTTCCAGCGCCTCTACGACGTGGAGGAGCGCGTCGAGGAGGTCGCGCGCGGCGAGGTCGACGCTGCGGAGGTCGCCGCGCAGAGTGGCGGTGCAGCCGTCGAGGACCTCGTACCGCTCCACCAGTACTACACGGCGGCGACGAACCTCGAGCCTCACGAGCACGACCTCACGGAGAACCAGGAGATCGCCGCGCGACTGTTCCCGTTCATCGCGCAGTACGCGACGCCGAGCGGCGAGGAGATGCACCTCAAGTCGCCGAAGGTCCGGGACGTGATAGAGCGCGAGGTCGCGACGCCGGAGCTGGCGAAGCGTCTCGACGTCCACGACCCGAACCCGAACACGGTGCGTCGCGTGATGGAGTTCGTCGGGAAGTTCGGGAAGGACCTCTTCGAGTTCTACGCCGCCAGCGGCGACGAGAGACGGAACAGCACGAACCTCGTGGTCGTGGACCGCGAGGCGTGGGTGTCGTACACGGAGCGTCTCAGGGACGCGACAGGCGCCGCTGACGACGGCGCCGCGACGAGCGACGCGCCGCAGCGAGGGGACGCACTGGCGGACGGGGGTGATATTACGCCGTCGTAAACCCCGGACGGGGAACCCCCGTAATCCCGCCGGGCGGGCGATAGCCCGAACCTATCAGGAACCCACGAGCTTCCACGGCCGCCGCGGTTGAACACAACACTTCGCTACTGTGGGGTGTAATCTCTCGTCCTTCTCTCGTCCTAGTTAGAGCGCGAAAAGAACCAGCAACGCGGATTACACTCGGTGTCTCCAGAGGTTTACGACGGCGTAAAGTCTCACTCTCTCACCCGCGAATGGGCGCGTTACGCTGCGTTCGTGGGTTTTTCAGGCGGTTCGCTGAACTCCCGAGCGGACTATGTCCACGTTAGACGCACCAGACTTCATCCACAACAACTCGGGAGTCGACATCATCGACTCCCTGGGCGCACCGTTCTTCGCAATCGCCAGCTTCGTCACGCTCCTCGAGGCGACGATCTCGCTGACGTACTTCGGCGTCTCCTTCAGCATGAGCGACGTCGTCTGGACGCTCGGCGGGCTCGACCTCACGTGGGCGTGGCTGACGACGACGCTCGTGCTCGCGGTCGTGTGGGCGACCAACGAGGTCGGCGACTACGACCAGGACTGGCACCGCTACATCCCCGCCGGGATGCTCGTCATCCACGCCGTCGTCTTGTTCCCGACCGGCCACGACATCGTCGTCTCGAGCGACATCATCGGCACGGTCGCACTGATGGTGATGGGCGCGGGGTACTACCTCGCGGCGTACTACTAACCACCCTTCTCGGAGGCTCTATTCATGGATTCCACCACTACGACCGGGAAGGCGTACCGTTTGCTCATCGTGGCCCTCGTGGTCGCGGTGGCGTTCCAGCCGATGCTCGGCGCGGCTTTGGCGGCTGGGGCCGATGATGCGGCAACGAAAGAGCTAGGCGTTCAACTCCAACCAGACTGTAATCCACCGTCGACCGGCGACCTCGCAGTCGACCTCGTGGTCGGCCGTCTAGATGAGGGATACGCGATTGCTCGCAACGCCCTGGACGGCGGAAGCGTCCTGGAAGCGAACCAGACGTGTTACTCCGGGGAGGTAATCAAGAACGCGAGCCACGCGGAGGCCTTCGCGGCGGCTGACGTGGGTTTCAGCCATTACTCCACGCTCCTGACGACGATGGAGAACCGTCTGAAGGACTCCGAGACTTACGTGTGGGCGGACGTGAAGGCGGACGTGGCGAAGGAGTACCGGAACGAATCGAACACGTCGGTAATGAAGACAAGCGCGAACCAGACCGTCGAAAAATACTACACGACGGTGGCGATGAACGAATACGCATCGTGGAACACGAGCGCCCACCATGCGTACATGATTTTCAACTCCTCCGAGCAGTACGGGTTTAACACGTCGCTCGCGCTCGACGACCTCCCGGGAACCGGCGGATCACCCAAGGCGACGACTCACAGCTTCGAGTTCGGGACTCTCGGACTTGGCACTTCAGAGGCTCCGCTGCCGAACGGTTCCACGACGACGGTAGCCCGGTTAATCGTCTACAACAGTGCTGGAGATGTTGTTTTTAACATGACTCCGCACGACCATGGACCGAACTCGTCTACCCATACCGCTATCTGGATAGACGACCCCGAAGCGACTTCCCTCGCGGCGGACCCTGGAGATCAAGTTTTTCTCGACCAAGAGGACTACTACAACCGGACTCAGGACGTGTTAGACCGGACGGAGCGGATGAAGGAAAACGCCGCGCAGTTCGTTGATGCCATCGAATCAAAGACTAACTCCAGCGACTTCGATTCGATGGATATCGTCGATTGCACGACGATGACGAGCCAGTTCAACACTGACCTGGAATCGACTGGCTACTACGGTTGGGCGGCTGGCGAGATGGGTTGCATGGGAATCAATGGGAGTATCAACAACTCGTTCTCCATCACCTACGACGAAGTGCCGTCGCAGATCTACAACGCCAGCTCATCGAGCTACGAGACGGTCGACCCGGAGCCTGTCAACCTGACGGGCACGATGTTCACGGACTGGAAGCCGGCGAAGACGAACGGGAGCTTCGTCGTGAACACGACGTACGACACGTCGAACACGAACAGCCCGGTGTACTTCGTCGCACAGGTGAATGCGAACGAGACTGAGCGGTTCATCCTGAACGGGACGTTCACGATAGAGAGCTTGAGGAACGTGAAGACCGGCGAGAGCGTTAACCGAACCTCGACGCAAGAACAGGTTCGCGCGACGTCGAACGCCACGTTCACGAAACAGGAGTTGCTGGATATCCTGCAATACCGCGATAAGACGCTGAACACCCATAGTAGCGACACGGAGACTCCGCCACCGGAGTTCGACTTCGGAAACATCAGTCCGTTCGGGGCGGGGGTCGGGGCGCTCGTCGCGCTCGGCGTGGTGGTGGTCGTCGGCAAGGAGTTCGCGAGCTAACCCATGAGACGCATCTTCTCGGTTTTCGTGGCGGTGGTAGTGGTATCGACCGCGCTCGCGGGTGTGGCGCTGGCGAGCCCGAACAACACGACGACCTCGTCGACGACCCCGGCGCCGACGTCAACGACGGCGGGCGTGCCGGACCCGACGGGGCCGACGTCGTACCAGGGCCACGTCGGGAACACGGTGCACATCGTGTCGGCGGAGGTCGTCGACGGCGACTGGGTGGTGGTGCTCGAGGCGGACGCGGTCGAACGCGTCACGATACAGGACCCGGCGGCGTCGATGGCGCGGCTCTCCGAGGAAGGGAGTGGGAACTTCGAGCCCGGCGCCGAGTCACGTGAGGTCACGGTCACACGGAACGGCCGGACGACGGTGCGCCTCGAGGCCGCCGAGTACGACGGCGGGCACGCGATCTACGTGCTCGCCAACGGGCAGGGCTGGTACACGTCGACGGGGATGAGTTCGAACCCGTTCCAGTACTTCGGCGGCATGAGCGGCCTGCTCACCGGGCTCGGGCTCTCAGTCGTCGTCTCCGGTGGCGCGGCGGTGTACGTGACGTATGGACGGGACCCGCCCGTCCGGAGGGCGGAGTGATGCCGTCGCGCTTCCAGCGGTTCCAGGACCGCGTCGCGTACGTGCTTGCGGAAGGCCAGCTGCTCGTGCTGGCGGTGCTGTTCAGTGGCGGAGTGGCGATGCTGCTCTTCAAGCCGGACATCCCCAGGGTTCCGCCGGTCGTCGGCGGCATCCTCGCGGCCGGACTGCTGTTCGGTCCCATCATGTTCGCGTGGTTCGTGACGCTCATCCAGTTCTTCCGAACGGACGATAGGGAGACGCTCTGGCACATCAACGGCGTCACCGACGAGCGCGAGAAGTACCGGGTGAAGCCGGAGGTCCTCGACGAGATGGAGGTCGACGGGCCAGCGCCCCAGCCGGTCAACGACGGGCGCGACCTCGAGGTTCGCGAGTTCGACTGGTACCCGGACACGGAGACGCTCCGGGTTCGCGGGACGTACATGTCGGCGCTGGCGGACTCGAAGCTCGTCACGGTGCGGTCGATGCTCGAGGACATCCACGGTGACCTGATCAAGACGTGGCTGTCGTTCAACCGGCTGCGTGGGCGCATCAAGAAGATGGGCGTACAGATCCAGAACGACGTCATCAACGAAGAGGCCGAGGCCGACGAGCGCGGGCAGATGAACCCGAAGACGGCCGTGAAGGACCGCTTCGAGGCGGCGAAGCAGGATGCGGAGAACGCGGACAACTCCGAGATCCAGGACGTCGACGAGTACGCCGAGGCCTACGCCGACGAACACGGTATCGAGACGACGTCGGGACCGCCCGCGACCCAGGAGCAGGCGGCGACGGACGGAGGGTCGAGGCATGGGTGACGAGCAGGACAACTACACCGTGGGCGGGTTCCGGGAGTTCCAGGACGGGAACCGTGAGCGCGACCCGGAGCAGGTGCTCCCGCATACGGCGTTCGTGCGCGACGAGCAGGTGGACCGCCAGCTGGCGATGCGCGCGATCCACCACGACCCGGAGAAGTGGGAGGGGAAGGCGCCCGCGAACTACATGGAGGTCGGGAAGAACCGCGACATCCTCCGGGCGGAGGGCCACGAGACGGCGCGGGATGCGGTCGCGAACGGCGACACCGTGACGCTGAAGCACTACATCGGGGACCCGTCGCAGGAGGCGGACCTCGCGGGCATCAAGGCCGTCACGCGCCTCGAGGACATCGTCGCGGGACCGGCGCCCGTCATCGTCGTGCTCGGGGAGATGGGCGCGGGGAAGAGCGACTTCGCGGGGCTCCTCGGCCAGTTGCGCCAGCGTTGGGTCTCGGGCGACCTCCTCGTGGGGTCGAACATCCGGACGCTCGACCGGAACGACCGGTGGGTTCGCGACGACGGCACGGTCGAGGACGGGTGGATTCCGAACTATGAGCTCTTGACCGAGTGGGTCCAGCAGGACGGTGACCCGGTCCAGAACAGCCAGCAGCCGAAGCTGTTCATCGGCGACGAGTTCTCGAGTTCCGCGTCGGGGACCGGGAAGCAGGGCCACGAGGTCCGGAAGAAGATGGGGCCGCTCGTCTACAAGATCCGCAAGTACGGCGGGGCGCTCATCTACATCGCCCACGGCGAGTCCTCGATTCACCCGCTCCTGTGGCGGGTTGGGACGATCATCAAGAAGGAGTCGCAGAAGACGGCCGTCATCGCCGACCGCGTCTCCGGCGGCGAACTCCGGGGCGTCGACCCGCGGCCGCTGGAGGGGATTCCGCCGACGGACTGGAACATGTCGACGGACGAGGCGAGCGAGTGGTCCTGGAGCGCGGGCGAGGGCGACGACGAGGACGCGCTCGAGGAGGACTCGGTGAAGCAGGTGGCGGCGTGGACGATAAAGACCTGCAAGGAGGGCGGGATGAGCGACCGCGAAACCGCCGAGTACGTTCCGTACAGCCACGCTACCGTTCGGAACTGGTGGAACGACATCCAGTCGAACGGCGAGCGCGCGCAGTGGGTTTCCAACGTGGAGGCGGTAATCGGATGACGGCGCCGCCTTGCAAACGTGCCAAGCGAAACCGCCCCCGCCGTAGGTCATGGGACGCGCCCCGACCGTGGGTCGGGACGCGACCCCGCGATGACCGCGCGCGGTCGTGGGTGGCGGAGTCGGATATATATCGGCGCGTGCGCGGGACGGGTGGCGCGTCGCGACGCGCCCCCGGCACGGTCGGGTTCGCGGTCCCCGGAGGGTAACGATGCCGTCGAAGAAAGCGAACAAGTACGGCACCGCGGCCGAGCACCACGTCATCGAGGAGCGCGACCTCGAGCCCGCGCGGTGCTACTGGCACGACGCGAAGTTCCAGAACGGGACGCCCGTCGAGATAAAGAGCTGCGACGTCGACTCCACGGGCTACTTCCAGATCTACGAACGAGCGCACGACCAGCTCCTTGACGCCGACGGCTGGTACGCATTCGCGCCGTACTCCAGGAGCGGCCGCGGGATGCGCGTGCTGAAGGTTCGGATGAAGCGAGCAACGAAGATACCGCCGATGCAGTGGTCCTCCACAGGCGGTCATCGTGGTTCACGGAAAGCGAAGGTCCCAATAGAAGTTCTGAAATTTTAGTTCTTAGTAGGACTGTTCGGATAGGATTGCACCATATGCTCCAATCCCTATGAGTAGCAAGCTAACCCAAGAAAAATCAACGATAATGAGCCCTCCGAGTTCGTACTGGGTAATTCCATCTTGGTATACCTCATACCCAGCGCGAAAAACAAAATACCGGAGAATGAATGCCGCACCGAGACTGAACGACGCAACAAGGGACATTTTGATATTGTCTACTGTCGACCAATTCGCTATCTCTCCCTCAAACGATTCGCTAAGATTTGTAGCTACATATTTTGAGAAGCCTGCAAACATCCACAGGACGACAGGGATTAGAGGGCCCACAGTGGCAAATCTGCTTATGCTACTAAGTATCCCTGATGAATCAAATAAATATGAAAACCCGAAAGCGATTGAGAAGACCGCACCCCAGATACTGAGCCCCATTACGCCGACGTAGAATGTGGTAATTGAGACTCTGAACCAATGAATCTCGCCCAAGTCTCGAAGAATCTCGTCCAGTAAATCCAGATTTAGTAGTCGCGAAAGCGAGTCTGGTACTCGGGCACGTATCGGTGTAGTTTCTTCCTTTTCGGATTCCAGATTAGTAGACTCGGACATGGTTCAGAAGCCTTCGCTCAGAAGCCCAACTATAACAGCAACAACAAATGCAAATATGAGGATTGAGGTGGCGATATCCATTATTCCGCTTCCGATGCTCACGCCCAAGAGAGACAGAATTACGATTGCTCCAACGACAAATGTGGCAATTGCACCAAAAATCTCACCCGGGTCCATAGTCGGTCATTATTCTTACAAGACTTAAAATTGGCGTGCGTTAGGATTTACTCTTCTATTTGTTTGACTCCGTGTGAATAGACACTTGACACCGTACCTCTGTTTGGATACCTCGAAGGTGGGAATTTGCGGATTGAACAAGTTCCTCACGTTGTTGTTGGCTCAAGTCCTTCCGGTTCAGGACCTCTTCAAGAAAACCAACGGCTCCTGTCATATCCTCGCACGCGTACGCGACGGCGTCTGACCGGTTGCAGTCGTAGTAGTCGGCGGCGGCCTGGATTGCGTCGTATCGCCATTCGTTGCCGTCGTCGGTGCGGATGCGGACGCTGCCGGGGACGTCTCGGCGTGCCATGCTCGTGAACACGAGCTGCTATTCCTAGTTTGCTGCGGTCAGCCACTGGAGGTCAACATATAAAGAATGGTGTCGAAGGCGGTCGTCGACGAGCTCAAGTCGGGCACGATCTCGGTGCGACCCCCGCGCTCGTGAACACGGCGGTCGTCCTGGAGGCGCGACTCGTGTTCATATCCGGGCGAACCGGTTTGTCGACGTGCGACCGCAGGGAGACCGAGGCGAGAAGAGAAGTTGAGTTAGTTCGCAGCGGCCGAGCCGAGAACCTGCGACTTCTGGCCGTTATTCCAGACCACCTGGAACGTCTTATCGCTCGTGAACGTCGTTCCATCCTCACGCAGCCCGAGCGTATCACCGGACTCGATCTTCGACGACGTCGGCCAAGTCTTCGAATTGTATATCGCAATTCCGGTGGTCGCTCCAGCCTGTTCGTCGGAGTTCCACACTACCGACCCATCCAGCTTGACCGTCACAAACTTCGGCTTCAGCGCATCCCCACCGATGATCGTGATGTCCATCGTCTGGTGCGTCGTCCCTGCCACTGTCGTTACCCCGCGTTCTGTTTCTATCGAAGCTGACGGCGTCTCCTTCGTCGATTCTTCCGCCAGGCCGAGCGCGAACGTCCCTACCGCTGCTGCGAGGATGACAGTCACCGCCACCATCAACACGACTCCGATGGTCGAAGAAATGGCATCTTCGTCAGTAATGAGCGCTCTTAGCTGCATAAAAATAGGGCGACAGGAGAACTTAGATCTCCTGCGTGCTGATAATCTGGGTAGAATCGCTACTACCAGAACTCCAGACTACGCTGACTTGGCCACCGTCGATAAGGTACAGGTCCGTGCCGCTCACGGTTCCTTCAGTGATTGTAAATGAAGTGCCTGCGCTCATCGTATTCGTACCAGTGTAAGCAGACCCCCCGTTGGAGAACCACGTGCCTTCCTGGGTCCCAGAAGTCGGGTCAACCGTTGCTGTATACGTTGTACTACTAGCACCAGTTGAGGTTCCAGTCACCTTGAAGCTCAACCGGTTCCACTGGATTGAGTCACCGCCCCGGTGTTCGATAGTGAACTCGTCGTTCTGCTCTAGGTCGCCATCAGCAGTCTCGAATCCGGCCTCGACACCAGTCCCAGTTGGATTAGCACTTGAAGACCAGCTAGCCTGAGGAACCTGTTCTTGACTCCCGCCGATACCGAGTACGAACGCGCCAATCACGGCTGCGAGGATGACGGTGATTGCCACCATCAGGATGACCCCGATGACCGGCGACACCGCGTCTTCATCAGTGAAGATGGAGTTGAGTTTCATGTTTTAACCTTCGAAAGTTCCGATGATGTTCGAGCTGTCACTGCTAGGGGACTTCCAGACGATGTTTATCGTATCACCAGAACCGAAGCTTCCGGTTCCATCAGTGATTTGGCTGGAGTCACCAGCGGAGACCTCTGTATAGCTTGAGAAGATACCAGACCCTTCAGCGTGGTCACCAGTCGACGACAATTGGCTAGCACTAATCTGGTCTCCTCCTGCATGAGTCGCAGTTACTTCACCACCCGAATGTTCGAAGTCCCAGCTAGCTTGCGGGACTTGTTCCTGGCTCCCGCCGATACCGAGTACGAACGCGCCGATCACGGCTGCGAGGATGACGGTGATTGCCACCATCAGGATGACCCCGATGACCGGCGACACCGCGTCCTCATCAGTGAATAGGCTTTTAAAATCCATATTACGCGGTCCCCTCTGCGATAATGTTCGAGGAATCGCTGCTTGGTGAGGACCAAATCACGGTAACGGAATCACCAGGATTCCAGGTCCCGGAACTTGCAGTGAGCGTCGTTCCTGCAGTCCACTCAGATGGCGTGCTACTCGGATCCACCGCAGGGGAAACAGCGCCACCAAACTGGATATTGCTGGCATCAATTGAGTCTCCACCTTGGTGAGTTACGTCTACTGCACCACCGCCGCTGGGTGCTTCATACGAGAAGCTGGCCTGCGGAGTCTGTTCCTGGCTCCCGCCGATTCCGAGTACGAACGCGCCGATCACGGCTGCGAGGATGACGGTGATTGCCACCATCAGGATGACCCCGATGACCGGCGACACCGCGTCCTCGTCCGCGAAGAGGTTCTTCAGTTGCATTGTTGTAGTTTCCCACACCGGCTGACGGTTCACCCACCGTGCCGATGTTACCATTCAGATTAGAAGCTTCTTACTTAATCCCGTCGGCCATCGGTTCGGATTCCGCTTCGTCAAGTGTGTCTGGAAATTGGTATAGCTCGAATTGCGCGCGTTCAATGGCGGCTTGAAGACTGTTCAAAACCGGTGACTGGTTGTGGTTCTACGATACCGTAACGAACCATTACAAGATTAAATATTATTCTGTCACGAAATGGCTGTTCGAAACGCACAGGACAACATTTATATACGATATTGGTGGCGGGACTGGTGCGCGTAGCGTGCGCGAATCGCGCGCACCACGGTGTGATAGAGATACTCTAAAGACTCCCTTTATCAGGCGGGCACCCGAGGTCGACACACTGACGACCCCGATGGTCACGATAATCACGCCATATGCGCTCGCGTCCACCTACCCGCGGAACGGAGAGCTGGAAGCCTGGGCTCGCGTTCAAGAATACCGACGCGTCCAATCGTACTGTGCCGACCACCCCGAGAAGGGGAGTCACGCCGTCGCGACCGCGCTCGAACTCCCACGAAGCCGTATCCGCCCGTGGGTCGACGGCGACGCGAAACCCGACCCCGTCCGCGCCATCGACACCGCGCGCGACCTCGGATGGCTCGACGTCGACGTCGACACCGACCTCGGGCACGCCTGGACCCGCCTCGTCGCCTGGATCTACAGCGGCGGCAGTCTCGCTGCCGACTCCTACCAGCCCCGGTTCTACGCGCGCATCAACGAGAACCGGGGGTTCGTGAAGAGCGAGATGGACGTGCTCGCTACCGCGCTCGACGCCGTCGGCCTGAACTACCGGGTCATCGAACGAACCGAGAAGGCGCCCGAGGCGATGTTCGGCGACGAGCGCGTGAACGAGATCGTCGTCGACGAGCACGTCACGCTCTTCGGGCGCTGTCTCGCCGCTGCTGGCGCACACACCGGCCGGAAGACCACCGAAGCCCCAGCACACCTTCCCGAGTGGCTGTTCGACGCCACTCCCGAGACGCGAGCGGTCTGGTGTCGCGCCGTCGTCCTCAACCGCGGCACGATGCGCGAGTACGAACCCGTTCTCGCCATCAAGGAGGAACGGGCCGAGTCCTACCACGACGACGTCGAACGCCTCTTCACGGAACTCACCCATCCCGACCTCGTCTCTCGAAGCGGCCACAACCTCTACCTGGACAGTCGCGCGCTCGACGTGCTACTCGATTACTGACGCCGTCACCCGGTTCGCGGACGCTTTCCGGAAACGCCGCTGAAACTCCAGAACCACCGCGTCTATCGTCCTCCCGCGAGAATCTGGCGGTTCGACGAGCTTTCCGGAAGTTTCCGGAAACCACCCGACTACGCTCTTGTGTATCTCCGTTCTCGTTCGAGACGGGAGGCCACGATGACACCACAACAGTCGCCCGAAGGATGTGCCGATTGCAGTCGTACGAAGCCCGAGAAGCACTACGCGGCGGGCTGGCGGTACGTCGAACTGAACGTCGGCGTCGCGCTCCTCTGCCCGGAGTGCTTCAGGAGTCTTCGCCGGACTCGATCTCTGCATCCGTCGAGCCCTTCTCGATGATGGTCGGGTCGTTGACGAACGCGCGCATCAGCTGACGAAAGGCTTGGCTCCTGTCCCCGTTTGCCGGTGCGAGACCCTCCGCCTGAGCCTTCCGGTACGCCAACATGAACTGTTCGAGTAGCTCGTCATCTACGCGAAAGCCCACCGTCGTCTCGCCGTCGTCGCTCATTATACCTGTATTACACGCAACACAACTAATCAACGTGGGATTTTCAGCTTGTCTAATAGCACCATAAGTTATATTGTTAGACTCGTTTAACACGCTAAACGCAATGGCACCGACTATCGGATTCCGGATTGGTGACCAACTCCAGGCCCGGCTTGAACGGCACCTGGACGAGGTCGAAGAAGCGACCGGCTACAGGCCGAACAAGAGCGACGTCGTCCGCGACGCGCTCGCCGAGAAACTCGGCGTTCAGGACGAATCCTCGGGTTTGGGGCCCGAGGAGACGGGGGCCAGCGCGTGATGTCCTACCAGCGAGCCCCCGAGGGAGACAACGCCGCCGACTGTTCTAAGTCCGGCGTCTTCACTCACGGCACCGACACTCGTGGAGGGAGTGGCGCGTGACGGACGCGACAACCATCGGCGCGTGCCCGCACTGCGGGACCGCCGAGACGAACGTCTACCCGCGCCGCGACAAGCACTCGAGCGCGTCGCGGTCGCGCGACCCCGACGCCGCGTACGTCTGCAACGACTGCGGCGCCACGTTCGACGAGCTCGCGGAACGTGACCGCGGTCCCGGCGGCGGCCACCGCCGCGGCACGCTCGCGAAGGCGCTCGTCGAGGCCGACCCCGACGCCGTCGGAGGTGACGCGTGATGCGGCCGGTCACGAAGGCGGTCGTCGGGCTCTCGCTCATCACGGCCGGCGTCGCGGTCCCGCTCGGGGTGATGGTGGCATGAGCGGGGAGTACTTCGCCGTCGACGAGGGTGTCGGCCGCACACTCGCGCTGCTCGCCGGGCCGAGCTCGAAGGCACGCGCGACCGACGCGGTCGCCGAACAGGGCGGTTCCGAGGCGCGAGTCGTCGACCGCGGCACGCTCGACCTCCTGAAGCTCGCCGGGCGCTACGACGTCGACGACCAACGAGGTGAGGCGGCGTGACGCCCGCGCTCGACGATGTCGACGACCACGAGTTCGTCGCGCTCGAGGACGTCCGCGACCCCGACTGCGTCAACAGGACGGACCTCCAGCTGGTCGACCGGGCGCTCTTCCACGGCGCCGACGAGTGGGCGTTCGACGGCCACCGCGCCGTGCGCGTCGACCCGCCCGAGTCCGTCACCGCGTTCCGCGTCCGTCGCGAGGAGTGCCGCGAGGACCGCACGGACGACGCGGTGATGCGGTTCGAACCTCGGTGGACCGCCGACTTCGTCGACGTCGAGAGAGCGTTCGACGAGCGCGACGACGTCACGCGAACCGTCGACGTCGTGCGCGGTCGCGAGGTCAAGTCATGAAGCGGCCGACGCCCGACGTCCCGCCGACCGACCTCCGGTTCGTCGACGACCCCGACCTTGGCTCGCGCGTCCTCGAGCGCGAGCGCCAGGCGACGTCGTGCCCGCAGTGCGACGGGGCGCTCTACCTCGTCGAGCGCCGGACCGGTCGGCGCGTGCTCGCGTCCTGGAGCGACGACGTCGTCGACGACGACGCGTACCGGACCAGCGACGACTGGCCCCAGGTCGAGACCGCCGAGACGTGCGAGCGCTGCGGCTACCGGAGGACGATAGCATGAGCGCGGACGTCGACGCGGTCGTCGTCGACGGCCACCGACTTGCCGTCGGGACGCACGTCGAGCACTCGAAGCTCGGCGCGATGCGCGTCCGGTCCATCACCGAGGCGCGCGGCGAGGTTCACGTGCGGTTCGACGTCCTCGAGGTCGCGGCGAACCAGTGGATGGCGTTCCGCCTCGAGCACGTCCTCGCCGCGTGGGGCGACACGCTCGCCCCCGCCGCGGTCGACTCGACGAGCGAACAGCAGGCTCGCGCCGACGGAGGGAGCGGACGATGACCGATGACCTCCAGGACCTCCCGCCGAGCGAAGGCGTGAAGCGGTTCCTCCGACACCGTGAGCCGAGCGTTCGCGAGAGCACGCTCGAAAACGCACGCACCCGCCTGAACTACTTCAAGGCGTGGTGTGCGGAGCGCGATATCGAGAACCTGAACGACCTCACGGGCCGTGACCTGTCTGACTTCGTCGCGTGGCGTCGCGACGACATCGCCGCCCTCACGCTCCAGAAACAGCTTTCGACCATCCGCCAGGCGCTCCGGTACTGGGCGGATATCGAGGGAGTTCGCGAGGGTCTCGCGGAGAAGGTCCACGCGCCCGATCTTCCGGACGGCGCCGAAAGTCGCGACGAGCTGCTGAAGTCGGACCGCGCGGAGCGCATCCTCAACTACTACAACCAGTATCATCGGTCGAGTCGCATCCACGCCGTCCTCACCATCCTGTGGCGGACGGGCATGCGACGGAGTGCGCTCCGGTCCATCGACGTCGACGACCTCCGGCCCGAGGACAACGCCATCGTACTCCGACACCGTCTCGACGACGGAACCCGCCTGAAGAACGGCGAGAACGGGGAACGATGGGTGTGGCTTCGACCGCGAGACTACGAGGTCGTCGAGGGGTACCGGGAGAACCCGGACCGTCACGACGTCACCGACGACCACGGTCGTGAACCACTCGTCACGACCCAGTACGGGCGGCCGACCGGCGACACCATCTACAACTGGGTGAACCAGGCCACGCACCCGTGCAATCTCGGCGAGTGCCCGCACGACCGCGAGCCGGAGACGTGTGACGCTCGCGGCGCCGACGGCTACCCGAGCAAGTGCCCGAGTGCCCGCTCTCCTCACGACATACGACGTGGAAGCATCACCACCCACCTCAACGATTCGACACCCCCCGAGACCGTCAGCGAACGGATGGACGTCAGCCTCGACGTCCTCTACAAGCACTACGACGCCCGAACCGAGCGCGAGAAGATGAACGTCAGAAAAAACCACCTCGAATGATGAGAAAACTACACGACTGCGCGGCGATACCCGTCGGTACCTGCCCAGCGAGTCCATTCCTGCCGCTCGTTTCACTCGCGACAGTCATGGGCTCGCTGTATTCCCCCTCGCTCACTGCGTTCGCTCGCGGGGATCCCAGCGAGTCCACTATTCTCCGCCGCGACCACACCGCGAGCGACAGCGAGGCGTGCGTGAGCGGCGGGAACCGTAGCCGAAGCTGGGATTTGAAGTCCTACCAGTCGCGGGCAGCGAACGCAGGGAGAGCACGTCTGGTTTCGGGTTCAAATCCTCAGCGCGCTCTCGTCTCGTTTCATTGGAATTGGTCTGGTCTATGTGAGGACAAAACCATTTGTCTCATCAGTCTAATTCTCCCTTTGATAATTGATGGTCTCCGTGTCCGCTGACGAAATACGGGAACTCTATACAGAGTACCGTTCTACTCATCCGCGTCCCGAGCCGGTTAAAACCGAATTTTGCGAGGTTGTGGAATCGTTACTCGAATCTGAAGGGCTGAAATCGGAAACGTACGAAGTACAGATATGTAGACTACATGAATACTGCGAACAGAAAATTGAGTCAGAACTGGTCGCTGAAGCCATCGGTTGTTCACCGTCGTATGCGAGGCGGTTCTCATATGATGATGAGAGAGGCGGGTTTGAGAAGGAGTGGTCAAAATCCAACCAGAATGAGAAGGTTTCCCCGGGTGCGCGAACGAAGATAATTAATCGGGATGGTGGTTCCTGCCTTCGTTGTGGTCTGGAAGTTGAAACGGCATTAGAGGTCCACCACGTTTTGCCAGTCAGTCAGGGGGGTACGAATGATGATTCAAACTTAGCAACGCTCTGTTCACATTGTCACGAAGCCGCACATGGTGGGTCGAAAACCTCGGGGAAGATCGTGTATGGAGAGGACGGTTTTTCCGATTGGATTCAAGAGAGAAGTCTCGAGGAGCGGGGTCAGTCACTTGGTTCAAGGCAAACGAAAATATCTGACTACTAATCTACACTGCTGCTGACGGTGCGACCTTCCAACGCGTCTACTATTCTCTGCCGCGACCCCACCGCGAGCGGCATGAATCGTCGCCGAAGCTGTGGTTCGAAGCCCTATCAGTCGCGCGTAGGGAACGCAGGGAGAGCACGTCTGGTTTCGGGTTCAAACCTTCAGTGAACGGGTTTGCCGACGTGCGAATGGCATTGCTATCTGTCTGTTACCCCGTACGTTTTCGTGTGGGCGGCGAGTCGCGTGTGGTATGGTATTGCAGACTGAGCCTGCGGAGCCGGTGGACGTGGAGGTGGTCGTCGAGGAGTTCGTGCGTGGGATCGTGGAGGCGATTCCGCACGTGCTGCTTGGCATCCTGTTCCTGGCGATCGCGTACGTCCTGATTCGGGTGGTGTTGACGGTGGTGCGGCGGGTGTTCGACC
Source organism: Halorubellus litoreus (assembly GCF_055378595.1). Classification (NCBI taxonomy): domain Archaea; kingdom Methanobacteriati; phylum Methanobacteriota; class Halobacteria; order Halobacteriales; family Halorubellaceae; genus Halorubellus; species Halorubellus litoreus. Next base: position 2,166,532 of record NZ_AP043836.1, read on the forward strand.
GGATCTATCCGGAGGACCAGGAGCTCGTCGTGGACTTGTGGGTGGCTATCGTTGGCGTGTTCCTGTGGTTCGGGGCGGCGCTCGCGTTGTTCAAGATAGTTGGGCTCGGGGACGTGGCGGCGAGCCTGGGGACGGCGAGCGGGTTCGTCGGGCTCGGGGTGGCGTACGCGTTGAAGGAGATGATCGCGGATACGGTCGCGGGCGTCTACCTCCTGCGGGACCCGGACTTCAACGAGGGTGACGTGGTGGAGTCCGCGAGCGTGACGGGCGAGATCGTCGCGATCGACCTGCGGAAGACGCGGCTTCGCGCGGAGGACGGCGACCTCGTGGTGCTCGCGAACCGAGACGTGGAGAAGAAGTGGCGGCAGGACTCGGTCGGGCCCAAGAGCGCGGGGAGCGAGCACGCGGTCGGGGACTGACTCACTCTTTTCGTGGGGTGGGGTTTGGGAGAAGGTTCACGTCGGTCGGGAGCAAACGGAGAGTAACTGATGGTTGGGGACCGAACGCTGTTGTCGCTGGACCTGCACGTGCATTCGTCGCTGTCGTACGACGGCCACGAGCCCGTGGAGCTCCTGCTGGAGCACGCGAGCGCGATCGGTCTCGACGGTATCGTGGTGACCGACCACGACCGTATCGCGGCGAGTCTCGAAGCGGCCGAGCTCGCGCCCGAGTACGGGCTCGTCGGCATCCCCGGCGTGGAGGTGTCGACCGCGGACGGACACCTGCTCGCGGTCGGCGTCGAGGAACGGCCAGCGCGCGGGATGAGCTACCGCGAGACCGTCGAGCGCGTCCGCGAGCTCGGTGGGGCGGCGGTGGTCCCGCATCCGTTCCAGCGCACCAGGCACGGCGTCCGGCGGCGCGTGCTCGACGAGACGCGCGTGGACGCGGTCGAGGTGTACAACTCGATGCTGTTCACGGGCTGGCGGAACCGGCGTGCACGCCGGTACGCCGAATCGTACGGGTACGGGGCGGTTGCGGGGAGCGACGCGCACTACCTCCCGAACGTCGGCCGTGCGTACACCGAGGTCGCGGTCGACGCGGCGAGCGTCTCGGACGTCTCCGTCCAGCAGGTCGTCGAAGCGCTGAGCAACGGCGACACGAGCGTCGTCGGTCGGCGGACGCCCATCTCGAAGTCCGCGGTCCAGTACGGGAAGGGCGCGCTCCGGAAGAGCCTCTACGAGTTCACGTCGCGCGCACCGCTCGTCCCGGCGGTCCCGCGCTCCATCGCGGAGTACCGCACCGACCAGTGACTGCCAGCGTGGCCGTCTGCGTTACGCGGTGACGAGGAGGAAGTTGGAAGTCCCCGTCTCGCGTCGGTTGGGGTATGACCGAGTGTACGTACTGCGGGTGCGAGGTGGAGGCGCACGACCCGGTGGTCGTGTTCGAGAGCGCCCCCGACGCGGTCGACGCGAGGGACGGGAGCGAGTTCGCGTTCTGTAACTGGGGGTGCCTGTCGGCGTACAGCACCGAGTCCGACGTTGCGACCGGCACGACCTGTAACTGGACGCCCGAGCCGTAGCCGTGGCGTCGACGTCGACCCCGTAACCGGGTTCTGCAGACGGTTGCGAGCAGCGACGATCACGCGTTCTGGGAGTCGTGCACGGCGACGTCCGCGGCGGCGACTGCGCGCGTCGCCCAGACGCGGTCGTGGCCGCGGCGAGCGCCGGTGGACGAGAACCGGACGACGCCGTCCGCGTCGACGAGGAGTGCTTCGCGGTCGCCGCCGCCGGCTACGTCGACCATCGTTCGCGTGTTTTCGGGGACCGTCGTCGCATCGTCCGTGGTCGATATCGCATCGTCCGTGGCAGTTCCGTCTTGGGACGGTGATGCCGGTCCACGGTGGACCGTGCAGTCGAACGCGTCGACCGACGGCGCGTGCGCCGGGGGTGCGACGACCGGTGGGGCGTCTCCGGTCGCTCCGGACTCAGTTCTCCTCGAGTCGTCCGTGCTCGGCCACGGCGAATCTGCGTCGTCGAGGGCATCGAACCGCTCCGGGAGTACGGTTTCGAGCGCGTTCGCCGCGTCCACGAACCACTCCGCGGGCGGGCCGGCGATGCCTTCGCGGCGGTACGCGTCCGAGACCGGCGCCACCGCCAGGTCGCCGTCGCGGTCGACCACCGAGAACGCCGCCCGCTCGTCGGCGCCCTCGACGACGACCCGGTGGTCGTCGGCGGCGACGTCCGTGACCGCGAACGGCCCCGGGAGCGCCGCCCCGAACCCGTCGTCTTCCCGCGGTCGCGACACTGCGTACGCCGGCCTGAACGCGGGTGCGTCCCCGAACGGACTCCCCGGGAGGTCGCTCGCGCGCTCCCGGAGCGCCGCCGACGGAACCGCGCGCTCGCCCGCTCGAACCGCGTCCAGTTCCACGTCGCTCTCCGTGGCGAGTCCGCGTGCGACGACGTCCGCCCACCACGCCCGGGGCGACAGTCGCCCGCAGCGCGCGAGCGGCCGGACGTCGAACAGGAGGTCGTCGACGCACGCCTCGGGGTTCGCGGCGAGATACGAGTGCGTGCGCTCCACGGCCTCCCACTCGCGGTCGTCGAACGCCCGGCCATCCTCGAGGACGACCCGTGCGGCCTCTCGGTCCGGATGCGGCCACGTCGACTCGTAGGGGGTCGCGTTGCGGAGGAGCGCGCTCTCGTTCGCGACGAACACGACCAGCGCGAGCAAGACGAGTATCAAGAGCGCGGACGCGACGACCGAACCTGTAGCCATCAGTACTCGCGTTTCGTGTCTCGAAAGAAATACGCTTGGGGTCGGTAGCCGAGTCTCGGTCGCGAGTGCCGCGTCAGTACGGGCGTTCGTACTCGGGATTGAACATCTGCGCGGACGTGGGTGCCGGGTCCCCTTCGGTGAGGTTGTACTCGGCGAAGTCATCGACGCCCGCCTCCGCGAGCAGTTCCTCGTCGTAGAACGCGTTGCCCGTGCACTCGCTGGGGTCGCGCTTGAGTATCTCGAGGACGGCGTCGCTCACGACGTCGGGCGTCCGCCAGTCGTCTTCGGTCCCGAGCCCGAAGTACCGCGTCGCGCGCGTGTCGATGGCGGTCGCCGGCCAGAAGCTGTTACACCCGACGTCGTACCCGCCGAGTTCCGTCGCGAGCGACAGCGTCACGAACGACATGCCGAGCTTCGACCACGCGTACGGCGCCTTCCCCGGCGACCGGTCGGTCGTCACCGGCGGCGCGTTCGTCAGCAGCCAGCTCTCGTCCTGCTCCTTGAGGTGCGGGATGAACGCGCGGGAGACGAGCGTCGTCCCGCGGACGTTCACGTCCGTCATCAGGTCGAAGCGGTTCGCGGGCAGGTCCTCGACGTTCGCGATCTGGATCGCGCTCGCGTTGTTGATGACGATGTCTATCTCGCCGAACTCGTCGATGGCCTCCTCGACGGCGGCCTCCACTTCGTCCTCGTCGCGGACGTTCAACTGGATGGCGTGCGCGTCCACGCCCTTCGCCTCGCACTCCTCGGCGGTCTTGTGGATGGTGCCCTCTAGATCACTGTCAGTGTCGTCGACGGTCTTCCCCGTGGAGACGACGTTCGCGCCGGCGTCGGCGAGCGCGAGCGCGATCTCCTTCCCGATCCCGCGAGTCGTTCCGGTGATGAAGGCGGTCGACCCGCTCAGGTCTGGTGCAGTCGGCATACCCCGGAGGACGCACCCGGGGCTTGTCGATGTTCGGGAACCCGCAACCGCGCGCGTGCAGTTCCCGTTGTCGAGGGTTCCCGGTCGGACGCCGGTCCGGGTCAGCGCGGCGCGTTCTCGTCGAGTGCGCCGCGCGTCGATTGTCCCGCGGTGCGGTCGTCGCGGTGCGTGGTCGGCGTCCGCCACGGTCGGCGGTCGATGCGCGCGAGCCACGCGAGCACGGTCCGCGGGGTCGGTCGCGCTCGTGGCACGCGGACGCGTCCGGCGATCCAAGTCGAGGTCGTCGCGAGCACGCCGAGCGCGAACAGCGCGTTGTTCGCGCTCGGGTCGGCGGCGTTGACGACCGCGAGCGAGTAGTGCGCGTCGACGACGGGTGCGAGCGGCGTGATCCCCATCGGCGTGATGACGTCGCCGACGAGGTGCGCGAGGACGGCGAACGCGCCGATGAGGCCGCTCGCGAGTCCGGCGGTCCAGCGTCGCCGCCCGGGCGCCGGTGGTCGGCGGAGCGCTCGCAGGGCGGCGAGCGTCGCGAGGCCGCTGCCGACGGCGAGCGCGAACCAGACGGTATGCGTGACGCCGCGATGCGAGACGCTCGCGAGGAGGAGGTCGGCGTCGGGGATCGTCGACAGGGCGGCGACCTGTATGGTCCCGGCGGCGGCGAGTGGCGTACGATTCGTGCGGCGGAGGTGGCGGGCGATCGGGGCGAAGGCGAGGAGGACTAGACCCAGATGGCCGAGCGCGTACACGCCTCGGTCACCCCCACTGTCGTCGGTCGTTCGGTGTCGATGCGTCGGTCGCTCGGCTGCGATCCCCACGTCATGAACCCAGTGCTACCTGATACACCATGACATCATTGGCCGTCCCATTCAGATGTCCACTCTTTATGTATCGACGAGCAAACGGCCGACAACTTCCGGAATACGGGGCACGCTCCTGCAGGAACCTGTGACCGAAAACGAACCAGGACGAGATCGCTCAGCGCGGCCAGTACGAGGCGAGCGAGGGCGCGTTCGCGCGGCGGATCAGACCGTGTGGTCGGCGTCCTCGGCGTCCTCGACGACTTCGAGACCGCGGTTGTTCACGGCGTTCGGGTCGAGGCCGACCTCGGTGAGGAAGTCCTTGTACTCGCGCTCGCAGGTCTCCGCGTCCTTCTGTTTGTCCGACGCGCGCGAGCACAGCGCCTGGAGGTCCTCGGGGACGTCGTTCGTGTACACGATCCAGTGATTGATGAGGTCTGAGAGGCGCCGGATGGGGCTCGTGAAGTGCCCGTAGATGTCGAAGTTCAGCGCGTGATGGCCGCCGAAGGGGTCGCTCATGTACTTCGCGCGCGGCATCACCTTCATCACCGCCCACTGGATCTTGTCGAGTTGGCGCGCGGGAGCGTCCTCGAGGGTCGCGTTCACGGCCTTCCGCGGGTCGTCCCAGCTACTCCCCGGGATGGAGACGCCGTCTAAGTCCTGTATCTCGACGAGCGCCTTGTCCCATTCGTCGGGCGTCGGCTGCGGGTGCACGCGGTACATCGCTTCGACGCCGCGATTCCACATGAGTTCGTGCGTGACGGCCTTGTTCGCTTTCAGCATGCACTCCTCGATGATGGTGTGCGCGCGGTCCCGACGCGGGTTCAGGACGAGCGACCCGTCCTCCTTGCGTTGCTCGTGGAGTTGGTCGGCGAGCTCGAACACCATCTGGTTCTCCTCGTGGAGGTCGGCGTCGGGGTCGTCGAGGCGCTGCTCGGCCTGACTGTACGTGAGGCGTTCGTCGCTCTCGATGACGGACTTGTAGATGTCTATCTCTTCGTACCCGAGGTTCTCCTTGTCGAGTTCCATCTCGACGGTGTGCGCGAGGCGGTCCTCGTTCGGGACGAGCGAGCACACGGTCTCGGCGAGCGTCGGCGGCAGCATGTGCATCGTGTACGCGGGGAGGTACACGGTGTTCGAGCGCTGCACGGCTTCCTCCCACATCTTCGACTCGGGGTGGACGTAGTGCGTGACGTCGGCGATGTGCACCCAGAGCGTGTACGAGTCCTCGTTCTCGCGGATGCTGAGTGCGTCGTCGAAGTCCTGCGCGTCGATGGGGTCGGTCGTCCACGTCGTCAGGTCGCGCAGGTCCTCGCGCTCCTCGAGCTCGTCCTGGATCTCCTGCTGGACGCCCTCGGTGCGCTCTTCGGCCTCCTGGATGACTTCCGGCGGGAACTCGTCGCGGATGTCGAACTTCTCGAAGAGGTCCTCGCGCTTGTTCTCCAGGTGTCGCGCGAGTTCCTCGTCTATCTTCACGGGGCCCTGGCCTTCCGCGGTCCCGGCCTCGGCCTGCGCGTTGTCGCTCATGGCACCGGCTACGCGGGTGGGGCAGGAAAACGTGTCGACAGGCACGTCGCCCGCGGTCGGCGCCCGCACTCAGCGGTGCGGTGGCGGGGCGTCGCGACGCGCCGGAGGCGCGAGCGACGTCGTCGTCGACTCTCGAGGCCCTTCGGCGGTGCGGTGGCGGGGCGTCGCGACGCGCCGGAGGCGCGAGCGACGTCGTCGTCGACTCTCGAGGCCCTTCGGCGGTGCGGTGGCGGGGCGTCGGGAAGCGCCGATGGCGCGAGCGACGTCGTCCGCGACTGTCGAGGCCCTTCCGCGGTGTGGTGGTGTCAGTTAGGGGGTGTGGATGTGGAGGCGGGTGGCGGTGCCGTCGGGGGTGCCGTCGGGGGTGGCGAGTGGTGTGAGGTCTGCTTGGCAGTGGATGGGGTCGCCGTTGCGGGGGGTGATGTCGACGTCGATGGTGTGTTTGGTGTGTGCGTCGGGGGTGTCGGTCTCGGGGCGTGCGGTGAGTGCTTGGTCGACGGCGTCGAGGGTTCGGGTGTCGGTGACGAGGGTGGCGTCGCTGTCGAGGAGGTGGTCGGGGTCGTACCCGACGAGGTCGGCGAACGCGGCGTTGACGTACGTGAAGTGGCCGTCGGCGTCGAGCGCGTACACTGGGTCGTCGAACGTGTCGAGGATGGTCTTGGAGTAGCGGTGGTCGACGTCGTCGCGCTCGGCGACGTCGGGGGTTCGAGTGGTCGTGGCGTCGCGGATGGTGCAGACGAGTTCGCCGTGTTCGGTCGCGGAGACGACGTGGTCCTCGGGGAACGTCGACCCGTCCGCTCTGAGGCCGGTGGTCTCGCCTTCCCAGTAGCCGTCGCGGTCGACGGTCGGGAGGATGACGTCTTCGGCGAATGGGATCTCGTCGTCGACGTAGATGAGCGACCAGTGCTCGCCGAGCATCTCCGTGGGCGCGTACCCGTAGAGGTCGGCGTACGCGTCGTTGACGTACACGAACTCGCCGTCGGTGTCGAGGATACTGATGCCTTCGCGGGCGCGCTCGATGGCGGCGAGCTGGCGGCGGCGCGCGACGGTCGCGCGCTGGTGCTGGATGGCGTTCGTGAGGCGGTTCGCGAGGAGCGCGTACTGGTCGGTCCCGGTCTCCTTCTGGAGGTAGTCGGTGACGCCGGCGGAGATGGCGGCGCTCGCGACCTCCTCGCTGCCTTTCCCCGTGTAGAGGATGAACGGGATGTCGGGGTCGTGTTCGCGGACGGACTGGAGGAACTCGAGGCCGTTCGCGCCCGGCATCTCGTAGTCGGAGATGATGCCGTCGACGTCGTGCTCGCTGAGGTACTCGCAGCCGTCGCTCGCCGCGGTCAGGACTTCGATGTCGAGCCGGTCGTTCTCCCGCTGCAGAAACGTGGCCGCGAGTTCGGCGATGGCCGGGTCGTCGTCCACGTGCAGGACGCGTAACTCGCCGTCGGCCGCAGTCAAATCGCCCCACCCTCCGTGCGGTTCATTGACACTCTCAAGGGCCGTGATAGCATGAATCTGCCGCCCGTGGCTGCGACCGGGTGTCTCGCCTCGAGCGCGCCGAGCCGACTCCGGTCACGTCACCCCGCCGCTCTGTCGGTCGTACGTTTCGTACTCGCGGGTTTCGAGGATGTCCTCGATGATGTGCACGACGTCGTGGACGTCCTCGAACCCGACGTAGAGCGGTGCGGGGGCGACGCGGACGACGTTCGGCTGGCGGAAGTCGGTGACGACGCCGTGGTCGCGGAGCGCTTCACTGAGCCGGTACGCTTCCTCGTGTTCGAGCGCGACGTGCCCGCCGCGGCGCTCGGGGTCGCGGGGCGTCCCGACGTCGACGCCGTGCTCGGCGAGGCGGTCGTCGACGAGCGCGATCATGAACTCGGTGAGGGCGACGGACTTCTCGCGGATGGCGTCGATGCCGGCGTCGCGGACGACGTCGAGCGCGCCGTCGAGCGGCGCCGCCGACAGCACGGGCACGGTCCCGACCTGGTGGCGGCCCGCGTCGGGCGCCGGGTCGAAGTCGAGTGCCATGTCGAACATCGTCTCCTTGTCGTTGCCCCACCAGCCCGCGAGCGCCGGCTCGACGTCGTGATGGCGCTCGTGGACGTACAGGCCCGCGATGGCGCCCGGACCGGCGTTCAGGTACTTGTAGCTACACCAGACCGCGAAGTCCACGCCGACGTCGTGGAGGTCGTGCGGGACGACGCCGACGGAGTGCGCGAGGTCGAACCCGGCGTACGCGCCGTGCTCGTGGGCGGCTTCCGTGATGCGTTCGACGTCGAGGAGCTGGCCGCTCCGGTAGAGCACGCTCGGCATGAACACGATACCGACGTCGTTCTCTTCGATGGCGTCGACGACGGCGTCCGCGTCGATGGTGCGGCCGTCCGCGGATTCGACGCGCAGGAGGTGCTCGTCGGGGTCGAGGCCGCGCTGGCGGAGCTGGGCGGCCATCGCGTAGTGGTCGGTCGGGAAGTCGAGGTCGTTCGCGAGGACGCCCGGTGGCTGGTCGTCGTCGCGCGCGTCGAGGAACGACCCGACGAGCTTGTGGATGTTGACGGTCGTCGAGTCCGCGACGACGACCTCGCTCTCGCGGGCGCCGACGAGCGGCGCGAGCTTCGCGCCGATGCGTTCGCCGTAGTGGAACCACTCGGGGTCGGACTCCGTCCATCCGCGGATGCCGAGCTCGCGCCACTCGCTGACGGCGTTCTCGAGGCTGTCCGCGGCGTCCGTGGAGATGGGGCCGAGCGAGTTCCCGTCCATGTAGTACTCGTCGGGGACGTCGAAGCGCTCGCGGAACTCGGCGAGTTCGTCGTCGGCGTCGCGTTCCTTGGCGCGTTCGAGCGCGCTCGTCGCGTCGGAGTCGTCCATACTGGCGAGCACGACGGGCGGGCACGTACCGATTTCGGTGGTGCGCCGTCGTCGGCGCTGACGCCCGAGGACTGCGTCGACGGCGGTGGGTTTAGGTCGTCGCCGGGCGACGCGACGCGTATGACCGATGCCGAGGGCGGGGAGTTGGACGCGGAGTTCGCGGCGGTCGTCGAGTCGTTCGCCGAGACGGGCTTGCCGCCGTGGCACTCGATGGCGGTCGACGCTGCTCGTCGCCTCGAGGACGAGTTGTTCGGCGCGGGCGGCGGTCCCGAGATGACGACGGTCCGCGACTTCGCGGTCGAGGGCTCGGGTGACGGGGCGGAATCCGGCGAGCACTCGATTCCGGTTCGCGCGTACCGCCCCACTGCTCGCCAGCAGCGCGACGCCGGGGTCGAGGGCGACCCGGGCGTGCTCGTGTTCGCGCACGGCGGCGTGTTCGTGCTCGGGACGCTCGACTCCGCGGACGACGTCTGCCGGGAGCTCGCCGCGCGCACCGGTCGCGTCGTGCTCTCGGTCGACTACCGGCTCGCGCCCGAGCACCCGTTCCCGGCGGCGGTCGACGACGCGTTCGCGGTCGTCGAGTGGGCGCGCGAGCACGCAGACGCCTTCGGCGCGGACACGGAGCGCGTGGGCGTGGCGGGGACGAGCGCGGGCGGCGGAATCACGGCCGCGACCGCGCTCCGCGCCGGCCACGCGGGCGTCGACCTCGACGTCCAGGTGCTTCTGTACCCGATGCTGTCCGCCGAGAGCGCGTTCGACGGCCCGAGCGCGCCAACCGACGACGGCCGTCGCGCGTCCTACGACGAGCACGACGACGCGGCGCTGCTGTCGACCGCCGACGTCGCGTGGGGGTGGCGTCACTACCTCCGGAGTCCCGTCGACGCACACAATCCCTTCGCCGTCCCACTCGGTGCGCCCGAGCGCCTGCTCGCGGACGCCCCGCCCGCGGTCGTCGCCACCGCCGGCGTCGACGTCCTCCGCGACGAGGCCGCCGCGTACGTCGACGCGCTCGCCGACGCCAGCGTCCCCGTCACGCACGCTCACTACCCGACGCTCGCACACGGCTTCTGTAGCGTCGTCGACGAGGTCGCCCTCGCCGCCGACGCCTTCGACGAGGTCGCCGACGCCGTCGACGATATCGTGCGCTGACCGGTGTCGAAGACGCCCCGTCACTCCGGCTCGATGGCAGAACCGGCCCTCGACGTACGAACCTGCACGCTACCCGTCCCTTCTGGTGGTTCTCGCACGGACGTCGCCGGGAAGTTTGATTGGCCCCATGCGTCCTATGTGTGGAGTATGGATGCAGAAACCGGGTCGTTCCCGGACCCGCGAGCGCACGGCGTCAGTCGCGCCCGCGGGTTCCTCCCGGACGACGACCCGCTCGTCTCGTTCAGCGACGACCCAGTCCCACCCGGCGCCGCCGACGCGCTCGACGCACTCGACGCGCTCGCCGACGCACTCCCGGCGCATCTCGAAGACGGCACGCTCCGCGACCGCACGCGCGCACTCGACCCCATCGACCCCGCGATCGTCGACGACCTCACCCAGCGACAGGTCGTCCGACTCCGGCAGGTCACGGGATTCCTCGCCAGCGCGCACGTCCACGTCATCGACGCCGACCCCGTCGACTCGATACCGCCGGGGCTCGCCGTCGGCCTCTACGAGGCCAGCGACCGCCTCGACCAGAAACCGATGCTTGCGTACGACACGCAGGGCCTCCACAACTGGCACCTCCGCGACCCGAGCGAGGGGTTCGCGGTCGACAACGTCGACGCCGTCGTCTCGTTCACCGACCTCGACGACGAACGCTGGTTCTACGCGGTCCACGTCGCCATCGAAGCCGCCGCTGGCCGCGCGCTCGTCGCCGCCGGCGACGCCTACCAGGGCGTCCACGACGACGACCGCGCGCTCGTCGAGGCGGCGTGCCGCGAGATAGCGGAGTCCCTCGGCGAGTGCACGCGCATCATGCAGCGCATGACCGAAGGGAACGACCCCGCGGTGTTCGCGACCGACTACCGCCCGTACTTCGACGGGTTCGACGACGTCGTCTACGAGGGCGTCGACGCCCTCGACGGCCCGCAATCGTACCGCGGCGGCAGCGGCGCGCAGAGCAGCGTCCTCCCCGCGCTCGACGGCGCGCTCGACGTCGACCACGCCGCCACGAGCCTCCTCGACCATCTCCGGGACATGCGCGAGTACATGCCGCCCGAGCATCGCGCGCTCGTCGCCGGCTTCGAGGCAGCCACGGGCCTCCGCGAGTACGTCGCGGACAGCGACCCGGCGCTCGTCGACGCGTACAACGACGCCATCGACGCGCTCCACGACTTCCGGAAGATACACCTCTCGCAGGTCGTCCAGTACATCGTCGCCGCCACCGGCGACGCCACCGGCACCGGCGGCACCGACTTCATGCAGTTCCTCGGGACGATGCGGAACGAGACCGCGGACACCGGCCTCTGACGGGGCCGTGAGTCCGCGAGAAGCGAACGCGAGCGGCTACTCCTCGACCTTCCCGTAGCGCTCGTCGACCGGTTACTCCTCGACCTTCCCGTAGCGCTCGTGGACCGCCTCGACGTACGCCGCGAGGAACTCGTCGTCGCTCAGGCCCTCGCCCGCGTCGAGGTCCACGAGCAGCGATTCGAGTTCGTCGCGGGGCTGATGGCACTCACGTCGGAAGCACGGCTTGCAGAGGTACTCGAACGCTTTCCCGTTGCGCTCCCAGCGGTCCCCGTGCTTGTCGTACTCGCGTGCGTCGTCCCGCGGCACTTCCGTCCCGCACGCCACGCACGCGACCGGGTCACTCCCCGAACTGCTCCCTGACCGCCACATACGCGAAGCGACGGCGCCCCGGGACTTGTACTTTCGCCCGGTGTTTCGAATCGCGCAACGCGACGACTCCGACACGCACCGAGACCGCGAGACGCGTCCTTTAAGCCGGTCGCTGTCGAGGGCTTCTCGTATGGAAGTCAAGTCCCGGCATCACCTCCGGAGCGACGACGTACGCGAGGTCGAGGACGCCGTCAGTGACGCACTCGGTGTCGACCTGGACGGCGACGCGTACGAGCTCGTCGAGATCGAGGACAGCGAGTTCGACGTCGTGCTCGTCGACGGCGAGCCGGACGTCCTCTACGTCGAGGAGGAACCGTTCCTGACCGTCTCGGGCGCGAACGAGCACCCGCCGGCGACGCGCGTCGTCACGGTCGACGCGGGCGCCATCTCGTTCGTCTCGAACGGCGCGGACGTCATGCGGCCCGGTATCGTCGAGGCGGACGACGCCATCAGCGAGGGCGACCTCGTCGCCATCGCCGAGGAGTCCCACGGGAAGGTCCTCGCCATCGGGCGCGCGCTCGTCGACGGCGACGACATGGTCGGCAGCGAGGGCAAGGTCGTCGAGAGCGTCCACCACGTCGGCGACGACCTCTACGAGTTCGACGTCTGAACGGGTTGCTGGACGCCGTCCTTTCGCTCGCGGGTGAGCCGACTACTCCTCCGCGGCGTCCATGTCGTCGTCCTCGTAGGCGTCGCCGTACTTCTCCAGCGCCGCCTCGTACCCTTGCTTCGCGTACTCGTAGGTCTCTCGGAGGTCGGCGAGCGGCGTTTCGGTGGCGTCGACGCGGAGGTCGTCGTAGTACGGTTCCGGTTCGCGGTCCTCGGTCGTCGCGACCTTGACGGCGGCGGATTGGACGGTGAGGTCCTCGCGCTTGTCGCCGCCTTCCTCGTGGCCGGCTTCGAGCGCGTCGATGAGCCGCAAGGCGAGCGGGCGGTCGTCGTCGCGCGTGCCCTCGTAGACGTCGCTCGTCGCTTCGAGCACTTCGGAGCCGGTGAGGAGATTCCCCGCGACCGTGTAGCCGTCGCCGACGACGTCGTCGTAGTGGTCCATGCACTCGTCGCCGCTGAACGCGAACTCGCCGTCGCGGCCGACGCCGTGGAGCTGTCGAGCGGGCGCGTTGGCGTCCGCGTTCAGCAGCGACTGGAGTGCGTCCTCGACCCCGAGGCCGTCGTCGAGGTACTCGACGCCCTTCCGGCCGAGGCGCTCGTTCACGAGGCTCTGCGTGGCGACCGCGCCGTGCTCGGAGACGAACGGACACATCGTCCCCACGCCCGGCAACCGCGTCGTCACCGCCACGCCGAACCGCGTCTGCTCGTCGCCGTCGTCGTCCTCGTACGTCTCGCGAACGCAGATGCTGAACGTCATGCGCACCGGTACCGTCCCGCGGGACAAAAGCGTCCGTCCCGCGGCAGTCCGTCACCGCGCCCGCGGAGTCGCTCAGAGCGAGAGGACGCGCTCGACGTTCCCGCGTATCTCGAAGTGCCGGCCGTCGCGAGCGATGTCGATGCCCATGAACCCGATGCAGAGCGAGACCACGACCGCCGCACCCGCCGAGACGAGGCCTGCCGTGGCGTCGGCGGCCGAGAGCGTGGCGGGGACGCCGAGGAGGTTACCGACCGCGACTAGGCCGTACGCGCTGCCGAGGAGGTACCGCCAGGAGACGCTGACGCCCCCGAGTTCGACGGCGGCGACGCGCCCGGCGAGCACGGCGAGCACGCCGGCGACGGCGAACAGCGGCATCGTCGACTGGCCGAGGGCCGCTCGCCACCCGAACATGGCGGCGAACGCGGCCGGGACGAGCAGGAGGAGGACGCCGAACCACGCGAACAGGGACTGACGCATACCGTCGACGTCTCGGAGAACGGACAAGAGCTTTTCGAGGGGGCGCTGAACGGCGTCGACGACCGACCTCACAGCGAGAGCACGCGGTCGACGTCGCCAGTGACGTCGAAATGCCGGCCGCCGCGAGCGATGTCGATGCCGAAGAACAGGAAACAGCCGGCGGACACGACGGCGACGACGAACATGAGGTAGTCCTCCGCGACCGGGTCGCCGAACAGGACGGTCGGGCCGTAGATGAGCGGCCACATCACGGCGAACGCGAGGTAGGAGGCGCCGACGAGCGAGCGCCACGTGACACTCACGCCGGCGACCTCGATGACGGCGTACCGGGCAGCGAGAATCGCGAGGATGCCCGAGACCACGACGAGCGGGACGACCGCCGTCGTCGTCAGCACGACCGGCCCGAAGACCGCGAGTAGTGCAGCTGCCAGGAGCAACTCGACCACGCCGAACCACGCGAACCGAGACTGCCGCATACGCACAACCACTCCGGAGCTGGACAAGAACCTTCTGGAGCGCCCGCCCTGCGGCCGCTTCGAACGATTCGAGCCACCGAGACCTTCGCTCCTTCGTCGTCGCTCACCGCCGCGCCCTCGGCCACGTTCCACGGACCTTGACGCAAGAACTATACGGTTGCCGTGGAACCTACTCCGGTATGGGCTTCATGAGCAAGATCCTCGGCGGCCGCGACGAACGCAGCACCGAGGACTACGTGGAACTCGACGTCGGCGACTTCGACGCCGCCGCCTCCGACGGCGCCGCGATGCAGGTACACATCGCCGAGGTGGACGGCCAGGCCGACGCCATCGACATCAAGGACGCCGTCTACGACGGCGACCTCGTCATCGCGGACATCACGCGCCTCCGCACCGAGGACCGCACCGTCGAACACATCGTCGACGAACTCCGACAGGTCGCCGACGAGGTCGGCGGCGACATCGTCCAGAAGGGCGACGACCAGCTCATCGTCACCCCGACGGGCGTGAAGATCAGCCGCGAGAAACTCGGCCGAGACTGACCGACGGCGTCGCTCGTTCTCGCTGGCGCGCTCGGAACCGTCCGCGAGCGATGGCTCCGAAGCTCTTAGAAGGAGTCCTTGCCGGGGTTCGAGGAGCCCCAGTCGCCGCGGCCGCCTTCGGTGCGGTCGACGCCCATGATGGATTCGGCCTGGTCGACGCCGAGGCTCTCGCCGGCGTCGGGGACGCGGACGGTGACGTCCTCGATCTCCTCCCACGTCAGGAGTTCCGCTTCGATGTTCCCGGTGGTGATGTTCGCGACGTCGCAGCCCTTGCAGCCGCCGCCGAGTTCCACGATGACCTCGCCCGTCTCGGGGTCGGCTTCGCGGACGGCGCTCGTGCCGCCGTGCATCTGGATGATCGGCATCTGCTTCGTGAGCCACGTCTCGACGCGCTCCCGGAGCGCCTCCTCGGTCGCGTCGGCGTCGGTCGCGTCCGTACTCATTGCTTCTGGGTAGCCTGCGCGCGAGGATAACGTTTGGGTATCAGTCGCACGATTCGTCTGGAACGACCGTGATAGACCGCCCGCCGGGACGACGCTGCGGCCCCGGGCGTCCCGACGACGCGGCCTCGCGTCAGGCGTCGTCGTCGCGCGACCGGAGCAGGCGGCTCGCCCCGACGCCGAGGCCGGCGAGTGCAGCGAGCACGCCGAACCCGGGCGTCGACCCGCTCGCGTCCTCGGTCGTGGTCGTCGGCGCCTCCTCGGGCATCGCCGTGGTCGGTTCGGCGGTCGTCGGTTCGGTCGTCGTGGGCGCCGTGGTCGTGGTCGTCGTCGGCTCCGTCGTCGTCGCCGGCGCTCGCGCCTCCAGTTCCTCGCGAGTCCACGCCACCTCGCTCGGCTTCTCCGCCATCTCCCCCGCGACGTCCGGGAACGTCAACAGCCCGCCGGTCGTGCCGTTCACCTCGTAGCTCGAGGCGACGAAGAACTCGCCCGGCTTCGCGAGCCGCGCCGTCCAGAACGCGCGCTCGGTCGGCGACGCCCACCACGCGACGCGCTCCGGGTTCGCCGGGTCCGAGACGTCGTGGACGCTCACGCCACCCTGGTACCACGACGCGTACAGCCTGCCGTTCCGGAGGTCGAAGTTGTGACTCGTCGTCCACGTCCCGCCGCGGTACGCGTTGCTCCGCGACACCGGCGGCGCGACGTGCCCGACGCGCTCCGGGTTCGCCGCGTCGCTGATGTCGTAGAGCGTGATTCCCGACGGGCCACCCGAGTCGTCGCTCGCGTCCAGGTCCCAGGACTCCCCGCCTTCGGCCATCAGCGACGCGTCCTCGTTCACCGTCACGTAGTGAGCGTTCCCGCCCGGTTCGATGTACGCGGACTGCGTGAGTTCCTGGTTCTCCTCGAGCGTGTACTCGCCGACGCGCGAGAGGAACGACGGGTTCGCGGGGTCCGAGACGTCGACGACGAACACGCCGGCGTCCCAGTACGCGCAGTACGCGACGCCGTCCTGGACGTAGAGGTCGTGTAGCGGCGCGTTCCGGGGGCGCGCCCAGTCCTCGTTCCAGTCGCTGGGCTCCCACGTCGCGAGGCGCTCGAAGGCGTCCCCGGAGACGTCGACGATGTCGACCTCGAGATTGAAACCCGTCGTGAGGTACGCGACGCCGTCGACGAGCGCGGCGTTGTGGATGCCGCTCTCTGGCGTCGGGAACCAGTCACCGACCTGCGTCGGGTTCGCGGGGTCGCTGACGTCGTAGAGGTAGAATCCACGCGGCCCACCGCCTTGCGCCGCGGTCGGCACGAGCAACTGGCCGTCGTCGTACTTCACGTCCAGGACCTCGCGGACGTTCTCGCCGTCCGGACTCTGGAGGCCCGCCGCCTCGCCGACGACCGTCGGGTTCGCTGGGTCGGAGACGTCCACGCTCACGAACCCGCTCCCGACCGCGACGAACGCCGTCTCGCCGTCCGGCGTCACCACGGCCTCCGCGGCACCGTCGATGTCGACCTGTCCGCGCGGTGCGTACGCCGCGCTCGACGCCAGGGTGGTCGCGTCGGTCGCGCCGGCCTCGGTCGCACTCGCCGTCGCTCCGAGCGCCGCCACTGCCGTCGCGCTCGCGCCAGCGCGAAGGACGTCGCGCCGCCGCAGGGACCAGGGGTCGTGTTCCATGCACACGAACAACGGAGCTTCGAGCATAAGACTGTCTACCCGCCGCTGGAAGAAACCGCGTCGCGCTCGACGGAACGGACGGATGGCGGGCGGTGGTCGCGGGCAATCGCCGTGCGGCCCTCGTCGGGCACCGACGGTCGGGCGGTGCGTTACTCCTCGTCGTCCTCGTCCGTGTTCGAGAGGAGGCGTGCGGCGCCGAGTCCGAGACCGCCCGCTGCGGCGAGCGCGCCGAACCCGGGCGACCCACTGGATTCGGTGGTTTCGGTGTCAGGCATCTCGGTCGTCGTCGGCATCTCGGTCGTCGTCGGCATCTCGGTCGTCGGCTCGGTCGTCGTCGGCGCCGTGGTCGTCGGCTCGGTCGTCGTGCTCTCGCTCTCGAGGTACTGCGACCAGTCGATGTCCGTGACGAGACTCGTCTCCTCCGGCGGCGTGAACGCGCCCGGCGGGTCCGCCATCTCGCCGGCCTTCGTGGAGAACGTCATCACGCTCCCCTGCATGTTCCCGGCGACGAAGAGGTCGCGGTCGCCCGCGGCCTTCGCGCCCCAGAACATCGTCTCGCTGGGTTTGCGCCACCACGCGAGGCGCTCGGGGTTCGCGGGGTCGCTCACGTCGTGCACCATCACGCCGCCGTAGTACCACGAGGAGAACAACCGGTCGCCGCGAACCGAGAAGTTGTGACTCGTCGTGAACTGCCCGCCGCGGGTCTCGTCCTCCGCGCCCGGCGGGTGGATGGTCGTGAGTTCCTTCGGGTTCGCCATGTCGGAGATGTCGAACACCGTGATACCGCTCGCGCCGCGCTTGTCGTCGTTCGGGTCCGCGTCCCAGGACTCCGCGCCCTTGTAGAGGTAGTTCGCGTCCGGGCCCGGCCGGACGTAGTGGCTGTTCCCCGGCGGCTGCAGGCCGACCGCGCCGAGGCTCTGCTGGGGGACCTGCGAGAGCTTGTCCGCGGGGAGCCCGCCGGCGCGTCCGAGCACCGTCGGGTTCTGCTTGTCGCTGATGTCGACCATGTACGTTCCGGCGTCCCACTGCGCGAGATACAGGACGTCGTCCTGCACGTAGAGGTCGTGACAGGACCGCAGGAACCCGTGGACGTCGCTCCACTTGTCGTCGTGGTCGACGATGGAGAACGAGTTCACGACCTCGAACTCGTCGCCGGTCGCGTCCACCATCTTCGCGCCCTCGTACTCGAAGTCAGAGACGGTGAGGTACGCGTACCCGTCGACGTAGAAGCTGTTGTGGATGGGGTGGTCGACCTCGAGGACGTCGAGACGCTCGGGGTTCGCGGGGTCGCTGATGTCGTAGAGGAGGGCGGCCTTCACGAGCTCTCCGCGCGACGACCCGTTCGGCCCGGTGACGAGGAGGCGGTCGCCGTCGATCTTGACGTCCGCGATCATCTGCATCGGGCCGTTCTCGTTCTCCTGGAGGAGCGCGCCGCGTTCGGCGGCGACGCTCGGGGCGGCCGGGTCGGTGACGTCGACGATAGCGAAGCCCTTCCCGGCGGCGACGGCGGCGTAGTTGCCGTCGTCGGTCGTCGCGACCTCCTGCGTGCCGTCGACGGCGACTTCGCCTTTCGGGGCGTACGATGCGTCGTCTGCGCTCGCGACCCCGCCGATGCCGGCGAGGGCGAGCGCGCCAGCGCTCGAACGGAGGACCTGTCTGCGTCGCATACCAACATCCCAGAACGCAGTATAGTTAAAAGATAGCGAATGTACGGCGTTGATTTTAGCAACCGTGCGGGATGGTGACGCGACCCGTTCCTGGGGTGGTCGGGCGGTGCTGGTCAGGCGGTGAGGTGCTTGCGGTCGCCCGTGCCCTCGGTCATCGCGCTGGCGAGTGCGCCCTTCACGACGACGTCGTCGCCGAGCGTCGTCAGCTCGATGTCGGGGACGTTCGTCATCACCATCTCCGCGACGCGGTCACGGATCGGGTCGAGGACGCGCTCGGTGTTGTGGAGCGCGACCGCGCCACCGACGAACACGACGAGGGGCGCGAACGAGTGCACGAGGTTCGTGACGCCGATGGCGTTCCAGTGCGCGAGCTGGTCGACGACGTGCGCGGCGAACGCGTCGTCGTCGGCGTGCTCGAAGACGTCCGCGGCGGAGAAGTCGGGGTCCTCGAGCGGGAGCGCGGTGTCGACGGTCGGGTCGTCCTCGGCGAGCAGTCGCGCGTACCCGGGGATGTTCTCGCCCGAACAGTACGCCTCCCAGTGCCCGTCCTTCCCGCATCCACACGTCATGCGGCCTTCCGGGTCGACGACGTAGTGCCCGACCTCGCCGGCGTTCCCGTCCCAGCCGGCGACGACGCGACCGTCGACGCAGACGCCCGCACCGATACCCGAGGATATCGTGAGGTACGCCATGTCGTCGGGGTTCCGCGTCGAGTGGAAGCGTTCGCCGATGACGCCCGCGGCGGTGTCGTTGTGGAGGTAGACGCGGTCGCTGTCGACGAGCTGCCCGATGGGGCCGGCGAGCGGGATGCGGTCGATGGTATCGGGGAGGTTCGCGGGGTCTTCGACGCTCCCCTCGGCCAGGTCGAGCGGGCCGATGGAGCCGATGCCGCAGGCGTCGACGGCCGTCGGCTCGACGCCGGCGTCCGCGCACGCGCCCCGGAGCGCGTCGAGGACGGCTTCGGTGACGGCGATGCCGGTCGGTCCGCGCGGTGTTCCTCGACGATTCGACCCGACGACGCGTCCCTCGGCGTCGCCGACGACGGCCCGGATGTTCGTGGCGCCCAGGTCGACGCCCGCGTACGTGGCCATTCTCGTTCGAGTCACCGAGCCCCGCGCACTTAACGCTGTAGCATTTACTCGATATCGAGTTTCGCGGTGGTCGGACGGGAAAGAAGCGAGCGCCGAGGCGGTGGCGCGACCGGTAATTCGGGGCCGCGACCGGGGCTAGTTGCTGTTGTTCGTCGACGGCAACTGGGGGATGAGCCACGAGAGGAACGCGTCCTGGCTCCGCGTCTGCAGCCACACGCGCCCCGGCCCCTGGAACTCCGCGACGAGGCCCTCGCCGGAGAACAGCGTCGACTTCAGGCCGCCGACCTTCTTGACGTCCCAGTTCACGCCACCTTCGAACGCGACGATGTGGCCGGTGTCGACGACGAACCGCTCGCCGGCCGCGAGCTCGCGCTCCTCGACCGCGCCGTAGCTCGACATGAAAACAGGGCCCGTCCCCGTGAGTTCGAGCAGGAACAACCCCTCGCCGCCGAAGAACGACCGGCCGCCGCCGAACTTCGTGTCCACGTCTATCTCGGGCGTCGCCGCCAGATACGACCCGCTCTGGACGAACAGCGTCCCGTCGAGGTCGTACTGCGTGATGTCGCCGGGGAGCGGCGGCGCGAGCGTCACCGACCCCGGCGACTCGGCGGTGAACGTGTTCCGGAAGAACGACTCGCCGCCGAGCACGGACCGCTTCAGGTTCTTCATCAGGCCGCCACCACCGCGGTTCGTCTCGATGGCGATGCCGTCCTCGTGGGATACCATCGCCCCGGCTTCCGCCATGATGGTCTCGCTCTGATTCAGGTCGATCTCGACGGCAGCGAACGACGGCCGGTTGCGTATCTCGTACTCCATACCCGTCCCATACGATGGTTGACACCATAAGCGTGCGCCGTGGGGTGCTCGCCCGACGCACGCTCCCCCGACAGCGACCGCGCGAGCCCGCCCGACCGCGCGAGCCCGCCCCGGGGCGGGTCAGATGTTGCCGCCGCGACCGCCGCCACCAAAGTGGCCGCCACCCATCTCGAACGACACGCCACCGTTACTCGTCTCGCGCGTCGGCAGGTGCGGGACGAGCCACGAGAGGAACGCGTCCTGGCTCCGCGTCTGCAGCCACACCGTCCCCGGGCCCTCCATGTCGCAGACCAGGCCCTCGCCGGAGAACAGCGTCGACTTCAGGCCGCCGACCTTCCGCACGTTCCAGGCGACCGACTCCTCGAACGCGACGATGTGGCCCGTGTCGACCGTGAACCCCTCGCCGGCGCGCAACTCCTTCTCCTCGACTGCGCCGTAGCTCGACATGAACAGCTCGCCCAGTCCCGAGCACTTCAGGAGGAACAGGCCCTCGCCGCCGAAGAACGTCCGCCCGCCCCCGAACTTCGCGTCCACGTCTATCTCGGGGTGCGCGGCGAGGTACGACCCGCTCTGGAGGTACACCGTCCCGTCGAGGTCGTACTGGACGACGTCGCCGGGGAGCGGCGGCGCGAACGTGACCGAACCAGGGGAGTCGGCGGTGAACGTGTTCCGGAAGAACGACTCGCCACCGAGTATCGAGCGCTTCAGGTTCTTCATCAGCCCGCCGCCACCGCGGTCCGTGCGAATACTGATGCCGTCCTCGTGGGACACCATCGCGCCGGACTCGGCCATCACGCTCTCGCCCTGGTTCAGGTCTATCTCGACGGCGGCGAACGACGGCC
Source organism: Halorubellus litoreus (assembly GCF_055378595.1). Taxonomy (NCBI): domain Archaea; kingdom Methanobacteriati; phylum Methanobacteriota; class Halobacteria; order Halobacteriales; family Halorubellaceae; genus Halorubellus; species Halorubellus litoreus. The sequence goes on from NZ_AP043836.1 coordinate 2,187,561, forward strand.
GGTTCCGGATCTCGTGGTCCATGCAGACACGTTCCACCGCACTCCTTGTAAAACAGTCACACGGGTGGTCGCGGTCGTCGATTCGCGGTCGGTCTCGTCGATTCGCGGTCGGTTAGGTCGTGCCGGCGCGGACGAACGTCACGGGGCAGGGCGCCGAGAGCATCACGGACTGCGCGGTCGACCCGAACACCGCCTTCCCGGTCGGCGAACGGTCGCGGCCCGCGACGAACACGCGGTCAGCGTCGACGTCCTCCGCCGTCGAGACGATAGCGTCGGACTTGTTCCCGACGCGCCCGCGGACGTCGTACGCCACGTCGGCGTCGTCGAACGCCGCCGTCAGGTCGCGAACGGTCTTCTGGCGGCGTGCGGCCGCCGTCGGGCTGGCGTCGGACTGGTCGAGTCGCTCGCGCACCCCATCGAAGTCGTCCTCCTCGAAGACGTGCAGGAGCACCACGCGAGCGCCGGTCGGTACGGCGACGTCGGTGACGGCCGTCGCGAGCGTGTCCACCCGGTCCGCGTCACCGGGGCCGACCGCGACGAGTAGCGTCGAGAGCGTCATGCACCCCGAATGGGGCGGCACGACCATAATACTGGTGGAGTATTTACTCGCATCTGGAGCAATCAACGGGGTTCGGGTGGGGCGCGGGGACGCCGACCCACGCCAACCGACTCCTTCCACCGACCCCGCCGTCGTCGGCAGACACTTTCATAGTCACGCCCCCGCCTAGGGACATGCGACGCGGATGAGCGCGCAGACCGCAGTCCTCTACGTGCAAGGGGACGAAGACACCACTCGACACGCCCTCACCGACCGCGAGGACCTCCTGGTGTACACCGCCGCCACGCAATCGGAAGCCAGCGACGTCCTCGGCTCCGCACGCGTCGACTGCATCGTCTGCCCGAACGCTCGCTCGGACGGCCCGAGCGGCCGACGCCTCCTCGAACGCCTCACCACCAGCCACCCCGGCGTCCCCGCCATCCTCACCAGTCGCGACCCCGACGACGACCTCGCCGCTGCCGTCGCCGCCGGCGCCGCAACCGAATACCTCCCACTCGGCGTCTGGTCGGACCCTGAAGCGCGCCTCAGCGAACGCATCACGCATCACGCCGACGCACGCGTCACCAGCCCAAACGACCAGACGCTCGGCGGCCTCCTCGCCACCGCCCGCGAACTCATGACCACGCGCCGACCGGCGTCCATCGCCGCCGTCGTCACCGACGCTGCCGTCGACATCCTCAGCTTCGAACGCGCGAGCGTCTGGCTCGTCGACGACGTCACCGCACTCGCCGCCGTCCACGACGCCTACGACGACCCGCGAACGCTCGCGCTCGCCGCCGCCCGCCCCGACGACCACGACTGGCAGACCACGTACGACGCCGGCGAAGAACCCGTCGGGCGCGTCTACGAGAGCGGCGAACCGACCGTCATCGAGCACGACGACTGCGCGCTCATGTTCTTCCCGCTCGGCGACCACGGCGTCCTCGCCGTCGGCGCCGACGGCGTCGACGCCATCGACGACGCCGACGTCCAACTCGCCGAGATACTCGCCGCGAACGCCGCCGCCGGCGTCGACCGCGCCCGCCGCGAACAGACCCTGTCGCTCTACCAGACCGTCGTCGACAACGTCCGCGAGATGATGTACGTCCTCGACGAACGCGGCCGCATCGTCCTCGCGAGCGACGAGGTCGTCGACGCCTCCGGCTACGACCGCGAGGACGTCCTCGGCTCGCACGTCTCCCGGTTCTTCCCCGACGACGGCCTCGAACGCGGCACCGAACTCATCGTCGACCTCCTCGAGGACGACGACCCGAACGCCACGCGCACGTACCGCGCCGACGCCCTCACCGCCGACGGCGACCCCATCCCCGCCGAGATCGAACTCTCCGTCCTCCGCGACGACGACGGCACCTACCAGGGCACCATCGGCGCGATCCGCGACATCAGCGACCTGCTCGCCGCCGAAGCGGAACGCGACCGGGAACGCGACCGCTTCCGGTCGCTGTTCGAGCACCTCCCCGACCCCGTCATCGACTCCAGCTTCCAGGACGGCGAACCCGTCATCGACTCCGTCAACCCCGCGTTCGAGCACGTATTCGGGCACGACGAAGCCGACGTCGTCGGCACGCCCGTGAACGACATCCTCGTCCCGAACGACGACGACGACGAACTCGCGGACGAACTCGACGCGCGCGCACTCGCCGACGAGAACGTCAGCGCCGAGATCACGCGCTCGACCGCCGACGGCGACCGCCACTTCCTCTTCCGAGGCATCCCGTACCACGTCGACGGCGACGACGTGCACGCGTTCGGTATCTACACCGACATCACCGACCAGTACGACCGCGAACAGCACCTTCAGGTCCTCCATCGCGTCCTCCGGCACAACCTCCGCACCGACATGGGCATCGTCACCGGGTACCTCGACCAGCTCGCGGAGGACCTCGACGACCCCGACGCCGTCGGCATCCTCAGGCACGTCATCGGTCGCGCCGAGGACGCCGCCGCACTCGCCGACAAGGTCCACCAGCTCGAACAGGTCATCCGGAAGGACTCGACGTTCACGACCGGCCCGACGAACGTCGCCGACCACGTGCGGTCGCTCGCCGACAGACTCCGCGACACGTACCCCGACGCCACCATCACCACCGACGCGCCCGAGGAAGCGATCGCGAACGCCGACGAACGCCTCGACCTCGCCGTCGAGAACCTCGTCGAGAACGCCGTCGAGCACGCACAGCGCCCCGACCCCGTCGTCGAGGTGCTCGTCGAACCCACCGAAGCCGGCGGCGTCGACATCGTCGTCGCCGACAACGGCCCCGGCATCCCAGACCACGAACGCGACCTCCTCACCGGCGACCGGTCCGTCTCGCGCGTCGAACACGGCGAAGGCCTCGGGCTCTGGGTCGTCTCGTGGGTCGCGCGGTCGCTCGGTGGCGGCGTCTCCTTCGGCGACCCCACCGAAGGCAGCGAGGTCGTCCTCGAACTCCGCGCGGCCTGACGCCCGAACGGACGCGTCGGGCCGCGACGGCGACCGCTCGGTCAGTTCCCCTGGATGGCGTCGATGACCATCGCCGCCGCGATGACGGGTTCCTTCGGGACGTCGCTCGCGTCGTCGATGTGGATCTCGTAGCGGTCCTTCAGCGAGAACTGGCCCTCGATACTCCCGACGTGGTCGCCGTCGCGGTCCGTGATCTCGTACTTGTGCGGAATCCACCCACCGAACGGCAGGAAGTTTCGCGCGAGCGTGACGAGCGTCCCACGCGAGTTGATCTCCGCGAGCTTCGCCTCCGTCTTCGCGTCCCGGATCTTCCACGTGTCCTGGAAGATGCTGTAGTCGTTGTCGAGGATGACGAGGTCCTCGCCGGTCCGTGCGTCCGTCAAGACGTAGTTCCCGGCGACGTCGATGATGCCGCCCGCTTTCACCGTGAACACCTCGTTCCCGTCCGCGTCCACGAACGGGAACTCCTCCTTCATCTTGAACATCTTCTGCTTCCCGCGGATGAGGACGTTCCCGCGAGAATCCATCGCCTTGTACTTGTTCCGGACGAGCGCCTGCTCGACCGTGTAGTGGTCGTCAACGAGGTCCAAGCCCTGGATGTCGTAGGAACGATCTGTGTCCATACCGTCCCTTGCCCGAGTAACCGACTTAAACCAATGGACGGGCTGCCCGGACGCGGAACCCCACCGTATCGAACGCAACCGACAACCCTTCACTGGTGCAGTCACTGTCTACCCCCAATGACAAAGGAGTACATCGAGGTCCGTGGCGCGGAAGAACACAACCTCAAGGACATCGATGTCGAGATCCCGCGCGAGCAGTTCAACGTCGTCACCGGCCTCTCCGGGTCCGGGAAGTCCTCGCTCGCGTTCGAGACCGTGTACGCCGAAGGGCAACGTCGCTACATCGAGTCGCTGTCGGCGTACGCGCGGAACTTCCTCGGCCAGATGGACAAACCGCAGGTCGAGACCGTCGAAGGCCTCTCGCCCGCCATCAGTATCGACCAGAAGGCCGCGGCGAACAACCCGCGGTCCACTGTTGGAACCGTCACCGAACTCCACGACTACCTCCGCTTGCTGTACGCTCGCGTCGGCACCCCGCACTGCCCCGAGTGCGGGCGCGAGGTCGGCGAGCAGAGCGCGCAGGAGATGGTCTCGCGCATCATGGAACTCCCGGAGGGCACGAAGGCGAAGCTCTGCGCGCCCGTCGTCCGCGACCAGAAGGGCGCGTTCGAGGACGAGTTCGACCGCCTCGTCGCCGACGGCTACGCCCGCGTCGAGGTCGACGGCGAACCGTACGACCTCACGATGGACCGACCCGACCTCGACGAGAACTACGACCACACGATCGACGTCGTCGTCGACCGCATCAAGGTGAGTACGGAGACGCGACCGCGCATCACGGACTCCGTGGAGACGGTGCTCGAGGAGGCCGACGGCGTCGTGAAGGTCGTCGTCCCCGATCCGCCCGAGGGAGCGGCGGAAGCCCTCGGTGGGTCCGCGGCACGCTCCACTGGCGCGCTCGGTGACGCCGGCGACGACGCGGACGAGACCGAGACCGACGACCGCCTCGTCGTGGAACTCAGCGAGGCGCTCGCGTGTACGCACTGCGGGATCGACATCCCCGAGATAGAGACGCGGTCGTTCTCGTTCAACTCCCCGCACGGCGCGTGCCCGGAGTGCGAGGGCATCGGCGAGACGAAGGAGGTCAGCGAGGACCGCGTCGTCGTCGACGAATCGAAACCGCTCAAGCACGTGTTCGAAGCGTGGAGCTACAATCGCTCGTACTACCAGACGCGCCTCGACGCGGTCGCCGAACACTTCGACGTGAGTCTGGACACGCCGTTCGAAGAACTCGACGACCACGTCCAGCAGGCGTTCCTCTACGGCACCAGCGAGGAGGTCGTGTTCAAGCGCCAGACGAAGAACGGCACGCGCCGGAAGGAGAAGCGCTTCGAGGGCGTCATCCCGAACCTCGAACGCCGCTACCTGGAGACTGACTCGGACTCGACGCGCGACCACATCGAGGACTACATGAGCGTCACCGAGTGCCCGGCGTGTGACGGCTCCCGGCTCAAGCCCGCGAGCCGTGCCGTCCTCGTGGACGGCACGAGCATCGCGGAGGTGAACCGCCTCAGCATCGGGGACGCGCTCGCGCACTTCGACGGCGTCGAGGCGAACCTGAACGAGCGCGAGACGAAGATCGCCGAGGAGATCCTCAAGGAGATCCGTGCGCGCCTCGGATTCATGACCGAAGTCGGCCTGGAGTACCTCACGCTCGACCGGGAAGCCGCGACCCTGTCTGGGGGCGAATCCCAACGGATCCGGCTCGCGACGCAGATCGGGAGCGGGCTCGTCGGCGTGCTCTACGTGCTCGACGAACCGAGTATCGGTCTGCATCAGCGCGACAACGATCGCCTCCTGAACACGCTCGAGGAACTCCGTGACCTCGGGAACACGCTCATCGTCGTCGAGCACGACGAGGAGACGATGCGGCGCGCGGACAACGTCATCGACATGGGGCCCGGCCCCGGCAAACGCGGTGGCGAAGTGGTCGCGCAGGGCGACTACGACGACATCGTCTCCACCGAGAACTCCGTCACCGGCGACTTCCTCGCCGGCCGCAAACAGATTCCCGTGCCGGCACAGCGCCGGAGCGCGGACGCGTTCCTCACTATCGAGGGTGCGCGCCAGCACAACCTGAAGGACCTCGACGTCGACCTCCCGCTCGGGTCGTTCACCGCGATCACGGGCGTGTCCGGCTCCGGGAAGTCGACGCTCATGCACGACGTCCTCTACAAGGGCCTCGCGCGGCGGATGAACGACAACACCTCGGTGAATCCCGGCGAGCACGACGACATCACGGGCATCGAGGACGTCGAGACGGTGCGACTCATCGACCAGAGCCCCATCGGGCGGACGCCGCGGTCGAACCCGGCGACCTACACTGGGGTCTTCGACTACATCCGCGAGCTGTTCGCGGAGACGAAGCTCTCGAAGCAGCGCGGGTACGAGAAGGGCCGGTTCTCGTTCAACGTCAAGGGCGGTCGCTGCGAGGAGTGCGGCGGCCAGGGCACCGTGAAGATCGAGATGAACTTCCTCAGCGACGTCTACGTGCCCTGCGAAGCCTGTGACGGCGCGCGGTACAACGACGCGACGCTGGACGTGACGTACAAGGACGCGACCATCGCGGACGTCCTGGACATGAGCGTCGACGAGGCGTACGACTTCTTCGAGTCCTCGGGGCAGCTCCGCCGGCGCCTGAAGCTCCTGAAGGACGTCGGCCTCGGGTACATGCGGCTCGGGCAGCCGTCGACGACGCTCTCCGGCGGGGAAGCCCAGCGCATCAAGCTCGCGGAGGAACTCGGGAAGAAGGACTCCGGGAACACCCTCTACTTGCTCGACGAGCCGACGACGGGCCTGCATTCGGCGGACGAGAAGAAGCTCATCGACGTCCTGCATCGACTCGTCGACAACGACAACACGGTCGTCGTCATCGAGCACGAGCTCGACCTCGTGAAGAACGCGGACCACGTCGTCGACCTCGGCCCCGAGGGCGGCGAGAACGGCGGCGAACTCGTCGCCGAGGGGACGCCCGAGGACCTCGCGCGGACGGACGCGTCCCACACGGGCCGCTATCTGCGCGACCTCCTCCCGGCGGTCGAGGCGGAGGGGCCGCGCGGCGAGCGCGTGGAACCGGAGACGCGCGACATGGAGCACGCCGACGACGAGGAGGTCGAGGCGGCACCGGCGACCGACGACTGACAGCTTCTCGCGTCACTTCTCCTTTTCGCGTCGCTGCTACTTGTCGCGTCGCTGACGCCACGAGCGTTGGTGTTGGCCCGAGCGTCGCTAGCGGGTGTGATGGCGAACAGGCGGCGCTCGGGGTCCCCGGGCGGTGCGCCGCGCTCCCGTCGTGGCCGCGCCGGGGCGGTGGTCAGTGCACGCCCGGGTTCGCCGCGCGTTCGGGTTTGAACGTTCGGGGCGACGGTGGAGGTTCTGCGGTGACGGCACCGCCATCTCTCGGTTTATTAAAATCGACTTGATTTCTCATGCAGTCTTCTGACCCAGATGACTACGCCCCTCGCGTCTTAATTTCGAATATCCGGTAGCTATATTAACTAAGCGTTCGTGTGTTCCAGCCGAACGGACGAGCAACCGTCCGGTGTATCCACCATGGAACTCGGGGCCCTGCTCGCGGACGACGACGCGGTATCGCCAGTCATCGGTGTGATACTGATGGTCGGAATCACGGTCACGATGGCCGCGGTCATCGGCGTGTTCGTCCTCGGCGCGAACACGACGACGTCGGTCCCCGACGCCGAATTCCGGTACGTGTCCGAGGAGGGCACGGCGGACGGCTGGGGGAACGACCCGAACGAGGAGTTCATTATCGAGCACGACGGCGGGGAGGACATCGACACGGATCGCGTGACCGTCGAGTACGCGGGCAGTCCACCGTCCGGGCACCCGTGGCTGGAGACGACGAACCATCCCGGTGACGTCTGGCAGCCCGGCGAGGAGTGGGTGCTCGGGGTCACCACCGGTGAGACCAGTGCATTCGATGACGGCGAGCAGGTGCTCGTGCTCTGGACGACGCCCGACGGCGCGTCCTCGCAGATCCTCGCGAACGGCGACCTCCCCGACCTCTCCTGATCTCTCGGGGAACGGACGGCGCGGCGCTTTTCCGGTCGCGTCGCGTGAGTCGTGGTATGCTGTATCTTGCGACCGACCGTCGCGTGGCGGTCGTCGACTCGTCGGTGCCAGTGGTCGAGGAGGCGTTCGTGCCCGCTGCTGACGAGGACGACGATGCCGACGCGGACGGCGTTCGCGTGGAGTGCGTGGCGGCGTCGCGGGCACGGCCGGAACGCGCGTTCGTCGGGACGGCCGGCGAGGGGTTGTTCCGGTCGACGGACGGTGGCGGGTCGTGGTCGCGGGTCGCGCTCGGCCCACCTGTGGACGGCGCGGACGCGTCGCACGTGACGGCGGTGGCGGTGGCGCCGTGGGACCCGGACGTCGTGTTCGCGGGGACGGAGCCGTCGCGCGTCTACCGGTCGACCGACGGCGGCGACTCCTTCCAGCACCTCTCGGGCCTGGTCGAGTTGCCGTCGAGCGACGAGTGGGCGTTCCCGCCGCGACCGCACACGCATCACGTGCGGTGGCTGGAGCCGGACCCACATCGGGAGGGTCGCGTGCTGGTCGCGGTGGAGGCGGGCGCGCTCGTCGTGCTGGACGTCGCGGATGGGACTGCGTCGTTCCGCGAGCGACCGCCGGGGTCGCGTCGGGACACGCACTCGATGGCGACGCACCAGGACGCGCCGGGGCGCGTGTACGCCGCCGCTGGTGACGGGTACGCCGAGAGCACCCGTCACGGTGACGCGTGGGAGCACCCCCAGGACGGGCTCGGGCATCGGTACTGCTGGAGCGTCGCGGTCGACCCGGCCGACCCGGACGTCCGGCTCGTGAGCGCCGCGACGGGCGCTCGGACCGCGCACACGCCGGCGAACGCGGACACGTACGTCTACCGGAAGCGCGGCGACGACCCCTGGGAGCGCGCGATGGACGGCCTCGGTGGCGCCGACGGCCAGACCCGGCCAGTGCTCGCCGCCGGCGACGACGCCGGCGCGTTCTACGCCGCGTCGAACCGCGGACTCTACCGGACGACAGACGCTGGCGACGCGTGGACGCGCCTCGACGTTGACCTCCCCTTCGGCGAGGGCGGCGGGACGGCTCGGGGCCTCGTCCACGTCTGACTCGCCAGCGGCGGGCCGTCGTCCACCCAGCGGCGGGCCGTCGTCCACCCAGTGGCGGGCCGTCGTCCACCGGCCGGGGTTTACATGAGACGTAAACTCTGGTGGGTTGCCTCTCGGTTGCTGGGGCTGCGGCGGGGTTTCCGTGACTGCTTTACTCCTCGCGTGGGTCAGTGGGGGCATGTACGATTTCGTCGTCGTCGGCGTCGGCCCCGCCGGCGCGCGGTTCTCGCGGCGGGCGGCCGAGGCCGGGTACGACGTGCTCGCGTTCGAACAGGGCCGGCTCGGTGAGCCGCTCGCGTGCTCGGGGCACGTCTCCGGAGATATCTGGCAGTACGCCGGCGAGGGCGCTCGCGACGACCTCCTCCAGAACGAGGTGTACGGCGCGCGCTTCCACGTCGAGGGGCCCGAGAGCGACTTCGAGGACTTCTACAAGACCGAGGTCGTGTCGAACGTCATCGACCGCGTCGGCCTCGACCGCCACCTCGCCGAGCTGGCGCGAGAGGCGGGCGCCGAGGTCCGCGAGGACCACACCGTGACGAACGTCGACGAGGGCGACGACTCGGTGACGGTGACGGTCCGCGGCCCGGACGGCGTCGCGGACGTCGAGGCGAAGATGGTCGCGGGCTGCGACGGCCCGACGTCTCGCGTCCGCCGCGACCTCGACCTCCCGGAACCGGACGAGCTCCTCCACGGCGTGCTCGGGTTCAGCGACGAGGAAGACCACGGCGACCGCGTCGACGTCCACCTGACGATGCCGGAGTTCTTCGCGTGGCGCATCCCGCGCGGCGACGCCGGCGTCGAGTACGGCCTCGCCGCGTCGCCGGGCCCGGACGTGAACGAGCTGTTCGACGACCTCGTCGGGCCCGCCGGGTACGACGTCGACGTCACGAAGCGCTGCTCGGGGCTCATCCCGGTCGGCCCGGCCGACTCGGTGACGAGCCACCGCGGGTTCCTCGTCGGCGATGCGGCCGCACAGACGAAGCCGTTCACGGGCGGCGGCATCCTCTACGGGATGCGCAGCGCCGACCACGCGGCCCGCGAGATAGAACCGGACCGGCCGGGCACCCTCGGCGCGTACGAGGCGGCGTGGCGCGACGAACTCGCGACCGAGATACGGCTCGGGCACTGGATTCGACGCGCGTACTCGCTCCCCGAACCCGTCCAGCGCCTCGGTCTCAAGGCGTTCTCCGGCGAGATCGGCGTGCACATGGACCGGCCGACGAGCGTGTTCTCGCGCGAGCACCTCGCGAGCTGGCTCGGGCGGTCGTGACGATGCCCGACGACGGGTCGGCGCGCTACGCTGACCGTTCGGCGCGCGACACCGTGTTCGCGCTCGCCGACGACGAGTCGTATCCGCCGACGGTCGTCTCGCTGTCGGACGTCCACGGCTACTACGACTCGTTCGCGTCCGCGCTCAGGCTCCCCGGCGACCACGCCGAGTTCGCGCCGCTCGTCGAGCGCGACGACGACGGCGACCTCCACTGGGTGGGAGGCAAGAATGGGCGCGAGTACGTCCTCGTCGCGAACGGCGACCTCGTCGACCGCGGCGGCGATAGCGAGCGCGTCGTCGAGACGATTCGACGCCTCCAGCGCGAGGCACCAGCGGGGCACGTCCGGTACCACTGCGGGAACCACGAGCAGTTCGTGCTCGCGGGCGGCGTCGGGTCGGCGGACTGGTACTGCGATAGGGTCGACGACGCGACCCGGCGCTCGTTCTTCGACGCGGTCGCCGCCGGCGACCTCGCGGTGGCGTACGACGGCTACGAGTACACGTACAGTCACGCCGGCGCGGTCGACGGTCTCGACCCGGCGCGAGCGAACGACGCGTTCCGGGCGGTCGTCGCGAGCGTCGCGGACGTCGTCGGGACGGATGCCGACGCGTATCGGACGTTCGAGCGCGCGTTCGACGAGGAGTGGGTGAGTCGCGCCGGGCGCGACCACCCGAAGGGACCGGACGCCGGGCCGCTCTGGCTCGGCTGGGAGCATCTCCCTGGGGACGCGCCGAAGCAGGTCGTCGGGCACACGCCCCACGAGCGCGTGACGCGGAAGGGGAACGTCGTCTGCGAGGACGTCACGAAGAAGAACGCCGGCGAGCGCGGCGGCGAAGCGGTGACCGTGGAGACGCCGGACGCGTTCCGCGCGCTCGAACGCACCGCCGACGGGGGCGCGCGCCTCCGGGACGTCTAGCCACCTACCGACCTCGCGGCTGGCAGTGCGTGGCCGGGTCAGTCCTCGACTATCGGGAGTGCGAACGTCACGAGGTTCCCCTCGGGCGTGCTGTCGAACGCGAGCTGGCCGCCGAACGTCGTCGCGGTCCAGCGGACGAGCCAGAGGCCGAGTCCGCTCGCGTGCTCGAGGGGCGTCTCCACGTCGGACTCGAGCACCGCGACCTCCTGCTCGGGGATGAGGGGTGCGTCGTCGGCGACGACCACCCGCGCCTCGCCGTCGCTCCGACTCACCGTCACGCGCACCGACGGGTCCGCGTTCGGATTGTGCGCGACGGCGTTCTCCACGAGTTCGGCGATGGCGAGCTCCACCGCTTCGTTCCCGCGAACCCGGAGCGACGCCGCCGACTCCAGCTCGCAGCTGACCGACGCCCGCTCGGTCGCCGCTGCGACGTCGTCGACGACGTCACGAGCGACCGCGCAGATCTCGACGGTCCCCAGCGACGAGTGCGCGTCCTCGAGCGCCTGCTGGAACGCCCGTGCCTTGTTCGCTATCTCCAGGACGTCCGACGCCGCCTCCTCGACCGCTTCGACGGACTTGCGGACCGCGTCGTCCTCGTGGTCGGCGAGTGCGCGCGTGCGACCGGTGACCACGTTCAGGTTGTTCCGGAGGTTGTGCCGGAGGACGCGGTCGAGGACCGCGAGGCGTTGCTCGTTGTCCTTGAACTCCGTGAGGTCGCGGATGACGCCGACGGTCCCACCGAAGTCCTCGCCGGGGAGTGGCGCGATGGCGACCTCGCAGTCGCGCTGGTCGCCGTACCGCGTCATCACGTCCACCTCGACCGTCTCCCTGTCCGGGCCGGCCGCCGAGAGGAGCGTCGAGATGACGCGCTCGCAGGCCTCGAAGTCGTCCGCCGGAAAGATGGCTCGTGCGTGCTCGCCGACGATGTCGTCTCGCTCGTACCCGGTGAGGTCGACGAACGCGTCGTTCACGCTCGTGAAGTAGCCGTCCTCGTCGAGCGTGTATATCGGGTCGCCGGCGGTCTGGACGATGGTCTCGTACCGCTCGAGCTCGCGCTTGCGTTCGCGCTGCCCGGTGACGTCCCGGAAGTACAGCGTCAGGCCGTCGTCGCTCGGGTACGCCGTCACCTCGAACCACAGGTCGAGTTCGTCGTAGTGCGCCTCGAACGTCCGCGATTCACCGGTCTCGAGCGCCTCGTGGTACTGCGTCCAGAACGCCCCGTCGACCTCGCTCGGGAACGCCTCCCAGAGGTTCCGGCCCTCGAGCTCGTCGGCGGTGTACGGCAGGAGCGACTCCGCTTGCTTGTTCACGAACGTGATGTCGTAGTCGGCGTCGAGCGCGATGAACCCGTCCTTGATGCGTTCGAGCGTGTTCTCCAGGTCCGCGGTCGTCGCCGCGAGCTCGGCCTCGCGTTCGGCGCGGTCGAGCGCGACCGTGACGTGGTCCGCGAACGCGTGCCCGGCGTCCCGCACCGCTTGCGTGTACTCGCGCTCCGGGTCGGCGGCACCGATGAGCCCGTGGTCGCCGAGCGAGAACACGAGCCCCGTCTCCGCGTCGGTCTCGTGGTCCGTGACCGAGACCTCGGTGACGTTCGCGCCGTCGACGAACGCCGTCCAGTCCTTCGACCCGGATTCGATCGGCACTGCCTCGTCCACGCCGGCAACTGCGACCGGTTCCAGGCGCGTCCGGTCGTCGTTCGGGAACCAGCAGACGACGACGTCGAGTTCGAGGATGTTCCGGAGGGACTCGACCGCGGACTCCGCGACCTCGGTCGGCGTCCGCGCGCCCTGCAGTCGCTCGGTCGCCTCGTGCAGGTGCTCGAACAACCGCATCCGTTCGCGGCGCTCGGTCACGTCACGCTGGAACCCCAGGAAGTGCGTGACCGTCCCGTCAGCGTCTGACACGGGCGTTATCGTGAGTTCGTTCCAGAACGGCGTGCCGTCCGCGCGGTAGTTCCGTATCGTCACCGACACCGGTGCCTCGACCTCGAGCGCCGCGCGGATCTCGTCGACGACCCTCGGGTCGGTGTCCTCGCCCTGGATGAACCGACAGTTCCGACCGAGGGCGGCGTCGCGGCCGTATCCGGTGAGCGAGCAGAACTCGTCGTTGACGTACACGAGCGGGTGGTCGTCGGCTTGCGCGTCGGCGATACTGACGCCGACGCCGGCCTCGCCGACCGCGCGCTCGAACACGCGGAGCCGTTCGATGCGAGCCTCCCGCTCGGTGACGTCCTGCGCGAGCACCTGCGTCGTGTCGTCCTCGACGACGCTCACCGAGAGTTCGACGGTGCGTTCACCTGTGGTGTCCAGACCCACGCGGTCGGCCGCGCCGATAGCCTCGGGCGGGTCCTCGCACTGGAGGTGGACCGTGATCGTCGACGACCCGTCGCCGTCCAGCGCCGCCGCGACCGCATCGCGGTCCGCGGGCTGCACGAACGCGGAGAACGCCGACCCCCGAACCGTCGCGGCGTCCACGCCGACGAGCGACCCGGCGCGCTCGTTCGCGTACGTCACCGTCCCCGCGTCGTCCAGGACGAACAACCCGATCGGGAGGAGTTCGACGAGTCGCTCGTACTCGCGAGAGCGCTCCTGGAGTTGCGTTGCGAGCACGCGCGCCCTGAGGAGGCTGTCGACTCGTCGCTTCAACGACGGCGTCCGAAGCGGCGTCTCCAGGACGTCGTCCACGACCTGGAGGACCTGCTCCGTGCTCGCCGCAATGCGATCGCCCTGCGAGCCCTCGGCGACGAGCAGGCACGGCGTGAACACCGACGACGCCGCCTTCCAGCGCTCTATCTGCGGTGCAGCAGTCCGGAGTGCGCCCGCGTCGACGACGTACAGGTCCCCGTCCGCCGGGAGGTCATCGGGTGCCGCCACCCGCACGTCGTACGCCTCGTCCTCGAACCACGACTCGAGCGACCGGCGGACGCTGGCGTCCGCGACGCCGAGCACGACCGTCGACGCGTCCGTCGCCAGCCACGTCGTCGTCCGGCCGTTCGACGCCAGTCCGTCGCTCGAGCGGTCACTCATCTTCGCGAGACCACTCCGGCGTCCCCGTCAGGATCCCTCTGAGGTCCCTGAGGGGCTCGCCGATGTCGATTCCGTCCGCGGTTATCTCGAACTCGCGGAGCGTCCGCTCGAAGTCGCTCGAGCGCTTCTTCAGGACGCCGACGGCCTTCCGGAGCTCCCCGCGGTACTCGAGGTACCGGAGGAAGAGGATGTTGTCCGCGAGGTAACTGATGCGTTCGCTCGTCGGCTCGAAGTCGCCCGTGACCGTGTGCACGTCATCGGTCAGGAGGACGGTGACGCCCATCCCGCGGAGGTACCGGCAGAGCGCGTGGAGCTCCCGGACGAGGTCGTCGTCGGCGCCACGGATCGCGGTGCGGTACCCCGCGATACCGTCGATGACGACGACGCGCGCACCGCGTTCCTCGACCTCCTCGCGGACGCCCGCGGCGAACTCGTCGGGCGACACCGCGAGCGCCTCCACGGTCTCGAGCGCGAGACTGCCGTCGTCGAGCATCGACGACACCGGCATCCCGATCGCGTCCGCGCGATGCACGAACGTGTCCTCGGCCTCCTCGAAGAGGTACGCGACCGTGCGCTCGTCGCGCTCAGCCGCCGCGACCGCGACCTGCGCCGCGGTCGTCGTCTTCCCGACGCCCGTCGCGCCACTGATGACCGTGACCGTGCCGGGAGATATCCCGCCGCCGAGGATGCGGTCGAACTCCCCGACGCCCGTGGACTGCATCGTCGCTTCGAACTCGCGGGTCCGCACGTCCGGAACGAGCTTCGGGTACACGTGCATCCCGTCGCCGTCGATGGTGACCGTGTGCGTGCCCGACTGGAACGACGCACCGCGGTGCTTGCGGACGCTGATGGTCCGACCCTTCCGCTCGTGTGCGAGCTCGATGCTGCCGTCGGCGACGAACTCCAGGTCCTCGTCCGGCGACGCCGTCGTCGGCTGCGTCGAGAACAGGAGCGTGGCGTCCCCGTCGCGGACGTACGACGTGAACGCGCCCACCTCGTCGTAGAACGCGCTCTGGTCCGCGGTGAACTGCCGGAGGCGCGACAGCGGGTCGACGAACACCCGATCGGGGGCGTGAGCTTCGACGGCCTCGCGGATCCCCTCCGAGAGCGACGGGCCGCGATCACCGGGCGCGAACACGTCGTACGCGCCGCCGTCGCCGAACCGGTCGGCGTCCGGACTGAAGTCCACTATCTCGACGCCGGAGAGGTCGATACCGACGCTCGCCGCGTTCGCTCGGAGGTTCTCCGCGGACTCCTCGAGGGAGACGAACAGCGAGGTCTCGGCGTCGTCCGCGGTCAGGAAGTGCTCGCCGAGGATGGTCTTCCCCATCCCGGGCCCGCCACGGAGGAGGTACGCTCGGTTCGGGACCAGGCCGCCTTCGAGGACGTCGTCGAGGCCCTGGACCCCCGTGGAGAGGCGCGCGGTGGGGGTGGTAGACATACGTGAAATCTAGATACGGCGAAATATAAACCTGCCCACCGGTTTCATCCGTTCAAACCGCAGGACGGCGGTGGTTTGAGCGTCCACGGTCGCCGCCCCGTGACCGACGCCGTCGCGGGGGTGGCGACTGCTCAATCGTAGGTCGGGACTCGCGCGGACCGGTCGCTGCCGTCGACGAACGGGAGCGCGACCACGTCGCCGTCGAGCGCACCGTCGTCGTCGGCGACGTCCACCGCGACGTGCTCGACGTCGGCGTCGTAGGGGACGAGCGCGAACGCGATACCCGCCTCGCGGTGCGGACTCCACGCGGCTCGCGTCACCTCCCCGGCGTCTTCGTCGTCGACGCTGACGGTCGCGCCCGCACCCGGGAGCGCGTCGCCGTCCTCGACGCCAGGGAGCTCCACGCCGACGAGTCGCCGCGACGGCCGGCCGACGTTCTCGACGCGCGCCACCGTCTCCTGCCCGACGAAACACCCCTTCTCGTAGTCCACGCCGTTCCGGACGCCGGTGACGTTCGGCACCCGACCGTCGAGTTCCGTCTGGAACAACGGCGTCCCGGCTTCGAGCGTCAGCGTCTCCCAGGCCGCGTACCCGAACGGCGTCGCGTTGTTCCCGTGATGCAAGAGGGTGTCCCACACCCGCTCGGCTTCGCTCGCGGTGCAGACGACCTCGAAGCCCTCCTCGCCCGCGAGCCCGTCGTTCCGGATCACGGTGACGCCCGCGTCCCCCATCGACCCGCGAACGAACGACAACGGCTCCGCGGGCGTTCCCGCGCCGTTCAGGACGCTCGCGACCTTCTCCGTCGCCTTCGGGCCGTGCACGCCGAACACCGCGAAGTCGTCGCTCGCGCGCGCCACGTCGACGTCCTGCACGAACGTCCGCGAATCCCACTCCTCCGCGAGCCACCCCGCCTGCCCCGGCGGCGTGAAACACAGCAACCGGCCGTCGGCCTCGTACACGTACATGTCCGTGCGAACGCGCCCCTCCGGCGACAACAGCAGCGCGTACGCGCCCTCGCCGTCCTCGCGCGGCACGACGTTCGTCACCGCGTCGTTCACGAACTCCCGGCGGTCGCTCCCCGACACCGTCACCACGCCGTACGCCGCGTCGAACGCGCCGACGACGTGCCGAACCGCCATCGCCGTCCGCGCCGGCCGCCCGTAGTCCCGGACGACGCGACGGCCCCCTCGCTCGACGAACGTCGCCCCGTGCGCCTCGTGCACGTCATCGATGATGGTCATGTGGAGGCGTGGACGCCCGAACGGCAAGAGCAGTACGGTCCCGGTTCGCACGCACCGACGTCGCCACGACCCGAGACCACGCCGCAGCACTGCACGCTGTCGCGGCTCAGAACGGAAGCTTGTCGCGGAGCGCGTCGAACAGCGACGGCTCGTCGTCCTCCGGGTCCTCGGGGACGACGCGCGGGTCGGGTTTCAGGAGCGTCTGCCCGCCCGACCGGTCGACCTCGATGAGGTCGTCGTCCTTCAACTCCGTGAGCGCCGGCTCTATCTCGTCGATACCGGCGTCGACGTGCGACCGGAGTTCGAAGACGGTCATCCCCTCCTCCCCGCGTTCGACCAGGGCGTCGAGCACCGAGACCGACACGTCGTCGCGGTCACGGAACTCCCGCTTCGCTCTCATCACGCAGTAGTTCGACGGGAGGGACTTTGACCCTTGCCCCAAACCCGGGGGGTCTCTAGCGGAGGTTCCGGGACAGCGAGACGATGCCCGCGAGCGCGGTCGCGAGCACCGCGAGCGCGAACGCCGCCTGCAACGCCGGTTCGTACTTCCGGCTCGCCCAGATCGAGATGAGTCGCGTCACGTTCGTGTAGAACGAGAACAGCGTCGCGACGGCGACGAGCACGAGGACGACGAGCGCCAGCCACTGCAGGCGCTCGTAGAGGTCGCCCTCGAACAGCCCGCTCCGGGAGCGCCCGCGCGGTTCGCGGTCGCGGTCGTCGCGCTCTCGACCGGGTCGGTCGCCGCGGTTGTCGCGGTCGCGGTCGTCTGCGTCGCTATCTCGGCTGGCGTCGGTCGTCGAAGTGGAATCGTCGGTCATTGTCGAGTCCTCGCGATGAGTGCCGCGGCGACGAGCGCGACGACGGCGACGGCGACGCCGAACCCGGGCTGGCCGCCGCTCCCGCCCGCCTGCGTCTCGGTCAGTGGCTCCTCGGTCCCCTCCTCGCGTCCGGACTCCGTCGACTCGAAGTCGCTGGCCTGGAAGCCCTCGTCGTCGTCAGTGGTCGTGTTGTCGTCCACCCGGAGGCCGGTGCCGGGCGCGAGGTTCGCGGTGGAGCGCGCGGTCGCGACGACCGTGCCGTCGCGCCACAGGACCGCGTCCAGGTAGTAGTTGTAGTCGTCGGGCACCACGATGGTTCCCGTGGGCTGCACGGTCTTCCCGCTCCCGACCGCGCCGAGTTCGACCGTCGTCCGGTCGGCGACGACGTTCGAGCCGTTCTGGCGCGCCGTCAGGACGAGTTCGAGGTCGTCGACGGTCCTGTCGCCGGTGTTCGTCAGGTACGTCGACACCGACAGCGTCGACCGGTTGTTCTCGACGGCGTCGATACTGTACTCGATGACGGGCAGGCCCGCGTCGAAGTCCTGGAACTGGAGGGGCGTGTCGCGGTAGTCGGGCGTGAGCGTGCCGACGCCGTCGACGTCGCGGACGCCGGTCTCGACGCGCGACCCGTTCACGTACACGATCGCTTGCACGTCGTAGCCGCCCTGGCGAGCGACCGTGAGCGCGCCCTCGCGACTCCGCGTGACGTCGCCGTCGAGCGTCCCGTAGGAGAGGCGCTGGGTCGCTGCGACGAACCCGGTATCGTGGTCGACGGCGCGCAGGAGGACGGTGACGTTCTCGGCGGCACCGCCGCGCTGCGCGAGGAACGGCCGGACGCGGAGGGTGGCGTTCTCGCCGCCGACGTCACCGGGCGCTATCGTCATCTCGACGACGTCGACCATCGCGGGCTTCTCGGGGCGGTCTGGCGTGTCCTCGGGTGGGTCGAGCGCGCCCGGGACGCCCACGGCGACGCCGACGCCGAGGACGACCGCGAGCGCGACCACGCCGAGGAGGAGGGACTCGGTTCGCACGTCACGGAATCCCGAGAGAGACTACAAGTGTCTTGTGTACCTCGTGACGCCGGCGAAATCAAGTGTCCCGGTGGTTCAGTGCGCACTCAGTCGTCGCCGGCGCTCCCGCGTTCGCGCAACATGTCGCTCGCGCGAGTCGCCCAGTCGCCGCGCCAGAACCCGAGCGTGACGATGGTCGCGGCGCTCGCGTAGTGGAGGACGACGCCCGCGAGGATGCCGGGGACGCCCCAGCCGAGTTCGACGCTCGCGACGTACGAGAACCCGAGGTAGAACGCGAGGAGACTGACGACCCGCGCGACGAGCGGCGTGCGGGTGTCGCTCGCGCCCTGGAGCGCGCCGGAGACGACGACGAACGACACGAGGAACGGCGCGGCGACGCCGAACGTCCGCGTGAACGCCACCGCGTTCGGGACCGTGCCCGGGTCGGTCGTGAAGAACCCGACGAGCGTCGGCGCGAACGCGAAGATGAGCGCGCCCGCGGTCCCGACCGTGACGAGGCCGAGCGTCGCGGTCGCCCACCCGTTCTCGCGCGCCGCCGCCGCGTCGCCCTCGCCGAGCGCCTGCCCGACGACGACGCTCGCCGCGACGTTGAACCCGCGCGAGAGCGGGCCCGTCACCTGCTGGTAGATGCGCAAGCCGATCTGGTACGCGGCGTTCACGTCCGTCCCGAACGACAGGAGGAGCGCGTTGAACGGGAAGTTCGCGAGCGTGTTCGACAGCCCCTCGACGATCCGCGGCGCGGAGACGGCGACGAGCTGGCGGCCGACTATCGTCGACCGCGGGCGAACGAACCCGACGTCGGTCGCCGAGGACGCGATGAGGGCAGCGAGGACGAGCGCGATGAAGACGTTCCCGGCGGCGGTGGCGACGCCGACGCCGACGACGCGATAGCTCGCGACGCCGAACAACCCGAGGCCGAGGACGAGCGACCCCGCGATGTTGAGGAGGTTCCCGGCGACGTTCACGACCATCGGCGTGCGCGTGTCGCCGGTTCCCTGGAGTGCGCGCGCCGCGGTGAGGCCGACGATGCGAGCGGGTGCGGTGGCGAAGATGATGGCGAGGTACGCGCCGCCGACCCGCGCCACCTCGTCGGGCGCACCGAGCAACGCGATGGCGGGTTCGCCGAACAGGAGGCCGAACGCGACGAACGGGACGCCCGCGAGGAAGGAGATGAGGACCGCCTGGGTCACGGCCTCGTCGCGGTTGAGGTCGGCTCGTGCGGCCGCGTCGTCGTCTCTGTCGGTCCCGCTCGCGGCGCCGGTGTCCTGACTGGAGAGCGCGATGGCGCCACCGCCGAGGCCGAGGCCGACGCGGAGCGGGAACCTGGCGTAGAGGTCCGCGAGCCCGATGGCGGCGACGGCGGCCGGCGAGAACGCGGCGGTGACGAACACGTCCGTCGTCCGCATCCCGGTGCGGACCGTCTGCTCGACGGATATCGGCCAGGAGAGTCCGGCCACTCGCCGCCAGACGCGCTTCGTCCGCCGCCAGTCCATGCTCTCAGTCGAACGGGCGCGGGTTTCAGGGTGGCGGAACCCGAAGTCCGCGTCGTGCACGCCTTCGTCTACGGGACGCTCACCGACCCCGACCGCGTCAGCGAGGTGCTCGGCGACCGCGCGTGGTCGTTCGCCGGCGACGCGACACTCCGCGGCCTCCACCGGGTCGACGGCCGATACCCGACGCTCGCCCCCGGCGGCGAGGTCGACGGGCGACTCCTCGAGACCGACGCCGTCGACGCACTGGACGCGTACGAGGGCGTCGCTCGCGGCCTTTACGTCCGCGTGGCCGTTCCGACGACCGGCTTCGAGGGCGCGAGCGCGGCCGTGTACGTCGGCGACCCCGACCGCCTCGACGTCGCCGAGTCGGTCGCGTGGCCCGGCGACGACGACCTCGCGGCGCGCGTCCGCCGGTACGTCGACGCGAACGACGTCAGCATCGCCCCCCGATGACCATGGACCTCGCCAGCCGACTCGCACCCTCGACCCCCGGTTCGGTGCGGCAGACGGACGTCGAACTGGCGTCAGACGCCGATTCGAACCCGTCGCAGTCGTGCGATTATACTTTCACTCCGGTTGGATGGGGTTTATGTATCTCCCTCCCCGTGTTCTGGTTGCATTCGGGGTGTCACACGCTCCCCGATGTTTCCCCTTTGGCACCAACGACCCGCGAGCGACAGCGCGGTCGAGCTACTGACTCGACTGATAGCGTAGTCGAGCTACTGCCGCGACCGACCGACTTTTGGCCCGTCCCCGCCCGCTTCCTGTATGACACGAGGCGACGTCACCGAAGTCACGACGGGGGAGTGCACGGACCTCTACCACGTCGACACCGGGATGTACGACGTGGACGCCTACGGCGCGGTCTACCTGCTCGACGCCGAGGAGCCGGCGCTCGTCGACACCGGCATCGGCACGCACTACGACCGCGTCCTCGACCTGCTCGAGTACGCCGACGTCGACCCCGAGGACGTCGCGTACGTCGTGCCGACGCACGTCCACCTCGACCACGCCGGCGGCGCGGGGTTCCTCGCCGACGAATGCGAGAACGCGACCGTCGCCGTCCACGCAAACGGTGCGCGCCACCTCGTCGACCCGACGCGGCTCTGGGAAGGCACGAAGTCGGCGGTCGGCGACCAGTTCGAGTTCTACACCGAACCCGAGCCCGTCCCCGAGGACCGCATCCGCGAGCTCGAAGACGGCGACGTCGTCGACCTCGGCGACCACGAACTCCGCGCGCACGACGCTCCCGGACACGCCCCGCACCAGCACGTCTTCCACGACCCCGCGAACGACGCCGTCTTCACCGCGGACGCCGCTGGCATCTACGTCCCCGCCATCGACGAAGTGAGGGAGACCACGCCGCCGCCGCAGTTCGACCTCGAACAGGCGCTCCGGGACGTCGAGACCATCGCGAACCTCGACCCCTCGACGCTCCTGTACGCGCACTTCGGCGCGCAACCGACCGACGACCGCCTCGAACGCTACGAGGCGCGACTCACGGACTGGGTCGCAGCCGTCGAACGCGCCCAGCAGGAACTCGGCGACGACGACGCGGTCGTCGAGCACTTCGTCGAGAACACCGAGATGGACGCGGTCTGGGGCGACCGGAAGGCGAGCGCGGAGACCGCGATGAACGTCCGCGGCGTCCTCGCGTACCTCGACCGGAAACGCGACGACTGACCGCGCGGAACCGTAATCTGACGATACGGGCTCTATCCGTTCTCGTCCTGGACGCTCGTTCTTTCTCAATCGTCCAGGCGTGTTGTTCTAGGTGTTTAATCCTCTGGTGGTGTGGTTATGGGCAGCCGTTATCCGTGTCCGCGAGCGAGAGCTAGCCAGGATGAACCCACGCATCGATGGCCCGCCGACCGAACCGGCCGCGGAGGACCCCGAATGACCGAGTCGACGCGCGGAACCGCCGCCGCTGCAGGCCAGGACCTCGGCGTCGCGAACGACGTTCGCGCGCGCCGCGACCACCGCGACACCGTCCTGCTCCCCATCGGGTACGGCGACGCCGAACGCGTCGAGACGCTCGCGAACACCGCCGCCGAGGTCGCCGGCATGATGGAGACCACCGTCCGCGTCCTCCACGTCTTCACCGAAGACCGGTACGCGGCCGTCCGCGACCGACTGAACTACCACCAGGACGAGCGCCCCGACCCCGACGACCTCGTCGGTCGCGTCGCGCCCGTCCGCGACGTCGTCGGCCGCCTCGAGGAACCGCTCCGCGCCTGGGGAACGACCATGGACGTCGACGCGCGCGTCGGCGACGACGTCGCCGGCGAGATCGTCGCCGCGGCCGACGCCGTCGACGCCAAGCGCGTCCTCGTCGGCGGCCGGCGACGCACCCCAACGGGGAAGGTAGTCTTCGGGAGCACCGCCCAGCGCGTCGCACTGAACGCGCCGTGCCCGGTGACGTTCGGCAGGGACGACTGAGGATGTCGAGCGAACCCATCCACGGGCCGGCCCCCGCCAGCGACCGTCGCCCCGACGACGAGGGCGTCGACGACCGGCGCAGCGACGACGCCCGCATCGACCGGTTCGTCGACGACGACGGCCGCGTCGTCGCGTTCGAGCGCTATCGGCCCGAGCGCTACGGCGACGTCGACGCGATGTACGCCGACTTCGCGCCGGCGTATCGCGCCCAGGGCTTGCCGCCCGCGACGGACGCCGGCCGCACCGAGTGGCTGTCGGTCGTCCTCGACGAGCTGTCAGTGCTCGCCGTCCACGACGACGCCGTCGTCGGGCACGCCGTCCTCGTCCCGGACGACGCCGACGCGCACGAACTCGGCGTCTTCGTCCACCAGGACCATCAGGACGCCGGCGTCGGCACCGCGCTCCTCGACGCGACGTTCGAGCACGCGCGCTCGCTCGGCGTCACCGACGTCTGGCTGACCGTCGCCCAGTCGAACCACCGCGCCCGACACGTCTACGACCGCCTCGGGTTCACCGAGACGTCGAGCAAGGGTCGGAGCGTCCGGTACGCAAAGGAACTGTAGCGACCCACTGTCCGGACGACGGCGCCGTCGGTGCATTGGCCGAACTTAAACCCGCGGCACCCCTACGAGATCCCGTGACCGCAGACCATCTGTACACGCTGAACACGGGGCACTGGACGTTCGACTTCTCGATGGCCGTACAGATGACGAACCTCGGCGAACCGTACGCCGGAACGTGCCCGGTGTACCTCGTCGAGCACCCCGAGGGCACCGTCCTCTTCGACACCGGGCTCTCCTACGACATGAAGGAGAACCCCACCGAGTACGGGCCCGATGGCGCGCCCCACATGGCGGAGTTCGTCGACGCCATCGAGATGGACGAATCCCAGCGCGTCGAACACCTCCTCGAGGACGTCGGCTACGGCCCCGGGGACGTCGACGTCGTCGTGATGAGTCACCTCCACACCGACCACGCCGGGAACCTCGACCTGTTCGTCGACGCCGGCTGCGAGATCGTCGTCCAGAAGGAGGAACTCCGGTACGCGTGGGCGCCCGACGGCGTCCAGCGGTTGTTCTACCTCACCGGCGACCTCCTCCCGCTCCGCCGGCTCGACGCGAACGTCACCCCCATCGAGGGAGAGTACGACGTCTTCGGCGACGGGAGCGTCGTCGCGTTCCCGACGCCCGGCCACAGTCCCGGCCACCAGAGCCTCCAGCTCGAACTTCCCGACGCCGGCACCGTGATTCTGGCCGCCGACGCCGCGAACCACCGCCAGGGGTACGAGGAGGAACTCGCCGCGTCGTTCGCGTGGAGTCTCGAAGCGAGCGTCGACTCCATCCGCGACGTCAAGCACCGCGAACGCATCCACGACGCCGACGTCTACGTCCACCACGACCCCGACGACATCGGCAGCCTCCCCGAACCACCGGAAGCGCTCGAGTGATCGCCGACGCTCCGGGAAGGCGTCGTTCCGGGCGTCGGATTCGCGTCCCTCGCTGGCCGTTACGTTCACGAACCCCCACGCGCAAGGTCAACCAGTACCGGCCCTGAAACGCACGCAGGTTCGTGAGCGAACGCCGACGATGCCGGCGGCGCGAACTACACGGGCGATGCAGGTAGTGCGGGCGATGCAGGTAGTGCGGGCGATGCAGGTAGTGCGGGCGATGCAGGTAGTGCGGGCGATGCAGGTAGTGCGGGCGATGCAGGTAGTGCGGGCGATGCAGGTAGTGCGGGCGATGCAGGTAGTGCGGGCGATGCAGGTAGTGCGGGCGGTGCGGTCGACGTCGACGACGCCATCCAACCGATGACCGACATGCACTCAGCCGTCATCTCGACACTCCCCGACGAGCACCACCAGCGCGTCCTCGACGTCTGGGAGGACCTCGCCGACGAGTTCGACCTGAACCCGGCGGGCGAACTCCCGCCGCCGCACATCTCCTATCACGTCGCGGAACGCTACGACCCCGCGACCGTCGAATCACGGCTGCACTCCGTCGCCGCCGACACCGAGCCCTTCACCGTCCACACGGGCGGGGTCGGCGTGTTCACCGCCGCGCCCGTCGTCTACCTCCCGATCGCGCGGTCGCCAGCACTCGCCGGGCTCCACGACTCGCTGTGGAATCGCCTCACGGAGTTCGCCGAGCACGCCGACGACTACTACCATCCCGACCGGTGGTTCCCGCACGTCACGCTCGCGTACTACAGCCTCGAACGCGACCAGCTCGGGGACGTCGTCGAGTACCTCGGCGAACGCGAGTTCGCGTGGGAGATGGAGATAAACGACGTCGCGCACCTCGAAGCGACCGATGACGAGATGCACATCCGCTCGCGCGTCGAGTTCTGAGCGGGGGTCCGTCCTGTTGCGCCGATTCAGCCGTCAATCGTGAGCGCGGCGTATCGCTTCGCGACGTGGCGGTACGCGAACCAGCCGAGCGTCGCGAGGAGGAGGACGTCGGCGGCGAGGAGCGCACGCCCGACCCCGGAGTCGAGCGCGACGAGGCCGCCCATCCCGAACGCTGCGGCGAGGAACGCGATCGGGGTGTAGACGAGGACGGCGGCCTGCGTCGGTGCCTCGGTGTCGCCCGCTGCGGCCGCGCCCGAGGACGGGATGAGGAACCCGACCGCGGTGGAGAGGACGGCG
Source organism: Halorubellus litoreus (assembly GCF_055378595.1). Classification (NCBI taxonomy): domain Archaea; kingdom Methanobacteriati; phylum Methanobacteriota; class Halobacteria; order Halobacteriales; family Halorubellaceae; genus Halorubellus; species Halorubellus litoreus. Next base: position 2,212,632 of record NZ_AP043836.1, read on the forward strand.
CCGAACGCGGCGACGAGGACGCCCCACGTGACCGTCAGGGCCGTCGCGGTCGCGCCGAGCCCGGTCACGTACGCGAGCGGCGGCACGAGGACGAGGAGCGTCGGGAGGGCGGCGAGCACGCCGGCGAACGCGTAGCCGCGAGCGACGCTCGCGCCGGCGACGGGCGTCGTCAGGAGCGCCGGGAGCGCCTCCCCCTCGAGCGCGAGCGGGTTCAGCGTGAGCGTCAACCCCGCACTGACGCCCGCGAACCCGGCGACGAGCACGGGGAGCGCGCCCGCGATACCGGGCGGGTCCTGTATCAGGACGGCGGCGAGCATGAACGCGGGGACGACGAGCTGGAAGAGCGTCCGGGGGTTCCGGAGCATCCGGAGCCACGCTCGCGTCGCCACGGCGCGCGTCGGCCGACGCGTCACGGGTCGCGCGAGGTCGACGACCGCGACGACGACGCGACCGCCGCGCGTGGTCCCGGTGCCGCCGGTGTCGTCGCCGTCGAACCAGACGTTCCGCGCCGCACGCAACCCACTCCACGCGAGCAGCGGTATCGAGGCGACGCCGCCGACGAGCGCCACCGCCGCCAGGAGCGGGTCGCCGTCGCCGAACGCGAGGAGGAACGCGTCCGCGAGGAACGCCGGCGGGAGCGCCCGCGCCGCCGGTCCGAGGACGTCCGGGCGCAGGAGCGCGAGCACGACGAGCAGGAGAACGGGTACGAATATCGCTCGCGGATACCTCGCGAACCCGGGCGTCCGCCGCGCGAGCGGGTGCGCCGCGAGACCGGCCGCGAACCCGGCGACGACCGCGGTCCCGACGCCGACGAGCACCGTCGCCACTCCGAGAACGGTCGCCAGCACGGGCGCGCTCGCCGTCACCGCGACGCGCAGCACGCCTAATCCGACGAACGCGAGGAACACGAACGCCGACTCCACCGCTGTCACCGCGAGCACCCCGACGACCGTCGCCCGCAGCCCCGCACTCAGGACGAGTTCGGTGCCCGCGTCGACGTCGTCGAGCGACCGCGGCGCACTCATCGCGACCGTCGCCGCGACGAACGCCCACAGCCCCATCGCAGCCAACCGCGTCCCCGCGACCGACGGTGTCCCATCCGGCGCGAGCACGCCATCTCCACCGAAGAACCCCACCCAGGCGACGCCGAGCACGAGCGTGCGCGCCACCACCGTCCGCGGATGCGCCCGCAACCGTCGCAGCGTACACCGCAGGTCCACGCGAGCGATCGCCGCCGCGTCCCGCAGCCACCCTCGCCGTCGCTCAGGCACCGTCGCGCCCTCCCGGAGCATCGACCGTCGAAGCGTCGTCCGGCGTCGTCACGTCCATGAACGCCGACTCCAGCGTCCGCTCGCCGCCCGCCGCACGCGACTTCAACGAGTCCGGAGAGCCCTCCGCGACGAGCTCGCCGTCGAAGAGCACGCCCACCTCGTCCGCGAGCTCGTCGACGACCGACAGCACGTGCGTCGACAGGAACACCGTCATGTCCTGCGCCGCCAGGTCCGCGATGGTCTCCCGCATCGTCCGCGCCGCCCGCGGGTCCAGGCCGCTCGTCGGCTCGTCGAAGAACACCACCTCGGGCTCGTGCAGCACCGACTGGATGACGCCGAGCTTCTGGCGCATCCCCGTCGAGTACCCGCCGACGCGCCGGTCCGCCGCGTCCGCCAGGTCGAAGCGCGAAAGGAGCGCGTCCACGCGCTCGCCGGCGACGTCCTCGGGCAGGTCACGCAACCCGGCGACGTACGACAACTGCTCGCGCCCCGTCAACTCGTCGTACACCGGCGGTTCCTCCGGCAGATACCCGAGGTGCTCGGTCACCGCCGCGCGGTCCGTGACTGGCTCGCCCGCAACCGTCGCCGACCCCGACGTCGGCGTCGTCAACGTCGTCAACATCCGCATCGTCGTCGTCTTCCCCGCGCCGTTCGGCCCCAGGAACCCGTAGACGGTCCCGCGCGCCACCGAAAGCGAGACGTCCCTGACCGCAACCGTCTCCCCGTAGCGCTTCCCGAGGCCGTCCGCGTCGATGGCGAGGTCGGTCACTACCAGAGCGCTAGCCACCACGACGCCTTGAACCTCCCGTCCAAGTCACTCGCACAGTTCGCCATCGATGCTCGCTCGCGCCGCTCCGCCAGAGTCCCTGGACGCACCGAACCACCCGAGGGTCGGTCCACGACGGCGAGAACAATCACAAGTGAATTAAACCAGGTCTTCTAATCCGCCTACACATGGCAGTCAGCACTGTGGGCCTCGGAATCGGGGTGGCCCTCACGGTCATCGCCGTCGTCCTGCACTACGCTCGCGGGACCGGCTGGACCGCGAACGAGGACATCTCCCAGGAGGTCCTCGAACACCGCGCCGAGACCGTGCCCGAGACGGACTTCCCGGAGCCGATGAACCGCTCCATCGGCGGTGGCGGCGTCGCCGCCATCGGTGGCGGCGGCGAAGCCGGCGGGGAACTCGCAGAAGGCGAGGCCGAAGAGGACACCTCGAGTCCCGGCGACATCCCCGAGGACGAGATCGAGTACTTCGACATCGAGTACACGAAGGAAGGCGAGACCATCGAGGTCGCGAACAACGAGACGCTCCTGGAGGCCGGCGAGGACGAGGGCTGGGACCTTCCCTACGCCTGCCGACAGGGCCAGTGCGTCTCCTGCGCCGGCCACATCGACGGCGGCGACTCGCGGGACTTCGTCGAGCACGACAACCAGGAGATGCTCGACGACCCCGAACTCGAGGACGGCTACGTCCTCACCTGCGTCGCCTACCCGCGCGACTCCTTCACGCTCGAAACGAACGAAACGCCCTGACGCACGCGACGGACGCACTCGCCGCTCCCGATTCTTCTCGCCGATCACTCTCCGCTCTCTGTTGGGCTCTCCGTCGAGGGCCGCTACAGTCCCGTCACTTCGGTGAACTCGGCGTCGACGGGCAGTCCGGTCACGACGAGTGCCGCGAGCGCGGTCATCGCGACGGCGAGCACTAGCAGGAGCTTCCGTCCGTTCGCCGACCCGTCCCACGTCCTGGCGCGATACCAGAGGACCACTGCGGTGAACGGCGCGGCGAACGGGAACAGGTACGACACGACGCTCAACAGGAGGTACCCCGCAAGGGCGCCGGCCTCGCCACCGACCCGATACGCTCCGAAAGCTGACATAGGTCGCGGTGCGTCGTCGGTGCCCTAATGCCTTCTGCTCGACCGTTCCTTTCGTCGCCGCACGGTCGTATCAACAGGTTCAAGCGTTCCACTTTCGTTTCGAAACGTAGTGAGCTCCTCCAGCGACGACACCATCACGGAGGGCGGGCTCGTCCGACCGATGATCCGGTTGGCGTGGCCCATCGTCACCATCCAGCTCCTCCAGGTCGCGTACAACGTCGCCGACACGTTCTGGCTCGGGCGGTTCAGCGCCGACGCCGTCGGCGCGATGAGCATCGGGTTCCCCATCATCTTCCTCCTCATCAGCGTCGCCGGCGGATTCACCGCCGCCGGCGCCATCCTCGTCGCCCAGTACACGGGCGCCGACAGCGAAGGCTCCGCCGGCACCGTCGCCGGCCAGACGCTCGGGTTCGTCACGCTGCTGGCGCTCGCACTCTCCGCACTCGGCTACCTCTTCACGGGCGACCTCCTCGCGCTCCTCCCCAGCCAAGCCGACACCACCGCCCAGGTCATCCCGCTCGCCGCCGCCTACATGGAGGTGTTCTTCCTCGGCCTCCCGTTCCTCTTCGGGTTCTTCGTGTTCTCCGCACTCATGCGCGGGTACGGCGACACCCAGACGCCGATGCGCGTCATGTTCCTCTCCGTCGCCCTCAACGTCGTCCTCGACCCCATCCTCATCTTCGGCTGGCAAGCCGCCGCCATCCCCCAGCTCGGCATCCGCGGCGCCGCCCTCGCCACCATCATCTCCCGGGGCGCCGCCAGCGTCCTCGGCATCTACATCCTCTTCTTCACGCACAAGGGCCCCGACGTCGCAATCAGCGACCTCCGCCTCGAACTCGAGCACGTCACCGAGATCGTCCGCATCGGCGTCCCCAGCGCGCTCGAACAATCCGCGAGCGCCGCCGCGATGCTCACCCTCACCGCGATGGTCGTCACGTTCGCGCCCGCCGTCGTCGCCGCGTACGGCCTCGGGAACCGCCTCGTCTCCGTCATCTTCCTCCCCGCCATGGGCCTCGGCAGAGCGACGAACACCATGGTCGGCCAGAACCTCGGCGCCGACCAAGCCGACCGCGCCGAACGCGCCGTCTGGATCGCCGCCAAAGCAAGCGCCGGCGTCATGGTCGTCGCCGCCATCGTCGCCGCCGTCTTCCCCGAACCCATCGTCGGCGTCTTCATGGCCACCGGCACCGACAAAGCCGCCGAAACCGTCGCTCTCGGCTCCAACTACCTCCGCATCAGGAGCGTCGAATTCGCGTTCATCGGCGTCCTCCAAGTCCTCCTCGGCGCGTTCCGCGGCGCCGGCGACACCAAAACGGCGATGGGCTTCAGTATCGTCGCGCTCTGGCTCGGCCGCGTCCCCACCGTCGCCTACCTCGCCCTCGGCGTCATCACCCTCGGCCCACTCACCATCCCACTCCTCGACATCAGCCTCGGCCCACTCGTCATCCAAGCGCTCGACATGGGCCCCGAAGGCATCTGGATCGGGATGGCCATGGGGAACATCCTCGGCGCCATCGCCGCCGCCGCCTACTTCACCCGCGGCACCTGGAAATCCACCGTCATCGACGACACCCCCACCGCAACCACCGACGGCGGCGACCAATAACAGACGCACCACCACTGGAAGCACCCGCCACGAACGCAACCGTTCCACAATCCACCACGAAACCCAATAGCGAGGGCCCGTAGCACAGTGGACAGAGTGCGTGGTTCCGGACCACGATGTCGCGGGATTTGAATCAGGGAGCGAAACGAGCGGAGCGAGTGGAGTGACCGTGGTTCAAATCCTGTCAGAGCAAACTCTGACATACTCCCCTTCGCTCGCTAGTGCTCGCTCATGGGAGTCCCGTCGGGTCCACTCGTCTATCGCCTGCCACCAACCGATCCGACAGCCAGACCGCACACCGCTTCACAACCGTTATAGCACCAGGTGGGTAATGCACATTCGAGGGCCCGTAGCTCAGTGGACAGAGTGCGTGGTTCCGGACCACGATGTCGCGGGTTCAAATCCCGTCGGGTCCGTTTCTGGCGACGCAACACGACGAGCGCAGCGAGGAGTCTGGGTCGCCAGAAACGACAAACGAGGGAATTGAATGCCTGCCAGACGCGCAGCGAACGGAGTGAGCGAGCACGTCTGGCTTCGGGTTCAAATCCCGTCGGGTCCGTTCGATGTTCCTGCGGAACATCTCGCTACCCCGACGTAGTTCCACTCGCTCCCTGCTCACGGCTTCGCCGTTCGTATTCGCGGGACTCGCTTCGCTCGCTCCGCGTGCCGCTCGCTCGCGGGACTCCCGTCGGGTCTGCTTCTCGCGACGCAAGACGACGAGTGTAGCGAGGTGGTTGCGCCCCGTCGATCGGCAATTGCGGTGTTCGAGCTGGAGGCGGGGACGGGTGTCGCGAGTGGTGTGACGGTGGGTCGACGTCGTTGGGGCCGTCTCTGGCGGCGCTGCCGCGGGTCGCGTCGGCGCGTTCGCGCGGTTGAGGCTATACCGACTGTGATATCGTAATCAAATAAATAAAGGGGTGAGTAAATTTATAAGATTTGCATCTAATCTACAGGTACCTGTGATTGAAATGGTTTCACGCACCGTGGAGTTGTATAGCGACGGAACCGACTACGTGGTCGACCGGATCTTCGTCCCCTACGGGACTCAGATAGCGTTCGCAACCTACGCGTTCGTCTTCTTCTACTACGGGATGCTGAAGATACAGGCGTTCCTCACCGGGATGACCACGCCAGTGAAAGGCGAGGTCGCGCACTTCGTCACCGCTCTCGGACTGCCGGAGATTGGCGTCAGCGTCGGCCTCGCGATGCTCAGCATCGGTCTCTACGAGGCGCTGTTGGGTCTCCTGTTCGTCTTCAGACGCCTTCGACTGGCTATCCCGCTGTTCCTCAGTCACCAGTTCGTCACGTTCCTTTCGCTCGTCGTCGCGAGAGACTTCTACTTCCAGGACCCGTTCCTCTTCGGGGTCCCGTGGCTGTTCGACTCGTTCGCCGCGTACATCCTCAAGAACACCATCTTCGTCGGTGGGTTCGTCGTCCTCGCCGCGCTGGAACTCGGCGATAGGACGCCCGAGACGGTTCTCGAGTGATTCGGCCGCCGGTGGCGGGGCCGTCAGACGGGTCTCGCATCGACCGCGACGCGGTACTCGAATAGAACTGGAGGCGGTCACGGTGCGTGCGCGGACCTATCGATTGCTTCTCGGTCGCCGTCCGGATGTCACGCGACCTGATAGTCGTCGATGCGGTGGACGGCCCACCGGTACGCTACCGGCACCGCTACTGCGACCGTCGCGGCGAGCACCCATCCGACGGTCGCCAGCGTCTCGGCGCTGGGGTCGACGCCGAACGGTAGATACCGACCGGCGAGCACGGACCCGAGGGTCCGAGCCGGCTCGCTGACGCCGACGGCGACGCCGGCTACCGCGAGCGTGAGCGCGATAGAGAACACGCCGTACGCGACCTTGCTCGGTGGGACCATCCGTCTGTGGTCGGAGACAGTCAGCGACTCGAACCGGGGGAAGACGGCGCCGATACCGGCTGCGAGGACTGCGGCGGCGACGACCGCGCCCACGCCAGCGCCTGCTACGGCGACCACCTCGTGAGCGGGGAGGCCTGCAGCGATGCCGACGACGGCAGCCACGGCGGCGGTCGCGGGCGCTACCGGTGCCGCGGCGGCGAGGACGGTCCCGCGTACTATCTTCGCGCCGTCGGCGCGGGCGGTCAGCACGGTCGGGAGCATCTGTCCGAGGTCGCCGATGGGGTTCAGCGGGAGGACGGCGCCCGCGGCCCACGCCCCGTACCAGACGACGAACCAGGCGGCGTACCAGGGGACGTCTCCGGTGCGGACGATGCGAGCGGCGAGCGGTATCGCGGCAATCAGCGGGACGACAGCGAAGAGCAACTGGAACGGCTCGCGGTAGACGCGTCGGAGTCGCGTGATTGCGACCGTTCGGGATTCGGGCGCGAAACCGGCGGTCGCGAAGGCGGCGTCCAGGCGGTCCTCGGACGCTGCTGTCTCGACGTCGGTGGTTTCGTCGTCGTCTTCGGGAGTCCCGCTCGCCTCCCAAGCGAACCGGGCGGCGGGCACCGCCAGGACGGCGCCGACGGCGCCGACGGCGCTGGCGGCGACGAGCGCGGTCACTGCAGCGGTGACGGACGCGTCCGCGCCGGTCGTCGTGAGCAGCGCGAGGTCACTGAGCGACCCGAGGGGTGGGGCCTCCAGGAGCGGTCCGAGTTCGTCGACGACGGCGGTTATCTCCCCGGTGACGATGAGGACGACGTACCCGCCGGCGGCGACGAGGGCGAGCAGTGGTTTCAGGCTCGATAGGACCGGGGACCGTCGGATGGCGCCTTTCGCTGCGAGACCCAGGGCGTAGCCCGCGGGGATGGCGGAGGCGAGAATGGCGACGCTCGCCAGCGCGCTCCCGACGACCGGGAGCGGCGTGCCGAGGCCGAGGCAGATGCCGGCGGTGGTGCCGGCGACGGGGACGGCGACGAACAGCGTCGACTTCGTCGCCGTCGACAGCAGTCGTGCGGCGACCAGGTCGACGGTGGGGCGGATGGTGAGGTAGTACCCGTCGTTCGCCAGATCGCCGTTGGACCCGACGGCTTCTATCGTCGCGACGGCGGCCATCGCCAGCCAGAGTGCGCTCCAGCCGTAAACGAGGCCGGTCGTCGAGAGCCACGATCCCTCGCCGTTCGCGTACGAGGTGCCGACTGACGTTCCGACGTCGTAGGTCACCCACGCGCCCGTGACGAGGCCGGCGAGCGCCACCAGTCCGAACAGGACGAGGAAGTCCTGGTCGGTGACGCGCCTGAACTCCCGGCGGACGTCGGTGACGGCGAGTTCGCGGCTCCGCGAGAGCGAGAGGTGCTGGAGGTCGCCGACCGACCCGTCCTTCGAGGCGTCACTCACGGTGGGTCACCTCACGTCCTCGGAGCCGGCGGTCGCCACTTCGCGGTCGCTCCGGGCGGTCCGCTCGTCCGCGTCACCGGTTACCTGCAGGAACACGTCCTCGAGGTCGCCGTGTGCGCCGTCCTCTTTTCGGGCTTTCAGCTCTTCGGGGGAGCCTTCCGCGACGAGCACGCCGTCGTCGATGACGCCCACGCTGTCGGCGAGTTCCTCGACGACGTCGAGGATGTGCGTCGAGAGGAAGACGGTGACGTCGCGAGTCGTCATCTCCGCGACGGTGTCCCGAACCGTCCGCGCGGCACGGGGGTCCAGGCCGCTCGTCGGTTCGTCGAACAGCACGACGTCGGGGTCGTGGAGGACGGCCCCGATGAGACCCAGTTTCTTCCGCATGCCCGTCGAGTAGGAGGCGACGCGACGGTCGGCCGCGGACTGGAGGTCGAACCGTTCGAGGTGGTCGCGTACGCGTTCGGTACGCGTCTCGTCGTCGAGTCCGTGGAGGCGGGCGACGTGGTGCAACTGCTCGCGGCCGGTGAGTTCCTCGAACACCGGGGGGTCAGTCGGCAGGTACCCTATCTTCGGTGCGAGGGCGGGTCGGTCGGCGACCGGGACGTCGGCGACGGTCGCGGTCCCCGACGTGGGTGCCGTCAGGGACGTCAGGAGTCGCATCGTCGTGGTCTTCCCGGCGCCGTTCGGGCCGAGGAATCCGTAGATACTCCCTTCGGGTACCTGTAGGGTGAGGTCCTCGACGGCGAGTTCGTCGTCGAACTGCTTCGTGAGGCCGTCGGTCTCTATCGCGAGGTCGGTCATCCCGACGCAGCCACCTCGGGGGCGTCCTCGGGCACCGGTTCCGTGGGTGCGTTGTCGGGTCGCGGCGGCGACGGTCGATTTTCCCGGATGAACATCGTATCGAATAAAACGAATGGCTCCCTCTAAAACTATCGGTTACTTCCGTTACTTCCGGGACGACCGACGCTGGATGCGACGTGGTCGACCCGGTTGCCAGTCCTCGATTGGGCGACTTCGCCAGCTCGGCGCGGGCGCGCCGGCGGCGTGGGGTCGCGCCGTCGGACAGATATCTGATGTATCGACAAATTTTTCAATACCCGAACGGTCTGCATGATTATGGAACGTAGCCGGCACGGAGTTCGACGACTCCTCGATTCGCGAGACGGGGGCGTGCTCTCTCGCTCCGACCGCTCGGAGACGAGCGAGTCGTCGCGCACCGTCAAGACGGGGACGACCGCGATCGGGGTCAGCGCCGCCGACGGAGTCGTCCTGGCGACGGACAAGCGAGCGTCGCTCGGCGGCGAGTTCGTCGCGAACAAGAACGTCCAGAAGGTTCTGCAGGTGCATCCGCGGGCGGCGATGACGCTCGTCGGGTCCGTCGGCGACGCGCAGTCGTTCACGAAACTCATGCAGGCGGAGACGAAGTACTTCGAACTCCGCCGCGGGGACCCCCTGGACATCGCGGCCCTCCAGCGGTTCGTCGCGAAGATGATTCGCGAGGTCGGCGGTCGCCGCATTCACCCGCTCGTCGCCGGTATCGACGAGGACGGCCCGCGACTGGCGTCGGTCGACGGCGCTGGCGGGCTGCTCACTGACGACTTCATCGCGACGGGGTCGGGGATGGAACTCGCGTACGGCGTCCTGGAGGACCAGTACGAGGAGGGCCTCTCGATGTCTGCGGCGACGGACCTCGCTGTGGAGACGGTCCGGTCGGCGGTCGAGCGCGACACGGCGTCCGGCAACGGCCTCCACGTGGCGACCATCACGAACGACGGCGTGGACGTCACCGGCTACGACGCGTTCGAGAACGCTCCCTGAAACGCCGACGGACCTGTCGGCAGACGATACAGTTCTGGTGGTGGAGACAGCGCCACAACGGCTCGTTCCTCGGTGTAGGGACCGTCGAATCCGTTTCTATACTGCAGCCCGAGGATAGATTCTAATGTATTCTATACAGATACAAAATATTTATCAATGCAGGACAAAAAGGCGGAGTCATCGATAATGGCACCTGGACGTCGAGCGCAGTTTGCGGCGGGAATCGTAACGCTCCTCGTAGTCTTCAGCGCCGTCGGTGTCGGTGTCGGTGTGGCCAGTCCGACCGACGGCGCCACCGGACCGGCAGAAGTCGCACTCACGACCCACGACGTCGACGGGTCGACGGCCGGGGCCGCGTTCCCGGCCGCTGAACGGTCGACGCTCCCGGAACACGCCTCGCCGGCCGGCGACGGTGAGCAACTCACGCTCCTCAGTGGCCAGACCGTCACCGCCGTCCAGTCCAACGGCGAGACTGGGTATCGAACCACCGACGACGCGGCCCTGCGGCGGGTTGAGACGGCCGACGGCACCTACGTGCTCCCGGCTGGCGTCGACCTCGAGCGGTTCTCGCCCGCGCTGTTCGACGTCGACTACCTCTTCCGGAACGGCTACGACGACGCGGAATCGACGCGCGTGGTCGTCAGCCTCGACGCCGACTTCGACAGCGGTCAGCACCGCGCGTGGGCCGCCCAGATGGGGCTTCGATTCCACCACCGCCTCGAGGACAGCGACGCCATCGTCGCGTCCGTGCCGGCGTCCGACGACGGCGAAGCGTTCCGGAACCTTCGAACGTCGCCGGTCGTCGAGTACGTCTCGCTGGACACGGGACCGGCGAGCGACGCCCGGACGACGCAGTCGACCGACGACGGCGACGCCGCGGCCGCGGGCGACGAGCCCGTCGTCGCGGTCATCGACACCGGCGTCGACGAGACGCACCCCGACCTCGACGACGGTGCGGAAGTCCTCGAGAAGGACTACACCGAGACCGGGGGCGAGGCGACCGACGTCAGCGGCCACGGCACGCACGTAGCCGGCGTCATGCTCGGGAGCGGCGACGCAAGCGACGGCCGTCACGCCGGCGTGGCCAGCGACGCGAAGTACATGGACTTGAAGGTCGCGAACACGGCCGGCGGCGGCAAGCTATCCGACGTCCTCTCGGCCATCGAGTTCGCCTCGAAGAACGGCGCGGACGTCATCTACGTCGGCGTCGACGTCGACGCGGACCGCCGCCAGGTCCGGACGCTCGTCGAGCCAGCCGTCGACGCCGCGGTCGAGCGCGGGTCGCTCGTCGTTGCGCCAGTCGGCGGGAAGCCGGTCCCGAAGACCTCGCCGGACAGTGGCGTCCGAGAGTTCTGGTCGGCGTCCCACGGCATCGGCGCCGCCCCGGGCGTACTCACGGTCGGCACTACGACCCCGCAGGGGGACGTCGCGGCGTTCTCGGAGCGCGGCCCGACCGCCTCGGCGCACCTGGCGCCAGACGTTGTCGCACCTGGGTTCTACGTCCGCGGCGCGGCGTCCGATGACCGAATCGGCGCCGACGAAGTCGAATCAGACTACACCACGAAGACCGGGACGTCGGTCAGCGCCGCCCTGGTCGGCGGCCACGCCGCGGCCCTGCTCTCGGAGCGTGCCGACCTCCAGCCGAGCGACGTCGAGTCGCTCCTGGTGTCGACCGCGGACCCGCTCGAGGGACGCAACGTCTACGAGCATGGCGGCGGGAGCGTCGACGCGAGTCACGCCGCGAACACGACCCTCTACGTCTCCCCGGGAACTATCAGCTTCGGCGCTCGCGAGTCCGGGACGACGCTCTCTCGCGTCGTCACCATCGAGAACACCGGTGACGACGCTCGCACCGTGTCGCTCGACGCCACCGCGGTCGAGATAGCCGACGACCGAGCCGGCGCGGTCGAACTCAATCGCTCGACGGTGACCGTTCCCGCCGGCGACAGCGCGGCGGTCCGCCTCACGGTCGAAACCGGGAGCGACGGCGGCGTGTACGCCGGCCGCCTGACCGTCACTCCGGAACGCGGCGACTCGCTGTCGACGAGCTTCGGGTACGCTCGCTCGCACACGCTCCGCGTGAACAAGACCGCTGGTGGTGACGCACAGGACGTCGCGTCCGACCCGCTGCTGGTCACCTCGAACGTCCCCGAGTACGAGCGGTCGCGACTCACGTCGCTGAACGACTCGACGATGACGTACCGGACGTTCGGGAACGACGTCACCGTCGGGAGCATCGGCAGCGACGAGCGGACGGGCGAGATGGTGATGGTGGCGAAGACCGTCGACGTCGACGGCGACGGGACGGTCGTCCTGAACGAGAGCGACACCGTCCGGTACGAGATAGACGCCGGCGCGCTCGAAGAGACCGCCGGCAACCAGATGGCGCTGTACTCGGAGGGCGTGATCCAGCGCCGGTTCGCCGGGGACGGCAAGTCGACGCTGTTCGAACTCCGGTCGGTGCGCGCGCGCCAGCAGAGCGTGCGGTTCAGTCAGTCACCCGAGTTCAACGCCAGCGTCGCGGCGACGCTCGTCCCGCGGTCGTCGGTGAGTCGGAGCTCCGAGAACTTCGACGCACCGGACGTCTACCTCCTGCACTACGCGACGGTCGGCGTCGACGGTCCGGAGACGTTCACGGCCGAACCCGGTCGACTGGCGGAGATCGACGTGACGTACTACCGGAACGGCCGTGGGAGTTCCTACAGCGTCATTCCCTACGTGCAGACGGTGACGTGGCGAGAGGGCGGGAGCCTCGGTATCCCGCTCCGAATCGGTGACCGCGTCCGACAGACCGTGCATGTGACGCCGCAGACGGCCGCCTACGGGTTCGGCGCGTACGGTGGCGGCGAGGAGCGCCAGTGGGGTGGCTGGGCGAACCCGCAGGTGCCTCGCGCCGATAGCTCTCGAATCGTCACGGTCAACGTCCACCCGACGACGGGTCGGCTCCTCAAGTGGCGGCTCCAGGACGGCCGGTTCACGACGAAGGCCGCCCAGAAGAAGGACCTGAGTCACGAAGTCCTCCGGGACTTCGGGCCGGAGCCGAACACGTTCGTCGTCGACATCGGGAACGATAGCGCGCGAGTGTTCGACTCGCAGGGTCCGGGTGCGGTCGTGAAGGCACCGCTTCCAGTGGCCGAGGGCGAATCGGTCACGCTGTACACTATCGGCCGGAACCCGTCCCAGAACCGGTCGACGATGACGCAGTCGGTCTACCACGGGACTTACGAGCCCGGGACCGACACTCAGCCGCCGCGTCTCGACGTGTACTGGCTCGAGAACCTGACCGTCTACAATACCGTTCCACGCGGTGAGGCCACCGTCCGCCTGAAAGTCAAGGAGGACAGCAACGTCACCGTGTTGGGCGCCATCGGGAAGTTCGACGTGGCGACCGTCTCCGGTGACGAACCGAAGGAGGTCGTCCAGCGGGCGCTCGAGAACGACGACTACGAGGCGCTACTGAGCGCGTTCGTGGAGGGGTCGGTCGCGCCGGACGCGGTCTCGAAGGTCGGCCCGCAGACGTACGAGGTGACTGCCGACACGTCCTCGTTCAGCGAGGGTGATAGGCTCGACGTTCGCGTGCTCGCGGTCGACGAGTCGGGGAACCTCATGATGGTCACGTCGGAGAACGCGACGGTCATCGGTGACGGGCCCGCCGGTCCCGGGGAGGGCGCCTACAAATCCGAGGAAGGCATCACGGTACCTACGACTACGGAGGCGACGACCACGTCTTCGACGACGGCCGCACCCACGACCGCGACGGCGACGGAGACGCCCTCGACGAGTGCGCCGACGAGGACGACGAAGACGACCGCTGCGAGCGATGGATCGCCGGGGTTCTCGGGGCTCGTTGCGGTGCTCGCGGTGGTCGCCGCCGTGGCGCTCGGTCTCCGGAAGCGCGACTGACGGCAGAGGGCGGCGTAGCATCCGCCCGACGCCCGTGGCAGTCGTCGTCTGTGCCGCGAACTGATACGCCCCTTGCGTCGGCTGGTCCCGTCGGCGCGGACCGCTTCCGTGTGGTCGAAACCCGAACAACTCACGCCCCTCGATAACGGGAACCAAAACTCAGAACGGGTACAATATAATAGAATTGTAACGTGCGCATCTCTCGTATCGTATAGTTCGATACTAACTGCTTACATCTCGATTCTCCGGTTACTATCGCAGGATAGCGTCCCGACAACTGGGTGAGCGGACCCATTGACTTCGATGTTTCTGACTGTAGTATGAATTAATTTTATATAGCCACATGACAATGCTGGTGAATACGTATGCAAAAGCATACTGAGGTCCTGGAGCAAGGGACCGCTATCAACGGTTCGACCCGCCGAGTTGCACCGCCAGTTATCGAGCTCACCCAGCAGGACGTCGCGGACGCGTCCATCGAGGGACTCGACGGCAGTCTCGTGGTCCTCTACGGGAAATCCGACTCTCCCGCTATCGACCTGTTCGACTCGGGTACCGACGTCGAGGCGTTCCAGAGCTGGCTGGAGTCCGAACTCTCCGCCGACGCCGACAGCCACGGCGACGACGTGCAGGCGACCGCGGAGCTGTCCTACTGTGGACGTACCGTCACCGACGACCTGACCCTCGCTGCGGGCGACACCTGCGGCGTCGCCGTCACCAGCTTCAACGGCGGGGACCTCGACGAGTCCGGGTTCAAGATCGAGGAGGACGTCGTCGACAGCGACGCCGACGTCGAATACCGACTCATCGTCGTGCCGCCGACCCTCGACGAGGGCGAGCAGGACGCGATGGATACCATCCCGGAGTACGCGGACGGCAGTTCCGTCCGCCTCGCCGGCGAGTCCGAGGTCTGTGGGACGCTGCTGGCCGCCGGCGCGTTCGTCGTCTCGGCAGGTGCCGGGTACGCGGTCACCTCGCGCGTCAACAGTATGTCCGAAGGGCTGGTCGAGGCCTCGAACGCCGAAGACGTCGACGCGGACGCCTCGGTCGACGAACTCATCGACGCACAGAGCTGAACGCGGACGAGGTGGTCGACGTGACCAGCCGACAACGCCTTTTTTGACGCGATTCGGTCCTCACCGAACGACGGTCACGACGCCGTCCTCGGCGTGCACGCCCGTCGTGTGCGTGCGAGCGGCCGCGACGGTCGGCGACCCCGCTACAGGAACCACTGGTGGACGTAGAGGTTCGTCAGATACACCGGGAAGTACGAGGCCGGGAAGATGAGGATGAACCCGTTCAGCCCCATGAGTAGCCCGTTCATCAGATGGAAGACGATAGCCGTTCCGAAGAACAGTGTCGTCGTCGACGGGTCGACGACGAGCACCAGCGGGTAGAGACACTCGAAGATGATGACAGACCAGGAAGCGAACAGGCTGACGTTCGGGTATGACGTGAGGAGGTCGTACACTCGATTCTCCCCGAACGTGTAGGTAGCGAACACGCCCTGGAGGCCGGTACCGGACCGCCAGTCGGACGAGATGAGCTTGAGGTAGCCCGCGATCGCGTACGCGAGGATTCCCTGGACTGCCATGAACAGTATCGCCGCGACCCGCACGACGCTCCCTTCGGGGAACAGCGTCCCCAGGAACAGCCCGATATTCATCACCATCACCATGTGGTAGGCGCCGCTGAGACCGACGAGGATACGGTAGAGGATGACGACGTCGGTCAGGAACAGCACGCCGAAGAGCGCGGGATGCAGGGCGTCCAGGGCGGCAGCGCCGGCCAGGAGGACGCCGAAGACGATGCGGGTGACGAGCACGGCTTTGAACCCGGTCGGTTCGACGAACGGTTCCACGAACCTCGACCCCGTGTTGTTCTGGAAGTAGAGCTTGAAGACGCGCCAACTGAGCAGTCCGTCGTCCTCGAGGGTGCCCGCGCTGGAGAGCTGTTCGAGTCCCGACAGGCACGCCCAGAGCGCGACGAACGCGGACATGGCACGGAAGGCGAGGTTGGTGTCGATGATGCCGTCTATCATTGTTCGAGCTTGTGGAACTGCGAGATGTAGATCGGTTCGTACTGGGTTTGCTCGCGCGAGTTGGCCATGATGGCGAACTGGGTTGCGTCGCTCATACGGGAGTGGTCTTGGAGCGAGACGCAGTTGAGCAGCGACATGTACAGTATGGAGCCTTGCTTGTCGCCGAGGTCGACGGGCTCTAGTTCGAGCTGTTGGGCGTTCTCCTCGTCGGCGACGGCCGACGACCCGTCGGTCGTCTCGTCGGCTTCGACGGGTTCGTGTTCGTCGGCGACGGTGCTCGTGAAGTGCTCGACGACGTCGAAGAGGGCCTTGTCACGGTAGATGTCGGTGTTCCAGAACAGGTGAGTCCACTTGCGTTCCATGCCGAACCGCGGGACGCGCTGCCACGCCGTCTTCGAGCCGTCTACCCGTTTGTCCCTGTAGAAGAGGTGGTAGTCGACCTGGCCCGGGGTCGGAGCGAAGAAGCTCCATCCGGGGATTATCGGTGCGAAGTCACCGACGATGCGGCGGAGGAGAGAGCGAGAGCGCTCCGTCGAGTTCAAGATGGTTACAGCTATCCACGCGAGGAGGACGAAGATTATCGGCACAGTCAGTGGACTCATGTTTCAGATTGCGTTTTGCTGATAGGCTCATTAAATTTACTGATATGCGCGCAAGTTTCACGTAATCGGAGATGGGAAAACACGCCTGCCGGAATCGACTGGCGCGTCGCGTTAGGTGAGGACTGGTCGTCGTCGAGCCGGTCGATGGTATCGGCCGGCCCGGGAATGCCGTCGAGTGGAGACCGGGGCGCGACCCTGCGACCTTGCTGACCGTTCGGTCCCTGGGTGTGATTGTTCGGCTACACGTCATCGTTGCGGCAGGACGAGGTCGTCAGGCCGCTTGGGCGTTCCAGTTGTATGTGGTGGTGAGGGCGGCGAAGACGGTGGCGAGGACCGCCAGGGAGACCGGGTCGATCCCGAGTACGGGGACGTTCGCGATGGCCAGTACGACGAAGACGACCGCGAGCACCCAGAGGGCGACTATCTGGACGCGCCCGCCAGGGAGTTGGTCCTTCAGACCCATAACCATCAGTAACGGCAGCAGGTCCTTAAATCTTTTTGAAGGTTACACTTGTTGAAAAATCTTCGGCGGCGGCGGGGTGTTGACGCGGGGTCGGCCTCGCGAGCGACCCGGTCTCGGCCGACCGGTGAGTGTGGACGCCTCAACCCAAGAGAACGAATTCAAACGACTCTTGATATTGTTTATCATGGGTCAGTATTCTCTGGATAAAATATGTCTGTCCAATCGAGCTAGATATTTTCTTATCTAAATTATAGAACGATGCGTGCGTCGAGATGACGGAATCGACGATCCGACGAATCTGCCAGCAGGGGTGGACCTATCGATTTTCTATTGCTACCGGCCCGCTCTCAAAATTCGAAAACTATCCGTCCATATAACTTTTCTTGCAATAAATTTATTAGCGTATCCCGTAAATATGTTCTCGGTTGTATGTCAGAGCAATTTGACAGCTTCGACCAAGGTGAAGTGACTGCTAACGGACACCGCCGCGTCGCACCGCCCGTCATCCGCGTGGCGGACGACGACGTCCAGGACGTCTCGATGGGGCCCATCGAGGGTAGCCTCGTCCTCCTCCACGGGAGTGCCGATTCCGAGGTCATCGAGGAGTTCGACCGGTCCGTTCGGACCGGTGACGGCGCCGCCTTCCGTCAACTGATGGAGGACGAACTCGAAGCGTACACCGACGCCGAGGACGCCCCGCAGACGGCCGACGACGCTGCTACGGCCGACCTCACGTACCACGAACGGACGGTCGTCGACGACCTCGCCGTGGACGATGACTCCTTCGGCGTCGCCGTCGCCCCCTACCAGGGCGGCGAACTCGACGAGGACGCGTTCTCTGTCGAGCAGGACGTCGACGACGCGGCGGACGTCCAGTACCGTCTGGTCGTCGTGCCGCCGACCCTCGACGAGGGCGAGCAGGACGCCAACCAGATGATCCCCACCGAGACGGACGGCGACTCCATCCGCGTCGACACCGACTCGAACCTCTGTGTCGGCGTCTTCGCCGCCGCAGCGTTCGGGTTCGCGGTCGGGACGGCCGTCGCCGCCGGCGGCGACGCCAACCTCTCCCGGGACTCCCTCGCCGAGGCGAGCCTCGAGGAGACCGAAGAGACCACCGTCAGCGCCTCGGTCGACGAACTCATCGAAGCACAGAGCTAAGCCGACAGCGTCCTCGAGCGACGCCCGCTTCTTCGTCTCCGTCGTTCGATTACCGGACGGCCACCGCCGTCGCTCGAACGTGCCGGCCGGCCGCTCTCAGGACGCGAGTTCGAATCCGGTGACTCGCCCGAGCGCGAACCGGTACGCGACCGACGCGAGCGTGACGCTCGCGACGACGCTGCCAGCCACGCCGAGCATCGCTGCCGCCGCCGGCGGCACGGGGACGACGGTCGCTACCGTCTCGGGCCCGTACACGCCGACGAGCGCGGGGACGCCGAGGCAAAGGACGACCACGAGGTAGAGCATGACGGACTGCAGGCGCGGCGGGTACATTCCGCGACTGCTGTGTATCGAGATGCCCTCGAACTGGGGGAACGAAACGCCGATGGCGAGGGAGATGAACGGACCGGTCGCTCCGAGGACGACGCCGAGGACTGTCACGGCGAGCACCGACGACAGCGGGAGCGTGGTGGTGACGCCCGCGGCGAGCGTCGCCACGCCGACGACGATCGTCCCGGGGATAGACGCGGCCAGGGCGTGTCCGTTCAGTAGCGTGGCGCCGCCTTCCGGCGTCGTGAGCGTCGCCGGCAGCATCGGGCCCTCGTTCCCGAGGGGGTTGAGCGTCGTTCCGACGCCGAACGTCGCCGCACCGTACGTCGCCACGGCGTAGGGGAGCATGGTCGGGTACGCGTTCACGGCCGCGGCGCCCGCGCTGATGGTGAGCGACAGCAGGAGCCCGCCGAACAGCAGCACTCGCGGGCGACGGCGGACCCGCCACCAGGTCACCCTGGCGACGGCGGCCGCCTCCCTGGTCGCCACCTTCCGTGCGAGTCGCGGGAGGAACCCGGGCGAGTCCGAGCTCGCGTCCGTCGACGTCGTCGAGCGGTCGTCGGCGTACCAGAGGCTCGCGCCAACTCGCCCGGCGGCGAGTGCACCGCAGACGAAGACCAGCGGCCCGGCGGCGAGCACCACTCCGGCTTGGACGAGAGACGTCTCCGCGGCCGTACCCAGGAGCGCGAGGTCGGCGTACCACGCCAGCGGCGTGCCATGCACGACCGCGAGCGGGTCGGCGAGTACTCTGGTCGCGAGGAACCCGACGACGACGATGGGGCCGGCGACCAGTGCCTTGTTCTCCCTCAGCCACCGAACGCGCCTGAACGCGAGCTGGACGCCGAGCATCGCCGGGTAGCTGATTCCGACGGCGGTGAGGATGGCGGCGGCGCCGGCGAGGAGCACGAACGCCGCCGCCGCGGCCGACCCGACGCCGGCACCGAACGCGAGCGCGGCGGCGACGACGATAGCGCCGCCGAGCCTGATGGTGAACCCGACGTACGTGACCATCTCTCCCAGCGCTATCTCGCCGGGGGCGACCGTGACGAGGAGCCCCTCGAGTTCGTTGACGACGCCGCCCTCGGTGAGTTCAGGGAGTGCGACGAGGTACCCCAGGAACAGGAAGAACCCGACGGAGACGGTCCGGATGGTCTCGAGGACGGCCGTCGACTCACCGGCGGCGAGGCGCTCCCCGAGGCTGTACGCGGCATCGGACGTCATCAGGTCCTCGTACACGGGAATCGGCGCCTGTCCGACGACGGTCGGGATGAGTAGGAGGACTGGCAGGACGTTCATCGCAGCGAGGGCCGGGCGTTCGCGCAACTGCCGTAACTGCCGCACGGACTCGATGCCGGCGATTCGGAGGCTCTTTGAGAGAGATGTCTTCATTGGTGGCCGTGATTACGGGGTGACCTCGCCCTCGCGGTCGGTGGTGATGTCGATGAACGCGTCTTCGAGCGACCAGTCGGTTCCGGCTTCCGCGCGGCTAGTCAACTCGCCAGGCGTCGCTTCAGAGACGAGCGTCCCGTCGTCGAGCACCCCTACGGTGTCGGCGAGTTCCTCCACGACGGGGAGTATGTGCGTCGAGAGGAAGATGGTCGTGCCGCCGTCGGCGAGTTCGGTGAGGACTTCGCGCATGGTCCGGGCGGCGTTCGGGTCGAGACCGCTCGTCGGTTCGTCGAGGAACAGGACGGGTGGGTCGTGGAGGAGCGCCTGCACGAGTCCGACCTTCTGGCGCATTCCCGTGGAGTAGTCCTGGATGCGTCTGTCGGCGTCCTCGAGGAGGTCGAACCGGTCGAGCCACGATTCGACCCGGTCGTCGACCTCGGCGTCGGGGACGCCGCGCAGGTCGGCGTAGTACGTCAGTTGCTCGACCGCGGTCAGTTCGTCGTACAGCGGCGGGCGCTCCGGGAGGTAGCCGACGTTCGCGCGTACGGCGTCGCGGTCCTCGATGGCGGCGCCGGCTATCGAGGCCGTTCCCGCGGTCGGCGTGGTGAGACCGACCAGCATCCGCATCGTCGTGGTCTTCCCGGCGCCGTTCGGGCCGAGGAAGCCGTATATGTGGCCGCTCGGGACCTGGAGGTCGACGCCGTCGACCGCGACTTCGTCGCCAAACGTCTTCCGTAGTTGGGTGGCTTCGATGGCGAAACGTCGAGACACGATGTCCCGTAGCCCGTGTCAATTCATCAAAGTTGCGGACTTGTTTAAAACCCACTTCGGTCCGAAATGGATTAGGGCGCGCGCGCCGAAGGATCGGGTATCGTGACGGACGTCAAGGAAGCGCGCGAGGCTATCGCTGCCGGCCATCCCGTCGTCCTGTTCGACGGTGTCTGTAATCTGTGTAATCGGTTCGTGCAGTTCGTGTTGCCGCGCGACGCCGACGGCCGCTTCAGGTTCGCGTCGCTCCAATCGTCGGTCGGGCAGGCGTTGCTCTCGGAGTACGACCTCGACCCGGGTCAGCGGGAGACATTCGTGCTCATCGAGGACGGTGCGGCGTACACGAAGTCAGAGGCGGCGCTGCGCGTCGCGGCGAATCTGGACGCACCGTATCGGTACGCGTGGCCGCTTCGGTTCGTTCCGTCCGCGGTCAGCGACGCCGTCTACGACTTCGTCGCTGCTCGCCGCTACGAGTGGTTCGGTCGGAAGGACCGCTGCATGATGCCGGATGCCGACGTCTCGAACGCGTTCCTGTCGGACGGCCCTGCGGACGGTCAGCGGTCGGTCGAGTGACCGTCCATCCGTCCACGGCCGCGGGTTCGAACCACAGTAGTACTTATCAATATTTATTGTAGTGGGTATTGTAAACGGCGGCTACATGGAGGATAACCGACATCAGGCGTACGACCGGGGGAGCACTATCTTCTCGCCGGACGGCCGCCTCTATCAGGTCGAGTACGCCCGACAGGCGGTCAAACGTGGGACGACGAGCGTCGGGCTGCGGACGGAGAGCGGCATCGTGCTCGCTGCGTCCCGCCGGGTTCGTTCGCCGCTGGTGGTCCTGGAGAGCATCGAGAAGACGCACTACGTCGACGACCACATCGCTGTCGCGAGTGCAGGCCACGTCGCGGACGGGCGACACCTCATCGACGTCTGCCGTCGGGATGCGCAGGAGAACCGGTTCGAGTTCGACCGACCGATCTCGGTCGCGGAGCTGACCGACCTCCTGAGCGAGTACATCCAGGAGCGCACGCAGACGGGCGGCTATCGGCCGTTCGGTGCGGCGCTACTCGTGGGCGGCGTTCGCGACGGGGAGTCGCGACTGTTCAGTATCGACCCGTCGGGGACGACGTACGAGTGGACGGCGACGGGTATCGGGAACGGTGCGGAGGCCGCTCGCGAGTCGCTCGCACAGCGCCACGAGGAGTCGATGAGTCTGGACGAGGGCGTCGACTTGGCGCTGGAGACGCTCGCACCGTTGACAGAGACGGTTCGCCCGGGCGTCTTCGACGTGTCTGTTGTCGACGCGTCGACGGCGTCAGTGGAGTTGCTCTCGACGGAGACCGTCGACGCCCACCTCTCGGAACTCGACGTGTCGGTCGACGACGAGTAGTCGCCGGCCGCAGTCGGGCAGCACCCGGAAGCGTTCGCGGGCCACGGCGCGGCGCTCTTCCTCGTTCTCGGCATTCACTCCTCCGACGTCGTCGGGTTTGGGGGACGGTCCGGGTCGACGGCGATTCAGCTGACTGCGTCGAGTACTGTGGGGCCGCCAGTGACGAGTCCGGCGCCCAGTACCACGAGGAGGACGCCGGCGAGCACGCCTTTCGTGACGCGTTCGAGGTCACGGAGCCAGATGGCGGAGAAGGCGATGGTGAAGAGGGGTGCGGTGGCGACGAGGGGGTCGACGACGGCGACTCGCCCTTGGGGGTGGGCGAGCGCGGTGAACATGCTGAGGAGGGCGACGGCGGTGATGGTGCCGCTGGCGGCGAACACGACGTAGGTGCGCGGTGGTTTCTGGAGGACGTCGCGGCGGCCGGTGGCGGCGAGGAACGCGGCGAGCGCGACGAGCGCGGCTAGCTCGTTGATGGCGACGGCTTCGAGTGCGCTGGCGTCGCCGAGCTGGAGGCCGTAGCGGCGCGCGACGTTCCCGACGGCGAACGCGGCCGCGGCGGCGAGCGGCACGAGGAGGTCCTGGGGCTGCCACCCTTCGATGTCACCGCCTTTCGCGACGGCGAGGACGCCGAGGCCGAGGACGAGGACGGCGATACCGACGGCGGTCGGGGCGGAAAGGGGTTCGCCGATGAAGCCGACGGCGAGCGCGGTGGCGAACAGTGGGCGTGCGGAGAGGACGGCGCTGGAGATGCTGGCGCCGACGCGCTGGTTCCCGGCGAAGATGGCGATGCGGCCCAGGGCGGTGCCGGTGGCGCCGGCGAGCGCGAACACGGCGAGCGTCTCGACGGAGATGCCGCGGAACGGCGATGGTTCGAGGAGGGCGATGGCGGCGAGGTAGATGGTGGAGTCCGCGAGCACGACGACGAGCGACGCCTGCAGGGGCGTGCCGCCGTCGGAGAGCGCGCGCTTCTCGATGACGGGCGTGAACCCCCAGAGGACTGCTGGAAGGAGCGAGAGTGCGACGACGTCGAGCGGTGCGGAGAGCGCCACGCGTGGTGGTGTGCGCGGGAGCGCCATAACCGGCGGGGAAGCGGGGAACGTGGCACGTGCGATGGCGTCGGCTGGACGCGGGGGACGCGCGGCCGCTAGCCACTTATCGGGGTGCCACGTACTAGCACGACTGCATGACCGAGCTGTCGCGAGCGGGTCGGGAGCGACTCGCCGCCATCCGGGCGGCGGGGTCGCTCTCCGCGCTCGCCGACGTGGTGGACGCCGCGGCCGAGCACGAGGCGTACTTCGCGGCGAAGGACGCGTGGCGCCGGCTCCGCGGCCGGGAGCTCGACGGCGTCGACGAGGTCGTCGAGGCCGGTGCTCGGGTGCCGGGCGCGACGGTTCGCGTCGGCGAGCGGTCCGTGCACGTCCACGGTATCACGCACGCGGACACGGACGCGGAGCGCGAGTTCCTCCGCGAGCACGTCCGGGGGTTCCTCGACGCCGGCGCGACCGTGTACTGCGAGCAGGGCATCCGCGGGATGTACTTCCGGGACGTCCCGGGCGTGTGTGGGATGGACGACTATCGGTGGGCGCTCCGCGAGTGCCAGCGGCGCGGCATCGAATCGCACGTCGACGGCGACCCGTTCGATTCGCTCGCCGAAGACGTCGGGGACCTCGCCTCGGAGTTCCGGGAGGCGGCGTTCTCGCTCGTGGACGCGAGCGGCGACCGGTTCGGGCGGCGGTTCGAGCGCGCGGTCGGGAGCGTCGCCAGCGAGTTCTTCCGGAGTCACGCCGACCACGCGACCGGCTCGGACTTCGCGTCGTTCCGACTGCGCGAACGCGCCGCCGAGGACCCCAGCGCGCTCTGGCGCCTCCAGCGGTACTACGAGTGCGCGTTCCTCCCGCAACCGCTCGAACGCGAGTGGCTGCGGCGCCACGACCCCGAGCTCGAACTCGTCACGCACGCCCGGAACGCGCGGATGGCCGACTACGCGGTCGCCCACGCCGACGGAACGACGACCGGGGAGACGGGTGACGCCGAGGGGATGCAGCCGGGCGATCCGGGTGCTGCGGACGACGACGCGTCGGCGCAGTGCCGGGAGTTCGGCGACGTCCACCTCGTGGTCGGCGCAGCCCATCAGCCCGGCGTCCGGTACTATCTGGAGCGGTATCGCGACGGCGAGCGGCGCGTCGAGTCGTTCGACGCCGTCCTCGAATGACCCCTGGTCGCGACGACCGGGTGCTCGCCGCGGAGGGAACGTCGTCCGAATGCCGGCCGCTCGCCCGGTGAACCCCGTCGAAACCCCCGTGGGGAACGACGGTGCTCGCGCGCACTCGACCGAGACCCCTCTACAGAGAAACCTGTCTAGAAAGTGGATGGAGATGGTCTGCATCGAGGGCTGATGGAAAGTACCGGAGTGGCCGCGAGACGCAGTCTCGAAGCCTCGAACCGGAGTCTGGCGATTCGCCCCGTCGAGGGGCCGAACGAGACCGTCAGGTTCCGGCAGCACTTGCATTCACCACCGACGGCCGAGAAACCCGCTCGAACCTGCATATGCAGGCAGTACCGATATAAAGTGCTGGATTAGAAACGTGAATGGATTTGAAGACCTTGATTGATACGGGGGAATATACGATGTACATCTCGACACCTGCCCAAGCATAGGATGTTCGTACAGTTCCATCTCGACTCCCAGGTCCTGTCGACAGCACTCGAGCACGCGCCGGGGATGCAGGTGGCGGTCCAGCACGTGGACTCCTCATCCTCGATACCGCTCCGGAGTGTCTTCTGGGCGTCGGAAGGCGACTTCGAGTCGTTCGAAACGGGACTCGGCGTCGACGAGACGATCACCGACTCGCGGTTGATCGCGGAGAACGGCGACGAACGCCTCTACCGCGTGCACTACGACCTCGACCAGCCGGACGTCGACATCTACGAGGCGGCGATCGACTCCGACGGCGTCTTCCTGAAGGGGGAGACGGACGGCGACGGCTGGACGGTGAAGATGCTGTTCCCGACCCGGGACGCGTTCAACGAGTTCCGGGAGGCGTGCGCCGCAGTCGACCTGACGGTGGACGTCGACTCGATATACAGCAAGCCGTTCTCCGGGTCCGGGGACGAGATCGCGCTCACGGACCCGCAGCGAGACCTGTTGACGCGCGCCGTCCAGGTCGGTTACTTCGACATCCCGCGGGAGACGACCCTCCAGGAGCTCGGCCAGCAGATGAACATCTCCGGGCAGGCGGCGTCCGAGCGCCTGCGCCGCGGGATGGAGACGCTCATCCGCGAGACGGTGACGGAGGAGACGCTCGCCGAGGAGGAGAACAGCAACACGTAGGCTGACGGCGCTCGGAGTCGAGAGTCATGACCGAGGACGCTGGCGTCCCGTCGACGGACGCCGTGACCACTGACCGCGCGGGCGGCGACAGCGACGGCGATGGCGGCTGCGTCGCCGACGGACGCTGCGTCGTCGGCGGCGTCGCGGTGTTCGGTGTCGCCGTAGACGAGGCGACGCGGTGCGCGCACTACGACACGGACCGTGACGTCGTCGCGATACGGTTCGCGTGCTGCGAGCAGTTCTATCCGTGTCACGCGTGCCACGACGCGGTCGCGGACCACGACGCGACCCGCTGGCCGCGCGAGCGCTTCGACGCGCCAGCGGTCCTCTGTGGCGCGTGCGAAACCGTCCTCTCGATAGCGACGTACTTGGACTGCGGGCACGAGTGCCCGGCGTGCGGGCACGCGTTCAACCCCGGGTGCGGGGCGCACGCCGACCGCTACTTCGACGTGTAGCTCGAGGCTGCTCTCTTCGTGCGGCGTTGCGCGCCTCGACGTCCCCGTCAGTCGTCCGCGGGTGTCGGTGCGTCGACGTCGCGGGTCGCGGGTTCGCTGTCGTCGTCGCCTTGACGCGGTGGAAGGGCGGTGGCGGCGTCGGCGGTGAGCGCGTTCACGACGCGGCGGCCGTCGCGCGTCCGCTCGACGACGCCGGCGTCCGCGAGCTTCTGGAGGTGGTGCGTGACGGTGCTGGGGTCCCGGTCGAGTGCGTCCGCCAGGTCGCCGTTGGGGGCGGGGCCGTCGTCGTGGAGGGCGCGGACGAGCGCGGCGCGCGTCGGGTCCTTCAGTGCGTCCCGGAGCGGTTCGTGCTCGCTCCCGACTGGATAGTACCGGCGGTGGCCGTCGACCTTCCGACTGTGCACGAGTCGTTCGTCCTCGAGGACGCGGAGGTGGTGGCGGACGGTGGACAGCGACGCGTCGGTCGCGTCGGCGACAGCGGACAGATGAATGCCGGGGTCGTCGTCGATGATCTCGTATGCGTTGTCGCGGACGTCGTGCTCGAGCGGGTCGCTGTCGTCGTACCGGCTGTACTTGTAGACGGGAACGCCGGGGATGCGGTGTAGTCGGTCCTCGAGTTCGCGGCGCGCGGTGCTCGCGAGCGCCCGGAGTGGCGTGGGCGAGGTCGCGCCGAGCGCGCTGGCGCTGGCGGTCGTCGCGGTCCCGATGCCGGCGGTCGCGAGGAGGGTCGCGAGCGCGAACGCGGTCGCGGTGCCGCCGGGGAGCGCGCCGTACCACGCGGTCGCGGCTGGGCCGTCGATGCCCACGAGTCCCGGGTCGGTCTCGTCGGTCGCGCCCGTGCCACCGCCGACGCCTGCGCCGGGGCCGTCGTCGGCGCCGTCACCGCTGGTGTCGCCGAGCGCACCGCGGTCGTTGGTGTCCGCGAGCGCGGCCTGCTCGCCGCCGCCTGCCGTCTCGGACCTCGCGGCGTCGCCGTCACCGGCGCCGCTGCCGCCGTCACTGCCACCAGCGCCGCCGGCGCCGGCACCGCCGTCGCTTCCGTCGAGCGCGTCGGTCGCCCCGTCGGTCGCCTCCAGGGCGCCGTCGAGGAGTCCGGTCGTACTCGTCGTCGTTCCGGCGACGACGCCCGACAGCAGGCCGGTGCTCGACATCGTCGAGACCTCGAGGACGCCCTCGACCGTCGCGGTCGACAGGTCCGTGACCGTCCCGGCAAGCGACCGCATCCCTGCTGTCTCCACGGTCGCGGTCACGCCTGCTATCGTCTCGTTCGCGAGGGAACTACTGGTGTTCGCGACGCTCCCGGTCGTGTCCGTGACGCTCTCGGTCGTGTCCGTGATGCTGCTGGTGGTGTTCGCGTTCGCGTCCGTCGCGTTCCCGGTGGCGCCCGTCGTGCTGTTCGCGACCGAGTCGGACGCGTCCCCTACCGTGGCGGTGGTCTCGTTCGTCAAGCCGTCGCCGGTGGCGTTGCCGACGGTGGTGTTGCCGGCGAGGTCGTCACTCGTCGCGTTCCCGGTGGTGTCGTTGAGCGTCCCGTCGGTCGTATTGTCGATGGTGTCGGTGGTGTTGTCGACGGTGCCGTCAGTCGTATTGTCGATGGTGTCGGTGGTGTTGTCGACGGTGCCGTCAGTCGTATTGTCGATGGTGTCGGTGGTGTTGTCGACGGTGCCGTCAGTCGTATTGTCGATGGCGTCGGTGGTGTTGTCGACGGTGTCGGTGGTGTCGTCGACGGTATCGGTCGTATTGTCGGGGTTGGTGGTGCTGTCTGTGGTGTTGTCGACAGTGTCGTCGGTGGTGTTGTCGATGGTGCCGTCGGTGGTGTTGTCGACGGTATCGGTCGTATTGTCGACGGTATCGGTCGTATTGTCGACGGTATCGGTCGTATTGTCGACGGTGTCGGTGGTGTTGCCGGTGAGGCCGTCGTCGGTGGTGTTGTCGGGAACGGTGGTGGCGTCGGTGGCGGTCGCTACGGGAGGCGCAAGGAGGACGAGTGCGACGGCGAGGAGCGCGAGCGCCGTCGTTGCGGCGTCTCTGGTGCGAGCGACCGATGTCACGTTGACGCATGGCTAGCCGCCGCTGGCCAAGTAAGTTTGCAATTATTACCGTTCGCGATGGTGGCCGCCATCGGTTCGTGCTAGTGAGTGTCTCTCATATTTGGACGGGTTTGTGTGAATCTCCTTTTCCATCCCGTCGAGTCTCCAGGGTACGTCATGCGCAACGATGACACGGGACTCGGAGACGAGAGCTCCGGGACGACACGACGAACGTTCCTCACGAGTACGGCCGCGCTGGCGGCCGCAGCGGTCGCGTCCGGTTCCGCGAGCGCCGCGACCGATGCTGCGACCAGCGCCGCGGCGAGCGACGTCGACACGACGTACAGCAACTGGCGAACGCGCGAAGCCGCGAAGGTATGGGACCGCGGGTACCGCGGCCGCCCCGACCGCACCGTCGCGCTCACCGACTCCGGCGTCGAGGCTCGCCACCCCGACCTCGGCCCGTGGAACGGCGTCCGCGCCGTCGTCCGCGACGGCGACGTCGTCATCCCGACGAGCGAACGCGAACGCACCGACCTCGACGCCGGCGAAGCGTTCTCCGGAACCATGGGTCCGGGCACGTTCGCGAACCCGAGCACGAACGAGCACGTCTTCACGACCAGCGACCAGGCCGAGGGCATCGACGTCACGATGACGTGGACGCCCGAGGACGTCCAGGGCAACGGCGAGGACCTCGAACTCTACCTCGACCGGCGCGTCGACGGCGACTGGGAGCGCGTCGCTGCCTCCACGAAGGGCAGCCAGCCCGAGGAGATAGATCGCTACGTCGAGGGCGGCGGCGAGTACCGGTTCGTCGTCGAGACGTGGCTGAACGTCACCTGCGAGTACGAGATCACCGCGACGTACTACGAGCAGTCGGGGTCGTTCGAGGCTGCCGACCCGAGCGTCGTCTTCGAGGACGCCGGCTCCGGCGCGGCCGCCCCGAAGACCGTCGGCTGGTACGACCCCGGCCCGCGGTACGGGAGCTACAACCAGCCACGGGACCCGAACGGGCACGGCACGCACTGCGCGTCCATCATGACCGGGACGGGTCGCGCGAGCAGCGTCGACCCCGAGACCGCGACGTACGAGGAGCCCGGCGAGGTGCTCGCGCTCGGCGACACCCGCCAGTACGAGGTCGACGCCGACGCCGACACCGGCGTCTTCGGCGCCGTCTACGGGACCGCCATCGAGGTCCTCATCGAGGGGCCCGACGGCCGCGAACTCGACGCGACGAGCGCGACGAGCGACTCCGCGGTCAACGACCACGCGGTCGCCGAGACGCCCGTGACCGAGACGGGGACGTACACCGTCATCGTCCGCGCCGCCGAGGGCGAACTCGCGTCCACCGCGACGGTCGAAGCGGTCGGCGTCGGCGCGTTCGAGGACCCCGCGGAGACGAACGGCGACCGCACGGGCACGCCGACCGGGCTCCACACGGGCGTCGCGCCCGACCAGAGCCTCGTCGGCCTCCAGGGGCTCTCCGGGCCCACCGGCCAGCTCGCGAAGCACGCCGAGGCCTTCTCGGACCTCTTCAACGTGCGAGCGGTGAACATGTCCTGGGGGTACGTCGGCGGCCTCCCGCTCGGGAGCGTCGGCGGCGTCCTCGACACCATCCCCGGCGGCATCAAGGACATCGCCCAGGCGGGCGTCCTGACGTGCGCGGCGGCGGGGAACGCGGCGACGCCCGCGAACGGGAACGGCTCGCCGGCCATCGCCGAGGAGTGCATCTCGGTGTGCGCGACCGGGCCGCTCGACGGGCTCGCCGCGTACTCCTCCGGCGGTATCGGCGCACTCGACGAGGACGACGACGCGGTGTACATGAAGCCCGACGTCTCCGCGCCCGGCGGCAAGCTCGACGACGTCGTCGACGCCGCGCTCACGGGCGCGCCGGACACGCCCGAGGACGAACAGGACCCGATCGCTGGATACACGGGGAAGGCTGGGACGTCGATGGCGACGCCGTTCACGACGGGCGTCGCCGGCCTCGTCTCGCAGGCGATGGAGGAGGACGCGCCGGCGAGCATCGCGCTCCCGCATCCCGACGACGCCGACCTCGAGGACGTCTACCGGCTGAAGCAGGTGCTGTTGGCGACCGCGAGCGAGACGCCGTTCACGGCCGCCGGGAAGCATCGGGCGCACGCGCCGACGTACGACTTCGGCGGCCGCGACCCCTACGAGGGGTACGGGCGCGTGAACCCGGACGCGGCGGTCGACGCGGTGACGCGCGACGTCGCGGACGCGACCGTGGACGCGACGCTCGGCCTGAACCTGCCCGAGGACTCGCGAGCGGTCGCCGGCTACGTCCAGGCCGGTCCCGGCACCGTCTCGGTCGACCTGTCGTTCGACTACTACAGCGGCGGGAACAAGGGCATGGCCGAGGAGGCGCCGCACGTCGACGTGTTCGTGTACGACGCCGAGGAGCCCGCCGAGTACGGCGAGCCGAACGTCCTCGCGCGAGCGCAGGGCCTCCAGGGGTCGGCGAGTACGACCGTCTCCATCCCGCGTGACAGCGACGACCGGACGCTCTACGTCGTCGCGAAGCTCGTGAACGTCCCCGGCGCGGTGAACGGCTACGACGTGCAGGCGCACTGCTCGCTCTCCGTCGACGCCGAGGCCGGGTTCTTCGTCTCCGGGACGCGCACGGACGACGGGTCAGCGTTCACGGGCGGGCAGACGAACCAGGTCGACCTCTCGGTGAACCCGAGCGCGGACAGCGAGTTCCGCGACGTCGTCCCCGCCGCGTGGGACGTCCTCACCGAGTACAGCGACGACGTCTCGCACGTCGAGGACGCCGGCGACGTCCAGTACGTCTACTTCGAGCCGACCGCGGCCGCCGACAGCGACACGACCGTGACGTACTTCGCCGAAGCCCCCGAGGGCGGCCTGACCTCGAACGCGTACACGTTCGGCCCGGCCGAGGTGAAGCCCGACGACGCGACCGGCTGGGTCGCCGTCTCCGGGACGAGCGACACGAACGTCGTCCTCGGCGCGAGCACGTAACGACGTACGACCGCTCGACGCGAGCACGTAACGACGTACGACCGCTCGACGCGAGCACGTAACGACGTACGACCGCTCGACGCGGCGACGCTGACCAACCCCTTCGACCGCGACCGAACCCAGCACTCGCGATTCAACTCCGATGACACGAGAGACCGCGCGATTCGACAGACGCACCGTACTCCAGACGACCGCCGGCCTCGCCGGCACCGCCGCGCTCGCCGGCCTCTCCGGCGCAGCAGCTGCCGCCGACGGCGGCCCGATCGACGACGCGCTCGACCGCGACAGCGACGCGCTCCAGGAGGCGCTCGTCGTCTTCGACGACTCGAGCGCCATCGACCACCTCGACGCGCTCGCCCTCGCCGACGGCTACCTCGCGTTCGACGTCCTCCCCGTCGCGTACACCGTCCTGACGGGCTCGCAGATAGCGACCGTCGCCGACTGGGAGTCAGTCAGGTTCGTCGAGGCGAACCGCGAACTCGACTACCACAACGCCGACGCGCGCGACGTCACCGACGTCGACGTCGTCCGCAGCGACCTGGGGTACGACGGGTCGAGCGCGCACGTCGCCGTCGTCGACTCCGGCCTCGACGGCGACCACCCAGACCTAGACGCCGCCGTCCACAACTACCAGTGGGCGGGGAATCCGCTCGGGTCGCCGACGCTCTGGACTGACGTCGGCCCGCTCGACTCCGACGACGTCGGCCACGGCACGCACTGCTCGGGGACCATCGCCGGCGACGGCACGGCAAACGGCGAGGACTCCGGGATGGCGCCCGGCGTCGACCTCACCGTCTACTCCTCGGGTGCGGCCATCAGTATCCTGAAGGCCGCGGCAGCGTACGACCACCTCCTCGCGAACCACGCCGGGAGCGTCGACGTCGTCTCGAACTCCTACGGGTCCGCGAGCGCCGCCGACTACAACCCCGACGGGACGCTCGAGACCGCGACGTGGACCGCGTTCGACTCGGGACTCCTCCCCGTCATCTCCGCCGGGAACTCAGGACCGAGTACCGACACGCTCAACGACTACGCGAAGGCGCCGCACGTCCTCTCCGTCGCCGCGACCACCGACGGGAAGACCGTGACGGACTTCTCGTCGCGCGGCCGCGCCGCGTCGACCGACGCGAACTACGACCGCGAGACCGCGCTCGCGAACCTCGAATCGCACTACGCGGACGATTCGACCGCGACCGGCTCGGTCGGCGTCTACCGGAACGGCGTCGCCGCCCCCGGGAACCAGGTGAACTCCACGATGTCGCCCGCCGACGCGCTCAAGGCGACCGCGTCCTCGCAGTCCGTCTACTACGCGACGATCAGCGGCACGAGCATGAGTTGTCCCGTCACCGCCGGCATCGCCGCGCTCGTCGTCGACGCCTACCGCCAGAACGGACACGGCGACCCCGCTCCGATGGACGTCCTGAACACGATCGAAGCGACCGCGTACGAAGCGAGCGACGGGTACACGCCGGCGAACGCCGGCGCCGGGTTCGTCGACGCGGACGCCGCCGCCTCCCGCGCCGCCGACGGCACCCTCGCTGGGTTCGACGACGTCACGCTCACCGACCCCTGAGCGGTCGACCACGGCGTTCGACCCCGCGGCCGACGCCGGCCGCGGACCAAAAAGGTCGTAACCACCCCCATGCTAGGCTCGGGCAACTGATGTCCGGCTCCACGCACGCTCGCGTCGCTCTCGCGCTCGTCCTCGCCGTCTCCCTCGCCGGGTGCGGGGCCACGAACCTCCCGTTCCTCGGTGACGACGCCGCCGACGACGGGCAGGCCGAGGCCATCGCCACCGACGCCGTCTCCGAGATGCAGTCGGTGTCCGCGTACAACTTCACGATGACGCAGGTCGTCGCGTTCGGCCAGAACGAGGTGAACATGACCGCCGACGGGACCGTGAACCACACGAGCGAACGCCTCTACATGGACGTCACCGAGTCCGTCCTGACGAACACCACGCGCTCGAAGGAGTTCACCGACGTGTACGTCGTCGACGACACGCGCTGCTGGCGCGACAGCAGCACCGAGTCCGGATGGAACTCGACGTCCGTGTCCGGCGTCTGGAACCAGGGGCTCTCCGTCGAGTCCCAGGGCGAACTCCTGAACGCGACCGGTACCAGTGCGGCCCTTCTGGAGAACCAGACCGTTCGCGGCGAGACCGCGTACGTCGTCGAGATACGGCCGAACGTGAACGCGCTCAAGCGCGTCGTCGCGAACGACTCCTCGGTCGACCTCAGCGAGGTCACGGTGCGGAACGCGACGGTCACCCAGTACGTCTCGCAGGACGACCGCAACCTCCTCCGCACGACGATGCACGTCACGTTCGTCCAACAGGGCCGCACCACGACCGTCGACCTCGAGATGAACTACACGGACTACGACGACGTCGGCCAGATCACGATCCCCGAGACCGAAGACGACGAACCCGTCTGCCCCTGACCGCCTTCGCGGCCGTCCCTTAGCGGTTCTCGTCCTCGTGAGTCAGAGGTTCTCGCCCTGGTAGGTGCCGTCGTACTCGCCGTCGTGCTCCGCTTCCGCGAGCACGAGCTGCGCGATACGCGCGCCCTCGACGAGTTCGACGTCGTGATGGACCTGCAGGAGCCCCTCGCCTTTCCCGGTGTAGCCGGCGTCCCACACCGCGGTGTTCAGCATGCAGGAGTTCCGCATGAGCGACGACCGCGGGTACACGAACCCGACGTGCCCCTCCGGGATGGAGATGGTCTCGCCGTACCGGACGACGTACGACCCCTCCTCGAGGTAGTACGTGCCCGCGTCGTCGCTCGCCTCGACGTCGGTCTCGCCCGCGCTCTCACCGACCGTCTCGGGCTCGCGCGCCTGCCGCTCGCCGATCTCCTTCCCTTCGCGACCGATGCGGCCCGGTTCGCGCTGCTCGAACACCGCCTCCAAGGTGAGGTCGACGCCGTTCGGCTGGTGCTGGTCCTCTCGCGTCGGCTCCACGTGCGATGCCACGAACGACCCGTCTCTGTACATGTCCGGGCGGTCTCCGTCGAGGGGAATGTAGCTTCCGAGTCGCGGTCACGACCCCGGCCGTCGCTCCTGGGGCGCCCGATGCGGGGGCGTGAACGCTCGTCCAGTTCGCTGGCAAGATTCGCACGAATCAGGGGCCGGCGACGCCGGTTCCTCATGGTTTTCCCCCAACTAACTCGCGGGTTTTAAGGTCGGTCGTCGCGGACGTTTGAACGCTATGGGACAGACACTTACCGAGAAAATCCTCGACGACCACCTCGTCGAGGGAGAGCTCGAGACCGGCGAGGAGATCGGGATCGAGATCGACCAGGTCCTCACGCAGGACACGACGGGGACGATGGTCTGGCTCCAGTTCGAGGCGATGGGACTGGACGAGGTTCAGACGGAGATCGCGGCGCAGTACTGCGACCACCAGACGTACCAGTTCGACTTCAAGAACACGGACGACCACCGCTTCCTTCGGTCCGCGGCAGGCACCTACGGTGCGCACTTCTCGCGCCCCGGTAACGGCATCTGTCACAACGTCCACAAGGAGAACTTCGCCGCGCCCGGCAAGACGATGCTCGGGTCGGACTCGCACACGCCCACGCCCGGTGGGCTCGGCGAACTCGCGATCGGCGCGGGCGGTATCGACGTGACGGTCGCCATGGGTGGCGCGCCGTACTACATCGAGATGCCCGAGGTCGTGAACGTGCGGCTCGAAGGCGAGCTGCCCGCGTGGGCGACCGCGAAGGACGTCATCCTCGAGATGCTCCGACGCCTCACCGTCAAGGGCGGCGTCGGGAAGGTCCTCGAGTACACCGGCCCCGGCGTGGAGACGCTCTCCGTACCGGAGCGCACCACCATCACGAACATGGGCACCGAGCTCGGTGCGACGTCCTCGATCTTCCCGACCGACGAGGCGACCAAGGACTACCTCGCGCGCCAGGACCGCGAGGAGGACTACGTCGAGATCGGTCCCGACGAGGACGCCGAGTACGACGACGAGATCGTCGTCGACCTCTCCGACATCGAGCCGCTCATCGCGGAGCCGTCGATGCCGGACAACATCGTCCCCGTCCGCGAGGTCGAGGGCGTCGACGTCAGCCAGGTCATGATCGGGTCCTGTACGAACGGTGCGTACAGCGACATCCTCCCGGCCGCGAAGATGCTGGAGGGCCGCGAGGTCGACATGAAGACCGAGATGATCGTCGCACCCGGCAGCAAGCAGGCGAGCGAGATGCTCGCGCGCGACGGCTGGGTCGCCGAGATGATGGCGGCCGGCGTGAACTTCTCCGAGGCGACGTGCGGGGCGTGTATCGGCATCGGGCACGTGCCCGCGTCCGACTCCGTCTCGCTGCGGACGTTCAACCGGAACTTCGAGGGTCGCTCGGGTATCGACGACGACTCCGTCTACCTGTGCTCGCCGGAGGTCGCCACCGCGGCGGCGATCAAGGGCGAGATCGTCGACCCGCGCGACCTCGCCGACGAACTCGGCGACCTCGAGGACCCCGGGTTCGAGCTCCCCGACAAGTACGACGGCTCGAAGACGGACCTCATCGCGCCCGACGAGGCCGTCGACGACGAACTCGTGAAGGGCCCGAACATCAAGGACGTCCCGCTGAAGGACGAGCTCGACGCCGAGCTCTCCGGTGAGAACCTCCTGAAGATGGGGGACAACATCACGACCGACCACATCACGCCCGCGAACGCGGACGCCCTGATGTACCGGTCGAACATCCCGGAGTACTCGAAGTTCACGCTCACGCGGATCGACGAGACGTTCCCCGAGCGCGCCGAAGCCGCTGACGGTGGCGTCCTCGTCGCGGGCGAGAACTACGGTCAGGGGTCGAGCCGCGAGCACGCGGCGATGTGCCCGATGTACCTCGGTATCGACGCGGTGTTCGCGCAGAGCTTCGCGCGCATCCACAAGGCGAACCTGTTCAACTTCGGTATCGCGCCGTTCCGCATCGACGCGGAGGACTACGAGCAGATCGAGCAGGGCGACGAGCTCTCCGTGGTCGACGACATCCGCGACGGCGTGGAGTCCGGCCAGGAGGAGTTCACGGTCAGCGTGAACGACGACTGGGAGTTCACGGCGAAACTCGACGCGTCCCAGCGCGAGCGCGACATGCTCGCGGTCGGCGGGAAGCTCCCGTGGACGAAGCAGCGCGCCGGCGACGGTGCGAGCGGCGCGTCCCCGGCCGACGACTGAGCGGTCGTCGAACGCGATATCTCTCCTCTCTCTTTCAGTGCGGTGACCGAGCGGTGTCTCTGTTCGACGCGGTAACTGTCGCGGCGGCGGGAAGCTTCAAGCCCGTCGACTGACTAGTCGGTCAGTATGAGTGAGAGGTACGCCGACGAGGAGAGTCCCGAGGCGATCGAGCAGATAATGCGCGGGACGTTCGAGGCGCTCTGCGAGCGCGGGTACGCGGACCTCCGCATGGTCGACATCGCGGACCGCACGGACCTCTCGAAGTCGACGCTGCACTATCACTTCGACTCGAAGCACGACCTCCTCGTCGCGTTCCTCGAGTTCCTCTACGACGATTTCGAGTCCGAACTCGCGAGTATCGCGGGCGACGACCCCGGCGAGCGCCTCCGCGAGGTCGTCCGCACCGTCTACCACGACGACGACGACGGCCGCGAGGAGCTCCGCGTCGCGATACTCGAGATAGAGAGCCAGGCGCCGTACGACGAGGCGTTCCAGGCGTCGCTCCGGCGGTTCGACCGCCTGCTGCACGACGTCGTCCGGTCGAACGTCGAGGAGGGCAAGGAGACCGGGCGGTTCCGGCGGGACGTGGACGCGGACGCGGTCGCGACGTTCGTCGCCACGGCGCTCACGGGCGCGCACAACCGCCGCGTGAGTCTCGGCGTGGACACGAGCGACGTGGAGACGATGCTGCTCGATTACCTCGACGAACGCCTGCTCGAGGGGGACTCGGACGGATGAACTGGAATCCACGGCTCCCCGAGGACTGGGTGCGGATCGAGACGGTGGACGCGCACGCCGCGGGCGAACCGCTCCGCGTCGTCGTCGACGGGTTCCCCGACCTCGACGGCGACACGATCCTCGCGCGCCGACGGGACGCGGTCGCGAACCACGACGACCTCCGGACCGCGCTGATGCTGGAACCGCGCGGTCACCGCGACATGTACGGCGCGCTCCTCACCGAGCCAACCTCCGCGGACGGCGACGTCGGCGTGCTGTTCGCGCACAACGACGGCTACAGTACGATGTGCGGGCACGGTATCGTCGCGCTCGGCGTCGTCCTCGTCGAGACCGGGATGGTCGACGCCACGCCGCCGACCGAGACCATCGGGTTCGACACGCCCGCGGGCCTCGTCACCGCGACCGTGGAAGTCGAAGCAGACAGTCGCGTCGCCGCCGTCTCGTTCGAGAACGTGCCGTCGTTCGCGCACGCGCTCGACGAGACGGTGGACGTCCCCGGGTACGGCGAGGTGACGGTCGACGTCGCGTACGGTGGTGCGTTCTACGCGTACTGCGACGCCGACCGGTTCGACCTGTCGTTGACGACGGCGGACGCGGACGCCATCGAGCGCGCGGGCATGGCGGTCAAGCGCGCGGTCGCGGACGCGGTCGACCTCCACCACCCGAAGAACGACGACCTGGAGTACGTCTACGGGACCATCTTCCGCGGCCCCGCCCACGGCGATGACGCCGACTCCCGGAACGTCTGCGTGTTCGCGGACGGCCAGATAGACCGGTCGCCGACCGGGACTGGCGTCAGCGGTCGGCTCGCCATCCAGCACGCCCGCGGCGCGCTCGACGTCGGCGACCCCTTGGTCGTCGAGAGCATCCTCGGCACGACGTTCACGGGCGAGATAGTCACGACGACGACCGTCGGCGACGTCGACGCGGTCGTGCCGCGCGTCACCGGGAGCGCGCACGTCACCGGCCGCAGCGAGTTCGTCCGCGACCCCACCGACCCGCTCCGGGACGGCTTCCGCGTGGAGTGAATCGGCTCCGAGGCAACCCGGGTGGAGTGAATCGGCTCCGAGGCAACCCGGGTGGAGTGAATCGACTTCGAGGCAACCCGGGTGGAGTGAATCGACTTCGAGGCAACGGCCGGGTGGAGTGAATCGACTCCGGGACGACCTGTCGTCCGAGAGCGTCACGCTGAAACCCTCGGGTACGCTCGAATGTCGCAATGGCGCGGGGTTCCGTGGGTGCGCGGACGCTGGAACTGGCGCGGAGCGCTCGCGCTGGCGTCCTCCTGCTCGTGTCGACCGCGGCCGCGTTCCTGTCGGGCGTCCCGCTCGTGTTCCCGAGTCTCGGGCCGTCGGCGTACGTGCTCGCGACCGCCGACGACCCACCGAGCGGACGGGTGGTGCTGGGCGGGCACGCGGTCGGCGTCGCCGCGGGCGCGCTCGCGTACCACGCGCTCGCCGGCGGGCACGTCGTCACGACCGCGGTGCCGCCGGGTGCGTTCGCGACCGTCCGCCTCGGCGTGGCGGGTGCGCTCGCGGTCGCAGCGACGACGTTCGGCATGCGCGCGCTCGGCGTCTCACACGCCCCGGCGTGTGCGACGACGCTCATCGTCTCCCTGGGCCTCCTCACGACGCCACTCCAGCTCGCGGGCGTCGTCGCGTCCGTCGGCGCGCTCCTCGCCGCCGACGCCGGCATCGACCGCGTCGGCGGGCACCCCGAGAATTGATACGCGAGCGCGACCAATCGGGAGGCGTGACGACGACCGCTCCCCTCCCCGACGACGGCAGGTCGCGGATCCGACCGGCGGAGCGCGCGGACCTCCTCGCCATCTACCGCATCGAGAAGGCGTCGTTCCCGCAGCCGTGGCCGTACGAGGTGTTCGACCGGTTCCTCGACGAACCCGGGTTCCTCGTCGCCGAGGAAGGCGACGCCGTCGTCGGGTACGTGGTCGCCGACGTCGTCCCGAACCACGGGCGAGCGTTCGGGCACGTCAAGGACCTCGCGGTTCACCCCGAGCGCCGCGGGCACGGCTACGGTCGGCGGTTGCTCGCGCACGCGCTGACGCGGCTCGCGGAGGGCGACGCGACGAGCGTGAAACTCGAGGTCCGCGAGGGCAACGACGCCGCCATCCACCTCTACGAGGACTTCGGGTTCCAGACGCTCCGGCGCGTCGGCGGCTACTACGAGGACGGCACGGACGCGTTCGTGATGGTGCGCGGCCTCGACGACTGGGGGCGTCGCGACCGCGACTACGGCGCGACCGACGACGCGGACTGACCGCGGCGGCGACGCGACCGACAGCGCGGACTGACTGCGGCGGCGACGCGGTGGAGTGGCCACGCGAGTCCCGAACCCCTTTGTCCGCGTAGCGCCTGCGATAAGCCGATGGCGTACCGTTGTCCGGTGTGCGACAACCCCGAGACCGACGCGGAGCATCTCGCCAACCACCTCGCGTTCACCGCGGTCATCCGCGGCGACGGCCACGAGTCGTGGCTGGACGAGCACGTCCCCGACTGGGGCGACGACGACCCCGAGTCGCTCGCGCCGAAGGTCGCGGAGGCGGTTCCCGAGGTCGACGTCCCCGAACTCGAGGACGACGACCACGCGAGCCACGACCACGGCGGGCGACTGGAGGACGAGCTCGCCCAGCAGAGCGGGCATCGCGGCCCCGGCGCGGGCGGGATGAGCGGCGCTGGTGGTGCGAGCGACGCACCGGCCGGCGGCCGCGGCGACCTCACCGAGGACGCGGCGGGCGTGATGCAGGAAGCCCAGCGACTCACCGAGCAGATGTACGGGCTCGACGAGGACGGCGAGGACGCGAGCAGGGACGACGGCGCGGACGCGAGCGACGCGGACGCGGCCGAGGACGCCTCAAGCGAAAGCGAGTAGTTCCCGACGCCGGAACGCTCGCGTATGGACGTCGAAGGGAGGCTGTCGCCCGAGACCGAGTCGGCGGCGCGCGAGGCCTACGAGTCCGTCGGGCCGACCGCGCAGCTCGTCGTGAAGGAGGTCGCGAAGGCGATGGCGTTCGACCGCGAGGAGTACCGCGAGCGCGTCACGGGCGACGTCGTCGAGACCGCGCGCGACGTCTTGTTCGCCGCGGAGCTCGAGGTCCGCGTCGGCTCGCGCGACGAGTACGAGGCGTGGCGCGACGAGTTCGACGGCGAGGTCGTCGAGCGCGGGAGCGAGCACGTCGACTCGGTCGCGTGGCACGTCGCCCCGTTCGCAGGGGAAGCGGTGGCGGCGACGTTCCAGAAAGAACGCGACGCCGCGGTCGGGACGCTCCGCCGGCAGGCGTACGGCGAGATATACAAGGAGCGATTCTGACGGGGTCGCCAGGCTTTCGAGCTGGTCAGTCGTCGACGCAGAGGTCGACGAAGTTCCGGAGGATGCGGAGGCCGGTCTCGCCGGACTTCTCGGGGTGGAACTGGGTGCCGAAGACGGTGCCGTCGTCGTTCGCGACGACGCTCGCGAAGTCGTGCCCGTAGTCGGTGGTGGCGACGACGGCGTCGTCGTCGTCGGGTACCGCGTAGTAGGAGTGGACGAAGTACGCGTGTTCGCCGTCTACCCCGTCGACGATGGGGTGGTCGCGCTGGACGTCGAGTTCGTTCCACCCCATGTGCGGCACGGTGAGGTCGGCTGCGAACCGCTCGTTCGTGCCGGGGATGAGGTCGAGGCCTTTCGCGTCGCCCTGCCCGGCTTTCTCGGCTTCCTCGCTCGACGTGAGGAGCATCTGCATCCCGAGACAGATGCCGAACAGGGGCGTGTCCGACTCCGCGACCTCGCGGAGCGTGTCGCGGAACGGCCCGGCGTTCTCCATGCCCTCGCCGAACGCGCCGACGCCCGGGAGGACGACGCCGTCCGCGTTCCGGATGGCGTCGGTGTCGTCCGTGATGGTGACCGTCGCACCGGCGCGCTCGAGGCCGCGCGTGACGCTCCGGAGGTTCCCGAGCCCGTAGTCGACGACGGCGACGTCGGCGACGGCGGCGTCCGTGCGGTCTGCGCTCGCGGACTGCTGGCTCATGGGTCACTCTCGACGCCGCCGAGGCATACGGGTTTCCCATCCGGCCCCATCTGCCGTGACGCTACTGGAGGCGGCGGCGCAGGGGGTCGTCGAACCGCGCGCCTTCGGGGTGCACTCGGGGAATCCACTGGTATCGCGGGCGTCGACCGATGGCATCCAACTCCCTTCGGATTATTTACGTTAGTTTCCAAGGCTATATATTGAACATAGAAGACTTTAATTAACGTCTCTATCCATCGTAGGACGATGCGTCGACGACGCTTCATCGAACTCACCGCGGCGACGGCCCTCGCAGGGTCGGCGTCCGCGAAGGCAGGGCACCAATCCGCATCCACCATCTCGCGACTCCGATTCCACTCGTCGGGCTCGTTCTACCGCGCCGACGGCGGCCCGCTCACCGACGACGCGTACGTCCCCGTGTGGGCCGAGGACACCGCGACCAACGACGACGCCGACTACGACTACGACGCCTTCGAGTACTGGGACTCCCGCCAGATTCCCCTCGTGGCGGTCGACGAGGGCGTCGTCGCGTTCGGTTCGACGCTCGTCGACGACGATTCGCTCACCGGCGAGTACGACAACCTCCAGTTCCTCCTCGACGTCTGGAACGCCGAGGTCGGCTCCGGAACCGTCCTCTGGGACGAATCCAACGGCCAGTACTGGACGCTCGAGAAGTTCAGCGAGTTCGAAGCCGCCGCCGAGAGCGACGGCTTCGACGTCCAGGCAACGCAGAACCTCCACAACGACCTCGCGGACGCCGACGCCGCGGTCGTCACCGCGCCCGGCGAGTACCTCACCGACGGCGAACTCGACGCGCTCGCCGCGTTCGTCGCCGACGGCGGGACGCTGTTCCTCCACGACCAGTCCGACTACAACGACTACGACGCCACCCAGCGACTCGACGAGATCTGCGAGCGCGTGGGGACAGTCTTCCAGTTCAACGACGACCAGGTCTACGACGACGAGCAGAACGCCGGGGCGTCCTACGAGCCGACGACGGACGTCTTCGTCACCGACTTCCCGTACTTCGACGGTGACGGCGGTGACGGCGGCGACGGCGGTGACGGGAACGAGGCGCCGACGGCGAGCGCGAGCGCCGACGACACCACCGTCGCACCCGGGACGAGCGTCGCCTTCGACGGCAGTGGCTCGACGGACGCCGACGGCAGTATCGCGAGCTACGACTGGACGTTCGGCGACGGCGCCACCGCGACCGGCGCGACGCCCACGCACACCTACGACACCGCGGGGAGCTACGACGCGACGCTCACCGTCACCGACGACGACGGCGCGACCGACGACGCCACGGTCAGCATTACGGTCGAGAGCGCGGGCGGCCCGGACACGACAACGGTCACCATCGACGCGCTCAGCGACGGCGACACGTTCGACGTCCAGTTCGACGACGGCTCCACCGAGAGCATCCGCGTGCTCGGCATCGACACCGCCGAGAAAGCGAGCAACCAGGACGCCGAACGCCCCCCGGAGTGGGAGGGCATCGACTCGCTCGACTACCTCGCGACGTGGGGCGACGAGGGCACGCAGTACGCCGAGGACGCGTTCGACGTCGGCGACACCGTCGAGATATTCTACGACGACAACGAGGGCAAGACCGACCCGTTCGGTCGCCTGCTCGCGTACGTCAAGTACGACGCGACCGGCGACGGTTCCCGGGACACCCTCTACAACGAGCAGATAATCGAGGACGGGTACGCTCGCGTGTACGGCTCCAGTCTCGCGAAGCACGACGCGTTCCTCGCGGCGGAGCAGGCCGCGCGCTCGAACGACCTCGGCGTCTGGGCGAACGCGAACCCGGACGCCTCCAGTGAGATCCGGGACGCGAGCGTCGACGAGCTGTTCTTCCCGCAAGCCGCCGCCGTCACGAGTAGCGACGGCTCGCTCTCGTCGAGTCGCGTGCCCGTGACGGACGCGGACGGCGCGAACGCGCTCGTCGGCGTGGACGCCGCGAACAACGTCGCGATGGTCGGCGGCCTCGTCATCGACGAGACCTACGAGGCCGACGAAGGGTACGCGGTCGACACGAGCGACTACGGGAACTTCCCGTTCCTCACGAACCTCGTCGACTCGCTCGCGGCCACCACGGGGAACGTCCTCGTCGACGGCGGCCACGGCCAGTTCGGGTCCGACGCCGCGCTCTCCAGCGAGGACGCCGCGTACTACCAGCGGTACCTCGAAGGCCAGGACCTCGGGTTCGAGCAGCGCAACGACCTCGCGAACGCCGACCTCTCCACGGGTCGTGCGCTCGTCGTCACCACGCCCGCGAGCGGGTTCACGACCGCCGAGGTCGACGCCGTCCAGTCGTTCGCGGCGAACGGCGGCGCCGTCGTCCTCATGGGTGCCGCCAACGGCGACGCGACCGCACTCAACGACCTCGCGAGCGCGCTCGGCACCGACCTCCGCCTCGGCGCCGCGGTCACGGACTACTCGAACAACCTGAACGGCGACGACGCCATCCCCGTCACGTCGAACTTCGACACCACGTTCGACCTGTTCGGGTCCTACAGTTGAGGACTCAATAGCCGGAGTTGTTCGCTCGCGGACTCGCTCTCCGCGGCGGGGCGAACTCCCCGACGGAACGGAGGCGACTTTCGAATCCTCCGTCGAATCCCGCAACTGGTTACCATCCGTCCCGCAGATACCGCAGGACGGTTTAACATGAGAACTGGCCGCCGTCTTATTTTTGTTCTACATAGTTCTACATAGAACGATTAGGAAAACTTAAGGTCATAATCAAGAACTATGAATTGATTCGCAATGGCAAGTCGACGCGATTTCCTCAAGGCGACAGGCACGGCGGGGGCCCTCGGCCTCACGAGCATGGCGGGCTGCATCGGTAGCTTCGGCAGCCAGCCGTACAACGACGGCACGGTCCAGTTCATGATGAGCCCGACCGAGCCCCAGAACTACATGATGAAGCAGTACGGCCCGGTCAAAGAGCACCTCAACAGCGAGCTCGGCGACAAAGCGGACGTCGAACTCCAGTACGCGTCGAACTACTCCGCGGTCCTCCAGGGCCTCGGCTCCGGGTCCGCCGACATCGCCGAGACCGGTCCGTTCGCGGCCGCCCTCGGCGTCAAGGCCGACAAGGCCAACATCGCGCTCCAGCGGAAGGCGTACGGCTCCTGGAAGTACACGAGCGTCATCGTCGTCCGCGAGGACTCCGACATCGAGTCCGTCAGCGACCTCAAGGGCAAGACGATCGCGTTCGCGGACATGACGTCGGCGTCCGGCTCGCTCTACCCCCTCTGGATGCTGAAGGAGGAAGGCCTCAAGGTCGGCGAAGCGCCCTCGAGCGACAACGGCGCGGACTTCACGGGCACGTGGTCCGGGCACGCGGAAGCGTTCAAGACGCTCCAGGACGGCCAGGCCGACGCCGCCGCCGTCGGGAAGTTCATCACGCAGGGTGACGACGGCTACGTCGACGGTGTCCGCCCGATCGCGGACTACATGAAGGACTACAACGAGAACGGCATCCCGCGCGCGCCGATGGTGACGAGCCCCGAGCTCTCCGAGGAGAACAAGAACGCGCTCGTGAACGCGCTCAAGGACGCGCCCGACTCGATGTACCTCGGCGCGAACGGCATGCCGAACTCGGAGACTCCCGAGGACAAGACCGAGGACGACCTCTGGTTCTCGGGCGTCCGTCCCGCGAGCCTCGAGACCTACCAGCCGGTCATCGACGTCGCGAACTCGCTCGGCCTCAGCACCGACCTGCTGGACTCCGCCTGAACGGCGATTCATCGAGTCGAGTTCGAAAGCAACTAACCGTTCTTCACGAATATTTAGTCAATGCCAGCGATTAACGTAGAGAACCTGACAAAACGCTACGGGGATACCGTGGCGCTCGAGGACGCCTCGTTCACCATCCCGGAGGGCGAGTTCGTGGTGCTCCTCGGGCCCTCGGGTGCAGGGAAGTCGACCCTGCTACGCATCCTGAACGGCCTCACCGAGCCGACGGAAGGCGGCGTGTACATGGGCGACCGGAAGCTCAGTGGGCGACGCAGCGACATCGGCATGGTGTTCCAGATGCACTACCTCGTCGAGTCGATGAGCGCGTACAAGAACGCCCTGACGGGCGCACTCAGCCGCGAGGACCTCGTCCGGAGTCTCCTCACGTGGTACGACACGCCCGACAAGGTGAACGCGCTCGAAGCGCTCGACACCGTCGGCTTGCTC
The DNA here is from genome assembly GCF_055378595.1 of Halorubellus litoreus. Lineage (NCBI taxonomy): Archaea > Methanobacteriati > Methanobacteriota > Halobacteria > Halobacteriales > Halorubellaceae > Halorubellus > Halorubellus litoreus. Next base: position 2,257,539 of record NZ_AP043836.1, read on the forward strand.
GACGAAGCCCAGCAGCGCGCGGGCTCGATGTCCGGCGGGCAGAAACAGCGCGTCGGCATCGCGCGCGCACTCGTCCAGCAACCCGACCTCATGCTCGCGGACGAACCCGTCGCGAGCCTCGACCCGAAGGCCGCGGAGGAAGTGATGGGGTACATGCGTGACGCGGCGAAAGAACGCACCCTCACGACCATCGCGAGCCTCCACCAGGTCGGACTTGCGCGCGAGTTCGGTGAACGCTACATCGGGCTGCGCGACGGCCGCGTCGTCTTCGACGGCGGGAAGGACGACCTGACGATGGACGTCGTCGACGAGATCTACTACGAGGACGACGAGGAGGCCTCGGCGGCCACCCAGGAGGCGATACAATGAGCGAAGAGAGCGCGTCCGTGGAGATGGGCGGGACGCAAGCGGACACGTCCCAGCGCATCAAGGACCGGCTCATGGAGATCGAGCGCGCACAGCGCATCCGCCGGTTCCTCATGCTCGGCCTGGTCGTCGGCGTGCTCGCCGCGACCGGCGCGGGCCTGGCGTACCTCGGGTTCACGCTGGCGGCGGTCGTCCGGCAGTTCCCGGTGTTCCTCGAAAACATGTTCAACTTCGCGACGCCGGACTTCCGGTTCTTCACGCTGTACTCCTCCGAGAACCAACTCGACGGGTGGAGCGGGCTGTTCGGAAGCCTCGCGAACCCGGGGTCGCTCGTCGACGCCGTCATGGGACGCAACGAGGGGACGAGCATCGTCGGCGCGAGCGTCGTCACGATCATCGTCGGCCTCACCGGGACGGTCGTCGGGTTCCCGCTCGCGCTGTTCTTCGGCGTGCTCGGGAGTGAGCGCGTGACGCCGTTCCCGTTCAACTTCCTGTTCCGCGGGACGATGAGCACCATCCGCGCGATCCCCGCGATCGTCTGGGTGCTGTTCTACATCCCCGTGTTCGGGCCGACGCCGCTGTCCGCGATGTTCGCCATCGCGACCGACACCATCGGGAACATGGGTCGGTTGTTCACGGACGAACTCGAGGAGGTCGAGGAGGGCCCCATCGAGGCGATCTCCTCGACGGGCGCGAACCGCTCGCAGGTCATCAGCTTCGGGATGCTCTCGCAGGTGTTCTCGTCGTTCATCGCGTGGGCACTCTACATCACGGAGATCAACGTCCGTATCGCCATCTCGCTGGGTGTCGTCGGCGCGGGTGGCCTCGGCCAGTACATCAAGGGTCAGCTCGCGCAGCTCGCGTTCAGTCGCGCTGCGGCTGGCATCTTCATGGTCATCGTCATCGTCATCAGCGTCGAGCTGTTCTCCTCGCGGCTCCGGTCGCGACTCCGCCCGGAGGAGGACACCGGTGACGGGTTCTTCGCTGCACTGAAGCGGTTGTTCGACGGCGATCGCTGGCTCGGTCGGTCGTAACTCAGAACTCGCCGAGGCGGGACTGCCCGCCGCTTCCTTCTCTCTCGACGCCCGCGAGCGCCGCGGCTTCGGCGATGGCGTCGGTGAACGTATCGCGTTGACTGCGGTCGTAGAGCGTCGCCGCGGGGTGGACGCTCAGGACGACGCGGAACTGGCGGTCGCCGACGCGGACGTCGTGGACGTCGCCGGCTTCGCTCGTGATGGCGACGTCGCGCTCTAAGAGGTGCTGGCTCGGGACCTTCCCGAGGGTCACGACGACGTCGGGGTCGACGGCGTCGAGTTCGCGTTCGAGATGGTCGCGGCAGTTCGCGAGTTCGTCGGTCCTGGGGTCGCGGTTGTCCGGCGGCCGGCAGCGCACGCAGTTCGTGATGCGGACGTCCTCGCGGAGGAGCCCGACGTCGCCGAGTGCGTCGTCGAGGACGTCCCCCGACCGGCCGACGAACGGCTCGCCGCGTTCGTCCTCGTTCGCGCCCGGGGCTTCGCCGACGAAACACAGCGCGGCGTCGTCGGGGCCGACGCCGTTCACGATGCGTGACCGCGAGTCACAGAGTTCCGGGCAGCGCGTGCAGGCGGTGACGGTCGCGCCCTCGAACGCGACCGCGTCGTCGTCGCTCATGTGCACTCCGCGGTGGGGCACGCTCCTAACGGTTTCGCCCCTGGTCGTCGACGCGACCGCGGCCGGCGGACGCGGTTAGTCGCCGCGACGGAGGGCGTCGCCGGCGCGCGCAACCTCGCGGGCGACGCGGACCGGTTCCGGCCGGCCGCTCTCGTGCGTGAACGCGCGGACGACCTCGGCGGCGTGCTCGTCGCCGATACCGACCGCGCGAACGTACACGACGTCGCTGCGCCCCTCGACACTGGCGTCGTCGCGGGCGACGCGGACGGCGCGGCGTGCCGGCAGCGCGTGGTACGCGTCGAGTCGCGCGTCGAGCGCGTCCCCGTCGAACGCGTCCCTGAGCGCCGGTTCGAGGCTCTCGCTCGCCTCGAACGTCACCGCGAGCACCGGCCGGTCCAGTCGCTCGTGGAGCGCGTCGAGGTCGAGGAGGTTGTACCACGCGAGCGCCACACCAGCGACCAGGACGTAGCGCGCGTCCGGTCGCTCGAGGGACTCGACGACGTCACCGACGCCGACGGTGGCGTCGCTCCCACCGACCGTACACTGCCCGAAAGAAACGGATTCGACGGCTCTGTCGCGTCGCGCGACCACGCCCGCGAGGGTGCTCGCGTCGCCGGTGTAGGACTCGGCGACCCCCACCGCGCGCGCCCCTGGCTTCACGTCTCGTCTTTGATGTCCTGCAAGCGATCGAGGAGTTCATCGTTCGATGCCCCGTTCTCGAAGTCGACCTCACCGTCGTGGTCGGTATCACGGCCGTCGACGGTGTCCTCGTCCAGGTCTGTGTCGATTTCCTGCGAGCCCTGCTCGGACTCGTCGTAACTCCCAAAACCCATACGTGTGAAACACTATCGTGCAGGCTCAAAAGCGTCACGGGCGATTCGTCAGTTTCCGAAGGCGTGGCGCGTCAGGCTTTAGTAATCGACCGTCCGTCCGTACTCATGTGACAGTACATACGGTGACGGCGGACGCGGAGACGTTCACGTGCAACGCCTACCTCGTGACGGGCGACGTGACGGCGCTCGTGGACGCCGGCGCGTACGACGGCGTCGTCGACGCGGTCCGCGAGCACGTCGACGACGTCGACGTCGTCTACCTCACGCACCAGCACGGCGATCACGTCGCGCAGTTGGACGCCGTCGTCGACGCGTTCGACCCGGACGTGTACGCGTACGCCGAACACGAGCACCGAACGCACGCGCTCGAGGACGGCGACACCGTCGCCATCGGCGACGAGGACTTCGACGTCGTCTACACGCCCGGGCACGCGAGCGACCACGTCTCCTTCGTCTCCGAGACGACGCTGTACTCGGGTGACGTCGTCGTGCACGACGACGGCGCGTTCGACTACGGGAGCTTCGGGCGCACCGACTACGCGGGCCAGAGCCGCGAGCGCCTCATCGAGAGCATCCGGCACCTCCTCGACCGGTTCCCCGAGACCGTCGAGCACATGTACGCCGGGCACGGGAGCGAGTTCCACGGCGACGTCCGGGACGTCGTCGAGACCGCGCTCGCTCGCGCGGAGAAGCGCGAACCGAAGTACCCCGACGAAGCCTGAGCGAGCGTCGCCACTCGCTGACGGAGCGTCGAACGCGTGAAAGAAGCGGTTTGGAGGACGAACGCCGCGAATCAGGCTGCGCGCGCTTCCTTCGCCTTCGGACGCAGGTTCTTGTACCCGCACTTCCGGCAGCGCTTCGCTTCCTTGGAGTTCCGGGCGTTACATCGCATGCAGATCATCTTCTCGAGGTTCCGCGCTTCTGCTTCCTTGAAACTGGCCATACCGTCCCTCCTTCCCGGTCGCGGTTAAACCTTTCCGAGTTCCGCCGCGAGCCACGCTGAACGCGACGACTGGCGGTGACCGTTCCAGTGCACTCGAACGCGGAACCCCCGGCGTGCGGTCGGTTCGACCGCCTGAGTACAGGGTAACCAAAGCCATTTGCCCGCGCGTCCCCGAGAGACGAGTGATGGTCTCCACGCTGCAGTGGGTGCTGTTCGGGCTCGCAGTCTACTGGCTCGCGGTCATCTACGCTAACCGGAACGGGCTCCTCCCGTCGTTCGTCGGGACGAGCGGTCCGATACTCACCCTCCACACGAAGCGCGGGCGGGCGTTCTTGAACTGGCTCGCCGGCCCGAAGCGGTTCTGGCGTGCGTGGGCGAACGTCGGCGTCGGCATCGCGCTCGTCGTCATGGTCGGGTCTTTCGTCGCGCTCGTGTTCGCCGCATTCAACGTCGTCCAGGACCCCGCCACGCAGACGGTCAGTAACCCGAAGAACTTCCTCGTCATCCCGGGCGTCAACGACTTCCTGCCGCTGTCGGCCGCGCCCGGTATCGTGTTCGGGCTCGCGGTCGGCCTCATCGTCCACGAGGGCGGACACGGCCTCCTCTCTCGCGTCGAGGACATCGAGATCGAGTCCATGGGGCTCGCGCTCCTCGCCATCCTCCCCGTGGGCGCGTTCGTCGAACCGAACGAGAAACAGCGCCGCGACCGGACGCGCGGCGCGCAGACGCGGATGTTCGCCGCGGGCGTCACGAACAACTTCGCGGTCACCGTCGTCGCGTACGCGCTCCTGTTCGGCCCCATCATCGCGTCGCTGTCGGTCGCACCGGGCGCGGCGGTCGCCGGCGCGTTCCCGGGGTCGCCCGCTGCGCAAGCGGACATCGGCGAAGGCGACCGCATCACCGCGTTCGACGGCGCCGTCGTCGAGTCGAACGCGGACGTCTCCGCGATGCTCGCGAACACCACCGCGGAGACCGTCGAGGTCGAGATCGACGGCGAGCGCACCGAGCGCGTGGAACGCACCGTTCTCGTCACGCAGACAGTGCGTGGTGGTCCAGCCGCGGTCGCGCCGGAGGATACGATAACCGCGATCAACGGGACGCCGGTCAGTACCACCGCCGGGTTCTACGACGCCGTCGAGGCGTCACCAGGCCCGGTGAACGCGACCGTCGAACGCGCGAACGGAACGGTGGCGACCACCGAGTTCGTCGCGGGTGCGTACGTCCGCGTGCTCGACGGCGACCCGTTCGCGGCCGGTGGTGCGCCCGCCGGCGAGATGCTCGTCGTCACCGCGGTCGACGGCGAGCGCGTCGTCGACACGCGCGAACTCGTCCGGTACGTCGAGAACCAGGACCCCGGGACGACCGTCTCCATCACCGCGTACCACGACGGCGCTCGCGAGACGTACGAGGTCGAACTCGGCGCGCAGGACGGCGGCGGCTTCCTCGGCGTCCAGCCCGTGTTCGGGACGACCGGGCTCGTCGTCACGGACTTCGGCGTGCAACTGTACCCCGCGGAGAACTACCTCGGCGCGCTCGGCGGCGGCGGCCCCGGCGACGCCGGGCTCGTCCAGTGGTTCTTCGGGACGATGATCGGGACGCTCATCCTCCCGTTCGCGAGCGCGTTCGGCGCGTTCAACCTCCCGTTGAACTTCGCTGGCTTCCAGGGCTCGATCACGAACTTCTACGTCGCGAGCGGCGGCCCGCTCTCCTTCCTCGGCGCCGACGCGGTGTTCGTGCTCGCGAACCTCGCGTTCTGGACCGGGTGGATCAACGTCCAGCTCGGGTTCTTCAACTGCATCCCCGCGTTCCCGCTCGACGGCGGCCACATCCTCCGCACGAGCACGGAAGCCATCATCTCGCGGCTCCCCATCGACCCGAAACGCCGGCACGTCCGGTACGTCACGACGAGCGTCGGCGTCACGATGCTCGTCTGCCTGCTCGCGATGGTCGTCGTCCCCAGCCTCCTCTGACCGCCCGGCGTCCCCTTTCTTCGACGACCGCACTCCGGCCGGTCAGCGCCGCGTTCGCGCGAGGAGCGTGACGCCGATGACCGCGACGAGTGCGGCCACGAGCCCGAACCCGGGCATCCCGGTCGCGTCCGTCGACGACCCGGTTCCGGTAGCGCTAGCGGTCTCGTTTCCGGCGGTCGTCGCCGCGGTAGTCGGGTCGACCGTCTCCGTCTCGGTCGGCGTCGTGGTGGCGTCTGTGGTATCGCGGTATCGGACGTCCATCTCGAACGTGGCGTTCGCGTCGCCGGCGACGACGCGGTAGCGAGCGGTCCCCGTGTCGTTGCGGGCGCGCAGGGAGAACGTCACCACCTCGGTCGCGTCGGCCGCGACGTCGACTGCTTTCGTCGAGACGTTCTCGCCGTCGCGGACCAGGCGAACGGTCGTCGACGCCGCGCTCTCGCCGGCGTTCTCGACGGTGACCGCGACCCCGAAGTCGTCGCCGGTGGCTAGTGCGGTCGGTGCGTCCACGGCAGCGATGTCGACCGCGGGCGACTCGTCCGCGTTCGCGTCCGTCATCGCGGCCGCGACGTCCACCTCGACGTCGTCGGTGTCGTTCCCGGCGTACAGCGACAGCGCGTACGTGCCGTTCACGGCGGCACCGTCGGTGTCGCCGTCGGGTCGTCGTCGGGTCGCGTCGACGAGCGTCGTCCCGTTGCCGGCGGCGAGCGCGCTGTCGACGGTCTGGGTCGCGCTCGTGTTCCAGCGGAGGACGGCGCGGCCGTCGTCGTCGGGGTCGGCGAGCGTCGCGACGAACGACACCGGCTCGTTCCCGCTCCCGAGCACGACGGTCGCGCGGTCAGCGCACCGGTCGATGCCGACCGGGATGCGGACCACGCCATCGTTCGACGACCGGAGCGCTTTCTCCGTGAAGTAGACGTCGGCGATAGCCGGCGCCTCGACGGTCACGGTCGCGTTCGCCGTCGCGGACGCGTCCACCGGCGTGAACGCGAGCGTGTGGTTCCCGGCGCCAGTGCAGCGGAAGTCCGCGGTCAGTTCCGCGTTCGAGGAGACGTCGTAGATGAGGACCGCGTCGGCGGTGCCGTCGTCGTCCGTATCGACCGTCTTCCCCGCCTCGAGGACGCGACGGAGCGTGGACCCGTTCAGGTCCGGGCTCGTGACGGCGAGGCCGTACCCGGCTCGGTTCGACCGGATGGAGACGTTCGTCGTCGTCGCCGCCGCCGAACCGTGGTCCCGGAGGACGGACGCGTTCAGCGAGGCGTCGAGGGTCTGCGCGCGAAGCCGGAACGAGACGGTTCGCGCGGTGCCATCGGCGACGAGCCGGTACCGGCCGGGGTCGGCGTTGGCGGTGTGCACGCGGACGGTGTCGTCGTCGACGGGGATCTCGGAGACGAACACCCACGAACCGTCCCGCTCCTGCTGGAGTTCCGCGGTGTCCACGTTCCACCGCTCGTCGACGAGCGTCTGACCCATCCAGTACGTGCCGCCGTCCTCGAGGGCTTCGTCCGGATCGTTCGTCGAGGTCTCGGTCGTCGTCGAATCGTCGACCGTCGTCGCCGCCGTCGTCGGCGCGCGAAGCCGGAACGAGACGGTTCGCGCGGTGCCGTCGGCGACGAGCCGGTACCGGCCGGGGTCGGCGCCGTCAGTAGAGACGGTGACGGTGCCGTCGGTCACGGACAACTGCGCGACGAACGCCCAGGCGTCGTCCGTCCGGTACTGGAGTTCGACCGTGCTCACGCTCCACGAGTCCGATACGAGGACCTGGCCAGGCTGGTACTCGCCGCCCGCGACGAGCGTCGTCCCGGACGTGCTCGTCGTGGGTTCGGCCGTCGTCGTCGACTCGTCGACCGTCGTCTCGGTCGTTCCCGCGCGGAGCCGGAACGAGACGGTTCGATCGGTGTCGTCGGCCGCGAGCCGGTATCGGCCCGGGTCGAGGCCGTCCGTCTTCACGCGAACGCGGCCGTCGGTCACGGACAACTGCGCGACGAACGCCCACGAGTCGTCCTCGCGATACTGGAGCTCCACGGCGTCCACGTCCCAGGAATCGGAGACGAGCGTCTGGCCGACGCGGTACTCGCCGCCGTCTTCGAGCGTCTCGTCCGGACCGACCGTCGTCGCGTCGTTCGCTGTCGAACCGTCCGTCGCCACGCCCATCGAGGTCGCCGCGCCAAGCGGTGCGAGCACCGCCAGGCCGACGACCGCGATGACAAGTAGCGTCTGCAGTCGATTGGAGGGCATCGATCCTGACGTACTAACCTACTGATAAAAAATATTGCCATACTATGACAGGACCGTGCTCCCCCGTCGGGGCGCCACCCTCGTCGGTCGCTACTCGTCGTCGCGGTCGACGCCGTGGGCGTCGTAGAACTCGTCGGGCGTCGCGTCCACGCGCTCGAAGTCACCGAAGTAGTGGTCGTGGTGACGGATCATCTGCTCGACGATCCACGCCGAGAAGTCCTCGTCGAAGTGCCACTCGCCGTCGAGCGCCGGCACCTCGAACCGGTCGTCGCACGAGAACGCGACGTAGACGTGATAGAACCCGAGGATGACGTCCGCGAACTCCTTGGCCTTCCTCGCGGACTCCTCGCGTCGGCGGTCGAGTTCGAGCACGCCGTCGTCCGTGAGCTCGAAGTACTTCCGGTCGGGCTCGTCCTCGCGCTCGATTCGCTGCGCCCATCCCTCGTCCTCGAACTTGTACAGTATCGGGTACACCGACCCGTACGAGGGCTCCCAGTGGCCGCCGCTGATGTCCGTTATCTCCTTGAGTATCTCGTACCCGTACCGTGGTTTCTCCGCGAGGAGTTCCAGGACGATGTACGCGATGAGCCCCTTCGGCGGGCCGCTCTTACGCATCTTGTCCTTATCTTCCGTGGCGGTCGTGAAAGGGTTTCGATACTCGGAGTCCGTTGCCGCTGTCGGTCGTTCGCTCGCCGTCGTCCCCGACCCGAGACCGACACGGCCTTCTGGCCGCCCGCCGAACGCGCGAGCATGGAGCAACGCGAACCGCCGCTCACGGCGGAAGGGTCGTACGTACTGCACGACTTCCGGACGGTGGACTGGGACGCCTGGCGGGAGGCGCCCGAGCACGAGCGCGAGCGCGCGCTCGAGGCGGGCGAGGACTTCCTCGTGCACCGCGAGCACGCCGCTCGAAGCGAGGGTGGCGAGTCCGCGTGCTACTCGGTGATGGGTCACAAGGCGGACCTCCTCTTCCTGCACTTGCGGCCGACGATGGCGGACCTCGACCGCATCGAGCGGTCGTTCGAGGACACCGCGCTCGCCGCGTTCACCGAACGCGCGACGAGCTACGTCTCCGTCACGGAGGCGTCGGGGTACGGCGAGCAGACCCGCGAGTACCTCGCCGGCGAGACCGACGAGGACGCCGCCATCGGCGACTACATCGACGACCGACTCCACCCGGAGATACCCGATAGCGAGTTCGTGTCGTTCTACCCGATGAGCAAGCGCCGTCAGCCCGAGCAGAACTGGTACGACACGCCGTACGACGAGCGCGCCGAGCACATCATGCGTCACGCGGACATCGGCCGGGACTACGCGGGGAAGGTCGACCAGATGATCTGCTCGTCCGTCGGCATGGACGCTCACGAGTGGGGGATCACGCTCTGGGCGGACGACCTCTCGAACGTGAAGGACCTCCTGAACGAGATGCGGTTCGACCCGTCGACGTCGCAGTTCGCTGACTTCGGTGACTTCCTCGTCGGCCGGAAGTTCCCGCCCGCGGACCTCCCCGCGTTCTTCGCCGGCGAGGACATCCCCGTCCCCGAGGGGGAGCGCGACGCCGCGGACGCCGAAGGCGGCCACCACGACCACGGTCACGGTGACGACGACGGCCACCATCACGGCGACGACGGTGGGCATCACCACGGCGAGGGTGACCACCACCACGGCGACGACGACGGCCACCACCACGGCGACGACGCGGAGCGCGCGCACGGCGACGACGCTGGCGGGCCGCCCGCGGACGTCCGCGACGAACTCGAAGCGGAGGGCGTCTACGGCGGGCAGCCCCACGGCGAGGACGTGTACGCGGTCGTCCTCTACTCGGACGCGGACGTCGACGAACTCTACGAGGAGATGGATGGCCTGCGCGGGAACTTCGAGCACTACGACCGCCACGTGAAGACCGCGGTCTACGAGAACCCCGACGGGCCGCACGCCGTCGCGAGCGTGTGGGAGGCCCAGGAGGCCGCCGACACCGCGAGCGGGTTCCTCACCGACCTCCCCGGTATCGTCCGGCAGGCCGGCGACGACGCCGACGCCGACACGTGGGGGACGATGGGGATGTTCTACACGACCAAGCCCGAGAAACGCGAGGACTTCGTCGACAAGTTCGAGACCGTCGGCGGCGTCCTCGCGGACATGGACGGGCACGTGAAGACGGACCTCCTCGCGAACGTCGAGGACGAGAACGACATGTTCATCGCGTCGCGCTGGCAGTCCCGCGGCGACGCGATGGCGTTCTTCCGCTCGGACGCTTTCAGCGACACCGTCGACTGGGGCCGGGACGTCCTCGCGGACCGCCCGCGGCACGTCTTTCTGGCGTGAACTGACTGGTCGCAGGAGCATACGGCGGCCTCCAGGCCGCCGTTTCGGGGTGTGAACTGACTGACTGCGGTAGCATACGGCGGCCGCAAGGTCGCCGTTTCGGGGTGGGGACTGTTCGAGCGGGTTCAGGCGCTTCCGACGTAGAAGTCGTACGCGCCGGTTGCTTCCGTGCCCGTGACCTGGACGACGCGGCCGTTCGTCGATATCTCGACGTCCTGGAACTCGTCGAACGTGTCGTCGGCGTCCACCCAGTCCTCGATGTCGCCTTCGTCGATGTCGGACGCTTCGTTGAACACGCGGACGAACGTCGTCTCGATGCCGTCGTCGACGAGCACGGAGTCGATTCCGCGCGCGACCTCGCCCGCGAAGTCGCCGTCGTCGGTGTCCGTGGACTCGGTCTCGTCGTACGTCCGCATCGACTGGATGGCGCTGTCACCGAACGCGTCCGTGAGTGCCTTGAAGTCCTCGCTGTCGGCGGTGTAGCTTTCCGCGTCACCGGCGTTCACGTCGAGGATGCCTTCGAGGACCGCTTCGGCGTTGTCCGCGCTTCCGAAGATGCCCGTCGAGCGCGCGACGACGACCTCGCTGCTCCCGATGCCGACCGCGGCGTCCTCGTCCGGGCCGACGTACACGTCGTAGTTCTTGTACGTGTCCTCGCCGCTGAACTCCTCGGCTTCGAGCGTCGACGCGACGTCGTCCGTCTCGAAGTCCGCAGCGAGGACGGCGTTCTTCCCGAACGCGAGCTGGGCGTCGGTCGTCCCGAACTCGAACCCGACGAGGTCGCGCGCGGAACTCCCGAACGACCGCATCGCGTCGTAGACGTCGTCGTCGAAGTTCGCCGCGCGCTCCGCGATCGCCGAGGGCTTGTACCGCAGCGACAGGTAGTGGTCGACGTCGCCGACCGTCCCCGGCTGGTAGAGCCATTGCGTCTCGCTCGCGCCTTCGGACCCACCGAGGATGCTCGAACAACCCGCGAGCGCGACCGCGCCGGACGCCGCCGTGACTTTCAACAGTGAACGCCGTGTTCGTGTCATGCCCGAACCGAGTGGCCTTGGTTACATAGGTCCTGCGCCAAAGTTGTATTGCCGACGCCGTCGACGGGAACCGCAAGGTCACGAGAGAACTACCGTATAGCGGGCCAGAACGCTCCAGAACGCCCCAGAACCGTCTCACTCGCTATCGTCGTCGGTCGTTCGACGGCGCGGTCGCTATCGAGAGAATTGGGTCGGTCGCACCGAAAGAATCCGATAGAAGCCGGCCGCGAAAGCGGCCGGCCTCGGACCGTAGATGGGTGGGTGGGTGGAACCGGCCTGACGTGGGTGGGGTGGGTGGGTGGGTGTCGGCCGGTGGATTCGGTGGTGCGGTTGTCGACGTCTGCACGAGTGCACCCGGTACGACGGAACCGACTCGCGTCGGCCTCCCCCCTCGTATGGTGTGCGTGTGCGGACAGGCCCTGGCGGCTCGATGTGGGGACGAGCGCCAACGGGCACTCAGTGCTACGGTGGTATCCCATATCAGTATAGACTGCCTAAACGCCCCGTAAGGAGTGCTTACGGGCGTCGAACGACCGCTTCGGTGCCCTCGAACCCGTTCTTTTTTCGACGTCCGTCCAACGTCCTGGGTTCGCGAGAGTGTCGCCTCAGTCGCCCGCGACGTGCTTGTCGAGCCCGGCGCGTTCGATGTCCTCACCGCCGACGGACGACCGGAGACTGTCCATGCCGTCGTCGCGGTCCAGCTCGAACCCGTTCGCCTGGAGTTCGCGAACGCGCTCGTACTCCTCGGCCGACAGCGGCGGGACGTCGCTCGCCGCCGCCCACGCGTCGATGTCCTCGCGCGTGCGGAACGTCGGCGTCACCGTCGCCACCGCGTCGTGATAGAGGAGGTACTGGAGCGACCCCTGCGCCATCGTCCGCTCGCCGTCACCCTCCAAGAACCGAAGCTTCTCGACCTTCTCGAACCCCGTCTCGAACCACGCGTCCGGCCGGTACGCGCGATGGTCGCCCTCGCCCGGCGGGTTCTCGGGCGTTATCTGCTCGTTCAGCAACCCAGAGGAGTGCGGGACGCGCGGCACGAGACTCGTCTCGCTCCCGGTCTCCTCGATGACCTCCAGGAATCGGTCGCCGATCTCGGGTTCGAGCGCGTTCCAGACGAGCTGGACGGAGTCGAACTCCTCGCGGATCGCCTTCTCGCCCTCCGCGAGCCAGCCGATGCTCGGCCCGAGCGCGATACCGACCGCGTCCGCGCGACCGCTCTCCCTGACCTCGTCGAGCCACTCCAGGACGTCCGCGTCGATCTCCTCGACGTTCGCGTTGTGCAACTGGAGGAGTTCCACCTTGTCGAACCCGAGCCGGTCGAGGCTCTGCTCGAGCGCGTCGTCGAGATACTCGGGGTGCATCTCCTTCGGGAGCTCGCCGTGACCCGCCTGCGGGTTGTTGTAGAAGTCGTACCCTATCTTCGTCGCGACCGAGACCTCGTCGCGGACGTCCGCGAGCGCCTCGCCGACGAGTTCCTCGCTGTGCCCGTGCCCGTACACGTCGCCCGTGTCGAAGTACGTGATGCCCTGGTCGAACGCGTACCGGAGCATCTCCTTGGCCTCCTCGTCGGTGCGGTCGCCCCACCAGTCGGTGCCGACCGTCCACGCGCCGAACCCGATCTCGGACACGTCGACGCCCGCTGCGCCGAGTTCGCGGTAATGCATACGACGACCTAGGGACGCCCCGCACTTAGCGGGTGTGCTTCGTCGCCATCGAGCGAGAACGCGAGCCGACGAGTGGGTCGGACGTCGTCACCCGACGTCGACGCGGAGCGGTTCGTCGCCGTCGGTCGTCTGCGCCCGCCCGCAGCGGTCGCCGTCGCAATCGACCACCACGGACAGGGGCGTGCGCTCGGAGACGCCTCGTTCCGGGACGACGACGACGCGTATCGGTTCGCCGACCGCGTCGTAGCCTTCGGCGTCGATGTCGTCGGGAAGGACGTACGAACGGCTGCCGAGGGCGCGGTCGACCGAGATGCTCACGCGCACCCCGTCGGTGCTCCGGAAGGAGACGGTTCCGGACCAGACGACGCTGTCGGCATCGACGGTCACGCGCACCGAGTCGTACGCGTCGTCGCCGAAGACGCCCATGACTGACGTGCACCCGGTGCCGGCCGTCGCGACCACCGTCGCGCCCGCGGCGACGATGCGTCTACGGGTCGCATCCATCTCGCTCGCTCCTCGCCCCGTGCCGCCTGTCCCCATACGGCACGCAAGTTTTGCGGCGACTGCTTAAACCTTGGCACCTCGCCACGGTCGACCGCCATCCGTCACTCCAACGGCGGCTCGCTGTCACTCCAAGGTGAGGGTGATGGCGTCGTCGACCCCGGTGACGGTTCCGGACGCGAGTTCGGCGTCGTCCGTCGAGAGCGACGCGGAGAGCGGGTTCGCGGGGTCGTGGCCGGCCATCGGGGCTGCGACGAACTCGACGGGCGTGTACAGTTCGGTGACTCGGTCGTTGACCTGAAAGTCGTTCGGTGCGAGGTAGTCCAGGTCGCCGAGTCCGAAGACGTCCTCCCAGCGCTCGGTGCCGTCGGCGTCGCGGAACCCGAGCGTCCCAACCCAGAGCGACCCCGGGCCGGTGACAGACACCGATAGCTGCTCGAAGCGCCGAGGCTGCCTGCTCGACAGGGCCCCGGAGAGCGCTGGGAACGATGCCGCCGCGGCTAACCCGCGTAGCACCGACCGACGCGAGTATGCCATACCATACCAAAGTGATGCATCGGTATCAGTGCTTGGCCGAACCAGCGCGAGGAGCGGGACGACGCGGGCTTCGCACAACCAAACGGGTATCAGGGCCGACCGCCAACTGGCGAGCATGACGAAACGGCACGTCACGCTTCCCGGGGGCGCCGAGGCAGGCGTCCGAGCGTTCATCGAGGACGTCGACGAGCGACTCCGCGGCGACGACGAGTCCACGTGCGAGGTCGTCGAGGACGTCCTCGTCGACCTCCACGGCGACCGCGACGCCTACGAGCGCTGGCAGAACGACGCGGACGTCTCGCCCGCAGAACGCGTCCGTCTCCAGGGGTACGACCCCTGCAACACCACGCTCGAATCCGAGTACTACGCCGAGAAAGACGAGGAGAAGTTCGAGACCTCGAAGCACCTCCAGTGGCTCTGGCGGCAGTTCGACGCGACGCCGATGGCGGACAACGTCGAGTTCGCGCTCCGGTTCCGCGCGATGCTCGCCGACCACCTCTTCGAGGAGTGTGGCGACGACTGCCGGTTCTTCAAGGGCATCACGTTCACGTACGGCCACAACATCACCATCGGGGACAACGTCGTCATCCACGACGACGTCCACCTCGACGACCGCGGGAAGCTCACCATCGGCGACCGCGTCTCCATCAGCGACGACGCACACATCTACAGTCACGACCACGACGTCGTCGACCAGACCGAGGTCGAGAACTACCACACTATCGTCGAGGACGACGCGCGCATCACGTACGACACGATGGTCCGCGCGGGCTGCAAGATCGGCGAGAACGCGGTCGTCGGCGCGAAAGCCGCGGTCTCCAGCGACATCCCCGCGCACCACGTCGCCGTCGGGTCGCCAGCCAAGAGCGTGAAGGTCAAACCCGGCTGGGAGGACGTCGCCGAACCGCTCGAGGACGCGAACGTGAACCGCCAGGCGGAACGCCGCATCGAGTACGACCTCGACGACGACCTCGACGTGTTCGACGAGTTCCGCCGCGACCTCGCGCCGCCCGGCGGCCGCTGACGACGCCACCCACCCGCTTCCGCTCCGACCCGTCCTGTCCCGTCTCGCCACGACCCGTCCGCTCACTCGCGCGCAGGTGGACCCGCGAGCGACAACAATCAAGTGCCATGCGAACAACTAGCACATATGGTCGAGGTCTGGAGCTGGATAATCGGCTACGCCGTCCTGTTCGCGGTCGTCCAGCTCGCCATCTACGCGTACTACGTGCGCCGCGGGGAGCGGAACCCACAGGCGAGCGCCATCGGCGACCCCGAAGAATACACGCGCGTCGGCGACCGCGTCCACCGGAACCGCGTCGACGAGGACGACCTCGACGACCGCGTCCCACCGGCACACCCCACCGAGGACGCGTTCCGCGCATGCCCGCACTGCGGCACGGCGAACGAACACCTCGGCACCATCAAGTACTGCCGTAACTGCACGCGCTCGCTCGGCTGACCCTCCGTCACCGCTCGACCCGCCACCCCGCCCACGCCGCGCCACCCCAACCACCCGACCCTCGATCACCCCGAACCACCCTTCCTCGCCCCGTGGCCGTCATGCTTTTATCGCCGCGCTCACCCGGCCAGCAAGCATAAGCCCGACCGAACTATATCCTGCATCGAACCCGGATGCAGTCACAGGAAAACGAAGACGCCGACCGCTACGTCGGCCGTGAAACCGTCGAAGGAATGGTCATCTACGACCGCGAGAACCTGGACGCCTGGATCGAATCCGACACCACGCGTCCCGTCGAAGACGGACTCGAACGGCGCGACGAAGCCTGAAACCCCAGGGGTGGGGTGGGTACAGCGACGCAACCGGTCGTCGACGCGAACGCACGCGACGACGACCCCTCACACAGCAACAGCCGCCAGCGAGCGACCGCACCAACCTACCGATAGCCATACTGGCGCCACTCCGGCTCCAACGCGAACACCACCAGCGCCACGCACAACACCACCAGACCCACGCTATACAACGCATACCGAACACTTTGGAACACCAGCACCGCCCCCAACGCCACACCCACCAGCAACCAGCACCCCACCACACCCCGAACCACCACACTAAACCGCACACTAACCACCACCGTTCACTCGCCTGCGACACGCCACACCGAACACACACGCCACCACGCGAGCCCAGGCGACCATACACCACCGATACCACCCCCATCAGCATCGTAACCAACCGCCTACGACCCACCATCCACCCCCACTAGACACCGCATACCACCCGACCCCCCGACGCGAACCCCACCCCGCGAAGGCACTCGCTCGTCGCTGTCGCTCCTCGCTCGTGGTGTTCCGGAGAAGTGCGCCGTCCGGGATTCCCGTGAGCGAGGCGAACGGGAAGTCGGACGGTGGACGACCGAAGGGAGTCCGCCGTCCGGGAATTGAACCGAAACCAGACGCGCTCGTTCACTGCGTTCGCTGCGCGCGACTGGTAGGGTTCAATTCCCGGTGGCGATCTTCTTCGTTTCGCTCAGAAAATGCGCCGTCCGGGAATTGAACCCGGGCTAGTGGCTTGGGAAGCCACTGTCCTACCACTGGACCAACGGCGCTCGCATCCGTCGATTCCGGCCGCTTGCACTTGAACGTAGCGCTTCGCGGCCGCCGGGCGGCCGGGAACTGGACGCACGTCCATCGTTTCCGCGTCATGGAACCGTATTTGTCGATGCAATCCCTACCGACGCGTGATGCTTGACCTGCGATTCTCCGACGACGAACTCCGCGACCGACGCGACCACATCGAGACGTTCATCCAGGACGTCGTCGCCGACGCCGGCGCCGACGGCGCCGTCCTCGGCCTCTCCGGCGGCGTCGACTCCACCACGACCGCGTACCTCGCGGCGAGCGCACTCGGCAAAGAGAACCTCCGCGGGCTCGTCCTTCCCGCCGAAGTATCGAGCGACGGCAACATGAGCGACGCCGAGCGCGTCGCCGAGGACCTCGGCATCGAGTACGACGTCGTCGAGATCGAACCCATCGTCGACGCGCTCGTCGACGCCGTCCCCGGGAGCGACCGCGACCGAACCGCCGTCGGGAACACTCGCGCTCGCGTCCGCGGCGTCCTGAACTACTACGTCGCGAACGAAGAGAACCGCGTCGTCCTCGGCACCGGGAACCGCGCCGAAGCCCTCACCGGGTACTTCACGAAGTACGGCGACCAGGCCGTCGACTGCAACCCCATCGGGAACCTCTACAAGCAACAGGTCCGCCAGCTCGCCGCGCACCTCGGCGCGCCAGACGACCTCGCTGAGAAGCAAGCGACCGCCGAACTCTGGGCGGACCAGACCGACGAGGGCGAGCTGGGGCTCGACTACGATACAATCGACGCCATCCTCGCGCTCCACGTCGACGGCGACCTCTCGCCCGCCGCGACCGAACGTGCGCTCGACGTCGACCGCGACGCCATCACGCAGGTCCGCGAACTCTACGAAGCCAGCAAGCACAAGCGCGCGATGCCGCCAGCGCCCGTCGACCCCACGCCCTGACCGCTCCAGGAGAGAACCAGTCGAGAAATCGAGACCGCTCAGGCGAGCGCGCTCGCGTTCGTCGTCGTCCCGTTCGTCGACCCACCGCCGGGTGCTTGCACGCGAACCGAGATGCTGTCGCCCTCCTGGAGGACGTACGTCTCCGGCGCCACCGGTTCGCCGTTGACCTCGTACACGACGGTCGCACCGGTCACGACCTCCCAGCCGTCCGGCGCCTGCGCGTTCGCCCCCTGCCGGTAGACGACGCCGTCGTACGCGAACGACGTGTTCGTCACGCCGAACGCCGTCGCCTCCAGCGCGTACTCGAGCGTCACGCCCTTGGCGTGCACGTGCCAGCGTCGCAGCCCGCGTTCGAAGTGGAACGCGCGCATCTCTCGCGGATGCTGGAACTCCGCTCGCCGGAAGTCTATCTGCTGTCCGTCGACGTTCACGCTGATCGGCCCGTGCTCGTGCGCCGCCCCGAGGCTGTACGGTCGATACACCTCGTCGGTCCCCGCCGGCCCGAGCTGGTGCCCGGGCGGGTTCGGCGCCGGCCCGAGTTCGCCGAGTTCGCTGTTCGGACCGCTCCCGCTACCCCCGATGGTGAGCGTGTACAGGATGACGGCGAGGAGGAGCGCGCCGACGGCGATACCGGCGACGAGCAGCGGCGTCGACGGCCCGCCGTCGCCGCCGCCGAGTTCGTCCAGTCGCCGTCGCTCTATCGGCCCCATCTCGCCCGGATGCTCGTCGCCGAGGTGCCTGAGGTACGCGGCCTCGTCCTCGAACGATTCCGAGCAGTGCTCGCAATCTGTCACGCCCCAACGTCGGCGTTCGCGCACTACGACTCTTTCGGACGAGGACTCGTTGCCCGATGCCCCACCGGAGTACCGACGCGGTCAGTCCTCGTCGCGCGCGGCGGCGATGTCGTCGGCGTGACTCGCGACGAGGTCCGCGAACGCCTCCACCTCCCTGGCCTCCTGGCTCTGGACGTCCTCGCGGTCGCGCATCCGTCGCTTCAGCGCCCCGAGCGCATCCGGCGGGTGCGCCGCTATCTCGTCAGCCACCGTGCGCGGGTCGTCGACGACGCGCGACACGAGCCCCATCCGGTGGGCGTCGGTCGCGTCCACGCTCCGCCCGGAGAGCGCGAGGTCCATCGCGTCGCCCTCCCCGCAGATGCGCGCCAGCCGCGCCGTCCCGCCCCACGCGCCGAACAACCCGAGGGACACGCCCGGTTCCGCGAACGACGCCGCCGGCGTCGCCACCCGCACGTCGCAGCCGAGCGCGAGCTCCACGCCACCACCACGCGCCGGGCCGTCGATTCCGGCGACGACGACCGCGTCCGTCGACTCGAACGCGCGCACCACGCGCTGCCCGCGCGCCGCCAGGTCCCGCGCACCCTCGCGGTCCAGGTCGGCGACGACGTCCAGGTCCGCGCCCGCACAGAACGCCGGCCCCTCCCCGTGAAGGTACAGCACGGGCGCCGTCACCTGCTCGGCCGCGTCCGCAAGCACGTCCAGGTCCGTCGGTCGAAGCGCGTTCCGCCGGTCCGGACGGTCGATGCTCACCACGCAGACGTCCCCGTCGCGGTCGACTCGAATCACACCACCGCGGACGTCCGTCGTTTCCAAAGGTCTTTGCGTGTCCCGTTGCTACCTACGCGCGATGGACGAGGCAGCAACGTGTCGCTCGGCCGCCGTGGACGCCGTCGAGGACGTCTACCCGGCGCGCCTCCGCGACGACATCGTCGCACACGTCGACGGCGGCTCGCTCGCCCCCGGCACGCTCGCACTCCGTTGCGCGCGCGCCGTCGACGACACCGTCGACCTGAACGCCATCGGTAGCCGCGCCGCCGGCGTCCAACTCATCTACGACGGCCTTCGCCTCACCCGCACGCTCTCCCACACGGAACCCTGGGAGGACGTCGACGACCAGACCCAGCCGAACCTCGACATCCTCGCCGCCGACGTCCTCGTCTCCAGGGGCTTCTACCTGCTCGCGCGAACGGACGCGGCCGGCCGCGCCGTCGAGACCGTCCGCACGTTCGGCCGCGAGCAGACCGAACGCCGCGACGCCGAGCGCGACCCCACCAGGGACCCCGCCGAGCACGACCGCACGCTCGAACGGGACGTCCTCGAACTCGCCGCACTCGCCGGCACCACCGCCGCCGACGGCACCCCGACGCCCGAACTGTACGCCGTCGTCGCGGACTGCATCGACCACGTCACCGACCGTGGGTTCCCGCACGAACTGGACTTCCTCCCGACCGTCGCCGACCTCCACGCCACGATTCCGCCCGAGGAGCCGACCGCGGACGACGGCGTCCCCCAGTCCGCGGGCGATTCGTAGCCGCGAATCGAAACGCATTAAAACGAATCCCGACAAGTGGAAGATGCGTTCCAACGCGCCTGGGTAGCTTAGCGGTAAAGCGCGTCCTTGGTAAGGACGAGACCCCGGATTCAAATTCCGGCCTAGGCTTCTCTCGCCGATTCCTCTCGCTGCGTAGTTGGACGTGTTCCTCGAACCGACCGCTCCTTGGGTTCCGGGTTCGATTCGTGCGTCGCGGAGTCGCTGGTGTCCGATGGTGGCTACGACGGGGTGCGGGTGGCTGCGTAGCGGCCGATGGCGAAGTTGAGAGTGCCGAGGCCGATGGCGACGGCGAACCCGACGGTGGCGTTGAGTGCGAGGACGTCGACCGGCCACTGGTATCCGCCGTAGTAGAGGTGGTTGTGGGCGCGGTACAGGACGGCGAGGAGTGGGAGAGAGCAGGCGAGTGCGAGAACGGCCGCGAACTCGCGTTTCGTTCCTGCTGCGCCGAGCGGGAGGAGCAGTGCGATGGGGAGGCCGAGTCGTAACTGCGAGTATATCCCCTGCATCAGTGCGGTCTCGGAGAGCGGCCGCCAGTAGAACGGGTGCGTTATCATCGGGGAGAGGGGGACCTGGACGAGACAGACGACGCCGGCGATGGCGAGCGCGTCGCGGACCTCCAGCGGGCGTTCGTAGTGCAGCCACGTGGCTGCGACGCCGAGCGCGGTGAGCGCGTACGTCGAGACGACCGTCCAGTGGAGAGGTCGCGCCCAGAACCGGAGGACGACGAGGTCGGGGTCAATCGCGATGAGTCCGTAGTACAGCAGCAGCGTCAGTTCGAAGATGGTGAACGTCACGAAGAGGTCCTTCGCGCGGATCGGCGCCATACTACGACGAATCGCCCCGGCCTGGTTTACATATTTCGCGGTTAGTTCGCGTTGGATTATCGGTTCGGAGGGCGGTTCCGTCGTCGACGAGCCGGCGTCGGGCGTACGAGCGGTCGGCACGCTCGTGCCCGGAGACCGGTCCGGTGGGAGGGGGAACGGACGCGCTCGTCGCCTCTTGCACCACGACGGAGAACGGCGACGTGTCGTTCACGCTCCCCGGACCGGCCCGCGCCCGGCCGTGAACCGGCCATCCGTCGCTCGACGAACGCACGGTGGGGCCGTCCCGCCGCGCGACGAGCGACCGTCGACGCACACAAGGTGATTTGGCGCGGGTTCCACGTTCACGTAGCCGCGACGTCCATCCATGCGAGCGTCGACCGCCGCTATCGCGTTCGGTGTTGGATTGTTCGCGCTCCCCATCCCCGGGACGTTCGTGACGGGAGCGTTCGTGATACTCGCCGGCGTCGTCGCGCGGTACGTCGGGTCGTAGCGGGAGCGGCCCTCCTCGTCCGTCGATTGGTCTGTCGCGCGGGAGAAACTAGATCGAGTGGAGCGGGTGAGTGTTCCTGGCGCTGGCGGCAGTGGTGGACTCGGTCGGTGACTCCGGGGGCGAGCGCCCGACGGGCTGCAGTCGAAGATTCCGAACCACATCCAATATTCGGGCTGACACTTCTTCTCGTGGGGTGTCGATGGGGCCAGTGTGGTTATACCGTCGCACATCGAGAGAGCGCTATGGACGCGCCACCGGACGGTCCACGTATCATCGACGCGACCATCACGCGGTTCTCTCCCGACCGCGGATACACCGGTCGCTACCGGAGCCACTTCCACGAACTGACGGGTTCGGCGGTCAGCGGGCGTGTCCTCGACGTCGGTGCCGGTGGCGGTGGCACGCACGACCACTGGGACTTCCCGAACACGACCGAGGTCGTTCGCATGGACATCGACCAGTACGACAACCTGGACGTTCGCGCGGACGGCACGAACCTCCCCTTCGCGGCGAAGACGTTCGACAGCGTCATCTGCTCGGCTGTGTTCGAACACGTCTCGCTCTCCCGCCTCCACCTGCTCTTCGAGGAGATTCAACGGGTTCTCAAGCCCGGCGGGAAGCTGTTCGGCGCCGTCGCGTTCAACTACCCGCTCCACGGGCAACCCCACGACTACTCCCGACCGAGCATCCACGGCCTGAACGACCTCGCAGTCGCCGCTGGCTTGGACGTGGACACGCTCTATCGAGGTGGGAGCTACGTCGACACGCTCCTGCACGTGCTCTTCTCGCCCGTCCGACGGACGTGCATGTTCCTCGGCGTCAGATGGTTGAGCGGCGCGTTCGCGCTCGTCCACTATCCGTTCGTCGCCCTCGCCTGGCTGATCGCGCTCGGCTTGAAGGCCGGGTACGGCGAGAACCCGTTCGGGAGTCACTGGAACGTCCAGAGCGCTATCGTCGCGCAACGACCGGAGTGACTCACCCAGACATCCCCGGCGGCGCGGCCGAACGCCACGACGTTTTTATCGCGCAGACTCCGAGGTACGGGTAGATGCGAACGAGAGTCGTCTTCGTCGTCGTCGCCGTGGTCGCGATGGTCGGGCTCGCTGGCTGTACGCTGTCGGCGTTCCAGGAGTCGACGGCGACGACGAGCGACTCGGAGACCGCGCCCGCGCCCGACGACGGGGGCGCGCTCGCGGACCCCGAGGAGGACGTGAAGGGCTGGGAGAACGGCGTCTGGTACAACGAGTCGCTCGCGGTCACGCCCGGGGATGGGTTGAACGAGTCGGAGCTCGCGGCGGTCGTGAACCGGAGCATGGCCCGCGTCGAGTACGTGCGGAACGTCGAGTTCGACCGGCGCGTGCCGGTCTCCATCCTGTCGCGCGAGGAGTACCGCGAGCGCCAGAGCGGCGGCGGCGGTGGTGGTGACGAGGCCGCGGCGACCAGGGAGGCGGTGCGGCTCGAGGCGCTGTTCCTCGTCGGCGAGTCGACGGACGCCCAGGAGGAGCAGGCGGAGACGCGGTCGGCGAGCGTCCAGGGGTTCTACTCGCCGAACGCGGACGAGATAACCATCGTCGCGCCGTCGTCGACGCCGACGGTCGACGAGGTGACGCTCGCGCACGAGCTCGTGCACGCGTACCAGTTCCGCGGGAACCTCGACGTGCGGTTCCCGCAGTCGCCGACGCGGGACGAGCAGCGCGCGCTCGTGGCGCTCATCGAGGGTGACGCGAACTTCGTCGATCGGCAGGTCCGCGAGCGCTGCGGGGCCGAGTGGGCGTGCGTCGGCCATGAGACCGGCGGAGAGGAGTCGACGAGCGACGGCGGGACGACCGCGGACGGCGACGGCGGAGGGGAGGAGGGTGGCTCGGGTGCGGCGGCGGCGCCGCGCCCGAACATGGGCCTGTATTTGTTGTCGTACTTCCCGTACGCGGAAGGCGAGGCGTACGTCGCGGCGACGAAGGAACGCGGCGGGTGGGCGGCCGTGAACGCGCTCTACAGCGACCCGGCGGCGTCCAGCGAGCAGATCATCCACCGGAACGACGACGCCGTCGAGAGCGTGTCGGTGCCCGACCGGAGTTCGGGCGAGTGGTCGCGCGTCGGCAACGGCGGCGTGGTCGCGGGCGAGGCGGACGTGGCGACGATGTTCGCGGCGACGCTGTACGACGACGTCGAGGGGAGCATCGTCTCGCGCGACCAGTTCCTCACGGACAGCGGGCCGGTCCCGATAACGTACGCGCTCCCGCCGAGTGCCGGCTGGGCGGGTGATTCGCTGTACGCGTACGAGCGCGACGACGGCGACACGGGGTACGTGTGGCGGCTGCGGTTCGACGACGACGGGGAGGCCCGGGAGTTCGCGCGGGCGTACCGCGACCTCCTGCGGTACCGTGGTGCGGACGCGGGCGACGACGGTGTGTTCGTGATACCGGACGGGCCGTACGCGGACGCGTTCTACGTGGACGTGTCGGGGTCGCGGGTCACCATCGTGAACGCGCCGGCGGTCGAGGACCTCGGCGACGTCCACGAACCGGCGAGTCAGCGCGTCGCGCCAGCGAACGCGCTCGCGCCGTCACCGCCCTGCGTCGCGCCGCTGGCCGTGTGAGGCCGTGACGCGCGCCGCGGGGTTCCGAAACCCTTTATGCGACGACGCGGGAAGTTCGACCAACTCGCTGGTCGACGGGCACCAGTGGGCACCTGTCATCGACAGGTCATCGGAATGTGGTCCCATCCGGGACTGAACCGGCAAACGCCCGTGGTGATAGACCATGGCACGAAGTTTCTACTCGCACATCAAGGAAGCGTGGCGGGACCCCGACGACGGGAAGCTCGCCGAACTCCAGTGGCAGCGAAAGCAAGAATGGCGGAATCAGGGCGCCATCGAGCGCGTCGAGCGACCGACGCGTCTCGACAAGGCCCGCGAGCTCGGCTACAAGGCCAAGCAGGGCGTGGTCGTGGCGCGCGTCAGCGTCCGGAAGGGGACGGCGCGGAAGTCCCGACACAAGAAGGGGCGTCGTTCGAAGCGCCAGGGCGTGAACCGCATCGGGCGCCGGAAGAACATCCAGCGCATCGCGGAGGAGCGAGCGTCGCGGAAGTTCAAGAACCTCCGCGTGCTGAACTCGTACTGGGTCGGTGAGGACGGCTCGCAGAAGTGGCACGAAGTGATCCTCGTGGACCCCGAGCATCCCGCGATCGAGAACGACGACGACCTCTCGTGGATCACGGAGAGCCAGCACCAGTCGCGTGCGTTCCGTGGCCTCACGAGCGCCGGCACGCAGAACCGCGGCCTCACGTTCAAGGGCAAGGGTACCGAGCACACCCGACCCTCGAACAACGGCGGCCAGGGTCGCGCGAAGTAACGCCGACTCGGGTCGACTCCAGCGGCGATTTCGGTTTCTTTCGGGCGTCACTCGCGTAGCGATGGCTGGGCTGGATGCGAAGGGTGTGCTGCGAGCGAGGGGTGTGCTGCGAGCGAGCGCTGAATCTGCGCGAGGTTGGACTGCGAGCGTGGACCGCTCGGGACCTCCTCCACGCCCATCGAACACATACCGAGTTAACATAGCGGGGCTTTTCCCTGCGGTCTCGATAGGTACTCGCAGATGAGTTGGGGTCGTCGATGAGTACGCTGGGTATCGCGCTCGCGCTCGCCGGCGCGGTCGTCTTCGGGACGTACGTCTTCCTCGTCAAGTACCGGTTCGCGCACTATCCGGACTCGGTGTACGTCGTCTGCGTGTACGCTATCGCGACCGTCCTGTACGCGCCGGTCGCGGCCGCGAGCGGTGCGACGGTCCCGACCGACCCGTACACGCTCGCGGTCCTCGTGGGCGTCAACGCCCTCGGCGGCGTCGCGATACTCGCGTTCTTCCGCGCGCTCACGCTCGGCGACGTGTCCTACGTCGCGCCCGTGAGCAAGGTCGTGCCGCTGTTCGTCCTCCCAATCGAACTCGCCGTGCTCCCCGGAACCGACCTGGGGTCGCTCCAGGTTGCGGGGGTGGTCGTCGTGACGATAGCGCTCTACCTCGCGAACTACCAGGGCGACCTCCTCACGCCCCTGCGGCGTGCGGTGACGCTCCGCCCCGGCCAGCTCGCGCTCGCCTCGGCGGCGACGTTCGGCGTGGTCGACGTCGGGAAACGCCACCTCATGGGCGACCTCGGCGTCGACCCGGCGGCGTTCGTCCTCGTGCTCTTCCCCATCGTCGCGGTCATGTTCGCGCCGCTCGCCGCGCGCAACTGGCCGGACGACGTCGCGGTCAGCGGCGACCTCGGCGCGCTCGCGGCGCTCGCGGTGCTCGTCGCGGTCGGCCAGCACGTCGTCGCGCTCGCGTTCGTCGAGCTCGCGGCGAGCGTCGCATCTCCGCTCGTGAACGCGCAGGCTATCGTCGCGGTCGTCCTCGGCGGCGTCGTCCTGAACGAGGAACGCTTCGGTGCGCGACTCGCGGCTGCGGCGCTCGCCGTCGGCGGCGTCGCACTCATCGCGCTCGGGTGAGTGCTGACCGCGGTCAGACCCAGAGGCTCGGGGTGCGAGCTTCAGGCGGCGAGCCCGAGGTTCCGCGCTCGCTGCCGGTAGCGTTCGGTCACGGGCGCCGGTGCGTCGAGCGCGTCGAGTTCCGCGTCGAGGTCGAGGGTCGCCAGCGCGCGCCGCCCGGTCTGCGTGCGCGAGAGCGTTATCGCGGTCGCGAGGTAGGAGAGCCGGAGGAGCCACACGGCTCCGTCGACGTCGCTCGGGTCGCGGATGCGGTACGACGTCCAGCCAGAGTCCGGGTGGACGCTGTGACGACCCGTGCGTCCGGCGGCGACGAGGGCGTCGCGGACGCTCCGATTGTAGTTGACGTCGAGCAGGCCGGACCGGTGAACGTGTCCGAACTCGCGCGTCCCGAGGAAGAACGCCGTCCCGCCGAAGGGGTGCTCGCGGACGATCACGCCGGGCCACGCCTCGACCGCGGCCGCGACCAGCGCGGTGGTGGCCGCTAGCTGACTTGCCGCGGACTCGTCTCGAACCATGTTAACAATACGCGTTCGAAGGATTTGACGCTCGCGGTCGGACAGGGCACCGAGCGTACGCGGTCAGCGCAGGGCGTCCCGTGCTCGCGGTCAGAGCAGGCCGTCCTCCTTCGCGAGCAACAGCGCCTCCAGGGTCGCGTCGTTCGTCGGCGGGTCGCGCGCCACGTCGATGGCGTCCGCGACGGGGACCGACCGCACCTCGATGAACTCGTTGCTGTCGAGCTCGCGCTCACAGGGCGTCAATCCCTCCGCGAACACGTACCCGCGGCGATGCCGGAGCAGGCCCGTCGAGCACCAGACCTCCTGCAGGAGGGAAACGCCCGCGGGGTCGAACCCGGTCTCCTCCTGGAGTTCGCGCGCCCCCGCCGTCGTGTACGATTCGCCGTCCTCGACGATGCCAGCGGGGAGCTCGAGCTGCGTCTGACGGATCGTCGGCCGGTACTGTTCGACGAACACGACCTCTTCGCCCGTCGACGCTACCACCACGACCGCGTCCGGGAGCTCCGCCCAGTAGTAGTCCTTCTCGGAGCCGTCCGGTTGCTCGACGCGGTCACGGCCGCCCGTGTACCACGGCGTCTCGTACTCAGCGACCGACTCGCGAACCGGCCACTCGCCTGCGGGGAGGTCTCGACTCATTCGTCCTCACGAACGATCTCCAGTCGGTAGACCGTTCCGTTGTACGTCACGTACGCCACGTCGCCCTCGACCGCGTTCGGGACGCGCGTCGCGACCGCGCCGAACTCGTCGAACGGCGAGTGACTGAACGACTCCTTCACGCCGAACGGGCCCTCGTAGTACGACCCGGACGTCCCGTCCGCGATCGCTTCGGTCACGTACGGGAACCGGCGTTCGCTCACGTCCGTCGCGTCGTACGTCGCGCCGTCGAACGTCGACGCGTTCCCGACGTCGGTCGCCTGCACGCGATACGGGTCGCCGCTCTTGAGGAGACTCGGGAGTGCGCCGACGGCGAGCCCGAGGACCACGAGCGCGACGAGCACCAGGATGTACCGCTGTCGCATACGCCGACGTTAGGGGGTCGCGTTGAAACGTCCACCGGACGAGGCGGCCGCCGAGCGCGCCGGGGCGGGTCGCCACGAGACCGCGATGCTCGGCGTTCAGAACCGGGGCAGGGGACCGAGAACGCCAGCGGTGTTGCCCGGGACGGAGTTTTTAAAGGTCGTCGGGTCCAAGAACCGGGCACGATGGACGAGCTCGGAGTCCAGATGGCCGGCTGATGGCTTACAGAAAGTACTTCCGAACCCGTCCACTTACCTCAGGTTACGGAACCTCCCATGCAAGGACAAAATCAACAGCAGGCGTACGACCGCGGGATCACTATCTTCTCGCCGGACGGACGTCTCTACCAGGTCGAGTACGCACGCGAAGCCGTCAAGCGCGGCTCCGCGAGCGTCGGTATCAGAACGCCCGACGGCGTGGTGCTCGCAGCGGAGCGACGCACGCGGTCGCCGCTCATGGAGCGCGACAGCGTCGAGAAACTCCACAAGATCGACGACCACGTCGGTATCGCGAGCGCGGGCCACGTCGCTGACGCCCGCCAGCTCATCGACGTCGCGCGTCGCCAGAGCCAGGTGAACCAGCTCCGGTACGGCGAGCCCGTCGGCGTGGAGACGCTGACGAAGCACGTCACGGACCACATCCAGCAGTACACGCAGACGGGCGGTGCGCGCCCGTTCGGCGTCGCGCTGCTCGTCGGCGGCGTCGAGCACGACGGGACACCGCGGCTCTACGAGACGGACCCGTCGGGGACGCCCTACGAGTGGAAGGCGGTCGCCATCGGCGGGTCTCGCGAGGACATCCAGCGTCGTCTCGAGGAGGACTACGACGACGCGCTGAGTCTCGGCGAGGGCGTCGACCTCGCGCTCGAGTCGCTCGCGGAGGCGACCGAGGACGGCTTCCCGGCGGAAGGCATCGCGGTGTCGACCGTGCCGACGGAGACCGGGAGCGTGGAATCGCTGTCGACCGACGAGATCGGCGAGCGCCTCGAGGCGCTCGACCTCCTCGCCGAGGAAGACGAGGGTGATGCAGAATGATGGACGCTGACAACCCCTACGACCCCGAGATCGCGCCGAGCGACTGGGGCGAGCACGCCGGAGAGGACCAGGAGAACGTGAACAAGACGGGGACGACGACGGTCGGTATCGCGACCGACGACGGCGTCGTCATCGCGACCGACCGCCGCGCCAGCCTCGGTGGCCGGTTCGTCTCGAACAAGAAGGTCGTGAAGGTCGAGGAGATCCACCCGAGCGCGGCGATGACGCTCGTCGGGAGCGTCGGTGGCGCGCAGTCGTTCATCTCGAGCCTCCGCGCGGAAGTGAACCTCTACGAGGCGCGTCGCGGCGAGGAGATGAGTATGACGGCGCTGTCGACGCTCGCGGGGAACTTCGCGCGCGGCGGCCCGTACTTCGCCATCAACCCCATCCTGGGTGGCGTGGACGACGAGGGCAGTCACGTCTTCTCCATCGACCCGGCGGGTGGCGTGATGAAGGACGACTACACCGTCACGGGCAGCGGGATGCAGGTCGCGTACGGGTACCTCGAGCAGTCCTGGCACGACGACATGTCGATGAGTGAGGCGAAGCAGGCGGCCGCGAAGGCCGTCATCTCGGCGGCGGAGCGCGACACTGGCTCCGGGAACGGTCTCGTCCTCTGTGAGGTCACCGAGGGCGACGTCTCCATCACGGAGTACGACGACTTCCCGAACCCCGAAGAGGTCTGATCGGCTCCTTCGGTTCTCGCGGTTTCGACGCTCGATAGCGATAGCGCTGGCGTCGCGGTGAGCGGTCGGGTTCGCGCTGGCGTCGCGGTGAGCGGTCGGGTTCGCGCTGGCGTCGCGGTGAGCGGTCGGCGAGCGCTGGCACTGGACGGTCCGGTTCGCGTGCCGGCGAGGGCGTCGTTGGGGCGGTGCTTTTGTCGGCGGAGCGGGTGCGTGTGGGTATGAGTCGGGAACTGGTGGCTGGCGTGTGGGCGATGGAGGGGCGGGCGTCGTCGATGTTCCTCGTGGCGGACGGGGACGACCTCGTGCTCGTCGACGCCGGGGTGCCGTGGGACGCTGGAACCATCCGCGAGGGCGTTCGCGACGCGGGATTCGGGCTCGGCGACGTCGACCGCGTGCTCGTGACGCACTACGACGTCGACCACGTCGGGGCGCTCGCGCGCCTCGACGACGAACTCGACGCGACGGTGTACGCGAGCGACACGGACGGGCGCATCCTGACGGGCGAGCGCAAGCCGCCGTTGCGCGGCGCGAAGGCGGTGTTGACGCGGTTCGTGTCGGTCCCGCTCGTCGAACGCCCGGACCTCGAGGTCCGGTTCGTCGGCGAGGGCGATACCGTCGGGTCGTTCGAGGTGTTCGAGACGCCCGGACACACGCCCGGGCACCTGTGTTTCGTGAGCGACCGCCTCGGCGTCGGGCTGCTCGGTGACCTCGTGCGCGGGACCGCGGACGGGGCGCTGCGGCGCGTGCCGCGGGTGTTCGACGGGAACCGGCGTCGGGCCGGTGAGAGCGTGCGCGCGTTCGCCGACCGCGCCCCGGCGTTCGAGGTGGCGTGCATGGGGCACGGCGAGCCCCTCGCCGCGGGCGGCAGCGACGCGCTCGCCGACCTCGCCGCGCGACTCGCCTGACGGCACGAACGTCGGTGCCGCGGTGGCCGCTCGCGACGGGTCGTTTAGGTCGTGGGCTTTTGCCCGTCGGACTCTCAACTTTCCGACGAATGCCGGATTCACACGGTATCGTCTGCACGGGGGATGGGGCGGGTGCGGTCGCGGCGACGCTCGCAGCGTCGGACGTCGACGTCGAGCACGTCGACGGCGTCGAGACGGCGGTCGAGCGCGCGCAGACGGGCGCCGGCGTGGTGCTCGCGGTCGACGCGGAGACCGACCCGGCGGTCGTCGGTCGCGTCCGCGAGCGACTGCCGAAGTCACCGGTCGTCGTCGTCGCGAGCGCGGTCGACGGGGCGCTCGCGAGCGCGGCGGTGGACGCGAACGTCACGGCGTTCTGTACGGTCGACGACGACGTCGTCGGCACCGTCGAGCGCGCGTTCGAACCGGTTTGGGCGACGGCACGAGTCCCGGCTGTCAACCGCGACGGGGAGGCGGCACTCGGGGCCGCGTCTGCGGCGAGTGAGGGGCGCTCAACGCCGCGCGAGGTGATGGGCGACGACGAGTCACGGATAGGGGATGCGTCGCAACCGGGGCCGCGGCCCGCGGTGGACAACTGGCGCGGGCACGTCGTCGACCGGTTGTTCGAGACGAGCCCGGACCGACTCGTCGTCTTCGAGCCAGACGGCACGGTCGTGCGGGCGAACGACCGGGCGCGCGAGGAGTTCGCAATCTCCATCGGGGAGACGAGAACGGGCGACGTCGACGTGTACGACACCGACGGCGAGTTCGTGTCGCCGGACGCGAGACCGTGGGCGAGCGTGTTCCGGACCGGGGAGGCGTCCTACGGCCACCAGTTCCGCGTCGACCCGGTCGACGGCGAGTCCGCGTGGTACGTCGTGGACGTCGTCCCGCTCGGCGACGACCCGGTTGCGGCGTTCGCGTCGTTCCGGGACGTCACCGACGACGAGCGCGCGCGCGAACGCCTCCGGCAGCGCAAGAACGAACTCGTTGCGGAACTCGACGAGACCCTCGAACGGGTGACGGACGCGTTCTTCGCGCTCGACGACGAGTTCCAGTTCACGTACGTGAACGAGACCGCGGCGGAACTCATCGACGTGGACCCCGAGGCGGTGACGGGCGAGTCCATCTGGGAGGCGTTCCCGCAAGCGGCCGGAACGACGTTCGCGGACCAGTACCGGGCGGCGATGCGCGAACAGGAGTCGGTGGCGTTCGAGGAGTACTTTCCGCCGCTGTCGACGTGGTTCGCGGTGCGTGCGTACCCGAGCGAATCCGGGCTGTCGGTGTACTTCCAGGACGTCACGGACCGCAAGCACCGCGAGGAGGCGCTCAACGAGCGACTCGCCCAGCAGGAGGTCGTCTCCGAGTTGAGTCGGGAGGCGATCGAGCGCGCGGACGTCGACGGGTTCCTCCGGCAGGCGACCGAGCGGACCGCGGAGACCCTCGGTGCGTCGAGCGCGTCCCTCCTCGAGTTCGGCGACGGCGGTCCGGAGAGCGAGGCGCGGGTTCGCGCGTGCGTCGGTGACGCCGACGCGGTCGAGGGCACCGTCGACGTCCAACCGACGAGCGTACACGACCGCGAGGACCCGGGCGTGGTCGCCGCGGAGGTCGGCGCGAACGACGCGCCGTGGGGGGAACTCGTCGTCACGGTCGCGGACCCCGACGCGGTCTCAGCGGACGACCGGCGGTTCGTGCGGTCGGTCGCGAACGTCGTCGCGTCCGCCATCGACCGGAAGCGACGGGAGCGGACGCTCGCGACGAAGAACGAGCGTCTCGCCGCGCTCGACCAGCTCTCGCGGGTCGTCAGGGACATCAACCGCGAGCTCTCGGGGTACTCGAGCCGCGAGGAGATAGAGCGCGTCGTCTGCGAGCGCCTCGCGAACGCCTCCAGCTACGAGTTCGCGTGGATCGGTGACGCGGACGGCGACGGCGACGTGTACGTGCGGACGGAGGCGGGCGTCGACGGCGTCCTCGACGAGCGCGACCTGTCGCTGGACGCGAGTGCCGCGAACGCGCCGGCGGCGACGGCGCTCCGCGAGGACGCGCTCGCGGCGACCCAGGACGTCCGCACGGGTCACGTCGACGACGAGTGGCGCGCGCACGCGGAAGCCGAAGGGTACCGGTCGTCGGTCGCGGTGCCGCTCGTCCACGAGGACGAGACGTTCGGCGTCCTCTCGATCTACGCGGACCGCCCGCACGCGTTCGACGGCCGGGAGCGTCGCGTCGTCGAACAGCTCGGCGAGGTCGTCGGGCTCGCCATCGCTCTCGCGGAACGGGACCGCGAGCTCCGCGAGCGCGAACGCCAGTACCGTACCTTGGCGGAGAACGTCCCGAACGCGACCGTGACGATGTTCGACACCGAGTGCGCGTACGTCACGGTCGCGGGGTCGCTCTACGAGCGCGTGCTCGGCGTCGACGAGGACGCGCTCGTCGGGAGCGCGCCCGGGGACGTCGACGCGCTCCCCGAACCCGTTCGCGACACGCTCTGTTCGGCGCACGAGGACGCGCTCGCCGGCGACCTCGTCGAGCGCGAGGTCGCGCTCGACGACCGCACGCTCGTCGTTCGCGCCATCCCGGTCCGCGACGACGGCTCCATCACGGGCGGGATATCGCTCGCACAGGACGTCACGGAACGCCGGGAACGTCGCGCGCAACTCGAACACGAACGCGAGCGACTCGAGTACGTGAACCGTCTCCTTCGACACAACCTCCTGAACAGTCTGAACGTCGCGCACGCCCGCACCGACATGCTCGAGGGCCACGTCGACGAGTCAGTCGAGGGCCACCTGGAGACGGCGGCGTCGCGACTCGCGGAGATGATCGACTTCGTGGAGACGATGCGGTCGCTCATGCACATCCTCGTCGAGGACGACCACGACAGCGAACCGATCGCGCTCGACGCGGTGCTCGACAGCGAGATAGAGAAGCTCGAGGGCGCGTTCGACGTGGCCGTCGACGCCGAGGGGCTGCCGGGGATTGCGGTCGCCGCGGACGAACTCCTCCCGGAGGTGTTCGAGAACCTCCTCGTGAACGCCGTCCAGCACAACGACGCCACCGACCCCGAGGTGTTCGTCGACGTCGCGGTCGACGAGGAGGCGGAGACGGCGACGGTGTACGTCGCGGACAACGGGTCGGGCGTCGACGAGTCGATGCGCGACGACCTCTTCCGGAAGGGCGAGAAGGGCTTCGACTCCCCGGGTACCGGGTTCGGGCTCTACCTCGTCCGGGAGACCGTGGACGCGTACGGTGGCGAGGTCGCGCTCGTCGACGACGAGCACTCGGGGGCGACGTTCGCGGTGACGCTCCCGCTCGCGGACGGGACCGCGGACTGATTCTCGGTCGGTGGATCCCGCGTTCGACGGCGCCTCCCCTTGCTACCAGCTGGTGAGCGCGTCCGCGCCCTGCGTGTACCAGAGCGCGGCGAGGAACGCGCCGACGCCGACGAGCGCGCTCGCGCCGCCGACGTAGAACACGGACGCGTACCCGACCTGTTCGGTGAGGACGCCGCCGGCGAGCGGGGCGAGGACGCTCCCGGGTCGCCAGACGAGTTCGCGGATGCCGAAGCTGGAGGCGACGCCGTCGCCGTCGCTGCCCTCGTCCGCGAACAGCGCCATGCTCGCGGGTTCGCGGAACGAGTCCGCGACGCCGAGCAACCCGTTCAGCGCGACGAGGACGAGGAACGTCCCGCTCGGCGTGTCGAGGCCGCGTTCGACGAGCCCCGCGGCCGTGGACGCGTCGACGAGGGCGTCGACGCCGGGGAGGCCGGCGACGGCGGTCGCGAGCGCGGACGCGGACGGGAGCGCTATCGCGGACGCGAGGTCGGGTGCGAACGGGACGGCGAGCGCCACGAGTCCGTACGCGCCACCGCCCGCGGCGACGAACATCGCACGCCCGAAGCGGTCCGAGAGCCGGCCCGTGTAGGGCTGACAGATCATGTTCGTGAACCGTTCGGCGCCGTAGACGATGCTGACGGCGGCGACCGCGAACCCGAGGCCGCCCTGGAGCGCCTCGACGCCGGCGTACAGGAGCACCCACGTGCGGACGAGCGTCACCGCAACTGCGTACGGCGCGCGGAACCCCGTCAGCGTCAGGATGCGCGCGTTCACCGCGAGGTCCCTGAACGGGAACCCCTCGACGCGGGTCGTGTCGGGGGAGAGCACGAACACGACGCCCGCCATCGCGACCGACAGCAGACCGACGATGACGCTGTAGACGACGCCGAACCCGTAGACGTCGTAGAGGATGCCGGAGACGCCGCCGCCGAGGATGCCCGCGAGCAACCGCCACGAGTTCGCCTTCCCGATGAACTGCGCGGTCTCGGTCGGCGGCGACCGGTCGCCGACGAGCGCGAGCGACAAGAGCCCCGACCCCGTGACGGCGGCGCCCTGGACCGCGCGGACGCCGACGAACGCCCACTCGCCACCGCTGTAGACGTCGAGCGCGGCGAACCCGACGTACGCGAGCACGCCGAGCGCGAGCACGCCCACGAGGACGTTGCGCTTGTCGCGTGCGTCACCGAGGTACGCGATGGGGACGACCGCTATCGTCTGCGCGATGGCGAACCCGCTCGTGAAGAGGCCGAGCATCAACCCCGACGGGTCGTACTGGTTGACGTACGTCGCCAGGAGGACGGCGAGCGTCGCGAACCCGAACCCGGTCGCGAACCGCGTCAGATAGAGGACGGGGAACTGCAGGCGCGTCCGGTCGAGGCCGAAGGTCACACTCGCTCTCGCCACGCCCGCCTCGAAACGGTTTCGCTCTCGGTCGGCGATGCCGACGACAGCGGGAGGAGAGAACCCGACTGTTCAGTCGTCGGCGGCGGGCGTGGCCTCGAACTCGGCGCCGTCGACCATCGCGTCGAAGCCGCGGTCGAGGTCGGCGACGAGGTCGTCGACGTGCTCGACGCCGACGCTCGCGCGGACGAGCGTGTCCGTGATACCGAGCGCCTCGCGTTCGTCGACCGCGAGCGGTTCGTGAGTCATGCCCGCGGGGAGTTCGACGAGCGATTCGACGCCGCCGAGGGAGACGGCGAGCGTGAACTCCTCGAGCGCTTCGAGGAAGCGCTTCGCGTCCTCGATACCGCCGGCGAGCTCGAAGCTCAGCACGCCACCGTACCCGCTCATCTGCTCGGTCGCGAGGTCGTGCTGGGGGTGGGATTCGAGCCCGGGGTAGTGGACGGCGTCGACGAGGTCGTGGGCTTCGAGGTACTCGGCGACCGCCATCGCGTTCGCCTCGTGGCGGTCCATCCGCATCGGGAGCGTCTTCGTGCCACGCAGGAGGAGGTAGCTGTCGAACGGCGAGAGCATGTCGCCGACGCCGACGGTCTGGAGGAACTCGACCTCCTCGGCGAGCGCGTCGTCGTTCGTGACGAGCGCCCCGCCGACCGAGTCCGAGTGCCCGTTCAGGTACTTCGTCGTCGAGTGCGCGACCGCGTCCGCACCCAGTTCGAGAGGGTTCTGGAAGTACGGACTCATGAACGTGTTGTCGACGCCGAACAGGGCGTCGGCGTCGTCCGCGATGTCGGCGATGGCGCCGATGTCGCACATGTTCATCGTCGGGTTCGTCGGCGTCTCCATCCAGACGACCGTGGTCGCGTCCGTGACGGCGGCGGCGACGTTCTCGGCGTCGGTCGCGTCCACGAAGTCGACGTCCACGTGGAGTCGGCTCGCGAAGACGTCCTCGAGCATCCGGCGGGTGCCGGCGTAGAGGTCGTCGAACGCGACGACGTGGTCGCCGGGTTCGACGGCGGCGAGGAGGAACGTGAAGATGGCGGCGGTCCCCGAGGAGAACGCGTACCCGTGGTCGCCGCCCTCGAGCGCGGCGAGGCGCTGTTCGACGGCGTGCCGCGTCGGGTTCGAGAGCCGCGAGTAGACGAAGTCGCCCTTGCTCGGGTCGAGGTCCTCGAGAGACATCTCGGTGTCCAGGCCGGGGAGCGCGTACGTCGACGCGAGGTGGATGGGTGAGACGACGTCGCCCGTCATCGGTTCGCCGGGCGTCGCGCGTTCGCCGTGCGTGACCGAGAGCGTCTCGAAGTGGTGTGGGTTGTCCCGGTTGTCCATACGTGATACTCGCCGCCACTCGCGAAAAAACCTTTCATGAGTTTGTAATATTGGGCCAGGGGCAATATTCTGTTAAGTAATACTGCGGGATTCTGGACATCTCGACAGGCCGAGGTCGTCGAAGCTCGACCACTCCCGGCCCGAGAGAGTCACGGCCGGGGCGTTCGCGGGTCACGGACGGCGCTCCATCTTTTTGTCCGCTCGCGTCGAGCAAACACGTACGATGCGTCTCTTCGGGTACCTCCGCGACCGCGACTGGTCCACCCTCGCCGGCTACGCGCTCTTCGTCGCCCTGATGACCGCCGGCTACTACTACAACATCACGTTCGTCCAGCTCGGCCTCATCGACCTCGGCACCCGGCTCGTCGGCCTCCCGGAGACGACCGTGTCCCTCTGGATGGGCGTCCTCGCGCTCTGCACGTTCGTCGCCGCCGTCGCCACCGGCGTCACCATGGACCGCCGCGGGTGGAGCACGAGCATCCGCACGAAGCTCCGGCTCCTCCTCGCCGTCGTCTGCGTCCAGTTCGTCCTCACCGTACTCGCGCCGCACGTCCGGACCGCGCCCGCGTTCGGCGCGTGGATCGTCGCCGGCTCGGCCGCACTCGGCGTCGGGTTCCCCGTCTCGTTCGCGCTCGCGATCGACACCATCCCCGTCCCCGACCGCGGGTACGTCGCCGCCGCCATCACCGCCCTCACGTACGGGCTCGCGAACGCCATCCCGCTCGACTGGAACGTCGTCGTCTTCAGCAACCTCATGACCGCCGCGGTGGCGCCCGGTATCGTCGTGCTCGCCGTGCTCGCCAGCGGTCGCGTCGACGCCGTCGAACGCGTCCTCGACCACCTCGAAGCGCAACAGGACGCGTTCGGCCGCGGACGCTTCAACTACCCCGACCCCGTTCGCACACGGAGTCTCGCGTTCGTCGCGCCCCTGGTCCTGATGTTCGGCGTCTTCTTCGTCGACAGCCTCGGGTTCCTCCGCATCATCGAGACGCCCACGCTCCTCCTCACCTCCTGGCAGTCGCCCCAGATCGAGACGCGCCTCCTCATCGCCGGCGCGCACGTCCTCGGCGCGTTCGCCGCGGGCGTCCTCTACACGAACTTCTCGCGCAACGGCGTCTTCCTCTGGATCTTCGCGCTGTTCGCCCTCTCGCACGTCCTCTACACGACAGAACTCCGCGTCGCCGCGGTGTTCCCGACGGCGGCGGGCACGCCGAGTCTCGCGAACCCGCTGCTGTACGCGGTCGCCGTCTCGTTCTACACGACGATGAACTTCGCGCTCTGGCCGGACCTCGCCACCGCCGACACCATCGGCACCCACAGCGCGCTCGGTATCGGGCTCGCCGGCTGGGTCGCCACGTTCGCCAGCACCGCGGTCGCGCTCTACCTCGCGCACGCCGAGGTCACGCTCCTCACGCACCTCAACCTCGTGAACGCGCTCGCCCTCCTCCTCCTGTTCGGCCTCGCTGTCGGCGCGTACGCGAAACGGATGTACGCCATCGCACGGTCCAGGGACCGACGCCGCGACGCCGACCGCGCTCCCGAGGACGCGGCGGGGAGCGCGCCGGAGGTGGAGCGATGAGCGTCATGGACGTCCTCCCGCTGCTCGTCGTCGTCCTCCTCCTGGTCGGCGCGAGCGGCGCCGACCCAGACGCCATGCACGTCGTCTTCGACGGCGCGCGCGACGCCGACGCCCTCGCCGCTGGCGGTGAGACGGACCCGCTCGTCGTCGCTGGCGGGACCGTGACCGTCCCGGCGAACGCGACGGTCGACGGGCCGATCTACGTCATCGATGGGACCGCGGTCGTCGCCGGCACGGTCGACGCCGAGGTGACGGTGCTCGCCGGGAACCTCAGCGTCCTCGACGGCGCCGCGATAACGGGCGAGCTCCGCTCGTTCGGCGGGACGACCAGCGTCGCCGCCGGCGCGCGCGTCCCGCGTCGCACGACCGTCGAGGTCGCCCCGCGAGAGCGCACGCTCGCCGAACGCCTCGGGTTCCTCGCCATGCAGGCGCTCGCGCTCGCAGCCCTCGCGTTCCTGCTCGCTCGACGCGCACCGGACGCGCTCGCGACGGTCGGCGACGCGATGACCGGGCACGCGCTCGTCTCCGGCGTCGTCGGGGCGCTCGCCGCCGTCACCCTCCTCGTCGGGTTCGTCGCGATGGCGTTCACCGTCGTCCTCGTCCCCGTCAGCGTCCTCGGCGTCGTCGGCGAGTTCCTCGTCCTCCTCTACGCGCTCGCCGCCGCCGGCGCCCGACTCGGACGAGCGCTCCCCGTCGACCGACCGGACGTCGCCGCCGCCGCCGGCGCAGCACTCCTCGTCGTCGCCCTCGACCTCCTCGACGCCGTCCCCATCGTGGGCACGCTCGCAACCCTGGTCGTCGTGAGCGTCGGCTTCGGCGCGGTCCTCGTCACGTACTTCGGCTGGCAGGCGTTCGAACCGGCGGACATCCCCGGGTGACCGCCGCGTCACAGACCGCTGCCTACCAGCCTGCTGCCTACCAGCCGACCTGCCTGCGTGCCTACCAACCTGCGTGCCTACCAACCTGCGTGCCTACCAACCTGCGTGCCTACCAACCTGCGTGCCTACCAACCTGCTTACCAGCCTAGCTGCCTGCATGCCCGAGGTCCCGTCGGCACGAAACCACGACACAGCCACCACTTTAGACTAGTCTAATTCTACACTTTGATGGAAAGTACTATATCCTAGCCGAGGTCTACACCTACTCGACAATGACCGATTCGACGGACGAACGACCGCGACTCTCTCGCCGCGGCACGCTCGCAGCGACCGCAGGACTCCTCTCGAGCGGCCTCGCCGGCTGCATCGACAGCATCGGTAGCGCGAACAACTCGCCCGGGAACGACACCGACGGCGCGAACGGCGACGGCCCCGTCGTCGTCGCCTCCTTCTTCAGCTTCTTCGACTTCGCGCGGAACGTCGTCGACGGCACGCCGATCCAGGTCGAGAACCTCGTCCCCACCGGCCTCCACGGCCACGGCTGGGAGCCTAACGCCAGCGTCACGAAGGACATCATCGAAGCCGACGCGTTCCTCCACGTCGGCCCCGGCTTCCAGCCGTGGGCCGACCGCGCCATCCAGACGCTCAAGGACGACGACGTCGACACCCAACTCATCAACGCCCGCAAAGGCGTCCAACTCGTCGACCTCGCCGCCACCCTCGACCCCGACGAGGAAGGCGTCGGCCAACAGAAGGGCAAGGACCCCCACTTCTGGCTCGACCCCGACCGCGCGAAGACCAGCATCGACAACATCACCGAGGGCCTCGTCGAACTCGCCCCCGAACACGAAGACGCGCTCCGCGACAACGCCACGACGTACAAGGACGAAACCATCACGCAGATCGACGAGGACTACCAGGCGATCTTCGACGCCGCCGACCGCGACGTCGTCCAGCTCGCCGCGCACAACGCCTTCCAGTACATCGGCGTCAAGTACGACGTCACCATGCGTCCGCTCGTCACGAACCTCGCCGCGAGCGGCGACGTCAAACCCTCCGACATCGCCGACGCGAAGCGCGTCATCGACGAGAACGACATCAAGTACATCGCGAACGGCGTCTTCGAGTCCCGCAAACCCGCAAAGCAACTGCTCGCGGAAACCCAGGTCGAGGCGTACTTCCCCGTCACGCCGTACGCGGGCGTCCGCGAGGACTGGGTCGAGGAGAACTGGGGGTACGAGGAGATCGCGTACAACATCAACATGCCCACGTTCGAGGTCGTCCTCGGGAACGAAGAACCCGCAAACGTCGGCCCCGACGGCTGGGCCAAGGAGTGGACTAACTTCGAATGAGCGCGAACCACTCACCGACCACGACCATGGCCGACGACGACAGCGAGACCGACCACGCCCACCGCGACGACGCCGCTCCGTCGACCGACGCCGCCCAGTCGACGGACGCCGTCGTCGAACTCGCCGACGTCGACTTCGGGTACACCGCAACGCCAGTCGTCGAGGACATCTCGCTGCGCATCGACCCCGGCGAGTACGTCGCCGTCGTCGGCCCGAACGGCTCCGGGAAGTCGACGCTCATGAAACTCATGCTCGGCCTCCTCCGGCCGGACACCGGCAGCGCCAGCATCTTCGGCGAACCCTCGCATCGGTTCGACGACGGCTCGCGCATCGGGTACGTCGCCCAGCACGCGAGCGCCTCGAAGGAGATGCCCATCACGGTCCGCGAGGTCGTGAAGATGGGGCGGTTCCCGCACGTCGGGTTCGGCCGCCTCGACAGCGAGGACTGGGCGATCGTCCACGACGCCCTCGAGACCGTCGGCATGACCGCGTTCGCGGACCGTCGCGTCACGCAACTCTCCGGCGGGCAACGCCAGCGCGCGTTCATCGCCCGAGCGCTGGCGAGCGAAGCCGACCTCCTCGTGCTCGACGAACCGACCGTCGGCGTCGACGTCGAGTCCGTCGAAGCGTTCTACGACCTGCTCGACGGACTCAACGAGCGCGGCATCACCGTCCTCCTCATCGAACACGACCTCGGCGCCGTCACCGAGCACGCCGACCGCGTCGTCTGCCTGAACCGCGAGATATACTTCGACGGCCCGACCGACGAGTTCGTCGAGAGCGACGCCCTCGCCCGCGCGTTCGGCACCGCCGCGAACTTCCTCGGAGGTGACGCATGACCGCGCTCAGCCTCGCGGTCCTCTCCGGGACCCCCGGGATGCCACTCCTCACCGGCGAAGACGGCGTCCTCGCCCCGCTCTACTGGTTCCTCGACCTCTGGTCGGGCCTCATGTCGTGGCTCGCCGGCGCCACCGGCCTGGAACTCCTCCAGTACGGCTTCATGCATCGCGCCATCCTCGTCGGCCTCTGCATCGGCGTGATGGCGCCCCTCATCGGGACGTTCCTCGTGCACCGCCAGCTCGCACTCATCGGGGACGCCTTGGCACACACCGCGTTCGCCGGCGTCGCCGTCGGCCTGTTCCTGAACGCGGTCCTCGACCTCGGCGTGTCACCGTACCTGACCGCGGTCGTCGTCGCGATGATCGCCGCGCTCTTCATCGAACTCATCTCCGAAGCGACCGACGCGTACAACGACGTCTCGATGGCGATCGTGCTCTCCACCGGGTTCGCGCTCGGTACCACCCTCATCAGTCTCAACGCGGGCGGGCTCGCCGTCGGCGTCAACCAGTTCCTGTTCGGGAACCTCTCGACGGTGTCCGCCGAGAGCGCCGCTATCCTCCTCGTCCTCTTCACGATCGTCGTCGCCGTCGTCGGGCTCACCCGGAACCAGCTCCTGTACGTCACGTTCGACGAGACCGCCGCGGCCGTCTCCGGGCTCTCCGTGAACTGGTACAACCGCATCATGGTGATGCTGACCGCGCTCGTCGTCGTCGGCGCGATGCAGATCATGGGCGTCATCCTCGTCGCCGCGATGCTCGTCGTCCCCGTCGCGGGCGCCTCGCAGGTCTCCCGGAGCTTCAACGAATCGCTGCTCGTCTCCGTGGTGCTCGCCGAACTCGCCGTCATCCTCGGTATCGCAGCCTCCTACTACGGTGAGGCGACCGCGGGCGGCGTCATCGTCCTCATCGCCGTCGCCATCTACGTCGGCGCGGTCGTCATCGGGAAAGTCCAGACGGCGTACGGCGAAGAATCCACGCCCGAGATGGGGAGCATCAACGTCGACGAGACCGACTCGTTCGGCGACTGAGTCTCGCGTCGACCCGCCTCGACCGCCCCCTGCAGTCGTCGCGACGCCCCTTCGGAGTCGTCGCCGTCGCCCCCTGCGTCGCGACGTCCTCTCCGCGTCGATGCCTTCTCACCCCCCGAGAACCGCGATATCGGGCTAATAGCGCGCTCGTCGTCCTTCTAGACGACTCACCATGGCTCGACCCATCCCTCGCTGGCAACTCGTCGCATCGCTCGCCATCGTCGGCCTCTCGGTCCTCGCGACGGCGCTCGGCCTCTTGCGTCCCGAGCACTACCGCGACGCCGACGCGCTCGTCACCAACTACCGGGTCCAGGACGCAACGATACTCCTCGTCGGCGTGCCCGCGCTCGCCGCCGGCCTGTACGCGACCGTCCGCGGGTCGCTGCGTGGCCGCATCGTCTGGCTCGGCGCGCTCGCGTTCATGGCGTACATCTGGTTCAGCGTCGTCGTCCAGGTATCGTTCAACGACGCGTTCTTCGCGTACCTCGTCCTCTTCGCGCTCTCGCTGTGGACGTTCGTCGCCGCGCTCCTCGACACGGACCACGAGCCGGTCCACGACGCCGTCACCGGCCGCATCGACGCGAGGCGCTACGGGCTCGGGCTCGTCCTCGTCGGCCTCGCGCTCGCCGCGCTCTGGCTCTCGGAACTCGTTCCCGCCGCACTCGCGGGTACCGTCCCGGTCCTCGTCCAGGAGACGGGCC
Source organism: Halorubellus litoreus (assembly GCF_055378595.1). NCBI lineage: Archaea > Methanobacteriati > Methanobacteriota > Halobacteria > Halobacteriales > Halorubellaceae > Halorubellus > Halorubellus litoreus. The sequence continues at coordinate 2,299,827 of NZ_AP043836.1, forward strand.
CGCAGGCGTTGTTCTCGCACGTCCTCGACCTCGCGGTCGTCGTCCCCGCCCTCGTCGTCGTCGGCGTCTGGCTCCGGCGCGAACGCCCGATGGCCGCACTCCTCGCCGGCGTGCTCTTCGTCATGGGCACGCTCCTCGCCGCCCCCATCTCGGCGATGACGCTCGCCATCGCAGCTGGCGACGGCATCACGCTCACGCCGCTGGCCGCCGCCCTCTCGTTCGCGCCCGTCGTCGTGGTCGCGGGACTCGCGGTCGCGTACCTCCGCGCGATGCGGCCCGGCGACGCTCGACCCGCTCGCGAGGGCCGACCGCCGGTCGCCTGACGCCCCGCGAGCCATCCGTACGCGTCACGCTCTCTCGCGACCGTTCACGAGCCCTTGCCTCGCGAGCCACTCTCCGATTTGCTATAGCAGTATCTGGTTTACCAGTTGGTGGCCAGTCCCACAAGAATGTACGAAATACGATTCTTCGTGGCGTATTCGGACCGACGAACCCATCTCGACACCGAATCCTGGACGGTAGCGGTGAGCAGCGGCCAGGTCATCGCGACGCGGAGCCAACTCTACCCCCCGAAAGGCGCTTCGTCGCTCAGGCGGAGCGGGTTCTTCGACGGTCGAACCCTCCGGGTGAGCGTCGACAGCCGGCGCTCGTCGAGCGAAAGAGCGGAAGAATCTAGCCGGGAATCGACGCGAGCGCGGATAACGCCAGTCCGCCCGTCCTTCAGCCGACGCGAGCGCGGATAACGCCAGTGTCGTTCAGGCAGCGTGCTCGCGGACGGACTCGAACTCGCTGGCGGCGAGCGCGTCGACGACGCCCTCCCGGTCCAGGTCGGGGACGTCGCTCGGGTACTTCCGCTGGAAGTACCCGACGATGTTGTCGACGTCGCGCGCGAGGAACTCGCGGGCGTTCTCGTGACTCGACGGCACCGCCTGCGGCCAGTCGAACACCGTCACGCCGCTCTCGGCGAGGAAGACGTTGTACTCGCTCATGTCCGCGTGCACGAACCCGGCGTCGTACGCCGTCGCCATCTCCCGGAGGACGAGGTCGAGGACGCCCACGACCTGCTCGGGTTCGACGCGCGTTCGCGCGAGCTCGACGCCCTCCATCTTCTCCATGACGATCGCGTGCCGGTTGTGGTCGACCGGCCGCGGCACCGAGACGTCGGGATACAGCGTCTCCAGGCGCTCGTACTCGCGTTCCGCTGCCTTCCGCGCGGTGTACAGCCACGAGACGTGGTCGCGGTCGCTCGTGTAATCGCGCTCCTTCATCACCTCGCGGAAGTTCGTGTAGCCCTCGCGGTGGTACTTGAGCGCCATCGGCTTGTACGACTGGACCTCGTACACGTCGGATTCCTTCCCGACGCCGAGACTCGACCCGAACCCCTGGACGGTCTCGCGTTCCGCGAACGTGTGGAGCGCGAGCGCGTCGTACCCCTCCGGGGTGAGCTTGTAGCCCTCGTACTGGATCGTCTTCCGCTGGATGAGGTCGCGGTCCAGGCAGCGGTCCAGGCGGTAGTCGACGTTCTCCGCCGTCAACCCGGAGAAGTCCGGGAGCTTCCCGCGCTGCACCCACTCCGAGAACCGCATCCCCTGCTCGACCCCTGAGAGGAGGTTGAAGTCCTCCTGTTCGAGGTCGACCATCATCGGCGCGACGTTCTGGACCATCGACCGAGCGTAGTCGGGCGACGCGGAAAAGCCTCCCGTCACGGGCCCTGGCATAAGTGATAAACCAGTGATTGCGATACGAAATGCGGTGCGGCTGGGCGCGGGCACGACAGAATACTCGATCGTTCGTTCGGAGGACGGACCCTCGCGTAGCGGCCGTTCAGCACGCGAGCGCGCTCGTTCTACATAGCGAACATATTTACTCGCCTGACGCATCGGACAGGATAGAAGCGATGAACCGTCGAAGTTCACCGACCCGCGTAGCAGTTTTCTCGCTCGCTATCTCCGCCCTCGGCGTCTTCGTTTGGTCGTCCGCCGTCGCCGCGCAGTCGACATCGACAACCGCCGTCCCGACCGACGCACCCGGGGCGACGGACGGTAACGGCCTCGCTCTCCTCGGCACCCTCATCGCCGCACTCGTCGCTGGCGGGTTGTTGCTCGGCGCCTTCGCTGGTCTCGCCTCGGTCGTCCTCATCGAACTGTTCGGGCCCTTCAGCGACCGAACCCATCTCGCGCTCCCACTCCTGGTCGGCATCCTACCGACCCTCGTGTTGGTGAATTCGTTCGGTATCGAACTCCTCGTAATCCTGATTCTCACCGAACTCGTGGCGCTTCCCATCACCGGGCTCCTGGTACGGCGACGGTACAGGCGCTAAGACAAGAACCGACTCGACAGCGTGCGTCGTCGGTTCGAGCGGTTCAGTTCGCGGGCTCGACGTTGAGATTGCTCGCGAAGACGTTCTCGGGGTCGTACTCGGCTTTGAGGTCGCGGAGGCGGTCGAGGTTGTCGCCGTACGCCATCCGGGCGCGTTCGTCGTGGTCGTCGACGAACCCGGGAAAGCCCGGGTAGAACCCGTCGACGGTCGCCGCTTGGGCGCGGAGTTCGGTCCAGGTGTCGCGCGCCCACTCGATCGCGGTCGCGTCGTCGTCGGGGTCCTCCCAGGCGGCGTCGACGGCGAGCATGAACTCGGGGTCGCGGAACCCGAACGCGGTCGCGTCGTCGTCGACGTCGGCGATGGCGCCGCCGAGGTGCCAGACGCCGAGTTCGCACTGCTCGGTCGGTGCGTTCGCGAGCGCGTCGACGAGCGTCTCGATGGCGTCGTCGGCGAGATCGGTCGCGTAGATGGAGTGCCACGAGTACCGGCGGCCGTCCGGGAACAGGTCGCGCGCTATCTCGTGGACGCCCGCGAGCGGTTGCGGGCCGCTCATGTCCATGATGGGGTCGCCGAATTCGCGGAGCGGGGCGAGCGCGGCTTCGCCATCCTCGACGTCGCCTGCGTACACGCCGAACAGCATCACGACCGGTGCGCCGACCGCTTCCTCGGGCACGACCGGGAGCGGCGGGACGTGCATGAGTGCGACGAGCGTCGTCACCGCTCGCGGGGCATCCGCAGCCCACTCGCGGTACGCGGCGAGCACGCTCGCTGCGTCCTCGAGCGCGTAGATGGGTTGGGCGATGGCGACCTCGGGCCCGACAGCTGCGAGTTCGAGTTCGAAACTCGTGACGACGCCGAAGTTCGAGCCAGCGCCGCGGATACCCCAGAAGAGGTCGGAGTGTTCGGTCGCGCTCGCCGTGATGCGGTCGCCGTCGGCGGTCACGAGGTCGACCGAGCGGAGCGCGTCGACGCCGAGGCCGTGCTCGCGGCGGAGCCAGCCGATGCCGCCGGCGAGCGTCGACCCCGCGATACCGGTCTGGGCGGCCGAGCCCGCGACGGGCGCGAGGCCGTGCTCCTGTGCGGGGGCGAGGACGTCGCTCACGCGCGCTCCGGGTTCGACGCGCGCGGTCTTCGCGTCGGGGTCGATGGTGACGTCGGTGAGTTCGGTGCAGTCGACGACGATACCGTCGTCGACGAGCGCGCTCCCGGTGACGTGGTGGCCGCCGCCGCGCACGCCGAGCGGGAGGTCGTGCTCGCGTGCGGCGGCGATAGCGGTGGCGACGTCGTCGGCGGTGTGCGCGCGAACGAACACGCCTGGGGCGCGGTCGACCGCGGCGTTCCAGAGGGTGCAGGCCTCGTCGTAGCCGTCCTCGTCCGGTGTGAGGACGTCACCGGCGACGCGGGCGCGGAGCGTTCGGAGGACGGACTCGTCGATGATGGATCTGTGTGTGCTCATGGTCGTATCCGTAACGGACGACGTACAGACGCGCTACGAGGGAATAACTCTGCACTGACGGATGCTACCCTGGATACGTCAGCCGCGGGATTATGCCCGCTCGAGCCCTCTACGTGGCCATGAACGTCGACCTCCACGAGTCGCTGTCCGGGCAGACCGCGCTCGTGACCGGCGCGAATCGAGGTATCGGCGCCGAGATCGCTGCGAGACTCGTCGATTTGGGCGCGACCGTGTACGCCGGAGCGCGCGACCCGGAGACGGTGACCGCGACCCACCAGGAACCGGTCGAGTTGGACGTCACCGACATGTCGCAGGTGGCTGCGGCGATGGAGCGCCTCCGAGCGGAGTCCGGGCGCCTGGACGTGCTCGTGAACAACGCGGGCGTCTACGGTCCGCAGGGCCAGTACGGGGACGTCGACACCGCGGCTATCGACCGGACGCTCAGGACGAACCTCCTCGGGCCGATGCTCGTGACGCGGTACGCGCTCCCGTTGCTCGTGAGCGACGACCGGTCCGGGGCGCGAGTGGTGAACGTCTCCAGCGGGTCCGGACAGTTCGCGGACGGCATCGACGACTCGCACCTGCCGTACGGCGTGTCGAAGGCGGGATTGAACGCGTTCACGCAGGGGCTCGCGCGCCAGTACCCGTCGCTGTACGTGAACGCGGCGTGTCCTGGATGGGTTCGCACCGACATGGGCGGTGAGCACGCGCCGCGGAGCGTCGCGGAGGGCGCGAAGACGCCGGTGTTCCTCGCGCGACTCCGCGACGGGCCGAGCGGGCGGCTGTGGCGCGACGAAGAACTAGAGCCCTGGTGACTCGGGAGGCGGACGTCTGGCGCTGCAGCGCTCAGACGACGTACGTCTCGAAGTCGGTGCCGAGTTCGTAGCCCTGGTCGGCGACGTCGGCGGCGACGGTGGCGGTGTCGCGCGCGAGCAGGTGCTCGTTGAGGTGGACGAGGACGGTGCGGTGGGCGGCGGCGTCGGCGACCGGGTCCTCGCGGGGGGCGAGGTCGTCGAGCATGTGGGGGGCGACGACGCTCGTTGCTTCGAGGATGGCGAGGTCGGCGTTCCGGTAGTCGTCTCCTCCGGGCATGTCGGGGCACCACGTCTCGAAGTCGGGCGCGTAGAGGAGCGTGGCGTCGTCGGTCTCGACGCGGAACGCGAGCGCGTCGAACGCGGGCCGGTCGTGACTCACGGGGATGGGCGTGACGGTCACGTCCGCGACGGTGACTGGCTCACCGTGCGCGAGGTCGTGTTCGTCGAACCGGTCGGCGAGGTACGGTTTCTCGCGGTGGAAGTGCTCGCCGGCGGTCGGCGTCCGGTAGAGGTCGTCCGCGACGACGTCGGCGCGCGCGGACAGCGAGAGGTCGTCGACGCCGCCGACGTGGTCGTGATGCCAGTGCGTGACGAACGTCGCGTCGAGGCTGCGGACGCCGCGGTCGCGGACGCCCTCGCGGAACTCCGGCGGGACGTCGAACAGGACGGTGGCTTCGTCGGTCTCGACGAGGAGGCCGGGGCGACGGCGTCGCGCCGCGGCACCTGCGTCGTCGAGGGCTCGGAACGGTGCCGGGACACCGGTCACGTCACCGGTCCCGAGGAGGGTGCACTGCATGGTCGCGTCGTCGCGACTGCCCGGCATATGCCTGTTGATGGGTGGCGGCCACGCCGTCGCGTGTCACGGCGAGCCATACAGGTTAGGCCGAGTGGTGATTTGGGGTCGGCGGTAGCGTACTTGTACGGAGGAATCACCCAATGTCGAAATCCCAGTCGGGAGCGGACTACGGTGCACTGTTCGAGAAGGTGACCGGCGAGACGGAGGTCGTCGAAGAACAGGACACCGAGGAAGCAAACGGCGAACGCGAGGTCGACGACGACCTCTCCGAGTACCTCGACGAGGCCACGCGCGAGGACGGTCTCGACGAGGCGGTCGCCGAACCCGACACCGAGTAGCGCCGCCCACCTCCCACCGCTGCGGAGCGCAGTCATCCCACACCACTTCACCCACTTCTCGGCTGCTCGACGCGTCGAGCGACCGCTGTCTGATCCAGTCGTTTCGTCGACGTTCGGCTCGCGGAACCGGCGCTTCGAGGACGCGTGACGGTCGCTGGTCGTCCTCGAGGCGAGTCCAAACCCCTATGCTGGGGGTGGGCGAACTCGCGGGTATGGGTTCGGTCGCGGACGCCGAGTGGCGGTTGATACGCGAGGAAGCGCACGACGGAGCGACGAACATGGCGCTCGACGAGGTCGCGGCACGGACCGCCGTCGAGGACGGCGTTCGCACCGTCAGGGTGTACCGCTGGGAGCCGAGCTGCCTCTCGATGGGGTACCGGCAGGCCGCCGAGAGCGTCGACTGGGCGTTCTGCGAGCGCGAGGGCATCGACGTGACGCGGCGCCAGACTGGCGGTGGCGGCATCTATCACGACAGCTACGCGGACGTCTCCTACAGCATCGTCGCGCCCGCCGACGAGCTACCCGGCGACCTCATGGAGTGCTACGAGCTCCTCTGCGAGCCAGTGCTCGACGCTATCCGGAGCGTCGGCGTGGACACGGACTTCGCCGACCGCGAGTACGACAGCATCCACGAACCGGCCTGTTACCTGCGGGGCATCCACCCCGCGCACGACGTGTTCGCGTACGAAGCTGATGGAGACGACAGAACCGGCCGGAAGCTCTCGGGGAACGCCCAGTACCGCCAGCGCGACGCCGTCATCCAGCACGGCTCCATCTCGTACGACCACGCGCTCGCGAACCACCTCGGCGTCTTCGCGGACCACGACGTCACGCCCGAGCGGTTCCGCGAGCGCGTGACGAGCGTCCGCGAACAGGCCGACGTCGAGCGCGACGTGTTCGTCACCGCGCTCGAGGAGGGCCTCGCGGACTGGTGCGACGCCAGCGAGGGCGCGTGGACCGACGCGGAACTCGCCGCCGCACGCGACCTCGTCGACGACAAGTACGCGGCCGAGGAGTGGGTGCGTGACCGCGACGCGGCGCGGTAGGGCGCGAGCGCCCAGCGTGAAGCGCCGGCCGCTTCCGAAGGCACTTTGACCCGCTACCGCGTCGCTCCGGGCATGCTCAAGGTAGGTGCGCACGTCTCGACGGGCCAGCACTGGGTCGAGGACGGCGACTCGGCGTACGCGTTCACGCGGAAGTCGAAGAAGGCGGACGACGGCATCGAGGTGACGGTGAACAACCAGCGCGTCATCGGTGGGAACTGCGGGCAGATCTTCACGCATTCGCCGCAGGTCTGGGACCACGGGACCCTCGAGGACGACGAAGCCGCGGCGTTCCGCGGGCAGACGAGCGAGCACCTCGCTGGGCCGTGGGTGATTCACTCGTCGTACCTCGTGAACCTCTGTACGCCGAAGGACGACCTGCGCGCGAAGTCCATCGACTCGATGCAGCAGGAGGTCGACGCCGCGGACCGCCTCGGTATCGAGTACGTGAACGTCCACCTCGGTGCGCACACCGGCGCGGGCGTCGAGGGCGGCATCGAGAACGCGGCGAGCGCGCTCGACGAACTCGACGTCCCCGACGGCGTCACGGTCCTCATCGAGAGCGACGCGGGAAGTGGAACGAAGCTCGGCGGCCAGTTCGAGCACCTCGCGAGCGTCCTCGAGCAGTCCGAACAGGACCTCGACGTCTGCCTCGACACCGCGCACACGTTCGCCGCGGGCTACGACCTGTCCTCGGCCGAAGCCGTCGCGGAGACGATGGCGGAGTTCGACGACGTCGTCGGGTTCGAGCACCTCGAGTGCGTGCACCTGAACGACTCGAAGCACGCCTGCGGGACGAACAAGGACGAGCACGCACACGTCGGCGAGGGCGAGATCGGCGAGGCGGGGATGCGCGCGTTCGTGAACCACGACGCCATCGTCGACGGCGAGGTGCCGCTCGTACTGGAGACGCCAACCGAGGACGGGAAGAGCTTCACGTGGAACGTCGAGCGCGTCCGCGAACTCCGCGACGACTACGACGCCTGAACGCGAGCGACGAGGGGCGGAACGGAGCGGTCGAGAGGGCGACGGCAGTGGTGGAGACGGCCGACGAGAGGGCGACGGCAGTGGTGGAGACGGCCGACGAGAGGGCGACGGCAGTGGTGGAGACGGCCGACGGGAGAGGGTGAAAGCGTCATCGAAGCTATCTTGTGGGTCTTTGTGCGTTCACGGGCAACGAACAGGTATGAGTGACGGGAGTCTCGGCCCGGGCGCACAGGCGGTCGTGGTGTTCGTTGCGCTCACGACGTTCGCGCTCGTGACGACCGCCGCGGTCGTCGCGGTCGGTGTCGGGCCGGTCACGGACGCGGTGCCGGCGTCCTCCGAGTCGGTCCCCGACCAGCCGGGCGCGGTCGTGGACGACGACGACGACCGGACGGGGAACGTCACCGGGGTCGTGCGTGCGCCCGGTGGTTCGTCGGCGGCGAACGCGTCGGTCGTCCTCGCGCCGAGTCCCGAACCGCTGTTCGAGAAGGCGACGCCGAGCGAGCTCGCGGCCGTCGTCGACGACGAGACGAGCACGACGCTGCACGTCACGGAGACGGGTGCGAACGGATCGTTCCGTCTCCAGGTGCCGGCCGGCGAGTACGACGTCGTCGCGCTCCGGGACGGGAACGTGAGCGCGGTGCGGACGGTGAACGCGAGCGCGAGCGGCGACCCGGCGGCCGTCGACCTCGCGTTGCGCGCGGACCGCCCGTTGACGTACGAGGCGCGCGGGACGGAGGTCGCGCCCGGCGGGAACGCGACGGTGACGGTCGCGGCGTACAACCGGAACGACGACCCGGCGTCGCTGTCGGTGTCGTACTTCGAGGCACCCGCGGGGTGGACGGTCGTCGACTACCGCGGGTCGGCGGTGCGCGTGAACGAGACGACGCGGACGTTCCACTTCGCGGACGTGCCAGCGGGCGACTGGGCGCGAGCGGAACTGGTCGTGCGAGCGCCCGCGAACGCGACGCCCGGCGATTCGGTGCGGTTCGGTGCGAGCGCGAGCGCGCCCGAGCCCGGTCCCGGCGATGAGGTCGTCGTGACGTGGCGCGGGAGCGCGACCGTCACCGTCCCTGGGACCGACACCGCAACCGGGACGCGCACGCCCGGCGATGCCGGTGACGACGGCGCCGGCGGGTCGACGACCGAGGACGATGCGACGACCACCGGCCTGGGGCTCGTGGAGCGGACCGTTCCCGGGTTCGGGCTCGCGCTTGCGCTCGCCGCGACGACGCTCGTCGTCGCCGCGTTCGCCGCCCGCCAGCAGGCCTGACGGCGACACCGGGTCGACCAGCCGACGCCGCGGACCGACTCGCTTTTCCCGACCGCCCCCGGACGTGGACGCGTGCGACGGTTCGACGAGGACTACCTCGAACACACCCGGAGCGGGATGTGGGCGGATTCGACGAGCGCGCTCGCGGACATGGACCTCCCCGGCCGCGAGCGCGTGCTCGACGTCGGCTGCGGGACCGGCGAGTTCTCCAGGGTGCTCGCCGCGGAGACGCCCGGCGAGGTCGTCGGGTGCGACGCCGACCCCGCGCTCCTCGCGGTCGCCCGCGAGCACGTCCCCGTCGTCGCCGGCGACGCGACGCGCCTCCCCGTCCACGACGACGCGTTCGACCTCGTCGCGTGCCAGGCGCTCCTCGTGAACCTCTCCGACCCGAGCGCCGCCGTCCGCGAGTTCGCTCGCGCCTCCCGGGACCTGGTCGCGGTCGTCGAACCCGACAACGCCGCCGTCACCGTCGACTCCACCGTCGACCGCGAACCAGGGCTCGCCAGGGCCGCGCGAGCCGCGTACATCGCCGGGTCGACGGTCGACCCCGCGCTCGGCGCGGACGCCGCTGAAATCCTCCAAGACGCCGGCCTCGACGTCCTCGGCACCAGGCGGTACGACCACACGCGCACCATCGAACCGCCGTACGACGACGCCGACCTCGAAGCGGTCGCGCGCAAAGCCAGCGGCGCCGGCCTCGCGAGCGACGAGGCCAGCCTCCGCGCCGTCCTCTCCGATAGCGAGTACGACGACCTCCGCGAGAACTGGCGCGAGATGGGCCGCGAGGCCGCCGCGCAGGCCGCCGACGGCGACTATCGGCGCGTCGAGACCGTCCCGTTCCACGTCACCGTCGGGCGCGTCCCCGACGACTGACCGCGCTCCTCGCGCACTCGCTTCGGCGAGGAGCGAGGCGCCGCGCGGTCGTCGCCGGAGCGGAGGTTTTTGTTCGCGTGCAGCCACCGAGCGAGTATGGTCGAGGACACCCATAGCGTCTCCGACGCGTTCGCCGCGCTCGGCGACGAGACGCGCGTCGCCATCCTCGAGGCGCTCGTCGACGCCCGCTGCGAGGACCCCGAGAACCCCGGGCTGTCGTTCTCCGCGCTCCGCGAGCGCGTCGGCGTCGCGGACTCCGGCCGGTTCAACTACCACCTCGGGAAGCTCCGCGGCCGGTTCGTCGCGTCCGAGGACGGCGAGTACTCGCTGACCGAAGCAGGGAACGAGATCGTCGGCGCCATCTTCGCCGGAACGTACGACGACGACGTCTTGGATCTCGACCCGGCGCCACTCGACGAGGAGTGCCCGCTCTGCGAGACGCCGGTCGTCGCGCACTTCGGCGACGGCCAGCTGCGCGTCGAGTGCGAGGACGAGCACCCGCTGCTCGTGACGGCGCTCCCGCCCGCCGCGGCGACCGACCGGTCGACCGAGGAGATCGTCAGGTTCGCGGTCCGGAAGACGTACGCGCAACTCGACCTGGTGACGGCGGGTATCTGCTCGGAGTGCTACGGACACGTCGAGGGCGAGATACGGTCGGTCGAGAGCGACGACGACGCCCTCCCGGCGTACGCGTACCACACCGAGTGCACGCGCTGCGGGTACGTCACGGGCTCCGTCGCGGCAGTCGCGGCACTCCGGCATCCGGCGTTCGTCGCGTTCTGTCACGACCACGGCGTGACCGTGCAGGAGCGACTCCCCTGGACGCTCCCCGGCATCGTCGACGACGACACCTCCGCGGTGAGCGACGACCCGCCGCGGTACGAGACGTCGTTCGAGCTCGGCGGGGAGCGCCTCGTCGTGACGCTCGGCGACACCGGCGACGTCCTCGACGCCACCCGCGAGTGAAAAGATTCAGACAGAAGAACGCTTCTGGAAACCCTTAACTCGGGGACGCGAGACCGATTCGGTATGGATCCACGCATCGAGCAGCACGCCGAAGTGATCGTCGAACACTCCACGAAGGTCGAGGCGGACGACAACGTCCGCATCGTCGCGCCGTCGGCGGCCGAGGACCTCGTCGTCGCGCTCGCGGAGAAACTCGGCGAGAAGGGTGCGAACCCCGCGTACCACCTGCGAAGCCAGCGGGCGTCGCGAGCGTACATGCGCGCCGCCGACGAGGACTCGTTCTCGCTCGCCGAACACCGGCTCGCGGAGATGGAGGAGACGGACGTCGTCGTCATCGTCCGTGGCGACGAGAACACGAAGGAGACGAGCGACGTCGACCCCGAGAAGGTCCAGGCCGCATCGAAGGCCGGGAAGCCCATCTCGGAGGCCCGCATGGAGACGCGCTGGGTGGGCACGCAGTACCCCGCGCCGGGGAACGCACAGGACGCCGAGATGAGTACCGACGCGTACGAGTCGTTCGTCTGGGACGCTGTGAACAAGGACTGGGACGCGCAGCGCGAGCACCAGGAACAGATGGTCGAGATCCTCGACCCCGCGGACGAGGTCCGCATCGTCTCCGGCGAAACCACCGACATCCGGATGAGCGTCGACGGGATGGTGACGGCGAACGACTACGGCGAACTGAACCTCCCCGGCGGCGAAGTCTATACGGCGCCGCGACCCGAGAGCGTCGAGGGCGAGGTCCTGTTCGACATGCCCTTGATGGCGCAGGGCCGCGAGATACAGGACGCCCACCTCGTGTTCGAGGACGGCGAGGTCGTCGAGTACTCGGCGGCGAAGAACGAGGACGTCCTCGGCGCGGTGCTCGACACCGACGAGGGCGCGCGCCGCCTCGGCGAACTCGGCATCGGGATGAACCGCGACATCGACCGGTTCACGTACAACATGCTGTTCGACGAGAAGATGGGTGACACCGTCCACATGGCGGTCGGGAAGGCCATCGAGCACACCGTCCCCGACGGCGAACCCCTCAACGAGTCCGCGACGCACATGGACATGATCGTGGACATGAGCGAGAACTCGTTCATCGAGGTCGACGGCGAGATAGTGCAGCGCAACGGGACGTTCCGGTTCGAAGACGGGTTCGACGGCGAGTAATCCACACGTCGACGCTGGGTCTCGGTCCCGTCCGCTTCCTCCTCGACGCCCCAACGATTCAAGTTGCATCGGGCGGCGAACGACGGCGATGCGCTGAGGAATGGTCGCGTCGGTCCAGACGGGAGCGCGGTGCGCCGACGCGACGACGACGCACGCACCGCCTGCTCGCCAGCCACGACCCTCTCGTCGTTCACCCCACCGGTAGCGACCGCTAGACGACGTCGCCGCGAACGGTTGCGCCTTCCTGCTCGTCGCGCCACGCGTGCAACTCCTGGGCTGCGTCCTGCGCGTCCCCTTCGTCGAGGCCGAGCATCTGGAGCGACCGCGAGAGCGTCGGGAGCGCGACCTCGCCGTCGCGGAGCTTCCGCATCGCCTCGTCGCTCCGCTGGCCCTCCGCGAACAGACAGACGCCACGCGGGTCGAGCAGCTGCGTCCAGTCGCCGCGCGTCTTCGCGCCCTCGAGGCGCTGCGTGACGTTGTCCTCGAAGCTCGCGTTACACACCTCGAGATGGATGGGTTCGTCGTCCTCCAGGAGGTGCGCGGCGAGACACTGTTCGGGTGCCGCGTGCCCGTTCGCGTTCGCCCGCACCAGGTCGGGGTGCTCCTCGGCCCACGCCGCGCGCACGGTCTGTCCGACACCCTTCACGCCGAGATCGCGCTCGAACTCGTCGGCGCGGTCGCTGTCCCCACGCATCAGGATGTCCTTCGTGACGTACACGTCCAGGCGGTCGACCGGATCGAGGCCGAGTGCGACGTCGCCGTACACCCACACCTCGCGGACCGGGACCGGCATCGTCTCCGACTCGACCGCGTCCACGATGGCGGCGACGCGGTCCAGCGCGTCGTCCCGTGAGAGACTCATGCTCCAGGGTAACGCGGCCACGGTCAAAACCAGCCCGCTTCAGCACGCCGCCCTCGGGAACCGTGTCCCAGGCCGTCGACCCGCGGAGTCAGCGCTTCGAGACGTGCACGACGTTCTCGACGGTCGCGTGTACGACGCCGTCGGCGTCGACGACGTCCACCTCGTACGCGCGATTCACCGGGCCGTCCGCGTCGACCGCGCGCTTCACCGACGCGATCTCGTCGTCGGACAGCTCGAACTTCGCGTACAGGTCCGTCTTCCCGGGTTTCTTGAAGTCGATGGACGCCTCGGTGTCCCACACTGCGTACGTGGACTCGTCGAGGTTCTTGATGAGGAGCATCGCGTGCATCGGGTCGCACGCCCCGTAGATGCTCCCGCCGAACGTCGTCCCCATGTAGTTCTTCGTCCGCCACGAATACGGGATCTCGACGCGGATCTCCTGCCAGTCCTCGCGGATGTACCGGACGCGGCCACCCGTTCCGCGGTAGACGGGGAACAGGTTGAACTTCAATCGCGCCAGCCGCGTCCGCCAGGACTCGCTCATGGCTGGGTCCACGACCGACGGTATCGTGAACGCTGTGGAACTGCGCGCGCACCGCGACGCGTTCCTCGCAGCGCCGTCGCGCGAAAGGACTAATCGCGTGCCACGCCAACTTGGTGCACGTGCGTTCCCGTCGTTCACTCGTCGTCCTCCTCGTCGGCGTCGCCATCCTCGCGCTCGCGGTCGGCGGAGCCGCGGCACTCGCTGACCTCGACGGCGACGGCGTCGGCTCGCTCGACGAACTCCGCGCCGGCACCGACCCGCTCGTCGCGGACACCGACGCCGACGGATTGACCGACGGCGCGGAACGCGACGCAGGCACGAACGCCACGCTCGCGGACACCGACCGCGACGGCCTGGAAGACGGTCGCGAGGTCGACGTCGGCACCGACCCGCTTCGAGTCGACACGGACGACGACGGTCTCGACGACGCCCGCGAAGTGAACGCGCTCGGGACCGACCCCACGGTCGTGGACACGGACGAGGACGGCCTGGAAGACGGTCAGGAGGCTGAGACGTACGGGACCGACCCGCTCGTCGCGGATAGCGACGACGACGGCCTCGGTGACGGCGTCGAAGTCGCCGAGTACGGTTCGTCGCCGACGAACCCCGATACCGACGACGACGGCCTCCGAGACGGCCGCGAAGCACGCGAACTCGGCACCGACCCGACGACGAACGACACCGACGGCGACCGACTCCCGGACGCCGTCGAACTCCGCGTGTACGACACCGACCCGACGTCGTCCGACACCGACGACGACGGCCTCGAAGACGGCGTCGAAGCCGCCGACAGCGGCCCGCTCGCCGCAGCCGACCCGCTCGCTCGCGACGTCTTCGTCGAACTCGACTACATGCGCGGCGAACGCCCGAACGCGACCGCGATCGCGCTCGTCGTCGACGAGTACGCGAACGCACCCATCACGAACCCCGACGGCACCACCGGCATCTCGCTGCACGTCGTCGTCGACGACGCCATCCCGCGCGAACCGAAGACGAACGAACTCGACAGCCTCCGCCTCCGCCTCTCGTACTTCGACAACGAAACCCGCGGCTATCACCACGCGATGGTCGTCCGCGACGCCCGCCTCGCCGGCGACTCCGTCGCCGGCTTCGCAACTACCGGCCACGTCGTCCTCCAGACGAGCGGCCGCGACGGCGACCAATACACGACCCGCGGCCAAGCACACGTCCTCATGCACGAACTCGGGCACGCACTCGGCCTCTCCAACGACGACTACGACGGCATCGACTCGTACGACGTCCCACACGACCGCTACGAGAGCGTGATGAACTACAACGCCCCCTGGGAGACCCTCGGCTACAGCACCAGCGCCCCCTTCGACGACTGGGCGTACCTCGCAACCAACATGTACGGCCCACCAGCACTCACCACGAACCTCCCCATCCCGTCCACCGCGAATACCACGAACGAGACACCGACGAACGCCACCGCTAGCTGAAGGAACGGCGAGAATTCGACTACGAATCGACTGCAGGAGAAGTCCGCCCTCCCCGATTTGAACGGGGGACAAGTCGATCTACAGTCGACTGCTCTACCAGTCTGAGCTAAGGGCGGGCAATCGCATTCACTGCTTGGTCCGTGGGTAGATATAAGGGTTTTCTTTCGTGGTGCCTTCGGGGGGCGATTACGTGTCACGGCGCGGTGGTCGCTGTGGGTCGTCGATTCGGGTGTCTGACGGTGAGGAAAGTTGAAATACGATGATTGTGTTGTGGCTGGTGTTAGATGAGTAAGATTACCGTTCGCGCGGACGACGACCTGGTCGCGGAACTCGAGGCGATGGACGCCTCGAAGAGCCAGGTCGTTCGTGAGGCGTTGCGCGCGTATCTCGAGGATGTAAACGCGGGGAGCGAGCGGCTCGCGGACGGTGATGTGATCGAGGATGCCGATGGTGGTTCGGTTGGGGGTGCGGATGCGGAGACGCTGGACGCGCTCGTTCGTGAGCGAGTGGACGAGGTGGTTCGCGAGCGCGTGGATGCGGCGCTCGCGGACCGCGGGTTCGGTGTTCGTCCGCAACCACAGGACGTGAACGTGACGGTCGCGGTCGAAGGAGCGGTGTCCGACGAGAATGCGGAGGTGTCGGATGAAGCGGCGGAGGCGACTGCGGGCGAGAGTGAGGCTGGGGGCGTGGAGTCGTCGTCCGACGACCATGAGTCGTGTGCGCAGTGCGGGGAGGCGTTGGACGGCGAGCACGTGTACTGCCCGAACTGTGGTGAGAAGGCGTCTCGTCGGGCGTTCTGCGAGTGTGGGGACGAGGTGCGGTCGGATTGGGCGTTCTGTCCGGGCTGTGGGCGTCGGACGCCGGCCGCTGACGTCCTCGATTCGGGGTAAACGCTGTAAACGGCGAGTAGGGCGGCTCTGGAGTCGCTCTACGAGCCCGTCGAAATATGTCGGCGGTAGTTTTATTACGTATGACACAGTGCATACAGTCGCGTAAGACGGTCGTCTTACAGGCTGCGTCCGGCGGTGATGAACGGACTGCCCTACTGGGGTTTAGCCGTGTAAGACAAATTGCGTGTGACTCTCACGCGTGCCGTCTTACCCAAAGGGGAAATTACGAACCATGGAGCGTGTGACACTGCGCATTCCGAAACAGCAGATCGAGGAGGTCGAACAGATGGTGGAGACGGGCGAGTTTCCGAACCGGTCGGAAGCGATCCGTTCCGCCGTCCGTGAAATGCTAAACGAACAAGGCGACCGCGCCGAGAAAGGCGGCCGCAGCTGGGCGAAGGTGTGACGATGCAGGACATAGTCCAAGAAGCCCTCGAGAACGAGGAACAAGAGAAGAAGAAGCAGCAGAAGATCGACGGAGACGACTTCGGCGATCCCCGCATCGTCATCGTCGGTGCTGGCGGCGCCGGCAACAACACCGTCAATCGCCTGTACAACATCGGTGTTGAAGGCGCGGAGACGATCGCGATCAACACGGACAAACAGCACCTGAAGATGATCGAGGCCGACACCAAGATCCTCGTGGGGAAGTCCCTCACGAACGGACTCGGTGCCGGTGGCGACCCGTCGATGGGTGAGCGCGCCACGGAGATGGCGCAGGGCACGATCAAGGAGGTCCTCGGTGAGGCCGACCTCGTGTTCGTGACCGCCGGCATGGGTGGTGGCACCGGGACTGGTGCCGCGCCCGTGGTCTCGAAGATCGCGAAGGAGCAGGGTGCGATCGTCGTCGGCATGGTGTCGACGCCGTTCAACGTGGAGCGAGCGCGGACGGTGAAGGCCGAGGAAGGCCTGGAGAAGCTCCGCGAGGAAGCTGACTCCATCATCGTCCTCGACAATAATCGACTGCTGGATTACGTCCCGAACCTCCCGATCGGGAAGGCGTTCTCCGTGATGGACCAGATCATCGCGGAGACCGTCAAGGGGATCTCGGAGACGATCACGCAGCCGTCGCTCATCAACCTGGACTACGCGGACATGACGAGCATCATGAACCAGGGCGGTGTGGCGGTGATGCTCGTCGGTGAGACCCAGGACAAGAACAAGACGCGCGAGGTGGTGAACGACGCGATGAACCATCCGCTGTTGGACGTGGACTACCGCGGTGCGAGCGGTGGACTCGTGCACATCACGGGTGGCCCGGACCTCACCTTGAAAGAGGCGGAGGGTATCGCGGACAACATCACGGAGCGTCTTGAGGCGAGCGCGAACGTCATCTGGGGTGCGCGCATCCAGGAGAACTACAAGGGTAAGGTCCGCGTCATGGCGATCATGACGGGCGTGCAGTCCGCGCAGGTGCTCGGGCCGAGCACGCAGAAGCAGGCGAACAAGTCCCGGCAGGCCATCGACGGCGTCGACGGTGTCGGTGGCAGTCAGGAGACGGAGTTCGACGCGAGCCAGAACGTCAGCGGCGACGGGTCGTTCGGCGGACAGTCTGGCGCGCAGAGCGACGGCGGTCGGAGCGAGGTCGAGCGGAACAACGGTCTGGACGTCATCCGCTGACGGCGCACTCGTGGAGACCGATCTCCCTGGTCGGTCGACGTCGTCGGTGGCCACGTGGCCGTTCTCTTTCCTTCCTTCCGTTCTCGTGGTGTAGTGACGGCTGCGGCCCGGAGCGCGACGTTTTGCTGGCTCTGAAAACAATCTGTAATTTATACGTGTTCGCGAGTGGAACGGTCGGGCATGGGTTCGACGACAGTTTCGAGTGACGTGACCGAGGGCGTCGGGTTGCCGGTGTCGAGTCGGACGTTCGACGCGGTGGTCGCGGTGTTCTCGTTGTTGACCGTGGCGGGGATCGCTGCGGACTTCCGGTCGCACGCGGCCGGTATCTCGTTCGCCGAGGAGGGGTTCTTCACCGCCGAGCACGTGTTCTTCTATTCGGCGTTCCTCGTGGTGGCGGTGACGTTGTTCGCCGGGACGGCGCACCGCCGGTCCCGTGGGCTGGATTGGGTGGCGGCGGTGCCGCCGGGATACCGGTGGGGTATCGTCGGCGTCCTCGTGTTCGGGTTCGGGGGCGTCGGTGACTTCTTCTGGCATTCGGCGTTCGGGTTCGAGGAGAGTTTCGAGGCGCTCGTGAGTCCGAGTCACTTGACGCTCGCGGTCGGGTCGGTCCTGTTCCTGCTGTCGCCGCTCCGAGCGGCGGCGCGTCGCGGCGAGGACGCGGACACGGCCTTCGGGGCGGTCCCGGTCGTGGTGTCGATGACGCTCGCGCTCGCGATTCTCGGGATGTTCGGCGGGTTCGTGAATCCGCTCGTGCGGCCGTACCCGCACTTCGAGTGGGAGTCGATGCGGTCGGTGGTGACGATGCTGGTCGCGTGGCCGCTCGTGTACGTCGGTGCGGTCGTGGCGACGCTTCGTCGGTTCGACCTCGTGCCGGGTGCGTTCACGGTTGCGTTCGGGGTGGCGGCGTTCGCTATCGTGCAGGTCGAGGGGTACGTGTGGTTGCTGGTTCCGGCGGTGGTCGCGGGCGTGCTCGCGGACGTGTTCGCGGTGTACGTGCGTCGCGTCGGGATTGGTCGTGCGCTCCGGTCGCGAGCGTTCACCGCGTTCGCGGCGGGCCTCCCGGCGGCGTTCGTGACGGTGTACTTCACGGTCGTCGACCTCACGGTCGGCATCGACCACTCGTACCTCCAGGAGGGGCTGTTCAACTGGTCGATCCACGTCGTCGTTGGGGCGGTGGTGCTCGCTGCGCTCGTCGGCGTGCTGTTCGCGAGCGTCGTGGCCGATGGTCGTGCGGCGGTGACGACCGAGGAGGTGTCGTGATGCGGCGAGCGGGGTTGCTGCAGCGGTTCGTCGTGACTGGGATGGTCGCCCTGGTGGTGTCGTCGGGGCGGGTGGCCGCGCACGGCGGCGGTGGCGGGCCGCACGCGTGGTTCGGGCCGGTGGGGTTCCTCGTGGGTGTCGCCGTCGCGGGTGTCGCCGTCGCGCTCGACTCGCGCGACGCGGTCGCCCGAACGTACGTGGACATCGGCGTGTTCACGGGCGTTGGCGTCGCGCTCGCAGGACTGGTTGTGTACGTCGTCGTCTGACGCGTCGGACGCCGCGGTGGCGGGTCGAGTTAGCCCTGTCCGGTCGCCTCAGGCGTCGAGCGCGTCGAGTAACTGGCACTTCCGACAGACGTCTCGCGTGGTGGTGCTCCCGCAGCGCTCGCACTCGCCGAGGTCGGCTTCGTCCCGCGAGTCGTCGGCGTCGGAGTGATACTCGCTCGCGACGATACCCGCGAGCTCCTCGTAGCCCGCGAGGATACTATGACGGGTCCCGGGATGATTCTCCTCGAGGCCGTGCAGGAGTTGCTGTATCTCGCCGCGGTACGCTTCGCTCGCGTGCGGGCACTCCGTGATGTGTGCGGGGAGGTCCCGGAGGTGACAGTAGAGCGCGACCTCCTTCTCGGGGACGTCCCGGAGCGGTTTCGCGCGCGGCACGAAGTGCTCCTGGTCCTCGCGACTCGGCGCACCGTCGCCGTCGCTCCCGCGCTCGTCGAACGGCCCGAGGCTCGCGTCGAAGTGCTTCGCGATCTGCGCGACGTCGCCCTCGAGGAAGTTCATGAGCGCGGTCTGGGCTTCGTCGTCGAGGTTGTGACCGGTCAGGAGCTTGTCCGCGCCGAACTCGTCGGCGTAGCGCTCGAGAAGGTCGCGTCGGAACACCCCACAGTACGCGCACGGCGCCATCCCTTCGGGGTCGTCCTCGACGACGTCGTCCATCTCCACGCCGAACTCCTCGGCGTACGACACGACCTCGTGACGGACGTCGAGGTCCTCGGTCAGCTCGAGACAGGCGTCGACGCTCTCGTCGCGATACCCCTCGATGCCCTCGTGGATCGTCAACGCCACCAGCTCGATACGAGGATCCGCCTCGAACGTCTCGTGCAGGATCTGCGTGAGCGCAACCGAATCCTTCCCACCCGACAGCCCGACCACCCACGTCTCCGGGTCCTCCGGCGTCGCGTCACGCGGCACGAGATTGTCCTCGCGAACCCGTCGCCGCACACGGCGCTCCACGGACTCCGCGAAGTGCGCATCACACAGGTGCGCGCCCGAATACGCCGCATGCATCACCGCATCCCGCTCGCACTTCGAACACTCCATTCGCTCACCCGTACCGGACCCGAGGGGAAACGGGTTTCGCTCCACACGCTCACGACAAACACGACCACGAGAACCGGCGGCCTGGAGGTCGCCGGATGCTCGTGGAGTCGAGACGGTAGAAACGGCGCCCTGGCGGGCGCCGTATGCTGGTCGAGTCAGTAGTTCCGTCATCTTCAAGTCTGTTTTCGCTGAGTCGAACGTAGTGGCAGTATCGTTCGACCTGTTCGGGACGCTCGTCGACGTCACGCGACCCGATGACCCCGCTGAAGCGGTGGCGCGCGAGCTTCGCGCTCGCGACGTCGACGTCCCCGAGGACTGGGGCGAGGCGTACCGCGAGGTGCACGTGGACGCGCCGGAGGGAGCCGAGGTCCCGCTTCCGGCGCACGTCGCGCGAGCGCTCGCGAGCCGCGGCGTCGATGCGCCTGGGAACGCGCCGCGGCGTGCGGTCGTCGCCGCGTTCGACCCCGACGTGACGGTTCGTCGTGGTGCGCGCGACGCGGTCGCGGCCGCCAGCGAGCACGGCTCGGTCGCGGTGTGCTCGAACTGCTCGGTTCCCGGACTCGTTCGGAAGACGCTCGTTCGCGCCGATATGCGCGACGCGTTCGACGTGGTCGTCGCGAGCGCCGCGTGCGGGTGGCGGAAGCCCGACGAGCGGATCTTCGAGCGCGTGGCGGACGGGCTTGGTTGCGAGCCGAACGCGCTCGTGCACGTCGGCGACGCGGACGCGGACGCTGGCGTCGAGCGCGTCGGCGGGTCGTTCGTGGACGTCCGCGACGTCGCGTCCGCGGAGTTCGTGGACGTCGTCGCGTCGTTCGCCCGTTCGACCGGCAGGGGCGGAGCCGCGTCGACCACGGTCGACGACGACGGTGACGCGTCGAGCGCGACCGACGAGGGAGCGGGGTCGCAGTGAGTGCGCTCGGCGCGCTCGTCGTCGCCGCGGCGGCGGGGCTGGACGCGGCGGTCGGCGAACCACCGAACCGCCTGCATCCGGTCGCGTGGTTCGGGCGCGTCGTCGCGCTCGCGGACCGCGAGTGGGCGAACCCGGCGGTCGCGGGCGCCGCGGTCGCGGTCGTCCTCCCGCTCGCCGCTGCGGGCGTGGTCGCGGGCGTCGTGCTCGCGGTTGGATACCTCACCCCGTGGCTGTCGGTCGTCGCCGCCGTTCTCTCGTTATTCGCGGCGACGAGTCGACGCATGCTCCTCGCGCTCGCTCGCGACGTCGTCGCAGCGAGTGACCGCGACCTCGCGGCGGCGCGCGAGGACCTTTTGGGGCTCGCGGGGCGGGACGCGAGCGCGCTCTCGCCGGCGCAGGTGCGGTCCGCGGCCGTCGAGTCCGCGGCCGAGAACCTCGCCGACGGGCTCGTCGCGCCCCTCCTCGCGTTCGTCGTCGCGCTCCCGTTCGGTATCGCTGCGGGCGCGGGCGCGGCGGCGTGGGTGAAGGCCGTGAACACGCTCGACTCGATGCTCGGGTACCCCGCCAAGCGTCACGGGACCGCGAGCGCACGCCTCGACGACGCCGCGATGTGGGTGCCGGCGCGGCTGTCGGCGGGCCTGCTCGCGTTCGCCGGTGGTCGACCGGATGCGCTCGGTCGCGCGCGCGAGTGGCTCGCGGGCGTCCCGTCGCCGAACTCGGGGTGGCCGATGGGTGCACTCGCGGCCGCGGTCGACGTCCGACTGGAGAAACCCGGCGTCTACGTGCTGAATCCCGACGCGCCGCTCCCGCCGACGCCGATAGCGGAGCGTGCACTCGCGGTCGTCGACCGCGCCGGGTGGCTCGCCGTCGCCACCGCAGCCGCGCTCGCGCTCGCCGTCCCCACCCCCGCGGAGGTGCTCGCGCTCCCGTGACGCGTATCGAGAGATTGTAACGATACCGAGAACGTTCGTGCACGTGTCGAGACTGAGGCTTTCGTTTACGGGATTCTTGGGGCCTGATGCATTCGTTTCGGTTCGGAGTCGACGCCCGAGAAAACGTATCGTGATGGTGGTGGTTCCACAAAGTATTTGTCGTGTCTCCGATGGACCCCGAGTATGGTCTCCCGCATCCCAGCGATCGCCCTCCTCGTCGTCGTCGTCGCGACGAGCGGGTGTCTCGGCGCCCTCGGTGGGCCGAACACCGCGACCACTGCGACCGACACGACGAACGCAGACGACGCGACGTCGAACGAAACGACCGAACGCACGACGGTGACGACGGGGACCGACGCGGACGTCGTCCTGACCGGGAGCGTCTCCGCGAACGCTGCCGCGGACGGCGGTCACCCCACGGTCTACGCGGGCGAGCCGACGCCCGTCGAGATCACGCTCCGGGACCAGTCCGACGACGAGCAGTCCTACACCGTCGTCGCCCTCCTCCAGGAGTACCAGATGACGACCGAGGGCGAGAACGCGTCGATCGCGGTGACGTCGAACGAGACGCTCCTCGAGCGTTCGACGACCGTCGCCGACGCCCGCCAGACGGTGTCCGGGAACGTCACGGTGAACGAAACCGGCGACGACTACCGGATCGTGCTCATGGTGTTCGAGGGCGACGCGCCCGCGAACCCGCGGCCGGCCGACGCCGCGGACTCGTGGCCCGCGCTCGTCGACGTCACCGAGCGCGACGACGACCCGCAGAACGCCACCGAGACGTCCGCGAACGCGACCGCGTCAGCGCTCGCCGCCCCCGCCGCCTGACTCGGTCCCGCGACCGAGGCGCGTTCCTCCCCTCGGCGCCTGCTCTCGGCCCGACGGCTCCGCTTCCCCCCGCCTTCGACCACGGCACGATAGCGGTCGCGTTCGACGCGTCGGTCGAACCCTCACCCGGCCGCCGATTCGGAGAACGAGAGCGTGCTCGGCGTCCCGACCTGAGTACGTTCGCTGACCCTTCTTCGGAGTTTCGCGTGCTTCGATAGCGGTGGCGTTCCAGAACGCCCAAACCGTTCGTCCGCGAACCCGGAGTCGAGATGAACGAGTGCGTCCTCGCCGCGTTCGCTGTCGAACGCGGCTCGCGTCCGGACCACGGTTCGCGTCCGGACGGCGGCGAGCGACCGCCACCGGCGGTGGTGGTGGCGCGATGACGGGTCGCGTTCGCGGTGCGCTCGCGGCGGCGGCGGGCGCGCTCGGGTTCCTGACGCGCGTGCCGGTGGGTCGAGACGGCGACGCGTGGGCGGCGTTCACCGCCGCGCCGGCGGCCGCGGTCGTCCCCGGGTACGTCGTGGGCGCGCTCGCGGCGGTCGTCGTCGCCGCGCCGCTCGCGGTCGCCTCCGACCTGCCCGTGGCGTCGGTCGCGTTCGCGTACGTCCTCGCGGTGTACGCGCTCGTCGGCGTCAACAACCTCGACGGCGTTGCGGACTGCGGGGACGCGATGGTCGTCCACGGCGACCGCGACCGCCGGCGCGAGGTGCTCGCGGACACGACGACGGGCGTCGGCGCGCTCGCGGCCGTCTCCCTGGTCGTCGCCGGTCTCGCGCTGGGAGCGGTCGCGGTCGCCGGAACGGCCCCGTTCGTTGCGGTCGCGGTCGTCCTCGCGGCGGAGGTCGGTGCGCGCGTCGGCCTCGCGGCGCTCGCCGCGTTCGGCTCCGCGCCCCACGACGGCCTCGGGAGCGCCATCACCGAGGGCGCCGGCGTCGGGACCGCGGTCCTCGCGCTCGCGCTCGCCGGACCTGCGGTCGCGTGGCCGCTCCTGGCCGCCGGTTCCACGTTGGCCGGTGCGGCGAGCGGTGCGGTCGCGGTCGCCGCGGCGGGAGCGTTCGCGGGCGCACTCGCCGGGACCGCCGTCGTCGGCGCGTGGGCGACTCGTCGCCTCGGCGGCCCGAACGGCGACGTCTTCGGCGCGGCGACCGAGGTCGCGCGCGTCCTGGGGCTCCACGCGGGGGTGTTAGCGTGGACGCTCTCGTGATGTGCGGCGGCGCGGGTACGCGCCTCGACGCCGACGTGGAGAAGCCGCTGTTCGCGGTCGCGGGGCGTGCGATGGTCGACCGCGTCGTCGACGCGCTCGCCGCGGCGGACGGCATCGAGGACGTCTACGCCGCGGTGTCGCCGCAGACGCCGCGGACCCGCGAGCACCTCGCCGCGCGCGACGACGTCACCGTCGTGGACACGCCCGGCGACGGCTACGTCGCGGACCTCGACGCCGCGCTCGACGTCGTCGGCCGGCCCGCGGTCACCGCCGCCGCGGACCTGCCGTTGCTCGCGCCAGAGCACGTCGACCGCGCGCTCGCCGCCCGCGAACGCATCGCTCGCGAGGACGGTGCTGGCGGCGACGCCGCGGACCCGACCGGGTCGCTGTCGGTCTGCGTGCCCGTCGCGCTCAAGGAGCGCCTCGGTGCGAGCGTCGACACCGCGTTCGACGGGCTCGCACCGACGGGCTTGAACGTCGTCGACACTGGAGGAGAGAACATGCATACGACCTACGACGCTCGACTGGCCGTGAACGTGAATCGACTCGGGGACGCCGACGTCGCCGCCGCGCTCGCCGCGGCGCCCGGGGACGCCCCGGTTCGCGCGAGCGACGGAACGACGGACGACGCCGTGGAGGGCGACCGATGAGGCTCGTGCTCGCTGCGGGGTCGACGGAGACCGCGCGCATCGAGGGACTGAGTGCCGCGGGCGCGGACCCGGAGGCGATGGCGTACACGCCGAGCGCGGACGCGGAGGTCCTCGCGTACGGGGACGTCGTCCGCGCGCCGTCGGTACCGGTGTCGCCGACGGGGACGCCGACGCCCGCGATCGTCACGCGCGCCGCCCAGGAGGTCGTCGGGTTCGACGTGACGGTCGTGGACGCGGGGCTCGCGGAACCGACGGGTGCGCCGACCGTCTCGGTCGGTGCGCGGCCCGGCGAGGACGTCCGCGAGGCCGACCCGGTGCCGACCGCGCCCGGGGCGTTCCTCGCGGCGCGCGGCGTCGGGCGGTCGCTGCCCGACGACCACCTCGTGCTCGCCGAGACCATCCCCGGTGGGACGACGACCGCGCTCGGCGTGCTGCGCGCACTCGGCGAGGACGCTGCGGTGTCGTCGTCGCTCCCGACGAACCCCATCGAGCGCAAGCGCGAGGTCGTCTCGGAGGGGCTCGCGGCGAGCGGCCTCGAAGCTGGCGACTGCGAGAACGACCCGCGTGAGGCGACCCGGCGGATGGGCGACCCGGTGCTCGCGACGCTCGCCGGCGTCGCGACGGGCGCGCTCGCCGCCGGGAAGCGCGTGACGCTCGCGGGCGGCACCCAGCAGCTCGCGGTCGCCGCGCTCGCCCGCCACGACGGCGCGACCGGCCCGCTCGACGTCGCGACGACGAGCTACGTCGCTGACGACGACGCGGTCGCGTTCCGCGAGACCGCCCGTCGCCTGGACTGCGAGCCGACCGTGACCGACCCGCAGTTCGACCGCGCGCACGTCGGCTTCGGCGGGTACGTCGACGGGGAGGCGAAGGAGGGCGTCGGCATGGGCGGGGCGCTCGCGCTCGCGAACGCCACCGGGGACCTCGGGGCGGTCCGCGACCGCGCCGGCGAACTCTACGACCGCCTCGTCGGCGACGCCACCGCGGGAGGGGAGTCGTGACGCGCTCGCCGGGGGAGGTGACGGGGCGTGCGCCCTGACGCGGTCGACGCGGCCGAGCGCGTCCCGCACGGGGGGACGCGCGACCCGGACGTCCTCGAGTTCTCCGCGAACGTCAACCCGGAGCGGCCCGACGGCGTCCGCGCGGTCTACGAGCGCGCGCTCGACGACGCGACCCGGTATCCCGACGACGCGTACCCCGCGTTCCGGGACGCCGCAGCGGACTACGTCAGCCGTGGGACCGCTCGCGGAATCGGTCGCGAGCACGTCGTCCCGACGCCCGGTGGGCTCGCCGCGCTCCGGTTGGCGTTCGCGACGACGCTCGACCCCGGCGACCGCGTGCTCGTGCCGGCGCCGTCGTTCGGGGAGTACGCTCGCGAGGCCGACCTGCAGGGCGCGACGGTCGACCGCGTTGCGCACGACGCCGTCGTCGACCTCGACGCTGGCGCGCTCGCCGACGCCCGACTGGTCGTCGCGTGCAACCCGAACAACCCCACGGGGGACGTGTACGACCACGACGCGCTGTGCGCGCTCGCCGCGCGCTGCCGTGACGCCGGGACGACCCTGCTGGTCGACGAGGCGTTCCTCGGGTTCACCGACGAACCCTCGATGGCTGGCGAGCCCGGCGTCGTCGTCGCGCGCTCGCTCACGAAACTGTTCGGGCTCCCCGGGCTCCGCGCCGGGTTCGCGGTCGCCACGGGCCGCGAGCGCGACCGGCTCCGGACCGCCCGCCGCACGTGGAACCTCGGTGCGCCCGCGGCCGCGGTCGGCGCGCACTGCCTCCGCGACCACGACTTCGTCGCGGATACCCGCGAGCGCGTCGCGGTCGAACGCGACCGCATCCGAACCGGGCTCCCCGACGGCGTCCGCGCGTACGACGACGCGACCGACCGCGACGGCGTTGCGCCGTTCGTCCTCCTCGACGTCGCCGACACCGGCCGCGACGCCGCGGGCGTCGTCGCCGCGTGCCGCGAGCGCGGCGTCGCCGTCCGCGACGCGACGACCTTCGATGGGCTGGACGCGCACGTCCGCGTCGCCGTCCGCACGCCAGCGGAGAACGACGAACTGCTCCGGGTGCTCGCCGAGGTGGTGGACGCGTGAGCGACGACGGGAACGCGCCCCCGTCGGCGGCCGGCGGCGCGGACTCGGATGCGGGGGCGGGCGTCCCGGAGCCGTCGGCGGACGCGCCGTTCTTCGCGGCGACCCGGTGCGAGGACGTCCTCGAGTTCGCGCGCCCCGGCACGGAGTGGCTGTCGACGGGGTGGCGCGGCGGCCGCATGCGTGCGGACGCGGCGTACTCGTGTACGGTCCCGGAGGACTGGCGGTGCGACGACCTCGCGGGGTTCGTCGACGAGCGCCTCCGCGAGCGCGGCGTCGCGCCGGAACGCGTCGCCGCCGCGGCCCGCGGCGACGCACCAGTGCTCCTCACCGGGGTCGCGACCCGGCACGCTCGCGGCGCGCGCCTCGGCCCCGTCGAGGCGTACGCGACCGCGGGCGTCTCCAACCCCGCCGCGCTCCCCACCGACGACGACGCGCTCCGCGCGCCCGCCACTGACCACGCGGGAGGCGACGGCGACGACGGCCTCCCGGACGGCGAGTTCGTGCCGGGGACGGTGAACGTCGTCGTCGGCACGACCCGCGACCTCGCGCCGGGCGCGCTCGCGAACCTCGTCGCCGTCGCCGCGGAAGCCCGTGCGACGACCCTCCTCGACCGCGTCGGCGTCCCGGGGACGACGAGCGACGCGGTCGTCGCCGCCTGCGACCCCGACGGCGACCCTGCGGCGTTCTCCGGGAGCGCGACGAGGGTCGGGGCCGCCACCCGCGCGTGCGTTCGCGACGCCGTCGCCGCGGCACTCGACGCACGCTACAACGACGCGAGCGAGTCCCCGCCCACGTCGGTCGCGGACGCCCGGTACGGCGTCACCACGGACTCGCGAGCGGCCGTGTTCTCGGTCGAGGACTGAGGTCGTCGCCTCGCTGGGAGGACGACGACGCCGTCGCCGCGATGGACGGCGACGCGTTCAGAACGGCGACGGCCCGAAGACGGCGAGGGCGGCGACGCCGACGAGGAGGCTGTACGTGAAGTTCGCGACGCTCCCGGTGAGGTAGTACGTCGTGTTCTCGGAGTCCATGTCCTGCCAGCGGACGATGGACTTCGCGGTGAACACGAGGCCAAGCGCGGTGTACGCGCCCGTGAGGACGAGCGTCAGGACGAGCGCGTTCTCGACCTTCCCGATGGCGCGGCCGGTGTCGGCGTCGCCGGCGTCGCTGTCGGTGCCCGCGAACCGGAGCGCCCAGCGGACGACGTACCCGCTGGTCGCCCAGAGGAACGCGCCGGCGGCCGCGAACCCGGCGTACCGATGGAGGGGGACCCCCGAGAGGTCGAGGGGCCACGCGGTCCACGCGAGCGCTGCGAACACCGCGAGCGACGCGACCAGCAGCGTGCCGCGGGCGACGCGCCAGGACGCTACCACGTGTCGTCACCGCCGACAGCGGCGAACGCTGCTTCGAGCGTGTCCTCGACGGCGTAGACGGTCGCGGCGCGCGTCCGGTCGAGCGTCTTCGACACCATCTGGACGGAGACGTCGAACGCGTCGGCGACCGCGGTCATCGTGTCCGCGTCGCGGTACGCGGTGACGAACGACCGCTGGCGGGGCGTCCACGTGCTCGTCCACAGCGAGAGCAGGTCGAGCTGGTCGCCGAGGACGGCGGCGAAGACGTCCGGGACGTCCGCGAGCGAGACGCGGACGTAGCGGTCGTCGGCGGCGGCGGCCTGCAGGCACTCGTCGGCGCGGTGGAACGCGGGGCCGTCCATCGCGGCGACGGCGTCCGCGTCGGGGGCGACGTCGACGGCACCCCACGCGAGGCCGACGCGGAGTTCGATGGGGTGGAGGTGTTCGACGAGCGCGCGCAACGCTGGCACGACCGCGCCCGGTTCGTCGAGGACGCCGCCGACCTCGTCGACGCCCTTGAGGACGGCGAACGGTGCGACGATGGCGTCGCCGGCGGCGTCGGTTGCGGCGGCGACCGCGGCTTCGAGCGTCTCGCGGACGTCCTCGCGGTCGTCGAGGTTTCGGGAGTCGACGACGTCGCCGAGGACGACGCAACGACGGACTGTCATCGTCCGAAGGCTCAACCTCGAACGGGTTAAAAGCACTCTTTCAACCATTAGTGGTTGATTTTTTGGCGTGGGTGGGCGTGGGATGGCCGTCGGCGGGGTGCGACGAGGCCGCCCCGACGGCCTTCGATTACCGTACGTGCTCGGATTCAGCCATAACCGTTGGTTGAATAATCAGGCCCCGGCCATAAACTATAGGTCCCCGTGGACAGTGATTTCGTTCAGTCGAGGGGTGGACTCTCGACGTGTCACACGGTCCGTTCGAGACGGATCGGCCGGCTTCCCCCCTTTGTCGGCCGTCCTCCCGTCGACCCCGAGGGTGGGGTCGCCTTTCTTTCGCGTACCGAAACCGCTTAGCAACTCCGCGAGCGACGACGACGCATGGTCGAAGCCATCGCCGTCGCGAGCGGGAAGGGCGGCACCGGGAAGACGACCGCCACGCTCGCCCTCGGGATGGCGCTCGCCGACGACGGCCACGACGTCACCGTCGTCGACGCCGACACCGGCCTCGCGAACCTCCTCTTCCACGCCGACCTCGAAGACGCCCCCGTCACGCTCCACGACCTCCTCCTGGGCGACCACGACGTCGCCGTCGCGGACGCCACCTACGAGCGCTTCGGGATGCGCGTCGTCCCCTGCGGCACCGACCTCGGCGACTTCGAGGCCGCCGACCCCGACCGGCTCGCCGACGTCGTCGCCGACCTCGCCGCCGACACCGACGTCCTCCTGCTCGACTCGCCCGCCGCACTCGGGTCGAAGTCCGCCGTCCTCCCCATCGTCCTCGCCGACCGCATCGTCGTCGTCCTACAACCGACGATTCCCGCACTCAGCGACGGCCTGAAGGTCCACGAGTACGCGCAAGCGTACGGCACCGAGACCGCCGGCGTCTGCTACAACCGCGTGCACGACCCCGACGACGTCGACGCCGTCCGCGACCAGACCGAACGGTACTTCGACGCGCCCGTGCTCGCGAGCGTCCCCGCCGCCGACGTCGTCCGCGAGGCGCGCGCCGCCGGCGAACCGCTCGTCGCGCACGCCCCGGAATCGCCGCCCGCAGAGGCGTTCCGGGCGGCCGCGTCGCGCCTCGACCCCGCGGACGGCGACGAGGACGCGGTCGCCGACCGGTTCGCGAGCGCCGTCGTCCCCGACCGCCCATGAGACTCCCAGAGGGCGACGTCGTCGCCTCGCGCGTCCTCGACGACCACGAGCGCGCGCTCCGCGCGGCACTCGACGAACGCCTCACGGGCTACCTCGTGCTCGAACCGAGCGCGACGCTCCTCCTCGGCGACGACGGCGCGGGCGTCCTCACCGTCCGCGACGGCGTCCCCGTCCTCGCGTCGCACACCGGTACCGAGCGCGGTGGCGCGGACGCGCTCGCTGACCTCGCCGGCCCCGGCCCCGTGAAGGCGGAACGTCGCGCGGTCGACCCGGACGCGCTCGCGGACGTGCACGACGCCGACGGCGCGGACGCGCTCGCGGTCGCTCCCGGCGAACCGGCGCGCGTCCTCACCGGCGACCACGACCTCGCCGCCGCCGCCCGCGACCGCGCCCAAGCCGACCACCCCGGGCACGACGCCGCGGACGACCCCCTCGAATCGTTCCTCGAGAACGAGGACCGCGTCGAACAACTCCGCGAGGACGCCCGCGCCGAGGCCGAACGCCGCGCCGAGGAGTGGGGGTTCGTCGACGAGCTCTCCTGACCGCGCCGCCGCGGACCGACCGAAGGTCCTGCCGACGTCGAGGCTCGAACCGGCGGCAGAGCGGTCCCGCCGATATCGAGGCTCGAACCGGCGGCAAGGTACTTGTGAATCCGTTCCCTGGTACGTATCGAATGCAACTGGCGGACTTCGTCGACGAACTGGACGCCCCCAGCGTGTCCCTCACCGTGGTGAACGTGAGCGGGGCCGGGAACGAGCACGTCACTGGGATGTTCGAGGACCTCTTCGAGCGCCAGCCGGTCGACGTGGAGACCGCGCTCACCGACGGCGGCGAGGAGAACCTCGTCGTCCTCACGCGCGACGGCGAGCGCGTCGCGGAGTCCGAACTCGACGACGTCGGCGACGCGGTCCTGTTCGTGAACTCCGACATCTACATCACCGGGTCCCGGGAACTCGCCGACGTCGAGACGCCCGCGGTGCTCGCGGAGCTCGCCGACGTCCCGTTCAACGCAGAAGGGTACCCGTCGACGCGCAAGGAGAAGTTCCTCCTCATCGAGATATCGCGGTTCATCGAGGCGCTCGCGTACCGCGAGGGCGCGGGCCGCATCCACTCGGGGTTCCAGCGGCTGTCACGCATCGACGACGAGAAGGGCACGAAGACGGTGTACGAGACGCTCGCCGAGACCGACCTCGACGCGAACGTCTACGGCGTCGGCGACTGGACGCCCGAGAGCTCGCTGTCGGCGCACTCGAACCATCCGAACCTGGACGCGGTCTGGTTCGTCGTGTTCGTCCCACCGGACGGGTCGGACGCCGACCACGCCGCGCTCGTGTGCGTCGAGGACGACGACGGCCACTGGCGCGGGTTCTGGACGTTCGACCGTGACCGCGTCCGCGACATCGAGTCCTACGTCAGCGACGCGTACCAGGCCTGACCTCGTGCTCGCGACGCCGGCGACTGGCCCGCAGCGGGGCCGCCGACGGTGACGTTCCCGTCGCTCCCGGTCGCGGTCGCCGAGTCGACGAACGACCCCGGGCCGGTGAATACGACGACGGTCTCGGGCGAAACGCGCACGAGCCGTATCCGGGTGTCGTCGACCGTCCACCCGCCGTCCGACCGGGGACTGCGGGCGTTCGTCGCCGCGCCGAAGGCGTCGACGAACTCGGTCGCGTTCGCGGCGTCGTCCCACCGGAGCGTCCACGCGAACGCTCGCTCGCTCCCGTTCGAGAACGCGACGAGTTCGTCGTTCCCCCAGCCCGCCGCGCCACGGGCAGCCTTCGGTTCGGCGAGTTCGCTCGCGAGCACGACGCGCGCGAACAGCTCGCCGCGCGTCTCGCGCTCCTCGACCGACCACGCGTCCGCGTCGACCGTCACCGACAGCGGCTTCGGTGGCTCCGACCCGGGTTCGAGGCCGTGGATGAGTTCCTCGGTCGTCTGCGGTGGCTCCTCGTAGAGCCGCCAGTGATCGGCGGGCGAGTCCACGCGTTCGGCGACGTACTCGCGCCCGAAGTGGTACGGCGCCCACGCGTACTTGCCGGCGGGCGACGCGTTCCGGTAGCCGTCGGTCTCCGCGACCACGGCGGCGCGACTCCGGTTCTCGTAGCGCGCGAGGTACTCGAGGGCGACGTACGACGCCGCGCCTTCGACGACGGCGGCGGCGGCGCGATGCCGCTGGTACGCGTCCGAGAACGTCGTGTCCCACGTCGGGGTGTCCTGGATGCGCGCGAACTGCGCGTTGTGGACGTACTCGTGGACGACCGTGAACTCGAGGTCCGTCCTGGACTCGGTCCCCGAGAGCGCGAGGCTGAGGCCGGTGCGGGTCTCTCGCGAGAAGTTCGAGGACTCGCGGGCGTCCATGAGCGTCAGCGCGAACGGGTCCGAGACGGTCGGCTGCCAGGGCGTCGCCGGCCGGTAGAGGTATATCTGGCTCGGCGGGTCGACGGGGTCGTCGAGCCCGAGGAGCGTCATCGTCCGCGCGTACGTCTCGTTGTGGTCGAACGGCAGCGTCCCGTTCCCCCGGACCGGAATCCGGAACGACGCGGTGTCGTTCCCGTCGTGGTCGCCGGGCGTGGTGGTCGACTCGCGGTCCGTCGTCGCCCGCGTCGTGGGTGCGTCCGTCGTCGAAGGGGGTGCGGTGGTTGCGGTCGCGTTCGTCGCGGGGGCCGCGTCCGTCGGCCCCGGGGCGTCGGTGGTCGTCTGGGCGTCGGTGGTCGTCGGAGCGCCGCTACAGCCCGCGAGGGCGACGAGCGCGACCAGGGCGAGGGCGACGACTCCGGAGCGTGTCGTCGCGAACGGCGACGTCGCGGCTCGTTCGGTGGCGGTGCGACTGGGTGGAGGGCTCGAACCGCGCCGGAACATGGCGGACGGTCGAAATTCCGGCGGGACCGTCATATAGCCGCCCCCTGACTCGACCGTCGTTCAGACGGCTATCTTCCCGGCGACGTACGCGAGGCTCGCGAGGAGGCTGAGCGCGCCGAGGGGGACGAGCCACGCGAACAGCGAGACGAGCGCGCCGCTGGCGGTGACGCCGACGGCGAGGAGGACGACGGGCCCGCAGCACGCGGTCCCGGAGAGGAGCGCGGGGACGGCGGCGAGGACGCCCGCGCCAGTGTCGATGCCGCAGGCTTTCGGTTGGACGACCGCGAGGTACGTGAGCGCGAGGTTCGCGCCGACGAGCGCGGCGAGCCCGGTACCCAGAAGGAGGTCGCCGGGGGCGAGCAGGACGCGCGCGAGGCCGAGGTCGACGAGCGCGAGCGGTTCGAAGCTCACCGGGCCGGTTCGCGCGAACAGCTTGCCGAGCGGGTCGCTGGCGACAACGACGTCGAATCCGACCGGGCGACCGACCGAGAGGGCGCCGGTCGCGACCATGTACACGAGGAGGTACGCGAGGGTGCCGCCCCCGAACGCGAGGCGACCGTCGCGACGCGAGCGAACGAGGCCGAGCGCGCGCCGGGTGCGACTCGCGACGCGGCGCGCACGCCGCGGCACCGACCGCGTCACCGTCGCCTCGCTCATCGCGGGGTTCCCCCGGGTTCGCTGGTCGCGTCCACCTCGGCATCGCTCATCGTGCACGCACCTCGCTCGGGGACTTGGCGTCCTCGTCCGCGAGCACGAACTCGCTGTCCGGGTAGAACGCGTACCACGCGAAGAACATCGCGTCGAAGCTCGGGAGCCGCTCGAGCGGGAGGTCGCCGGCAGCGACCCGCTCGCCGCCGTCGACGCGGTAGCGGTCGCCGTCCGCTTCGACGCTCGCGCCGTCGGGGTTCGCGTACGCAACGCCCGCCGCGAACGCGGGATCGTACACGAGGACGACGTCGAGCGACCCGGCGCTCCCCGCGGCGACGCGCTCCCGGCGGAGCACGGCCTCGGACGCCGCGAACGCACCGTCGCCCGAGCGGACGCCGTGCACGACCGCCTTCGGCTCCAGGCGGTCGCTCTCGCGGATCGGCGCGAACAGGAAGTTCGTGGACTCGTAGTAGCCGCGCGTCGGGTTGTAGTCGCCGTACGGGTCGCGGCCGTAGTTCCGGACGTGCCCGGTGTCCTCGGTGAGCACCTTGCCGTCGGGGTTCGCGGCCTGCCACCGCTCCCACGTCGTCCACGTCGTCGGTACCTGCCGGAGGCTCGCACCCTCGAAGTCGCCGTCGATGGCGGTCCCGATGACCTGCGGCCACCGCGAGTCCGTCGCGCGGTCGTACATCACGAGGTTCGAGTTCACGAGCCGCCCGCTGACGCCGAACTCGACGTCGCCGCGCTCGAACGCCATCGCGGTTCCCGTGAGCGGACAGTACGTCACCGCGAGCGGGCGGCCGCCGACGACGTCGTTCGCGATCTCGTGCCAGACGAGGACGTACTGCGGGTACGCCTTCGCGTCGCCGTCGACCTCGACGCCGAACACGGGCATCCCGGGGTTGATGCGGTCGCCGACGTCGCTTACGGGCTCGAACTCGGGGTCGTCGACGCTCGGGATACCGTCCTTGCCGGGGCCGCCGCCGACGACGTTCTCGCGGAGACGCTTCGCGGAATCCGGGACGTGGAAGGGCTCCTCGCGCGTCGGGAGGCCGACGTCCGCCGGGGTCGAGGACGGGTCGGTGCCGCCGGACGTGGCGGTTCCATCGCCGCCGGTGGTCTCGCCGCCGCGGGTCGAGCCGCTGCCGTCGCTCGAATCGAGGCAGCCCGCGAGCCCGCCCGCGGCGAGGCTCGCGGTCGCGGCGAGCACGGACCGTCGGGTTCTCGATTGCACGACAGCCAGTAGCACCCGTACCTGAAAAGCCCTACGTGGCTCGTGCACGACTCACGCACGAGGGCTCGCCGCCACGTCGCGGTCCAGGACGCAACCGGGGTCACCCGGAACGGCTAGGGAACAATCATAGTGACGTGGCGTCGAGATGACTGGTAATGTTCGGTCACCAGGAGCAGGTGACGGTCCGCGAGCTCATGACGCGGAACCCGGACGCGGCGGGGGCCGGCGCGAGCGTCGCGGACGTCCACGACTGGCTCGTCGAGAACGGGTACACCGCCGCACCGTTGCGGCGCGAGGACCCGCCGTACCTCTACGTGACTCGGGACGACCTCGCGGTCGTCCGCGAGGAATCACCCGACGACAGGGTCTACGAGCACGCCGACCGCATCGACCTCTCGAACCTCCTCTCGCCCGACCTCGGGTTCGAGGACCTCGTCGTCGAACTCGAGGCCGAGCCGTTCTACTTCGTCGGCTGGCACGGCCGGGTCGCGGGCATCGTCACGCGCTCGGACCTGAACAAGCCCGCGGCGCACGCGTTCCTCTACACGCGCATCGGCGAACTCGAGATGCGGCTCCGGGACCTCGTCGACGCGGAGGCGAACTGGCAGGGGACGCTCTCGATGCTGCAACGCGAAGGCGCAGGCAAGACATCCGAGTACGACGCGGTCATCGAGGAGTTCGAGTCGTACGCGGACGCGGACCTCCAGCTCCGCGAGATAGATTACACGACGTTCTGGCAGCTCCAGCAGGCCGCCGTCGAGTGCGACGCCGTCGTCGACTGCCTCGGGTACGACGACGGGGAGGCGGTCGCCGACGCGCTCACAGACGTCCGCGACCTCCGGAATCAGGTCGCGCACTACGGGAACGTCGTCCACCACATGGGGACCGAACTCCTGGACTCCGGGCGGAACGTCCACGAACTCGAGGAGACGTACGCGGAGATCGCGGGGATGCTCGACGCACTCACGGCGTGGGCGGCCGACGAGGGCGTCGACACGACGCGGCGCGCGCACGCTCCCGTCGAGGACTGACTGACTGCGACGGTGGCCGCGTTCTCGAGAGTGACACTGACCGACTGACTGACTGCGACGGTGGCCGCGTTCTCGAACGGCCGTTGCGGGCGTCGCGTCGCTCGGGTTCGAGTCGGCGTCGTGCGTCGAAGGCGTTCGCTGGCCGAAGCGCATTACTGTCCCCGGGTCGTCCGCGAACGTGTGATAGCCGTTCGTCGGGCGTCCTCGCGTCGTCGCGCCTGCGCCTCCCGCGCCGCGACGGGGCCGCCCACCACAGTCGTGCCTGCGCCACGCGCGGACCGACACACCCACCTCCACCGGTACACTCACCCCCACCGGTACACTCACCCCCACCGGTACACTCACCCCCACCGGTACACTCACCCCCACCGGTCGAGTTCGACGCGGAGGCGATGACGGGATGGTCGACCACGCCATCGAGACCGGCACGCCGACCGTGCTCGTCGCCGACGCCGACCTCGAGACGGCGCTCGCGGGCGCGCCCATCGAGAACTCGACGTTCACGCTCGACGTCCGTCGCGTCCACCCGTCCACCCTCCTGGAAGACGTCGACGCGGGGACCGCGGACTGTCTCGTCCTGACCCCTACGGCGCCGTGCGATCCGACCGACGTCGCCCCCGACTTCCCCGTCGTCTACTACGATACCGCCGACGGACGCGACCCCGGTCGCGTCCGCGACCTCGCCACGACCGACGGCGTCGACTACGTTCCCGCGAGCGCCGACCACGAGCACGCGCTACTGCGCGCTCGCGTCACCGACCGCATCGCCGCGGAACGCGTCCGCGAGGACCGCGACATCCGCGCCGCCGCGATGGACCAGGCTGGCGTCGGCATCACGGTCGCGGACGCCGACGACCCCGACGAATCGCTCGTGTACGTCAACCGCGGGTTCGAGACCATCACCGGCTACGCGGCCGCGGACGCGCTCGGGCGGAACTGCCGGTTCCTGCAGGGCGACGACACCGACCCCGAGGGGGTCGCGGCGCTCCGCGCCGCCATCGACGAGGACTACTCGGAGACCGTGGAACTCCGGAACTATCGCGTCGACGGGACGCGGTTCTGGAATCGAGTGACGGTCGCGCCCGTGTACGACGACGGCGACGTCACGCACTACGTCGGCATTCAGGACGACGTCACCGAGCAGGTGGCCGCCCAGCGCGCGCGCCGCCGGATGGTCGAACTCACCTCGAACCCCGAGATGGACTTCGAGGCGAAGGTCGAAGCGCTCCTCGAACTCGGGTGCGAGCGCTTCGACGTCGACGTCGGGTTCCTGTCGGCGATCGACGACGAGTTCGAGGTCGTCGCCGCGGACAGCGCGCACCCGGGCCTCCAGCCGGGCGCGACCGAGCCGATGTCGACGACGTACTGCCGGCGCACAATCGCCGCCGAGGAGACGCTCGCGGTCGCGGACGCCGCCGACGAGTGGCGGGACGACCCGGCGTACGAACGCTGGAACCTCGCGTGCTACGTCGGCACGAAGGTCGAGGTCGACGGCGAGCTGTACGGGACGCTCTGTTTCGCGGACACCGAGCACGCCCGCGAGTTCACGGACGCGGAGAAGACGTTCGTGGAACTCCTCGGGACGTGGGTGCGGTACGAGCTGGAGCGCCACGAGCGCGAACGGCGGTTGGAGCGCGAGAACGAACGGCTCTCGGAGTTCGCGAGCGTCGTCAGTCACGACCTCCGGAACCCGCTCGGGGTCGCGCAAGGCCACCTCGAGGTGCTCGCCGCGGGCGACGCGGACGACGCGACCGTCGACGAGATCGCGACGAGCCTGGACCGCATGGCGGCGCTCATCGAGGACGTCCTGACGCTCGCGCGAGACGGCGAGGTCGTCGACGACCCCGAACCGGCGTCGCTGCCCGCGACCGCGACGGAGGCGTGGCGCGTCGTCGACGCGCCCGACGCCGAACTCGACGTCGACCGGGACGCCCCGCACGTGCTCGCGGACCCCGAACGCCTCCGAACGGTGTTCGAGAACCTGTTCCGGAACGCCATCGAACACGGCGACGCCACGCGCCTCCGCGTCGGCGTCGACACCGCGAGCGCGCTCCTGTTCGTCGACGACGACGGCACCGGCATCCCCGACAGCGAACGCGACGACGTCTTCGAGCACGGGTTCACGACGAACGACGAGGGCACCGGGTTCGGGCTCGCCATCGTCCGCGAGATCGCGGACGCGCACGGCTGGACCGTCTCGCTCGGCGAGAGCGAATTCGGCGGTGCGCGCTTCGCGTTCCACGGCGTCGACGTCGTCGAGGAGTGACGACATCGTCACTGGCGGCGGGTCGGGGTCGTCCGTCAGAAGTGGTGGCATGGGGTCGACCCGTGGCGAGGTCGACCGCGTGTGGTTCGCGGCCGCGGACCGACGCGCGTCGGGTGTGGGCCGCGTGCGATGCGATTTCGGCCGCGTGCGACGCGGTTTCGTTTCGGTCGCGTGCGGCGCGGCCGTCGATCTCCGCGATTCGGTGGCGGTCGAAGGCCTCAGCCTTCGACGCCGCCGAAGCTCAGTCCGTCCTCGATGTACCGCTGCGCGCCGAGGTAGACGAGCATGATCGGGAGCGCGAACGTCAACGCGAACGCCGAGAACTTCGGCCACGGCGTCGAGTACTCGCTCACCAGCAGGAAGAGTCCGACGGGGAGCGTGTACTGGTCGGTCGCCAGGATGGTCTGGGCGACGATGAACTCCGTCCAGCCCGCGAGGAACGTGAAGATGAAGACCGTCGCCAGCCCCGCCTTCGACAGCGGGAGCACGACCTCCCAGACGACCCGGAGCGGGCTTGCGCCGTCGACGTACGCCGCCTCCTCGTAGGACTTCGGGATGCCGTCCATGTACGTCTTCAGGAGCCACGTGTTGAACGGCACCGCGGTCGCGGCGTAGTACACCGAGAGCGCGAGCTTGTTCGCGTCCAGGCCGACCTGCACGAACAGCGCGTACAGCGCGATGAGGCTCGCGATACCGATGCCGCCGCCGACCTGCGTGAACAGCACGTAGCCGTAGAGGAGCTTCCCGCGACCGATGAACTGCCGGCGCGAGAGGGCGTACGCGCCCGGGACGATGAGGCTCATCGCGAGCAACACCGTCGGGACGGCGACCGTCATCGAGTTCCAGAGGTAGCGCTTGAACTCGCTCGGGTACTCGACGCCGTGCGCGCTCGCGTCCAAGAACACGAGCTCCGGCGTCCTGACGAAGACGTCGTACCCGAGGCCCGGAATCGTGACGGAGACCTTGTACCCGGGGAGGATGAGGTCGCCGAGCACCCAGACGAACGTCTGGAGGCTCGGGTCCGTCGGGAGCAGGTTGATGTTCGTCGCGAACAGCGACGCGCTCCCGCCGCTCAGCGCGAGCTTCAGCACCCAGTAGATCGGGAACAGGAGGAGCGAGACGACGACGAGCGCGGTGACCGTCGACACCACGGACATCGCGACGTCCGCCGGGTCGACGTCACCGGTCCGCATCCCGGTGACGGTGTACCGCGTGTGCTCGTACGCGGCTATCGGCGAGTACGCGACCGTCTTCGCGTCGCTCGCGACCGACCGTGCGACGCGCCCGAGGAGACTCATCGGTCACCCACCCCGTCGGCGAGCTTCCCCTTCTTCACGTTCAACCACATGAACGCGCCGATGAACAGGAGCGTCAGCATCATGATCGACGCCGCCTTCCCGTACGCGGGCGACGTGTTCCCGAACGCCTCCGTGTACCCGTAGTGGATGAGCAGCGAGTTCGCCTCGCCCGGGCCGCCGTCGTTGAAGATGAACGGGATGAGGAACTGCTGGAACGACGCCGCGGCCGTGAGTATCCCGCCGAACATCACGGGGCGCTTGATGGCGGGCAGGGTGACGTGCCGGAATCGCGCGAGATAGCCGGCGCCGTCGACCTTCGCCGCGTCGTGGAGCGCGTCCGGGACGTCCTGGAGCGCGCTCACCGTGATGATGACGATGAAGGGATACGCGAGCCAGACCTCCGTGACGTTGTACGTGAGGAACGCGAGCCAGCGTTCGGTCATCCAGCTCACCTTCTCGAACCCGAGGTTCAGGAGGACCTTGTTCGCGAGACTGTACCGGGCGTTGTCGAAGATCTTCGACCAGACCGTGATCGAGAAGACCGCGGGGAGTCCCATCGGGAGGATGACGAGCGACCGCATGAAGCGCTTCCCGCGAGCGCGGTCGCTCGTGAGGACGAGCGCCACCGCGATACCGAACGCGAGCTTGAGTGCGACGCTCGTCGCGACGAACAGCCACGTGACGCCCATGCTGTTCCAGAAGCTCGGGTCCGCGAGGATGGTGACGTAGTTCTCGAGCCCGATGAACTGCTCGTTGCCCGCGTGGATGCTCGTCGGCGGGGCGTTCGTCGCCCGCATGAACGAGAGGTACAGCAGGTACAGGATCGGGTAGAACATGAACGCCGAGAACAGGAACAGGCCCGGGAGGACCAGGAACAGGCCGGCGTTCTCGCGCACCCAGCGCTGGACGCTGCTGGTGCGTTCTCGGTAGTCGGTGCGGTTGGCGTTCTCCATCCCTCTAGCTGTTCCAGTTCTCGCGCACTTCCGTCTCGGCCTGCTCGAGCGCTTTCTTCGGGGTCTGCTGGCCGTTGAACGCGCGCTTGAGTGCGCCGTCGGTCGGCCCCCAGACGCCCTGCATCTTCGGGTTCGTCGGCATCGGGATGCCCTGCGAGACGGCGCTCGCGTACCCGCTCACGGTCGGGGAGAGGTCGTCGCTCTCCGCGAGCTCCTTGTGGACGGGGATGTACGCGTGCTCGTCGGCGAGGCCCTTGAGGACGTCGGGGTTCGTGGTGTACCACTCGATGAACTCGCGGCTCGCGGTCGCGTTCGCGTCCTTCCCTTCGCCCATCTGCTTGGAGAAGAACAGGAGCTTGACGCCCGTGTACGGCGACGGTTCGTTGCCGTCGACGGTCGGGAACGACGTGACGTCGAGGCTGACGCCGGCGTCGCGCGCGCCGCCGAGGAACCACGGGCCGTTGATCGCGAACGGTGCGCGACCCTGTTTGAACGCCTCCGCCTGTGCGCCGTAGTCAGGCGAGTCCGGCATGTACGGCGCGAGCTGGTTCACGATGAACTCGAGGCCGTCGACCGTCTCCTGGTTCGTGAGGCCGAGTTCGTCGTTGGCGTCGTCGTAGTAGAACCCGCCGAAGGCGTGCATCCACGCGCTCTGGAAGTACGAGTTCACGG
Source organism: Halorubellus litoreus (assembly GCF_055378595.1). Classification (NCBI taxonomy): domain Archaea; kingdom Methanobacteriati; phylum Methanobacteriota; class Halobacteria; order Halobacteriales; family Halorubellaceae; genus Halorubellus; species Halorubellus litoreus. The sequence continues at coordinate 2,340,566 of NZ_AP043836.1, forward strand.
GGTAGCTGAGGCCGTACTTCCCGTCGCTCGGTGCGTGGTAGTCGTCCATGATGCTCTTCATCTCCTCGAAGGTCTCCGGCGGTTCGTCGACGATGTCGGTGTTGTAGACGAGGCCGACGGTCTCGGCGGCGTAGGGGAGGCCGACGGTCGCGCCGTCGAACTGCGTCGCGTCCGCGCCGGTCGACGTGAAGTACTCGTCGGGGTCGACGCGGAGGTCGTCGCTGGCGTCGACGACCCACCCGTTCTGGTAGTACTTGCCCGCCCAGTCGTGGGCGTGGTCGAACGAGTGCGGGCCTTTGCCGGCGGGGATGGCGGTCTCGGTCTTCGTGCCGAGTTCCGCGATCTCGCTGGGTTTGACCTGCTGGTCGTACTCGCCGTTGAACGTCTCGATCTGGGCTTCGAGGCTGCGTTTCTCGGCTTCGCGGCGTGCGTGCCAGAGTTCGGCGGTGCCGCCGGAGTTCTCGGGTTCGACGACGCTGAGTCCCTCTTCCTCGGTGGTCGTGGTGGACTCGTCGCCGGAGCCGCCGTCGCCGGAGTTGCCGTCGCCGCCGTCGCCCTCGGTGGGTGCGCTGGTCTCGGTCGTTTCGGAGACGCCCACGCAGCCCGCAACGCCGGTGAGCGCGGTCAGTGCTGCCGTCTTCTTCAGGAACTCCCGTCTCTGGTCACTCATGCCTGAATCTATGATGAAATATGTGTTCGCGTATTTAGTCCTTTGGGTGCGAACGTCTCACAACCCGCCGGTCCCCTGCTAGCTGCTGTCACCCGCGCTAGCAATCGGGCGGTTCGACCCCCGATACTGGGGGTTCGATGGCGTTCACGTCGGCCGCGGCCACACGGCGCGCCCTCGCGCGCGCATCGAACCCGCGACGCCGACGGCCAGGAACGAGACGGCTGCGACGCTGAGGGGGACGAACGAGACGGCTGCGACCCTGTTGGACTCGAAGGGGAATGCTGTGCGGTCGACGAACTCGCGACCGGCCGAGTCCGGTTACTCGACGTAGGATATCGTCCGCTGGGCGGCCGCCAGGCCGCGGTCGCCGCGCGCGCCCTCGTCCGCGGCGACGACCGTGATGGGGTTGCGACCGCTCTCCAGCGGAATCGTCGCCGCGAACGAACCGTCGCTCGGGTCGACACGTACCGTCTCCTGGGGAGTCCGGACCAAGAGCGTCACGGCTTCGGTCTCACCCGAGAGCTCGACCTCAGCGGTGTCGACGACGCTGTCGGGCCAGTCGACCGAGAGCGCCGGCGGTTCGGGCGCACCATCGTCCTCGACGTACCGACTCGCCGTCGCCCGCGGTCGCTCCACGGGCGTCCCGGCGTCGAGCGACCGGGCGAGACGCACGAACCCGGCCATGCTCCACGCGAGCGGCGTCGCACTCGCCGTGCCTTCCCCGAACTCCCAGCCGTACGCGGTCGACTCCTCGCGGTCCCAGACCTGCTCGGGTATCATCCGGCCGTCGTTCGCGAACCCCTGCATCGCCCGCAGCAGGCGCTCGGGCGCGAGGTCCCCGGACTCGGTGCCGGCGAGCAGCTCGTACTCCGCGCGCTCGCCGGTGAGTATCGGCCAGAGGCGCCCGCGGCCGGCGTGGGTCACCGACCACGGCGTCCCGGGGTCGACGGCGGGGTCCTCGTCGGGACCGCCGGTCCCGACCTCGCCGTAGCCGTCGCCGTTGTACCGGTACCACGCCGGGCCGTTCGGCGTCTCGACGCGGATGGTGTCGTCGACGACCGCCAGCGAGTGCTCGACGACGGGGTGGTCGTGCGGGAGGACGCCGAGGCGGACGAGTTCGAGGAACCCGGCGTCGACGATACCGCGCTCGTCGAGCGTCGGCCCGCCGTTCGCGAGCGACCGCCCCGCGCCGTCGTCAGGGTCGCTGTCGTCCGTAACCCGGAGGAAGTACGGCGTCTCCGCGTCCGGCGACGGCGCGCGCCCCGACCCGCCGTGCTCGCGGTCCGCCGCCGCGAGGTCGCCGTCGGGGTCGATACCGGTCGTCGTCGCGGTCCAGTCGACGACGGATCGCTGCCAGTGGTCGGCGACCGCGCGATAGACGAGCGCGTCCTCGGTGCGACCCTCGCTCGCCGCGAGCCGTGCCGCGGCCGCCAGGCCCGCGACGGTCGCGGCGATGGTGCTCGGCGAGAACCCGTCCTCCTCCTCCCAGCGCTCCTGCTCGGTGCGCGGGCCGCCGTGCACGAGGTACTCCGCCATCGCGCGCGACGCGCCGTAGTCGTAGTCCGCGTCGGCGAACCCGTAGTCGTGGCGGCGCCGGAGCTGGTCGACCATGACGAGCGGGAACGCGATCTCGTCGAGCTGCTCGCCACCCCACCTGGTCCGGCCGTCTACCCACGTGTTCTGCGGGAGGAACCCGTCGCCGTCGTGCTGGAAGGCGAAGACGTACTCGAGGTGCTCGGCGGCGCTCTCGGGGTCGCCGAGCGCGTCGAACGCCGTGAACACCTGGTAGAGGTCTCGCGCCCACACGAAGTTGTAGCCGTGGTCGCCAGCGTCGCGAGCGCTGACCTCCGAGCCCCACGGCACGGAGGGGCTGGCGATGCTCGCCCCGCGATAGGTTTTGTCCTCGACGGCCTTCAGGACCATCGCCGCCGCGTTGTACTGTGCGGCGAGTTCCTCGTCGCTGGCGACGGACTCGGGGACGACGACGTCCGCGATGTACTCGCGCCAGGACGCGACGTACCCCTCGCGAGCGCGCTCGAACCCGTCTCTCGCGGCGGTCGCGGCAACCTCGCTCGCGGCGTCGGCGTCGCCGTCCTCGGCGAACCCGAGCGCGACGGTACGCTTCGCCGCGGTCGCATCGGTCGCGAGCGCGCCGACGAGTTCGAGCACGCCCTCGGCCGCTCCGATCCCTTCGTCTTCATCTTCAGCGCCTGCGTCGGGGAGAACGCCGTCGTCGGCGAACGCGTCGGCGACCGCGCTCGCCTCCTCGAGCACGGCGGCGTCGGCGAACCCGCCGTCGTCGGCGGCGAGCGCGAGCGAGACGACCACGGGTTCGTCGTCGCTATCGCGGACCGCGACGCCGTCCGGGTCCGTCTCGGTCGCGGTGAGGACGTGGCCGCTGCCGTCCGGGACTGCTCGGCGCTCGCCCGCGGTGTGGGCGGCGCGTCCAGAGGGCGTCGGCGCCGCGAGGACGTACAGCGTGAGCGCGTCGCTCGCTTCGAACGCGACGTCGAGGACGACGGCGTCGCGGTCGGGGTCGGCGACGTGCTCGACGGCGAGCGTCCAGTCGTACGCGTCGCCGGTCTCGGTGGCGGTCTGGCGCCACGCGAGCGCTTCGGACGCGGTCGGCTCGACCGTGCGCTCGACGGAATCATCGGTCTCGGGTGGGACGTGCGTGTGGGCGACGTAGCCGTCGCCGTCGGTGACGACGAAGGAGACGTGGCGGGCGTTCAGGCAGTCGACGCGCGGGAAGCGCGGTTCGGTGAGCGCGCCGTCGGTGAGCGTGAACCACGTCTTCGACGGTGCGTCGGCGTGGTGGTCGGCGACGGTGCCGACGCCGTACTTCGTGCCGGTCGTCCACGTCGGCGTCGCCGGTTCGCGGTTCGGCTGGTCGTCGCCGTCGTCGCTCTGGGTTTCGGTCGCGTCGGTGTCGGTGGTGGCTGTGTCTGGCATGGTGGATGGGTCCGTGGTAGCCTCGCCGTCGTCCGTGCCGGCGCAGCCGGCGAGCCCGGCGAGTGCGCCGGTGGAGAGCGCCGAGAGGACGGTGCGTCGGCGCGCCCCTGGGCGTGGCGGTCGAGTCATGGCATGGGAAAGAACCGCACGCTCTAAAAAGACTACGAAATAATCAATCACAAATTCACGAAGTTGCACAAGTCTTTTGTATTGTGACGCACCCACACAGTGTAATGGCTCGCCTTCGCATCGAGAACCTCCGAAAGGAGTACGACACCGGCTCCATCGTCGCCGTCGACGACCTCACGCTTTCCATCGACGACGGCGAGTTCGTCACCGTCGTCGGCCCGTCGGGGTGCGGAAAGACCACCACGCTCCGCATGATCGCCGGCCTCGAGAAACCGACCTCCGGGACCATCTCCATCGGGGACGAGGACGTCACCGCACAGACCGCGCGCCACCGCGACGTCGCGATGGTGTTCCAGAACTACGCGCTCTACCCGCACAAGACCGTCGCCCAGAACATGGGGTTCGGCCTCCGGATGAGCACCGACCTCGACGCCGACGAACGCCGCGAGAAGGTCGAGTGGGCCGCGGACATGATGGACATCACCGACCTCCTCGAGAAGACGCCCGACGAGTTGTCGGGTGGACAGAAGCAGCGCGTCGCGCTCGGGCGCGCCATCGTCCGCGAACCCGCCGTCTTCCTGTTCGACGAACCCCTCAGTAACCTCGACGCGAAGCTCCGGACGACGATGCGCACGGAGATTCAGCGCCTCCAGAACGAACTCGACATCACCGCGGTCTACGTCACGCACGACCAGGAGGAGGCGATGACGATGGGTGACCGCATGGTCATCCTCGACGAGGGCGAACTCCAGCAGGTCGGCGCGCCCACGGACGTCTACGAGAGCCCCGCGAACGCGTTCGTCGGCGGGTTCGTCGGCAGTCCGAGCATGAACTTCGCGGAGGTCGCCGTCGACCGCGACGGCGGCCGGACGACGCTCGTCGGCGACGGCTTCGAGTACCCCGTCAGCGACGCGTTCGCGAGCGCGATGCCCGACGACGACCGGTTCGAGCTCGGTATCCGCCCGGAAAACGTCGCGGTCGACGCCGCGGGCGACGACGGGGGCGGCATCACCGCGACCGTCGAGGTCGTCGAACCCGTCGGCGCGGACAACTACCTCACGCTCGACGTCGCCGAGCACTTCGTCGCGCGCGTCGACTCCAGCATCGAACCCGCACCCGGCGACGAGGTGACCGTGCGCTTCGACGAGGACAGCGTCCAGCTGTTCGACGTCGACAGCGGCGAGACGCACTCGCGCGAGGAACGCCGGAAGCAGACCCACGCCGCCCAGTAGGGTCGACGCGGCGCTCGCGAAGCGAGCCCATCGGTTCCGTTCTCCAGAAGCAGCCCGCGAACAGTCCTCGAACAGTCCTCGAACGGTCCTCGAACAGCGCTCGAACAGTCCTCGAACAGTCCTCGAACGGTCCTCGAACAGCGCTCGAACAGTCCTCGAACAGCGCTCGAACAGTCCTCGAACAGCGCTCGATAGCGGCGAGCGCGTCAGTCGTCCTCGGCGACGGCGACCGCGGCCTCGGTCTCGCGGCGCTTCGTCGCGGTCGCGAGCCGGATGGCGTGGGGCCACCCGAGCGGGGTGGCGCTGTCGGCGGTGCCGTCGTCGAACACCTGTTCGGGGAGGTAGTCGCCGTTCCGCGAGAGCGTCCCGTCCGGGTCGAGTTCGGCGAGCAGCGCGTCCGCGCTCTCGGCGAAGTCCTCGGCGTTCCAGTCGCTCCTGTCCGCCCCCGCGACGTCGTGGCCGTCGACGCGTTCGAGGAGCGCGGCGAGTTCGGCGGCGGCGACCGCGCCCCACGCGGTCGACACCGTCCAGACCTTCGGGGCGTCCTGTTCGCGCTGGCGCCAGTCGTCGCCCTCGTAGCGGACGAGGCCCCGTACTGCGTCGGTCTCGCGTTCGAGGCCGTCGAGCGTCGTCGCGGTGTGCGAGACGAGCCGCGACAGGTGCGCCGTGACGTCGATACCTGCTTCGTGGGCGGTGCTGACGGCGTCGACGAGCGCGAACGTGCTCGCGTCCAGGCGGTCGTCGACGGTGCCGTCGGCGAGCCGGAGCGCGTACGCGCCGCGGTCGGCGACCCAGAGCGCGTCGAGGCCGTCGAGGACGACCTCGGCCTGCGCGGCGGCGTGCGCCGCGTCCACCGGCGAGTCGTCTGGTGCGTCGACGCGAGCGACGCTCGCGTACGCCGCGAGGTACGTCGCCGCGGTGTGCGCGAACCGCCCGGTCATGTCCTCCCACGCGTTCTGGCACGCGCCCGGGAGCCCATCGGCTTCGAGGGTGTCGTCGAGCACGTCCACGCCCGCGGCGATGGCGTCCACGACCGCGTCCAGTGCGGGTGCGTCGGCGCGCTCGCTCGCGGCGTCGGCGTCGGTCGCCTGCCGGTACCGGTGGTAGTCCGCGAGCGCGGAGACGACGCTCGCGGTCTGGTCGGCCTGGTAGTCGTCGCCGTCGCCCTCGACGCGACTGTTCGCCCAGCCGGGTGCGAGCGAGCCGTCGCTCGGCCAGACGCGATGCGGCCACGAGCCGTCCGCGAGCTGGGTGTCGACGTACAGCGCGGCGCTGCGGTGATGCCAGTCGTCGAGCCCGAGCTCGCGCTCGCGGTCGACCGCGAGCAGGTACCGCGTTATCTCCGCGTCGTCCCGGAACCACGTGTAGCCGTAGCCGCCGGAGTTCGCGTACAGCGGGTCGAAGTCCGGGCCGGCGACGCGGGCACCGGTCGGCCCCGAGAGCAGGGCGAGCGCGCGGAGGTCCGCGGCGGCGTTCGCGTCCGCGGTGTCGCTCGCGTCCCCGTCGCCGAGGGTGGCCGCCTGCTCGCGTGCGGTTTCGACGAGCGAGGCGGCGTCCACGCCGCTGACGCGCTCCCGGACACGGTCGACTGCGGCGTCGCGGTCGTCGACGTCCCGTTCGAGCGCGGTCGCGACGGTCGCGGTCCCGTCCTCGAGCGGAGCGGTTGCGACGACGTCGCCGCCGAGTCGACTCTCCTCGTAGGCGTCCAGGTCGACGTCCCGCGGGCGCTCGCGGGGGCCGTGCTCGAGGACGTCCCCGGCGTCCGCGGGCCGGCGGCCGTCGAGGTGCGCGAACCCGGTCGCGGAGGCGAGGTAGTCGTGCTCGTGGCGGTGATACGTCTCGACGACGCCGCGGTCGCCGTAGACGAGCTTGCCGACGCGGGCCTCGTGGCCGTCCGGACGGAACGAGCAGTAGACGACGAGCGCGTCCGCGGACCCGGTGACGTCGACGTGCGTGAGGTGCGTGGCGTCGAGCGTGAGGTCGCGGCGCGTGACCTCGACGTCGCCGTCGACGTACGTGGATTCGACGAGTGCGGTGTCGTCGACGTACCGCTGGGTGCGGGCGTCGAACGCGTCGAGCCAGCGGACGTCGCCGTCGACGCGGACGCCGACGCGCGCGGTCGCCAGGCCCGCGCAGTCGAGGAGAGGCGCGGAGAAGTCCCGGAGGCGGCCGTCCCGTCCGACGTGCACGAGGCGGCCGTCGAGGCCGGAGAACAGGCCGGAGGTCGTCCGGCGTTCGCCGGGGAACCGCGTCGGGTGGCCGCGGTTCCGTGCGTGGTCGTGGAGCGAGTCTCGCAGGTTCATCGTCTCAACGTCCGCCCGACGAATCATAAAACTTGGTGTAATATTCGTTCATAGATTCAGATTCGGTGTCGGGTGGTGGCCGATACCGACGCCGCGGCGCCAATCCAGCACTGACGCCTCGGCCGCGAGCCAGCACCGACGACCGCGCCGGAAGCGGTCGTCACGAAAGCGGTAAGGCGCGGGTCGCCGTGAGTGACGATAGAAACCCACGGGGTATCATGGAGGACACGTCACTCACGGACCGACTCGAACGCCTCGGCCTCTCCGAGAAGGAGATAGACACCTACCTCTCGATCCTCGACCACGGCGAGGCGAAGGCGAGCACCATCGCCGACGACGCCGGCGTCTCCAAGCGCTACGTCTACAGCGTCAGCGAGCAACTCGAGGACCGCGGGTTCGTCGACGTCAACGACCACGCCGTCCCGACGCTCATCCGCGCGAACCCACCGGAGGAGGTCGTCGAACGCCTGAGCGCCGAACTCTCCTCGCTCGGCCCGGACCTCGCCGCGCGCTGGAACCGCGTCACCGAGGAACGCCGCGAGTTCGAGATCATCAAAGCCCAGTCCACGGTCGTCAAACGCATCCGCGAGTTCCTCGCGAGCGCCGAGGACGAGGTGACGCTCTCCGTGCCCGCGAAACTCCTCCCCGAGATCGAGGACGAACTCCGCGAGACCGTCGACCGGAACGTCCTCGTGTTCCTCCTGCTCACGGGCGACGAATCCACCGCCGTCGACGTCGCCAGCGACGTCGCGCCCGCGAGCGTCGTCCGCGTCTGGACCGAACGCGCACCCGTCCTCTTCTCGGTCGACACCCAACTCGGGCTGTTCGCGCCGTACGAACTCCTCGCGCGCTCGAACGCCGGCCAGCAGGCCGTCGCCATCGCCCAAGAGCAACTCGTCCCCATCCTCACCGGGAGCTTCTTCGGGAACTACTGGCCGATCGCGGAGGAAGCCCACGTCGCCGACCCCGAACCCCTTCCGACGGACTACCAGAGCTTCCGGCACGCCGTGTTCGCCGCCACCAGATACCAGAACCAGGACGAACCGATCGTCGCGACCGTCGACGCCCGCCCCGTCAAGGACGACGACGGCTACCGCGAACTCACCGGTCGCGTCGTCGACGTCCGCCAGGGCCTCGTGAACCCGCCGAACAGCCGGTTCGCGGTCGAGAACGCGCTCGTCCTCGACGTCGACGGCGACCGCGTCACCGTCGGCGGCCCCGGCGCGTTCCTCGAGGACTACGAAGCCCGCGGCGTCACGCTCGAACACGCCGACGACTGACGTTCCTGGGGCTGGAGCCGGACCAGGGACGGAGCGTCCGTCAGGATTAATTACGGCGGACCAGTTGGTGTTCTTATGAGTTCGCGCATCGAGTCGTCGCTCCGTCGCCGGATGCTCGCGACCATCGCGCTGTTCGTCGTCTGCGCCGCCTCGTTCGTCGGCGCGCTCGCCGTCCTCTACGGGTACGTCGTCCCCGCCCTCGTCGGGTGGTGGGCACAGCGGTTCGACCTCGCGTCCGAGATCGGGCTCGTCGCCGTCCTCGTCCCCGCGGGCGTCGTCGTCTGGCTCGCCATCGGGACGGTCAGGAACTTCTACGCGTCCCCGCTCTCGGAGACGAACGCCGTCGACGCACCCGAAGCCGACCACCCCGAGCTGTACGCGGCCGTCCGCCGACTCGCCCAGCAAGCGGACGTCCCCGCCCCCGACCTGAAGATCGTCGACTCCTCGGTCCCGAACGCGTACACCGTCGGGTTCACGCCGAGTAGCTCCACCATCGTCGTCACCACCGGCCTCCTCGACACGCTCACCGAGGACGAACTGCACGCCGTCCTCGCGCACGAACTCGCGCACGTCACGAACCGCGACGGCGCCGTCATGTCCGTCGGGTACCTCCTCCCAGCGGTCGCGTTCGCGTTCGCGAAAGCACTCACGTCGCCGTTCGAGAGCGACGACGACGAGGCGGACGAGAACGAGTATTACGACGACAGCTCGGACTCGTGGCTCCCCATCCCCTTCTTCGGGAGTTCGAGCGGGTCGAGCACTAGTGGCGGGTCCTGGGGTGACGCCGGCGGCGACGACGAGGGCGGCGGCATCATCGTCGCCATCCTCGTCCTCGTCGCCATCATGATACTCACCGCCGTCCTCACGCTCGCCATCTCCACGTTCTTCTGGGTGTTCTCCTCGCTCACGCTCCTCCTGCTCGCCCGCACCCGCGAATACGCTGCGGACTACGGCGCGGTCGAACTCACCGGCGACCCCGACGCGCTCGCCAGTGCGCTCGCGAAACTCGACGAGGAACTCCAGAAGGCGCCGCTCCGGGACATCCGCGAGATAGACGGCGCCGTCGAGACCCTGTACGTGATGCCGCTCCGTCGCGGCCTCCACGGGTTCAGCGACGTCGTCCTCCTCAGCGACGACTTCTTCCCGAACACGCACCCCGACACGCAGACGCGCATCGACCGCATCTTCGAGGCCGCCGACGACGCCTGACGGCGACGCGGTACTCGCGAAACCGGGCGCGTCGCGGCGCGAGCGACGTCAGGTCGTCACGCGTCGTCCGGGCACTGGACCGTCACGTCCGTCTCGAACGTCTGGTCGAAGCCCGCGTCGGACGTGACGCGCACAGAGAGCGTGTACGTGCCGGGCGCCGACAGCGACGTCGTCCACGACGTGTCGCCCTCGGGCTCGTACTGGTCGGCGACCGCCCAGTGGTAGTCGAACTCGCTCGCGTCCGCGTTCCGGACCTCGAGTTGGCCCGTGAACTCCTCGTCCGTCAGGGCGGTCTTCGGGCTCACCGTCAGCGTGAACGACGCGCACGCCGCCTCGACGGTGATGTCGAGCGACCCGGTCGCGGTCCGACCGAAGCGGTCGCGGACCGTGACCGTCGTCGTGACCGTCCCCGTGGCGTCGTCCGGGAGCGGGACCATGCCGTCGCGCGTACCGGTGTCGTCGAACACGCCGTCGTCCATGACGTCCCAGACGTACGCGTACCCCTGCCCGTAGCCGTCGTCCTGGTCCGGGTACGGCTGGACGCCGACGGACGTCTGCCCGTCCTCGACGCTACAGCCGCCGGTCTGGACGGGACTGGGTTCCGCGGGGCCCTCGCCCGGTGGCGAGTCGCTCCACGCGAGCGCGTACAGGCCTTGCGTCCGCGGTGCGTACCCGGTCGGGTCGTAGCTGGAGACGAGCAGGTGCCCGTCGACCGCGGTCGGTGCGCCACCGAGCCATCGCGAGAGGAACGCGCCTTCGGCGTCCATGTCCTCGGAGATCGGCGCCCACCAGTGCGTCTCCACGTCCCCACTCTCTGGGTCGAGGCCGAAGATGGCGGCGTGCTCGGAGGTCGGCCCGCTGGTGTTCGCGGCGCCGACGACGACCTGCCCGTTCGCGACCGTCGGGGGCGTCGTCGGGACGAGCGCGAAATCACCGGGGACCGTCGCCTCCGCCCACGTGTTGCGCTGCCAGCGGACCTCGCCCGTCCCGGCGTCGACCGCGCTGACGCCGTCCTCCTGGAGTTCCGCATCGAACGCCGTCCCGAACGCCTGCTGCGCGACGAACACCGCCCCGTCGTGGTACAGCGGGTCGCTGCCTTTCACGTCCGCCGTCCACTGGCGCTCCTTCGAGGCGAGATCGAATGCTGTCAGCGTCTGCTCGTCGCCGGTCACGCAGTACGCGACGCCGTCCGCGACCGTCATCGAGTCGACGTAGTCGAACTGCTGCCAGTTCGTCTCGCCGGACGCGGGGTCGACGCCGACCAGTCCCATGGCGCCGCCGACGACGAGTTCGCCGTCGACGAGCACGGGCTGGGTCTTGAACTCGTCCGGCGCGGTCGTGTCGGTCCCACCGAAGGACCGCTCCCACGCGACCGTCCCGTCGGCCTTCTCGAACGCGCGCAGCGTTCGTTCGACCGCTTCTGGCGTGTAATCGGTGCTGCCTTGCATGGCGGACCGGCCGGTCGGCGCGTACACGTGGTCCTCGCCGACCGCGATCCCGAGGCTGCCGCCCATCTCGTACGACCACAGGACGCTCCCGGTCGCGGCGTCGAGCGCGTACGTCTCGCCGTCCGTGGCGACGTACGCGACGCCGTCCTCGACCGTCGGGCCTTCGCCGACGAGGCCCTCGAGCTCGGTCTCCCAGAGCGGCGTCCCGTCCTCGAGTGCGTACGCGCGGACGCCGACGTCGACCGGGGCGTCGTACACCACGCCGCCCGTGTACGCGTCCGTGTCGACCTCGGCGACGACCGGGCTCGCCTTCGAGCCGTAGTTCGGTGTCGGCGCTTTCCAGTCCGTCACCAGGGTGTCGCCGTCGATGTCAGTACGGCCCGACGAACGGGACCGCCCAGCGCCTCCGCCAGCGGCCGTACCCGCGTAGCGAGTGCCGAGGAGTGCACTGCCACCGACCGCCGCGGTCGCTGTCAGGAATCGACGCCGACTCGTCGTGTCACTGGAATCGTCGGACATGCAAGCCGAACGTCGTCTTGGGGTTGAAATACTATATTTCTCGTAATCGATACTATCCCGGGCGTAAACACCGGGAGAGTCACCAAAGGACTTGGATTTTCAGGGCTCCGGGCGTCCTGTCGTTCCGACCGGTCGTTGCACCGTCAGCTCTCGTCGTCCAGGGCCGCATCAGCCGGCGTCGTCGCGGGCCGCGTCAGCCGGCGTCGTCGCGGGCCGCGTCAGCCGGCGTCGTCGCGGGCCGCGTCAGCCGGCGTCGTCGCGGGTCGCGTCAGCCGGCGTCGTCGACGACCACGGTCGTGTACGCCTCGAAGGTCTTCTCCTCGTCCTCGTCCGTCGCGAGCAGGTGGATGCCCCAGTCGCCGGCCTCGTCGAACGTGTACGACGCCTCGCGGCCGGTTGCGTCTATCTCGGACCCGCACGCGACGTCCCACTCGTACGTCAGGTCGTCGTCGCCCTCGACGACCGCGCGGAACTCGACCGGTTCGCCGACCATCGGGTCGTCGGTCTGGACGTCGATGCCGACGCTCTCGGTCTTCGGGTCACACTCCGCGGCGACCGTGAACTCCGTGGATGCGCTCGCCGAGCGACCCCAGCGGTCGACCGCGGTCACCGACGCCGTGTGCTCGCCAGCCGCGAGGTCGAACGCGGCCTCCGTGCCGTGATAGAACCCTCGTGCAGTCCCGCGATAGTCGCCGTCGACGGTCCACCGAACGACCGTGTGGCGGTCGTAGTGATCGAGGTTCTCCGGGAAGTCCACGGTGAGCGTGGTCTCCGTGCACTTCGTCGGATCGCCGGTCGCTTCGACCGTCACCTCCTTCGGTGGCGCCCGGTCTATCTCGTCGAGGGGCCGGTACGCTTGCAGGCCCGCGGACGGCAGTCCGTTCTCGATGAACGTCGTGAACAGCAACCGGTCGTCGACGATCGTCACCGGCGAGAACGCCTGGAGCGCCGACCCCGCGTCGCCCGTGTTGTCGAGGAAGACGTGCGTTCCAGCCACCGTCCCATCGTCGGGGTCGAGCGACAGCAGGACGTACGGGTCGGCCGCGTTGAACAGGTCGTCGTTCTCGTCGTCGACGCTCGTCTGGCAGAGCACGTACACCTCGTCGTTCGCGAGCGTCGGCGCGTTCAGGACGTGCCCGCCCCCGGTCTCCCAGGGCGTTCCCGAGGACGTCCAGCGCGTCGACCCGTCCGCTGCGTCGAACGCGTACAGGGAGTTGTCCTCGTACTCGTCCGTCGGATCGTGGATCGTGGCGTACACGACCCCGTCGCGAACGGCAGCCGAGAAGACGGCGTCCGCGAACCAACGAGGCGGATTGATGCCCGAGCCCGCACGCGGCGCGGGCGTCGACCCGATATCTCGCGTCCAGGACACGTCGCCGCTCGCGACGTCGATGGCGTACATCGTCCCGTCGGACTGGCCGTACGCGACGCCGTCCGCGACCGTCACGGTCGACGAGTGACCCTCCGAAATCGTCGTCTTCCACGTGGTGTCGCCGGATTCGGGGTCGAGCGCCCAGACGCCGGCTTCCGTCCCGACGACGACCGTTCCGTCCGCGACGGCCGGGGTCGTGTCGAGGAGCGCGTCCGCGTTCGCCGTCCACTCGGCGCTCCCGTCGGCCGCCGAAAGCGCCGCGATCGCCGTCGGTTCGAACGTGTCGTCGTATTCGCCCATTCCCGGCGACGCGCCGGGGACGTACACGGTCCCGTCGTGGACGGTCGGTGCGGCGAACCCGCCGCGGTCGACGGACCAGAGTTCCGTCCCGTTCCCCATCTCGTACGCCGCCGTCACCGACGTCGTCACGACGTACACGACGCCGTTGGCGACCGCTGGCGCGGCAACGCACCGTCCCGGTGCGTCCGCGGACCAGCGTTCCACGCCCGTCGTGACGTCGAACGCGCGAACGGTCCCGCCCCACCCGACGGTGAACGTTCGCCCGTTCGCGACGACCGGTTGCCCGGGGATGCCCTGGCCGGTCTCCGTGCGCGACCAGCGCTGCCGGAGGAACGGGCGTTCCTCGGACCGCAGGTCGACGTCGGTCGTGCCCGCGTTCGACGGACCCCGGCCGAACTGCGTCCACGCGCTCGCCGCGGCGTCGGTCGCGTCACCGTCCGAGCCGTCCGCGGTCGCGACGCCCGACGCGGTCTGTGCGCCGAAGACGCCGAGGCCGAGAACGCCACTTGCCTGCAGTACGGCTCTTCGACTCGCTGTGGGAGATCTATCGCTACCCATGACTGGTCGGACACGGAACCTGTCAAAGGCTATTGTGCTCGTAACCGGGACTGTTCTTCGTTCAAACCCCGCTTGCAGCTTCTTTGTCGCCCGGTAACCTGCTGGGAGAGTACGGGAACCGTGAACGTTGACAAATCGATGCCGCGCAGAACTTCGGGCGGTCAGCCCCGGTCTCCGGGTCAGACGACGACCTCGACGGTCGTCTCGCCGTCGGGCGTCGTCACGGTCACCTCGAACGCGACCGCGAGCACGGTGGTCTCGCCGGCGCGTTCCTGGACGACGACGCCACGTATCGCTTCGCAGTCGCCGAACGCGCGGCCGTCGCCACCAGGGCAGTGCTCGCTCGCGTACGCCGACGCCGCCGCCTGGTCGTACCCGACCGCGTACGCGACCCCGCGAGCGACCCGCGCGGTCTCCAGCGAGTCGAGTGCCGTCGCGAGGTCGCTCCTGACGGCGTCGGCGACGGCGTCGCGCTCGCCCCACGCCTCGCCGGTGTGCGTGACGCGCGCGTCGTCGACCGCCCGCGACAGGACGCCGACCGCGCGGTCGACCGCCTCCCGCGGGCCGACGTCGCGCTCCGCAGCGACGTCCGGGTGCGCGCCCAACTGAAGGTACGCCGCCGTCATCGCGAGCAGTGCGACCGCGACGACGCCCGCAGCTGCGAGCACGAGCTGTCCGCGGTCGTCCCCGCGGAGGCGCAACCGTTCGGGTTCACTCGATCCCCTCACGCGTACCACACTCGTATCGTGACGTCGCCGTAGCGCGTCGGCACGGTCGCCACCCCGACCGCGACGTCGTCCGGCGGGTCGAACCCGACCGTTCCGTGGGGCGTCCGCACCTCGAACAGGACGTTCTCGGGGAGGACCGCGGCGACGCGACGACGGAGTGCGTCGCGCTCGCGTTCGAACGCATCGGGCGACCGCGCGACCTCCGCGAGCCGCGTCGCCCCCGCGTGTCGCGGGTTCTCGCCGGACAGCACCGTCGCGGCGTCCGACGCGGTCGCGTCGAGCGCCGCTCGCTCGTCGGCGGGCGCCGGCACGCCAGCGAAGAACGACGCGAGCGCACCCAGGACGAGCAGGACGCCGACCGCCCCCTCCACCGCCGACAGCGACAGCTGGCCGCGGTCCGCGCCGTCCCGGTCCGCCCCGGGGCGCCGTGAGCGCTCAGGCATCGACGGTCACCTCGACGACGACCTTCCGCGAGTCCGCTGGTGCGTACGTCACGTCGACCGCGCCAGTGGCGAGGTCGTCGCCCGCGAACGAGAGCGCGGGCGTGACGCGCCGCGAGACGTTCACGCGGTACCGGCCGGGCGCGAGCCCGTCGGGGTCGTGGAGGACGACGCGGCCGTTCGCGCGAACCGTCGTCACCTCACCGGCCGAGGGCGCGACGTCGACGGCGACCCACGGCGTGCGTCGCGGGAGCGTCACGCGGTCCCGGCCGTCGAGTCCAGGCGTCACCGTCCGCGGGTCGCGGTCGACGACGAGCGCGACCCGGCGTACCGTCGTCCCACCGGTCACGTCGCCGGTCTTCACTATCGTCTCGCCGTCGACGCGCACCCGAACGTCCGCGCTCTCGGGGAGGGCAGCGAGGTCGCGGACGGCGTCGGCGTCCAGTTCCTCGACGCGCGTCTCGTTCAGGACGTTCTCGCGGACCGCGACGGGGCCGTCAGCCGCAACCAGGCGATCCGCGAGCGCGGTCGCACCCCGTCGCTCGACTGGCTCGCGGGTCGCGTCCGCGAGCGCGCCGTTCGCGACGACGACCGCGACCGTCGACACCGTCGTCAACGCAACGAGCGCGGCGACGAGCGCGACGAGGTTCGCCTGCGCACGCCAGCCCGCGCCGCCGCCGTCGGCTCGCACGGTCGCGTCGTGCATTCAGCGGCCCTCCAGTCGAACGACCAGTCCGTCCGGCGTCGACACGACGACGACCACGACCGTCTCGCCGCTACGCGCCGCGCCCTCGACGCGCGTGACCGAGTCGGGGAGCGCGAGCGGTATCGTCCGCGACAGCGCATCCCGTGGGTGGTCGAGGACCAGCGCGCCAGCGTCGAGGCGGAGCCGATACGCGTCGCCACGGATGGTCCGAGGAACGTCGAGTTCGCGCTCCACGGCGACGGACTGCACGCCCGCGTCCGGGGGGACGCCGCTGTCGGCGGTCGACGGCACCGCCGCCTCGACGTCCGTCGCGACCGCAGCACCGGCACGGTCAGCGACCGAGCCCGCGGCACCCAGCCGGTACTCCGGGAGCACGCCACCGTAGAACGTCGACACCAACAGGCCGACGTAGAGCGCGAGCAACCCGAGTTCGAGCGTCTTCCCGACGACCGACGACAGCGCGCGATCGTCGGTCGCGAACGACTCGCGGCCCGCACCGACGCCGGGTCGTCTCGGCGCTCGCTCGCGGTCAGGGAGCGTCACGCGTCCACCTCCAGGTCGAGCGCGTGCACGACCAGGTGGAGGCGGCGGCCGCCCGGGAAGGACGCGACGACGCTGTCGACGCCGTCGCCGTCGAGGTCGCGGGTCTCCACGGTCGCGCCGAGCGCCTCGAAGTACGCCCGCCACGGCCGTGGCGTCGCGGTCTCGACCGCCAGCCGGTAGGCGCCCGCGGGGAGCGTCTCCCGGTCGTGAGAGACGTCCACGTCGAGGTCCACGCGGCCGCGGCCGCCGACGGCGACCGACTCGCTCGCGCCGACGGCGGGCGCGCCGACGAGGACGCTCTCCTCGCCGGCCGCGACCGGTGGGTCGGCGGCGAACCACGCGTTCCCGCGGTCACCGCGGACGACCGCGCCCGCGAGGTACGCGACGCGGCGGTCGCCCGCCTCGAACACGAGCGCGTTCGCGTCCACCGCACGCACCACGCCGCCGTCGTCGTCGAGCACGCGGACGTCGCGTTCGACCGTCGACAGCGTCCCGTCCGCGAACTCGACGCGCACCGACCCCGGGCCGGTCCGGGAGACCGCATCGAGATTCGCGAACGCGTCCGCGGCCCGGTCCGCGTCCGCGCGAGCCACGCCGGAGTCGACCGTCGACCCGACGCCAGCCGTCACCGCCGCCATCGCGACCACGGTCACACCCAGGAGGAGCGCCACGCCGACGACGTGGGACTGAGCGCGCTCGCTCCGACCGTCACGCCGCCCGGTGGCGTACCCGCCGAGCCCACCGTCGCGAGTCATAGCAGCCCTCCGAGCGCGAAGACCGCGTACGCGAACGCGACGAGGAGCCCGGAGTGCAGGAGCGCGTCGTACTTCCCGCGGCTCGCCGCGCCCGCGAACCAGCCGGACGCGAGCATCGTCGCCTGCGTGACGACGTAGAACCGCCGGTGTTCGCGCGAGACGTTCACCGCGTCCGGGTCGAGCACGAACCCCGTGCCGGGCGTCGACACCGCCGAGAGTTGCGCGAACGAGTCCAGCACGTAGAGGTTCACGGCGACGACGATACCGACGACGAGGATGGCGGTCGTCCACCCGACCGCGGCGTACACGAGCATCTCGTCGCGCAGCGACTGCTTCTCGTGATGGAGCCGGCCGACCTCCGTCTGGAGCGTCTCGAACACGGTCTCGGTGTCGCTCCCGGCGTCGAGCGCGCCCGTGACCAATCGCATCGTCTGCTCGCTGAGTGGCGTGCCGACGCGTGCGACGAATCGGTCGAGCGCCGCGGTCCGGAGGTCGCCGTCCGTGCTCGTGAGGCCCGCGGCGAACGCGAGGTCGGCGACGTCCGCGTCCAGCGGCCCGAGGTCGACCTCCTCGGCGACCCTGGCGACGGCGTCCGGGAACGGCCGGCCGAGCGAGACGTGCCCGCTGACGGCGTGCACGAAGTCCTTCAGCTCGCGGTCCTTCGCGTCGTCCCGGCGCGCGCGACGGGTGGCGACGACGCCGACCGGGACGGCGTACGCGACGTACCCGACCGTGAGTGCGGCGAGCGCGCTCGCGCCGGTCGCCCACGCCAGGACGACCACGCCGCCCGCGAGCGCGACAGCGACGACGCTCGCGCTCGCCGGGTTCGAGAGCGCGGACGCGAACGTCGCCCCCACGCCGCGGGGGCGCTCGTACTCGGGCGTCGCCGCGATCGGCCGGAGCGAGACGACTATCGCCGCCGAGAGCGCGCCGACCGCGGCGACGAACACGGCCGCGCCGTACACGATGAGCGCTCGCGGCGTCACCGCGCCGAGCGGCGTGCCGGCGAACGGCCCGCCGAGCGGCTGGTTCAGGCTCGGTGTCAGCACGCTCATCACGGAGAGCACGACGACCAGGAGCGCGGGGAGGACGAGCAGGACGACGAACAGTTCGGCGACGAGTTCGAGGAACCCGCTCGCGCGCTCGCGCTCCCGGGCCTGCCGGTGCCCGAGCATCCGACTCTCCATCCGGAGGTATCTCGACAGTTCCTCGGGGCCCTGCGTCGCGTGCTCGCGGAACTTCATCAGGAACGGCGCGAGCGTGTCCTGACTCGGCGTGTCGCGGGCGACCAAGCGGAGGCCCTCGTTGAGGCTCCCCGTGAGTTCGGCCTTCGCGAGCACGGCGCCGGCGGCGTCGGCGGTCGCGCCGTACGCGTCCCGGTTCTCCGCGACCTTCGCGAGCATCGTCCGCCGGTCGTCCGTCCCCGTCGAGAGCGCGCGCAGGTAGCGGACTGCGCCGGGGAGCGTCCGCTGGATGCCGACGCGACGGGCGCGAGCGCGCCACGCCAGGTACCGGCCGCCGAGCGCCGTCGTCGCGCGATGCCCGCCGAACGCCGCGACCGCGAACGCGCCGGCGCGGAACGCGAGCATCGACGCGCCGCCCGCTCCGACGACGCCGGGTCCGCCGCCCGCACCGGCGCTCGCTGGTCCGAGTGCGACCCCGGGGACGGCCACGACCACGAGCGGTGCGAGCGCCGCCGCGGTCGGCCCGGCGACGGCCGCGACCAGCCACGCGAGCGCGTGGAGGCGCGCGACGAACACGTCGAACGGCATCTGGACGCCCGACCCACGGTATCGTTCGCGGTTCCGGTCGTGCCGGCTCGCGTCCGCGCGCCGCGAGAACAGCGCGTACGCCGCCCGGTCGAGCGCCGACACCGGCCGCGTCACGACCCACCACCGTCCTCGGCGACCGCGTCCATGGCCGCGTTCTCGCCGTCGGCGACCGCACCCGTGGCCGCATCGGTGGCGTCCGCGTCCGCGTCAGCACCGCGGGCGTCCGTGCTCGCTCGCGACGCGACCGTCGCGGCCTCGTCCGTCCGGAGGTCCGCGACCACCGAGAACAACTCGTCGACGTCGCGGACGCCGTCGCGCACGAAGTGCTCGACGTACCGGTGCTTGCGGTGGAACTCGTCCTCGACGGCGTCGACGGTCCGGTCCGTGCGGTCCGCGATCGTCTCGAACACCGCGTGCTCGCAGCGACGGGACGCGGCGGTGTCGTGGAGGTCCGGATGCTCGTACGCGCGCTCGAAGTCGCCGTCCGGCGTCCGCGACAGCACTTCGTCGTAGTACACCGTGGCGCCGTCCTTCTCGACGGAGCCCTTCGGGCCCGAGCACGCCTCGTAGGTCGCCTCGTCGACGAACTCGACGACGCGCCCGACGTACCGCTCGCCGTCCGTGTGCCGCGGGAACACCACGAGGTCCAGTTCCGCGAGCAAGTAGGACGGAAGGCCCTGCTCGACGACGCGGTTCACGAGCTTCTCCACCGACTCCGCGTGCGTGGTGCCGACGACGCCGTGACCCGTGTTCAGGGTCTCCGCGAACGTCGCGAACGACTCCGGCGTGTTGACTTCGGCGATGACCTCGACGTCGGGGTTGAGGTAGTTCGTCTCGGTCATGAGGTCCGCCATCGTCACGCGCTTGTACGGCGTCTGGTGGTCTCTCGTGGTGAGCGACACGCCGGTCTCGTGGGGGAGTGCAACCTCCCTGGAGCCCTCGTCGATGCTGACGGGGCGGTGGTCGAAGGGGACGAACGGCATGTGGGCGTTCATGAGCGTGGTCTTCCCGACGCCCGTGGGGCCGGAGAAGAGGACGACGCCGCGGTGCTCGTAGAGCATCCACAGCAAGGCGACGAGGTCGACGGGGAGCGCGTCCGCTTCGAGGAGGTCCACCGGCGAGAGCGGGTCCGCGGCCTGCTTGCGGATGGAGACGTGCGGGCCGCCCTCGCTGACGACGGGGAGCGCGACCGCGCAACGCACGGTCTCGTCGGTGCCGACGTCGAGGTTCACCTTCGCGCTCGGATTGCTCGCGGTGAGTTCGACGCCGTCGCTCGCGGCGAGCTGGGTGACGACGTTCACGAACGACGACTCGTCGTCGAACGCGAGGTTCGTGGGGACGCGGCCGTCGTGCAGGTCGCTCCTGGGGACGACCTTCACGCGTTCGCCGACGCGGTTCGCCTCGACGTCTTCGAGGTTCGGGTCGCGGATGGGGACGGTGAGTTCGCCGTGGCCGACGTAGTCCCGGAGGACGTAGTAGACGAGGTCGTCGAGGCGGTCGTGGCCGTGGCGGTCGTCCACGGGCGGGAGCGCGAGGTCGAGGTCCGCGAGGAGTTCGCGGACGCGATGCTTGGTGGCGCCGAGCCACGCTTTCGCGGAGCGAGCGTTGAGCGCACGTTCGAGGTAGCGTTCGGCGCGGTCGCGGACGAGCGCGACGCGGTCGACGTCGGGCGTCGTGACGGCGTGCTCCCAGACGCGCTCGGTGGCGTCGGCGACGAGTTCGCGGTCGCCGGGGAGGAGGTCGGGCTCGAGGACGGCGTACCGCGTGTTGAACGCGTCCCCGCCGATGGCGTGCTCGCGGTAGAGGACGACGGGGATCTCGTACTGTTCGAAGCTGACGGTGTACCGTGCGAGGCGCTCGCTCGCGAACCGACCGAGGTCGTCGACGTCCGCGTCGATGCGCGTGGTCGCTGGCGCGAACCGGTCGGTGTGGACGCGGAGGACGTCGTCGTCGACGTCCGCGACCTCGACGTGGTCGTCGAGCGCGAGCGGCGTCAGGTCGCCGAGCCCGTGGAGCTCGCGCAGGAGGTGGTAGCGGACGCGGCGTTCGCTCGCGGGCGACCGGTCGACGAGCCGCGAGACGACGCGCTCGTGCTTCCCGTCGAACCCGTCGTCGAGTCGGTCGCGGACGGCCTCCCGCGTGCGGGGTGGCTGGAGGTTCGCGTCCGCGAAGTAGTCGACGACGCTGTCGACGACCGCGTCCTCGTCGGGGGAGAGCGCCGGTTCGCGGACGTCGTACGCGAACCCGTCGGCGGTCTCGCGGACGGTCGCGACGACGTCGGGCGCGACGGCGTACTGGGCGCGGACGTCGGGCGCGTACCAGGCGTCGGGGTCGTCGGGCGGAATCGGGGGCGGGACGTCGCTCGTCGTCCCCGCGGGCGTGGTTGCCGCCTCGTCGTCGGGGAGTTCGAGCGTCGGCGGGTCGGACATGCCAGCACGTTCCGTCGCTATCGAACTTAAATTAAAGGTATCCTCAATTGGGGTTGGGTTGGTTGGCGTCCGTCGTCGCAGCCGGGCGGTGGGTCTGCTGGGTGTGTGAGTCTGCTGGGTGTGTGAGTCTGCTGGGTGTGTGACTCCGTCTCGGGCGCAACTGGTTTCGTGGTGCGGTGACACACCTGAATCGACAATGTCCCTCGACCACGTCGAGACGCTCGAATGCACGCTCTGCGGGGCGACGTACGACCCGGAACGCGTTATCTACACGTGCCCGAACCACGATGGCGTCACCGGCATCCTCGACGTCACGTACGACTACGACGTCATCCAGGACCGGTTCGACGCACCGCTGGACGGTCACGTCGACAGCCAGTGGAAGTACGACGCGTTCCTGCCCGTGGATACGGACGCGACGCCCGTCACGCTCGACGAGGGCGGCACGGACCTGCTGGACGCCCCTCGCCTGGGCGCGGAACTCGGCGTCGACCTCGCGGTGAAGAACGACGGCGCGAATCCGACGGGGTGCTTCAAGGACCGCGCGACGAGCGTCGCCGTCACGAAAGCGCGCTTCGGCGGGCAGGACGTCGTCACGTGCGCGTCCACGGGGAACGCCGCGGCGTCCCTCGCCGGGTACGCCGCCCGCGCCGGGCTGGACGCCCGCATCTTCGTGCCCGCGGCCGCACCGGAGGGGAAGCTCGTGCAGCCGCGCGTGTACGGCGCTGACGTCCTCGCCGTCGACGGTAGTTACGACGAGGCGTACGACCTCAGTCTCGAGGTCACCGACACGTACGGCTGGTACAACCGGAACGCCGCCATCAACCCGTTCCAGATCGAGGGCAAGCGCACCGTCGGGCACGAACTCGCCGAACAGACCCAGGGTGCGGTCCCGGACTGGATCGTGTTCTCGATGGGCGACGGCTGCACGATCGCCGGCTGCTGGAAGGGGTTCCGGGAGTTCGCCGAACTCGGATACGTCGACGACACGCCGAGGATGCTCGGCGTGCAGTCCGCGGGCGCGAGCGCCATCCACGACGCGTTCCACGGGCACGACGACGTGGACGACGTCGCGGACACGCTCGCGGACGCCATCGCGGTCGGGCGACCGCGGAACACCCTGAAGGCGTGTCGCGCGCTCGAGGAGAGCGGCGGGACCGCGCTCGCGGTCCCCGACGAGGACATCCTCTCGGCGGTCACGACGCTCGGTGGTACCGAAGGCATCTACGCCGAGCCCGCGGGCGCGGCGCCGGTCGCGGGCATCCGTCGAGCGCGCGAGGAAGGCATCATCGAGGCGGGCGAGTCCGTCGTCGCGGTCGTCACCGGCATGGGGCTCAAGGACACCGCGGGCGCGAACGAGGCCGTCGGCGACGTGACGGGTATCGCGCCGTCGCTCGACGCCGTGGAGGCGACCTACGGTGCGCCGGAACCGGGCGCGACCGACGGCGCCGCGGCGGCGTACACGGACCTGGACGGATGACCTCGGCGCCAGCGGAGTCGCCGACGTACCCGACCGACCTCCGGTCGCTCGCGGCGGCGCTCGTCCGCATCGAGACCGAGAACCCGCCCGGGAACGAGCGCGAGTGCGCCGAGTACGTCCGCGACTGGTTCGCCCAGTACGACATCGACGCCGAACTCGTCACCGACCCCGACCCCGAGCGCCCGCAGGTCGGCGCGCGCGTCGCCCCGAGCGAAGGCGAGACGGACGCGGTCGAGGG
Source organism: Halorubellus litoreus (assembly GCF_055378595.1). Lineage (NCBI taxonomy): Archaea > Methanobacteriati > Methanobacteriota > Halobacteria > Halobacteriales > Halorubellaceae > Halorubellus > Halorubellus litoreus. Next base: position 2,363,629 of record NZ_AP043836.1, read on the forward strand.
GGACACCGACGGGCCGACGCTCGTCCTGAACGGCCACCTGGACGTGGTTCCCGTCGGCGACCACGACGAGTGGACGCACCCGCCGTACGCTGGCGTCGTCGCGGACGGCCGGCTCTACGGGCGAGGGAGCGTCGACATGAAGACGGGCGTCGCCATCGCGATGCTGACCGCGTACGAGCTACGGGCCGAACTCGAATCGGGCGCGCTCGACGGGTCGATCGTCGTGCACGCGGCGATGGGCGAGGAGACCGCCGAACCCGGCACGCGTGCGTTGCTCGAAGCCGGGTACGACGGCGATTACGGCGTCGTGCTGGAACCGACGGAGTGCCGGGTCGCGACCAGCGAGAAGGGCATGGCGTGGTACGAGCTCTCGTGGCCGGGCGTGCCGGCGCACGCGAGTCGCCCCGACGAGGGCACGAACCCGACCGCGCACTACCCGGTCGTCCTGGACGCGCTCGCGGAGTACGACGCGCGACTCCGCGACCGCACCGACCCGCTGTGCGGGTGCGCGTACGCGACCGTGACCGGGACGAACGCGGGCGTCGGGTCGAACAAGGCCGTCATTCCGGAGCGCGCGAGCGTCACCGTCGACCGGCGCATCCTCCCCGCGGAGACCATCGACGACGTCGACGACGAGTTCGCCGCGCTCGTCGACACTCTCGAACGCGAGCACGGCATCGCGGCGTCGTGGCGTCGCGACGAGACGTACACGTCCGCCGTCATCCCCACCGACCACCACCTCGCGACCGTGTTCCGCGAGCACGCCGCCGCCGTCGCGGGCGTGGACCCCGAGCCGTGGGGTATCAAGGCGTCCACGGACGTCCGCGAGTTCGTCAACGTCGCCGACGTCCCAGCCATCACGTGGGGGCCGGGGAGTCTCGACCAGGCGCACAGCATCGACGAGTACGTCGACCTCGACGCCGCCGAAGCCGGGTTCGAGATACTGAAACGCGCCGCCAGGACGCTCCTCGAACCCTACCCGGACGACTGACCGCGTCGGATACGACGGTTCGCGCAGGTGCCTCACGCGCCTCGTCGACGCCACGTCCAGAGCGCGACGTTCAGGGCGACGCCCGCGGCGAGCAGGCCGTAGTTCACGAGCGGGGCGTCGTAGTAGACGACGTCTATCCCGAGCGGGTGTGCGTACAGCGGCCAGAACGGTTCGAGCGCTTCGGCCGTGTCGGGCGCGGAGAGCGTGTCCGCGAAGACGTGCGCGAGGCCGGCGACGAGCACGGCAACGCCCGCGAACTGGTTCGCGTCGTCGCGGACGGCGTCGGGAAGCACGGGGGCGTCGACGCGGGCGTCGAGCGCGCGGAGTGCGACCCCGACGACGGGTGCGAGCACGACCGCGAACGCGACGACGGCGAGGACCGTGTGGAGGGCGCCGTGGTGCTTCACGGTCGGCAGCACGTCCCGCAGGTAGAGGTCGACGTCCGGGAGCATCCCGAAGAGGACGCCGACCGCGACGAACGCGGCGGCGGTCCGCGCGTCGTCGACGACGACCCACGCGCCCGCGAGCCACACGAGCGCCATCCCGAGGTGGCCGGCCACGTCCACCATACGCGCTGTAACGCCGCCCTCGGCCTTCAGTCAGCCGTCTAACTGTCGTGGGTGTCGCTCGCGTTGCCGTGCGTGTCGCTTACCTTGGCGTGCCTGTCGCTCGCGTACTGACGTGGATGTCACCTGGTGACGCCGAGGCCCGCGAGCGCTTATCAGCGTCGCGGACCTATCACGTTCTATGACAGACGACGCGGCTAGTCAGACCGAGATCCCCACGAGCGCGGCGCGACCCGACAGCCCCATCCACACCACCGGCACCGACCACATCACGGTGTGGGGGTCGAACGCCGAGGACACCATCGCGTTCTACCGCGACCTCCTCGGGATGCCGCTCGTGCTCCGCCAGCCGAACCTCGACGACCCGAGCCAGACGCACCTGTTCTTCGACACGGGCGACGGCCGCATCCTCACGTTCTTCGTGAGCCCTGACCGCGACTCGCCGCGAGGGCAGCGCACGCAGGTCGGCGGCGTCCACCACCTCTGCTTCTCGATCGCGCCCGAGGACTTCGAGGACACCATGGCGGCGCTCGACGACGACGGTCGCGGGTACAACGTGTTCGACCGCGGTATCTTCTTCTCGCTGTACACGCGCGACAACAGCGGGCTCGTCATCGAGCTGACGACGGACAAGTACGAGTTCCCCGACGACCGCAAGGGCGAGGTGCTCGCGACCGCCCAGCGCATCCGCGAGGAGGAGGGCGCTGACTACGCGGAGGACGAGCACATGCGCGCGGCGCTGGAGGAACTCGGCATCCCCGTCGAGAAGAACGACCTCCCGGACGCCGCGAGCGGCACCGCGGGCCTGTGAACCCCGCCACCGAAACCCTCACCAGCGTCACGTGCTAACGTAGCGGTATGGATTCGGAGCGTGCGCGCGTCGTCGCCGTCGGCGTGGTGTGCGTGCTCGCGGTCGCCGCCGCGGCCGCGACGCTCGCCGCGCCAGCGCCGACCGACGAGGCACCCGGCGGCGGGTCGCTCCAGGACGACGGCCCCGCGGACGAGCAAGGCGAAGGCGGTGATTCGGCCGCGGACCCGATTGGGAGTCCCGGCGAACTCGACATCGAGATCGGGGCGTGCATCCCGTGGCTGTACTCGGCGTCGTTCTGGGCCGTCGTCGGCGGCGTGACGATAGCGGGCTGGCTGTACGCGCGCCACAGGCAGGACGCGCTCGCGGCGACCGCGTACGTCAGCGTGCTCGCACTGCCGTTCACGTTCGTCTGGCTGCTCCTCAGCAAGTGCGGGACCGACGAGAACGCGCCCCAGAGCATCGTCCCGAGCGACGTCGTCGCCACGCCCGAAGGCGGTGACGCGACGTTCGGTATCCTCGGCGACGCCGGCCAGTTCGCGTCGCCGACGTGGCTCGTCGCCGTGGTCGCGGTCGTCGGCGTCGGCGCGTTCGCGCTCGCGCTCGCTCGCGACGCCCAGAACGCCGAGGACCCCGACGAGCGCGTGCCGGACGCGGTCGAACCACCCGAAGCGCACGACGTCGACGAACTACGCGAGGCCGCTGGGCGAGCGGCGGACCGCATCGAGGGATCGGCGGGCGTCGACAACGAGATCTATCGGGCGTGGGTGGAGATGACCGAGCACCTGGACGTCGACCATCCGGACGCGAGCACCCCCGGCGAGTTCCGGCGTGCAGCCGTCGACGCCGGCGTCGACCCGGCGACCGTCGGCGAACTCACGGACCTGTTCGAGCGCGTCCGGTACGGCGACGAACCGCCGACCGAGGAAACGGAGGCACGCGCGGTGGACGCACTCCGACGGATGGAGGCGTCCGCGAGCGACCTCGACGACTTCTGGACCGAGGACGAATCGACGTGACACCGAAGATAGCAAGCCTTGCGGCGTGTAAACACGTGACGTAAGTGGTTCTTTGACGTTCCACAACCCATTTAGTTACTACTCTGAAACACTGTATCGATGAATCGCTCCACCCTCCAGGTCGCGTTCGTCGCACTCCTCGCGGCGACCGCCATCGTCGCCGTCGCCGGAAGCGTCGACGACGCGCAGACCACCGGGGGCGGAGCGGCCCCCAGCGCGCCCAACACGGTGACGGAGACCGACGTCGAGCGGACGACGTCGGACCTCACCGACCAGACGAACACCGCGGTCGACCGCTCCGGGCGGTCTCGCGAGTGCGTCCAGGGCTCCGAACGCCCGCTCCTGTGGTTCGGCGTCGTCGTCGGTCTCACCGGCATCGTCGGCGTCGTCTACTGGAAGCGCGGCCAGATGGAGGCGATATCGATCACGATGATCCTCCTCGTGCTCCTGTTCTTCGTGTACTCGCTGTTCGGGGTGTGTTACACCAGTCAGATTCCGCAACCCCAGAACGGCTCGGGCGCCGAGGAGATGAACGAGACGCGCACGGACTTCTCGCCCGGCGGCGCCGGTGGCAGCGGTGGCGAGGGCGAGCAGGCTCGCGACCTCCCGCTCGCGCTCGTCGCCGTCATCGCCGTCATCGCCGTCGCCGCGGTCGGCGCAGTCCTCGTCACGCGCGGGGACGCCGACGGCGACGACCCGTTCGACGCGCTCGAAGAAGCCGACGACGACGTCGAAGAAGGACTCGTCGACGTCGACGAGTTCGCCGCCGCTGCCGGTCGCGCCGCCGACCGCATCGAGGACACCGACGACGTCGACAACGAGATATATCGGGCGTGGGTGGAGATGACCGAGCACCTCGACGTCGACCACCCCGAGTCGAGCACCCCGGGCGAGTTCGCCGCCGCCGCCGTGGACGCCGGCATCGACCGCGACGACGTCGTCGAACTCACAGAGTTGTTCGAGCGCGTCCGATACGGGCACACCGCGGCGACGAGCGACCGCGAAGCCCGCGCGCTCGACGCACTCCGCCGCATCGAGTCCCAGTACGGAGGTGACGAGACGTGAACGCGAAGACCGCGACGTCCGCGCTCGGCGTCCTGTTCGTCGTCGTCGGGTTCGCGATGCTGTTCGTCCCCGGCCTCGCCGGACTGTTCGACGCGAACGAAGTGTTCCTGAGCCTCATCGGCCTCGGGTTCGCGCTCCAGACCGTCCGCGTCGTGAACGCACGCCGTCGGACGCCATACGAGCAGGCGACGACCGCGGACCCCGAGATAGCGCAGGAACTCCCGACGCCCGGCGACGACTTCGACGACCTCATGGACCAGGCCGCGGCCGTCCGGTACAGCGGCGCGCAACGTGACACCGTCCGCGAACGCCTCCGCGCCGCCGCGGTCGCCGTCATCGTCCGCACCGAAGGGCTCTCGCGCGAGCAAGCGATCGAACGCATCGACGACGGCTCGTGGACCGACGACCCCTACGCGGCCGCGTTCTTCACCGGCGAGATACAGGGCACGTCGCTCCTGCAGCGCGTCTCGTTGTTCGACCGGACGCGCTCGCAGTTCGAACGCTGGGCGACCCACGCAGCGAAGGAGATCGTCGACCTGAGCGAGGGCGAGAACGCATGAGTGCAACGACCACGACGACCGACGGTCCCGAGACCGACGACGGGGCCGCGAGCACGGAAACGGCGGCCGAGGACACGCCGTCGGCCGACGCCGACGTCGAGTTCGACGGCGAGACCGTCGGCGCTCGCATCATCAAACACCACGAGACGGCGACCAATCACTGGGAGGGTGTCGCCGCCGTCACGACCTTGCTGGGCGGCACCGGCATCATCTTCCGGTCGCCCGCGCTCCTGCTGGCCGCCGTCGTCGGCATCGCGTTCGTCGCGTACGCGAAGGTCGCCGAACCGGTCCGCGTGGAACTCGCCGTCGACCGCGAACTCTCGGACGCCGACCCCGACCTCGGCGACGAGGTCGACGTCACCGTGCACGTCAAGAACACCGGCGAGTCGACGCTCCCGGACCTCCGGCTCGTCGACGGCGTCCCCGAGAGCCTCGAGGTCGTCGACGGGACCGCGCGCGCCGCAACCTTCCTCCGGCCCGGCGAACGCACGTCGTTCTCGTACACGGTCGCCGCGAAACGCGGCACGCACGAGTTCCGGACGCTCTCCGTGTACGCCAGAGGGTTCACGGGCAGCATCGAGACCGAACTCGACCTGGCGGCGGCGACGGAGATGGTCGCGACGCCGTCGCTCGAAGCGACCGCCGAGGTCCCGCTCCGCCAGCAGACGTCGCGGTACGCCGGCCGCGTCGACACGAACACGGGCGGCGAGGGCCTCGAGTTCTACCAGACCCGCGAGTACCGTCGCGGCGACTCGCTGTCGCGCATCGACTGGAAGCGCCACGCGCGAACGGGCGAGCTGACGACCGTCGAGTTCCGCGAGGAGAAGGCCGCGACCGTCGTGTGCGTCCTCGACCTCCGGCAGGGCGCGTACGTGCACGCCGAGGGCGACAACTTCCACGCCGCCGACCACGGGATCGACGCTGCCGGCCAGGTGTTCGCGACCCTCCTCGAGACCGGTGACCGCGTCGGCATCGGCGCGCTGTCGGCGAGCGGCGTCTGGCTCGCGCCCGGCCTCGGGAACGAGCACCGCATCCGCGCAGAGGAACTGTTCGCCAGGCACCCCGCGCTGTCGCCGGAACGCCCCGACGACTACTTCTCGCTCGGTATCGGCCTCCGGAACCTCCGCAAGCGCCTCCCGAACGACGCCCAGGTCATCATGTTCTCGCCACTCGCCGACGACGAAGCCGCGAAGGCCGCGCGCCTCCTGCACGCGCACGGTCACGCCGTCACGATAATCAGCCCGGACCCGACCGACGGCGCGACGCTCGGCCATCGCGTCGCGCGCGTCGAACGACTCGCTCGCATCAGCGCGCTCCGCGAGGTCGGCGTGCGCGCCGTCGACTGGAACGTCGACGACACGCTCGCGACGACGCTCGCGCGCGCCAGACGACGGTGGTCCGCATGAGCACGACCACCGCGGACGAGACCGCGGCTGCTGGCGGTTCCGACGATGCCGATGCCGCGAGCGCGGACGCCGAGAACGAACGCACGGGCCGCGAGGTCGACCGCCGACCGACGCCGCTGTCGGCGGTCGTCGCACTCGCCGCCGCGAGCGTCGTCGCCATCGCCGCGAGCGTCGGCAGCACCGCCGGCGGGGCACTCGCCGCCCTCGGCATCGTCGCGCTCGCCCCCGGCGTCCTCTCCGGGTACCCGAAGCTCGTCGACGGCGCCGGCCTCGCACTCCTCGGCGGCGTCGCACTCGGCGGGTCCGGGGACGCACCGCCGCTCTGGATCCTCGTCGCGACCGTCGCCGCCGTCGTCGCGTGGGACGCCGGCCAGAACGCCGTCAGTCTCGGCAACCAGCTCGGTCGCGACGCCGACACCGCGCGCGCCGAGGTCGCACACTCCGCCGCCACCGTCGCCATCGGCACCACGACCGCCGGCCTCGCGTACGTCGTCTTCCTGTTCGCGGGCGGGTCCAGGCCGCTCTCCGGCGTCATCTTCCTCCTCGTCGCCGTCGGCATCCTCCTCCAGGCGCTCCGGTGACCGTCTGCACACCTAGCCCGGGGCGAGCGCGACGGCGCGTTGCCGACCGTGGTCGGGTGTGCGGTTACAAGTGAACGGACGTAGGATTCGAGCAACCGATGGCCCAGTCACAGCAGCCACACGACCCGACCGACCGCCAGCCGCGAGGCACCGACAAGTACTGCGCGTACTGCGGGACGAAACTGTTCGAGAACCCGCCGACCGACCGCGACGCCGACGTCGGCGTCCGCCTCCTCGAACGGACGTTCTGCGACGACGCCTGCGAGGGCGCGTGGAACATCGACCCGACCAGCGCGGACACCGGTCGCTGAACGCGACGCGACGAGTACGAACGCACAGACGACCGCGCAGAAGAACGCGCCGGGCGAGGAGCGGCGTGCGTGGTCAGTGACGCGTCACTCGACGGTCGGAACCGGCACGGACTCGAGGACGGCGTCGACGACCTGGGACTTCTCGACGTTGTTCACCATCGCGTCCGGCGTCAGCACGAGCCGGTGCGCGAGCACGGGCTGGGCGACGCGCTTGATGTCGTCCGGCGTGACGTAGTCGCGACCGACGAGCGTCGCGTACGCTCGCGACGCCTCGAACAATCGCTGGGTGCCACGCGGCGACACGCCGACCTCGACGCGACCGTCCTCGCGCGTCAACCGCGTCAACTGCGCCATGTACGAGAGGAGGTCCTCGTGGACGGTGACGTCCTCGGGGACCTGCCGGAGGTCAGTGACCTCCTGGTCGGTGAGGACGCGCCCGACGCTCGGCGACTGCTCGACGCGGCCCGCGCGCCGATGCAGGAGTTCGGTCTCGCCCGCCTCGTCAGGATACCCGATACTCGACTTCACCATGAACCGGTCGACCTGCGCCTCCGGGAGCGGGAACGTCCCCTCCTGCTCGACGGGGTTCTGGGTCGCGATGACGAAGAACGGCTGCGGGAGCTGGCGCGTCTCACCGTCGACGGTGACCTGCGCCTCCTCCATCGCCTCGAGGAGCGCCGCCTGGGTCTTCGGCGGGGCGCGATTGATCTCGTCGGCGAGCACGATGTTCGCGAAGATCGGGCCTTCCTGGAACTCGAACTCGCGCGTTTCCTCGTTGAACACGTGCGTTCCCGTCACGTCCGCGGGGAGGAGGTCGGGCGTGAACTGGACGCGGGAGAACTCGAGCCCGAGCGCGCTCGCCATGGCGCGCGCGGTCAGGGTCTTCCCGGTACCGGGGACGTCCTCGAGGAGGACGTGCCCGCGGGCGACGCCTCCCAGGAGGACGGTCTCGAGGAACTCTCGGTCGGCGATGACGGCGTTACTGATCTCGTCGAGGACGGCGGCACAGTCCTCGCTCGCTTGAGCGACGTCCATGTTCCACCTGAAACACATACTACAATTTAGTGGTGGCGATAACTCACACGACCACCGGACGAATCGAAACCCATAAAATCATCACCCGCGAATCGCAGGGTGTAGCCGAGGTAGCCTAGCCCGGCCAAGGCGGTTGCTTCGAGAGCAACTGTCCGCAAGGACTCAGGAGTTCAAATCTCCTCCTCGGCGCTTTCTGCTTCCAACTGCGAACGAGGAGCGGAGCGACGAGTGAGTCTGGAAGCAGAAACGCCAGACGAGATTTGAACCAGGGAGCGAACGAAGTGAGCGACCGTGGTTCAGAATCTCCTCCTCGGCGCTTCTTCCAGCACAACAACGCCGAGCGATAGCGAGGCGTGCGTGCTGGAAGAAGCGGAAACGAGAGATTTGAACCCTGCCAGTCGCGCGCAGCGAACGCAGTGAGTGAGCACGTCTGGCTTCGGTTCAGAATCTCCTCCTCGGCGCTTCTCGCAGGACAACGACGACGAGCGGTAGCGCGGTCGCGAAGCGACCTCGAAGCGACGAGCGGCGATAGCCGCGAGTCAGCGAGTCGTCCGTCCTGCGAGAAGCGTGAACGTTGAGTTTGAACCAGGGAGCGAACGAAGTGAGCGACCGTGGTTCAGAATCTCCGCCTCGGCGCTTCTTCGACTCAACATCGTGAGCAGCGGCGATTGGTCTCTGGGGAGTGTGGTCCTGTGGAAAAACGCTGTGGGGTTAGTTGGTGGGGCCGACGCGGTTGGTGTCGGTGGTGGGTTCGGTGTCGTCGGTCGTCTTCGGCTTGTACGTGTCGAAGCCGAGGACGCTGTTGAGCGGGCACTTCTGGGTGGCGGCGGTCACGAGGAACACCGCACCGACGAGGATGGCGGCGACGGCGATGCCGAGGCCGAGTGTGCCGCTCGCGATCGCGAAGACCTCGAGGACGTGCGCGAGGCCGACGATGACGAGGATGGGACCGAGGACGAACCGGGCGATGCGGTCGTAGCCGCCGACGTTCTTTTGCATGGTGTAAGCACCTGTACTCCTAGACGCTTCGGGTGAGCTTAAGCTTCGAGACCGTTTCTCTGCGGGTGAGAACCACTCTCAAGGCGGTGCTCGTGGGGTGGGACGGCTCGACGGCGGGTCTGCGGCGAGGACCGCGTGCGGGTCGACCGCCGGATGGACGCGTCGACACCATCTTCTTGCCCCTGCTGGGCGAACCCGGTGTCGTGACCGGGTCCTGGGTCGTGCTGGCGTTCGTCGTCGCGTGCTGGAGCGCGGCGTATCTCGTGGCGCGAGCGGTCGCGCGATGGCTCGGCGAGCGACTCGACGGGCCGGAGCTGGCGGGGACGCTTCGCGGCCTTCGACGCGCCGGGTACGTGGTCGTCACGGTCGCGGCCCTCGTCGGCTGGCGCGCGGTCGACGGTGACGGGGTCGTCGCGGACGGGCTCACGGCCGCGGACGCGCCGGCGGTTCTCGGGTCCCCGTCGGCCGTCGCTGCGGTGCACGCCGCTGTCGTCGTCGTCGCGCTCGGGAGCGCGTGGCTCGGGGGCGTGCTCGCGGTCGCGCTCGCGACGGTCTCGTACCGACGGCGCGCTCGCGAGTACGACCTCACGCATCGGTTCGTCGTTCGCTGGTTGCTCTCGCGCGGCGGCGGGTCGGTGGCCGTCGTCGGCGTCGCGGTCCTCGTCGTGTCGACGGTTCCCGCGGGCGTTCCACGGCTCGCCGCCGTGCTCGCGCTCGCGGCCGGCACGATGCTCGTGCTCCCCTACACGCTCACGGTCGCACTGCGCGCCCGTCCCGCGACGACGGTCGAACGGCGCGTGGTCGCGGACGTCCTCCCCGAAGACGTCACGCTCCGCGTCGTCGACGACCGGACGCGTATCGGGCCCGCGTTCGCCGCCGGCACCCCGCCAGGGCCCGAGTACGTGTTCGTCACCGGGACCGTCTTCGACGTCTGCACCGACGCGGCGGTCCGTGCGGTCGTCGCGCACGAGGTCGCACACCATCGTCACCGGCACGTCGCCGTCCGGTTCGCGACCGTCCTCGCCGGCGTCCTTCCAGTCCTCGCTGCGGTCGAGTTCGGACTCGACCTCCCGGCGTGGACCCTCCTCGCGGGCGCCGGGTACGTGCTCGCGACGGCGTGGGTGTTCCGCTGGACGGAGTTCACCGCCGACGCCGCTGCGGCGCGGGCGGTCGGTCCGGGCGCGCTCGTCGCGGCGTTCGACGCGCTCGTCGAGCAGCGACTGGTGCTCGCCGGCAGTACTCGGACGACCTCCTTGTTCGCGGTTCATCCTTCGATAGCAGCTCGGAAACGACGATTGATGGCGTTTTCTGGTGAGAATGCAGCCACGTAGATAACTCATCCATTATAAAACTAGCCGGTGTATTTATATGGCTGCAGGGGTTACAATTGGTTACTGAAAGACGGCCGAGTCCAGTTCCGAAACCACACGACCCGGTCCGCCCCTCCCCTCACACGATGTCAGGTTCCCGCACACGAACGACCGACGACCGCACAGCCGAACGGAACACCGTCGACCGAACGGTAGAGCACGACGAACGAGAGCAAGAGCGAACCGACGAACGAACGTGCCCCGAATGCGGCGGTCGCGTGGACGCCGACGAATCACACGGCGAGACCGTCTGCACCGACTGCGGGCTCGTCGTCGAAGAGGACGCCGTCGACCGCGGCCCCGAATGGCGCGCGTTCGACGCCGGCGAGCGCGACGAGAAGTCCCGCGTCGGCGCTCCCACCACGAAGATGATGCACGACCAGGGGCTGTCGACGAACATCGGCTGGCAGAACAAGGACGCCTACGGCCGCCAGCTCAGCTCCAGCCAGCGCCAGAAGATGCAGCGGTTGCGCACCTGGAACGAGCGCTTCCGCACCCGCGACAGCAAGGAACGTAACCTCAAGCAGGCTCTCGGCGAGATCGACCGCATGGCGTCCTCGCTCGGCCTGCCGGACGACGTCCGGGAGACCGCGAGCGTCATCTACCGCCGCGCGCTCGCCGAGGACCTCCTGCCCGGCCGCAGCATCGAGGGCGTCGCCACCGCCGCGCTCTACGCCGCCGCCCGCCAGGCAGGGACGCCCCGCAGTCTCGACGAGGTCGCCGCGGTCTCGCGCGTCGACGCGATGGAGTTCAAGCGCGCGTACCGGTACGTCGTCCGCGAGCTCAACCTCGAGGTCGAACCCGCGGACCCGCTCCAGTACGTGCCGCGGTTCGCGAGCGAACTCGGCCTCAGCGACGAAGGCGAACGCACCGCCCGCGAACTCCTCGACGCCGCGAAACGCGAGGGGCTGCACTCCGGGAAGTCACCGGTCGGGCTCGCCGCCGCGGCCGTCTACGCCGCGAGCCTGCTCGCGAACGAGAAGGTCACGCAGAGCCAGGTGAGTGACGTCGCGAACGTCAGCGAGGTCACCATCCGGAACCGCTACAAGGAACTCCTCGAGAACGCCGACCAGGGCGGCGCGCTCGCGTAACCACCACACCCTCGTCACCACACCCTCGTCCGCCTCGGCCGCTACAAGCGGCCTGCTTCGAACCCGAGACTTCTTCAGTGAACTCGCAGCCAACCCCGACGTGCGCTGACCAGCGCGTGCGTCGGTCACGACGGGAGTCCCACCCGCCGACGCAGGCTCCGCCACGGGTGGGCTGCCCGCCAGCATCCAGCTAGCGACGACGTCGAACGGTACTCGACGCGCGCTCGCGGTCAGTTCTCGACGCGAACCACGTCCCCGACGTCGACGTCCGCGGCCGCACCGGCCGGGAGTTCGACGAGCGTGTCCGCTCGCGCTCGCCCCAGCCCCAGCCACGACCGGAGTCGCTTCACGTGCGTGACCTCGTCGTCCACGAGCCACACCGCGTCGATGGGGAACGGCACGAACAGCATGTGGACGTCGCGAGCGGCAGCGTCGTCGAACGCGAACACGAGCGCGTACTCGTCGGGGATCGACCGTCGGAACATCAGGCCGCGAGCGCGAGCGAGCGTCGACGCGGCGACGTCGACGTCGCTGGCGAGCACGCGCTCGGTCCCGCCGTCGTCGTGGAGAACTCGCATACAGCGTGCTGTCGACAGCGGCACGCAAGAGGGTTCCGGCGACGCGCCTCTCGTTCGCGCGCCCCGCGCGGCTCGCGTCACCCGCTCGGTCGGTCGGACTCGGTGGGGGTCGCGTCGGCGGTGCGTATTTGTCCACACCATCCCTAGCGGCGCGCATGAGACGGAGCGAACGGTGGTCGTCGTGAATCGCGTCGCCGTTCTCGGTGGCGGCGTCGCGGGACTGAGTGCCGCGCACGAGCTCGCGACGCGCGGCGTGGACGTGACCGTGTTCGAAGCGCGCGACCGGTTCGGCGGGAAGGCGCGGTCGTTCCCGGGACCGTCCGACGGCGCGCCGCTGCCCGCCGAGCACGGCTTCCGGTTCTTCCCGGGGTTCTACCGGCACCTCACGGCGACGATGGCGGACATCCCGGACGGCGACGGCGGCTCGGTCGCGGACCACCTCGTCGCCGTTCCAGAGATGCGGCAGGCACTCGTCGGTGGTGGCCGGACCGTCCCGACGAGTGCACCGACGACGCTCGCGGGGTGGCGCGACCGCGTCGCCGACCTCTTCGGTGGCCAGGACGTGCCCGCTGACGAGACCGCGTTCTTCACCGGGCGACTCCTCCAGTTGTTGACGTCGAGCGAGGACCGCTGGGAGGCGTACGACGACGTCCCCTGGTGGGAGTTCGTTCGCGCCGAGGAGATGAGCGACGGCTATCGGACGCATCTCGCGTACGGTATCACGCAGACGCTCGTCGCGATGCGCCCCGAACGAGCGAGCACGCGGACCATCGGTCGCATCTACCTCCAGCTCCTCCAGGACATCTTCGCGCCCGACCGGGACGCCGACCGCATCCTCGACGGCCCGACGAGCGACGTCTGGATCGACCCCTGGGTCGCGTTCCTCGAAGACGAGGGCGTCGAATTCCGGCCGAGTACGCCGGTTCGAGCGGTCGAGAGCGACGGCGAACGCGTCACGGGCGTCCGCGTCGCGGCCGACGGCGAGGAACGACGAGTCGCGTTCGACCAGTACGTGCTCGCGGTCCCGCTCGGTGTCGCACGTCGACTACGGACGGAGGCACTCGATGCGGCCGCGCCGTCGCTCCGCGCGCTCGACGACCTCGACACCGCGTGGATGAACGGCATCCAGTTCTACCTCGCTCGCGACGTCAGCCCGGTCGGCGGGCACGTCGCGCTCCTGGATTCGCCGTGGGCGCTCACCGCCATCAGTCAACGCGAGTTCTGGACGGACTACGACTTCGACGCGCACCCGACCGTCGACGGCGTGCTCTCGGTCGCCATCTCGAACTTCGACGCGCCCGGCCCGGACGGCCGGTCGGCGCGCGAGCACTCCCGGGAGGAACTCGCCGACGCGGTCTGGCGGATGGTCCGCGATCACGTCCCCGAACTCGGTGACGACGACCTCGTCGACTGGCAGGTCGACCCGGCGCTCTCCTGGGACGACGACGCCGGCGAACTCCGGAACGCCGACCCGCTGCTCATCAACACCGTCGGGTCGCGCCGACATCGTCCGGACGCCGAGACCGAGTGCGCGAACCTCGCGCTCGCCGCGGACTACGTCCGCACGCACTCGGACCTGGCGAGCATGGAGAACGCGAACGAAGCCGGGCGACGCGCGGCGAACGTCGTCCTCGACCGCCTCGGCGTCCGGTCCGCGCGAGCGGGCGTCTGGTCGTTCGACTGGCCAGCGTTCGTCGAACCACTCCGCGCGCAGGACGAGTTCGCGACGCAGTTCGGGCTCCCGCACCCCGGCCAGGGAAGCGACGTCGTCTGGTCGGGGTACCGGCGACTCACGAACGGCCTGCGGTGACGGTCGAGAACGAGCGCGAACGCGACGATTACGGCGTCGTCACTTGAACCGGAACGTCTCGAGGTTCTTCGGCGCGAACGTCCGCATGTTGAAGTCGTGGTAGAGCGACGACGACAGGTCCTGCACGCTGGATTCGTCGCCGTGCACGCACAGCACCTTCTCGGGGCGCGGATTCATCGTGCGCACGAAGTTCTCGAGGCCCTGGCGGTCGGCGTGCCCGGAGAACCCGTCGACGGTCTCGACGTGCATCTTCATCTTCATCGTGTTCCCGCGGCCGCCGTCGCGACTCACGGGGATCTCGTCCCAGCCGTTCTGGATGCGGCGACCGAGCGTCCCCTGTGCCTGGTAGCCGACGAACGTCAGCGTCGAGTCCTCCTCGCTCCCGAGGTGGCGGAGCCAGGACATGATGGGGCCGCCCGTGACCATCCCGCTCGTGGAGAGGATGATGCACGGGCCGCCGTCGGCGACCTCCTGGCGTTCCTCCTCGCCGCCGTCGATGTGGTTGAACTGGTCGGCGAGGAACGGGTTCTCGTCGTCGTGGAAGATGCGGTCGCGGAGTTCGTCCCGGAGGTACTCGGGGTACGTGGTGTGGATGGCGGTCGCCTCCCACATCATCCCGTCGAGGTGCACGGGCATCTCGGGGATGTCACCCTCGCGCATCGCCTCCTCGAGGACGAGCATGAGTTCCTGGCTGCGGCCGACCGCGAACGCGGGGATGAGGACCTTCCCGCCGCGGTCGTGAGCCGTGTTGATGACCTCCTTCAACTTGCGTTCGGAGTCCTCCTGGTCGGTCTGGTAGTCGTTCCGACCACCGTACGTGGATTCGAGGACGAGCGTCTCGACGCGCGGGAAGTCGTTCACGGCACCGTTGAACAGGCGCGTGTCGCTGTAGTGGATGTCGCCGGAGAACGCGACGTTGTACAATCCGTCGCCGATGTGGAAGTGACTGACTGCGCTCCCGAGGATGTGGCCGGCGTTGTGGAACGTGAGCTTCACGTCCGGTGCGATGTCGGTGACGTCGCCGTACTCGAGCGGGATGGTGTGCTTGATGGCTTCGCGGACCTGCTCGGACTCGTACGGCGGTGCGCGCCCTTCCTTTGCGGCGACGTCGAGGTAGTCGAGCGTCAGCAGCCCCATCAGGTCGCGGGTCGGCTCCGTGCAGTAGATCGGGCCGTCGTAGCCGTACTTGAACAGCAGCGGGATGAGCGCGGAGTGGTCGAGGTGCGCGTGCGTGAGAACCACGGCGTCGAGCGAGTTCGCGCCGGAGCCGAGCGCTTCGGGTACCTGGAGGTACGGGACCTCGCCTTCGGCGCCGGGTTTGTCCCCGCAGTCGATGAGGATACGGGTCTCGGGCGTCGAGAGGATGAAGCTCGCGCGACCGACCTCGCGACAGCACCCGAGGGTCGTGATGCGGACCCACTCGTCGTCCTGCATCTCCTCGCGGTGGATCTGGCGGCCGACCTTCTCGAGGATGTCGCGGCGTTCGTCGCGCTCCTGTTTCAGGAAGCTCCGGACGTTCGACACCGTCGAGGACTCGATCGGGGGCGTGCGGACGACCTCGGGCGTCCACCCGACCTCCTGCGTTATCTCGCGGAGCGTCGAGCCGTGTCGGCCGATGACCATCCCGGGCTTCTGGGCTTCGATGACGACCTCGCCGGTGTCGGCGTGGAAGTCGAGGTCGGTGACGCCCGCGTCCTCGGGGATGACCGCCATGATCTGTTCGCGTGCCTCGTCGGGGTGACTGAGGACGTCCGGGTCGGGCCGGACGGTGATGCGCTTGCGGAGTTTGGAGGCGAGTTGCCGGATGAGGTCGCCTTGCTGGGCGAACTTCTTCGGGTCGCGCGTGTACACGACCAGTTCCGGGCCCTCGTACTTCACGTCGGAGACGGTGATGTCGTCGGGTATCTCGCTCGTGATCTCTGCCTTCAGGTCGTCGAGTTGTCGGTCTACTGAACTCATGAGTGCTGCAGATGTGGGGTCCAGCGAGCGCGAACGCGTGTTCGTGCTCGCAGGGGGTCCCTGGACGCGCCGCGGGGCTGGTCGTCGCCGTCGCGGCGACGGCGATGGACGCGCGAGCGGAACGTGGACTGTCGATTACAGCAGTAGTTCATCGGTTAGTGTGCCCCGGGCCGGCTGACCGCTCGTACGGTTCGTCGCCCACTGGGGGGAGTCCAGGGAGAACCCGCTTACTCGTCGATTAATCCGCGGAGTTATAAAAGCCTTCGCAAACTTGAGGCGCCCTCGCACGGTACCGGCGGGTATGCACGTCACGCCGTCGATGGTCGCGAGCGAGTACGAGTGGGCGCGCGAGCGCGCGAACGTCGTCGTCCCGCTCATCAATGCGGTTCGGGACGACCTCGGAGAGCTGTTCGGTCTCGACGTCGACCACGTGACGGACGCGCAGTACCGGGCGGTCGTGGACGAGACGTTCGCGGACGGCGACCGCGCGGTGAACGTCGCGGCGCTCGTTGCACTCCTCCGGGATCTGGACGTCGACGGCGACTATCCGGGGTTCGTCGTCGACGAGGTCCTCGGGCGCGAGCTCGCGGGCACCATCGCGGGCGGCCAGCCGCTCCGCATGCTCGGCGAGGCGACGTTCCACTACGCGGACGTCGACACGCACGGCGACGACGACGAGGCCGCTGGCGCGGACGACCTCGACGCCGCGCTCGCCGCCGGCGTCCAGGAGCACGTCCCCGGCTGGGGGTGGACCGAGGAACCGAGTCCGTTCGCGGTCGCGGACGCCGTCGAACGCGCGAACCGGTAAGGCGGGCACTCCCGATGCTGCTCCGGTGAAACTCGCATTAGAGTCTCGACAAGACACTTACCGGCCGTGGCCGCTTGTACTGGCATGAAACGCGTCTCTCGCCGTGCCGTCGTCGCTGCCGTCCTGCCGGCGCTCGCCGCGACGGCGGGCTGTCTCGACGCGACCGACGGTGGCGGCGGCACGACCGAGCCCACCGGGACGCGGTCGACGACGACGAACGCGACGACGCAAGACGGCACCGATGAGGGGGATGCGGCTCCCGCGAGACGCGCGGACGTCGACGGTCGGTCGGTCCGGCTGGCGTCGGCGCGGACGTCGCGCGCCATCGTCACGCTCCTCGCGGGCACGCACCCGAGCGTCAGCGCGGAGGCCGACCGCCAGTACGTCGTCGTCGAACTCGAGGTGTCCGGCGACGACCCACAGCAGGCGGCGCGAGACGCCTGCGAGCTCCGCGTCGACGACGCCGCTATCGAGCCGGTCTCCGAGACCGTCCAGCCGTTCACCGACGGCGTCCACCTCGCGTTCTCGCTTCCGCTCGACGTCGACCCCGAGGCGGTGGCGCTGGCGTGGGTCGGCGCGGTCGAAACTCCGGTGTTTCCGCTCACGAACTCGCTGGTCCCCTCGCTGAGGAACCCTCCCGCGTTCGAGGTGCGGCCGTTCCAGGTGCCGGCGCGCGCGGACGGCGACGAGGTCGCGGTGTCGTTCACGGTCGCGAACGTCGGCGAGGGCGACGGCGAGTTCCTCGCGGAACTCGGCTCGCGCGCCGTCTCGGATCAGGGCGAACTCCGCGTCGAGGTCGCGGCGGGCGAGACGAGGACGGTGACGCGGTCGGTCGGCCTGGTGCCGAGCGTGAACGAGCAGGTGGTCGTCCTCGACTGGGGGTCGGGGACGATGGAACGCACCGTGGCGGTCCCGACGACGACCGAGTGACTTAGTGGGTCGCGTTCGTCGCTCGACCTGTGACCGACGATTCGGGCGTGACCGACGAATCCGACGCACCTGGCCGGGTGCTCGACACGTACGTCGCGGCGCTCCAGCACGACCTCGCCGACGTCGGCGATGCGACGCGCGTCGGCGTCGTGCGGCGGCCGACGCGGTGGTTCTCGGGGAGCGTCGACGAGAACGAACCGGCGCTCGCCCCGCCATCCGGCCTCCTCGACGAGACGAAACAGCTGCAGGAGGACTTCGAGATGCGCGGCGTCTGCGAGCGGGAGGCGCACAACGAGGCGTGGCTCGACGTGGACTTCGCCGAGCGGTATCGGACGCACCTGGAGTCGGACGCGGACGCCGCGGTGGCACTGGAGTCGCTCGCCGAGCGCGTCCGCGACGGCGAGGACGTCGCGCTCGTGTGCTTCGAGAACACCGAGAAGAAGCGCTGTCACCGCACCATCCTCCGGGACGTCCTCGAATCGCGGCTCGCGACCGCTGAGGACGACTGACAGCGCGGTCGCGTCCGAACGCTTGATTGTGCCCGCGTGCTCATCTCCGGGTATGGACGAGGGGTCGCCCGACGCTGGACCCGAGGCGGTGGGTGTGTGGACCGAGCACGCGGACGTGGACGTCGCCGACGGCGTGCCGAGCGACGCGTTCGCGGGCGAGCGCGACGACGCGACCATCTGCTATCCCCTCCGCGGGTCGCTCCCGCTCGCGGCCGACGACGAACTCCTCATGATACGGAAGCGCCGCGGGCTCGGCGCGGACCTCTACAACGGCCCCGGTGGGAAGGTGGAGGCCGGCGAGACCCCGCGCGAGGCGGCGGCGCGCGAGACGAAGGAGGAGACTGGCGTCGAGGTCGCGGACCTCGCGAAGCGCGGCGAGTTCGACTTCTACTTCGGCCGCGAGCACGTCTTCTGCTGTCACGTCTACGTCGCGCACTCGGTCACCGGGAGTCCCGAGGAGACGCCGGAGGCGTTCCCGGAGTGGCGCGCTCGCGAGGACGTCCCCTACGACGAGATGTGGGAGGACGACGAGCTATGGCTGCCGCACGTCCTCGATGGCGACACCATCCGCGGCGTGTTCTACTTCGACGCGGACGGCGACGAGATGCTCGAGCACGACGTCGCGGTCGGCGTCGACCTCGACGCGGACGGATCGGGCGTCGACCTCGACGACGACTGAGCGGGACCGGCCGCGTACCACAGCGCGCCGCGGGCTTCAATGCCCTTATGGTCGCGGTGGGCGTCGACTGGCGTAATGAGTGGCGAGCAGGAACTCGGTATCACGGAGAGCAAGAACCACAACACGGGCGAGTGGTACGCGGAGGTCGTCCAGAAGGCGAAACTCGCGGACTACGCGCCGATGGGTGGCTTCATCGTCACCCGCCCGCGCGGCTACGAGCTCTGGGAGCGCCTCCAGAATCACCTCGACGGCTGGTTCAAGGAGACCGGTGCGCGGAACGCGTACTTCCCCGTACTCATCCCGGAGTCGTTCCTCGAGCGCGAGGCGGACATCGTCGAAGGGTTCGACCCGGAGGTCGCGTGGGTCACCCACGGCGGGTACGAGGAACTCGAGGAGCGCCTCGCGGTCCGGCCGACGAGCGAGTCCATCATCACGCCGTTCATGAGCGAGTGGACGCGCAGTCACCGCGACCTCCCGATGCGGCTCAACCAGTGGTGTTCGGTGATCCGGTGGGAGGCGACGGAGACGAAGCCGTTCTTCCGGACGAAGGAGTTCCTCTGGCAGGAGGGCCACACGGCGCACGCGACCGAGGACGGCGCGCTCGACGAGGTCATGATGCGTCTCGGCCAGTACGAGCGCCTGTACGAGGACGTGCTCGCCATCCCGGTGCTCCGCGGGAAGAAGCCCGAGCACGACAAGTTCCCGGGCGCGGACATGACGACGACCGTCGAGGCGCTCATGCCCGATGGGAAGTCCGTGCAGGGTGGGACGAGTCACGCGCTCGGCCAGTCGTTCGCGGAGGCGTACGACGTGACGTACACGGACGAGGACGAGGAGGAGCGGACGGCGTGGACGACGTCGTGGGGGCTGTCCTGGCGCGCACTCGGTGCGCTCATCATGACCCACAGCGACGACCAGGGGCTCGTGCTCCCGCCCGCTGTGGCGCCCGAGCAGGTCGTCATCGTCCCCATCTGGCAGGAGGACACGAAGGACGACGTCCTCCAGTACGCGACCGAGGTCGCGGCGGAACTCGAAGAGGCGGGCGACGTGCGCGTGCACCTCGACGACCGCGACCAGCGCAACCCCGGGTTCAAGTTCAACGAGTGGGAGCTCAAGGGCGTCCCGCTCCGCATCGAGATCGGCCCGAACGAGGTCGAGGACGAGGTCGTCACCGCGGTCCGTCGGTCGGACAACCAGAACACGAAGCGCGAGCTCGACCGGACCGAGCTCGTCGACGAGGTCGACGACCAGCTCGACACCGTGTTCGACGAGCTGTACGCGAAGGCCGCGGAGAACCTCGCGGAGAACGTCCGAACCGCCACCGAGCCCGAGGAGATCATGGGGACCATCGGCCAGCACGGTGGGTTCGTGAAGACGCCGTGGTGCGGTGACGAGGCGTGCGAGGAGGTCATCAAGGAGAAGGTCGCCGCGGAGATCGCGATGCTGCCCTTGGAGGACGGCGAGGCGCCGGAGGCGGCCGTCGAGGGTGGTGAGGAAGTCGCGGTCGAGGGCGACGAGTGCACGATGTGCGGTGAGGACGCGACCGAGGTCGCGTACTTCGCGAAGACGTACTGAGCCGTCTTACGCCGGGTGTACCCGCCCAAACGGGCGGTTCGACCGTTGGTGACGGGTCGACGGGGCGCGCTCGTGGTCGCTTTTCGAGGCTCGAATCTGCCGATACGCTCTTATCGCAGCGGCCGAAAGTGTCGGACGATTACTGGTTCGTTTTCATGTTCGACGATACGACGTCCTCCGTCCTGGAGTCGTTCCCCGGTGCCGTGTTCGTCGTGACGCGCGGCGGTCGCGTCTCCCTGGGGAACGACCGGTGCTCGGTCCTGTTCGGGCGGGACTTCGACGACCTCGTCGGCGAGCATCTCCGCGACCTCGTCGAGGAGGGGTTGCTCGCGAGCCGGACGTTCGAGGCGTACCAGGACGCGGCGGCGTCGCTGTCGGCGGAGTCCGTGTCGGAGGTGACGTTCGAGGCGCGCGCTCGACGCGCCGGGGAGGGGTCGTGGTATCTCTACGAGGCGACGGTGACGCCGTTCCAGCGGGACGGTGAGACGCGGGGGTTCGTGTGGTCGTTGACGGACCTGGGGACGAGCGAGCGGTACGACGAGACCGTCGAGGCGTTGCACGACGCGACCCGCGGGTTGATGACGGCGGATTCGCCGGCGGAGGCGTACGAGCTCTGCGGGGAGGCGGCGAACGACGTGCTCGGGTTCCCGGGGACGGCGGTCCGCGAGTTCGACGCGGAGGAGGACGTGCTGCGGCACGTGACGTTCGGGGGGCGCGTCGACGATATCGATTCTCGGCCGCCGTACCCGGTGGACGATTCGCCGCACGGGCGTGCGTTCCGGAACGGGACGACGGTCGTCGACGAGATCGGGCCGGACGACCCCTACGACCGGGACGTGTTCGCGTTCGCGATGTACGTCCCGATCGGCGAGTTCGGCGTGTTGTCGCTCGGGAAGTTCGGCGACCAGTTCGACGATTCGGACCGGCGGTTCGCGGAGATTCTCGCGGAGAACACGGCGGCGGCGATCCAGCAAGCGCGTCAGCGCGAGCAGCTCCACGCGCAGCGCGAGGCGTTGGAGCGCCAGAACGAGCGGTTGGACGAGTTCGCGAGCGTGGTCGCGCACGACCTCCGGAACCCGTTGAGTCTCGGCCGTGGGTCGTTCGAGCTGTACAAGGAGACGGGCGATCCGGAGACGGCCGAGGACGTGGAGTACGCGTTCGAGCGCATGGAGTCGATCATCGAGGAGGTGTTGACGCTCGCTCGCGAGGGCGAGGACGTGGACGAAACGACGGACGTCGAGGTTGCGGCGGTCGCGCGGGAGGCGTGGGCGAGCGTGAGTGCGTCCACGTCGTCGCTCGTGGTTCGGGAGCCGGGCGTGGTGGCGGCGGACCGCGACCGGCTCCTGCAGGTGTTCGAGAACCTGTTCCGGAACGCGCAGGAGCACGCGATGCCCGAGCGCGAGGTGGATGGGGCGGTGTCGGGCGAGACGGACGGTGGACACGAAGGCGTGACCGTGGTGGTGGATGCGCTCGCGGACGCCGATGGGTTCTTCGTCGCGGACGACGGCGTCGGTATCCCGTCCGGGGAGCGCGACCAGGTGTTCGAGGCGGGGTACTCGACGAGCGACGACGGGACGGGGCTCGGGCTCGGTATCGTGTCACGGATCGCGCGAGCGCACGGCTGGGAGCCGGCGGTCGCGGCGAGCGAGCAGGGCGGCGCGCGTTTCGAGTTTCACGTGAACTGACTCGGGCGGTCGTTCTTCGGGGTGCGTCGACGGGTCGGCAAGCCTCCGCTCGCGCCGAGGAAGTTACAGGCCTGGGGAGCGCGGAATAATATTTTCTCCGACCGTTCGTCCAGGATTTCTCGAAGATGGTTTGTGAACGTATGGCGCCCCTCGAGACTGCTTCCTGTATGGGAATCGGCGCCGAATCCCTTATATCTCCTAGTGGGGGATTAAGAGACCCTTAGTGATTCAGGAGTAGCCTCTTGTAGGTGCTTGTGGGAGGACGTAGCATGACTCAGCCACACGACCAGTCCGGAGACCCCGGACTGGGCGATACGATGGACTCTCAGCGAACGAGCGGCCTCGCGGACCCCACGGATGCGCGTGCGAACTGCGGGGTCGGCGTCGTCATGGACTTCGACGCCGAACCCAGTCACGACGTCGTCAGCGACGGCCTCGACCTCCTCGTGAACCTCGAACACCGCGGCACCACCGGCGCGGAACCCGACACCGGCGACGGCGCCGGCATCCTCCTCCGCCGGCCCGACGCGTTCTTCGACGGCGTCCTCGACACTGACCTCCCCGACGTGTACGCCGTCGGGTCGCTGTACTTCCCGCAGGACGCTGCTGCACGCGAGGCACTCCAGGACCTCGTCACGGCGGAACTCGACGCTCGCGGCGTCGACGTCCTCGAATGGCGGGACGTGCCGACGGACGCGAGCGACCTCGGCGCGACCGCGCGCGACGCCGAACCGGACGTCTGGCAGGTCGCGGTCGCGCCCGCCGACGGCCAGGACCGAGACGCCTTCGACACCGACCTGTTCGTCGCCCGGAAGCGCATCGAGCATCGCGTCGACGGCGTCGCCCATCCGACTGCCGACGACGCCGATACCTCCGGCCAGTCCGCCGAGGACGCGCCCGACTTCTCCCATCCCGACGTCGACGACGCGGACGCCGAACGGTTCTACGTGTGCTCGCTCGACCGACAGACGCTCGTCTACAAGGGACTGCTGAAGGGCGAACAGGTCCGGTCGTACTACCAGGACCTCACCGACGAACGCATCCGGTCGACGTTCGTGATGGTGCACGAGCGCTTCTCGACGAACACGCTCGGCGCCTGGCACCTCGCGCACCCCTATCGGAACATCATCCACAACGGCGAGTTCAACACGCTCCGCGGGAACGTCAACTGGATGCGTGCTCGCGAGACCGAGATGGAAGCGGACGCGTTCGACGTCGCCGACGTCCGCCCGGTCATCGACGACCCCGAGCAGTCCGACACCGCGAGCATCGACAACACGCTCGAACTCCTCCTCGAGTCCGGCCGCGACCTCCCGCACGCGCTCCGGACGCTCGTCCCGGAGGCGTGGCGCGGCGACGACGCGATGAGCGCCGAGCGCCGCGAGTTCTACGACTACCACGCGAGCCTCGTCGAGCCGTGGGACGGCCCGGCGCTCGTCGCCGCGACCGACGGCGAGCGCGTCGGCGCGGTCCTCGACCGGAACGGCCTCCGGCCGTGCCGGTACGACGTGACGACCGACGGCCGGCTCGTGATGGCGAGCGAGGCGGGCGCGCTCGACGTCGACGAGAGCGAGGTCGAGGAACGCGGCCGCCTCGAACCCGGCCAGTGTTTCGTCGCCGACCCCGAACAGGGTGTACTCACGGACGACGAGGTGTTCGACGACCTCACCGACTCGAAGTACGGCGAGTGGGTCGCCGACGAACAGGTCGCGCTCGACGACGTCACCGACGAGGGCGACGAACTGGACGCCGAGCGCGACGTCGACGTCGAGGACGAGCGCGAGGTCGACGCGGACGGCGGCGGTATCGTGGACGCGGTCGACGACCTCCGCGCGCAGCAGGCGGCGTTCGGGTACACGCACGACGAGATCGACAACCTCGTCGAGCCGATGAGTCAGAAGGGCAAGGACCCCGTCGGCTCGATGGGCGACGACACGCCGCTGTCGGTGCTCTCGGACCACGACCGCCCGCTCGCGTCGTACTTCAAGCAGCTGTTCGCGCAGGTGACGAACCCGCCGCTGGACTACATCCGCGAGGAGCGCGTGACGAGCCTGGAGACCCGGATGGGGTTCCAGCGGAACCTCCTCGACGAGACGCCCGCGCACGCCCGCCAGCTCGTCGCCGACTCGCCCGTGCTCTCGCTCTCCGAGGTCGACGCCATCCGCGCGCTCGACGGGAGCGCCGACGCGAACGGCCTCGAGTCGGCCGTGGTCGACACGACGTACGACCCCGACGACGCGACGCTCGAGGAGGCAGTGGAGGCGGTCCGCGAGGACGCGTTCGCGGTCATCGAGGACGGCGCGGACGTGGTCGTGCTCTCGGACCGCGCGAGCGGGCCGGAGCGCGCGGCCGTTCCGAGCCTCCTCGCGACCGGTGGCGTCCACCATCACCTCGTCCGCACCGGCGCGCGGAACCGCGCGGGCCTGGTCGTCGACTCCGCGGACCCGCGCACCGTCCACCAGCACGCGACGCTCGTCGGGTACGGCGCGGACGCGGTCTGCCCGTACCTCGCGTACGAGACGCTCGCGGACCTGACCGCGGGGAGCGACGGCGCGAACACCGCGAGGGCGTGCGCGGCGTACCGCGAGGCGCTCGAAGGGGGCCTGCTGAAGATCATGGCGAAGATGGGTATCTCCACGGTGGAGTCCTACCAGGGCGCGCAGGTGTTCGAGGCCGTCGGCCTCGCTCCCGAGTTCGTCGACGAGTACTTCGAGGGCACGGAGAACCGAACGGGCGGTATCGGCGTCGACGATGTCGGCGCGGACGTCGCGAAGCGCCACGCGTTCGCGTTCGGCGACGACGTCGAACTCGAACGGCAGGGCGAGTTCGAGCACCGGAACGGCGGGCGCCGGCACTCGTGGAACCCCGAGACGGTCGGCGCGCTCCAGCGCTCCGTGCGGACGGGTGACTACGAGGAGTACCAGAACTTCGCGAGCGCGACGAACGACACCCCCGACGAGGAGGCTCCCGAGACGCTCCGGGGCCTGCTCGACTTCGACACGGACTCGCGCGAGTCCATCCCCGTCGAGGACGTCCAGCCGGTGCACGAGATCGTCGAGCGGTTCTCGACGGCCGCGATGAGTCTCGGGAGCCTCAGCCCGGAGGCGCACGAGAACAACGCGGTGGCGATGAACCGCATCGGCGGGAAGGCGAACACGGGCGAGGGCGGTGAACCCCCGGAGCGCTTCGACACGGAGAAGGAGTGCAACGTCAAGCAGGTCGCGTCCGGGCGCTTCGGCGTCACGTCGACGTACCTCTCGAACGCGGACGAGATCCAGATCAAGATGGCCCAGGGCTCCAAGCCCGGCGAGGGCGGCCATCTGCCGGGTGAGAAGGTGAACGAGATGATCGCGCACGTCCGGAAGTCCACGCCCGGTGTGGGCCTCATCTCGCCGCCGCCACTGCACGACATCTACAGCATCGAGGACCTCAAACAGCTCATCCACGACCTGAAGGCGGCGAGTCCCGACGCGGACATCAACGTGAAGCTCGTGTCCGAGGCGGGCATCGGGACGGTCGCGGCGGGCGTGGCGAAGGCGAACGCGGACGTCGTCCACATCTCGGGGCACTCGGGCGGGACGGGTGCGAGCCCGAAGACGAGCATCAAGCACGCGGGCCTGCCGTGGGAGCTCGGGCTCGCCGAGGCCGTGCAGACCCTCCGCAGGACTGGCCTCCGGGACCGCATCCGCGTCACCGTCGACGGCGGCATGAAGACCGGTCGCGACGTCGCGGTCGCCGCGCTCCTCGGTGGCGAGGAGTACGTGTTCGGGACCGCGAGCCTCGTCTCCTCGGGGTGCGTGATGGCGCGCCAGTGCCACAAGAACACCTGCCCCGTGGGCGTCGCGACCCAGCGCGAGGACCTCCGGAAGCGCTTCCCGGGCGAGCCCGAGCACGTCATCAACTACATGACGTTCCTCGCGCAGGACCTCCGCGAGTACATGGCCGAACTCGGCTTCTCGACGGTCGAGGACATGATCGGGCGCGTCGACTGCCTCGAGCAGCGCGACGTCGCCCACGAGCGCGCGAGCAAGCTCGACCTCTCTGGCGTCCTCGCCGAGGTCGGCGACGGCCCGCACACGAAGGTCCGCGAGCAGACCCACGAGGTCGACGCCCAACTCGACTGGGACGTCCTCGACGAGGCGCGCGAAGCGGTCGAGGACCGACAGCCGGTCGGCGTCTCCGCCGACATCTCGAACACGGACCGCGCGGTCGGTGCGACGCTCAGTCACGAGGTCACGAGCCGGTACGGCGAGGCCGGCCTGCCCGCGGGCACGCTCACCGTCGACCTGGAGGGGACCGCCGGGCAGTCCTTCGGGGCGTTCCTCGCCTCGGGCGTCGCGCTCCACCTGCGCGGCGGCGCGAACGACTACGTCGGCAAGGGTCTCAGCGGCGGGCGCGTCGTCGTCGACACGCCCGACCGCGCCGGATTCGAGCCGACGGAGAACGTCGTCGCCGGGAACGTCGCGCTCTACGGCGCGACCGACGGCGAGGCGTACGTGAACGGGCGCGCCGGCGAGCGGTTCGCGGTCCGGAACTCCGGCGCGCACGCGGTCGTCGAGGGCGTCGGCGACCACGGCTGCGAGTACATGACCGGTGGCGTCGTCGCGGTCCTCGGCGACACCGGCGCGAACTTCGCCGCCGGGATGAGCGGCGGGCTCGCGTACGTCCTCGACGAGAGCGCGTTCTTCGACGACGTCGACGCGCCCGCGGTCGCGTTCGAGGACCGCGTGAACGAGGGGATGGTGCACGTCGAGCACGACCTCGACGAGCGCGACGCGACCGTCCTCCGGCGCCTCGTCGAGAACCACCACGCGTACACCGGGAGCGAGCGCGCCGCCGCGTTGCTGGAGAACTGGGAGGCTGCGCTCGCCGCGTTCGCGAAGGTCCTCCCCGACGCGTACGAGAAGGTGCTCAGCGAGCGCGAGGGCTTCGACGTCCGCGACAGCCCGCCCGCGAGCGCCACCGCGGACAACGCCGGGAGTGCGCAGGGGTACGCGAGCAGCGACGACTGACTGCCGCGGTCAGTTCCAGTGGTTGCCGTCGACGCCGCGGTCGTCGTCGGACCCGCGCGACCCGCGGTCTTCGCGGTCGTCTCCGTCACGCCCGTCGCGGTCCCGTCGACCGCCGCCGAACGTGTCGCTGCTCGCCCGGTCGCGGGCGTCGTTCCAGGACGTCGTCTCGCTCGGGTCGGGGTCCTCGCCTTTCACGAACCAGTAGAGTGCGAGCGGGAGGACGAGCGCGAACAGGACGAAGAGGAACGCGAAGCCGACGGCGGCCATCTATCCGAAGAAGATGTCCGCGATGTCGCTCCCGCTCCGGCGGTCCGAACGGTAGAGCTCGGAGTACCCGCAGTTCGCGCACGAGATGACGTCGAAGTTCTTCGACTGGATGTCGAACATCTTCGAGAGGCCACCGCCGGTGGTCGAGATGTTGTCCGTGATCGCGTCCGTGTGGCCACACTTCGGGCAGCCGCTGTCAGTGGAGGGCGACATATCCCGACCGACGCCTCGGTTACTTGAGTATTTTTTGCTGGTGGCCGAACGCTGGTACCGCGAACGCCACGCTCTTTTCGCGGCGTCGAGTCGCTACTGGCATGGACAGCGCATTCGTCATCGGCGGGACGCGATTCATCGGGCGACACCTCGTCGCGGACCTGCTCGCGCACGACTACGACGTCACGATATTCAACCGCGGGAACCACGAGAACCCGTTCGCGGACGACGACCGCGTCACGCACGTCGAGGGCGACCGGACGGACGACGCGGACCTCGCGACGGCGGCCCGGGAGAGCGCGTACGACGCGGTCTTCGACATGGTCGCGTACCAGCCCCGGGAGGTCCGGACGGCGACGCGCGTGTTCGACGACGCCGACGCGTACGTGTACGTGTCCTCGGGCGCGGCGTACGGCGAGGAGGAGATTCCGAAGCGGGAGGGCGCGCTCCAGGGGCGCGACGAGGCGACCGCGCTCGAATCGTGCACGGGCGACCAGGCGGTCGACGAGAGCGGTGAGACGTACGGGAACCGGAAGGCCGAGGGCGACCGTGCGGTGTTCGCCGCCGCCGAGGAACGCGGGCTGCGCGCGATGGCGGTCCGACCCTGTATCGTGTACGGGCCCGACGACTACACGGAGCGACTCGACTACTGGATCGACCGCGTCGCGAACTACGAGCGCGTCGTCGTCCCCGGTGACGGGACGAACGTCTGGCATCGCGCGTACGTCGAGGACGTCGCGAGCGCACTCCGCGTCGTCGCCGAGGAAGGCAGCGCGGGCCACGCGTACAACGTCGGCGACCGCCGCCTCGTGACGCTCGAGGAGATGGTCGACCTCATCGCGGACTGCCTCGGCGACGCCGCCGACGCCCCCGAGAGCGCACCCGAGGACGCCGGCGACGTCGAGGTCGTGCACGCGAGCGAACGCGAGCTCTCCATCGCGGACCTCTCCACGGACGACTACGTCCTCTACCGGGACTACCCGCACGTCCTCGACACCAAGAAGCTCGCCGCGCTCGGCTGGGAGGCCACGCCGCTCCGCGAAGCGATGCAGCGCAGCGTCGACGACCACCTCGCGACCGACCGCGACGGCAGCGACGAGGACCCCGGACGCGAGCGCGAGGAGACGCTGCTCGACGTCCTCGACACGCTCTGAGCGCTCGCGAGTGGTCGGCCCGTAGCGGGACCGCGGTTACCACCAGACGGCGTAGAGGAGGAGGAAGGTCGCGTACGCGCCGGCGGTCGCGAGGACCGGGACGACGTTCTGCATCGCGAGCACGCGACCCGTGGTCTCGGGGTCGAAGAGGTCCGCGGCGGAGGGAATGTCCTCGCTGGACTCCTCGCCGATCGCTGGCGGCTCGTCGTCGGGGTTGTCCGCGGCGAGCGCGCCGACGGACACGGCCGGCGACTCCTCGCCCGACACCGCCCCGGACACCGTCGCGGTCCGGGTGGCGCGCCCCCAGCCGAGGCCGACGATGGACGTCGTCGCGATGATGACGAACGACGCCGGGATGCCGATCGCGGAGAGGCCGACGACGATCGTCGAGGAGACCATGGCGACGACGATCGCGGCGGTCAACGGGAGGTCCGTGATGTCGTTCCCGAGCGTGTCGAGCGTCCGGCGGGCGATGGTGAACGCGCCGACCGCGACCGCGACGCCGCCGAGGAGTATCATCATGTTCAGGTCGACGCCCGCGCCGACGAGCGGCGCGATGGCGTTCGCGATGTTCGACGTCCCCGAGGAGAACCCCATCAGGCATCCGATGGCGACGACGACGACGCCGCCGGTGAGTTCGCGCCGCGTCGTGTTCGGGCCGGCGGCCGGTCGCGGAATCAGGCCGTCGCGGTTCACCTCGAACAGCGCGCCGGGCGTGCTCTCGATGTCGACCCACGCGTCGATGCGCGGGTACCAGTACCGACCGATGACCGCGGACGTCCAGAACCCGATGACGGGCGCGACGATCCACCAGACCGCGATCTCGCCCATGACCGTCCAGTCGAGTGCGCCGCTGGCGACGCCGAGGCCCGCGATGGCGCCGACCGCGGTCATCGACGTGGACGCCGGCACGCCGAAGTAGTTCCCGACGAAGAGCGCGCCGCCGATGAAGAACAGGACGACGATACTGGATTCGATCGTGAACACGCCCGGGTCGGTGACGAGTTCCTCGCCGAGCGTCGCGACGACGCGCCGCCCGAGCGTCCACGCGCCGACGAAGAAGAACCCGGACATGAGGGCGGCGGCGACCGTCTTCGAGATGGCGTTCGCGCCGACGGCCGGGCCGAACGCCGGCCCCGTCGTCGACCCGCCGATGTTGAACCCGACGAAGACAGCCACCGCGACGCCGACCAGGAGGAGGACCTCGACCATACCGGTGAGTGCGCCGCGAACGGTATAAGGAATCGGTCGCCGGGCACGTATCGGTGTGTTCGTCGCGACGACCGCATCGACGGGCACGGCCTTCGGGTCGAGCGCGAGCCGCTAACCGGCGTCGCGGTCAGTCCCGGCGTCGCGGTCAGTTCCGGCGTCGCGGTCAGTCCCGGCGTCGAAGTCAGTCCCGGCGTCGCGGTCGACGCGACACGACCCGTCCGCGCCGACGTTCCCGCTGTGGCGTGCCGCGGTCGCGCGCAGGTCCGCCGCGACGTGCTCGTGGTAGTGCTCGCAGGATTCGTCCGCGCAGCCGACGGCGTCGGCGTCAGCGCTCCCGACGGGCACCTCGTGGACGGTGGCGCGCATCGCGCACGCCGAATCGACGTCCTCGACGCCGTCGACGCCGTCAGCGAACCCGAACCCGACCTCGTACGCGACAGCCGGGTCGTGCTCGCACTCTGGCGCACTCGCCGCGTCGTCGCTCGGAGCGTCCGGCATCGTCACCCGCGGAAGAGGTTCATCACTTCGTCCGCGACCCGGCCCTCGACGGCGACGACGTACGTGTGGCCCGCTTGGAGGACGGTGTCGGCGCTCGCGACCGTGTCGCCGTTCTCGTCGCTCACGACGAGACTCCCCTGGGGCAGCGACACGCTCGACAGTCGCTTCCCCGCGACCGGCGCGTCCTCGGCGACGCGTAGCTCGTACACCTCCAGGTCACCAGAGAGGCCCGTGAGCGCCCCGAAGTCCTCCTCGATGGCGGTGACGGCGACGCGGCCGCCGGCGCGCTCCGGGAACACCACCTGATCGGCGTACGGCGCGAACTCCTCGATATCCGGGTACGTCGACCGGAGTATCGTCCGCGTCCCCGGGTCGATTCGCTTCGCGGTCGTACACACCGCGACGTTCGTCCCCATCGTGTCCGTGAGCGCCGCGACGACGTCCGCGCGCTCCACGTCCGCCTGCGCGAGCACGCTCGGTCGCGTCGCGTCGCCCTCGATCGCCGTCGCGACGTACGCCGCCTCGAGCTCCGCGAGTTGCTCCGGGTCTCGCTCCACCACCACGACGTCGTGCCCGTGGTCGTCCAGTTGCTTTATCGCGCGGAGCGCGACCGGGCCACTCCCCACGACGACCACGCGCAGCGGTCCGTTCGTCATCGTTCACCCCTCGACTCGCCATCGCCTTCACGTTCCGGGTCGGTTCCCACCTCGTCGGAACCACGCGAGTCGCCCGCGTCCGTCCGGTCGTAGCCGGCGGCGTCCCGCGTCGCGAGTTCGGCGTCAGCGTCGACGTGGTCGAGCGACCGATGCGCGGTCGCCTCCCCGCGCGTGCTCGCACCGACACCGGACTCGTCGCCCGCGCTCCCGGCGTCCGCGTCGCCCGCGGCGTCGGACCCACCACCGGTATCGACGTCGATGCCCTCGCTCGCGCCACCGGCCGGTTCGCGCCGCAGGCCGACGCGGCCGAGCGCGACGTACGCGACCCCGCCGAGGACGAGCCACCCGAACGCGAGCCCCGCCGTCGTCAGGTTCGCCGTGACGAGGTAGTACCCGAGGACGAGGTTCCCGACGATGCCCGCGACCGCCGGCAGCGGATAGAACGGCATCTCGTAGGGCCGACGCATGTCCGGGCGCTCCCGCCGGAGTTTGATGACGCTCGCGTTCACGACGACGAACGACAGCAGGAAGAACAGGCTCGAGAGCGACCCGACCTGCCGGATCGGGACGAACGCGACGGAGACGAGCATCACGACCGCGCTCGCCACCACCGCGATCAGCGGCGTCCCGAAGCGATGATGGATGCGGCCGATTCCCGCGGGCAGCAACCGGTCGCGTCCCATCGCGAACGCCACCCGACTGGAGGCGAGCACGACCGCGTTCAGCGCCGACACCGTCGAGAACACCGCGCCGAACGCGATGACCGAGGCGCCGTTCTGCAGTATCGGGATGTCAGCCGGCATGAAGCCCTTCGCCGCCTCCGCGATACCGCGCTCCCCGGCGCCGGCGAGGCCGCCCGCGCCGAGCGTCCCGATAGCGACGAGGACGACGACGAGGTAGATGACGATCGTCGCCGCGAGCGACAGGAAGATCGCTCGCGGGATGTTCTTCCGCGGGTTCTTCACCTCCTCGGTGACGGTCGCGATGAGGTCGTACCCCTCGAACGCGATGAACGTCAACCCCATCGCCGGCAGTATCGCGTTCACCGTCCCGTTCGTGAAGAACGGGTCGAACTCCGCGAGGTCCACCGCGTTCGCGCCGTACGCCGAGAACACGACGAGGATGACGATCTTGACTATCGTCACGACGGTCTCCGCGCCGCCGCTGGCGGCGGTCGACACCGCGTTCAGGACGACGAGGAACCCGACGAGCCCGATAGCGTACAGGACCTTCCAGGTGACCGGGCCGAGGAGCGCGCCCGACGGCAGCCCCTCCCAGTAGAAGTGCACGAACTCGAGGAAGTTCCCCGCGAACCCGAGCGCGTACAGCGCCCCGGCGATCATGTACGCGAACCAGAGCATCCACCCCATCTGGAACGCGATCGAGTCCCTGAACACCTCCTCGACGAACGCGTAGCCGCCGCCGCTCTTCGGTATCGCGGACGCGAGTTCGGCGTACGACAGCGCCGTGAACGACGTGACGACGCCGTTCAGTCCGAACACGAGGATCGCTGCGGGGCCCGCGATGTCCGCCGCCAGGCCCGTGAGGACGAAGATGCCTGCGCCGATCATCGCGCCCATCCCGACCATCGTCGCGTCCAGCAACCCGAGACTCGCCGACGGCGACCGCTCTTCGTGCTGTGCCATTCGTTCCTCGCGTACACGACCGTCCGCCTTAATCACTGGTCTCGAACCCATCGAGTGGGAACTCGCGCGTGCTCGAGGCCGCGCGACGCGCCGCGAGCGCGGGTCGTCGAGGCGAAAGGTTTCTCCGCGCTACGGGCGTCGTTGCGGGTATGTTCGACAAGTCGACGTGGATTCGACTCCCGCGGAACGTCGTCGTGGGCCACGACGTGCTCTCCCAGACCGTCGAGGTCGTTGACGACATCCACCTGACGGGCCGACCGCTCATCGTCACGAGTCCGACGCCGCGCGACGTCGCCGCCGCACCCATCGTCGCGCAGTACGAGGAACGCGGCATCGACCCCGAGGTCGTCACCGTCGAGAAAGCGAGCTTCGAGACCGTCGAGGAGGTCGCGGAAGCCGCCGGGAACGACGACATCGGGTACGTCGTCGGCGTCGGCGGCGGGAAACCAATCGACATCGCGAAGATGGCGAGCGACCACTGCGACAAGGGCTTCGTGAGCGTCCCGACGGCGGCGAGTCACGACGGCATCGTCTCCGGGCGCTCCTCGATTCCGGAAGGCGACACGCGCCATTCCGTCGCGGCGGACCCGCCGCTCGCGGTCGTCGCCGACACGGGCGTGCTCGCGAACGCGCCGTGGGACCTGACGACCGCGGGCTGTGCGGACATCATCTCGAACTACACCGCCGTGATGGACTGGCGGCTCGCGAACCGCCTCCAGGACGTCGAGTACAGCGAGTACGCCGCCGCGCTCAGCGAGATGACCGCGGAGATCCTCGTCGACAACGCCAGCATGGTCCGCCCGGGCCTCGAAGAGTCCGCGTGGGTCGTCACGAAGGCGTTGATGTCCTCGGGCGTCGCGATGAGTATCGCCGGGTCGTCCCGTCCCGCGTCGGGCGCCGAGCACCTGTTCAGTCACCAGCTCGACCGGCTCGCGCCGAACGCCGCGCTCCACGGCCATCAGGTCGGCGTCGGCTCCATCATGACCGCGTACCTCCACGGTGGCGACCGCGGCATCTGGCGGGACATCCGCGACGCGCTCGCCGCCATCGACGCACCGACGACCGCGGACGAACTCGGCATCGACCCCGGGGTCGTCATCGAGTCGCTCACGACCTGTCACGCGATCCGCGACCGCTACACCATCCTCGGCGACGGCATGAACGAGGACGCGGCGCGCGAGGTCGCACGGAAGACCGGCGTCATCTGACGCGCCACCGATAGTTCCTTTCACTCCGTTACCGCCGAGAGAAGCATGCCTTTCGAGGGTTCAGGTGGGGGCGAGCACGACTCCGGCGACGAGTCCGAGGACCGTCACCCGAGTTCCGCGTCCTTGAACCGCCAGTAGCCGAGCGCGAGGGGGACGACGAGCCAGACGAGCATGATGGCGACCATGACCTCGGGCGCGAGGTACCACGCCTGGTCGTTGAGTCGCGCGAGCGCCTGCTCCTGGGCTTCCGGCGGAAGGTTCGACTCGAAGCGGTCGAAGTACAGCCGAGTGGTGACGACGTTCAGTCCCTGCTGGTACGCCATCGCGGGCGATATCGCAGCCTGGATGAACTGGAAGATGTCGCCCTCCAGTGCCATCCCGAGGAGGTCGTTCGTGACGTACCGGATGAGGCCGGGGATGGAGATGGTGGGGATGAGGTTGAACGGGATGGTGACGAAGTAGAACCCGACGGCGCCAGCCATCGCGCTCGACCGCGACCCCGTCATTGCGGAGATGCCGACCGCGACCGAGACCATGACGAGCACGAGGAGTGCGGTGAACGCGAGCGTCGGCGCGAACAGCACGAGCTGGGGGTCGGCGTACTGGGTGGCGGCGACGACGACGCCGATGAGGAACACGAGCATCGTCGCGGCGAGCATCAGGCCACCGCGCGAGAGGAACTTCGCGAGCACGACCTCCTTGCGGGTGTTCGGGAGCCCGAGTAGGAAGTTCACGGTCCCGCTCTCTCGTTCACCGGCGATCGCGAGGTAGCCCGCGACGAGCGCGATGAACGGCAGGAGGAACAGGCCGACCGAGGAGACGATACTGATGATACCGAACGACTCGACGTTGTCGGCGACGAGCGTCGGGCCGACGAAGATGAGGAGCGCGATGATACCGTAGAGACTGAAGACGCCCCAGACGAGCTTCGACCGGCGGGCGTCCAGGAAGTCCCGGCGTGCGATCGCGGTGAGGTTCTCCATCAGGCGGTCACCTCCGCCTCCTGCTCGCGGTCGTCGCGTTCCACGGCGTCGCCGGACGTGTACTGGTTGAACAGCTCCTCGAGGTCGGTCTCGTCGCTCACGATGTCCGTGACCGTCGTCTCCGCGTCGACGCGCTTCACGACGTCGACCTTCGCTCGCGGGTCGCTACACGTCACCTCGATGGCGTCCCCGCGTCCGGTCGCGTGCTCGACGCCGTCGACGGCGGGGAGGTCGAGCGCGTCCGCGTCCGGCATCGGGTCGACCTCGAGTTCGATGGTGGTCGCACCGCCGACGTCGTCGCGGAGGTTGTCGATGGTGTCGACCGCGGCCATCGAGCCGTCGCGCATGATGCCGACGCGGTCGCAGACCGCTTCGACCTGCGGGAGCTGGTGACTGGAGAAGAACACGGTCGTGCCGCGGTCGGCCTCCTCGCGGATGATGTCGCGCATCTCCTGGATGCCCGTCGGGTCCAGTCCCGAGGAGGGTTCGTCGAGGATGAGGAGGTCGGGGTCGTCGACGAGCGCCATCGCGAGCGCGAGGCGCTGGGTCATCCCCTTCGAGAACTCGCCGGCCTTGCGCTCCCACGCCTCCTCCTGGAGGTGGACGCGAGAGAGGAGGTCGCGAGGGGCGTCGCTGGCGCGCTTCGTCTCGATGGCGTACTCGACGTGCTCCATCGCCGTCAGGCGGTCGTAGACGGAGAATCCCTCCGGGAGGACGCCCGTGCGCTGCCGGATGGCGATCGGGTCGCTGTGCGTGTCGTACCCGAGGACCTCCGCACGACCTTCGGTCGGCCGGAGGAAGTCCAAGAGGACGTTGATCGTCGTGGACTTCCCGGCGCCGTTCGGGCCGAGGAACCCGAATATCTCGCCTTCCTCGACGTGCAGGTCGAGCGCGTCGACGGCCGTGAGGCTGCCGAATCGCTTCGTCAGGTTCTCTGTTCGTATGGCGGGGGCCATGTCTCGCCAACGACTATCAGGTATTGTAAATTTTCTCACTCGACGTCGGTTCCGTGGCGTGCACTGGGCGGACGAACCGGTGGGACCGGCGTCACGGAACGGGATGGTCGTCGTCGTTTCCGGCGACCCGCGACCAGAGCAGGTGGCCGAGCGCGGCGGCGATGACGATGCCCGAACCGACGATAGCGTACCACGACAGCAGCATCTGCGCGAACGTCGTCCCGAACGCCTTGCTCGCGTAGAGGTAGACGGGGATGGCGAAGAAGGCGATGGGGAGGGCGAGCGTCGGGAGCCACCAGTAGGTGTCGAACGCAGACCTGACGTCCAACAGGTAACTTCGGAGGTTCAACATACGCGAAATAGTGCCAGCTTCCCAACCATAATGGTTGGTTCCGTGCCGAAGAGGGCGGAAGGAGACGTAGAACGCCAGAGCGGATTCCTACACCGGGTTCAGCGGCCTACACGTGTTCGTCGAGGAAGTCCGCGACCGCCGAGTACGCCTCCACGCGGTTCTCGAGCTTGCTGAACCCGTGTCCCTCGTCGTCGAATATCAATTTTCGGACGGGGACGCCCTGCTCGCGAACCCCTTCGGCGATCTGTTCGGCTTCGCCGACGGGGACGCGCGGGTCGTTCTCGCCGTGGAGCACGAACAGCGGCGCCGCGATGGACTCGACGTTGTTGATCGGGCTGATGGACTCCAGGAACTCGCGGTCGTGCTCGAGGCTCCCGTACTCGGCCTCGCGGAGCTTCCGCCGCCACTCGCCGGTGTTCTCGAGGAACGAGACGAAGTTCGCGATGCCGACGACGTCGACGCCCGCCGCCCACAGGTCGGGGTACTCGGTCATGCACGCGAGCACCATGAACCCGCCGTAGGACCCGCCCATGCACGCGATGCGGTCCGGGTCGACCGCCGGGTGGTCGTGGAGCCACTCGACGCACGCCTTCACGTCCGCGACCGAATCCATCCGCTTCTCGACGTCGTCCAGCCGCGTGTAGGTCTCGCCGTACCCCGTGGACCCGCGGACGTTCGGCTCGAAGTACGCGTACCCGCGATTCAGGAAGTACTGCTTCACCGGGTTGAACGACGGGCGCCGCTGGCTCTCCGGGCCGCCGTGGATGCTCACGACGACCGGCGTGTCGCCGTCGCCGGACGCGGCGTCACCGTCCGCGGCGTCCTCGGGGAGCGTCAGAAATCCGGGGACCTCCACGCCGTCGAAGCTCTCGACGTGCACGAGCTCTGGCTCCCTGAAGGAGTCCTCGGGGATGCCTGCGGTCGCGGCGTACGTCCACCGCTCGGTGTCGCCCGTCTCGGTCTCGACGACGTACACGTTCGTGTTCACGGCCGCACCCGTCGCCGTGATGGCGTACTGCTCGGCGTCCGGCCCCCAGGAGACGCCGCCGGCGATGCCGCCGGGGAGATCCGGGCTCGGGAACGCGTCGTACTCCGTCGGCCCAGTGAACTCGGCGACGGTGAGGTCGGTGTAGCCGTCGACGTTCCGCGAGAACGCGAACCGCCCGGACTCGTGGTCGACGCTGACGCCGTCGACGTTCCAGTCGCCGCCGTCCTCGACGACCTCGCGCTCCAGCGTGTCGAGGTCGATGCGCGCGAGGTACAGCGTGTCGCTCCCGTCGCCCGTACAGCAGTACACCGCATCGCCGTTGGGCCCGAACGACGGACTGGAGAAGCGTATCTCGTCCTCGTGGGGCGTGATGCACTCGAAGTCGCCGGTCTCGAGGTCGAGCACGTACACGTCCTGGTCGACGTTCGAGTACGCCTCGTGGACGAGCAACCGGTCGTCGCTCGGCGACCAGCCCGCGGGCGTCAACCAGCCGTCGCCCTCGTGCACGAGTTCGGCCTCGTTCCCCGTCTCGTCGCGGCCCTGCACGTACACGTCGAACACGCTCTCGTCGCGCCGGTTCGACGTGAACGCGAACCGCTCGCCGTCGTGACTCCACCCGCCCCACCGGTGCTTCGCGTCCGGACGCCCCGTGAGGTTCACCACCTCGCTCCCGTCGCCACTGAGCCGGTAGAGTTGCGCGCGCTCGTTCCCGCCCTCGTCCATCCCGAACGCCAGTTCGTCGCGCTCGGGCGACCAGGACGCGAACGTCACGCGCTCCTCGTAGAACGTCCGCTGAACCGGCCACTCCTTCGGCGCGTCCATCGTCCACACCTGCGACGTCCCCGTCGTATCCATCAGGAACGACAACCGGTCGCCCTCGGGGCCGAACGACGCCCCGCTCGCCGACCGCACGTTCAGATACCGCTCGATATCGTACGACATGCCCACACGTCCACGGCGCGGGACCGTAAGGCGTTGGGTCGCAGCACCCTCACCGATTCTGCGCGAACAGGGCTGCGACTGCGGTGCCACCGCCGACGGCGAGGAACACGTAGAACACCGGGTCGCGCAGTGCCGCCATCGCCGCCGCGGGCGAGTCGACGAGCGCGACGAATCCGACGGCGCCCGCGACGATGCTCGCGAGCACCAACACCGCGATGACCGGGAGCGGCAGCCACGGTTCCGGATCGGTCTCGTCGTCGTTCATGCGTTCGTTCCGTACATCTTCGCGCGGATGGAAGTGCGTTCGCATCCGGTACGCTCGCGACGTGGGTACTCCACAGTCGCTCGCGGGGCGAGACTGCGAAAGAAGTGGGCTCGGGACTGCAGGTGACGGGCTAGCTGTGGATGCCCATCGCTTCGATCTGCTCCTGGTAGCGGTTCCGGATCGTGACCTCGGTGACCTGCGCGACGTCGGCAACCTCGCGCTGGGTCTTCTTCTCGTTACAGAGCAGGCTCGCGGCGTAGATCGCTGCGGCGGCGTAGCCGGTCGGCGACTTCCCCGAAAGCAACCCCTTCTCCGCGGTCGTCTCGATGATCTCGTTCGCCTTCGTCTGTACCTCCTCGGATAGTTCGAGTTCCGAGCAGAACCGCGGGACGTACTTCTTCGGGTCGACGGGCTTCATCTCCAGGCCGAGCTCCTGGCTGATGTAGCGGTACGTCCGCCCGATCTCCTTGCGTTCGACGCGCGATACCTCGCTGATCTCCTCGAGACTGCGCGGAATCCCCTCCTTCCGGCAGGCGGCGTAGAGCGCCGAGGTGGCGACGCCCTCGATGGAGCGCCCGCGGATGAGGTCCTCCTTGAGTGCGCGTCGATAGATGACGGACGCGACTTCCCGGACCGACCGTGGGACGCCGAGCGCGCTCGCCATCCGGTCGATCTCGCTGAGCGCGAACTGGAGGTTGCGTTCGCCCGCGTCCTTCGTCCGGATGCGCTCCTGCCACTTGCGCAGCCGATGCATCTGGCTGCGTTTCTTCGAGGAGATCGAGCGCCCGTAGGCGTCCTTGTCCTTCCAGTCGATGGTGGTCGTGAGCCCCTTGTCGTGCATCGTCTGCGTGGTCGGGGCGCCGACCCTGGACTTCTCCTGTCGCTCTTGATGGTTGAACGCGCGCCACTCCGGACCGGGGTCGATCTGCTCCTCCTCGACGACGAGCCCGCAGTCGTCGCAGACGAGTTCTCCCCTGTCCGAACTCTTGACCAGGTTGTCGGATTCGCACTCGGGGCACTCCCGAACCCCTTCCTGCTCCTCCGACTCGTCGGCCTCGAGGTCTCGCTCCCGCTGGCGGGTGGACCGTGTCATCGCACTTTTATAGTAGTAGTTCCAGCTAACTTAAAGCTTCGGCCGGTATCTGACCGCTCCTGAACGACAGAATTTGACAGGGGAGCAGCCGAATCGGAAGACGGCGCCGGTTTTAATTCGACTGACATTGGAACGGAATCAGAACCGTTATCACTGAGAACGGGTGACCAAGGGTCAATGCCGGTCATCGAGTGCGACGTCGACGCCGCCCGCGAGGCGCTCGCCGAC
Organism: Halorubellus litoreus; assembly: GCF_055378595.1. NCBI lineage: Archaea > Methanobacteriati > Methanobacteriota > Halobacteria > Halobacteriales > Halorubellaceae > Halorubellus > Halorubellus litoreus. The sequence continues at coordinate 2,403,637 of NZ_AP043836.1, forward strand.
GCCGGAGCGACCATCGAGGAAGGTAACACCGAGCACGAGCACTATCGGGCGCACCACGGCGACGCCACCGCCGTCGCGTACGACGACAAACTCGTCGTGCAAGGCTCGAACCCACGAGACATCGAAGCCGTCGTCCGCGACGACGAGGGCGGTCGCGCGCACCTGTACTTCGACGGCGCGTGCCGCGGCAACCCCGGTCCAGCGAGCGTCGGGTGGGTCATCGTCACCGACGCCGGTATCGTCGCCGAAGGCAGCGACACCATCGGGCGCGCGACGAACAACCAGGCCGAGTACGAGGCGCTCGTCGCCGTCCTCGAAGCCGCGCGCGACTACGGGTACGACGAGGTCCAGATCCGCGGCGACTCCGAACTCATCGTGAAGCAGGTGACCGGGGAGTACGGCGTCAACGACCCGGACCTCCGCGAGTACCGCGTCCGCGTTCACGAACTCCTCCGCGCGTTCGACGACTGGACGATATCGCACGTTCCGCGGGAGATAAACGACCGCGCCGACGAACTAGCGAACGACGCACTCGACAATGCCTGAGGACCAAACTCCGACGCGAGACCGACGCGAGACCGAGGAGGCCGCGAGCGCCGAGGACGCCACGGCCGAGCCCGCAATCGCCGAGGACGCCACGGCCGAACCCGAGCACGTCGAAGACGAGGAGCTTCCCGGGTCAGTCGTCGACCACGCGGAACGCCTGACGCGGCTCGCGCGCGAGGCGGTCGACGAGGGCGAGGCCGCGGCGTACCGCACGGACCGCGAGGAGACGCTCGCCGAACACGGATTCACGGCGCGCGTCCGCGAGGACGACACCGGCGAGACGCTCGTTCTCCATCCCGACGAATGGCTCGACGACGGCACCATCCGCCCCGACCGCATCGACGACACGAACCGCGCGGTCGAGGTGTCGCTGTCGGGCGCGGGCGACCCCGACGACTGGCAGGACGTCGACGACCACAACCGCGCGCTCGTCGAAGCAGTCCGCGAGAATCACGGCGACGTGCACGCGGCGAACGCGAGCGTGCTCGCTGACTTCGCCGGGAACCACTACGCGAAACCCATCGAGGACCTGACCGCGACGGAACTCCGCGAGTTCGAGACCGAGTACGTCCCGCGGAACGCGTGGCTGGACGACGAGGGGACCGCGGTCCTGCGCGAGAGCGTGCGCTACGCGTTCGACGCTGCGAAAGAACGAGTGCCCGATTGGTGACCGCTCGCGCGGTCGAGGTGCCTGTCGGTCGTCTGCGAACGCTTACTGTTGTTCGTCGACGAGGTCGCGGAGCTCCTCGGCGCGCTCGTCGTCGGTGACGAGCTTCGAGAGCGACCACTCGATCTGGTCCATGACGGCGGCGTAGCCGTCGTCGGTGAGCTCGTACTGGTTCGTGCGCTTGTCGAGCTCGGACTTCTCGACGAGGCCCATGCCGACGAGTTCGTCGAGGTTCGGGTACAGGCGGCCGTGGTTGACCTCGGTCCCGTAGTAGTCCTCGAGTTCTCGCTTGATGGCGAGCCCGTACATCGGTTCCTTCCCGAGGATGACGAGGATGTTGTGCTGGAATGCGGTAAGTTCGCGTGCGATGCCCTGTTTGCCGGTCACGGATTGCGCCTCTGACATGCCTAGGTAAATGTCATCAAGCTATTTAACAGTTCTCAACTGTTCGAAGTTCGGACGGCCGCTTCGGCGCTCTGTCGGGCGAAAACGGCTCCTCCTCGGCGCGTTAGTCCCAGTAATTGCCGATGGCCATCGGGTTGCTGACCGACAGATTGGGCCTTCATATTCATGCCCTCTCGACTCCTTCTCAGTTACCGACGCACGCTCGTCCACGCGTGCTGACCTGTCTGACTCCGGGGAGTTCGGCCTCGAGCGGGAATCCACGCGCCGTCGTGCCAGCGAACCGAAGGGCCTATTTCGTTCTCTCTCGCAGTCACGGCCTGCAATGACGAACCTCTGGGAAGACCTCGAGACGGGCCCGAACCCGCCCGAGGAGATCTACGCAGTCGTGGAGTGCCTCAAGGGCGAACGGAACAAGTACGAGTACGACAAGGACGTCCCCGGCGTCGTCCTCGACCGCGTGCTCCACTCGAACGTGCACTACCCGAGCGACTACGGGTTCATCCCGCAGTCGTACTACGACGACGAGGACCCCTTCGACGTGCTCGTGCTCGTCGAGGACCAGACGTTCCCCGGGTGCATCATCGAGGCTCGCCCCGTCGCGCTCATGAAGATGGACGACGACGGCGAGCAGGACGACAAGGTCATCGCGGTCCCGACCGAGGACCCGCGCTACGACCACATCGAGGACCTCGAGGACATCCCCCAGCAGCAACTCGACGAGATCGACGAGTTCTTCGCGACGTACAAGAACCTCGAGGAGGGCAAGGAAGTCGAGACGCTCGGTTGGGAGGACAAGGCGGCGGCGAAGGACGCGATCGAGCACGCGATGGACCTCTACGAAGAGAACTTCTGAGGACAGTCCGGTCGGGCGGTTCGCGGTCCTTTCTCTCGCGGCGTGATGCGGTACGTGCTTTCGCGGCGTGCTGTGCGTCGTCGTCGCGCGTGATTCGTCCTGGTTATGCGTCCCGCCCGAACCCATGCGTTATGAGCATGGGTAATAATATGTGGTGTCGGGCCGTAGTTCGAACCGTCATGGCCACCGCACGTCACCCCACCATCGACCCGGACGACGCCGACCAGGAGGACGCCGACTCGGACGACGCCAACCTGGACGACGCCCGCGAGACCACCCCGGAGCGCCCCGGTGTCGGTATCGCGCACACCACCGTCGTCCCGACGAACTTCGGTCGCGACGACTGACCGCCACAGGAACGCGCGACGTACACGCGATGGACGTTCGCGATGCACGTCCCCGACAGCGGCGATGTCCCGTGCTAAAAGAAAGTTCTTGTATCCCTCCCTGTAACTGGCGGGTATGGGTCTCTTCGACCGGCTTCGCGGCGACGACGCACCCCGCGTCGCCTTCTTCGGAATCGACGGGGTACCGTACAGTCTCATCCGTGACAACCCCGACGTCTTCCCGAACCTGAACGAGCTCGCGACCGAGGGAAGCGCCGGCGCCATCGACTCCATCGTCCCGCCGGAATCCTCGGCGTGCTGGCCGGCACTCACGACCGGCCGGAACCCCGGCGAGACGGGCGTTTACGGGTTCCAGGACCGCGAGGTCGGGTCGTACGACACGTACGTCCCGATGGGGCGCGACGTCCAGGTGGACCGCGTCTGGGACCGCGTGAGTGACGACGGCCGGGACGCGACCGTGATGAACGTCCCGGTGACGTTCCCGCCGCAGCGCGACGTCCAGCGGATGGTCAGCGGGTTCCTGTCGCCGAGTATCGACAAGGCTGCGTACCCCGACGAACTCCGCGAGTACCTCGAATCCATCGACTACAAGATCGACGCGAACGCGAAACTCGGGCACAAAGAGGACAAGTCCGAGTTCATGGAGAACGCCCACGCGACGGTGGATGCGCGCTACGAGGCGTTCAGTCATTACGTCGAGCAGGACGACTGGGACCTCCTGTTCGGCGTGTTCATGACGACCGACCGCGTGAATCACTTCCTGTTCAAGGACTACGAGCAGGACACCGAGAACAAGGAGTTGTTCCTCGAGTTCTACAGTAAGGTCGACGAGTACCTCGGGAAGCTCCGCGACCAGCTTCCGGAGGACGTGACGATGCTCGTCGCGTCGGACCACGGGTTCACGAGCCAGGATTACGAGGTTCACCTGAACGCGTGGCTCGAGGAGGAGGGCTGGTTGTCCTACGAGGACGACGACCACGAGGAGCTCGGTGACATCGCGGACGACACGCGCGCGTACTCGCTCATCCCGGGTCGGTTCTACGTGAACCTCGAGGGTCGGGAGCCGCGCGGAAGCGTCCCGCAGGACGAGTACGAGTCGGTTCGGGACGAGTTGAAGGCGGACCTGGAGGCGCTCGAGGGGCCGGACGGGAAGAAGGTCGCGCAGCGCGTCGTGAAGAAGGAGGAGGCGTTCCGCGGCGACCACGAGGACATCGCGCCCGACCTCGTCGTCATCCCGAACCACGGATTCGACCTCAAGGCTGGATTCAAAGGCCACGAGGACGTGTTCGGCACCGGCCCGCGGAACGGCATGCATAGCTTCGAGAACGCGAGCTTGTTCGTCGACGACCCGGACGCGAACATCACGGACACGGACCTCTACGACATCTCCCCGACCATCCTCGACCTCATGGAGATCGACTACGACCGCACCGAGTTCGACGGCGCGAGCCTCGTCTGAGGGACGCGCTCGGTCGGCCAAGCGAGAGAAAACGCTTTTTCGATGGTTCCACGAACGTGTCAGTATGCCTGCGGACTCCCCGTCGACCTCGTACACGGGCGTGGTCTCGCTCCTCGTGCTCGGCGTCGCGTTCGCCGGGCTGTTCCTCGGCGTCGAGAACTGGTGGGTGACGTTCATCATCGGGTACGGCGTCGTCGTCCCGCTCGTCGGGATGCTCACCGAAGAGAACCATGCAGAGCACGAAGAAGCGGCGACTGAGTCGGCCACGTCGACCACGAACACGGACGCCACTGACGGTCGCACGTCGAAGCGCGACGCGATGGAGACGCTCCGCGAACGCTACGCGCGGGGCGAACTCTCCGAGGAACAATTCGAGCGGAAACTCGAACGGCTCCTCGAGACCGAGACGCTCGAGGACGCACGCGAGACCGTCGAACGGACGCGCCGTGACGACCGCGACGACGCGTCGACGACCGACGCGTACCGCGAGGTCGAACGCGAACACGAGTAACTCGGTGTGATTGCGGTCGCGGTCGCGGTGGCGGTGCGGTCGCGGTGGCGGTGCGGTCGCGGTGGGTTGCGGTTCCGGTCGTCGCCAGCGCACCCACCGAGCGCGAGCGAGCGCTACGCGGGGCGAGCGAAGCGAGTCCCGCGAGAAGCGAACGGCGTAGCCGTGAGCAGCGAGCGAGTCGCTCGGGAAGTTTTTCGCCCACGTTTTTGCAAGGAGTGGTCGCCGAAGGCGACCCGACGCAGCAAAAAGGTGGTTGGTTTAGAAGAGGTCGTCGAGTTCGTCGTTCTGGAATTGTTCGACGTGGTCGACTTCGTCTTGTTGTTGGCGTTCGCGTGCTTCTTTGGCGCGTTCCATGAACTCGTCGACGCGGCGGGAGCGTTCGACGCCGCCGAGGAGGACGAGGGCGGCGAGCCGGTCGCTTTCGAGGGGGAAGTCGCCGCCGCGGACCTGGAGGCTGCCGGTTTCGTCCTCGACCCATTTTCGCGCTTTCTCGACGCCTTTGCGTGGGATGAGGTCGGGTTTGCCGGCGACGATGAGGAGGGCGCTGTCGGCGGTGGTGGCGTCGGGGAGGCTGGTGCCGGTGAGGAGGGCGTTCCGGGTGATGGTGGTGACGGCGTTGATGTTGTCTTCGGCGGTGTCGCCGCCGAGAGCGCTGGCGTACCCGAGGCACGCGATGCCGCCTTCGCGGAGGGTGTTGATGATCTCCGAGGAGTCGACGACGCTTTCGGCGACGCCGTCGATGTTCTCGCCGCTCGCGAAGAGGAGGCCGACGCGTTGGGCGATGTTCTGGTTGATGCTGGCGAACGCTTCTTCGACGCTTTCGCCGGAGTCGTGCCAGGCGTCGTTGTCGACGAGGAGCGTGGAGTCGGCTTCTCGCACCAGGGTCTTCAGTGAGCGGCCGGCGTTCGCTTGGTACATGGCGCCTTCGCCGCGGCCGGGGAGGATGCCGAGGCCGTAGACGGGGACGCTGTAGACGCGCTGGAGTTCTTTGGCGAGCACGGGTGCGCCGCCGCTGCCGGTGCCGCCGCCGAGGCCGGCGACGACGAAGATGGCTTCGGCTTCGGCGGTTATCTTGCCGTCGAGGGCGTCCATCACTTCGATGGCGTCCGCTTGCATGACTTCGGCGCCGAGTTCGTTGTCGCCGCCGACGCCGTGACCGTTCACGCGGTCTTGGCCGACGAGTTGCGTCTCGATGTCGAGGTTCCGGAGGTCGGCTTCGGCGGTGTTGACGGCGAGTGCGCCTTTGACGGCGCCGAAGCCCATCTCTTGGTCGAACTCGGCCAGGCGCTGGGTGAGCTTTCCACCCGCTTGCCCGACGCCGATGAGGACCACTTTCATGCTTCGGTCGTTGCCGTGGTGGGCACATAGACCTTCCCCATAGTCGACAGCAAGACGCGGGTTCGAGGGGGTGCGTGAGCGCGTGGTTGGGTGGCCGAGGCTTGATACGGCAGGCCGCGGCGATGAGGGGGTATGGCAGGTGATTTCGCGGATCGGCTTGCGGCGGTCGACGATGCGCTCGTTGACGAGTCGAGTGAGGACGCTGGAGCGAACGGTTCGGGGTCCGGTGGGGGCCGTGACGGGGCGCCGTCGGACGCGGAGGTGGCGGCGCTCGCGGACCGGGTGGCTGAGCTGGAGGCGGCGGTGCAGGCGCTCAGGGGGTACGCGGGGAGCGTGCGGGCGGTGAACGACCGCGTGGAGGAGCGCGCCGATGCGGCGGTGGCGACGGCGGAGGACTGCCGGGAGCGCGTCGCGGCGCTGGAACGCGCGGTCGACGGGTCGACTGGTGGGGCGGGCCGTGGCGGCCGGGGTTCGCGTGCGGGTGCGTCGGGGGATCGGCGTACGGGTGCGTCGGGGGATCGGCGTACGGGTGCGTCGGGTGATCAGCGTGCGGGTGCGTCGGGTGATCGGCGTCCTGTGCGGGACGGTGAGCGTGGTGCGTCCATCGGACGACGCGACGAGCGGACTGGCGATGGCGATGAGTCCCGGGTCCGGGACGGGAATGCAGGGGATGCTGGTGGTGGGTCGGGTGGGGACGTGCCGTGGCCGCCGTCGTCGCCGCGGGCGCCGTACGGCGAGCCGGACGCGGACGACGACCGCGAGCAGCCCGGGTTGGTGGCGCGGCTCCGGGACGCGCTGTGACGGTTCGCGTGGTCGTCGCGGTCGCGCTCGCGGTCGCACTCCTCGCGGTGGCCGCGCCAGGGATGGGGGTCGCTCGCGAGCACGCTGCCGTCTCGGCGGTGGAAGCGGACGCGGACCGCGTTCGGGGGGCGGTCGCTGCGATGGCGGCCGCGCCGCGGGGGTCGCGTCGCGTGGTCGCGGTTTCGGTTCCCGCGGCGACCGTCGGGACGGCGCGGGTCGCCGCCGTTCGCGTGACGACGCACGCGGTCCGCTATCGGCTCGCGTCGGGGCGTCGCGGTGGCCGACGACTCCCTGTCGCGGTCAGAGCGGTCGGCGCTGACCGCGGTGCCAGTGACCGCGACGACGGCGCGGGCGACGTGCTCGTGTTCGACTCGCCGGGGTCGTACCGTGTCGTCGTGACGGCCACGGCCTGTGGCGTCCGCGTCGCCGCGCTCGGTGCGCCGGCCGACGGAGCGGTCGACGATGGTCGGCGGGCCGAAGGCGAGGGTCTAAACGACGGGACGCGGCCAGCGTCGGCATGTTCGAACGTGGTGGCGACTGCGGGTGTACGACGACCGTCGAGGGCGATGCGTTGCGCGTCGACGCGAGCGAGTGCGACGCCGACGGTGACCTGACGACCGCGCCGGGGTGTCGTGCGACGGTCGTCGACGCGTGCCGCGACCGGGCGGTCGAGTCGATAGCCGTCCGAGCGCGCGGGTTCGAGCGGCGGTACGGCGACGGTGCGTGCGCGCTGTTCGCCGCGGCGGGTGCGTTCGCCGCGCGCGTCGCCGGTCGTGACGACCCGCTCGCGTCGACCGCGCGCCGCGACCCGCTCGCGGCAGCACGGCAGGCGCGCGCTCGCTCCCCGCCCGTCTCGGCGTGGGCGGCGGAGTCCGGCCTCCTCGTCGCCGCGGAGGGCCTCGGTGCCACGGACGGCCTCGGGGCGTACGACGCGATGGTGGTCCGCGAGGGCCCGACGGTCGCACCGGCTCGCGTCAGACTCGACGCGCCCGAGGCGTGGTCGGTCGTCGAGCAGCGGTCGCTCTCGACGGGCGCGACCGCGACCCGGTACCGCGACGACCGCGGTCGCCCGCACTACCACGTCCGGCCGCCGTGGGCGACGCTCGACCGGTCGGGCCGGGAGACGTTCCGTCGAGCGTACGAGCGCCTCGCCGCTGGTGACGTCGGCGCGAGCGAGCGCGCACCGCGACGGGCGGCGGCGGCGGTCGTCGACGGCGACCCCGACGACGTCGTCGTGGACGCGCTCCGCCGGCAGACGACCGGGCACGGCGTCCTCGAGGACGCGTTCGCGGACCCGGCGGTGACGGACGTGTACGCACCGAGCGCGGACGAGGGGCCGGCCCTGCACGTCGGCCTCCGGGACGCGGACTCGGTGCCGACGAACGCGCGGGTGACCGTCGACGGCGCGAGCGCGTTCGCGTCGGGCGTCCGCGCGGAGAGCGGCCGGGCGTTCTCGCGGGCGTCGCCGACGGTGGACGCGGCGACCAGTATCGGCGGGACGCCGGTCCGCGTGGCTGGCGTCCGCGAACCGGTCGCGGAGGGCGTCGGGTTCGCGTTCCGGCGTGGGGACGCCGACGCGTTCACGCTCCCGGAGCTCGTCGCGAACGGAACCGTCCCGAGTGACGCGGCGGCGCTGCTCTCGCTCGCCGCCCGTCGCGCTGCTGCGTCGCTCGTCGCGGGCGCTCGCGGTGCCGGGAAGACGACGCTCCTGGGGGCGCTCTGCTTCGAGTTCGCGCCGACGACCCGGTCGGTGTTCGTCGAGGACACGCCCGAACTCCCCGTCGACGCGCTCCGTGCGGACGACAGGGACGTGCAGTCGTTGCGGACGAGCGAGCGCGGCGACGGCCTGGACGCGGCGGCGGCGCTCCGGACCGCGCTCAGACTCGGGGAGGGCGCGCTCGTCGTCGGCGAGGTCCGCGGCGAGGAGGCGCGCGTGCTCTACGAGGCGATGCGCGTCGGCGCGAGCAGCGACGCGGTGCTCGGAACCATCCACGGGGACGGGGCGCGCGAGATACGCGAGCGCGTCGTCGAGGACCTCGGCGTGTCCGCGTCGTCGTTCGCAGTGACGGACTGCGTGGTGACGTGCCGGCGCGTCGCGGTGGATGGTCGCGCCGAGCGTCGCGTCGCTCGCATCGAGGAGGTCGTCGGCGACGGCGCGTCGGCGTCGTTCGAACCGCTGTTCGCGCTCGACGACGATGGCGACCTCGCACCGACGGGACGCATCGAGGCCGGGGAGAGCGAGCTCGTGGCGTCGCTCGCCGCTGCGACGGAGTCCTACGAGGACGTCAGGGAGGCACTCGCGGACCGCGAGGCCGTGCTCGCGCGACGCGCCCGGAGCGGCGCGCACGGTCCGAGCGCGTGGACGACGACGAGGCGGTCGCCGTGACCGCCAACCCCGGTTCGGGACTGCTTCCGCGAGCACTCGACGCGCTCGCAGCGCTCGCGCCGCTTGCCGTCGAGGCGAGCGCCGACCTCCGCGGCGCGCTCGCGACGCTCGACGTGCCGACCGCTGGCGAGACGGTTGTGCGCGCGGGCTACGGTGCGGCGGCGGTCGTCGGCGTGGGGGTCGTCCTCGCGGGGTCGTTCGTTCGGCTTCCACCGTTCGTGGTCGTGCCGGTGGCGCTCGCGGCGGCGGTCGCGGTCGCACACGGCGTCCACGAACTCCCCGTCGTGCTCGCGGCGCTCCATCGGCGGCGCGCGCTCGGTCGCGCACCGGACCTGGTCGCGCGACTCGCGCTCCGACTGCACGTCGAGCCGGCGCTCGAACCCGCGGTCGCGTTCGCCGTCGACGCAAGCGACGATGCGCTCGCCGCGGCGCTCGCCGCGCGCTGCCGGCGCACCGACCGGCTCGACGACGCGCTGCTCGCGTTCGCTGATGCGCACGCCGACGACGCACCTGGTCTCCGCAGGGCCTGCCATCTGCTCGCGAGCGCGCCGGACGCCCCGGCGGGCGACCGCGGGCGACGCGTCGACCGCGCGTTCCAGGCGGTCCTCGACGGGACGCGCGACCGCCTTCGAGCCTACACGACCGCGCTCTCCGGGCCCGTGAACGCGCTGTACGCGTTCGGCGTCCTCCTCCCGCTCGCGCTCGTCGCCGTCCTCCCCGCCGCCGGTGCCGCAGGCCTTCCGGCGTCGCTCCCCGTGGTCGTCGTGGTGTACGACGTGCTCCTGCCGCTCGTGCTCCTCGCGGCGACGGCGTGGGTGCTCGCGAACCGCCCGGTCGCGTTCCCGCCGCCGCGCGTCGACCGCGACCATCCCGCCGTCCCGGCGCGACGCTGGCCCGCGCTCGCCGTCGGCGCCCTCGCCGGCACCGCAGTCGGCGGTGGCGCGTTCGCGCTCGCGTCGACGAGCGGATTCGGCGTCCCCGCACTTGCGGGGGTCGCCGCGCTCGTCCCGCCGTGGCTCGCCGGCGTCCTCGGTGCCGGCGTCGGCTGCGGGGTCGCTGCCGGGCGGCTCACGGCGGCCGCGGCGTCCGTCCGCGAGCGTGCCCTCGCCGTGGAGGACGGGCTCGTTGACGCGGCGTACGCGGTCGGCCGCCGGGTCGCGAACGGCGACGCGGTCGAGGACGCGCTCGCCGCCGGCGCGGACGTCGGCGACGAGACCGGCGCGGTGTTCGAGACCGCTATCGGCGTCCGGGAGCGCCTCGGCGTCGGCCCGCGCGAGGCGTTCCTCGGCGAGCACGGCGCGCTCGCCGACGTGCCGAGTCAGCGCGCTCGCGCCGTCGTCGACCTGCTCTCGCTCGCCGCCGCGCAGGGCGCGCCCGCCGGCCAGGCCGTCGTCGCGGTCGCGGACCACCTGGAGGACCTCGCGGACGTCGAGCGTGCGTGCCGCGACGACCTCGCGGCGGTCACGAGCACGCTCCGCTCCACGGGCCGCCTGTTCGGGCCGCTCGTCGGCGGGGCGACCGTCGCGCTCGCCGACGGCCTGGCGTCGCCCGACGCCGTCCTCGGCGACGCACCGGGCACCGGCGTCGACCCGGGCGCACTCGGGGTCGCCGTCGGCGCGTACGTCCTCGCGCTCGCCGGCATCCTCGCCGCGCTCGCCGTCGTCCTCGAAGCGGGCCCGGACCGCGTCGCCGTCGGCCGCGAACTCGCGACCGCACTCCCGACCGCCGCGAGCGCGTTCACCGTCGGCGTCGTCGCCACCGGCGCGCTCGTCTGAGCGCGCGACCGGCGCTTTCGAGGTGCTGGTGCTCGAGGCCGCCGAGGGTTGAAGACGGATTGGGCGGCGACGGTCGGCATGCTCGACGTAGCTCCCGGAGCGACGTACTGGTTCCTCGGGCTCGCGGCCGCGAGCCTCGTCGTCGTCGGCGTCGCAGCCGACCTCCCGACGCGACCGCCGCCGGACGCGTCCGCGGCCGCGAACACCGTGGATGCTCTCGCCGCGAGCGAGTACGAGGGAACGGCCACGCACCCGGTCTCGGCGAACGCGGTCCGGGTGACGGCTCGCTCGCTCTCGCTGCGGTCGTCGGCGGGTTCGTCCCACGCCACGTTCGCGTTCGCGCCGGTGACGCCCGCGCCGCCCGGGTCCGCGCTCGCGGCGGTCGCCCGCGGCGCCCCACCCGGCGAGAGGTTCGAGTCGCCGCGAGCGCTCGCTGCCGCGGCCGAGACCGCCCGGCGTGACGCACGCGACGCCGACTGGCGGACCGCGAGCGATTCGGTCCGCGTCCGCCGCGTCAACTGGGGTGAGGTTCGTGTCACGCTCGTCCTCGCCTGAGGTGGCCGACCGCACTCGTTCATCTCGGGACGGACGCGGGCAAACCGGCCCGCTGCCGGCGCTCGCGGCGACGATGGTCGTCGGCGCGGCGCTCGCGCTGTACGCGAGCTCGCTCTACGGTGCGTTCCCCGAGCCCGCGGACCCGCGCGTCGCGGAGCCGACGCTCCAGCGGGCCGTGGACGCGCTCGCGACCGACGGCGTCGTCCGCCCCGGCGACCTCGCGGACGCCCGTTCGACCGCGCCCGACGGCTACGACGCCGCGTTCGTGCTCGCGACCGACGACGACCGCTGGCGCGTCGGCCCGGCGAGCCCGCCCGACGCTGCGAGTGCAACGCGACCCGTCGCCGTTCGCGTCGCCCCCGGCGTCGTCGTCACCGGCCGCCTCCGCGTCGTGGTGTGGCGATGAGTTCGACTGACAGCGAATCCAGCGGCGACCGCCCTCGCGCTCGGAGCGACCGTGCGTCGAGCACGACGCTCGACGTCGTCTGCTGTCTCCTCCTCGTCTCCGCCGCCGTCGGCGTTCTCGCGGCCGCCTCCCCGCCGCCAGAGGCTCACGACGCGCGGACCGCTGACCGCGCGACGACGCTGCTGTCCACGACGACCACCACGGTCGACGCTCCCGGCGACCGACGCACCCACGGGACGCTCGCGGCGCTACTCGCTCGTGCAGCGGTCGCGGACTTCGGTGTTCCCGGGAGCGGCTCGGTCGACACCAGCGGCTCGCCGGACGCCGGGAACCGGTTCCGGGCAGGTGTCGCGAACCGAACGCGGACCACGTTCGCGGGTCTCGACGCGGTGGTGAACGTCACGGCGTCGTACGCGCCACTCCCTGGGAGCGAAGCGTCGGGGGAGGCGACGGTTGGGCCGGCGGTGCCGCGGGACGTGGACGTCTCGGTCGCTCGCATCCGGGTGCCCGTCGGAAGCGGTCCGAACCCGGGCGAGGTTCGAGGTGCGGCGGCCGAGGACGGCGTTCAGGGGGTTGCGCGCACCGTGGCGGACGCGACGGTCCCCACGGTGCTGGCGCCGTCGCGGACGCGCTGGGCGCTCCGCGACCCCGCGACGCGGTCCGCGGTCGTCTCGCGGTACCGGACGCTCGGAGGAGCGCTGGACGTGGAGCCGACGGGCGCGCTCGCCGGCGGTCGCGTCCAGCGCGCGAACGCGCTCCTCTCGCGATCGCTCGCCGACCGGTACGTCGCCGCAGTGCGCTCGGAGTACGAGACCCCCGAGGAGGCCGCGGCCGCTGCCAGGCCGCGCGTCGTCGTTCTCACCGTCAGGACGTGGTCGCCGTGAGGCTCGCCGACGACGACCGCGGTCGCGTCCCGTTCGCGCTCGTCGGCGCGCTCCTGCTCGTCGCCGCCGCGGGCGTCGCCGCCACCGTCTCCCGGCCGACGCCCGAGCCCGCGCGGCCCGACGCCGCGGTCGCGGTGGAGCGAGCGACCGCCGGCGCGCGCACCGCGCTCAGGACGGCGGTCTCGACGGCGCTCGCACGTGGCGCCGCGAACCCCGTCGTCTCGCCGGCGGACACCCCTTACGGGCGCGTCCTGAACGACAGTCGCCCGTACCGTGACGCGCTGAGCGTCCGCGGATACGTTCGCGTCGAGCGTGCGCTCGCCGCGACGACCGTCCGCGTCGGCGACGCGACCGCCACGCTCTCGCTCCCCGACGTCGACGACCCCGACGACCTCCGAGCCGCGAAGCGACGCGTCTCGCTGTCCGGGCGGGGGAACGCGACCGTCGCGGTCGCCGTCCGGAACGTCTCCCTGACCGTGCGCGTCGACGACCGCGTCGTCCGCCGCGAAAAACGGTCGTTCGCCGTGACGGTCGCATCGCCCGCGCTCGCGCTCCACGACCAGGTCGCGGCGTACGACGAACGCCTCTCGCGTGGCGCGGTCGCCGGCCACGGGTTCGGTCGACAGTTCGCGGCGCGCCTCTACGCGCTGGCGTGGCTCCGCGGAGGCGCGCAGTACGCCGGCGGGCCGGTCGGGAACGTCCTCGCGACCCGGCACGTCGCGCTCGCCGCGAACGGCGCGGCGCTCGCGACCCAGCGCGGCACGTTCGGCAGGGCGGACGCGGCCGGCGTCCGCGCGTACCGGCGCGCCATCGCTCGCGTCGGCGTCCGCGAGTTCACCCAGCAGTGGAAGCGCCCGGGCGCGAACGCCGAACGCTACCTCGACGCCGTCCTCGGGTCGCATCCCGGCGGGACGTTCGCGTACACCTCGCCCGACGTCCCCGCGATACCGGAACCCGACGCCGGCCCCGAGAGCGCGCTCTCGGTGTCGGTGGGTGCGACCGCCGACGACGCGTTCGCCGCGTTCCTCGCCGGCGAGGACGGGCCGGGACTCGACGCCGTCGTCGGTGCGAGCTACGACGCCGCGCTCCGGCCGGCGGTCCGCACGCGAACCGTCGAGCGCGCGCCGACGCCGGACCCGCGGTCGCCCGGCCCGAACTGGACCGCCGGCTCGACGACCACGAGCCGGGACGTCGCCGTCGCCGACGGGTCCGGTCCCATCCCTGCGCCGCGAGCCGACGAGACGCGCGTCCACGCCGCGACGCGGTCGGTGACCGTCACGCGGACGGCGCGGACCACGTGGACGCGACGGAACGAGACGACCGAGCGGACCGAGAGAACCGAGACGACCGACACCACGCAGGGTCGCGTGCGCGTGGGCGTCGCCGTGCACGCCAGTCACCGGCCGAACGCGAGCGACCGCGTCGACCTCGACGCGGTCACCGGCGCCGTCCCGTCGGCGTTCCGCGAGCGCTCCGACGTCGACCCGAACCTCGTGGACGTGGCGCGCGACGCGGACCGCGCGCTCGCCGTCCAGGGCGGCGTCGACAGCATCGCCGGCCGTGCTGCCGTCGGCGACCCCGGCCTGCGGACGATTCCGGCACGCGGCCGGACGACGAACCGGACCCGAGCGGTCGTCTATGATGCCGTCGCCACCCTCCGCGAGGACGTCCGGAACCTCTCCGTCGCCGTCGAGCGCGAGAGCGCGCTCACCGGCGACCCGGCGACAGCGGCCCTCCTCGACGCCGTCCGCGACCGCCGAGCGGCGCTCGCACCGGCGCGCGCCGAGTACGACTCCGTCGCGGCGCTCGCCACCGTCGCCGCCGAACGCGCGTACCTCGCTCGCGTCGAAGCGCGCCTCGAAGCGAGGGTGCGCGCCGACGAACGCGTCCTCTCCCGTGCTCGCCGTGCGGTCGACCGGACGGTCGCGGACGTGACCGACCGCGCCGTCGGCGGCGTCGCCGCCGTCCAGCGCGCCATCCAGGATACCGACGACGACCCGCCGCCAGCGGCGTCGAACCACCTCGTCGGCGACGTCGACGTCGCCGTCATGGGGTCGCCGTCGTACCTCGTCGTCGACGGCGTCGACGCCGAGCGCGTCCCGTCGGTCGCGCGCGCCAGCAGCGTGCATCCGCTCGCCGCGCGGAACGTGAACGTCTTCACCGTGCCCTCGGGAGACGTCGCGTCGCGCGTCGTCGACGCGGTCGCACCCGGCGCCGGCGGGACGACGCTCCGCGCGGCCGTCCGCCAGCTCGAGCGCGCCGGGGACGTCCCCGAAGCCGACCGGACGGACGCGCTCACCGGACGCGAGAATCGCGTGCGGGACGCGGTCGCCGCGTCCGTCGCCGCCACCCGCGGGCGGGTTGCGTCGACGCTCGCCGCACGCACCGCGCTCGAACGAGACGTCGCGAGCGCCGCCGTCGCGGACGCGTTCGCGACCTACTCGACGACCGCCGCTCGCGGTCGCGCCATCGTGAACGAGAGCGCCACCGCCCGTATCGTCGCCGCGACCGCAGAGCGCGCCGCGGACACCGCAGGAGTCAGTACCGTCGACGCGCAGTTCCGGGACGCGACGCGAACGCACGTCGCCGCGGCGCTCCGGCGAGCGCGCGCCAGCAGCACCGTCCGACCCGCGGACGACCTCGTCGCGGAACTCCGGTCGTACCTCGACGCGCGCGCCGGCGGCGTCGCCGAGAACGCCACGCGCGAGTTCGTCGGCGGCGCCACGAACTCGACGAACGCGTCGTTCCTCGGCCTCCCGCTCGCGCCCGTCCCCGGACACTGGTACGCGACCGCGAACGTCTGGGTCGTGGACGCGAACGCCACGTACCCGACGTTCGCCGTCCGAGCGCGCGACGGCACAGCCAGTGGCGCCGGCGGGACGACGTACGTCCGCGACGGCGCGGCGGTCGCCGTGGACGTCGACGGCGACGGCGTCGACGACCGCCTCGGGTACGCCGACCGCGTCACCGCGCGCGCCACCGTCCCCGTCGCCGTCGTCGTCCCACCCGGTCGCGGCGGCCTCGGCGACCGGAACCTCGTCGCGTTCGAGGACTCACCCGGGTGGCCGAACCCAGTCCCCGACACCAGACCGGGCGCGAGCGACGCCGTCGACGAAACGGCGAGGAACGAGACCGCGAACGCGTCGACCGCCACTCGCTGTCGTCGCGGCGAGTGTGATGGAGATTTGTACCCGCGGCGGCAACGACCGTCCATGTTCCACGACCAGCGCCACGACGTCGACGGGCTCTCCGTCGACGACCTCCGCGCCGAGTACGCCCAGGACCTCGCCGCCGTCGTCGAGAGCCACGGCGTCGACGCCGTCGTCGACGCCACCGGCCTCGACCGCGACGCCGTCGAACGGCTCGCCGACGCCGACCTCCCCGAGGGCCTCTCGCTCGCGGACGCCGCGGCCGTGCTCTCCCTGAAGGACGGCGTCGCCGACCCCGACACCGTCGTCGAGATCGCGTGCGATCACCTCCTGCTCGGGATGACCACCGGCGTCATGGACGTCGACGCCGTCGAGAGCGACCTCGCCATCGAACTGGACGCGAAGGAGGTCCAGCAGAAGATCGAGCGCCGCGCACCCATGTCGTTCGACGAGTACGTCCACATCCAGCACGTCATCGCCAGCCGCCAGCGCTGACCGATGCGGTCAGGGGTCGCGAGCCGCCAGCGCTGACCGCGCACGGCGAGGTCGCCGGCCGCCGGTCGCCATCGCCGCCGCGAGACGGGAGGGTTCAAGTTCGTGCTCGCCCGACCGTCGCGTATGCGAGTGGTCGTCCTCGGCTGTGGGTACGTCGGTATCGAACTCGGCCGCCAGCTCGTCGACCGCGGGCACGACGTCGTCGGCGTCCGCCGGAGCGAATCGGGGCTCGACGCCATCGAGGGCGCGGGCTTCGACGGCGTGCAGGCGGACGTCACGGACGCCGAATCGGTCGCGGCGCTCCCGGACGCCGACGCGCTAGTGTTCGCCGCCTCCTCGGGCGGGCGTGGGGCCGACGTCGCCCGCGAGGTGTACGTCGACGGCCTCCAGACCGCGCTCGGCGAGTACGCGACCCGGGACGACCCGCCGCGACGCCTCGTCTACACGTCCAGCACTGGCGTGTTCGGCGACCACGGCGGCGACTGGGTGGACGAGTCCACGCCCATCGATCCGACGACCGCGAAGACGCGGGTGCTCGCGAGCGCCGAAGCCGTCGCGCTCGCCGCCGACCGTCTCTACGGCATCGACGGCACCGTCGCGCGCTTCGCCGGGCTCTACGGCCCCGACCGGTACCGGCTGGAGCGGTACGTCGACGGCCCCGTCACCGAAGGCTACCTGAACATGATCCATCGCGACGACGCCGCCGGCGCCGTCCGGTTCCTCCTCGAGACCGACCGCGCTCGCGGCGACGTCGTCCACGTCGTCGACGACGAACCCGTCTCGAAGTGGACGTTCGCCGACCACCTCGCCGACGCCTGCGGCGAACCCGCGCCCGAGAAGCAGACGACGACCGAACGCCTCGCCGACGGCGACCTCTCCGCCGCCGCCGAACGCCGCATCCGCGCCGAGAAACGCGTCGACAACTCGCGGCTCCGCGACCTCGGCTACGAGTTCCGGTACCCCACGTACCGCGAGGGCTATACCGCCGCTATCGACGCGTACACCGACACGACCGACCGATAACGCGGCGATTCGCCCGATGGGGGAACCTTCTTTGCCTCCGGCCCTATGTGGTCGGTCATGGCACTGCGGTTCGACGCGTCGCCGGCGCACGTCCCTCTCCAGTTCGTCGGTGACGAGCTCTCGATGCCCGCGCTCGCCGCCGTCGCCGTCGTCGCACTCGGCGCGCTCGGCGCGCTCGCCTGGTGGTGGAAGCGACGACAGCATCCGGCACGCCGACTGAAGCGTGCGTTCGGGAGCGTCGACGACGTCTCCATCCTCATGCACCCGAACCCGGACCCGGACGCGATGGCGTCGGCGATGGCTGCCGCGACCATCGCTCGCAACGCCGACGCGACCCCCGTCCTCCAGTACCCGGGGTCGATACGACACCAGGAGAACCGCGCGTTCCGGACCGTCCTCGACCTGGAGCTCGACTGTATCGAGACCCGCGGCGACCTCCACGACGACGTCGTCCTCGTCGACCACAACGAACCGCGCGGGTTCCAGGGCGCCGAAGGCGTCGACCCGCTCGCGGTCGTCGACCATCACCCCGGCGACGGCACCGGCCGCGTGACGGACGTCCGGCCGGACGTCGGCGCGTGCGCGTCGCTGTTCGTCGATTACTTCGAGGAGCTCGACGCGACCGTCGGCGCGGACGACGGCCTCTCCATTTCCCCGCATCTCGCGACCGGGCTCGTGTACGGCATCCAGTCGGACACGAACCACCTGACGAAGGGCTGTAGCGAGCACGAGTTCGAGGCGAGCGCGTACCTCTACCCCGCGATCAACGAGGACTTGCTCGACCGGATCGCGAACCCGCAGGTCCCCGTGGAGGTCCTGCAGACGAAGGCGAAAGCCATCATGAATCACGAGGTCGAGGGGTCGTACGCGGTCTGCGACCTCGACGACGTCCCGAACGTGGACGCCATCCCGCAGGCGGCGGACGAGCTCACGCACCGCGAGGGCGTCACCGCCGTCGTCGTGTTCGGGAACCACGACGGGACCGTGCACGTCTCCGGGCGCTCGCGCGACGACCGCGTTCACATGGGCGAGGCGCTCCAGGCCGCCGTCGAGGGCATCCCGATGGCGGAGGCCGGCGGGCACGCACGCATGGGCGGCGGCCAGCTCTCGCTTGACCACATGAACGGTATCGGGCCGAGCGACGGCGTCAGCCGCGAGGAGTTCTCGCAGCGATTGTTCACCGCGATGGCCGGCGACTACTGACCTCGCTGGGTGACCGTTCGATCAGTCGACGGATTCGTCGGAGTGAGAACCGACCATCGGGACGAACTGCCCGGTCTCCCGGTGGACGCCGGCGAGGAGGACGACCGCGGCGGCGGCGGGGAGTATCGCGCAGGCGACGTAGATGGGCGCGAACCCGAGGCGGTCGACGAGCGGGAGCGTGACGATGGGCCCGAATCCGCCGCCGATGTCACCGAAGACGTTGTTCGTCCCGACCGCGCGCCCCATGCGGTCCTCGGGGACGAGGTCCGCGAGCAGCGCCATGAGCGGGCCGCTCGTGCCGCCCTGGCCGACGCCGACGCAGAGGCAGGCGAGCGCGAGCGTCCCGACGGAGTCGGCCGCGGCGAGCCCGAGGAACCCGAGCGACGTCGCGGCGAGGAACCCGAGGAGGACGGGGACGCGTGACGCGCGCCGGTCGCTCACGTACCCGCCGGCGTACATCGACAGGCCGGCGGCGACGACCGTGACGCCCATGAAGATGCCCGACGACCCCTGCGCGTCGAACCCGAAGACGGTGATGGTGTTCTCGGCGAGGAAGAGGACGAGCGTCGCGAACAGCGCACCGATGTAGACGAAGAGGACGGCGAAGTTCACGATGCCGACGGTGAGCGCGGGCACGCTCGTGTCGACGTCCCACGGCTTCGCGGTCGTCGACTCGCCGGGGTCGACGTGCGTCTCGGGGACGGTCGCGTACGCGACGACGCTGGCGAGGAACGCGAACGCGCTCGCGACGGCGAACGCGGTGACGGTGCTCGCGAGTTCGCTGACGACGCCGCCGACGACGACGCCCGTCGGGAACCCGAACAGGACGCCACCGCGGATGAGGCCCATGTTCGCGCCGCGGGACCCGGCGTCGCTGACGTCCGAGGCGATCGTGTACGCGGTCGCGAACACGAGCGCGCTCCCGACGCCCCAGAGGATGCGAGCGAGCATGAACCAGCCCTCGGGGAACGGCGCGAGCATCGCGACGACGTATCCCAGCGTCGCGACGCCCTGGACGACCATCCCGACGACGAACGGTTTCCGGGTGCCGATGCGGTCGACGAGCGCGCCCGCCGGCGCGTTCGCGAACAGCCGCGAGAACCGGTTCGCGCTCAGGATGAGGCCGACGAGGAACGACGAGAACCCGAGGACCTCCCCGAGGTTCGGGAGGATCGGGTAGATGACGCCACCGCCGAACCCGATGAAGAACGTGCTCGCGATGACCGCGGCGACGACGACGCCGTCGCCGGATCCGCCGACGCGAGCGCCGAACCGGCGCACGAGTCCGTCGACGAGTCGACGCGGCGCGCTCACAGGTGTCCTCCGGGCTGTAGTCTCGTCACTGGCCGGCTTACGACGGTCGACCTCATGACGGTTGTGAAGTCCGAACCGGGTCGAACGCGGGTCTTTTGTCGCCACCACCGCTAGCGACCGGTATGGTCACGCAGACGGCGACGTGGGACTACCGAGACCGTCACACCGACGACTTCGGGCGGACGTACTTCCGGCGGTTCGGGGACGGCGTCGTCTCCAGTATCGGCCTCGGCACGTACCTCGGCGACGCGACGGACGCGGTCGACGACGCGTACCACGACGCGATAGTCGAGGCGGTCGAGAGCGGTATCAGCGTGGTCGATACCGCGCGGAACTATCGTGCGCAACGCAGCGAGCGCGTCGTCGGCCGCGCCATCGCGGACGTCGACGTCGACCGGGAGGCGCTCCTCGTCGCCTCCAAGTGCGGGTTCGTGCCGTTCGACGGCGACCGCCCCGACGACCCCGGGCGGTACGTCCGCGAGCGGTTCGTCGACGACGGCCCCCTCGAGCGCGAGGACCTCGTCGCCGGCCAGCACGCGATGACGCCCGCGTTCGTCCACGACCAGCTCGACCGGTCGCTCGACGCGCTCGACCTCGACGTCATCGACCTGTACTACCTGCACAACCCCGAGGTCCAGCTCGCCGAGCACGACCGGGAGACGGTGTACGACGCCATCGAGGACGCGTTCGTCGCGATGGAGGAACGCGTCGCGACCGGCGACCTCCGGCACTACGGCGTCGCGACCTGGGAGTGCTTCCGCGTCCCCCGCGACCACCCGAAGTACCTCTCGCTCGCCGAAGTCGTCTCGCGCGCCCGTGCCGCGGCCGACCGCGTCGGGAACGCCGCCACGTCCTTCCGCGCGGTCCAACTGCCGTTCAACGTCCACATGGCGGGCGCGTTCACCGAGAAGAGCCAGTCGAGCGCCGACGGCGACGTCAGCGTCCTCGAACTCGCGAACACCGCCGGTCTCGACGTGTTCACGTCCGCGTCCCTCCACCAGGGCGACCTCGCCACCGCCGACGCCATCCCGGACGCCGTCGACGCGAAACTCGACGGCGACACGCCCGCCCAGCGAGCGATCAACTTCGCGCGGTCCGCGCCCGGCGTCACCAGCGCGCTCGTCGGCGCGTCCTCGACCGCGCACGTCGCTGACAACGTCGCCGCCGGCGCGTTCGACCCCCTCGGCGCCGACGCGTTCGACGCGACGTTCGAGTAGTCAGCGCGTTCGAGTAGTCAGCGCGTTCGACGCGACGGTCGAGCGCGCGCTGTGGCTCTACAGTTCCTTCCACTCGCCGCCGCACTCCTCGCAGACGCGCACCGTCCCGATCTCGTCCGGGTCGTTCTTCGTCCCGAGCTTCTTCTCGCACTCGGCGCAGTTCAGTCGCTCGTACGTATCCTTGAACAGCGAGCCGTCGCGGAGCGCCTTCCTGACAGATTTCATGCTCCGGCCTACGAACTCACGTAATAAAACCCTGCGGTGACCCCTCCAGGTGTTGACGCGAGACGTTCGAATCTGAACCGGCACGCCAGTTTCGGTTCGAAATACGTAAGCGGACGACCGTCGAAGGCCGATGCGTGACACAGGGACGGACGAAACTGTTCGGTGCGATGTGCGCGATGGTGTTCCTCGTGAACTTCCCGCGCGTCGCGTTCGCGCCGATGCTCGACGCGCTCGCCGCATCCTTCGACGTCACGTCCCAGGGCAAGATCGGTCTCATCGCGACGCTCGTCTGGCTCGGGAGCGCGCTCCCACGCATCCCGACCGGCTGGCTGCTCACGCGCGTCCCCCGGCATCACGTCGTCCTCGGCACCGGCCTCGTCCTGACGGGCGCGGCGACGTTCACGACGTTCGCGTGGTCGCTCCCGAGCGTGTACGTCGGCTCGCTCCTCATGGGCGTCGCCAGCGGCGCGTACTTCATCGCCGCGAACCCGCTCGTCTCCGAGCTGTTCCCCGAGAGCGTCGGGCGAGCGCTCGGTATCCACGGGACCGCCAGTCAGGTCGCGGCGGTCGCCGCGCCGCTGTTCGTCGGCGTCGCGCTCGCCGCGGCGTGGATATCGGTTCCGTTCGAGCGCTGGCGGCTCGTGTTCGCCAGCATCGCCGTGTTCGCCGCGGTCACCACGACCGCGTTCTACCTCGTCGCGCGTCGCGCCGAACTCCCGGACGCCGGCGCGGACGACCGAGACCTCATCGCCGGGGCGCGCGCACAGTGGCCGCTCGTCGTCGCCGGCGTCGTCTTCCTCGGGTTCACGGGGTTCGTCTGGAACGGCGTCTTCAACTTCTACGTCCAGTACCTCGACGTCGCGAAGGACGTCGCGCGCCCGACCGGCCGCGTCCTCCTCACGGGGATCTTCGCCGCGGGCGTCCCCGCGTTCTGGCTGACCGGGAGACTCATGGACCGCGTCCCGCACGTCCCCGTCATCCTCGCCATCCTCGGCGGGTTCGCGACGCTCCTGATGGCGCTCACGGTCGTCTCCGGTCTGTACGCGGTCGTCGCCGTCTCGCTCGCCATCGGGTACGTCATCCACTCGCTGTTCCCCGCGATGGACATCTACCTCCTGGACGCGCTCCCCGACGAACACCGAGGGAGCGCGTACGCGCTCTACTCGGGGACGATGATGCTCGTGCAGTCCACGGGCAGCGTCGCACTCGGTACGATGCGCGACCTCGACGTGACGTTCACGGCGGCGTTCCAGGGGTACGCCGCGCTCGTCGCCGGCCTCGTCGTCGTCCTCGTCGCGCTCCACGTCGCCGGCCGCCTCCCGACGAAAGCGCGCGCCGTCAACTGACGGCGCCCCGGTCGAGCGCAGCGTGGCGCGCCCTCGCCGGTCTCGGTCACCAGAACGAGCGCTCCGCGAACCGCGTGTTCCCGCACTCCCGGCACTGCGCGGGCGGCCCGCCGTAGTGCTCGCCGCACTCGGTGCACGTGTACGGCCGTCGCACGTAGTTGACCGGCGCGAGGACGAAGTCGAACACCCAGAGGACTCGGAACAGCCACGCGACGCCGTGGTAGAGCCCGCGCAGCACCCAGAGGACGCCGTCCAGCAGGTCCATGCGTTCGAACACGCTCCACTCATACGAAAAACAGTTCGATTCGCCGACGGGTGCGCTCGGTGGTGGACTCGCCCATTGGTGCGCTCGGTGGGTGCGACGTTCCGTCATCGCGCCGATTATACAACTCCGGGCCTCACTCTCACGTGATGGAGTACGTCCAGGAGCGCGTGACGACCCTCCACGATTACGGGGACGCTGACCCGGTGGCGCCGACGGAGCGCGCGGCGGTCGTGGTGCCGATGACCGAACGCGAGTACGCCGGGCTGGCGCCCGAGCGCACGCTCTCGGCGCTCGAAGCCGTCGACCCCGGGAAGGTCGTCGTCCCGCTGTCGGCGTCGCCCGAGCACGTCGGCGACTTCGCGGACTGGCTCGCGTCCTTCGACCTCGACGCGGACCTCCTCTGGTGCAACAGCGACGAGGTCGACGCCGTCCTCGCCGACCACGACCTCGGCGGTGCCGCGGGCAAGGGCCGCGACGTCTGGCTCGCGCTCGGGCACGCCGCCGACGTCGCCGAGTTCGTCGCCTGCCACGACGCGGACGCGAAGACGTACACCGACCGGCACGTCCCGAAGCTCCTCTCGCCGCTCGCCGGCGAGTACGCGTTCTCGAAGGGCTACTACGCCAGGGTCGAGAACGACCAGCTCTACGGCCGGCTCTTCCGCCTGTTCGTCCGCCCGCTCGTCAGGGCGCTCGACGACGCGACCGACCACGCGTTCGTGGACTACCTCGACGCGTTCCGGTACGCGCTCGCCGGCGAGTTCGCCATGACGAGCGACCTCGCCCGCGAGGTCCGCGCACAACGCGAGTTCGGCCTGGAGATCGGGACGCTCGCCGACGCGTACGCGCACGCAGGCTTCGAGCGCTCCGCGCAGGTGGATCTCGGCCGCCACGAGCACGACCACCGCGCCGTCTCCGGGCCGACAGGGCTCTCGGACATGAGCCAGCAGGTCGGGCGCGCGCTGTTCAACGCGCTCGCCGACCACGACGTCCCCGTGGACTACGACGCGCTCCGCGACACCTATCGGGACACCGCGAGCGCGCTCGTCGACCAGTACGCCGCCGACGCCGCGTTCAACGACTTCGCGTACGACGCCCACGACGAACGCGACCAGATAGAAGCCTACGCGCCCGCCGTCAAAGCGCCCGACCGCGACGACCGCCTCCCCGCGTGGCACGACGTTCCCCTCCACCCCGAGACCGTCCTCGACGCCAGCCACCGCGCCATCGAGCGCGTCCGGGACTGACTCGCGAGTTCAGTCGCCGACACCGGCGGCGTCGCCGACGACCTCGAACCCGACCGCGTGCGCCGCGTTCCGCCCGGTGCCCCAGTAGACGAACCGGTACGACCCCGGCTCAAGGGGGCCACAGACGCGGTACGTCGGCGTGTACTCGAAGGCGTCCGTGAGTCCTCGCTTCGAGACGGTGACCGTCCATTCGAAGCCGCTCCCGGGTTCGTGCCGCACCGCGTTGTCGATGATACCCCAATTGTCGGGTGCGATTCCGAAGATGCTGCGCCAGCCGTCGCCGGTGGCGCGCTGGACGTCGAGCTTCTTGCTGACGCCCGTCGTCTGCGCGTCGTCGCTGACGTTCGTCAACGCGAACGTGACGTCGTCGCCGAGCGCGACCCGGTCGGCGCTCGCGGTGAGCCGGAACCCGTCACGTGGACCGGGGCCGGCCGCGGTCCAGTACGGGTCGCGGGGCTCGGTGCGCTCGCCGCAGGACGTCGCCGGGTCGGCGACGCCCTCGGCGAACGTGGTCGCTTCCGCCGCAGTCGCGTCCCCCACGGTCGTCCCCCGGGTCGAGTCGCGTGACGCGAACGACTGACAACCGCCGACGACGGTCGCGGTGCTGGCGGCGAGCGCGGCGAGAACGCGACGACGGGCAGGCATCGTCGGGACCACGACCAGCCCCGAAAAGTGTCTTGTGCCGTTCTCGCCGACGTCGCTCGAACCGTCGGCAACCCGCGACGCCGTCGCCCGAACGGTTTTGGTGTCGCGCGCGAACCGGTCTTGACGTGACCGAATCCGACGCCGCGGACGGGGGCGAGGAGGTGCTGTCGGCGGACGAGCTCGCGGGCGTCCTCGAGCTGTTCGGGGCGCTCAGCGAGTCGGAGTTCGTGCGGGCGGTGAACGAGGCGGCGTTCCGCGCCGGTCGCGAGGTGGACGACGACGCGCTCGCGGACCGGGTGAACGCGGCCGCGGAGTCGTTCCACGTCGTCCGCGTCGAACCCGACGCCGTGCCGCTCGTCGTCCCCGCACTCGACGGCGACGAGGCCGCGTACGTGCCCGGCCCGCGGGCGTGGCCCGAGGAACCCGAGCACGGCGAGGACCTCCCGCACATCCTCGACGTCGACGCCCGCGACGTCGACCGGGAGGCGTTGGCGGTCCGCGTCCGCAGGCAACTCCGCGCTGCCGTCGAACGGGCCGCCGCTCGCGGCGACGCCGAACGCCTCCACGACGTCGTCGACGTCACGTACGACGTCGAAGCGTGGGCCGACGTCGACCTCGCCGACACCCGCGGGCTCGCCGACGGTGCACTCGCGAACATAGAGTAGTTCCTCGCGAGCGGAAGCGCCCGTCGGCGTGCCACGTTCCGGCGTGGGTTCTCGTCGCGCCGACGTCGCGGTGAATCATCGCTGTGAGTAAACGGTTAAGTGGCGACGCGGCCGATTCGCGGACATGAGCGACCTGCCGGAGGACTTCAAGTGCACCATCACGAACTGGGAGTACATCTACTCGCTGTGCCGGGACGTCTCGAACGACGTGAAGCGGGACGCGTTCGAGCCGGACGTGGTCGTGGCGCTCGCTCGCGGCGGCTGGTTCGCGGGCCGGTGCATCTGTGACTTCCTCGGGCTGGACGACCTGACGAGCCTGAAGATGGAGCACTACGTCGGGACCGCGCAGAAGGCAGACGAGCCCCAGGTCCGGTACCCGATGCCCGAGGGGAGTGTGGACGGGAAGGACGTCCTCATCATCGACGACATCGCGGACACCGGGGGGAGCATCCGGCGCGCCGAGGAGTACGTGATGGAGCGCGACGCGGGCGAGGTCCGGACCGCAACGCTCCAGTTGCTGGATACGAGCGAGTTCGAGCCGGATTACGTCGGCGAGAACTTGGAGGAGTGGGCGTGGATGGTGTACCCGTGGAACTTCATCGAGGACATGATCGACGTCATCTCGGGCGTCATGGAGCGCGCCGACGAGGACGCGTTCTCGAAGGCGGACATCCGCCACTATCTCTCGGAGTACCACGACGTCGAGCGCATCGAGATGGAGATCGCGCAACCGAACCGGATGACGGAGGTACTCACTGAGATGGAGCGGCGTGGTGTCGTCGCGGACGCCGGCCCCGGCGAGTGGCGTCTCGTGGACGACGAGGCCGCGGACGACTGAGGGTCCGCGGACGATTGCGGGAGGGTGACAGGTGCGGGGGTTCGTCAGTCGTCGGTCGCGACGGGGTCGCTCGGGGAGCCGGTCGCGTCGTCGGTCGTCGTCGATTCGCTCGTTCTCGAGTCGTCGGTATCGCTGTCGCGGTCGACGACGCTGTCCTTCCACGTGCCGCGCGTGAACCACGCCATCGCGGCGAGGCAGCCGACGACGTCGCCGACGGCGACCGCGATCCAGATGCCGGTCGCGCCGAAGTCGCCGGCGATGGCGAGCGCGAACGTCACGGGGACGCGGACGGCCCAGAGTGCGACGGCGCTGAACGCGAGCGCGGTCTTCGTGTCGCCGGCGCCGCGGAACGCGCCGAGGAACACCTGGAACGCGCCGACGAACGAGAACGCGACCGCCATCACGCGCAGGTACTCGGCGCCGAGACGGATGGTCTCGGTCGCGGTCGCGGACTCGGTGCGGAGGAAGACGGAGACGATGGGTTCGGCGAACGCGAGCGCGACGACGGCGACGACGAGCATGACGACGGCGACGAGTTTCGCGGCGAGCCACGTCGCTCGTGCGGCGCGCTCGGGTTTGTCCGCGCCGAGGTTCTGGCCGACGACCGTGTTCGTCGCCTGCCCGAGTCCCATCGCGGGGAGGAACACGAGCGAGATGAGGCGGTTCCCGAGGCCGTACGCGGCGACGACGGCGGGCGGGAACGTCGCGATCATCGCGGTGAGGGTGACCATCGCGAGCGACGCCATCGACTGTTCGAGCGCCGAGGGGACGCCGACGCGCACGATCTCCGCGATGGAGTCGAGGTCGGGGACGAGGTGCGCGCGTTCGATTGTCGGGCCGACGGTCGTCCCGAAGAGGACGTAGAACCCGAGCACGGCGGCGATGGCGCGACTGAGGACGGTCGCGACCGCGGCGCCCTCGATGCCCATCGCGGGAATCCCGAGCGCCGGGAACCCGAAGATGAGCAGCGGGTCGATGACGACGTTCACGACGACCGAGACGAACATGATCCGCATCGGCGTCCGGGTGTTCCCGTACCCGCGTAGCAGGCTGACGAAGACGAAGAACCCGAAGAGCGCGGGGCTGCCGAGGAAGAACAGCCGCATGTAGTCCGCGGCGAGCGGGATGACCCGGGCTTTCGTCTCGGGGTCCGCGGGGAACAGGCCGAGCATCGCGTCCGTGACGAGGAAGCCAAGGACGGCGAGGACGACCGAGACGCCGAGGACGAACGTGAGCGTCTGGCCGGCGACCTTCCCGGCGGCGTCGTCGCCGCCCGCGCCCGTGTGCTGGGCGACGAGGATGGCGCCCGCGGCGGTGAACCCGCCGCCGACCGAGATGAGGAGGAAGATGATGGGGAACGCGAGACTGAGCGCGCCGACCGCGTCCGCCGACAGCGCGCCGAGCCAGAACGTGTCCGCGACGTTGTACGCCACCTGCAGCAGCTGGATGACGATCATCGGCCACGCCAGCGCCACCATCGGTCCGAGGAGGTCTCCCTTGGTCAACTCGCGATTCTCGGTCATACGAACCGAAACGCTTCCGGCCCGTAAGAAGGCTCGTAGCCCTTGTTAGCGCGTCGCAACGTCGAGGACGTGCTCTCTCGTCCATCGACGGGATTTTTCGCCGAGGCGTTCGACGGACCGGTCGTGTCCCCCGAAAGTTCGCCCCGTGGCCGGTCGGTACTCGCCGCCGCGGCGCGGTTCGTCGCGCACTGGCTCGCGCTGTCGGTCGGCCTCGTCCCGTTCGCGTTCGTCGTCGACGCACTCGACGTCGGCCCCGTGTGGCTCGTCGGCGGCACGACGCTCGGGCTGGCCGCCGTGGCGGTCGACCGCGACGTCGCCGTTCGCACCACCGCTGCGCTCTCGCTCGCGGCGGTCTCGTCGTTCTTCGCGGCCCAGGCCGCGGCCGGTGGCGCCCTCGGCGAGCCGTCGACGGCGTGGACCGTCGGTGCCGCCGTCCTCGCGTACCTCGCCGCCGGCGTCGTCGTGTCCATCGACGTCCCAGCCCGCGTCCGGGCGCTCGTCGACCCCGTCGAGCGCGGCCGGTCGAGGGACTGACCCCACGACGCCACCGACTCGTCGCACTTAAATCCGCGGCGAGGGAACGCCGTGGTATGTCCATCGGCATCATCGGTGGGAGCGGCATCTACGAGGCGCTCCCCCTGGAAGACGTCGAGAAGCGAAGCGTGACCACGCCGTTCGGCGAACCGAGCGACGACCTCACCGTCGGTACGCTCCACGGGAAGGACGTCGTGTTCCTGCCGCGGCACGGCCCCGACCACCAGCACACACCGACGAACGCGCCGTACAAAGCGAACGTCTATGCCCTCAAGGACGCGGGCGTCGACCGCGTCATCTCCACGAACGCCGTCGGGAGCCTCCGCGAGGACCTCCCGCCGCGCGCGCTCCTCGTTCCCGACCAGATCTTCGACCGGACGAGCCAGCGCGAGCACACGTTCTTCGGCGACGGCATGGTCGTCCACATGGGGTTCGCGGACCCCTACGACCCCGCGCTCAAGTCGCACCTCGCGGACGCCGCCGAGTCCGCGGACCACGACGCCACCGTCGAGGAGGACGGGACGTACGTCTGCATCGAGGGCCCGCAGTACTCGACGCGCGCCGAGAGCGAGTTCTACCGCGAGCAGGGCTGGGACGTCGTCGGCATGACCGCTATTCCGGAGGCGAAGCTCGCACGGGAGGCCGAACTCGCGTACGCGACCGTCACGGGCGTCACGGACTACGACGTCTGGAAGGCGGACAACGAGGTGACGCTCCA
This sequence comes from Halorubellus litoreus, assembly GCF_055378595.1. Classification (NCBI taxonomy): domain Archaea; kingdom Methanobacteriati; phylum Methanobacteriota; class Halobacteria; order Halobacteriales; family Halorubellaceae; genus Halorubellus; species Halorubellus litoreus. Next base: position 2,432,974 of record NZ_AP043836.1, read on the forward strand.
GGAAGTGCTGGACAACGCCGCCGCGAACCAGGAGTCCATCAACGCCGTCGTCGAGGAGGCCGTGCGGACGATGCCAGAGGACTTCGAGAGCGACGCCTGGTCCGCGTTGGAGGGCACGGTCAACACGCCGACCGAGGCGATTCCGGAGGAGACCAGAGAGCGCGTGGAACTGCTCGCCGGCGACTACCTCTGAGGCGACGGCCGATGTCGTCGCTGCCGCGTCCCTCCGCGGTCGTTCGCTCCGGCGTCGCGAGAGCCGTGGCCGTCGGCGTCGGCGCGTTCCTCGTCTTCGGGACCGTGACGGGCCTCATTCCGAACCCCGTCTACGTCCGCATGGTCGAGCGAACGCTCGCGGACTACGCGTTCCTCGTCGCGACCGCCGCGTTCGCGGGCGCGTTCGTCTACCAGCGCTCGCGCGTCGCCGACCCGCTCGGTGACGGGTACGCCGCGGGGAGCGTCGCCGCCGGCGTCCTCGCGTTCGGGTGCCCGATCTGTAACGCCGTCCTGCTGGCGCTGTTCAGTTCGTCCGCGCTCATGACGCACTTCGACCCGCTCCGGCCGTACCTCGGCGTCGCGAGCGTCGCGCTGTTCGCGGGGCTGCTCTACTGGCAGTACCGCCGGGACTGCGCCGCGTGCGAAGCGAGTGGGGACGCCGACGCGGTCGCTGGTGAGTGACGGCGACGCGGTCCTCAGGCCGGTCGGACGTACGCGAGGGTGTCGTCGCGCGTGAACTCGTCGTTCTCGCCGAGCACGACCTCGTCGACGACGCCCGCGACGGGTGCGGGGACGTCGATGCTGACCTTCTCTATCTGTATCTCGCAGAGCGTGTCGCCCGCGTCGACGGTCGCGCCCTCGCGGACGAACCAGTTCGCGACGACGCCCTCGTCGATGTCGTCGGCGTCCTCGGGCCACACGGACGCGAGCGTGACCGCGACGCGTTCGCCCGCCGACTCGGTGTCGCTCGTCCCGCTCATTCCTGGGTGTCGCGGACCGCGGCTTCGATGTCGTCGACGCCCGGGATGACCTCGTCCTCGAGCGGTCGGGCGTACGGGATGGGGACGTCCGGGACGGCGACGCGCCGGACGGACTCGAGGTCGTCGAGCGCGTGCTCGGCGGCGAGCGCCGCTATCTCGCTCGTCACGCCGAACGACCGGTAGTCCTCGTCGACGACGACCAGGTGGCCCGTCTTCCGGACGGAGTCGAGGACGGCGTCGGTGTCGAGCGGCACGAGCGTCCGCAAGTCGAGCACCTCGGCGTCGATGTCGTCGTCGGCGAGCGCGTCCGCGGCCTCCAGCGCGCGGTGGACGTGAAGGCCGAGCGTCACGACGGTCACGTCCGAGCCCTCGCGCTTCACGTCGGCCTCGCCGAACGGAATCTCGTACGGATCCTCGGGGACGTCGGTCTTCGGGCCGGTCGGCGACGGCATCCAGCCCAGGCCCATCAGGCGCTTGTGGAACATGTACACGACCGGGTCGTCGTCCCTGATGGCGGAATGCATCAGGCCCTTCGCGTCGTACGCCGTGCTCGGGACGACCACCTTCATGCCGGGGAGGTGCGCGAACGTCCCGTACAGCGTCTGGGAGTGCTGTGCGGCGTCGTTGTACGTCCCGCCGACGGCGGCGGTGAGCACCATCGGGACGTTCACCGACCCCCCGGACATGTAGGTGTTCTTCGCCATGTTGTTGTAGATCTGGTCCATCGCGACGCCGAAGAAGTCGACGAACATCAGTTCCACGATGGGGCGCATCCCGGCCTGTGCGGCGCCGACGCCCGCGCCGATGTAACTCGTCTCCGAGATGGGGACGTCCATCACGCGGTCGTGCCCGAACTCGTCGGCGAGGTCGGTTGCGGAACTGAAGATGCCGCCGTAGTCCGCGACGTCCTCGCCCATGAGGAACACCTCGTCGTTCTCGCGCATCTCGCTCGCGACCGCTTCGACCATCGCGCGACTCATCGTGAGTTCGCGCTCGGCGGCCTCCTGCGTTTGGGCCATCACTCCTCACCTCCGTCGGTCGCCGCGGTCGTAGACGTCTCGCCGGCCGCGCCCGCCGGTGGGTTCGCGAACACGTCCTCGTGCGCTGCGCTCGGGTCGGGCTCTGGCTGCTCCTTCGCCCAGTCGATGGCGTGGTCGACGCGATTCTCCGCCCCCTCGCGTATCTCGTCGACCTCGTCGCCGGTCACGCCGTACTTCCGGAGGTCCTCGGCGAGTCGTTCGATGGAGTCCCGCGCCTTGTGGCGTTCGACGTCGGCCTCGGGCCGGTACCCCTCGGCGTCGCCCATGAAGTGACCCATGCGGCGATGCACCTGTACCTCCAGTAGCGTCGGGCCGTTCCCGTCGCGAGCGCGCCCGACCGCTCGCTCGGCGGCCTCGTAGACGTCGATGGCGTCGTCGTGGTCGACGCGCTCGCCGTGCATCTCGAAGCCGTCGGCGCGCTTCGAGCCGTCGCGGACGTCCGTGACGCGTTCCTTGGGCATGCTGATCGCCCAGTCGTTGTCCTCGACGACGAACACGACGGGGAGGTTCTGGACGCTCGCGAAGTTCAGCGACTCGAGGAACCCGCCCTGGTCGATGGCGCCCTCGCCGAGGAACGCGACCGCGACTGCGTCCGTGTTGCGCTTCTTCGCCGCCAGTGCCGCGCCGACCGCGGGCGGACAGCCCTGTGCGATGATGCCACTGCACGCGAAGTTCACGTCCGGGTCGAACAGGTGCATGTGGCCGCCCTTCCCCTTCGAGAGCCCTGTCTCGCGCCCGAATATCTCGGCGGTCATCCGCTTCAGGTCGACGCCCTTCGCGATGGCGATGTGGTGCGGTCGGTGCGGCGCGGTGACGGTGTCGTCGTCGCGGAGGTGCGCGCAGACGCCGGCGCCCGAGGCCTCGTGACCGGCGGCGAGGTGGAGTTCACCCGGTATCGGACCGGCGGAGATGTCGAACGCGGGCTGTTTGCCCTCCATGTACTCCTCCTGGAGGCGCTCCTCGTAGTAGCGCGCCGTCACCATGTCCTCGTACATCGACCGCAGGACTGATTCGCTTGGCATGATACACCATACCAGACGTCGGGCTGGCGCAAAAATCGCCACTACACGGTTACTGGCGGAGACGCACCCAGCTCCACGCCAGCTCGCGACGGGATTCGAACCGGAACCCGCCGGGTGGCGTCAGGTGGTTACCATCCGTGAACGCGACGGTCCACCGCCGAGAGCGTCAGTCGCGAAGGGTGACGGTCCGGATGCGGTTGTTCCCGCAGCTCGGACAGAGGTGGCGGTAGTCGATCCGGCGGCCGTTGGTCGACGCACGCCAACTGCCGTCCTCGTCGTGGTACCCGCACTCGGGGCAGGTGAGATCGGTCCCCTCGTAGCGGTCGTTGAGTCGGTCGATGAGCGACGACCCGCCTGCGCTTCGGGACATGCGAACGAACTACGACCCCCACCGCAATAAGTCATGCCATGTCTTGACATGGCACTGTAGCGGGGTGCGTGCCGCCGCCACCGAGATCCAGTAACAGCGCCACACGACCACCGAACCGGCAGCCACAGAACCCGGTCTACGTCAGTCCGCGGTCGCGCTCTCACTCACCGTCGCCGCGTTCGGGTCCTGCACCCACAGGTCGCCGAACAACTCGTCCTGCTGGAGCCGCACGGTCCCCCGGTGACTCATGAACAGGACCGCGAGGAACGTCTGCACGCGCGACCCGTACGCGGCCGCGACCTCGCGGAACAGGACCTCGTCGCGGCCCGCGTCGTAGTGCTCGCGGAGCGTCGCCTCCACGTCCTCGATGACGGACTCGATGTCCTCCTCGTGGGTCGTCCCAGTCACGTCCGCCTCCGTCGGCTCGTCGTCCACGCGGAAGTCGTCCGCCGACCGATAGTCGAGCGTCTGCTCGCCGCGCCCGTACCCCGACGGCGAGTCGCTCGTGTCGTACTCGCGCCGGCGCTTCCACCACGACCCGCGCTCGGCCTCCCGGAGCTCGCGCACCAGCTCGTCGAGCGTCTCGGGCGTCCCGCGCGCGTGCTTGCGGTCCAGCCGGCGCTCCATCTCGTCCTCGAGTGCCGCGACCGGGTCGAAGTCGCTCGGCGCCTCGCCACCCTCACCGCCTGCCGCAGCAGGGTCGTCCGCGAACGGCTGCTCCCACGGCGCGAGCTCCTCCTCGTCCTCCTCGTCGCTCCCGTGCAAGAGCTCGTCGCCCTTCATCCGCACCAGGACGCTCGCGTAGAACAACGCCCGCCCCGACGTCCGCAGGTCCGCGTCGTCGAGCGCGTCCAGGAACTTGTCCGTCACCGTGACCACGTCGATGTCCCACGGGTCGATCTCGCCGCTCTCCGCGAGGTTCACGAGCACCTCGACGGGCTCGACCTCGTCCTCGTCGCCGTCAGCCATCGCGTCCTCGTCCGGCAACACCTCGTCCATCGTCTCCGCGGCCGCGTCCGCCGCATCGGCAGCGTCAGCGTACGGGTCGTCGCTCTCGGCGTCGGCCGCGTCCGCGTTCCCCTCGGCGTCGTCACCGTCCCCGAACGGGTCGTCCGCGTCGCCGGGACGCTCACGGTCCTCGTGGCCCGCGATGTCGAGCATCGACGCCGGGTCGTTCCCGCCGTCAGCCCTAGGCGTCTCCTCGGCCGTCTCGTCGCTGACGCGCTCGTCGGCGTCAGTCGCCTCGTCCGCGCGCTCGCGGGTCGCTTCGCTCCCCGCTCGCGTCTCCGAGGACCCCTCGCTTCGCTCGCGGTCCTCGTTAGTCATCCGCGGGCACCTCCTCGCCGCCCGCCAGGTCGATGCCGGTGACCGCGGACACGTTGTTGTCCTGCATCGTCACGCCGATCGCGCGCTCGGAGCGGTCGAGCATCGCGGACCGATGAGAGACGACGACGAACTGCGCGGCGCCCGCGAGCTCGTCGACCATCTGCCCGACGCGCTCCGCGTTCGCCGCGTCCAGGAACGCGTCCACCTCGTCGAGCGCGTAGAACGGCGCCGGATTGTGCCGCTGAATCGCGAAGATAAAGGCGAGCGCCGTCAGGGACTTCTCGCCGCCGCTCATCGCGTCCAAGCGCTGGATGGGTTTGTCGCCCGGCTGCGCCTTCATCGTCAACCCGCCGTCGAACGGGTCGTCCTCGTCCTCCAGGTGCAGCGTCCCCGTCCCAGCGGACAACCGCTCGAAGATGTCCGTGAACTGCTCGTTGATCGCCTCGTAGGAGTCCATGAACGTCTGCTTCTTCTGGGCCTCGTAGGACTCGATGCGTTCGCGGATGCCGTCGCGTTCCTCGACGAGCGTCTCCTTCCCCGACAGCAACTCCTCCAATGCTTCCTTGACCTCGTCGTACTCGTCGATCGCGAGCTGGTTCACGGGCTCCATCGCCGCCATGTCCGCCTCGAAGCACTCCACCATCTCCACGACGGCGTCGTGCTCCGGGACGTCCTCGGGGTCGTACTCGCCGACCTCCGCCTCCAGGCTCTCGACCTCCCACTCGAGGTCGTCGCGCTCGGCCTCCAGGTTCGCCACCTTCGACTCGACCGCATCCACCTGCTGTTGCTGCTCGTCCCTTGCCTGCCGCGCCGCCTTCGCCTCCTCGCGGACCTCCTCGCGTTCGGCCTTCAAGTCCTCGAGCTCGTCCTCGAGCTCCAGGACCTTCCGGCGCTTCTCCTCGAGCGTCGCCTCCTTCGCCTCGATGTCGCTCTCGAGCTCCGCGATACGGTCCTCGTGCTCGGCCTTGCGCTCCTGGGCATCCTCGATATCGTCGTGGAGGTCCTCGATCGCGTCCTCCGCGTACTCCTTCTGGAGCGTCAGGTCGTTCAGCGTCCCGTCGATGTCGCTCACGCGACCCTCGATGTCGTCGATCTCCGCCTCCACGTCCTCCATCTCCGCGGTCAACTCCGGAACGCGCGAGTCCGCGAGCTCGTCCTCGAGCTCCGCGATGTCGCCCTCGATGTCCGCAATCTCGGCCTGCTTCTCGCTCACCTCCGCCTCGATCTCCTGCATCTCCGCGTCCACGTCCTCGCGCTCGCCCTCGAGCTCGGTCTTCCGGTCCTCGAGGCGCTCGACGCGCTCCCGGGTCGACTCGATCTCCGCCTCGACCGCGTCGACGTCGCTCTGGACGTCGCGGACTGCGTCCGTCGCGTCCGCCTTCCGGTCGCGCGCGTCGTCCAACCGCTCGTCGATGTCCCGGAGGTCCTCCCGGAGGGCCTCGCGTTGCTCCTGGAGCTCCGTGATCTGCTCGGCGACGCGCTCCAGTTCCCCGCGCCCGGACTTCGCGAACGAGTACCGCGACCCCGAACTCGACCCGCCCGTCATCGCCCCGGACTTCTCGACGAGGTCGCCGTCGAGCGTCACGAGCCGATAGTCGCCCTGGAGGTCCCGCGCCGTCTCGAGGTCCTCGACGACGAGCGTGTCGCCGACCACGTAACTGAACACGTCCGCGTACGTCGAATCGAAGTCGAGCAGGTTGTACGCGAAGTCGACGACGCCAGGCACGTCCGGCGGACTCGACAGCGACCGGTTGTGCATCTTCGTCATCGGGAGGAAGGTCGCACGGCCCGCGTTCCGCGATTTGAGGTGCTCGATGCACTGCTGGCCGACGACGTCGTCGTCCACGACCACGTTCGCCATCCGGCCACCCGCCGCGGTCTCGCACGCCTGCGCGTACTGCCCGCCGACGCTCCCGAGCTGCGCGACCGTCCCGTGCACGCCGTCGATACCCGAGTTCAGGATGGTCGTCACCGACCGCCCGTACGACGAATCACCCGACGCTTCGGCGTTCGCCTCCAGCTCCGCGTACTCCTGTTGCTTGCGCTGGAGCTCGTCCTCCACGTCGTCCAGGTCGCTCTGGGCCTCCTGCTTCTCCCGCTTGAGGTCGTCGACGACGCCCTCGATGGAGAGCGCGTTCTTGCGCGCCTTCTCCAGCTCGTCCTGGAGGTCCTCGCGCTCGGCCTCCAGCTCCGGAATCTCCGCCTCGGCGGCCTCGACGTCGTCCTCGACCTCGCTTATCTCGTTCGACCGCCGCCGCGCCTCGTCGAGCAGCCGGTCCTGCTCGCGCTGGAGCTCGTTCTTCTCGTCCCGCGCTTCCTCCAGCGCCTGCTTTCGCTCCTGGAGCTCGCCCTTGAGCTCGTCGTACTCCGTGTCTATCGCATCGATCTCGGCTTGCAGGTCCGCGAGCTCCGCGCGCTTGTCCTGGACGTCCGCCATCAACGAGGACTTCTCTACCTTGCACTCCTTGATGTCGCCCTCGAGGTCCTCGATCTCCTCCTGTTTCTTGTCCACCTGCACGAACGCCTGCCGGCGGTCCGCTTCCGCGGACTCGATCGCGTCCTCGCTCGACGCGACCTTCTCCTCCAGGAGCTCGATGTCGTTCTGGATTCCATTGATGTCGCTCTTGATCTGGAGTTGCTCGTCCTCGCCCTTCCGCTCGATCTCGCGGTTCAACTCCTCGAGGTCGTCCTCGAGACGCATCACCTTCCCCTGGCGTTCGTCGAGTTCGCGCTCCAGCTCTTCGAGTTCGTCTTGCTTCCGGTCGATGCGGTCGACGACGTCGTCGAGCGCCTCGCGCTTGTCCTCTAACTCCGCGGCCTTCAGGTAGCCCTCGTACTCCTCCTTCTCCCTGCGGAGCCGCCGGTAGCGGAGCGCCTCGCGGCGTTCGTCCGCGAGCTGGTCGAGGCGAGCGTGCTTGTCGTCGATGCGGATCTCGGCCTCCTCGATGCGTTCCTTGACCGTCTCCAGCTCCTCGAGGGCGTCCTCCTTCTTCGCGTCGAACTCCGCGACGCCCGCGATCTCGTCGATGATCTCGCGGCGCGCGTACGGCGTCATGTTGATGATCTCGGTGACGTCGCCCTGCATGACGACGTTGTAGCCCTCGGGCGCGACACCGGCTTGCGCGAGGAGGTCCTGGATGTCAGAGAGGTTCACCGAGCGGCCGTTCAGGTAGTAGTACGAGTAGTAGTTGTCCTCGGTCTGCTTGACGCGTCGCTTCACCGATATCTCGCTGACGTCGCCGACGTCGTCGGTCCCGGCGGCGTTCTCGACCTGCGACCGCGAGAGCCGGCCCTCGTCGTTCGCGAGGACGACCTCGACGATGGCTTCCTTCGGGCCGCCGGCTTCGTCGCCGTCGGCGTGCCCGGGGTTGTAGATGAGGTCAGTGAGTTTCTCCGCGCGAATCCCTCGCGTCCGAGCGAGGCCGAGCGCGAACAGGACGGCGTCGATGATGTTCGACTTCCCGCTCCCGTTCGGGCCGGTGACGACCGTGAAATCCTCGTAGAAGGGTATTCGGGTCTTCCGCCCGAAGCTCTTGAAGTTCTCGAGGACGAGTTCCTTGATGTGCATTGTTGGTCCGAATCCACCGCGGGGACGCCGACGTCAGGCGACGATGATGTCGTCGCCGACGTCGGAATCCTCCGAATCGTCGCCCGCTTCGCTCTCGGTGGGCTTGTCTCCTTCGACTGCTTCCTTCGTCGCTTCGGCGACGTCCTCCTGGCCGGCTTCGGGCGTGACGATCTCGGTGTCGGTCGCTTCGCTCTCGGGGATGTCCCCGCGGGCGGTGGTCTGCGCGGGACTCTCGTCGGCGCCGAGGTCGACGTTCGGGTCGGCGTCCTCGACGACGGTCTGGGGGTCGGCGTCGAGTTCGGCTTCGAGGATGCGCACGCGCTCTTTGGTCTCTACGAGTTCCTCGGTGAGGCCGCGGACGGTGGACTCGAGTTCCGCCACGGTGGCCTCGAGTTCCTCAACCCGGTTCGTTGGCATACAGGATACGCGCGGGCGAAGTCTCTTAATGGTACGCAAGACAAATGTATTTTTTCTGTAACGAGCTGGTGGGTGGTCTGCTGGTGGCGCGAGCCGCGAGTTCGCGGCCAGTACTGCGGGACGATACCACACCACTCGAACGCTGATTTATAAGGACGCGTTCGGTGCCGGCGTCGGATTCTGAATCTGAACCGGTATCGGTGTCGACGTCGGCGCGCCCGGAGCGCTCGTGGCTGCGCCGCCCCGGCTAGAACAGGCCCGCTGCCTCGACCTCTTCGCGGTAACACTGGAGGTAGGTTTCGAGCACGGCGTCGTGGTCGTACTCGTCGAACGCCGGGTCGTAATCGAGCCGGTCCAGGCTCGCGGCGTCGCGGATGGCGTCCGCGAGCTCCTGCTCGCTCGTCGTCCGGAACGCCCGGTCGCGGTCCCCGCCCGGCTTCAGGTAGTGCTCGACGAGCTCGTGCGCGCTCGAGTTCGCGTGGTACTCGACGATACCGACGCACCCGCTGGCGAGCGCCCACAGGAACTCGGTCGGGAACAGGCACTCGTTCGCCGTCTGCGCGAACACGTGCGCCCCACGATAGACCGAGATTCGTTCGTCGCGCGTGCACTCCCCGAGCCACGTGATGCGGTCGTCGATGCGGAGGTCCCGCGCCTGTCGTTCGTACGCCTCGCGTTCGGGGCCGTCGCCGACGACGGTCGCAGTCCAGTCGGTCTGCCGGAGTTCCGCGAGCGCGAGCAGGAGCGACTCGAGGTTCGCGCCCTCGTCGAGCCGGCGCGCGTACACCACGTCGCCGGCGCGAACCGGGTCCGTCGCGCGGATGCGGTCGACGTCGACGCTGTTCGGGACGACCTCGACCGCGTCCGCGGCGAGGTCGACGTGCTCGCGGACCTCTGTCTCGACGAGCTCCGAGGGGACGAGGACGCGGTCGGGCTTCGAGAGCGCCTTCCGTTCCGTCCGTCCGTACCCGTCGACGTCCCCGTACCACTCCGTCACGAGCGGTGCGCGCGCCATCCGCGCGCCCTTCTTCGCCGCCGGCACCTGACTCGCAGGTGTCCCCGCGGCGTGCACGACGTCCGGACTCCGACGCGGGATGCGCGTCGTGAGCGCCCACCGGAACGACCGCTCCGCGTCCACGTCCTCCACCACCGCCTCGTACGTCACGTCGTTCTCCGTCCACGTCTCGTCCGCGCTCGTCCACCACTTCCCGCAGAGAACGACGACGTCGTGCCCGCGCGCAGCGAGTCGCTCGGCGAGCCCCCGCACCCGATAGTTCGCCTCGGACCCACGATGAAAAGCGGTCTCCAACGCGACGAACACGACGCGCATACCCACAAGCGACACAGGACGGAACTTAAACACCACCTTTTTCCGGCGTCGGGTGCGCCTGCGGCGCACCACTCCTTGGAAAAACGTGGGCGAAAAACCTCCCGAGGGCGTCGCTCGCTGCTCACGGCTACGCCGTTCGCTTCTCGCGGGACTCGCTTCGCTCGCCCCGCGTAGCGCTCGCTCGCGCTCGGTGTCGGTCCGTTGGACCACACCGCGACCGCACCGCGACCGCACGGCACCGCTACCGCCCCGCGACCGGACGGCACCGTACCGCCCCGCGACCGGACGGCACCGCGACCGCCCCGCGACCGCGACAGTACCGCCACCACGGCCGTTCGAGGACTGCGGGCACGCCGGTCGCACCGCATCCCGGGGTACCGTCCCACGAGACGTCGACGTGTTTCGGGTCCGTGCGTGCTGGCGAACGCGTCGGCCCGACGCACGGGGTTTACGTCTCACGTAAACCTCCGTGGGCTACGTCTCCGTGCTCACCGACCGAACGACGCCTCGGCCTCCCCAGCCGACTCCCGCGGCGGCTCCCGTCGGTCGCCGCCGCGCTCGTCCCTCGCACGGTGTCGACTCGCCGGCGCTCGCGTTCGCTCGCACCGACTCGACAGCGCGCGCCAGCCGGCGGTCGAACGCTCGATTCGACGGGGAATCCGGGCCGCGAGCAGCGCGCGCGGAACTGCGCGCGCTGCGAGCAGGGGGAGGGCAGGCGCGGTGCGGTCGTGGTGTGGTCGCGGTGCGGATGTGGTCGCGGTGCGGTCGTGGGGCGGTCGCGGTGCGGTCGTGGGGCGGTCGCGGTGCGGGGCGGTCGCGGTGTCGTCGGGTGCATCCCCGCAGAAACAAGGTTGAAGCGTCGTGGTCGTGTACGAGTGGTAGATGCGGCTCGACGATTACATCGATGGGTTGGAGCCCGACGAGGACGCGCGGCGTCGGCGGCTGGCGAAGGAGAAGTCCTACGAGGTGACGGAGTACCTGGAGGACTTCGAGCGGGCGTTCGAGGAGTCGGTGCAGGGCGGGGACCTGTTCGGGTCGACGTCGCCGTCGGTGTTCGTCGGTCGGTCGGGGTACCCGGACGTGTCGACGGGCTTGCTGTCGCCCGTGGCCGGGGACGTCGACCCGGAGAGTCTGGTGACGGACGCGTCGTGGTACGGCGCGGTCGGCATCGACGACGTCGTCCAGCGCCGGAGTTCGCTGTTGAACTCGAACCGGCGCGCGGACGTCCGCGACGCCGGCTCGCTGTCGGACTCCGACAGCGTGCACGACGCGTGGAACGGGTTCCTCGGCACCCAGCGCGAGGTCGCCATCGCGGGCGACCCCGTCGACGTCGAGATCGGGCTGGACGGAACGCCGGAGCTCGACCTCTCCGGCGGCGAGATAAGTGCGCCGCGGGGGCCGCGAGCGCGAGCGAACCGCGCGGAACTCGCGGAGAACCCCTACGTGCCCCGGCCCGTGAAGAAGACGCTCGAGGACGACGACTGGCAAGCACAGGGTGCGATGACGTACCTCTACCGTCGCGGGTTCGACGTCTACGAGATAAACAACATCCTGTCGGCGGGCGCGCTCGGTCGCGGCGAGAACCGACGGCTCGTCCCCACCCGGTGGTCCATCACCGCGGTCGACGACACCGTCGGCCAGTTCCTCCGCGGGCAGCTCCGTGGCACGCAGAGCATCGACCAGGTCGAGGTCCACGAGAACGAGTTCATGGGGAACCGCTACTGGGTCGTGCTCGCACCCGGGAAGTGGGAGTACGAGCTCGTGGAGATGAAAGCGCCGGGGAGCATCTGGAATCAAGGGCAGGGCGAGGTCTGGATGGGCGCGGCGAGCGAGGGGTTCGAGGGCCGGAGCGGGTACGTCGACGAGACCGCGGGCGCGTACTACGCGAGCCGACTCGGCGTCCTCGAACACCTCGCGGAGCGCGACCGGCAAGCGAAGTGCCTCGTGCTCCGCGAGGTCAGCGACGACTACTGGGCGCCCGTCGGCGTCTGGCAAGTCCGCGAGTCGGTTCGGAACGCGTTCGACGACGAACCCGGCGAAGCCGAGGACTTCGCGACCGCGATACGCGCCATCGAACCGCACCTTCCCGTGTCGACGAACCGTCTCCGTCGGAAGTCGAGCATGGTCTCGGGCCTCCAGTCGTCGCTCGCGGACTGGACGTAGCGCGCTCGACTCCCCGGTAGCAACCGCGGGCGACCCGACGATTCTTCACGCACCCGGTCGAACCAACCAGCCATGGCCGCGCTCTCGCTCCCGCTACAGCTGCCCGGCGCACCGGAGGTCATCGTCATCGGGCTCATCCTCCTGCCGCTCGTCGTCCTCGCCGTCATCGGGTACGTGCTCGTCCGTCGACTGCTCGACCTCCCCGACCCGAGTCGCGTCGCGGCACTCGAACGCGAGGTCGAGGACCTCCGCGAACGCGTCGAGGAACGCGAGGACGAGCGCTGAGCCGAGCGGACGCCGGACCGCGACGCCGGCCGGGCGTCGGCCCGGATGCCTCAGTCGTCGACCGCCAGAATCTCGCCGTCGAGGTTCGCCATCGCCGCCTCGACGTACTCGCCGGTCTCGTCGACGATCGCCTGCCACTCGTCGCTGTCGGGCGCGATGCCGACGAGCCGCGCTATCTTCATGATGGAGACGTGGTAGACGTGCTGGACGCCCGGCTCCTCCTGCCAGACGACGACGTTACACGGGAACAGGCCGCCCATGTCCTCCGTCACGTCGAGCGCCTTGTTCGCCACCCCAGGGTTGCACGCGCCGAGGACGTAGTACGGGTCCCGGCCCGCGTCCACCTTCTCGTTCAGTAACTCGCTCGGCGAGAACTCGGTCGCGACGCCGAACCCGGCGTCGACGAACGCCTCGCGGACGTGCTCGACGGCCGCGTCGTGCTCCATCTCGAGGACCGCGCGCTTCGTGCCGATGTCCGACTCGCTGATCTGCTCGGGGTCGATTGGGAGTGTCATCACGCTCCACTCGGCGCTCGCGGCGGAAAAACGTACGCCGCGATTGGCGCGACTCGCGCGCAACCGTCAGCCCTCGTTCGCGTCCCCGCGACCGCTCAGATGGGGATGGGGAGCCACCGCAGCCACTCGAGGACGGTCTCGGTCGGAATGATGGGGTCGTGGATGACGAGCCAGTCCAGGAGGACGAGGCCGGCGCCGTGCGCGACGACGCTCGGCAGCAGCGAGTTCGACTTGTAGTCGACCGCGCCGAAGAGGACGTCCGTCGGCCCGGAGAGCAGTATCTCGATGGGTGGCTTGCTCGCGTGATGGATGGCGTACACGACCGGACTGATGAACGCGGCCTTGATACCGAAGCGTTCGCCGACGCCCACGCAGAGCAACCCGCGATAGTACGTCTCCACGGCGACGACGAGCGCGAACTGCTTGACCGCGTGCACCGCGAACGCGCCCGGGTCCCGGAGTTCGGCGGCGGTCCCCCACATCGGGTAGAACTCGCGGATGGAGGGAAGCGAGGACCCGACGAGGTAGAACGGGAGGACGAACAACGCGAGCAGGACGGCGTTCCGTATCGCTCGACGGTCGACGCGATACCCGATGTCGCGGCCGTGAGTCGCCGCGAGCGCCATCGGCCCGACGAAGAAGATGAGGCCGTCCACGACGATGCGGCGCTCGAGGCCGATGGGCGAGTACCGCATCCAGAGGACGGTGAGCACGAACCCCCAGAGGAGGGACTTCGCCGTCCAGGAGAGGTCCCGCCAGCCGTCGCGGACGCGACCCAGGACGTCGGCGGTGCGCGCGCTCATCGGCGCGAGTCACACCAGATGGTGTCCGCGGTCGCGGTTGCGGTCGCGGCTACCGGCGTCGTCGCCCGGACCACGGTCCCGCAGTCACTCGGTCGCGACCGGGCCGTCGCCGACGACGCCCTGGACGGCGTCGACGAACGACTGGCGCGTGTCGAAGTACGTCGTGTCGTCCTCCTCGAGGACGTCCGCGAGCGTCCGCGGGCCCTCCGGGGTCCGGATCTCGCTGTCGCCCTCGAGTTCGAGGACCCGACTCTTCTGCTGGGGGTACTTGAGTCGCGACGCGACGCGTGCGACCGGGGCGCCCTCGACGGACGCACCCGAACCGAGTTCGACGGCGGGCTCGTCTTCCGCTTCCTCGTCGTCTGCCATGGTCGGCGCTTTGCGAGCGCCGCGATTCAACCTTTCGCTTCACCCGAGCGTCGTTCGCGCGTGCAGCCGACGAGTTCGAGCGTGCAGCCGACCGAGCGAGACGCGTACTCGGGAGCGTCGACCGCCGATTGTCTGACGCACCCTTTTGTTTGATGCGCTCCAACGCGGACGCATGACGAGTCTCGCGGACGTCTACGAGGACAACGTCGGAGAGGTGGGGAGCGTCCGCCGACTGTACGCCGGCACCGGCCTGTTCGTCGTCGGCGTCGTCCTGACGCTCGCGGGCGTGGTCGCCGGCGGAACGAACGTCCTCGCGGCGGTCGGCATCGACGTCCTCGGCGCGCGCAAGATAGCGGGCGTCCTCGGCGGCGTCGGCTTCCCTGCCGTCCTCCTCGGCGTGTTCACGGTGCTGCCGGCGAGCAACCGCGTCCGCGGTGCCGCGGCCATCGGCGCGAGCATCTGCGTGCTCGGCGTCGCGCTGTTCTGGTACGCGTACCCGACGTACTGGGTGACCTCGACCGCGAGCACGGACCTGACGCTCGTCGTCGCCGCAGTGTACGTGTTCGGTGCGTTCACGAGCATCTGGACGCTGTTCACGGCAGTCGTGAACTTCAAGACGCGGAACGACCCCGGCGGCACCATCGAACTCCGCATCACGCAGGAAGGCGAGACGCGCGTCGTCGAGGTCGACGAGGAGACCGCCCAAGCGGTGCGCGAGGGCGAGACGTCCGCGGCGGACCTCGGGAGTGGCGTCGGGATGCTCGGCCGGCAGCCCGACGGGAACGTCGAGACCCAGACCGCCGACCCCACCGCGTCGCAGTCCGCGTCGACGAACTCGGGCACCAGCGGGAACGCGAGCCGACAGAGCAAGCAGCAGGCGCGCCGCTCGAAGCGCGCCGGCGCCGAGGGCGGGGGAACCGCGGGCGCGCACCCGGCAGCGAGCGACGGTGGCGCGACCACGCAGGACATCTCCTCGCCGCTCGACGACCACGCGGGCGACGGCTACGACGCCGAAGTCCTCGAGGACGAACCGGCCGAGCCCGCGTCGACGAACCACGCCGACCGCTACTGCGGGAACTGCGAGCACTTCGACTACGTCCAGACGAACCAGGGCATCCAGCCATACTGCGGCTACCACGACGAACAGATGGACGACATGGAAGCCTGCGACGCCTGGCAACCGAACAACTAAGACCGACCATCTTTTTCCCGCTCGGGTTCGCGCTCCGCGCGAACCGCTCGCGGCAAAAACATGGGTGAAAAAGGCCGACGGCTCGGCCAATGGCCTCGCCGTCGGTGAACCGCCTCGCTCCGCTCGGCGGACGACTGAACCGCACTGCACCGCACCGCATCGCACTGCACCGCACCGCATCGCACTGCACCGCACCGCATCGCACTGCACCGCACCGCATCGCACTGCACCGCATCGCACTGCACCGCACCGCATCGCACTGCACCGCACCGCATCGCACCACGTCACACCGCACTGCAACTGACGGGAGGGTTCGAGGCTACGTCCGCACGGCAGCGAGCGTCTCGACCATCCGGTCGTGGTGACTCCCTTTCCAGAAGCACTGCTCGCAGTCGCGACACCGCCAGACGGCCTCGTTGCCGGGGTCGGGTGCGTACTCTGGCGTCGCGTCGTCGGTGGGGACGCGGTCGAGGCGACCGTTGCAGTGCCCGCAACGCTCGGGGTCGTCGGTCGGTTCGAGCGGGATGCCGGTGGCGGCGAGCTCCCGGAGCTGGTCGACGGGGTCGCGTTCGCGCAGGAGAATCCCGTCGGTCGCGGCGGCGAGGGCGCGGTCGCGCGTGACGACGACGCGGTCTTCGTCGCGAGCGAGTGCGGCGATGGCGTCGTCGGCCTCGACGCCGCGGTCGGGCGCGTACGCGGCGTCGTGCCCGCAGAGTCGGAGGTACGCGCGGAGCCCGCCGCACATCGCGTCCAGGAGGATTCGCGTCACGATTCCGTCCCCGAGTCAGTGCAGGAACTCGCGGAGCGCGTCCTCGTCGTACGTGTTCAGGACGTCGTCGGGCTCCGCCCACCCGCGGCGCGCGGTGTGGACGCCGTAGGTCACGTTCTCGTACGTCTCGGGGCGATGCGAGTCCGTGTTGATGGAGACCGTCGCGCCGGCGTCGACCGCGGCCTTGACCGCGCTCCCGGAGAGGTCGAGGCGGCTCGGGTTCGCGTTCACCTCCAAGGCGACGCCCTCGCGGGCGGCGACCGCGGCGAGGCGGTTCGCGTCGAGGTCGAGGCCCTCGCGCTGGTTCAGGAGCCGCCCCGTCGGGTGCCCGAGGACGTCCACGCTGGGGTGCTCCATCGCCGTACAGAGGCGGTCGGTCGCCTCGTCACCCGGCATGTCGAGACTGCTGTGGGGGGACGCGACCACGACGTCGAGTTCGGCGAGGACGTCGTCCGCGACGGATATCTCGCCGTCGGCGTCGACGTTCGCCTCCACGCCCGAGAACGCCGTGATGCCGTCGACGTCGTCGTTCACCGCCGCGACCTCGTCGGCGAGGTCCAGGAGGGCGTCGTCCGGGACGCCCATCCCGCCGACGACGCCCGGGCCGGTCGCGTGGTCTGTGATGGCGACGTACTCGTGACCGAACGCCTTCGCGCCCGCGACCATCTCGCGGACCGAGTTCGCGCCGTCGCTCGCGTCCGTGTGAGTGTGGAGGTCTCCGCGAACGTCCGCCTCGACGAGGAGGTCCGGGAGCGCGTCGTCGATGGCGGCCCGGACCTCGCCGCGGCCCTCGCGGAGCTCCGGCGGGACGAGCGGGAGGTCGAGGGCCGCGTACATCGACGCCTCCGTGTCGCCGCCGATGCGTTCACCGACCCGCTGGCCGTCGTCGGCGTCAGCGTCCACGTCGTCGACGTCCGAAACGTCGAACGCGCCGTACTCGTTGAGCTTCACGCCCTGGTCGATGGCGTAGTTCCGGAGGGTGACGTTGTGGTCCTTGCTCCCCGTGAAGTACTGGAGCGCGCTCCCGAACTCGCTCGGCACGACCACCCGGAGGTCGATACGCATCCCGTCGAACCGCACCGACGCCTTCTGCTCGCCCGCCTCGATGACCGCGTCCGCGGGCTCCCACGCGGCGAACGCGTCCACGACCGCCTGGCCGTCGTCGCTCGCCGCGAGCACGTCCACGTCGCCGATGGTCGCCCGCCAGCGGCGCGTCGACCCCGCGACCTCCGCGTTCTCGACCGCGTCGTGCTCGCTCACGAACGCGCGAACGCGCTCCGCGACCGGGCGCGCCGCCCCGAGGAGCTCTCGCTCACCGGCCTGGCGCGCGAACGGGATGGCCTCGAGGATGTTCTGCTCCGTCTTCGCACCGAACCCCTTCACGTCCTGGATGCGCTCGTCCTCGGCCGCCGCCTCCAGCTCGTCGAGGTCCGTCACCCCGAGTTCCTCGTAGAGCGTCCCGACCGTCTTCGGGCCGACGCCCTCCACGCGCAGCAGGGCGTCGAGGTCCACGGGGTACCGCTCGCGCATCGCCTCGAGCTCCTCGATGGCGCCCGTCTCGTGGAACTCCACGATCTTCGAGGAGATCGCGTCACCCACGTCGTCCAGCGCCTGCAGCGCGTCCTCGCCGTCCTCGGCGAGCGCCTCGAGCGACCCCGGGTACTCGCGGATGGACTCGACCGCGCGCCGGTACACGTTCGGCTTGTACTCCACGCCGTCCATCTCCAGGAGGTTCGCGTACGCTTCCAGTTCGTCGGCAACGTCGTGCTTGAGTGCCATCGTAGGTGTCTCCGTCGATCAGAGCCCGGTTCGCGGGCCGTCCTCGTCGTGACCGAGCGCCTGCTGGAGGAAGTTCATCCAGCGCTTCCGGTCGGCCGCCGCCTGCGCCTCTGCCTCCCGCTCCAGGTCCGTCGGCCCGAGGTTCTCCAAGGCGTTCAACGCGCGGTCCAGGCCGATTATCGCGCCGACGAGCGCCTCACCCTCCTCGAAGGAGATGTCCTCGTTCTCGAGGCGTTGCTTGCGCTGGAGGCGCTCGCGCCGCAGGTTCCGCTTCGCCTCCTGCACGCGCTCGCGGTCCTCGGGCGCGACGCCGTCGACGCGCTTCATCTCGAACACGAACGACTGGAGCTCGAACGCCTCCCCCTGAACAGTGATGGTCTCGGGGATGTCCGCGCCGACCGTCGCGCTCTCGCGCTCGATGCGCTCCAGGAGCTGCTTGCGCTCGTACGACTTCACGGTCGACGCTCCGGCCGCCATCGCCAAAACGCTGCGGGTCCCCTACCGCGAGCGTCCGCCGGAACGACGGCCTCCCGCAAGGGTACTGCGTTATCGGTCGTCGACGACGACGACCCGGAGGTCGTTCACGTTCGTCCCCGTCGCCCCCGACCGCAACCGCCCGCCGAACCGACGGTCGTCCGCGTCCGCGGGCGCTGCGGGCGCTGCGGCGCGCTCGAACCGCTCGAAGAACCCGGTCGCGTCGTTCCGCGCGAGCGCATCGCGCGCCCCGTCGCGCAGTTCCGCGTCAGCGAGCGCGTCGCCCGCGAGCACCGCGCCGGCCTCGTCGGTGCTCCCGTCCCGACCGTCCGTGTCGACCGCGGCGACAGCGACGTCCACGCCGTCGGGAGGACGAGGCCCGTCCGCGAGGTCGAGTGCCGCGCCGAGCACGAACTCCTGGTTCGGGCCGCCGTCCCCGTCCCCGGATACCGTCACGGTCGTCTCGCCCGCGGACACGAGGACCGCTGGCGGCTCGACAGGGTCCCCGGCGGACGCGACCTCCCGACCGACCGCGGCGTGGAAGCGCCCGCACTCGTTCGCCTCGCCCTGCATCGTCGTCGAAAGCACCGTCGCCTCGAACCCTCGGGACGCGGCCGCCTCCTTCGCACCGTCGACGGCGGTTCGCGCCGACGCGACCACGTGATAGGGCACGTCCTCGAACGCATCGTGGTCCGCTCCAGGCGTCTCCGCAACGCCACCCCAGCCTCCGCCCGCGGCACCCGCTTCGAGGTGCGAGCGAACCGCGGGCGCGTCGATATCGTAGCGGTCCAGGACAGCGAGCGCGTCCGCGAACGTCGACGCGTCCGGCGCCGTCGGCCCGCTCCCGACGATCGCCGGGTCGTCACCGACGACGTCCGACACCGCGACCGTCAGCACGCGCGCTGGCGTCGCCGCGACCGCCAACCGGCCGCCCTTCACCGTCGAGACGTGCTTCCGGACCGCGTTCACCTCGCCGATGGCCGCGCCCGCGCCGAGCAGCGCGCTCGTCACCGCCCGGAGCGCGTCCAACCCGACCGACTCGACGGGCGCGGCGAGCAACGCCGACGCCCCACCCGTCAGCGCCACGAGCACGAGCGTCCCCTCGTCCGCGTCCGCGACCAGCTCGCGGACGTCACGCGTCGCCGCCACGCCGCGCTCGCTCGGCACCGGATGGTCGCCCACGCGCACCGACACCGGCCCCAACGCGAGTCCCGCAGCCGGCTCGTCCACGACCACCAGCCCGTCGTCGACCCGACCGCCGAGCGCGTCCACGAGCGCCGACGCGACCCGGTCACAGCCCTTCCCCGCACCGACGACGACGACGCGGTCCACGTCCGCGAGAGAGTACCGCTCACCCTGGACGACGAGCGCGTCGCCGTCGACCGACACCGCCTCCCGCGTCGCCCGGAACGGGTCCGCGCGCTCCACGCCCGCAGCGAGACACGCCACTGCGGTCTCAATCACACTCGACGCATCGCTGTCATCGCCACCGGACCCGGCGCCGCCGTCACCCTCGAGGACGTCGAACACGATTCACGCGAACAACCGCCGCGCCAGCGCGAACACCCGGTCGCGCAAGCGCTTCGGGACGAACTGCGCGAGCCCCGAGTACTTCGCTATCGGCCCGACGGGATACCGCGGCGCCGGGTCCGTCGCGCTCGCCGCGTTCACGATGGCATCCCCGACCATCGCCGGCGAGATGGAGGCCGGCCCGAACCCGCCCATCGACGCCGCGTCGTCGTACAGCTCGTAGATGTCGTCGTACGCGCCCGACCGCTCGGTCCCGTCGAGCTCCTCGTCCGCGCGGTCGTAGAACGACGAGTCGACCGGCCCCGGCGCCACCACCACCACGTCCACGCCGAACTCCTCGACCTCCGCGCGGAGCGCGTCACTCATCGACTCCACCGCCGCCTTCGACGCCGCGTACGCCCCCGACCCCGGGAGCGACAGCTCGCCGACGACACTCGACACGTTCACGACCGTCCCATCCCCGGCCTCGCGCATGTGCGGGAGCGCCGCGCGAACGAGCCGATGCGGCCCGAACGCGTTCACGTCGAACTGTCGTTCGAGCGCCGCGGTCGACACGTCCTCGAGCGGCCCGAACTGCGCGAACCCCGCGTTGTTCACCACGCAATCGATGCGACCCTGTTCGTCGACGACGCGCCCGACCACCGCGTCGACCTGCTCGCCGTCCGTCACGTCCAACTCGGCGGTGCGACAGCCAGCCTCCACAAGCTCTGTCACGTCGTCGGTATCCCGCGCCGTCGCGTACACCACCCAGTCCTCCGCGAGGAACGCGAGCGCCGTCGCCTGCCCGATCCCAGAGGACGCTCCCGTTACGAGGCAGACGTCCTTGTGTCGTGTCTCCCCATCCTCGTCGTCGACCGCGACCGCCGACTCGTCCGCGTCAGTCATATCCCGGGCTTCGCCCGGCGGGTACGTAAGTGTCACCGGTCCCGGCACTCGCTCCTCGCTCCGTTTCCACCCCCGACATTGAACAACGAGGACGCGGCCACGGTCCCCGTCACGACTAACACGACGCGCGTCGGTCCAGGCGGGAGTGCGACCCGCCGGCGCGCGAGCACGGCCACGGGTCGCCTGCCAGCCCCAGAACAGTCAGCAGCCACAGCACCGGTCGCGCTCCACAGTCACTCCTCGCGGGACTCGACCTCGCGCTTGGCCTCGTCGGCGTACGCGTCCGCGAGCCGCGTCGGCTCCGGGAGCTTGTAGCCCGCGGTCGTCGCGAGCACCACGTCCGCCGCCGTCGTCGCCGAAACGCGATGCCCGGGACTCACCCAGAGCGGGTTGATGGACTGCCGGCCGGAGTCGTACTGGCGAGACTGGACCGCGTACCCGATCACCTCGCCATCGGCCGCGGTCACGTCACCGTCCGCGAGCACGGGGACGCGCTCGCCCTCGGCGAGATCGTCGACGTCCCGCTCTGGCGTCCCACAGAGCAGGTTCTTCGCCACGCCCACCGCCGGGACGTCGAACGCGACGCCCATGTGCGTCGCCAGCCCCGCCTCCCGATAGTGGATGCGGCCACTCCCGTCGAACAGCACGAGGTCCGGCACGTGCTCCAGCCCGCGGAGCGCGTCCACGATGGGGCCGCCCTCGCGGAACGACAGGAGTCCCGGGATGTAGGGTATCTCGAGTGGCGTCACCGCGTACGCCCGCTCGACGACCTCGTCACCGCGGCGGACGACGACCGCCGACACGGCACGGTCGTCGAGGAACGCCTGGTCGACGCCCGCGACCAGCGGCCCCTCCGGGCGGCCGACGCGCGCCGGGTCGAATTCGAACTCGTCCGCGAACACCGCCGCGGCTGCCACGTCGCGCTGCAAGGCCTCCATCGCCTCGCGCGACGCCGACGCGTCCGGTAGGAACTCGGGACGAACGACGTCCATCACGACCACCTCTGTCGAGCGACGGCCATCAGAACCGACGGCGACCGCCACCCGGACCGCCGGGGCCGCCCGGGCCGCGGCCGCCACCGAACCCGAGGCTCTGCGGGCGCCGCACGTCGCCCTCGATGTACTTCCCGTACGCCAGCCCGACGAGCAGACCGATGAGGTGCGCGCCCTGCGCCACGCCGCCAGCGCCCACGCCGCCGCCGAGGATGGCGAGCGACGAGATGAGCGCGTAGAATATCGTGATCGCCCAGATGGGGACGGGGAGGATGAAGTAGATGTACACCTTCAGGTCCGGCGCCAGCACCGTCAGCACGCCGAGTATCGCGAGTGCCGCGCCGCTCGCCCCGAGGACGCCCGAGAACGCGCCCGGATTGAGCGCCATCGACAACCCGATCTGGCCGAGGCCGGCGAGCATCCCGGTGCCGAGGAACAGGAGCGTGAAGTCACGCGACCCGACCAGGTCCTCGACGAGTCGGCCGAAGAAGAAGATCACGATGGCGTTCCCGGCGATGTGCGCCAATCCGAAGGGAGCGTGCGCGAAGATGGACGTCACCCACGTCCAGAGGTACTCCGGATTCTGCGAGCTCAACACGAACAGCGTGTTGTGCAGGCTCCGGCTCGCGAACGTCAGCACCGCCATCTGCGCGAACCACGTCACGAACATCAACGCCAGGAACACGTACGTCATGTTCCCGCGGAAATAGGATAGCGCCCCACCCGGCCCGAACAGCGTGAACGACCGGCCGCTGCTCTCCGCGCTCACCGAGTCGTCGAACCCGCTGTCGAACACGCCCTTCGGGTCGTTCCACTCCGTCAACCCCGGACAGTCGTGCTTCTCCGGCAAGCGATGTTCGCCGCAGAACGTGCTCCCGCAGTGCGAGCACGTGTACGGCATGTTCTCTTGCCTGCCGCACTCGTCGCATTTCGCCATTGGCGGCGGCTACGGGAGGACGGGTCAAGGGGCTTTGGGTGTCCGGCACGGCCGCGCCAACGGACGGAACCGCTAGCGTCGTTCGCGGACGACCTAGAAGAGCGCTTCGTCGTCGTCGAGGAGCTTCGCGGGGCCGCCGACCTCCCAGATGGTCGTTCGAACGCCCGTCTCGGCGACGGCTTCCTTCACGCGCTCGACGTGCTCGGCGGTCGTGTTCACGTACACGGACGCGCCGGTGTCCGTCGAGAACCACACGGGGACGGAGTTCACGTCGTCGTCGTCCTCGTACCCGTTCT
The DNA here is from genome assembly GCF_055378595.1 of Halorubellus litoreus. Lineage (NCBI taxonomy): Archaea > Methanobacteriati > Methanobacteriota > Halobacteria > Halobacteriales > Halorubellaceae > Halorubellus > Halorubellus litoreus. Next base: position 2,456,010 of record NZ_AP043836.1, read on the forward strand.
CGCGGAGTTCCCGGACCGTGTCGAACACGGAGAGGGTCGCGGGCTTCCAGTACACCCAGCCTTCGGGGCCGGTCATCGTCGTCGCGGCGAGACTCAGCGAGTCGTGTTCGGCGATGTCGCCGACGCGCTCCAGGTCGTCCTCGTGCAGGGCGTCCTTGCAGTCCTGGAGTTGTTCGACGACGTGCGCCATCCGGTCGCCGAACATGTGGCTCCGTTCGGCCTCGCTGTGCGCGTCGTCGGTCTCCTTGTACGCGGGGACGAGTGCGACGACGATCTTCAGTTCGCTCTCGAGGTCGGTCGGGATGCGGTGACTCCGGCAGTCCTGGTCGTTCATGCCGGCTGTGAGGTACGAGAACCCGCCGGTGACGGCGCGTGCGGCGCTCGCGGACCCGACGCGTGCGATGGTCGAGATGTCCTCGAGGCTCGCGTCGAGTTCGGCGGCTTCGGCGAGCGCGCGTGCGGCGGCCGCGAACCCGGAGGACGAGGAGCCGAGGCCGACGTTCGACGGGAACGAGTTCTCGCTCTCGAGGCGGACGGGGTAGACGGTGTGTGCGGCGTCACTCATCGACCGGGCCTTCTCGACGACGCGTTCGACGCGGTCGAACGCGGACCCCTCGAGTTCCTCGCCGTCGACGACGTACGTGTCCTCGTCGTAGTCCATCGAGAACTCGACGGTCGTCTTCGTGTGACTCGGTGCCGTGCAGACGCTGATGGAGTCGTGGTAGGGGAGTCGTTCGATGTCGTCGCGCATCCCGTGATACTTGACGAGGCCCTGGATCGGGTGAGCCATCGCGGTAGCTTTCATACCTCTACGGGAGACGACCGCGCGCTTAAAACCCACGGCGGCAGGATTCCATGCGGTTCGGTGACGGAGTCGGTGTGTCAGGACGTGAGCGTCTCGAGTTTCTCGCGAACGCGAGCGTTCTGCTCGACGGTCTCGCCGAGTTCCGCGAGTCGTTCGTCGATGGATTCGACGGTCGCGGTGAGGTCGTCGACGGCGTCGGCGAGTTCGTCGACGTCCTCGCGGACGTCCGCGGCGAGGTGGTCGATGTCGTCGCTGTTCGAGCGCACGGCGGACGCGAGTCCGTCGACTCGCTCCCGTTCGGCGGCTTGCTCGGATTCGATGGTCTCGACGCGTGCGTCGATCGCATCGACCGCCTCCTCGATGTCGTCGGCCGTCGCTTCGATGTCGTCGGTCGTCGCTTCGACGTCGGTGGTCCTCGCCTCGACCTCGTCGACGTCCGCTCGGAGCGCGCCGCGTTCGTCGGCGGCGGCGGCGGTGCGTTCGTGGAGCGAGCCGACGTCGGCTTGCAGGTCCTCGAGCACGTCGCGTGCGGTCCCGTTCTCGTCGAGGAACGCTTCGAGCGCGTCCGTGTACGCCGCGAGTTCCTCGACGCGAGTCTGGAGGTGGTCGATGCGCGCTTCGGTGCTCGTTCGCGGGTCGACGCCGAGGCGCCGGCGGAGTTCGACGCGCTCGCGCTCCGTGACCCCACCCGATTCGAGTTCGTCGAGGAGCTGTTCGGCGACGCGGTCGTCGTCGTCCGTCGTACTCCCGCCAGTCCCGGCACTGGTCTCGCGGTCGTCGTCGTCGGCGAACTCCCATGCGTCGTCGGGGTTCTCGACGAGTTCGTCGAAGGACACCGGCTCCGAACCGAAGTCGACCGTTCCCTCCTCGAGGGCGTCGACCTCCGCGGCGAACTCGTCGTACTCTTCGGGGTCGAGTGCCTCGTCGAGCAGCTGGAACTGCTCGTCGGCGTTCGAGTCGATGGTTTCCGCGGGGACGCCGTCGACGTCGACCGCCTCGAAGGTCTCCACGGTCACTCCCCGTAGTTCCCCGAGCGCGCCGACGATGTCGTCCTCGTCGAGCGCGGTCGATATCGTGACCGCGAGTCGGTCGGGGTTCGCGCCCGATTCGAGGTCGGGAAGGGTTGGACTCGCGCTGTAGACGGTCGTTCCGTTCAGTAACCCTTCGAGGACTTCGATCGCGCAGTCCGTGCTGGCGTCCTCGGTGAACGCGACCGAGAAGCGGTAGGCTGCTTCGTCGGCTCGCGATCGGTCGTCGTGGACGCGGAGCGCGTTCTCGAACGCGTCGCCCGTCCACTCACGACCCTCGTCGGAAGGCTCGGAGTCGACGTGTTCGTCACGCGTCTCGGAGTCGTCGCGTGCGTGCTCGGTGGATTCGGCCCCTCTTTCAGCGTCGTCCACGGTCGCGGACGCACCCGCTGGCGCCGTGACGACCGCGTTCGCGGCAGGGTCGGCATCGTGAGGGGCGGTGAGGGCGTCGTCCGTCGTGGCGTCGGCGGTCAGCTCCGCGTCGGTGGTGTGCTCGTGCACGCGCTCGTACACGACTTCCGGAACGCGCTCCGTCGGTTCGGCGGCGTCGAACGAGACGGCGTCCACGGGGTCGACGGGCTCGCGGTCGTCGACTGGTGGCTCGGCGTGCTCGGGTGGGACGACGTGGACCGGTGCGTCGACGAGTTCGTCGACCGTCTCCGGTTCGGTGACCGGGACGCCGAGCGTGACGGTGGCACTCTCGCCCGGTTCGAGGGTCGAGCGCCACCTGACGTCGCCGTTCGCGTAGACAGTGCAGTCGTCGGCGTCGACCGCGACGGCGTCGGGGTCGATGGCGTCCGGGAGTTGCGTTTCGACGACGACCGTCGTGACGTCGGTCGTGTCGGACTGGATCGCGAGCTGGAGCGCCGGAAGCCCCGAGTCGGTGATAGAGACGGTGCTGTCGCTACTGGTGGCGGCGTGCGTGTTCATGATTCCCCCATGTGGCCCCCCGGGACACGGGACTGGCCGTAGCAGAAACATACGGCCGCCAACACTTAATTCGGCAGGTTGCTTCGGTTCCCTAGGCAGTCCATACGGGTCCGTAACGGCCCATATCGGGTGCGTGACCGAAACCCGAACGGCTAACCGTCGGGTATCCAACGACACCACCATGGGTACGCCACGCGACTCACGCCGCGCGCAAGCCGAGACCGTCGTCGAACGCCTCCACGAGGAGTACCCCGACTCGACGATATCGCTGAACTACGCGTCGCGACTGGAACTCCTCGTCGCGGTCGTCCTCTCCGCGCAATGCACGGACGAGCGCGTGAACGAGGTCACGAGCGACCTCTTCGAGACGTACACGACGCCGGAGGACTACGCGAACGCCACGCAGGACGAACTCGCGGACGCCATCTACGGTATCACGTTCCACAACAACAAGGCCGGGTACCTGCAGGGCATCGGCGAGCAGTTACTCGCCGAGCACGACGGCGAGGTCCCCGACGAGATGAGTGCGCTCACCGACCTCCCCGGCGTCGGGCGGAAGACGGCGAACGTCGTCCTCCAGCACGCGCACGACGTCGTCGAGGGAATCGTCGTCGACACGCACGTCCAGCGACTCTCCCGACGCCTCGGACTGACGACCGAGGAACGGCCCGAAGCCATCGAGCAGGACCTCCTCGACGTCGTCCCGGAGAGCGAATGGCAGCAGTTCACGCACCTCCTCATCGACCACGGCCGCGCCGTCTGCGGTGCGCGGAGCGCCGACTGCGACGCGTGCGTCCTCGCGGACGTCTGTCCGAGCGAACAGGGCGACAGCGACGTCGACCTCGCCAGCGGCGAGGCCTGGTGACGTCGACCACGCCGCTGGCCGTCGCTCGGCCAAGCCGGTTTGGCCCGACGCATACCCGCGTGGCTCGACGCATTCGAGGTATGACGAACGACGAAGCGACGGACCAAGACCGACACGAGGAACTCTCGCCCGAGGAACGAACGAACGTCCCCGCCGAGGAGCTCGCGGACGTCGACGACGCGCACGACGACGCCGTCGAGGACGCCGAAGACGAACGCGAACCCGGGGAGCGAAAGAACACCGAGAAGCTGAACGACGAAGCGCGCGAGCAGAACCGCCACGACAACGCGCCCGACGAGATGCCGAACCGCCAGCAGTAACGACGAACCGCGCTCGCTGCCGGCGCCGCCGTCGTCGTCCTTCCAGATTCTATCGGAACGCCCGTCAGAGGATGCTGTACCACCGCAGGTAGCGAGCGACGCCGACGAGGTACGCGAGAATCCAGAAGAACACGTACCCGAACACGCCGACGCGCAGGCGCGTCCGCCACTTCCCCATGTGTTCGTGGAGCTCGTCGATGGAGACGTCCTGGTCCGGGTCGTCGTAGAGGTCCGCCGCGCGTTTCGCCTGGAAGATACGGACGATACCCCAGAGGCCGAACAGGAGCATCGCGTACGCCTGCAGGCCGAGGAACGCGTGGAGGGCGGTGAGGCTACTGAGGTTGTCGAACAACCGCGGCGCCATCCAGAAGACGACCGGAACGGTGTTCAGGACGAGCCCGGTGACGACGAACTTCAGGTGATACACGAGGACGTCCCACGTCACGACCGGCTGGTTGATGATGTACCAGGCACCGTAGACGTAGAACGGGAAACTGGCGGTGACGACGGCGGCGACGACCGTCGCGACCACCACGTCTTCGACCATGCCCGGCCCTAACGGCCGGGGCGTCCTAAAGGACGCGTTCCCGGACGCCCGCGGTCGGAAAGAGTAAACGCCCGTGGACCGAAGTGTCGGAGGATGACTGACTCCCGACCGACGTCGGCCGACGACCCCGACCCCGGGAGCGACAGCGACGGCCCGACCGGCGAGGGCGACGACCCGGCCGAGTCCGACGGGGACGACCAGGCCGAGTCGACCGTGGACGCGTCACCGCCGGCCGACGCGAAACCGGCCGCGTCAGCCGACGACTCGCCCTCGGATGCGGAACTCCGCGCACGCGTCGAAGAGAAGTACGACTTCGAGGACTTCGGCCCGCGAGACATGGCGGAGATGACGCCCGAGGAATGGGACGCCGCGTTCGACGCGGAGACGTGGATCACCGGCGACGAACTCCTCGAACGCGTACAAGCGGACCTGGAGCGGCGCGTCGCCACCCGAGACGTGTTCGCGGTCGTCGAACGCCGCGACGTCGACGGCGAAGACGCCGTGCTCGCGTTCTCCGACGAAGGGTACGCCCTCGTACGACCCGACGGCTCCGTCGAAGGGTTCGGAACGGTGCTTCGGGACGTGAAACCGACGGTCGCGCTCTGCTCGATGGACTCCTACGAACCCGAGGAACCACCAGCAGGCGCCGTCCTCCCGAACCCCGAAGAGGTCCCCGAAGGAAGCGGCGAACTCGGGAACTTCATGCTCCAGATAATCGCGGGCGTCCTCGGGCTCTCCGGCGTCGTCCTCCTCGGCGGCGCCGTGTTCGCGCCAGGGGCCGCCGGCGCCGGCGAGATCGGTCGCGGGCTCATGGTCGTCTTCGGCCTCCTGTTCCTCGCCGCCACGTTCGTCCTGTTCTTCACCGTCGCGAACGCGCGCCTCTCCGACAAGTTCCGCGCCGAAGAGTACCGCGACCGTCTCCGAGCGATCGGGCTCGAGGACGGCGAACGACCCGCGTTCCTCCCGACCGAGGACGACGAGGGAACCGTCGAGACTGCGCTCGACGCCGGAACCGACGACGAGCGCGAAGACCGCGACGTCGACGGCGCCACCGAGCGCGAGCGGACGGACGAAACCGACGCCGCGACGACGGGTCACAGCGACGCGGAGCGAGACACCGACGAGAGCTCGAACCCCACCACGTAACCCCCTCCAGACACCCGCATCGGTGGGTTTAAGCAACGTCAATCCTGACCTACGGATGTATATGAAAAGGCGGGACTTTCTGAGAACTGCCAGCGGCGTTACCGGAGCCGCCGCGGCAGTCGGCGCGGCGTCCGCAGGCGCCGCCGCCGAGGACCAAGGACGCTCCGGCGCGCCCAACAACACGACGACCACGGGCGCACCGAACGGTACAGGGTCGGCCAACAACACCACGGCCGGCGGTGGTGCGCCCTCCGGCCCGACGAAAGAGGTCGTGGTCGGCCCCGGCGGCTCGCTCGTGTACGAGCCCGCGGACCTCACGATAGCGAACGGCACGACCGTGAACTTCGTGTGGGACTCGGACAACCACAACATCGTCGTGGACAGCCAACCCGACGGCGCCGGCTGGGAAGGCACACCCGGCGGAGACTCGAAGACGTACGACACCGGGTACGAGTACTCGCACACGTTCACGACTAACGGCGAGTACCAGTACTTCTGTCAACCGCACGTCGGCGCGGGGATGGAAGCGAGCATCACCGTGCAGGACTCGGTGTCCACCGGCGGCGGCGGGAAGGAACAGGACCCCGAACACATGGGCGTCCCGTTCCAGGCGCACTTCGTCGGACTGGCGACCATCCTCGCCATCATCAGCTCGCTGCTCTTCACGTTCTACACGCTCAAATACGGCGAATCCGCGCACACCGCGGCCCCCAACAAGAAATAATCCATGTCGACCAAAGGAAGCAACTACGGCGACATCCACCGGTACGAGCCCGCTCGCGAGAGCACGGCCGCCGCGGTCGCTATCGTCCTCCTCACCGTCATCGAGGTCGTGTTCGTCGGCCTGTTCACGTACGGGCTCGTCGCCGGCTGGGGACTGGACGCGGTCGGCAACATGTACCTCGGCACGATCCTCGCGATCATCTTCGTCGACCTGGCGTTCATCCTCCTGCTGTACCGCAAGGAGTTCCTCCCGGACGTCATGATCGTCAAGAAACGACGCCGGAAGTGGGAGGACCTCTACGTTCGCGAAGAGGACGTCGACGGGACGAAGGACTTCGACCCCGAGAACGCCGTCGAGACACTGAAACGGGCAGTATACCCGTACTACAAGCGATAACTATGCCACTGGACGAAGACAAGTATCCGGTCGAATCGGACCGTCGGCGGTTCGTCAAAGGTGTCGTCGGCGGGGCCGCGCTCGCCGGCGTCACGACAGCGAGCGCCGCCGCCGTGAACACCGCCACCGCGCCAACCGGCGCGGGCGGTGGGACGACGACGTTCTACGCCGTCGAGAACACCGACGGGCCCGCGCCGCGCGGAATGCCCCAGATTCCCGTCGAGCTGGACAAGGAAGGCTACCTCAAGGGTGCGTGGCCGGAGTACGAGGAGGGCGCCGACGCCGCCGTCACCGAGGACTACGAGGGGACGGGCGTCGACTACTCCTCCGCGTGGTTCCAGTACTGCGGCGTGCAGACGTACTCGGGCGTGTACCCGGAAGCGGACCAGGACAACTACTTCCGGTACTCGGATAGCGGCTACGACTGGCACAGCGACAAGGGCGGTGACAAGATCCACATCGACGACTTCCAGGAGCTCGGTGACCCCTGGCGCGAATGGAACACGTCGTTCGGGACGAAAGCGAACGGGAAGCCCGCTGCCGGCACGTGGCGGTCTCAGGACCTCGCGCCCGCGGAGACGATGCCAATCCAGGTGATCCGCTCCGAGAACGTTCAAGAACTCGCGAAGGAGGACGAGTGGATCGACGCGTCCACGGCCGAGGGCTGTGTCGCGTGGCTGAACAAGTGCACGCACTTCTGTTGCGTGCCCGGGTTCAAGACCATCGCCGGCTCCGCGAACTTCGGTGCGGCGGACAAGATCTACTGTCAGTGCCACCAGTCCGTGTACGACCCGTTCAGTATCGTGCAGAAGTCGTTCGTGGCACTGCCGCGGCCGGAGAAGGAGGGCTGACACAATGAGTCTGGAGAAGAAAGACGAACACGACCATCGCGGCTGGATACAGAAGCGAGACCTGACGCCCGTGGAGAAGGGCTACCTGATGGTCCTCGTGTACCTCGACCGGCGTCTCCGCATCGTTGACTACCTCGAGCTCCTCGAGGACCTCTACTACAAGGTCAACATGCAGATGCCGAAGAGTCACACGGAACAGTACAATCTCGACAACAAGTTCTGGTACTGGTATCCACTCTATGCGTTGGGGTCGTTCTCGACGATAGCGTACGTCGTCGCGGCCTTATCGGGTGCCCTCTTGGGGTTCTACTATGCGCCGGCGACGACGGGTGACCCGTCGGGTGCGTACAACCAGATCGTGTTCATCATGACCGACCTGAACTTCGGGTTCATGCTCCGCTCCATCCACCGCTGGGCGGCCCAGGTCATGGTCGCAGCGGTGTTCCTGCACATGCTCCGCGTGTACTTCACGGGCGCGTACAAGGAACCCCGCGAACTCAACTGGATCCTCGGCATCGTCCTCATCTCGCTGACGATGGTGTTCGGGTACACGGGCTACCTGCTGCCGTGGGACCAGCTCGCGTTCTGGGCCGGCCAGATCGGCGTTGAGATGTCGCTGTCGATACCACTGGCGGGTGAATGGGTCGCCCAGCTCCTGTTCGGTGGGTTCACGTTGAGTCAGGCGACGCTGCAACGGATGTACATCCTGCACGTGTTCCTGCTTCCGTTCATCGTGACGACGCTCATCGCGGTCCACATCGGCATCGTCTGGATGCAGGGCATCGCGGAACCACACTAATACAATGGCAGACAACAACAACGACGAGGAACCCATGGCTGACGGCGGCAGTGGCACCGGCATCGTCGCGCCGGACGACGAGACGCCGACGTGGCGCGAGCGCAAGGAGCGCACGGAGGGACTCTCCCGGTTGACGTACGAGTACTTCGAGCGGGCGCGACGCGAGGACCAGGACCTCCGTCAGGAGTCCGATTACGTGGAACGTGACGTGCTCGCGTTCCCGGCGTGGCCCCACGAGATGATCCGGAACCTCTCCCTGACGAGTTTCTTCGTCGGGATGATCCTGTTCCTGTCGGCGGCGCTCCCGCCGCACATCGGGCCGCCGGCGAACCCGAGTAGTACGCCGGCTATCATCCTCCCGGACTGGTACCTCTACTGGTCGTTCGGCCTCCTGAAGCTCGGCCCGCTGAACCCCGAGCTCTCCATCCTCGGTGGGGAGACGGCGGCGGAGGGCGCGAAGCTGATGGCGGACCGCACGTACGGCGTGGTCGCGAACCTCGTCGTCGTCGGGTTCATCGCTATCGTGCCGTTCCTGAACAAGGGGAGTGCGCGCCGCCCGGTCGAGCAGCCGTTCTGGGCTGCGGTTGGCGTGTTCGGGGTCGTGTTCGCGTTCACGATCAGTATGCTCTCCATCAAGAACCTGCTCCCGATCGGGTCGAGTCTCCTGCTGGACGTAACGTTCCTGCTGCCGTTCGTCGCGGGAACGATCTCGTACGCGCTGCTGCGGTCGATGCAGGAGGGCTACATGTACGACTTGAACCGTCGGTACTACCGGCTGCGGCCGCCGAAGTAACTGCTGTCCCGTTCTTTCGATGACTGACGACGAGCCAGTAGAGGATGGTGCTCGCGGGTCTCGCGAGGTCGAGGTCCCGATGCGTCTCTACAAGACGGTGACGGTGTTCGCGACGTTGATTGCGATGGTTGCGGTCATCCTCGGGTTCGTGGCGTTGGACGTGGCGACGAATCGCGCGCAGGCGTCGCCGGACGAGGTGAACGTCGTGCTCGCGCTCGTGGGACTCGGCAGTATCGTCCTGGGGGCGTTCGTGTACGCGTTCTCGACGCGATTCCGGACTGAAGGAATGGGAAAGTCTAAAGACGAATCCGACGAAGGTTCAGGTAATGGCTGACGAATTCGCCAAAGGCACGGCTATCCTCGCCGGTGTGGGACTGATCTGGATGGTCCTGGCTGGCTGGTACAAGACGCCGTCGTTCGAGGGTGCACAGCTCACGGGGGCGCCGCCGGCTGACTTGGGGACGTACGGCGAGATGGCGCTCGTGCTCGAGAGCGGCCTGCGCTGGTTCATCATCATCGGCGTGTTGACGTTCTGGGTCGTCATCCCGGCGGCCGAACAGACGCGCGAGTACTTCGCGGGCTGAGGCGGCGTTTCTGCGATAGCGTTCGGTTCTGCGAGTGATGGTCGACGAGCGACTGGGTTCTGCGCTCGTGGTCGTCGGTCGGCGTCTTTGACTGGTGTGGTGGTGTTGGTCCGTGAGTGGTTGGTGTCGGTGAGTCGAGCGTGAGGTGCGCGAGCGGCCGACGACGCTGGCTGGGGGCGCCGGTTGTCGTCGTCGGTCGCGTGGTGGAGGTCTCTGATTTGCGAACGGCCGGGAGCGTGTCGAGGGAGGTGTTCGGTCGCGTACGGCGGTTACTGTTGGCGGAGTGGGTTCGTAGGAATGGCCTTCGTAGGTCGGGTTCCGGCGGCGGTGCTCGGGTGCGGGGTCGTGCGAGGAGAAGAACGGCGTCGAGGTGGTTGCGTGGTCAGATGATCTGGGAGAGTCCCTGGACGAACACGTCGAACTCGTTCGCGAGCTGGAACGTCGCGTACGCGAGGACGAGCAGGGACGCGAAGAGCGCGCCGTTGGGGCGCCGAACGGATTTGTCCTTGCGGAGGTCGACGCTCCGCGTCTCGAACTCGAAGAAGTCCGTGAGGAACATCCCGAGGACGAGCATCGTGAGGACGACGCCGCCGTGCTGTTCGTAGGTCGTGTAGTAGAACGTGGTGAGGATGAGGACGACCGTCGAGGCGGTGTGCAGCGGGTGGCGGGAGGCGGTCTCGACGTCCTCGTCTTCGGCTTCGCTGACGTTACGCTGGTACGCGAGGATGCGCGTCGCCATGTTGGCGAGCACGAGCACGACCAGCAGGTACTTGACGAGTTCGACGCCGAGCACCTTGCTGGTGAGGATGGCGTCGAGGGGTCCGAACATCGTCGCTGGGTCCATAGGTCAACCTGTGTGGTTGAGCCATTAGTGCTTTTCCAATGCGTGCGGCCACGGCCCGGTGCTCTGGGGGGTGACGGCGATGGTGAGCGAGTCGTCGGGGGTGGCTTCGACGACGTCGCCGTACCCGATGCGGGTGACGTGGGTGTCGTCGATGCGGAGGGAGACGTCGCCTTCGTCGCGTTCGACGGTGAGGGTGACGTCGTCGTCGGGGACGACCCAGTCGTCGGCGTTCGTCGCGAACGGCGCGATGGGGACGGCGGCGAGCACGCCGGTGTGTGGGGCGACGACGTGGCTGCCGGCGGCGCGCGCGTACCCCTGGGAGCCGGCGGGTGTGGCGAGGACGACGCCGTCCGCGCGGAACTGGCCGACGACGCGGCTCGAGGCGGTGAGCGTGTACTCGCTGATGCGCGCGGGTTCGCTCGTGACGAGGGTGACGTCCGCGAGTGCGCGGACGGGGTCGGTTCCGGGCGCGGTCACGGCGAGTGTTCTGCGCGTCGTCGTGCCGTGTTCGCGGGCGACGAGCGTGACGATGGCGTCGGCGGCGTCGGCGGCGGGGACGCTGCGCGTGCTCGGGTCGGTGTCGACGGGGAGGACGGGTGCGGTGACGTGTGCGCGGACGTACTCGACGAGTGCTCGGTCGCCGGGGGCGACGGCGGCGTCGAGGTCGGTGGCGGCGAGTGCGGGGGCGTCGTCGACGACGGGCGTGCCGCCGGCCCGCTCGACGGCGGCGGCGAGCGCGGTGACGTCGGGTGCGTCGGCGGCGGTGGCGTCGACGATGCCAACGACCGCGTCGGCCGTCGTGGACTCGTCCATACTCGGGGGTTGCGGTGGGGTGACCAAAAACCCTGCAGGTCTCGCCGCCGCGCCGTCGGCGAGTGTGCGTTCAGGAACTCGTCGCGTGACGGCGCGGGACTCGGCGTCAGTCGTCGTACGGCCAGTCGCCGGTTATTCGCATGCCTTCGGCCTGGTCCTCGTCTTCGAGTTGCGCGGCGATCTCGTCGGGGTCGCGGTGCTCGATGGTGGTATCGTCGCTCGCGAGTTCGACGGCGAGTTCCGCGAGGACGATCCCCTGTTCGCGGAGGTCGCGCTTCTCGAGTTTGTCGAGGGTATCGGCGTGCGTGTGGCCCCAGCCGCGGCCGTCGCCGGGGGTCTTCCCGTAGACGTGCGTGCCGGGGACGCCCCATTTGACGAACGGCCAGTGGTCGCTGTGCGGGCCGAGTTCGGGGGTGACGTACGCGGGGTGGCCCATGCGGTCGGCGACGTCGTCGATGGCGTCGGCGAGTTCGTCGAAGCCGTGCGCGTAGAACCCGAGGTCGCGGCCCTGACAGACGCCGTCGAGGTTCAGGACGGCGGCGACGTCGTCGTGGTCGGCTCGCTCGGCGAGGTGCGCGGAGCCGACGAGCCCGACCTCCTCGGCGCCGAAGCAGACGACGTGGACGCGCGTGTCGAGGTCGTTCTCGCGCTTCGCGAGTGCGTCGACGACCTGGACGACGGTGGCGGTGCCGGCGCCGTTGTCCATCGCGCCCTCGGCGATGTCGTGCGCGTCGACGTGACTCGTCAGGAGGAGTTCGTCGTCGCTGTCGGGGCCGAGCGTCGCGTGGACGTTCTGGCTGGTGGCGTCCTCGATGGCGGCGGTGACGTCGACGTCGACGATGTCGCCGTCGGCGCGTCGGGCGATGCGTGCGCCGACCTCGGCGGAGACGCCGACGGCGGGGATGTCGCCGACGGGGTCGGCGTCGGTGCCGACGCTCCCGGTCGGCGGGAGGCAGCCGTCGACGTGGTTCCGGTAGACGAATGCGGCGGCGCCGGCCTCGACGGCGTGATAGTACTTCTCGCGGCGGTGCAGGTAGCGGTCGTACCACTCGGGGACGTCCGAGCGCGCGAGGACGACCTTGCCGTCGAGGTCGGCGTCTTCGAAGTCCCGCGGGAGGCCGTACCCGAGGTCGACGAGTTCGCCGGACGCGGTCCCGCTCGGCGACCGGGGGAGCGCGATGACCTCGTGGCGCTGGTCGTACGTCTCGCCGGCGGCGTCGAGACTGCTCGTTCCGCGCTCCCAGCCCTGGATGTCGAACTCGGCGAGGTGGGCGTCGCGCGCGCCGGCGTCGGCGAGGGCGTCCCGGGTCGCTTCGGCTGCACGGCGTTCCCCGTCGCTGCCTGCCATGCGGTCGCCGATGTCGACGAGTGTCTCCAGGTGGTTCCAGCCGACGTCGCTCGTGAACGTCTCGCCGATCCAGTCTGTCATTGGCTCTCACGAATCGACGGCTCGTGTTAGGGTTTCCGGCTTGCGAGTCCGTGGCTCGATTCGACGATTCGTCAATATTGCCACGACCTGAAGCCGCAACCGGCCGATAAATCCGAGATGAGTTTAAGTACTCGGTGATAATTTCATGAACGAATCTGTTTGAGGCGATTCTTTATTACCCGTGCGGGTGATTGTCCGATAGACCCTCAGGTGTCACCAATGTCGAAGGCTGACAACATCGTTCGCGTCATGTCCCCGGGCGGCTCGCAGGTCACCGACCACAGCGTCTCCGCAGAGCGTGCACGCTCGCTCTACGAGACAATGGTACTCGCCCGGACATTCGACGAGAAAGCAGTCAGCCTCCACCGACAGGGCCGCATCGGGACGTACGCGCCGATGGCCGGCCAGGAAGCGGCGCAGATCGGTGCGGTCGCGGCGATGCCCGACCGGGACTACCTGTTCCCGACGTACCGCGACCACGCGATGTTCCTCCAGCGCGGCGTCGACCTCCGCGAGGTCTTGCTTCACCTCTCCGGCGAAGGGAACTACATCGACCACGAGGACCCCGCGGACCTGACGACGTTCCCCATCACGATACCGATCGCGACCCAGCTGCCTCACGCGGTCGGCGTCGGGATGGCGGCGAAGTACAAGGGCGACGACGTCGCGAGCCTCGTCTCGTTCGGCGACGGCGCCACGTCGGAGGGCGACTTCCACGAGGCATTGAACTTCGCGGGCGTCTTCGAGACGCCGACGGTGTTCTTCTGTCAGAACAACGGCTACGCCATCTCGGTGCCCCGGGAACGCCAGACGGCGAGCGCGACCATCGCCCAGAAGGCCCAGGCGTACGGGTTCGACGGCGTTCGCGTCGACGGGAACGACGTGTTCGCGGTGTACGACGTCGTCTCGGAGGCGCTCGAGAACGCCCGGAACGGCGGCGGGCCGACGCTCGTCGAGGCGGTGACCTATCGGAAGGGCGCGCACACGACGACGGACGACCCGTCGAAGTACCGCGACGAGTCCGACGCCGAGGACTGGCGGCTCGAGGACCCCCTGGACCGCGCGCGGACGTACCTCGAGGAGGAGTTCGGGTGGTCGGAGACGGACGAGGCGGCGACCCAGGAGTGGGCGACGGAGACCGTGCGGGAGGCGGTGGCGGCTGCAGAGGACCACACGGGCCTGGACCCCGGCGAGATGTTCGAGCACGCGTACGCGGACATGCCCGCGCACCTCCGCGAGCAGCGCCGGCAGCTCGTGGACGAACCGCAGGTCGACCACTGATAGCGGACCTCTTCTGGGCGGCTGCCCGGTCGGTGGGCGCGATTCAGAGTAGTTCTTCTTCGCGGAGTCCGGCGACGACGTCGTCGACGAGCGCGTCGAGCGACTCGTAGGGGAAGTCCTGGTACGGTTCGAGTCTGACGGCGAGTTCCATCGCGGTGAACCGGCGGTCGCCGACGGTGACGCGTTGGCTGTGCGGGGCGTCGACGGCTGCGGCGACGGCGAGCTGGTCCTCGACGGGGAAGGCGACGTCTGCGAGGACGACCGCGAGCCGCTGGCGAACCGCGCGTTCGGCGGCCTCGCGGTCGCGCTCCACCGAACTCCACTTCGTTGCGTCCTCGGGCACGCGCTCCCGTACGCGTGCGGTGGACTTTATGTCTCGGCGTGCGTCGCCGGTCGGTCGCCGGTCGGTCGAGCGTCGCTGGTCGGTCGTCGGCTGTCAGTCGTCGTCGGTGAGCGTGGCGAGCAGGGTCTCCATGCTGTAGCTGCCGAGGGCGCGGGCGTCCTCGTGGAGTTCGTCGATGACGTACGTGGAGTTGGTGCGTTCGACGGCGTCGACGGTCTCGAAGTCGCGGATGAGGCGGCCGACGTCGTCGCCATCGTGGAGGCGTGCGATGGCGACGTAGTCGGTCTCGCCCATCGTCGAGAACAACTGGGTGACGCCTTCGATGGCTTCGATGTCGTCGGCGACGTCCTCGTGGCTCCCGGAGTAGTCGGTGAGGACCTCGAGGATGACGGTGACGCCGAGGCCGAGCGCGTCGAGGTCGAGGTCGTAGCAGTCGTTCTCGATGACGCCGGCTTCGCGGAGGTTGTTCAGCCGGTAGTGGATGGTGGAGACGGGGATGTCCGTCTCTTCGTGGAGTCGTTCGGGGCTGCCGGTGCCGAGTTCGCTGATGGCCTTGAGGAGGCGCACGTCGCGGTCGTCCATGCGTCGACGGTCGCACGCGACCGACTTCAGCCTCCCGACCGGTTCTTCGCTCGGATAGAATCCAGAATATCGATAAAATTCGTAGTTTCGTACAACTCCTGTGTCGAGAGCAATTCACAATTCTGGTTCTGGAGTTCGAGTTGCAACGGATTTTAATACTACCATCGGCTGGCGTTGGATAGCAACCAATGATATCGCAGAAGTTCTGGAGAGCACTCCCAGACACGAGCCTGTTGTTCGTATCGCTCGCAATCCTCTGGGGGACGTCGTTCGTCGCCATCGAGGTCGGCCTCCATCACGTCCCCGCGCTCGCGTTCGCCGCGCTCCGCTACGACCTCGCCGGCGTCGTCGTCCTCGCGTACGCCGTCACCGCGACCGACCGCTGGCGACCCCGCACCCGGACCGAGTTCATGAGCGTCCTCGTTCCCGCCGTCTTCGTGTTCGGCGCGTACCCCGCGCTCCTCTACGTCGGCGAGACGTACGTCTCCGGCGCCGTCGCCGCGGTCGTCGTCTCCCTCTCCCCGGTCCTCACCGCGGGCGTCGGGAGCGCGCTCGACCTCGAGGAACCGCTGACGACGACCGGCCTCGTCGGCGTCGCACTCGGCATCCTCGGCGTCGCCGTCGTCGTCGACCCGAGCCCGGGCGCGCTCGACGGCAGCATCGTCGGCGTCGCGCTCGTGCTCGCCGGCACCGCGTGCTTCGCGCTCGGGAGCGTCCTCGCACGCCCGTTCGACGCCGGCCTCCCGAAGCCCACGACGCAGGCGTGGGCGATGGTCGGCGGCGCCATCGGCCTCCACCTCGCCAGCCTCGCGCGCGGCGAATCCCTCGCCGACGCCACGTGGACGACCGAGGCCATCGTCGCGCTCGGGTTCCTCGCGCTCGCCTCGGGCGCCGTCGCCTTCCTCGTCTACTTCGAGCTCCTGGAACGCATCGGCGCAACCGAACTCACGCTCGTCTCCTACCTCGAACCCGTCGTCGCCGCGCTCGTCGCCTGGGCCGTCTTCGGGAACGTCGTCGACGCCACGACCGCCCTCGGGTTCGTCGTCATCTTCGTCGGCTTCGCCGTCCTCAAACGCCACGCGCTCACCGACGTTCTCGCCACGGTCCGTCGGCGCGTGCACGTCCGCACCTGACCAGGGTCGAACCACATTCCCTCGCGCGCCCCGCCGTGAACCGGCGACGCCCTCGCCGTCCTATCGGTTTTTGTGCGCGGGCGACGGATGGGGAGTCATGACAGCCTTCGACTTCGACGAGTCGCTGCTCGTCGAGCTGACCGAAGCGCACGGGGTACCAGGGTACGAGGACGCGGTCCGCGACGTCGTCCGCCGCGAGTTCGCGGCCGCGAGCGCGGTCGACGAGGTACGCTCGGACGCGATGGGGAACCTCGTCGGCACCATCGAGGGGAGCGAGAATCCCGACTACGAGGTGGTCGTCGCCGCGCACATGGACGAGATCGGGTTCATGGTCCGGAACGTCGACGACGACGGGTTCCTGCAGGTGGACGCGCTCGGCGGCTGGGACCCCGAGGTCCTGCGCGCGCAGCGCGTCGTCGTCCACACGGACGACGAGGAGCTCCTGGGCGTCATCGGCTCCATCCCCCCGCACTCGGGCGGGAGCGACGACGACGACGAACGCGGCGTCCACGACGTCGACGTCGACCTCGGCCTCCCCGCCGACGAGGTCCGCGAACGCGTCGCGGTCGGCGACCGCGTCTCAACCACGCAGACCACCGAGGTCGTCGGCGACTGCATCAACGGGAAAGCGCTCGACAACCGCGTGAGCGTGTTCGCGCTCTGCGCGCTCGCCGACCGCCTCGACGACCCGCCCGTCACGGTGCACCTCGCCGCGACCGTCCAGGAGGAGGTCGGGTTGCGGGGTGCCGAAGCCATCGGCGTCGACCTCGCGCCCGACCTCGCACTGAACCTCGACACGACCGTCGCGAACGACGTCCCCGAGACCGACGACGACAAGTACGTCACGAAACTCGGCGCCGGCGCCGGTATCAAGTTCAAGGACTCGAGCGTCATCCCGAACCGGAAGGTCGTCGACCGCCTGCGTTCGGTCGCCGCCGACCGCGACGTCGCCGTCCAGCACGAGGTCCTCCCCGCCGGCGGCACCGACACCGCCGGCTTCCAGCGCTCCTCCGGGCCGACCCCGGTCGGCGCCATCTCGTTCCCGACGCGGTACCTCCACACGCCCGTCGAGAGCGTGCACGGCGACGACGTCGCCGCCGCCATCGACCTCGCCGACGCCTTCCTCGACACCGAGACCGGCGCCCACGACTACACGCTGTAGGTCGGGCGCGACCGCACCGGACGGACGAAGCACCGACTCGCCGCACGGAACCGCCGTGCGCGAATCGAAGATTTCAGTACGGGGCTCCCCTAACCACCGGGTATGGACGAAGACGCTACGGACACGCCTGTCTCGCGCCGGCAGTTCATGACGGCCGTCACGGGCGCGGCCGCGGCCGGCGCTGCGGGGACCGCCGCCGCACAGGAAGGCACCGAAGGCGGGGGCGGCGGTGGCGCGACCGAAGAGGTCGTCGTCGGCCCCGGCGGGTCGCTCGTGTACGAGCCCGCCGACCTCGAGATCGCGGTCGGCACGACCGTGAACTTCGTGTGGGACTCGGACAACCACAACATCGTCGTCGAGAACCAGCCCGACGGCGCGGAATGGGAGGGAACGGAGGGCCCGGCGTCGAAGACGTACGACACCGGCCACGAGTACTCGCACACGTTCAACACGACCGGCGACTACGACTACTTCTGTCAGCCCCACGTCGGCGCCGGGATGGAGGCCAGCATCAGTGTCGTCGAGAGCCTCGAACCTGCCGGGTCGAGCGGCCCGGTGCTCCCCGGGAGCGCGAAGACGCTCGCCGTCGCCGGCACCGCCGCATTGCTCTCCGTGCTCTCGATGGCGTACTTCTTCATGCGGTACGGCGGCGACTTCGAGACGCCGGAGTAACCCCGTCGTCGCGGAACGCCGACCCCGGCGCATCCACGCCATCCGTTTTCACGTCGTCGCTACGACTCTCGTTCGCACGACGTCGCGTCCGCCCGCCAGCGGTGTCCGCGGACGCGGCCTCGGGACCCGCCGGTCGGTTCTGCCGGTAGATTGAGGAGGGCAGCGCCAGCAGACGGAGGCATGCCCGGTGACGTCTCCGCGTTCAAGCGCACGTACGGCCTCGCGGCGGTCGTCCTGTTGGCGCTCACCGCCGTCGCCGTCGGCGCGATGGCGTTCACGGACGCGATGGTCGAAGCCGCCGCCGTGCTCGCCGTCACCGCGTCGTCCACCGCCGCGGTCCTCGGCGTCGGTGCCGTTCACCGACCGCGCGCGTTCCTCACCGTCTTCGGCGACGCCGACGCCGCCGAGCGCGAGCGGGTCGTGCTCGCCACGCGCGTCTCCGGCGTGTTCGCCGTCGCCGTCTCGCTCGTCCTCGCCGTCGCTGGCATCGAATCGCTCCTCGCGTACCGCGACCTCGCAACGACGGCGACAGCGATCCCGTGAGCGAGCGCGCCCGGTGACCGCGCCCCGAAAAAGCCGCGTTCGCGGTCAGGACGACCAGTACCCGCGCGTCAGGAGTACGAGCACCGGGAAGATCTCGAGGCGGCCGATCCACATCAGGACGACCATGAACACCTTCGCCTCGATAGTGAAGTCGATGTAGCTCCCCATCGGCCCGATGAGTTCCAGGCCCGGCCCGATGTTCCCGAGCGTCGCCGCAACCGCCGTCATCGCCTCGATGACGGACAGCGGCGCGGGTTCGGCCATCACGGCCGCGTCCGCGACGAGCACGAGCGTGGCGACGAAGAAGATGGCGAAGTACAGGAGCGTGAACCCGTAGATGCCGCGGATGGCGCGCTCGTCCAGCGGCTTCCCCGCGAGCCGCACGGGCCTGACCGCGTCCGGGTGAACGGTCGTGAACAGCTCGCGACGCAGCGACTTCAGGATGACGAGCCACCGCACGATCTTGATACCACCACCGGTCGACCCGGCGGACCCACCGATGAACATCGCGAACACGAGCACGTACCGCGCCGAACCGTTCCACGCGTTGAAATCCATCGTCGCGTACCCCGTCGTCGTCACGAACGACACCACCTGGAACGTCGCCTGCCGGAGCGCTCCCTCGACGTCACCGAATATCGGGAACGTGTGCGCGATCGGCCCGGCGGCGACGCCCTTGTCGGCGTAGTGCGGTGCCGTCGACGCCGTCGCCGGCCCGGACAGCCCCGGGTCGAGGTAGATGAACGCCGCGGCGACAGCCGCGAGGACGCCGATGACGCCGGCGTACGCGCGGAACTCCGCGTCCTTGAGGAGCTTGTCGACGTTCCCCTTCGTCGCGTGCCAGAACAGCGCGAAGTTCGTGCCCGCCGCGACCATGAACGGGATTATCAACCACTGGACCGCCGCCGAGAACGCCTCGATGGACCGCGCCTCCGGCGAGAACCCGCCCGTTGACATCGTCGTGAACCCGTGCGCGATGGCGTTGTACGCGGTCATGGCCGGTGCCGTTCCCGCGACGTGCAGGCCGTAGAGGAGGAGGACTTCGAGGGCGGTGATGCCCGCGTACGCCACCCAGAGCGCGCGCGCCGTCTCCGCGATGCGCGGCGTGAGCTTCTCGATGCCCGGGCCCGGCGCCTCCGCGTCCATCAACTGTGCGCCACCGACCGATAGCTCCGGGAGAATGGCGACCGCGAGCACGACGATACCCATCCCGCCGAGCCACTGCGTCATCTGTCGCCACATCATGAGCGCTCGCGTGTGACTCTCGAAGGAGATGTCACCCATCACGGTCGCGCCCGTCGTCGTGAACCCACTCATCGTCTCGAACAGCGCGTTTTCCGGGTGATGGAGCGTCGTGTCTGTGGTATATGTCAGCGACCCTCCCTGGAACGCGAGATGTTCGAGGAGGTACGGCAGTGCGCCGACGACCGACACCGCGAACCACGTCGCCGCCACCATCAGGAACCCCTCGCGCGCACCGATGTCCGGGTCGTCGTCGAGGCGTTCCAGGACGGTGCCGACGCCGACCGCGACCAGCGCCGTCACGACGAACGGGACGATCGTGCGCGGGTCGTAGAGCAACCCGGTGACGATGGGGACCAGCAACGCGACCGCGAGGTACTTCGTCACCCGGCCGACGAGCGAGACGCTCGCGCGCCAGTCCACCTTCATAGCTGCGGCGTGACCTCCTCCAGTATCGACGTCTCCGCGAACACGACGACGTGGTCCCCGGGTCTGACGACCGTATCACCGCGCGGCGTGATGAGTTCGTCGTCACGCGTGATTGCACCGACGACCACGCCCTGGGGGAGGTCCGCGGTCGCGTCCGCGATGGTGCGGTTCGCGAGCAAGCTCTCGTCGTCCACCTCGATCTCGAGGACCTCCGCGCGGTCGCTCTCGATGATCGCGACGTTCTGCGTGTGCTCCTCGCGCGTGAACCGCGTTATCTCCTCGGCGGTCACCTCCCGCGGGTTCACCGCCACGTCCACGCCAACGGTCTCGAAGACGTCGACGAACGACCCGTCCTCGACGACCGCGACCGTCCGCTTCGCGCCCAGGCGCTTCGCGAGCAGACTCACGAGGAGGTTCTTCTCGTCCGAGGACAACGCCGCGACGACGAGGTCCGCGTCCGCGACGTGCTCGCGCTCCAGGAAGTCGATGTCCGTCCCGTCGTTCTCCAGGACGACGCTCCCGACGAGTTCCTCCGCGAGTTCGCGAGCGCGCTCCGGGTCTCGCTCGATGACCCGCGGCGTCACGCCCTGCGCTTCCAGCAGTCGCGCCGTCTGATACCCGATCTCGCTCCCGCCGACGACGTACACCTCGTCGGAGCTCTCCAGGCCGTTCGTCGGCGTCAACTCCGACGCGAACAACCGACAGCTCTCCGGACTCCCGATGACGACGACCTTGTCACCCGGCTCGATGAGCGTGTCACCACGCGGAATCTCCACGTCGCCGTTCCGGAGGATGGCGGCGAACGTCAACGACTCGAAGCGGTCCGCGGACTCGACGGTCTCGTTCGCGAGCGTGCTCTCCTCGGTCACCTCGAACTCCGCCATGCGGACGCGTCCGCCCGCGAACGAGTCGACGTCCTGCGCGCCCGGCAGGCCCGCGATGCGGACGATGGTCTCCGCGGCGAGCAGGTCCGTGCACACCATGAAGTCGACGCTGAACGCGCCCTCGGCGCCACGCCACGTCGTCAAGTAATCGGTCTTCCGGACGCGAGCGACCGTGAACGCGTCCGAGACGGTCTTCGCGGTGGCGCACGCGACGATGTTCGCCTCGTCGCTGTCCGTGCTCGCGATGAGCATGTCCGCGTCCTCCACCCCGGCCTCCTTGAGCGTCGCGAGGGACGTCCCGTCGCCCTCGATGGCGAGGACGTCCAACTGGTACGTGATCGCTTCGACGCGCTCGGGGTCGGTGTCGACGACCACCACTTCGTGCGCGTCAGCGAGCCCGCTGGCGATGTTCGCACCGACCTCGCCAGCACCCACGACCACCACTCGCATCACGCGCTCACCTCGTACATAATCGGGGCGGACGAACGGCCCGAACAAGAGGGTTGTCATGCGCGCGTCGCGGCGCCTGCTGCGCGCTCGCGGCCGTTCGCGGGCGCTCGCGGCGCATTCAGCCGTCGCTCGACGTCGTGTCGACGTCCAGGTCGACGCGCCGTCGCTGCCCTTCGAGGTCGACGACGACGCGCTCGACGATGTTGGTCGCCTCGCGCTGGATCTTCGGTTTCACCTTCTCGACGACCCAGGACAGCGAGACGAACCGCGGCAGGTCGATGTTCCCGACCGTCGCGGAGTCCGGGTCGTACTCGACGAGGAACCGGACTTGCGTCGCGACGTCCTCGCCGTCCGGCGGGTCGACGGATTCGACGAACCAGTGACCGGTCGCGTCGATGTCCTTCGTGATACGCCAGTCGATGCGTTCCGGCGGGTGCGTCTCGGTGACCTCCGAGTGCGCGGTGTAGGTGAGTTTCCACCACGCGAACGTGAGGTCGTATCGCGTGCCGGGGCCGCCGTCGCCGCGCTGGCCGACGCGCTTCATGTGCTCGGAGTACGCGGCGTACCCGGGGAAGTCGAGCAGGAACTCGTACACTCGCTGTCTGTCCGCGTACACGACGGTCGTGACCTCGACTCGCTCCACGACCGTACTGACGGCGGTCCGGAGGTAAACGTTTCGTCGCCGAACCTCGCTCGAACTCGGCTCCAGGGCCGAAAATTCAAGCCAGTAGAGCCTGCACGGAAAGATATATTTGTCGCGCTACGGTATAATTGGAGTAACTACTAATGAGAAACAAACGTGGCGTTCGCGTGCTCGTCGTGCTCGTCGCCGCCCTCGCCGTTACCGGGCCGGTCGCCGGTGCGGTCGACGGGACTGGCGCGACGAGTCCGGTGAACGAGTCGACGGACGCGTCCGCCGTCGACCTCGCGCTCTCGATATCCGCCGGATCGACGGACCCGGGCGGGACGGTGACGGTGACGTTCGTCGTCGAGAACACCGGTTCGACTGCGGCGTCGTCCGCATCCCTCCAGGCGCGGTTCCCGCCGACGTGGTCGG
Source organism: Halorubellus litoreus (assembly GCF_055378595.1). Taxonomy (NCBI): domain Archaea; kingdom Methanobacteriati; phylum Methanobacteriota; class Halobacteria; order Halobacteriales; family Halorubellaceae; genus Halorubellus; species Halorubellus litoreus. Next base: position 2,478,662 of record NZ_AP043836.1, read on the forward strand.
TGCAGAGCCATTCGGACGACGGCGCGAACTTCGCGGGACGCGGCGTCGGCTGGCAGTTCGAGACGCTGGAACCCGGTGCGAACCGGACTGTCTCCGTCACGATGCAGGTCCCGGAGGACCACGACGGAAGCGACCTGACGCTGCGCGCGCAGGTCGGTGACCGCGAACGGAATACGGCCAGTGCCAACACCACGATAGTCGTCGGCGAGAAGGACGGCGGCGGCGACGACGACGACGGGTCTGGCGACGATGGGTCCGGTGGTGACGACGGGTCCGGTGGTGACGATGGGTCCGGTGGTGACGATGGGTCCGGTGGTGACGATGGGTCCGGTGGTGACGACGGGTCCGGTGGTGACGACGGGTCCGGTGGTGACGATGGGTCCGGTGGTGACGACGGGTCCGGTGGTGACGACGGGTCCGGTGGTGACGACGGGTCCGGTGGTGACGATGGGTCTGGCGACGACGATTCCGGTGGTGGACTGGACGGTGGCGACGACGGTAGCGGTGACGATGGTGGGAGCGGCGATGACGACTCCGACGACGGTGGACTCAGCGGCGGTGACGACGGAAGTTCCGACGACGACGCTCCGGAGTCGGGTGACGGCTCGAAACCTGACGACGGTTCGAAGAAGGGTGACGGCTCGAAGTCCGGCGACGGTTCGAAGAAGCCCGATGGCTCGAAGTCCGGCGACGGTTCCAAATCGGGTGACGGCTCGAAGTCCGGCGACGGTTCCAAATCGGGTGACGGCTCGGAGTCGGGCGACGGCTCGAACTCCGGGTCGGAGGGGACGTCCGGGAGCGACGACGGCGACGGTGGACTATCCGGCGGGAGCGACTCCGAGGGTGGAGACGACTCCGCGTCCGCGGACGAACGCTCGGGCGCGAACGACGAAGCCGGCGAGGATTCCTCGACCGAGGCCGCCGGTGACGCCGGCGCTTCGAGCGACGAGGCATCGAACGCGGACAGCGGCTCCGAGTCGACGAGTCAGGACGTGAACGCGGTCCTCGGTGTCGGCGGTGCGGACGACGGATTCGATCCGCTCTCCGTGCTCGACCCGATCTCGAAACCGATCGACGACCCGAAACGACAGCACTTCGACGGCGTGTTCTCGCTGCTGTCCATCGGTTCGATCGGCGTCCTCATCTCGCGTCGATTCCGCTGACCGCCCGACCGGTCACGGCGCGACCGACCGTGCACGGTCGTTCGGGCGCGGGTTCGGTATCGGGTACGCTCTTGTGTGGGGCACTCCAATCGCGTGGTATGACTGCGGAGTCGGACGAACCGAAGCGACGAGACGATGGCGCGCTCGCCGGCGTGAACGTGGCGCTCGGCGTAACGGGGTCGATTGCAGCGGTGAAGACCGTCGAACTCGCGCACGAACTCCGCCGGGAGGGTGCGAGCGTTCGAGCGGTGATGACCGAGAGCGCGACGGGAATCGTGCATCCGTGGGCGCTCGAGTTCGCGACCGAGCACGACGTCGTCACGGAGATCACGGGGAGCGTCGAGCACGTCGCGCTCTGCGGGCGCGACGAGTGGGCTGACGTCCTCCTGATAGCGCCGTCGACCGCGAACACGGTCGGGAAGATGGCGAGTGCGGTCGACGATTCGACGGTGACGACGTGCGCGACGACCGCGCTCGGCACGGGCCTGCCGGTCGTGGTGGCGCCCGCGATGCACGAGCCGATGTACGACCATCCGGGGGTGCTCGACGCTATCGACACGCTCGAATCGTGGGGGGTGTCGTTCGTCGACCCGCGCGTCGAGGAGGGGAAGGCGAAGATCGCGACCGAGGAGGCGATCGTGCTCGCGACCGCGCGTGCCGCCGGGGGTCGGCCGCTCGCGGGCGAGCACGTGGTGGTGACGTCGGGGGCGACGAGCGAGCGCGTGGACCCCGTGCGCGTCCTCACGAACCGGTCGTCGGGGAAGACGGGCCGTGCGCTGGCGCGAGCGCTGTACGTCGCGGGTGCGGACGTGACGCTCGTGCATCCGGACGGCGACGTGCCGTACGCCTCGGTCGTGGACGTGGAGACGGCCGCGGAGATGACCGACGCGGTCCTGCGAGTGGTCGAGGACGAGGATGCGGACGCGCTCGTATCGGTTGCCGCGATATCGGATTACACGGTCGCGAGCGCGGACGAGAAGATCCGGAGTGGTCGCGAGGACCTGTCGCTCGAACTGGAGTCGACGCGGAAGCTCATCGATACCGTGCGCGACGCACACCCGGACCTCCCTATCGTCGGGTTCAAGGCCGAGACGAGCGGCGACGATGCGGCGATGGTCGAGCAGGCCAGGGAGACCCTCGAGCGCGCGGGCCTCGCGTTCGTGGTGGCGAACGACGCGAGCGTCATGGGTGCCGACGAGACGCGCGCGCTCCTCGTGCACGCGGAAGGGTACGCTGCGTTCACGGGGTCGAAGGCGGCGCTCGGGCGAGAGGTGGCGGCGGCGCTCGCGGAGGTCCTCTCGTAGCGGGCGTGGACGGACTCGACGAGGTCGCGCTCGCGAACCCCGATGGCGTTGATAAATCAGGAACGTTGAGGGGGTGGGGGTCCGTTGTGTCCGCGTAGCAACTAGCAGGCCCTGCAACCAGTTAGCTAGGTGGTGACTGCCGTGCGTTGTCTTCGCATGGACGGTGGTGACGGGAGGGACGTGGTCTCTCGCGGGCGTCGACCGCTCGACCGGAGACGGAGCGACCTCCCTGGACGCGGCCCCGTTCCGCCCCCCGACGACGAGCTGACGGCAACGACGCCCACGTCGCCTGTCTCTCTCCGGCCGGAGCCACCACTCCCCAGTGGTCGTTCGAGCCCATCCTCCGGCCGGGTTCTTTGCGGTTAGTCACCCACCAACCGTTGTCCCGCGGTCGATACCCTCGACGTCGACTTGCGCGAATCGTCGACCGCGGCCATCCCACCTCGGTAACGTTCTCCCGAGTCGCTCGAGTTGCCATCGTCGAGTCGTCACTCCCGACCAGGGGCTTGCGCGGAGCGACCGGTCGCAACCAGTTACTGCGAGTCGACGAGCGTCGCGTCCTTGCGAACGTCCTCGTAGACGCCACGCGCCCACGTCGCGGCGTCCTCGCCAGACAGGCGGACGAAGCTGGCGATGTGGCCGCGGTCGGTGTACGTCGTCACGCCGACGTTCGGCGTGCTGTCCGGGAGGAGGTACAGTCCCACCGGTGGGGTCTCGTCGACGTAGTGGACGGTCGATGGGCCGGCGAGCACCTGCTCGCAGACGGCGGGGTACTTCGCGGTGAGCGCGTCGACGTCGTCGTTCTCGATGACGACGTCGCACGTCATGTCGCCGCTACGGAGGTCGTCGGCGACCGCCTCGAAGCTCCGCGGGTACGTGAGTCCGGGGAGGCCGGTGACGTGCGTCGCGTCCTCGACCCACGTCATGAACGCGTCCAGTGGCGCGGTCGGACTGGTATCGGTCGTCACGACGGACGCGGTCGCCATCACGCACGGTGGCGGCGCCATCGACTCGGGCACGGCTTCGAGCAGCGGACGGGCTTCGTAGAGGTGCTCGGTGGTCTCGACGGTCATCTGGAAGACCGCCGCGACCTGCGCGCCGAGTGCCGTGAGCTCGTATCCCTCGTGCGTTCGGGCGACGACACCGTGTTCGTTGAGTTCCCGCGCCCAGTTGTAGACCGTCGACTTGGAGACGTCGAGGTCCTCGGCGAGCGTTCGTTTGTACTTCGGGCCGTCTCGAAGCGAGCGGACGAGCGTTCGCGACTTCGCGAGCGCTCGCAGCAGTTCGTCGGTCGGCGGGCTCGACTCGGTCGCCGGTTCCGTCTCCCTCCCAGTGTCCACCGCTCGCTCGGGCATACGCTCATTTAACTGTTGTTGCAGCGATAAATTAGTTGCGGCAATGGCGGTATTCACCCGTCTCCGGGGGTGCACTCCCGAAGGACACGCTCCCGTGGTGCGTTCGCCCGCGACACGACCCCGGGTCGGTCGTCGCCGCGGCGTGCTCGCGCGCGGTCAGTCGTCGCGCGGCCAGGTGACGGTGTCCTCGAACGGGATGCCCATCTTCTGGGCGGCGCGGCTTATCATGTGCGCGCCGGTCGGCGCGGTGATGAACAGGAACGCGACCGCGACGAGCGCCGCGAGCCCGGACCCGTCACCGCCGAAGTACAGGAAGCCGGCGAGGAGCATCGACGACGCGCCGAGCGTCGTCGCCTTGCTCGTCGCGTGCATCCGGTTGTAGACCGACGGCAGGCGGACGAGGCCGACGACGCCGACGACGAGGAAGAACGTGCCGACGGCGACGAGCGCGACGACGAGCGCGGCCTGGATCGGTCCATTGAGACTCGCGGACCCGCCGGCTGCGAGCGGGACCGCGTCCGCGCCGGTCGTCGAAGGTGCGATGCCGTCGATTGCGTTGGGGAGGGAGGCGAGCATGGTCATTCGATGATGTCTCCTTCGGTGACGAACCGCGCGACCGCGATGGTACTGATGAACCCGATGATGGCGAGGACGAGCGCCACGTCCACGAACAGGCCGCGACCCGTCCACATCGCGTACAGCGCGGCGATGGCGACGACGTTCGTCCCGATGGTGTCGAGCGCGACGACGCGGTCCGGCGTCGACGGGCCCGCGACGACGCGGTACGCCGAGAACAGCGTCACGGCGGCGGCGACGACGAGGCCGAGACCGATGACGTCGTGCGCGAGTCCGCCGAGCGGTTCGTTCGCGGCGAGCGCGACCCCGAGGTCACGCATCGTCCTCACCTCCGGCGTCCTCGTCGCGTTCGTCGACGTCGGCCGACCAGGCGTCGACGCCTTCGTGCTCGACGGTCGCGTCACCCTCGGGTTCCGGAACCGGACTCCCGGGGTCGCGGCGTTCGTCGAACATCACGAGCGCGAGGTCCTCCCACGTCCGGATCGGGTCGACGATACTCGACGGGTCGTCCGCGGCGATGGCGTGCACGTACAGGCTGTTCCGTTCGGCGTCGTAGTCCATGGTGAGGGTCCCCGGTGTGAGCGTGATGGAGTTCGCGATGGTCGTGATGGCGAGGTCTGTCTCGACCCGCAAGGGCACTTCGATGACGTCCGGGTCGATCGGCATCGACGGCGAGAGGACGCGGTACGCGACGTCGACGTTCGCCGTCAGGAGTTCCCAGAGGAACACCGTCGCGTACTGTAGTGCGGCGAGGACGGCTCGCGGCGTCCGGACGAGCACGGGCGTCGGACTGAAGAACCGCCGGAAGAGGAAGGCGATCGGGATGCCGACCGTGAGTCCGATGAGGAACTCGCCGAGCGCCAACCCGAGGACGAGCTCGCCGCCTTCGGCGATGTCGACGCCGCGGACGAACAGCCAGAGGACGGCGAACGCGAACCCGAGCAGCGGCCAGCGCCGGGGCGCGTCGTCGCTTAGGTCCTCGCGCGGCGCGGTGTTCGCTGGTTCGTCGGGTGCGTCGGCGGCTTCGGCCGCGTCGCTGCCGTCGCGCACATCGCTGTCGTCGGGTGCGTGGTCGTTCATGCGTGCCCACCTCCGCTGGTGGCGCTACTGGTAGTGTCTGGGTTCACGGCGTCGACGTACCCCTGCGTGTCGAGCGCCGCGGTCGCGCCCTCGATGGCGGCTTCGAGCACGGGGTCGAACGCGACCCCGACGCCGACGACCGCGAGCGCGAGGACGACCACGACCGCGACCTGCGTGCGGTTCGTGTGCGTCGCGTCGACGACCTCCGTGGGCGTCCCCCAGAAGCCGCGGTTCCACGCTCGCGTGACGTACGTTATCGTGAGTATCGCGCCGGCGAGTGCCCCGCCGAGCGCGAGTTCGCTCCCGGCGACGACCGCGGCGTCGAACACGAGGAACTTCCCGAAGAACCCGACGAGCGGCGGGATGCCGACGAGGCCGATGGCGGCGACGAAGAACCCGCCGGAGAGCACGGGCGCGCGCTCTGCGAGCCCGCCGAGGCGGTCGAGGCGCGAGGTGCCCGTCGCGTCGTGGATGGCGCCGCTCGCGAGGAACAGCGCGCTCTTCGCGAGCCCGTGATTCAGCGAGTACACGAGCGCGGCGGTGACGCCGAGCACCGCGAGACCGCTCACACCTGCGACGTCACCGTACGGTGCCGGCGCGTCGACGCCCGCGACGATACCGAACGCGGCGAGGGCGAGCGGCAGCACGATGAACCCGACCTGACCGACGCTCGAGTACGCGAGCAGGTCGTCGATCCGGTCCCGGTTCACCGCCGCGACCCCGCCGAGGAGGATGCTCGCGATCGCCATCACGAGCAGGACCGGGCCGAAGTACGCGAGCGGCCCGGACCCACTGAGTCCGGGGAGCGCGAGTTCGCCGAGGTCGGCGGGCGCGAACACCGTGAAGTACAGGCGGATGATGGCGTAGATACCGACCTTCTTGACGACACCAGCGAGTGCCGCCGACACTGGTGCGGGCGCGGCGCGGTACGCCGCGGGCACCCACCAGTGGAACGGGACGATACCCGCTTTGAGCGCGAACACGACGAACAGGACGACCGAGAGGCCGAGGACGGGCGCGAGCGTCGTGATACCGAACGCCGCCGGGTCGGCGAGCCGTCGCGCCATGTCCGCCATGTTCAGCGTCCCCGTCGTCGCGTACAGGCCGCCGATGGCGACGAGCATGAGCGCGCTCCCGACGAGGTTCAGGACGACGTACTGGAGCGCGGCGCGCGTGTGCTCGGGCCCCGAGTAGAAGACGACCAGGACGTAGCTCGACATCAGCATCACCTCGAACCACACGAAGAGGTTGAAGATGTCGCCGGTGAGGAACGACCCGGTGACGCCGACGAGCATGAAGTGATAGAGCGGATGGAAGCTCACGCGCTGCCCGACCTCGTCGACGTACGCGACCGCGAACGCGAGCGCGGCGACGCCGACGAACGAGCCGAACGCGAGCATGAACACCGAGAGGTCGTCCGCGACGATCGTGATACCGTAGGGCGCTCGCCAGTCCGACAGCTGGTAGACGAGCGTCCCCTCGGCTTTCACGCGAGCGAAGAGGTACGCGACCGCGCCGAGGTACGCGACGCCGCCGAGCACGGAGAGCGCGCGCTGGACGCGCAGCGACCGGTGCGCGAGCGCGGTCAGGATGGCGGTCCCGAGGACGACGAGCAGCGGTGCGATGACCGCGACCGGCGGACTCATTCGTCGGCACCTCCGTCGGTCGCCACCGCACCGTTCGTCTCCGCTTCCTCCGTGCCGTCAGCGAGTTCGAGCATGTCGATGGTGCCGTGTTCCTCGTACGTGCGGTACGTGAGGACGAGCGCGAACGCGGTCGTCCCGAACCCGATGACGATCGCGGTCAGGACGAGCGCCTGCACGAGTGGGTCGACGGTCGCCGGCGCATCCGCCCCACCGGCGGACACGAACGGGACCGCGCCGCCGCCGAGCGAACTCATCGTGATGAGGTAGACGTTCGCGGCCTGCGAGATGATGCTCACGCCCCAGACGACGCGTACCACGTCGCGCCGCAGGACGAGGAACGTCCCGACGGCGAACAGGAACCCGAGCACGGCCGCGAGCACGACTTCCGTCATTCTGCCCCCACCACCGAGACGATGGCGAGCAGGCCGCCGACGACGACGAGGTACACGCCGAGGTCGAACGCGAACGCGCTCGCGAAGTGGAACTTGAACAGCGGTTTCACGTCGTACAGCCAGTCGTGCTGGCCGAGGAACGCGAACCCGGTGTCGGCGAAGAACATCGCGACGACGCCCGCGCCGGCGGCGACCAGCAGGCCGAGCGCGAACATCGTGCGGTAGTCCGCGGCGAGCGCCGGTCGCGGGATGCCGAAGGCCGGTTCGACGTCCCGATGCAGGAGCGTGTCCTGCACGTAGTCGACGCCGAAGATGACGTAGATGAGCGCGAACCCGGCCGCGGTCAGCACGCCCGCGATGAACCCGCCACCGGGGAGGTTGTGCCCCTGGAGGAGGAGCGCGATCGCGGTGACGAAGATGATGGGGGACACGATGCGCGTCGCGGTTCGCGCGATGACGGTCGTGTCATCTCCATAGCGACTCATTGCGTCTCACCTCGCTCCCGCAGGGCGATGAGTGTGATGATGGAGAGCGCGGCCATCGAGACGACGGCGATCTCGCCCATGGTGTCGAACGCTCGGAAGTCGACGAGGATGATGTTGACGATGTTGCTTCCACCGCCGTCGGGGTACGCGCGCTCGACGAAGTACGTCGCGATGGAGTCCGGTCGGGTGGCGGTCGCGAGCAGGACGGTCGTCGCGACGGTCGCGCCGACCGCGACCGAGAGGACGCCGTCACGGAGCGCGGTCGACCGCGTCACGTTCCCGTAGAACGCCGGGAGGCGGTCGAGGACGAGCAGGAAGATGACGAGCAAGAGCGTCTCCACGACGAGCTGCGTGAGCGCGAGGTCGGGTGCCTTCGAGAGGATGTAGAAGATGGCGATCATGAACCCGAGGATGGAGAGCGTGAGAACGCCTGCGACGTGCGAGTTCGCGCGGACGACCATCGCGGCGCCGACGCCGGCGAGCGCGAGCACGAGCCAGGTCGCGAGCTTCGGTGGCGTCACGGGGAACAGTTCGTCGATGGGGAGCGCGACGGCGACCTCCGCGGCGGCGTACGCGCCGAGCGTGAGGACGACGAACGCGGCGAGCGTCCACGTCGCGTACGTCCGCAGGCGCCGCGTCTGCACGGCCTCGCGGACGCGGTCACTGAACGGGTTCGCGCCGTCGGTGAGGCCGTCGTAGTAGTAGTTCGCGGTCAACGGTCCCGAGATGAGGTCGTCGAGGCGGTCGTGGAGCGCGTCGTACTCGGTGTACGCCGCCGCGCCGAGGACGATCGTGATGGCGCTCATCGTCGCCGCCGGCAGGGTCTCCCGGGAGGTCGGCAGGTGGTACGTGAACTCGCTGCCTTTCGCGACCGCGCCCGCCGCGCCGCTCGCGGCGACCGCGTGCGCGCCACCGCCGAGTTCGCCGCCGGTCGCCTGGATGACGCTCGCGACGAACGTCTCGAGCGGTTCCAGGTGGACGCCGAACGTCGCGGTGACGCCGCCGAGGCCGACGACCGCGGCGAGCGTCGCGAGCAACGCCGGCGGGCCGAGCATTATCGCTGGTGGACTGTGGACGTGCCCGAGCGCGTCCGGTTTGTCGCCGAAGAACATCGCGACGAACCGGATGGAGTACAGGAACGTGAAGACGCTCCCGAACACCGCGACGACTGGCACGAGGAACGCGACGCCGCCGTGCACGGTCGCGTACTCCCACGCGGCCTTGAACAGGAACTCCTTCGAGTAGAACCCGTTGAACGGCGGGACGCCCGCCATCCCGAGGCCGGCGATGACCGCGATACCGGCCGTGATCGGGAGGTCCTCGCGGAGCCCCCCGAGTTCGTTCAGCGCGCGCGTCCCGGCCTCGTGCGCGACGATGCCGGCGACGAGGAAGAGCGCGGCCTTGAACAGCGCGTGATTCACGATGTGGAAGGCGCCGGTCTCCGCGCCGTAGAACGACGTGAACCCGAACCCGGCGATGATGAGTCCGAGGTGGGAGGCCGTGGAGTACGCGAGCAGTTCCTTGATGTCCGTCGCCGCGACCGCGAGGATGGCGGCGACCGTCATCGTCAGCAACCCGAGTGCGACGAACGCAGCCGTCCACTCCTCGCCGCCGAGGAGCGGCCGGAGGCGCCCGACGAGGTAGACGCCGGCTTTCACCATCGTCGCGGAGTGCAGGAACGCCGACACCGGCGTCGGGGCCTCCATCGCGTTCGGCAGCCAGATATGAAGTGGGACCTGCGCGGACTTCGCTGCCGCACCGATGCCGACGAGCGCGACCACAGGCACGAGCAGGCCCTGCTCGGCGAGCGCGGCCTGCATCGCCGCGGCGTTCTCCGGCATCAGGATGCCGCCGTCGCCGAACAGCGCCCACGTCGCCGACCCGAGCGCGTCCGCCGACACCGCGTGCAGGACGAGGAAGCCCGCGAGCATGAACAACCCGCCGGCGACCGTGATGAGCATCGACTTCCGACTCGCGTACAGCGACGGGCCCGCGCGCTGGTAGTGCCCGATGAGGACGTACGACGACAGGCTCGTCAACTCCCAGAACAGGAAGAGGACGATCATGTCCGCGGCGAACGCCACGCCGAGCATCGACCCCATGAACGCCAGCAGCGCCGCGTAGTACTTCGCCTGCCCCGACTCGTCGTGCATGTACGCGCCGGAGTAGGTGAGGATGAGGACGCCCACGCCGCTCGCGAGCGTCGCGATGAGCAGCGAGAGGCCGTCGACGTAGAACCGGAGGGATACGTCGAGGGCGGGTATCCACTGGACGCTCGCCGCACCGTGGGTGCCGAAGAGGCTCGCGACCAGTCCGAGGCACGCGAGCGCGACCGCCGCGGCGTAGTACGCCGTCCGTTCGCCCAGGAACCGGTAGACGAACGGGGTGAGTGCGGCGGCGAGGAACGGCAACCCCACGACGGCAAGCAACGTCGCGAGATCTACAGCCATGTCTAGTCCCAACCCGGCACGTTCCGGACTTAATACTTCTCAAACCCGACGCCTCCGGGTATCGAGGTGTCCGACCGCCGCGGGGGTGTCGCGACGTCACATTGCCGCGGGGGTGTCGCGACGTCACATTGCCGCGGGGGTGTCGCGACGTCACATTGCCGCGGGGTGTCGCGGTGCCGGCGGGGATTGCCACAGAATAGTTATGGTCGTCGGCGCGTGACGTTGGGGCAAGCATGACTGGTGGTCAGGTGGTCCCTGTACCGACGGAGGGCGAATCGTGGGCGTGCTAGCGTCCTCGGCGCGGTCCTCGAAAGACCTCTCCAAGGGCGAGATATTCGACGTACTTCGAAACCAACGCCGGCGGTTCGTGCTCCAGTACCTGAAGCGACGAGACGAACCCGTCGAGCTCGGTGAACTCGCGACGCAGGTCGCCGCGTGGGAGTACGACACGACGTGCGAGGACGTCTCGGCGGAACAACGCAAGCGCGTGTACACGACGCTCCAGCAGACGCACCTGCCGCGACTCTCGGAGGTGAACATCGTGCACTACGACGCCGACGAGGGCGTCATCGAGGCGACCGACCGCGCGAACGACCTCGCGATCTACCTCGAGATCGTGCCCGGGCACGAACTCCCGTGGCGCGAGCTCTACCTCTCGATGGGGGCGGTCGCGTGCGCGCTCTGCGTCGCCATCTGGGCGGAGGTCCCGTACTCGGACGTCCTCGACGGGCTCGGGTGGGCGTTCCTCATCTCGATCGCGTTCACGCTCACGGCCGCGGTGCACGTCTACCACGAGCGGAACATGCGCCTCGCGGACCTGGATTCGCCGCCCGAGATCGACCTCGACGACGCCTGAACGGGCTCGCTCGACGGGCCGGTACGCTCGTCGCTCCGGCCGGACGTTTTAACCAAGTCCACGGCTAACCGTGGGTCGATGACCGACATCCGCGGGTTGCTGACCGACGACGACGCCGTCTCGCCGGTCATCGGCGTCATCCTGATGGTCGCCGTGACCGTCGTCCTCTCCGCGGCCATCGGCGCGTTCGTCCTCGACATCGGGAACGCCGTCACCGAACAGCAACCGAATGCCGTCATCGAGTTCGAGTTCGACATCGCGAGCGGCGGCGGGACCGATGACGCAGTTATTCTCCGGCACAACGGCGGTGACGAGCTGGCGACGAGCACGCTCCGCGTGACCGTCGACGGCGCCATCGCGTGGGAGGACGGGTCGTCGGTGGGCGGTTTCACGACCGGTGCGGGCACCGACTGGAACGACGGGGTCACGAGCGGCGACGAACTCCGTATCGAGGAGGACACCGCGAACATCAAGGAGTCGTCGTCGGTCCAGCTCGTCTGGCAGGAGGGCCAGCGGTCGTCCATCATCGCGAGCACCGACTCCTGACGGGAGTGCGCGTGTCGACTGCCGGAAGCTTCTCGTAGCCACCGCCCGAGATGTCATCAGTACATGGTGACGGGTCGAGCCGGTGGGACGAACGCACTGCACGCGACGTTGATGGCGGCGCTCGTCGTCGCGACTGCGTTCGTCGCCGGCGTCGTCGTCTTCGACCTGGAATCGGCCGTGCTGCCGACGGAGCCGCGGCCGGAGGCGTCGTTCACGTTCGCGCACGACCCGTCGACGGATACGCTCGTCGTCACGCACTACGGCGGCGACAACCTGGACGCGGACCGCGTCCGCCTCGTGAACCAGGGGTTCGAGCCGGTCGGGAACTTCTCGAGCGGCCGGACGGTCTCCGCGGGCGAGTCAGCGACGCTCGACGGCGTCGACGCCGACGACAGCGTCTACGTCCTCTGGGTGACCGACGACGACGAGTTCCTCGTGCTCGCGTCCTGGAACGCGGATGCAGCGACCGCGAGCGCGGCAGGCACGGACGCCGGGAACGGGCCCGCGACGACGGTCGAGGATTGACGCCGATATCGGCGCGTCGACCGCCAGCTTTTTGCTTCGCATGGAGTAGTTCCGGCATGGACCGACTGCAGGAGTCCCTGCTCGAGTGCCCGATCATCGAGAAAGACGGCTATCACTACTTCGTCCACCCGATCTCGGACGGCGTCCCCCAGCTCGACCCGGGGCTGCTGCGCGAGATCGTCATCCGCATCATCCGGAAGGCGGAACTCGACGACGTCGACAAGATCGTCACACCGGCCGCGATGGGTATCCACATCTCCACGGCCGTGTCGCTCATGACGGACATCCCGCTGACCGTCATCCGGAAGCGCGAGTACGGGCTCGACGGCGAGACCGCGCTCCACCAGACGACGGGATACTCGGAGAACGAGATGTACATCAACGACGTCCGCGAGGGCGACCGCGTGCTCGTCCTCGACGACGTCCTCTCCACGGGCGGGACGCTCGCGGCCGTACTGGGCGCGCTCGACGACATCGGCGCGGACGTCGTCGACACCGTCGCCGTCATCAAGAAGGTCGGCGGCGACAACGAGGTCGCGGACGCGGGCTACGACGTGAAGACGCTCGTGAACGTCGACGTCGTCGACGGCGAGGTCGTCATCGTCGACGCCGACGGCGACGACTGACCGGACTCCGGTAGCATCCGACGGCCGCCAGGCCGTCGGTTCGGTGTATCGTCTTGATTGGAAGGGAGAAGAGCGATGTCCGCGGTCGACCTACTCCGCGTCGCTCCCGACTCTGGGGTCGAGGACGGTGTACGCCATGTCCTGGAGGAAGTTCCCGAACACGCCGACGAGCGCGATGACCATCGTCATCCCGAGGATGAGCGGGAGGTCGCGGGCGGTGATGGCGTTCATGCTCACCTGCGCGAACCCGGGGATGGCGAACGCGAACTCGATGACGAAGATGTTCAGGACGAGGACGCTGAGCATGTCCGTGAAGAACAGCGCGACGAGCGGGATGGCGGCGTTCCGGAGGATGTGGACCGCGATCCGGATCGGGCCCGCGCCTTTCGCTTTCGCGATCTTCACGAAGTCCGCGTCGACGTACTCGAGGCTCTCGGCGCGCGCGTACCGGAGCTGGCCGGCGAGAAGCACGGTCGTGAGCGTGACGACGGGCAGCGAGTAGTACTTCACGAGGTCGCCTTTCAGGAGTGGCACGTCCGGGAGTAACGGAAGCGAGAGGGTGCCGCCCCAGATGTCGAAGCCGGGGGCGATGTAGAGGTACGGGACCCAGTTCATCTGCGTGATGGCGACCACGAACAGTATCTGGGCGAGCCAGAAGTTCGGCGTGCCGAGACTGAAGTACGCGGTCGCGGTCGCGAACTTGTCGCTCAGCGAGTGCTGGTTCAGCGCCGAGTAGAGGCCGACGGTGACGCCGATGACGAGCGACAGGAGCATCGACGGGACGAGATAGAGGAGCGTGAACGGGAGGCTGCTGCCGAGCACGCCGAGCACGGACTGACCGGTGCTGTAGGAGAGCCCCCAGTCGAGCGTCGCGACGTTCATCATCCACTTCGCGTACCGCTGGAGGAACGGGTCGTTCAGGTTCCTGGCTTCGCGGTACGCCTGCACGGCTTCCTTCGGGTCGCCGCCGGTGTTCGACGCCTCGTACGCGACGGCGCCGACGTTCGGGTCCTCGGTGAGGGTGACGAACGCGAACGCGACGGTGACGATGAGGAACATCGACAGGACGGCGAACGCCCCGCGTCGCGCCACCTTCAGCTGGAAGCTCACGGTTCGGCCTCCCCGACGAGGGTCTGGTGTCGGGATCGCCGGCGACGGCAGCGAGTGTCGGTCATCGAACCACACTCTCCGAGGCTCGGTATTAAAACCGGGTGTGTATCACGGCGGAATCCCGGAGAACCGCACGACGTGACCGGTATCGATACTAAAGCCGGCGTTTGACACTATGTCATCTTTTTAGATGTGGGGGTGAATCGTTGGGTCGATGCTGCAACGTTCGGCCACGCCCTGCGATGAGGTGAGCGTCGATGGCGACCGGTGACCGTCGGGAACTCGCGGCGTTCGAGCGCGTGGACTGGGAGCGCGTCGAGGAACCCGACGACGTCAGCGTTCGCCGGGGTGCGTTCGCGACGGTCCTCGCTGCGATCCTCGGCGTGTTCGCGTACGCGAACGTCGCCGAGTCGGGGGCGCGCGTGCCGACCGTGGACGTCCTCGCTGGCACGGTCCGATGGGTCGAGCCGTCGTCGCTCGACTTCGCGTACCTCGTCCTCGCGGTCTGCTTCCTGTTCGCGTTCGCACTCCCCGTCGTGGAGAACTGGCGTCGCGTCGCCGTCCGCACGAAGGTCTTCGCGGCGCTGTCGACGGTGCTCGCGGTCGCGTTCGCGTACGACTACTACTATCTCGCGCCGGACCCGACGTTCGATAGCGTCGAGATACCCTACTACGGGTACCTCTACTGGGACGTCTACGGGGTCGAGTGGGTGTTCGTGTTCTCGCTGCTCGTGTTCGCGTGCTTCGTGCTCGGCCGCCTGTTCGACGACCTCGACCGGACGCGACTGTACCTTCGACGACTGAAGGACCACCCGACGGGCGCGGTCGCACTCGCGTACGTCACGTTCTTCGTGCTCGGGGGTGCGTTCGGGAATGCAGTCGTCGGGATGCCGACGACGTTCAAGGAGGTCGACGGCAGCTACGAGACGTTCTCCCATCAGCCACCCGCGCCCGTCTCGACGCCGTTCGGGACGACGGACCTGTTCACGCTCCTGCTCGCGGCCGCCATCGCGTTCGGCGTCGTGCTCGCGCTCTACAATCGCGTCGAGCGCGTCCGCGAGCCACTCGCGCTCGCCGCGACCGTCGTCGGCGTCGGCCTGGTGACGCTGTTCGCGGTCCGGTTCACGATGTACGAGTTCCTCGAGTTCGGCCCCGCGATCGGCGTTTCCTCGCCGTCGAACTGCGCCGGACAGGTGGTGGACTCCGGGTGTCTCGGCACGTGGGAGCACCCGCTCGGGACGAACTACGTCGGGAAGAGCGTGCTCGCGGTCCTGTTCGTCGGGTTCCGCGTGAGCCTGGAGGTCGCGCTCCTCACGTCGATGATCATGCTCCCGATCGCGACGCTCGTCGGGACGTTCGCCGGCTACACCGGCGGACTCGTCGACGACACCATCACGGGCTACATCGACATCCAGCAGACCATCCCCGCGTTCGTCGCGTACATCGTCCTGAGTTACGTGTTCGGCCGGAGCCTCTTCCTGCTCATCCTCGTGTTCGGCCTGCTCTCCTGGGGCGGTGCAGCCCGCCTCGTTCGCTCGGAGGTCGTCCAGCGTCGCGAAGCCGAGTTCGTCACCGCCGCGCGCTCCGCGGGCGCGGACGACCGCCGCATCATGCGCAAGCACATCCTCCCGAACGTCTCGAACACCGTCCTCACGTCGGTGACGCGCCGCATCCCGATGCTCATCCTCGCCGAAGCCGCCATCGCGTACCTGAGTCTGAACGACATCATGGTCATCTCGCTCGGCGAGAGCATCGCGAACGGCCTGAACAACTTCCCGAACGCGTGGTGGGTGTCGAGCGAACTGACGCTCGCACTCGCACTCGTCGTGCTCGCGTTCAGTCTGCTCGGCGACGCCCTCCGCGACGTCCTCGACCCTCGAGGTGATGCCTGATGCAAGATGATCCACTCCTGTCCGTCCGAGACCTGAGCGTTCGATTCCACACCGAAGCCGGGACCGTGCACGCCGCGAGCGACGTGTCGTTCGACGTCGACCGCGGCGAGACGGTCTGCATCGTCGGCGAGTCCGGCAGCGGGAAGACCGTGACGAGCGAAGCCATCACGCGCCTCGTCCCGCAGCCCCCGGGCGAGATAGACGCCGAGAGCGTCGACTTCGAAGGCGAGGACCTCCTGACGCTCCCCGAGAAGCGACTCCGGACGCTCCGGGGCGGCAGCATCGGGCACGTCTTCCAGAACCCACAGAGCACGCTCAATCCCGTCTACACGGTCGGCCGACAGGTCGTGGAAGCCGTGCGACTGCATCGCGACGTCTCGAAGGCCGAGGCGCGCGAGATAGCGGTCGACCTGCTCGACCGCGTCGGCATCCCGAAGGCCGGCGAGCGGTTCGACGACTACCCCCACGAGTTCTCGGGCGGGCAGACCCAGCGCGTCGTCATCGCGATCGCCATCGCGGGCGAACCCGACCTCCTCATCGCGGACGAGCCGACGACCGCGCTCGACGTCACCATCCAGGCCCAGATTCTCAGGCTCCTCCGCGACATCCAGGACGAGTTCGGGATGGGCATCCTCCTCATCACGCACGACCTCGGCGTCGTCGCGGAGGTCGCCGACCGCGTCGTCGTGATGTACGCCGGGAAGGTCATGGAGCAAGGGAGCGTCTTCGACGTCTTCGAGAACCCGTCGCATCCGTACACGAAGGCGCTCCTCGAGTGTCTGCCCGGTCGTCGGAACGCCGCGGAGGGCATCGGCGGGACGCTCCCGGACCCGACCGACCCACCGGATGGCTGTCGGTTCGCGCCACGATGCCCGCACGCGGTCGACGCCTGCCGCGAGGGCGACCAGCCACCGGCGGTGAACGTCGACGGCGCCGACGACCACGTCGCGTCCTGCGTGTACTACCAGGCCGGGTACGACGCGACCGTCGTACAGAACGCCGGGGTCGCGGTCGCGACCGACGACGCCGACGACGACACGGCGCGGACCGACGGAGGTGAGCGAGATGACTGACGAACCCGCTCGCGACGACCGCGACGACCGCGACGACGAGCCCGCGACCGACGATGAGTATGCGACGGCCGATGGCGTCGCTCGCCGCCCCGCCGACCGTGGCGCCGACGGCGAACCGCTCGTCACCGTCGACGGCCTCAAGAAGCACTACCCAATCACGAAGGGCCTGCTGCGTCGCCAGGTGGGGACGGTGAAGGCCGTCGACGGCGTCGACTTCACCCTGCACCGCGGGGAGACGCTCGGGCTCGTCGGCGAGTCCGGCTGCGGGAAGTCCACGGCGGCGACGTCGCTCCTGCGACTGGAGGACCCGACCGCCGGCGAGATACGGTACCACGGGAAGCTCCCGGCGGACGACGACTCGCGGTCGCTGCTGGACCGCGTCCGCGACGGCTTCCGCGGGGACGACGAGGCCGACCGCGACCCGCGAGACGTCGCGGGGTTCTCCGACGCGCAACTGAAGCGCTTCCGCCGGCAGGCACAGATGGTGTTCCAGGACCCGACGAGCAGCTTCGACCCGCGGATGACCGTCGGCGAGAGCGTCGCCGAACCCCTCGAGATACACGGCCTCACCGACCCCGAGCGACAGGACGAGATCGTCTCCGACCTCCTGGAGCGCGTCGGTCTGGAGGCCGCGGACGCCGACCGCTACCCCCACGAGTTCTCGGGCGGCCAGAAGCAACGCATCGCGCTCGCTCGCGCGCTCGTCGTCAATCCGGAGCTCGTCGTCGCCGACGAGCCCGTGAGCGCGCTCGACGTCTCCATCCAGGCGGAGATCCTCAGCCTCATCAACGACCTCCAAGAGCGCTTCGGGCTGTCGATGCTGTTCATCAGTCACGACCTCGGCGTCGTCAAGGAGGTCTGCGACCGCGTCGCCGTGATGTACCTCGGAGAGATAGTCGAGGTCGCACCGACCGAGGAGCTGTTCGCGGACCCGCAGCATCCGTACACGCAAGCACTGCTGTCCTCGATTCCGAACCCGGACCCGCGCCAGCGCGGCCTCGGCGTGGAACTCACGGGCGACGTCCCGAGCCCGGAGAACCCCCCGAGCGGGTGCCGGTTCCACACGCGCTGCCCGAAGGTCATCCAGCCCGACGCGTACGACTTCGACCAGTCAGCGTGGCGGCGCGTCCTCGACCTCCGGCACGACGTCGAGGGCGGGGAGTTCGACGGCGACGCCGCGATGGACCTCGCCCGCACGCACGCCGACGTCGAGGACGCGAGCGACCTCCGGTCGGACGCCGTCGACGACGCCGTCCGCGCGGAGTACGACCTCCCGGACGCGCTCGGCGACGACGACGCCGAGCGCGTGCTCGCCGACGCTATCGACGCCCTCGCGAACGGGAACGCGGACGCTGCCGCGTCCGTACTCGGGGACGCGTTCACGACGCCGTGCGAGCAGGACGCGCCGAAAACGCGCGCCGTCGACGACGACCACGACGTCGCCTGCCACCTCCTCGACGACCACGCCGTCGCCGACGACCGCGCCACCATCGCGAACGAAGCGTCCGGCGACTGACCACCCCGCCAACCACCGCGACACCATCGTATCAGTAATTATGGCATAGTTACCGCTTCGCAACGATTGCCCTCAAGTGGCAAAAACGCACTGAGAAGGCCTCTAAGCGATACTTTGGCAACAAAGCAACCCAACCAGTTCGGGCTAGTGTCTAATCTCTTATCGGTGGTCCATACGGACGAGGTATCACAATGACACCCATCGACCGCCGAACGGTCCTCAAGACGCTCACAACCGGAACCCTCCTCGCCACCGGCGCCGGCACCGTCGCCGCCCGCCCCGGCAAGGGCAACCGCCAGGGCGCAAGCGCCGAGCAGACCATCACCGAGATCGCCGCGGGCGACCCCGCCACGTTCAGCACGCTCGTCGCGGCACTCCAGGAGACGGGTCTCGGCACCGCCCTCGACAGCGACGACGGCCAGTACACCGTGTTCGCGCCGACCAACGCAGCGTTCGAGGCCCTCCTCGACGCACTCGGCGCCACCCCCGCCCAACTCCTCGCGAGAGACGACCTCGCGACCATCCTCAAGTACCACGTCACCAAAGGCCGCCGGTACGCACCCTCCATCGTCAACCCAGCCCCCGTCAAGATGCTCGCCGGCGGCAACGTCACCACCGACGGCACCACCCTCAACGGCGGCGGCCTCGGCGGCGCAGAGATCGTCGCCACCGACATCGAAGCCAAGAACGGCGTCGTCCACGTCATCGACGGCGTCCTCCTCCCCTGAGACCGACCGATTAGAACCACCGACCACCCACCCCGCTCGCCAACAACACCACCGGAGCAACCGCTCCGAACGACTAGACATTCGGAGTTCGAAGAAACGATCGAGAACGAAAGTCGCGCGAATGCGGGAGGTAGATTCGAACCACGGTCGCACGGTCGCTCGCTTCGTTCGCGCCTCGTGCTCCCTGGTTCGAACCTCCCCGCTGCTATGTTCGACACTCACGACACTCGTCGCTACGCTCCTCGTGTTGTTCGCGTCAGAAGCATAGCGGGAGGTAGATTTGAACTACCGATCTGCGGGTTATGAGCCCGCCGGAATCTCCTGGCTATCCCATCCCGCTACCATCACGTACCGCGCTCCGCTAGTTAAGGGTTGTGATTGCAACGCCGTATGGCAATTAGTCACTCGTGGACGCGCCAGGTGAAGAGGCTCTCGGCGACGTAGTTCACGAGCAGGCCGGCGGCGATGCCGGCGCCGTTCGCGAACACGAGCCAGAGGTCGAACCCGAGGACGGGGATGGAGACGTCGACGTAGGTGTCGAGGCCGGTGACGACGCCGGTTGCGACGAGGACGCCGCCGACGCGGACGAGGTTCGATTTCAGGAGGCGGCGCGGCCACCGGTCTGGGTCGCCCTCGTCGGCGAACGTCCAGCGTTCGTTCACTGCGAACATCAGGAGGATCGCTGCTTCGGCGGACGTGAGCTTCGCGAGCCACGTCGCGACCCCGAACGGGCCGGTGAGGACGAGCAGGAGCGTCGTGTCGAGTACCGCGCCGACCGCACCGACGGACGCGAACTCCGCGAAGCGGACGCCGGAGACGAGCGCGCGGAACCGACCGAGGACGCCCGCGTTCGACGTGGAACGTGTCGCGGCGCCGGTCGTTCCACCGTCGCTCGCGGACGCATCGGTCGTCCGAGTGTCCTCGTCGCCCGTCACGGTTCCTCGACGTCGCCGTGGGGTCGGTCGACGAGCGCGCTCCGGCCGGACCGGCGGTCGGCTATCGCTGCGTGCACGCTACTGCCGCCGAGTTCCTTCATGCGGTGTCGGCTCCGCAGCAGGCAGCGGCCGAGTTCGTACGCGGTCGACACCGGCGACACCGTCGACTCGGGTTGGTCCTCCCACGTCACTGGAATCTCGCGGATGGGCAGCGAGTGTGCGGCGGCGACCGCGAGCAGTTCGACGTCCCACGCGAACCCCGGTTCGTAGAGGTGCGGGCGCACCGTCCGCCAGCCGTCGACCGTGATGGCTTTCGCGCCGCACTGGAAGTCGTAGAGGTCGATGCCGAGGAGCGAGCGGGCGAGGAACGCGAACCCGTCGCCGAGGTATCGGCGCGCGAACGTCTGGTGGCTTCGAACGTCGGCGTCCGGGTGGCGACGCGACCCGACGGCGAGCGTGACGTCGTCGTTGCTGACGGCGTCGACGACGTCCGCGATGGAGTGCGCCGGCGTCGCTCCGTCCGCGTCGGCGAACGCGAGCACGTCCACGTGGTCGACGAGCGCCTCGAACCCGGCCGTGATGGCGGCGCCCTTCCCGCGGCGTGCGTCCACCGCGTTGACGGTCGCGTCCACGTCCTCGAGACCGGCGAGCGTCGCGTCGTCGGGCGCGTCCAGCTCGATACGGACGACGTCCGGGTCGAGCGCGTCGTGGAGGGCGTCGACGTACGCGGCGAGCGTGTCGACCGCGGGGTCGTACGCTGGCAGGACGACGCCGAGGGACTGCGACATCTACCCTACGTCGGTCCCCGCGTGGTGTAAAATCGTTCGCTTCGCGACAGAGTTCGGTCGACGACCGATGGCCGAAGTTCGAACCGGCGAACGCTCGGCGCGTGGTCGGTATCGCGAGCAGAAAGGGTTTAGCCACCGCGCTCGCCTACGTGGTGATAGATGGAGTACACGCTGGTCCTCGTCTGGCTGGCGGTCCTCGCCGCCCTGGCCGCCGCCGCCACGCCGTTCG
Organism: Halorubellus litoreus; assembly: GCF_055378595.1. NCBI lineage: Archaea > Methanobacteriati > Methanobacteriota > Halobacteria > Halobacteriales > Halorubellaceae > Halorubellus > Halorubellus litoreus. The sequence goes on from NZ_AP043836.1 coordinate 2,499,937, forward strand.
CGACGCTGCTCCTCTCGCCGCTCCCGGACCGCGGGAGCGGGCTCGGGCTCCCGGTCGCGATCGCCGTCCTCGGCGTCGCGAGCTACTGGGTCGGCCAGGTCGCGTTCGGGTGGCCCGGTATCGTCGTCGCCCTCCTCGTCGTCCTCGCCGGCTCCGCGTACGCGCTCTCCCGCGGACACGTCCCCGAGCGCGGCCCGGCCGTGGAGGCGTTCGTCGTGTTCGTCGTCGGGTTCGCGCTCGTCGTCGCCGTCCGCGCGGCGGACGCGGCCGCGGACCCGTACGCGGGCGAGAAGATGCTGGACTTCGGGTTGCTCGCGACGCTCTACCGGGCGCCGGCGCTCCCGCCGGAGGACATGTGGTTCGCGGGCGACCGCCTCCAGTACTACTACGGCGGGCACATGATCGCCGCACAGCTCGGGCGACTCACGGGAACTGCGCCCGCGTACGCGTACAACCTCGCGCTGGCGGCGTACTACGGGCTCACGGTCGCCGCGGCGTACGGGCTCGGGCGGTCGGTCGCTTTGGCGCGCGGTATCTCACCGCGGCGCGCGGGCGTCCTCGGCGCGTTCCTCGTCGGCGTCGCGAGCAACCTGTCGACGCCCGCACGCGGCCTCATCCTCCTCGTTCAGCACCTCCAGCAACCCATCACGTTCAGCGGTCCCGTGGACGTCCTCCTGGCGCCGCTACGCGTGCTCTTCCTCGTCGTCCCGAACGACACCGTGCAGGTGGTCACGCCCGAGAGCGGCGGCCGGTTCGTCGAGATCTTCGGCTACCAGTTCTCGGGCCTGGCGGTGTCCGCTGACGCGTTCGGGTACTGGGCGGCGAGCCGCGTCATCCCGTGGACGATAAACGAGTTCCCGTTGTTCGCGTACCTGAACGGCGACCTGCACGCGCACATGATGAGTCCGCCGCTCCTGCTCGTCGCGGCGGCGTTCGCGTTCGCGTACTGGCAGGCGCCCGCCGACGCGGTCTGGCGGAAGCGCGCGTACCTGTTCGCGGCCGCCCCCGCACTCGGCGGGTTGCTCGCGGTCGTGAACACGTGGAGTTTCCCGTCGGTCGCGGGCATCGTCGCGCTCACCACGGCGTTCGCGGCGACCCATCCCGCGTCCGTGCTTCCGGCACCAGTTGCGGACCGCGTGCGAGCGGTCGCGGACGCGTCCCGCGTCCACGAGGAGGTGTCTCGTCTCGTGGTCGCCGTGGTGCTCGCGGGCGTCGTCGGCGCGCTCTCGGTCGCGTTCGCGCTCCCGTTCTTCTCGGGGGCGACGAGCGGCCAGTACCCCGCGCTCCTCCCGGACCGGTCGTCGCTCGTCGGCCTCGTGCTCGTGCACGGCGCGTTCCTCCTCGTGACGGTCGCGTACTTCCTCGACCGGTCCCGGGTCGACCGCGACGCCCTCGAGACGGGACTGCTCGTCGCGATCTTGGCGACGCTCGCGGTCGCGAACCTCGTCGTCGGCTGGGTGGGCGCGAACCTCGTCGTCGTCGCCATCGCGGGCGTCCTCGGCGCGTTCGCGCTCGAGACGTCGTTCCGCGACCGCGCGTTCGTCGCGCTCGGCGTGCTCGCGCTCGCCGCGTTCGCGGCGTACCACGGGTCGATGGTCGCGTTCGTCGCCGCCGGCGGCGCGGCGCTGTTCGCGCTCGCAGCGGCCCTGCTCGACGACGACCGCCCCGAACGACGCGCCGCCGTCGGTCTTGCCGTCGCGGTCGCGACCCTCGCCGGCGTCGCGTGGGTGCTCGACGCGACCGTGCTCGTCGCCGTCGTCCCCGTCCTCCTCGTCGGGATGGTGCTCCTCCGGCTCCGTCGGGACGTCGGGTTCGAGGTCGTGCTCGTGCTCGGCGCGACCGGACTCGTGACGCTCGTCGAGTTCGTGTACGTCGCCGAACGCGCCGGCCCCGGTCGCCTGAACACCGTGTTCAAGCTCTACTGGCAGGTGTGGGTGATGTGGGGCGTCGCCGGTGGCGTGATGCTCGCGGACGTCGCGTCGCGAGCGTGGCCGCGCTGGCTCGTCAGCCCGACGCTCGCGCGAGCGCCGACGGCGAGCGCGCGCTCGGCGAGCGCGGACGGTGGCATCGACGCCGACGGTGACCCGGAGACGGACGGCGGCCGTGCCGGCGGTGGCGTCGACTGGGGGCGCGTGCTGCGCGTCGGGTCGACGGTCGGCGCGGTCGTCCTGCTCGTCTCGCTGTCGCTGTACGGCGGGTTCGCGCTCGTCGGGCACTTCGAGGCGAACCCGAGCCAGCACTGGGTGTGTTCGCGCAGCGGCGAGACCGGGCAAGGAGAGTGGACGCTCGACGCGAAGGACTGGAGCGAGGAGTGCTATCCGAACCAGGCGGCCGCTATCGAGTGGCTGAACGACCGCGAGGGTCGGCCGGTCGTGGTGGAGGCGCCGACGACCGGACGGTACCTCTACGGGTCGAACGATCCCGCGTCGGGGCTCGTCAGCGGCGTCTCCAGCCATACCGGACTCCCGACCATCGCGGGGTGGGCGCACGCTGCAAACTACCACACGCAAGCGGAGTGGGACGCGCGCGTCGCCGCCGTCGAGACGCTCTACGAGACCGGCGACGCGAGCGAGCGCGCGACCGTCCTCCGCGAGTACGACGTCGCGTACGTCTACGTCGGGCCGAACGAGCGCTCGCGGTACGACGTCGCGGACCTCGCCGCCGACCCCGGCATCGAGCGCGTGCAGCGCTGGGGCGACGTCGTCGTGTACGCCGTCGACCGGGGCGCGCTCGTCGACGACGAGACGGCGTCCGACGCGGACGCGTCCACGAACGCGTCCGTCGCGGTTACTCGACCCGTGGTCGCGTCGCTACTCGGGTAGTACGGCGAGACGGGGAGGAGTCGACGTCAGACGTTGAGTTTGTTCTTCTCGGAGAGCACTTCGACCGCTTCGGCCTCGACGCGGTCGACCTCCAGGTGGTGCGGGATGTAGTCGCGTGTCTGGAACGTCTCGAGCTCGTCCTCGGTGCCGACGGTACACCAGAGCTGGACGCGCTCGGGGCCGTGCCAGTCGCCCTGTCGGTTCACGTTGAAGACGTGTATCGACTCCTCGTCGTCGTAGGCGATGGTCGCGTCCTTCCGAACGCCGGGGTCCCCGTCGATGATGAGTCGCTTCATGGCTCGCGCTTCGGATACGCGGCCATTAAGCGTGTCGAACCGCTGCGGGGCACGCCCGCTACGCATCGACGGACCAGACTAAGCTTCCAAAATTATAGGCGTGAAATTAATGGTGGTTCGGGTGTGATAGGAACGTAGAGAGGGGCGTCAATGGCAACCACAGGCAGTCTCAGTAACACGACGACGACGCAGACGGACGGGGTCCGCGTCGACAAGGGTATCGAGCCGGGCGACAACCACATGCGAGTGCACTATCGCATCACGAGCACGCGCGACGACGACGCCGCCATCCGCGTCGAGGAGTCGCTCGCCGCGTCGTTCCCGCTGGACGCGCTCGACCTCGACGCCGGCGGAGGCGGCGACTGGTTGCTCGACGGCGACCGCGCTCGCGTCGCGCTCGTCGATATCGTCGCCGCGGGCGAGGAGGTGACGACCGGGTACGTCGTGCGCTGCGACGACCCGAAGACGGTCGAGTCCGTCATCGACGCGCCCGAGATAGACATGGTCGACCCCGTCGGCCGCGACGAACCGACCGACGAGCCGACCGACGGGGCAAGCGCGGGAGCGTCCCAGGCAGCGGTCGCGAGCGCGGTCGACGCCACCGCGGTCGCGGACGCCATCGACCCGGGCGCTGTCGCGGCCGCACTCGACCCAGAGGCTGTCGTCGAGGCGATGGACGAACGAGCGATCGCGGCCGCGCTCGACCCGGACGCGGTCGTCGCGGCGATGGACGAACGAACGATCGCGGACGCGCTCCCGGACGGCGCGCTCGTGGACGCCCTCGTCGCGGACGTCGAAGCCGACGCCCTCTCCGACGACCAGACGGCGGCGCTCCAGGAGGCGTTCGGGCCCGCGTTCGCCCGGAGCGACGACCTCCGGCTCGCCCAGCTCCGCGCGCGACTCGAGGACTTCGCGGCGTACGCCGACGGCCTCGAAGCCATCATCGACGAACACGGGACGGCGACCGAACTCGTCGACGGCCTCCGTCGAGACGTCGACGCCGCCAGCGACGACGTGGACGCGCTCGAAGCCACGCTCGACGACGCCAGCGGCGGCCACGCCGACGTCGGCGCGCGCCTCGAATCGGTCGAGGACCGCATGGGCACGCTCGCCGGCCGCCTCGACACCGTCGTCGAACGCCTCGACACCGTCGACACGCACCTGTCGCGAGCGGACGAACGCACCGAACGGCTCGACGCGCGCATCGCGAGCGTCGACGGCCGCGTCGACACCGTCGACGACGACCTCGCGACCGTCAGGACGACCGTCGAGACGCTCGAACGCACGTGCGAGGAGTCGATGACGGAGGTCGCCGCGTTCGCCAGCGACCTGTCCGACGACATCGACAAGATCGACCGGTGGCGCGAACAGGTCGGCGAAGCGTTCGTCGGAACCGGCTCGGAGGCGCGCACCCCCGATAGCATCTTCCGGGCCGACGACGCCGAGAGCGATACCCCCAACGGCGCCAACGCGACCGACGCCAACGACACCACCGACGTCGGCGCCGACGCCACTGACCCCGATACCGACGACTCGAACGCCGTAACGGACGCCAGCCAGGACGCCACCGCCGAAGCAGACGGTGGGCGCACCATCGACATCGACGACGGGAACTGACCGTCAGCGACCGCGACGCCGACACACCCCGCCGAGAACGCGTCATCCAGCGGATTCCACGCAGACCCGCGTTCGCCGTGAACCGTACCGGTTTTAAGCGCCCGCGAACAAACCCACGTCAAGGTAGATATCCATGAAGATGCCACGCCGGTTCAACACGTACTGTCCGCACTGCAACGAGCACCACGAGCACGAAGTGGAGAAGGTCCGTGGCGGTCGCCCCACAGGCATGACGAAGGTCCAGGGCCGACAGCGCAAGCGCGCGATCTCCTCGATCGGTAACTCCGGGAAGTTCTCGAAGGTGCCGTCCGGCGAGAAGCCGACGAAGAAGACCGACCTCAAGTACCGCTGCAGCGACTGCGGGAAGGCCCACCTCCGCGAAGGATGGCGTACGGGCCGCCTCGAGTTCCAGGAGTAAATCTATGGCAGGAAGTTTCATCACCGTCACGTGTCCGGATTGTGAGAGCGAACAGACCGTCTTCGAGAAGGCCTCGAGCGAGGTCGCTTGCGCCGTCTGTGGGCACACGCTCGCCCACCCGACCGGCGGCAAAGCCGACCTCGAGGGCGAGGTCACGGGCGTCGTAGAGGCACGATGAAGTACAGCGGGTGGCCCGAGAACGGCGAGCTCGTCGTCGGCAAGATCGACGAGATCGAGGACTTCGGCGTCTTCGTCGACCTCGAGGAGTACGAGGACAAGCGCGGGCTCATCCACATCAGCGAGGTCGCGAGCGGTTGGATCAAGAACGTCCGCGACCACGTGAACGTCGGTCAGACCGTCGTCTGCAAGGTCCTCGACGTGGACGAGTCCTCACAGCAGATCGACCTGTCGCTGAAGGACGTCAACGACCACCAGCGGTCGGACAAGATCCAGGACTGGAAGAACGAGCGGAAGGCGGACAACTGGATGCTGCTCGCGTTCGGCGAGGACGTGAGCGACGAGCAGTACGCGAGCGTGGCGAACGAACTCCTCGGCCAGTTCGGGAGTCTGTACGACGGCTTCGAGGAGGCGGCGATCCACGGCGAGAGCGCGCTCGAGAAGACCGACCTCGACGACGACGAGATCACGTCGCTCGTGGAGACGGCGCGCGAGAACGTCTCCGTGCCGTACGTGAACGTCACGGGCTACGTCGACCTGGAGTCGCCGAACCCGGACGGCGTGGACGACGTGAAGGAGGCGATGCAGGCGGGCGAGGGCGACGACGAGGTCCCCGACGAGGTCGACCTGTCGGTGACGTACGTCGGCGCGCCCGAGTACCGCATCAAGGTGCAGGCGCCGAACTACAAGACCGCCGAATCCGAACTGGAGGCGAGTGCGGCGCGCGCTCGCGAGGCGATCGAGGCGGTCGGTGGCGAGGGCGACTATCACCGCGAGCGCCACACCGACGACGAGTAGATGCACTCGGACATCCGCGTCTGTTCGGCGTGGACGTCCGCGCACGACCGACCGGTGTACACGTTCGCCGAGACGTGCCCGGAGTGCGGCGCGGACGCGGTGAACTCGGCGCCGGCGCCGTTCTCGCCCGAGGACCGCTGGGGCGAGTACCGACGCAAACTTAAGCGACGCGCCCGCGAGTAGCGCGTATGGATGCACTCGACATCGAGGTGGTCGCGGACGTCGAACTCGACGACCCGGTGTTCCTCGAAGGACTGCCTGGTGTTGGGCACGTTGGGAAACTCGCTGCCGAGCACCTGCTGGAGGAGTTGGAGTCGACGCTCGTGCGTCGCGTGTACTCGAACGACCTGCCGCCGCAGGTGGACGTCGGCGACGACGGCGTGGCGGAGTTGACGCACGCGGAGTTCCACGCGGTCGAGACCGACGGTCGCGACCTCCTGATTCTGACGGGCGACCATCAGGCCCAGAGTAACGAGGGCCATTATCGGATGGCGGACGCGTTCCTCGACATCGCCGCTGAGTTCGGGTGCGAGTCGGCGTACGCGCTCGGTGGGGTGCCGACGGGCGAGCTCATCGAGGAGTACGACGTGCTCGGTGCGGCGTCGAGCGAGGCGCGCGTCGAGGCCCTGGAGGACGTCGGCGTGGAGTTCCGGGAGGACGAACCCGCGGGTGGTATCGTCGGCGTGTCCGGGCTCGTGCTCGGGCTCGGTGGCCGCCGCGGGATGGACGCGGCGTGCCTGATGGGCGAGACGTCCGGGTATCTCGTCGACCCGAAGAGCGCGCGTGCGGTTCTGGAGGTGCTCGTCGAGCTGTTCGAGATCGAGATCGAGTACGAGTCCCTGGAGGAGCGCGCGGACGAGATGGAGGACGTCATCGAGAAGATCCAGCAGATGGAGCAACAGCAGTCGCCGCAGGTCACTGACGACGACCTCCGGTACATCGGGTAGGGCTGGCCGTTCACGACCGGGTTTTCTGTCGAGCGTGGCGCTGGTAGCGCCAGCGGTGGTCGTCGCCGTCGCCGTCGATTCAGCTGGGGTTGAACGTCTCGGCGGTGATGGTGTCGTCGGCGAGCGTGATGCGGACGCTCTCGCGGTCGGTGTACGTGGTGCGACCGGTGCCGAGGTCGGGCGTGCTGGCGACGACCTCGTAGGTGTCGCCCGTCGGGAGGACGCCAGGGCCTTCCTGTCGGCCGCCGGCGGGGACGTCGTACGTGAAGTCGACGACGAAGCGCGAGCTCGTGCCCGTGGTCTCGGTGCGTGGCTCGCTGGTGGTGCCGTCGGTCGCGCGGCGGACGACGACGGTGACGGTGTGCGTGGTGTCGGTCTCGTTCTCGACGACGAGGAGGTGTGGTGTCTCGGTGAGCGTCTGGCAGCCGGCGAGTGCGGTGGTGCCGGCGAGCGCGCTGGCGCCGGCGGTGCGGAGGAGGTGGCGTCTCGGGACCTTCATGTCGTGTTCGTTGACGTGCGTGGGGTCAAAAATCGTGGGATGTGGCGCTGACGGTGTCGCGTGGACGGTGGCGTGCGGGTGTGGTCGTCCGAGGGGTGTCGTGGGGTTGACGCGTGTCGGCGTGGCACATTTGTGCGCGCGTCCCCTATCGTCAGCCGAACAGTCGTGTACGGGGTCGAACTCTTCGAGTGGGTGACGGGTCTGCCGCCGTGGGTGGTGGCTGGCGCGTCGCTCGCGGGTGCGTTCACGGTCGTCGCAGCGTGCACGTTCGCGGTCGCGGAGTGGTTGTTCGACGACGCCGGACGCGCGGATCACGGGTCTGGGGCGTCGGTCTCGAGCGAGGGGCGTCGCCGCGTCGAGATCCGAGAGTACCTCGACGCTATCGAGGAGTCGTTCCTGGAGGACCACGAGCTCGAGGGCGAGTCGGTCGCGTTCTATCTGCCCGAGCGCGACGTCGCGGTGACGTTCGACGCGAAGGCGTACTTCCGACTGCAGGCGACGGGGACGGCGACGGTGCTGTGCGAGCACGAGATGCACGGGCATCACCTCGGTGGCCGGTTGCCGTTCGACGTCCCGGTCGTGGAGTGGTACGACGAGGACGCCGACCCGGAAGCCGTCGTCCGGGAGGCGTTCGACGCGCTCGGGTTGTCGCCGTCGGCGGACGTGGACGCGGTTCGGTCGGCGTACCGCGACCGCGTGAAGGAGGCGCACCCGGACCACGGTGGGACCGAGGACGCGTTCACGCGCGTCCGAGAGGCGTACGCGACCGCGAAGGCGCACGCCGACCCGGACGTCGAAGCCGACGTCGACGGGGAGAGGACGCCGACGACGCGGTCGCGCGCCCGGTAGGTCGACGACGGCGGACTGCGCGCTCGGTAGGCCAGCGACGGCCGACTGCATGCTGTGGCGGTCGCGAGCGCGTTCGAAACGCGGTCGTGAGCACCCTCGACACGAGGGCAACAGGTCTATATGCCGACGCGACCTCGATTCGTGTATGTCGATTCCGCTGTCCGTCGAGTCCGTCAGCGTCGGTGGTGTCACCGTCGGCTCTGACCTCCTCGGGTGGCTCGTCCTCGCCGCGTTCCTCGTCGGTGCCGTCCTCGACGTGGCTCGACGCCGTGGCGTCGCCCGGTACGCGTACGCCGGTGCGTGGGCGTTGTTCGCGGCGTTCTGGGGCGTCGTCGCGCCGCACTTCCTGTTCACGAAAGCGTCGGCGATCGAGGGCGTGCTCGCCATCGTCGCCGTGCCGGCGTGCCTCTACACGGGCTATCTCCTGTGGAACGGCCGCGAGGGACTGTACACGCTGTCGCGAGCGGTGCTCCTGATGGGCGTCATCTACTATCCGACGCAGGCGATACCTGCGGTCCGGGAGTTCCTCATCGAGCTCGTCGCCGACCAGACGTACTGGGGCATCCAGTTGCTCGGGTACAATCCCGAGTACACGACCGGTCCCGAGTTCGGCTACCACAACATGTTCGTGTTCAGTGAGTTCGCGACGTACATCGTGTACGCCTGCACGGGCATCGGCTCGATCGCGATCTTCGCGGGTCTCATCGCCGCGGTCGAGGCGCCGATTCGGCGGAAACTGAAGTCGTTCGCGCTCGCCGTCGGCATCATCTGGGTGCTGAACTGGGTTCGGAACGTGTTCGTCGCCATCGCTGCTGGGAAGGGCTGGTTCCTCCAGGACCCCGTCGTGGACCTGGCGGCGCTGGCGGGCGTGGAGGCGACGCACGCGTCGTTCTGGTTCGCGCACAACGTCCTCTCGCAGACCGGGTCGGTGTTCGCGCTCGTCGGCATCACGTGGATCGTCGTCCGGGAGCTCCCGGAGATGCTGGGCGTCCTCGAGGAGGTCCTGTTCGTCGCGACCGGGAGCGAGTACGACCTGGAGAGCGCGCTCGACGTCGAGGACCCGGCGGTGCGCGCCGACGGCGGGGAATGACCGTCGCGGTCGCGCCGGGTGCGTTCGCCGGTCGATGACCGCGAGCGAGTCGTCCGCGTCGACCGGCCGCGACGACGTCGCGTTCCGTGACCGTGCCGTGTTCTTCTCGCGGAGCGACGTGCTCGTGCTCGCGGACCTCCACGTCGGGCGAGCGGACGCGAGCGACGTCGACTTCCCGGTCGGGGAGCGAGCGCACCTCCGGGACCGTCTCGTCGCGCTCCTCGACGCGTTCGCGCCCGAGACCGTGGTGTTCGCGGGCGACGTCCTCCATCGCTTCGAGTACGTTCCCGCGGTCGTCCGGGAGACGCTCGACGAACTCGTCGACGTCGTCGCCGCTGCGGGCGCGGACCTCGTCGCGACCCCGGGGAATCACGACCCGCAACTCCCCGGCGTTCTCGATGCGCCCACGCCGGCGTGCTTCCGGTTCGACGACGTCGTCGTCTGTCACGGCCACGAACCACCCGGCGAGGCCGCCGGATCCGATGCCGGGGACGCGTCCACGACCGACGCCTCGCTCTTCGTCGTCGGACACGACCATCCGACGATCGACATCGAAGGGCAGCGTCGTCCGACGTACCTCTACGGGCCGGGGACGTACCGCGGGAGCGACGTCCTGATGCTCCCCAGTTTCACGGAACTCGCCGCAGGCGTCGAGGTGAACGGGATGTGGACCGACGACTTCTCGTCGCCACTCGTCACGAACGCGAACGCGTTGCGGCCGGTCGTCTACGACGCCGACACCGACGAGGCGCTGTGGTTCCCGCCGCTCCGAGCGCTCCGCGCGTACCTCTGAGAAGCCGATATCGGACGCTCGGGCGGCCCAGTCAGGTGTCGGCGGCCACGGCCTCCGCGGCGACGCGCCCGCTCTCCAGGGCGCCCTGGATGCTCGACCAGCGCGTGTAGTCGCCGGCGAGGTAGACGCGGCCGTCCGGGTCGCGGACGCCCGGGAGGTCGGCCTGGAACCCCGGCGGTTGCGCGAACTGCGCGAACGAGATGCGGTCGACGTGCCGGCACTCCAGTCCCTCGACGTGCCGTTCCGGATACCACGACGAGAGCGTCGACCGGACCTCGTCGGCGAGCGCGTCGTCGCTCGCGTCCTGCTCGCCGAGGAACGTCGCCGAGAGGACGTCCGCGCCGTCGGGCGCGTACTCGGGCGCCACCTCGGTGTGGTGAACGACCTGATTCGGGCGGTCGTCGTCGGCGTTCAGGAGGATGCGGCCCTTCGTCCCCAGGTCGAGGCCGTCCGGAGCGGCGAACCACAGCGTCACGCACGCCTTCCCCTCCGTCGGGACGTGAACGTCCGTCAGTGCGTGCGCCGCGACCGGGTCGGTCGCGACGACGACCGCGTCCGCGCTCACGGTCTCCCCGTCGACGGAGACGCTCGCACCGTCCCGACGACCGTCCACGGACTCGACCGGCGTGTCGCGAACCACGTCCACGCCCGCGGACTCGGCGCGCTCGGCGAGCTGGGCGGTGATGGCGCCCATCCCGTCGGCGGGGACGACGGTCCGGCCGCGCGAGAGCATCGCGAACGTGTACTCGAACACGCCACAGCTCGTCGACAGCGACCGGTCGAGCGTGATACCGCCGTAGAACGGCGCGGCGAAGTGCTCGACGAACCGGTCGCTGAACCCGCGGTCGCGGAGGTACTCGCGGGTCGTCCGGTCGCCGTCCGCGATGAGCGTCGCCGGGTCCGCGCCCGAGAGGTCCCGGCGGAGCGCGAGCGTCCGGACCTTGTCCCCGAGCGTCACCTCGCGGTTCAGCGCGGACTCGACGATGGCTTCGGGGTCCCCGAACGGGTCCGCGAGCACCGACCGCTGGCCGTCGCGAGCGATGATGGCGCCCGGCCGGAAGTCCCGGAGGTCGAGCGCGTCCAGGTCCAGCTCCCGACGGACCGCGGGGTACGCCGTGAACAGCACCTGGAAGCCACGGTCGAACGTGTACCCGTCCTCGCGACGGGAGCGAACCCGCCCGCCGACGTCGTGCTCGCGCTCGAACACGGTGACGTCCGCGCCGCGTGCCGCGAGCCGCCGCGCGGCGACCAGTCCGGCCAGTCCGCTCCCGACCACGACCACGTCTGCGTCGTCCATACCGAGCCGTTGGACCGTCGGCGGCATAACGACCAGGGGAAGTGACGCGTCGATGGTTGGCGTCGCGGCCGGGGCGATGCACAGGGACTCGTCTCGCACGGGCGGGGCCCGCGATGGACAGGGATTAGTCGGGGCCGTTCGAACGCTCGCGTATGGACACGACGGACGCCTTCGTCGGCCTGGAGTGCGTCGACTGCGGCGACCGCTTCGACGCCGAGACCGCGACGCATCGCTGCCCGGAGTGCGACGGCATCCTCGACCCGGCGTACGACTACGACGCCGTCGACCTGACGCGCGAGGACCTCCGCGAGCGCCCGTTCGACTCGATGTGGCGCTACGAGGAACTGCTCCCGTTCACCCGAGCCGCGGCGGTGTCGATGGACGAGGGTGCGACGCCGCTCGTCGAGTGTCCGAGCCTCGCGGACGAACTCGGCGTCGAGTCGGTGTACATCAAGGACGAGGGCCGGAATCCGACGGGGACGTTCAAGGACCGCGGGCAGTCGCCCGCGGTGACAGCGGCCGTCCAGCACGATGCAACCGACGTCGCGCTCGCGTCGGCCGGGAACGCCGGACAGGCCGCGAGCGCGTACGCGGGCCGGGCCGGCCTGGAGTCGCACGTCTTCCTCCCCGCGCGCTCCGGGTTCACGAACAAGGCGATGGTGAACGTCCACGGCGGCGACATGACCGTCGTCGGCGGCCGCATCACGGACGCCGGTGAGGCGTACGCCGAGGCGATGGACGAGCACGACGACTGGTATAGCGTGAAGACGTTCGTCACGCCGTACCGCCACGAGGGCAAGAAGACGATGTACTGCGAGGTCGCCGAGCAACTCGACTTCGAGGCGCCCGACCACGTCGTCTACCCGACGGGCGGTGGCGTCGGACTCGTCGGCATGCACAAGGCCGCCCGCGAGTTCCGCGACCTCGACCTCGTCGACGACGAACCTGCGTTCCACGTCGCGCAAGCCGACGGCTGTGCGCCCATCGTGAAGGCGTTCGAGGAGGGCAAGGACCGCCACGAACCGTGGGACGTCCCGGACACCATCTGTGGCGGCATCGAGATCCCGGACCCGGGCGCGAGCCACCTCGTCCTCGATGCCGTCCGCGAGTCCGGTGGGCGCGCGGTCGCGACGAGCGACGACGAGATACTCGACGCCGCCATCTCCGTCGCGCAGAACGAAGGCCTCGAGATGGCGCCGACGTGCGCCGCCGCCGCGTCGGGCGCGTGGGCGCTCGCCGAGGACGACGCGTTCGACGAGGACGACACCGTCGTCATCGTCAACACCGGCACCGGGAACAAGGAGGCTGACGTCCTCCGCAGTCACCTCATGGGCAAAGGAATCTAGAGGTCACGCCCCGGCGGCGGTCCGTCGCAGAGGACTGGTTGAGCGTGCGGAACGGCGGTGGTCAGTCCGCCATCGAGTGTGCGCGGAGCTGGTCCGCGGCGTTCGTCTCCGCCTCCACGTCGACGGTCGCGCCGGAGCCGACGGAGATGGTGAGGTCGACGTGGCCCGCGACGTACTCGCGTTCGTGCGAGCCCGACGACGACAGCCGGAGGCGTTCGTCGAGCAACGCGGCGTCCGTGAGCGTGTCGAGTTTGCGGTACGTCGTCGACGTCGGGAGGTCGCATTCCTCCGCGAGTTCGCTCGCCGAGAGCGCCTCGTCCTCGACCGCCTCGACGATGGCACGACAGTCCTCGTCCTGGAGTGCCGTGAGGAGGGCGTCCGTGTCGACTTCGGTCGTCTGCTCGATACCAATCTGTTCGGGAGCGCGCTGTGCGGACATGGGGTCGTTCTTACTACAACATACTGACGGGCGCCTCTCGTCTTGACACCCATAGAACGATGGGGGTTTAAATACCACCGGGGAAGGAATTAGGAGGATGCGTCGAGACGGCACGGACATGAGCGACGGCATCCGCGCCGAGATACGCGTCGACGGCCCCACGGGCTGTCCGGCGACGCGCGTCGTCGACGAGACCGGCACGACGGCCGAGGACGTCACCCGCGCGGTCTCCGGCGACGGCGACCGCGTCGTCGAGGAGTTCCTCCTCGCCGACCCCGTCGGTATCGACGTCGGCGGCACCCCGGCAGTCGACGGCGACGACGCCGAGACCACCGACAGCGCGGACAAACCCACCGGCCCGCCAGACGCCCGCGCTGGCGACACCGGCGCCACTGCGGACGTCACCCCGACGCTCGTGTTCGACTACGGCGACCACGCCACCTACCGGTTCGAACGGGAGCGCGACGTCGCCTGCCCGTGCGAGGTCGTCGAAGCCCACGACTGCCCGACCGTCGACGTCGCCATCCGCGACGACGGCGTCCACGTCACCTTCCACGTCCCCGACATGACCGACCTGCAGGCGCTCGTCGGCGACCTCCGCGAGCAGTTCCCGTCGCTCGACGTCAAACGCCTCCTCCGGTCGACGGGCGACGCCGGCGCGCACAACCTCGTGTTCGTCGACCGCGGTCGCCTCACCGACCGCCAGCTCGAGGTCCTCCAGACCGCACACCGGATGGGATACTTCCGGCACCCGAAGGGCGCGAACGCCGGCGAGGTCGCGACCGAACTCGACATCACGCGGTCGACGTTCAGCGAGCACCTCGCCGCCGCACAGAGCAAGCTCCTCGACGCCATCCTCGAATGACCACCGAGTGCGGTCACCGCAACCCCACGGGTTTTACGTGCGCCACGTCCGGAGTATCTCGTGATGGCCGACGTACGTAGCGTATCGCTGACGACGACGGAGATCGAGGCGTTCCTCGGCGACGGCGGGACTGGCGTGCTCTCACTCGCTCGCGGTGACGTCCCGTACTCGTTCCCGGTCTCGTACGGGTTCGCGACCGACGACGGCGAGTTCTACCTGCGCCTCGGGTACGACGACGACAGCACGAAGGCCGAGTACGTCGACGAACCGTGTCCCGCACAGCTCGTCGTGTACGAGGAACGCGCGGCCGACGACGGGTCTATCGACATCAAGAGCGTCGTCGTGTCTGGTGAACTCGTCCGCATCCCGAAGGACGAGTTGACGCCGACGGACGTGGAACGACTCGGGAAGGCGCGGACGCCGGAGTTCGAGGTGTGGGAGCAAGCGAAGGAGGACATCGAGTTCACGGTGAACAAGCTCGTTCCGGACTCGGTCACGGGTCGACGGAACGTCTCCGAGTGACGAGGCCACCGGCGGGTGTTCGGACGAGGGCGTTGGTTCGAGTGGTCACGGCTGGAACGCGCCGTCGGGCGCGGGCGTGCCGCAGACGACGCAGCCGTGCGCCTGGATGGCCTCCTTCATCGACTCGTTGACGTCGATGGATTCGGCGCATTCCGGGCACTCGAACCGGTACTCGACTGACTGACTCATCTCGTCTGAACGTACACTGCCACGCCACAATAAAAGACACCCATCATTTGAGGGTGCGTGAGAACGCTCCGTTGCGGTCGACGTTCAGGTGTCCTCGCCGGGTGTCTCGTCGTCGAGTGGCGTGCCGTCCTCGCGTTTCGCGCCCTCTGAGTCGTGGACGACGACGCCGTCGCCGGCGTCGACTGGCTCGTAGTTGTCGCGGACGCCGATCGCTTCCTCGAGTTCGCGGACGGCGCGCTCCTTGAGTGCCGCAGCGAGTGCTTCCGCGTCCTCGCGCGCGATGTCGCGACCGAGGCCCTCGCATTCGTGAGCGCGAACCATCCCGGCTTCGTCGACGGCGTCACCCATCGGCTGGGAGGTGCCGCCGAGCGCGACGCTGAAGGGATACGTCTCGCAGATGAGCGGTCGGTCCTCGTGGACGGTGCACGCGCCGGTCCCGTCGGCGTCCTCCTCGTAGAACGTGCAGTCGCCGCAGGCGTCCGTCTGGAGCGCCCACTCGAACGTCTCGCCACTGACGGTGCCGTCCTGTGTCTCCTCCAGGCCGTACGGCATCGGGCGGGCGACGTCGCGCCAGTCGTAGGCCTCGTCCGAACCGGCGTCTGCATCGTCGTTTACCCCCTGGAGCGTCCGGACCTCCTCCGGGAACACGGTCGCAGTGTGGGGGTCGTCGGCCTCGCTCTTGCAGCACGCGCCACAGCGCGTGCACTCGAACCCGATGGTCTCGATGGCGTCGGCGAGCTCGGCGGTGTCGAGGTCGCGAGCGCGGCCGAGTTCGGTCTCCAGGGAGTCCACGTCGTCGCCGACGGCGCGCACGAACAAAAGCCGCTCGTCGTCGCGGTCGCGACGGTGGCCACTGCGGGATTCGTTGGCGAACAGGCGGACCGCTGGGGGGTATCGGGGTCTCCCGAGCGGGTGGTCCGCGCTCCCGTCTCGTCCGCGCTCGGGTCGACCGTCACGTCACGCCGCCGTTCGCCGCGGCATCTCACTTGAACTGGTGGTGGGCGTCAGTCAGGTGCCGGGTCGAACGCGGCCGCCCTCCCAGCGGGCGCGGCCCTCGTGGACGAGCTTCTGGACGTGCGCGTGCACGGTGGCTTCGGCGAGGTCGCGGACGTCGCTGACGTCCTTCTCGTACGCGGCGTCGGTGATTGCGGGAACGGTGCCGGCGCCGTTCCGGATGGCGTCGAGCACGGCGCGCTCGCGGTCGAGGCGATGCGCGAGCAGTCGCTCGCACGTCTCGCGCGGGTTCTCGATGGTCGGGCCGTGCCCGGGATGGAGGACGTCGGGCGCCATCGCGTGCAGGCGGCGGAGCGCGGTGAGGTACGCGCGGAGGTCGCCCTCGGGGTGGCCGACGACGACGCTCCCGGCGGCGACCGCGAGGTCACCGCAGAGGACCGCGTCGTCCGCCGCGAACGCGACGTGGTCGACGGCGTGCCCGGGCGTGTCCAGGACGGTCACGCCCGCGAACGTGGTGCCTTCGCGGAACGTCTCGTCGGCGTCGACGCCGGTCGCGGCCGCGAAGAGTTCGGTGCGGCCGTAGCGAGCGTGCGTCGTCGCATCCAGAGCGTCCGCGTAGTGCGCGACCGCGCCGACGTGGTCGGGGTGCGTATGGGTGACGGCGACGTGCTCGACGCCCCGCCCGGCGACGGCGTCGTCGAGCGCGTCGGTGCGCGCTGCCGGGTCGACGAGGACCGCTGGGTCCTCGCCGACGACGTACGCGTTCGTCGACCCGGTCGGGGCTCGCGTCGCGACCTCGACGGGAACGCGCGTGACCTTCATGCGAGTGCGCAAGGAGCGGTCGTTGATAAGTGCTGGCGGTCGACGTCGACGGAATCGATAGCGGGCACTCGACGTCAACGGAGTGGAGAGGGAGTGGTCGGCGGCGAGGGTGGCTGTGGTCGGTCGTCGGTGCGTCGGTTTCGCTCTGAGGGTGTTTGGTATCCGCTTAGACGTTGAGGTAGTAGACCTGCTTGCGGGCGTCCTGGAAGGAGTACCGCGAGTTCACGAGGTCCTCGTCCTCGAGGCGGTTGAGGGCGTACCGGACGGTGCGGTCGGGGAGGAGCGACTCCTCGGCGAGCTGGCCCTGGGAGAGCGGGGAGTCGCTCTCGAGGACCTTCGAGACGAGCTTCGCGCTCGGGGGGAGTTCGCGCAGGCGGTCGCGGTATTCGGCGTCTGAGAGTACGTCGTCGTTCTGCGAGCGGTCGTCCGCGGCACTCATGCTCATACCACCGTGACAGCGAAGGTCAGTGTTAAAGGTTGGCTACAGTGGGATACAAACTGTACGAACAATATAAGGTGTATTATTACCAAGGAAGGAGGGGTGTTTAAGTGGGTTCGTCGCTCGGAGTAAGAGTTGGTTCGGCGCGTGCGAAGGACGTCGTTCGGTGCGGCGCGAGCCGGTCGGCGTTGCCCGGGGGCGACGGCTTTTGTCGACGGCGCGCGAGGCGTCGAGCATGGCCGAGATCCCGCCCGAGTTCCACGACCTGTTCGAGCGCAAGTCGTTCGCGCACTTCGCGACGCTGATGCCGGACGGGACGCCCCAGGTGACGCCGGTCTGGGTGGATTACGACGACGAACGCGGGCACGTGCTCGTGAACACCGCCCGTGGCCGTCAGAAGGAACGGAACGTCGAGCGCGACCCGAAGGTCGGTATCGAGGTGAGCGACCCCGAGGATCCCTACCGGTACGTGTCCGTGCGGGGTGAGGTCGTCGCCGTGGATGACGACGACTCGTACGAGCACATCGACTCGCTCACCCGGCGGTACTTCGAGCGCGAGGAGTACCCGCACAAGGGCGAGGAGCGCGGGCCGCGGGTCGTCATCCGGATCGAGCCGGACCGCGTCGTCACCAGCGGGTGACGACCTGTCGGTCGAGGCCGCGCTCCGTGGCTGGCTTCGCTTACCGCGACCGCGGCGTCGACGGGTCGCGGTACGCGCCGAGCATCCCGTTGCAGTCGGGGCAGTGAACGCGCAGGAGGCCGTCTCGCTCGTGGCGGACGAGCGCTTCCACGTCGACGTCGGAGTCGCAGTGTCTACAGTGCGCCATACTGTGCGGTACGGTACCGCGGCACAAATACGTGCGTGGCGAAAGTTCAGTACCGTTTTATCCCCGCAGTGGCCTACCGAGGGATACAGTGAAGGGACAGGAGTGGTACCAGGCCGACGACGTGGCCGCGGAGTACGACGACAAGCGCTTCTCGCGAGGCGGTCGCCTCATCGACCGCCGCGAGAAGGAGGCGGTACTGGACGCGCTCGGTCCGCTCGAGGACAAGCGCGTGCTGGAGGTCGCGTGCGGGACCGGCCGCTTCACCGTGATGCTCGCCGAACGTGGCGCGGACATCGTCGGCATGGACATCTCCGCCGCGATGCTCGAGGAGGGCCGTCAGAAGGCACAGGCAGCGGGCGTATCGGACACGCTCGAGTTCATGCGCGGGGACGCTGCGCGTCTGCCGTTCCCCGACGACCACTTCGATAGCGTCGTCGCCATGCGGTTCTTCCATCTCGCGGACACCCCGAAGTCGTTCCTCGCGGAGCTCCGGCGCGTCTCGAACGACCAGGTGTTCTTCGACACGTTCAACCGGTTCTCGACGCGCTCGATCTACAACTGGGCGCTCCCGATGGGGTCGCGGCTCTACTCGCGCTACGAGGTCGACTCGCTGCTGGAGAAGTCGAACCTCGAACTCGTGAACGCCGAGCACGACTTCGTGTTCCCCTACGGCTTCTACCGGCAGATACCGGACGACGTCGCGAGCGCGTTCCGGTCGCTCGACACGAAGCTCCTGTCCGTCCCCGGGCTCGACCGGCTCGCGTCGGTCTCGTACTGGGACACGCGCGTCTAGCCGACTCCTCGGCTACTGCTCTCCAGCGGAACGCGCCCGTTCTCCAGCGCCACATGCCCGGTCTACGGTGCATCGCTCTCGTACTCTCTGGCCGTTTCCCTTCTGAAATCACGCCCGGGAATCGGGTTTCAGTTCACAATCTGGGTATTTGCGGGGTGATTCTCTCGGGTTTCGTGGTCGTCTGGTCGAGAGGAGACGATTTTTATACGAGTCCGTCCTTCGATGCGCTATGCACCTCTCGGTTGTCGTGTCGACGCTGAACGGCCGGGAGCAACTCGTGCGAGCGCTCGACGCGCTCGCGGCGGACGCCCCGGACGCCGAGGTCGTGGTCGTGAACGGCCCGTCCTCGGACGGCACGACGGGGATGGTCCGCGACCGCGACGACGTCGACGTCCTCGTGGAGATCTCGGAGCGGAACCTGAACGTCGCGCGGAACGCGGGCGTCCAGGCGGCAGGCGGTGACGTCGTCGCGTTCCTGCGGTACGACCTCGCGGTTGAGGACGGCTGGGCGGACGCTATCCTGGAGAGCGTCGAGGCGGGCGCGGACGTCGTCACGGGCCCGACGCATCGCACGGTCCGCGCGGGCGTGACGACGGAATCACGGGAGACGTGGACGGTCGCAGGACGGGACGTGACGTTCGTCAACGGCGACAACGGCGCGTTCACGCGCGAGGCGCTGGACGCCGTGGACGGGTTCGACGAGTACCTGGAGACGGGTGGGTCGCGGGACGTCTCGCATCGCATCGCGGCGCTCGACTTCGACGTCGCGTGGAACGCCGACGTGTGCGTGCGCGGTGAGTTCCAGACGGACGGCGGTCGCGAGCCGGCTGACTGGGGGACGAAGTACCGGTCGCTCGCGTACCGGCTCGCGAAGAACTACGGCGTCCATCCCGGTGCGCTCGCGCATACCGCGAAGACCGCGGCGTTCGATGGTGCGCGCGCGCTCCGGGACGTCCTCGGTGGTGGGAGCACGCCGTCGGCGTGGCTCGCGAACGGGAAGGGCGTCTTCGAGGGCATCGCCGTCGGCACGAAGGACGGGCTCGCCGCGCGAAAGCGGATGCCCGCGGATTCGCGGAACCCGAACGGTATCTCTTCGCGCGCGGACCGCGCGGTCACTCGCTACGAACTCTGAGGGACTGTCCGTCGCTGACGTCCGAGGGTCGCGTCGCTGGCGAGCTCAGCTGCCGTCGGACGCGAGTTCCGGGACGATCCTGGTGGCGTTCTTCGAGAACGCGCGACGCATCTTGTCCTCGCTGACGTCGAGCGTCAGCACCTCCATGATGGCGACGTTCGGGTGCGCGTCGGGGACGCCGCTCCCGAACAGGACGCGGTCGGGGTGCTCCATGAGCGCGCGTTCGAGGGGGTCGCGGAACCGGACGTGGCTGGTGTCGAGGTAGCAGTCGTCGTAGCGGTCCAGGAGGGAGATGGCGTCGTGCATCAGGTCCGCCTGGAGCGGGTATCCGCCGAAGCCGGCGAGGACGACGGTGAACGACCGCGAGAGGAGGGTGTCGGCGACGTCCGTCGGTGGGAAGTCGCTGCCGCCCTGGACGATGACGGGGAGGTCGACGTCCTCGAGGGCGTCGAGGACGGCGTCGTCGGGGAGGCCGTCGGTCGCGGGGTCGAGGACGAACCCGTGGAAGCGGTCGTCGTACGCGTACTGTTCGACGGTCTCGGGGTCGGTGTGGTGGTCGCGGCGGCGCGCGGCGAGGTTCTTCAGGCGACTCGTCGCGGCCGTCCCGGGGTCCCGGGGGCCGGTGAGGCGTGCGAACGCGACGAACGGTCGTTCGACGCTTCGTCGTGCGACGCCGTTGTTCGCGGTGAGGTAGTCGGTGTCCGCGTTGCGCGTCTCGGGGAAGACGACGGTCCGGACGATTCCGGCTTGACGCATCTCGCGTTCCAGTCGGTCCGGGTCGACGGCGCGTGCGCGGTCGCCGTCGTCTCGGTCCGGTGCGAGCGTGGCGTGGACGTCGACCACGCGGAACCGGTGTTCCAACTCCAGCATCTGCTCCGGAGTTCCCCGGCCGTCCGTAAGTCGTTACCGGCCACGGCCTGGCGATGCGACAGGTCTCGGTGCGGCCACGAAGCTGGCGTGCGAATCGCATGCAAGCGTCGGGATTCTGGGGAAAAGTAGATATACGACATCGAACCAATAAGTAGTGAGTATTACACATGTCTCAGGCATCCTACGCACGACGCAGCACGGGCGGACAGCCACTCTTCATCCTCGCGGAGGACAGCACGCGAACACGCGGCAGCGACGCGCAGGGCTCGAACATCGCCGCCGGTCGCGCCATCGCGGAAGCGGTACGCACGACGCTCGGGCCGCGCGGGATGGACAAGCTCCTCGTCGACTCTTCGGGGAACGTCGTCATCACGAACGACGGCGCGACCATCCTCTCGGAGATGGACATCGAGCACCCTGCGGCGGAGATGCTCGTCGACCTCGCGCAAGCCCAGGAGGAGGAGGTCGGTGACGGGACGACCACCGCGGCGGTCCTCGGCGGCCAGCTCCTCGCGAAGGCCGAGTCGCTCCTCGACGACGACATTCACCCGACCGCGATCGTCGAGGGCTACCGCGCCGCCGCCGACATCGCGCTCGAGACCATCGAGTCGCTCGAACTCGACGACGACGTCGACGACGACCTCCTTCGCGCGGTCGCGACGTCCTCGATGACCGGGAAGGGCACCGGTGGCATCACCGTGGACGCGCTCGCGGCGCTCGTCGTCGACGCCATCGGGCACGTCACCACCGACGAGAACGCAGTCGAGCGAGACGACGTCCACGTGTTCACGAAGGTCGGCGGGAGCGCGAGCGACACCGAGCTCGTCCCCGGTATCGTCCTCGACGAGGAGCGCGTGCACGACGAGATGCCTCGCGAGGTCACTGACGCGTCCGTCGCCATCCTCGACGTCGACCTCGACGCGAAGGAGGCGAGCGGCGACGTCGAGTACCGCATCGACTCGCCGGAGGCGCTCCAGAAGGTCATGGACGCGGAGGACTCCGAGCGACGCGCGGTCGCGAAGACCATCGTCGACGCCGGCATCGACGTCGTCGTCTGCACGGACGACGTCGACGACCAGGTCGCGGCGCTCCTCGCGGACGAGGGCGTCCTCGTGTTCGAGAAGCTGTCGAGCGACGACGCGCGAGCGGTCGCTCGCGCCACCGGCTCGAAGCGTCTCGGCAGCATCGACGACCTCGACGCCGACGACTTCGGGCACGTCGACCGCATCAGCGTTCGGACGTTCGGCGACGACGAGCTCGCGTTCGTCGAGGGCGGCGCGGCCGCCGACGCCGTGACGCTGTTCGTCCGCGGCGGCACCGAGCACGTCGTCGACGAACTCGAACGTGCGCTCGACGACGCGCTCGACGTCGTCGCGGTCGCCGCGGAGACCGGTGCGGTCGTCCCCGGCGCGGGCGCGACCGAGGTCGCCATCGCGGACGCGATCCGCGACGCCAGCGCGCGCATCACGGGCCGCCAGCAGCTCGCCGCCGAAGCGTTCGCCGACGCGGTCGAGGTGCTCCCGCGGACGCTCGCGGAGAACGCCGGCATGGACCCGATCGACGTCCTCGTCGACCTCCGCGCGTTCCACGAGCACGGCGACGTCCTCGGCGTCGTCGTCGACGGCGAGTCCGCGACGGTCGCTGACCCCCTCGAGTACGGCGTCGTCGACCCCGCTGCGGTGAAGGCGGAGGCCGTTTCGGCCGCGACCGAGGCTGCGACGATGATCGTCCGCATCGACGACATCATCGCCGCGAACTGAGACTCCCGAACACTCACTCCCGACCACTCGTTCTTTCGCCGACAGTACCAGTAGGAAGCGACCGCTCGTCGTGCGAACCGTCCGGAAAATACGTCCGAGCGCGGTCGACCGACTCGGCGTCAGCGGGTGGGCGTCCGTGTCAGTGGGCGAGTTCGTCGAGGGCCGCGTCGTTGGGCGTCACGCGGTGGGTGCTCGGTTCGTAGTCGACGGCGCCGACGTCGTCCAGGAGCGGCAGGTGGACGTGGTGGAGGGTCACGCCAACTCGTCCCGTGGACGCGGGTTCGCGGTCGGTCGCCTCGCTCCCGGCGACCGCGTGCGCCAGGTCGCTGAGCTGGACGTATTGCTCGCACTCGGCGAGAACGTTGCACGCCGTTCGCCGGCGCTCGTCGGCGAGCACGTGATGGCGGGTGTTCTCGTCGAACACCAGTCCCGACGACTGCTCGGTCGTCTGGTCCGTTTTCGTGTGGATCATGCGTTTGGGGTGACCGCGTGTGACCGCGGACACTGTAGTCGAACCCCTCGACAGAGGAAATCCCCGCCTAGAACTACTTCGGTCCGCGTGCACGGGAGTACCGACGAGATGAACACGAGTTGCGGTGGCGTGGTCGCACTCTCCCCCCCAGTTACCGATAGCTTCACTCACGTACTACCGAGGTGGTGACCTCCGTCGATGGAGTTAGACGGCTGTGGCGCGAGGACACCGTCGAATGACGAACGCGACACTGTCCGACGCGCTCTGCGAGACCGTGTCGGTCTTCGACCCCGGCGTGCCGCAGACGACAGCGGAGGTGACGGACGCCCTCGACGTCGGTCGACGGAGCACGTACACGCGATTGCAGCGACTCGTCGAGAGCGGTCATCTCGAGACGAAGAAGGTCGGCGCGAACGCTCGCGTCTGGTGGCAGCCGCCCGATACCGCGACTCCGTGCGACGCGAGCGCGCCAGCGACCGACGCGTCAGGCGAGACCGACGACCGCAACGGAACGGCTCCGACGGTCGGCGCGCCGGCGGACCGCGACCGCGCCGTCGACCGGTACGAGACCATCCTCGAGACCGTCGACGAGGGCATCTACGTCGTCGACGAGGCCGGGACGTTCACGCACGCGAACGAGGCGTACGCCGAGATGATAGGGGTCCCGCGCGAGGACATCATCGGTACGGACGTCGCCTCGGTCGTGAACGACCGCACGGCCGACCGCGCGAAGCGCCTGGAGGCCGAGCTCGTCGCCGCCGACCGGTCGACGGCCGTCCTCGAGACCGAACTCGAGTGCCCAGACGGCGAGACGTGGGTCGGGGAGGCGACGTTCGCGCTGATGGACGTGAACGGCGGGTACGAACGCATCGGTGCGGTTCGGGACGTCACCGAGCGCAGGGAACGCGAGCGCGAACTCGAGGTACGGATGCAGCAGCAGTCCATCGTCGCGGACCTCGGCCAGCGCGCGCTCGCGTCCGAGTCGCTCGACGACCTGCTCCGCGACGCGACGAAGGTGGTCGCGGAGACGCTCGGCACCGACTACTGCAAGGTGCTTGAACTCGACGACGCCGGGGACTCGCTCCGACTACGGGAGGGCGTCGGGTGGGACGACGGCGTCGTCGGAACGGCGACGGTCTCGGCGGTCGAGAACGCATCGCAGGCCGCGCACACGCTCTCGACGGAACGCCCCGTCGTCGTCGAGGACCTCGACGCGCACGAGGCGATATCGGGCCCGGAGCTCCTGACGAGCCACGACGTCGCGAGCGGCATCAGCACCGTCCTCGGGCCCTACGACGACCCGTGGGGCATCCTCGGGACGCACGCGACCGACCGGCGCGAGTTCACCGAGCACGACGTCACGTTCGTCCAGTCCATCGCGAACACGCTCGCCAGCGCCATCGAGCGCGCCGAGTACGAGACCGAACTCGTCAGGAACCGGAAGGACGTCGACGCGCTGAACGCACTGCACGAGGTCGTCGCCGAGGTCACCGACGCCGTCGTCGACCAGTCCACGCGCGACGCCATCGAGGCGGCGGTCTGCGAGCACCTCGCCGCCGCGGACTCGTACGCGTTCGCGTGGTTCGGCGACGCCGACGGCGCGTCCCAGACCGTGAACGTCCGCGCGTCGGCCGGCGTCGACGACTACCTGGACGCGGTGACGATAACCGTCGACCCGGACGACGAGCGCAGCGACGGCCCGACGGGGCGCGCGTTCCGCACCGAGACCGTCCACATCTCGCGGGACATCCGGTCGGACTCGCGGCACGAACCGTGGCGCGACGCGACCGACGAGGCCGGGTTCCGGTCGTCGGCCGCCATCCCGGTCGTTCACGAGGACGCCACGTACGGCGTGCTGAACGTGTACAGCGAGCGTCCGTATGCGTTCGGCGAACGGGAGCGCGAGGTCCTCGGGCGACTCGGCGAGATCGTCGGGCACGCCATCGCGGCGACCGAACGCAAGCGCGCGCTCATGAGCGACGACGTCGTCGAACTCGAGTTCCAGATACGCGACTTCGTGCCCGCCGACGAGTGGGCGGCGCCCGCGGACGCGTCGGTCGTCTTCGAGGGCGTCGTTCCGATGGACGACGACGAGTTCCTCCTCTACGGTCGCGGGATGCCGGGGACGCACGAGGCGATAGCGGCGCTCGCGGACGGGTACTCGAACGAGAGCTCGTTGACGGTGCGCGAGCGAACGGAGAGCGTGGTGTTCGAGTTGCGGGTCGCGAACCCGCCGGTGCTGTCGGCGGTCGCGGCGGTCGGGGGCGACGTCGCCGAGGCGGTCCTCGAGGACGGCGACCTCCGACTGACGCTGCATCTGTCGCCGTCGGTCGACGCGCGCCGCGTCATCGACGAGGTCGAGGCGGTGCACCCCGACGTGCAGATGCTCCGGCACGTCCAGGTGACGCGGTCGCGCGAGGACGTGACGGCGGTCAGCCGGGTGCTCGAGACCGAACTCACTGACCGCCAGCAGCACGCGCTCGAAGCGGCGTACTACGCGGGATACTTCGAGTGGCCGCGGGACGCGAACGCGGAGGCCGTCGCCGGGTCGCTCGGTATCGCACCGCCGACGTTCCACCAGCACCTCCGGAAGGCCGAGAAGGGCGTCTTCGACGTGCTGTTCTCCTGAGTCCGCCGAGGCCTGGACGTCGACGACCTAGGCGTTTTGAACGGACGCATACCTGGCCTGCGCCAGTAGCATCGACAACCGATGAGTTCCGAGAACCTCGGACTCGCGGGAGCCGTGTCGATGGCGCTCGGCGGGATGATCGGCGGCGGCATCTACGCGGTGCTCGGCGTCGTCGCGGGCATCTCCGGGACGGCGACGTGGGTCGCGTTCGTCCTCGCCGGCGTCGTCGCACTCGCGGCCGCATACTCGTACAACGCGCTCAACGCCGCGAGCGACCGCGCGGGCGGCAGCGTGACGTTCGTGCAGTCGTTCGCTGACGACGGCCCGCTCTCGAAGCGACTCGGGACGGGGACGCTCGCGGGCATGGTCGGATGGACGCTCCTCGTCGGGTACGTCGGGTCGATGGCGATGTACGCGTTCGCGTTCGCCGAGTTCACGCTCTGGTTCGACGCCGTCCCCGAGGCGGCGATGGGCGTCCCGCTCCGCCCCGTCGTCTCCGTGCTCGCGGTCGCGGGCTTCGTCGCGCTGAACCTCCTCGGCGCGCGAACGACCGGCGTCGCGGAGGCGGTCCTCGTCGCGGCGAAGGTCGGCATCCTCGTCGCGTTCGGCGTCGTCGGCGTCGCGTTCGCGTGGTCGTACTCGCCGGACGTCTCCCTCTCGTACGGCACGACGAGTCTCGGTACCGTGACGCCGCTCATGGCGGCCGCCATCTCGTTCGTCGCGTTCCAGGGCTGGCAACTCCTCTTCTACGACCAGGACAGCATCACGGACCCCGTCGACACCATCCGGCGCGCCGTCTACGCGTCCATCCCGGTCGCGGTCGGCATCTACGTCCTCGTCGCGGTCGTGACGACGAACCTCGTCCCGCGAGCGCTCGAACGGCACCCGCACACGGCGCTCGTCGACGCCGCGGAGATGATGGTGTCGCCGTGGGCGCTCGGCGGCGTCGCCGCGCTCGTCGTCTCCGCGTCCGCGCTGTTCTCCACGGGGAGCGCGATCAACGCGACGCTGTTCTCGAGCGCGCACTTCGCAAAGGGCCTCCTCTCGGCGGACCTCCTCCCGGACCGGGTTGGTGACGGCGACGCGGACGGCATCCCGACCCGGACCGTCCTCGTCCTCGGTGCGGTCACGGCGACGCTCGCGGCCTGGGGGTCGCTCGACGCCATCACGTCGTTCGCGTCGCTCGCGTTCATCCTCGTGTTCGGCGGGACGAGCGCGCTCGCGTTCTCCCGGCGCGACCACGACGACGT
Source organism: Halorubellus litoreus (assembly GCF_055378595.1). Lineage (NCBI taxonomy): Archaea > Methanobacteriati > Methanobacteriota > Halobacteria > Halobacteriales > Halorubellaceae > Halorubellus > Halorubellus litoreus. Next base: position 2,526,849 of record NZ_AP043836.1, read on the forward strand.
CCACCCGGTGCCGCCCGCGGTCGGCGCCGTCGGCGCGCTCGCGTTCTTCCCGCTGATGTTCGCGCACCTCTACGTCGCCGAACGCGAGACGTTCTGGCTCGTGCTCGTCATCGCCGCCGTCGTCGTCGGCGCGGAACTCCTGTACTTCGAGCGCGACGCGCTCGAGTCGGAGGCCGAGGACGTCGTCGAGCGCGTCGAGGACGGCGTCACCGGCGACTGACGGCGGTCCTTCCGCCATCCGTTCCCGCCGCCGGACGTGCTCGCCCGTCTCACCCGACGGTCGGGAGGTGCCAGTCGTAGCGGATGGCGAGCGCGCGCAGGACGAACGCGATACCGACGCACGCGGCGACGCCCGTCGGTCGCGGCGCACCCGCGGAGCGCAGCAGCCAGAACGCGGTGGCGCCGGCGAGCGCGCACGTCGCGTAGAAGTCCTCGACGAGGATTCCGGGAGTGCGGCCGACGAGGAGGTCCCGTATCGCGCCGCCGCCGGTCCCGGTGAGCATCGCGCACACGAGCACGCCGAACGCAGACAGTCCGCTATCCCACGCGACGATGGCGCCCGTCGCGGCGAACGCCGACAGCCCGACGGCGTCCGGAATCTGGACGGCGAGCGAGTCCGTCGAGATGCGGCGGCCGTTCCGGACGAGGAAGACCGCGACGAGGACGCCCGCGAGGACGACGAGGACGTCCGCGGTCGCGGTGAGCGCGACCGGCGTCCGGTCGACGAGGAGGTCGCGCGTGATGCCGCCGCCGAGCGCGGTGACGACACCGAGGACGGCGACGCCGAGCACGTCCAGGTCGTTGTCCGCGCCGTCGAGCGCCCCGGCGAGCGCGAACGCGAGCAACCCCAGCCAGTTCAGGGCGTCGAACGCGCTGACCGGCATCCACGGAACGCCGGTCATTCGACGCGGTCCACGCGCACGTCGTCTCCGGGTTCGAGGTCGAACGCGCGGTCGCCTCGCCCCTGGTTGACGTCGCATTCGACGTAGCCGTGACTCCCGACGGTCGCGAGCCACTGGCCCGTCGGAACTCCCGCGAACGTCTCCACCGCGGGCACCTCGCGGTCGTTCACGCGCACCGTCTCCACGCCGTCGAGCACGCGTCCGGGGACGTTCGTGATGACGTTCCCGAAGTCGTCCACCGTCAGCACCTCGCCGACCGCGCCCGACTCCGTCGCCGACGCCTCGGGGAGTCTGAGGTCCTCGAACTCCTCGACGCGTTCCGCGCCCACGCGGTCCGTGAACTCGCCGAACCCGAGCCGATGCAGTTCCCCGGCCGCCGGCGCGAACACGTCCCGGCCGTGGAACGTCGACGACGCCGCGTCCGCGTCGTCGAGACGCCACGCGCGCAGCGACTCGCCGTCGTCGAGCAGTTCCCGTGCCGCCGGCACCACCACGCCGTTGTCGGGCGCGACGAACGCGTGCTCGCCCGCCTTCACCGCCAGCGCCGCACGGTCCGTTCCCACACCCGGGTCGACCACCACGAGATGCACGGCCGGCGGGAAGTACGGGAGGAGCTCGCGCAGCCAGAACGCCGCCGCGCGCACGTCCTGCCGCGGGAACTCGTGACTCACGTCCACCAGTCGCGCGTCCGGGTCCCGCCGCAGCAGGACCCCCCGCATCGCCGCCGGATACGGCGACCCGAAGTCAGAAGAGAGCGTTATCATACACGAGCGTTCACGCACCGGTCGCTTATCGATTGCTCATCGACCACGGCACCCTACGCTCGCCGAACGCCCGACACCGCTCCCGCCGGCGGTCGACGAACGCCGCCGGTCAGTCCCGGTCGCCCTTCCCGCCGCTCGACCCGTTCGAGTCCGTCTCCGCGACCTGCTGGATGCGGTCCACGCCCTCGATCTCGTCGATGACGTCCGCGGCCGCGTCCGGGACGAGCGACCGCCAGTCCTCGCCCGCTATCATGCGGTCGCGGACCTCCGTGCCCTCGAGGACGTCGCGGTTGAACATCGGCGACTGCCGGACCTCGATACCCGCCTCCGAGAACAACCGGATGACGAGCGGGTTGTTCGAGTACGCGACGTCGAACGCCGGGGACATCGACTGGACGTGACTCACCCACACCGAGTTCCGGTCGAGGTCCTCGATGGGGACCGCGTACGTCGTCATGTCGAACTCGCGCAGGGACTTCGTGAGCATCATGATGCGCTCCCCGGCGGTGAACGGGTCGTGGGTCGTGTGGGAATCACCGGCGCTCCCGATGCCGAGAACGAGCTCGTCGACGTCCTCCGCGATCTCGGCGACCATGCTATGGTGCCCGTTGTGGTAGGGCTGGAAGCGACCGATGTAGAAACCCCGCGTCATGTCTCACCCTGCACGACGCTGATTTATAACGGTGCTGGAAGACGCTCGACGCGTGAACCGGACGTAGGAGGCGTCTCGACGGCGAAAAGTCCATGCGGGTGGCGCGATGGGTAGGAGGAAAGTATATCAGTCCGAATCCCTTCCGTTCGATTAGCGAATCACTTCTATGAGCAAAGACAGCGACACCACCGACGGACGCCCCGAATCGACCGACGAGGTCGAGGAGGGGAGCGGTCAGCCGGACACGGACGTCCCCCGGGACGAGCACCCGGACCTGGGCGTCCCCGGCGGCCCCGAAACCGGAGTCGACGACTCCGGCGAGTCCGACGCTGGCTCCGACGAACCGACCGGCCCGGACATCGACCGGCTCGGGAGCGACGTCGAAGTCGACGCAGAGATAGACGAGGAGGTCGCCGACGACGACCTCCTCGGTGGCCTCCAGATCGAGAGCACCGACGAGATCGAGGTCCCCGAACGACTCGTGGATCAGGTCATCGGCCAGGACGAGGCGCGCGACATCGTCAAGAAGGCCGCGAAGCAGCGCCGCCACGTGATGATGATCGGCTCCCCGGGGACGGGGAAGTCGATGCTCGCGAAGGCGATGAGTCAACTCCTCCCGAAGGAGGACCTCCAGGACATCCTCGTCTACCACAACCCCGACGACGGGAACGCGCCGAAGGTCCGAACGGTTCCCGCGGGGAAGGGCGACCAGATCATCGAGGCGCACAAGGAGGACGCCCGCAAGCGCAACCAGATGCGGCAGTTCCTCATGTACATCATCGTCGCGGTCGTGCTGGGGTACGCGCTCATCCAGGGCAGCCTCCTGCTGGGTATCCTCGCGGCTGGGGTCGTGTTCCTCGCATTCCGGTACTCGAGCCGGTCGACGGACTCGATGATCCCGAACCTCGTGGTGAACAACTCCGACCAGCAGACGGCGCCGTTCGAGGACGCGACCGGTGCGCACGCCGGTGCGCTCCTCGGTGACGTCCGCCACGACCCGTTCCAGAGCGGTGGGATGGAGACGCCGAGTCACGACCGCGTCGAACCCGGCGCCATCCACAAGGCGAACAAGGGCGTGCTGTTCGTCGACGAGATCAACACGCTCGACATCCGCAGCCAGCAGAAGCTCATGACGGCCATCCAGGAGGGGAAGTTCTCCATCACGGGCCAGTCTGAGCGGTCGTCTGGTGCGATGGTGCAGACCGAACCCGTTCCCTGCGACTTCATCATGGTCGCGGCGGGGAACCTCGACGCGATGGAGAACATGCACCCGGCGCTCCGCTCCCGCATCAAGGGGTACGGGTACGAGGTGTACATGGACGACACCATCGAGGACACCCCGGAGACGCGCCGGAAGTACGCGCGCTTCATTGCGCAGGAGGTCGAGAAGGACGGGCGGCTCCCGCACTTCACGCGTTCGGCGGTCGAGGAGATCATCCTCGAAGCCCGGCGTCGCGCGGGCCGCAAGGAGCACCTCACCCTCAAACTGCGCGACCTCGGCGGACTCGTTCGCGTGAGCGGTGACATCGCTCGCGCGGAGGACCGCGAGCACACGACGCGGGAGGACGTCCTGCGTGCGAAGCGCCGGAGTCGCTCCATCGAGCAGCAGCTCGCGGACGACTACATCGAGCGCCGCAAGGACTACGAGCTCACCGTTTCGGAGGGCGACGTGGTCGGTCGCGTGAACGGTCTCGCGGTCATGGGCGAGGACTCCGGTATCGTCCTCCCCGTGATGGCCGAGGTCGCGCCCTCGCAGGGCCCCGGGCAGGTCATCGCCACCGGGAAACTGCAGGAGATGGCGGAGGAGGCAGTGCAGAACGTCTCCGCGATCATCAAGAAGTTCAGCGACGAGGACATCAGCGAGAAGGACATCCACATCCAGTTCGTGCAGGCGGGCCAGCAGGGTGTGGACGGCGACTCCGCGTCCATCACGGTCGCGACCGCCGTCATCTCCGCACTCGAGGAGGTCCCCGTGGACCAGAGTCTCGCGATGACGGGGTCGCTCTCGGTGCGCGGTGACGTCCTCCCCGTCGGTGGCGTCACGCACAAGATCGAGGCTGCGGCGAAGGCGGGCCTCGACACGGTCATCATCCCGGCTGCGAACCTGCAGGACGTGATGATCGAGGACGAGTACGAGGAGATGATCGAGGTCATCCCCGTGAACCACATCAGCGAGGTCCTCGAGATCGCGCTGACGGGTGAGACGGAGAAGGACTCGCTCGTCGACCGCCTGAAGAACATCACCGGGAAGGCCCTCGAACAGAAGGTCGGCCGGACCGGGAGCGGGTCGCCGAGCCCGCAGTAACGCGCCGTGACGGCGTGGACGGCGTTCGCGTCGGTCGCGGGCGTCGTCACCGTTCTCTTGTTGCTTGCGTCGCATACGACCAGCCAGCGCTTCGGTGACTCGGACGACGTCGAGGCGGGAACCGGCTACGAGCGGGTCGGCGTCGAGGCGGGAACCGGCGAGGAACCGGTCGATAGCGAGACGGTGGAGACAACTGGGGTCGACGCGGTCGATAGCGAGACGGTGGAGACGACTGGGGTCGACGCGGTCGATAGCGAGACGGTGGAGACGACCGAGGTCGATCCGGATGCGGTCGCGGCGGTCGCGCCCCGCGAGTTCGGGGCGGACGTCGAGGTCGAGGACGCGGTCGCGGTACCGGGCGTCCGCGAGCGAGTGCTAGCGCGGTCCGGGGAGCCGGCGCTCTCGCAACCGATGTTGTTGTTGAACGTGGCGTTCTCGCAGGGCGTGTTCGCGGTCGTTCTCGTCGCTGCGGCGGTGCTCGCGGAGGTTCCGCGTGGCGCGCTCGGAGTCGGGGACGCCGACCTCTCCGGCGGGTTGCTGGTGGTCGGTGTCGCGCTCGGCGTGGCGTTGTACGCGGTGAACGAGGCGGGAAGTTCGCTCGCGGACGCGGCGGGCTTCGGGCGGAGCGAGGAGTTGCGGGAGTTGCTCGCGCCGACGTCGCGAGCCGGCTGGGTCGTCCTCCTCGGTGGCGTCCTCCCGATCGTCGCCGCGTTCGAGGAACTCCTGTTCCGCGGGGTGCTCGTCGGCGCGCTCTCGACCGGGTTCGGCGTGTCGCCGTGGCTGCTCGCGGTCGCGTCCTCGGTCCTGTTCGGACTCGGGCACGGCGCGCAGGGGCGACTGGGCGTCCTCGTCACGGGCGCTCTCGGCGTCGTCCTCGCGGCAGCGTTCGTGCTCTCGGGCAGCCTCCTCGTGGTCGTGGTCGCGCACTACCTCGTGAACGCGCTCGAGTTCGTCGTCCACGAGGGCGTCCTCGCCGGGGAGTGACGTCGGTCTCCGAGCCGTGACGTCGGTCGGCGCCGCGCCGGCAGAATCGACGCTTTCAGGCGTCTACCGGGTGGAGTGAGTGGCATGAGTGACGGAGACGACGGGCGGGACGACGACGCGAGCGTCGACGAGTCGAGCGTCGCCGAGGCGTCGAGTGCCGAGGAGCCGACCGGCGGGTGGCTGTTGCTCGCGGTACTCGTCACGGGCGTGCTCACGATGCTGCTCGTGGGCGCGCTCCTGGAGGCGCCGGTGGCGACGGAGACGACGGACCTCGGTATCGGGTTCGCGTGGTTGCTCGCCGCGGCGTACGTCGGCTTCCGGATGGAGGGCCGGCCGACGGTGCGTCTCGTCGGGTCGGTGGCGTTCGTCGGTGCGGCGATCTCGCGGTTCGTCGCGCTCCTGTTCCCGAGCACGCTCCTCGAGGCCGTGAGTCTCCTCGGGCTCGTCGTCGGCGCGAGCGCGATGCTCGTCGTCGCCCGCGACCGACGAGAGTAGCGGAAGGACCGACGAGAGGAGCGGCGGGACCGACGGGCGTCGCGTCGCTGCGCGGTCAGTCGGAGGTCGCGGTCGCGTCGACGGCGTCGCCGCTTGCCTCGGGCGTCGAGCTGGAGCGGACCGGGTCGACGGCGAGCCAGATGCCGGCGCCGAGCGCGGCGAGCGCCACGCCGAAGCTGGCGACGCCGTCGACGGCGCCCGCGACGTCGGTGACGCGACCGGCGACTATCTTCCCGGTGCCGGAGACGAGCGAGAGCGCCATCGACGCGCCCGAGAGGACGGTCGCGCGGCCGACGTCGTCGAGGCGGTCGTTCAGGTACTGGTTCTGTATCGGGCGCGTCAGCGTCCTGATCGCGCGGTTCAGGAAGACGACTGGGACGGCGGCGAGCGGGACGACCGCGATGGCCGCGAACGCCACGCCGTAGATGGCGGGGAGGGCGGCGAACGCACCGCCGACGCCGAGTCGGTCCTCGACGGTCCCCGAGAGCGACGCGGCGCCGGCGGACACGAGCTTGAAGCCGGCGTAGAGGACGCCGAGGCCGGCGACTGGGACGCCGACGGCGCGCAGCATCGGTTGCTCGAAGGGACGGGTGGCGGCGAACGCGGTCGCGAACACGGCGGCGTACGCGACGAACCAGCGGACCTCCGGGCGGTGCGCCTGGGCGCGCAGGAGTGCGACGGCGTCGCGGACGCCGAAGCGCTCGTCGTCGCCGGCGGTCTCGACGGCGGGGAACGAGTACAGGATGGGGAGTCCTGCGAGCGCGAGGGCGGCGTTCGCGAGGAACGGCGCCGCGGGTTCGACGGTGTAGAGGACGCCGCCGAGGACGGCGGCGACGGCGCTCGTCCCGAGGACGATGGCGTTCGCGCGACCGTCGACGCGAGCGTACTCGTCCTCGTCGCACGTCGACTGGAGGACCTCGTACAGCCACGCGTCCTGGGTGCCCGAGCGGAACGCCCACCCGGTCGCCCAGACGCCGAACAGGACGAGGTAGCCGGCCTTCGAGGGAACGAACGGGAACGCGACCATGATGGCGGCGCGGACGGCGGCGCCGATGGCGAGGCTCCCGCGTCGGCCGACGAGGTCGCCGAGGTACCCGGTGGGTATCTCGACGGCGACGAGCGAGAACGAGAACGTCGCCGACAGCAGTCCGAGGAACGCCAGGTCGAATCCCTTGTCCTGGAGGAACGCGAAGTAGATGGGGAGGTAGAACCCGGACGCGTTCGTGAGCTTGAACGCGTAGAACCGCGCCACGAGCGAGTTCGGTCGGCTCATACCTAGCTATCGAACCGACAGCAACGTGAACGTTCCCGGAAATTGACTTTTGTAAGCGAGCTTCCGTGATTGCGTTATTGTAGAAGGACTGTCATCCTCTGGCTTCCCGCCTCGACGTCCCCGTCGCCGCGTCAGAGATCCTCGAGCGACCGGAGCTTCTGCTCGACCTGCGGCGGGAGCGCGCTCGGACCGTCCCGTACGCGATGGTCGGGGAAGATGACCGGGAGCGGGTTCTCCGCGAGCGCCTCGCGGACCACGATGACGTCCTCGTCGTCGTCCGCCGACAGCGTCGGCGTCATCTTCGCGAGCTGCTCGACGCTCACCTGTTCACCGTACCCCACCTGTCGGAGCGCCTCCAGGACCTTCCGTTCGCCCGTCGGCACCGTCAGGCCGACCTCGACGTCAGCGAAGTCGTCCTCGCTGATACCCTCGCAGTACCGCTCGAACCGGTCGAGGAGTTCGTAGTCGTCGCTCGCGTGGTCGTCCGGGAACTCCGGGAACGACACCGAGATGACCCGTCCGCTCGCGACACCGAACTGGACGTACCGCTCCAGGTACTCGATCTCTCGCGCGTAGATGCCGGCTGTGTCGGCCGCGTCCATGCCCGAACCGTCGCCCACCACACCCTTGAAGGTTCCTCGTCGCCCGACCGGGACGACCCCCGGATGCGTGGACGCGTCCGCCGGCCCGGTCAGCGCCCGGTCGGCCCGAGGTGGACGTGGTAGAGGCGGTCGCAGTCGTCGTCGCCACAGACCGGACAGGCGTCGTCCCCGGCGCCGACGTCGACGGCGGCGGGCGTCTCGACGTCGACGCGTGCGGCGTTCGCGAGGTCGACCACCCGGGCGCCCTCGGGGGCGAGCGCGTAGCCGTCGTCGGTCCGCTCGACGAAGTAGTCGGTGAGCCGGTCGAGGTGGTAATTGAACCGTCCGGTGTCGCGGACGTCGCTCCGCCGCCGTAACTCGGAGAACGCGAGCGGGCGGTCGGCGTCCGCGAGCGCACGGAGCGCGCGCACGCGGACCTCGTTCCCGAGCACTGCGAGCGGGTCGACCGGGTCGTCGTCGTTCCGCGCGGGCGCCTCGGCGCTTGCCGTACTCGCGTCGTCCGCGGCGTCGTCGACCGACGAGCCGACGTCGCAGTCGTCGTTGCGGGACACGAGCGACGTGTTGTGGCCGCTCGCACTTCGACCTTTTTCCAGTCAACGAACGCACAGAAACGCGTTTCGCGGAACGCCCAAGGGGCCTCCGGGTGTCGATTCCGTCGATGGTCGCACGCGCGCTCCGGTCGCATCTCTCGGTCCTCCGCGTTCCCGCGTTCCGCCGGCTGCTCGGCGGGACCGCGGTCAGCCAGTTCGGCGACGGCCTCTACGCCGTCGCCGCGATGTGGCTCGCGTACAGCCTCACCGACTCCTCCGCCGTCGCCGGCGTCGCCGGGTTCCTCGTCGGCATCCCCGGCGTCTGTCGCGTCCTCGTCGGGCCCGTCGTGGACGACCGACCGCTCGGGCGCGTCCTCGTCGCCTCGGAACTCGCACAGGCCGCGTTCGTGCTCGTCGTCCCGCTCTGGTTCTGGCTGATGGGCGAGTCCGTCGCCGTCGTCCTCGCGACGATGTTCCTCGCCGCGCTCGCGGGCCAGTTCGCCGGCCCCGCACAGAGCGCGACGGTCCCCCGCGTCGTCCACGACGACGACAATCTGGTTCGCGCGAACTCGCTGGCGACCGTCGTCCATCAGGCGACCGACGCCGCCTCCCGTCTCGTCGCCGGCGCGCTCGTCGCCGCGACCAGCGCCGTCGCGCTCTACGTCGCGGACGTCGCGACGTTCCTCGTCGCCGCGCTCGCGTTCCTCGGTCTCGCCGTCCCGGACGACGACGCGAACGCCGACGCGGGCGCGGACGCCGACGACACGGACGCGCCCGAGGTCGGGAGCCGGCTCCGCGAGTACGCCGCGGACGTCCGCGCCGGCGTCGACGTGGTCGCCGGGTCGGCGCTCGCGCCACTGCTCGCCGCGAGCCTGTTCGCGAACCTCCTGTTCGGCGCGGCCTCGGCCGTGCTCCCGGCGTACGCGGACGGCCTCTCGGACGCGGCGGCGTACGGGACGCTGCTGGCGGCGATGTCGGCGGGGCGCGTCCTCGGGTCGATCGCAGCGCCCGCGTTCGAGGACCGCGCGTTCGCGGCGACGAGCGTCCTCGGGTTCGCGGCCGCGGCCGTCGCGTGGGTTGCCGGCGTCTTCGCTGCCGGAGTGGCTGCGACTGGCGCGCTGTTCGGCGCGTCGCGCGTCCCCGTCGGCGTCTACAACGTGAACGTGAAGGCCGTCCTCCAGACGGGCGTCCCGAACGACCACCTCGGTCGGGCGACGGCGACCATCGGCACCGCGAGCGCCGTCGTCGCGCCGCTCGGGATGCTCGCCGGCGGTGCGGTCGGCGAAGCGGTCTCGCCGACGTTCGTCCTGTACGCGAGCGGCGCCGGGTTCGCGCTCACGGCCGCGTACTGGCTCGCATCGCCGACGCTCCGCCGGTTCGGCGCGCCGACGAGCGTCGAGAGCGGCGCGTTCGCGGTCGCCGAGTGACCGCTACCGTCGGCGGAACAGGTCGCGTTCACTCGCCGTCGTCGAGGCGCGCGAGGAACGCGCGGACCTCGGCGAGCGCGGCGTCCTCGGCGGTGAGGACGACGTGATGGCCGGCGCCGGGGACGTGCACGAGTCGACCGTCGGGGAGCGAGTCGGCGAGGTCGAGGTCGCGGACGCGCTCGTCGGTCGGCGAGCCGTCCCGTATCGGGTCGGGGACCGTCGCGTGGTCGCGCCGGAGGACGAGCGCCGGAACCGCCACCTCGGGGAAGACCTCCGCGAGCGCGGGGTAGCCCTGGCGCGGAATCTCGGCGACGTGCTCGCTCTGGCGCTGGTCCGAGCGCGCGAACGTCGCGTACAGCTCCGGCGGGATCTCGTCGACCGCGGACGCGGCGTCCTCGTCGTCGGGGTCCTCGTACGTGGCGAGCAGTTCGTCGAAGGACATCGCGAGCTCCTCGCGGACGTCCTCGACGATGCCGTCGGCGATCTCGTCGACGTCGAGGTCCGCCATCGAGCGCGTGCCAGCGGGATCTTCCATGACGACGCCGGCGACGCGGTCGGGGTGGTCGGCGGCGGTCTTCGCGACGGTCGACCCGCCCATCGAGTGCCCGTAGAGCACGGGGTCGTCGAGGTCGAGCGCGTCGAGGACGCCGACGAGGTCGGCGACGCGGTCGGCCGGTGCGTACCCCGTCTCTGTGGCGTCGGTGTGGCCGTGCCCGCGAGCGTCGTACGCGACGACGTCGTACTCGTCGGCGAGCGCGTTCACGAGCCGGCGCTTGCAGCGCGCGTCCTCGAAGAACCCGTGCGCGACGACGACCGTCGCACTGGCGTCCTCGGGCGCGGGGCCGACGCGGTAGTACGAGACCGTGATGCCGTTCGCGTCGACGACGCCGTGCGTCCAGCCGTCGGGAACGACGGGAGCGCCGTCCTCGCCGCGGAACGGGTCCGGGGTCGGGTCCGCGTCGACGGCGTCGCGCGTCTGGTCCGCGTCTGGCGGTGTCATAGTCGACCTTTTTCGAGTCGGTCGAATGAAAACTGCGGTTCGGGCGGACGCTCGGGAGAGGCCCGGGCGGTGCCCGATCGTTACCGGGAAGGTCGACGACGCCGTCTGGCGGTCAGTCGAGTCGGTCGATCCAGGCGTCGAAGACGTCGTCGTCCCACACCAGCTGTGCGTGGAACTTGTTGTTCACGAAGACGTTCTTCGCGTTCGGGACGCTCGCGCGTTCCTCGGTGGGGAGTTTCGCGTACTCGTCGTGGTTGATGAGTTCGTCCCAGTCGCTCCAGACGGCGGTGTACTCGACGCTCGCTGCGAGCTGGCCGTCGTTCAGGTCTTGGAGGAAGTCGCTGCCGGGGACCATGTCGCGGCCGCCGGGCGTGATGTACGCGAGGTACGCGACGTACGTCCCCTGGTGGGGGGTGCCGAGGGTGACGAGGTCGTCCACGTCGCTCGCGCCGTCGAGTTTCTCGATGCAGTAGCGGGCGTCGAGGCCGCCCATGCTGTGCGCGACGACGTCGACCTCGTCGCTGTCGGTTCGCTCGTGGACGGTCTGGATGGCGTCGCAGACGTGGGCGGCGTAGTCCTCGGGCGAGTCGACGGTGGAGCCGGGGACGGCGCCGAGGTTCAGGACGAACACCTCGCCGTGCTCGTAGCCGGCGTCGGCGAGGTTGTCGGTCATCTCCTCCCACCACGGCGTGTAGCCGGTGTCGGCGAACCCGTGCACGAGGAGGACGGGTTCGTCGCCCGGTGGCTCGGCGTCCGCCGCGTCGCTGTCGGTCTGGTCGACGTTGCGCTGGTCGACGTTGCGGTGGACCGTGCCGCGCTGTCCGAGGTGGCGCTGGTCGGCGTCAGTGGGGTGGACGCTGGTGGGTTCGGGGTCGATTGGTGCGACGTCGAGTGCGGGCGAGTCGAGGGTCGTCGCTGGTGTCGACCCGGGCGCGTTGGCCGTGCTGGCGGCAGCGAGGGTGGCTGCGCCCGTGGGGGCGAGAACGAGCAGTGCGGCGACGATGGCGACGGTGGCTGTGTGAGTACGTGCCATGTGCACACGGGCCGCACTCGCGGGTTGAACGTAAATTTTTAAACGGACTGTGGTGGTACAAACGGTTTCTCGATGGGCGCGGACGCAAGTCTTATGTACGAATCAGTCGGACAATGTACAAGGATGAACACTAGCTCTGGGCAGGGGCTCGCGCCGGCCGTCGAGCGCATCCTCGACGCCGCACGCACCCGCGACTCGCCGGCCGGCGACCGCGTCGCCGTCGACGCGCGCGACCTCCCCGCCGCGTTCGAGACAGCAACCGCCGCCGGGCGAACACCGCTCATCGCGGAGGTCAAACCGACCAGTCCCACCACCGACGGCACGCGCGACGACGACCCCGTCGAGTTGGCGACCGAGATGGTCGACGGCGGCGCCGCCGCGCTCAGCGTCCTCACCGAACCCGAGCACTTCGGCGGCAGCACCGACTCGCTCGAACGCGTCCGCGACGCCGTCGACGTCCCCGTCCTCCGGAAGGACTTCCTCCTGCGCGAACGCCAACTGGACGCCGTCGAGAGCGACGTCGTCCTCCTCATCGCGCGATTCCTCGGCAGCGAGGACGACCCCGACGCGGGCGTCGAGGGCGCCGACACGCTCGAATCGATGCTCGCAGCGGCCCGCGACCGCGGGTTCCAGGCGCTCGTCGAGGTGCACACCGAAGCGGAACTCGAACGCGCACTCGCCGCCGGCGCTCGCATCGTCGGCGTGAACAACCGCGACCTCGCGAAGCTCGAGGTCGACCTCGGGACGTTCGAGCGCGTCGCCGACGCGGTTCCGGCGGACGCTCGGGGGGACGTCACCCTCATTGCGGAGAGCGGCGTAGCGACGACCGACGACGTCGCGCGGATGCGAGCCGCGGGCGCCGACGCGCTCCTCGTCGGGAGCGCCATCATGGACGGCGACGTCCGCGAGAACACGCGACGGCTCGCGGAAGAGAGTGCGGCGGACGCAGTCGATTCGAGCGATACCACGGAGACAACACAATGACAGCGACGGACGTCAAGTTCGGCGAGTACGGTGGACAGTACGTGCCGGAGGCGCTCATGCCGGCGATCGAGGAGCTCACGGACGCCTACGAGCGGTACGTGCTCGAGAACGAGGACGGCTTCATGGACGAGTTCCGCGAGCGACTGCGGGACTTCGGTGGGCGCCCGACGCCCCTCCAGTACGCCGAGCACCTGAGCGAGCGCTACGACAGCGAGGTCTACCTGAAGCGCGAGGACCTCCTGCACGGTGGGGCGCACAAGCTCAACAACGCGCTCGGGCAGGTCCTGCTCGCGAAGTACATGGGGAAGGAGCGCATCGTCGCGGAGACGGGCGCGGGCCAGCACGGCACCGCGACCGCGATGGCGGCCGCGCACCTCGGGCTCCCCTGCGAGATCTACATGGGGAAGCGCGACATCAACCGCCAGCGCCCGAACGTCTTCCGGATGAAGCTCAACGGGAGCGAGGTCAACCCCGTCACGACCGGTCGCGGGACGCTGAAGGAGGCGATCTCGGAGACGATGCGGGACTGGGCGACGAACGTCGAGGACACGCACTACGTCATCGGGAGCGTCGTCGGCCCGGCGCCGTTCCCGGCGATGGTGCGGGACTTCCAGGCGGTCATCAGCGAGGAGGCCCGCGAGCAGGCCATCGAGCAGACCGGCGGGGTGCCCGATACGGTCGTGGCGTGCGCCGGCGGTGGGTCGAACACGATGGGAACGTTCGCGAACTTCGTCGACGACGACGGGAGCGACGGCGGGACGCGAACGGACCTCGTCGCGGTCGAGGCGGGCGGATCGTCGCTCTCGGTCGACGAGGAGGCGGGCGTGGCGCCGAACTCCGCGTCGCTGTCGACGGGCGACGAGGGCGTGCTGCACGGCGCGCGGACGAAGCTCCTTCAGGACCGCGACGGCCAGATCCTGGAGTCCCACAGCGTCTCCTCGGGACTGGACTACGCGGGCGTCGGCCCGGAGCTCGCGTACCTCGTCGACGAGGGGCGCGTGCGGGCGGCGAACGTCGACGACGACGCCGCGCTGGCCGCGTTCCACCGGCTCTCCCGGTTGGAGGGCGTCATCCCGGCGCTGGAGACGGCGCACGCGTTCGCGTGGGCGGACGAGAACCGCGACGAACTCGGTGAGATAACTGTGATCAACGTCTCCGGGCGCGGCGACAAGGACCTGGAGTCGGTCGTGCAGGAGACCGAGGAGCGCGACGTCGAGGGCGCGGTCGACATGGGGGAGGTGTTCCACTGATGGGTGAGAATGCAGCACTGAAAGATGCCTTCGCGGACGAGCCGGCGTTCGTCCCGTACCTCGCGGCGGGCGACCCGAGCTACGAGGCGAGCCTGGAGTACGTGGAGGCGCTCGAACGCGGCGGCGCGGACGTCATCGAACTCGGCCTGCCGTTCTCGGAGCCGATCGCGGAGGGGCCGACCATCCAGGAGGCCGTGGTGCGGTCGCTCCAGGGCGGGATGACGCCAGAGCGGTTCTTCGAGTTCGTCGAGGACCTCGACGTCGACGTGCCGCTCGTCTGTATGACGTACTACAACCTCATCTATCAGTACGGCGACGAGGAAGGACCACGGCCGTTCGTCGAGAAGGCGGCGTCACTGGGCCTCTCCGGGTTCGTCGTCCCGGACCTGCCCGCGGAGGAGGCCGGGCCGCTCCGGGCGGCGTGCGACGAGTTCGGACTGGACCTCGTGTTCATCGTCGCGCCGACGACCGCGGGCGACCGGCTTGAACGCATCATGAATCAGGTCTCCGGGTACGTCTACGTGCAGGCGAGACTGGGCGTGACGGGCGCGAAGGACGACGTGAGCGACCAGACGGGCGCGAGCCTCTCGCGGCTACGCGAGTGGGACGTCCCGAAGGCGGTCGGGTTCGGTATCAAGTCCGGCGAGCACGCGCGGGAGGTCGTGGCCGCCGGTGCGGACGGCGTCATCGTCGGGAGTGCACTCGTCGACATCGTCGCCGAGGGCCACGAGGATGACACGCCGGTCGCGGAGACCGCGGGACGTCTGGAGTCGAAGGCGCGAGAACTCAAGGAGGGCGCGCTCGCGGGTGCGTCGGACGGGGACGCAGCGGCCGCGGACGCCGAGGAAGCGGGCGGCGACCCCGACGACGAAAGTTTGGCGGAATCGGAACCGACATAACCCGACGTGGCACACGATGACACACTAACGCAGTTCGATTCACGCACATGACACGCGACACACCACACGTAAGCCCGGGGAAACACGCACGACTGGACCGCATCTCGACCGACGGGAACTACCTCGTCGTCCCGATGGACCACGGCATCACCATGGGCGCCGTCAAGGGCCTGAAGGACATCGAGGCGACCATCGACGGGGTCACGCGCGGCGGCGCGGACGCCGTCCTCACGCAGAAGGGCATCGCGCCGCGCGTCCACGACAACAAGAACGGCGCGGGCTTCGTCGTCCACCTGAACGGCTCGACGACCATCGGCCCGGACGAGGCCGACAAGCGCGTCACCGGCACCGTCGAGGAAGCCGTTCGCGCCGGCGCCGACGCCGTGTCCTTCCACATCAACGTCGGCGGCGAGCACGAACCGAACCAGATAGAGGACCTCGCCGAACTCACGCGCGACGCCGACCGCCTCGGGATGCCCGTGCTCGCGATGGCGTACGCTCGCGGCGAGGGCGTCGACTCCACGGACCCGGAAGCGCTCGGGCACGCCGTCCGCCTCGCGGAGGAACTCGGCGCGGACGTCGTCAAGACCGGGTACTCCGGTGACGCCGAGAGCTTCCAGCACGTCGTCGAATCCACGCGCCTCCCCGTCGTCATCGCCGGCGGCGCGAAGGGTACGGACCGCGAGACCGTCGAAGCGGTCCGCGGCGTGATGGACGCCGGCGGCGCCGGCGTCTCCATGGGCCGCAGCATCTTCCAGCACGACGACCCCGAAGCCATCGCCACCGCCATCAGCGCCGTCATCCACGACGACGCCGCCGTCGACGACGCACTCGAACGCGCCGGCCTCCTCGTCGAAGCGTAACGGTAACGCGCTCTTCGCTCGATTCGCTGCGAGGAGATAGCACCCGTCAGCGTAGCTTTATATTCGTTCTCGACGTATCTACAATTGGATATTGCGCCTCGGTCCAGCACCGACGACTCGCGCCGCATCGAACTTCCGTCGCTCGATTCGACGACCAGTCCCGCCATCACCGACGCGCGGTCCGGAGCCCCCATCATGTCCAATTCAGATTCCGTCGTCGTCAGTACCGGCACCCGAAGCAACGGCCGCTGGCTCATCGGTGGGTTCGTCGTCCTCTTCGGCGTCCTCCTCCTGCTCGACACCACCGACACCGTCCCCTTCGACGGGTTCGACGTCCTGCTCGCGAGCGCGTTCGTCGTCTACGGCGCGTACCGCCTCGTCACCACGCGGTTCACGCACCTGTTCTGGCCGATCACGTTCGTGCTCGTCGGCTCGGGCTGGCTGCTCGTCGAGTTCAGCGTCCTCACGGGCGCGGAAGCCGGCCAGTTCTGGCCGCTCCTCGTCGTCCTCTACGGTGCGACGCTCGTCCTCGGCCGCAACCGCAAGAACCGCCTCGTCCGCATGGGCGGTAGTCACGTCGTCGTCGGGAACGTCGACGACGTCGACCGCGACGGCGCGCGGAGCGTGACCGCGGTGTTCGAGGACGCCGACGTCGACCTCCGCGCGGTCGAGCGCGACCCCGACGACCCGCCGCTGGCCGTCGACGTCACCGCCATCTTCGGTGACGCGACCGTTCGCGTCCCCGAGAATTGGGTCGTCGGTATCGACACGACCGCGGTCTTCGGCGAGGTCCGCGACCGCCGCCGCAGCAACCCCAGCGGGTCGCCCGACCTCGTCGTCGACGGCGCCGCCATCTTCGGCGACGTCACCGTCATGGACTGACGGTCGACCCCGTGGACGGCGGGCCACGACCAGCGGTCGCGTCTCCGGAACCAGTTCGTTTTTTGCGACCGATTCCCTCCGTCGTCGCGTGCAGAGTGGGACGCCCGACCCGGACACGCCGCGCGACCTCCTGTCGTACGCTCGCCTCTACGCCGAGAGCGTCGACGTCGACGTCGACCACGACGCCATCGAGTGGGAGGTGTCGAAGCGAGCGCGTCGCCGAGCGGGTGCGTGCTCGTACGACGCGGACTCGGGGACGGTCACGATCCGGTTGACGTGGGACGCCTACGAGCAGTACGGCTGGCGGCAGTTCACGGCCACCATCCGCCACGAGCTCGTGCACGCCTGGGAGTTCCAGCGGTTCGGCGAGGCGGGGCACGGCGAGCGGTTCCGCGAGAAGGCGGCGGCGGTCGACGCGCCACGACACTGCGAGTCCTTCACCGACCCGCGACTGGCGCTCGCGTGCACCGCGAGCTGCGAGTGGCGCGCGGGTCGACATCGCGCCTCGAAACCCGTCAAGCAGCCCGGCGGCTACCGGTGCCCGGACTGCGGCGCGGACGTCAGGGTCGAGCACCTCGCGTCGGGCGTGACGTGGACGGACGCCGCGGGCTACGAGCGAGCGCGCGCCGTCGTCGACGACTGGTGACCGCCCGACTCGACCGGTGACCCCGCACTACCAGGTGCCCCTGGCGAGGCGGACGAGGCCGTCGCCGACGACGAACGCGACCATGCCCGCGAACCCGGCGAGGAGGAGGAACGCGGAGACGAGCGCCGCCGGGTCGAACTCGGCGTTCGCCGGTGCCGTGTCCTGGAACAGGACCGTCACGCCGACGGCGAACGTCGCGGCGCTCGCGGACTGGAGGACGCGGACGACGGCGCGCCCGACGGAGGTGACGTCGCCGTCGGCGAGCGCGACGCGGTAGGCGTCCACGACGGCGTGCACGAGCAGCGACGCGGCCAGCAGCGGGATGGCGACGAGCCCGGTCGTCCAGAAGACGGTGCGGACGACCTCGGGTGCCGACTCCCCGTTCGCCATCGCGAGTCCGGGGAGGCCGAACGCGAGCGCGAGCCCGACGACGCCGACGGCGAGCCAGCAGACGAGCAGGAACTCGACGCGATGGAAGGAGAGCCACGAGCGCACGCCGTCGACCGCGCCGCCGTCGCGGGCGCGCCCCCGGCCACCGTCACCGCCGCTGCCGGGACCGTCGTCGCGCTCGTCGTCGTGGCGCGTGTCGAACTGGCCGCGGGAGCGCGTCATACGTGCACGCTCTGTCGGTCGAAGTAAATGCTTTCTCCTGGCTAGAGGATGTCACGGAGGTCCTCCGGGGCGTCGAGCGTGTGGTGGGGGTCGTGGTCGCCGTCGTTGCTCGCGTCGTCGTAGGGAACCCACGCCGACCGCGCGCCGGCGGCGTGCGCGCCGGCGACGTCCGACGCCTTCGAGTCGCCGACGAGGACGGCTTCGTCGGGCGTGACGCCGAGTTCGTCGACCGCGGCGCGGACGGGTTTCGGGTCGGGCTTCGGTGGCATCCCAGCGGTCGGGTCGCAGAAGACGGTCGCGCCGAACGCGTCCGCGATACCGAGCGCGTCGAGCTTCGTCGACTGGGTGTCGCGGCCGCCGTTCGTGACGAGACCGACGGGGCCGTGCGCGAGCGCCGCGTCGAGCGCGTCGCGAGCACCGTCGCGGAACCGGACCGCCGAGTGGTCGACGAGCGCGTCGTGCGCGTCCGCGAGGTCCCACGACGGCACGGTCGCGGGGTCGACGCCGTCGACGCGCTCGGCGGCGAGGTCGAACAGCGCCGCGAAGAACTCGCGGTCGCTCTCGCACTCGGGCGTCTCCGAGGCGACCGCGGCGAGGTCCACGACCTCGCAGAACGGCTGGACGCCAGCGCGCTCGAACGTCGCCGAGAGCAGATCCTCGGGCGCCTGCGTGGAGACGCACAGCGTCAGGTCGAGGTCGAACAGCACCGCCGCCGGCGAATCCCCGCGCATGCCTGCTCGCAGGGCACCACGCGTCAAGTGTCTTCGGCGTCGCTCGACTCGACGGCGTCGCGTCCCGCCTCGCCGACATCGGCGGGCGGGTCGCCGCCACTGGCGTCGGCGTCGATTCCGCCGTAGTGCCGCGTCTCGACGAGGCGGTCGAACAGGCGCGAGAGGAGGTCGGTGACGGGGCCGCCGCCGACGTCGATGCCGTCGACGGTCGCGACCGGCCGGAGCTCCCACGTCGAGTTCGTGAGGAAGCACTCGTCCGCGCTCCGAACCGCTTCCGGCGCGTACTCGCCGGTGTGAACGGGGACGCCAGCCTGTTCGCGGGCGAGGTCGAGGACGTACGCTCGCGTGATGCCGGGGAGGAGGTCGAGGTCCGCGGCGGGCGTGTGGAGGCCGTCGTCGTCCACCCAGAAGACGTTCGACGCGGCACCTTCGGCGACGTTCCCCGCCTGGTCGCGCAGGAGCGCCTCGTCGGCGCCCGCGACGAGTTCCTCGCGGGCGAGGATGGAGTTCAGGTAGTTGTGCGTCTTCGCCCCCGGCGGGAGCGCGCTCCGCGGCGGCTTGCGCGTCGGGACCGTCTGGAGCGTGGCGGGTTCGTCCCAGACGTCGTCACCCTCTAGGCCGCCGCGCGGGAGCGGTTTGACGTACACGACGACCGTCGGGTCCACGTCCGGGTGCGGGGTGACCGTTCCCGGCTGGCTGCCGCGCGTGATGGAGAGCTTCGCGTACGCGTCCCGCAGGTCGTTCGCGGCGAGCGTCTCGTGGACGCGCGTCGCGAGGTCCCGACGGTCGAGACCGTGGTCCAGGCCGAGCGCGTCGCACGAGCGCTCCAGGCGATCCAAGTGCGCGTCGAGCGCGAACAGCGTCCCCCCGTAGGCTCGCATCGTCTCGAAGACGCCGTCGCCGTACTGGAACCCGCGGTCGTCGACGCTCACCGACGCCTCGCTCCGGTCGACCAGCTCGCCGTCTACGTGGTACTGCACAGGAAGTTCCTCACGAGTTGCTTGCCGACGCGCAGGCTCGGGCGCGCGCCGGCTGGAGTGTTCTCGGCGCTCGATTCGGTCGCGTCGTCCGCGTCCCCGGTCAGGATGCTCTCCGGGTGGAACTGCACGCCGACGTGGGGTTTCTCGCGATGCCGCACCGCCATCAGGGTCGCGCGGTCGTCGCTCGTCGAAGCCGTCTCCACGAGCGTCCCGGGGAGGTCCTCGCGCCTGACCGCGAGCGAGTGATACCGCCCGACGCGCAGGCGCTCCGGGAGGCCCTCGAAGACGCCGCGACCGTCGTGGGAGACGACCGACGGCTTCCCGTGAACGACCTCGGGTGCGTGCCCGACCGGCGCACCGTTGGCCGCGCAGAGCGCCTGATGCCCGAGGCACACGCCGAGCGTCGGAATCGACAGCTCCGAGAATATCGGCGTCGACACGCCCGCGTCCTCGGGCGTGCCCGGCCCCGGCGACACGACGATGCCGTCCGGGTCGAGCGCGCGGACGCCAGCGACGTCGACCGCGTCGTTCCGGCGGACGACGACGTCGCCCGCGAACTCGCCGACGTACTGCACGAGGTTGTACGCGAACGAGTCGTAGTTGTCGACGACGAGGACGCGTGGTTCGCCCGGAACCGGCGGGAGCGACCCCGCGGCCGAGTCCCTCGCCGTCATGGCTCGCCCTCCGTCGTCGTGGGGCGCTCCGAGACGGTGAGGTCGGCGTCCGCGGCGACCGCGTCGTCGACCGCGTGCAGGAGCGCTCGCGCCTTCGCGAGCGTCTCGTCGTACTCGCGCTCGGGGTCGGAGTCGTGGACGACGCCCGCGCCGACGCGGAGGTGGTACTCGTCGCTCCAGCGGACGAGCGTCCGGATGACGATGTTCAGCGTCGCGCGGTCGTCGAACCCGAACGCCGCCATCGCGCCCGTGTACGGCCCACGACGGGTCGACTCCAGTTCCTCGATTATCTCCATCGTCCGCGGCTTCGGCGCGCCCGTGATGGTGCCGCCCGGGAACATCGCTCCGACTGCGTCCGCGAGCCCGACGCCGTCGCGAAGCCGCCCCGTCACGTCCGAGACGAGGTGCATCACCTCGCTGTAGCGGTCGACGCGCCGGTACTCGGCGACGTCGACCGACCCGTACTCGGAGACCTTCCCGAGGTCGTTGCGCTCCAGGTCGACGAGCATCGCGTGCTCCGCGCGCTCCTTCTCGTCGCTCGACAGCTCCGCTTCGAGCGCGTCGTCCTCGGCCGTGTCGCTCCCGCGAGGTCGCGTCCCCGCGATGGGCTCGGTGCGCACGAAGTCGCCGTCGCGCTCCAGGAGGAGCTCGGGGCTCGCTGACACGAGGTCGACGCCGGGGAACTCGACGAGCCCCGAGTACGGCGCCGGGTTGACGCGCCGGAGCGCGTCGTACGCCGCCACCGGATGCACCGCCGCCGGCGCTCGCAGGCGATGCGAGACGTTCGCCTGGAACGTGTCGCCCTCGCGGACGTAGTCCTTCACGGCGCGAACGCGGTCGGCGTACGCCTCGCGGCCCGCGTCGCTCTCGAACGCCGCCGCCTCGGTATCGGCGGCCGGCGCTGGCCCGTGCCCGGGGTCGCCGGTCGTCGCTCGCTCCACGAGCGCCGCGGCGCGCTCGACCGCTGCCGCGTGCACGTCGTCGAGCGCTCGGTCACGATCGGCTCCCGAAGCAGGAACCTCGGGACAGACGGTCACGCGGAGCGTCGTCTCACCGTCGCTCGCGGCGTCGGCGGCACGCCACGCGACGACGGCATCGTACACCCCGACCTGGACGTGCGGCAGGTCGCGGTCGTCGGCCGCGTCGCTCGGCAGCGACTCCAGTTCCCGCGCCAGGTCGTACGACACCCACCCGAACGCGCCACAGGGATACGGTACCTCGCAGTCGCCGCGCGCGAGCGTCTCCCCGTCGAGCACGCCCTCGAGCGCCCGCAGCGACGGCGACCCCGACCCGGGATGCGCGTCCGCGGGCGGGTCCTCGCGCAGTACCGCACCCGGTCGCGCCGAGAAGCGCTCCACGGGGTCGACCGCGAAGTACCCCCAGCCGCCGTCCGCGTCGTCCTCCCCGCCAGTCGCGTTCGCGTCCGCTCCGGTCCCGTCGACGCTCGTCGCACTCGCATCCGCGCCAGTCGCGTCGACGCCGGTCGTCTCGAAGAAGACGCCCCACCGGCCGTCACCGCGGCGCGCGCACCGATACGCGGTCCAGGGGTCCGCGACCGACGCACGCACCTCCACGGGGACGCGAGCGCCCGGCGGCGCGCCCCGAGCGGTCTCGCGGAACGCGGCCGCGTCGGTCGCGACCCGATACGAATCCATACCTGGACCGACGGCACCGCCGCTAAACGGTGTTACGGTGTCGGGGAAGCGAACCGCCTTACTGGCGGGCGTTCGCGCGGTCCACCCACTGCTCGACCCGGCCGGGAGCCAGGTCCGCCGCCTCCGCGACCGCCTCGTGGTCCGCGTCCGCCAGTTCGGCGATCGACGTGACACCGACGTCGACCAGGCGCTCCGCGTACGCCGGCCCGATACCCTTGATGTCCTGGAGTTCCTCGACCGCCGCCTCGTCGTCAGCGGCGTCTTCAGCGTCCTCTTCAGCGGCGTCTTCAGCGCCTTCGCCGTCGTCGCTCTCGCTGTCGGCGTCGTCCTCGTCTTCAGCATCGACGGCGTCGTCCTCGTCGACGTCATCCGCTACCTCCTCGTCGGTGTCCTCGTCTTCGTCCTCGACGTCGTCCGCTTCTTCGACGTCGTCCTCATCGTGTTCCTCCGCTTCCTCGTCTTCGACTGCTTCTTCGTCGGGTTCATCGTCGACGTCGTCTTCGTCGGCTTCCTCGACGTCGTCTTCGACTGCTTCTTCGTCGGGTTCATCGGCGACGTCGTCTTCGTCGGCTTCCTCGACGTCGTCTTCGACTGCTTCTTCGTCGGGTTCATCGTCGACGTCGTCTTCGTCGGCTTCCTCGACGTCGTCTTCGACTGCTTCTTCGTCGGGTTCATCGTCGACGTCGTCTTCGTCGGCTTCCTCGTCCGTTTCTTCGTCTTCGCCGTCGACGCCTTTGACGGCGGCTTCGTTCGCGGCATCGGCTTCCTCTCGCTCTCGTTCGACCGTGACGCCGACGTCCCCGGACCGCTGACTGGCGCGGTCGTCGTCGTCGCCGAGACCCAATACAGACTTCAGTTTCGATAGCAGTCCCATTGGGGGACACTGGAACCCCACCGGACTTAAAAGCGACTCACGGCGACCAGCTTGCGGCACACGCCCCTTCGGCCGGCTGCGGTAAGGCCACGTTACCGGCAGCGAGCCGCGGCCGTGGGATGCTACGCGTCGAGGTGCGCGCGGAGCGCGGCGTTCATCGCGTCGACGGGCGCGTCCTCGCCGGTCCAGTGCTCGAACGCTGCCGCGCCCTGGTGGAGGAGCATCCACGCGCCGTCGACGGTCGTCGCACCCGCCGCCGCCGCGTCCCGGAGCAGGCGCGTCTCCAGAGGCGCGTAGACGGCGTCGAGCACCACGAGACCCTCGTGGAGCGCGCTTGCGGGGACGGGCGTCTCGTCCGACTCCATCCCGACGCTCGTCGCGTTCACGAGGACGTCCGCGTCCGCCAGCCACCCGTCGAGCGCGTCGAGGCCGCCGCCGGTCGCGGTCGCGCCCCCGACTTCGCGTTCCACCGCCGCGGCGAGGTCGGTCGCGCGACTCGCCGTCCGGTTCGCGACCCGGACCGACGCGCCCGCGTCCGCCAGCCCGAACGCGACCGCCCGGCCAGCGCCGCCAGCGCCGACGACCACCGCCGTCGCGCCCGATAGCGAGGCGTCGCCCTGCTCGCGGAGCGCGCGAACCGCGCCCTCGACGTCCGTGTTGTGGCCCGTCACCTGTTCCCCCGAGAAGTCGAGCGTATTCACCGCGCCGACCGCCGACGCCAGGTCGTCCGTCGCCACCGACGGCAGCGCAGCCACGTCCTGCTTGAACGGCACCGTCACGTTCAACCCAGCGACCCCGAGCGCCCCAGCGCCCTCGACGGCCGCCGCGACCGCATCCTCCGCGGGTTCGAACGTCACATAGCGCGCGTTCAACCCCAGTGTGTCGTACGCCGCCTCGTGCATCGGTGGCGACAGCGAATGCCCGACGGGATTCCCGATCAGGCCGTACACGTCCATAGCGAGAGCGTCGCGACCGCCGACCAAAAGCGATGCGGGCGCGGCGAGAACCGACGCGACCAACTGGCGGTCTGGACCTGGCCGTCACCGCGCTCGGTCAGTCCCCGCCGGGAACCACGAGCACCGGGACGTCGACGGTCCGGAGGACGCGGTCGGTCGTACTCCCGAGCAGCTGGCCCGCGAACGACCCCTCGCCCGTGGACGCCATCGCGACCAGGTCCACGCCCGCGTCCTCGACGTACGCCGCGATCTCCGCGGACGGCGTGCCCGTCCGAACCGCCTGCTCGATGGCGAGCGAATCGTCGCGAGCGGACTCCTCGCACGCCGCCGCGAACACGTCCAGTTCGTGTTCGGCGTCCGCGACGAGCCGGTCGACGTACGCGTCGTCGACGCCACCAGCGTTGAACGGCCCCGCCTCGTACGCGACGTCGACGACCGAAAGCAGGTGCAGAACCGCGTCGTACGTCGACGCGAGGTTCACGCCCGGCCGGACGGCGGCGCGAGCAGCGTCGCTCCCGTCGGACGTCACCAGGACGTCGTCGTACTCCCCGAGTCCACTCCCCCGACCGGGGACGGTGAGGACGGCGCGGTCTGTCGCCCGGAGCACGCGCTCCGTGACGCTCCCAAGGAACCGCTCCTCGAGGTTCGTGTGCCCGTGCCGTCCCATCGCGATGACGTCCGCGTCGACGTCCTCGGCGGCCTCCATGATAGCGACACGCGGCTGCTCGGTCGCCACGCGCGTCTGCACCGTCACTCGCGACGACGCGCCGATCTCGGCGACGTCCTCCACGACCGCCTCCGCGTCCGCGGTCGACAGCTCGCCGGCCGCCGCGACGACCACCGTCGCCGTCGCGTCGTACGTCGCCGCCAGCTCCACGCCGGCGCGCGCCGCTCGCGTCCCGCAGTCGCTCCCGTCCGTCGCGATGAGTACGTGCTCGAACATGCCTTACGGGAGCGTTCGCGCACCCACCACAAAAACGCGCCGCCGCACCGTCACCGAACGGTCGCGTGCCTGCGAACCTCTCGCGCGTCGCCTCCGTAAATCGCAAGGGTTACTTGTACTTTCACGGACGTTCAGGTATGCTCAAAGACCGGCTTCGTCATCCGCTGGTCGCCCTCGTCTTCGCCGCGCTCCTCACCGCACCCTGGGTGAGCGTGGAGCTCCTGGGTGGCCCCGAGGCGTTCGGCCTCGGCAACCTCACGACAGTCGCGGTGAGCGGTGTCGCCGTCCTCGGCGCGTCGTTTATGCTCGCGTGGGGCGCCGAGACCGCCGAGAAGGACGTTCCGCGAGCGTTCGCCATCGCCGTGCTCGCCGTGCTCGCAGTCGCGCCCGAGTACGCCGTCGACGCGCTCTACGCGTGGGGCGCCGGCTCGGGCGGCGCGACTGCCGACGCGTGCGCGCAGTTCAGCGCCGAGACCATCTCGAACGCCGAGACCGGCCTCGCCGCCGCGTGTAACGACGCGAACCTCGCGGTCGCGAACATGACGGGCGCGAACCGCATCCTCATCGGCCTCGGCTGGTCCGGTATCGCGCTGTTCACCGTCTACCGCGCCGGCAGCGCGAAGGACCCTGCCGTGGAGGACGCCGACGGCTTCCTCGCGAACAAGGTCCACCTGGACCGCGACCTCGGCCTCGAGATCGTCTTCCTCCTGCTCGCCACCGCGTTCGCGTTCGCCGTCCCGCTGTTCGGCGGCATCGACGTCGTCGACACGCTCGTCCTCGTCGGGCTCTACATCGCGTACATCGCCATCATCGTCCGCGGCGACGTCGAGGACCACGAGGAACAGGTCGGCGTGCCCGCGTACCTCCAGAAGCGGTCGTTCCCCGTCCGCACCGCCTCCTCGATCACGCTGTTCCTCTACTCCGGCCTCATGATCTACACCGCCGTGCATCCGTTCGCGCACGGCCTGGAGCTCATCGGCGTCGACTACGGCATCCCGAAGTTCTTCATGATCCAGTGGGTGGCGCCGCTCGCTTCCGAGAGTCCGGAACTCATCGTCGTCGCGTACCTCGTGAACAAGGCTCGCTCCACTGCGGGGTTCAACGCGCTCATCTCCTCGAAGCTCAACCAGTGGACGCTCCTCATCGGGACGCTCTCGGTCGTGTACTCCATCGCGTACGGTGACGTCGGGACGCTTCCGTTCGACGACAAGCAGACTGCGGAGATCTGGATCACGGCCGCCCAGAGCCTGTTCGCCATCGCCATCATCACGAACTTCGAGATCTCGGTCCGGGAGGCGGTGGTGCTGCTCGTGCTGTTCGTCTCGCAGGTCGTCGCCGAGTACGCGGTCATCCTCACGACCACGAGTCACGCCGCCGAGACGGAACTCAGTATGCTCATCCTCTACGCGTACACGGTCGTCTATCTCGTGCTCGCGCTGGGGCTGTTCTGGGGTCGCCGCGGCGACGTCCAGAGTATCTTCGCGCAGAGCGCGACCACCGCCCGGGACGCGTTCAGCTCGAAGAGCGCTCCAGCCGAAGGAGCCGACTGACTGACTCGTCTGGCATACGGCCGCCTCCAGGCGGCCGTTTCTGGTAAACTGATTCTTCACCCATTCGGCGGCCGCGAGGGTTCTGGTGGTCCGTTGCTGTTGGTCGTGCGGGAATCGACTCTTTCTTGGCTGCGTCGGCGTTACGATGGGTCGTGATTGGGATCGTCGTCAGTCGTGCGGACGAGGCGTCGACGCACGTCGCCGAGCACTTGCTGGGCCTCGTGGACTGGACGGAGTCGATGGACGATTCGCGGCCGGACGCGGCGGGCGGTGGGGTCGTCTATCGTCATGGTGCGTTCGAGCTTCGGGAGTTCGACGCGCTGCATCTGGAATTGGATGGCGTCGCGGGTGCGTTCTCGGAGCGGCCGTCGCTGGTGGCGTTCGCGTCCCGGCATTCGGGCGAGACGGGGCCGCTCCTCACGGCGCACTTCACGGGGAACTTCGGGCCGGCGGAGTACGGTGGGGAGCCGAACGCGGTCGCGGCGGCGGCGCCGGGCGCGCAGGCGGCGCTCGTCGAGTCGTTCGACGAGTACGCGCCCGAGGGGTACGAGGTCGGGATGGAGTGCACGCATCACGGGCCGACCGCCGTCGGCTGTCCGTCGTTGTTCGTCGAACTCGGGAGCGGCGAGGACGAGTGGCGGGACCCGGCGGGTGCGGAGGCGGTGGCGCGAGCCATCCTCGACCTCTCCGCGTTCGACGGCGACGGGAGTGCGGAGTCGAGCGGTGAGCGCGCGACCGACGGCGAGCGGTCGGTGATGGGCGAGCGGACGGTCGTCGGGTTCGGTGGCGGGCATTACGTGCCGCGGTTCGAGCGCGTGGTCCGCGAGACGGCGTGGACGGTCGGGCACGTCGCCGCGGACTGGGGGTTGGACGCGATGGGCGACCCGGGCGACCATCGCGACGTCATCGAGGCGGCGTTCGCGGCGAGTGGCGCGGAGCACGCGCTCGTCGAGGGGTCGCGGCCGGCGCTCGAGGCGGTCGTCGCGGACCTCGGGTATCGCGTGGTGAGCGAGACGTGGCTGCGGGAGGTCGGCGACCGCGACCTGGACGTCGTCGCCGCGGTCGAAGGGGAACTCGGTGCGGTCGCGGACGGCGTCCGGTTCGGTGACCGTCGACTCGACGACGCCGAGGGCTGGGTCACCCGGTCGCTCCCGGACGACCTTCTGGCGGCCGCGCGAGCGGTCGACGCCGACCGCACGCGGTCGCTCGTCGACCGCGAGACCGTGGCGTTCCAGACGCGCAACAGCGGGTCGCAGGTCCGTGGTCGCGCCGCGTTCCCGGACGACGACGCGTACGACGCGCTCGTCGACGGACTCGCCGGCGTGCTCGACGCGGACTACGACGACGTCCGGCGGGAGGACGACCGCGTGGTCGCGTCGAAGGACGCGTTCGACCCGCGACGCGCACACCAGGAAGGCGTGCCCGAAGGCCCGAAGTTCGGGCGGCTCGCGAGCGGCGACGCCGTCGAGGTCGACGGGGAGCGCATCGACCCCGACGACGTCACCACCCACCAGGAGGACGTGTTCGAGCTCTAACTACTTTCTCGGTAAGCGGTGATTACCGCGCTCGTGTCGCCCGCGAATTTTCCGTCATGCGGGCGTCTGACAGAGAGGGGAAACGTAATTACCCTCCATAGAATAATGAGGGTCAAGGATGGATTCGATCGTCGAAGACGCGATAGACGAGGCCGAAGGCGGGGAGGACCCCGGGCGTCGACAGGGAGGGGACGACGCCCCTGACCCAACCCCGTCACGGGAGTCGGGGACGATGACTGACGACCAACTCGAGGACGTTCTCAAGGACCTGCAGACGAACATCACCGTCGTCGGCTGCGGTGGGGCCGGTGGGAACACCATCAACCGCATCCACGAGGAGGGCATCACGGGCGCGAAGCTCGTCGCCGCGAACACCGACGTCCAGCACCTCTACGAGATAGAGGCGGACACGAAGATCCTCATGGGCGAGGACAAGACCGGTGGGCGTGGCGCGGGTTCGCTCCCGCAGGTCGGCGAGGAGGCGGCGCTCGAATCCCAGAGCGAGATCTACGAGTCCATCGAGGGCTCGGACATGGTGTTCGTCACCGCCGGGCTCGGCGGCGGCACCGGTACCGGCTCCGCGCCGGTGGTCGCGAAGGCCGCTCGCGAAGCGGGCGCGCTCACGATCAGCATCGTCACGACGCCGTTCACTGCCGAAGGCGAGGTGCGACGGACGAACGCCGAAGCCGGCTTGGAGCGCCTGCGTGACGTCTCCGACACCGTCATCGTCGTCCCGAACGACCGCCTGCTCGACTCCGTCGGGAAGCTCCCCGTCAAGCAAGCGTTCAAGGTCAGCGACGAGGTCCTCATGCGTTCCGTGAAGGGCATCACGGAACTCATCACGAAGCCCGGCCTCGTGAACCTCGACTTCGCCGACGTCCGCACCGTCATGGAACGCGGCGGCGTCGCGATGATCGGGCTCGGCGAGTCCGACTCCGACGCGAAGTCCAAGGACTCCGTCACGTCCGCACTCCGCTCGCCGCTGCTCGACGTCGACATCTCCGGAGCGTCGAGCGCGCTCGTGAACGTCACCGGCGGGAACGACATGAGCATCGAAGAGGCCGAGGGCGTCGTCGAGGAGATATACGACCGCATCGACCCCGACGCACGCATCATCTGGGGGACGAGCGTCGACGAATCCCTCGAAGGCCGGATGCGGACGATGATCGTCGTCACGGGCGTCGACTCCCCGCAGATCTACGGGAACGGCGACGACGGCGAGACGCAGGTGTCCTCGCAGCCCCAGGCGCAACGCGAGCAGATGCAGCAGGGCGGCAGCGACATCGACTTCATCGAGTAATCGGTTCGACGGACCGCGTCGACGACTCCATTCCTCCTCGACGACCGCGCTCGGAGCGACGGCTCGGGTGACGAGCGCGACGGCTCGGTCGCCGACCACGACGGCTTCGTCGATTCGGGTTCGTGCGCGCGGACCGCCCGTGGGGGCGGCCGCGCCGTGGCAATGCAATAGATAGAAAAGCGAGCGCGTCGAACCGACCCGCATGGAATTACCGACGGAGCTCTCGTCGTACGTTCGCGTGCTCAAGTTGGCGAGCACCCCGTCCTACACCGAGTTCTCCCAGATCGCGAAGATCGCGGGCGCCGGCATCGTCATCGTCGGCATCCTCGGGTTCATCATCGCACAGCTCATGGGTTTCCTCGTCGTCTCGTTCATCCAAGACGCCGCGACCGGTGCCGCACTCGCTCCCTGGTGATCTCGCATGCCGATATACGCTGTCAAGACCACGGCGAGCCAGGAACGAACGGTCGCTGACATGATCATGAACCGCGAGATGGAGGACATCCACGCGGCGCTCGCGCCGGATTCGCTGACGAGTTACGTGATGGTGGAGGCGGACGACTCCGGTATCATCGAGCGCGTGCTCGAGGAGATCCCGCACGCGCGAGGTATCATCCCCGGGGAGTCCGACATCAGCGAGGTCGAGCACTTCCTCTCGCCGACGCCGGACGTCGAGGGCATCGCGGAGAGCGACATCGTGGAGCTCATCGCGGGGCCGTTCAAGGGCGAGAAGGCGCAGGTGCAGCGCATCGACGAGGGCAAGGACCAGGTCACCGTCGAGCTGTACGAGGCGACGGTCCCGATTCCGGTCACGGTCCGCGGCGACCAGATCCGCGTGCTCGACAGCGAAGAACGGTAGTCGGTTTCCTCGGAGTTCGTTCGCGTTCTCGTCGTTCGACTTCGAGCGGTGAGCGTCGCGACCAGCTCTTCTGACCGTCGACGCGGCGAGGCGCGGTCGGCGGCGCTATGACTACGACGGGTGTGCGTCGCCGTTGAGGCGTTCGACGACGGCGTTCAGGTCGGCTTCGGCCTCGATGGCGTCGCGGACCTCCTCGCGGTCCCGTACTTCCTGTGCGCTGGCGCCGTAGGCGCGGACGTACTCGGCGCGCGTGTGTTCGCTGAACGCGTGCCGGATGGCGAGGTAGCCGTCGGGGACGACGGTCCCGCACACCTTGCACTCGCGGCGTTCGTGCTCGTTGGTCTGGTGGACGATGGCGTCCTCGGGCGTGTCGTAGACGGCACCACAGTCTTCGATTCCGCATTCCCAGGCCATTCGTTGGTGCTCTCTTGGACGGTGGTCGTCTTGAAGGTTGTCCGAGCGTCGTCGTCAGGTGAGCGCGCGGACGCGTTCGTCGACGCCGAACGCGACGGCGGCGTGGGCGGCGAGGAGGGCAACGCCGACGAGTGGGACGCCAACGACCAGTTGCGTGAGCGGGTCGGGTGGGGTGAGCGTGGCGGCGGCGAGGAAGGAGGAAACGACGGCGACGACAGCGGCCGTGGCGACGCGGTTGCCCCAGCGGTCGGTGGACGTACCGGCGCGTGCGACGCCGATGACGACCGCGAGCGTCACGACGCCGACGGTTGCGGCGAGGACGGCAAGTGCTGGCGTGGTGAGCGATTCGAACGGCAGCGAGATGGCGTCCGTCGGTGGGGCGGTCGCGGCGAGCGCGAGCGGCGCGCACAGCGCCGCGGTCGCGGCGAGCCAGAGGGCGGCGAGACCGAGCGGCGACGGAGAGTCGGATGTCATCTACTTCCCGGTTCGTCGTGCGCTGAAAAAACTCCGGCGAACCCCGGTCGCGGTTTCGTCGCGCTTATGCTTGCCGCGTGGATTCGACCGAGTAACATGGGGGTCGACGAGTTCCGGGTGGACGCGCACGTGAAGGTGCTCGACGAGGGCGTGGTCGAGCGCGCGAAGCGCCGCGGGCTGGACGCGCTCGTCTACGCGCCGCACTTCGAGCAACTCCCGACGATCCGGGAGACTGCTCGACGGTACAGCGACGACGACCTCGTCGTCGTCCCGGCTCGCGAGGTCTTTACGGGGACGTGGCGGAACCGCCGGCACGTGCTCGCGCTCGGCCTCACCGACCCGGTCCCGGACTTCATAACGCTGGAGGCGGCGATGGCGGAGTTCGCCCGGCAGAACGCGACGGTGCTCGTCCCGCACCCGCGATTCCTGAACGTGAGCCTCGGCTACGAGGAGATACAGCGGTACAGCGACCAGATCGCGGCCGTGGAGGCGTACAACCCGAAGCTCGTCGGCGGATGGGCCGACCGCGCGAAGCGCCTCGTCGCGGACTTCGACGTGGCGCCGTTCGGGTCGTCGTACGCGCACCTCACGGGGAGCGTCGGCGAGGCGTGGACGGCGTTCGACCGCGAGCTCTCGAACGCGAGCGAAGTGGTGGCGGCGTTCGCCGCGGACGCGCCGCGGCGCGTCGGGCGTCGGTCGTCGCTCTCGCATCGCGCGCGGAAGGCCGCGGAGTTCGCGCACCTCGGCGTCGAGAACACGTGGGAGAAGGTCGACCGCATCTTCCTGCAGGGCACCGAGCCGACGCACCCGCGCCACCTCCTGTACGACGGCCGGTTCGACGACGCAGCGGTCTACTGACTCGCTGGCGGCGAGGTCGCGGGCGTCGGCGTCACTGGATGCCGCCGATGGCCTGTTCGACCGCGGAGAGCTGGAAGTCGAAGTTCGGGAAGAGCACGAGCGCGAACAGCGCGAACACGGCGAGCTCGAACGCGGTGATGGCGACGGTCATGAGGTTCGCCCATTTGCTCGACGTCTTCACGCCGATGGGGAAACCGGTCTCGTTGGAGGAGAGCGGATAGAACAGTGCGATGCCGCGCTTGCTCCCGAGGACGTCGAGGACGTAGTGGGTGGCGATGCCGATCCAGACGTACTCGAGGTTCCCGAACTGGTTGGCGTACAGGATGGCGACTGCGAGCAGCGGGAGGTTGTGAAGCGTCTTCCGGTGCTTGCCGAACTCGGTGTCGATGTCGGGGAGCAGTGCCCCGAGGACGATGGGTGGGAAGAACTTCGCGATCTCGATGACGAGCGTGAGGAGGTCAGCTTGCACGCTGGCCTGGTCGCCGAGTGGCGCGGTGATGAACGGCAGTCCGATTCCGAGGAGTGCGCCGTTGATGAGGTGACCCTTCTTGTTCATTCGGTACGCGTTGAGTGTCGACTACTGTGGCTTAAGTGTACGTCCTCGGTGCCGTCGGAGTCCGACGTGCGTCTGACGCTGCCTGCGACCGACGCGGTCGGATATCGGTCAGTCTTCGGTGGCGGTGACGGCGTCCAGGAGCGCGTCGAGGGCGGCGTCGACGGTTCGCTCGCGGACTGTGGTGCGGTCGCCGTCGAACTGGTAGCGGTCGGCGGTCGCGAACGACTCGCCGCTCCCCCACGGCGCGGCGTACGCGACGCCGACGTAGACGGTGCCCACTGGCGTCTCGGGGGTGCCGCCGCTCGGGCCGGCGACGCCGGTGGTGGCGACGCCCCACGTCGCGTCGGCGGTGTCGCGGACGCCCTGAGCCATCTCCCGGGCGACGGGCGCGCTCACCGCGCCGTGCTCGTCGAGCGCCTCCCGGCTGACGCCGAGGCGTTGCTCCTTCGCGCCGTACGCGTACGCGACGACGCCCTGCTCGAAGTAATCGGACGCCCCCGGAACCGCGGTCACGCGCGCGCCGACGAGGCCGCCCGTGCAGGACTCCGCGACCGCGACCGTCGCGTCGCGCTCGCGTAACGCCGTGCCGACGCGCTGGGACCGTGGATACTCTGCCGACGCCGTCCCTCCATCGTCGTCCTCGTTCATGCGTCCGCGTTCGCTCGGGAGGGATTTGAACGCTCGCACCGCGAGCGAGCGCGGACCCACGGGAGACGGCGACGAGGGGTCCTGGCGCTCGCGGCGGGCGCTTGCTGGCGCCGAAAGCTACAGGCGGCGGGCGCGCGGAGTCGACGTATGGAGTACGAGACGCCGCTTTTCTTCCACGTCATGTCGTACGCGAGTGACGCCGACCGCGACGTCGTGGACATGGTGAGCGGGAACCCCGACTGGGAGCCGCCTGAGGCGCTCCGCGACGGCCTCCGCGAGTACGCGGACTTCGACGCTGACCGGTTCCAGTACGCGCCGAGCGAGGGCCTCGCGCACCTCCGCGAGGAGATCGCGGACAGGCGCGGCGTCGACCCCGGGCAGGTCGTCGTGACGAACGGCGGCGGCGAGGCGAACTACCTGGCGATGGCGCGAGCGCTCGAACGCCAACCCGGCGGAGAGGTGATACTCACCGACCCCGTCTACCCGTACTATCCGGGGAAGACGACGATGCTCGGCGGCGAGCAGACCTTCGTGCCCGCGGAAGCAGACGGCCAGCTCGACCCCGAGCGCGTCCGCGAGGCGGCGAGCGACGACCTCGCGGCCATCGTCGTGAACTCGCCGAACAACCCGACGGGCGCAGTCTATCCGCGCGAGACCGTCGAGGAACTCGCTGCAATCGCGGAAGCACACGACGCCATCCTGGTGAGCGACGAGGTGTACGACCACTACGACCTCTCGGGGTCGTTCGTGAGCGCGCTCTCCGTCGACAGCGACCACCGCGTCGTGACGAACTCGTTCTCGAAGACGTTCGCCGCGACCGGGCTCCGCGTCGGGTACGCGGTGTTCCCGCACGACCTCGTCGAGGACGCGAAGAGCCGACACATGCTCGTGAACGTCGCGACCACGCGCCCCGGCCAGCACGCCGCGTACCGCGCGCTCCGCGAGACCGACCCCGCGTACCACGAGGCGAACCGCGAGTTGCTCCGCGAGCGCGTCGACGCGTTCACGAGCGCCCTCGACGACGCGGGCGCCGAGTACACGGTCCCCGACGGCGCGTTCTACGTCCTCGCGCGCTTCGATGGGTTCCCGGGAACCCTGGGGAACGTCGAGCGCCTCGTCGACGAGGCCGGCGTCGCCGGGATGCCCGGCGAGGCGTTCGGGACCGCGTACGACGACTGGCTCCGGTTCGCGCTCGTCACGCCCCGCGTCGAGGAAGCGGCCGACCGGCTCGCCGCCTACTTCGATTGAGTCCCTGCTGGCTGGCCGCACGTCGTTCGTGGCCGCGGCGGGAGAGTAACTGAGAGCCCGAGCATCCCCGGCCGTCAAGTGCCCACAGCCGGACGAACCGTCGAACGTATCACGCTGCTTTATATGACAACCGAATGCTTACGAGCGACGCGGTCGACCCATCGGACGGATACCGATACCCATCACCGATAGTGGCCGCATCGTGTTTCGATCGACGCTCCAGAATACGCCATGACAGACCACGCACGCCTCACGCGCCGTACTGCAATCAAAACGAGCGGATTGCTCGCCGCTACCGCCCTCGGCAGCACCGCGTCCGCGGACCCGCCGGGGAACGGGCGGCGAGACGACACGCTCCGCCTGTTCTCCGAAGCGGCCGTCCCTGGTGCCCTCGAGGTCAGTACGCAGGGAACGCTCGCGTACGTCGCCGTCGGCGACGGGCTCGCAGTCGTCGACTGGCACAACCCGAACCGACCGGCGGTCGTCGGCGGCATGACCGCGTCCGCCCCCGCGGGCGGCATTCTCGACGTGAAGGTCGACGGCGACCTGGCCGCGCTCGCGAGCAACGGCGGTCCCGGCATCACGCTCGTCGACGTGAGCGACCCCACCGACCCGACCGAACTGGCGTTCGTGGACGTCGGGCACCACATCCACAACTGTTTCCTCGACGACGGGTACGCATACCTCACGGTCAACGAGTCCGGCGACGCCGCGTTCAGCGAGTCGCGGACGACCATCGTCGACGTGAGCGACCCGACCGACGCCGCGGTCGTCGGCGAGTACCGACTGAAGGACGACTTCCCGGCGTTCGCGCTCGGCGGACAGGCCGCCTGCCACGACGTCTACGTGCAGGACGACGTCCTCTACCAGGCGTTCTGGGACGCGGGCGTCGTCGTCGCCGACGTCAGCGACCCCAGCGACCCCGAGTTGCTCGCTCAGTTCGGGAACGCCCCCGACGCGGACGACCCCGGGTTCGACGGCGCCGGCTACCTCACGCGACCGGGGAACGCGCACTACGTCCAGCCGTCCCCTGACGGCGACCTCGTGTACGTCGGGGCCGAGACGTTCCCCGGCAACGTCGTGACGAACCCCGAGGACGAGGACTACGGCGGCATCCGCATCTTCGACGTCTCGGACGGCGACGACCCGCGTCAGGTCGGCGAGATCCGGCCGCCGAGCGTCGACGCGTTCCGGACGTCCCACAACTTCGACGTCACGGCGAACCGCGTCCACGCGTCCTGGTACGACGGCGGCGTGACCGTCCACGACGTCAGCGACCCGACGAACCCGGAGACCCGCATGCGCTACCGGACCGAGGACACGTCGTTCTGGGGCGCCGTCGCCGAGCGCGGGTTCACGGTCGCGAGCGACATCGGCGGCGGGCTCGTCGTCCTCCACGAGGACCGCGGCCGACAGTCCGCGCCCGGCTTCGAGGGGACCGGAAGCCCCGACACCCCCATGCTCGGGATGGGCGCCGACGCGTACTGATAGACGGCGTCGACGCCCCTCGCAGTTCGTTCGGTTCCCGTTTCACCGCGAGCGCAGGGGCGTTGGAGCTACCAGTCGTCAACGTTCCACTCCCAGCCCCAGCCGCTGTCGTCACCGGCATCGTCGTCGTCCTCGGTCGCATCGTCCCAGGCGTCCGCCCAGGTGTCGCCCCACTTCTCCGCGACGCCGCCCCAGCGTTCGCGGCAGCGTTCGCGGAGCGCGTCCGGGAGGTGCTCGGGCGCCAGTCGGTCCGTCTCCGGGTCCGCGTCGGTCTCGAACCCGGCGGGTTCGGCGGGCGCGCCGCCGCGGTCGGCTGGCGCGCCGTGCCCGTACACGGCTTCGTCGGCGTAACTCCAGACGTGCAGCATCCAGGGCGTGCGACACGGCCACTCGAACGCCAGGCCGTCCGCCGCGCGGAACTTCGCCCACGCGTACCGGCCGGGGACGCCGACGTGCGCGTGCCACGGCGTGCACGAACCGTCGCTGGTCTCGTACGTCGACGGCGGCGGGTCGAGGCGCTCGCCGTCGGGTGTCGCGACGAACATCACGCCCATCGGCCGCCAGTACTCGTGGTCGACGAGCACGGATTCGGGACGGGACGGGTCGACGACACCGTCGTCGGCGACGTACGCGGGCTTCAGCCAGTGCGAGTAGACGACGTCCTCGACGAAGAAGTCGAAGTACGGGACGAAGCCGTCGTCGATGAGCGCGCCGACCGTCGGATACTGGGATTCGAGCGCCGTCCGAACGCGATACTGGAGCTTCCGCGTCTCCGGGTGTCCGTCGCTGCAGACGTCGTGGAGCGAGTGGTCGTAGTGCGTGACGCTCGGTTCGACCGTCGCGTCCGGACAGTCCACGTCGAGCGAGCGCGGAGCCGTCGAGTCGCTGGCGGTCGGCGCAGTCGTCCCGGCTGCATCCCGTCGCGCGCTCCCGGAGGAACTCGCGACGACGCTCGCTGCTCCGACGCTCGTGCCGGCGACCTGCAGCAGTCGACGCCTCGACACCCCGCGTTTGCTGGTCGTTCGCGACCCGCCGTCGTCCGTTCCCGAATCTCCTCGTGACATGGTCGAGACTGCTCGGAGCCCACGCACTCGACCCTCTTCGTTAATCGTCCGTAACCTCGGTGAACGCTCGCGTACCGCCAACGGACGTAGCGACGACCACACGTCGCTTCGCTCCACCGCTCAGACTGCCAGCCGGTCCGAAACACTCGCTTACCTCCTCTACCGACCGCCACTGGCTGCTGTCGGCCGCCACCGACGGTCACGGGCGGCTATCGACTGGCGTCTGGTGGCTCGACGACGTCGAACTCGGTGCCGATGACGAGGTCGTGCTCGACCCCGTTCGAGCTGGCGTCCACCGGGTTGATACCCCAGAAGACGAAGCGGTAGCGGCCGGGTTCGACGGGGCCGCAGACCCGCACGCTATCGCCGAGGAGCGACGTCTCGATGCCCTCGCGGTCGAACGGGAACGTCCACCGGAAGCCCTCGCCAGGGGCGTGTTCGTGGCCGGGTTGCGGGCCGCCGTAACCACCCCACTCGTTGCCGAGAACGGTATGCCAGCGGTCGCCGACGCGATGGTGGATGTCGCGCTTCCACCGTAGGCCAGTGGTTCTGGATTCGGTTGACTCGTTCACGAGCGAGACCGTGAGGGAGTCCCCGATGGCGACGACGTCGTCGCTCTGGAGGACCATCCCGTCCATCGGGCCGGAGCCGCGGACGACGAAGTACGGGTCGGCTTTCTCGGCGTCGCCCGGGCACGGTTCGATGGCGGCGTTGAACTGCTCGGCAGGGGTGCGGTCGTCGTCGATGAGGGCGGTCGTGGTTCCGGCAACGCCCAGGGCGGCGGCGGTGCCGGCGGCGGCGCGGGCGAGGAGACGGCGGCGGGGGACGCGCGACATTCGTTCCACGGGTGCGTCCACCGACCTAAAGGGCCTTGGGGTGCCTGCACGCCCTCGAGGGGTATCCGTGCTCGGTCCGGACCGGGAAGTACACAAGTGCGAGCGGCCAACCCGCCTGTATGAGTGACATCGACGTCTCGCCGGTCGACGAGGTCGAGGACGAGGACGGTGACGGGTCGTCGAGCATCGACGTGGACGTCGTCGACGACGCAGGGAACGAACCGGGGACGCGCACGACCGAGGACGTCGCGCTCGACGGCGTGGACGCGCCCGAGTACGTCCTGTACGGCGGGAAGGGCGGTGTCGGGAAGACGACGATGGCGGCGGCGACGGCGCTCGCGAGCGCGAGCGACGGCACGAAGACGCTCGTCGTCTCCACTGACCCCGCGCACTCGCTGTCGGACACGCTCGGCGTGGACGTCCCCGCCAAGCCCGGGCGCGTCCGCGAGGACGTCCCGCTGTGGGGCGCGGAGATAGACCCGGAGGTCGCCGCGGAGGAGGGCGTGGACGCGCTCGGGTTCGCGGGCGGCGACGGCGGGTCGGACCCGTTCGGTGACGACGCCGGGACGGGCGCAGGTGGCGCGGGCACCGGCGGCGCCGGCGGTGCGAACGCGGGGGGCCCGTTCGGGGACGCGAGCGGCGGCGCCGGCCCGATGGGTGGTCTCGGCGAACTGCTCGGTGGCGACGACCCGATGGGGTCGCTGATGGGTGGCGCGATGCCGGGCGCGGACGAGGCGGCGGCACTGCAACTGCTCCTGGAGTACATCGACGACCCGCGGTTCGAGCGCGTCGTCGTCGACACCGCACCGACTGGACACACGCTCCGCCTGCTCGAACTCCCGGAGGTCATGGACTCGATGGTCGGCCGGATGCTCTCGCTCCGCGAACGCCTCAGCGGGCTCATGGACGGCATGATGGGGATGTTCGGGGACGACGACGAGAGCGAGGCGGCGATGGGCGACCTCCGCGAGCTCGCGGACCGCATCGAGGAGCTCCGTGCGGTCCTCCAGGACCCCGCCCAGACCGACTTCCGCGTCGTCATGATCCCCGAGGAGATGAGCGTCATCGAGAGCGAGCGGCTCATCCGCCAGCTCGAGGACTACTCGATTCCGAACGACACCGTCGTCGTGAACAAGGTGATGGAGGACCTCGCGGACGTCACGGACGACGTGGACGCGACCGAGTTCGTCACGCCGGACCTCGACGACTGCGAGTTCTGCCAGCAGCGGTGGTCGGTCCAGCAGGGCGCGCTCGCTCGCGCCCAGGACGTCTTCCGCGGCCACGACGTCAAGCGCGTGCCGCTGTTCGCCGACGAGGTCCACGGCGACCGGATGCTCCGCGTCGTCGCGCACTGCCTCGACTGACGAACGCCCGTTCCAGACGGAGAAACCCGGATTGGTTGGTCGTACGTTTACCGTATTCGTTCAACACGACTAGTGTTTAACGAGCTTCTAGGACTGGTGGGGTGTTTGTCCACCAAACTTATCCGTTCGTCTCGCAAGTGATGTGAACGCATGACACGGACGACAGGCGAGTCGTCGACGCCCTTCGACGGGGTCGACGCCGGCACGGACCTGGCCGCGACGACGCGCTCGGTGGGGCCGACCACCGGCGAACTACCGGCAGTCGCTGGGGTGATGACCTGACCCGGCCGCGAAGCTTTCGGTCGAAGTCTCTGTGAGTCAGTCCATCTGACGGTCGCTGCCGCCCGCTCCTGGCATCGGGCGACCGATGCGACCGCCAGCGCGATTCGGGGGAACGAGACGCGAGGGAGTGCGACGCGGAGGGGGATTCGAGTGCGTGCGGACGCCGGCGTTCGGGAGCGTCCCGCGAACGAGTATCTGAAGCGACGACGCGACCGAGCGTGCGAGGCGACGACGCCAGCCTGTTCTCGTGGTCGGTCCGTAGGGTGTAACCCGGATAGTCCTGCGTTCGAGGAACGAAACGAAGGCGCACCGTCGCGCCACAGCGAAATTGAAGACTTGGTATTATGCTCTTAATTAACTCCGGAATAAGGATTATAACGGACTTTATTCTCGGTCTTTCAGAAAAATGCGCGGGTTTATGCTCTCTCGTCCGATAGTGACTGGTGGCGCTCGCGGTTCCCCTCGGGAGCGACCACAGCAACGATGTCACTCGAACGACCCACGCTCCCGTTCAACGGGGTCAGACAGGAGGAACCGCATCCAGACCACCACGTTCTCGGCGGCGGTCACGTCGGGGACGCCATCGCCGACCGGCTACGGACCGACGGCCAGGTCGTCGCTCGCGTCGACGAGGCCGCGGTCACGACCGACGGCAGTAGCGTTCGCGGCGACCCAGCGGACGCCGCGACGCTCTCGACCGCCGAATTGACCGACGCCGACGCCGTCGTCGTCGCCACCGGGTCCGACGCCCGCAACCTGCTCGTCGCCCAGCAGGTGCGCGCGCACTTCGACGTCGAGCGCGTCGTCGTCCTGACTCACCACCCGGAGCGAGTGACGTCGATGGCCGCGGCGGGCCACGAACCCGTCTGCGTCACGACCGCCGTCGCGGACGCCGTCGCGAGGACCGCATGAAGGGCCTCGAACGCGACCTCGGGCTCCCCTCGGTGCTCGCCATCAGTATCGGCGCGATGATCGGGAGCGGCATCTTCATCCTGCCGGCGCTCGCGCTCGAGATAGCCGGGCCGGCCGTCATCGTCGCGTACCTGCTCGCCGGCCTGCTCGTCATCCCGGCGGCGCTCTCGAAGTCCGAGATGGCGACCGCGATGCCGGAAGCCGGCGGCACGTACATCTACATCGAGCGCGGCATGGGGCCGCTGCTGGGCACCATCGCGGGCGTCGGGACGTGGTTCTCGCTGTCGTTCAAGGGCGCGCTCGCGCTCGTCGGCGGCGTCCCGTACCTGCTGCTGCTGTTCGACCTGCCGCTCAAGCCCGTGGCGCTCGCGCTCGCGGCAGTGCTCGTGCTCGTGAACGTCGTCGGCGCGAAGCAGACCGGCCGCCTCCAGACCGTCATCGTCGTCGTGATGCTCGCCGCGCTCGGCTGGTTCGCCGCCGGGAGCGCGCCGAGCGTGCAGGCGGGGAACTACGCGAACTTCTGGGGTGACGGTATCGGCGGTCTGCTCGCCGCGACCGGCCTCGTGTTCGTCTCGTACGCGGGCGTGACGAAGGTAGCGAGCGTCGCCGAGGAGGTCGAGAACCCCGGGCGCAACATCCCGCTGGGCATCCTCGGGTCGCTCGCGTTCACGACGCTCCTGTACGTCGGCATCGTCGCCGTCCTCGTCGGCGTCACCGACCCGGGGAGCGTCGCCGGGTCGCTCACGCCCGTCGCGGTCGCCGCCGAGCAGACCCTCGGGAACGTCGGCGTGCTCGCGGTCGTCGTCGCGGCCGTCCTCGCGCTCGTCTCCACGGCGAACGCCGGTATCCTCTCGTCGTCGCGCTACCCGTTCGCGATGAGTCGCGACTCGCTCGCGCCGCCCTCGCTCTCAGCCATCAGCGAGCGGTTCGGGACGCCCGTCACGTCCATCACCGTCACGGGTGCCGTCCTGCTCGCGCTCATCGCGTTCGTCCCCATCCTCGAGATCGCGAAGCTCGCGAGCGCGTTCCAGATCATGGTGTTCGCGCTCGTGAACCTCGCCGTCCTCGCGTTCCGGAACGGCTCGACCGCGTACGAGCCCGAGTTCGAGTCGCCGCTGTACCCGTGGATGCAGGTGTTCGGCGTGGTCACGGGCGCACTGCTGCTCACGCAGATGGGGACGATAGCGCTCGTCGGCGCGGTCGTCATCGTCGTCGGGAGCGTCGGCTGGTACCTCGTGTACGTCCGGCCGCGCGTCTCCCGCGAGGGCGAGGCGCGGAAGGCGGTCCGGCAGCAACTCGGCGAGCACGCGCTGACGGACGTCGCCGCGACCGAAGGCGAGGCCAGCGACGTCCTCGTCGCGTTCACGAAGCCCGTCGGTGCGGACCGAGAGCGCGCACTGCTCTCGCTCGCCGCGGACCTCGTCCGCGAGGACGACGGTCGCGTCGTCGCGGTCCGGTTCCAGGAGATCCCCGACCAGGCGCCGCTCACCGAGCACGCGACCGTCCAGTCCACCGAGGACCGGTCGTTCGAGGCGCGCGTCGACGCGCTCGGCGCGGAACTCGACGTCGACGTGGAGGCCGACGAGATCGTGAGTCACGACACGAAGCACGCCATCGTGAACTTCGCCGCGAAGCGCGGCGTGGACTCGATCCTCGCCGAGCACGAGCCGCTCCGGCTCCGGTCGCGACTCCTCGGCGACCCCGTCGACTGGGTCGTCCGGCACGCGGGCTGCGACGTCCTGCTCGTCGACAACCTCGGGTACGACCGCCCCGCGGACGTCGTCGTCGTCGGCGAGGGCGGCCCGTACGAGCCCACCGCGGTGACCGTCGGGAACGCGGTCGCGGTCGCGAACGACGCCCGGCTCTCGCTGTGGCGGCCGACCGGCGAGACGGCGGCGACCGAGGACGGCGCGGGCGCCGGCGTCGCGTACGAGTCCGAGCTATCGTCGATGCTCCCCGCGTCGGTGTCGCCCGGGACGTACCGGCCGGACGGCGGGCAACTGCCCCAGGGCGACGTCGTCGTCCGTCGCGGCGCCGACCACCGGGTCCGTGCGGCGCTGTTCGAGGACCGGCCGGCGGTCCCCGCGACGAACTGCACGACGGTGACGGTGTTCCCGCGCTCGGAGCGCCGTCCCGGGTTCGTCCGGCGCGCGCTCGAACGCGTCGTCTTCTGACCACCGGCCGCACGAGCGGTTCCGGATGGCGCCTACGCGAGCCGGTTCTTGTGGTCTCGCGTTCCTACGCCAACCGGTTCTCGCGGTCCATCTTGTCGGGCGCGCGCCAGTCCGTCGTGAGTTCGAGGAACTGCACGAGGATGCGCGCGGTCGCGCCCCAGATGGTGTAGTCGTCGACGTGGAAGTAGTGGACGACGACCTCGCCGTACTCCGGGTGGTCGCGGCGCTCGACCTCGTAGTTCTCCGGGTCCAGCAAGTCGTCGACGGCGACGACGACGACCTCGGCGACCTCGCGCTCGTCCGGCCGGTACGTCCGGTCGGGGATGCGTGCGACCACGGGCGTCACCGCGTACTCGGTGATGGTGCGGATGTCATCGATGCGCGCGACGACCTCGGTCTCCTCGGGCGCGAGCCCGATCTCCTCGAACGCCTCGCGGAGCGCGGTCGCCTCGATGTCCTCGTCCTCGGGCTCGCGGCCGCCGCCGGGGAAGCTCATCTGGCCGGGGTGCTTGCCGAGCTCGTCGCTGCGCTTCGTGAACAGGAGGTAGTCGCCGTCGGCGCGCTCGACGACCGGGATGAGGACGCCAGCGTCCCGCGGCTGGTCGGTGACCGTTATCGGGTCGAACGCGCGAACGCGAGCGAGGTCCATCGGGAGTTCGGGTCGTGCTACGAGCGCGACCCGTATAGCGTTCACTCCTCGCGCAACCACGCTGCGGGTTCGACGCCCGTCGAGCGACGGCGGCGACCGCCGGCACCGAAAACGCAAAGCGGCGATTCGACGAACTCCCGTGTATGTCCCCGTCCGACCTCCCGCGGCGGCGCGTGCTCGCTGGCGCTGCCAGCGTCGCAGCGACTGCGCTCGCCGGCTGCGCCGGCGACGGCCAGCCGACCGAGACGAGCACCGACGCGACGACGGCCCCAACCACCGTCGCGACGACCGAGGCAGCGACCGCGACCGAACCGACCGCGGAGGAGACGACCGCGGAGCCGGTGACGGACGCGGAGCGCGTCGCCATCGCGAAACGCGTGACCGAAGAACTCGCCGGCGGCGAGTTCCACGCGGTCGTCGGCCGGTTCGCCGACCAGTTCGAGGGCCAGGTGTCCGCGAGCGCCATCGCGGACCCGTGGCGACAGTTCGCGGGCGACCTCGGCGCGTACCGCGGGGCGACAGTCGCCCAGCAGGGGTCGAGCCAGGGGTACCCGTTCGTGGCGTTGCGCGCGACGTTCGAGCGCGGCGTCCTCCTCGTCGTCGTGACGTTCACCGGCCGCGACCTCGCCGGCCTGAACTTCCGGCCGACCGACGCCGCGTACGAACCGCCCGCGTACGTCGACAGCGAGGCGTTCGTCGAACGCGAGCGCACCGTGCCGTCGCCCGCGTGCGACCTCGATGCGACGCTCTCGCTCCCGGACGCCGCGGTCGACGACGGCGAGACCGTCCCCGGCGTCGTGCTCGTTCACGGCTCCGGGCCGAACGACCGGAACCAGTCGTTCGGCCCGAACCGGCCGTTCCAGGACCTCGCGTGGGGGCTCGCGTCCCGTGGCGTCGCCGTTCTCCGGTACGACAAGCGGACGTTCGCGTGCGACGTCGCTCGCTCGGACGGCCTCGACCTCGACGACCTCACGGTCGACGACGCCGTCGCCGCGGTCGACGTCCTCCGCGGCGAGGACGCGGTCGGGCCGGTCGCGGTCGTCGGGCACAGCCTCGGCGGGATGGCTGCGCCCCGCATCGCGACTGCGGCGGAGACCGCGGGGATGGCGTCGCTCGCCGGCCCGGCCGGGTCGCTCGCGGCGCTCATCGAGGTGCAGATCGAGTACCTCGCGAACGTCGACGGCGCGGTGAGCGACGCCGAACGCGACCGCATCGAGGCGGTCGACGCCGCGGTCGACCGCATCCAGGCGGGCGACCTCGGCGACGACGAGGTCGTCCTCGGGTACCACGCGAACTTCTGGCGGCAGCTCGCCGCGTACGACCAGACCGCCGTCGCCGCCGACCTCGACGTCCCGCGATTCCTCGCGTTCGCCGGCCGGGACTACCAGGTCCCGGTCGAGCGCGAACGCCAGCCGTGGGCGGACGCACTCGCGGACGCCGGGAACGCGACGTTCCGGACGTACGCGACCGCGAACCACCTGTTCCTGCCGGGCGAGGGGCCGTCGACGCCGAGCGAGTACCTCCAGCCCGGGAACGTCCTCGAAGCGCTCGTCGACGACCTCGCCGCGTGGACCGGTCGACTGTGACGACCTCGCCGCGTGGACCGGTCGACTGTGACGACCTCGCCGCGTGGCCCGCGGACCTGTAGCTTCTTGAGGCGGCCGTCC
This sequence comes from Halorubellus litoreus, assembly GCF_055378595.1. NCBI lineage: Archaea > Methanobacteriati > Methanobacteriota > Halobacteria > Halobacteriales > Halorubellaceae > Halorubellus > Halorubellus litoreus. The sequence goes on from NZ_AP043836.1 coordinate 2,571,643, forward strand.
CTCCGCGTAGTCGTGACCGACCACGACACGCCCGATCACGACACGCGACGGGTGGCGCTCGTCGACGCGTTCACGACCGAACCGCTCGCGGGGAACGCCGCCGGCGTCGTCCCGGACGCCGACGACCTCGACGCCGAACAGATGCAGGCGGTGGCGCGCGAACTCTCGGTGAGCGAGACCGCGTTCCTCGCGGGGAGCGACGACGCGGACCGTCGACTGACGTACTACTCGCCGACGCAGGAGGTCGACCTCTGCGGGCACGCGACCATCGCCGCGCACGGGTTCCTCCGCGAGGACGACGAACTCGACGCGGGCACGCACACCGTCGAGACGAACGTCGGCGTGCTCGACGTCGACGTCACCGACGACGGAATGGTGTGGATGACCCAGGACACCTCGTCGGTCCAGCCCGTGGACGTCGACTACGAGCGCGTCGGCGAGGCACTCGGCGTGGACCCGGCCGCGTTCCAGGACGTCGGCGCGGACCTCTCCGCCGCGGTCGCGTCGACGGGCCTCCCGTTCCTCGTGATTCCCGTGAACTTCCTCGAGCACGTCGGCGACGCCACGCCGGACGACGACGCGGTCGAAGCGCTCGCGGACGAGTACGACGCCGCGGGCGTGTACCTGTTCACGTTCGACGCGCTCGACGCCGACAGCACGCTGCACGCTCGCGCGTTCTGTCCGAGCCTCGGTATCAGCGAGGACCCCGTCACCGGTACGGCGAGCGGCGCCGTTGGCGCGTACCTCCGGCAGGCTGGCGCGTTCACGGACTTCCCGGACGAACTCGTCTGCGAGCAAGGTCACTACCTGGACCGGCCGGGGACGGTCCGCGTCCGCGTCGACGGCGGCGAGGTCCGCGTCGGCGGGGAGGCGACCGTCGCACTCGACGGCGACCTTCGCGTCCCAGAGTACGAGACCGACGACATCCTCGAAGCGTAAACTCCTCGAACGCTCGACCCCCGCGAGAATGACCGCCTGGCGTCTAACCGAGCGCCACGGCGGCGCCCACCGCGGTCAGTTCGCGCTGCCGTCGCCGCCGTCGGTCGACCCGCTCTCGCTCGACCGGGACGCGCGCCGGTTGCTCTTCCGGTTCGACTCCCGGCCGCCAGCCGCGTCCGTGGACGCTCCGCCCGACGAACTCGCGCCGTCGCCCGTGCTCGCGTCCTCGCTCTTCGACCCGCGACGGCGCGACCGTCGGCCGCCGCTCTCGCCACTCGCGGACGCGCTCTGGCCCGACGCCCGACCCGCGCCTGCGCCGCTCGACGCACGCTCGGCGTCCGAGAGCGCCTGCTCGTGACGTTTCACGTCCGACTCGACGCTCGAGATGCGGTCGTCGACGTCGCTCAACACCGCGCGCTTCACGGCCTCCGCGTCCGCGCCACCGCCGCCACCACCGACGGCGTCGGCGACCTTCCCGATGGTCACGACGAGCGCGACGGTCTTCCCGACCTGCCAGACTATCACGCCGACGACCGCGAGCGCGACGAACGTCGTCGGGTTCGCCGCCGCCACCGCATCACCCCAGTTCTGCGGGGCGTCGCTCAACACTATCTGGGCCGCGTCGCCGAATCCGAGCCACGCACCGACGCCGACGATTCCCAGGCCCACCACGGCCGCGAGCGTCGCGAGCACCTGATGGAACGCGACGTACTTGACGGTCTGCTTTGCGTCCATGCGAGAACGCTCGCGGGACAGTCGTATTAACTCTGGGGCCCGAGGTGACAGCGAACTTACCGGCCGTCTCGCGCCGCCGCTGGCGCGCATTAACGCGTCCGCGAGTGAAATTACATTCGCTGGTGTCGGAACCTTCTTGGTCGTCTCCGGCGCAGGACCGGACACAGATGGCAGTACTGTGGCTGGACGACATCAGAGCCAGCGACCTCGAACGCGTCGGCGGGAAAGGCGCCTCACTCGGTGAACTGACCGGCGCCGGACTCCCCGTCCCTCCAGGGTTCGTCGTGACCGCGGGCACGTACCGACGGTTCATCGAGGAGGCCGGCATCGCCGAGGACCTCTTCGAAGCGGTGGACGTCGACGTCGACGACACCAAAGCACTCGCCGCCGCCCAGGAGCGCGCGAGCGAACTCATCCTGAACTCGCCGTTCCCCGACGAGCTCCGCGAGGAGATCCTCGGCGCGTACGCCGACCTCGGCGACGGCGAGGAGTTCGTCGCCGTCCGCTCGTCCGCGACCGCGGAGGACCTCCCGGACGCGTCGTTCGCGGGCCAACAGGAGACGTTCCTCAACATCACCGCCGAGGACCTCCTGGAGCGGGTGCGAGAGTGCTGGGCGAGCCTGTTCACGCAACGCGCGATCTACTACCGGAAACAGCAGGGGTTCGAGCACTCGGACGTCAACATCGCCGTCGTCGTCCAGCAGATGGTCGACGCGGAGAAGTCCGGCGTGATGTTCACCAGCCATCCCTCGACGGGCGAACCGAAGATGATCGTCGAGTCCGCGTGGGGGCTCGGCGAAGCGGTCGTCTCCGGGTCCGTGTCACCGGACAACTACGTCCTGGACCGCCAGACCGGGACCGTCGAGGAGGTGACGGTCGCGGACAAGAAGGTGATGATGGAGAAGGACGAGGCGACCGGCGAGACCGTCGAACGCGAGGTCCCCGAGGGCGACCGCGAACGGCGCGTCCTCACCGACGAGGAACTCGACGCGCTCCGCGACCTCGGCGAGACCGTCGAATCGCACTACGACACGCCACAGGACGTCGAATGGGCGATCGTCGGGGACGACGTCTACATGCTGCAGTCCCGCCCCATCACGACCATCGCCGAGGAGACGGAGGACGCTGGCGACACGCGCGTCGACGCGGACGTCGGCGTGAGTAACGACGACGGCACCACGAGCGGGACGACGACCGACGGCGGGAAAGGGGACGTCCTCGTCTCCGGCCTCGGCTCCAGTCCCGGTATCGCGAGCGGTGCGGCGCGCATCGTGAAGAAGCTCGACCAGCTCGACAAGGTCGAGGAAGGCGACATCATCGTCACGGAGATGACGACGCCGGACATGGTGCCCGCGATGAAGCGCGCCGCCGGTATCGTCACCGACGAGGGCGGGATGACGAGTCACGCCGCCATCGTCTCGCGCGAACTCGGCGTTCCCGCGGTCGTCGGCGCGGGCGACGCGTCGACGACGCTGACCGACGGCCAGGTCGTCACCATCGACGGCGACAAGGGCACCATCCGCGCCGGCGCGGTCGAGACCGACGACGAGCAGCGCGAACCCGTCGAGGAGGTCCGCCCGCAGTCGCCCGTGAAGCCGATGACCGCGACCGAAGTGAAGGTGAACGTCTCGATCCCGGAAGCGGCGGAGCGCGCCGCCGCGACGGGCGCGGACGGCGTCGGCCTCCTCCGCATGGAGCACATGATCATGTCGACGAACAAGACGCCTGAGCGATACGTGGCCGATCACGGCGTCGAAGCGTACGTCGACGAGATCATCGACGGCATCCAGCGCGTCGCCGAGGAGTTCTACCCGCGGCCGGTCCGCGTCCGCACCCTGGACGCGCCGACCGACGAGTTCCGCCAACTCCAGGGCGGCGGTGACGAACCCGAAGAGCACAACCCGATGCTCGGCTACCGCGGCATCCGGCGGAGCATCGAGAACCCGGAGACGTTCAAGCACGAGCTCGAAGCGTTCCGGCGGCTCTGGTCGATGGGGTACGACAACGTCGAACTCATGCTCCCGCTGGTGAACGACGCCGAGGACGTCGTTCGCGCGAAACAGCTCATGGTCGAAGCCGGTATCGACCCCGCGAAGCGCAAGTGGGGCGTGATGATCGAGACGCCGAGTTCCGCGCTGTGCGTCGAGGAGATGGCCGAACAGGGCATCGACTTCGCGAGCTTCGGGACGAACGACCTCACGCAGTACACGCTCGCGGTCGACCGGAACAACGGTCGCGTCGCCAGTCGCTTCGACGAACTCCACCCCGCGGTCCTGGAGCTCATCGGGTCGACGATAGAGACGTGCCGCGAGCACGACGTCAAGACCTCCATCTGCGGGCAGGCCGGTTCGAAACCGGAGATGGTGCAGTTCCTCGTGAACGAGGGCGTGTCGAGCATCTCCGCGAACATCGACGCGGTCCGGGACGTCCAGCACGAGGTCAAGCGCGTCGAGCAGAAGCTCATCCTCGACGACGTCCGCTGACCGCAGACCGGTTCTTCTCCCGTCGACGCCGGTGGCGCGATTCGGCAACGAGCGGGCGAGTCGCTCTCAGAGCACGGTCGGGCCGACGACGACGAACGCGACGATACCCGCGGTGAGCGCGCTCGCGGCCACCCAGACGGCGCGAGTGTCGCGGATGCCGACGGCGTCACCGGCGAGTTCGAGGACGACGCGCGTCGCCTTCCCGCCGTCGAACGGCCAGATGGGGAGCGCGTTCAGGACGGCGAGGTTCGCGTTCAGGAACCCCGTCCAGAAGAGCGCGTTCACGGCGACGCCGAGTCCCGCGACGTCGGCCGCCGTCGGCGCGGCCGCGGTCGTGTACAGCCACCCGAAGTACGCGAGGTACGCGTCGGTGACGGCGCCGACGCCGACGACGAGGAAGCCGACGCCGACGAGCGCGGTGACGGCGACGTTGTTCGCGACGCCCGCGGCGAACACTCGCAGCCGGCCGCGTGCCGGGACGGCGTCGAGCGATTCGGCGGGCTTGGCGTACGCCGCGATGGGGAGCACGCCGAACAGGAGTGCGACGCCGAGCTCGTCGAGGTCGACGCCCTCGATACGGAACCCGATGGCGTGCCCGCCCTCGTGGACGACGGTCGCGACCAGCAGCGCGAGCACGACGTACCCGGTCGCCGCGAGCGGCATGAAGTCGTTCACGCCCGGGATCGCGAGGACGTTGTTCGCCTGATTCGCCGCCGTCGCCTCGACGTCCCGCGTCGCCACCGCAACCGCGACCCAGCCGACGGCCGCGAGCCCGCTCGCCATCACGACCGCGAGTATCGCGACGCCGACGTCGTGCCAGCGTCGCCACGGCCCGCGGTCGGCGACCGCGTCCACGACCCCGTTCCCGCGGTCCGAATACAGGTAGAGCGTCAGGAACCCGACCTTCAGGCACCCCGGAAGCCTGTCGTTCACTCGCGACTCCACGGCCTCGAACCCTCGCTTCGCGCGCTCGAACGCCTCCATCCTTCCGATACCGTACTCGCTTGTATCAATTCAGTTCACCGGTCGTTCGACCGTCCGGCCGGTCGACGACGCGACCACGACGTCGCACCTCACAGCTCGACGCACGACTTCGCCGCTCGAATCACCCGCGGTACCGTCCGCGAGAAGCGTCCCTCGAACCAAGAGATACTTAGGCGCGGACGGGTGCAGACGATACATGGACACATCGAGAACCCTCCTCGTCGTCGCGGTCGTCGCGATGGTCGCGCTCGCCGGATGCAGCGGCGGGCAGACCACGTCGACGGCGCCGACGGCGAACGGGACGACCGACCCGGGGACGACCACCGGGACCGACGGCGGTGACGGCAGCGACGGGAACCCGCTCGAAGGCATCGACACGGCCCCGTGGATGACCGGGAACGGCGTCAACGGCACCCGACTGCTGTCGGCGCACTTCGGATCCCTCTCGGGGACGAGCTACCGCGTCGAGACCGCGCAGAACTCCTCTGGACTGCTGTCGCTCCAGCGCGACGGCGTGCAGCGCGTCGCCGAGAACGGCGACACCATCTACGAGTACGATACGCGAACGAGTCGCGGGAACTCGACGACGCGCGCGTTCGTCAACGACACGTGGGTGCTCACGGAGACCGCGAACGACACGCGGACCGTCTACAGCGACTACCGCGTCGACGGAAGCATCCAGTCGCTGAACTACACCGAGCAACTCGTCCAGTACGTCCGCCTCGGGAACTTCACCGTCAACCGGACCTATCAGGTCGACGGCGAGACGCGCATCGAGTACGTCGCGTCCGGTCCGTCCAGCGTCCAGGGCGCGCAGGCCATCACGTCCTTCGACGGTCGGTTCGTCGTGAACCCGGACGGTCGCCTCTACGAGCTCTCCGTCGCCGCGGTCCAGGAGGCCCAGTACGGGAACGCGACCACCGAGTTCGAGTTCGAGCTCGCGAAGGTCGGCGGCGTCGACGCGTCCACGCCAGCGTGGGTGTCGACCGCCCGACAGCAGGCGACGACCGTCGACTTCGACTACGAGTACAACGGGAGCGTGCTGAAGATCACGCACGAGGGCGGTGACACGGTCGCGGCCGGGACGCAGGTCGTCATCACGCCGCAGGTCGGTCGTGGTGTCGCGTACACGACGCTCCCGGCGAACTTCAGTGCGGGCGAGACCATCTACGTCACCGCGGCCGGCGGTCGACAACTCAACGTCTCTTTCGAGCCCGTTCCGAAGCCGGAGACCGGTATCGGCGGCGCGATCAACCTCGCGATGTACGGCTCGAACGGCGAGGTCGTGATGCGGACGGGAGTCGGACCGACGGCGAACGCGAGCACCGGCGTGGTCGCGCCGGTCGGTGAACCCGGTATCGTCGGGGACACGGGCGCCCCAATCGCATAGACCCTCGACTCACCGGCTCAAACGCCCGAATGCGGATGATCCCTTCTCGCGATATTGTGCTTCTAGCGCTCGGTGCCTTCCGGGTGGAGTCCGGCGCTCGTGGTCGAGAGTTCCCGAAACAAAACTGATAAACTCTCCACGACGAACGTGTTGGTATGCGCGGCCAGCCACAGGACTTCGACCGGGTGCTCTCGTCGATGTGTACGGAACCGCACCCGGTCGCTCGCGAGGCCGCCGGCGAGTTCCTGGCGACGAATCCCGGTGACCCGGCGACGTACCAGACCGTCTCCGACCTCGAGGACGAGGTCGTTGCGATGCTGGGCGAGGTCGCCGGCGTCGACGACCCCGCGGGGTACGTCGCGTCCGGCGGGACGGAGGCGAACATCCAGGCGGTGCGGATGGCGCGGAACCGCTGCGTGACGCACACGCCGAACGTGGTCGTGCCCGAGAGCGCGCACTTCTCGTTCAAGAAGGCGGCTGACGTCCTCGGCGTCGAGTTACGCGTGACGCCGCTACGGGACGACCGACGCGCGAACGTCGGTGCTGTCGAGCGGTTCTGCGACGAGGATACCGTGCTCGTCGTCGGCGTTGCGGGGTCGACTGAGTACGGGCGCGTCGACCCCATCCCGGAACTGGCGGCGGTCGCGTCGGAGTACGGCGCACTCATGCACGTCGACGCTGCCTGGGGCGGGTTCGTACTGCCGTTCTCGGGGCACGAGTGGAGTTTCGCGGACGCGTCCCTGGACACGATGACGATCGACCCGCACAAGATGGGGCAGGCGGCGATTCCGGCTGGCGGGTTGCTCGCTCGCGACCCGGCGCTGTTCGACGCGCTCGCGGTAGATACGCCGTACCTGGAGTCGACGTCGCAGGCGACGCTCACTGGCACGCGCTCCGGTGCTGGCGTGGCGAGCGCGCACGCGGCGATGACGGAACTCTGGCCGGACGGCTACCGCGAGGAGTACGAGCGCCAGCAGGCGAACGCCGACTGGCTCGCGGACGCGCTCGCGGACGCCGGCCTCGACGTCGTCGAGCCGGAACTTCCGCTCGTCGCCGCGAGCATCGACGACGTCGCGTTCGAATCGCTCCGGGACGCCGGCTGGCGGCTCTCCCGGACGGGGAACGACGAACTCCGCGTCGTCTGCATGCCCCACGTCACGCGCGAGATGCTGGAGTCGTTCGTCGCGGACGTCGAGACGGTGACGGCGACGGTCGCAGCGGACGGCGGCTGAGACCGACGGCGTCCGGTGTCTCGGCGACCGGCGGTCGTCGGCGTTCGGGGGTCGTCGGTCCAGAGGACAAGGCTTAGGTTTCGTGCCGGCTGACGGTCGAGACAAGTCGTGGTAGACCCCGCGCTTGCAGTCGCCGACGCGTCGATTCACGCCGCTCGCACCCTCCATGCGATTCCGTCGATAGCGTCGCTGCCGGCGAGCGCCGCGGGCACGGGCGTCGAGGCGCTGGCCGAGACGGCAGCGAACGCGGGGGGTTCGCCCGGCGTGGACGCGGTCGGGTCGGTCGGGTCGGACGCGTTCGGGTCCCTGGGTGGTCAGGAGGGGACGACGAACGCGACGAACGCGACGACCGCAGGCTCGAACTCGGACGGAGACGGTTCGGGTGGCTTGCTCGACTTCCACTGGCTGAAGGTGCTCGTGGAGACGGCGACGGGCTGGGCGGGTCTCGGTATCATCGCGGTGTACTCCTTCCTCATCGCGTTCGTCCTTCCGCTGCCGAGCGAGGTCGTGCTCGCGGCACCGCTCCAGCTCGGCGTCGGGTACTGGGGCGAGCTCTCCGCGATCATCCTCGTGAGCGGGCTCGGGAAGGCCGCCGGGAGCGTGTTCGCGTTCCACCTCGGGCAGGAGGCCAAGGAGTCGGGGCCGATCATCTCGTTCCTCCGTCGGTCGCGGTTCGACGTCGTGGAGTGGAGCGAGAACAAGACCGTCGAGATCGCCCGCAAGTACGGGTACGTCGGACTGGCGATGGCGCTGTGCGTGCCGGGGTTCCCGGACACGCTCTCCATCTACGCGTTCTCGGTGCTCGAGGAGGATTACGTGAAGTTCGCGCTCGCGACGTTCGTCGGTAGCGCCGGCCGCCTGGTGCTGTGGGCGGCCGGTGCGGAAGCGATTCTCGCGGTCATCTGACGGTCGGCGCGTCGTCCGACTGCAGTTCGCCCGGTCCGCTCGTCGGTTCTTCGTGCGCTCGAGTGGCTGCCGGGTATCGATTCTCGCGGGCTGGTGACCGCGAGCGCGCTTTATATTCGTTGTCGTCGTATATCTAGCATGAACCTCCGCGTAACCAACCGGTCAGTCCTCGGTGGCGTCGTCGTCGTCCTCGGTGTCCTCCTGCTCCTCGGGACCACAGGGATGTTCGAGACCGAGTCGCTCGTGCAGTTCGTGCCGTCGCTGTTCGTCCTCGTCGGCGTCTACGCCGTCGTCCAGAGCGGGTTCCGGAACCTCACCGGGCCCGTCCTCCTGATACTCGTCGCGGGGAGCGTCCAGTTGCTCGTCCTCGACGTCGTCACGGACGCGTTCGCGGAGACGTACTGGCCCGTGCTCGTCGTGGTCGCCGGGCTCACCATCCTCCTCTCGCGGTCGCGTCGGTCCGATCCGACCGTGTTGAAGGAGGACCTCGACCTCGTCGCGGTCTTCGGTGGCGTCGAACGCCGGCCGGTCGGCGAACTGTTCCGGTCCGCGGACCTCGCGGTCGCGTTCGGCGGCGCGGAACTCGACCTCCGGGACGCCGCGAGCGCGAAGCCGAGCGAGGTGGACGCGCTCGTCGTGTTCGGCGGCGCCGAGGTGTACGTCCCCGAGGACTGGGTCGTCGAGGTGGACGCCCTCCCGCTGTTCGGTGCGGTCACCGACGAACGGCCGCGCGCACCGCTCGCGAAGGACGGGGAGACGCCCGACCTCGTCGTGACGGGCGCGGTCGCGTTCGGCGGCATCAGCATCAAGTAGTCCCGCGACGCGACCGCGCACCGCGCCTCGGCGTGGTAGCCGGTCGCACGCCACCGCATCGCTTTTGTTCGCGACCACGTTACGAGCGAGCGTGCAGGTCGTCGTCCCCACGAATCGCCGTATGCGCTCGCACCGATAGCGCCCGGTGGGGACGGCCGCGACGCCCCGTCATGGGGGCCGCGACCGCGGCCGCGAAACCCGGTCTCCCGTTCTCGCATCGCCAGTGAGCAGCTGCGGCCCGCTCGCGTCGCCAGCGATCAGCCGCGACCAGCGACGTGCAGTCGCGACCAGGGATCATGGATCCAGGCACGAACCGGCGGGTTTTAGGCCCGCACCGACCGGAGGAACAGGCATGAGCAGCGACGAGTATCCGACAGACGAGCCCGCGGTGGTGACGTGCGGGTTGCCGTACGCGAACGGCGACCTCCACATCGGTCACCTCCGAGGGTACACAGCCGCGGACGCGTATAATCGAGCGCTCCGCAAGCTCGGCCAGCAGACCGCGTACGTCTGCGGGAGCGACATGCACGGGACGCCCATCGCGGTGGGCGCCGAACAGGACGGCGTCGACCCCGAGGACTTCGCGATGGCGTACCACGAGCAGTACGAGGAGACGTTCCCGAAGTTCAACGTCGACTTCGACAACTACGGGCACACGCACGACGCGACGAACACCGAGCTGACGCGGGACATCGTCGCGACGCTGGAGGACGAGGGGTACGTCTACGAGAAGGAGATCAAGGTCGCGTGGGACCCCGAGGAGGACCAGCCGCTCCCGGACCGGTACGTCCGCGGGACGTGCCCGTACTGCGGGGAGACCGCGCGCGGTGACGAGTGCGACGACGGCTGCGGCCGCCACCTCGAGCCCGGCGAGATAGAGAACCCCCAGAGCACCATCACGGGGAACGCGGCAGAGTACCGCGACCGCGAGCACAAGTTCTTCGCGGTGAGCGAACTCTCCGAGTACCTCACCGAGTTCCTCGACGGCCTCGAAGGCACGAGTAACGCCCGCAACCAGCCCCGCGAGTGGATCGAGAACGGTCTCCAGGACTGGTGTATCACGCGCGACATGGACTGGGGTATCGACTACCCGGGCGCGGAGGACGAACTCGTGCTGTACGTGTGGGTGGACGCCCCCATCGAGTACATCTCGTCGACGAAGCAGTACACGGAGCGCGTCGGCGCGGACGCGTACGACTGGGAGCAGGTCTGGAAGCCCCAAGCCGAGGGCGAGGACGGGGAACCGGACGCTGGCGCTGGAGCGGCGGGGAACGGCGAGATCATCCACGTCATCGGCCGGGACATCATCCAGCATCACACCATCTTCTGGCCGGCGATGCTCGAGGTCGCGGGCTATACGGCTCCCCGAGCAGTGTGTGCGACCGGGTTCGTCACCATCAACGGGAAGGGCCTGTCGACGAGCCGGAATCGCGCAATCTGGGCCCACGAGTACCTCGACGAGGGCTTCCACCCGGACCTCCTGCGGTACTATCTGACGACGATGGGCGGGTTCCAGCAGGACCTCGACTTCTCCTGGGAGCGGTTCGCCGAGCGCGTGAACGGCGAGCTCGTCGGGACGGTCGGGAACTTCTTCTATCGGAGCCTGCTGTTCGCCGCGCGGAACTTCGACGGCACGCCCGCTGTCGACGTCAGCGACGACGTCGCGGCGCGCATCGACGAGGCCGTCGAGGAGTTCCAGGTGGCGGTGAACGAGTACGACCTCCGCGGGGCGAGCGAGGCGGGCGTCCGCCTGGCGCGGTTCGGGAACGAGTACATCCAGGGGCACGAACCCTGGAAGCTCGAGGACGGCGGCGACGAGCAAGCGAAGGTCATCCGGGACTGCGTGCAGGTCGCGAAGGCGGTCGCGGTCCTCATGGAGCCGTTCATGCCCGAGAAGGCCGAGCGCGCGTTCTCCCAGCTCGGCGCGGACGCGGACGTCCACGCGGTCACGCTCGACGCCGCCCACGAGTCACCGGGGGCGTTCGGCGAGCCCGACGAGCTCTTCGAGCAGGTCGAGGACGAGCGCGTCGAGGAGCTCGAGGCGAAACTCGCGGAGAAGGTCGCGGACGCCGAAGCGGACGGGCACGACGGCGACGACACCGACGACGCGGGGGACGCTGCCGCGACCGAGACCGAAAGCGACGACTCCGCCGAGGACGACAGTGAGAGCGTGAGCGACGACATCGAACCTCTCAGCGAGGACCGCATCAGTTTCGACGACTTCCAGACGATGGACTTGCGCGTCGGGCGCGTCGAGGCCGCCGAGGGCATCGAGGGCGCGGACAAGCTCGCGAAGCTCGACGTCGACCTGGGCGCGGAGACGCGCACCGTCGTCGCGGGCATCAAGCAACTCCACGACCTCGACGAGCTCCCGGGCACGAAGGTCGTGGTCGTGGCGAACATGGAGAAGAACGAGCTGTTCGGCGTCGAATCCAACGGGATGGTGCTCGCCGCGGGCGAGGACGCGGACCTCCTCACGACCCACGGCGACAGCGAGCCGGGTACGAAGGTCCGGTAGTCCCACGAGTCGCCTGGACGGATTCGGGGCGCCCGTTCGATAGTTCGACCCTGGTTTTTTGCGGCTCGTCGTCGTCTGTCGAGGCATGTACGACGTCGTACTCGTGGCGACCGACGGGAGCGATGGCGGCCATGAAGCGGTCGAGCGAGCGGTGTCGCTGGCGGCGGCGACGGACGCGACCGTGCACTGCCTGTACGTCGTCGACGTCGGCGTGTCGATGGCGGCGTCGGGCGTCGGGACCGTCGCCGAGGAGTTGACCGAGAGCCTGCAGACGATGGCGACTGCCGCGCTCGACGACGCGGAGGCGGTCGCCGAGGAGGCGGGCGTCGACCACGAGCGCGCGGTCGTCGAAGGACTGCCGTACGAGGTCATCGTGTCGTACGGCGAGGAGGTGGACGCGGACGTCGCTGTGGTCGGCGCGAGCGGACAGTCCGGGCTCGGGTCCCGGCTCCTCGGGAGCACGAGCGACCGCGTCGTCCACGAGTCGCCCGTGGACGTCCTCGTGGTACGCGAGTAGCGCCGAACGGTCGCGCGGTCCGCCGTCGCCGTCAGCGAGCGGCGTCGTAAAGGTTCGCGTCCGACGGGTTCCGGGCGTCGTACCGGTCGGCGAACGCGTCCAGGCGGTCGGGGTCGTCCGCGCCGGGGAGCGTGGCGTCGGCGGTCGTCGACGGCTCGTCGACGCCGAGGTGGTCGGCGACGAGGTCCGCGGTCGCTTCGGCCATCCGCCGGTACGTCGTGAGCTTCCCGCCGACGACGCTCGCGAGGTTCGCGACGCCGTCGTCGGCGTGGTCGAGCGCGAAGAACCCCCTCGAGATGCCGCGTCGGTCGGTGTCGGCCTCGTCGGGCGCGTACAGCGGGCGGACGCCCCACCAGGTGCGAGTCACCTCGGCGTCGGCGACGGCCGGTAGCATCGCCGCGCACTCCTCGACGCAGCGCGCTCGCTCCCAGTCGGCGCGCTCGTACTCGTCGGGGTCGTCGACGGGGACGCTCGTCGTCCCGAGCACGACCTCGTCGGCGTGCGGGAGCACGATGTCGCCGTCTTCGGGTTCCCGGCAGCGGTTCAGGACGGGGCCGAGCGCGCCGTGGTCGACGGCGACCATCGCACCGCGCGCGGGCGCCATCTCGACGTCGACGCCGGCCATCGCGGCGACGTCGCCCGCCCACGCGCCGGCGGCGTTCACGACGAACGCCGGCTCGAACGTCGCGTCCACGCGCCCGCCGATGGTCGCCGCGAGGACGCGACCGTCCTCGACGGTGAGGGCTTCCAGAGGCGCGTGCGGGTGGACGGTGCCGCCGTTCGCCTCGACGGCCGCGGCGTTCGCCGCGACGAGCCGCGAGGGATAGACGACGCCGTCGGGGACCGCCATCGCGCGCTCGACGTCCGGGGCGATGTCGGGTACGCGCTCGCGGACCGCCGCCGCGTCGAGGACGGTCGTGGGGATGCCGACGTCCTCGCAGGCCGCGCGCTTCGCGTCGAAGTACGCGGGGTCGTCGGCGGCGAGCTCGACGAACAGTCCACCGGTGTCGCGCACGCACTCGCCCGCTATCTCGCGGATGACGTGGTTCTCCTCGATACACTCCTCGGCGCCGACCGGGTCGGATTCGGCGTACCGCGCGCCGCTGTGCAGGAGGCCGTGCGAACGGCCGGACGTCCCACTCCCGAGGCCACCGCGATCGACGAGCGCGACGTCGATACCGCGGCGTGCGAGGTCGCGTGCGACGCCGGCGCCGGTCGCGCCGCCGCCGACGACGAGGACGGTCGGTGAACGCGTCATGCTCGAAGCAGGGGGCTGGAGCCTTACGAGGCCCCGGGTTCGGGCGACCGCGAACGAGACTACTCGAAACTTAGTTAATCGCGAAGGCTTTTGGACGGCGCCACAGAATCGGCAGGTATGCGAAGAGCCAAGATCGTCTGCACGCTCGGCCCGGCGTCGGCCGACCGGCGGACGATACGCGACCTCTGCGAGGCCGGCATGTCGGTCGCGCGCGTCAACTCCAGTCACGGCACGCTGGAGTCGCGCGCGGACATCGTCGAGACGGTCCGGTCGGTCGACGAGGAGACCGACGTCCCGCTCGCGACGATGGTCGACATGCAGGGCCCGGAAGTACGGACCGCGCCACTGGACGACCCCATCCACATCGAGGACGGCAGCGACGTCACGTTCGTCGAAGGCGACACCGCCACGCCCGACGTCGTCGGCCTCTCCTACGACCTCGACGGGCTGGCGGTCGGCGACAAGGTACTCCTCGACGACGGCCGCATCGAGACGACCGTCACGGGAGTCGACGCCGACGGCGTGCACGCGCACGTCGACGACGGCGGCGAGCTCGCGGGCCGGAAGGGCGTGAACACGCCCGGCGTCGACCTCGACCTCGACGTCGTCACCGAGAAGGACCGCGAGGACCTCCGACTGGCGGCCGAGCACGACGTCGACTTCGTCGCCGCGTCGTTCGTCCGCGACGCCGCGGACGTCCTCGAGGTCTCGCAGGTCCTAGAGGAGTTCGGCGCGGACATCCCCATCGTCGCGAAGATCGAACGCGCCGGCGCGGTCGACAACCTCGAGGAGATAATCGACACCGCGTACGGCATCATGGTCGCGCGCGGCGACCTCGGCGTGGAACTCCCGATGGAGGAGGTCCCGATGATACAGAAACGCATCATCCGCCGCTGCCAGAGCACGGGGACGCCCGTCATCACCGCCACGGAGATGCTGGACTCGATGGTGCACGAGCGCCGGCCGACGCGCGCCGAGGCGAGCGACGTCGCGAACGCCGTGCTCGACGGGACCGACGCCGTCATGCTCTCCGCGGAGACCGCCATCGGCGACCACCCCGTCGAGGTGGTGTCGGCGATGGACAGCATCATCCGGCAGGTCGAGGGCGACGCGGAGTACGACGAGACGAACGAACGCCGCGTCCCGGGCGCCGAGGAATCCAGGACCGACGCGCTCGCGCGGTCCGCACGCTACCTCGCGCGAGACCTCGGGGCGACCGCCATCGTCGCCGGAACCGAGTCCGGGTACACGGCGTTGAAGACCGCGAAGTACCGCCCGAACGTCCCCATCGTTGCGGCGACGACGACGGACGGTATCCGACGCCAGCTCGCGCTCTCCTGGGGCGTGCACGCCGAGTACGCACCGCTCGGCGTGAAGGGCGCGGACGACGTCATCGAGAACGCCGTGCAGGCGGCGCTCGACGCCGGCGTCGCGGAGAGCGGCGACACCGTCGTCGTCCTCTCCGGGATGATGACCGAGATAGAGGGGATGGGGACGACGAACGTCCTGAAGGTCCACATCGCCGCGGAGACGCTCGCAGCCGGTCGCGGCGTCGTCTCCGGGTACGGCGTCGGGCCGCTCCATCACGTCGACGACGGCGACCTCGCGGCCGTTCCGGCGGGCGCCATCGTCGCGCTCGACGCGGACTTCGACGACGAGTTCGACGGCGACGTCTCGAAGCTCGCGGGCATCGTCGACGCGCGCTCGGGGATGACGGGCTACCCTGCGATGGTCGCTCGAGAGGTCGGCATCCCGATGATAAGCGGCGCGCCGGTCGGCCGCGACTACGAGGGCGAGACGGTCACGCTCGACGCCGAACGCGGCGTCGTCTACGAGGGCGAGATACGCCGCGAGCGACGCGACCTCCCCGAGAGCTGACCGACGCGGAAGGCGACGACCGCCCGGGCCGCGACCGACGTGCGGGTGGATCGAATCGAGTGCTCGGGGGCGCGCAGGTGGACCCGTCGGCTTTTGCACCTCGGCGCGTAACTGTACACCATGACTGACGAGACCTCCTCGACCGACCGCGACGCCGACGCCTGGGGTGGCCCCCGGGAGGAGCGCGGCGACGGGTCGGTCGACGCGACCCGCGACCTGAACGAGCCCGTGCCGCCGGACGCGCCCGAGCGCGACGGCGTCGACGACGAGCTCCGGGAGGCGGTCGCGGACGACCTCGCGGACCTCGAGGACGACGAACCCGACTATCCGTCGGGCGACGACCCCATCGAGCCGCAGCGCGTGGACGTCGAGCACGCCGCGTTCGTCGTCCTCGGCGTCGTTTCGGTGCTCGCACTCGTCGCCGTGCTCGTGCTCAGCGTCTGACCGGCGAGAGCGCGTTCCACGGGAGCGCACAAGGTTTAATCGGCGTGCCTGCCAACGTCCGGGTATGGCTGACCCTCTGCTTGGAGTGGGATTACCGCTTTTGTTGGTACTCGCGGGTGCGGGACTGATGCTCGCCGAGGCGGTGATTCCGGGTGCGCAGTTCGTCGTCGTCGGCGTCGCGCTGTTCCTCGCGGGACTCGTCGGTATCCTCTTGGGTGGTGCGTTCACGAGCGTCGTCGCACTGAGCTTGATGACGGTCGCGTTCGGGGTGTTCGCGTACTTCGCGTTCCGCGAGATGGACCTCTACAATGGCCCGGACCGCGGGCAGACGACCGACTCGGACGACCTGTCGGGGGTCACGGCAATCGTCACGGAGAAGATCACGGCGCGTGGCGGTGCAGTGCGGCTCTCGGAGGGTGGTGGGTTCGACCCGAACTATCGGGCGCGCTCGGAGCACGGCGACATCGAGGAGGGCACCGAGGTCATCGTCACGGATCCCGGCGGTGGGAACGTCCTGACGGTGGAGTCTCTGGACGTCGTCCGGGAGGACAGCATCGACCGCGAGCTCGCTCGCGGTCGCGAGGAAGCGGCTCGGTCGAACGACGAATCGGAGGAGACGTCGCGTGAGGAAGCGGGTGACGAGGCGAGCGACGAACCGGAGTCGTCGTCGAGCGAGGGTGCGCGGTCGGAGTCGTCTCGCGACCGCGACGAGTCCGAGACGGAGACAGAGACGGAGCGCGCGTAGCCAGTATCAACCTCGTTTAGTTAGTGAACAAACAGGAAGGCTTTTTGCTCGTCCATCTAACGTCGAACTATGGTACTGATACCACTGCAGGGTGTCGGCGGCACGATAGTGCTGCTGCTCGTCGTCATCGTACTGGTCCTCGCGATCGCCGCGCTCGCCAGTTCCGTCCAGATCGTCAACGCGTACGAGAAGCGAGCGTACACCCGATTCGGGAAGTACCAGAAGCTCCTGGACCCGGGTGTCAACTTCGTCACGCCGTTCGTGTCGAAGACGTACACGTTCGACATGCGGACGGAGACGCTCGACGTCCCGCGCCAGGAGGCCATCACGCGCGACAACTCGCCCGTGACCGCGGACGCCGTCGTCTACATCAAGGTCATGGACGCGAAGAAGGCGTTCCTCGAGGTCGACGACTACAAGCGCGCCGTCTCGAACCTCGCGCAGACCACGCTCCGCGCCGTCATCGGCGACATGGAGCTCGACGACACGCTCAACAAGCGACAGGAGATCAACGCGCGCATCCGGAAGGAGCTCGACGAACCCACCGACGAGTGGGGTGTCCGCGTCGAGTCCGTCGAGGTCCGCGAGGTCAACCCCTCGAAGGACGTCCAGCAGGCGATGGAGCAGCAGACGTCCGCCGAGCGTCGTCGCCGTGCGATGATTCTCGAAGCGCAGGGTGAACGGCGCAGTGCGATCGAGGAAGCGCAGGGTGAGAAGCAGTCCAACATCATCCGCGCGCAAGGTGAGAAGCAGAGCCAGATCCTCGAGGCGCAGGGTGACGCGATCTCGACCGTACTCCGCGCGAAGTCCGCGGAGGCGATGGGCGAGCGCGCCATCATCGACAAGGGCCTCGAGAGCCTGGAGAACATCGGGCAGAGCGAGTCGACGACGTTCATCCTCCCGCAGGAGCTGTCGAGCATGCTCGGTCGCTACGGCAAGCACCTCACCGGGAGCGACGTGAAGACCGGCGACGGCGAGCTGGAGACGAAGGACTTCGACGAGGAGACTCGCGAGATCCTCGGACTCGACGACATCGACGAGATCCTCGGGCAGATCGAGGAGGAGAGCGAGCCCGACGTCGAAGCGATGGAGGAGCAGGCGCAAGCCATCAAGGAGGGCGAGGACACCGCGCAGATCTCCGACCCCGACGACGTCATCGCGGAGATGGAGGACGAGTTCAATCCCGCCGACGAGCAGATGGAGGGCGGGGACGACTCGAAGTCGAACTGACGGCGCGGTCGGCGCGACCGTCGGCTCCTCCAGGCGAAGCGGTTTTATTCTTCGGCGTGATACGTGCATCCGATAGATGACTGATCAGGATGGCGTCGACGAGCGCAAGCGCGCGACCCTCAAGCGGTTCGCTGCGCTCGGGGCGGCCAGTCCACTCGCGAAGTTCTCCGACGCGGATTCGGCGGCGGACGCCTCGGAGAGCGACGTTCGCGATGCCATCACGGGCTACCTGTCGACGACGCCGGGCGCGCACTTCTCGAAGGTCCGGGACGACCTCCAGTTGGGGACGGGCGAGACCCAGCATCACGTCCGCCAGCTCGTCGACGAGGGGCGAGTGACGGTGTACCGGGATGGTGATTACAAACGCCTGTATCCCGGTGGGCAGTTCTCGGAGTTCGAGATGACGGCACTCGGGTATCTGCGTCGGGAGACGCCGCGCGGGATGCTCGTGACGTTGCTCGCGGACCCGTCGGCGTCGGCGTCGGACCTGGCGACCGAGCTCGGGGTGTCGCGGCCGACGGTCAGCAAGTACGCGGGCGAGTTGGAGGCGGCGGGGTTGTTGTCGCGCGAGGACGGGTACGCTGTTGCGGCGCCGGAGACGGTGCTGATGCTCGTCGTCGGGTACGCGGACAGTTTCGACGAGCGCGCGGTCCAGTTGGCGCGCGACGCGGCGGACCTGGTGACGTTCGACGGCTGAGGCGGGTTCTCGCTGGCTGTCGTGATTCGTACACGGGTGAGCGACTGCTGTGGTTCGATTCAGGCTGCGATGGCGTCGAGGCTGCGGCCGTCGAGTGGGTCGTCGCCGTCCTGGATGGCGTCGAGGAAGTCCCGGGCGGTGACGTGGGTGCCGTCGTCGAGCGTGCAGGGGGCGGCGCCGACGAGTTCGCCGTCGCGTTCGAGCGTGAGGTAGACGACTGGGGTGTGGAGGACGTGCTGTTCGGCGTTCGTGACGGGGTTGGTTCGGGTGTGGATGCGGAACGGTGTGGTGGGGTCGACGTGTTCGGTTTCTGCCCAGTCGGTGAGGGTCTCGTAGAGGGTGACTGGTTCGCAGTCGCTGTCGAGGGCGACGGTGGTTGGCCATTCGGTGAACGTGCAGGCGTCGACGTTCCCGGTCGTGTCGAGCGTGCGTGCCGCGGCGACGATCTCGTCGAGTGGTTTGGAGATGGGCGTGTACGCTCTGTGGTACACCCGGAGGGTCGCGGTCATAACGAGTAATCTATAATCAACGTTCATCATAAACTGTTCGGTACGTGGCAACGTTTGGCACGATTCGGTGCGCTGAAATACGAACTCGAGAGTGCGAAGGACAGCGAAGACCCCGATGAAGGGGCGAAAACGAGTCGCAAGCGGGCGCGAGCGGCCCGGACGACCCCGTCGGGGTGTCACGGCCCGACGAGGTCACAGCGGATGACAGGTCGATGACGACAGGGGTCGAGGTCGTCGACCCGAACGGACGACCGACCGCCTCAGACGGTCACCTTCCACGTCGTCGACGAGGAGTACCCCCACTTCTCGACGTCCACGTCGAAGTCACCGCCGGCGATGGCGGTCATGTTCGTTCCCACCTCCTTCGCGGTCATGTCGAGGTCCTGCCCGATGAGGCGGGACTTGAAGTACGTCTTCATCTCCGCCTTCTCGCGGAGGTACTCGAGGATCCGGCATTGCTTGTCCGAGAGGTCGGTCGTCGCCGCGGCACTCGTGCTCATACCTCCATCGAAGCGCCGTTCACCCTTAGGGGGTTTGGTACGGGGAGTTAATCCGGCGCCTGCTTGCGATTCCTGGGGCGCAACTGGCGTGGCGCTGCGTCTCGACCCCCGGGGTTGGTACAGCCGGTTAACGGCACCCGCCGCTCGCGTCGGTGCGAGTCGGGACCGGCGGCGAGTAACGCTCGATTTACGCCCCTCTCCGTACCAGCGCGACGACGAGGCGATCGCCGACGCGTCCGCGGTGTCGCTCGTCGACCCTACCGGGACGTCGATCATCGAGGCGTGCCCTCGGTCGCTCGCCGCTCCCTGACGCGGCGTCCCGTCGACGGGCGTCGGTGAACGCAGGCCACCGCACTCGGCGTGACAGCGCGACGAAATTCGACATTCGCTGGCAGGTCGCAGGACTTGGGAGAACCTTCTTACCGGCGGGGAATGGAGACGTAGTCAATGAGCAGCAGGTCGGTCGAGGTGAGCGTCGTCCTCCCCGCGTACAACGAAGCATCCACCATCCGGAACACGGTGGAGACGACGCTCGCAACGCTCGCCGAGTTCCTCCCCGCCGACGCCTTCGAGGTCATCGTCGCCGAAGACGGCTGCGACGACGCCACGCCCGAGATCGCGGACGAGATGGCGGCCGCGGACGACCGCGTCCGGCACTTCCACTCCGACGAGCGACTCGGTCGCGGCGGCGCACTCGAACGCGCCTTCCAGGCCGCCGACGGCGACACGCTCGTGTACTTCGACACGGACCTCGCCACGGACATGCGGCACCTCGAGGAACTCGTCGAGTCCATCCGAACCGAGGGGTACGACGTCGCGACCGGCTCGCGCTGGATGAGCGGTCGCGAAGCAGACAGACCCGCGAAACGCGGCGTTCCGAGTCGCGTATTCAACGGGCTCGCCCGACTGTTCCTGCGCTCGGACGTGCGCGACCACCAGTGCGGGTTCAAGGCGTTCGACCGGGACGCGCTCCAGGAGCTCATGCCGGCGGTTCAGGACCAGCACTGGTTCTGGGACACCGAAGTCCTCGTGAAGGCGCAGCGCCGCGGGCTGCGCGTCAAGGAGTTCGCGGTGGACTGGGAGCCCAAGGGCGACACGAAGGTCGACCTCGTCCGGGACGTCTTCGGGATGGGCAGCCAGATACTGCGGACGTGGTGGGAGTTGTCGGTGTCGCCGCGAGTGAACCGCCGCGTCGGTATCGTCGCCGGCACGCTCCTGACGCTCGTCGCCGTCCTCCTGATGCCGCTGTACCTCGACCCGTCGGAGGTCGTCGCGAAGATGGCGAACGCGAACGCGACGCTCGTCGCCGCCTCCGCGGTCGTGTACGTGCTCTCCTGGCCGCTACGGGGTATCCGGTACCGCGACATCCTCGCGGAGATTGGGTACGATAGCGACGTCGGGTTCCTGACGGGCGCGATATTCATCAGTCAGACCGGGAACCTCGTGTTCCCCGCTCGCGCCGGCGACGCGGTCCGCGCGTACGTCGTGAAGGCGCGTCGGAAGGTGCCGTATCCGTCGGGGTTCGCGTCGCTCGCCGTGGAGCGCGTGTTCGACCTCCTCACCATCACGATGCTCGCCGGGAGCGTCCTCGTCGCGCTCGTCGCGACCGGGAACGCAACGGAACTGCTCTCGGTCGTCGTCGGCGACGGCGGGACGGGCGCCGGGGACGCGGGGCAGGCGGGCCGGACGGCGGTGTACCTCGCCGGGGTCGTCGGCGCGCTCGCCATCGGGAGCGTCCTCGCCATCTTCGCGTCCGCACGCAGCGACGGGAACCGCATCGAGGCGGCGCTCTCGCGGGTGTCGTCGGACTCGTACGTGTCGATGGTCGCGGGCGTCCTCGAGCAGTTCGTCGGCGACATCCAGCGCGTCGCGAACGACGAGCGGGCGTTCGCGAGTATCGCGGCGAGCTCGGTCGTCATCTGGTCGCTCGACGTCGTGACGGCGGTCGTCGTGATGCGTGCGTTCGGCGCGTTCGACGTGCTCGCGCTCCCGACGCTCCTCGGCGTCGCGTTCTTCGCGGTGAGCGTCGGGAACCTCGCGAAGGTCCTCCCGCTCACGCCTGGTGGCGTCGGGCTCTACGAGGGTGCGTTCACGCTCCTCGTCGTCGGGTTGACGCCCGCGCCGATCACGGGCGAGGTCGCGCTCGCGGTGGCGGTCGTCGACCACTTCGTGAAGAACGTGGTCACGGTCCTCGGCGGGCTCGGGTCGATGCTCGTGCTGAACGTCTCGCTCACGGAGGCGGTCGCGGAGAGCGCGGAGTCCCCGGAGACGGCCGAATCGGAGATGGTGAACCAGTAGCGCGTCGGCGCGTCGAGGTCGGTTGGGGGCGAGCGGCCGCTCGCGTGGGTCAGTACGCGTCGGTGACGAACGGGCCGAGTGCGCCGGCGACCGCGGTCTCGAGCGCTGTCGTTCGCGTGACGGCGTTCCCGGTGAGGACGCCGGCGGCGCCTTCCTGGGTGGCGACGCTCTCGCGGCCGTAGACGTCGTCCATGACGGGCCCGAGTTCCTCGCCGGCGTCGACGCGGGCGGCGACGTCGTCGGGGAGTCTGAGTGCGGGCCCGCTCGCGGTCTCGACGCGGTCGCCGTCGGTGACCGCGGCCCACATCACGAGGTAGAGGCCGTCGGTGCCCTCGAAGTCGGCGACGCCGCCTTCGATGCCGACGCCGAGGTCGAACCCGCCGCCCTCGTAGGCGCGACGTGCTCGCGTGACGGCGCCTTCGAGCGTCTGGGCGTGGCCGCGTGGTTGCTCGGGGACGCCGCTGTCGACGTCGACGGCCTCGACGTTGAGGCCGGGCATCCCACCGATGGCGGATTCTGTCGCGGAACGCTTCACGGGATTCGTGGAGCCGACGCCGACGAACATACGAGATGAGAGGGGCCGCCGCCCGTATAGGCGTTACTGACCCATGTGCGGGTCGACGCTGGGTGCGGGATTCGCGCGGGTCGCTCCCGGTCGCCGGTGCTCGTATACGGACGAACTGGCGACCACGTCGTGGTATTTAGTTGTTTTGTTGTTCGTTCACACGCACCGGTCTCGTTCGTGATTACTCCGGTTCTGGAACAAAATTCCGAAACCCTTTTGTACTGGCGTGTGGCATCAAGGTGTTACGGAACTGCGGGCGCCCGGGTTTTCACCTTCGGCCGCTCCACCCCGGTAGCCCCCGCCTTCGCACCAACCATGACCGACGCACGAACACGAACCCGAACGCGAGTCGCGAGCACAGAGGACGAGAAACAGGAGGGCGACGAGGTAACCTGCCCCGAATGCAACGGTGACGTCGTCCAGGACGGTCAGGAGACCGTCTGTAACATGTGCGGGCTCGTCGTCGACACCGACGAGGTCGACCGCGGCCCCGAGTGGCGCGCGTTCGACGCCCAGGAGAAGAACGAGAAGTCCCGCGTCGGCGCGCCGACGACGAACACGATGCACGATAAGGGCCTGTCGACGAACATCGACTGGCGCGACAAGGACGCCTACGGCAACTCGCTGGACTCCCGCCAGCGCGAGAAGATGCAGCGCCTCCGCAAGTGGAACGAGCGCTTCCGCACCCGCGACAGCAAGGAGCGCAACCTCAAGCAGGCCCTCGGCGAGATCGACCGGATGGCCTCCGCCCTTGGCCTCCCGGACAACGTCCGCGAGACGGCGTCGGTCATCTACCGGCGCGCGCTCGACGAGGACCTCCTCCCCGGTCGCTCCATCGAGGGTGTCGCGACCTCCTCCGTGTACGCCGCCGCGCGGCAGGCTGGCGTCCCGCGCAGTCTCGACGAGATCAGCGAGGTCTCGCGCGTCGAGAAGAACGAGGTCGCTCGCACGTACCGGTACGTCGTCCGCGAACTCGGGCTGCAGGTCAAGCCCGCGGACCCCGAGAGCTACGTGCCGCGGTTCGCGAGCGGCCTGGAACTCAGCGACGAGGCCGAGCACCGCGCTCGCTCGCTCCTGAAGACCGCGAAGGAGAAGGGCGTTCACTCCGGGAAGTCCCCCGTCGGGCTCGCCGCCGCCGCCGTCTACGCGGCGAGTCTCCTCACGAACGAGAAGACGACGCAGGCCGCGGTCAGCGAGGTCGCGGACATCAGCGAGGTCACGATCCGCAACCGCTACCACGAACTCCTCGAAGCCGAGGATACGCTCGGACTGGCGTAACTGACTGTCCAAGCATACGGCCGCCGCCAGGCGGCCGTTTCTGGATTCACTGCCCGCACCAGCATACGGCGTCCTCTCGGACGCCGTTTCCGGTCGTTCTGCCTGCACGAGCATCCGGCCGCCGCCAGGCGGCCGTTTCCGTGATTACTGCCCACACGAGCATACGGCGTCCGCCAGGACGCCGTTTCCGTGATTACTGCCCACACGAGCATACGGCGTCCGCCAGGACGCCGTTTCGAGGTGTTTCGGTCGACCTCGTCGACTGCGAGACTGACCGGTTCCTTCTCAGAGCGCGTCGAACGCGTCGTCGTAGCCGACGGCTCCCGCGACGTCGTCCTCGATGCCGTCGACGAGTGCGAGCACCTGGAAGTCGTCGTCCGGGAGGTCGAACGGGTTCTCGAGCCCCCACGACGTCGCGGGTTCGAACCCGAAGCGCGAGTAGTACGCGGGGTCGCCGTGGAGGACGACGACCTCGTAGTCGAGGTCGCGGCAGCGGTCGAGCGCGTGTTCGACGAGCGCGGTCCCGATGCCGTCGTTCTGGCGTGCCGGGTGGACGGCGACGGGCGCGAGCGTGAGTGCGTCGTCGGTCCCGGCGACGTCGACCTCGGTGAGGAGCACGTGTCCGAGGATGCGGTCGAGCGTGGCGCTCTCGGCGGACGCGTCGCCGGGGGCCGCGACGATGGAGAGCGCGGGGACGAACGCGTCGCGCTCGCGGAGTGCGTCGACGAGTCGGGCTTCGTCGTCGGTCGGGAACGCGGCACGGTGGAGCGCGCCCACCGCGTCGTGGTCGGCGGCGGTCTCGGGGCGGAACTGCATCACGTCGCGAGGACGCCGACGGGCGCCGTAACGGTTCCGGACGCTCGCTGCGTGATGATGGTTTGGGGTCGGGCGAGCGCAGTCAAACGCTGTCGCTTCGCGCACGTTTTTCCCCGGTGGCGGCGAAGGCGAGGCATGGACTTCGAGTCGTTCGTGCTGGCGGCCGCGACAGACGACCTCGCGGACGCGGCGACGACGGTAGCGCGGGAGTACGCGGACGCGGTGGAGTATCGGATGGATGCGGTGGACGCGGCGGCGGAGCCGGGGGCGGTGTCGCCGTCGGTGACGGCGCTTGCCGAGTACGACGGCGACCTCCCCGTCATCGCGACGAACCGTGCGGCGTGGGAGGGCGGCGCGGCGGGGCCTGCCGTCCCGCCGAGCGACCAGGACGCCGTGCAGGCGGAAGCGGCCCGGAACCGAGTGGAGTCGCTCGCGGCGGCGGCGAGCGTCGACACCGTTGAGGCGGTGGACGTCGAGCTGGCGAGCCTGGCCGCGGACGCGCCGGGCGTCGAGACCGTGCTCGCCGAGGCCGCGGCGAACGACGTCGCGGTGGTCGCGTCCAGTCACGACTTCGAGCGGACGCCGTCGCGGGACGCGATGCGGGACGCCCTGGAGTCGGGTCTCGCGCACGGGGACGTCGCGAAGCTCGCGGTCACCGCGGAGACGCGGAAGGACGCGCTCGACCTGCTCGCGGTCACCAGGGAGTTCGCGGCGCGCGACGAGCCGGTCGCGACGATGGCGATGGGCGCGGTCGGGCGACACACCCGTGCGGTGGCTCCCGTCTACGGCTCGAAGATCGGGTACGCACCCGTCGACGCCGCGGACGCGACGGCGCCCGGCCAGTACGACCTCGCGACGCTCGCGGACCTCGTCGAATCGCTCTCCTGACGGCTCCGCCACGGCGTTCGCGGGACGTCGATGCGAGCGGCGTCTCGCACCGTGAGACGAGAGCGACGCGGCGCTGTCGGCGACTCTGGCCGCGGCGACCGTCCGGACCCGGCCGTGTCCGCGAAACCGAACGGTAAAGTCCCCGGCGGGAAAACGCCGGCGCATGCTCGGTACTCGGGTGCGCGCCGTCGTCGTCGGCATCTGCTCGCTGCTCCTCCCGGGGCTCGGTCAGGCCCTCATCCGCCGGTGGGTGCGCGCCCTCTTCTTCGTCGGCCTCTTCATCACTACAGTCGCGGTGTTCGTCCCGGAGTCCGCGCTCACCGCCGACGTCCCGCTCGACGGCCTCTTCGCGCACGCCCAGGACGTCAGCCAGAACATGTCCGACTGGGGGACCATCGCCATCACCGTCGTCCAGTTCGGCGCGATGATGGACGCGTACGTGCAGGCACTCCAGCGGCCAACGCAGACCACCGAGGGCCCGACGTGCCCGCGTTGCGGGCGCGAGGTCGAACCCACGCACGGTTTCTGTCAGTGGTGCACGTACGAGTTCGAGGAACCAGCGGACAACTGAGCGGACCGCCAGGCGACCGCCGAGACGGCGGCGACGAACGCCCGGCTCGACGGCTTCGCCGTCTCGCTGAATCGAGGCGCGTGGCGCCACGTTTCCTCACCGGCGCAAGCGCCGGCTCGGTTTCCGGCGCTCCGTAGGAGCGCCCTGCTCGGCGGCCGCGCCGCCTCGCTGAATCGAGGCGCGTGGCGCCTCGCTACTTCTCGATGATGCGTTCGTCGACCGCCTCGCCGAAGTGGCGCGCGGTGTCCTCGTAGTAGACGAGCAGTTCGTCGCCGGGTTCGAGGTCCGTGACCGCGGTCCGGCCCTCGCGCGTATGGACCTTGATGGTCTCGGCGTTCTGGAGGAGCGTCTCGAAGCGGTCGCCGTCGCGTTCGAGTTCCACGCGGAACATCGGGCGGCGCTCGATCTTCGCGCGGCCGACGACCGCTTCGCGCGTGTCGCCGTTCGCGTCCACGAGCTGGACCTCGTCGCCGGAGCCGAGTTCACTCAGGTACTTCGTGCCGCCGTCGGGCGTCCGAACGTACGCGTGCACCGCGCCGGCGTTCACGCGGAACGGTCGGCTCGCGACGTACGGCGACTCCGCGGTCTCGGCGTGCACGAACACGAGCCCACGGCTCATCGACCCGACGAGCATCCCCTCGTCGTCGTCCATCAGCGACGCGGTGTCGACGCACACGCGGTCCGCGCTCCCCGTCTGCTCGATGCTCGTCACTTCCGCCCACGAGAGGTCGAGGCTCTCGCGTTCGGTCGCGTCGCGCTCCTCGACGGTCTCGCGGATGACGTCCGGGTCGTCCGAATCCAGGAGGACCGCGTCCGCGCCGAGTTCGAGCGTCTCGAACGCGGTCCGGGCGTCTTCGGCCGTTTCGACGCCTGCGATGAGCGTGGTCTCGTCGCTGATGCGCGCGATGAGGTTCTCGAGGGGAATGATCGTCCAGTCCTCGCCGACGACGATGGTGTACTCGCCGGCGTCGGCGGCGGCTTCGGCGAACGCCTCGTACTCCTTCCCGCGTATCTCGACGTACGAGCCGTCGGCCGCGCCGCGACGCACCGTCGACAGGTCCGCGGACCCGGAGAGGTCCGGCGGGAGCGACACGGTGCCGTCCCCTTCACCGCCTTTCCCGACGAGGTACGCGTCTGCTGGCTCGACGCCGATCTCGTCGGTGCCCTCCTCGTCGTCGTCTCCCTCCGCGTCCTCGATGCGGTCGACGCCGTTGTCCTCCGCGTCGTCGACGAGCGTGCTGTCGCCCGCGGCGCTGAACGCCGCGACGTTCACTTCGCCGAGTTCGCGGACGCGCTCGACGTCCGCTTCGTCGACGACCACCCAGTCGACGCCGGCTTCCAGGCCGGCGGTGATGCGACGCCGTCGCGCGTCCCAGTCGCCGACCTCGTCGTCGGCCTTCAGCCAGACTTCGCGTGTCATGTCCGACTCTCCTCGGGGCGGTCGCTTGAACGTGGCGGATGCGTCAACGCGACTGCGGGCGCGGAGTCGCTTTCGCTCGGCTTCCGGCGGCCGCTCCGCGACCCCTCAGCGCTCGTCCTCGGTTCCCTCCCAGTCGCGCTCGCTCGGGTCGTACGCCGGCGCGCCGGTCGGGCCGGTTCCGTCGATCGCGACCGTGTCCGGGCGGTCGGCGTCCGTCGAGGGGTCCGCGCCGTCGGTCTCCTCGGTCTCGTCCGCCGCACTCGCGTCCGCTCCGGGGTCGTGCTCGTCGGAGCGGTCGTCGGTCCCCGCGCGCTCGTCCGTGGTCGGTCCGGCGAGGGTCCCCGAGGCCGCGACGAGCGCGCTTCCGACCGTCGCCGGGACGGCGATGCCGAGCGCGTTCCCCGCGGTCGCCCACGTCCGGAAGACGACCGGGCCGGACCGGACGATGTAGCCGTTCGCCGTCGGCGCGTACGCGAGGTGCGCGAGGGCGACGAGCGCGACGTAGCCGACGACGGTGCCGACGGCGACGCCGAGCGACGCGGACGCGACCAGTCGCCGACGTGGCTCGCGCGACCGGGTCGCGGCGACGAAGCTCGCGGCGAGTGCGACGAACAACAGCATCCAGGGACCGACGTGGATGGCGTCGGACGCGACCACGTTCTGATGGCGCTGTCGCGGGTCCTCGACGTCCTGTTGGGCTGGTTCGTCGCCCGTGCCGACGGCGTCGGTGCCGACCGCGCCGAGCGTGTGCGGGAGTGCGGCGACGACGAGCGCCGTGACGAGGAGGGCCGCGACCAGGCGGGCCGAGAGCCGCCACGCGACGACGTCGTCGACCGTCTCGATGGCGCGACCCAGCCATCGGCCCGGCGGGTCGTCCGTCATCGGGACGCACCTCCGGTCGTCGCGTCGACGGCGACCAGGGCGAGACCGGTGCCGGCGGCGGCGACGACCGCGAGCACGAGCGCGTTCGTCGCCACGGCGGGCAGGTTGCTCTGAAGTCCGCCGAGCGCGATGACGTCGGAGTCCAGGGACGGGAGCGCCGAGATGCCGGCCGTGCTGACGAGCGCGTACCCGACCGCGACGGCGCCGCCTGCGGCGAGCGCGAGCGCGAAGGCCTCGCGGCGACCGTCGCTGCCGCGGACGCGGGCGGCGGCGACCAGCGCGAACGCCGGCAGGAAGAGTGCTGCCAGTTCGACGCCGTCGTGGGCGAACGCGTGCATGAAGAAGCGGGTGCGCGCCCAGGGGTCGCTGTTCGGCACGGTCGAACCGAGGATTCCGGGGCTCTCGACCGGCGGCGCGTACGCGACGGCGTACGTGAATGGTACGAGGAAGACTGCGACGCCGGCGGCAACCGTCGCGGTGGCGACCGCGGGTGGGTCGCCGACGAGGTCGTGGCGGCCGACCAGCGTCTCGTCGTCCGGCCCTGTGGACATGTCAGTGAACGCGACAGCTACCGGTAAAAGCGTTCCGCGTCCCTCGATAGCCGTCGTCGCACGCCGGTCTCCGTCGGTCAGTCGCCGTCGTCGCCGGTCCCGTCCCAGTTCCGTCCGTCGGGGTCGTACGTCGGCGTGTGCGACCCGCTGGTGCGCTGCGATCCGGTGTCGCGGTAGTCGCTCGCCGGCCCGCTCCCGTCCGCGGTCGCGTCGTCGGCGTGGACGCGCTCGGGACGCTCGCGCCCCCGGCTCCCGTCGTCGTCGCGACTGGCCCCGGTCGCGTCGTCGTCGTCGCCGTCGTCCTCGCCACCGGATGCGACGTCGGCGTCCTCGGCGACGTCGATTCCGTCGTCCCCGGCGACCCCGCCGCTGGGGTCCGGTTCGACGAGCGTCCCGGCGACGCCCGCGAGCGCGCTCCCCACCGCGGTGACCGCGGCGAGCGCGAGGGCGTTCGTCGCGATGGCACCGAACCGGAGCGTCACGGGGAACTGCTCGACGATGTAGCCCTCCGCCGCCTCGCTGTACGCGAGGTGCCCGACGCCGACGAACGCGACGTACCCCACCAGGATACCGACCGCCGACCCGACGACGACCGACCCGACCCGGGTCAGTCGGGTGCCGCGAGCGCGGACCGCGCCCGCGAACGCGACGCCCACGGCGACCACCGGCAGGAGCGTCGGCGCGAACAGGAACGTGAGGTTCGTCAGGTAGTTCTGGTATCGCTGTTGGGCTCCGTCCGCCGACTCGGGGTCCGGCGTCGGCCCACTGCCGGTGTCGACGGCGTCCGCACCGACCGTTCCGAGCGCGTGCGGGACGAGCGCGAGCGCCACGGCGACCGCCACGACCGCGAGCGCCACACCGACGACCACGGGCTGGGCGCGGAGGCCGCGCGCGGCACGGCCGCTGGCGGCTCGGAGGTCGTCGACGTCGAACAGGTCCTCGTCGTCGCGTCCGCTCATGTCCGAGTGCTACGGTGCCCCCGGCAAAAGCTTTCTCCGTGCCGTCGCTCGCGTCGCACTACCAGCGGTCGGACGTCGCGGCGACCCCCGCGATGAACGCCCCGACAGCCGTCGCCACCCCGACGCCGAGCGCGTTCGCGAGGACGCCAGCGACCGATACCGTCGGCGGATACGACGCCACGAGATACCCGCCCGGAATCGCGGCGTACGCCTGCGCGACGACGGCGACGAACGCACCGTACCCGACGACGCAACCGACGAACGCACCGACCGCCACACTGGGAGCCACCACCCACGACGACCGCTCTCGCCGACCGACAGCCGCGAACGCCGCGAACGCCCCGACGGCGGGAATCACCACCGGCGCGAACGCCACCACGCGGTTCGCGACCCGGTTCCGGTACCGCTTGCGTGGCTCCTCCTGGAATGCCTCCACGGACGGCGGCGGCCCCGGGTCCGTCACCACCGGGTCGTCGCCGAACCCACCGACCGCGTGCGGAACGAACGCCACCGCCAGCCACGCGCCCGCGACGACGAGCGCGACCGCGAGCGCGGGCCGCCACCGCGGCAATCCCCGCCATCGGCGCCACCGCCGCCACGCCGTTCGTTCCCACATACCGCACGTTCGGGCCGGGACGACCCTAAGCCGCTCGCTACTCCACGGGGACGTGCGCCGCGTCGCCCATCGTCGGCCGTTCGACCCGTCCGTCGAGCGACGGGTCGACGCCGACCTCGCGAGCGTACGCGACGATGGCGTCGTACTGGACGCCGTGCTCGGCGACGACCTGCTCGCGGGCGAGCTCCGGGTAGAGGTGGTCGGTGACGACGAAGTACTCGGTCGCCGCGACGCGATACGACGCCGCGTCCTCCAGGGGCTCGCCGTCGACGCGTATCGCGCGGAACTCGCGCTCGACGTCGTCCCAGACGACGCGCGCACCAGAGACGTGCCCGAACTTCCGATGCTCCTCGAACGCGTCGTGGAGCGTCGTCCGCTCGAGCACCGCCCGTAGCGTCGCGCCGTCGACCTCGCACGTCACGAGGTCGCCCTCGAACGGCACGAGCCCGACGAGGTCGCCGACCGTGACCTCGCCCGCGAGCGCGTCCCGCGTCCGGATGCCGCCGGGCGTCATCACGGCGACGTCCGCGTCCGCCGCCCACCGGTACGCGTCCGTGACGAGGTTCCCGACGCGGCTCTCCGCCCGGTCGGTCGCCGGTTTCGAGCAATCGATGGGGTCGTCGACGGTCGCGACCACCTCGTCCAGGCCCGCGTCGGCGTACGCGTCCGCGACCGTCTCCCGGAGCGACTCGTGCACCGGCTGGTCCGCGGTCGCGACCAACTCCGGCTCCGGCACGTCGCTTCCTTGCCCAGCAGCCGCCTCGCCTATCGGGACGGTCGCGTGCACGAAGTGCCCAGCGGCGTTCCCGGGTCGCGCGTACGCGGTTCCGTCCACGACGTCCACGCACGGCTCGTGCGTGTGCCCGTCGAGCACGGCGTCGACGTCCAGTTCCGCCGCCAGCTCCGCGCCGAGCGGCTCGCCGACGTGCGCGAGCACCACCGTCGCGTCCACGCCACGCTCGCGGACCGCCGCCAACCCCGCACGAGCCGCCGCCAGCGGCTCGCGGAAGTCGAGTCCAGACGCTGCGGGCGCCATCGTCCCCGTCATCGGACTCGCAACACCGACGACACCGACCGTCCACTCGCCCGCCTCCACGGTCGTCCACGGCACCGTCTCCGCGGCCGCGAACCGCTGCGCGTCCGACCCCTCCCCGTCGAACGCGTTCGCGACCACGTACTCCTGGGGCGCCGCCGCCACCAGCTCGCGAGCGCGCGCCGGCCCGTGGTCGAAGTCGTGATTCCCGAGCGTCTCCGCCACCGGCGCCACCGCCTCGAAGAACGACAGCGCGTGCTCCCCCTTCGTCGACAACGCCAACAACCCCGGCCCGAACGAATCTCCCGTCCCGACCACCAGCACCGGCTCGCCGTCGTCCGACAACGCCGCCCGACGCGACACCAACCCACCAGCCAACCGCCCCACCCGCACCGGGTCGTCGAACGCGTTCTCAACGTCAGAGTACTGCAAGAGATGCAACGCCATACCCACACCCCACACCACCCACCCACTTCACCACACCGAACCCACGACAATACACCACACGCCAACTGGTTCACGCAGGCTCCCGACACCGCGAAGAAACGCCGACCCGGCGGTCGCCGTATACTCGCTGAGTCAGGAACGGAAACGGCGGCCTGGGGGCCGCCGTCTGCTCGCTGAGTCAGGAACAGTGGATAGTCGCACGATTTCGGTATCCGGAATCCTGCCTGAAACTGACCCAGTTAATTCGAGTCTGTCAGGGGAAGATGCCGTAGGTCTGGAGGAGTGTATAGATGGGGCCGTAGAAGAGGCGATGCCAGAGAGCGAAGAGTGGGAGTCCGATCGTCACGGCAGCGATCACGAGCGCTGAGCGCGACCAACAGGAGAGTCCAGCGTAGACGGTGCTGGGTGAACAGTTCGAGCTAGAGAGAAGGGAGATACTGGAGAGCGCTGACACGGACGTGGTGGTGACGTGATAGATGAACAAGGAAAGTGTACAGATGAGGAAGAAGCCAGTCACGTAGAGGAGGCCGACGTTGATGGCTTTGGGGTCTGAATCGT
Organism: Halorubellus litoreus; assembly: GCF_055378595.1. Lineage (NCBI taxonomy): Archaea > Methanobacteriati > Methanobacteriota > Halobacteria > Halobacteriales > Halorubellaceae > Halorubellus > Halorubellus litoreus. Next base: position 2,604,303 of record NZ_AP043836.1, read on the forward strand.
TCGCTGAGTCTGTCATCTGTTTCCTTTGATTATCCAAATGCGAGACATGTAAGCGTTATACTGGACCTGCGTTCCACGAGCGATGCTGAATGATGAAATCGTATGACGAACCACTGATACCGGAAACGGCGGCCTGGGGGCCGCCGTATGCTGGACGAGTCAGTTCACGTCGATTCGTTCGACGCCGTCCACTTCGAGGACGAGGTCCTTCCCGTACGCGGACGAGGGCGTCTGGTAGCCGACGGGGGCGTCGCCGTCGAGGACCTTCCGCGTGCACAGCAGTGCGGTGTCGCGAGTGAGCGCGTACCCGTTCGGGGTCTCGAGGCGCGACACGACGGTGTCGCCGTCTGCGTTTTCGGCTTCCCCGTAGATCTCGCCGCTGCCCTCTCGGAGCGCCTCGTCGTCCGGGCCGTCGATGCGGCGGTCGACGAGCCACTTCAGGAGCGACTGCGCGGGCCCGGACTGGATGACGGGCGCGAGCTTCCGGAACTGGCGGATGCGCTCGATGGTGTCCGGGTGCGTCTCCGAGTACACGCGGACGTTCCCGATGCCCGTCGAGTGGTACGCCGTCACCACGTCCCCCCACGGGATGGTCATCCCGCTCCGGGTGCCGTGCGAGAACTCGAACTCGCGGTCGTCGAACGCCTGCGGGACGCGCTTCAACTCGCCGTTCTCGCGGACGACGCCGTCGTCGCCGAAGTTCTCCACCATCGTCATCGCCGTCCCGCGCGAGAGCCCCCCCATCCCGCCGAGTGCGAGCGTGAGCGACTCCGCGTCCGGCAGACGGTCGTCGAGGTGTGCGGCGAGACAGTCCGACGGCACCACGTCGAACCCCGTCCCGGGGAGAAGCATGATGCCCGCATCCTCGGCTTCGTCGCTTCGCTTCGCGAGCGCGTCGAACACCTGCCACTCGCCCGTGATGTCCAGATAGTGCGTCTCCGTCTCGATGCACGCGTCCACCATCGGGTCCGCCGTCGCCGAGAACGGCCCTGCGCAGTTCAATACCACGTCGAAGTCCTCGACGACGCTCGCCACGTCGTCGTCGACGCTGAAGGTCTCGCTCTCCAACGCCAACGCCGCGGCCTGCTCGCGGACCTTCTCCCCGTTCCGCCCCGCCACCACGGGGTCGAGGTCCGCCGACGCCGCCGCCTGCTTCGCGATCAACGCACCAGTATACCCGTAAGACCCGTAGATGAGGACGTTCTCCGTCATGTCACGCCCCTGCGCACTCCGCTCGGATAAGCCTACGTGAACTCGCGAACGCGCGAACTCGGATTTATCCGCCCGCGGTTGCGACGGGACCGCCGCCGCATCCACGTCGTCGGTTCGACCACGCACACCTGCTTCCGGAACAAAAGTTCCCGAATCCGCGCGCTCGATTCGGTTGCCGCGAAGATTCCTGCCCGCGTTGAACACTGTTAATACGGTAAAGCGGTAACGTCGAGACGATGAGATTCAGAAACCGCGATTGGTGGCCCGAGCAGTTGGAAGTCGACATCCTCGACCAGAACGCGCGCGACGTCGACCCGATGGGCGAGGACTTCGACTACGCCGAGGCCTTCCAGTCGCTCGACCTCGACGCCGTCAAGGACGACATCGAGGACGTCATGACGACCTCGCAGGACTGGTGGCCGGCGGACTACGGTCATTACGGGCCGCTGTTCATCCGGATGGCGTGGCATAGCGCCGGGACATACCGGACGAGCGACGGTCGCGGTGGCGCGGCCGAGGGCATGCAGCGACTGCCGCCGCTGAACTCGTGGCCGGACAACGCGAACCTCGACAAGGCCCGACGCCTGCTCTGGCCCGTGAAGAAGAAGTACGGCCGGAGTCTGTCGTGGGCGGACCTCATGATCCTCGCGGGGAACGTCGCCATCGAGTCGATGGGCGCGAAGACGTTCGGGTTCGCTGGCGGTCGCGAGGACGCGTTCGCGCCGGACGAGTCCGTCGACTGGGGGCCGGAGACGGAGATGGAGGCGTCCGAGCGCGTCCCCGAACCCGGCCAGATCACGGGCGACCTGGGTGCGACCGTGATGGGCCTCATCTACGTGAACCCCGAGGGCCCCGACGGGAACCCGGACCCGGAACTGTCCGCGAAGAACATCCGCGAGTCGTTCAGTCGGATGGCGATGAACGACGAGGAGACGGCGGCGCTCATCGCTGGCGGGCACACGTTCGGGAAGGTCCACGGCGCGGCCGACCCCGACGAGCACGTCGGGCCGGAGCCCGAGGCCGCACCCATCGAGCAGCAGGGTCTCGGCTGGGAGAGCGACTACGAATCCGGGAAGGGCAAGGACACCATCACGAGCGGTATCGAGGGGCCGTGGACGCAGTCGCCGATCGACTGGGACCTCGGGTACATCGACAACCTCCTCGACCACGAGTGGGCGGCCCAGAAGGGCCCGGGCGGCGCCTGGCAGTGGCTCCCGGTGGACGAGGAGCTCCGCGACTCCGCGGAGCCCGCGCACGGCGACGAATCGGAGTCGCCGATGATGCTGACGACGGACATCGCGCTGAAGCGCGACCCCGACTACCGCGAGATCCTCGAGGAGTTCCAGGACAACCCGATGGCGTTCGGGATGGCGTTCGCGAAGGCGTGGTACAAACTCACGCACCGCGACATGGGGCCGCCGGAGCGATTCCTCGGGCCGGAAGTTCCGGACGAGGAGATGCTCTGGCAGGACCCGCTCCCGGACCGCGACTACGAGCTCGTCGACGACGAGGCGGTCGCGGAACTGAAGACGGACCTCCTCGAGTCGGACCTCACGCGGACCGAGCTCGTGAAGACGGCGTGGGCGGCGGCGTCCACGTACCGCGACAGCGACAAGCGCGGTGGCGCGAACGGCGCTCGCGTTCGACTTGAACCCCAGCGGAGCTGGGACGTCAACGAGCCCGCGGCGCTCGACCGCGCCCTCGAGACCCTCGAAGGCATCCAGACGGCGTTCAACGAATCGCGGTCGGACGGCGTGCGCGTGTCGCTCGCCGACCTCGTCGTGCTCGGCGGGAACGCGGCCATCGAGCAGGCGGCCGCTGACGCCGGCTACGACGTCGAGGTGCCGTTCGAACCGGGTCGCACCGACGCCTCCCAGGAGCAGACCGACGTCGAGTCCTTCGAGGCGCTGGAACCGAAGGCCGACGGGTTCCGGAACTACCTCGGCGAGGACCTCGACCGACGCCACGAGGAAGTCCTCGTGGACAAGGCGGAGCTCCTGAACCTCACCGCGCCCGAGATGACGGTGCTCGTCGGCGGCCTGCGCGCGCTCGGCGCGACCTACGACGACACCGACCGCGGCGTGTTCACGGACGACCCGGGCGCGCTCACGAACGACTTCTTCGAGACCCTGCTCGGGATGGACCTCGAGTGGGAGCCGACCTCGGACGCGAAGGAGGTCTTCGAGGGCTACGACCGCGAGACCGGCGACCTCGAGTACGAGGCGACGCGCTTCGACCTCGTCTTCGGGTCGAACTCGCGGCTCCGCACGGTCGCAGAGGTCTACGCGGCCGACGACGGCGAGGAGAAGCTCGTCCAGGACTTCGTCGACGCCTGGCACAAGGTCATGACGAACGACCGCTTCGACCTCGAATAACGGCAGTCGACTCCCGATTGCGGTTCCCGGCGCGCCGCTCGCGGTTTTTTCTTCGAAGCGACGAATCGTGAGCGCCTACAAGGCCGCTGGCGCGGGCGGCGTCGTCAGTCGAGGTCGTAGAGGGCGCCGTACTTCTCGGTGACGTAGTCGAGGAAGTAGTCCGCGGTGTACGGTTCGCCGGTCGCCTCGCGGACGAGGTCGTCGGTCTCGTAGCGCTTCCCGTGCCCGTGGACGTGCTCGTTCAGCCAGTCCATGAGCGGGTCGAACTCGCCCTCGCGGAGCTTCGCGTCCAGGTCGTCGACGTCGTCCTCGGCGGCGGCGTACAGCTGGCTGGCGAGGACGCTCCCCAGGGAGTACGTGGAAAAGTACCCGAAGCTGCCGTGACTCCAGTGGATGTCCTGCAGGCACCCTTCGGCGTCGGTGTCGGGGCGGATGCCGAGGTACTGCTCGTACTTGTCGTTCCACGCCTCCGGGACGTCCGCGACGTCGAGGTCGCCGCTGATGAGGTCGCGCTCGATCTCGAACCGCACCACGATGTGCATGTGGTACGTGAGCTCGTCCGCCTCGACGCGGATGAGGTTGTCCTCGTACACCTGGTTCGCCGCCTCGTAGGCGTCCTCGACCGTGACGTCCTCCAGGCCGTCGAAGTGCGCCTTGAGTTCGGGGAGGAAGTACTGCCAGAACGCCTTCGAGCGCCCGACGTGGTTCTCCCAGAGGCGACTCTGGGACTCGTGGACGGTCAGGTCACGCGCCTCGCCGAGCGGCGTCCCGTAGTGCTCGTCGGGGAGGCCGAGCGTGTACGTCGCGTGCCCGAACTCGTGGACGGTCGAGTACGTCGCGCCGAGCGGGTCCTCCTCGTCGAAGCGCGTGGTGACGCGCGCGTCGTACTGCGTGCCCGACGAGAACGGATGCGGTGCCTCGTCGAGTCGACCGCGCTCCCAGTCGTACCCGAGTTCGTCGAGCACCGCGCGCACCCACTCCATCTGGTCGTCGGCGTCGAAGGTCCCGTCGAACGAATCGAGTGCGAGGTCGGCGTCGCTTTCTCGGACCTGCTCGATGAGCGGCGGGAGCTCCTCCTTGAGGCGCTCCAGGACGCGCTCTGCGGTGTCGAGGCCCAGGTAGGGCTCGTACTCCTCGAACAGCGTCTCGTAGGGGTCCTGGTCGGGCGCGATGTGCTCGGCGTACTCGCGCTTCAGCTCGACGAGCTCTTCGAGCGCGGGCGCGAACGTGGAGAAGTCGTCCGCTTCCTTGGCCTCCTTCCACGTCGGATGCGCTTCGCTCGTCTTCTGGGATATCTCCTCGACGAGCTCGGTCGGGACGCTCGTCGCGCGCTCTCGTTCCCGCGATACCTCGCGGACGACCGCCTGCTGTTCGGCGGTCAGGTCGACGTCCTCGAGAGCGTCGAGCTGCTCGCCGAGCTCGTCGCTCGTCAGTATCTCGTGGCTCACCGCCGACAGCGCCGCGGTCTGCCGGGAGCGAGCGGGCGTCCCTGCCTCCGGCATCATGACCTCCTGGTCCCAGGACAGCACGCCTTGCGCGTACCCGAGGTTCTTGTATCGTTCGACCGTCGAGCGGAACTCGTCGTACGCCGCCGGCGTCTCCGTCGCCGCAGAAGCGTCTGTAGCCATCGGGCAATAGTTGCCGTCGTCAGGTCAAGAAACCATGGTTTCCGGAGCGACCATCCCAGTCGCGGCGGTGGCGACGCCACTGGGGCCGCCGACCCGGTGACTTATGAACCACTCCGTCGTGGTTGCCGGTATGCTCTCGCCGTACGCGAGCTTCGAGGTGCTCGCGCTCGTCACCGCCAGCCTCTGTGGCGTGCACGCGTACCGGACCAACGACCTCCCGTTCTTCGCCACGTCGGTCGTCTACGGGCTCGTCCTGGAGAAACTCGTCGTCGTCGGGTTCGAGGACTACACGTACCCCGCCGCGCGGTTCGTCGACGTCCTCGGCATCCCAGTCGCCATCGGGCTCGGGTGGAGCGTCGTCCTGTACGCGGGCTACGAGACCGCGAGACGCTGGGAGATATCGCCGCCGGCTCGTGCGGCGTTCGTCGCGCTGTTCGTGCTCCACGTCGACCTGGCGCTGGACGCTGTCGCCATCCGCTTCCAGCCCGTCGGCTTCTGGACGTGGACGCCCGCCGGCGAGTACTTCGGCGTGCCGCTCGGGAACTTCTTCGGGTGGTTCGCGGTCGGGTTCCTGTTCGTCGCGGTGTACGACGTCGCGCTCGCTCGCGCCGGCGACGCCGATTGGACCGAGGGCGTGGACGCGGTCCGGACGCGCACCGTCGCGGCAGCGGTGACGCTCGTCGCCGCGTCCGCGCTCATCTACGCGGCGATGCTCGCGTGGGACGTCGTGACGGTCGAATCGACGGTGCGGAAGGCGGTCGTTCTCGGCGCGTGCATGGTCGCGGCGGCGGTCGCGGTCGTGCGCTCGGGTGCGTCGCTCCGCCAGCCAGCGGCGCTCCCGTCGTTCGCGGTGTTCCTGACGCACGGCTACTTCCTCGCGGCACTGCTCTGGTTGGGCGTCCACGGGAGACAGCCGTTCCTGCTCGCGATGAGTCTCGCGATGCTCGCCGTCGCCGCCGCGCTCCACGTCGTCCCTGCCATCGTCGACGACCCGGACGGCCGCGCGGACGGGGACGCGGGACAGGCCGGCGAGGACGCGGCGACGCGACCGTCGCGCTAGGCGAACCGCGTTCCGGCGACGCGCTCGTAGATGCGCCGGCAGCGCTCGAGGACAGCGACGCTCGCGCTCTCGCCGTCGGTGTGCGCTTCGCCGGGTTCGGCGACGCCACAGACCACGCACTCCGTGCCGGCGCGGTCGTCGAGCCAGCCGGCGTCGGTCGCGTGCGGCTTCGAGACGTGCTCGGGGGAGTCGTCCTGGACGGCGTCGGCGGCCGCGAGCACGGCGTCCGCGAACGCGTCGTCGCCACACCGCATCGGCGGGAGGTCCTGGTCGACGCGCACGGAGACGCCGTCGACGGCCTCGACGCGCCCGACGTCGGCGCGCTCGCCCGGCACCGTGCGTTCGTCGACCGTCACCTCGCAACTATCGGGGACGACGTTCCACGCGCTCCCGCCCGCTATCTCCGTGACGACGACGCTCCCCGAGAGCGTCTCACCGGCGACGTCGACGGTCGGCCACGCGAGGTCCCGGAGGACGTCGACCGCGTCCGTCGCCCGATAGATGGCGTTCTCGCCCGCGTCCGGCTCGCTCGCGTGCGCCGCCGCACCCGTCGCCTCGACGGTCACTGCCCGCCGGCCCTTGTGCGCGACCGCGACGTCCGTCACGCCCGGCGCGGAGTACCCCGTCGACCCCTCGCCGACGACCGACCACGTCGGCGCGAACCCGTCCGCGATGGCCGCACGACAGCCCTCGCCGCCGACCTCCTCGCCGACGAACGACGCGAACACCAGGTCGCGGTCGGGTGCGTCCTCGCCCGTGAGGTCGGCGTCGCGGAACGCGAGCATCGCCGCCGCGACCGCGCCCTTCATGTCCGCCGTCCCGCGACCGCGAACTCGACGGTCGCCGTCCACGACCTCGCACGTCATCGTCCCGTCGTCGTCGACCTGCGCGTCCGCGGGGTCGACGACGTCGTGGTGGCCGACGAACGCGAGCGTCTCCCGGTCACCAGCCGTCACGTCGCCCGCGTCGACCAGGTCGTCGAGATGCGGTGCGTCACCGGGCGTCCGGCACGCGAACACGTTCCCGTGCTCGTCTCGCAGCACCGTTCCGGGTGCGTGCTCACGTAGCCAGGCCTCGACGCGGTCGCCCGCGACCGACTCCGCGTCCGCGACCGGCACCGAGACTAATTCCCTGGTCAACTCGACGACCTCGGGGAGCGACTCGCCGTCCGCCGTACTGCCAGCGCCGTTCGCGTCGTCCATGCCGTTGACTGTGCGGTGACTCCACAAGAGGTTTCTCCGCGCTCTCGTAACCACCGTTCGAATGACCGACGACGCTGACGGACTCTCCATCCGCGTGCTCCTCATCGGCCTCTGCATGGGAACCGCCGACGCCGTTCCCGGCGTCTCCGGCGGCACCATCGCGCTGCTGGCCGGCATCTACGACCGACTCATCGACGGCATCACGAACGTGACGCCCGACGCCGGCGTTCGCGCGCTCCGCGCCACCGTCTCCCTCGACGCGAGCGGCGTCTGGGCGGTCGTCGAGGAGACCGACGCGCTGTTCCTCGGGACGCTCGGCGTCGGCATCGCCGGCGCGCTCGTCCTCGTCTCCCGAGCCGTCCACTTCGCCGAGATCAACTACCCCGTCGCACTCTTCGGGTTCTTCTTCGGGCTCATCCTCGCGAGCGCGATCGTCCTCTCTCGCCAGATCAGTCTCGACACCACCCGGCACGCCACCGCCGCCGCAGCCGGGTTCGTCGTCGCGTTCGCGCTCTCCGGGAACGTCGAACTGCTCGCCGGACAGGGCCTCCTCCTCACCTTCGTAGCGGGGACCGTCGCCATCAGCGCGATGATCCTCCCCGGCATCTCGGGCGCACTCATCCTCGTCGTCCTCGGTCAGTACACGTACCTCACGGAGACGCTGTCGACGTTCACCGACGCCCTCCTCGCGCTCGTCACCGGCGGCGGGCTCGCGCGCGTCGTCGACCTCGGGACGGTCGTCGGCGTGTTCCTCGTCGGCGCCGCCGTCGGCCTCTTCACCGTCGCTCGCCTCGTCGACCGCGCGCTCGAAGCCGACCGCCAGACGACGATGGCCTTCCTCGTCGCGCTCGTCGCCGGCGCGCTCCGCGCCCCCGTCAACGAGGTGTCGACGCGCGACGGTCTCGCGTGGACGAACGACGTCCTCGTCCAGTTCGCGGTCGTCGCCGCCATCGGCGCCGTCCTCCTGTTCGCGCTCGACCGATACGCCGTCGACCTCGACCTCGACGACGGCGCGGACGTCGACGTCGCCGTCGACGACGCCCGCTGACCGCCACAGACGAACCACCGAACCCAGTTTCACGCACCACCGAACCCAGTTTCACGCACCACCGAACCCAGTTTCACGCACCACCGAACCCAGTTTCACGCAGCCAGTCAGACGCGCTCGTAGACGCGCTCCTCCTCGCCGACCGCATCCGTCGACAGCTTCTCGACAGCCGACGCGACGTGGCGCGCGCTCTCGGCCTGCTGCTCGCTCGCCGCCGCCACCGACGCCGCCTCCGCGGCGACCGCGTCCGCAGCGTCCGCGAGGTCCTCGACCGTCTCCGACACCGCCGTCACCGACCGCGCCTGCTGGTCCGCCGCCGCCGCGACCTCCTGCATGCCCGACGCCGACTCCGCGACTGCGCCCTCCACGTCCTCGAGCGAATCCAGCGCCGCCGCGACCTGGTCGTGGCTCTCGTCGACCTGGTCGCTCGCCGTCTCGACCACGCGACGGGTCGCCGCCGCCTCCTCGCGGACCGCCGTCGCCGCCTCGTCGACGTCCGCCAGGTCGCCGCGCGTCTGCGAGACGAACGACTCCAGTTCGGACGCGATGGTCGCGACCGGCCCGCTCCCGCGCTCGCGCTCGGCCTCCACCTTCGCGTTCGTCGCGAGCACCGCCGTCCGGTCCACGACGCCGTCGACGCGGTCGACGACCTCCTCGATGTCCGCCGCGCGCGACTCGACGGTCTCCGCGGCGTCGTGGAGCCGGTCCGTCGCGTCCGCGACCGCCTCGAGCGCCGTCATCGCGCTCGCCGCCGCGTCCACGCCGTCCTCGGCGACGCCGGACGCGCGCTCGCTCGTCTCCCGGACGTCCGCCGCGACCGACGCGACCTCCTCCGCGGCCGCACTCACCTCCTCCAGGTCCGCCGCCGCGTCCGCCACCCCGTCAGCCTGCGTCTCCGTGTGCTCCTGGATGGTCGTCGCGCTGTCAGCGACCGACGCCGACGACGCCTCAAGTTGCTCGACGGGCGGCTGCACCGCCTCCTCGACCTCCGCGGCGAGCGCCTGCTGGCGGTCGATGGCGCGCTCCAGGCGGCGACTGTACGAGTCGACGTACGTGTCGCTCGCCACCTGGAGGTCGAGGTTCAGGATGCGAAGCACCGCGAGCACGTCCTGCATCCCGTCGTGGATCGCGTCACGGACCGTCGCCTCCAGGGACTCGTCGAGCCCCTCGTGGTCGTCGTCGCCGCCGAGCCCGCGGAGCGCGCCCACGACGCGCTCCAGGCCGCCCTCGGCCGCCTCGCGCTCCTCGACCCACTCCTCGATGGCGTCGACGACCTGGCCCTGCACGCGCTCGTCCACTCGCGACAGGATGAGGTCGTAGTACAGGCCGTACTGGCCGACGTACTGCTTCAGGGGCATGTCCAGGATCTCGTGGAGCTTCCCGATGCGCGCCCGGTTCGTGAAGTACTCGTCGTCGTAGTCGCCGGTCGCGAGCGACACCAGGTACGCCTTCTGCGTGCGCTTCAGGTCCTCGACGCCCTTCGGCGACCGCTCGATGATGCGCGTCGTCTGCTCGTGCGCCGTGAGGTTGTCGTAGAACGCGTCCGCGATAGCGTCCTGGTTCTCGCGCAGCAGCGGTTCCAGGTCCTCGAGCCGACGTTCGTCCTCGTCGTCGAACCCGATGAACGTCTTCCGCCACGCGATCTCCTCGTCGTCCAACCCTATCTGGTCTGTGAGCGAGTCCGCCTCGACGAACCGATTCAACCCACCCAGGCCGAACTCCATCGACGGGTCCATGCGCGAGGTCACGTCGTCGACGAACGACAGTCCCCCGCTCGTTCCCACGTCGCTGGAATCCACGCGGACAGCCGCCCGCGACCCCGAGACTCCGTGGCACCGACCAACGGACCACCCTTTTAAACAGCGAGGCCCGTAGGGTCGAGCATGAACGTAGTCCCGGACACGAGCGTGGTCGTCGACGGCCGCGTGTCCGCGAAGATCGACGACGGCACGTACCAGGGTGCGACCATCATGGTGCCCGAGGCCGTCGTCGCCGAACTCGAAGCGCAGGCCAACGCAGGCCACGACACCGGCTGGGCGGGCCTGGAGGAACTGCAGCGACTCGCCGAACGCGCCGACGACGGCGTCATCGAACTATCCTACATCGGCGAGCGCCCCGACGACGTCGCGATCGACGCGGCGAGCGAAGGCGAGATCGACGCGCTCATCCGCGAACTCGCCGAGGACCGCGACGCCGTCTTCCTGACGAGCGACGTCGTCCAGGGCGAGGTCGCGAAGGCGAAAGGCATCGACGTCGACGTCGTCTCCCCCGAGGTCGAGGAACTCGGGACGCTCAACGTCGAGACGTACTTCACCGAGGACACGATGAGCGTCCACCTCAAGGCGGGCGCGGTCCCGAAGGCCAAACGCGGCGAGATCGGCGACATGCATTACGTCCAGATCGCCGACGACCCGCTCGACGAGGCGACGATGGACGAGTACGCGACCGAGATACTCAACGCCGCCAAGGAGGAATCCGACGGGTTCCTCGAACTCTCGAAGACCGGGATGGACATCGTCCAGTTCCGCGACTACCGCATCGCGGTTGCCCGCCCACCGTTCAGTGACGGCATCGAGATAACCGCGGTCCGCCCGATCGCGCTCACCGACATCGACGACTACGACTTCGCCGAGGAACTCAAAGAGCGCCTTCTGGAACGCCAGCGCGGCGTCCTCATCTCCGGGAGTCCGGGCGCGGGGAAGTCGACGTTCGCGCAAGCGGTCGCGAACTACCTGAACGACCACGACTTCTCCGTGAAGACCATGGAGAAACCACGGGACCTCCAGGTGGACGCGGACATCACGCAGTACACCGAACTCGACGGGTCGATGGCGAACACCGCGGACTCGCTCCTGATGGTGCGTCCGGACTACACGATCTACGACGAAGTCCGGAAGACCGACGACTTCGAGGTGTTCGCGGACATGCGGCTCGCTGGCGTCGGGATGCTCGGCGTCGTCCACGCGACGCGCGCCATCGACGCGCTCCAGCGCCTCGTCGGCCGCGTGGAACTCGGGATGATACCCCAGGTGGTCGACACCGTCGTCTACATCGAAGCCGGCGAGGTCGACACGGTGTACGACGTGAACACCGAAGTGAAGGTGCCTCACGGCCTCACCGAGGAGGACCTGGCGCGGCCCGTCATCACGATCAACGACTTCGAGAGCGGCGAACCGAAGTACGAGATCTACACGTTCAACCGCCAGGTCGTCACGGTTCCGCTCGACGACGCGGAGGACGGCGGGAGCGAGACGGGCGTGAACCGCATCGCGAAACAGGAGATCGAGCGCGAGATCCGCTCGATCGCTCGCGGCCACGTCAGCGTCCAGTTGAAGGGCCAGAACACGGCGGTCGTGTACGTCGACGACGACGACATCTCAAGCGTCATCGGGAAGGGCGGCGGCCGCATCCAGGACGTCGAGAACCGCCTCGGTATCGACATCGACGTTCGCACGCACGACGAGAACCCGCACTACGAGACGGGATCAAGTGGTAGTGGTGACAGCGGTAGTAGCGGCCGTGGCGGTGGGGGGTCGACTGGACAACTCACCGAACCGGAGATAACGAGCCGGCACATCGTCGTGCCCGTCGACGGGCACGTCGGCGAGACCGTCGAGGTCCGCGCGGAGGACGAGTACCTGTTCACGGCGACGGTCGGTCGCGGCGGCGAGGTCCAGGTGTCGCGCGGAAGCGCCATCGCGGAGGAGCTAGAGCGCGCCATCGACCGGAAGGCGCCGATAACGGTGCACACGGACTGAGTCCGGAAAAGGCCAGACGAACCGCTCTTATTCGGCGCAGCAGGTCTCGACGTCGCCCTCGGTCTCCCCACCGTCCGCCGCGATGGGTTCGCCCGTCAACTCGTAGAGGCTCTGTCGAGCGTCCGCGAAGTAGACGTCCTGACTGACGAGGTCGATGTCCTGCAGGCGCTCCAACGCATACCGGACCGTTCGCGCCGACAGCATCGACTCCTCGACTATCTGTTTCTGGGTGAGCGGGCCGTCGTACTCGAGTACCTTGTAGACGAGTTTCGCGCTCGGCGGTAGCTCGTCGAGGTCCTCCCCTGAATCACTCATCATTACGAATCGAAACGCCCCTCGCTCTTAAAGATTGACCCGAACCGCGTGTGGGTCACCCCTGGAATCTGACCGTCGACCGCGTCGGGAGCGCGCTCGCACCGAGAGCGAACGGCTTTTGGGGCGACGTCCCGGACGGGACCGTATGGCGACAGAGACGCAGAGCCAACGACAAGCACACGTCCTTGCCGTAACCCGAACCGGCATCGCCGCTGGCCTCGGCGTCGCGGCCGCGTTCGGGTCGTGGTTCCTCACGCAGGACATGACTGCCGCCGCCGCTTCGAAGGACCAGACGGCGCAGCTCATCGTCCTCGCCGCCGTCGTCGTCCAACCCCTCCTCCAGCAAGCCATGGGTATCTACAAGGACGACTTCGGCGCGAAGGACTTCCTGTTCATCCTCCTCATCACGTTCTCGATGTGGTTCGTGACGTGGACGGTCATCCTCACCTCCGACGCGCACGCCGCGGCGGCCGCCAACGAGGCGCTCGCGTCCGGAGCGAAGCACGCACTCCCCGGCCTGTTCTCCTAAGATGGCCGACGATAGCATCGCGGTCGTGGACCTGGAACGCTGCCAGCCCGACCGCTGTAACTACGAGTGCAAGAACTTCTGTCCGCCGAACCGCACGGGCAAGGAGTGCATCACCGTCCGCGGCGAGGACGCCGAGGACGGGAAACCCGACCAGGTCCGCATCAGCGAGGAGATCTGTCTCGGGGAGACCTGCGGTATCTGCGTCGAGAAGTGTCCGTTCGACGCGATCGAGATCATCAACCTCCCGAGCGAACTCGAGGAGCATCCCGCGCATCGGTACGGCGAGAACGCGTTCTCGCTGTACGGGCTGCCGACGCCCCAGCAGGGACAGGTGACTGGTATCCTCGGCCCGAACGGCATCGGGAAGACGACCGCGGTCCGCATCCTCGCGGGCGAACTCATGCCGAACCTCGGCGAGTACGCGGACCCGCCGGACTTCGAGGCGGTGCTCGACGAGTACCGCGGCACCGAGAAGCAGACGTACCTCGAGCGGCTCGACGAAGGGGACCTGTCGGTGTCGCGGAAACCGCAGTACGTCGACGAGATTCCCTCGCAGTTCGACGGCGTCACGCGCGAACTCCTCGAGGCGACCGACGAACGCGGCGTCCTCGACGAACTCGTCGAACGGATGGAGATCGGGCCCGTGATGGACCAGTCCATCGACAGCCTCTCCGGTGGCGAACTCCAGCGCGTCGCCATCATCGCGTGTCTCGCTCGCGACGCTGACTTCTACTTCCTCGACGAGATCACGCCGTACCTCGACATCGGGCAGCGCGTCACCGCGGCGCGCATCATCCGCGAGCTCGCGGACGAGGGCGAGAAGTCGATGCTCGTCGTCGAGCACGACCTCGCCATCCTCGACCTCCTCGCAGACAACCTCAACATCGCGTACGGTGAACCCGGCGCGTACGGTGTCGTCACGGACCCGAAGAGCGTCCGGAACGGCATCAACGAGTACCTCAAGGGCTACCTCGAGAACGAGAACATGCGCGTTCGCCCGAACGCCATCAAGTTCGAGGAGCACGCACCGCGGCCCGTCGAGAAGGGCCAGGTGCTCGCGGAGTACCCCGACATGGAGATGAGCTACGGCGAAGGCGAGTTCAGTCTCTCCGTCGACGGCGGCGCCATCCGCGAGAACGAGGTGCTGGGTATCGTCGGCCCGAACGGCATCGGGAAGTCGACGTTCGCCAAGATGCTCGCGGGGAACCTCGAACCGACGAGCGGCGACGTCGACGTGGACCTCGACATCTCCTACAAGCCCCAGTACATCGACATCGCGCAACCGATGCGCGTCGACGTGTTCCTCCAGTCCATCACCGACCAGTTCGGGTCGAGCTACTGGGACACCGAGATCGCCCAACCCTTGCAGTTGAACCGCATCATGGAGCAGAACCTCGAGGACCTCTCCGGTGGCGAGCGCCAGCGCGTCGCCATCGCCGCGTGTCTCTCGGAGGACGCCGACCTCTACCTGCTCGACGAACCGTCGGCGCATCTGGACGTCGAACAGCGCGTGCAGGCGACGCGAGCCATCCGCCGGTACGCCGAACGCCAGGACGCGACCGTGATGGTCATCGACCACGACATCTACATGATCGACCTGCTCGCGGACCGCCTGCAGGTCTTCGAGGGCGAACCCGCCAAGCACGGGCACGCGACGCCACCCCAGGAGATGCGGTCGGGGATGAACGAGTTCCTCTCGAACCTCGGCGTGACGTTCCGGCGCGACGAACGCACGAAGCGTCCGCGCGTCAACAAGCCCGGGAGTCAACTCGACAAACAGCAGCGGAAGGACGGCGAGTACTACTACGCGAACTAGCCTGTCGCCTCGCGTTTCTCGCCCGGCGTTTCTCGCTCGCGTCACGTCTCGCTTCCGTTACGTCTCGCTTCCGTTACGTCTCGCTTCCGTTACGTCTCGTGAGCGTCGTCGTCGACGTCGCGTCGGCGAACGAACGACCCGACCTCGTCGAGGAACGCGCCGACGTCGTCGTGCGCGTCCGCGAACTCGACGAGCGTGCCGTCAGCGCCACCGCGAGAGACCCACACGAGGTCGGTCGTCGCGCGAGCGAGGTAACACGCGCTATCGCCGGGTTCGGTGAGTTCGCCGAACTGGCGAACGCGCGCCGTGAGGCGGTCGCGGACCGATGCCGGTGACGCGTTCGATGCGTGCGTGACGGTGACCCGGCCGTCGTCGACGTGCACGACCGCGTCGACCGGTGACCGGGCGAGCGACCGACAGAGGTCGACGAGCACGTCGTCGTCGTAGCTCGCAACGTCCGTGAACGCCGCGAACGCGTCCTCGTTCGCCGCGCGCAGACTCCGCGTATCCACTCGCCGCATGTACTTCTGCGCCAGGTCCTTGGCGGCGGCGAACGTCTCGCCTTCCCCGAGCGTCATCGGGACCGACGGCTCCGGGTCGAGGATGCGATGCACGCGCACCACGTACCCCACGGGCTTCTTCTGGCTCGCTCGACCGGACGCGCGCTCGTACCGCGGGAGCACGCTCACCGTGAGGTTCCGTCGGTCGTAGAAGTACTCCGCACCGTGGCGTCCCTCGTACTCTCGGTGCCAGCCAGCGGGCAACGCCATCTCAGAGGACTTGACGCTGGCACGTCCCGCAGAGCGTCTCCTCCTTCACGTCGACCTCGCGAACGGTCGGCGAGAAGTTCATCACGCAGCGTTTGTTGTCGCAGTGCTCGAGCCCCATCGTGTGCCCGATCTCGTGCACGATCTCCTTCCGGATTCGGTTCTGGAAGACGTCGCCGTCGTCGGTCTCCGCGAGTCCGCCGTCGCTCGACGTCTGCAGGCGGTACGTGGAGACGACGCTCCCGCTCCCGTCGAGGTACGCGAGCCCGAACACGTAGTTCCGCCGGCGATAGAAGAGGTCCTCGGCGGTGATCGCGATGTTCTTGTCGCCCGAGCCTTCGCGTTCGGCGAGCTGGATGAACTCCTCGGCGGCGTACTGTTTGCGCTGCGTGTCGTAGGCTTCCTTCGGTGACGGCTGGGGTTCGTGGACGCTCACGTCGCAGCCGTAGACCGACCTGAGTCCCTCGGAGGCGGCGCGCTTGACGTGCGCCGGCACCTCCCCGACAGGGACGATGTCGACGAGCATGCGCTACCGTTAGATACCTCCACGTATAAACATCCCGGCGTGGGAACACGAGACGCGGTCGTCGCGGCGCTCGCGGACCGCCTGGAATCGTACGACGTGGTGGTGGAGGTCGGCGTGGGCGAGCGACCGGACGTGGCGGCCGCGCTCGCCGAGCGCGGCGTGGCGGTGACGGCGACGGACGTCACCGAACCGCGCCGGGTCGCGGACGGGTCGTTCCCGGAGGGCGTCGCGTTCGTTCGCGACGACGTCACCGACCCCGACCCCGGGGTGTACGCTGACGCGGACGTCGTGTACGCGCTGAACTGTCCGCCGGAACTCCAGCGGCCGCTCGTCGACGTCGCTCGCGACGTCGGCGTGGACGCGGCGTTCACGACCCTCGGCGCGGACCCCGCGGTCGTCCCCGCGGCCGCCGAAGCGCTCCCTGGCGTCCGCGAGACGCTGTACGTCGCGAGCGCTCGCGGCGGTCCCGGACCGTGAACGCCTGCCTGCGGTCGCTCCCGAACTGACGTCCTACCCCCACTCGGGGTTCGACTCGGACGCACTCGGGCCCGCGTCGTCGTCGAGCGGGCCGTCGCCGACGTACTCGTAGGTGTCGTCGACGAGGTAGACGTCGCCGTCGCGCTCCGCGATACCGACCTCGTCGAGCACCGCGCCCTGGCACGGCCCGTACGTGCAGACGCCGGAGTCCGCCTCGAACATCGCCGCGTGGTTCTGGCAGACGAGTTCGCCGTCGCGCATCGGCGCACCGTCGCCCTTGTCGATGCGGATGTGCCGGAAGTGCATGCAGCGGTTCAGGTACGCGACGACGCCGTCGCTCACCTTCGTGAGCATCGCCTCGTCCACCTCGCCGTCGCCGTCTCGCACCCGGAACAGGTGCGTCGACGCGACGGGTACCTCCTCGACGCTCGCCACCCGCGTCCCCTCTGTCATCGCCCGGAGGTAGAGGGGCGCGCGGGTATCGGGCTTACGGTCGTTCCCGGTCGCCACTCGAGTACGGTCGGCTGACGGTGCTACCCGCTCAGGGACTGGCGTCGATGACGAACGCGGGCTCCTCGATGCCCTCGTGCTTGCATTCCGGGCAGCGAGACGGTCGGTTCAGGAGGTCGTCGAAGTCGCTGAACCCGCACTCGACGCACTCCGGTGGGGCGACGAGTAACTCCTCGTCGTCGTCGCTTCCCGCGACCGTCTGCGAGATGTGCTCGACGTGCCGGAGCGCGGCGCCGGCTGTCACTTCGAACTCCGTCGCCAGCGCACTCGGCGTGGCGGGGTCGTCGCGGAGTCGGTCGGTCATGCGCTGCCGCGTGGTCGCCTCGGCCTCGCGCATACCTCCCGTTTCGAGACCGGTGGATAAACGTCTTGTTGCGGCCTCCCCACACTGCGGTATGCACAGACGGCGTCTCCTCGCTGCCGCCGCGAGCGCCACGGCCCTCGGCGCGCTCGCGGGCTGTCAGGGCGCGTTCCCGACCGAGGACGCGACCACGACGCCGCGCTCGTCGACCCTCCCGGCGGACGTCTCGACCGGTGACGTCGCCTACACGTACGGCCAGCCGTCGGGGAACCGCGTCGCCGACGGCGCCGGGGACGTGACCGCGACGGAACCCGTCTCCGTGGGTCTCTCCGGGACGCCAGCGTGGCTCGTCGGCGCTCCCGACCCCTCCGGCGACGGCACGAAGTGGGTGGTCGCACTCGAGGACGGGACGCTCGAAGCGGTCCGCGTCGTCGACGGGGACGCCACGGTCGCGGCCGTCTCGCCACCGTCACTCCCCGCGGGCACCCCGCCGGCGTTCGACGCGCACGCGAATCGCGTCCTCGCCCCACCGCGGGGGACGTCGACGCTCACGCACCCGACCCCGACGCCTGCGGGAACGGTCGCGGTCCGGGCCGACGGCTCCCTTCAGGTCGGCGACCGGACTCACGAGGTCGACCCGCTCCCGGACGCTCGCGTGGTGGTCGGGGACGAGCACGCGGTCGTCCTCGCGGGCGCCACGCGCCAGTACGACCACGGCGCGCTCGGCGACGGCGTCGAAGCGAGCGATATCGCGACCATCTCGCTCCAAGACGGCAGCGTCTCGACGTTCCCGGTCGGTCGCGGCGTCGTCGAAGGCACCAGCCCCATCCTCGCGGACGTCACCGGCGACGGCACCGAATCGATCCTCGTCACCGAGAGCGACGCTGACGCCGGCGCGCGCATCGTCGCGTACGACCACGACGGGCGCGTGGTCGCTCGCGGCCCCGCGGTCGGTTCGGGGTACCGCTGGCGGCACCAGCTCGCGGTCGCTCCCTTCCATCCCGACGGCGTCCCCGAGGTCGCGGTCGTGAAGACGCCACACATCGGCGGGACCGTCGAGTTCTACCGTCGAGACGGCGAGACGTTCCGGCTCGTCGCGACCGCAGACGGCTACTCGTCGCACGCGCTCGGGTCGCGGAACCTCGACGGCGCTCGCGCGTTCGACGTCGACGGCGACGGCACCCCGGAACTCGTCGTCCCGACCGACGACCGCCTGTCGCTCGCCGTCCTCTCCCGGACCGACGACGGCGTCCGACGCTCCGGAGTGCTCGACCCACCCGCGACCATCCGGGGGAACCTCGCCACCGCCACCGTCGACGGCACGACGACGCTCGCCGCCACCACCACCGACCTCCTCACCGTCTGGTCGCGCTAAGGACGGCATATGGCGCCGCTACATGCCAATCGACCGAGAGGGAAGGACAAAGGTCTTGAAAGGGGACGGAGAACTCGGGGGTATGCAAGCAGTCGTGCTCGCGGGTGGTTACGCCACTCGCATGTGGCCGATCACGAAACACCGACCGAAGATGTTCCTCCCGGTCGGTGACTCGACGGTCATCGACCAGATCTTCGCGGAACTCGAGGAGGACGACCGCATCACGGACGTCTACGTCTCCACGAACGAACGGTTCGCGGGCGACTTCGAGACGTACCTCGCCGAGAGCGAGTTCGAGAAGCCAGTGCTCTCCGTCGAGGATACGACCGGCGAGGACGAGAAGTTCGGCGTCATCGGCGCGCTCGCCCAGCTCGTCGACCGCGAAGGCGTCGACGACGACCTCGTCGTCGTCGCCGGCGACAACCTCATCAGTTTCGACATCTCCGAGTTCATCGACTTCTTCGAGGCGAAGGACGCGCCGTCGCTCGCCGCGTACGACGTCGGGTCGAAGGAACGCGCGAAGTCCTACGGGCTCGTCGAACTCGACGGCGACCAGGTCGTCGACTTCCAGGAGAAACCCGAGGACCCGAACAGCACGCTCGTCTCCATCGCGTGCTACGCGTTCACCGCGGAGACCGTCGGCCTCCTCGAGACGTACCTGTCCGGCGACAACAACCCCGACGAGCCCGGGTGGTTCGTGCAGTGGCTGCAGGATCGCGAGGACACGTACGCGTTCACGTTCGACGGCGCGTGGTTCGACATCGGCACGCCCGAATCGTACCTCGAAGCGGTCGCCTGGCATCTGAACGGCGACAACCACATCTCGGAGACCGCGACCCTGAAGAACACGACGCTCGGCGAGAACGTCCACGTCATGGGAGACGCGACCGTCGTCGACAGCCACCTCGACCACTCCGTCGTCTTCTCGGACGCCACCATCACCGCGTGCGACCTCCGGAACTCCATCATCGACGAGCACACGCACCTCGACGACCTCGACCTCGCCGGCGCACTCATCGGGGCACACACGCAGATCTCTAACGGGGAGTAACTGGTCGCACGAGCATACCGCGGCCGCCAGGCCGCCGTTTCCGTCGTCTGACTCACCCAGCATACGGCGGCCGCCAGGCGGTCGTTTCTGCGTCGAACGACGTCTTTGCCTGTGAGGGGGGACGTGGCCGGCGTTCCTATTCGAGTTCTGTGTTCGTTATCTCGACGTGGCCGCGTGTGCCTTCCCAGACGGTGTCGTATTCGAGGTCGATGCGGTGGTTCATGTGTGGGCCGTCGACGACGAACGTCTCGAATTCGCCGCCTTCGCCGAGGATGTGGACGCCGTATTCGTCGTGGAGTGCTTCGAGGTCGTCGAGTGCGTCGTGGTCGAGGGTGCGGCCGAGCCAGGATTCGTCGAGGCCGTCGGCGGCGACTTGGAGGATGACGATTTCGAAGCCGGCGTCGAGCATCGCGTCACCGAGTTCGCGGGGGTCTTCCTGCCAGAGGGGGGCGAAGAGCTCGCAGTCGAGGCGGTCGCACATCGCTTCGATGCGGCTCGTCTGGTATTCGCTCTCGACGGCGCCCGCGGTGACGCCGGCGATGCCGCCGGGGAGGGCTGCGTCGAGTTCTTCGAGCGCGGCTTCGAGCGGTT
The DNA here is from genome assembly GCF_055378595.1 of Halorubellus litoreus. Lineage (NCBI taxonomy): Archaea > Methanobacteriati > Methanobacteriota > Halobacteria > Halobacteriales > Halorubellaceae > Halorubellus > Halorubellus litoreus. Next base: position 2,624,844 of record NZ_AP043836.1, read on the forward strand.
CGAGTTCCGCGTCGCCTTGCGCGCCGGAGTCGGTCGCGGTCTCGGCTTCGAAGTCCGCGGGGTGGACGTCCACGAGTTCGATACCGATGCTTTCGGCGGCGAGGCCGGTGAGGTGGGTCGCGGGAACGTGGTACATGTACGAGTCGTTCTCGGGGTGCACGGTCACGAGCCGAGAGACGTCGAGGTCGCGTTCGAGCGCCTGGTAGAGCGCCCACGAGGAGTCCTTCCCGCCCGAGAACAAGCTCACCCACGAGCCGTCGGCTGTCATACCGAGACGGTGGTGGGCCGCGCACAAACCTCCCGCGGTTTCGCGGACTGCCGTCGACCACTCCGCTCGTCGGGCGCGCTAGGACCCGGTCTCGAGTTCGTCGCCGTCCTCGTCCATCCCCTCTTCGTCGATGGTTGGTTCGGTGAGGAACGCCGCGACCTGGACGCCGGCGATGGCGAGGAGGACGGCGGCGACGACGAACACGGCGAGGCGCTCGCCGGTGCCGAGCGTGAACGCCTCCACGGTGAGCGCGCCGAGTTCGAGCGGGCCGACCTCGAAGTTACTGAAGATGCCGGCGCGTTCGAGGAAGTACCCGCTGAATCCGCGGACGACGAGCGCGACGGACGTGAGCACGAACGGGATGTTCAAGCTAGATGAGGAGAGCGTGCGGTCGTCGGTGAGGGCTTCGTCGAGGATACGGCCGACGCTCGCGGTGACGCCGGCGGTCGTCAGCCACGGGACGGCTTCGTACGCGAACCGCATCGCTGGGACGACGACGCCTTCGACGTTCTGTAACTCGCTGGCGGCGAGCGCGCCGACGAAGATACCGACGAACGTGAGGCCGACGGCGACGGCGTACGTGACGACGGAGACGTTCCCCGAGTACAGGGCGTCCCGGGTCTGGCTGGCGGCGTCGGTGAGGACGTCGTCGATACTGAAGCCCTTGTAGAGGAGGAAGGTTCCGATGACGGCGGTGATGGTCGCCGCGCCGATCGCGGGACTGTACATGAGCGCGAGTACGGGGAACGCGACGAACGCGAGCCCGACGGGGACGAGGATGGTCTGGCGGAGTTCCTCGTCGGCGAGGAACTGCTTGAGGAGGTAGTACGTCGACTCGATGTCTCGCGCTTGGCGGACGACGACGCGGTCGACGCTGTCGACGTTCAACCGGCTTTCGACGACGGGGACGAGGCGTTCGTCTTCGGCGCTGTCGATGACGACGACGGCGCGGTCGAGGTCGTACTCCGCGATGAGGTCGTCGAGCTGGAGTGCGACGGCGCGGTCGGCGCCGACGACGCTGTCGCTCGCGCCCGACACGACCGCGACGACCGCCTCCTCGTCGTCGTCGCGGAGGTCACGGGCGACCCGGAGCGTCTCGAGGAGCGAGTTCACGCTCGAGTCCTCCGGGTCCGCGAGTCCGACGTCCGTCACGAGCGACCGCACGGCCTCCCAGCCGACGACCGGCGTCTCCAACCCGGTCTTCCGGCCGATGTCGTCCGCGCGGTCCACGCACACGACCAGCGTAGCCACTGGCGTAATCGAACAGGAGCGGCCGTATAAATCTGCCGTGCAAGAACCGACACAACGAGCATACGGCGGCTGCCAGGTTGGCGTTTCGATGGTGTCCGGTAGCGGATTTCGAGTTCGTTATCGGAGTTCGAGTTCGATGGTGTCGTCGTCGTGGAGGACGCTGGCGACGCCGGCGCCGGCGGCGTACGCGACGGTGGCGGCGCCGCCGCGGAGGCGGTCGCCGAGGCCGCGCTGTGGGGTGAACTCGCGGACGGTGACTGGTTCGAGGAGTTCGGTCTCGAGTGCTTCTTCGACGTCGTCGCGGTCGCCGAGGTGGTCGACGAACCCGCGCTCGTTGGCGTCGGCGCCGAGGAAGACGCGGGCTTCGGTGTCGCGGATGGTGTCGGGGTCGAGGTCGCGGCCGTCGGCGACGCGGTCGACGAACGAGTCGTACTGGTCGTCGATGAGTGACTGGTAGTACTCGCGGGCGTCGTCGGTGAACTCGGTGAACGGCCGGCCGGCGTCCTTGAACTCGCCGGCGGTCAGGTACTCGACGTCGACGCCGACCTTCTCGGCGAGCGCGGTGGCGTTCGGTTGCGCCATGATGACGCCGATGCTGCCGACGATACTGGATTCGCGCGCCCAGAGTTCGTCGCATCCGGACGCGATCCAGTACCCGCCGCTCGCGCAGACGTCGTTCGTGTACGCGACCGTGGGGCCGTCGAACGCCATGGCGGCGTTCCGGATGTCGTCGCTCGGGACGACGGCGCCGCCGGGCGTGTTGAGTTTCACGAGGAGCGCGTCGACGTTCGAATCACGGTCTGCGCGCTCGATCTGGTCGACGAGCTCGTCCGCGCCCGGTGACGTCGGCGACGACGGGAGTCGACCGCCGCCGCCGTCGCGCGTTATCGGACCCGAGACCTCGACCTCCGCGACGTTGTACTCGGGGAGGAGGTTCCCCGCGACGTTCCCCCCGATGTAGACGACGAGTCCCGCGGTCGCGAGCAAGAGCACTACTCGGAGCGGGTCCGGGCCCCATTCGACGAACAGGAACCAGCCAGCGACCACGCCGACGGCCGCCGCCACCAACACGATACCCAACCGAGCGAGTCCGCGAGCGTCTACCATACCCTACCCTACGAACGACCACGCAAAAAACGACCGCCACCGACCGAGTCACACCGCACCTCGCCGTCGATACCGTCCAGCCCGCCGACGCCGTCGCTCGCCGGCAGTCGACTGCAATAGAACGGGATAGAGAACCGCGCTTAGAGGCGTCCGGCCTTCTGCAGCTTCATGAGGTCCTCGGTGTCGAGCGTCTCGCCGTCCTTGAAGCGCTCGTAGATCTCCTCGGCTTCCTCCTGAACCTCTTCCTTCTTCTTCTCGCGCTCGGCCTGCTCCTCTTCCTCCTCCTGCTTGTCCAGTTCGCGGAGGCGCTTCTGGACGCGCACGAAGTCCTCGTGGTGGCGGTCCGCCGCCTCCTGAGCCTGCACGAACTTCTCGTGCATCTCGTCGGCCTCGTCGCGGATGTCGTCGGCCTCGCGGTAGGCCTCGATCATCTGATTGTGGTGCTCTTGGGCCTTGTCAGCGAGCTCGGTCACCTTCTGGTGGTGCTTCGAGGCTTCTGAGCGAACCTCCTCCGCTTCCTCGACGAGCTCGTCGAGGTCCTCGTTGTCGCCCATCTTCTCCTGGCGCTCGGCGTACTCCTCGCGCTTGGACTCGATCTTCTCGATGAGCTCCTTCTCCTCCTCGCTGGAGAGAACCTCGGTCTGCTGCTTGAACTCCAGGTCCTCGATCTCGGACTCGAGCTTCTCGAGGTCCTTGCCGTCGTCGAGGTCCATGTCGGACTTCATCCGCTCGACCTTGTCGAAAAGCTCGTTCGCGTCCGCGTTGAGCTCGTTACGCTTCTCCTTGTGCTCCTGAACGAGCTCGTTGAGTTCGTCGCGCTTCTCGCGGTGCTCTTGGGCTTCGTCGACCTTCTCGCGCGTCTCCGCGTTCAGGTCGTCGCGGGAGGACGCGCGCTCGCTCGCCATCTGGTTGAGATCGTTGCGTCGGTCTCGCAGCTGGCCGGCGAGTTTGATGAGTTGGCCCTTGCTCTTGTTCTCGAGGTCGTCCTCGGTAAGCTCTACGTTCTTGGATGTGTCTATCGAATCTACCATGGGTTAGTCAACCCTCTATTCCGTCCCGCGCCGGGGGGATAGCGTGTGCTCGAGACCTTGGTTGACGCGACTGCGATAAGATTCCGTGTCATTCTGGTCTGCGAGCGATGCTACCGGAACACCCGGCGGCGTTCTGGTACCAGTACATACCGCATCATGTAATTTAAATCTGCCGGTCCGCTGAGTCGGCGAAATCGGACGAGGGCGCCCCCACGACGGGCGTCAACGGTTCGCATACCTGCCGTTCGTGTTTATAAATGGATGGTTCGGGTGACCTCGCCGGCCGGCGTCTCGAACGCGAGGTCGACGACGTCGGCGGTGGCGGGGACCTCGACGGTGCCGGCGGTGGCGGTGCCGAGCGCTGGCGCCTCCACCTGGAACGTGGCGTCGACGTCGGCCGTTTCGACGGTGAGCGTCCCAGAGACGGCTGCGGGGGCGTCGTTCACGAGCGCGACCGGGACGGTGCCAGGCGGGTCGGCGGCGAGGAACGCCTGGACGGGGGCGAGTGCGTCGCCGAGTGCGCTCGCGGCGGGTTTCTCGCTGCCGTCGACCGCGTACACGCCCATCCCGCCGCCGGCGTCGACGTCCCTGAGACAGAACGCCGCGAGCACGTCGCTCCCGTGCCGGCGGAACCCGCTCGCGACCCGCGAGAGCACCCGCGCCTGCGTGCCCTGGGAGCGAGCGACGACGTCGTTGCCGGCGACGACCCCGCCACCGTCGCTTGCGGCGCTGTCGGGGCTCGCGCCGTCGCCACGGTCGCTCGCGGTCAGGTCGCCCCAGGTGCCGGCGTCCACGTCCGAGAGCACTGCGTCGTGGACGTCCCTGTCCAGGCCGACCGGTGCGTCCGTGCCGCCGCCCGCGGCAGTGAGCGACCCGGCGCCGAACTCGGTGACGACTTTCGCGGCCGCGGGATACGTGTCCGTGAGCCAGTCGACGTCGGCAGCGCGCCCGTACCGCCACCCCGGGTAGAGGTGGGCGGCGTCGGGCTGCGAGCCGAGCGGACCGCAGACGGGGAACGTGACGGCGTCCGGTGGGAGCGCGTCGGCGACGGCGTCGGCGAGCGCTCGGTCGACGGTCGTTCGCGCGGCGCGCGTCCGGATCCGGTACCGGCTGGTGCGACCCGTCCCGACGCGTTCGGCGAACGGCTCCACGGGGTCGTCGTGGACGCCGTAGCACGCGACGCTCGGGTGGTGGTCGACGTGGGCGGCGAGTCGACGGGCGAGCGTCCGCCCGCGCTCCACGGACCGGCCGCCGTCGGGGTCGGGCCCGGAGAGCGGGAGGTCCTGGGCGACGAACACGCCGGCGTCGTCCGCGGCGTCGTAGAACGACGACGGGAGGACGTGGCCGTGAACGCGGACGAGCGTGGCGTTCAGGTCGCGAGCGCGCTCCAGGTCCGCCTCGGGTTCCGTCGTCGGGAGGACGTTCACGCCGCGAGCGCGGACGCGTTCGCCGTTCACGCGCAGGCCGTCGTCGCGGTCGTACGCGACCGTCCGGAACCCCGTCGAGACGGTGCGTTCGTGGTCGGCGAAGCGCGCGCGGACCGTGTACCGGTTCGGGTCGCCGCGGTCCGCGGGCCACCACGACGCCGGGTCGCGGACGTCGACGGAGTGCGTGACGGTCACGCGCTCGCGCGCGTCCGCTTCGACGGGAACTCGCTCCATGGAGCCGCCGCTCCCGCGGAAGTTCTCGGGGCGAACGGACACCGTGACGGTGTCGTCCACCGGTTCGCCGGCGTCGACAGTGACGGCGACGTCGACGACGCCGCGGTCGGCGTCGGGACGGCGCGCGTTCACCGCGACGTCCGCGAGGTACGCCTGCGGCCGCAGTCGAAGGTGGACGCCCCACCAGATGCCCGGCACCGAGAGTTCGTCGGGGACGACGTCGGACGCGTACGCGCCGGCGTACCCGTCGGTCGGGCGTCGACAGACGACGACGAGGTCGTTCTCGTCGGCGGGCTCGAACTCGAAGCGAGCAGGGGCGAAGTACGCGTCGTGCGTCCCGAGGACGTCGCCGTTGAGGTACACGGTCGCGTCGCCGTAGAGGCCCCGGCAGTCGAGGACCGCACGCTGGCTTTGCGCGCGACGCGGGTCCGGGAAGCGCTTGCGGTACGCGACCGCGTCCGCGCCAGCGAACCGCTCGGGGCGTCCGGGAACGGTCACTGGCTCCCAGGACGCGACCGACGGCGGCCCCGCTCCGGACGTTTCCTCGACCACGCCGGCGCGCCACTCACCGCTCATTCGGTGAAAGTGGCGCGGCCCGAACCCATAGGCGTTGTGTCCATCACCCCGTTTCACTTTCACTCCGCGTACGGCTCACCGTCAAGTGGGTGTGGCGCGTAGCCGATTCCATGCTGGAAGAACTGACCGCGACGTGCGAGGGCTGTGACGCGGACCTGGACGAGGCCGCGTTCGGGCTGGCGATGGACCTCGGTGACGGCGAACGCCGCCTCTACGAGTGCGAGTGCGGGACCGTCACCGTGACCGTCGTCCGCGAGAGCTAACGAGCCCAGTCCGCCGACGCGAACGACCGTCCCCCGCGACCGCTGGCGGCCGCAGTCCGCGGGCGATAAGTGCACTGGCGGGGTACCGGCTGGCATGACCGACGACGCGACGAGCACGCACCGGGAGGTCGTGCACGCCACCGGCCACGAGCACGTCACCGCCGAGCACGCGAGCACGTTCGAGGTGACGACAGACGACTGGCTCACGCCCGCGGGCGACTGCATTCTCGCGGTCGACGCCGACCGCTCTCCGGCCGACTTCTCCGACTCGTTCCGCGACGCCGTTCAGGACGCCGCTGCGACCGTCACGATGACCCTCGAGGTAGCGGACCTGACTGCGACGTTCGAGGGTCGCGGCCACCCGGACCTCGCGCTCACCGACGACCGGAGCATGGTCGGCCGGACGTCGACGCACGTCGACGACCGCACCATCATGCTCGACGCCGACGGCGCCGCCGAGTCCGTCGACCGCGAGGTCGTGGACGCGCTCGCCGACGGCGCCGACGTTCGCGTCGTCCTCGAGGTCACGCAGTGACCCTGGTCGCCTGAGGACTTCGCGCGCGTTCGGCGTCACGTCCCGGGGAGGATGTCGCCGAGCGCCGCGCCGATGGCCATGGGAACCCACGCGACCGATACCGCGGCGACGGCGACGACCGGCGTCCCCCAGTCCACGCGCCCCCACGCGGTCATCGAGACGACGGCGAACGCGAGCGAGATGCCGAGGACGCCCGCGAGCCGCCGCGGCACGATACCGAGCAGGCGATGGGTGACGCGGACGTCCTGGATGTCGCTCACGTAGAGGATGCCGACGACCGCGGCGACGGTGAACGCGTACGTCCCCGCCACCGAGTAGGGGTGCGTCGTGAGGAACCCGCCGACCTCGCTCGTGCCGCCCTCGACGAGCATCGGGATGCCGAACAGCGCGCTCCCGAGCAGCGCTTCGGCGGCGTCCCCGCGGTCGAAGCCGCTGACGACGCGCCCGAACACGCCGACGGGTTCGACCGCGGCGGCGGTCCGCATCGCCGCGGCGACGCGCTCGCGCTCCGCGGGGTCGTCGACGACGTCCGCGAGCTCCTCGAGTTCGTCGTAGAGGTCGCCCATGTCCGGCGGGTCGTCGTCGCGATCCGCGGTCGCACTCCGGTCGTCTGCCGACTCGCTCATGGGAGCGCCGACTCGCCCCGGGACCGTAACCGCTTGGACCGACGCGCGGCCCGCGTCGCGCTCGCCTCGTCGAGCGAACCGTACTTGCCGCTCCCACGGTAACGCCCGGGCATGAGCGACGACGACGCGGAACCGGACGTGAACATCTCCGGCGGGAGCGCGGGCGGCGGCGTCGAGGCGTCGTTCGACCCGGAGACGGCGGGGACGCGCGCCGAAGCGGTCGTCGACCGACTCGGCGAGCTGTACTGGCAGAAGGCCTACGGCGGCCAGGACGGCTTCGAGTGCCTCGTCCGCACCATCCTCAGTCAGAACACGAGCGACGTCGCGAGCCAGCCCGCGCACGACGCGCTCGTGGAGCGGTACGGGCCGGTCGAGGGGTTAGCCACCCACCTGGATGCGGCGCCGCACGACGAGCTCGCGGAGACCATCTCCGCGGCTGGCCTCTACAACCAGAAGGCCGAGAGCATCCATCGCGCCGCCGCGTGGGTGCTCGAGTCCTTCGGGTCGACCGCGGAGTTCGACGCGTTCGTCCGCGACGGCGACCCGGGCGAGGTCCGCGATACGCTACTGGAGGTGAAGGGCGTCGGCCCGAAGACCGCGGACTGCGTGCTCCTGTTCGCGGGCGGTCAGGGCGGCGTGTTCCCCGTCGACACGCACGTCCACCGCATCTATCGACGCATGGGTATCGCGCCACCGGACGCGGACCACGAGGGCGTCCGCGAGGTCCTGGAACGCGACGTGCCCGCCGAGAAGTGCGGGTTCGGCCATACGGCGACCATCCAGTTCGGTCGCGAGTACTGTTCGGCGCGCAAGCCCGCGTGTCTCGACGACCCGGACGCGTGCCCGCTCGCCGACGTCTGCGACCAGGTCGGCGTGTACCCCGAGAGCGGCGAGGTCGAGGACCCCAGCGACGCGTAGCCGCGAACGCGACCGCCAGCGACCGACCGGGACGAGCGAGAACGCAGCGAACGGCTCGTTCGTGGGCTCGAACGCGGCTGACTGCGTCGGCGGTGCTTTGATACGAACGTAGCGGTTAGCACGGGTGAATGACGAAGGTCGGGCGCTCTGCGGTCGTGCTCGCGGCCGGATTACCCGCGAGCGCGACGACCGCCGTTCGCGACGCGCTCCCGGCAACCGGCGTCACGGTTCGTACCCGCGACGCCGACGGCGTCGACCGCGACGCGGCCCTCGGCGTGGACTGCGTCGTCCTCGGCGACGACGACGGAACCGTCGACGCCGTCGACCGGCTCTCGACGGTCCGCGACGTTCGCCCCGACGTCCCGGTCGTCCTCGTGCCGACCGACCCGAACCAGCGCGTGGCGACCGACGCGGTCGCCCGCGGCGTCGACGCGTACCTCCCAGCGGCGACCGTCGACGAGACCCCCGAAGCGCTCGCGGACGCGCTCGTCGACGCGGCGTCACTCCCGGAAGACGAGGACGCGGCCGCGGCGCGAGGTGACGCAGGAAGCAGCGAGGATGCCGGCACGACAGCTGACGGCGGCCGGACCACGGCCCCGGTTCCGGCCGCGGACGACCCGTTCGACCACAGGCCCGGCGTCCCGCAGGCAGCGAGCGAACTCGTGGACGCCGCACCCGTCGCGAACCGGCTCGTCGAGCTCGCACCGGACGCGATGTTCGTCGTCGACCGCCAGACGCAGACGGTCGTGGACGTCAACCAGGCCGCCGCCGACGTCCTCGGGTACGCGCCCGAGACGCTCCGCGGCGTCCACGTCACGGAACTCCACCCCGGCGACCCCGCGGACCTCACGACGCAGGTCGACGGCGTCCTCGACGACCGCGACGCCGTCGGCGAGCCGCGGTTCGACGCGCTCGACGGCCTCGAGTTCCGGACGCGACGCGGAGAGACCGTCCCGGTCGCCCTCCGCGCCGACACCGTCACAGTCGACGGCCGGACGCTCGTCGTCGCCGTCTTCCGGGACGTCAGCGACGAACGCGAACGCATCGAAGCGCTCGAACGAACCGAACGCCGCCTCCGGAACGTCACCGAGGCCGCGTTCGACATCGTGTTCCGCGTCGACGCCGACGGCGTGTTCGAGTCGGTGTCCGGGACCGTCGAAGCCGTCCTCGGGTACGAGCCCGCGGAGCTCGTCGGCGAACCGTTCTCCACCGTCATCGCGGACGAGGACGGCGACCGAGCGTTCGACGCGTTCGCTCGCGCTCGCGACGGGGACCGCGTCTCCGAACTTCAACTGACGGTCGTCGCCACCGACCAGCGCCGCCGTCACATCGAAGTGAACCTCGTCCCGGTGGTCGTCGACGGCGACGTCCGCGGGCTCGAGGGCGCGGCGCGCGACGTCACTCGCCAATACCAGCGCGATCGATTGCTCTCCGTCCTGAACCGCGTGCTCAGGCACAACGTCAGGAACGCCGCGACCGTCCTCACCGGGCACGGGGACGCACTCGCAGATGCCGCCCTCGACCCCTCGGTCGAGCGGCACGTCGACGTCATCAAGGAGACGAGCGCCGACCTCGTCGCGCTCGGCGAGAAGTCGGCGCGACTCCGACGAGCCGCTCGGAACCGCGACGGTATCACGGACGCGGACGCTGCGACCGCCGTCCGGGGTGCCGTGGCGCGCGCCGAACTCGACCCGGCGATACTGTCGGTCGAGGGGTCCGCCGTGGTGAACGTCGGCGGGGAGCTCGAGTTCGCCGTTCACGAACTCCTCGCGAACGCCATCGAGCACGGCGGCGACGTCACAAGCGTCACGGTCGAGGAGCGGGACGCGTTCGTGTCCGTCACGGTCGTCGACGACGGCGACGGCATCCCCGAGCAGGACCGACGCGTGCTCGAAGGCGCGGAGGAATCCCCGCTCGAACACGGGAGCGGCCTCGGCGTCTGGCTCGTGAACTGGATCACGAGCACCGGCGGCGGACACGTCACCGTCGACACCGGCGACGCCGGGACGCGCGTCGAACTCCAGCTCGCGAAAGCGGACCGCTGACTCCCCGCTACCACCGTCGAGGCCGCCGCAGTCACCGAGTTAGCCGGCGAGTAACCAGACCGCGACGCCCGCGGTCGCGATACCGGCGACCGTCCGCAGCGACGCGGACTCGTTCAGGAAGAGCACCGCGATGACCGCCGCGACCACGAAGTAGAGCGCCGAAACCGTCGTCACGACGCTCGTACTCCCGCGGTCCAGACCGACGTAGAACGCGACCGCGCCGACGCCCGCGAACACGCCGGCGACCGCCGCGATACCGATCCCGCGCGTCGAGAACTCCATCGAGGCCGGGCGCGACAGCACGTACCCGAACGCGATTGCCGCACCCGTCCCGTACGACACCACCATCGCCACCTCCGGCGACACGTGGTCGGTCGCCATCTCCGCAATCACCGACCAGACGCCCCACGTCACCATCGCCAGCAGTCCGTACGCGAGCGAGGAGCTGAGCATCGACGACGTTACCGCGCGTCCTCGACGACGCCGACGAGCTCCTCGGCGCGCGCCGTGATCTCGTCGTAGTCCTCGCGTTCGAGTGCGTCGTCGGGGACGAGCGAGCCGCCGGCGCCGACCATCTCCGCGCCGGCCTCGACGTACGCTGCCGCGTTCTCCGGGCCGACGCCGCCCGTCGGCATCAGCGGAATCTGCGGGAGCGGGCCCTTGATGCTCGACAGATGACCGGGGCCGTACGAGGACGCCGGGAACACCTTGCAGAGGTCCGCGCCCGCCTCGTACGCGTTCAGGGCTTCGGTTGGCGTCGCGACGCCGGGGGCGACCGGAATCCCGTACCGGTTGCAGGTCTCGACGACGCCTTCGTCGAACGTCGGACTGACGACGAACGACGCCCCCGCGAGCTGGACCTGTCGCGCCGTCTCCGCGTCCAGGACCGTGCCCGCGCCAACCACGACGTCGTCGCCGCGATAGTGATCGGCGAGCGCCTCGATGGCCGCTAGCGAGTCGTCGCTCCCCATCGTCACCTCCATCGCCGTCACGCCGCCGTCGCGGAGCGCGTCACCGACCGCTCGAACGTCCGACGCGTCGACCCCTCGAAGTACCGCTACGACGCCGCTCTCGCGCATCCGCGAAACCGTCTCGTTCATGTCGCCCAGTCCACTCGGCGACGACATAAACCCACGCACCACGGCGACGTTCGCGACCCGCGCTGGCTTCCGTTGCGCGGAAGCCGCGGGCGGTCACGTGGTCTCCCTGACTCGCTCGAAGTACTCGGCCTGCCGCGCGACGTCCCACGCGAGGTCCGAGAGGACGTGCACGTACAGCACCACCGCCGACACCACGGCCAGTCCCACGAGCCCGGCCGCGAGGAGTGTGGCGACGAGCACGCCCGCGAGGACGGCGTGCGAGAGCAGTCGTTCGAGCGGCCACACCTCGTCCGCGTCGAATATCTCGTCCTGCGCGAGGAACGCGCGCCGCGGGTCGGTCGCGCACGCCCGCAGCGCTCGCCAGTTCCCGGCGTTGTAGCGCGCCACCAGGAAGTGGTCGAAGTCGATGGCGACGCCGAGCACGACCGCGTACGCCACGACGGCCACGGCCGGGAGGACCGTCGGGACGAACGGAACCAGCGCTGCGCCCGCGACGAGCGAGAGCGCCGCGTGGTGACTCGAGTACATCACTCGACGACGAGGGCCGCCGATGGTTTGAATCGAACGTTGTCGTCGGACTCGGCGGCGGACGTCACAATAGCCAAGACGCTGGCGGTCGGTGATGGAACCATGTGGGGTCTCGTTCGGCGGTTGTTGACCGTGCAGACGCTGTTCGCAGTCCTCGGACTGTACGTGCTGGCGGCAGCGAGCGCGCTCGCGTTCCTCGACCTCGGGGACGCTGGCACGCTCCTCGCGTTCGTGACGCTCGCGTTCTCCGTCGTCGCCATGGGCGTCCTCGGGGCGTACGTCCGGTGGATCCGCAAGCAGGTGGCGGACATGAACTCGCCGCCGCCGGACTGGGAACGCGACCGCGTCGTCGAGGACGAGTGAGCGACCACGACCCAACCGCGCCGTCGAAAACTTTACTGGATTGCGAGTAAACCATGGGTTATGGGAGTCGACTACGCCGACCTACACGACCCGAACGCGGAGTACACCATGCGCGAACTCTCGGGCGAGACGATGGGCGTCACACGAGACCGCGGCGGCGGCCGCGACGTCGAGATCACGGACGTCCAGACGACGATGGTCGACGGGAACTTCCCGTGGACGCTCGTCCGCATCTACACCGACGCCGGCGTCACCGGCACCGGCGAAGCGTACTGGGGCGCTGGCGTCCCCGAACTCATCGAGCGCATGAAGCCGATGATCGTCGGCGAGAACCCCCTCGACATCGACCGACTCTTCGAGCACCTCGTCCAGAAGATGAGCGGCGAAGGGTCGGTCGAGGGCGTCACCGTCACCGCCATCTCGGGTATCGAGGTCGCACTCCACGACCTCGCCGGGAAGATACTGGACGTCCCCGCCTACCAGCTCCTGGGCGGGAAGTACCGGGACGACGTCCGCGTCTACTGCGACTGCCACACCGAATCGGAAGCCGACCCCGAAGCGTGCGCTGACGAGGCCGAGCGCGTCGTCGAGGAACTCGGGTACGACGCCCTCAAGTTCGACCTCGACGTCCCGAGCGGCCTCGAGAAGGACCGCGCGAACCGTCACCTCCGCCCCGGCGAGATCCGTCACAAGGCCGAGATCGTCGAGAAGGTCACGGAGCGCGTGAAGGACCGCGCCGACGTCGCGTTCGACTGTCACTGGACGTTCTCGGGCGGGAGCGCGAAGCGACTCGCTGACGCCATCGAGGAGTACGACGTCTGGTGGCTCGAGGACCCGGTCCCGCCGGAGAACCTCGAGGTCCAGGAGGAGGTGACGAAGTCGACGACGACGCCGATCACGGTCGGCGAGAACCGGTATCGCGTCACCGAGGAACGCCGCCTCATCGAGAACCAGGCGGTGGACATCGTCGCACCCGACCTCCCGAAGGTCGGCGGGATGCGCGAGACCCGGAAGGTCGCGGACGTCGCGAACCAGTACTACGTCCCGGTCGCGATGCACAACGTCTCCTCGCCGGTGGCGACCATGGCGAGCGCGCACGTCGCCGCCGCCATCCCGAACTCGCTCGCGGTCGAGTACCACTCCTACGAGCTCGGCTGGTGGGAGGACCTCGTCGAGGAGGACGTCATCGAGGACGGCTACATCACGGTCCCCGAGCAGCCGGGCCTCGGCGTGACCCTCGACATGGACGCCGTCGAGGAACACATGGTCGACGGCGAGACGTTGTTCGACGAGGCGGTCGTATCGGGAGGCGGTGAGTGAGTGCAAGCAACTGGTCGCGAAGGTGGGTGGAGTGCAAGCAACTGGTCGCGAGAGTGGACGTATGGTTTTTCGCTGCGAGGTCCTCTAGTCATTCGAAGCACACGTCGGCACGGTGTTCTTCGGACTGCGTTGGCGGTTCACCCGGGCCCCGTCGTGCGACGACGACCAGGAATCCAGTATGACAGAGGACGCTCGGGCGGACGAGGCGGACGACGCGCGGCGCGAGGAGCCAGGGCGCCCTGGGTCGTCGGGAGAAGGCGTGGCGTCGCGAGTATCGAATCTCGGTCGCGACCGCGTCGCGCTCTGGGTCGTCGCGTTCGCGTTCGCCGTCGCGTTCGCGTTCATCGTCTGGCAGTACGTCGGGACGGTGGTCGTCGGCGTGTTCGCGTACTACGTCTCCCGCCCGGTCTTCAACCGCCTCGTTCACCCGCGAATCCGGTCGCGGACGCTCGCAGTTGCAGCGACGCTCCTCACGGTCGGACTCCCGGTGCTCGCGCTCGTCGCGTGGACGGTCCTGGTCGCGATCCGGTCGCTCGCGGACGTCCTCGACAGCGACCTCGGCGGGCAACTGGCAGCGCTCGTCGAGCCGTACGCCGACCTGAACGAGATCTTCACCGAACTTTCCGCGACCGCGCGGACGATCCTCTCGGACCCGACCCAGCTCGCGAACCTCGAACTCGGGTCGAGCCTCACGCAAGTCCTCGACCTCCTGCTGGGAACCGTCGGCCAGCTGTTCAACGTCCTCCTGCACGCGTTCATCGTCCTCATCATCACGTTCTACCTCCTGCGGGACGACTACCGGCTGGCGGCGTGGGGGCGTGCCACCTTCGTCCCCGAAGGCGGCGTCCTCGAATCGTACTTCGTCGCCGTGGACCGCGACCTGAAGAACGTGTACTTCGGGAACATCCTGAACGCGCTCCTCACGGGGTTCCTCGCGGTCGTGACGTTCGTCGCACTGAACGTCGTCTCGCCGGCGTCAGCGAGCATCCCCGAACCCGTGCTCGTCGGGCTCCTCGTCGGCGTCGCGAGCCTCGTCCCCGTCATCGGCATCAAGCTCGTGACGCTCCCGCTCGCGGCGTACCTGTTCGCGCTCGTCGCACTCGAGGGCGCGACCGGGCTCTGGTTCCCGGTCACGTTCCTCGTCGTCTCCTTCGTCGTCGTGGACTACATCCCCGACCAGTTGCTCCGCCCATACGTGAGCGGGCGGACGCTCCACGTCGGCGCCGTGATGCTCGCGTACACGCTCGGCCCCGTCCTCTTCGGGTGGTACGGCATCTTCCTCGGGCCGCTCGTGCTCGTCTTCCTCTTCGAGTTCGCGCGGATCGTCGTCCCGTGGCTCGTCGACCCCGACGCCCCGACCGAGTTCGCGTCCCCGCCGGAACCCGAACCGCTCGCGCCCGGGGACGACGCGGACGACGTGGACGACGCGGGCGACGCCGACGACGCGGACGGCGAGGAGGCGGCGACGGACGCCAGCGTCACCGAGAGCGTCGACGCTCCCTCGGGCACTGAAGACCCCGCAGAGTAGTGGTCGCGTCCGCGTCGCGTCCCCCATTGCCGGCTCGCCGTCACTCCTCGACGTTCGCGTACAGTCTGACGAGCCCGCACTCGGGACACATCCCGGCGTCGACGGGGACGGTCTCGTCCACCCCGAGTTTCCCCAGCAAGCCTTCCTTCTTCTCGCCGGTGCGAACGTGTGGTTTCCAGGCGTCCTGCATCCCGAAGTCGACCGCTTCGAGCGTGACGCCGCAGTCCGGACAGCGATGATTCATGCACGGCACTACTCCTGTCTGTCTCTTGAAAATACGGGTTCGCGCGCCGGTACGACCGGTCACGGAGGGCTGGACGGCGCGGCGACCGACCGCTCAGCAGGTCGACTTCGGGTTGACGCCCATCTCCGTGAGCGAGTCGGCGTACTCGTCGTACGCGAGCTGGACGACGTACTCGGCGGTCGCTTGCGCGCGCTCCCAGTCCTCGTCGGTCTCGCAGATGTCGTCCAGCACGGCGAGCCCGCGTTCCAGTTCGGCGTCGGTGTCGGCTTTGAGGTCGCGGAAGAGGTTCGCGCCGGTCTCGTCGGCCTCGTTCACGTAGAATCCGACGACCTGCGTGTGCGCGCGGAGACTGACGAGCGGTCGGCCGACGAGCGCGCCGGCGACGCGCGAGACCGCGTCGTCGCGCTCGCGGAGGTAGCCGTGGACCGCACCGGCGTGGTCGGGCTCCGGTCGCGCACCGAGACGCTCGCAGACGCGGTCGTAGTGCTCGGCTTCCTGGTCGGCGACCGCCTCGAACGCCACCCGTGCGCGGTCGTCGTCCTCCATCGACGCGAGCGCCTCGAACGTCTCGCGCGCCAGGTACTCGCTCTCGGCCACGGCGCCGAGTATCGTCGACTCGGAGAGGTCCGCGTCGGTGAGCGCGATGAGGTACTTCGAGGACCCGAGGCGGTCCAGTTGCGACTGCTTCTCGCGCTCGACGGTCTCGCGGAGGGCTGGTGCGTCCATGCCCGGTGGATTCGAGCGCGAGGGCTTGAACTTTATCTCACCACGTCCCGTACGGGGACGTATGACTCCGCAGGACGTCTCTGACGCGCCGACGGTGACGCCGCGAGCGCTCGCGGACCGCGTCGCTCGCGGGGACCACGTCACCGTGCTCGACCTCAGGAACCGCGACGAGGTCGAGGCGTGGCGTATCGCCGGGCCGAACGTCGACGTCGAGCAGGTGCCGTACGCGCGGTTCGTGCAAGCGCAGGTGACCGGCGGCGTCGCCGACCTGGTCGCGGACGTCGACGAGCCGGTCGTCGTCGTGTGCGCGGTCGGCGAGGCGAGTGCGGAGGTCGCGAACGCGCTCGCGGACGACGGCGTCGACGCGGTCCACCTGGAGGACGGCATGGAGGGGTGGGCGCGACTCATCACCGCCACGGAGACGGAGACGACCGCGGGCACGCTCGTCCAGTACGACCGGCCGTCCTCGGGGTGTCTGAGCTACCTCCTCGTCGCGGGCGACGAGGCGGTCGTCGTCGACCCGCTACGGGCGTTCACGGACCGGTACGCGCGCGACGCCAGCGACCGCGGCGCGAACATCGTGTACGCCATCGACACGCACGTTCACGCGGACCACGTCTCCGGCGTCCGGAACGTCGCTCGCGGCACCGACGCGCAACCGGTGCTCCCAGAGGGCGCTCGCGAACGCGGCCTCACGTACGGAGCGCGACCCCTCGCAACTGGGGAGACGCTCCAGTTCGGCGACGCCGAGCTGCGCGCGGTCGGCCTCCCGGGGCACACCTCGGAGATGACCGGAATCGAGTTCGGGGACGTCGTCCTCGTCGGTGACTCCGTGTTCGTCGAGAGCGTCGCGCGACCGGACCTCGAAGCGCAACTCGCCGCGGACCCGGAGGCCGCCACGGAGGAACTCGCCGAACGCCTGTACCGGACCGTCACCGAAACCCTCGGCTCGCTCTCGCCCGGAACGCGACTGTTCCCCGGGCACCACGAACCGGGCGTCGCGCGCACCGACGACGGGACGTTCGCCATCACGGTCGAGGGCGTTCACGACCTGCTCGACGACATCGGTCGGGACCGCGACGCGTTCGTGGACGCGGTCCGCTCCGAGTCCCCACCACCGCAGAACTACGAGCGCATCATCGACGTGAACCTCGGCCGGGAAACCATCGACGACGAGACCGCGTTCGAACTCGAACTCGGCCCGAACAACTGCGCAGCGGACTGACGTCGTCCTCGAGGACGGCGTCGGTCACCGCGCCACTGCTCGGCGGAGCGTATCAGGGAACGTGAAGAGAAACGGCGACAGCGGCGTCTCGCTCTGGTCAGTCGCGCAGGAACTCGGTCACGCCGCCGAAGAGGATGACGCCGGCGAACACCGAGCCGATGAGCAGCAGGACGTCCAGCTGGACGTAGAACGCGACGAGCACGAACACGACTCCGTTCACCGCGGCGAGACCCTGGTTGGTCGAGTCCCCGTCGAACGTCGTGAACGGCGTGGCGAACAGTCCACCGGCCGCGAACGCGAGGAGCGAGGCGAACAGCGTGGTGACGATACCGGCCATACGCCACGGAACGACGTCTCGTTATAAAAGCCGTGCGGAGTCGCCTCGTCGTGCGCCCAGCGACCCGCTCGTCCGGTGCGCGGTCGCGGTCAGTCGTCGGCGGCCGCGGCGTCCTCGGTCATCGCCTCGACGTCGCCCTCGATGCTCGGCGGGTACTTCCCGCGGTCGAGCTTCAGGTCCGAGTTCGGGCGCGCCATGCACGTCAACGCGTACGCCTCCTTCTCCTCGTCCGTGAGGCCGCGGGCAGCGGGCTGGGTGACCTCGCCCTCGACGATCTCCGCCGAGCACGCCAGACACATCCCGACGCGACACGAGTACTCCTGGGCGATACCTTCCTCGATGCATCGCTTCAGGATGGTCTGCTTGTCGGAGACGGTGATGGACTCGCCCGTCCCAACGAACTCCACGGTGTAGTCGGTCATACCGGCGTCTTCTGCCAGCGCGAAGAAAACTCTTTATGCCTATTCTGGCGGTCCGTTGGCGACGGAATCGCACGTAAAGTTTCTTCATCGTGGCGCGATTCTCCGGGCGTATGACCACGCACGAGTACGACGTCGTCGTCGTCGGCGCCGGCACATCCGGTTGTTACGCCGCGGCGACGGTCGCCCGCGCGGGCTACGACGTCGTCGTCGTCGAACGCAAGACCGAGGCGGAAGCCGGACACATCGCGTGCGGCGACGCCCTGAAGGGCGCGGACGCGTTCCCCGAAGCCATCCCGAAGTCGAAGATCCAGTCGGCGTTCACGAACACGGACGTCGACCACGGGCGCTTCGAGATACCCCAGGAGGACACCGTGCTCGACATCCCGGTGCCGGGCGAGCTCGCGGTCATCGACCGCTGGGAGTACGGACGCCTCATCATCGAAGGCGCGACCGAAGCCGGCGCCGAGTTCCACTACGACACCGTCGTCCAGGACGTCATGCAGGCCGACGACGGCCAGGTCGCGGGCGTCCGCGGGAACCGGAGCGGTGACGTCGTGACGTACGACGCGGACGTCGTCGTGGACGCCGCCGGGTCGCTCTCCATCCTCCAGGACAAGGCCGACCTCGAAGGTGCGACGTTCGATACGAACGTGAACTACTCGCAGTTCTGCTCGGCGTACCGCGAGATCGTCGAGGTCGACGAGCCAGTGGAGTGGTCGGACGCGCTCGTGTTCAAGCCGACCGAGCGCGCGGCGGGGTACCTCTGGTACTTCCCGCGGACGGAGACGGAGATAAACGCCGGGCTCGGGTTCCAGATGACGGAGGAGCCGATGCAGCTCGTCGAGGACCTCAAACGCGACCTCCGCAGTCGCCCGGAGTTCCAGGGGGCGGAGGTCACGGACAAGCTCGGGGCGGCGCTCCCGACGCGACGCCCGTACGACTCGGCGGTCGCGCCGGGGTTCGTCGCGGTCGGTGACGCCGCCGGGCACGTGAACCCGACGACGGGTGGCGGTATCGCGGGTGCGGCGTACGCCGGGAAGTACGCGGCCGAGCAAGCGATCGGCGCCATCGAGGACGGCGACGTCGGCGAGGCGGCGCTCTGGGAGTACAACGAGCGCGTCATGGAGCACTTCGGCGGCCGGTACGCGGCGCTGGACGTGTACAACATCCTGTCGACCGCGGTCGACGTCGACGACCTCATGGGCCTCATGGCGGCGCTCCCGGGGGAGAACCTCGCGGAGGCGCTCTACGAAGGGTCGACGAGCTTCGGGCTCCGCCTCAAGCTGAAGGCGGCGATCAAGAGCTTCGGGTACTGGGGGCAGATCTACAACTTCTACAAGACGAAGAACGTCGCCGACGACCTCCTCTCGCACTACGAGGACTACCCGAGTTCGCCGGACGCGTTCGAGATGTGGCAGAGTCGCCGCGACGACATCATGGAGGACGTGTACGCGACGACCGGCGCGGACCCGAAGTACTGACCGGACCGACCCTGAACGTCTCTCGTTCGTCCTCGATACGCGACCGGTTCACCGGCCGACGTGCGCGTTGACCTCGTCGGGTCGTCTCTCGCCGTCCTCGAAGCCGGCGGTGTGGCGGGCGAGCGCGAGCACGGCGAGTGCGTTCCCGGCGAGCACCGGGGCTGCGGGTAGCCACGCGTCGACGCTCGCGGCGACCGCGAGTGCGACCAGTCCTGCGAGCGCGTACGTGAGGACGCCAAGTGGTCGGGCCCACGTGCTCGTCCGCCAGAGGCCGCCGGCGACGACGAGGCCGACGACCGCGACCAGTACGCCGAGTCCCGCGATGACTGCCGGGACCTGACCGGTGTTCGCGTAGTCGGTCAGGACGGTGACGAGTGCGACGAGGAGGGCTGCGCCGAGCACGGACCAACACGACAACAACGTCAGCGCGAGCGGGCGACGTGGCATACACCGAACCAGTCAACGAAGCAAGAAAAAGCGGCGGCCTGACAGTTCAGCGACGGGTCGCCGGGGCATCACACCCGACGTCCACATCGACGACGCCCTCGCAGGCACAAACCGGGGCTCTCCCCGGACCGAGAGCGCGGCTCACCGGAAGCCGGTGCCGATGTCGGTCGCGTGCTTGTCGCTGGTGTCCGTGCGGCCACCGACCTCCACGTCCTCGGACGCGAGCAGCGCGACGACGCCGATGGCGTTGATGCCGGCCATGACGCCGCCCACGAGTGCCGTCGGCGTGGAGTCCAGGTTCGTCGCTATCATCATGCCGAACACGACTGCCGCCCCGACGTAGATGGGGACGGCGAGCTTGCGCGCGGTCGGCCGCATCACGAACACGCCAGTCGACGCGCCGACGACGAGGAATCCGCCGACGAAGTAGCCGACGACCGCCAGCAGCCCCCCTGGTGTGAAGTGGAGGCCGATGAGGAACTCCAGCAGGCCGACCGAGAGCGCGAATCCGCCCGTGAGGAGTCCGCAGACGGCTGCGACCGCGGTACCAGTCGCACGTTCTTTTCGCTTTGCCATACACGCATCAATACGCCACATTATAATAAAATTTCCGCAGTTGAACTTTGAATTATTCCATAACCTGTGTTGTGTGTTCGGCAGCGGTGGTTACGATGCGATGACTGGCACGTGATGGTCGGGATGGAGGAAAGCTGGTCGGTCGGATCGTGTCAGGGACGACGTTCGGCGACGCGTTCGATGGCGCCGACGAGGACGTCGACGCCGACGGGGAGCGAGTCCTCGTCCACGTCGAACGTCGCGGTGTGGTGCCCGCCCGGGTGGTCGGTGCCGACGCCGACGTAGCACGCGAGCCCGCCGCGGTCCTGTACGGACTGCATGAGGAAGGTCGCGTCCTCGCTCCCGCCGAGCGCGTCGCGCTCGACGATCGACGTGACGCCGTCCGCGCCGTCGGCGGCGTCCATCACGAAGTCGACGAGCGCCTGGTCGCTCGTCGCGCTCGGCGCCTGCCCGCCGAGTTCCACGTCGAACTCGCAGTCGTGCATCCGTGCGGCGCCCGCGACGACGTCGCGGACGCGGTCGCTCATGTAGTCCTTCAACTCGGTCGTCTCACCGCGTACCTCGACCTGTGCACGGACGTCCTCCGGGATGATGTTCGACGCCGTCCCGCCCTCGACGACGCCGGCGTTCACGCGCGTCGCCCCGTCCGAGTGGCGACTGATGCCGTACATGTTCTGCACGGCGGCCGCCATCGCCTGCATCGCGTTCCGGCCCTCCTCGGGTTTCGCGCCGGCGTGCCCGGGCGCTCCGTGGAAGTCGACGTCGAGGTGCTCGACCGCGAGGAACCCGTCGATGCCCGCGACCACCTCGCCGGTGGGGTGGTCGAGGCCGAGGTGGAGCGCGTACAGGTAGTCGACGTCGTCAATGTGTTCGCTCGCCGCCATCGCCTTCCCGCCGCCGATGACCTCCTCGGCGGGCTGGAAGAACACCTTCAGCGTCCCCGAGAACTCGCTGTCGCGGATGGCTTCGACGACGCCGAGCCCGATGGTCGCGTGCCCGTCGTGCCCGCAGGCGTGCATCGCGCCCGTCTCCGAGCGGAATCCCTCCTTCGCGGGGAGGTGCTCGTCGTCGGTCGACTCCGCGCGTGGCAGCCCGTCGATGTCGACGCGGAGACCGACCGTCGGTCCGGGGCCGCAGTCGACGACGGCGACGCAGCCGGTGTAGCCGCCGTCCATCGCCGCGAGCGTGTCCTCGTCGACGCCCGCGTCCCGGGCGCGTTCGAGCCAGTCCGCGAGTTCCGCGTCCTCGGGGACGGCCATCCTGCTGTCGCCGTCGAGCGCGTCGCGACCGACGTACAGCTCGTCGACGCCGATGGCTTCCAGTTCCTCGACGATCCGTGCCGTCGTCCAGAACTCGCGCCACGCGGGCTCGGGGTGTCGGTGGAACTCGCGTCGCAACCCGACCAGGCGGTCGCGGTCGATGTGGGACATGCGTGGTTCGAGGACCGCCGCGCACTTAACTCGCACCGACGCGGTGACCCGCGTCGTCGGTCGACCACCCGAGCGGGTTGCTCGTCGGGCGACCATCCGACACTAATGTGCGCAACAGAACTCGGTAGAGAGGTGCCGAGACGATGTTTAAGAGGTCTTGCGTTCAATATATCCGTATGACTGTCGAGACGCTGGAGACGCTCGGAATCGAACGGATGGACGAGGATGACATCAGGGACTTCCTGTCGAGTCACGGCGTCGGTATCCTCGCGCTCTCGACGGACGACGCGCCGTACGTCCTCCCGATATCGTTCGGGTACGACGGCGACCGAGGGCTCTACTTCACGTTCGTCGCCGGCGACACCAGCCGGAAGGCGGACCTGAGCAGCGGCGAGTCTCGCGCGACGTACCTCGTCTACGCCGCCGAATCCCCGTTCCACTGGCGGAGCGTCGTCTGCGAGGGACGCATCCACGAGATCCCGCGTGGCGAGTGGGAGGCGCACGACGAGGCGATGCAGGACAACGCGTGGCATCCCGACGTGTTCGAGCGCGCGTTCGAGACCGAGCGCGTTCGCGTCTACCGGTTCGACGTCGAGGACTGGTCGGGGCTGCGACACACTGGCCTCCCACCGGACCTGGAGCACCCGGAGCGCTGAGCGAGCGCGTCCCGACCGGCGATTCCGCGGACGGGACCGGGACGCGGCACTTATCTCTCGCGCCAACGTATGCGATTCATGTCACGAATCGCGCTCGGGCGCGCCATCGTCGTCTCCGTCTACCGCGAGGCGCGCGCCGAGAACCTGACGTTCATGGCGGGGAGCGTCGCGTACCACGCGTTCGTCTCCCTGCTCCCGTTCCTCCTCGTCCTCCTCGTCGCCGTGCAGGCCGCGACCGACGGCGCTGTCGCTCGCGACGTCGTCACGGGCATCGGCGGGTACGTCTCCCCGAACAACGGCGCGCTCCTCGCCGACGCGGTCGTCGAAGCGAGCGCGAGCACCGGTCTCTCCATCCTCGGCCTCGTCACGCTCGTCTGGGGGACGCTGAAGGTGTTCCGGACGCTCGACAAGGCGTTCTCGGACATCTACGAGAGCGAGGCCGCGAACCCGCTCTCGGACCAGCTCTCCGACGGCGTCGTCGTCCTCCTCGGCGCCGGCACCGCCGCGGCGCTCGCCGCGCTCGCCGGCACCGTCGTCTCGCTCGACGGCTCCGGGCTCGTCGGCCAGGCCGTGGTCTGGCTCGCGTTCGTCGCGGGACTCGCGCTCGCGTTCTTCCCCATCTACTACGTGTTCCCGGACGAGGACGTCACCGTCCGCGAGGTCCTCCCCGGCACCGTCTTCGCGGCCGTCGGGTGGGCGACGCTCGAATCCGCGTTCCAGACGTACGCCACTCTCGCGGGCTCGAACGATGCCTACGGTCTCCTCGGTGCCGTCCTCCTCCTCGTGACGTGGCTGTACGTCTCCGGGCTCGTCGTCCTCCTGGGCGCCGCGATCAACGCCGTGCTCGCCGGGCGGAGCGAGGACGTCGACCCGCTCCCGTGGCCGGGGACGCCCGCGGCCGCAGCGCTCGCGAACGGCGGCACCGCGACCGTCGACCACGGCGCGGCACTCCTCGAGGGGCTCACTGACGGCGCGGACTCGGGCACCGTCACCGACCTGTCCTCGGCCGACCTCGTGGCGCTCGCGTCAGCGCTGGAATCCGCCGAGCGCGCGACCGTCGTCGTCGACGGCACGGAGTACTCGCTCCCGCGACCGACGACCGCGACCGCGGAGACGACAACCGTTGCACGCCCCGGCATCTTCGGCGGCCCCGAGGCGCGCTCGGAACTCCGCCTCGTCTGGACGACCGACGAGCGCTGAGCCGGTCGCAAGCCGACCGACCGGCCTCGGATCGGACAGCTGTCGACCGACAGACGCTGAGCCGGTGGCTTTTCACGGTGCGAGCGACACCGCCCCGGTATGCATCGCTGGGCGCGACTGCTCCGCGTCATCCTCGTGCGGTCGTACCGCGAGGCGCGCGCCGAGAAGGTGACGTTCCTCGCCGGCTCGATCGCGTACCACGCCTTCCTCTCGCTGCTCCCGTTCATGCTCGTGCTCGTCCTGCTGCTGGACGCGTTCGCGACCGAGGCGCTCGCGGACCGCGTCGTCGAACTCGTCGGCGGGTACTTCACGCCGCAGACGGGCGCTCTCGTCGCCGAGACCGTCCGCGAGGCCTCGAAGAACTCCCAGTTGACGTTCGTCGGGTTCGGGGCGCTCGCGTGGGGGATGCTGAAGATATTCCGGAGTCTCGACGTCGCGTTCTCGGACATCTACGAGAGCGAGGCCGCGAACACGACGCTCGACCAGCTCACCGACGGCCTGTTCGTGCTCGTCGCGTTCCTCGCCGCTGTCGCGCTCGGTGCGACCGTGGACAGCGTTCTCCCGGCCGCCCCGGACGGCGCGCTCGGGCAGACCGTCGCCCTCGCGGGCGTCGTCGCGGGACTCGCGCTCGCGTTCTTCCCCATCTACTACGTGTTCCCGGACGAGGACGTCACCGTCCGCGAGGTCCTCCCCGGCACCGTCTTCGCCGCCGTCGGGTGGGTGGCGACCGAGGCGGCGTTCCGGCACTACGCGCGCTTCGCCGCGAAATCCGACACGTACGGCGTCGTCGGCGTGGTCGTCCTCCTCCTCACGTGGCTCTACATCTCGGGGATGGTCGTCCTCATGGGCGCCATCCTCAACGCCGTCCTCGCCGGGCGGAGCGAGGACGTCGAACCCATCGACTGGGACGCCTACCGCGCGCCGGGCGCGAGCGCCGCGACGGACGGCATGGCTGGCGACGCGGACCACGCGACGGACGCATCGTCGACCCGGGAGTCCGACGCGGACGTGACTGCCGCCAAGAACGCGCTCGCCGCCGCCGTCGCGGACGCGGACGGAGACACGGACGTGACGCTCGCCGTCGACGACACCACCGTCACGCTCCCCGTCCCCGACGCCGTCGGCACGCACGAGCACGTCACGGGCGACGGGACCGGGAAACCAGAGGACAGTCGTGACGCCAGCAGCGAGTCAGCGGACGCGCAGCGACCCGACGACGACCGACCAGGAGGCACCGGCGCGAGCGCCCGCAGTCGCCTGGCACTCCACTGGAGCGACGACGACTGACCGGTGTGGTCCCCGCGAACAGACTCCGAAACGCGAGTTCGAGCGACGCCGAATAGAAGAACCCGATTACAGCGGGCGCTGGCCCTGCGAGCGAACGTTCTCGACCTCGACCGCGACGTGGACCGACGACGGGAAGTCCCAGTCCGCGATGCTGCGCGCGAGGCCGTCGTGCCCGACGACCTCGACGGTACGCTCGTAGACGGTGTACTCCCAGTTCCCGAAGGAGTCGTCGCCCGCGACGGACTTCTCCAGGGGAACGCGGAGCTCTGTCGGTGGATTCGAGTGCGGTCCCTTCAGTTCCGCGCCCTTCCGGGACGCGGTCTGCTTGATGTCGGCGACCACGCCGTCGAGCGCGGCGCGGTCCCCGCTCGAGAGCGTGAGGCGTGTGACGAAACTCATTCCTGTACGAGCAGTCTCGGGCAACGACCTAAAGCACAACGGAACGCTCTCCGATATTCTCTTAAATCGGGGTGAATTACGTACCTGCAATGACAGTCGAAGCTACGAGCGCGGGCGCCATCCTCTTCCGGGATACGCGGGGCCAGCGCGAGTACCTTCTCCTCAAGAGCCGTCCCGGGGACTGGGAGTTCCCGAAGGGCGGCGTTGAGGGCGAAGAAGAGCTGCAGCAGACCGCGATTCGAGAGGTAAAGGAGGAAGCCGGCATCCACGACTTCCGGCTACTGGACGGGTTCCGCGAGGACTACGACTACGTCTTCGAGGCCGGCGGGAAGACCATCCACAAGACCGTGCACCTGTTCATCGCGAAGTCCTACGAGGCCAGCGCCGAACTCTCGACCGAGCACCGCGACCTCCAGTGGCGCGACTACGAGCAGGCCGTGAACACCGTCACGCAGGACGGTCCGCGCGAGATACTCGAACAGGCCCACGAGTACCTGAACGAACTTCAGGAGGAAGACGAGATATAGCGGGCCGACGGCGGTCGCCGCGGTCCGGGTCGCGAGCGACTGCTCACGGCCGTCCGTCGTCCTGTTCGCTCGAACTGGTTTCATCACCGTCGCCAGCGGGGTTCCGGCGAGGCGCGTCGTCGCTGGGTGCCTTCGCGAGCAGGGTTCGCACGAACCAGATGCCCGTCACGACGGTCGCTCCGAACCCCGCGAGGACGAGCCAGACGGCGATGCCGCTGTAGTCGATATCGAGGACGAGTTC
This sequence comes from Halorubellus litoreus, assembly GCF_055378595.1. NCBI lineage: Archaea > Methanobacteriati > Methanobacteriota > Halobacteria > Halobacteriales > Halorubellaceae > Halorubellus > Halorubellus litoreus. Next base: position 2,651,162 of record NZ_AP043836.1, read on the forward strand.
GCCGACGCCGACGAGCAGGAGCGATAGCAGCAGGCACGCGAACGCCAGCAATCGACGGATGGAGTGGAGGGATTTCGCGGTGGACACGCCGGGAACGTGTCTGTTCTTCGGGGTAAGGGTACCGAAACGGCTTCGGCGTTCGGGGGCGGAGTCGGTCGCGTGAGTCTCCCGGGTGCGGATGCGGAGTTCCCGTTCGAGTTGGCGACCTGTCGGTGGGTGGAGCGCGAGTGGCCGCCGTCGGGCGAGCGCGACAGCGCGGTCCTCGTCGCGCGCCAGCTCGGCACGCAGTCGCGACGCTGGGACACCGTCGTACTGGAGTGCGACCTCGCGGGGCTGACGGCGCGCGCCGCGTTCGGGCCGGACGCGTTGTCGTCGAACCAGCTGCACGTCGTCCGGCACGCGCCAGCCGACTGGGAGTACTATCGGGACGCGCTCCCCGACCCCGGGTACCCGTGGCGGTACGTCCGCGAGAGCGTCCACGCGCTCTCCGCGCGCGGCGCGCTCGAGCACCGGAAGCGCTCCGGGCGCATCGAGATCCGACGCATCGGCCCGTACCCCGAGGAGTGGGTGCGGCGTATCGTCGCCGTCGAGAACAAGCCCGATCTCGACAAGACCGCAGCGCGTGCACTCGCGGACCAGCTCGAGACGGACGTCGCGCTCGCGCTCGCCGACGAAGCGTGGGTCGCGGTGCGCGCGAACGAGGACGTGAACGAGCGCCTCCTGCTCGAAGGGCTCCCCGTCGAAGCCGGTATCCTCGCGGTCTCTGACGCCGTCGGGACCGACGCCGACCGCACGAGCGCCGAGGTCCTCTGGCATCCGCGAACGCTCGCCGTCGACGACCCGGGGACGCGCATCCTCGAGAACCCCAATCCCGCGGATTCAGCGAGCGGGTACGACGCGTCCGCGGCGCGCTTCGAGTACGCGGACGTCGACTGGAAGCGCCGGAAGCGCCTCGCCATCGCCGAGCGCGCGTACGAGCGCGGCTGGCGGTCGTACGTCGACGCGATGCGACCCGACTGCCGGCACTTCGCGCTCGAAGCCGCGGGCGACGGCCTCGTCCCCTGGTGCGAGGCGAAGGGGCGCTGTCAGACGAGCGCCGAATGTCGCGGCGCGTGCAACGAGTTCGAGCCCGAACCGCCCGCGTGGCGCACGCGAGGATGGCCCATCGACGGCGGCCCCGGGAAAGGCGTCCGCCGCGTGCTCGACCGCAGGAAAGAACGGCGACGACCGGCGCCCGACGACGACTGACCGCTCGGTCGGGGTCGCCGTCGCCGTGCGCAGTCAGTCCTCGGACACCGAGACGTCGAGTTCGTCGCGGTCGACCGCGAGCCGGAACGTCGGCACGGTCGTGTACACGACCTCGACGACGCCCTTGCGTTTGAGCGCCTGGAGCGCCGACCGGACGTCGTCCGTCGACGGGTCGACGTCGTACGCGTCCCGGAGCGCGTGCAGGGTCCCGACCACGCTCTTGCCGTCCTCGTCCGCCGCCGGCACGACCTCCACGAGCTGCGCCTGGAGGCGCGGCACGCGGACCGCGGTCGTCGTTCCGTCGTCGCTCGACTCGACGCCAGGGTCCACGTCGACGAGTTCCGCGGCGTCCGCGGTCGCCCGGATGAGGCTGTCGTCGTCCCGGTAGTAGTACTCCTTCAGTTCGTTCTCCAGGTAGCCGTGGACGTCGCTCCCGCTGTCCATCCCCCATCGTTCCTGTAGCTCCCCGTTCTTCGTCGGCTGGAGTTCGACGATGTCCGCCAGCCGCTCGCGTGCCTCCTCCGAGAGCGTCATCACGTACCGGTACAGGCGGCCCGTATTTCCCGCTTCTGGAGTCCACGCGACGACCGGCCGACGCCGCAGCGGCCGAGGACCGGGTGGACTTGGCGGTACCACTAAGGACCCGACGGTTGTCACTCAGTATCATGGGTCGAACGTTGACGTACGAGCACGTCGAGACCGCGCTCGCGGAGTTCTCGTACCCGATCGTGCGGGACGACGTCGCAGCGGAACTCGCGGACGTCACCGTCACGTTCGAGGAGGGAACCGAAGCGAACCTCGGCGCGCTCGTCTCCGAGACGGACAGCGACGCGTTCGACGCCGTTGCCGACCTCCACGAGGAACTGGACGACGTCGTCACCGCCGACGTCGAGCAGTGACCGCCGGCCGGCACGCGTCCATCGGTGCGAGGGGACCGATAGCAGTCTGGAAGCGGACGACTTAACAGGACGGCCGGTCGTAGCCCGGGCTAAGAATGGAGTTCTGTGACGAATGCGGTTCGATGATGAAGACCGAAGGCGACCACTGGGTGTGCGGGAGCTGCGGGCACGAACAGGGTCGTGACTCGGAGAAAGAGGAGGAGATGGTGACGACGGAAGGCCAGGAGCACTCCGAGGTCGTCGACATCAGCGGCGCCGAAGAGAAGGGGCTACCGCGGACGACCGCGCACTGCCCGAAGTGCGACAACGACCGTGCGTACTACTACATGCAGCAGATTCGAGCGGCCGACGAGTCCGAGACGCGGTTCTTCATCTGCACCGAGTGCGAGCACAAGTGGCGCGAGGACGACAACTAGCGCGGCGACGCTCTCGCTGACCTCGTTTCGAGTGCCGGCCGGAGAGAAACTTCTTTGTCGTCCCTGCAAGACTTGCGAAACGAGATGGATTCCCTCGAAGACGTATCCGAGGTCGCGTTCGAACCCGACCGCGAGTTCGTCGAATCGACGAACGTGTACGAGTTCATGCAGACCTACGGCATGAGCGACTACGACGAACTGATCGAGCGGACGTCGACCGAGGTCGACGGGGAGCCCGAGAGCGGCGTCGACTGGTTCTGGGACGAGCTCGTCGACTACCTCGACGTCGAGTTCTACGAGGACTACGACTCGGTTCGAGACGACACCGACGGCCCGCAGTTCACGGACTGGTATCCCGGCGGCGAGTTGAACATCGCGCACAACACCGTCGACCGGTGGGCCGCGCCCGACGCCGAGCAGCGGAACAAGGTCGCGTGCATCTGGGAGGGCGAACCCGGTGACGTCCGCGAGGTCACCTACCACGAACTCCACCGGCAGTCGAACAAGGTCGCGAACTACCTCGAGTCCGTCGGCATCGAGACCGGCGACACCGTCGGGCTGTACATGCCGATGGTGCCGGAGGTCGTGAGCATCCTCTACGGGTGCTTCAAGGTCGGCGCCATCGCGGTCCCCATCTTCAGTGGGTTCGGCGTCGACGCGACCGCAACCCGTATCGCGGACTCGGAGTGCTCGGTGCTGTTCACGGGCGACGGGTTCTATCGTCGCGGCGGCGAGGTGACGCTGAAGGACGCCGCGGACGACGCCATCGACGAGGCCGGGCACGTCGAGCACACCGTCGTCTTCGAGCGCCTCGGGCTCGTCGACAGCGACGACGAGTCGGTGCCGTGGACGAGCCGCGACGAGACGTGGAGCGACGCCGTCGAGCCGCAGGACGACGACTACGACACGAAGTCCCTGGATAGCGACCAGGAGTCGATGCTCCTGTACTCCTCGGGGACGACGGGGAAGCCGAAGGGTATCGTGCACACGCACGCCGGCGTCCAGCTGCAGTGCGCGAAGGAGCTCTACTTCGGGTTCGACCTCAAGCCCTCGGACCGCTTCTTCTGGGTGAGCGACATCGGGTGGATGATGGGGCCGTGGACGCTCATCGGGAACCACTCGTTCGGGAACACGATGTTCATGTACGAGGGCGCGCCCGACCATCCCGAGCCCGACCGGTTCTGGGAGATGATCGACCGCCACTCCCTCACGCAGTTCGGTATCTCGCCGACCGCCATCCGCGCGCTCCGCAAGCACGGCGACGAGTGGCTCGAAGGCCACGACCTCTCCAGTCTCCGATTGCTCGGCTCCACCGGGGAGCCCTGGGACCCCGAGAGCTGGCAGTGGTTCCTCGACGAGGTCGGTGGCGGCGACGCCCCTATCATCAACATCTCTGGCGGCACGGAGATCTGCGGGTGCTTCCTGATGCCGATGCCGATAAACGACCTCAAACCCTGTACGCTCGGCGGCCCCGGCCTCGGCATGGACATCGACATCGTCGACCAGAACGGCGAGTCCATCAAGGACACGAACGAACGCGGGTTCCTCGTCGCCCGCGATTCGTGCCCGAGCATGACGAAGTCGCTTTGGAGCGGCGACGAGCGCTATCTCGAGGAGTACTGGAGTAACTGGGAGGACCTCTGGGACCACGGCGACTGGGCGCAGATGGACGCGGACGGCTTCTGGTTCCTCCACGGTCGCGCGGACGACGCGCTCAACGTCGCCGGTCGGAAGGTCGGCCCCGCGGAGGTCGAGGGCGCACTCATGGAGCACGACGCCGTCAACCAGGCCGCCGCCGTCGGCGCCCCCGACGACACGACGGGGACCGCGGTCGTCACGTACGTCGTCCTCGAGGACGGCGTCGAGGAGTCCGACGACCTCCGCGAGGAACTCCGCGCGGTCGTCGGCGAGGAACTCGGGAAGCCGTTCCGCCCGCGGGAGGTCCTGTTCGTCGACGAGTTCCCGAAGACCCAGAGCGGGAAGATCATCCGGCGCGCCATCGAGGGCGTCTACACCGGCGAGGAACTCGGCGACATGAGCAGCATCGAGAATCCGGAGGCGTTAGAGAAGGTCGAGAACGCTCGCTGACGCCATCGTCGCGCTGCCGCGGCTTCGTGGGCTCGGGCTGGCCGTCGGGTTGACGTGTAAACGCTCGGTTATTCGGCCGTTTCTCTCCACCCTATACATGTGACAGTGGGTACCATTGGCACGGTCCGATGGTGCGCCACTGCGTGTATTCGACCATGACGAGAGAAACTACGGACTTCGACGGAGGAATCGACCGACGTTCGATGCTGGGGATGGTTGGCGGGACCGCGGTCGCCGCAGCACTCGCTGGCTGCAGTACACTCCTCGGCGACGACGGCGATGGTGCAACGAACGGCGACGCCGACGTCCCGGACGAACCGATACAGGCCGGTCTGCAGACGTTCACCGAAGGGGCGGCGTCGGTGCTGGGTCTCCAGGCCCAGTACGGCGCCGAGATCGCCATCCAGCGAATCAACGACGCCGGCGGTATCGCCGGCCGGGAGATGCGACTCGACGTCGCGCACGAGGCCGACGCCGCCGTCGAGAACTACACGCAGTTCGTCGAGGAGGGTAAGGACGTGACGTTCGGCCCGATCTCCAGCGGTGGGCACGCCGCGCTCGCCCCCGAGGTCGAGTCCCAGGGCGTCGTCAACGTCGGGACGGACGGCACGGTCACGACGCTGTACGAGGATACGGTGTCGGACCCGACGTACTCGTTCCGGTTCCAGAACTACGACGTCATGGAGTGCGTCACGGCGGCGCGTGAGGCGGTGTCGCGCCTCGGCGCGGACAACATCGACAGCATCGCGGGCATCAACCCGAACTACGCGTTCGGGCAGGACGAGTGGAAGTTCTTCAAGCTCGCCATCGAGAAGCTCGTCGGCGACGTGGAGGTCGTCCACGAGGGATTCCCGGACCTGCTCGCCGACGACATGTCCACGCACATCACGGAGGTCAACGACACCGAACCGGACGTCACGTTCTCCAGTTGCTGGGGCGGCGACGTCACGACCCTCATGAATCAGGCGGCGGCGAACGACATGTTCGACAACACGCAACTCGTCGGCAGCGTGCTCTACAGCGCGGTCGACGAACTCGGTCGCGACGTCGTCGAGCAAGCACAGGCGTTCTCGGGCAGTCGGAACTGGTACTGGGACTTCCCGAACGGCTCGCGCTGGAGTCCGAACCAGCAACTCTTCGAAGCGGCCCGCGACCAGTACGACGTCGTCCCGACCGCGCACTTCATGAGCGGCTACGGCGCGGTGACGGCGTGGGCGACCGCGACCGAGAAGGCCGTCGAGATCACGGGCGAGTGGCCGTCCCAGGAACAGATCGCGCGGTCGCTCGAAGACCACGGCTTCCACACGCCTGCGGGATACCACGTGATGGGGTCGGACCATCAGGGCAAGTCGAACGCGTACTCCGGGCGGATGGAGTGGGACGAGGACCTCGGCGCAGCCGTCCTCGCGGACGTGAACGTATTCACGCCGCAGGAGGTCGCACCTCCCATCGGAACGGACGCCGAAGAGTGGGTGAACAGCTGGTGACCTCGCGATTGCACAGGGGGTCACGGACGCGAAACCGCCGCAGAAACTCCGAGTACCATGGTTAGCGAACTAGCGAACTTCGCGACGCACACCCTCAACGGGATCCAGTACGGGTTCATCCTGTTCCTGATCGCGTCCGGCCTCACGATCATCCTGGGAATCCTCGACGTCCTCAACCTCGCGCACGGCGAGCTGTACGCCGTCGGCGCGTACGTCGCCTTCTCGGTGTTCGGGTACGTGAGCGGCGCGTTCGCGAACCCAGAGGGGGTCGTGGGGCTCGCCGCGTTCCTCGCGCTCTCCCTGCTCGCGGCGGTCGTGGCGGCCGCGGTACTGATACCGCTCGGCATCCTCCTCGAGGCGTTGTTCCTCAGACCGCTGTACGAGAGAGACGAGGTGTACCAGCTGGTACTCACGTTCGGGTTGCTCCTCATCCTGAAGGACGTGAACAAGCTCGTCTGGGGGCCCCGGCCCGTTCGCGCACAGGACATCTACAGCGGCATCAACGCCATCCCGGCCGCCGAGTTCGTCGGGTTGACGTTCCCGACGTTCAAGATCGTCATCATCGGCGTCGGTGCGACCGTCGTCGTCGGGTTGTTCTACTTCTTCAATCGCACGAAGACGGGTCGAATCATCCGCGCGACCGCGATCGACCGCGAGATGGCGACCGCGATCGGTGTGAGTACCGACCGGACCTTCACGCTCGTGTTCGCGATGGGGGCGTTCTTCGCCGGGTTCGCGGGCGCGATGGCGCTCCCGCAGAGCAACGCGAACCTCGCGATGGGCGCGAACCCGCTCGTGTTGTCGTTCGTCATCATCGTCATCGGCGGCCTCGGGAGTCTCCGTGGCGCGTTCGTCGGCGCGATGATCGTCGGCGTCCTCAGCCGATGGGCGATCTGGCAGTACCCGCCCGCGGAGATCGCCGCACCGTTCGCCATCATGGCGCTGATACTGCTCGTGAAACCCAACGGCCTCTTCGGAACCTGGGGTGAGACCGCGTGAGCGACCGTGGCACCGCCGTCGACGACTCCCGGTCGCTCGAGGCGTGGGGGCGCAGCAGCTACGTGCCGTCCACGACGACTCGCGACGGCGAACGATACGTCCGCGTCACCCGCGGCATGGTACTGACGCCACGCCGCCTCGTGGGCTGGCTGGCGTTGTTCGTGCTGTTCGTCGCCGTCCCGGATATGGCGTCGCTCTCGCCCGGAATCCAGCTCCGCGTGCTCCATCAGGGCGTGCTGTTCGGGCTCGCTGCCGTCGGTCTGAACCTCCTGCTGCGACACACGAAGCTCGTGTCGTTCGGGCACGCGGCGTTCTTCGGAACGGGCGCGTACACCGCTGCGGTGCTCGCGACGCAGTTCGACGTGACGAGCATGGTGCTGTTGCTCGCCGCTGCAACGCTCGTCGGGACGGCGATGGCGGGCGTCGTCGGTTTCCTGTCGCTCCGCCACACCGGCCTGTATTTCTCGCTGCTGACGCTCGCGTTCGGCCAGCTCCTGTTCGCGATCGCACAGGGACAGAGCTACCTCGGCGGGAGCGACGGCTTGCCCGTCAGGCCGGGGGATGCGAACCAGGCGACGCTTTTCGGCGCGGAGATGGGCGCGGACGTGTACAGCGTCGTCGTGTACTACCTGACGGTACTGGTGGTCGTCCTCGCGCTGTTCGTGATGTGGCGGATCGTGCAATCGCCGTTCGGGAACGCGCTCGACGCCATCGGACAGGACCGGACGCGCGCCCAGTTCATCGGCATTCCCGTCAAGCGATACGTGCTGGTAGCGTTCGTCCTCTCGGGCGTCTACGGCGCCGTCGCAGGCGGGATGTACGGGCTCGTCCAGCAGCACGTGCGGCCGGAATCGACGCTGTACTTCTTGCGCTCGGGCGAGATCCTGTTCATGGCGATCCTCGGCGGGTTCGGGACCCTGCTCGGCCCGCTCGTCGGCGGGGTCGTGCTCGTGTTCCTCCAGGACGTCGGCCGCGACCTCACGAACTACTTCGACGCGCTTACCGGCGTCGTTCTCGTGCTGCTCGTGTTCGGGTTCCCGCGCGGCATCGTCGGGTCGCTCAAGTCCGGGAGCGGCTTCCGCGAGCGCACGGCCGCGCTCGCCGCCAACCCGTCGGTCGTCCGCGAGTGGGTGCAAGATGGTGCCGAGGCGTTCGGCACCGCGCTCTCGCGCGCGAAACGCAACCTGCTGGTACTCGTGTTCGGGGTGCGATGATGCTGGAAGCACGCAACCTACGGAAGTCGTTCGGGCAGCTCGTCGCGACCGACCACGTCGACGTCGAGTTCGGCCGCGAACCCGGCGAGATGGTGTTCATCGTCGGGCCGAACGGCGCCGGCAAGACCACGCTCGTCAACCTCCTCACGGGGCTGCTCGAACCGGACGAGGGGAGCGTCGTCCTCCATCGGACGGACGAGGACGGCGATGACACCACGCTCGACATCACGGACATGGCGCCCGAGGACCGCGTGAAGGCGGGCGTCGTCCGGAGCTTCCAGGTCGTCCACGTCTTCGAGGAGATGACCGTCAGGGAGAACCTGCGGACGGCGGTCCTCTCCGAGCAGGGCTTGCTCGGGAGCGCGTTCAGCTTCAGCGACGAACACGAAGGCGTCGAGGCGATCGTCGACGACCTCCTCGAGCGCTTCCGGCTCGACGACCAGCAGCACGTCGTCGCCGACACGCTCCCGCACGGCGACCGGAAGCTACTGGACGTCGCGATGTCGTTCGGACTGGACCCGGACGTCCTCCTCCTCGACGAACCCACCTCTGGGGTGTCCGCCCAGGAGACGGACTACGTCATGGAGACCATCGTGAACGTGAGTCGCGCGGAGGACGTGACGACCGTCGCGATCGAGCACGACATGGACATCGTGACCGAGCACGCCGACCGCGTCATCGCGCTCCACCAGGGGAGCGTGCTCGGCGAGGGGGAGGCGTCGATACTCGAGACGGACGACGAACTGCGTCGCGTCCTCCTGGGGGTGGAAGAATGAGCGACCAGCCACTCCTCAGCGTCCGCGGGCTCGATGCCGCCGTCGCCGGCTTCCAGGTCACCGACGACGTCGACCTCGACGTCGAGGCGGGGCAGGCGATCGGGCTCGTCGGCCGGAACGGGGCCGGGAAGACGAGTACGTTCCGCGGCATCATGGGTCTCACCGAGGTCCGCGGTGGATCCGTCCGATTCAAGGGCGAGGAACTGACGGACGTCAGAGCGGAAGTCGTCCCACGGCGCGGTATCGGGTACCAACCCGAGGACCGCAAGCTCTTCACGGGGATGTCCATAGAGGAGAACTTCCGACTCCCGATATGGAGTGCCGGCGACGCTCGCGGAATCACAGACGAGGACGCCGTCATCGAGGACGTCTTCGACCTCCTCGACGAGCTCGACGACCGACGGGACCAACTCGTCGAGAACCTCAGTGGCGGGCAAGCCAAGATGGTCGCGATCGGTCGTGCACTCGCGCTCCAACCCGACCTCCTCATCCTCGACGAACCACTGGAAGGGCTCGCGCCGATCATCGTCGAGCGACTCAAGGGCTACATCGAGGACATCAACGATCAGGGGATCGCGGTGCTGATCGCGGAGTCGAACGTCACGCACGTGCCGGACGTCGTCGACGAACTCTACGTCATCGAACGCGGCGAGATCGTCGACAGCGGCGACCCGCAGGCACTCGTCGAACGCGAGGAGATCCAGCGACTGATGCAGGGTAGCGGCGTCGAGTAACGCTGGCGACCGCGAGACGACTGGATGCGCTCGCCCTCTTCCTACGTCTCCTCGACGTCCAACTCCTCGATCGCCTCCATGATGCGTCCGAGGAGCTTGCGTTCGCCACGCCGGAGGTTCTTCGAGACCGCCATCTTCGAGACGTCGAACGTCTCCGCGAGCGTCGACAGCGTCGCGTCTCGCGGCGTCTCGAAGTAGCCGTCCTCGACGGCTGCTCGAAGGGTCGCGCGTTCGGTCGCGGAGAGTTCTCGGCAACCGTCGAGCATGGACGTGGCGGGGTCGACGTTCCGCATCAGGTCGTAGTAGTCCTCGAGCGTCATCGACTCGCGGGACTCGACCGAGAAGTCGTTGTCGCGTTCGAGTGCACTGAGTGCGCCCTCGGCGACGTCCTCGCGGTCGAAGCCGACGTTCCAGATCTCGCTCCCGTCCGAAATCTCGAACGGTCCCGTGATGTAGCCGCCGCGGTCCCGGATGACCGCCATCGCGTTCGTTTGCTCGATTCGCGAGCGGATGAGTGCGACGTCGCCGTCTCGTCGAAGCAGGTCGAACCCGCGCATGTTCGGATGGTCGCGCAGGGTGCGGAGTCCGTTGTCGACCGTACCCCGGTCGTCGCCGTCGACGACGATCCTGGTCTCCAGTTCCTCTCGCTCGTGGTCGAAGTCCCACTGACGAGCGTAGAAGGACACGTCGTTCTCGACTGTCGTGTCGATGTACGGACAGTCGTACTGGACCATGTCCATCTGGAGTGATATCATTTACCAAACCGTCGACGCCTGACAGTTTATGTCTTTTTATCCATGTACTTTCACTTGCCGACAGCCCCCCAGACCCCCGTCTCGCCCGAACGCACGACCCGGTGCACGTGGTATACATGTCAACCTCTCGTTTTTCACCGATTGCAGGACCACCGCTAGACGATGGCAGAAACTCCCACGCACGACCGGTTGACGGTCGACGCGATCACCGACGACGACGTGCTCTTCGTCGACGATCCGACCTTCTCGCGCGAGAACGTCTGCATCGTCACGGGCGCCGGGTCGGGCATCGGGCAAGCGACCGCACTCGCGCTCGCCGCGAACGGCCTCACCGTCCTCGCCACCGACATCGACGAGGACGGACTCGCCGAGACGAGCGAGAACGCGGACGACCTCGACGTCGCCGGCGCCCTCGAGACCACGGTCGCCGACCTCACGGACGACGCCGACCACGACCGGATCGTCGAGAACGCGGCCACGCACGGGACCGTCCGGTACCTCGCGAACGTCGCTGGCATCCAGCACATCGACGCCATCGAGGACTTCCCGATGGACAAGTACGACCAGATGCACGACGTCATGCTCCGCGCCCCGCTCGCGCTCGCGAAACGAACGATCCAGCACGTCCGCGCGACCGACGACGGGGTCGGCGCCATCGGGAACATGGCGTCCGTCCACGGGCACTACGTCACCGCAGACAAGGTCGCGTACAACGTCTCGAAGTTCGGCCTCCGCGGGCTCACGCAATCGATCGCCGCCGAGGGCGGCGACGGCCTTCGTGCGTTCTCCATCAGTACCGGGTACGTGAAGACACCGCTCGTCACGAACCAGATACCCGACACCGCCGACCAACGCGGAATCTCGGTCGACGAGGTCATCGAGGACGTCATGCTCGGCCAATCACGCGTCAAGGAGATGATGGAGCCGGTCGACGTCGCGAACCTGTTCGTGTTCGGGTTCTCCGGGCACGCCACCCACCTGAACGGTGGCGACCTGACGTTCGACGGCGGGATGACGTTCACCTACGAGTGACCGAACGGCGACCCCGCCGTCGGACTAGAACTCCACGTCGCGGACGCCGAGCGTCCGGCTCTCGGGCACGTCGTCTGCGTCGGGGGCGGTGACGGCGGCGTCGGCGACCGTGTCGTCGTCCGGGAAGACGACGGTCCCGCCGACGACGAGCGGTGCGAGGACGCCGGCGGCGAACGCCCGCGGGTCGGAGATCGGGGCGCGGACGGCAACTTCGACCTCGTCGCTGAGCGAGAGGCGGTCGGCGACGTCGGTGGCGGCGGCGAGGAGTTCGCCGTGCGTGAGTGCTTCGGTGCCGGTGACGAGCGCGACGTTCACGTCCATGCGCGACTGGGCTTCGGGTGGCATCGTCGGGTTCTCGCTCCAGACGTCGCCTTCGAAGTGGTAGACGTCGGGGTCGTCGTGGTCGCCGCCGTACGCGACGCGTTGCGTGCCGGGTTCGAGGTCGTAGTCGTCGACGTCGTCGACGTGCGCGACGACGGCGCGGGCGTCGACGTCCCTGGGCGCGCCGACGTACGCTTTCGCGCCGAGGAGTGCGCTCGCGAGGACGGCGAGCACTGGTTGGGCGCGCGGGTCGTCGCCGACGCCGACCGTCGAGCGTGCGCGGACGCCGCGAGCGTGCAGGAAGTTCGCGGTCTTCCACGTCGTCGTACAGAGGCGCTGGTAGTCGTAGAACTGGTCGTGCGTGGGAGCGCGGAGCGCGGGTGCGTCAGAGCGTCGCGAGCGCGCGACGAGGTCGACGAGCGTCTCCATACGCGGCCGTAACCGGCGGGCAGCCAAAGACCCGACGGTCCTCATCCTGTCAAAGATTCAGGACGTCGGCGTGCGTCGAACGCGACCACCACGTCGCTCGTCGGACGCGAAACGGACAGACGACACCGTCACGTGCGAGAAATCCGCACGACAACGCTCGAAAGTGCCACAATCGTTATGAGGGTTCTATCTGAACGTAGGCGTGTTACGCGATGGCAACTGGATACGTTGCAGGGGTGGTTCGGGGGTTGTTCAACGCCGTCTTCCAACCGCGGCGGTTCGTCCAGTCGCGGACCGATAACTACGCCGCAGGCTGGGTGTGGACGGCGCTCGAGATGAACCGGCTCGCGGTCGTGTACGTCGTGAACCTCGCGCTGTACGCCGTCCCGCTGACGCTCGCGGGCATCGGCGTGCAGAGTACCGCGGCGGCGCCGTCGTGGTTCGAGGCACTCGCCGGCGGCCTCGCCGACCCGACGGCGCTCTGGCAGTTCCTCTCCGCGCTCATCCAGAACTCCGCGTTCCTGACGGTCGCTGCCGTCCTCACGCTCGTCAACTACCACGCCGCGGTCCTCTTGACGCTCAACTCGAAGGGCGTCCTGCAGACCGCGCACACGATAACGTACTCGACGAGCGCGTACCTCGCGGGCCTGTTCAGTCTCGTCTGGTACCTCTCGCAGTCGGCGACGACCGAGGTCGCGGCGGCGTTCGTCATCGCCATCCAGAAGGAGTTCATCTACTTCTTCATCGACGCGCTCGGGAGCGAGTTCACGCTCGCGTCCGGCCGCCCCGACGCCGTGAACGTCGCGGCCGTCTCCCAGGAGGGCCAGTTCGTGCTCGCAGCGCTCGTCGGGTGCGTGCTCTACTACCTGTACTCGATGTACCTCGGTGCCCGCATCAATCACGGCGCGTCGCGATTCACGGGGTTCCTCGTACTCCTCGCGGTCGCCGCCGCACCGGCACTGTACATCGTCGGAACCATCCTCGCGTACTCGCTGAACATCGTCGGCTAACCCATGACTGAAGACTCAGACGAACGGTTCGTGGCGAATCGAGACGAAGACACTTTCGGTGGCGACATCGTCACCGTCGCATCACCAGCAACCCAGCTCGTGCTCGGCTACCTCGTCCTGACTATCATCGTCGGCGGGTTCGTCGGCGCGTTCCTCTACCAGAACCCGACGCTGTTCGGCGAGGGAGAGAACGCACGCATCGCCGGCCTCGTCGTCCTCGGGTTGACCGTCATCGGCGCGGTCCGGCTCGCGATCAAGTACGTCGTCCTCTACCGGACGAAGTACGTCGTCACGACCGATAGCGTCCGCCGGCAGTACCACCTGGCGTACCGCGAAGAATCCCGCGAACTCCCGCTCCACATGATCCGGGGCGTCGAACTCTCGAAGAGCCGCCTGCAGTCGATGCTCGGGTTCGCGACCATCTCGTTCCTCTCCGTCGGGAGCAACCGCGGTATCGGGTACGTGGAGTTCGACAACGCAGCGGAACCGGAACGCCTCCAGCAGGCCGTCCTCGAACTGCTCGAGACGCAGCGCGAGCAAGCGACCGAGGAGACCCAGTCCGCGCAGGAGCCCACGGAATCGAAGCCGTCGCAGCGTCGCGGTCGTGGCCGTGGCCGTCAGCGAGACGACCCGCAGTCCGCACAGGCGGCACCGGACGCGAACACGCCGGGAACGAACGACGCAGCCGCATCATCGACGGACGCGACCGGTACGGACGGACAAGGCCGCGCCAGCGACCGGAGCGACGAGACCCGGCGACCCGTCTCCGGGAACGAGAACTCGCCGGAACCCGCCGAACCGGACGCCCGCGACTGACACCACACTCCGTACGAGATCAGGCGAACGTCGGCGAGGAAGGAATCTGCGGTGCGGGAATCAGCGGTGAAGGAATCGTACGCGAAGCGATCGACGGCGAAGGAACCGTCGGTGAAGGACTCGGTATCGGTCGTCGCAGTCAGAACGAGTTCTTGATCTTCTGCCAGAACCCCTCTTTGAGCTCGATCTCCTCGCCGCCGGCTTCCGCGAACGCCTCCAGTGCCTCCTGCTGGTCCTCGTTCAGGTCGCCCGGGTCCGGCGTCACGACCTGCACCTGCACGACGAGACTCCCACGGCCGCGGCGATGCGTGCGGGGCATCCCGGCGCCCCGCTCGCGGAACTGCTCGCCGCTCTGCGTGCCTGCGGGAATCTCGACGGTGACGTCCTCACCGAACACGTCCACGGTGACTTCGTCCCCGAACGTCGCCTGCGGGAACGATATCGGGAGGCGATAGTAGAGGTCGTCGCCGTCGCGCTCGAACTCGTCGTGGTCGCGGACGCGAACGTCGATGAGGAGGTCGCCGTTCCTCGCACCTGGCTCGCCGGGCGCACCCTCGCCCTCGCGGCGAATCGTCTGTCCGGTCTTGATACCTTCCGGGATGTCGACGCGCATCGTCACGTCCTCCCGGACGATGCCGTCGCCACGGCACTCCCCGCACGTCTCGTCGTAGAGCTCGCCAGCACCGTCACAGCGCGGGCACTCGCCCGTCTGCTGCATCCGCCCGAACGGCGTCTGCTGGACGCGCGTCACGCGCCCCTCGCCGTTACACTCCGGGCACGTCTCCGCGTCCGCCTCCGGCGGATGCCCCTCGCCCTCGCAGACGTCACACCGCGACGGTCGCGTGATAGAGACCTCCTTCGTCACGCCCTCGAACGCCTCCTCCAGGTCGAGGCCGAGCTCCATCCGGAGGTCTCGACCCGGACGCGGCCCGCGCTGCCCGCCGCCGGCACCACCGCCACCGAAGAACTGCTCGAAGATATCGTTGATACCACCACCACCGCCAGCGCCACCGAACGGCCCGCCAGCGCCGCCCGCGCCACCGAACGGCCCACCGGCACCGCCCGCGCCACCGGCACCCTGGTCGAACCCACCGCGCTTCTCCGCCTGCTCGAACCGCTCGTGGCCCATCCGATCGTACGCCTGCCGCTTCTCCTCGTCGGTCAACACCTCCTTCGCCTTCTTGACCTCCTTGAACTTCTCCTCAGCGTCCTCCGCGTCGGACACGTCCGGATGATACTCCGCGGCCTTCTTCCGATAGGCCTGCTTGATCTCGTCCTCGGACGCATCTCGACTCACACCGAGCGCGTCGTAGAAGTCCTCACTCATCTCGTTACAGCCAGTTAATCCATTGAACCACTTGAAAAGCGCGGGTTCGGTCGAGCACCCGCCAATCACCCTCGAACCACCCACAGCGACGCCACTCGCGAACACACGACCACCAGAAAAGAACCGAGAAGACCCGCCCGACTACCGAAGACGCGTCAGCTTACGCCTCCTCGTCTTCCTCGACGTCCCCAGAAATCGAAGATTTCTGGCGGGCAGAAGAGGACGTCGAGGCCGTCAGGCCTCTTCGTCCTCTTCGAACCCGTGAGAGCGAAGCTCTCACTGTTAGAGGAAGACTCGTCGCTTACGCTTCTTCGTCTTCCTCAACGTCCTCGAAGTCGGCGTCGACGTACTCCTCGTCGTCGCCTTCCGCAGCAGCGGCACCGTCACCACCCATGCCGCCCATGCCGCCGGGGCCGGCCTGCGCGCCGCCCTCGGGGCCGCCCTGCGCGGCACCGTCGTACATCTGCTTCCCGATCTCCTGGAGTTCGTTCGAAAGCGCCTTCGACGCGTCCTCGATCTCCTCCTTCGACGCCTCGTCGTCGTCGAGCGTCGCCTCGAGCTCGTCCATCTGCGCTTCGATGTCCTCGATGAGCGCGTCGTCGACCTCGTCGGCGTTCTCGTCGAGGAGCTTCTCCGCACGCTGGAGCGTCGCCTCGGCGTTGTTCCGCGCCTCGATGCGCTCGCGGCGGAGCTTGTCCTCCTCGGCGTGCTCCTTCGCTTCCTCCTGCATCTGGTCGATCTCCGCGTCCGACAGACCAGCGCCACCCTCGATGGTGATGTCCTCCTTGTTCCCGCTGCCCTTGTCCTCCGCGGTGACGTTCACGATACCGTTCTCGTCGATACTGAACGCAACCTCGATCTGGGGCGTTCCAGCGGGTGCCGGCGGGATGCCAGTGAGGTGGAACTCGCCGAGCATCTCGTTCTCGTCCGCGATCTCGCGCTCACCCTGGAACACGCGAACCTGCACCGTCGTCTGGTTGTCCGCCGCCGTCGTGAAGATCTTCGACTCCTCGGTCGGAATCGTCGTGTTCTTCTCGATGAGGCGCTCGAACAGCCCGCCCTTCACCTCGATACCGAGACTGAGCGGCGTGACGTCCAGCAGGACGATGTCGTCGACCTCGCCGCCGAGCACGCCACCCTGGATCGCCGCACCGAGCGCAACGGCCTCGTCCGGGTTCACGTTCCCCTTCGGGTCGATACCGAGCATCTCCTCGACCTGCTCCTTGACCTGGGGCATCCGCGTCGACCCACCCACGAGGATGACGTCGTCGATGTCGTCCTTCGAGTAGTCCGCGTCCTCGAGCGCCTGCTCGGTCGGCGCCTGCGTGCGCTCGATGAGGTCCGCGCTCAGGGACTCGAACTTCGCACGCGTCAGCGACTTCTCGAGGTGGATCGGGCCGTCGTCCGTCGCCGTGATGAACGGCAGGTTGATCTCCGTCTCCTTCCGGCTGGAGAGCTCGATCTTCGCCTCCTCCGCTGCGTCCTTCAGGCGCTGGAGCGCCTGCCGGTCGTCGCGCAGGTCGATACCGTGCTCGTCCTCGAACTCCGCGGCGAGCCAGTCGATGATCGCGTGGTCCCAGTCGTCGCCACCGAGGTCGTTGTCCCCGTTCGTCGCCACGACCTCGTACACGCCGCCGCCGAGGTCGAGGATGGAGACGTCGAACGTCCCGCCACCGAGGTCGTACACGAGCACGGTCTGGTCCGAATCGTCGTCCAGGCCGTACGCCATCGCGGCCGCGGTCGGCTCGTTGATGATGCGCTCGACGTCGAACCCGGCGATCTCGCCGGCGTCCTTCGTCGCCTGCCGCTGTCGGTCACTGAAGTACGCCGGGACCGTGATGACGGCCTTCTCGACGTCGTCGCCGAGGTAGTCCTCGGCGTCTCGCTTGATCTTCTGGAGGGTCATCGCCGAGATCTGCTCGGGCGTGTACTCCTCGCCGTCGATGTCGACCGTGTAGTCCTCCTCGCCCATGTGGCGCTTGATGGAGGAGATCGTGCGGTCGGGGTTCTGGATCGCCTGGTTCTTCGCGGGTTTCCCGACGAGGCGCTCACCGTCCTCGGTGAACGCGACGACGCTCGGCGTCGTCCGATCGCCTTCGTTGTTCACGATGATCTCCGGGTCGCCACCCTCCATCACCGCGAACGCGCTGTTTGTGGTACCGAGGTCGATACCGAGAATCTTGTTACTCGCCATGTTACTCCACTATACACACCTGACCGTTTTAAAAGTTGCTTTACAGAACCTCTACGCGAATAAAATTGCATAGGGGCGTTCAAACGTCTGAAAAAGGTAAATTACGGGTCGGTGTCTGGATACTACTCGTCGTCGAGCGCTGCACTAATGTCCTCGTCGCTCGCCTGACCGGCGTCAGGGTTCGAATCGGCGTCGCCGTCGTCGACTTCTCCGCCGAGCGCCACGGCCTCCTCGGCCTCCTCGCCTTCGTCGTCACCGGCGCCGTCGGTCTCGGCAGTCTCGTCCGCGGCGTCGTCGCTCGACTCGGGGTCGTGTTCCGCACCGTTACTCACCGTCACCTGCGCGGCCTGAATCACTCGTCCAGCCATCTCGTACCCGGGATTGAACACCTCGGCGATGCTCCCTTCGGGGAGGTCGCTGTCGACGCGCACCATCACCTCGTGGCGCTGCGGGTCGACGTCGTCTCCGCTGTCGGGCGCGATCTCCTCGACGTTCTCCTCGTCGAGCACGCGGTCGAACTCCTTGAGCGTCATCTCGACGCCACCGCGGATGCTCTCGTCGTCGTCGACGTCCTGATCGAGCGCGCGCTTCAAGTTGTCGCGAACGCCGACGAGTCGCTCGACGAGGTCCTCGGTCGCACGCTCCTTGAGTTGCTCTTGCTTTCGCTTCTGTCGCTCCTTGTAGTTCTTGAAGTCCGCTTGCTTCCGGCGGAGCTTCGACTTGAGGTCCTCGCGTTCCTCACGCAGTTCCTCGACGTCGTCCTCGAGGTCGTCGACTCGCGCTTCGAGTTCCGGGACGCGTTGCGCTTCGGTCTTCAGTTCGAACGCCCGTTCGACGAGTGCACGCACCTCTGCGGCAGCGTCGTCGTCGTACTCGGCGACGCGGTCCACGATGTCATCGCTCACGGGGGTCCCGTCGCCGTCCTCGCCGGCGGCCTCGTCCGCTTCGACCGACTCCGGTTCGGCGGTGACGAACCCGTCGTCGTCCACCTGCGCCGACGCCTCCTCGGCCCCCGCGTTCGATTCCTCGCTGGCGTCCCCACCGGTCGCCGCGGCCTGTTCGTCCCCCGACGCGGCATCGTCGACCGATGCCGCGTCGTCGGCCTCCTCGGCGTCCGCCGTGGAGTCCACTGAACCCTCGTCTTCGCTCATGGTCGAAACAAAACCTCCCTTCGGATAAAAGGATTCAGGTACGTCGGCCGCGCCAACGCACGGCCGTCGGTCGCGTACCCTCGACGAGCGAGGGAATCCGGAATATCGGGTGCAGTGACAGCGGTCGAGTCGCGGGAGCGACTCGCTTAACTGGCGGGCGCTCGGACGTTTTGGCGTGACCGTCGTGCTCCGGTTCGAGAACGGGTCCGTGCGGGTCGACGGCGACGTCCCCGACGCCGTCCTCGACGCCGTCCCGGAGATGGAAGCCGACCCGCGAAGCGGCGGCTACCGCACACCCGCCGTCGCGTACGCTGCCGTCCGCGACGCGCTCGCCGCCGCCGACGTCGACGTGGACGACCGCGTTCTCGACCTCGACTCGCTCCCGGCGCTCGACACGACGTACGAACTCCGGTCGTATCAAGAGGACGCGCTGGACGCGTGGACGGACGCCGACCGCCGCGGGAACCTCGAATTGCCGACGGGGAGCGGGAAGACAGTCATCGCCATCGCGGCGATGGCGGCGCTGTCGACGCCGACGCTCGTCGTCGTCCCGACCATCGACCTCCTCGAACAGTGGCGTCGAGAACTCGACGCCGAGTTCGACGTCCCAATCGGCCAGTTCGGTGGCGGCCAGCAGCGCTTCGAACCCATCACGGTGTCGACGTACGATTCCGCGTACCTCAAAGCCGAGGACGTCGGCGACCGGTTCGGGTTCGTGGTGTTCGACGAGGTCCATCACCTCGGCGGCGAGGGCTATCGGGACGTCGCGCGACTCCTCGCCGCACCCGCCAGGATGGGTCTCACGGCGACGTTCGAGCGCCCGGACGACGCCCACGAGGTCGTCGCGGAACTCGTCGGGCCGCTCGTCCACCGCTTGAGCGTCGACGACCTCGCGGGCGAGCACCTCGCGCCGTACGACGTCAAGCGCGTCGAGGTGGACCTCACGCCCGACGAACGCGAACGCTACGAGGCGAACCAGGAGACGTTCACGGACTACCTCGCCCAATCCGGCATCCAGATGCGGAGCGGGAGCGACTACCAGGAGCTCGTCAAGCGCTCCGGGAACGACCCCGCGGCGCGCGAGGCGCTACTCGCGAAGGAACGCGCCCGCCGCATCATGCTCGGGAGTGAAGCGAAGGTCGACGCACTCGGTGACGTCCTCGACCGCCACCGCGACGACCGCGTCATCGTCTTCACCGCGCACAACGACTTCGCGTACCGCGTCGCCGAACGCTTCCTCGTCCCCGTCATCACGCACCAGACGAGCGCGAGCGAACGCAAGGAGGTCCTCCAGCGGTTCCGCGACGGCCGGTACTCCCGGATCGTGTCCTCGAACGTCCTCGACGAGGGCGTGGACGTCCCCGAGGCGAACGTCGGCGTCGTCTGCTCGGGGAGCGGGAGCGAACGCGAGTTCACGCAACGCCTCGGCCGCATCCTCCGGCCACGGGACGGGAAGACCGCGCGACTCTACGAGATAGTGAGTCAGGATACCGCCGAAGAGCGCGTCGCCAGCCGCCGCCGATGACGCCGTGACGTCTCGGGTGGGGCGTGCTCGATGGACAGGGTGTCGACGCGTCAGGCGTCGCGCCAACTGAATGAGAGGTCGCCGACCTCGGGGAACGTCATCTCGTAGCTCGTCGACTCGCCGGGGTCGAGGGAGACGCGTCGTTCCTCCGTCCGGGAGTCGTCGCCCGCGCTCCAGGTGACGACGAGGATGGCGCGACGCGATTGGTCGACGGTGTTCCGGACGGTGACGGTGATGGCGAACCCGTCCGTCGCGGTACTCGTCTGGTACGCGAAACTCGCTTGCAGCCCGAACCCGGGACTCGTCGTCGGTCGGGTCGTGGAATCGTCCCTGGTCGGCGTCCCGGGTTCGGTCTCCGGCGGCCCCCACTTCGGGCCGGACTTCGCCGGCCCGGAGGTACAGCCCGCGAGCCCGGTGGCGGCGAACGACAGCGCGGTGAGGACGCGACGACGGCGCATACTCGCCAGTAACCGCGACGCCGCATGAAACCTTTGTGCTCTCCACCGCCCGCTCGGCTCCTCCAGCGTGGCCCTCCGTCGTCGTCGGTCGACGGTGAGGCGTCACATCCTTGTCGCCGCGCCTCGGACTCGTGGACGTGCTGACGAAGGACCTCCTCCGGGTGTCGCGCCGCGGCGGTGGCTACCAGCCGGTGTTCGCGGACCGGGAGGACCGTCCGTTGGCGGCGCGCGTCGTCGGGACGTTCCAGGGGCACGTCGACGAGACGCGAGGTGACCTCGACGGCGCGCTCCGAGAGCTCGAGGGGGACGCCGAGGACTTCAAGCTCGTTCGCGGGCTCGCGAAGTGCTGCGAGCACGCGGCGCGATTCGAGACGCGAGCGCCGGTTACGCCGTCGAGTGTACGCCGGGCGGCGTTCGTCGCCGCCGAGGAACTCGACGGCGTCGTCACGCCCGCGGAGCGCGAGCGAGCGCTCGACCGCGCCGCGGACTCGCTGGCGGTCGCCGTCGACGACGTGGACGCGTCGCTGTTCGCGGACCTCGAGGAACGACAGGTGCTCGCGTCGTTCGACGCACCCTGGGACCCGGACGGGTTGCTCGCGCAGTACAACCTCTCGCTCGCGCAGACGGCGCTGTTCGACGCCGTCGAGGTCCGCGTGCGCTCGTCTGACCCGAAAGCGCTCGTCTCCGCGGTCAAGCGCCTGCGACTCATGTACGAGATACGGAAGTCGGACGACGACGGCGTGGCCGACGGTTCGCCCACCGTCCGGGAGGTCGTCGTCACCGGCCCGGACGCGTTGTTCTCGCGGTCGCGTCGCTACGGGACGCGGTTCGCGCGGCTCCTCCGGACGGTCGCGAAGGCGTCGGAGTGGCGGCTCGAAGCCACCGTCGACGACCACGGGACCGAGCGCGAGCTCGTCCTCTCGGACGACGACCCGGTGCGCGTGCCGGACGCGGAACCCGTTGCGGAGGTCTCCTTCGACTCGGGCGTCGAGGCGGACTTCGCGGCGCGATTCGAAGGGCTCGACCTCGACTGGGTGCTGTCCCGGGAGCCGGAGCCGCTCGCGACCGGGTATCGCGTCATGATCCCGGACTTCGCGTTCGATTACGCGCCCGGCGGTGACTCGGACGCTGGCCCGGATTTCAGGGTGTTCTTCGAGGTGATGGGGTTCTGGACGCCCGAGTACGTGGAGAAGAAGCTCTCCCAGCTCGCGGACGTTGAGGACGTCGAGATGGTGGTGGCGGTCGACGAGTCCCTTGGCGTCGGCGAGGACGTGGCGTCGACGGACGCGGCGGTGGTGCCGTACTCGGGTTCGGTGCGCGTGAAGGACGTCGTGGACGTCCTCCGCGAGTACGAGCGGGACCTGGTCGCGGACGCGGCGGCGGCGCTCCCCGGGTCGTTGACGCCCGCGGACGACGTGGTGACGCTCGCTGCGCTCGCCGAACGCAAGGGTGTCAGCGAGGACGCGCTCGCGGACGTCGCGTTCCCCGAGCACGAACTGGTGGGGCGGACGCTCGTCCGGCCCGCGGTCCTCGACGACGCCGCCAGCGAGCTCGCGGACGGCATGGCGTACGGGGACGCGGAGGCGGTGCTCGACGAGTACGGGCTCGACGACGCGAGCGCGGCGCTCTCGACGCTCGGGTACCGCGTCGAGTGGACTGGACTTTCGGGTGGAACCGTCCGCGAGAAGTGACGGGTTCTCTCTGGTCGAACGTTGTCGCGACTGGTGAGGGGCTTACTGACGATGCCTGGTGCGACCGCCCACCGCTGGTCGTTTCTCACGGCTCGGAGTGGGTGGTGGACGGGGTCGGGGCGCACTGGCATCGTGCGACGGCGTGGTGCGCCCCGCTGGCGGTCAGGTCACGTCGACCGTGGCCGCCCCATCGCGGATGAACCCTGGGTCGGTCGGTGCGGCCCTGGTTCCGGCGGTCGGTCAGTACGGTGGTGATTCGGCGCGGATGACCTCGGAGAGGCCGTGCATCTCGTCGGCGACGAGCACGAACACGTCGTCGAGCGTGACGATCCCGGCGAGCGTGCCGTCGTCGTCGACGACCGGCATCCGTCGGATGCTGTTGTCGCGCATCGCCTCCGTGAGTTCGTAGACGCCGTCGTCGACGTGGACCGTGACGGGCTCGCGAGTCATGACGTCCGATACGGTGGTGCTCGCGGGGTCCTTCTCGGCGGCGACGACGCCGAGGGCGACGTCGCGGTCGGTGACGATACCGATCGGTTCGTCGTCGCGTTCGACGACGATACAGCCGACTTCGTGTTCGGCCATCAGTTTCGCGGCGTCCTCGATGGAGTGGTCTGGCGTGGCTGTCACGAGCGCTCCCTTGTCGCGTGCTATCTGGTCGAGGGACATTGGTGGACGCGGGTCGTTGGACCCACGAGTCCTAGTACCACGGAACCGTCCAAGAATGGTTGTAACCAGTTGCTACGGCCTGGAACCGTCCCCAATGGGGGGACGGGTTAGACGTCGCGCTGGCGGCCCTTCGGGACCATCGACTTCAGTTCGTCGTACACGTAGAGACCGACGCCGAGCGGTTCCTGGCGGCCGGCGACGTCGTGCACGGGGATGACGTACCCCCAGTCGCCGTCCCAGTCGAGGTCCTGGTCGTCGCCGGCGACGAACCGCTTCGCTTCGTCGTCGTCGAGCGCGATGGTGTTCCGCGTCGCGTGCCGCCCGAACCGCTGTGCGGCGTCCGTGGTGGGCTTCCAGTGCTCCTGGCGCGTCCGCAGGAACGTCATCCCGGCGGCCTCGACGTCTCGCGCGGGGTCCGGGAGGTCGCCGGCGAACACCCAGACCTTCCCTGCGCCCTTCTCCCAGAACGAGTGCCCCTCGAACACCTCGGGGTCGACGCCGAACCGCTCCTCCCACCAGTCGAGGACTCCCTCGCGAGTCGCGCGGCCCTCGACGGTCCGGTCGGCCGCGGTCGCGGGCAGTCGGTCGAACTGCTGGCCGTCGTTGGCGTCCAATACGGTCTCGTCGTTCGCGTCCGCGTCGTCGTTCGCGTCGGCGTCGTCGTTCGCGCTTGCTTCGTCGGTCATTCTGCGGTCACCTCGAGTTTCGCGGTGAAGAACCCGCCCGTGTCGTTGTGATGCGGGTACACGCGCTTCGCTTTCTGTACCTGTGGGTCGAACTCCTCGCCGTCGAACTCGGTGAGGCCGTCGACGTGCTCGAGGGGGAGGTCGTAGTCGACGACTTCGATTGGTTCCTCGGCGAGGACGTGGTCGAGGACGGCTTCGTTCTCCTCGGGGGCGAACGTGCACGTCGAGTAGACGATGATGCCGCCGGGTCGCGTCACCTGCGCGGCCCGCCGGAGGATGCCTTTCTGGACGCTCGCGACCTGCTCGACGTGTCCGAGGTTCCAGTTGTCGAGCGCGTCCGGGTTCTTCCGGATGGTGCCCTCGCACGAGCACGGGGCGTCGACGAGCACGCGGTCGAACGCGACGTCCTCGTCGTCCTCGTCCTCGTCCCGGAACGGTTTCAGGGAGAAGTTCCGGGCGTCCTGGTTCGTGACGACGGTGTTCGTGACGCCGAGGCGCTCGGTGTTGAACCGGAGCGCGGAGAGCCGGCCGAGGTTGTTGTCGTTCGCGACCACCGTGCCCTCGTCGTCCATCATCGCGGACAGCTGCGTGGTCTTGCTCCCGGGGGCGGCGCACGCGTCCCAGACGCGCTCGCCGGGCTGGGGGCCGAGGACGGTCGCCGGGATCGCCGACACCTCCTCCTGGCCGTGCGCCCAGCCGTGGTACGCCGGCCACGTCGTACCGGGCTTGTCGGTGTCGGGAACGAGGACGTGGGGATGCCAGTCGACGCGGTCGACGGCGATGCCCTCGGCCTCGAACGCGTCGACGACCTCGTCGGGCGTCGCGCGGAGCGTGTTCACGCGCACCGCCATCGGCAGACCGCGTTCGCACGCGGCGAGGAACGCGTCGTAGTCGTCGACGACGTCCCGGTACCGCTCGAAGACTTCCATGCCCCGCCGTAGCGCGGGCGGTCGCTTGTCGGTTTCGGGTCGCGGTCGCCGAGCGCGAGCGATGGGTGCTTGCGTTGGCGCTGTTCACGGGATGACGGAATCGGTCACGCGATGATGGAAAGTACTCGCCGACGAAGGTGTCGGGCGTGACCGACGATAGTTCGGGGCGGACGCGACGCCGGCTCCTTCGAGTCGGTGGCGTGCTCGCGCCACTACTGAGTGGTGGGTGCCTCAGACTCACGAGTGGGGGAGAGGGAACGACGACGCGTGCGGCCACGACCGGACGAACGACGAGGACGGCCATCGCGTCGGCGACCGCGACGGAGGCCGACGCCGCGACCGAAGCGGAGACAGCGACCGAGGCCGAGACCAACACCGCGACAGAGACGGAGACTGAGACTGAGACGGAGACTGAGGCGGAGACGGAGACGGAAACGACCCCGGGGGATGGGCCTGCGGGCCTCGAACCGGTGGTCCGGCACGCGCTGGACGGCTCGTTCGCGGACTCGGTGAACGACGTCGACGGGCAGCCGGCGGCGAGCGGGCTGGCGTTCGTCGACGACGACCGCGGGACCGTCCTGGATTTCCGCGGTCGCGGGTCGGGGTCGCGGGCGGGCTACTACGACCTGCCGTACGACGCGCTCGGCGAGCACTTCGACGTCGGTGACCCCGTCACGACGGCGTTCTGGATGGCGCCGGCGGCGCTCGACGACTGGTACGCGGTCTCGCCGGGGAGCGGCATCACGGTCAGTCTCCGGAACGGGAACGTCCGGGTGTCGCGGTACAACGCGCGGACCTACCGGATGGACTACGAGGCGTCCGTTCCCGCGAACCGCGTGCTCGACGCCGGTGCGTGGCACCACGTCGTCGCGTCGCTCGAACCCGGCGCCGAGGCGCGGCTGTTCGTCGACGGGACCGAGGTCGCGGCGACCGCTGTCGACGCGGACCAGGGATACCAGCCACGGCGCGCCGCCGGCATCGACGGGGTACGCATGGGGTTCCCGCCGTCGGGGGACGACGGCGGGTACGACGGGCACTTCGAGGGGCGCCTCGACGACGTCCGGTTCTACCGCGGGAGCGTCGACGCGGCGGGCGCCGACGCGCTCTACGACGAGATGCGGCGCTGAGTTGGCGAGGCACTGTCGGGTGGGCGGCGGCGATGGACGACGCCGAACCGCCCTCGGTTTTATCGGGGCGCCCGGCGTGGGTTCGCGCATGGCACACGTCAAGGAACGACTGGACGTCAGCCTCGACGACCCCTTCCTCGTGGAGGGTCTTCCGGGTGTGGGACTGGTCGGGAAGATCGCGGCGGACCACCTCGTCGAGACGCTCGACATGGACCTGTACGCGACGGTGCACTGCGAGTCGCTCGCGCCGGTCGCGGTGTATCACGACGGTGAACGCGACGTCCGGCCGCCGGTCCGCATCTACGCGGCGGCCGACGCGGACCTGCTCGTCCTCCAGAGCGACATCCCCGTGAACAAGGAGGCTGTCCGCGAGTTCGCGGACTGCTTCACGACGTGGCTCGTCGACGCGAACGTGACGCCGATCTATCTGAGCGGGATGGGTGCGCAGAAGGACGACGCGCCGCCGGCGATGCACGGCGTCGGCACCGGCGGTGGCGGCTCGCTGCTGGACGAACTGGACGTTGACCTGCCGAGTGAGAGCGGCGTCATCTCCGGGCCGACGGGCGCGCTCGTCAACCGCGCCGCCGAGCAGGACCTGGAGAGCGTGGCGTTGGTCGTCGAGAGCGACCCGCAGTTCCCGGACCCGGAGGCGAGTCGCGTCCTCATCGAGCACGGCATCTCGCCGCTGGCGAACGTCGACGTGGACGTCTCGGACCTCGTGGAGCACGCGGAGGACATCCGCGAGAAGAAGGAGCAGCTCGCCGCGAAGATGCAGCAAGCCCAGGAGGAGGAGTCCTCGCAGGCGCAACCGCTCCGGATGTACCAGTAGCGGTCGTTCCGCAGGGACCATCGAGTCGACTCGTTCGGTACTCGTTCTCACGGTAGGATTACGGTGGCGGCGCTCGCGCGTTCAGGTATGACGGAGTTCGCAGAGCGAGCGACGAAGGTCTCGATTAGCGGCATCCGCGAGGTGTTCGAGGCGGCCGGCGAGGACGCCATCAACCTCGGGCTCGGCCAGCCCGACTTCCCGACGCCCGAGCACGCGCGGCAGGCAGCAGTGGACGCCATCCAGTCCGGACAGGCGGACGCGTACACGTCGAACAAGGGGACGCTGGCGCTCCGCGAAGCCATCGCGGGCCGGTACAGCGAGGACCAGAATCTGGACGTCGACCCGGAGGACGTCATCGCGACCGCGGGCGGGTCGGAGGCGCTGCATCTCGCGATGCAAGCGCACGTCGACCCCGGCGACGAGGTCGTCTATCCCGACCCCGGGTTCGTCGCGTACGAGAACCTCACGCACATCGCGGGCGGCGAGCCCGTGCCGGTGCCGCTCCGCGACGACCTCACGATGGACCCGGGCGCGGTCGAGGACGCCATCACCGAGGACACGGCGGCGTTCGTCGTGAACTCGCCCGCGAACCCCACGGGCGCGGTCCAGTCGAAGGCGGACATGATGGAGTTCGCGCGCATCGCGGACGAGCACGACGTCCTCTGCATCAGCGACGAGGTGTACGAGCACATCGTGTTCGACGGCGAGCACCACACGCCGCTCGCGTTCGCCGAGTCCGACAACGTCGCGGTCGTGAGCGCGTGCTCGAAGACGTACTCGATGACGGGCTGGCGACTCGGGTGGGTGACGAGTGCGACGCCGCGCATCGAGCGGATGCTCCGCGTCCACCAGTACATCCAGGCGTGCGCCAGCGCCCCGGCGCAGTACGCCGCGGAGGCCGCGCTCAGCGGCCCGCAGGACGTCGTCGACGACATGGTCGCGCAGTTCGAGGAACGCCGCGACGTCGTCCTCGACGGCCTCGAGGACATGGGCCTGGAGGTCCCGACGCCCTCGGGGGCGTTCTACGCGATGCCGAAGGTCCCCGACGGCTGGGTGGACGAGGTGCTCGCGCGCGACGTCGTCGTCGTCCCCGGGGAGGCGTTCGGGTCGCACGGCGAGGGGTACGCGCGCATCTCGTACGCCACTGACGTCGAGACGCTGAAGGAAGCGCTCGCGGCGATGCGCGAGGCGACCGAAGCCGTCCAGTAACGACGACGACCGACCACTCGAAACTGAATCCGTTCTCGACGCATGGAGAAGACGCCGAAGGGCACGGGCGTTGGCGTGGACGACCCCTACGAGCACGTCGACGTCTGCGATCACCTGACGAGCGACGGCACGTGCCGGTACGCGTTCGAGCACCCCCGCCACGACCCCGAGTTCGCGCGCGACCGCCGCCGCGACGACCTCGCGTGCCCGGTCGTCGCGGACGTCGGCCCGGACTGGGCGTGGCGCGACTGCCCGCACTTCAGGTCGACGACGAGCGGCAAGCGGTGCGCGCGCTGCGGGCTCGAGGAGCGCCGGATGGCGCACGACGACGACCGCCCCCTCATCGAGGAACACCACCTGTCGTACGCCGACGACGCTGCCCGTCGAGCCGCGGACGCGACGGGTGCACCGCTCGAAACCGGCGACGGAGCCGCCGACGGAACCGACACTCCGGACGGTGACGACACCGACGGCGGCCCGAGTCACGAGATAACGGTCGCGCTCTGTCGCTGGTGTCACTCGAAGGTCCACGACTCGTGGGCGCGCATCACGGACGACGCGAACCCGAGCGCGGAGGCGCTCGCGGTCGCCGAGGACCGCCGGAGTCGCGAACTCGACGAGGCCGGGTTCACCGCGGCGAGCGACCGCTACGACCCCGGCGACGAGGAGTCGGAGTAGACGGCCGATGACTGGGAGTTGGAGTAGACGGCCGATGACTGGGAGTCGGAGGAAGTCGCCGCCGCCCGGCCCGCTAAGTCGACGAACGACGTAGACTCCCCATGAGCGACAGTTCTTCGAGCGGCGAGGACGGCGCGCACCTCGTGGGGCACGTCCATCTGAAGGTCCGCGACGTCGACCGCGCCGTCGAGTTCTACCGCGACGTGCTCGGCCTCGACGTGACCGAACGCCACGGCTCGTTCGCGTTCCTGAGCTTCGGCGACCGCCACCACGACGTCGCGCTCCAGGGCGTCGGCGCGGACGCCGACCCACCCGGACCCGGCGTCGGCCTCTACCACACCGCGTTCGAGGTCGCGAGCGGCGACGCGCTCGCCGCGGTCTACGAACGCCTGCGAGAACGGGACGTGCCGGTGTCGCCGGTCGACCACGGCATCAGCAAGGCGCTGTACTTCGACGACCCGGGCGGGAACGGCGTGGAGGTGTACCTCGACACGCGCGCCGACCGCGACCAGTACCACTGGGAGGGCGTCAACGAGCGGTTCGACCCGCGATCGCTGCGGGTCGACTGACCTCGCGACGTCGAACGCTGACGTCGGTGCGACGACGTCAGTCCCGGACGATGTCGCGGACGAGCCGCGGTTCGCCGGTGAGGTTCGGTTGCTCGGCGACGAGTTTCATGACCTCGTGGTCGGTGACGTCGTAGTAGTCCTTGTCGGTGGCTTCCTCGATGAGGTCGCGCTCCATCCGGAACTCCGTCCCCTCGTACACCACGTCGACCCCGTCCTCGTCGAAAGCGAGCGTCGTCATACCCGAGAACTGACCGCGAACGCAGTTATTTCTCTCGCTTGTCGCGTCCCTCGAACTCGCGACTCGAGTTGGGTGCTCGAACCACGAGACGCCGCCCGTCTGACTCGCGTCTGACGCTCGCGCGAACTTTAAGACCCCCGAGGGACGTACGTACACGCGTGTCACTGCACACGGACCCGCTCGACGAGCTCAAGATCCCCGACGAGACGACAGTCGAGGAACACGACCTCGTCACAGCCGGCGACGTCGTCGTCGGCGGGCGCTCGACCATCGAGTTCGGGCTCCGTGGGCACAACGTGCTGTGCGGCGAGGGCGTGACCATCGGCGGGAACGTCGAAGCCGAAGGCGACCTCCGGCTGGACATGTGGAGCGACGTCTCCGGGAACGTCCTCGTCGGCCGGGACGCGTACGTCGGCGAGCGCGTGCACGTCGGCGGCCAACTCCGCGTCGCTGGCGACCTGGACGTCGGCGACGACGTCGACATCGAGGAGGGGTTCGAGGCGAACGGCTGGATCGTCATCCGGAACCCGATGCCGACCGTCGTCTTCCTGTTCATGTACCTCAAGCAGCTCGTGCTCATGGGCGAGGACGAGGCCGCCGAGGCGTTCGCTGACGAGGCGTTCGACACGGAGGCGGTCGAGGAGGACCCGCTCGTCGTCCCGCGCGGCGCGACCGTGAACGACGACGCGTGGCGGGTGTCGACGCCTGCGACCATCGGCGACGACTGCCGCATCCACGGGAACGTCCGCGCGGAATCGATCGACATCGGCGAGAACAACAACGTCTTCGGGAGTCTCCGCGCGAAAGGCGACATCGTCGTCGGCGAGGGCACGCGCATCCACGGCGACGTCACGACGCGGAACGGGAAGGTGAAGATAGCGCCCGGCGCGAAGGTACTGGGCGACATCGGCTGCAAGGACCTCGAGCTCTCGAAGAACGCGGAGGTCGACGGCCGGATGCGCGCCCGCGGCGAAGTCCAGATGCTCGGGTTGAGCGGACGGAGCGTCGAGTAGCGGACCGCTGTCCGCTGGGTTCGACGCGAGTTCAGTTCTCGGCGCGGTCGCTCTCGAGTGCGCGGAGCGTGTCGTAGGCGTCGACGGCGTACGTGAGTGCGGGGCCGCCACCCATGACGACCGCGACCTTGAGGACGTCGACGATCTCGTCGTGCGTGGCGCCGGCGTCGAGCGCGGCGTCGGTGTGCCAGAGGATGCAGTGGTCGCAGCGGACGGCGACGCCGATGGCGAGCGAGACGAGTTCCTTCGTCTTGTGGTCGATGACGTTCGTCGCTTCGGCGCCCTCGACGAACGCCGAGAACTCCTTGATCTCGGGGGCTTCCGCGACGAAGTCGTTCATCGTGTTCTTGAAGTCGGCGAGTTCCTGGGTCTTCGAGTGGTCGTGTGTCGTGGACATACCAGTACGGACGCACGTCGGGGCGATATAGCGCGGCCGTGATTCTCTGCCGGCGAGAACGGTGCGTCTGGAACCGGTCACTTCTCGAACGGTGGGCGTTCGAACTCGCACTCGCAGTCCGCGCACCTGGCGACGGGGTGGCCGTCCGCGTCGAGGTGCATGGCGAGGTCGCCGCTCTCGCAGGCGGGACAGGGCGCGGGCGCGAACGAGTCGCCGCACGCCGGGCAGTCGAACGTGAACGTGGCGCCACCGGTGCCGAGTCGGAGCGCGAGTGCATCGCACTCGGCTCGCGGACACGCGGCGGGGACGCGGACGTCGCTCGTGCCTTTCGGCGCGCCGAGTGCGAGCGCGACGACGGCCTCGTCGGCGGTCGCGGGGTTCCGGCCGGTCTGGAACTCGCCGGGCGCGAACCGCACCGCTTCACTTGCAGCGACGGTGACCTCGCGGCCGGTCGGGCGGCCGTCGTCCCACGATTCCGCGGGCGGGAGGACCTCGAAGGTCGCTTCGCCTTCGAGCACGACGAACACCTCCTCCTGGTCGTGGTGCGCGTGCAGGCCGCTCGGGAACCCCTCGCCGGGCGCGAGCCGGTAGCGGACGGCGGCGAGCGCGTTCGCGTCGAGCGCTTCGCCGACGGCGTCGCGGCCGCGCGAGGAGTCGACGGTCGCCCGCTTCATGGCCGAGTTCGCGATTGCCGACCGAAAGAGTGTTTCGCCGGCCGGCGCAATCGTGTGGTATGCTCTCTATCGCGCTCGCTGGCAAGCCGAACGCGGGCAAGTCTACGTTCTACAAGGCGGCGACGATGGCCGACGTCGACGTCGGGAACTATCCGTTCACGACCATCGACCCGAACCGCGGCGTCACGCACGCTCGCACCGACTGTCCGTGCCTGGACCGCGACGAGCGCTGCGGGAACGAGAACTGCCACGACGGGAAGCGCTACGTCCCCGTGGAACTGCTGGACGTCGCCGGGCTCGTTCCCGGCGCGCACGAGGGGAAGGGCCTCGGGAACCAGTTCCTCGACGAACTCACGAACGCGGACGTCATCGTGAACGTCGTCGACGCCTCCGGCGGCACGAACGCCGAGGGCGAACCCGTCGACATCGGGACGCACGACCCGATCGAGGACGTCGACTTCATCGAGGAGGAGATGGACCTCTGGCTCGCGGGCATCGTCGACCGGAACTGGGAGGGCATCGAGCGGAAGTCGCGGTCGCCGGACTTCGACATGGACGACGCCCTCAGCGACATGCTCACCGGGTTCGGTGCCGGGCCAGCGGACGTCCAGGCGGTCCTGCGCGAGATGGACTATCCCGCGGACCCGAAGAACTGGACGGACGACGACCGGGAGACGCTCGCGCGGCTCGTCCGCGAACGCACGAAACCGATCGTCGTCGTCGCGAACAAGATGGACGTCGCGCCCGAGGAGAACGTCCAGGCGCTCATGGATCTCGACAAACCGGTCATCCCCGCGACTGCGGAGGGCGAGCTTGCCCTGCGGAAGGGCGCGGAGGCGGGCGTCGTCGACTACGACCCCGGTGACGCGGACTTCGAGATTCTCGGCGACGTCACCGACGCGCAGCGCGAGCGCCTCCAGGGGCTCCGGGACGCGATGACCGAGTACGGCGGCACCGGCGTCCAGAGTGCCATCGACTACGCGGTCTACGACCTGCTGGACCGCATCACGCTGTTCCCCGTGCAGGACCAGAGCAAGTGGACGGACGCGAAAGGGAACGTCCTCCCCGACGCCTTCCTCCTGCCTCGAGAATCGACGCCCGTCGACCTCGCGTACGCCGTGCACTCGGACATCGGCGACGGCTACCTGCACGCCGTCGACGCCCGCAGCGGGCGCGACGTCGGCGAGGACCGCGAACTCGAGGAGGGCGACGTCGTGAAGATAGTCAGCACGGCGTCCTGACCCGGTTCGATGGTCGGGGACGGAGACGACGCGTTCACGCTCGCCATCGGCACGCCCGAGCCGACGCAGTACTGCCTGAGCGCGGCGAAGCTCCGGGGCGTCCTCTCGTGGTTCGACGTCGACGACCCCGAGTACGAGGCGCTCCCGGTGGCGCGCGTCGAACACCCCGCGAACGAGGGACTGGGGGCGGCGCACGCGAACGACTCGTGGCTCCTCCTGGACGGCCACACCAGAGCGGTGTGCGCGCTCCTCGCGGGCGAGCGGTCGCTCCGCGTCCGTGACGCGACGAGCGACGACGATGTCGACCTCGCGGTCTATCGAACCTGTCGCGACTGGTGTAGAGAGCGCGGCGTGAACTCGGTGCGGGACCTCGTCGGCGAGACCTGGAGCGCGGAGCGCTACGAGGACGAGTGGCTCGGGCGCTGCGAGCGCGAACTCGGGGGCGGCTGAGCGCCACTGGTCGTCGGGACCGGACGCCACCGCCCGTCGGAACCGAGCCCTCGAAAGGCGTAGATACAGCCATTACGCCTCGCCGCGTACGTTGGGGGATGCCCGAGGAGACGCTGTTCGAGTTCGAGCGGGACATGCAGACGACCGAGGTCGCGGCGTACCTCCGGACGGTCGCGGACCACCTCGACTCCGGCGAGGAGTTCACGCTGGAGTCCGGCGGGGAGTCGGTGACGCTCGCGCCGCCGGCGCGCGTCGAGTTCGAGGTGGAGGTCGAACGCGAGACGTCGAAGTCCGGCGGCTCGGGGGAGATAGAGGTCGAGTTCGAGCTGGAGTGGGACGAGGACGCGACCGACGGGGGCGACCTCACCATCGAGTAAGCTCGCAGTCGACCGGGCGACCTCACCATCGAGTAAGCTCGCAGTCGACCGGGCGACCTCACCATCGAGTAGCCTCGCACTCGGGAGTGCGCGGTCGTTCAGGTCAGGTCGAGCGGGTCGACCTTGCAGTACTCGCGGAGCACCGTCGTCGCGTAGCTCCCGGAGGGGAGCGCGAACGAGAAGTCGAGCGCGTCGCCGTCTTCTGGTTCCTCGACCGTCATCGGCGTCGTTATCTGGATGGCGCGGCGCGTCCCCGAACTGTCGAACTCGCCGGGGAGGTCGAAGTCGCCGGGTTCGAGGTCGACGTCCTCCAGCACGTCGCGTTCTATCTCGCCGGGTTCGCCGTCGGCGAGGTCGGTGTCGGTCCCGACGAGCGGCGCGGTGACGAACGCGCGGCCGCGCTCGCAGTGGCGGGCGATGGTGTCGACGCGTCGGTCGCTGACGCGCTGCGCTCGGTCGGTGTCGGGGACGGGGAGGTCGTCGGGCGCGTCCGCGTCGGCGAAGCAGACGACGTCACCCGCGACGGGGCGATGGAACGGGATGCCTCGGCGGAGGCGCTCGCTGAGGACCCTGTTGAAGACGTAGGACTGGGCGGCGTGCACGAACAGCGCCTGGAGGTTCGACGGGAGCGCTTCGAGCGCCGCCCGGTAGTCCGCGGGCTCGCTCGCGTCGCGTTCGATGAGCGTGTGCAGCATCGTGCGCTCGTACCGGAGGCGACGCGGGTACGCGTCGAGCGCCGCCTGCCAGTCCTCGGTGCCGGCTATCTCGCGGGCCTCGCGCGTCCCCTCGCGTTCGGCGTCGTTCGGGTTCGCGACGTACGCGAGCACCGCGCCCTTCCAGTCGCCGCGCGCGATGGCGAGGCCGACCTCGTGGGTCACCGGGCGCTGGCTTCCGAATCGCTGCTGGCCGAAGAAGTTCGGGACGGCGACCTCGCGATCGCCATCCACGTCCCCTGTCTCGTCGACGCCACCCCACTCCTGGAGTGCGTCCGTGACCCCGGCCGCGTTCTCGGGGTGGTCGACGTCGCTGACGCGGACCTGGAACTCGTTCCCGGCGAGGTCCCCGAAGTAGATGTCGCGCCCGGCGCGCCCGACCACCTCGAGGTCGGCGCCGTCGACGTCGGGGAGGTCGTCGGGGTCGACGCCCTGCACGCTGAATAGCTGGGTGGTGACGGCGTGCTTGTCCTTCGTGCCCGCCCAGGAGACGCGTTCCCGGCTGATGCCCATCGCGTCGCTCAGCCGGCGGGCGTAGTCGTTCGTGTCCCACCCGTGGAGGGTGACGCGACACACGAGGTAGGGGTAGTCGCCGGTGGGGGCGTCGACGGGTTCGGTCGCGAACGCCTCGCGTTCGACGACGCGGAAGTGCTCGTCGCGGTCGCGGAGGCGGCCGCCGACGCCGTCGACGTCGCTCGCGTACACGTCCATGCCGACCGCTCGCTCGCGAGGGTGGGCGTCGCGCGTCATGCTCCGCCTCCGTCGCCGCCGATGCTGTCGTCGGCGACGAGCGCGTCCACGGCGTCGCGGTCGGGCAAGGACGGCAGCGCCCCGGGGTTCGTGGTCGCGAGCGCGCCGGTGGCGGTCGCGACGTCCAGGATGGCGTACGGGTCGGTCGCGCCAGTGGCGAGTTCGGCGACGACCGCGGCGAGGAACGCGTCCCCGGCGCCGGTCGGGTCGACTGCGTCGACGTCGTACCCGTGATGGGTGGCGCCGCCGCGGCCGAACGGCGACCGGTGGGTGCTCGCGGCGGCCGCGCCGTCGCTCCCGAGCGTCAGGAACGTCGTGTGCGGGCCGCGCTCGCAGACGGCTTCGGCGAGCGCCGGCGCGCTCGCCGGTCTCGGCTCGGTGTCGTCCGCGCCGGGCGTGATGCTCGCGACGTCGAACCCGGCGGCGGCGAGGTCCGCCGGGGTCGCCTTCACGACGTCCGCGAGCGCGAGCACCTGCTCGGTGACGGTCTGGAAGTCGTCGTCGGGCCACGCGGCCGGGCGAGCGTTCGGGTCGAAGACGAGCGTGCAGTCGGCGTCCGCGGCCGCTCGGGCCAGGTCGAGGACCGCCGAGCGCGCGGGCTCGCTGGCGAGCGCGATGCCGCCGACGACGACGACGTCGACGCCGTCGAGCGCGTCAACCGGGTCGGTCGCGCCCTCGTCGTCTGGAACTCCGGTCTCGCTGGGTCCGGCCGACTCGCCGAGGTGTCGGTCGGCGCCGCGATAGAACGTGAACGCGAGGTCGTCGTCGCCCGCGGTCTCGCGTGCGGCGAACGCGACCGTCGTCTCGCGCTCGGCGTCGACCTCGACGAACCGGTCGGGGACGCCGTGCGCGTCGAGCGTGCGCCGACAGCGTTCGCCGAACCCGTCCTCGCCGACTCGCGTCCACAGCCACGCGGGTTCGTCGAGCGCCGCGAGCCCGGCGGCGACGTTCGCGGGCGCACCGCCGACGCGAGCGTCGAACGCGTCCGCGGTCACCATCGGTTCGTCGGGTGCGACGAGGTCGACGAGCGTCTCCCCGGCGACGAGGACGCGCGGCGAGTCGGTCATGTCCGGCGAACCGGTCGCGTCCGGCGTATCGGTCACGTCCGGCGAATCGGTCACGTCCGGCGTATCGGTCTCGGTCATCAGTACAGCGAGAGATGGCCGGTCGCGTTGTCGACCACGTCGTCCCGACCGGGGCCGACCGCGCACGTCGTCGGCGTCCCCGGCTCCAGCTGGGTGTGGCCCGCGTCGCGGATGACGGCGTGCGGGAGGCCCTCGCGTTCCGCGCGACTCGCCACGTCGAACAACTCGTCCTCGCCGCTTACCTTCACGACGATCTTCTTCTGTCCCTCGCCCTTCCATGCCTTGCGCGTCCGCGAGTCGGCGTCCTCGTACGCCGACAGCGACGCGTGCGCGACCTGCGCCGCGAGCTTCCCGCGGCCCATGTCGAGGTCCGTGCGTGCGGCGATGACCTGCTTCATACCCGGCCGAAGGCGGCCCTCGTTCAAAGTCACTCCCCTTCGCGTCCACCAGCACGAGCGGCGTTTTGGTTCGAGGGTTCGACGGACCTGGCCGTCCTCGACCGGTTCTCGGGACGCGACGGTCCCGATGGGCCTCCAGGCCCCGGTCGGCTTACTCGTCGCGATCGCCGTACGGGTCTCGGTCGGCTTACTCGTCGCGGTCGCCGTACGGGTCTCGGTCGGCTTACTCGTCGCGGTCGCCGTACGGGTCGTCCACCCAGAGCGACGCGGACACCTCGTCGCTTCGCTCGAGTTCGTCGGCGAGCGCTTCGCGGACGGTCCGGCCGAGGTCCGCCAGTTCCGACCTGACGAGCGAGATGTCCGACGAGTCCAGGGCTGCGGTCTCGGCGCGCTCTCGCCAGTCCGCCGGAATCGTGGGGACGTCGTGGCGAACCCGGTCGTCGGTCGGGTCCCAGTAGAAGTCGAGTGCCTGGAAGAGACCGAGCGCCGAGACCGCTTCGACGTGGTCGACGGTCAGGTCGGTCCGGTCGAGCCACTCCTCGAACCCCACGGTCCACGCGGCGTCGTGCAGGAGCGTCTCGAGGTCCTCGCGGTGGAAATCCGGCGGTTCGTCCGCGTCGGTCGTCTCGAAGTCGCGGGGCGTCCCGCGGTTCGACAGGTCGGGCGGGTCGGGTACCTCGAGGTCGAGTGCCATGGGTGTGGATTCGGCGCGCTCCGGCATAAAGAACGACCGTGGGTCCGAGTCCCGTGGTCGCTGGTACGACCGGGTGGTTTTAGGAGCGCGCCGTCCTCGTGCCGAGCATGATACTGTCGGACGCGGACATCACCGAGCGCCTCGACGGCGGCGACCTCGTCGTCGAACCGCTCGACGACCCGGACCTCCAGGTACAGCCGGCGAGCGTCGACCTGCGACTGGGCGCGCAGTTCCTCGAGTTCCAGCACGCGAACATCCCCTGCATCCACCCGAACGCCGAGCAGGAGGTCGACGACTACGTCAGCGAGACCGTCGTCGACCCCGACCAGGAGTTCATCCTCCACCCCGGCGACTTCGTGCTCGGGACGACCTACGAGCGCGTGGAGATACCCGACGACCTCATCGCGCACGTCCAGGGGCGGTCGAGCATGGGGCGGCTCGCGGTCGTCGTGCACGCGACCGCGGGCGTCGTCGACCCCGGGTACCGCGGGCAGATCACGCTCGAACTGTCGAACCTCGGGACGGCGCCCGTGGCGCTCACACCGGGGATGCGCATCAGTCAGCTCATCTTCACGGAGCTGAAGACGCCCGCGGAGCGCCCCTACGGCAGCGAGCGCGGGTCGAAGTACCAGGACCAGGACGGCCCGCAGGCGTCGCGCATCGGGTCCGATAGCGAGTTCGGCGGCGACCAGCTCGCCGGGGACGACGGGAGCGTGGATGCCGCGTCCGGTCGCGCCGGGAGCGATGCCGGCGACGACGCCGGGGGAGGCGGGCGATGAAGTTCATCGAGGAGGTCGTCGTCGACGAGTTCCTGCCGACGTACCGGTCGATGCTCGCCGCGGACCTCCGCGACCGCGGGTTCACGCAGAGCGAGGTCGCGCAAGCGCTCGGTATCTCGCAGTCGGCGGTGTCGAAGTACGCGCACGGTGACGTCGCGCGGAACGACGCCATCCTCGACGACGACCGCGTGCAGGAGCTCGTCGAGACGGTCGGCGAGGGGCTGGCGGCGGGCGACATGAGTCCGGTGCAGGCGCTCGTCGAGGCGGAGGTCCTCATCCGACGGCTCGAGCGCGGTGACCTGCTCGCGACCATCCACCGCGACGAGGTCCCGGAACTCGCGGAGTACGGGAGCGACTTCGCGATCCACGACCCGGAGAGCGACCTGCGGACCGCCGAGCGCGTGCTCTCCTCGCTCCGTCGTGGGCTACGCGTTTTGGAGAACGCGAGCGGGTTCGCGCGCCTCATCCCGAACGTCGGCACGAACCTGGTCGCGTGCACGCCGGACGCGGACTCCATCGACGACGTCGCGGGCGTCCCGGGCCGCATCGTGGACGTGAAGGGGCGGGCGACGGTGCCGGCGGAGCCGGAGTTCGGCGTGAGCGAGTACGTCGCGAGCGTCCTGCTCGCGGCGCGCGCGGCGGGTGCGGACGTGACGGCGGCGATCAACGTCCGGTACGACGAGGACGTGCTCGCGGCGCTCGAAGCGCAGGGCCGCGAGACCGTCGAGTTCGAGGGCGAGGACGACATCGAGACGGCTGTCGCGGACGCACTCAGTGAGCGTCCGGAGGCGACCGTGCTCTACCAGACGGGGAGTTACGGCGTGGAACCCATCGTGTACGTGCTCGCGGAGGATTCGGTGAGTGCGGCGGAGGCGGTGCGGGACGTCGTGCGATGACGACCCGCGGCGGCGGAGGCGGTCCGCGCGGCGGCGGAGGCGGCCCGCGCGGTGACGGCGGCGGTGGCGGCCCGCGCGGTGACGGCGGCGACGGCGGCTCGCGCGGTGGCGGCGGCGACGGCGGCTCGCGCGGTGGCGGTGGCGGCCCGCGCGCCGACGCTCGCGCGGAGCGTGCGACGTCCGTACAGTCGTTCTACGGGCGCTGGGCGACGCTGTACGACGGGCTCGCGCGGTTCACGCCCGGTATCGGCCGGCTGCGTCGGGAGGCCGTCGCGGCGCTCGACCTCTCTCGTGGCGACACCGTCGTCGACCTCGGCTGTGGGACGGGCGCGAACCTCCCCTACCTTCGGGAGGCGGTCGGCCCGACCGGGACCGTCGTCGGCGTCGACCTCACGGGCGGGATGCTCGCGCGAGCGCAGCGACTCGTGGCCGCGAACGGCTGGCGGAACGTCCACGTCGTCCAGGGCGATGCGACGCGACCACCCGTCGACGGACGGGTCGACGGCGTGCTCGCGTCGTTCGTCGTCGGGATGCTGGAGGACCCGGCGAGCGCGGTCGCGGACTGGTGCGACGTGGTCGCGACCGACCGCGAGACGACCGCCGACCCGGAAGCCCCTCCGGACGTGGGCCACGTCGTCCTCGTCGACGGCGCGCTCTCGGACCGCGCGGTCGCGCGCCCGCTGAACGCGGCGTTCCGCGCGCTCACGGTCGTCTCGACGCCGCCGACGTTCAAGTTCCGGTACGACCCGTCACCACACGACGTCCTCCGCGACCGCGTCACCGCCGCCCGGGACGCGCTCCGGGAGCGCGCCAGCGCGACGTTCCACCGCGAGCACCTCCTCGGCGTCGTCCGCGTCACCGGCGGTCGCATCCCCGGTGCGAGCGAATCAGCGTAGAAGCGCGATAGCTCCGCGAGCCTTTTGTGCATCGCGAGAGAGCTGCAACCATGCGAGCCCTCCCCGTGCTCGCGGTCGTCGCCCTCCTCGTCGTCGCCGGGTGTACCGGCCCGACGACCCCGACGGACGCGCCGACCGCGACCGACGACGCGACCGAACCGGAAGCGGATAGCGACGCGACGACCGCCACGTCGACGACCGACGCGCCCTCGCAGGCCGACGAGACGTCGACGAGCGCCGACCCGACCGACGACGGCGATGGCGTGCCCGACCCCGAATCGCTGGCCGTGAACGACACCGAGACGTTCCGGAACCTCACCGCGATGCTCGGCGTGGACGCCGACAAGCCGACGCTCGGCACGCGGAACCTCAGTCAGTACTTCCGGTCGCGAGACACCCCGCGGAAGGTCCTCCTGGGCCTCGAGGAGTTCGTGAAGCATCCCGAGGACGACCCGCACGGGCTCGCGACCGGTGACGGTCGCATCTACGTCCAGCCGGCGGGTGCGTCGCCCGCGGTCGTCGAACAGGTCGTGGTGCACGAGCAGTTCCACAGCGTCCAGTTCCAGCAGGGGTGGACTGCGCCCAGTAGCCCCGTCACGACCGACGGCCGGCTCGCCGTCGGCGGCGCCGTCGAGGGCGCCTCGGTGTGGATTGCGGGCGAGTACACGGAGCGCTATCAGCGCGACGGCGTCGAGCGACAGGTGCGGATGGTGCGCGAGGCGGTCGTGGACGGCCCGGACGGCTGGCGGGTGTTCCGCGCACCGTACTACTTCGGGGCGCGCTGGACCGAGCACCACCTCGACGACCCCGCGAACGTCTCCTGGGTGTACGCGAACCCGCCCGAGACCACCGAACAGCTCATGCACAACCTCACCGCGAGCGAGGAGCCCGTGCGGCCGATAGCGGTCGCGGTCGAGGGCGAGGGCTGGTTCGAGAGCGCGGGCGACCGATTGGGCGAGGCGTACGTGTGGGCGACGCTCCGCGGGGAACTCGACGCGAACGCGTCCGCGACCGCGGCCGCCGGCTGGGGCGGCGACGAACTCCGGATGGTCTCCGGGCCCGGCGGGGAGACGCGGAACCTGACGTGGGCGATGCGCTGGGACACCACCGGGGACGCCGACGAGTTCGCGGCGGCGTTCGACGACTGGCGGGGCGAGCGGGACGTGAACGCCTCCTTCCGGCTCGTTCGCGTGAACGAGACGGTGACGCTCCTGCTCGCCGGCGACCGCGCGTTCGTCGACGCGGCGGTCGTGTCGATGGGCGACGGGAACACCGTCGTCGTCGAGCGGTCGACGACCGGGAATCGCACCGCTGCCGGACTCGCGGCCGCGTCGACCCGGGGGAAGGCCTAAGCGGCACGTCCGCGTCGTAGATCCATGTCATCGAATCGACGCGTCGTCGGCGTGCTGGTCGCCGCGGCGCTGGTCGCGCTCGCGGGCTGTTCGACCGCGGGCGTCGACACGCCGACGTTCGCCCCGACGACCACCGACTCCGCTGCACCGGCGACGACCACGGCTGGCGACGACACGTACGCGCTCGGCGAGCGCGTCGAACTCGACCAGGACAACGCGACCGTTGAGGTCCGGGTCGTCGACTACGAGTTCGTGGAGTCGTACGAGCGCGCGACCGACGACGGCGGGACGGAGACCGTGACGGCGCCTGCCGGCGAGCAGTTCCTGTTCGTGAAGGTCGGCGTCGAGCACGTCGACGGCGGGGCGACCGCGACGCCGTCCGCCGGCGTGCGTCCGTTCAACGAGTCCGTCGACGGCCCCGATAGCCTCCCCGCGTCCTACGAGGACGGCGTCTATCGGAGCGTCCGCGAACTCACCGTCGGCGCGACGTCGACCGGCTGGATCGCCGTCCAGGTCGACGCGGACGTCACCGCGAGCGACGTCCGCGTCGCGTTCTCGCCGGACGTCCTCGTCACGGAGGACGAGTACGCGTGGACGCTCGTCGACGACGAAGACTGACGGGGCCGTTCAGCCGGCGAGTTCCGCGATGGCGGCGTCGAGCGCGCGGTAGCGGGTGTCGCCGTCCCGGGTCTCGAGTTCGACTTCGCCGGTGTCGGCGTAGTGGTTCCCGAGCACGACCTTCGTGGGGACGCCGAGGAGGTCGCTCTCCGCGAACCGCTCGCCGATGGTCTGGTCGCGGTCGTCGAACAGCAGGCAGTCGACGCCCGCGGCCTCGAGTTCGTCGTGCACGCGGTCGGCCGCCCGTCTCACGTCGCCCTCGTACGCGAGGGGGACGACCGCGACCTCGTAGGGCGCGACCGTCCCGCGGTCGGTGACGGGCCAGCGACAGCCATCCGCGTCGGCGTGCTGGAGGCAGAGCGTCTGCACGATCCGCGTGATGCCGATGCCGTAGCTCCCCATCTCGACGCGAGCGCGGTCGCCGTCAGCGGTGTCGACCGCGAGGTTCATCGCGTCCGAGTAGTGCGTGCCGAGCTGGAAGACGTGCCCGACCTCGACGCCCTCGGTCGCGGCGAGCGCGCCGCCGCAGTCGGGGCAGACGCCGCTCGTTCCCCCGCGGTCGGTTCCGTCGACGGCCTCGCCGTCTTCGCGCCGGTACGCGCCGAACTCGGGGTGTTCGTCCGTCACGCCGAACCGGCAGTCGTCGCGCTCGCAGGCGACGAGGTCGAGCGTCCCGTCTTCGTCGACGGGCGCGACGAACTCCTCGCTCGCGCTCCCGCCCATCACGGAGTTGTCGGCGTCGCAGACGACCACGTCCAGCCCGAGCGCGTCGAAGATGCGACAGTACGCGGCGCGGACCTCGCGGTACGTCTCCCGCAATCCCGCTTCGGTCGCGTGCAGGCTGTACGCGTCCTTCATCGTGAACTCCTTCGTCCGCAAGAGCCCGTTTCGCGCGTGGTCGTCGCGGTGCTTCGACTCGATCTGGTAGACGAGCAGGGGGAGGTCGTCGTACGACCGGACGACGCCGTCGACGAGGTGGACGACGCCCTCCTCGTGACTGGGCGCGAGACACATCTCGACGCCGTCGCGGTTCTCCAGGCGGAACATCTCGCCCTCGAAGCTCCCCCAGCGACCGCTCTCCTCCCACACGTCGCGGTAGTTGAGCTGGGGGAGACTCACGCGCTGCCCGCCGATGGCGTCCATCTCCGCGGCGACCACGTCGATTATCTTCTGGCGAACGCGCTCGCCGGTGGGCGCGAACCCGTAGAGGCCGCTCCCGAACTGGCGGACGAGCCCCGCCCGAACCGCGAGTCGGACGTCGTCGCGTTCTTCGCCGCGGTCCTCCCGGCTCGTCGCCAGGAACGCGTCGCTACGACGCACCCCGACCACCTCCGAGAACGACACCCGTTCGACGTCGGCCAGCGCGGCCGCTATCGAGTGATTCGACTACACAGAACAGCAGGTTCTCAGTACGTTCGCGGAACCCAGCCGCGAGCCACACCGGACTCGCGGTTGCCACCACGAACGCTCAGCGTTCGACACATAGCACCCGAAACGAGGACACCACCGATCAAATAGGTGTCGGTGGCATGTCACGCCATCTCGAGGTTTACACGAGACGTAAACCCAGCCGCGGTGGCGGTTGCTGTGCGGTGGCGGTCGCGGTTGCTGTGCGGTCGCGGTGGCGGTTGCGGTTGTGGTCGCGGCGCGGTCGCCGCCAGCGCACCTATACCGAGCGCGAGCGACCGGAGGGAGCGACGCGCTCGGGAGGTTTTTCACCCATGTTTTTCCAAGGAGCGGTGTGTGAGCGCAGCGAGCACACCCGACGCCGGAAAAAGATGGTCGCTTAGTCGTCGTCGGTTGCGGGCGCGGTGGTGGTGTTGTTGCTGTTCAGTTCGATGTCGGGGGCGTCGACGTCGAGTTCGTCGAGGGCGACTTCGGCGGCTTTCTTGCCGGAGACGAGCATGGCGCCGAAGGTGGGGCCCATGCGGGGGAGGCCGTAGGCGGTGGCGACGGCCATGCCGGAGGCGACGAGGCCGTCGTGGACGAGGCCGGTGTGTTCGACGACTTGGTCTTCGCTCTGGCCGACCCACATGGAGTCGTGGCCGGGGGAGTCGTGGCCGGGGGCGCCGTAGGAGTCGGCGTCCGAGGAGTCCATGACTTGGCCGCGTTCGTTCGCGGCTTCGATGCCGGGGGCTTCGAGGACGCCGCGTTCGTCGAGCTTGTTGATGGCCATGGCGTCGTGGCCGGTGGAGTCGATGACGAGGTCGGCTTCGACGGCGACGGGGTCGACGCACGTGATCTCGCGGGGGAGGGCGTGGACGGGCGTGTAGTTCATGACGATGCCGGCGACGCGGTGGTCTTCGC
The DNA here is from genome assembly GCF_055378595.1 of Halorubellus litoreus. Taxonomy (NCBI): domain Archaea; kingdom Methanobacteriati; phylum Methanobacteriota; class Halobacteria; order Halobacteriales; family Halorubellaceae; genus Halorubellus; species Halorubellus litoreus. Next base: position 2,695,306 of record NZ_AP043836.1, read on the forward strand.
GGACGACGATGTCCGTGAATTCGGTCATGTTCTGGATCTTCGCGCCGGCGTCGCACGTGGCTTTGATGAGCGAGGACGCGGCGTGTGGGCCGTTGGCGACGTAGAGGTCGTCGGTGTCGCGCGCGGCGTCGTAGGGGACGTCGAGTTCGTCGAAGACCTTCTGGGCGGGGTCGCGGACGGTGACCTTGTTCATGAGGAAGCCGCCGAGCCAGAAGCCGCCGCCGAGGTAGTTGTTCTTCTCGACGACCATGACGTCGACGTCGCGTTCGGCGAGTTCTTTCGCGGCCATGAGGCCGGAGGGCCCGCCGCCGACGACGATGACGTCGGTGTCAGAGTAGTCGAGGAACTCGTCGCTCCATTCCTGGCCGATGGCCTGGGTTACCTGTGCTTCGCCGACGTCGCTGAACGAATCGAAGTCCTTCATACCACCTAGTGATATACTCGGGTGGTAGAAATGGGTTTCGGTACGCGCGGCTCCCGAATCGACGACATCGAAAAGGCCCACGGGCCGGTACCGAACGAAACCCTCCGGAACCGGCGGCCTGACGGCCGCCGGATGCTAACCGAGTCGATTCACTCCACGCTCCGGATGCCAACCGAACCCACCCGGAACCGGCGGCCTGACGGCCGCCGGATGCGAACCGAGTCGATTCACTCCACGGTCCGGATCGCCTCCAGGAGCTCGCGGCGGTACCGACCCGGCTCGACGTCGACGCCGCCGACGGGGCGCGTGACGTACGCGCCGCCGGCGAGCGAGACGTCGCCCGCGTCGTGCCAGACGCCGAGCCAGCCCTCGCAGTCCACGCGCGCCCCGTTCACCGGCACGGCCGCGTCGTACTGCCGGAGCGCCACGCGAACGCCCTCGTCGGTCCGCGTCCGGTCACGACGCCCCCGGGACACCGTCTCGAACCCGCGCTCGCGGAGGTCCGCCGCGAACTCGCGCTCCGCAGCCTCTCGGACCGTCGGGAACACCGACGCCACCCCAGCGCCCGGCGGCAGCGGCGGCTCGAACGCCAGATGCGTCGCGAACGCGAACCGAACCGGCTGGTCGACAGCGCCATCCGTCGCCTCGCGGACCGCGTCCCGCAGGTCCGCGTCCTCGTGGACGACCGTGTGCCCGCGGACGCGCATCGTCGGCAGCGAGAAGACCACCGACTCCTCGTCGTTCACCTCCCGCCAGTTCCCCGGCAGCGACAGCGTCGGCTTCTCGGGCATACACCACGATACGAGCCCCGCCGTGAAAACGATACGGCGGCGTCGAGCCGACGGACGGCCAACCAGCCGCGGGGGTAGTCAGGCGATGTAGCGGAGCGTCGACCGCACTGGTAGTCAGGCGATGTAGCGGAGCGTGGACCCGTGCTCGCTCTCGCTGTACCGTTCGCGGTCCGGCCAGTTCGCGAGCGTCGACGGCGTCGCCTCCACGGCCGCCTGCAGTCGGTTCGTCGTGACCTCGGCGTTCTCGCGGAGTGCGGCGCGCGCGGCGTTCCCCGCGGCGAGTTTGAGGTCCGCGATGGCGTACCCGGTCGCGGCCGCTGCGACGCGCTCGCAGTCGAGCGTCGGCGCGGCGAGCGCGTCGTCGACCGCCGCGTCGAGCGCCGCGGCGCGCGTCTCCGCGTCCGGGGGCGGGACCTCGACGCGCTCGTCGAACGCCGCGGCGTGCAGGACCGCGTCGTCGACGTCGCTCAGGAGGTGCGTCGCGCCGAGGACGAGCACGTCGTGGTCGACGATGGTGCGAAGCTCCATCGTCAACTGGTCGTGCAGTCGGCGCTCCGCGGCGCTCCCGCGGCCGCGGTCCGCGGCCGCGAGCGTGTCCAGGTCGTCGAGGAAGAGCACGCTCGGTGCGTTCGCCTTCGCGAGCGCGAACGCGTCCGCGACGTCCTCCGCGGGCGACCCCGGCCAGTCAGTGACGAGTTTCGACGGCGTCACCGACAGGAACGGCACGTCGAGCTCGCCGGCGACCGCGCGAGCGAGGTACGTCTTCCCGCAGCCTGGCGGGCCGAACAGGAGCGCGCCGTCGAGCCCCGGGATACCGTGGCGGTCGTAGACGTCCGCGCTCGCGACCGGGTGGACGACGCGGTCGTCGAGCTCGCGCGTCGTTCCCGTCATCCCCGGGACCGCCTCGAAGTCCCGCGCGACCTCGGTGTCGACGACGTCCGTGGCGGGAAGGGCAACGTCACCGGGCACCGAGAGGTCGCCGGCGCGGCTCGGCGGCGTGCCGACGTCGTACTCGTCGAGCCAGTCGCCGATGCTCGTCTCGAGGTCGTCGACGGCCGCGAGCAAGTGGTCGGTCCCGACGGGCGCGTCCGCGTCGAGCGCGGCGCGTGCGGCCTCCTCGACGGCGAGCTCCAGGTCGCTCGCCGCGAACCCAGCCGACTGCCGGACGACCGGCCCGAGGTCGAGGTCGTCGCTCGTCGGTCGCCCGCGCAGGTGGACGTCGAGTATCTCTCTTCGAGCGTCAGCGTCCGGCGGCCCGACCTCGACGTGCTTGTCGAACCGCCCCGACCGGAGGATGGCGTCGTCGACGTCCTGCACGTGATTCGTCGCCGCGACGACGACGACGTCCTCGTCGGCCGCGTCCTCCAGTTCGACGAGCAACTGGTTTACCATCTGCTGTTCGGTGTTCGTCATCTGCCTATCGCGGTCGCCCGCCACCGCGTCCAGTTCGTCGACGAACACCACGCAGGGCTTGTTCGCCTTCGCGACCGCGAACACGTCCGCGACGTTGTCCGCGGCCTCCCCGACCCACTTGCTGGAGAGGTCCGCGGGCGTCACCGCACCGAACGCCCGGTCGAGCTCGCCGGCGAGCGCTCGCGCGAGGTACGTCTTCCCACAACCGGGCGGGCCGTGCAGGAGCACGCCGTTGACTGCCCCGAGCCCGTACTCCTCGTAGCGCTCCGGGGTCGCGAGCGGCGCGAGCACGCCCTCCTCGAGTTCCGCCTTCAGGTCGTGCATCCCACCGACGTCCTCGAAGCGCCGGTCGGGCGCCGCGTCGAACGCCGACGCCGTCGCGTCGCTCACGCCGTCCGGCGTCCGAACGTCGCCAGGCTGGGACGCACCGTCGCCGGACGTCGAGCCGTCGCCCTCGGCCGTTTGGTCGCCAGCACCGACGACGTCGCCGAGTGAGCCGTCGCTCGACTCGCTGTCCACGCTGGCGTCCTCCCCGCCACCGTGACCGAGCGGGTCGACGCGTCGGTACTCGTCGCCGTGCTCGTCGACGACGAGGTGCGCGACCCACGGGTGTCGGCTGACGCGTCGGTCGTCGACGCGCACGCCGAGCAGCCACGTCTCGTCCTCGCCCTTCGCGGTGTACTCGACGCACCAGAACGGCAGGTAGACCCGCGAGACGTCCACGACGCCCTCGAAGCCCTCGGGGTCGAGGTCGCTCGGGAACCCGAGGCGGTCCGCGATGGCGTCGGCGACGCGACCGCTCGTCTCGTCGCTCGCGCTCGCTCGCCGCTGCCACTCGTCGGCGCGCTCGCGGAACGCGCGCTCGGCGTCCCCGTCGTCGACCTGGTAGGACAGCGGCATCGCGGTGCCCGCACGACCGTCGGTACCGAGGTCCAGCCGGGACGCGTCCAGCGGTTCGGGCTCGTGGACGGTCTCTCGGTACCGCGCCAGTTCGCGCTCGCTATCGCCCTCGCGGCCGTCGAGGACCGCGACCGCCGTCCGCCGGTCGCCGTCCCCATCCGCGCCGTCGGACTCGCTCCCCGCCTCGGACCCGTACGCGTACTCGACGCGGTACGCGGGATAGAGCACGCGCCGCAGTCGCCGGACGCGCTTGTTCTCGAACCACGAATCCAGCCCCGTGAGCGCGTCGTACGCGCGACCGGGGTCGTCGAGTCGGCGGTCGACCGCGTCCGCCGCCAGGTCCGTCACCGCGACCGCACCTCCCGTTCGCCCGATTCGATATGCATCTCTATCCACCGAACTATTGTCTACAAACTAACGCCTTTCGGCTTCCATGGTCCTCCCGCACGCGGCCGCCAGCACGCCGGCCGCGACCGCACCCGCCACCGTCGAGACCGCGCCGCTCCGTCAGTCGATGCTGCCGTCGCCGCCGTCGCGGATGCGGGCCTCGGCGTCCGCGAGCGCCGCCTCCGCGTCGAACGCGTCGACGATATCGCGCAACTCGTCGTCGGTCGCGTCCGCGAGGTCGCGGGCGTGCCGCGTCACGTTCGGTATCGCACGCACCACGTTGTCGATGACCGGAACCGCCGCGGTCTGTGGCGAGCGAGACATCGGGTTCAGGTCCACGACGACGTTCGTCTTCCCCATCGCCGACAGCGCCTCCGCGCGGTCGCCGTCCTCGAGCGGAACGAGCACGACGTCCGCGTCGTAGATGCCGTCCGCGTCCACCTTCGCGCGCTCGTGGGACAACCCCGGGATGCGTGCGTCCGCCGCCAGCCCCTTCACGTCCGTCGCGCCGTGGGCCTCCAGGTGCTCGACGATGGCGCGCATCCGCTCCTCGGTCCGATTGAAGAGGTTCACCTCCAGGTCCGCGCCCACCACGTCGGCGAGCTCGACGAGTTCGCCCGGACACAACGCGGCGACGTTCCCGTTCACCGACAGCACCGCGTGCTCGGCGAGCAGGAGGTGCGCCGCCGCGACGCGCTCCGCTTCGTCAGCACTCGGCGTCGTCTCCTCGCCGAGCAGGTAATCGAACGCCTCGCCGCGCCCCTGCGCGATGAGTCCCTGCTGGCTCGTGATGCCCTTCGCCACCCCGTCCTCGATGCGGTGCCGCGTCAACAACGACTCGTACCGCGGATGATCCTCCGGCACGTCCACCTCGCTCATACCACTCCTCGACGGTGAACGCGTGAAAAAATGTCGGAACCGCCGCGAGTACGGGTCGACCCCGCGAAGCCGGTCAGACGCGCTGTCGTTCGGCGAAGTTCACCCAGCCGTCCGGCGCGGTGGCCTTCACCGTGTTCATCGCCTCGCGCGCCTCGACGCGCGTCTCGTAGACCTGCGTGCTCGTCGCCATCGGGTCGCCGTTGTCGTCGACGAGCTTCCACCGCCAGCCGTCGTCCTCGGCGTGCAGCTCGAACGCCGCGGAATCTATCTCGAGGATGCTCGCACCGCCGATGAGTTCGCGGACGTCGTCCAACGCTTCACGAGCGGCGCGCTCGCTCGGGTACGACGTCGCGCCCTCCGTGACGACCGTCCGGCCGTCGTCGAGGAGCCGCCAGCGCCACGACGGCGCGTCGCCCTCGTCCTCGGGGTACACCTCGAAGCTCGCCACGCCGAAGTCGACCTCGCCGGCCTCCGGCGCGAGCCGCTGCACGCGCTCCAGCTGGTCGACGACCTCCGAGCTCGACCGCCGGGCTTCGGGACCGGTCGCGAGCGACTCCCGGTCGGCCGACAGCAACTCCCACTGCCAGCCGTCGTCGTCCTGCGTCACCCACATCGCGGCGTCCTGCACGAACACCGGCGCGTCCGACGCGTCCACGCGGAGGTCCTCCACGACCCCCCGGACCGCGTCCTCGGTCTCGTAGGACTGCTCGCCGTCCGCGAGCACGTCGCGGTCGCGGTCCAGGAGCTTGAACCGCCACTCGTCGGTCTCCTGGAGCTGCACCGACAGCTCGCCGACCGTGAACACCGACGCGACCGCCGCGTCGTCGCGCAGCTCCGACACCGACTGGTGGAGGTCGTCGCGCGTCGGATGCGCCGTCGCCGACACCGCCACCGTCCGGTTCTCCGGGAGCACGAACCGCCACCGCCAGTCCTCGCCGTCCGTGTACGTCTGGAACGCCGGCGCGTCCATCGTCCGAACGTCCGCGTGGAGGTCCGACGTCAGTTCGTTCATCGCCTCGCGCGCACCAGCCCGGGAATCGTGCACGTGCGGGTCCTCCGCGATGAGCTTCCCGGCCTCGTCGATGAGCCGCCACCCCCAGCCGCCGCGGTCGTCGTCCCGGAACAACTCGAACGCGGCGGTGTCGATCTCGATGATGTCCGCGTCCGGCGCCTTCTCCTTCAGCGTGAACATCGCCTCCGTCGCCTCGCCGCGCGAGTCGTGCTCCGCCCCCGAGTCCGCCATCACGGCGCCGTCCTCGTCGATGAGCCGCCACCGCCACTCGCCGGTCTCGGCCTCGTACACCTGGAACGCCGCCTCGTCGAACTCGATGAGGTCCGCCTCCGCGGCCTGGCTTCGAACGCGCTCGATTCCCTCGCGCGCCGCCTCGTCGGAGTCGTGCGGTTCCGTGCTGTCCGCGACGACCGACCGGTCCTCGGTGACGAGCCGCCAGTGCCACTCCTCGCTCTCGGCCGTCGACCCGGCCCCGGGGTACGTCTCGTACGCCGCCCCGTCCACGTCGACGACGTCCGCGTCCGTCGCCCCGGACTTGAGTTCGCGCGCCTCCCCCTCCGCGCTCGCACGGTCCGCGCGCGGCTCCGGGTGGCGCGCGATGACGTCGTCCGCGTCGTCGACCAGCCGCCACTCCCACGCGTCGTCGTCCTCGTACACCTCGTACGTCGGGTCGCCCGCGACCGTCGTCCCCGCGTCCCCGAGGTCGTCGAGCACGCGTTCGGCCGCGGCCTCCGCCGACCGTCGCCCGTCGAACGCATCCCGGGACGTCACGAGTTCGCGCTGCTCGGGGTCGACGATACGCCACCGCCAGCCGTCACCGGCCTCGTAGAGTTCCACGCCGAACGACTCGACGACGATGGTGCGGCCAGCCGCGAGCAGGTCGCCCGCGCGCTCGGCCTCGTCGACCGACGACGACCGACTGTTCGCCGCCGCCACGCCCGACGCCAACGGCCGGCGGTCGTCGTCCAGCAGCTCCCAGTGCCAGCCGTCGTCGTCCTGCCGATAGTTGAACGCCGCCCCCTCGATGTCGACGACCTCCGCGGTCGGCGCACGGTCCTTCAGGAAGCTCACGTCGCCCTCCGCGCCGTCGCGCGCGTCGAACTCGCCGTGACTCTCCGCGACGACGCTCCCGTCGTCGCGCATCAGCATCCACCGCCAGCCCTCGGCCGCGTTCTCGTACAGCCGGAACGCAGCGGTCGTGATCTCCAGCAGTCGCGCGTTCCCGATCTGTTCCTTGAGCGCGTCGATCGCGTCCTCGGCGTCCGGGCGCGTCTTCGCGCTCCCGGTCGCCGCCGCCATCGCCTCCTCGTGCACGACGTTCCACGTCCAGTCGCCGGCGTCGTCGCGATGCACCGCGAACATCGCGTCCTCCTCGGCCTCGCCGAGCATGATAGGTGGATGCTCGTCGATGCCCTCGTTCTCCACGAGCATCGCGCGCTCCCCGGTCAACACCGGAACGAGCGCGGTGATCCCCGCAAGAGCGCCACAGCCGACCGCGTACACCGCCATCACCGCGGGATTCCCCTGATTCGGCGCCCAACTACCGGGGTACGCGAGCACGAACCACGTCACGCCACCGAGCGCGACGGCGAGCCCGACGACGCTCGCCTGGATACCGCGCTGTCGCACCGGCAACAGGAGCACGATTCCGAACAACGCTACCGCGAGCCCGGTCGACGCGATGGTTATCGATATCTCGCGAAGGAGGAACTGTTGCCCCGACGCCTGCGCGGGCCCGAGGATGTAGATGAGGACGCCGAGCATCCCAGAGAGGTACCCCACGATGAACACCCAGTACCCGTAGACGTCCTTCGCCGAGTCCGCCTCACCCACGTACTGCTCGTACAACCGGAACAGGCTGTTATTGACGCCCTGAAGTCCAGACATTGACTAACACACTTGGCCAGAAGGACTATCAACCGTAATAATATTCGGATACTAATCGCTAGTGGTTATTCTTCGATGAGAACACGTTCGTGTTCGTGCGTGCATCGACCCCGAACCGATTGCAGCGGCCGTCAGCGCAGCGTCGCGCCCGCCGGATGCGAGCGCGTCACGACCGGGTCGTAGCCCGCGTCCGAAAGTCCCGTCCCGAGCGCGAACACGGTGTCGCCGAGCATCGCCATCGACGCCTCCCCGTCGACGTCGTTCACGTCCAGTATCGCCTCCCGAACGCGGTCCGTGAGCAGCCCCGCCTCCCTGGCGAACGCTCGCGACGCGTACACGAACGACCGGAGCGTCGGCTCGCCGACGACTCGCGACAGCGCCGTCTTCCCCGCCTGACTCAACTGGTCGGTGTTCCCCGCGAGCACCTCCTCCGTCGACACCTCGCCGAAGGAGACGTACTCGACGCGCGCCGGTGCCGGAATCGCGTCCAGGAGGTTGTGCTGTGGCCCGCCCGGCTCCAGGCGGATGGGGACGCCACCTTTCGCCTGCGCGACCACGTCACCCAGGCCGGTCCCCGACTGGACCTCCGCGCCGTGCGCGATGGTCACGAGCTCGTTCTCCGAGAGCCGCCGGTCGAACGCGCGGTTCGCCGCCAGCGCCGCGCCGAGCGCCATCGCACCGGACACGCCGAAGCCCGCCCCGAGCGGGAGGTCCGTCTCCGCGGACACCGTCGCCTCGACCTGGAGCGCGTCCAGTACGCGCCCGACCGGCTCGACGTCGATCGTGCTGTCGTTCAGGTACACGGTCGTCTCCGACGCCGGCCGTACCGTCACGTCCACGCCCTCCGCGAGCGTCACCCCCGCACCACGCGACCCGGCCTTCGTCGGGTCGTCGTCCGGATGCGAACTGAAGAACCCCGTGACGTGCCCCGGGACGAACGCCGTCGCTTCCTCGCCCATACCACCGACACCTCGCCCGCGGTTCAAGGACCTATCGTCTCGCGCCCGTCTTCGGACTGCCGAGCGCCAGGTACGCGACCAGTCCCGCCGGCCCCGTACACAGCACCGTCATCCCCCACTTCGCGGCCGACCCCGGGCCCGCCGCGGACGCCTCGCGAACCACCCACGCGGCGACACCCGACCACGCCACGATGACGACCACCGCCAGCACGAACAACACGGTAACGAGTTCCATACCGCCACGCACGAGGTCGTTCCACAAAAACACACGTGAAATAAACCTGGAATGCTGTGAAAGCAAGTTCACTCCGAAGCAACAGCCACCACGGCCCACACACCGAACACCTCCGAAAGAACCACTCGCTCCGCTCGATAGTCCCGCTCGCCTGTCAGCCGCCCTATGGGCTGAGCCGCTGACGGTCACCGCGAGACGCGTCAGCGTCTCGCTGGCTCGCCACGTCTTCGCGCTCACGGCTCCCTTCGGTCGCCGTTCGCGTTTCCGAGGTCGCTCCGCGACCTCGCTCCCTACGGACTCAGACGCTGGCGATTCGGCGAGACCTTCGGTCTCGCCGACCGACAACGTTCTCCCCTACGGGGAGAGCCGTTGTCGACTGAGCGAGAGGCGCTGACGCGCCACTCGCATGCTCCCAGGGTCTCGCCCTCCGGGCTCGACCACTGGGAATCACGCGGGAACGCGGTCGCGAATCGAAGATTCGCTCCCTGCTCCCGTTCGCCTGTCAGCGGCTCCGCCCTATGGGCTGAGCCGCTGACGGTCTCGCGGGAACAGAACGGCCTCGCGGATGTTCCCGAGGCCGAGCATCGTCATGACGAGGCGCTCCGCGCCCAGGCCCCAGCCGGCGTGCGGCGGCATGCCGTACTTGAACATCTTCGTGTAGTACTCGAACTCGTCGGGGTCCAGGCCCTGCTGTTCGAAGCCTTCGACGAGCGGGTCGTAGCGGTGCTCGCGCTGGCCGCCGGAGACGAGCTCCATCGACGGATGCATGAGGTCGAACCCGGTCGACGTCTCCGCGTCGTCGTCGTAATCCTTGATGTAGAACGGCTTGATCTCGCTCGGCCAATCCATGATGAAGTAGTGACTCCCGATCTCCTCGCCGAGCGCGCGCTCCGCTTCGGTGGAGAGGTCGTCGCCGTACACCAGGCGCTCGTCGAGCTCGCCCGTCGCGTTGATGCGGTCGAGCGCCTCCTCGTACGTCAAGCGCGGGAACCCGCCCTCGGGTACCTCGAACGCGTCCGCCATGTCGAGCGCTTCGAGCTGCTCGGCGCAGTTCTCGTTCACGGCCTCGTACGCGGCGACGACGATGCCCTCGACGACGTCCATCGCGTCCTCGTGGTCGCAGAACGTCCCCTCGAAGTCGATGGAGGTCGCCTCGTTCAGGTGCCGGGGCGTGTTGTGCTCCTCAGCACGGAAGATCGGGCCGATCTCGAACACGCGCTCCAGGCCACTGCCCGCCATCAACTGCTTGAACAGCTGCGGGCTCTGGTTCATGAACGCCTCCTCGCCGAAGTACGAGATCGGGAACAGCTCCGTGCCACCCTCGGTCCCCGTCGCGACGATCTTCGGCGTGTTGATCTCCGTGCAACCGACCGAGCGGAAGTACTCGCGTGCGGCACGCAGGACTTCCGCGCGGATCTCGAAGATCGCCTTCACTTCGGGCTTCCGGAGGTCGAGCGTTCGGTTGTCGAGCCGCGTCGGAAGCTCCGCGTCGACCTTCCCGCTCGGGTCCAGCGGCAGTTCCGTGTCCGCGGGTGCGACGAGCTCGAACTCCTCGGGGACGAGCTCCACGTCCGTCGGCGCACGCGGCTCCTCCTTCACGTCACCCGTGAAGGAGACGACGCTCTCGCGAGCGACGTCGAGCGCGCTCTCGACGAGCTCCTCGTCCATCTCGTCCTTCTCTATCTTCACCTGGAGCTTCCCCGTCTTGTCGCGAACGATCAGGAACGCGATGCCACCGAGGTCTCGGACCTCGTGCACCCAGCCCGCAATCGTCGCCGACTCGCCAGGTGTCACGTCCGCCGTGTACGTCCGGTTCTCGAAACTCATACCTACTCGTTCCCGAGGGTGGCAAATAAAGACAGTCTTTCGTCGGTACGCGCCGTGCTCACACGCGACGACCGGGGCGTTCGGGGGAGCGTCCGACGGTCACTCCTCGCTCGCCGCGTCCTCGTCGTCGGGGGCGGCCGTGACGACGACCGACTCGATGCGCGCCCCGTCGACCGCCGTCACCTCGATGTCGAACCCGCCAGTCCGGACGGTGTCGCCGACCGCCGGCGGGTGACCGAGCCGGTCGAAGACCAGGCCGCCGATGGTTCCGTACGCGCCCACCTCGAACTCCGAATCGAGGGCGTCGTTGACCTCGGGAATCGGCGCCGACCCGCCCGCGACGTACGCGCCGTCGTCGCGACGACGGATCTCCCGCTCGGCGGTTTCGTCGTCGAAGTCGTCCCGTATCTCGCCGACGACCACCTCGACGGCGTCCTCGACGGTCGCGATACCGGCGAGCGACCCGTACTCGTCGACGACCGCGGCCATCTGTCGCTGCTGGGACTGGAACTCGCCGAGGAGGTCGTCGACGCCCATCGTCTCCGGGACCACGGGCATCTCGCGAGCGACCTCGCCCACCGTCACCGACCCGCTCGCGTCGGCGTCACCGGCACGCAGGACGTCCTTCACGTCGACGTACCCGACGGTCTCGTCGCCCGTCTCGGCGTCCACGACCGGGTACCGCGTGTGGCCGTGTTCGACGACGAGCGACCGCACCGCCGACAGCGGCGCGTCGGCCGGCACGGAGACCACGTCCGGGCGCGGCACCATCACCGACCGCGCGGTGACGTCGTCGAGGTCGAACACGCGCTCGATCATCTCGACCTCGCCGGCGTCCACGTGGCCCTTGTCGCCCGACCGCGCGAGCACCATCCGGATCTCCTCTTCGGAGAGCGTCTCCTCGGTCTCCGACGCCGGCGGCACCCCGATGAGGCTCGTGAACCAGTTCGCCGTCCCGTTGAACACGTACAGCCCCGGGAGGAACACGTAGTAGAAGAGCTTCATCGGCGGCGCGCAGAGGATCGCGATCCGTTCGGCGTCCGCGATGGCGAGCGTCTTCGGTGCGAGCTCGCCGAAGACGACGTGGAGGAACGTCACGACGCTGAACCCGATGACGACCGCGATGAGGTGCGTCGTCTCCGCCGGAAGCACCGACCCGAACAGTGGCTCCAGGAGCGCGGCGACCGCGGGCTCCCCGATCCACCCGAGGCTCAGGGACGCGACCGTGATACCGAGCTGGGTCGCCGCGAGGTAGTCGTCGAGGTGCTCGAGAGCGTCCTGGAGGACACCCGCCCCCGCGCGTCCCTCCTCGACCATCTGGTCGACGGACGTCGACCGCACGCGGACGAACGCGAACTCCGACGCCACGAAGAACCCGTTGAGGACCACGAGGAACAACGCCGCCGCGAGCCGCCCGAGCGAGAACAGGAGCTCTACCATCGACTCACCCGACACCGCGTCGCAGCAGTTCGATGCAGTACCTGCACTGCTTCCACCGGAGAGCGCATCATGCGCCGCGATACGATACCACCCTATTAAGGGATGGTGCTGTCAGTTCGCGGCGACTATCTGCCGGCCAGGCGTCTTCGGTGCCGTCGACCGTCTTAGGCGTCTTTCGCGCCGTTGACGGTCTCCGTGACCGCGTCGACGCCGTGGTCGTGGACGAGGTCGCCGACGACGACGACGTCCGCGTGTTCGCCCATTGTCTTCGCGGACTCGTAGTCGTGGATACCGCCGCCGTAGAAGAGCGTGGACTCCTCGAGCGCGTCCTGGGCCGCCCGAACCTTCTCGGGATCACCGAGCGTCCCCGAGTACTCGACGTACACGACGTCCTGGCCGAACATCTGCTCGGCGACCTCCGCGTACGCGGCGACGTCGTCCGCGGCGAGGTCACAGTCCGCGTCCGTGTACTCGGCCACGCTCGCTTCGGGGTTCATCACGATGTACGCCTCCGTCGTCGTCTTCTCCCAGTTCATCCCGTTCTCGATACGCACCCACTCCTTGTGCGCGCCCGTCACCCAGAACACGTCCCCCGCGTTGAACACCACGGGCACGAGGTAGCCGTCGAGCGCCGGCGTATCCACCACGACGCTCGGATTCGACGGCTCCTGATAGATCGGGATATCGTACTCCGCGGCCGCCTCGATGTACGACACCATCTTCTCCTCGGTCATCCCGAGCGTCCCACCGATCTCGAGCGCGTCGGTCCCACACGCCGCCACGTCGGCGAACGTGTCGTCCTCGTACAACTCCTTGTCCGGGTCCAGTTTCAGGACGTGCTCCCAGTCCGCCCACGGCTCGCTCATACCCCCAGAAGTCCCGCGCGAGCGTAAAGCACCTTCGGAACGACGAACGACTGGCTGCCCGGCGAATCAGGCCTTCGCTTGCCAGGTCCGGACCTGGTCGGGGCTGACGCCGTCGACGCTGCCCGCGACCTGGTCGGGGTCGGCGTCCGCGAGCGCGTCCAGGCTCTCGATGCCGGCGGCAGCGAGCTTCTCGGCGGTCTTCGCGCCGATACCGTCGACGGCTTCGAGACCGGTCCCGGACTCGGACTCGCGCTCCTGGTACTCGCGGTAGTTACAGATCGGGCACCCGAGCTCCCAGGGGTCGTCGTCGTCCTCGCCGTCGCGGATCTCGATGTGCGGGAGGTCGTGTTCCTCGCAGCGCTCGTCGGTGATCTCGACGTCGCCGCGGCGCGGCAGCGGGAGCGAGTACTCGCACTCGGGATAGCGCGTGCAGCCGACGAGCCGCGAGCCCGCTTCGAGCGTCTTCACCGCGAGCTCGCCGCCGTGTTCGTCGCCGCAGTCCGGACAGTCGCCGATGACGGGGCCTTCGCCCGCGGCTTCGCTCGCGCAGAGCGGGCAGCCGTGGACGAACGTCTGGCGGCCCGCGAGCATCTTCACCTCGCGGAGCCCGTGCTCGTCGCACTCGCGGTCCAGCAGGAGCGGTTTCCCCTGGCTCGGGAGCGGGAGCGTGTACTCGCAGTCCGGATAGCCGTCGCAGCCGACGAAGTAACTGCCGCGACGCGACCGCCGGAGGAGGAGCGCGTGCCCGCTCTCCGGGCACTCGCCGAGGGTCTTGTCCGCCTTCAGGGACTCCTGGAGGTGCGTCCCGATCTCCTCCTGTTTCGCGCGGAGGTTCTCGAACACGGATTCGAGCATCTCGCGTGACTCGTCGGTGACGTCCTCGAGCGTCGCTTCGCCCGCGGCGATGGCGTCCATGTCCTGCTCGAGTTGTGCGGTCATCTCCTCGCTGACGACGCGGTCCGCGTACTCCTCCGCGGCCTCCACCACGGCCTTCGCGAGCGCGGTCGGCACCGGCGGGTCGTTCTCGACGTACCCGCGGTCGTAGAGCTTCTCGATGGTCTCGTGGCGCGTCGCCTTCGTCCCGATACCCATGTCCTCCATCGTCTCGATGAGGCGGGACTGGCCGTAGCGCCGCGGCGGCTGGGTCTGCTTCGCTTCCAGCCGCGGGTCGGTGAGCGCGAGTTCGTCGTCGACGCTCACGTCCGGCACGTAGTTCTCGCTCGTCGAGTAGTACGGATAGACGTCGTGGTAGCCGGCCTCGACGAGGCGCTTCCCGTTCGCCTTCAGGTTGTGGTCGGCGGCGTCCGCGACGACCTTGAGGTGCTCCCACTCCGCGGGCTCGGCGACCGTCGCGTAGAACCGGCGGACGACGAGCTCGTACACCTCCCACTCGTCGTCGTCCACGTCGCTCCCCCGAACCGGAATCTCGCCGGTCGGATGGATGGGCGGGTGGTCGGTCGTCTCCTCGTCGCCCTCCGTCGGCGCGAGCTCCTCGGCTTCGAGCAGGTTCTCGGCGCTCTCACCGAGTTCGCTGTGCCCGACGAACTCGTCGAGGAGTTCTTCGGGGTCGAGGTCCTCCGGGTAGACGGTGTTGTCGGTGCGGGGATACGTGATGAACCCCGCGGTGTAGAGGTCCTCGGCGATGCTCATCGCGCGCTTGGCGGCGTACCCGAGGCTGCTGGCGGCACGGATGAACTGCGTGGTGTTGAACGGCGCGGGCGGGTCGTCGATGCGCGTCCGCCGGTCGACGTCCGTGACCGTCGCCGACGCCGCCGACTGGAGCGCCTCCAGGACCGCGTCCGCTTCGTCCTCGTCGAGGACGCGCTCGGCCTCGTTCCCGTCCTCGTCCAGGTAGTAGTACTGCGCTTCGAAGGACTCGTCGTCGGTCGCGAGCTCCGCGAACAGCTCCCAGTAGTCCTCGGGGTCGAACGCCTCGATCTCGCGTTCCCGGTCGACGATGAGTCGGAGCGTCGGCGACTGCACGCGTCCGACGCTGATGAAGTCGTCACCGAGCTGGCGCGCCGACAGGGAGAGGAATCGCGTGAGCGCCGCCCCCCAGACGAGGTCGATTATCTGGCGGGCTTCGCCCGCGGCGGCGAGGTCGAAGTCGATGTCGTCCGGTTCGGCGAACGCCTCGGTGACCTCGCGGTCCGTGATGGAGGAGAACCGCACGCGCTTGATGGGGACGTCGTCGTTGACGTCCCGCACGATCTCGTACGCTTCCTTCCCGATGAGCTCGCCCTCGCGGTCGTAGTCGGTCGCGATGGTGACGACGTCCGCGCGCCGGGCGAGCAGTCGGAGCGTCGCGACGATGTTCTGCTTCGTCGGCGTCTTCTCGACTGACGCGTCGATGAGCTCGTGCGGTTCGACGTCCCGCCAGTCGCTGTACTCGGGCGGGAAGTCCACGCCGACGACGTGCCCGCTCAGGCCGACGCAGCGCTTGCCGCCCCACTCGTAGACGTTCACGTCGTTCTCTCGCGTGGCGGTCGCGCTCTCGCCACTGAGGATGTCCGCGATGCGTCTCGCGGCGTTGTCCTTCTCGGTGACGATTAACTCCATGCCTCACCCCCAGAGGTCCGGGTCGCTGTCATTGAGCGTGGATACGGCGGAGGCCCGTTTCAACGTTTCGGGGCGACGAAATCGCCAGACTGCGACGACCCAAGGCGGGGGCGTGCGAGCGTGCTCGACTGCGCCCGCGCCGACGCGTGCTCACGCGAGCGGACGCGCACACCAACGTGTGTGAGAGGGGAAGTCCCACGGCGTGTGTGTGCCTGAGAGGGGGACTCCCACGGCGTGTCCGAGGTGGGTTCTCGGCTTACGCGACGAGGTCGACGTCGGTGAACGCGAACCGCGCGCCGCCGCCGTCGCTCTCCTCGACGGTGACCGTCCAGTCGTGGGCGTCCGCGACCGCCTTCACGATGGCGAGCCCGAACCCGGTGCCGTCGTCGCCCGAGTATCCCTGCTCGAACACCGATCCTCGCTCGCTCGCGGGGATACCGGTGCCGTCGTCCGCGATGAAGAACCCCCTGTCGTCGTCGGTGAGCGTACCGACGCGCACGTGTAGCTCGCCGTCGTCAGCGCCCCCGTCAGCGCTCTCCAGGGGTTCGGCGCCGTCGGCAGCCGCGACGTCGCCGTGTTCGACGCTGTCGTCGGACTGCGTCCGACTGCTCGTGGAGCCATGCTCCACGCTGTTCCCGGACGACGTCCGGGAGCCAGTCGAACCGTGTTCGACGCTGTTCGCGAACAGGTTCTCGAACAGTTGCCGGAGTCGGCTCTCGTCTGCGCGGATCGCTGCGCCACCGGTCGTGACCGAGAGCGTGGCGTTGCCGGTGTCGACGCCCGCCCAGGCTTCGCGTGCGACCGTCTCCAGGTCGAGGAGTTCCCGGTCCTGTGCGGCCGCACCTTGCTGGGCGAGCGCGAGCAGGTCTTGGATGAGGTCGTCCATCCGCTCCAGTGCGTTCTCGACGGCGTTCAGGTCCTCGTCGTCGTATCGCTCCGCCAGGAGCTCCGTGTACGTCATCGCGACCGAGAGCGGATGTCGGAGGTCGTGACTGACGACGCCCGTGAACGCTTCCAGGCGCTCGTTCTGCGCTTCCAGGCGGTCGGTCGCCTCTCGGAGTCGCGCTTCGCGCTCGCGCTGAAGCGTGATGTCGGTGTATATCGCGTACCCCCGCATCAGGTCGCCCTCGACGAGCGGGACGTCCCGCAGCAGGAACTCGCGGTCGCCTTCGGTCGTCGACCGACGAACCTCCGTGTCGAGGTGCTCGCCGTCCGCGATGCGGTCGTTCAACTCCGCGGCCTCGTCGCGCAGGTCGTCGGGGACGATGTACTCGTCGACGACGTCCCCGCGGACCGTCCGCGCGTCGTACCCGAACACGTCCTCGAACGCCGGGTTCACGTCCAACGCGACCGGGTCGTCGCCGTCGAGCTCGTAGAATACGGTCGGTTCGGGGATGTTCTCGAACAGCGCCGCGAACCGGTCGCGTTCCGCGCGCAACGCCGCCGCCTGCTCGTTCGCTCGCGACCGCGTCCGCGCCGCCGTCACCGCACGCACGATGCGGTCGCAGAGCACGTCGACCGAGCCGCTGTCGGTCGCCGGAACGACGTCCGTGTACCCGGTCGCGAGCGCTTCCAGGAGCGAGCACGTCTCCTCGACGGGCCCGTACGCGAGACACGGCAGTAACTCGTCGCGGACGCGAACCGCCGCCAGGAACTCGCCGGCGTCCGCGTCGTTCACGGGCCCGGTTCGAACCACGCAATCGACGTCGTCGAGCGCGGCGAGCGCTGCCGTCCGGTCGCTCGCCACCTCGACCGACGCCTCCGTCGCCGAACCGAGCCGTGACTCGAGACGCCTCGCGAGCTCGTCGTCCCCACCGACGACGAGTATCGCGACGGGTTCGCCCACCACGCCCGCGTCAGACTCGACCCCGGACCCCCCGTTCATCAGTACCTACGACGAGAGCGAATGAGAAAGCGTTGTTGGCAACCGCCCCGGCGCCGACCTGGACTAGCAAGCCGATTGCCGCACCGCGTCGGGTCGTTACTCGTCGAGCGCCGCGCGGAGCTTCTGGTTCACCGTCCCCGGGTCCGCGCTCCCGCCGGTCTTCCCCATCACTTGCCCGACGAGGAAGTTGATCGCGCCGTCGTCGCCGTCCTCGTAGTCCGCGACCGCGTCGGGGTTCTCCTCGATCGCTTCCGTAACTGCCGCCGCGACCGCGTCGTCGTCGGTCTTCCCGAGGTCCTCGCGCTCGACGATGTCGTCGGGTGCGTCGCCGTCGTCGAGCATCCCGCGGAGCACGACCTCCTTCGCGTTCTTCGCGGTGATGTCGTCCGCGGCAACCAGTTCGACGAGGCGCTTGACCTCGTCGAGGCGGTCGTCGACGTCCGTCACCGCCATGTCGCGGTAGTTGAGTTCGCCGAGGAGTTCGTCGGCGACCCACGTCGCCGCCAGGTCCGCGTCGTACTCCGCGGCGACGTCCTCGTAGAAGTCCGCGACCTGCTTCGTCGACGTCAGCTTCGACGCCGCTTCGTCGCTCAACCCGTACTCGTCCTGGAAGCGCTCGCGTCGCGCGTCCGGGAGCTCCGGGATCGAGATCTCGTCCTTCCAGTGGCTCACCTGGAGCGGCGGCAGGTCCGCCTCCTCGAAGTACCGGTAGTCCTTCTCCTCCTCCTTCGACCGCATCGACACCGTCGACCCGTGCGTCTCGTTGAAGTGCCGGGTCTCCTGCTCGACGGCGCGCCCGCGCCGCATCAGGTCCTTCTGGCGGCCTTCCTCGTACTGGAGCGCGGTCTCGGCGCCCTTGTGACTCGAGATGTTCTTCACTTCGGTGCGGTTCGCCGCGCCCAGCACGTCCTCGCTGATGGTGCCGTCGTCGTCGACCTCGTCGCTCGGGACGAGCGAGAGGTTCGCGTCGATACGCAGGCTGCCGTCGCGGCTCGCGTCGAACACGCCGAGGTACTCGAGGACCTCCTCGAGTTTCTCGAGGAACGCGCGCGTCTCCTCGGGCTCGCGGAAGTCCGGTTTCGTCACGATCTCCATCAGGGGCGTGCCGGCGCGGTTGTAGTTCACGAGCGTGTAGTCGGCGTTGTCGATGTTCCCGCCGACGTGCTGGAGACTCCCCGGGTCCTCCTCGAGGTGCGCGCGCCGGATGCCGACGGTGCGGCGCTCCCCGCCGACGCTGATCTCGAGTTCACCGTCAGCGCACACGGGTTCGTCGTACTGCGTGATCTGGAAGTTCTTCGGGAGGTCGGGGTAGAAGTAGTTCTTCCGGTGGAACCGCGTCTCCTCCGGGATGTCCGCGTCGATCGCCTTCCCGACCTTCACCGCGGCCTCCACCGCCGCCTCGTTCAGCACCGGGAGCGCGCCCGGGAGTCCGAGACACACCGGGCACGTCTGCGTGTTCGGGTCGTCGGTCGGCTCCGTCGGACACCCGCAGAAGATCTTCGTGTCCGTCTCCAGCTGGACGTGGACCTCCAGCCCGATGACCGTCGTCAGGTCCGCGTTCTCCGCACTCTGGGCACTCATTGCGCGCTGATTCGGCTCGCGGTGGTTAAAGACTAACGAACACCCCCGATGGTCGGCAGGCGTCGCAACCACGACCCCCTCGGCAAGCGACGACCCCGCACGCAAGCGGCCGACCACCACACAACCCAGAGGTTTACAGCAGACGTAAACCTCCGCCGACGAACTCGCCGTCCCTCAGTCGCAGCAGCGACACGGTCGCGGTAGCGGCGGCGCGGTCGCGGTCGCGGTCGCTGTGCGGTCGCGGTTGCGGGCGCGGTCGCTGTGCGGTCGCGGTTGCGGGCGCGGTCGCTGTGCGGTCGCGGTTGCGGGTGCGGTCGCTGGGCGGTTTCGTCAAGCGCACCCACCGAGCGCGAACGAAGTGAGCGCTCGGGAGTTTTTCGCCCACGTTTTTCCAAGCGGGGGTGCGCCGCAGGCGCACCCTCCGCAGGAAAAAGGTGGTTAGTAGAACTCGCGGACGAGGTCCATGCCGTCTTCGGGGGCGCCGTCGGGGATTTCGCTCATGTTGGTGTCGACGTCGTGGGTGTCTTCGTAGGAGGATGCGGTTTCGTCCTGCCAGAGGACGCCCATGTATTCTTTGTCGGCTTCGAGGATCTTCTGTTTCGCGGCGTCGCGGTCGGTGGGGTCGTGACCTTCGTCTTGGAGGTCGACGAGGGAGTCGCGGAAGTAGTCGTACGTGTCGACGTCGTTGAACGTGACGCACGGGCTGAAGACGTTCACGAACCCGAAGCCGTCGTGTTCGATGGCTTTCTGGACGATCTCCTGGTGGCGGAGGGCGTCGCTGGAGAAGGACTGTGCGATGAAGGACGCGCCGGATGCGAACGCGAGCGCGAGCGGGTTGACGGGCGGCTGCTGGGGGCCGTCCGGCGTGGTGCTCGTCTCGAAGTCCTCGCGGCTCGTGGGTGACGCTTGGCCCTTCGTGAGGCCGTAGATGCGGTTGTCCATGACGACGTACGTCATGTCGACGTTCCGGCGGACGGCGTGCACGAAGTGCCCGGCGCCGATGGAGTAGCCGTCGCCGTCGCCGCCGGCGACCATCACTTCCAGGTCGGGGTTCGCGAGCTTCACGCCGGTGCCGACGGGGAGTGCGCGACCGTGGACGCCGTGGAGCGCGTACGCGTGCATGTACGTCCCGATCTTCCCCGAGCACCCGATGCCGGCGACGACGAACGTGTCGTCGGGCGAGTTCCCGGTCTCCGCGAGCGCTTTCATCATGCCGTTCATCGTCCCGAAGTCACCGCAGCCGGGACACCACGTCGGTTGCTTGTCGGACTTGAAATCAGTGAATCTGACGTCGCTACTCATGCTTGACCCTCCAGTCGCTCCGTGATATCCGCAGCCAGCTCGTCGGCTTTGTACCGAACGCCGTCGTACTTGTTCACGCGCTTGACGCGCTCGAGGACGTCGTGCTCGATGAGGTCCGCGAACTGCCCGGTCGCGTTACACTCCACGACGATCGTCTCGTCGGCGGCCTGCACGTCCTCGGTGAGGTCCGGGCGCGGGAAGATGTACGGGACCGAGAGGACGCGCACGTCCAGGTCGTCGTCCATGAGGTCGAGCGCTTCGACGAGCGCGCCCTCGTTCGACCCCCACGAGATGACGAGGTTGTCCGCGTCCGCGTCGCCGTACTCGCGGACGTCCCAGTCTTCGCGCTCCTGGGCGGTCTCGACCTTCCGCTGGCGTTTCTCGACCTGCTCCAGGCGGACGCTCTTCTCCTCGGTGCGTCGACCGAGCGCGTTGTGCTCGAGGCCCGTGCTCATGTGCGCGCCCTTCTCGGTGCCGGGGAACGCGCGCGGACTGATGCCGTCCTCGGTGGCGGCGTGGGGCTGGAAGCGGCCTTCCTCGTCGAGCCACTCGTCGATGTCGTCCTCGTCGACGACCCGACCGCGGTCGACCTCGACCGCGTCCATGTCGAACGCCTCCGGGGAGAACGTCTGCTCGGTGACCGCGAGCGCGAGGTCCGCGAGCAGGTAGACGGGAACCTGGTACTTCTCCGCGAGGTTGAACGCCTCGACGGTCTTCCAGAAGCACTCGTCGATCGTCGTCGGCGCGACGACGAACCGCGGGATCTCGCCGTGCCCGCCGTACAGCGCCATGTTGAGGTCGCCCTGTTCCTGCTTCGTCGGCATCCCCGTCGAGGGACCGGAGCGCATCACGTCCGCGATGACCAGCGGCGTCTCGCTCGTCGCGACCAGTCCGAACGTCTCCGTCATCAGGTCGATACCGGGACCGGACGTCGCGGTCATCGACCGCGCACCGGCGCGTGCGGCACCGAGCGCCATGTTGATCGCGGAGAGTTCGTCCTCGGCCTGCACGACCTGCCCGCCGAAGTGCTCGATGCGGCCCTTCAGGTACTCCATCACGTCCGTCGCGGGCGTGATCGGGTACCCGGCGTAGAACCGGCAGCCGGCGGCGATGGCGCCCATCCCGATGGCCTCGTCGCCGTTCAGGAGGACGTAGTCCGCGTCCGTCGTCTCGAGCGAGAAGTCGAAGTCGTCCGTGGAGACGTTCCCGTACTCCTCCTGGACGTACTCCTGGCCGAGTCGAGCCGCCTGCTTGTTGTTCTCGACGATCTTCTCGCCTTTCCCCCCGAAGCGCTTCTCGAGCGCTTCGTCGAGGTTCTCGATCGGGAAGTCCGCGAGCTCGCACGCCGCGCCGAGCGCGACGATGTTCCGCATGATGGCGCCGCCGGCCTCTTCGGCGAGGCTCTTCAGGGGAACGTCGATGGCGAACATCTCCTCGGGGATGTCGGCCTCCCAGGAGCGTTCGCCGTCGTAGATGATCGCGGAGCTGTCGTGCAGTTCGTCGAGGTTCTCGTCGATGGTCCGCTGCGTGAGCGCCACGAGCAGGTCGAGTCGGTCGACGACGCTCTGCACGTCGTCGACGCTCGTCCGTACCTTGTACGCGGTGTACCCGCCGCGGATGCGCGACGCGAAGTCCTTCGAGGTGAATACGTGGCGCCCTGCTCGGGAGAGCGCCTGGGCGAAGATTTTGCCTGTGGAGTTGATGCCGTCGCCGGCCTCGCCTCCGATAGCCCAGTTGAAGTCCTCAGCCATGTTGTGGTGGGGCTACCGTGGGAGTTGGCAAAAGGCTTCTGAAACACCCGGCAACCCGCTGGATAATCCGGTGCCTGGCGGTGATGGTCGGTGGTCTCGGGAGGTCGTCGGGACGGCGGCCAGCGGGGGCGTTCGGGCGCGAGTGAGAAGGCCTTTGGTCCGACCATGGAACGTTCGGGTATGGACGAGTACGAGGTCGTCGTCGCGGGCGTCCGCGACGTCGGGCAGGATACGATCGCGATAGACGTGGAGACACCGGCGGGATTCTCGGCGCTCCCGGGGCAGTTCGTGGTCGTGCAGGCGCCGGTCGACGGCGAGCTGGTGGACCGCTACTACACGATCTCGTCGCCGAATACTGACGGCTCGTTCGAGATGACGGTCGAGATCGACCCGGACGGTGACGTGTCGCCGTGGCTCGCTGACCTGGCGGCTGGTGACGAGCTCTCGATGAAGGGGCCGCTCGGGGAGACGTGCTACGACGACGACGGCGACGTGCTCGCGGTCGCGGGCGGCCCGGGTATCGGGCCGGCGGTCGCCATCGCGGAGCGCGCGGTCGAGCACGGCCACGAGGTCGCGCTCGTCTACGAGGACGACGGGTTCGCGCACGAGGACCGCCTCGACGCGCTCGCCGACGCGGGCGCGACGGTCGAACTTCTCGACGAGACGGCCGAGGACCGCGAGAGCGCGCTCGCGGACGCGGCCGCCGAACACGTCGACCTCGGGGACGCGTTCGTCTTCGGGTTCAACGACTTCTGCGGGACGGTCCGGGACGCGCTCCGCGACGCGGGCCTCGACGACGACGGCATCCACGTCGAGAGCTTCGGGTAGCGACGCCGCGAGCGGACGGCCCGCTTCAGTCGTCCGCGACCGCGGGGTCGTAGCAGACGAACTCGACGCTGTTTCCTTCGGGGTCCGAGAAGTACAGGGACCGCCAGGACACCCACTCGTGGGTGGCGAACTCGAGGGCGACGCCGAGAGATTCGAGGCGCTCGCGTTCGGCGTCGAAGTCCTCGCGCGCGACGGTGAACGCGAAGTGGTCGACGGTCGTCGCCGCGGCGTCCGGCGGCGTGTACGAGGTGTCGGGGTCGTCGAGCGCGCTCTCCTCGCCTGCGCGGTCGAAGAGCGCGACGATGGTCGTGTGCCCGCCGTAGCCCTCGCTGACGTCGAAGAACGTCGCGTGGTCGAACTCGCGGAGGACCGACAGGCCGACGACGTCGCGGTAGAACGCTGTCATCGCGTCGAGGTCGTCGACGCGGAGCGCGAGCTCGCCGAGTCCGCGCACGCCACCGCTTGCTGGTTCGGTCATGCCGCTCGGAACGCGTCCGGGTGGCTTCTCGATGCCGGTCGGCTCGCTCCGAGCGGGACGTTCCGTGGCTCGTCCGGCGGAAATCGAAGCGGCTTAGGCCCGTCCTCGTGTCCGTTCGAAGCCCATGCCGCCCGAGTACGTGAACCGCGAGGCAGTCCGCGAGCGCGTGAGGCGGAGGTGGTCGGGTTGACGGGCGTCGGTGGCGACGAACTCCTCGGCGGCGTCGTGTCTGCGGCGGACGTGGCGACGCGCCTCGCCGCGCTCCACGAGCGCTTCGGCGAGTTCCCGGTCCGGGAGGCGAGCCGCGAGAACGCGCCCGACTACTTCACGGAGGGTGTCGACCGCGCGCTCTCGGGGTGGCGCGGCGACGCGGGCGCGCTCGTCACGGACGTCGACGACCGCGTGCTCCTCATCCGGCACGCGGACGCTCCCGACCGCTGGGGGACGCCCGGCGGCGGCCACGAGGCCGGAGAGGACTTCGCGGAGACGGCGCGCCGCGAGGTCCGCGAGGAGACCGGCGTCGACCCCGCACTGACGGGCGTCCACGAGGCGGTTCGGACGGAGGTCCACCGCGAGGGCGACCGCGAGCGGACGTTCACGATGCTCACCGTCCACTTCGAGGGCGTCATCGACGCGGCCGAACCCGCGCTCGACGTCGGCGACGACGAGATACTCGAAGCGCGCTGGTTCGAGACCCCGCCCGACCCCGACGACCTCCACGACCACTGCCGCGACTGGGTCCGGGAGACGCTCGACGGTGCGGACGTGACCGAAGAGGGCGCGGCCGAGGGACGAACACCCGACGCGCTCGGCGACGATTCGAGCGTCAGCCGCGAGGAACCGACGCACGACGATGCCTGAGGGCTCGCCGTCGCCGTCGCGGGAGTCGGCGTACGACCTCGACGCACTCCGGGCGGCGTACGGCCCACTGTCGGTGTACGACCGGACGTACGAGCAGGCGGACGCGAACGCGTTCGTCGAGGCGAAGCAGCGGGACGCGCTCGGCGGTGCGGCCGTGGTCGTCCGCCGCGAGCGCGACGGCGCGGTCCTGTACGCGGACGTCCGCGAGGACGACGCCGACCACGACGTCGCCGAGTGGGACGTTCCCGGCGGCGGGCGCGAACCCGGTGAGACGCCGGAGGCAACCGCTGTCCGCGAGGTCCACGAGGAGGTCGGACTCGCCGTCGACCCCGTGGACGCGCTCGCGGCCTACCGGCTGACGTTCGACGACGGCGAGCGCGCGCCGACCGGCGTCTGGGTCAGGTTCCTCGCGACGGTCGCCGACCCCGGCGCCCTCGACGTCCAGCACGAGGAGCTCGCGCGGACCGCGTGGCGGACCGAGCGCCCCGCGGACGTCGACGACCTGCTCGCGCTCGCGCTCGACGAACTCGACGAGCACTGACCGACGCCGTCGGTCGCCGACCACTGAACCCGCGGGTCGCGGTCGAACACCAGCGGGGAACGATTCAAGTTCCGTCCCGGTGTAATCTATCGTATGCCTGACGCAGCAGACGACGAGCGGGACGTGGACTTCGTGCTCGTCGAACCGGACGAAACGCGGGAGGGCGACGACGAGGACGAGGACGAGAGCGCGGAGACGGGGTTCGTCATCGTTCGCGACACCGACCTCGTGCCGGTCGATGAGTCCGATGCGGACCGGCCCGCGGTCGTCAACGGCGACGAGACGGGGTTCGTGGTCCGGGACCCCGAGACCGAGGAGACGGGGTTCGTCATCGTCCGCGACACCGACCTCGTCCCGGCGGGTGATCCGACGCGGAACTATCCGGCCGTCATCGAGGACGTCGAGACGGACTTCGTGCTCGTCGAATCCGACGACGCGGAGACCACCGATTTCGTGCTCGTCGACCCCGAGGACGCCGACTTCCACCGCGACACGGGTCTCGTTCCCGTCGACCCCGACGACTACGCGCTCGATACGCGCCCGGCGAACCCGAAGCGCAACGGCAAGCGCTGAGCGGGTCGCGGTCGTCACCGGTCGAGCGACGGCCGGCGGTCTGGTTCTCGTTCGCGGTCAGTGCTCGACGAACTCGACGAGGATACCGCCAGTGGACTTCGGGTGGCAGAACGCGACGTCGTGGCCCCACGCGCCGGGGCGTGGGTCCTCGTCGATGAGGTCGACGCCGAGGTCGCGGGCGTTCGCGAGCGCGCCCTCGACGTCGTCGGTGGCGTACGCGACGTGGTGGATGCCGCCCTCTCTGTCCTGGAGGTAGCGCGCGATGGCGCCCTCCTCGTCGAGCGGTTCGAGGAGTTCGAGGTAGCCGTCGCCCGTTTCGAGGAAGACGACGAGCATCCCGTCGAACTCCTCGCGGTGGACGCGTTCGGCGTCGAGGAGGTCGACGTAGAGGCTCGCGAGGTCGTTCGCGTCGGTCGTGGCGATGCCGGCGTGGTCGAAGTGCATGCGAGAGCGTGCGGTCGGCGACGAATTAAGTCCGGGTGGTCCGCGAGCGGGGGTGGGTCTGGTCCAGACCGAATCCCTGCGCCCGGGAACCGACCCACAGGGATTTGTACGAAGCGTGCAACACTGCGGGCATGGACCCCGCCGACATCCGCGCGGACACGCCAGTGCTCCGGGAGACGACGTACCTCAACACGGGCGCGAGCGGCCCCAGCCCGCGACGCGTCGTCGACGCCGTCGAGGGCTGGTACGAGCACCACGAGTACGAGACGCCCGCGACCACCGGGATGTACGAGCCCGCGTTCGGCCTGTTCGAGGACGTCCGCGAGACCGTCGCCGGGCACGTCGACGCGGCCCCCGTCGAGGTCGCACTCACCGGGAGCACGACCGACGGCATCAGTCGCCTCCCGCTCGCGATGGACTGGGATAGCGACGACGTCGTCGTCCGCACCGACGCCGAGCACGCCGCCGGCATCCTCCCGTGGCGGCGACTCCGCGACGAGTACGGCGTCGAAGTCAGGGTCGTCGAGACCGACCGCGGCCGCATCGACCCCGACGAGTGGGCCGACGCCGTCCAGGGTGCGACGCTCGCGACGTTCTCCTCCATCTGCTGGACGACCGGCGCGCTCGCCCCAGTCCGCGAACTCACCGAGATCGCACAGGACGCCGGCGCACGGGTACTCGTCGACGCCGTTCAATCGACGGGCCAGCACGCGTTCTCCGTCCACGACTGGGGCGCGGACGTCGTCGCCGGGAGCGCGCACAAGTGGCTCCTCGGCCCGTGGGGCGCCGGCTACATGTACGTCGACGAAGCGTTCGCGGAGACGCTCGAACCCGCTCAGCTCGGGTACCGGAACCTCGTCGACCCCTACGCCGACCCCTACGAGTACGAGCGCGGCGCGAAGCGCTTCGAGTTCGGGACCGTCGCCCCGGCGCCCTACGCGGGCCTCCGAGAAGCCATCGAGATGATGGAATCCGTCGGCCTGGACACCGTCGAATCCCACAACGCCGACCTCACCGACTACCTCAAGGAGCACCTCGGCGACGACCGGCTCGTCTCGCCCCGCGAGTACCACTCCGGGCTCGTCTCCTTCAGCGACCCCGACCCGGAGGCGACCGTCGAACGCGCCGCCGACGCGAACGTCCAGATTCGCTCGATCCCGACCGCCGGCGTCGTCCGCGCCAGCCTCCACGTCTACAACACCCGCGAGGACGTCGACGAACTCCTCGCCGTCCTGTAGCCGCACGTCGACGCCTCTCGCCCTGATTCCGGTGAAACGCGGGTTTCAGCTACCCGAAGAAAGTCACCCGTGGCCGTCGACGTTCCGTGCATGAAGCGACGCACGCTCCTCGCCTCGCTCGGCGCGGCCGGTGGCGCGGTCGGCACCGCCGGCTGCCTCCAGGGCACCGGGACGCCCGGCGACGAGAGGACGACCACTCGCGCGACGACGACCGCTGCGACGACCCGCGACGACGCCACGACCACCCGCGACACCACCACGGATGCGACCACCGACGACGAGCGGACCACCGAACAGGGGTCGACCGACGACCGCGAGGACTGGCCGTCGGCGCGCGAGCCCGTCGAGACGCTCGCGATCAACGACCGCGAGGGCCTGTCGTTCCCCGACAACAACCGGCCGCACTCGCTCGTCTTCTGGAACGCGGTCGACCGCGAGCGCAGCGTTCGCATCGAGTGGGGGGACGGCCGCACCGAAGAGCTCCAAGGCATCCATCCCGTGAGCGTGCCCGAAGACGGCCTGCTCCAGGTCGACCTCCAGGTGCCGACGCGGTACGACGTGTTCGTCAGCGTCGACGACGGCCGGCTCGGCGAGATACGCGTCGGTCGCGACGCGTTCGACTGCAACGAGTCCGCGGGCCGATACGCGCTCCGGGAGTCCGCCATCGAGGACTACGGCGTCGTCAGCACGGCCGCCGGCTGTCCCGCACCCAGCGTCGTCGAGGCGTCGCTGACCGCCGGCGACGGCGCGTGCGGGAACCGCGACGACGAACAAGCGGTCGCAGGCTACGGCGAAGAGGTCGTCAGCGTCGAAGGCACCGTCCCGGCCCCCGACCCCTGTCACGACCTCGCCATCGCCAGCCTCAGCTACGACGAGAAGACCCGGACCGCGCGCGTCGTCGTCGCGGCGACCCCGAGCGACGACGGCTGCGTGCAGTGCGTCGGCGCCATCGACTACGAGGCCACCATCAGGTACGAGCACGACTTCCCCGACCACGTCGAAGTGTACCACCGCAGCTGGGACGAGGACCGCCGCGTCGCGGCCGCCGCCTGGAACGACGACATCTAACAATGAGCCGCATGACCGAGAAACGCACGAAACGCCGCACGCTCCTCGCCGCACTCGCCGCGTCCGGTGGTGCAGCGGCCGCCGCTGGCTGTCTCCAGGGCCTCGAGACCGGTCGGGGAACCGGGTCGGAAACGGGACTGACCACGCACGAACCCGACGACCCCCCGGGAACGACCATCACGGAGACGACGCACGACGACGACGCACGCGACAAGCGCGCGACGGACCCGAAGTGGGACCCGTCTGGCGACCCAGTCGAGACGTTCCGTGTCGGCGACCGCGAATCCGTCGCGTTCCCGAACGCGAACCGGCCGCATTCGCTGACGTTCTGGAATCGCGTCGACCGCGACCGCGAGGTCAGATTCACGCACGTCGACGGCGCGACCGAGGAGGCGGAGTTCGTCGGGCCCGTCACGGTCCCCGCCGACCACACCATCCAGATCGAACTGCAGGTGCCGACGCGGTACGCGCTCACCGCGTTCGTCGACGGCGACTCGTTCGGCACCGTCGCGGTCGGCCGCGAGTGGTTCGACTGCAACCACTCCGGGACGAGTTACGCACTCGGCGAGACCGATATCGTCGACTACGGGACCGCGAGCACGCTCGTCGCGTGCACCGACCCCAAGATAGCGAGCACCAGCGTCGACGTCGACGACCGCGAGTGCGCGAACGACGCCGGGGGCGACGCGACCATCGAGTACGACGGCGAGCGCGTCCGCGTGCACGGCACGTTCGTCGCATCCAACCCCTGCCACGAACTCTCGATAGCAGAGGCGTCGTACGTCGACGAGACGAACACGACACACGTCGTCCTAGACGCCACCCACCCCGAGGAAGCGTGCCAAGACTGCGTCGGCGCAATCTACTACCGCGCAACCGTCGACTTCGAACGCGACCTCCCCGACCACGTCACCATCCACCACCGCGACGCCGACGGCAACGCCGAACACGTCGCATCCGCCACACGGAACGACCGCCGCTGAGAAGCAGAGACCCGAACACAGAAACGGCGACCTGGCGGTCGCCGTATGCTCGTGGAGTCAGTGATGGAAACGGCGACCTGGCGGTCGCCGTATGCTCGTGGAGTCAGTGATGGAAACGGCGACCTGGCGGTCGCCGTATGCTCGTGGAGTCAGTGATGGAAACGGCGACCTGGCGGTCGCCGTATGCTCGTGGAGTCAGTGATGGAAACGGCGACCTGGCGGTCGCCGTATGCTCGTGGAGTCAGTGATGGAAACGGCGACCTGGCGGTCGCCGTATGCTCGTGGAGTCAGTTCACAGCGCACTCCCGGGCTGGTATTCGCCGAAGACGTCGCGCATGACGTCGCAGATCTCGCCGACGGTCGCGTACGCTTTCACGGCGTCGACGATGTACGGCATCACGTTCTCGTCGCCCGCCGCCGCGTCCTCGAGCGCGGCGAGCGCCGCGTCGACGGCCTCGTCGTCGCGCTCTTCCTTCACGGCTTCGAGGTTCCGGACCTGCTTCTCCTCCTCCTCGGGCGCGACCTCCTCGATGTCCATCTCGGGCTCCTCGTCCACCTGGAACTCGTTCACGCCGACGATGATGCGTTCCTTCTCCTCGATCTCCTCCTGGCGGTCGAACGCGACGTCCTGGATCTGGCGCTGCACCCACTGGGACTCGATGGCCTCCCGCATCCCGCCGCGCTCGTCGACCTCGTCGAGTATCTCGAACGCGTCCGCCTCGACCTCGTCCGTCAGGCTCTCGACGTAGTAACTGCCCGCGAGCGGGTCGATGGTGTCCGCCGCACCCGACTCGTGCGCGAGAATCTGCTGGGTCCGCAAGGCGGTTCGCACCGACTTCTCCGTCGGGAGCGACAGCGCCTCGTCCTTCCCGTTCGTGTGCAGGCTCTGCGTGCCACCCAGCACCGCCGCGAGCGCCTGGTAGGCGACGCGGACGACGTTGTTCTCCACCTGCTGCGCGGTCAGCATCGACCCCGCCGTCTGCGTGTGGAACTTCAGTTGCTTCGACTTCTCGCTCTCTGCGTCGAAGCGCTCCTCCATGATCGTCGCCCACATCCGACGCGCGGCGCGGAACTTCGCGACCTCCTCGAAGATGTTGTTGTGCCCGTTGAAGAAGAACGAGAGCTGGGGCGCGAACTCGTCGACGTCCAGGCCAGCGTCGAGCGCCGCCTTCACGTACTCGATGCCGTCACCGAGCGTGAACGCGAGCTCCTGGGCCGCCGTCGACCCGGCCTCGCGGATGTGGTACCCCGAGATGGATATCGTGTTGAACTTCGGCGTCTCCTCCGCGCAGAACTCGAAGATGTCCGTGATGATGCGCATCGACGGCTCAGGCGGATAGATGTACGTGTTGCGCGCGATGTACTCCTTCAGCACGTCGTTCTGGATGGTGCCCCGCAACTCCTCGCGATCCACGCCCTGCTGGTCGCCGACCGCGATGTACATCGCCAGCAGCACGCTCGCGGGAGCGTTGATCGTCATCGACGTCGACACCTCGTCGAGCGGGATGCCCTCGAACACCGTCTCCATGTCCGCGAGCGTGTCGATAGCGACCCCGGACTTCCCGACCTCGCCCGCGGACATCGCGTGGTCGCTGTCCCGACCCATCTGCGTCGGCAGGTCGAACGCCATCGACAGCCCCGTCTGGCCCTCGTCCATCAGGTAGTTGAAGCGCTCGTTCGTCTCCTCCGGGGTCCCCATCCCCGCGTACTGGCGCATCGTCCACAGGCGCCCGCGGTACCCCGTCGAGTACACGCCGCGCGTGTACGGCTCCTCGCCCGGGAACCCGAGGTCGTCGTCGTAGTCGAGGTCCGCGACGTCGTTCGGCGTGTACAGCCGTTTCACCTCGTGGCCGCCCGTGTCCGTCGTGAACTCGTCCTCTCGTTCACCGAAGCGGTCCAGGACGGGGTCAACTTCGGACTCTTCCCAGTCCTCGCGTCCCTCCCGTATCGCTTCGAGGTCGTCCTGGTCGAACATACCAGAACCGTCGGTCACCCACGCCATAAATCACCGCGATAACGCAACGTCGACGAGTTCCCGACCGTTCACGCCCACGGCAGCGCAGTCGCGTCGCCGCGACGGCGGCCGCGTCGCGGTTCGACGCGTCGACCAGCGTACTTTTGGAACTCCACCCCCGAGGGTCGAGTATGGACGCGCTCCCGACGAGCGAGAACCACGCCGGCACCAGTCGCGCGCGAGCCGCGCTCTACATCTCGCCGTTCATCGCGATCGGCGTCGCCGACGTCGTTCTCCTCCTCTTCTGGGGGCTCGACCCGCTCTGGGGCTTCCTGATCCTGCCCCCGATCCTCGCCATCTCGCTCCTCGGGTACATCGGCTTCAAGCACGGGTTCATCCGCGACATCGGCGAGGACCGCTACGACGACGAGGACGACGACCCGCGGAGAGACACCCAATTCTGAACGCATGCCGACGGCCGTCCACGACCGCTACCGGCCCGTGTCGTACTTGTACGTCGCCGTCTCCTCGTCGATACCGAAGTCCTCCGCGGAATCCTCCGCGTCCGGTGGTTCCTCGTCCTCGTTCGCGGTCTTGAACCGCTCGCGGAACCGCGGCGGCACCGAGAACGACTCGACCGCGAGCCGCATCGGCGTCGCGCCCGGCGCCACCGCCTCGCGCTTCTCCTCGAGACGCTCCGCGAGCGCCTCCGGTAACTCCTCGGCGGCCATCGTCTCGAACCCGAACTGCGCGAGGTAGCTCGCCTCGTCCGTCAACGCGTACACGACCTCGAACCCCTCGTCGCTCGCGTACTCCACGAGACGCTCCACGACGTGCGCGCCGACGCCCTGTTCGCGCCAGCCATCGAGCACGCCGATGCTCGTCATCTCGCAGACGTCCTCGGGCGCCCGGTCGGTCCGCCCGCTCTGCGTGCGCTCGCGCTCCGCGGCCTTGTGCACGCGGATGCGACCGAACCCCGCCTTCGCGTTCGACCCCTCGTCGACCGCGATGACGTAATCCCGCGACCGGAACGCCGTGTCGTCGAGCCCCATCTCCTCGATGCGGTCGAGCAACCAGACCTCGTCCCTGTTCTTCGCGTCCCGGACGTACATGCCCGTCCCTACGCTGTCGGCGACAATAGAAGTTGTCCCACGCGTGGCACGTCCCCCGACGACCCACGCGCCGCCGCGTCCGCCGCGAGGCCTATCCTGGTGCGCGATTCCGGCGACCGCGCGTTCCGCGGTCCGCGAAGGGAAAAGTAAAGGAACGCCCCTCCTACCGTTCGCGTATGGACTTCAGTCTCTCCGCGGAACAGAAACAGATCCGGGACATGGTCTCGGAGTTCGTCGACGAGGAGGTCGTGCCCCAGGCCGCCGAGATCGACGAGCGCGACGAGTTCCCGCGCGACCTCGTCGACGAGATGGGCGACCTCGGCCTGATGGGGATGCCGTTCCCCGAGGAGTACGGCGGGGCCGGCCTCGACTACCACAGTTACGCGATCGGTATCGAGGAGATCTCGCGAGGGAGCGGCGGACTCGGGACGGTCGTCGCCGCGCACATCAGTCTCGCCGGGAACATGCTCTACGAGTTCGGCGACGAAGCCCAGAAGGAGGAGTACCTGACGCCGCTCGCGGAAGGCGACGACATCGGCGCGTTCGCGCTCAGCGAACCGCAGGCCGGGAGTGACGTCCCCGCGATGGACACTACCGCGGAGAAGGACGGTGACGGGTACGTCATCGACGGCGGGAAACTCTGGATCTCGAACGGTTCGGTCGCGGACACCATCACGGTGTTCGCGAAGACCGACCCCGACGCGGGGAACAAGGGCATCTCGAGTTTCGTCGTGCGCCCCGAGGAGGACGACGGGTTCATCGTCGAGGGCACGGAGGACAAGCTCGGCGACAAGGGCTGTCCGACCGCGGAACTCCGCTTCGACGACTGCTACGTGCCCGAGGACCGCATGCTCGGCGAGGAAGGTCGCGGGTTCGTGCAGGCGCTGAAGACGCTGAACGGTGGCCGCATCACGATCGCTGCGCGCTCGGTCGGTATCGCTCGCGCAGCGCTCGACGAGGCGCTCGACTACGCGCAGGAACGCGAGCAGTTCGAGCAGCCCATCGGCGAGTTCCAGAGCATCAAGCACAAGCTCGCGGACATGGACACGAAGGTCCAGGCCGCGAAGATGCTCATGCACAAGGCCGCGGACAAGAAGATCCGCGGCGAGGACTACATCAAGGACGCCGCGCAAGCGAAGCTCTACGGGAGCGAGATCAGCCGCGAGGTCGCGAACGAAGGCATCCAGATTCACGGCGGCTACGGGTACACGAAGGACTTCCCCGCGGAGCGCTTCTACCGGGACGCGAAGCTCAACGAGATCTACGAGGGGACGAGCGAGATCCTCCGGAACACCATCGGCGACCACCTCCAGCAGTAGCGACGGAAGGTAACCCTCTTTACACTCCACGCGGAACGTCCGACTGCAGTCCCGTGGTGTAGTGGCCAATCATAATGGCCTTTGGAGCCATTGACGGCGGTTCGAATCCGCCCGGGACTACTCGCGAGGAACGTAGGTGACGAGCGAGTCGCCCATCGCGTGATTCGAAGCAGGGAGCAGCTTGCTGCGACCGTGGTTCGGATCCGCTCGGGAGGTTGCCACCTGGAGCGAACGTGAGCAGCGGATAGTCCACAGGCGGATTCGAAGCAGGGAGCAGCTTGCTGCGACCGTGGTTCGGTATCCGCTCGGGACTACTCGCATTTTGATGTTTTTTCTTGTACAGCTGTGATGACACCCCAAGAGCCTACAATGTCATCAATGGATAGGAATCACAGTTTCTAGCTTTCGGACCCCTCCGAATCAGAATACAGCATTAAATGTTTTAAGTATGTATGGGAAATAGTAAAAACTTACAATACAACAGGTTTTTATTTAGCGACCACTGGTAATTTACTATGGCAAAACGCCATGGATTCAGTCGTCGAAATATTGTGAAAGGTATTGGTGGAGTCAGTGCTCTGTCTGCCATATCTGGTCTCTCAACAGCAAGTGAGAAAGACGAGCCCATATTACAAGACGAAGAGTTAAGCCGGCATCGGGAAGTCCGTCACGCAAATAAAACACGGAACCTGTCAGACTTTAAGACAGCAGTTTCAGAAGTATCTGAAAGAGGGTATACAGTCTTTGGAGGAAGGTCAGGATTAAAACGCTCTGGACAGATGCTTGAAGACGAAATTGTTATTATTAGTTATAATTTCGAGTCGAGGGAAAGCGGACAGGAAGCCGAGATCTCTGTGAGCTTCAACGCGTACGACGAACCTGTTGTTGGAATCCGTTTTGCTGACTCTTCGGGTGTATCTATACAAGGTTCAAATGATACAAACTCCGAATATAACTATTTCCTTGTCGAGCAAAATGAACTTAGCGCTCCTGAATCTCACTCACTCATCTCTAGCGCAGAGGACCCCATCACTACGTTAGGTAATGGATCCTGTCATAAGGGATCACATGTGGCAACAATCTCTGGAAATGACGTTTGTTATGTCCTCGATGGACTGGCGCTTGCAGGCGGCACTGCTATCACATTAGCAAGTCCTCTCCCCGGTGATGAAGTAATGGCATACGCTACTCTGGCAGAAGTTACTCAACAAAGTGGGTGTTTCCTCTATGACACCGCTAAAAGAGAATTCGAATCAAGGGGGAAAGATTGTGATAACGTTATGTTTGATGTTTGTATTTATCAGCCTACGATATTCTCAACGCCACTCATCTATGTAGAACCTAGCTGTCACGATTAAATAGCTGTAGTTCCTATTGGAATCATGGACAGGGAATATGTGCTTTTTAGCGCCCGAAATGCGTTTATTGCAGCGAATGTTACAGCGTTCCTGATATACGGATATCAGATGTATATACTTAATAATCCTTGGTCATATATGAGGCACGTGCTGACTGCCACAAACCTTACATTCGCAATTTCTTTATTATACTATTTAAAAATAAAAAAATGACATATTATACGCATATATACTTAAAGGCGCTGTCTAGTTGAGGGAGTTTGAGGAACGAGCAGGCCGTTGAGTTAATCGACCAAGATGCTCGGAGACTCGCTCAGGGAGAGCTACGACACCGATTTAGATGAAGTTTGGGAGAACGAGCGGACAGCGACGCCCGTCAGGGCGTTCGCTGTCCGGCCCCATCAGACTGGTTGTTCGGTCAGAGAGAAAGATATGATTCTCGCGGAATTAGTCGTCGAACGGTCTCATAGGGTGGTCTGGAACTGGGTGCATCGAATCGCTGACCGCGGGTCCGACCCGCCGACGGCGCAGCCGTTGCGGATCGCCGTCGATGAGACCGCTGTCAAGAACAACGGCGAGTAGTCTTGGCTGTACGCTGCAATCGACGTCGAGACGAAGCTGGTACTCGACGTCGCATACACAGTGCATGCACTACTACAGCCACCAGCGACCGTACCGGCCGCTCGATGGACGCACGCCAGTTGCGGAGATGCTTAACTAGACTGTGGCTGATCTACACCTCGGTGTTTCGAAATCCAGACCG
Source organism: Halorubellus litoreus (assembly GCF_055378595.1). Lineage (NCBI taxonomy): Archaea > Methanobacteriati > Methanobacteriota > Halobacteria > Halobacteriales > Halorubellaceae > Halorubellus > Halorubellus litoreus. The sequence continues at coordinate 2,730,924 of NZ_AP043836.1, forward strand.
ATTAGCAGTTACTGTGGGGGATCGGCACTAGTTGAGGTTTGAGTTGGTGCTGTGGTGTGTTTTGCTGTGGCCGGAAGGCCTATACGGGGGTGTGTCATGCGTTGTGGTGTACCGTGTTCCAATCGTGCCAGAACTGTCAGGCGACCATCGACGAGTACCTGTTGGACAAACAACTCGAAGGGCTGCGTGATCTCACCGTAGACGACTTCAACGTCTGTGCGGACTGCGTGACAGTGGTAGCCGACGCGTGCGGCGAATGCGGCGGCGCGGTGTACGTCCCGCGAACGGAGAGCGAGGAACCGGAGATCTGTCCGGCGTGCCGGTCCGAACTCCTCCAGGAGACGGGACGCGACCCCGGCTGGCAGTGCGATACGATCTCGAACTGAGGAACCCTCCACTGGCGGAGGGAGCGGTCTTCTGTGGTTCGTGGCGACGACGACGAGCGGTTGCGCTGGGTGGGTGTTCGCGGCGGGTTCGGTTCAGCTCTCGGCGCGAGTGCTGAGGTGGTCGAAGGCGACGCTTCCGGCGATGAGGAGAACCTCGAGCGCGAAGAGCGCGAGCGTGAGCCGGAGGAGGCCGCCGCCGAAGGTGGCGGCGTTCCCGCCGCCGGCGAACGTGAAGAACGCGGCGATGGCGCTCGCGCCGAGCGTGTACGTCGCGAGCGTCCAGAGCGTCTGGCGGGTACCGTAGAGCGGTCCCTGGGGGTCGAACCAGCTGTCGGGGAGCGCGCTCTCGCTGTCGTCGACGTCGTCGCCGCGAACGGTCTCCAACTGCATGTTCCCGCAGCGGTCACACGGCGGCGTGTGCTTCGGGACGGTCTTCCCGCAGTTCGGACAGCGGAAGGCGACCGCGTCGATGCTGTAGTCCTCGACGTCGTCGTCGTCGACGTGGCGGACGTCGTCGCTCGCGCACTGCAGGCACGGCGTCGTCTCCTCGTGGTAGGTTGCGCCGCACGTCCGGCAGACCCACTCGTCCATGCAACAGCTAGGGGGTGGTGGCGAATACGTCCTGCGTTCCCGGGGGTTCGTGATGGTGCGAGCGCGTCGCGGGTGGGTCGTGAGCACGCGATGGGTGGGTTGTGAGCGTGCCAAGGGTGGGGCGTGAGCGCGTGTCGTGGTGGCGACGATACCGGGGTGTTTTTCCGGGGGCCTCCCCCACGTTTCAGGTATGGGTTTTGGTAGCTACGACGAGTCCGAACAGAAGGACGACAACACAGACTTCGACGACGACGACGCGGTGAACGTGCACGAGTCCGAGCACGACGGCGACGTCTCCTTCGAGTCCGAGATGTCCAACGAGGAGCTCGTGGATCAGCTGTCCCAGATGAAGGGCGGCGACGACGACTGATTCGACGGTCACGGTCGACCGTCGTCGGCATTGCGGGGGTGATTCGAGTCGTTCCGACCCGACCCGGCCGCCGATTCGTTCGAGCCCGGCCCGGTAGAAAGATACTTTTGTACGGTTCTCCTGTATGTGCATAGTATGGGTGATCCGTACACCGTGTTGGGGGTGGAGCCGGACGCCGACGAGAGCGTCGTGCGGCGACGGTACCGCTCGCTGCTGAAGGAGTATCACCCGGACCAGGGTGGGAGTCGCGAGGCGTTCATGCGGGTGCGTCGTGCGTACGAGGCCGTGGTGTCCGGGGAGGCAGAACGGGAGCGCGCCGCAGACGGCGGGACGCGAACGGCCACCGGGAGCGCGGGTGCCTCCGAGTGGACGGCGGGACGTGGCGCGACCGGGTTCGACGGCTCGATGGGGTGGGACGAGTCCCGCGGGCTCTTCGAGGAGGGCGAGCACATGACGGTCGTCCTCCGGGGCGTCGTCGAGAACATGGACCTGGCGCCGGTGGTGGCGAGTCATCGCGCGGACGGGACGCGACGGACGGTCGCGTTCTTCGAGGTGCGGAACACGAGCGACCGGCGGTTGCCGTGGCGCGGCCACCAGCACGCGCGGTTCGTGGGGACCGACGGCTACATGTACGAGAGCGCGACGCACCTTCGGCCGCACGCGGACAAACTCCCGCCGCGCTGGAAGGGCGGCGACATGGAGGTCGAGGCGGGTGCGCGCGTCAACGGCGTCGTCATCTGCCAGGAACTGCCCGCCGGCGTGGACGTGGCGCGAGTCGCGTACACCCAGCAGGTGTTCGGGGAAGGGCGAGGTATCGAGGGCTCCGAGCAGTTCGTGTTCGACGTCGCGGACGCGGCGTCCGCCGGGTTCGACGAGATACCGTTCTGAGCGCTGTCGACCGTGTTGACGCCGGTTAAGGCGTCCAGAAGGCGTCTGGGCCGTGGTCGTCCTGCCACGCGAACGCGAACAGGCGACGGGCCGGGAGGCGGTCGAGCGTCCGGCCGTCGTCGCTCTCGCCGGTCGCGCCCGTCCAGCGGGCGTCGTCGGCGACGTACGTGTCCGGTTCGACGGTTCGTTCGAACTCGAAGCCGGGGTTCTCGTAGGCGTGCACGCCGTCTGCGGTCGCGAACGCCACGACGTCGAGGTCGCCGACGGTCGCGTGCGCGACGCTCCCGTTCGCCGCCAGTCGGTCCAGTGGGAACCCGAGCGCGTCGCCGTCGCGCTCGACGCCGATGACGACCTCCTTCGGGGCGAGGTCGTCGCGCTCCCACTCGCGGCCGTCGCCGGTCCCGCGGTGCGCGCCGAGCCCGAACCCGTCCATCTCGAAGTACGACTCGTAGGGCGCCTCGTCGTAGTCGACGGGTGCGGGCTCGTCCGTGTCGCTCGCCGCTTCGCTCTCGCCACCCGGCGCGGCCAGTACCTCGCCGTCCGGGTTCGCGTCGCGGAACGCCTCGATGGTGGTCATCGCCGCCGGGAGGAGGTCGAGGTCGGTGCCTTCGAGCGGCCCCGCGATGGCGGTCCCCGTGGACTGCTTCCACTCGCTCTCGGTCTCGCGGTCGTACATCACGAGGTCGTCGTCCGCGAGCTTCCCGCTCACGCCGAACTCGAGGACGCGTTCGCCGTCGTCGGTCGCGACGGTCCTGTCGTAGACGACGGCGCTCCCGCAGAGCGGACACCACGTCACCGCAACCGGCTCGCCGTCGACGACCGCGTTACAGATCTCGTGGTAGTGCAGGTACCGGATGGGGAACGCGCGCGCTGGATCGCCGTCGACGGAACCGCCGCTCGTGGTTCCGTCTGCTCGTCGCGCCGCCGACGCGACGCTGTCGACGACGACCACCTCGTCCCCGGGGTCGCCCGCGTACTCGCTCACCGGTTCGTACGTCGGGTCGTCCACGCTCGGGATGGCGTCCCGCGGGAGGACGTCCTTGATGTTCATACCCGAGCGTGCTCGTGGCGGCCGTGAAAACGTTCGGTTGTGTGAGCGCGTCGCAGGACCGTTCGGGCAGGCTCGGTGGGCGGGCCCGTAGCGGCCACGACCGTCGGCCGACCCCACTGCGACCGTCAGGCGGTGAGCGCGTACAGCCTCCCGCCGCCGCCGCCGACGAACACGCGGCCGTCGACGACCGCGGGCGCGCTCCGGGACGGGCTGCGCGAGACGCCGTACTGCCAGGCGACGTCGCCCGTGTCGCGCTCGTAAGCCACGAGGAGGCCGGCGTCGTCCATCGCGTACACCTGGTTCCGGTCGACGGTCAGCGCGACGGTAATCGGCCCGGTGTTTGCGTCGCCCGTCCACTGGACGTCGCCGGTTTCGGCGTCCAGCGCCTCCACCGCCCTGCCGTCGTGCCCGACGTAGACGGTGCCGTCGGCGACGGCCTGCGTCGGGTTCATCCCACCGGTAGCCGAGTACTCCCAGAGCACCGACCCGGAGGCGGCGTCGATCGCGTAGCACGTCTTGTTCTCCGAGCTCGCGTAGACGACGCCGTCGACGTACGTCGGGGACGCGATGAAGTAGCCGTACTCGCCCTCGACGTCCACGCGCCAGCGTTCGATGCCCGACGCCTCGTCGAACGCGCGCACCGACCCCTCGCGGGTCCCGACGTAGACGCGGCCGTCGCCGACCGCGGGCGCGCTCCCGACGCTGATTCCCGCGAGCGCCTCCCACGCGACGGAGCCGGAGGCCGGATCGACCGCCCGAAGCCCGTCCCCGGACGCGACGAACGCGAGGCCGCCGGCGACGGTCACGCCGTTCGTTCGCCAATCGCGCGACCAGACGCCGTCGCCGCTCTCGGCGACGTACGCGGCCGTCGCGCCGTATCCGCCCGCAAACACGCGGTCGTTGGCGACCGTGGGCGTCCCGGCCTGGCCCGCGCTCCCGCGCCAGCGGACCTCGCCGGAGCCGGCCGCGACCGCGGCCAGGCCCTCCCTCGTCGACGTGAACAGCGTCCCGTCGACCAGCGTCGGCATCCCGACGATCAGGCGAGGGTCATCGCCGCTCGCGACCGACGTCTCCCACGCTACCTCGGGCTTCGAGGTCGGTCCGGTGACGTCCGCGAACCCGGTGTTGGCCGGGTCGTAGCTGTGGCTCGGGACGCTGCCGCTGGCGTCCACCACGCTACCCCCGTTCGACTCGTCCGTCGTCGATCCATCCGCCGTCGTCTCCTCATCGGTCGCCGTGGCGTCCGCGCGCGTCGTCGTCGCCGCGCCAGCCGTGGCGGTCTCTCCGTCGGTCGCGGTCGCTCCCTCTGACGAATCCAGTCGCAGGCAGCCGGCCGTCCCCAGAACGCCCCCGAGCGCGCCGAGCGCCGTACGTCTACGCATCGTCTCGAGGTTGGTTTATCGACGAATAAGCGTAGTGGCCCCGCGCAGACGCTCGCTTCGCCGTACCGTCGGGACCCCCGCGTCGTCACTCGAGTTCGAACCGGACGCGCTCCTCGCCCTTCCCGGCTGTCTCGCGACCCGTGATGGTGAGGTCGCCGACGTCGCCGGTGCCGGTGACGTGCGTGCCAGCGCACGCCGTGCGGTCGATGGGGTCGCCCGCGGCGTCGTCGCGGTCGCAGTGCCCGCGCGGGCCGTCGCCGCCGATCTCGACGATGCGGAGTTCCGTGATGCTGTCCGGGAGGAGGTCGATGCGCGTCCGGTCGGTATCCAGTTCGTGCTCGGCGGTGTCGCGATCCATCGTGTACCAGCGAACGGGCTCGTTCGCGTCGACGAGGTCGCGGAGCCGCGACTCGATGACCGCGAGGTCGTCGTCGTCGAAGCGGTCGTGCTCGCAGTCCAGGCGCGCGCGGTCCTCGTAGAGCTGGTTCCCGGTCGTTCGCGCGTCGAACTCGTCGAGGAGGACAGCCGACAGGAGGTGCTGGGCGGTATGGTACCGCGAGTGCGCGGTCCGGCGCGCGTCGTCGACCACGCCGACGACGTCGTCGCCGACGGCGAGGTCGAGCGCCTCGTCGCCCGCTATCTCGCCGTCGCCATCCAGGTCGAGGTCGAGGTGGTGTTCGAGTTCGTCCGTCAACTGGACGTCGACGACGTCGAACTCGTCGCGCTCCGTTCGAAACACGCCCGTGTCGTGCGGTTGCCCGCCGCCGGTCGGATAGAACTGCGTCGCGTCGAGCACCACGCGGTCGTCGCGGACGTCGGTGACGGTCGCCGCGAACTCACGGACGCTCGAATCGTCGAGGTAACGTCGCTCGGTCACGGTCGCTCGGAGGACGCCGTGAAACGTAAGTGTGGGGTGTCGAAACGCCTAAGAGTTGAACGGGCGTTTTTAGAGACAACAATGACCAAGCACAGTTCGATTGCGGTTCTTCTTCGAGGTGGGAACGCGTGGGCGTCGAAATAAAGGAAGGGCGCGTCACCGACGAGGAGTTCGCGGACATGAAGCAGTTCGTGTACGACTACCTCGCGGCGAGCGTCGAGAACGAGGAGGAGGGCGGCCGGATGCGGTGGTATCCGTGGCATTCCGCGGAGTACCGCTACAATCACATCCTGAACGTCGTCGAGCTCTCCGGGAAGATCGCGGAACGGGAGGGCGCGGACGTGGACGTGACGAAGGTCGCGGCGTTGTTCCACGACATCGCGAAACTCGACGCGGACCAGGACGTGCACGCCGAGGAGGGCGCGAGGGTCGCTCGCGAGTACCTGGAGACGCGCGGGTCGTTCCCGACGTCGTTCGTGGACGAGGTCTGTCGGAGTATCGAACTCCACTCGTACCAGGACGAGCTGGGCGACCTCCCGATGGAGACGCAGTGCCTCATCGAGGCGGACATCCTCGACAAGGTCGGCGCGAACGGGACGGCACTGATGCTCCTCCGGATGGGGTACGAGGCGCGGACGCACATGGATAGCGCTGAGATGGTCGAGCGCGTGCTCGACCGCGGCGAGGACGCCGTGGAACGCATCGAGTCCGACACCGCCGAATCCATCGCGCACCAGCGACTCAAGCGCGTGAAGTGGTTCCGCGAGTGGCTGCAGGGCGAGGTCGCCGAGATGGACGTCGAGGAGCACGACGTCGACCTGCGCTAGGGAGCCGGCGACGTCCGCTGCCGCTGGCGTTGGTCTCCGAGATTCGTTCGTGCGTTCAGAGGAGGGTTCCGGCGGCGTCGTAGAGGAAGACGACGCCGAACCCGGCGAGGACGAGCGCGCTCGCGCCGGCGACGGCTGGCGCGAAGTCGTCGACGCGTCTACCGGCGGCGACGAGCGACGCGGGGAACCCGCCGACCCAGCAGAGGATGCCGAGGAAGAACCCGGCGATGAGTGCGGGACTCCCGGTGGTGACGACGAGCACGCCGTCGAGCGACCCGCCGACGTAGGGCGTGTGCGAGAGTACGTCGACGGTCCCCGGCTGGAGCATCCTGACGCCGACGGTCAGCCAGAACACGATCTGGTAGGGGTTCGTGATGGCGAGCGCGAACGCCTTCGTGAACCCGCGCTTGTCCGCGTCGACGCGCGACACAGCCTGCTCGCCGTCGGTCGCGGCGGGGTCGACGCCGAACGCGGCGCCGTCGCGAACGTCCCCGATGGCGCCGTACGCGAAGTACAGCATGAGGACGCCACCGCCGGCGACCATCGCGGCTTTCAGCATCGGTGCGGTCTCGACGAACTCGACGACGCCGACCGCGGCGAGGACGAAGAACGCGGCGTCTGCGGTGAACGCACCCAGGCCGGCACTCGCACCGGCTCGCCAGCCGCGGACGACGCTCTCCTGGGCGATGACGGCGTTCATCGGTCCCGGTGGGGCGGCGAGTGCGAGCCCGAACACCACGCCGAGTGCGAGCGTCGCGACGAGTGAAACCATTCTCGCTGGTGTAGGAGCGACCGCCCGAAAAGTCCGTCGTCGTCGGCGACCCGTGCACGGGTCGTCGTCGAACCGTACGCGAGTTGGCGGTGGTCTGCTGGCGTCAGAGTGCGACCGCGAGCGCGGCCGGGAGGACGCCTGCGACCGCGTCGAGGAGCGGTGCGACCGCGGCCGTGACCGCGGCGACGAACCGCTCCCAGAGCGATACGTCGAAGACGAGCGCGAGCGCGGTGTCGAACGCGAAGAACGCGAACACGCCCGCGCCGACGAAGTGCGCCTTCCGGACGTCGAACCGGTGACTGAACGTGTAGAAGAAGTACGCGTTCGCGATACTCACGGGGATGATGGCGAGCATCTCGCCGACCCAGATGCCGGCGCGCGCACCGTACTCGGCGGCGAGCGTGATGGTGATGATCTGGGTCTTGTCGCCGAACTCGCCCGTGAGCATCATCGCGAATATCGGGACGAACCCGCCGAGCGCGTTCGGGACCTCGCGACCGAACACGGTGACGTCGTCGGCGTCGCCCGCGAGCAGCCCGCCCGCGTCCTCGTCCTGCACGACGCCGCCGTCGGTCTCCGCACCGACGGCTGCCTCGCTCGCGGACTGCCCCTTCTCCGGCGCGGAGCGGTAGAGGAGCACCGCGAACACGAGGAACATCGCGCCCGTGAACACGGTCAGCCAGACGCCCGGGAGGACCTGCTGGATGACGCCCCCGACCTGTATCTCGACGACCGTCCACAGCGCGAACGCACTCCCTGCCGCCGCGACCACCACGAGCGGGTTGTACCGCGTCGAGAGTCCCGCGATGATGAACTGGACCTTCTCACCGGGGAGGACCGTCAACTGTGCGACGAGCGCGATGACGACGAGCTCCCAGAACGGGACCGCACTCACGCATCGAGCACCTCGTCGTTCTCGACGCCGTCACCGTCCTCCGGCTCGTCGCCCTCGTGCGCGTCGTCCTCGTCATCGCTCCCCTCGCGCGCGTCGTCGCCCTCGCTCTCGCCGGCGTCGCCGTCGGGGTCGCGGACCTCGATGGACGCAGCGATTGCCTCCGGAAGGCTCTGCTCGGCGTCACCGACCGCGACCGTCACCATCCCGAACGGCGCGACCGACACGACCTCGACGACGGTCCCAGGGGTGATACCGGCGTTCTGGAGGTAGCGGAGCTCTTCGTCGTCCCGGTCGCTGACGCGTGCGACCTCCACGACGTCCCCGGCGTCGTGGTCCGCGAGCCGCGTGTTGCCGGTCGCCTCCGGCTCGCTCAGGTCCGCGCTCGGGATGGGGTCGCCGTGCGGGTCGACCGTCGGCTCACCGAGCGCGGCCGCGAGCCGACGCTCGAACTCCTCGCTGATGTGATGCTCGAGGACGTCCGCCTCGTCGTGCACCTCCGTCCAGTCGTACTCGAGGTGCTCCGTGAGGTACGTCTCCAGCAGTCGATGATGACGGAGGACCTCGAGCGCGACCGTCCGCCCCTCCTCGGTCAACTCCACGCCCTTGTACTTCTCGCGGTCGACGAGCCCGCGCTCGGCGAGCTTCTCGACCATGCTCGTCACCGTCGGCGAGGTGACGTCCAGGTGCTCGGCGATTGCGGACGTCGCCACCGGCGGGTCGTGCTCGTCCTGTAGCTCGTAGATCGCCTTCAGGTAGTCCTCCATCACGTCACTCAACATTCGCTCACGAGAATTTAGACGCGTCTAACGCAAAAAAGAGTCGGTCGCGAAACGAGACGCGCGCCGGTCAGAACTCCTCGTCGAGTATCTCGCCGACCGCGAAGTTCGACTTGACCTCCGTTATCTCGACCTTCACGCGCTCGCCGACGTCGGCGCCCGGCACGATGATGACGTACCCGCGTTCGACGCGAGCGATACCGTCACCTTGCTTCCCGATGTCCTCGATCTCCACGTACCGGGTCTCGCCGCGTTCGACCGGCGGCTGTGGCTCGGACGGCGACGGCTCGTCGCCGCTGTCGTCGCTCGACGCGGACCGCTCGCGTTCGATGAGCGCGACCCGATACGTGTCGCCGGGAGCGACGGTCCCACGTTCGACCTCTCGCTTCGGAATCTCGACCGTATAGGAGTCGCCGTCGTCGGTCACTTCGGCGCTGAACAGACACAAGAGCTTATCAGATATTTCCACAGTGAACCCTCGTCCGTACCTGGCAGCGGCGACACCTTAGAACTACCGCCAACGACGGCGTAACTTTGCCGGAGACCCACCCACGCAGCCGCCAGCCCCGGAACCGCGAGGTCGATGGTTTCGCGTTCCCGGGTTCTCGCGGGTCAGGGCGACGGCTGGCCGTGGCGTGGCCCGTCGTCGACCGTCGCGAATCCCTCCAGGCCGACGTCGGCGTCCACGGGCAGGTCGTCGGTCGACTCGTACGGCCGGTTCACGACGACGTCGCCCGCGGTCCCGGACCCGATGCCGGGAATCGCGGTCAACTCGTCCATGCTCGCGGCGTTCACGTCCAGCGGGTACGGGACGCCCGTCACGGAGCGATACCCGTGGTCGACGATGGCGACGTCCCGCACGGCGCCGAGTTCGCGCTCTCCGGGAATCCCGACGAGGAGCGGGTACGTGCCGAGCTGGCGGCCGAACGTCCGACCGTCCTGATGGTACTCGAAGTGGACGTCCGGGAGGACGGTGCCGACGGGGGCGACGCGCTGGAGCATCGGGTTGTCGACGGTCTCGCGGACCTCGCGCTTGTACGCCTTGAACTGGCGTTTGTGGTCGAGCGCGATGCTCGCCCCGGTTTCGGCCATGTCGGTGCCCTCGAACGCCATCACCTGCCGGATGTTCACGCGACGGAGCATGAGGCCGGCGTCGAGCACGCGTTCGAGGAACTGCTTGTTCAGCTCGTAGGTCTCCTCGCGCTCCCCGTCGAGGCCGTGCAGGAGGTTGATGCCGGGGAGGAGCTTCGGGAGGCGTGGACTCGACGACCCGCTCTCGTCGCCGCGGCCGTACGCGACCGCATCTGCCCCGGTTGCGACGTCCGTCGACGGCCCCGTTCCGGGCTCCTCGCCGGGCCGCCACCCGCCCTCCTCGTTCACGATGCGGACCGCCTCGAAGCACTCGTCGGCCGTGACGTTCAGTTCGTTCTGCTCCTGGACGACCGGGTCCGCCGACTCCAGGCCGAACGCGGCCGTGTCCCCGGGCGTGTTGTGCTTCGCGATGATGCGGATGCCCTCACGGGACAGCTCCGGCCACTTCACGACCGTGATGGGGTTCATGTTGTCGAGGTGCAGCGTCTCCAGGTCGGGCGCGACCTCGCGGATGCCGCCGTAGAGCTGCCGTAACGCCTCCGGGTTCGGTTTCTCGCCGTCGCCGCCGTACGCGAGGATGTCCGCCTGCCGGCCGATGCGGAAGTGCTTCACGCCCCGATTCGAGAGCGCGTCGACCTCGCCGACCACGCTCGGGGGCGTCCGGAAGTCCGGGTCGCCGTACATCGGCTCCGTGCAGAACGAACACCGGTACGCGCACCCCCTGGAGGTCTCCAGTTCCGCGATGAGGTACTGGGGATGATTCGGGTGCTGTTCGACGACGAACGCGCCCCGGCTCGCCCACCGGTCGACCTCCGCGACGTCGCGGTACCGGTCGTTGAACCCCTCCAAGCCGCTCTGGACGAGGTCGTACGCGGCCGCCTCGACGTCCGCCATCGCCAGGAAGTCGAAGTCGAGGTTCTTGCGCTCCGTCTCCGTCGCGCCAGCGTTCTCCTCGCCGACGCCGAACCGCACCGGGCCGCCCATGACGCTCGTCCCGTTCGCCGTCCACGCGAGCTCGCGGACCTCGTCCGGCTCCGCGGGCGTCCCACCGACGTACTTCCCGGGGACCGTCATCCCGCCGATGTACACCATGAGGTCCGCCTCCTCGACGTCCAGCCACTTCGAGCGGTCCTCGCGCAACTCGTCGATGGTGTGGTACGTGACGTTCGCCTCGGGGACCCCGGCGTCGACGAGCGCGCCCGCCGTGTACCGCGGGTACGTCGACACGTACGGCGGCACCCCGAAGTGCGCCGGCTCGTCGACGTAGCCGTCGACGAGGGTCACGTCGACGTCAGCAGGGTCAGTCATGGGACGGTGTTGACGCCCGAGCGGTAAAACGCGTGCGAAGCGACGTCTGACAGGTCAAAACACTTACATCCGTCTCGTTCGAGGGTCGCGTATGAAAGAACCGACGTCCCGAAGGGCGTTCCTCGCTGGCACGGCCTGCGCGACGGCCGCGACAGTCGCTGGCTGCAACGGCCCCCTCGGCGGACGGTCCCCGGAGGCGGCAGCCCGCCGGTGGATCTACGCGCCGGCGAACCACGAGACCGGCGAGCTCGCCTTCCTCGACGTCTCGTATCGGTCCCCGTCGAGCCTCCACGCCGACGCCGCCCACCTCCACCCGTCGGTCCGCCCCGAGGACGTCGACCGCGTCCTCGACGGCGAACTGGTCGAGGGCGACGTCGCGGTCGACCTGGAGCCAGCGGCGCTCGACCACTCGCTCCGGGTCGGGAACCCGTACGCCGACGTCCCGAAGCTCCTCGTCAACGCCGGGCGCTTCGACCAGGAGACGGCCCACCGCCTGGCTGCCCTCCAGGCGTTCCCTTCGACACTACCGGGGAGCTCCTACGGGACCGCCGGGAACTTCGACCTCGTGACGTACAGCCGGAGCAACCACGGTGCCGTCCGCGAGGGCGAGGCCGCGAGCATCTACGCCCGACGGGAATCGCGAGCGCGAACGCTGGTCGAGAACGCCACGAGCAGGTCGTCGTACTCGAGCGATCTCCCCGACGACGTCCGCGAGTTCCTGCGGACGGTCGGCTTCGACGACGCGACCGAGATCCGATTCACGGGCCGCCGTTCGGACGAGTACGGTGGCGAGGCGTTCAGCTACGCCGTCTCGGGCGACACCACGACCGCGCGCTGGGTGAGCCTCCGCGACCGCGACGCGGAACTGATGCGGTCCCAGGCGGAGGACGTCGACGCCCTCCGGGACGTCCAGATAACGACCGACGGGGATATCGTCGCCGTCTCGGGGACCGTCGACACCGACCGGGTCGGGCTCGACGGCCGACTCTTCCAGCGGGGCCGCGCCCCGTTCGAGTGACCGCCCGGCCCGCTCGACCCGGGGGTTCCTGCTCCGAAAACCCCTTTCCCGTTCCCGCCCAACGGACCAGTATGCCCGCCACGAAGGAGGTCCGCTGCACGAGCGACGGTTGCGAGCTCGACATGTTCGAGAATCACTACACGTACGACATCGCGGACGACCACACCGTCGGGGACCTCGCGTGCCCGCTGTGCGGCGGCACGGACTGCCTGGAGGAGATCGAGGTATGAACTTCGGCGAGGTGTCGCGCTCGGTCGGGAACCGCGTCCTGGAGACCGTCGGCCGTGCCGCGAGCCGCGTCCAGGAGTCGAAGCCGCTGCCCGCGGACGTTCTCGAGAGCGACGACGCGTACCTCGTCGTGTTCGACGCCCCAGGGGTCGCGCAGACGGACGTCCAGGTGCGGTACGTCGACGACGCGGTCGAGGTCCAGATAGACCGGTTCCGCGAGTTCTACGACGACCACGAGATGCGCGTCCCCGGCCGCGGCATGAGTCTCGACGGCCGCGCCGACCTCCCCGCGGACGCGCTCGTGGACGCCGACGCGTCCACGGCGACGCTCCGCGCGAACGGTACGCTCGAGGTCCGCGTCCCCAAGCGCGAACCCACCGCGGGCGAGCGGGACGCGAGCGCCGGCACCGTCGAGATAGCGACGCCCGACGACGAGAGCGACGCTGCGGAGGGCGAAGAGGTGGATGCGGAGGCTGACGAATCAGATAGCGATGCGGACGCGGTCGAGGACGCAGAGAAGTAGCGTCTTCCTCGCGGGCCGCTATCGGTCGTCGACGAGCATCCCCTCGACGACGTCGAACTCTTCGTCGCCCGTGAAGCGCGTGGGGTCGAATGGCTCGATGCCGTCGGCCTCGCCGAGAACTTGTTCTGCGAGCGATTCGCCGATGGCTGGGGCGCGCATGAAGCCGTGGCCCTGGAAGCCGGTGCCGACGTAGAGGCCGTCGTCGAGCGCGCCGACGAGCGGGTCACGGTCAGGCGTCGCCGTGCACAGCCCCGCCCACGCGTCCGTGATTCGCGCGTCCTCGATGGCCGCGGTCCGCTCGCTCGCGCGCGCCTGGAGGGACTCGGCGAACCCGTCGTTCGCGTCCTCGTCGTAGTCGTCGGGGTCGGCCTCTCGCTCCTCGGTGCCGTTCCCGACCAGGAGGCCGTCGGCGTGCGGCCTGAAGTAGAACCCGTCCGTGGCGTCGTAGACCATCGGGCCGTCGTACTCGGTCGCGTACGTCGCCGCCTGCACGCGGTACGGCTTCATCGCGATGCTATAGCCCGCGTCGGCGAGCACCTGCTTGGTGTGCGCGCCGGTTGCGACGACCACGTCGTCGAACGCCTCGCCGTTCACCGCGAGCGGGTCGGTGTCGACGCTCGCGGGCGTCTGCTGGCGCAGGTCCGCGCCCTGGCGCTTCGCGAGCACCGCGAGCGTCCGCGCGTACGACGCCGGCGTCGTGTAGCCGGCCGCCCCAGCGACCGCGGCGACCGCGACGTCGTCGCTCCGGACGCTCGGGAACCGCTCGGCGAACTCGTCGCGCTCCATCCGCACCGCGGTGACGCCGTGCTGTTGCATGCGCGGGAGCTGCTCTCGGATGGCGTGCTCGCGGTCGTCGTCGCCCTCGCGAGCCAGCCACACGTACGGCGACTCGTGGAACTCGAACTCGCCGACCTCGTCGAACGTCCGGAAGCGCTCGATGGCGCGCGCGCCGAGTTCGGCGTCGACGTCCTCCGCGAACGCGTTGTAGCACACGCCCGCGGCGCGGCCCGTGGAGCCGTCCGCGACGCTCCCCGCCTCGAACAGCGTCACCGACACGTCCTCGCCGTCCGCGTCCTCGCCCGCGAACGCGAGGTCGAACGCGACCGTCGCGCCGAGCGCGCCCGCACCGAGCACCGCGACGTCTCTGGTCATCGGTGCGCCTCCGGGGCGAGGTCCGCGAAGTCCTGTGCGGTGAGCCAGTCGCAGAGCGCGTCGAGCTCCTCGGTGGCCTTTTCGAACAGCGCCTCGCCCGCCTCGACGCTCCCCTTCGTCGGCTCGCCGACCGCGCCCGACTCCGAGAAGTCCGCGGTGTCGAACCCGACGGGCGCACCGTGCACCGTCTCGCCCCACGCGTCCGACGCTCCCGCCTCCGCGTCCTCCAGGGCGTCCTCGCGGACGTGCTCGGTCAGGTACAGCATCATGCTCGTCTCCATCGCGTCGGCGTGCGTGATGCCGTCGACGTCGAACAGCTCGCCCTCCAGGCCGTCGAGGTTCGACCACCAGTTCCACGGCGTCGCGAACGCCACGTCGTGCTCGCGGAGGCGTCGCGCCGCTCGCGTCAGCGCGTCGACGTTCCCCCCGTGGCCGTTCGCGAACACGGCCTTCCGGACGCCGTGCTCGGCGAGACTCGCCACCACGTCGTACGCGTAGTCCTCGAACGTCTCGGGCGTCACCGACAGCGTCCCGTGGAACTGTCGATGGTGCGCGCTCACCCCGACCGGAATCGGCGGGCAGCGCGCGACGTCGTCGCGGTCGCCGACTGCTTCGGCCACCGCCGTCGCCGAGTAGAGGTCCGTGCCGAGCGGGAGCGCCGGCCCGTGCTGTTCGACGCTCCCCGTCGGCAGCACCGCCACCTCGACGTCCTCGAACGCGTCGGCGGCCGTCGTCGTCGTGTGCGTCGCGAGTTCCATACGCACGGCTGGGAGCGGTGGTGCCGAAAAACGCTCGGTGTCGCCGCGCCCCGACGGGGACCGCGAGCAATCGTTTACCGGTCAGGCGACGTGTTCGAGGCCGCGAGCGGGATAGGCGACGACGTGGTCGACGCCGACGTCGTGGAGCGCGTCCACGCGCTCGCGGACCGTCGCGACGTCCCCGACGAGCGCGTAGTCCCGCACCGCCTTCGAGAGCACCTCGCGGGCGCGTCCCGACGCCGACGCGTCCGTCGCGACGGCGTCGCGCCCGTCCGCGGGGTCGGGGAGCGCGCGCCGGACGGGGCCGCGACGGGCGGCGTACGCACCGACCGAGTCCAGGACCGCGTCCTCGTCGTCGGTCAGGACCGTCGGCGCGTACACCGCCACCTCGCCGTCGAACCCGGCCGCGCGGAGCGCGCGAACGTCCCGATGCGTCGACCGCGACAGGAGTTCGAACTGCGTCGCGCCCGTCGCGAGCGCCACGCGCTCGACGGACTCCGTCCCGACCCACGCCTCGGGGTGCTTCGAGACCGCCGCGCCCAGGCGGTCGGCGACGCTCCGGGACTGCTCTTCGTCGTCGAGGTACGCGCCGTGGCCCGCGACGAGCACGCGCCCCACGTCAGCGGGGAGCGCGTCGTCGAGCGAGCTATCGCCCGTCGGGTCGAACCCGCTCGCGCGAACCGGCGTCGTCACCCGCAGCGTCTTCGCGTCCGCGAGCTCGCGGAGCACGCTCGCATCGGGCACGTGCTCGCGGCCCTCGTAGTCTACCGTCACCGCGTCGACGTCCACGTCGAGTGCGCGCGAGACGTCGCACTCCGCGGGCTTGACCGCCAGCGCGTCCACGCCGGTCCGAGACAGCCGTCGCTCGGTGGTCTCGGTCACCGACACGTCCGCTCACCTCCAGTCAGGAGAATCGTTCTAGAACTGCTCGTGTGGAACTCGATCCATCGTCTGTGCGACCATGTACTGCGGCGAAAGCGACCACGACACCTAAGCATGACGGACGCTGTCAACATTCGCCACCCTCCGCGAGCGCGCGCGGACACGGCACCTGGGCGTTCGTCCCGACTGGCCGCTCGCCCGGTCACCCGAACGTCGGCCGCCACGCCAGGAGCGCGACCGTGACGACGAACACGACCGTCGACAACCCCAGCGACTGGTCCATCGTCGCCGCAGCGACCGCGGACCCGCTCCCGGCGACCCCGGAGACGAGCGCCGCGAGCACCGGCCACGAGCACGACACGCACGACAGCAGCCCGAGAACGCCCGCGACGCCGGTACGGACGGCATCGACGACGGTCCCGTACACGAGGTACGCGAGCGTCGCGTACCCCGCGAGCTTGTACGGTACGAGAACGACGGTCGCGAGCGCGCTCTCGTACACCGCCGCCGGCCCGTACCCCGGCGGCAGCCCCGAGGAGACGTACCAGCCCGGCGACGCCGTGTCCGCGCCACCGACGAGGCCGTATCCCGGGGAGAGCACGCCACCGAAGTACGCGAGCACGAGGAGGTAGCCGCCCGCGACCACGCCCGCGGCGAGTCGTCGACGACCGACAGCATCCGGGACGTCCGCGAACCACACCCCGAGCAACGCGGCGTTCACCCAGACGAACGGGTACGCGAGCGCGAGCGGGTCAGTATAGGTCGCCGTGGACGACGCGAGATGCAGCCCCAACACGAGCACCTCCGCGGTGACGACCGCCAGCCCGAGGGACAACCCCCGGATACCCGGCAGGACCCGAGCGACGCGCTCGGCGTTCATCGCCCTCGCCGGCGTCGCCACCGGTCGGTTCCCGGAACGAGCCGCGTCATCTTACAGCACCAGCGCATCCACGACCACGGCGAGCAGGAGCGCGCCGAGGTACGCGTTCGACGCGTGGAACGCCCGGAACGCCGCCGCCTCCGACTGCTCGTAGTGCAGTTGGACCGCGAAGTACACGAAGACGCCGCCGAGCGTCGCACTCGTCACCGCGTACAGGAGCCCGAGGTCCGCGACGACCGCGAGCACGCCCGCGCTCACGAGCGTCGCCGCGATGTACCAGAGGATGTGCTTGCGCGTCGGCGCCTCGCCCTCCACGACCGGCATCATCGGGAACCCGCCGCGGGCGTAATCCTCCTTGTACGCCAGCGCGAGGTTGTAGAAGTGCGCGGGCGTCCACAGGAAGATGACGACCGCGAGCATCACGCCCGGAATCCCGAGGCCGCCCGTCACCGCCGCCCACCCGATGAGCGCCGGGAGCGCGCCCGCGGCCCCACCGATGACCGTGTTCGACACGAAGTTCGGTTTCAGGACGAGCGTGTACACGATACTGTAGAACACGATCGCGGTCAACCCGAGGACGGCGACGAGGAGGTTCACGCTCGCGAACAACGCGAGTGACGCCACCCCGAGCACGACGCCGAACGCGAGCGCGTGCGACACCGGAATCAGGTCGGCGGCGAGCGGGCGGTCCGCGGTGCGCTCCATCTTCTCGTCGACGTCGCGCTCCAGGACGTGATTGAACGTCCCCGACGACCCGATGGAGAGCACGCCACCGCCGAGCGTGAACAGCACCGTCTCCACGGTCAGTGCACTCCCGCCCGCCGCCCCCTCGACGGTCGACCCGAGCGCCATCCCCGCGGCCGCGACGAGACACAGCAACCACATCAGTCGCGGCTTCGTCATCCGAACGTACGCCAGGACAGTCGCTTTCGCGCGCGCCACGAACGCCGACGGCACCGGCGGACGGTCACCGTCGTCGACCGCGACGGGCTCGGGGTCGTCCATCGCCTCCCAGTCGTCGTCGCTCGCCGTCTCCGTCTCCAACGTCCACGAGAGCGCGAGCATGACGACCCCGAAGATGAACACGCCCAGCACGAGGTGGACCGCCGACAGCGTCGTCGGCGTCCCCGACGTCGCCGCCACCGCACCGACTCCGACCTGCACGAGGTACGTCACCGCGGCAACCGACAGGAGCGCGCGGACGCGAGTCGTCGCCTCGCCCACCCACGCGACCACAGCGGACGCAACCACCAGCGCGGCGACGACGAGCGCGACGACGCGATGCCCCCACGCCACCACCAGCAGCGGGTCCGAGAACGACGGCAGGAACTGGCCGTTACACGCCGGCCACGTCGGGCACGACGCCGCCGCGTCCGTCAGCGTCGTCGTCGCCCCCACGACAACCAGCAGATACACGCCGATCGCGGTCGCGGCGAGCAACCCACTGAACCGGCCGTGCGAACCGACCGGTGTCGGATACCGTCGAGTCACTAGCCGAACAGTCGGACTCCGCGTATTTCAACCCGCCGCTTTCGCCCCCTCGGGGGGCATTAGCCACATATTTAACCCCGAAATCCAAAGCACCGGTATACATGGATAGAGAGCGGATCACATCGAGGCTGCTCGCCGCCCTCGCCGGCCTCGCGCTCGCCGCCCAGCCCGTCGCGGCGCAGGCGTCGAGTTCGGACGCGGCTATCACGAGCCTCAACGAGAAACTCCTCGTCGTCGCCATCCCGATCACCGTCCTCGTCGAAGCGGTCCTCATCTACACGGTATTCAAGTACAAGGACCAGGACGAGGCGAAGCCGACGCGAGAGAACCGCCGCCTGGAGATCACGTGGACGATCGCGACCGCCGCGGTCCTCCTGTTCGTCGGTATCTCCGCGAGCATCACGATGGCGGACGACTCCGTCATCACGCCCGACGACCCCGAGATATCGGCTGACACCGAGGAGCAGGTGAACGTCACCGCGTACCGGTACGGGTGGACGTTCAGTTACCCCGAGTACAACGTGACGACGGACGCCACCCAGCAGCCCCTCTACCTCGCGAAGGGACAGGCGACGTACTTCAGTCTGACAACCGACGACTGGCTGCACGCGTTCCACGTGCCGTCGCTCGGCCTGAAGCACGACGCCGTCCCCGGGAAGGTCGCGTGGATGAAGACGACGGCGACGCAGACGGGGACCTACCAGGGGTACTGCGCGGAGTACTGTGGGACCGGGCACTCCGGGATGATGTTCGAGGTGCAGGTCGTGGAGGACCGGCAGGCGATGCTCGACGAGATATCCGCTATCTGTGCGGAGACGACGAACAAGACCTGGAACGCGCAGGAGGAGACCTGCGAGTGGAACCCGGACGGGAACTCGAGTTCGTCGGTGTCCGCGAGTGACGCGGGCGACGGTACCGCGTCGGTCGCGGCACCGGACGTCGACGGGTCGACTGGTGCGCTCGCCGCGCGCGCGGCCTGACGGACTCGAACCACGTCGCTGTTCTCGCGTCTCTTCGTTCCGCTGCTGTTCGCTCCGCTTCTCTTCACGTCATCTCTCGACGCTTCTCGACGTCGAATCAGCGCCCGCGAGCGGTGGCGCTAGCGAGCGTCAGTCGTCGTGGGTCGCTGCGAGGTAGGTGACGGCGGTCGTGACGAGCGCCGGATGCGGGGTGGCGACCGGGCGTGCGCGCTGGACGACGTCGAGTGCGTCCCCGAACGACTGGTCGTCGCTGGCGGCGAGCGCTGTCGCGAGGACGGCCGCGCTCCGAGAGACACCTGCCTTGCAGTGCACGAGGACGTCGTCGTCGGTGTCGAGGAGGCCTCTGGCGGTGTCGACGGCCGCGCGGAACGCGGCGGCGTCGTGGTCGCGGTCGTCCGCGAACGGGTGATGGTGGGTCGTCGCCGGCTGTCGCTCGCGCGTGAGCGAGAGCACGTGCTCGAACGACCGGTCGTGTCGCGTCACGTCGGCCGCGTGGACGTTCCCGAGCCAGACCTCCCGGTCGGGGAGTTCGACGAGCACCGGGTCGTCGTGGACGTACGCGAACGGGCGCACCACGACGTCCTCGTCGCCAGGGTGCGTCCACGGTCGTGGCCGCAACGAACCGTCTCCGGGAGCGCGGTCGCTTGGGTCTCGCACGGCCATCGCGTTCCGGGCGGGCGCCAATCAGTCCACCGACCGGCGCGCGCTCGCAGCGCGTCCCGCGCCGACGGTGGCCGCGTCGACCTGTCGGCTCCGGCGCGGGCGCTTGGATGGATTTTTAGTAGTGGACTTGCAAGCGTCGTCTATGACAGCAACGGAAGATGCAGGCGACCACGGACACGGCGGCCACCTGCCGGCCGTGGAGGACTTCCCGCGCGGGTTCGGGGAGGCCTCCTGGTGGCCGTTCGTCACCGCCATCGGCGGCTCCGGTATCTACGTCGGGGCAGCACTGTTCCTCCTCGCCGCCCGCGGCGGCTTCGGAATCACCATGGGAACCGCGGCCGCGGTCAGCATCGGGAGCATCGGGCTGTTCGTGTTCGGGATCCTCGGCTGGCTCTACCACGGGTTCGTCGCGAGCTTCTGGGAGCGCCACAAGTCCGAACAGAGCGAATCCAAGCTCGTCTGGGGGATGTACGCGTTCCTCGGGAGCGAGATCGCGACGTTCAGCGCCGGGTTCATCTACTTCTTCTTCATCCAGGCTGGCGGCCTCGGTGAGATCCCGGACATCTTCGGGAGCCTCGTCATCTTCAACACGCTCCTCCTGATCGCGAGCAGTTTCGTCCTGCACTTCAGCGAGGTGGCGCTCCGGAACGGGAACCGGAAGCGCTTCATCGCGCTGCTGGGCGCCACGCTCCTCATGGGCGTCATCTTCATCGGGGGGCAGGTGTACGAGTACTACGAGTTCCTCGCCGTGAAGAACTTCACGCCGGCCGCTATCGCCGGCGGTGAGGTCGTCTACTCGAACCCGTTCGCGAGCGCGTTCTACGCGCTGACGGGCCTGCACGGCCTGCACGTCACGCTCGGCGCGGTCCTCCTCGGTATCGTGTTCGTGCGCGGCCTCCGCGGGCAGTACTCCGCTGAACGGCACGTCTCCCTGAAGACGGCGGCGCTGTACTGGCACTTCGTGGACGTCGTCTGGATCTTCCTCGTCGCAGCGATCTACATCGGCGCGACCGCCATCTGAGTCGGTCCGCCATGACTCGCGTTCGTCGTCTCGTCTCGATAGTCGTCGCCCTCGTTCTCGCAACCGGTACGGTCAGCGCGCACGGTGCGGCGCTCCGTGAGTCCGCGGGGTCCCTGTCGATACCGACGTGGTTGTTCCTCGCGACCGGTGGCGGCGTCGTCGGCGCGTCGTTCCTCCTGGCGACGTTCGCCACCGACCGGACGTTCGTTCGTCGAAGTCACGACCACGCACGCGTGCTCGCCGCGGTCCCGCGCGTGCTCCGAGCGGTCGTCGCGCCACTGGTCGGCCTCCTCGGCCTGCTCGCCGTGCTCGCGTTCGGGTTCGGTGCGGCGGTCGACGTCGCGCCCGCGGACCCCCAGCAGAACCTCGCCATCCTCCTGGTCTGGGTCGGCTGGTGGGCGGGCTACGTGATGTCGCTGTACCTCGTCGGGAACACGTGGCCGGCACTCGACCCGTTCCGGACGATCGCACGAGCGCTCCCGTCGCTCGACCGCGAGTACCCCGGTCACTGGGGGGCGTGGCCGGCGGTCGTCGGCCTGCTCGCGCTCGTGTTCGTGGAGGTGGCGTTACCGCTCGCGGAGGACCCCGGGCTGCTCGCCGCGGCGGTCGCCGGTTACGGCGCTCTGACGGTTACGGGTGCGGTCACGTTCGGCGTCGACGACTGGTTCGCGACCGCGGACCCGGTCGCGCGAGCGTTCGACCACTACGGTCGCGTCGCACCGCTCGCGCGGACCGACGACGGCGTCGTCCTCCGCATGCCGGGCGCCGGACTCGTCGACGCCACCGGTGAGACGGGTCGCCGTGCGGACGGTCCGAGTGCGTCGGACGCGGACGCGACCGCTGGTGGGCCGTTCGCTGACGCCGGGGGCGTCGCGTTCGTCGTCGCGCTCGTGTTCGCGACGACGTACGACGGGTTCGTCGCCACGCCCGCCTGGCGGTCCATCGCGGAAGCGGTTCACGCCCCGGGCGTTCCGGGCGTCCTCGTGTACGCGATCGCGTACGCACTCGGATACCTCGCGTTCGTCGCCGTCTACCGGTGGGCGGCCCGGAGCGGCCGCCGGACCGGCGACACGTTCGTCGCCGTCGACGAGCTCGCGCGCCGGTTCGCGCCACCGTTGCTCGCCATCGCCGCGGGCTACCACCTCGCGCACTACCTCGGGTTCTTCGTGTCGCTGTCGCTCCCGCTCGCCTCGGCGCTGGCCGCCCCGACCGCACCGCCGGCCCCGCAGCTGTTCGTCCTCCCGTCGTTCTTCGGCGGTATCGCCATCACCGCCATCCTCGTCGGGCACCTGCTCGCGGTCTGGGTCGCGCACGCCATCGGGTTCGAACTGTTCCCCGAACGCCTCCAGGCGGTGCGCGCGCAGTACGCGTTCGTCGCCGTCATGATCGCGTACACCACGCTCAGCCTCTGGATCGTCTCACAACCGACCGTCACCCCTCCGTTCCTCTAAGCCCATGACGCCACCACAGACGGACGTCGACGCGACCGACGCACCAGCGACCGACACCGAGGGACGCGTGGCGACGAGCGTCCCGGCGGACGCGACCGCCCACGAGTGTCCGTACTGCGAGCGGCCGTTCACCCGCGAGGACCGCGTCGCCCTTCACGTCGGCCTCCAGCACTACGACGTCTGCACGCCCGGCGAGGAGGAAGCCTTCGAGGCCGCGTACCTCGCGGAGAACGCGGAGATACGCCGCTATCGTCTGAAGGCCGCCGTCGCGCTCATCCTCCTCTACTTCGGGCTCCTGATGGTGTACGCCGTCGCCGCCTGACGTCGAGTATCGGCCGCAGCCGGTTTGCTCGCTCGCGGCTACATACCCATGTCGGCGCTCGCGTCCGGAATCGGGAGGTCGTGCTCGCGCACGCCGAGGCGTTCGGCGACGTGGTCGAGCGCCATGTCGAACCCGTAGTAGCGCTCCAGTTCGTCGCCGTCGACGCCCGTCCGAACCTTCAGCATCGCGTACCCGTCGCGGTTCTGCGCGACGACCGCCCTCGTCCCGTCGCGCTCGAACTCGAGCACGCGCTCGCTGTCGGTCAGCGAGTACCGCGCCGTGATACCGTTCGCGGTCGCTTCGGTCTCCTCGTCGACAGCAGCGTCGTCGGTCATGCGAGAGCGTTCGGTCCACGGGTACGAAACCCCAGCGGTCCCGGAGTCGAACCGCGGGGACTCTCGGGGTCGGCGAGCGAACGCGGACCGCAACGCCCACGGGCGACGCAAGCGTACCGAGTGGCATGACGAAGTACGTCCAGAGCGGGATGCGTCGCGACGTCCTCGCGCTCCTGGCTAGCGAGCCGCGCCGCGGCCAGCAACTCAAGACCGCACTCGAAGCGCACTACGACGAGCACATCGAACCGAAGACGTTCTACGGCGCGCTCGACGCCCTCGTCGACGCCGGCCACGTCGAGGTGGAGCAAGAAGGCGTTCACGACGTCTACGACCTCACCCCTGGTGGTCGACGGATGCTCGAGACGCACGTCGACTGGCTCGTCGAACAGGTACAGTAAGGTCTCGCCGGTGGAACAGGGACAGACGGTCAGTCCGCGGGGTCCGCGGGCACCGTGAGGTACTCGCACTTGTCCGCGTCCGCGTCGAAGCAATCCGGGCACTCGCTGCGCCGGTCGATGATCGTATCCAGGCGTTCGGCGACCGTGTCGTCGATGACGGCTTCGAGCGCGGTCGCCTCACCGCGGAAGTCCTCCACCTCGAGGACGTTCGCGAGGAAGCGCTCGATGATACAGTACGTCTGGAGGGCGTCCTCGGCACGCCGGATGCCCTCGTCGGTGAGCGTCGCGCCCTTGTACTTCTCGTGGTCGACGAGCTCGCGGTCCTCGAGCTTCCCGATCATCTCGTTGACGCTCGCGGGCGACACCTCCAGCATGTCCGCGAGCATTCCCGTCGCCGCCGGGCCGTCCTCGATGCGTTGCGCCAGATAGATCGCTTTCAGGTACTGTTCTGCGGTATTCATTGGTGGGCCTCCATCAGTTCCGTGACCTCCTCGACGCCCTCGGCTTCCTCCTCGCGAATCTCGGCGAGCACGCCCAGGACGCGCTCGCGGTCGATACTGAACTCGGTGTCGCTCGCCTCGATCGCCTCGATGAGGTCGTCGTAGAACTTGTACGCGGTCTCCTCGTTACACAACTGGTCGTACAGCAGGTCGTCGAAGTCCTCCGGGGCGGTCTGGGCGTACTGCGCTTCGACGAGTGCGTTGATCTCCTCGTAGGGAACCGTCTCCGCGTTCAGGTCCGAGACGAGTGCCTCCAGTCGGTCGCGGTGGGCCGCGGACTCCTCGGCGGCCTCCTCCAGTAACGCCTCGACCGCTGGGTCCCGGTCGCCGGCGTCGAAGGAATCGAGGTGGTGGTGTGCGCGGGATTCGACGACCTCCTCCAGCACGACGCCGATCTGGAGGAGGCGCGCGAGCTGGTGGTCGTCGGTGATGCGCTGTCCCAAACTCATACACCCACGTCCGGGAGCCGGTCACTTAACGCTCTCCCTCTCGCGTTCCGCCGAGTCGCGGTCTCCGTCGGCTTCGAGTGCTGCGGTGACGGCGGCGTGTGCGTCCTCGCGGTCGCCGTCGTACTCCGTCTCCGGGAAGAGGTCGGGGTCGTCGGCGCGTCGACCGACGACGTGGAGGTGGAGGTGCGGGACGGACTGGTAGGACGTGCTGTCGTTGAAGAGGTTCGCGCCGTCGAACCCGCGTTCGCCGCCGCAGAGCTCTCGGGCGAGCACGCGAGCGTGCTCGGTGACGTCCGCGAGCGCGTCCGCGGGGACGTCGAACAGCGACTCGTGGTGGGCTTTCGGAATCACGAGGACGTGCCCGGGTGCAAACGGGTCCAGCGGTGAGAACGCGAGCGTCTCCGCGGTCTCGTCCACCACGAGCGCGTGCGCGTCACCGGCGACGATATCGCAGAAGACGCAGTCGGTATCTGACATACGATGACGGACGTGAACGCCACACCTCACGCTTTCGGCGGTGTGCGAAAGAACAGCAAAGAGAAACACCTCGACAGCGGAACGACCCCGAACGCATCGAGGCGTCGATGCTTCGAGTGCGAAGTCGACAGCTGTCTCCCGGGACTCGCCGCGTACGTCTACTCGCGGAGGCGCTCGGCGACGAGCTCCTCGAGGTCGTCGCGGAGTTCGTCCACGTCGACCTCGTCGAGCACCGGCACGAAGAAGCCCTCGACGAGCATGTTCTTCGCGACCTGCGGGTGCACGCCGCGCGACGTCATGTAGAACAGGTCCTGCTCGTCGACCTGCCCGACCGTCGCGGAGTGACTCGCTTCGGTGTCGTGGTTGTTGATGATGAGCTTCGGGCTCGCGTCCGCCTCGCTCTCGTCGGAGAGCATGAGCGTGTTCTCGCGCTGGTACGAGCTCGTGTCCCACGCGTCCGTTCCGACGTCCTGCACGCCCTCGTACACCGAGCGCGCCTCATCGTCGAGGACGCCACGCGTCACGAGGTCCGCGGTCGTGTGCTCGCCCTGATGCCAGACGCGCGCCGCGATGTCGATGTGCTGGTCGTCGTGCCCGAAGAACGCACCGACGGTCTTCGTCTCCGAGGAATCACCCTTCAGGTACGTCTCGACGCTGGACTTCGTGAGGCGCGAGCCGATGTTGCCCTCGATCCAGTCGACCGTCGCGTACGTCCCGGCGTGCCCGCGCTTCAGCGTGTAGTTGTACGTCTCCTCGTCGAGATTCTGGAGCGCACCGTACTGCACGCGAGAGTTCTCGCCAGCGACGACCTCGACGATACCGCTGTAGTAGCGCGCGCCCTCGACGTCCTCGCCCGTGCTCTGGCGTTCGAGGATCGTGACCGAGGAGGATTCCTCGGTGACGACGAGCGTGTAGTTGAACAGCGACCGCGAGTTCATCGCGGTCCGGATCTTCACGTCCTCCGCGTCCACGCCCTCCGGAACGTAGATGACGGTGCCCGCGGAGAACAGCGCCGTCGACAGCGCCGTGAGGTAGTTCTCCTCGGGGTCGACGACGCTCGCGAAGTGCTCGCGGACGAGGTCGCCGTGCTCGGCGAGCGCCTCGCTCCACTCCAGCACTTCGATCCCCTCGTCGCTCACGCGGTCCTTGTCCTGGGCCGCGTTCAGCGGGTCGACGAGCGTCTCGAAGTCGAGCGCGTGAAGGTTCGTCCAGTCACGACCCGGCGTCCGGATGACGTCCGGCATGTCGAGGTCGTCGAGCGCCTCGAGCGCTTCGACGCGGGTCTCGGTGAGCCACTCCGGCTCGTCGAGGTCCGCGGAGATCTGTTCCACCTGCTCTCGTGTGAGGTTCGCGTGTACCTGCGTACTCATTGTCTCCTCCCGGGAGTTACCCGAGGCTACCCTCCATCTCGAGTTCGATGAGGCGGTTCAGTTCGACCGCGTACTCGATCGGCAGTTCCTCCGTGATCGGTTCGATGAAGCCGGCGACGATCATCTGCTTGGCGTCGTCGTCGTCCAGTCCGCGCGACTGGAGGTAGAAGACGTCCTCGTCGCCGATCTTGCCGACGGTCGCCTCGTGGGCGACGTCGACCTTCGACTCCTGGATCTCCATGTACGGCATCGTGTCCGACGTCGACTCGTTGTCGAACATCAGCGCGTCGCACTCGACGGACGTGGAGGAGTTCTCCGCACCATCAGAGATGTGGACGAGCCCGCGGTAGTTCGTGCGGCCGCCGTCCTTGCTGATGGACTTCGACTCGATCGTCGACTTCGTGTCCGGCGCGTTGTGGTAGACCTTCGCGCCCGTGTCGATGTCCTGCCCTTCGCCAGCGAACGCGATCGTGATGTGGTTGTCCGTCGCGCCACGACCCTTCAGGATCGTCGCGGGGTACAGCATCGTCGCCTTCGACCCCATCGACCCGGACACCCACTCCATCGTCCCCTCGGATTCGACGATAGCGCGCTTCGTGTTCAGGTTGTACGTGTTCTTCGACCAGTTCTGCACGGTCGAGTACTGAACGTGCGCGTTCTCGCCGACGAAGACCTCCACACCGCCGCTGTGGAGGTTGAACGCCGAGTACTTCGGCGCCGAACAGCCCTCGATGTAGTGCACCTCGGAGTTCTCCTCCGCGATGATGAGCGTGTGCTCGAACTGGCCCATCCCCTCGGAGTTCATCCGGAAGTACGCCTGCACCGGCATCTCGACGGTCGTGTCCTCGGGGACGTAGACGAACGACCCACCGGACCAGACCGCGCCGTGCAGCGCCGCGAACTTGTTGTCGCTCGGCGGCACGCACTTCGTCATGAAGTACTCCTTGACCTTCTCCTCGTGCTCCTGGACCGCCTTGTCCATGTCGCAGAAGATGACGCCCTTCTCCTCCCAGCGCTCCTGCATGTTCTGGTAGACGATCTCGGACTCGTACTGCGCGCCGACCCCGCTCAGGGCCTCGCGCTCGGCCTCGGGGATGCCGAGCTTCTCGAACGTGTCCTGGATCTCCTCCGGGAGGTCCTCCCAGTTCTCCGCGCCGCCGCGCGTCTCGATGTCCGGCCGGATGTACGGCACGATCTCGTCGATGTCGACCTCAGAGAGGTCGGGCTGGCCGGGCCAGTCCGTCGGCATCGGCATCTCCTGGAACTGCTTGAGCGCACGCAGACGGCGCTCGTACATCCACTCCGGTTCGTCCTTGTCCTCCGAGATGAGACGGATGGTCTCCTCGGTCAGGCCCTTCTCCGTCTGGAAGGCGGACTTCTCCTCCTTCTTGAACTCGAAGCGAGCCTCGGTGTCGGTCTCCTTCAGGTGGTCTTGATCTGAACTCATGATTGATGTATCCTTGTTTGGTGGGCCAGACGGTTAAGCAGTCTCGTAGACCTGCTCGCGAACCCAGTCGTAGCCCTCGTCCTCGAGCTTCTCCGCGAGCTCGGGGCCCTCGCTCATGACGACCTGGCCGTCGAGCATGATGTGGACCTTGTCCGGCTCCACGTAGTCGAGGATGCGCTGGTAGTGCGTGATCTGGAGGACGCCCGTGCCCTGCTCGTCGCGGAGCGCGTTGATGCCCTGCGAGACGTCCTGGAGGCGATCGATGTCGAGCCCGGAGTCGATCTCGTCGAGCACCGCGATGCTCGGCTCGAGGATGGCGGCCTGCAGGACCTCGTTCTGCTTCTTCTCGCCGCCGGAGAAGCCCGCGTTCAGGTACCGCTGCGCGAACTTCGAGTCCATGTCGAGCTGCTCCATCTTCTCCTGGAGCAGGCCCTGGAACTCGGCGACGCCGACCTCGCCCTCGTCGACGTTACCCTCCATCGGGGACGTCTCGTAGCCGACGTCCTCCTCTTCCTCCTCGTCCGCGTCGTCGTCCTCGAAGAGCTCGTCGCGCTCCTCGAGCTTCGCGTTGAGCGCCGTACGGAGGAAGTTCGTCATCGTGACGCCCTCGATCTCCGCGGGGTACTGGAAGCCGAGGAAGATACCGAGCGCCGCGCGCTCGTTCGGTTCGAGCTCGAGGAGGTTCCACGTGCGCTTGTCCTCCGGAATCTCGAAGTCCTCGCCGAAGTCACCCTCTTCGAGGTGCAGGAGCACTTCGCCGTCTGTCACCTCGTAGGCCGGGTGGCCCGCGATGACCTTCGCGGTCGTGGACTTCCCGGACCCGTTCGGTCCCATGAGCGCGTGAATCTCGCCGGAGTACACTTCCAGGTCGACACCGTCGAGAATCTTCTCGCCGTCGTCCTCCGCCACTTTCGCGTGGAGGTTACTGAGTTCGAGTCGTGCCATTAGTGAAGCCTCTTATCACCTGTAGCCTAGGGTGTGTGCCCCATCAAGCTTTCGTAACGCCACCAGTTCTGCTTTGTCTGCGGGAAATAATCTTTCCCGAAAAACAAACGATGTGCGTGAAAGGCTAGCAACCCTTCGCCGACGGCCCGAACCGCACGCCACTGCTGACCACGCTCACCGAGTGAACGCCACTCTACCCGCACCCTCGACGCCCGCAGCTACATGAACGAACCGAGTCCCGTCTGCTCCTGGCCGGTCTTGACCTCGTCCCACGACATCCCCAGCGCCTCGATGACCCGCGCAATCGGGCCCTTCAGCGTCTTGTCCAGCATCTTCTCGTAGTCCACGCTGAACTCCTCGGGAATCTGGTCGTCGTACTCGAAACATATCACGTCCGGGTCGCGCTTGAACTCCCCGTAGAGCGGATTCTCACGCGGATCCAACCCGAGTTCCTCCTCGACGCGCTCGAAGTACGACGGATGCACGCCCTCCAGGTACAGGCGCTTGGGTTTCGAGCCACTGGAGAAGTTCGTCCCGAACAGGAGGTTCGCGTACTTCGCCCCACGAACCTGCGCCGTATCCGTATCGTAGTTGTCGAGCTTCTTCCCGATACCACCCGGAATCGCGATCTCGTCGTAACTGTACTCGCCCGCGAGGAACTCGTCGATGACCTCGCTCACGTACGACCGGATGTTCTCCAGATCCTCCCCGTACACGATGCGCTCGATGACGTCCTTCTGGACCTCCTTCGTCACCGCCGCGATGTCCGAGCGCTTGTACTCGAACCCCGTGATGTCCACGTCGTCCACGTCCTTCCCCTCCTTCCAGACGATGTGGCCCGCGTATCGCTTCTTCTTCCCCGCCTGGAAGAACCGCCGATACAACTTCTCGAACTCGATCTGGAAGCGATGTTCCTCGCCCGCGTCGAGTTCGACGTTGAGCTCGTCGCGTGCGAAGTCGTCGTACGAGGCGTTGATGTACTCCTCTATCTCGAAGGACTGTTCGATGGCCTCCTCGGTCCCGACGTCCGGCCCGAGTTCTATCATGACGCTGTCAGTGTCGCCATATGCGACATGATGCCCCAACTCGTTCGCAGACCTCTCCGTGAACTCTATGACCTCTCTCCCCGTTGCAGTGACGGCAGCGCCCATCTCCTTGTCGTACAGCCGGAACCGGTCCCACCCAAGCACGCCGTAGAGAGAATTCATAATAACCTTGACAGCTGCTTGCTGCTGGTCGTAGGTCTCGTACTCGACGGTGCCGGGTTCGTGCTCGTTCCGTAGCGCCTTCTTGTCCTCGCGTTCGCCGAGGAGTTCGTCGACCATCTCGCGGATCATGCCGTCCGGTTCTTTGCGGAAGTGCGTCCCGTTCGGCGCGCGGTACGTGTCGCCGTCGTACGCGTCGGGGTCGACCTTCGTCTCCGGGCTCGCGTTCACGGTCACCATGCACATCGGGTAGAGGCTCTTGAGGTCGAGCACGGTGACGTTCTCCTTGACGCCCGTGATGGGGTCGAAGACGGCGCCGCCCTCGTAGTCCTCGCTCTCCTGTTGGCCCTTCGAGGGGAGCGCGAACTCGCCGTGGACCTTGTGGAGGACGTACATGTCGACGGTGTCGCCCGCCGTAGGGGCGTCCTCGAGCTTGCAGCCGACGAACGTCCGGACCTCGTCGTAGAACGCGACGATGTCCTGCTTGCGGTCGAGCTCGACGCAGAGCTCGACGTCCCGGAGGTTGTACTCGAGGAGTCGCTTCGGTTCCTGCTCCCAGAGGTCGCCGATGTCCCCCGAGTAGCGTTCCTTCCCGACGTCGAGTTCGGTCTCGCCGACTGCGTCGAGCCGGTAGGAGTCGAGTTCGGTGAACTGCCGGCTCTTGTACGCGTAGAGGAGGTCGAAGACGACGCGGCCCTTGACGTCCGGGCCACCCCAGCCGGACCGCCATACCTCGTTGACGCGCGACAGCCGGTTCGCGTCGAGGTCGTGGTCGTGCGTCGGCGACTGGAGGACGTCCAGGCGGTCGAGGAAGTACGGCGCGTCGAAGTCCTCGAAGTTCCACCCCGTCATCACGTCCGGGTCCGTCTCCGTGACGTAGTCGAGGAACGCCGCGAGCATCGCTTCCTCCTCCTCGAACACCTCGACGCGGTAGTCCATCTCGTCGGGGATGGGGTCGTAGTCGAGGTCGTCGGTGCTCGTCGTCGCTCCCGTGGCGTCGGCGACCTGGAGCCAGCAGACGTACTCGTCGCGATACGAATCGTGACTCGTCAGGCAGACGATCTCCTCCTCGCCGTCCTCGGGGAAGCCGTTCCGGTCGTCGACCTCGATGTCGAACGTGTTCACGCGCGGCGTCACGGTCGCGTCCGTCGCTTCGACGTCCTCGTGGTGGACGCGGATGGCGGAGCCGTCGTCGTTCCACGCGTTCGGGACGCGCAGCCCGCTCTTGACGTCCTTGTCGATGAGGAAGCGGTTCGGGAAGAGGATGTCCGCCTCGTAGTGCTCGAAGTGGTCGCGGACGTTCCCGACGTCCCGCGGCGTCCGCCCGAAGATCCGCGCGAGTTCGTCCCCGCGGATGCTCTCGAAGGGGTTGCCGTCGTCGTCCGCGAGCTCGTACCCGGTGAGGCCGTCGAAATCCGCGATGCGTTCGTCCGAAATGTTCTCGACGGGCGCGTAGAAGTACGGCTGGAACCCGTACACCTTCACGTGCACGGCGGTCTGGTCGTCGGGACGGCGGCCGAAGACGTGGATGATGGGCTCCTCGTTCTCGCCGCGACCCTCGATGGTGTAGTCGACCTGCGTGACCGCGACGTCGAGGTATCCGTCGGCGTCCGGGAGGCCCTCTCGGTCGGTGTCGACGACGGACGCCTCCGAGGAGACGTCGTCGGCGATCGCCCGTGCTTCCTCGTCGGGCCGGTCGCCGTCGTCGCCGCCGGAGAACGCGTCGGTCAGCGACATCTGTCCGGCGTCCGAATCTGTCATGTCCACACCCTCGGGGGCCCCCAGTAAAAAGAACCCTGATTAGGTGCGTTCAGCCCGGCCGTCTCGCGCCCGGTAGACGCCGATTAATCCCCGCGCCGTCTTGCGGGTCGTGGGATTGCGGTGGCAACAAGACCTTTATGTATGTGAGTTCTTGGCACAGGTGGAGGTGAACGGGCTTGACCAACCACGCACCAGACGGTGACGAACAGCAGGCCGACGACCGTGAGCCCGAGGCAGACGAGATGGGGTCAATCGAGACATACGAGACGAACGACGGCGTCGTATTCTACGACGCGGAGAACCCGCTCGCGTGGGTGGAAGCCAACGAGACGTGCTCGCTCCGAGAGCGAGCCTGACACCGCGCGACCGCCAACGAACACGCTTTTGCTGCCCTGTATCGAATCTTCGACAGTGACGACCGAGGAGGATTCGCCCGCCGACGGCGACGCTGAACCCGCCGACGCAGCCGCGACCAAGAGCGACGCGTCGGGGCGAGACGAGGACGCGGACGAGCGCCGCGGCGAGAGTGCGGCGGCGTCGGCGGCGCGCGAGGACGCGGAGGCGGACGGCATCGAGTCGCGACTCGCCGGCGGGCCTGACGCGCTCGCCGACCCGCGCGACGGCCTCCAGAATCCAGCGGAGAACGTCCCGCGACCCGAGGTCCCGGACACCACGCCGGACACGCCCGAGGCACCGTCGACGGACGACGTCCCCGAGGGATTGCGCGCGGAGTTCTGGGAGCTCGTGTTCGCCGCGAACGTCGCGCTCTTCGGGCTCTCGCTGGGCGCGATGCTCGTCGGCTTCCAGGAGAACGTCCCCCTCGGATTGCTCGCACTGCTCGTCGGCGGACTCGCCGGGCTCTTCCTCGTCCACAGGTATCGGAACCGCCAGCACACGCCCTGACCGAACCCTGCTCCGACTGCGTTCGCGGGGACCGTGACGCCTAACCGCCCCGCCAGCCAATCCCGGGGTATGCGTACCGTCGAAGGTCCCGATGGCGCCACGCTCATCGTGCGGAAGGCGTCCGGTGACTCGCTGCTCGTCGCCGACCCCGAGACCGGCGAGGAGCGCTACGTCGCGCGCAGCGACGTCACCGAACTCGACGGCGACTCCGCGCTCGCGGCCGCAGCGACCGGCGTTCCGCTCGCGACGCGTCGCGTCCTCACCGCCGTCCACGACGACGAGTCGCTCGGCCTCCTCCTCGAACTCGCCGACCGCGGGCCGCTCCCGGCGGTGACGCTCCTCGACGACTACGACCGCTGCGAGAGCGACCTCCACGGCCTCCTCACCGAGTTCCGCGCCGCCGGGCTCGTCGAAGAGACCCGCGTCCACGGCGAACGCGGATACGACGCCACCGCGCTCGCTCGCGACGGCATCGCACACCTCAGGACGGACGCGAACGGAGACGGCGAGCGACGTGGACTGGGAGGCGATTAACGACCACGTACACCTCGGGCCGAAAACAGCGTCCGCGGTCAGTCGTCGGCGAGCAGGTCCGCGGTCGGCGTCTCCCCGATCTCGACCGTGGAGCGGTTCGTCGTCGAGTCCTTCCGGACGTGCACGAGTTCGTCGGCTGCACCGACGAGTTCCTCGTCGTGACTCACGACGAGGATCTGTTCGACGCCGTAGTCCACGCGCATCGTCTCCACGAGCGTCAACAGCTGGGTGACGTGCCCGGAGTCGAGGAAGACCGTCGGCTCGTCGAGGATGAGCGGCGGCATCGGCGCCGCCCCCTCGACGCCCTCCGCGAGCAAGCGATAGATCGCACAGCGCAGACTCAGGTTGAACAAGGCGCGTTCTCCGCCAGAGAGCTGGTCGGGGTCCAGGGTCTCCCCGTCCTTCTGGTAGACCGTCAACTCGTAGTCGCCCGATAGCTCGATGTGCGAATACGAGTCGTTCTGGTAGACGAGGTCGAACGTCTCGTTCAGCATCCGCTCGAGGGTCTCGACGTTCTGCCGGCGGAGTTCCGCGCGGAGTTCGCCGTACATCTCCTGGAGGTCCTGGGTCTCGTCGTACAGCGACTCCAGGGCGTCGACGCGCTCGCGGGCGGCGTCGCGCTTCTCGCGGAGCGACTCGAGTTCCTCGATCTCGCCGCGAACGCCACCGATGTCGTTCTGGAGTTGGTCCCGCTCCTCGCGGAGCGACTCGAGTTCGGACGCGGCCTTCTCGATGTATCTTTCGGCGCGGTCCTTCTCCGCCCGTGCCTCCTCGACGACGGACTCGTCGACCGCGGCCTCGAGCTCCTGCTTGCGCTCGCGTTTCTCCGCGAGCCACTCGCGGCGCTCCTCGTTCGACTCGGCGAGGCTCGCGCGCTCCTCGCGGAGTCGCTCGACGTCCTCGCGGGCATCCGCGAGCGCGTCGCTCGCCTCCCGGAGCGCTTCGAGCGTCTCGATGCGCGCTTTCGCCTGGGTCTTCTCGCCGTTGGCCTCCCCGAGGTCGCTCCGCAGGTCGTCGGCGTCGTCGCGCGCTTCGGCCGCGGCCTCGCGCTTCTCGGCTGCAGCCGACTCGCGCTCGTCGGCTTCCTCGAGTAGCGACTCGCGGCGTTCCCGCTTGTCGGCGACGCTCGAGCGCTTCTCGTCGAGGAGCTGTCGGAGGTTCTCGAGGTTGTCCTCGAGCGACGCCACCTCGCGCTCGCGCTCCCGCAGCGCTTCGGCGGCCTCGATGCGGTCCGCCACGCTCTCGAGGTCGTCGTCGAGCGCATCGAGTTCCGCTTTTTTCGCGTCGAGGCGCTCGCGGTCCTCGTCCAGCGAGTCGACGTGCGGCGACCCGTCGACGGACTGCCCGCACTCCGGGCACTTCCCCTCCTCGAGGAGACGCTCGCCTTCCTCGATGCGGTCGCGGAGCGACTCCACCTCGGCCCGGACCGCGTCGCGCTCCTCGCGCAGGTCGTCGCGCTCGGCTTCGCGCTCCGCGACGAGCGACTCGGCGTCGCCGAACTCGACGGGCGCGTTCTCGAACGCCGCCCGCTCCTCAGCGATGTCGTCCTCCAGATCCTCGACCTTCGCCTCTCGGTCCGCGAGTTCGTTCTCCGCCGTCTCGACGTCGTCGGCGAGCGACTCGGCTTCCTCGCGCTTCGTGTCGGCCTCCGCCTCGAGTTCCTCGGCGCGCTCCGCGAGCCGGTCCGCCTCGTCCGTCTTCGACCCGATGTCGACCGACAGCTCGTTGATGCGCTCCTGGAGCGCGTCGACCTCGTCCTCGAGGGCCGCGACCGCGTCGTCGACCGCGTCCACGTCGACGGTCCCGTCTCCGTTCCGCACCGCCGCTGCGTCGAGCGACGACGCCTCGAGGTGCTCCGATACTGCAGTCTCGTGCTCGTCGGCGGCCTCCCGACGCTCCGCGATGCGCTCCTTGAGGTCGTCGCGCTCGCGCTCGGTCTCGCTGATCTTCGCCTGGAGTTCCTCGACGTCGTCCTCGATGGCCTCGAGCTCCTCGCGTTTCTCCTCGTGCTCGTCCAGGACGGCTTGCGCGTCGTCGCGCGTCCCCTTCGCGGTCTCCACCTGCTCCTCCAGGCGCTCTATCTCCGCGGTCGTCTCGTTGCGCTTGGATTCGAGCGCGTTCAACCGATCGTGGAGGCCCTTCGCCTCCTTCTCCTCGACGTCCGATTTGCGATTTTCATAGGTCTGTTCTGCATCTCGAAGAACGTCTCGTACTGCCAACCGCGCGTCGCTCGCGCGCTCTCGGTACTCCTCTAGCTTCCCGAGCTGGAGGAGGTCGTCGAGCATGTCCTGTCGCTCGCTGGGGGTGGCGTGGATGAGCTTGTTCACCTCGCCCTGCTGGACGTACGCGCAGTTCACGAACGCGTCCGCGTCCATCCGCAGGAGGTCCGCGATGGCGCCGTCGACCGCGGTCGCGCCCTCCCACGTCTCGTCGTCGGGGCCTTCGAGCAGGCAGTCGTGACTGACGCGGTCGCCGTAGTCCTTCAGCGACCGTTCGAGGTGGTACTCGGCACCGGCGTGCCGGAACCAGAGTTCGACGACCGTCTCGTCCTCGCCGGTTCGGATGACGCTCTCCCGGGTGCCGTCGATGGCGGCGCTCCCGTAGAGCGCGAAGAAGCACGCCTCCAGGAGCGAGGACTTCCCGCTCCCGTTCACGCCGTGGACGACCGTGACGCCGGGTTCGAGCGAGAGGTCGGCGTCCGCGTAGCACTTGAAGTTCTCGAGGGCGACCCGCTGGAACCTCACAGGAACTCACCCATCGAGGACTGGTCCTCGCCGTCGCCGCCGTCCGCGGCCGCGGCGTCGACCGCCGCCGACTGGTCGTCCCCGTCGAGCGATTCGTCGGTGGCCTCGTCCGCGGCGTCGAGCGATTCGTCGGTGGCCTCGTCCGCGGCGTCGAGCGATTCGTCGGTGGCTTGGTCGCCGACCGTTTCGTCGTCGTCGGCGTTCGCCGCGTCGTCTGCGGTGGCGAACGCGTCGAGGGCGTCGTCGTCGACGATGTCCCGGACGCGCTTTTCGACGGTGCCGCGGACGTTCGAGTCCGCGACCGCGCTCTCGCGGACGGTCTCGTCGATCCCACGCGCGGCCTCGCTCAGTCCGAGGTCGCGGACGCGCTCGCGGACCGCCTCGTCGGGGTCCGCGAACGAGACGTTCGTCTCCGTGTCGACGGTGACGTCCCGCCGGTCGTTCACGCGAACGACGAGCGCGCCGTCGTCGAGCGCGAGCTCCTCGATGGGTGCAGGCGTCACGGGCTCGCCGTCGCCGCGGATGGTGACGACGACCACGGCGTCGGTCGCGTCGTACTGGCGGATGGCCTCGCGAACGCGGTCCGCGCCCTCACCTGGTTCGAGGTCGACGTCCACGAACACGAACTCGCGCGTATCCAGGCCCCGTCGCGAGATGGCAACGCCCTCGCCGAGTGCGTCGGAGTTCGGTTCGTCCGTGCTCGTCTTCTCGTCCGCGTCGAACGTGACGATGTTGTAGCCGCGGTCGTCGCGCTCGCTCGCGCTCGCACGCTCGGTCGACCCACAGTACGTCACCCACGCGTCCTGGACGCGCTCGGTGCCGGGCGCGTGGTTGTCGCCGAGGAGGACGGCGTCGAAGGCGACCGTGGATTCGTCGAGGAGTCGGTCGGTGTCCCAGTCGGCGTGCGCGAACGGCTCGAACAGCCCGTGCGAGACGAGCGCCGCGTGCGTCGCGTCGTGCTCGGTGAACTCGTACTCGAGGTCCTCGCGTCGCGACCGCGGCACGAAGTCCAGCCCGTAGAACGCGGTGTCGTCGACGACTCGCGGTTCGTCGCCGAGGCGTTCGGCGAGCCCGAGGTCCTCGAAGAGGTCGAGCCACTGTCCGTCGCGCTTCCCCTCGTGGTTCCCGACGACCGCGAGGAACGGGATGCCGGCGTCCCGGAGGTCGCGCAACGCGGCGACGGTTCCCTGGAGGTCCCGGAGGCCGGGTCGTCTATCGTGGAAGAGGTCTCCGGCGTGGACGACCGCGTCGACGTCGTCGTCGACGGCGTCGGCCACCACCTGCTCGAACGCCGCGAGGAAGTCCCGCTGGCGCTCGGGCGAGTGGTACTGGCGGTAGCCGACGTGGGTGTCGCCCGTGTGAATCACCCGTGTCATACCCCGGCCTTGGCCGGCATCGCCTAAAGGGGTTTGCAGAGCGCGGCGGAAGTGAACGGCGCCGGTGGGGGGTACCGCACGCGTACGTCGTCGCGCCCGGTCGAGGTCTGGTGCGCTCTAGTCGAGCTTGAGCGTGTAGATGCGCTTGCGGGCGTCGGAGAAAGAGAACCGCGAGTCGACGACGTGCTCGTCCTCGAGGCGGTTCAGGGCGTAGCGGACGGTGCGCGCGGGCAGCAGGGTCTCCTCGGCGAGCTGGCTCTGGGTCAGGGAGTCCTCGTACTCGAGGACCTTTGCGACGAGCTTCGCGCTCGGCGGCAGGTCGGTCACGTCGTCCCACGTGCCCGTCGGTTCTTCGTTGGCTTCCTCGTCGCGATGGTCGTAGACGTTCGTGCTCATCGTAGCACACCATAGCCCATACTCCCTAATAATACTAACCATGTTCGAATATTCCTGATGGTAATATAGAGTATGGTCGGTGGGTGCTTTATGCCACAATCAAGCATAGCACTGTCTGCGGTGGAACTGCCTGTCGTCCACCGTCTGCCACGCTTTCGCGCCCGGGACTCCCCCATAGCACGGTCGCGAATCGGCTTTCTCAGTGCACCCGAAGCCTCTTAAGAATCAGTGCCTTACGAGTGGGTGATGACCGATACCGTGGACGACGTGGACTTCCCGTACGCGGAAGACGCGTCCAAGCAGGAGAAGATCAGCGCCCTGCAGGAGCGCCTCGAAGTCCTGGAGGCGCAGAACGAGGAGATGCGCGACAAACTCCTCGACGCCAACGCCGAGAACAACAAGTACCAGCAGAAACTCGAGCGGCTCACGCACGAGAACAAGAAGCTCAAGCAGTCCCCGCTGTTCGTCGCCACCATCCAGGAAGTGACCGACGACGGCGTCATCATCAAGCAACACGGGAACAACCAGGAGGCCCTCACCGAGGTCACAGACGAGATGAAGGAGGACCTCGAACCGGACGACCGCGTCGCCGTCAACAACTCTCTCTCCATCGTCAAGGAACTCTCCAGCGAGACGGACGTCCGGGCACGGGTGATGGAGGTCACGAAGAGCCCCGAAGTGTCCTACGCGGACATCGGCGGCCTCGAAGAGCAGATGCAGGAGGTCCGCGAGACCGTCGAGATGCCACTCGAGCACCCCGACATGTTCGTGGACGTCGGCATCGAACCGCCGAGCGGCGTCCTCCTGTACGGGCCGCCGGGCACCGGGAAGACGATGCTCGCGAAAGCCGTCGCGAACGAGACGGACGCGACGTTCATCAAGATGGCCGGGAGCGAACTCGTCCACAAGTTCATCGGCGAGGGCGCGAAGCTCGTCCGCGACCTCTTCGAGGTCGCTCGCGAGCACGAGCCCGCCGTCATCTTCATCGACGAGATCGACGCCATCGCCGCGAAGCGTACCGAGTCCAAGACCTCGGGTGACGCGGAGGTCCAGCGGACGATGATGCAGCTCCTCAGTGAGATGGACGGGTTCGAGGACCGCGGCGAGATCCGCATCATCGCCGCCACCAATCGCTTCGACATGCTCGACCGCGCCATCCTCCGCCCCGGGCGCTTCGACCGCCTCATCGAAGTCCCGAAGCCGGACGCCGAGGGCCGCGAACTCATCTTCCAGATCCATACGCGGAACATGAACGTCGCCGACGACCTGGACTTCGCGGCGCTCGCGGAGGACACGGAGAACGCGTCTGGCGCGGACATCAAGGCCATCTGTACGGAGGCCGGGATGTTCGCGATCCGCGACGACCGGACGACGGTCCAGCGGAGCGACTTCGAGGAGGCCTGGGAGAAGATCCAGGCCGAGGAAGAGGACGACGAAGTGTCGAAGACGTTCGCCTGAGCCGCGCCGGGTTCTCCCCTGCGAGGCGTTCGCGTGAGCGGGCTTCGGCGCACTGCCATGCCCGCGCACCGGGTCTCGCGTCGTTCGCGGTCGGAGTGTGGCGGTCGGTGGGACGCTCCAGTTACTTATTTGCCAGTTGCCTCGACAGACTCCGGTATGTCTCCGCGTTCGACTGCTGCTGACTCGACGCACGCGCCGACTACCGGCTCGTTCTCCGTGCCGACGGAGCGGGTCGACGTCGACGGACGGACGGTCGCGTTCGCCTCGTTCGGCGACCCCGAGGGGGCGCCGGTCGTCGCACTGCACGGGACGCCGGGGTCGCGGGCGTTCGGGGCGTTCCTCGACGCGCCGGCGCGCGAGCGCGGCGTTCGCGTGCTCGCGCCGGACCGCCCCGGCTTCGGTGGGTCCGAGCCGCGTCCGGAGCGGTCGGTCGCGGACGCCGCGTCGTTGTTCACGGGCGTCCTCGACGCGCTCGATCTGGATTCGGCGGGCGTCCTCGGGTTCTCCGGCGGCGGCCCGCACGCGCTCGCGTGCCCCGCGCTCGCCCCCGAGCGCGTCCACGGCACGGCACTGCTCGCGAGTCCCGCCCCGCCGGACGCGGACGTCCCCCAAGAGACCATGATTCGCGCGACGCACGCCCTCGCTCGCCACACGAGCCTCGGGCTCTCGCTCGCCTGCCGTATCCAGGCCGCGGTCTTCGGCCGACAGAACGGCGACGGCCTGCTGGACCTCTTCACGACCGCGCCGGTGGCGCACGACGTCGTCGTCGACGACGCCACCGTCCCCGAAGTTCTCGCGACCGAGCGCGACCTGGCGCTCGAACGCGGCCACCGCGGCCTCGTCGACGACTACCGAGCGCTCGCGACAGACTGGGGGTTCGACGAGTACACCGTCGGGCCGACCGTCCACGTCTATCACGGCGCCGACGACGAGAACGTCCACCCGGACGCCGCCGACCACTACGACCGCGTCCTCCCCGACACTCGATTGCACCGCGAGCCCGCTGACCACCTCGAACTCGTCCTCGACCACGCCGGCGACGCGCTCGACGCCGCCGCTGGCCGGTAAGCACGATGCGAACGGGCGTTCGGGCGACGCCGAGCAACGGTCGGGCGTTCAGGCGACGCCGAGGAAGTAGAAGAGCCCGAACGGAATCCCGAACAGGAGGACGGTCATCACGGCGAGCAGGACGAGGTAGCCCGCGGCGGTCGCGCCGGCGGTGAACCACGTCGGGTGGTCGAACTCCGAGAGGTCGACGTTCATACCCAGTCGGTGTGACGCTGGTGACTTAGCGGTTGTCGTTACGGCCGCCGCGCGCGTTTCCGAGCGTTGTTCGCCGCGGCACGGTCAGTCGACTGCGTAGTCGTCGCTGACGTCCACCCACCCGTCCGAGCGTCACGAACACGACGTAGCGATCGGTCGCAGGCGGGCGTACGATGCCGTCACGTCGAGCCAGCTACGTGCTGACAGGCTGGCGGCGGCCGTGCGTGTCGGACACCGTCTGGCGCGTTCCGGACGGCTTTTGACCGGGGACCGCCTTCGACCGATATGACTCGGATCGTCGTGGTCGACAACCACGGACAGTTCACGCACCTCGAGCACCGCGCCCTCCGCGACATGGGCGTCGACACCGAGATCGTCGACAACGAGACGCCCCCGAGCGACGTCGACGCCGACGGTATCGTCCTCTCGGGCGGCCCCGAGATGGACCGTCGCGGCCGCTCGGACGACTACCTCGACGACGACCGCCCCGTCCTCGGCATCTGCCTCGGGATGCAGGTGATGGCGCACGCGCTCGACGGCGGGCGCGTCGGCAGCGGCGAGTACGGCGGGTACGCCGACGTCACCGTCGACATCCTCGACGCGGACGACCCGCTCGTCGGCAGTCTCCACCCGGACACGCGGACGTGGGCGAGTCACGCCGACGAGGTCAAGGAGGTCCCCGACGGGTTCACGCGCACCGCCGAATCCGACGTCTGCGGCGTCGAAGCGATGAGCGACCCCGACCGCGACCTCTACGGCGTCCAGTGGCACCCCGAGGTCGCACACACCGAGGAGGGCGAGGAAGTGTTCGAGAACTTCGTCGCCATCTGCGAGGACCGGTAACGCCGACAGCGACCCGGAGACCGCCCATACTTTCGGCTGCGAGCGTACGAAACTGGTTAGTTAGGCTTATCCCGTTCTGACGTTTCGAAGGGAACACATGACGGCGTCGCAGGGCGACCTCGCGAGTATGTCCCGGTTCATCTTCCGGGCTCCACGCTGGTACACCAGCTGGACGTTCGCCATCGTCTTCGGCGCACTCATCGGCTTCGGCGCGTTCGGTATCGACCCGACGGGCTCGAACTTCGTCACGGACGCCGGCCTCCTCGTCGCGCTCAACGACGCGTTCGAGGGCGTGTTCTTCATCGGCATCCCGACCATCCTCGCGAGCGCCGGAACCGCGTGGGTCGACCAGCGCCTCGGCGGCCAACTCAGTCACAACCGCGCCGCTCTGCTCGCGCTCCTCTGCGAGGTCATCGTCGTCGCGTTCCTCGTCGTCGGCGGCGCCATCGCGCTCGCCTCCGAGACCCTCGGCGCCGGCTTCGTCTTCGACGTCCTCTTCCTCGGGCTGGCGAGCATCTTCGCGCTCCGCTTGTTCGTCATCACCGCCATCTCGCGGCATCGACCGCTCGTCGCCGCCATCCCCGCGAGCATCCAGACCGTCGCCGCCGCCGGCCTCCTGTTCGTGTACTCCGGGACGCTCTACTACCTCAGCACGCCCGAAGGCGGGTTCCCCGAGCGCACGCTCGCGCAGTCGTTCCTCTTCCGACCCGAGCACGCACCCGTCGAGATATCGTACGCGGTCGTCCCCGCGGACTTCGTCCTCCTCGGTGCGGTCTGCCTCCTCCACGGCCTCGCAGTCGTCGGCTTCCTGTACGCGATCGACCGTCCGTGGCGGACGAACATGGGCGTCTCCGTCCTCGACTTCGTCGCTGGCTTCATCGGCCACATCGCGGAGGGGTCGACGGAACTCGAGGACTTCTTCGAGGAGGTCGGCGAGGAGGCGGTCGTTCCCGTCACCGTCACCTCGTTCCGCCGCATGGACGGCACCGAGAAGGCGCGCTGGGTGCTCCCGATGATTCATCCCGGTCCGATGGGCGAGATCGGCGGCGGGAACCTCCCCGAGCGCGTGGCGCGCGAATCCGACGGGCTCGCGTTCCCGCCGCACGCGACCGCGGGTCACGACTTCAACCTCGTGACGAGCCGCGAGGTCGACACCATCATCGACCGCGCCGAAGCAGCGTACGAATCCATCGAGTACGGTCGGGACGCAACCAAGAGCGTCCGAACCGTCGAGGGGAACGCGAAGGTCATCGGGCAGGCGTTCGACGACGGCATCCTCCTCGTCTCCACGCACAGCCCCGAGTTCGCGGACGACGTCGACTACGCCGTCGGTCTCTCGTGTGCCTCGGAGGCGCGCGCCGGCGGGTTCGAGAACGTCCTGCTCGTCGACGCGCACAACTGCAACAACGGCCTCCAGGGCGAGGACCTCGGGCACGTCACGCCCGGGAGCGAGCGCTCGTTCGACATGATGCAGGCGTCGAAGGGCACCGCTCAGGCGCTCGCTGACGCCGACCAGCACCCGCTCCGCCTCGGGACCGCGTGGGACGAGACCGAGTGGGGGCCACTCGACGGCATCGGCCCGCTCGGCGTCCGCATCGCCGTGACCGAGGTCGACGACCAGCTGACGGCGTACGTCCTCGTCGACGGGAACAACATGGAGCCCGGGCTCCGCGAACGCATCCTGAAGGCGCTCGGCGACCGCGTCGAGGACGCCGAGGTTATGACGACCGACACGCACATCGTGAACCAGGTCGAGGCGTCGAACCAGGTCGGCGAATCCATCGACGAGGACGCCCTCATCGCGGTCATCCAGGACCTCGCCGACGACGCCATCGACGACCTCGAACCCGTCGAGGCCGGGATGGCGACCGAGCGCGCGACCGTCACCGTCTTCGGGAACGACCGCACCGAAACCCTCGCCAGTCACGCGAACGTCATGGTGAGCCTCGGCGGCGCACTCGCGCTCCTCGTCACCGCCGGCACCGTCGCCCTCAGCCTCCTCGTCGTCCTCCTCACGAGCGGCACCCTCGGCGCGTTCCTCTGACTTCACACCTCCGAGCGTTGCGGACTCACGACTACGAGGAGATAGCTGGTTCGAGAACGAAGCGAGGACGACCGTCGGTTACTGCTCGTCGGCGTCCTCGAACAGGTCGTCGACGGCGCTGCGTGCGGCGAGCGTCGCGTCCTCGGCGACGGTCTCCTCGTCCACGTCGCTCTCGGGGGCGTGAATCCACACGTCGACCTCGAGCACGCCGTCCTCGAACGTCACCTGGACGTCGAAGTCGTCGACTGCCGAGCGCTTGAACCGGGAGAAAACCAGTCCCTCCGCCGCTTCCGCGGCCGCCTGCACGACTGCTTCGTCGCTGGGCATGCGCTTACGCGCCGCCAGCGCCGCCCATCGGGCCGCCGCCGCCGGCGCCACCGAGCATCTCCTGGAGCTCGCCCTGGAGTTCCTCGAACTGCGTCTGCACGCGCTCCTCCTGCTTCTCGAGGGTCTCGACGCGGATCTCGAGGCTCGAGACCTTCTCGTCGAGGGAGTCAGCGGCGTCGTCGTAGTCGGTCTGGACGAGGAGCTCGCCGACCTCGCGGTACATCGTCGTGTCTTCGTCGATGTCGTCGAGTTCGTCGAGCGCCGTCTGCGCTTCGGTGAGCGAGGACTCCGCCTGCTGCTTCTGGCGGGCGACCTGCTCGGCTGTCTCCTGAAGGTCCTGCAGTTCCTCGATCTTCTCTTGTGCCTCGGGCGGCAGATTGCCTTGCATACCCAGAGGCAGTACGTCCGGATTGAAAAACCCCCGCTTTCGGACCTCGTAGGCGGACAACGCGGAATCCGGTGGTTCAGGACTGGAGGCACCGACACGAGTCGGTTCTCGGCGAGCGAGCCGGTGGTTCGTCGTCGCCGCGCGACTCGGTCAGAAGCCGTCCTCGGTCGGCGTCGCTGGGTTCGCGTGGTCGTCGATGGTCGGTCGTGCTCGGTCGAGGAGTTGTCGGTAGGCGTGCGTGGCGATGGCGATGCGGAAGACGGCGGCGATAGCGCCCGTGATTGCGGCGACGGCGAACCCGGCGGGGCTCGCGGCGACGGCCGCGGCGAGTGACCCGGTGCCGGTCGGGAGTGGAAGCGCGACTACGGTCGGGAGGGAGAACGCGAGCGTGACGGCGAGCACGCCGAGGGCGACGAGAACGAGCGGGACGCGGT
Organism: Halorubellus litoreus; assembly: GCF_055378595.1. Classification (NCBI taxonomy): domain Archaea; kingdom Methanobacteriati; phylum Methanobacteriota; class Halobacteria; order Halobacteriales; family Halorubellaceae; genus Halorubellus; species Halorubellus litoreus. Next base: position 2,775,105 of record NZ_AP043836.1, read on the forward strand.
TCCCGGCGGCGAGCGACCACGACCGCGTGAACGCCTCGAGCGGGCCGTCGTCGTCGAGCGTCACCGCGAACGACGCGAAGTACACGCCGACGAGCACGTACGCGAACGGGACGAGGCCGAGGAGTGCGAGGAACTCGGAGACGATGGAGGGCAGCAGGAGTGTCGGTATCGCGGTGACGGCGAGGACGACCGCGGTCAGTATCGCGACCACGATGCGGTTCGCGAACACGCGGAGGAAGCGCCGCGAGAAGTGCTCGACGCGGAGGTCGTCGCTCTCCTCGTCGGCGAGCGCGCGGATCGCGCCGATGCGCGCCACCTCGCCCGTCGCGACGGACGCGACGAACAACCAGAACGCGCCCGCGACCGACACGTCGGCCGCCCACGCCAACTGCTCGCGTAACCGCGCGTACTCCGCCTGGACGTCCGCGGGAACCGGTCCCTGCTCGCGCGCCGCTGCCAGCAGCGCTTCCGAGAGCGAAAGCCCGAGCGAGTCCACGGCGACGGACGCGAGCGTCCCGACCACGACGAACAGCGCGCCGAGCGCGACGGCCTTCCGCGAGAGGAACGCGTCGATACCGTCCTGGAACACCACCCGCGGCTCGATCGACATACCCCGACCAGCACGACCCGCCACCGAAAACCCGTCGCTTTCCGCGCAGGACCCACGAGACGAGCGCTCAGGCGAGTGCCGCCGTCCGTTCGGCGACCATCGCGAGCCGCAGCCACGTGTTCGTCGCCGCGCGGAGCGCGGTCAGGTCGCGCGCACCGACCGTGAACGCGACCGTTGCGCCGTCGCGGGAGACCGTCGTCTCGGAGCGGTCGTCGTCTATCTCGCCGACCTCGCGACCGACGCTCCGCTCGACGACCCGAGCCAGCGACTCGTCGTCGTAGGAGAGTTCGAGAACGGTCTCGTGAGAGAACGCGGTCATCGCCCGTCGCAAGCCGCCGCGACCATCCGCGTTACTGGACGGGGACGGTCTTGACGTCCTGACTGCGTTCCTTCAGCAGCACGCGGTGCCCGCAGTACGGACAGCGCACGCCACCGTAGCCGTCGAGCGACACGTCGCGCTTGCACCGCGAGCACTTGTAGCTCATTCGCCCTGCTCCTCGAGTGCGGCGCGGATGGACCGGCGGACGCTCTTGCCGCCGGGCGTCTCGGGGCTGTACGTGCCACCGGCGAACTTGTGCCCGCAGCGCTGGCACACCCAGATGCCGGTGCCCTTGCGGTCCACGGCGTCGGTGCCGCAGTCCGGGCAGGCGTGGTCCTTGTTCATGTCGCGCTCGATCTCCATGACGCGGCGGCGGGCCACGCGCCCGTATCGGGCGCCGAATCGGCCGGCACTGCCGGTGCGTCCCTGCTTCTTGGCCATGATACTCGCTGATACCGCTACGGCACAGTTAAACCTGTTGAGTCGAGGCCGCGACGACGCCGTGGGAACTCCCCGCAAGCGCCGCTGGAGCGGTCCGCTGGTGGCGGTGCGAGGATGCCGGGATGGTTGGTGAGCGACTCGCTCGTGGCGTGGTGTGCTCGCCCTGGGTGGGTCAGGCGTCGATGGCGTTCGCGGTGGTGACCTCGTAGCAGATGAGCGCGAGGGCGCCGACGAGCGCGACCGCGAACAGCGGGAGGGTCGCGAGAGTGTCGGCGGCCCCGCCGCCGGAGTCGGCGACGGCGGCGGTGGCGCGCTCCGCGAACAGGCCGGTGGCGACGATGCCGGGGATGGCCGCGAGCACGAAGTCGGCTCGACGCATCTCGTCTAATGAGATGTAATTACCACGGAAAGGCCTTGTGGACGACACGAATCGCGAAGCCGTTCACGCGTCCGGTTCTGGCGTCCGCGTCTCGCCAGTTCCGGGCCCGTGGCGGGTCACGCGGATTCCGTCCGCGACGACGGAGAACAGGACGACGCCGTCGGTCCCCATCGACTCGAACCACTCGACGGTCTCGCTGGCGCCGGAATCGAGTTCGAGCGCGACCGTCGGCGTCTCGCCGTCGGCGACGAGGTCCGCGGACAGCCAGTACTCGCCAGTCGCCAGTTCGACCTGCCGCGAGACGTCTCCGACGCGCACCGTCCCGCGGACTGGCGATTCCTCGGTGAGGCCGCGTTCGCCGACGGACACCACCACGTCCGCGACCGCGTCCTCGCGGAGCCACGGCGGTGGGTTTCCACCGGGGACGGACCCGCCCGCGGTCGTCGCCGTCGCGGTCGACTCGCCGAGTGACCCGGTACAGCCAGCGACCGCACCAGCGAGGGCACCGCTGACCAATGCAAGTGCGCTGCGTCGGGACGGCATACCGGAATCGACTCCCGGCCGCGGCAAGTGTCTTCGGGAGGTCGCGCCGAGTCGAGCGAGTGGTGACCGGGGCCTTACCGCAGGTCCTCGTCGTCGAGCGCCGCGTTCAGGTCGTCGCGCACGCGCTCGCCGGTGTCGCGGTCGCCCGCGGTCGTGACGATGCGGTTCTCCTGGACGCTGGAGCCGTCGCGGACGAGCAGGCGGACGTTCCCGTTCTTGTCCGCGCGCGTCACCTTCGCCGTGATGCTCGCCTGCGAGCCCCTGCCGCTGGCGTCGATGGGGCCCGGGATGACCTTCTTCACGTGCGGGTACGCCGCGACCGTCTGGATGGCGCGCATCCCGGTGCGGCCGCCGACGAGCGTCGAGTGCGACCCACCGATCTTCTCCAGTGGCGCGGCGTCCACGGTCTCCAGGGCTTCCTCGCCGCGACTCCCGATCGCGGCGTCGACGGGGTCGTCGCCGTCGACGCGGAAGAACTCGAAGTGGCTCTGCGCGCGCACCGACTGGATGACGTCGCGGTCGCCCGCCGCGTACACCGCCTCCGGGCGCTTGCGCATGATCTCGTCGGCGACCCGGCCCGCGAAGTTCCGCAGTTCGACGACGCCCGTCTCCGCGCCGTCCTCGGGCGTCGTCGTCACCGTCGTCTCCCCGACCACTTGGTCCTCGTCGAGCATCGTGATCGCCGCGCGGTCACGGGCCGCGTCGAGGACGACGCCGTCGGCGTTCGCGGTGCGGCACTCGAGACAGAAGTCTCCGGGCTTCTCGAGTTCCATGCCGCACCGCGAGCATCGCATACGCTCGGCTTGGTCGCTCCCACGGAAAAGGAGTGCGTTCCGGTCAGTTCTCGACCCCCGCCCGCGTCGAGGCGACGGCGACGGTCGACGTCAGTCGTCGAGTCGCGCGAGCAACGCCATCACGTACACGGTGCGGAGCATCGTTGCGCTCGCGCCGCGGTCGAAGACGAGTTCGTCGGTCTCGAGGACGTGCTCGAGGACGTCGCCGGAGGCGTGCTCTGGTGCCGCCGCGATGCCGGCGTCCTCGTCGGCGACCCACTGCATCACGCGGAGGTCGCTCTTCGAGTCCCCCATGACGAGCGAGAACGGGTCCGCGACGTCGAGGACGTCGAGCGCGGCTTCGACGCCGACGACCTTGTTCAGTTCCAGGCTGCCTATCTCGGCGGCGTCGGCCTCGTAGTACGCCACGTCGATGCGCTCGAAGACCTCCGCGACGGCCTCGGGGACGTCCTCGACGTCGACGTCGGGGAACCCGCCGACGCCCTCGAGGACGCTCCGAATCTCGGGGTCCGCGGCCGCGTAGAACCGGCGCGCCCACGCCGCGGCCGGTGCGAGGTCGTCGGCGTCCGCGGACCACGCGTCGAACGATTCGACGTCGTCCTCGGGGCTCGGATGGCCGTCGACGACGTCCGCGACGACGTCCCCGAGGAGGTCGAGTTCGTACACGAGCGCGTCGTCGATGACCTCGCGAGCGCGCTTGCTCCCGGTCTCGAAGTTCGGTTTCATCGTGACGTTGAACTCGTTCCCCTGGAGGTGCGTGCCCGTCCGCAGGTGCTCGGGGGCTTCGGAGAGGATGCGCGAGCGCACGTCGTCGAACACCGCGCGGATGTCCTCGCCGAGGTCCTCGTAGAGCAACTGCTTGGTGTCGGCGCCGTGCCCGGGCGTGAACACGCCCGTCCCGGCCTCGTAGACGACGGAGAGGTCGCCGGAGTGCACGAGTTCGCTCCCGAGGCCTTGCGTGATGAAGCCCTTGACGTTCTCGAGGGTCTGGCCGGTACAGATGACGATGGGGATCCCGGCTTCGTGGAACTCGGTGAGGACGTGCAGGGTGTCGCGGGGGATCTCGTTGTCGGTGTTCCCAGCGGACCGCAGCGTCTCGTCGACGTCGAGGACGAGGACGTTCGGCGCGCGGTCGTACTTGGCGAGGAGGTCGAGGGCGGTGAACGCCTGGTCGCGGCTGGCGACGGAGGCGACCTCGGCGAATGTCTCGCCGGCACTGAAGCGTTCGCGGACCTCGGCTTTCCGGCGGTCCAGTTCGTCGTTTGCCTGCTGCCAGTGGTCGAGCGCGACCCTGGAGTCGACGGCGGGGAAGACGTCGACGAACTCCTGGTAGTCCCGGAGCGTCCCGGTCTCGAACTCCTCGTAGAGCGCGTACAGTTCGTCGTACAGTTCCATACCGGAAGCGCGCCCGCCGTCGGGTTAAACGTAGCCCTGCGACGACGCGGAGACCTCGGCGTGTCTTCGCTCGCGAGCGGGGTGCTCCTGGGTCGGGTCGCTCGGCGCGTGAGAGAGAGGGGAGAGAGTTGCGGTGGGTGGTGGCTGGCACGGAAACGTTGCTGGGCCTGCCGAGAGTACTGTGGCACGGGTCCTCTCGGCGTCGACAGGCTGACACCCACCGGCACCTCATACTTTACTCGGTAGAGAATAAATCTTTTGACGATGGGGTGCATTGGGAACGCTATGCAAGCTATCGCAGTCCGCCGCGGCGGGGATCGCCCCGTCCGCATCGAGAAACCACGACCCGAACCAGGGTCGGGCGAAGCCCTCGTGCGGACGCTCCGCGTCGGCATCGACGGCACCGACCACGAGGTCATCGACGGGAGTCACGGCGGGTTCCCCGACGGCGAGGACCACCTCGTCCTCGGGCACGAAGCGGTCGGCGTCGTCGAGGACCCGAACGGCACCGACCTCGAAGAAGGCGACGTCGTCGTTCCGACCGTCCGCCGACGCCCGAACGGCGAGAACGAGTACTTCGCTCGCGGCGAACCCGACTACGCCCCCGACGGCCAGTACCACGAGCGCGGCATCGTCGGCGCGCACGGCTTCATGAGCGAGTACTTCACGAGCCCCGCCGAGTACCTCGTCGAGATACCCGAGGAACTCGCGGACCTCGGGTTCCTCGTCGAACCCGCGAGCATCAGCGAGAAGGCGTTCGCGCTCGCGTTCGCCGCCCGGTCCGCGTTCGACTGGCAGCCCGAGACCGCCGCCGTCCTCGGGAACGGCAGCCTCGGCCTCCTCACGCTCGCGATGCTCGACGCGAGCGACCGCTTCGAGCGCCTCTACTGTCTCGGTCGCCGCGACCGCCCCGACCCAACCATCGACGTCATCGACGACCTCGGCGCGACGTACGTCGACTCTCGGGAAACGCCCGTCGACGAGATACCCGACGTGCACGAACCAATCGACTTCGTGTACGAAGCCACCGGGTACGCGCCCCACGCGTTCCAGACCGTCGACGCGCTCGCGCCGAACGGCGTCGGCGCGCTCCTGGGCGTCCCCGGAGACTGGGAGTTCGAGGTCGACGGCGGCGCCATTCATCGCGAACTCGTCCTCCACAACAAGGCGCTCGTCGGAAGCGTCAACTCCGGCGTCAGCGACTTCGAAGCCGGCGTCGACACCCTCCTCGGGCTCGACGACGCGTTCCTCGACGACCTCGTCACGGGCGTGTACGGTCTGGACGAACTCGACGCGGCGTTCGCCACCGACGACAGCACTATAAAAACGGCCGTCGAATTCGGGCGTAGATGAAGAACGTCGACGACCTCATCGAGAGTGCAGCCGAACTCGCCGACCGCGGCCTCAGCAAGGGCGAGATCGCAGACGAACTGAACGTGTCCCGCGAGACCGCGAGCTGGCTCGTGGAGCGCTCGGGCGCGTCACCCGCCGCCGACGCGGGCGCCAGCGACGGCCCGAGCGGCCCGCACGACATCCACGTCGACTGGTCCGCCATCGGACGGGACTCCTGGCGGCTGTCGACGATGTCCGCCGCGATGGCCGACCTCCTCGAGAAGGAGGGCGATTCCGTGGACCTCACCATCGGCATCGAGAAGGCGGGTGCACCCATCGCGACGAGCATCGCGCGCGAACTCGACACGGACCTGGCGACGTACGCGCCCCGCAAGCACCAGTGGGACGAGGGCGACCTCGACGACCTCGGCGGGTCGTTCTCGCGGAACTTCGCGCAGATCCGCGGCCGCGAGTGCTACGTCGTGGACGACATCATCACGAGCGGCACGACGCTCACCGAAACCATCGAAGCCGTCAAGAAGCAGGGCGGGAAGCCCGTCGCCGCGTGCGTCCTCGTCGACAAACAGGGCCACGACGAGATCGACGGCGTCCCCGTCTACTCGCTCCTGCAGGTGCTGCGCGTCGGGAACGACGAGTGACGACCGACGCCTGAACGCGTACCGGTGCCTTCCCGGACGAGCACCCCGGTCCTGGTTCTCGTCGCCAACGCGGTTGCTCCCTGGTCTCGGTCGTGCTCGGTTGACCACGCCACCACCACCCACACCGGTCGTGGTAGGGTTTCTCATACGTTCGTGCGGTTCGCGGGCTGAGGCCCGATATTCCACACCGCAAAACTCGGAACAAACAGCAGGTCATATAAACTCGCCAGCCCTACTAGAGGGCAAGCGGCAGGGCCACCAGGCGGCGCCGTAAACTATTCCCATGTCATCAGACGAAACAGGTCACGTCTACCGATTGCATTCGACACTCGAACTGCCTCTCGAAGACGTTCGAGAGTACTTCGACAACGACCCGGAACTCCCCGTCGACGTCGACGACGTGGACATCACGCGTCGGAACAACACCCTCATTCTCAAGGCCATCGCCGAGGACAAGGTCAGCAAGTACACGCCGACCGCCCAGCTGAAGGCCAGCGTCACGGAGGTCCGCGTGTACGAGGAGGACCCCGACGAGGTGAACAACGGGCCGACGTGGGGCGACGAAGAGGAAGAGGAGATCGAGAGCGAGCTCGTGGAGTTCGCGGCGTTCAAGGGTGACCGCGAGACCGTCCTCCAGAACTCCCTCTTGCAGTACGAGATGTTCCAGGTGCTCCGCGAGATAGCGAAGCTCGCGGACAAGGGCACGCTCACCGCCATCACGAGCCAGGACGGCGAGCTGACCGCGCACCGTATCGTCGACGGCGAGGAACGCCCGGCGAAGATCGAGGTCGTCGAAGGTCCCGGCGAGAACGAGGAGGGGAAGAGCGGCGTGAACTGGCGCGACAACAAGTTCATCAGCTGATACTGCGGCGCGAGCGGTGCGGCGAGACGAGCGGTTCGGATTCTCGACGGCTGTCTGTTGTGCGGAGCGACCGCGTCGCGCAGCCGAAGGAGTGACCTGACGTGGTTGGGTCTGTCAGATGACGTAGTCCGTGAAGGTCTCGAGGACGCGGTCGGCGCCGCGGACGATGGCGCTCGCGTCGTGGTATCGCCACTCGCCGCCGGCGTAGACGGCGATGAACGGCGCGGACGTGTGGTAGCCGACGGGGACGCGGAGCGACGGTTCGACGGGCACCCAGTCGTCGTCGCCGATACGCACGGGGTCGTGGGCGTAGGGGAGTGCGGGGACGTCGTCGGGGTGGACGCCGAGGAGGACGTGCCCGGACTGGAAGAGGAGCGCGGTCCGGCAGTCGAACGCGTGGTGGAGGAGGCCGGCGAGCAGGTACGTGCGGTCCTTGCAGTCGCCGACGCCGGCGACGAGGGTCTCCTCGACGGTGCGGTGGTAGTCGTACGCGCCGACGGTGTCGGCGTCGTACCCGTACTCGATGGCTTGCACGAACCGCACGAGGGCGTCGAACCGTCGGCCGGCGGAGAGCGACGCGAGACCGCTGTCGGTGTCTCGGTCGTCTCGGCTGTCGTCGCGGCCGTCGGCGCGGTTGTCGTCGCGGTTGGCGTCGGGGCTGTCGTTGCGACCGTCGTCCGGTGTTCGTCTCCTCGTCTCGGGGCGGCGAGCGTCCTGGTCGAGGGATGCGAGCAGGTGCGCTGCGACCGGGCTCGCCAGGGATTCCTCGTAGGTCCGGACGTAGCCGCGGTCGGCGGCGACGGCGGCCTCGTGCGTCGACCGCCGCACTCGGTAGTCGACCGCCCACGTCGCGTCGGCGACGTCCCGCCAGCGGTACGTCAGCGCGTAGTCGTTCCGGTCGCGTCGACGCTCGAAGTCGCCGCCGTCGACCGCGGGCTTGGCGTCGGCGACGCGCGGTGCACGGACGGCGTCCCCGGCGGACGTCCACGCGTACGGTGCGGACTCGCAGAGGTACGCGCGTCGTTCGCCGTCGAGCCCGGGGCGTGCGTACACCTCGTAGAACCAGGGGTCGCGGTCGCGTTCGACCGTCCCGTCAGCGACCTCGACGGTGACCGTCGCCGTGGGCGTGTCCGCGTCGACCCGGACGCGGTCGGTCCTCGCTCGCGCTCGCACGCGACCGTCGGGGTACGTGCGCCTGCAGACGACGACCCGGAACGGGTCGCGTGGGTCGGTCGCGGTCACGGAGACGGTCACGGCGTCGTCGTCGACGGCGTCGATGCGACCGGTCAGTCCTGGGTCGCGGACGACGGGGGTCGCGCGCGGCTTCGGTGGGGCGCTCCACAGGCCGAGGTGTCGTCGAGCGGCACGTAGCGTCGTGTCGCCGAGGAGCCCACTCCCGACCAGCGCTCCCGATGCCAGGAGCTGGCGGCGGTCCATTGCTGGCTCCTTGCACCCCAGAATGACAATCGTACCGCCCCGATACCTGCTGGTTGGTTACCAGTCGACGACCACGTGACGACGCGACCGGGGTGGCGGTCGCGGCGCGCGAAGCGGGCCGCGGGACGCCATCGACAGAATGGGATTCCTGGGGTCAGACTCCGGGGACGCCGTACGCGTCGACCGCGGTAACGCCGAGGAGCGAGAGGAGCGAGAGGACGAGGAGCGCGGCGATCCACGCGAACACGCCGATGAGGCCGGCGCGCAGCCAGCCCGCTCGATACCGCCACTTGACGACGCCGACCCAGACGACGAGCGCGAGGACGCTCGCGAGCGACCCGAGGGAGACGTCCGCGAGCGAGAACGCGACCTCGACGCCCGTCCACGCGAGCGACCCGAGGAGTGCCGTGACGACGGCGTACGTGTAGTCCTTGCCCTTGAGCGCGAACGTCGCGCCGAGGTGGATTGCGACGCCGCCGACGAGGAGCGATACGACGAACACGATGACGCTGGAGACCGTCGTTGCCATACTCCGCACGACGCCCGGGGGTGGGATAAAACGATGGCCGCGATGCTTCGACCGGCGTCGCCTCGCAGCGTCGCCGCGGGCCGAGTCAGCGTTCGCGTTCGAACGTCGCGTCGGCGGACGTCCGCCCGTCGTTCCAGGAGAGAACGGTCGCTTCGATGACGTCCCCGACCTGCACGCTCGCGGGGACGTCCTCGACGAACAGCACGAACCCTTCGACCTTCCCGACGGCGATCGACTCGCCGGAGTGATGCGTGGTGAACTCGTGCACGCCGAACTCGTAGGTCTCGCCGAGGTCGACGGGCGGGTCGCGCTTCTGGGCGTCGGCGTGCGCTCGCTCGGACTTCCGGGCTTCCGCGTTCTTCCCTTTCCGGAGGACGAGCAGCGCGAATCCGGACCCGACGACGGCGATCGCGGCGGCGGCGACGACGTAGACGTACTCCATGCGCGGTCGGTCGACCGCGAGCGAGTTAAACGCCGGTGACTCGCCCGCAGCGCCCGCGTCGACGCGTCGCGTCGGTCGTCGTTGCCCGGTGGTCGCCAACGTCTCTTGGCCGCCACCCCAATCGCTTTCAGGGCATAGCGTCTCGCACTCACCATGACGACACCACCGCGAACGGCGAGCGACGTACCGCACGCGAAGGACATGCCGATGCTCGGCCTCGGGACGTGGCAGAACGAAGACCCCGAGCAGTGCGCGGAGTCCGTGCGGACCGCGCTCGACATGGGGTACCGACACATCGATACCGCGCAAGCGTACGGGAACGAGGCGGCCGTCGGCGACGGTATCGAGGCGGCGGACGTCGACCGCGAGGACGTCTTCCTCGCGACGAAGGTCTGGATCGACAACCTCAGTCACGACGACGTGCTCGCGACGACCGAGGAGAGCCTCGAGAAGCTCGGCGTGGACTACGTCGACCTCCTCTACGTCCACTGGCCGTCCCGAACGTACGACCCAGCGGACACGCTCGCGGCGTTCGACGCGCTCGCGGAGGACGGCACCATCGAGCACGTCGGCGTGTCGAACTTCGAACCCGAGCACGTCGCGGAGGCGGAGGAGATACTCGCGGCGGACGTGTTCGCGAACCAGGTCGAGTGTCATCCGTTCCTCCAACAGGAGGAGCTCCGGGCGGCGTGCGACGAGCACGACGTCGAACTCGTGGCGTACTCGCCGCTCGCTCGCGGGAGCGTGTTCGACGAACCCGTCATCTCGGAGATCGCGGGGAAGCACGACGTGAGCGAGGCGCAGGTGAGTCTCGCGTGGCTCCGCGAGCAGGGCATCACGGCGATCCCGAAGGCGACGGGGCACGCGCACATCGAGGACAACTGGCTGAGTCTCGGCGTCGACCTGGACGACGGCGACCTGGAGCGCATCGGGCGGCTCGACCGCTCGGACCGCGAGGTCGACCCCGGGTTCGCGCCCTGGTAGCGTGCTCGTGGTCGCGACCGGTCGCACACCGCGGTTCGCGTCCGTTCGCGTGGCGGCGAGAGCCGTAAGCGTTCAAACGGTGGGGGGCGTGCGGTAGCGTATGAGTGGTCTGGTCGAGGGGGTCGCGGTGGACGTGCGGCGGCTCCACGAGTCGTGGATGGCGCTGTTCTTCCCGCGGCAGCGGACCGAGGAGTCGCAAGTGCTCGGGAAGTGGACGCCGGAGACGACGAGCGGGATGGTCGCGTACCGCGCGTGGAGCGCGCTCGGCGCGCTCTTCGTGCTGGTGGGGTATCCGCTCGCGCTCGCGGGCGTCGTCCTCCGGTACCTCGCGTGGAGCGCGGATTCGACGTCCACGCGCCTGGGGCTGCTGGGGACGCTGTTCCTCGCGGTGCTGGCGTGGGGTGCGCTCGCGGCGGCGTCGTACTTCCGGTTCACGTTCAGTGGGTTCATCGCGATGGTGGCGGCGGCGCTCGTCGCGACGGCGTGCGCGGGGCTGGCGTTCCTGTTCTCGCAGGTCGGTGGCCGAGCCACGACGGTGCTCGCGGCGTATCCGGCGGCGGTGACCGCGTTGTTCCTGCCGCCGGTCGTCGCGGCGTTCTACTCGCCGGCGCTCGGCGACGTCGTGTTCGGCGGGAGCGAGAGCGTCGCGGCGTGGTTCCTCGACAACGTCCTCGCGCTCGGTGGCGTGAACGACTACCTGCGGACCGAGTACGACCTCACCGGGGTCGCGTACGTCGCGATGTGGCTCGCGGTGTCCATCCCGCTCGGATGGCTCGTCGGGATTCTGGTGTCACTCGCGAACGCCGCCCGGCCGACCGCGTAGGTCGTCGCGACTCCGGGGACGGGTCCGGCGGGGGGTTCCGCGACCGTCATCTTCTCGTCGTCGCACTCGTATCGACAGGTATGGAGTTCACTCAAGGCACAACGATCGGTCTCTTCCTGCTCGTCGTCGTCGTTGGCGTCGGCGGCTTGCTCGCTTCCGGCGTGATGGCGGCGTCGACGATCTTGATGATGGTGGCACCGTCCGTGCTCGTCTTCGGTGGGCTGTGTCTGTTCCTCGGCGTGAAGCACGGCGAGCACCGCGCGGGCGGCGGCGGTGACGGGTCGCGACAGTTCGGCGGGTAGCCCCAGCAGTTCTTCGTTCTCCGGTGCCGCCGCAATCGTGCAGTCCCTCGCCGAGCGCGTGCTGTGGGTGTGGGTCTCGGCTGTGGGTATCGGTCGACGCTGCGTCAGCGCCATAAATGAGCGTCCGTATTCGCCCCACGGCTCTTCATGCAGTTGCGTTCGCGAGGAAGAACTCCGTGTCCGTTCCCGACCGTTCGCTCGCCACTGAATCGACAGACAGCGGCGGATTACCGGCGTTCGAGCCGCGATAATCTCCACCGCCAGAATGTTTAAATATTATCCTAACAGTGGATAAGATGTATCTCATGAAGCTCGAGATCACCGACGATTCGACGACCGAGCGCACGGTCCCCGTCGACGGCGGTTCCAGCTGTAGCTGCTGCACGTGCAGCTCCTGCTGTTGTAACGCCAACTGACGGGGAGCCAGCAGCGCCGGCGGGCCGCCAGTGCGCTGCACTCCCGGACGCATCGACCGACGACCGCCGTCGCCACCCGGTCCTCTCGCAGCGGGGGCGACGGCGCCGACTCGAACGACCCCGCTCCCGTGACGCCTCCTCCACGAGGACCCACCATCGCGACTCGACGCCACGACCCACGGAGACCCAGCGCTATGACCCACGGAGACCCAGCGCCATGACCACCGAACTCGGAGTGACGACCGACGGACACCCAGTGCCACGATTCACGAACGCGACGCGCCGACCGACGGAGGACCGGTGCGATGACTGACGGAGGGCGAGCGCGATGAACGTCGACCTGAATCGACTCCGTCAACTCCGGAGTCAGCGCTTCGACCCGACGGTCGCGCGACCGCGCGAATCGTACTTCAACGAGTACACTGGGCGGGCGTTCGAGTCCGGGAACGTCGCGGAGCGGTTCCACGAGAACACGAAACTGACGCGTCAATCCGAGTTCCAGCTGGGTCCTGCGGCGGGGACGTTCACGGGCGACCCGTCGCTCGGGTACGCGCAAGCGCGCCTCCAGCCCGACCACGCCGACGCGGACCTCGTCGACCTCCCGCCGACGGACGGCCTGGACGACCGGTTCGACACGGTCGTGGTGACGCGTCGAAGCCGTCGAGCGATGTCGGGCGAAGGTATCTCGCTCCAGGACCTGTCGACGCTCCTCCAGCACGCGTGCGGCGTCACCGGGAAGGACGTCGTCGGGGAGACGGGCGACGGGCACGATGACGTCGAGAAGCCGTTCCGCGCGTACGCGTCGGCGGGTGGACTCTACCCGGTCGAGGCGTACGTCGCGGTCGTCAACGAGGGCGCTGACCTCCCGCGGGGCCTGTACTACTACGTCCCCGAGGAGCACGCGGTCCGCGTGCTCGACCGCGACCCGGACGTGGTCGACCGAGTGGACGACGTCATCTCGATTCCACGTGACGTCCACGACCCGACGGACGCCGCGGTGTCGGTGTTCCTCACGGGCGCGTTCTGGCGGGCGATGGCGAAGTACGGGCCGCGCGGGTACCGGTTCGTCCTCCAGGAGTCCGGGCATCTCGCGCAGAACCTCCAGCTCGCGGCGAACGCGGTCGGGCTGGCGTCGGTGCCGCTCGCGGCGTTCTACGACGACGAAGCGAACGACCTCCTCGGCGTCGACGGCGTGAACGAGGCCGCAGTCTACAGTATCTCGGTCGGGCAGCTCGACCACGGAGGCGATCCATGACAGACGAATCAGCAACGCACGACGCGCTGGACGTGACGTATCCCGCGTTCAACCCGACGGTCGTCCCAGCACAGGTCGACGAGAACACCCTCCACGTTCGCGCTGGCCCGTGGAGCGGCCCCATCCTCACGCTCCGGGACGCGGACGAGGACGACGGCATCACCGCGCTCGTGGACCGGATCGACGGCGAGACGCACGTCGAGGACGTCCTCGAGGGGTTCGAGGGCGCGGAACGCGAGGAGGTCCTGGACGCGCTCGCGGCGCTCGCCGAGAACGACGTCGTGTACGACGCGAGCGACGACGCGGACCCACTCCATCACCATCTCGCGATGCGGCATCGGTTCCGGGCGGCGGACGCGGACCGCGTCGCGTCGAAGACGGTCGCGCTCGTCGGCGACGCCAGGATGGTGCGTCACGTCGCGGAGGACGTGCTCGCGCTCGGCGTCGGCGACGTCGGCGTCGTCTCGCTCGACGACGCGACCGCGGGCGGCGGAGCAACGGTCGGCGAGGACGCGTCGACGGCGGGCGGCGACGCCGCGCGAGTCGAGGTCGACGGCGTCGCTGGCGGGGACGCGTTCGCGTACGTCCGCGACGACGACCGGTTCGAGGTGTTCGAGCGCGATGCGCTCCACGAGGTCGTCGCGGCCGCGGACTTCGTCGTCTACGCGGGGACGCGCCCGCGACCGACGCTGCTCGCGGACCTGAACGAGGCGACGCACGAGGCGGGGACGCCGTGGGTGCTCGGGCAGGCGCTCGGGTTCGACGGCGTCGTCGGGCCCGCCGTCTTCCCCGGGGAGACCGCGTGCTACGAGTGCTTCGAGCGGCGAACGCTCGCGAACGTCGCGAACCGCGAGGGCTACCTCGGGTACCGGGACGCGGTCGAGGTCGACGACCACCTCGCGGCGCGCTCGCTCCCGATGCTCGAACGCGCGGTCGCCGGCTACCTCTCGCTCGACCTCGTGCACCTGCTCGCGTTCGGCGTCGGATTCACCGCGGGTGCGGTCGTCACCGTGAACGCGCTCGACTGCGCGACCACCACCGAGGACGTCCTGCGCCTCCCGCGCTGCCCGACCTGCGGCGTCGACCCGGACGACGGCCACTCGCCGTTCGTCTCGCTCGACGACGTCGTGCACGCCGACCGCATCCGGGGGTCGACAGAGACCGCTCGGGGAGGTGACTGACCGTGCTTGAGACCGCTCGGGGAGGTGCGTGACCGTGGACGTCCACGTGCACGACACGCCCATCGACGCGAACGCGGGACGGCTGCTCGGCGAGCACACGGGCATCGTGAACTCGCTGCACCTCATGCAGCAGTCCCGCCACGAGCCGCGGGCGACGCTGTGCACGCCCGACACAACCGACGTCGCGTACCTCGCTGACGCCGACGCGCCCCTCGAACTCTCGCTCGGCGGGAAGGCCCGCGACCTCGAAGGGTCGTTCATGAGCGCGCTCGGCGAGACCGTCGAACGCTACTGTCTGTGCTTCCCGCCGGCGCTCGACGACCTCGAGATGGCGACGTACGAGGCGGTCGCCGAAAGCGAGCGCGTCGTCGACTACGAGCACCTCGACATCTGGGGCGACGGCGTCTACGAGCAGCGACTCGCCGAGTTCTCGCGCGACGTCGAACTGCCGTGGACGACCGGCACGAACCTCCTCACGGGCGAACCGGTAGCGGTGCCCGCGGACCTCGTGTGGGCGGACGTCGGGTCGCTCGCCGCGACGGAGACGCGACTCCTCGGCACCTCGAACGGCTGCGCCGCGGGCCCGGACGTCCCGTCGGCGCTCCTCGGGTCGCTCTACGAACTCGTCGAACGCGACGCGTTCATGCGGTCGTGGGGGCGCCAGGAGCCGCCGACGCGGTACGACCCCGCGTCCATCCCGGGCGTCGACGACTTCCTCGACGACCACGTCGACCGGGCGACGACCGCGCACGCGTTCGCGTACGACTCCCCGCTGGACGTGCCGACGCTCGGTGCGGCGCTCGTGAACGACCGCGACGAACGCCCGAAGTTCCTGCTCGGCGGCGGCGCTGACGTCGACCCCGTCGACGCCGTGCTGTCGTCGCTCGTCGAGTGCGTGCAGGGATGGCCGTACGCCGCCGAACTCGCCGTCGAGTACGACGTCGACGACCTCGACCCGGCGGACCCCGAGGACAACTTCGACGCGAACGTCCTCTACTACACGCTCCCCGAGCACTTCGACGAGGTCGCGACGCTGTTCGAACGCGACCCGGAGCCCGTCCCGTCCGAGGGGTTCCCGGACCGCTCGGACTGGTCGACCGAGCGCGCGCTCGAGTTCGTGCTCGACGAACTCGACGACGCGGGGTTCACGCCGATCGCGTTCGACCTGACGACGCGGGACGTCCGCGACGTCGGGCTCGCCGTGACGCGCGTCGTCGTCCCGGAACTCGTGCCGTTGACGCTCCCGTTCGCGCTCCCCGAGAACCATCCGGCGTTCGACGGGGACGAACTCACCGACCGACCGCATCCATTCCCGTGAACGCAATGGTCCACAACGCAGCGAGGTTGTACCCGAGATGAGCGAGCACCGGCACGACGACGGTCCCGGTCGCGACGTACGCGACGGCGTACGCCACGCCATCCCAGGTCTTCAGGGCGACCTCTCGGCGGCCGCGAGCGACGTGCGCGAGCCCGAACCCGACGGCGGAGGCGGCGACGAACGCGACGTCGCCGTACGCGCTCGCGAGCGGGGCGAGCGCCGTCCGGAAGACGAGTTCCTCGGGGACGACCGCGAGCAGCATCGGTGCGGCGTACGCGAATTCGCTCGTTCCGCGTTCGACGGCCGCGCCCGTGACGCGTTCGACGACGGCGGTGTCGAGCAAGTAGAGCGCGACGCCGGCGGGGAGTGCGAGCGCGAACGCGGGCTCGAACCGGAGCGTCGGCGCGACCGGTCCGCCGAGGACGAGCGCGCTCGCGAACGCTATCGACAGCGCGGCGTACACCCAGCGGTCGTGCTCGCGCCGGTACGCGTACCCGACGCGCGGGCCGAGCACGACGACGCCCGCGAACGCGACCGGCACGACGAGGACGTACGCGAGCGCGACGGCGGCCCACGCGACCGTCACGCGACCCGCCTCCGCGGTCGGCGGCTCGGGTCGCGGTCCCGTGGCGTCACTCGTCGCGCTATCTCGCGGCCGTCGTGCATCGTGCCCGAGCGGTCACCGCGGACGCACATCACGCTGACGGACCGCGACGCGACGGGGGTGGCGTCGACATGACCGACGCCTCGTTCGACGTGACGCCTCGCCGTCCTGCGTTCACGGAGCGCGTCGAACTCCGGCTCTCGGGCGTCGACCCCGGTGCGCGCGTCGAACTCTCGGCGCGGATGCCGGACCGGTCGGGCGTCCTCGAGTCGTCGGCGACGTTCGAGGCGGACGGCGACGGCGTCGTCGACCTCGCCGAGCACGCGCCGGTCGACGACGCGTACGACGGCGCGGACGCGATGGGGTTGTTCCGGACGCTGTCGATGACGACCGAGCGCGACCTCGCAGCGCCCGACGAAGCCGTCACGTCGCTCGTCGTGGACGTGACCGCGCGCGTCGACGGCGAACCGGTCGCGGAGACGACCGTCGAGCGCGTGCTCGCGCCCGAGGGCGTCACGGCGTCGGTCGTCGACGACCGCGGCGTCGTCGGGCGGTTCCTCGAACCCGCGGGCGACGGCCCGCACCCGGGCGTGCTCGTGCTCGCCGGTGGCGGCGGCGACCCGCCGTGGAAGGTCGGGCCGCTGCTGGCGAGCGAGGGGTACGCGGTGCTGGCGCTCTCGTACTTCGGCCCCGAGGTCGACGGGCGGCCGGACGCGCTCGACGGCATCCGCATCGAGTACTTCGAGCGTGCGCTCGACTGGCTCTCGAACCGGTCGAGCGTCCGCGCCGCCCCGTTCGGCGTCGTCGGCTGGTCTCGCGGCGCGAACGCCGGCCTCCTGCTCGCCGCGCAGAACGCAGAGATCGGCGCGGTGGTCGCGTACGCGCCGAGCAGCGTCGTCTTCCAGGGCATCCCGGACGGCTGGGGGAGCGTCGGCACGCCGTGGACGCGCGGCGGCGTCGACGTTCCCTTCGTCCCGTACTCGTTCGGGAAGCGGTTCGTGCCCGGTGCACTCGGGCGGTTCGTGAAGCGCGACGAACTCGAACTCCGCCCGATCTACGAACGCAGCATCGAGCAGGCCGACGACGACGTCGTCGCGGACGCCCGCATCCCCGTCGAGCGCGTCGCCGGCCCCGTCCTCCTCGTCTCCGGGACCGACGACGCGCTCTGGCCGTCCAGCCGGTTCTGCGACGAGCTCGACGCGCGCCTCGACGCGCACGACCACGCGTACGCTCACGAGCACCACTCGACCGACGGCGCCGGGCACGTCGTCCCGGTGCCGTACGACGCGACGCGCACGGACGTCGGCGACATCGTGCCCGGGCTCTCGCTCGCCGGCGGCGGCTCGGTCGACGCGAACGCTCGCGCCGCCCGGTCCGCGTGGCCGCTCGCGCTCGCGTACCTCGACCGGGGGCTCGACCCATGACCACGTCCGAGTCCACGACGACCGATCACGCAACGACCGAGCGCGCGCACTCGACGACCGACCATTCCAGGACACACATGGCAACCGACCACGCATCGACCCAGACGACGCAGCGAGCGGACGACGCCACGGGCGTCGCCCCATGGTACAGGCAGACGAAGAGCTTCGCTCGGCGGTCGCTCCGCGAACTCGCGCGCAGCAAGGTCGCGCTGTTCTGGGCGATCCTCTGGCCGGTGTTCTGGTACTTCCTCACGATGGTGCTGTTCATCAGCGAACCACAGGGCGTCCCGGAGGCCGAGTTGGCGGCGGTGATGGCGGACACGAAGGCGACGAACGCCATCTCGTTCGGGCTGTTCGGCGCGTTCACGGTGACGCTCGTCTCGTTCGCGCAGAACTTCACCGCCGACCTCGAGGAGAAGCGCTACCGGAAGCTCCGGTCGCTCCCCGTCTATCCGTCGGCGGACCTCACCGGGCGGTTCCTCGCCGGGTTCGTGCTCGCGCTCGCGTCGTTCTGGAGCGTCATCGCGGTCGGGTACGTCGACGGCGCGAGCTTCGACCTCCACAGCGTACTCTCGGTGCCGGTCGTGCTCGCGAGCCTCCTCCTGTTCTGTATCGTCGGGATGTCGACCGCGGTCGTGCTCTCGGCGGTCGTCACGAAGGGCGAGTACCTCACCGTCATCACGAACACCACGCTCCTCGTCCTGTTCTTCTCCACGGGCTTCAACGGCGTCCAGCCCGCGATGTCGCCGCTCGCGGACTACGTGAACCTCGTCCCGAACTCGCTCGCCGCACGCCTCCAGGTATACCACCTCACGGACGTCCATGGAAGCGCGGCCGCGAGCGCCGGCGTCACGCCGCCGGAACTCCCCGCGGACCCCGTCTACCTCGTCGTCCTCCTCGGGTTCGCGGTCGCGCTCTGGGGTGTCGCCGTCCTCACGATGCGTCGCGCCGTCTACGGGGGTGATGCGGGTGAGTGACGCGCTCGCGGTGAGCGCGACCGGCGTCCGGAAGACGTTCGGCGACGCGGTCGTGCTCGACGACGCGGACCTTCGCGTGCCGGCGAACGACGTCACGCTCCTCATGGGGCCGAACGGCGCCGGGAAGACCATCCTCCTGTCGTGTCTCTGCGGCGCGCTCTCGCCCGACGACGGCGACGTCGAGGTGCTCGGGCGGTCGCCGACCGAGGCCAGAACCGACCTCTCGTTCATGATCCAGGGCGGGCTCGCGCTCCCGGACCTCACGGGCCGCGAGAACCTCGAGTTCTACGCGGGCCTCCACCCGCGAGCGACCGACGAGTGGCGCGACATCGTCGACTGGCTCGACCTCGACAGGGACGCGCTCGACAAACCCGTTCGCGACTACTCGGGCGGGATGACGCGCAAGCTCGAGCTCGCGGCGACGCTCTCGGTCGACGTCCCGCTCTACCTGCTCGACGAGCCGAGCGCGGAACTGGACATGACGACGATCGACCGCCTGCACTCGTACCTCCGCGACCTCGTCGACGACGGGAAGACCGTCGTCTTCACGAGTCACGAACCGATGGACGCCGACATCGCGAGTCACGTCGCGTTCGTCCAGCACGGCGAGCGCGTCGCCGCCGGCGACCCCGACGCGCTCCTCGCGGACGTCCCGCGCGTCCTCCGCGTCGACGGCCGTCGGCTCGTCGGCGACGTCTCCGAGTTCGTCCGCGACGGCCGGCTGTTCGAGGACGGCCAGGAACGCCGCGGGTTCCTCCAGGACGGCGCGACCGTCGACCTCGCGAAACGCACGATTCCGGACGACTCGAACCGGGAGAAGGTCGCCGCGGCCGACCCGACGTACGCGGACATGTTCAACTACTACACGCGCGTCCGCTCCTGGGACTGACGCCCGCGGAACGGACGCCTCGCCGACGCGTCCCTCGCCGACGCGTCCCTACATGTAGCCGAGGTCCCGGAGTCGCGCCATGATGTCCTCCTTGTCCTGCGCGCGCCCCTCGCGCTCGGTCGTGCCCTCGACGTCCTGGGTCCACGCGGCGCGGTCGTCGTTCGCCGCCGACCCCTCCTTCGTGCCGAGGCTCCGGTAGCCCTCGAAGTACAGCGGGTGCACGGGGAGGTCGAGGACGTCGAGGTCGTCGGGGAGGTCGAGGACGTCGACGGGCACGTGGCCGTCCGGGTAGCCGGGGACGCTGTCGGGGACGACGTACCCCCAGATGGCGTCCCAGACCGCGCGCTCGTCGAACGCGAGGATCGGGTGCACGCGGTCGTGGGGCGGGTACTTCTCGGCGTCGTGACGCGGACTGAAGAACGTCTCCGTCGCTCTCGCGTCCTGCTCGTCCCATCGGATGCCGGAGAAGACGCCGTCGAACCCGCGGTCGGTGATGGTCTCGTTGAGCGCGACGGTCTTCAGGAGGTGGTTGCCCGCGAGCGTGTCCGGCGAGAACACGAACGCGTCGTCGTCGTACTCGAGGACCTCGCGGAGTTCGCGCTGCGTGTGCTCGGGGAGGTCCGCGACCGCGACCTCGCTCCCCGGCTCGAAGCTCGCGAACGCGTCGTTGCGAGCGACGACCAGTTCGAAACCCCACTCGTCGGCCCAGCGTTCGGCGAACGCGAGCGTCTCCTCGAAGTGACGGTAGTGGTCGAGGAACACGAGCGGTGGCAGGTCGAACCCGCCCTCGACGGCGACCTCGCGGACGACGTACGCGACGAGCGTCGAGTCCTTCCCGCCCGTGAACATCACGGCCGGGTTCTCGTACTGTTCGAGCGCCGTCCGGACCGTCTCGGCGGCGACCGCGAACTTCGATTCGAGCGACGCGTAGTCCGCGGGCGTCTCACTCGCCCCGCGCTCGTAGTCCACTGTGACGTACTCTGGGAACGTACTCATGTCCCTCTTGACGCGCCCGGAGGTATTGGTTGTATGCCGACAACCAGTAGCACAGGAATCGGCTACCAAAGCTCGATGCGAGTAGCCGCCGGCTACGTGGTCGAGCGTCGAAGAATCGAACGGAGACGCTGCGTCGCGGGCCGGCCGCGAGTCGACGGTCGGCCGTCAGTCGGCCGCAGTCACGTGTGTCAGTCGTCAGTCGCCCGCCGTTACATGTAGCCGAGGTCGCGCAGGCGCTCCATCAGGTCCTCCTTGTCCTGGGCGCGGCCCGCGCGCTCGGTCGTGTTGTCGAGGTCCTGGAGCCACGCGGGTTCCTCCGCGGACTTGTCCGTACTGACTTCGCTCCCGAGCGAGCGGAAGCCGGCGAAGTACTTCGGGCTCACGGGGATGTCCTCCTGCTCGATGCCCTCGGGCAGGTCCGTGTCGCTCTCGGGGACGTAGCCCTCCTCGGGGTAGCCCTCGACGACGTCCGGGATGGTGAAGTGCCAGAACGTGTCCCAGACCGCGCGCTCGTCGAAGTGCAGGATGGGCTGGATGCGGTCGTGGGGCGGGTAGATGTCGGGGTCGTGACGCGGACTGAAGAACGTCTCGTCCGCGCGCGCTTCCTGCTCGTCCCAGCGGACGCCGGAGAGGATGCCGTCGACGTCGTGCTCCTCGATGGCGTCGTTGAGCGCCACCGTCTTCAGGAGGTGGTTGCCGACGTACGTGTCGAGCAGGAACGGGAACGAGTCCTCCTCGTACTCGAGGATGTTCCGGACGTGATGCTGGTTGTGGTCGCTGAGCTCGTCGATCTCGATGTCGTCACCGGGCTCGAGGTCGCGCTCGTCGACGATGGAGCCGATGTCCTCGTTGCGCGCCCAGATGACGTCGAGGTCCCACTCGTCGGCCCAGTGCTTCGCGAAGTCGATGAGTTCCTCGAAGTGCTGGAAGTGGTCGATGAAGACGACCGGCGGCACCTCGAGGTCGAAACGGTCGGCGACCTCCTTGACGAAGTACAGCGTGAGCGTCGAGTCCTTCCCGCCGGTCCACATGACGACGGGGTTCTCGTACTCCTCGAGGCCCTTCTTCGTGACCTCGATGGCTTTCTCGATCTTGTGTTCGACCGAGGGGTAGTCCTCGGGGTTCTCGCCTTCGCCGTCCGTGTAGTCGACGTCGAGGTAGTCGGGGAAGTCGGCCATCTGTAATGAGATGTAATTAGAGCCTGGGTTAAGGGTCTTTTGGACGACTCAGCACGCGTTATGGTACGTCTTACCACGACAATGCGGGCGTTTCGGACACCTACCAGCATCCCAGAATTCGCCCGAATCGACCAGTTCGCGGGCCGATACACTGCACCCGAACAGCCGGAAGGTTGATTGGCACTTACCGACACCACTGGTGCATGGAATCGACGCGGAGCGTGGGTGTCGTCGCGCTCGTCCTCGTGATAGTGACGAGCGGCTGCATCGGGTTCGTCACGGGCGAGGAGGCGCTCGTCTACCAGGCGAACGAGGTGAGCGTCGACGCGGACGCGAAGACGGCGAGCGGATACGAACGGCAACTACGCGAGGAACTGGTCGTGAACCAGACCGTCTCGGACCGCCGGATCGAGGTCACGAACTGGTACCTGCGGTACGAGAAGTACGACGACATCGCCGAGGAGACCACGGGCGTCCTCGCGGTCGTCTCGACGCATCGCGTCGACGTGTTCGGGCACACCACGAACCCGTACGCGAACATGAGCTACAGCGGTATCCTCGCGAACCTCACCGCGGACTACGACACCGCGTTCGGGAACCTCGAGAACGCGCGGTTCGTCGAGAACAAGACCGCGTCCGTCCTCGGGAAGGACGCGCGCGTCGGCGTGTTCGCGACGAACACGACGTTCGGCGGCGAGGAGGTCGAGGTGAAACTGTACGTCACCCGGGTGCGTCACGGCGACGACATCGTGCTCGCCATCGGCGGCCACCCGACGAAACTCCCCGCGGGCGAACAGGAGATCCTCACGATGATCGAGGGCATCAAGCATCAGACCGACGAGAACGAGAGCGCGACCGAGCGCGTCGCACCGGCCGGCTTCGACGCCGCCAACGCCGGGGCGATGGTCGTCGCCGACGCGAACTGAGCGACCAGTTCCACACAGCGAGTCGAACGGACGGAGTTCGACCCGCGACAATCAGTCTTCTTCGAGTTCCCCGGGGCGACGAGCGGCGCGTGCGGCGTCGACCGCGGCGACGTTCTCGTCGACGTCGTGCACGCGAACGACGTCCGCGCCGCGGTCGGCGGCGAGCGCGGTCGCGGCGACCGTCGCCGAGAGCCGGTCGTCCTCGTCGCGGTCGATGGCGCCGAACATCGACTTGTGGGAGTGCCCGACGAGGACCGCGCAGTCGAGCGCGGCGAACTCGTCGACGCGCCCCAGCAGTTCGAACGACTCCGCTGGGGTCTTCCCGAACCCGAGCCCGGGGTCGACGACGATATCCTCGCGCGCGACACCGGCTTTCTCCGCGAGCAAGACCTGTTCGCGGAGCTGGTCGAGGACGTCCTCGACGACGTCGTCGTACGCGACGTCGTTCTCCGGGTCGACGGGCGTGTCGATGGAGTGCATCACGCACAGCCCGGCGTCGTGCTCCGCGGCGACGAACCGCATCTCGGGGTCGGAAAGCCCCGAGACGTCGTTCACGACGTCCGCGCCCGCGTCGAGCGCGGCGTCCGCGACCGCCGCCTTCCGCGTATCGACGCTGATGGTGACGTCGAGGCCCGCGTCGCGGATGGATTCGATGACCGGGACGACGCGGTCGATCTCGTCGTCGACCGTGACGGGGTCCGCGCCCGGACGCGTCGACTCCCCGCCGACGTCGACGACGTCCACGCCGTTCGCGACCATCTCCTCGGCGCGCGCGACCGCGTCCTCGAGGCGGTCGTACTCGCCGCCGTCGAAGAACGAGTCCGGCGTCACGTTCAGGATACCCATCACGGCCGTCCCATCCGTCCACGGCCACTGCGGGTCGGCGTTCTCGTCGTCGCCGTCGCCCTCGACGGTATCGGAACCCGTGCCGTGGGGCGCGTCGAGGGCGAGTGCGTCCCGGAGTTCACTGGCGAACCGGGCGAGGCCGTACGGGCCGTCGTCGAGCGCGGCCGCGAGTCGCTCGAACTGCGCGAGCGTCCCCATGAGGACGACGTCCACGCGCTCGTCGTTCCCGTCGAGTCCCGAAACGGCGCACTCGCCGCCGACGCGCAGCAACGCCTCCTTGAGCGCGTTCGCCTGGCGCTCCTGGAGGCGCGTCCGCAGGACGCGATGCACGCCCTCAGAGCGGAGTTCCGCGACGCCGCCGTCGGTGACGTTCGCGCCCGCGAGCGTCCGCTCGGCGTCGTCGAGGTCGCGTATCGTCTTCGGGACCTCGATGCGCGTCCAGCGCTCGCGGGCCTCCGCGACCGCGAACAGCGACCCCGTGACGAGCACGCAGTCCTCCGACCCGGCGGCGTCGAGCGCGGCGTCGAGCGCGCTCGCGACCGACTCCCGTGGCGTCACCGTCTCGGCGTCCGCGCCGAAGACGCGTCCGAGGACGTCGGCGTCCTCGCTTCGGTCGAGGTCCGGCTCGCACGGATAACAGTGCGCGGGCGTCGGAATCGCCTCCGCCATCCCGCGGTGGTCCTTGTCGTGCATCGCGCCGACGACCAGGTGGAGGTCGCCGTAGTCGAACGTCGACAGGGTCTCGGCGAGCCCCTCGAACGCACCCGGGTTGTGCGCGCCGTCGAGCACCGTCAACGGCTCCTGGGAGACCACCTCGAACCGGCCCGGCCAGTGCGCAGAGCGCAGGCCCGTGGCGAGCGTGTCGTCGCTCACGTCCGCGACCTGGCGCGCGAGCGTCGCCGCGATGCCCGCGTTCACCGCCTGGTACTCGCCCAGGAGCGGGATGCGGACGTCGAGCGCACCGTCGGCGTCCGTCTCGATACCGACCGCCGCCTCCGCGTGATTCGTCCGCCCCTCGTACGCGACGCGAACGTCCGCGTCGTCGTCCGTGCCGACGGTGACGACGTCCCCCGCCTGCTCGCGGACCGCCGCGAGCGCCTCACCGGTCGCACCAGTGACGAGCGGTGCGTCAGCCGGCGCGACGTGGGCCTTGTCGGTCGCGATCTCCGCGATCGTGTCCCCGAGCACGCCCGTGTGCTCGAGGGTGACGCTCGTGACCGCACTGGCGGCGGGGTCGACGACGCTCGTCGCGTCGAACTTCCCGCCGATACCGACCTCCAAGACCGCCACGTCGACCTCGCGCTCCCCGAAGTACCACAGCGCGAGCGCCGTCATCGTCTCGAAGAACGTCGGCGACTCCCCGTCGGCCGCCCGCGCCGAGACGTGGGGCTTCGCTTCCTCGACGAACTCGCCGAGCGCCTCGCGCGTGACCTTCCGCCCGTCGACGCGAACGCGCTCGCGGACGTCCTCCAGGTGCGGACTCGTGAACAACCCGACCGTCAGGTCCGTCTCCCGCAGCACGGACTCCACCATCCGCGCCGTACTCCCCTTCCCGTTCGACCCCGCCACCTGCACGAACTCGCAGCCTTCGTGCGGGTCGCCGAGGTGCTCGAGGAGGCGCGCGGTCGACGCCGTCCCCGGACTCGGACGGTACCGCCGCAGGTCGAACAGGAAGTTCGCCGCCTCGTGATACTGCATGCCTGTAGTCACCGGACCGCGGCGCTTAGGCGTGTCGAAGGCGGGTCACCCAAGTCGGCGTTTCACCCAACGCCGGGGTTCTTGCGGGACGCGGCCGAACCCGGTTGCGTGCGACGACGACCCCTGCTCGTCGCCGCGACCGGCCTCGCAGCCGGGAGCGGTGGCTGCCTCGCTGGACTCCCTGCCACCGGCACCGACACGTTCACCGTCTCGAACCCGCCGGAGTCGCTCCGCGAGCGCGGTGCCTGCGACGAGGACTGGGTGCGAGCGTCCGTGTCGTTCGCCGGGCCGCTGGACGAGGTGGGCGACGAGGCGGCAGTCGTCCCGTACCGCGACCTCGCCGACCCCGCCAAGCTCGTCGTCCGCTACTACCTCGACCGCGGGAGCGCCGTCGCCTGCGAGGGCGACGACCCGACGGCGTTCCAGTCGCTGCTCTCGGCGCTCACCGACGCGTCGGACCGGTACCGCGAACGCCACGACGAACCGCCCGAGAACATCTCCGTTCGGGTTGCAGACAGCTATTATCGACTCGATCGCCTCCTGCTCTACGACCAGGTCCTCGAGGGCTGACCCCCTCGCCCGACCTCACCGCACGTGCGACTGCACCCAGAAGACCCCCGAGACGTCCTCGCCGGCTTCGGGCACGCGGCCGTCGATAGCGTGCGCGCCGGCGTACAGCCACGTCTCGTAGTCGGTGCCGTCGCCGTCCCTGGTGAGCGGCACGCGGAACCGGTAGCCGTTCGCGTCGAAGAACGGGACGCGCTGGACCTCTCTGACCGTGGTCTGGAACGCGAAGTCCGCGACGCCACCGCCCTCGACGGGCGCGAACCCCGCCATCCCGCGCGTGGAGAACTCGCCGCCGTCGTCGGTCTCGTACGTCTCCTCGTCCGCGAGCTCGACGGCGTACGCGAGCGCCGCGAGTTCGACCTCGGCGTCGCCGAGCGGGACGCCGCCGACGCCCCACGCGCTCGCGCCGTACGTCGCGAACTCCTCCGGGCCGAGGACGATCGTCGCGTCCGCCTCCAGGTCGGTCTCCCACGGCGTCACGTCGGTCACGGTCGTCTCGTGGACGACGCCGTCCCCGACCGGGTACGCGGTCAGGACGTCGCCGTCCTCGCGGAGGACGCGAGCGCGCAAGTGGCCAGCGCCGTACTCGACGGCGTCCACGCCCTCGACGCGGCTCTCGCGGACGCGCCCTTCGTCGAGCGTCGTCGCGACGACGCGTTGCAGCGCCGCGTCCGAGTCGACCGCGGTATCCCAGTGGCGGCCGTGCCCGCCGCCGCGACGCCGCGGCCCCGGCTGCGGGTCCAGCGCCGCCGCGTCCGCGTCCACGCCCCACTCGCCGCTCGCGCCGTCCCCGCCAGCGTCGGCACCGTCGCTCTCGTCACCGTCGTCTGTCGCGTCCGCGTCGCCGCCGCGACCGAGCGCGCGACGCATCGCGTCGAACAACCCCATGGAACCGTCGACGGGCCGCCGAGAGAAGAAACCTGCGAGGGAGAAGCCGCCAGCGCCTACCGTCGATCGTGGTCCACGTCCACGCCGGCGCGGTCGTGCGCCCCGACCTCAGCATCGTGGTCGCCGCCGGCACCCTCGAGCACGTCGGGGTCGCCGCCTGCAACCTCGTAGACGTCGTCCGTGTTGGTCTTCCCTCGAGCGAGGTCCGCCCGGAACGCTCTATCGAATGCGTCGTCGCCGTCCGCCATCGACCACTCCGTCGCCGACTCCTCGTCGGCCAGCACGCGCTCGAGCTCCCGCTCCAGCTCGTCCTCCGTGAGCTCGCCGGCCGCGTACCGGTGCGCGACGGCCTCGCGGCGGTCATCGACCGTCGGCGCGACCCGCCGCGACACCTTCCCCTCGACCAGCCACGGAACGAGCCGTTCGACGGCGCGAGCGACGCGCTCCAGTCGCTCGCTCCGCGGGAGCTCCGCGAGCCTGAGCGCCCGAACCAGCAACCACCCGAGCGCACCGGCGCCCACCACCGTGAGCGTCGCGAGCCCGAGCAGGAACGGTAGCGCCGCACGGAGCGCGACTACCAACAGAACGTCACCGGCCGCCGCACCCGCGACCGCCGACACCACCGCGACCGCGCCCGCGACCGTCACACTCACCCCCGCCAGCACGGACAGCACCAGCACCACCGACAACCACCGCAGCCGTCGGTCCGAGAGTACGCTCATACCGCCAGATTCGCGGTACACAGTAGAAAAACCCACGCACGATTCGGCCGAAGGCGCGCGACGCTCCCGAAGGCACTTACCTGCGGCCGCGTCATCCCCGAGCGTGCGACGCCGCGCCCTCCTCGCCACCGTCGGCTCGACCGTCCCCGCCAGCCTTGCCGGCTGCGCCCTCCTGGGTCCCGAGCGCGAGGTCGGTGCGGGCGACGTCGTCGAACTCGACGCCGGCGAGGTGACGCTCGGCGAGCTTTCCGTGCAGTCGTCGTTCGTCGACGACACCACCGCGCCCGCGGCCGTCCACGGCGACGCAGGCACGGCCTACGTCGTCCTCGACTGCGACCTCCGCGCGTACAACGCACCCATCGAGGACCTCCCGCTCGCGGTCGAACGCGGCGCGGACCGACTCGCGGGTGCCGCGGGCGCGCTCGCCTCCGGCGCCGGCGACGGCCAGCCGCGTATCGCGTTCCCCGTGCCCGCGGGCGACGCGCTCGACGGATTCGACGCACCGTCGACGACGACGGGCGGCGATTCCGGGAGTGCCTGGCGCGTGGTCCTCACGGACGCGGACGACCGCGAAAGACGGTACCCGCTCGACCGTGCGCTCCAGCGGCGACTACGCTCCCCGCCGGCGTGGCGCGTCGCCGTCGACCCGCCCGACGCGGTCCCTGAGGCTGGGACCGCCCGCGCCTGGGCGACGGCGACGAACGCCGGCGACACCCCCGGTCGACTCGCGGCGCTGCTCACGCACGACGCCGCCACCGACCTCTACTGGACCCACGAGTTCGACGCCGACGTCGGCGGCGAGTCCACGTTCGGCTTCCGGTTCGGGTGCCTCTGCGGGGACCGCGACGAACTCGAACTCACGCTCGACTGGGGGCAGGACGCCTGGACCGGCACCGTCCCGGTCGAGACGTGACACGCTGCGCCGTCGACGCACGACGCGGGTGCGTACCAGCCGAAGACACTTGTCGGAGCAACCGACAGACCCACGCATGCGCCGCCGTGCCCTCCTCGCCTCCGCCGCGTCGACCGCCAGCACGACCCTCGCCCTCGGCACCGCCGGCTGCATCGCCGGGCCGCTCGGCGGGTCGCGAGAAATCGAAGCGGGAGACGTGGTCACCCTCGGCGGCGTCGACTTCGAGGTCGGCGACCTCCGCCTGCAGTCGACGTTCGTCGAGCAAGGCCGCCCGTTCTGGTACTGGAACGCGAAGCAGAATCCTCGCGGCCGGTTCGCGGTCCTCCCACTGACGCCGACCGGCGAGGACTCGTCGGACGCTGCGGACGTCATTCAGGACACCGTCGTCCACGTCGAGGTCGACGATGAGGAGGCCAGCAGCGGCGCGCTCGTGAACGAGAACGACCAGGACGGCTACCGACTCGCCGCGAGCGTCCCCGACCGCGACGCCGTCCAGGACGCCGCCGTCGTCCTCGGGAACGACGGGGCTGCACGCTACCCGCTGACCGACGCTCAGCGCGACGTCCTCGCGGACCCACCCACCTACTCGACCACGCTCGACGTCCCAGCGGAAACCGGCGGCGCAACCGTCCCCGTCGAGTTCGCCGTCACGAACGACGGCGCGACCCCCGGCACCGTCGCGTGGACGACGACCCACAGCGTCATCGAGGACGCCTGGTGGACGTACCGCACGACCGTCCCACCCGGCGAGACCGTCAGCGCCGAACACGTCCACGACACGCGCGTCGACGAGGAGAGCTACGACACCGTTCAGGTCGTCGTCGACTACGGGCTCGGGGAACAGGACTTCGACGTCGCGGTCGTCGACGACTGACCGCGCGTCGGTGGCCCGCGTCCGTCGACGCCGGGCCGAAGACACTTACCGACGGCCCGGCCAGCCTCCTGCATGCGCCGCCGCGCCCTCCTCGGAGCGACCGCCAGCAACGCGCTCGCGCTCGGCCTCGCCGGCTGTCTCGACGCGGACACCGGCGACGACGCCGACACCACGACCGGCGGAACGAACGAACCCGCGAGCCGTTCGAACACGACCGACGGCTCGTCGACGCCCGACGCGCCGCGCGTCGTCGGCGAGGACGACGAGGTCGACCTCGGGTCCGTCACCGTGGAACTCGGCGCGCTCGACCTCCAGTCGTCGTTCGTGGAGTACGGCTGGCCGGTCTGGGACGCCCACGGCCACGCCGACCACCTCATGGTCGTCCTCGACGTTCGCGTCCTCGACGCGAGCACGGACCGCGCGACCGAGCTGTTCAGCGACCCACCCGTTCGCGCTCGCGTCGACGACGACGCAGTGACCGACGGAGGGTACGCCCGCCTCGAAGACAACCAACCCGAGGAGTTCGCCGTCGCCGTCCCCACCGGTGACCACGACACCGCCAGCGTCGTCCTCGACACCGCGAACGGCACCGCCCGATACCCGCTCGACGACGCCCACCTCGCCACGCTCCGCGACCCCCCGAAACTCGACGTCACCCCACACGTCCCCGACACCGTCACCGGCGGCCCACTCCGATACGAACTCGAAGTCCACAACAACGGCGGAAGCCCCGCCACCCTCGTCGCCACCAGCACGCACAACGCCATCCACGACAAGTGGTGGACCCGCGGCGACACCATCACCCCCGGCAACACCGAAACCATCCCCTTCGAACCCTACGCCCCAACCGACGGCGACAGCTACGAACTCGAACTCACCCTCGACTGGGGCCTCAACAGTCTCACACGAACCATCAGCATCGAGAGCGACGACGAAACCACCACCGACTGACCACGTGCACCGTCTCCAGACCCGGCCTCGCTCCGCTCGGCCGCGTCTGGAGGCGGGCGAGACTCGCTCCGCTCGTCTCGCTGCCTTCCGGCACTCCCTCACTGACGTTCAGTCATGTCGGAAGTCGTGCGAGACGGTCGCGCTCGCTCACTGCGTTCGCTCGCGCGCTGCGACTCGCCGATTTCCGGCACTCAATCGCTGACGCTCAATCGTGCCGGAAACACCGCTGCCCGGTCAGCACCATCGTCATTCCGAGCTCGTTCGCCGCTTCGATGACCTTGTCGTCGTTCTTCGACCCGCCGGGTTGGATGACGGCCTCGATACCGGCTTCGGCGGCTTCCTCGACGGCGTCCGGGAACGGGAAGAACGCGTCCGACCCCATCACGGCGCCCTCCGCCGTCTTGCCTTCGGCGTCGCGCTCGGCTTTCATCGCCGCGATCTCGACCGCATCGACTCTGGAGACCTGGCCGACGCCGAGCCCGACGGTTTCGGTGCCCTTCGCGAACACGATACCGTTCGATTTGACGTGCTTCTGGACCTTCCACGCGAACAGCATCGACTCCAGCTCTTCCTCGGTGGGTTCGCGCTCGGTGACGACCTCGAGGTCCTCGCGCGTGACGGGTTCGAGGTCGCGCTCCTGGACGAGGCGGCCGCCGACGAGTTCCTTGCTCGTGAAGCGCTCGCGGTCGTCGACGAGTTCGCCGTCGTCAGAGTAGGCAGTCAGGTGGCCGACGTCGAGCACGCGGAGGTTCTTCTTCGCGGTGAGGACGTCGAGCGCGTCGTCGGTGTAGCCGGGGGCGACGACGACCTCCTTGAACGAGTCCGCGACGCGTTCGGCGGTGTCGGCGTCGCACTCGCGGTTGAGGGCGACGATACCGCCGAACGCGGACTTCGCGTCGGTCGCGAGCGCGTCCGAGTACGCCTCGGCGAGGGTGTCCGCGGTCGCGCAGCCCGCGGGGTTGGTGTGCTTGATGACCGCCGCGGCGGGTTCGTCGAACTCCTTGATGAGGTTCAGCGCGCCGTCGGCGTCGTTGTAGTTGTTGTAGCTGAGTGCCTTCGCGCCCTCGTTCAACTGGTCGGCGTGGACGACGCTCGCCTCCTCGCTCGTCGCGTCCGCGTAGAGCGCGGCGTCCTGATGCGGGTTCTCGCCGTACCGGAGGTCCGCGTGGCGGTCCTCGGTGACGACGCGGCGCTCCGGGAGTCCGCCTTCGTCGTCCGCGTCGTCGCCCTCGACGCTGACGGTGTTCGCGTCCACGTCGACGGTGACGCGGTCCTCGGCGAACCACTTCACGGCGCGCGGGTACGCCTTGAACTCGCCCTCGTAGAGGACGCGCTCGGCGAGCGAATCCTCGTCGTCGCCCTCGTAGACCGGGACGGGCTCTTGCGTGACGATGGGGCCGCCGTCGACCTTCTCGTCGACGACGTTCCCGTCGTCGTCCGTGGCGTCGGTGACGACGTGCACCGTGCAGCCCGTGGTCTTCGCGCCGGCGTCGAGCGCGTCGCCCCACGCGTCCATGCCGGGGAACGACGGGAGGAGGCTCGGGTGGACGTTGATCGTCGTCGGCATCGCGTCGAGGAAGGTATCGGAGAGGATGCGCATGTAGCCGTCGAGGCAGACGAGGTCGACGTCGTACTCGGCGAGGGCGTCGACGAGTCGCTGCTCGTGCTCGCGTCGGGATTCGTCGTCGCCGCGTTCGACGGCGACCGTGGGGATGCCCCGGTCCGCTGCCTTCTCGAGGACGGGTGCGTCGGCGTGATTGGATGCGACGACGGCGAGGTCGGCGCCGCCGGGCTGGAGGTCCTGGACGTGCACGAGGTTCCGGCCGCGGTTCGAGGCGAGGCCCGCGATGCGTGTCATACCTACAGCCGCTTTCGCTGGCGGGTTAGTGGTTTCGGTCCAGACCGCGAATGTATGCACGAACGAGCATAACTGTGCCGCGAGTGCCCTGAGTATCGCCACGAGTATGCACGCCCGTGTGGTTGCGTTCCGACACGCTTTTCCCGACACCGGTGGCAGTTCCGGCCATGACAGACCCCCTGCTGGCCGTCTCGCCACTGGACGGCCGGTACGCCTCGCGGACCAGTCCGCTCGCGCCGTACGCGAGCGAGTCCGCGCTGATGCGCGCTCGCGTCCAGGTCGAGGTCGAGTACCTCCTCGCCCTGAGCGACCTCGACGCCACGCCCCTGGAGATATCGGACGCGCAGGCGGCCGAACTCCGGTCGTGCTACGAGGACTGGTCGACCGAGGACGCCCAGGTCGTCAAGCAGATAGAGGTCGACGGCTACGGCGACTACTCGGCGACGAACCACGACGTGAAGGCCGTCGAGTACTACGTCCGCCTGAATCAGCCGGAGGGCCTCGACGCCGCGAACTGGATCCACTTCGGGCTCACGAGCGAGGACGTGAACAACCTCGCGCACCGCCTGCTCGCGAAGGGTGCCGTCGAGGACGTCCTCCTCCCCGAGCTCCGCGAGATACGGGACACGCTCACCGAGATGGCTCGCGAGCACCGAGACGTCCCGATGCTCGCACGCACGCACGGCCAGCCCGCGACCCCGACGACGTTCGGGAAGGAGATGGCGGTGTACGCCGCCCGCCTCGGGCGGACCACTGCCAGGGTCGCGAGCGCCGCCGCCGACCTCAGCGGGAAGCTCGCCGGTGCATCCGGCACGTACGCCGCGCATCACGCCGCGTACCCGGACGTCGACTGGCGGGCGTTCGCTCGCGAGTTCGTCACCGACCTCGGCCTCGGGTTCACGCCGCTCGCGTCACAGGTGAACCCCTGCGACGACCTCGCGGCGCTGTTCGACGCGCTCCGCGGCGCGAACCAGGTCCTGCTCGACCTCGACCTCGACGTCTGGCTGTACGTCAGCCAGCGCTACCTCGGACAGGAAGCCACCGAGGGCGAGACGGGGAGTTCGACGATGCCGCACAAGGTCAACCCCATCGACTTCGAGAACTCGGAAGGGAACCTCTCGAAAGCGAACTCGGACCTCAACTTCCTCGCGGAGTACGTCACCACGTCCAGGCTCCAGCGCGACCTCTCCGATTCGACCGTGAAACGCAACATCGGCGGGGCGTTCGCGCACTGCCTCATCGCGTACGGTAAGACCCAGAACGGGCTCGCGAAGGTCGTCCCGAACGAGCACGTGATGCGCGAGGACCTCGAATCCACGCCGGAGATACTCGGCGAAGCCATCCAGACCATCCTCCGCCGCGAGGGCGACACCGACGCCTACGAGCGCGTCAAGGCCCTCACCAGAGGGAAGCGCGTGACGATGGAGGACTTCCACGCCCTCTTCGACGACCTCGACGTCGACGACGGCGTCCGCGAGGAACTCAAGACGCTCACGCCGACGGGGTACGTCGGCGTGGCGAGCGACCTCGTCGACGACGTGGACGAGTAAGGGACGTTACGGACCAGTCAATCCGTCGTCAATCCCTTCGCGACGGCGCGGATGACGAGGTCGCGGGTCTCGCGGTACGTGTCGCCGCCACCGAGGTCGTCGATGTGCAGCGTCAGCAGCGAGACCGCGCGGATGGCGTTCGCGACCGTCTCCGGGTCCGGGCCGTCGACCGCGCCGGCCTCGTACCACGCTTCGACGTAGGGCAGGAAGTACGCGAGCGATTCCTGGCGTTCGGCCTCCAGTTCCGCGTCCGTGTGGACGTTCCTGAGCCGCTGGAGGTCGTCGTCGTCGACGAGCAACTGCTCGATGAGCGGGTTCGTCTCGATCTCGTCCATGAGGCGCGTGAGGAACGCGACGATGACCGCCTCCGGGTCGTCGTCCTCGCGCTCGAACGGCGCGACGAGCTCGGGGAGGAGACGTTCGCCCTCGCGGTCGAGCACCTCGAGGAACAGGGCTTCCTTCGAGTCGAAGAACTGGTAGAACGTCCCGTTCGCGATACCGACCGGGTCGGTGAGGTCGGCGATGGTCGTCTTCGAGAGCCCGTAGCGCTCGAAGAGCTCGCGGCCCGCCGCGACGAGCTCCTCGCGGATGCGTTCCCGGTCCGCGTCACTGAAGCCGCTGCTCATCTCTCACCTCGACGTTCGACCCGACGGACTCGACGCTTCCGGTTCGCGACGTGACGTCGACGGGACGACCGCGAGTGGCGTCCGGTGCGGGTCATGCAACGTCCTTCCGCTGGAAGTACGCGCGACTCGCGAGCACGAGGACGACCGCGGCGGCGAGCAGGACGCCGGCGCCCTGGAGGTCCCACTCGCTCGAGACGAGCACCGCGGTCGGGTCGTAGTACCGCGACGGCGAGAGCGTGCCGAGCCACGCGACGTCGGTGCCGGCGGTGACGGAGTCGAGCAGGAAGAACCCGAAGAACCCGCCGGCTGCGACGCGCTGGGCGACGCTCGCACGGTCGAAGACGACGGAGGCGAGGAGGCCGACGCCGGCGGCGACCAGCAGGTAGGGCACGGCGAGCGCGTGCACCATCGCCAGGTCGGCGATCGCGATGGACTCGTCGATGCCGAGGACGGCGAGGTAGACGACGACCGGCGTGACGACGTTCACGACGACGAGCGGGACGAGGATGCTCGCGAACTTCTCCAGGAGGACCTTCGACCGAGTCACTGGAAGGGAGAGGAGCATGTCCATGCGGCCGCGGTCGACGTCGTCCGCGACGAGGCTGGCGGCGGCGTACGCGAAGTAGATGCCGAGCAGGAGCACCCACCCGAACGCGTACAGTTCCGCGGCGAGGAACCCCTCGATGGTGTTCAGGGACTGCAGGCCGAACGCCTGCTGGAGTGCGGGCGGGAGCGACGCGACGTACGCGTCCAGGTCGATACCCTCGCTGATGGACGGGAACATCCAGACGTAGAGCGCGACGAGCACCGCGAACCCGGCGGTCATCACGGCCGTTCCTTTGACGCGTCGACGCCCGTAGTACCGCGCGAACTCGAACATCAGGCGTCACCCCCGTGGCCGGCGTCCGCGCCCGCTGGCATCGGGTCGTCGCCGCGGTCGGTCGACTCGGTGCGGGCGTCTCCGGTCCCGGCTCCGGCAACGTCGGCCCCGGTGTCGACGCCGACGGTCTCGTCGTCGTAGAACCGCATGAAGACGCGCTCGAGGGGTGCTTCCTCGACGTCGAGTTCGAGGACGTGGAAGCCGTCGAGGTAGTCGACGAGCGCGTCGAACGACCCCGTGTACGTGAACGTCAACTCGGCGAACGCGGTTCCGGTCGCGTCCGCGTCTCGCTCGTCGCTCCCCTCGCCGGCCCCGCCGGCGGTCGCCATCGGGAGGTCCGCGTATCCGCCGTCGACGGACTGGACCGTGAGCTCGTGCACGCCGTCGAGGGAGACGTCCTCGCGCGCCACGTCGGCGGCGACGCGAACTCGAACGTACTTGCCGGCGCGCTGGAGGACGTCCGCGACGGACGCCACCTCGACGATGCGGCCGTCGCGGATGATACCGATGCGGTCGCAGACCCGGCGGACCTCGCTGAGGACGTGCGAGGACAGGAAGAACGTCTTCCCGGCGGCCTTCTCCTGGCGGACGAAGTCGTTGAACGTCCGCTGGACGAGCGGGTCCAGGCCGGCGGTGGGTTCGTCCATCACGAGGAGGTCGGGGTCGTGCATGAACGCCTGGACGAGCCCGAGCTTCTGGCGTTGCCCGGTGGAGTACCCGCGTATCTCGCGGTCGACCGGGACCTCGAACAGCTCGAGGAGTTCCTCGCGTCGCGAGTCGCCCTTGACGCTCGCGTGGAGGTCGAGGACCTCGCGGCCGGTCGCCTCGTCGTCGAACGCGGGGTTCGCGGGGAGGTACCCGATTCGTTCGCGCGCGTCGACGAGCGCGCCCTCGTCGTCGACGTCCGCGCCGAGGACGGTCGCGGTCCCGCTGGTCGGGGACTGGAAGCCCATGATGGTCCGGATGGTGGTGGTCTTCCCGGCGCCGTTCGGGCCGAGGTACCCGAAGACCTCGCCGGACTCGACGTCGAGGGTGACGTCGTCGTTCGCGCGGACGTCCCCGTAGTCCTTCGTCAACCCCGCTATCGATATCGCGCTCATGACAGGAACTACGCGGAATGAACGTATGAATCTACCGTTCAGATATTTTTGAGAGGCCGAGACAGCCGTCCTGGGCGGTTTCGGGGCCGTCGTCGAAGAAACAGATCAGTCGAGGAGTGCGTGGAGCGCGTCGGCGACGACGGTGGCGGCGCGCTCGACGTCGCTCGCGTGGACGTACTCGCGCGGGGAGTGCGCGACGGCGCCGTCGTCGTCCGCGAGCACGCCCGGCCCGAAGACGACGGTCGGCGCGAGCGCGGCGAAGTACGACGCCTCGGTCGCCGCCCCGAACGGTCGCGGCGAGCGCGCGCCGGCGTCGACGAGCGCGTCCACGACCCGCGCTCCCTCGTCGGTCGCCCACGCCTCGAGGAACGGCGTCTCGCGCTCCGTGAACGCGAACTCGACGCCGACGTCACCCGGGACCGCCTCGCGGAGGTGCGCGAGGAGCGCGTCCCGGAACCCGGCGGCGGTCTCCGGCGGGACCGACCGCCGGTCGAGGACGACGCTCGCGCTCGCCGGCACCTGATTCGTCGCGGTGCCGCCGTCGACGACCGTCGGCGTGAGCGTCGCCGCGCCGAGCTGGTCGTGGACCGGCGGCGCGTCGGCGCGATCGTCGAACGTCCCGACCGCCCCCAGCGCGTCCTCGAGGGCGGCGACCGCGTTCGTCCCGGAATCGGGTTCCGCGGCGTGCGCGTTCTCACCGCGGAGCGTCAGCGTCCCCTGGAACCGGCCCTTCGCGGCGGTGCACGCCGCGAGGTCGGTGGGTTCGCCGACGACGAACGCGTCCGCGTCCTGGATGGCCGCCACTGGTGCGGGCGCATCGGCGGTCCCGCCGGCCGTAACGAGGTGGTGCGCGCCCTCGCTCAGCGTCTCCTCGTCGGGCGTCACCGCGAGCGTCACCGCACCCGCGACGGACGCGTCGCGGTCGTCGTTCTCGTCGCGGTCGCCGGCGTCTTCCCGCTCGTGAGCGGCGACCACGCGGTCGACTGCGAGGAAGCCCGCGAGCAGCGCCGCGAGCGGCCCGCCGGCGTCGCACGTCCCGCGACCGCGGAGGACGTCGCCGTCGCGCTCGAACGGGACGTCCGGCGGGACCGTGTCGACGTGCGTGTTCAGGACGACGTGCGGCCCGCTGGTCGGGTCGCCGGTCGTCGCGAGCACGTTCCCCGCGTCGTCGACGGTCGCGTCCACGCCCGACGCCGCGTACTCGTCGATGGTCTCGACGAGGTACTCGCGGGCGTCGTCGACGCGCTCGTGGGTCTCGAACGACGCGAGCGAGACGAGGAAGGAGACCGGGTCGAAGTCACCGCCAGCGGACGCGTCGTCGCCTGCGGTCACGGCTGCGGCTCGACGCGGTCGACGGTCGCCGCGGCCTCGCCGTCGAACTCGTGCGCGACCGGCCCGGTCAGCGTCGCCGCGCCGTCCTCCGGGAACGACACGACGAGGTCGCCGCCCGGCGGGGAGACGTGCACGACGTCCGCCGCGATGCGGTCCCGGACGCGCGCCGCCGCCGCGATCGCGACCGCACCCGTCCCGCACGACGCGGTCTCGCCCTCGACGCCGCGCTCGTACGTCCGCTGGTCGAACCCGCCGTCCTCGCGCCGCGAGGCGAACGTCACGTTCGCGCCCTCTGGAAACGCGTCGTGACTCCGGATCGGCGGTGCGACCGCGTCGACGTCCACCGCGTCGACGTCGTCGACGAACGCGACCGCGTGCGGGACGCCCGTGTTCAACGCGGTCACGGCGTACCCTTCGAGGTCCTCGCCGAGCATCGGCTCGTCGTACTCGTCGGCGAGCGGCACGACCTCCGGCTCGAAGCGCGGCTCGCCCATCTCGATGGCGACGTCGTCGCCTTCGCGGCGCGCGTGCCGGGTCCCGGCCTGCGTGTCTATCATGACGTCCGCGGCGCCAGTGCGCTCCATCGCCCATTCGGCGGCGACGCGCGCACCGTTCCCGCACATCGCCGCGGTCGACCCGTCGGGCTGGACGAGCGTCATGACGACCCGCGGCGGGTCGAAGCGGTCCTCGAGCGCGAGGAAGAGCACGCCGTCCGCGCCGACGCCGTCGGCTCGGTCGCAGTGCCGGGTCGCGAACGCGGCACGGTCGGGGACGTACTCGTTCGCGTCCACGACGAGGAAGTCGTTCCCCGTGCCGTGGTACTTCTCGAACCCGACCTCGTCGTGGACGCTCATCGCTCGCCTCCGCGCGCACCGCGGCGGGTGCTGGCGTCGGTCGCGAGTTCGTGGTTCGCTGGCTGTTCGGGTCGAAGCGGGGCGTGACTGCGTCGGTGATGGGTGTGTCGCTGTACGTTCATAGTTCCAGAGTCGTGATGTCGCTGAGCGTCTCGCGGCGTCGCGCGAGCGACGCCGAACCGTCTTCGAGGACTGCGGTCGCGGGCCGCGGCCGCGTGTTGTAGTTGCTCGCCATCTCGTAGCCGTACGCGCCGGCGTTCCCGATGGCGAGCACGTCGCCGCGGACCGGTTCGGCGAGCGGGCGGTCCTCGGCGAAGACGTCGCTCGATTCGCAGATGGGGCCGGTGACGGTCGCACGCACCTCGCCGCGACCGTCACCCCCTGCGGTAACGTTTCGAATCGGATGATACGAGCCGTAGATGGCGGGGCGCGCGAGCGTGGTCATGCCGGCGTCGACGCCGAGCACGGTGGTGTCGGGGGTCTCCTTGACGGTGTTGACGTCGGTGAGGAGGACGCCGGCGTCGGCGACGAGGTAGCGGCCGGGTTCGACGACGAGTTGCGCGTCGACGTCGCCGAGCGCGTCGCGGGTGGCGTCCGCGACGGCGTCGAGGTCGAGTGGTGCGTCGGCTTCGCGGTAGGGGACGCCGAGGCCGCCGCCGACGTCCACGAACTCGAGGTCGTGCGCGGCGTCGAACTCGCGGGCGACGTCGCCGACGCGCGCGACCATCTCGCGGTGCGCGTCCAGGTCGTCGGCGTCGTGGATGCCCGACCCGGCGTGGGCGTGCACGCCGACGACGTCCATGCCGGCCTGGGTGGCGGTCTCGGCTACGTCGAGCGCGCGGTCGCGCGGCACGCCGAACTTCGCGTTCGCGCCGGTCTGGACCTTCTCGTGGTGACCGGCGCCGACGCCGGGGTTGACGCGCACACACAGGCGGCCGTCGTAGCCGCGGGTCGCGAGTCGCGCGACGGTGTCCTCGGCGCCGACGGTGACGGTGAGGTCGGCGGCGACGCCGTCGGTCCACAACTCGACGACCGTGTCCAGGTCGACCGCAGGTGGGTTCACGGCGGTGTAGTGCACGCGGTCGCTCGGGACGCCGGCGTCGAGCGCGCGGACGACCTCGCCGGCGCTCGCGCACTCCACGCCCGCGCCCTCGTCGTCGAGCGCCTCGAAGACGTCCCCGAGCGCGTTCGCCTTCGCGGCGTAGTGCACGGCCGCGTCCGGGAACGCCGCGGCGAGCCGCCGGTAGTTCTCGCGCACGCGGTCGAGGTCGAGCACGTAGCTCGGGCTCCCGTACTGGCGGCGCAGGTCCAGCAGGGTGTCGGCGTCCCAGTCCGCGAGCCGTCGCACTTCGGGACCGCCGTCGCACGCGGCGCCGGACTCGCCAGCGCCGTCGCACACAGCGCCGGACTCGCCGGTGCCGTCGTCGCCCGTTCGGCTCGCGGACTCCTCGCTCATTCTCGAAGTACCTCCTCGCGCTCGGTCGCCTCCAGGGTCTCCTCGCCGAGGTCCGTGGCGACGACCGCGGGCTTGTACGCCGCCCCCGGGATGAGGTCCTCGTCGCTCACGCTCGACTCGACGTACCGCTGGAACGCACGGCGCTCCGCGGGGAGCTCGCCGTAGTACACCTCGTCGTCGACGAGGTCGTACACGGGAATCCTGGGGGTCAGGAGCGTGTTCTCGCCGACCACCGAATTCTCG
Organism: Halorubellus litoreus; assembly: GCF_055378595.1. Classification (NCBI taxonomy): domain Archaea; kingdom Methanobacteriati; phylum Methanobacteriota; class Halobacteria; order Halobacteriales; family Halorubellaceae; genus Halorubellus; species Halorubellus litoreus. Next base: position 2,815,478 of record NZ_AP043836.1, read on the forward strand.
CCGACGACGAACCCCGACGTGACCCGGCAGCCCGCGCCCAGCGAGACGCCGTCCTCGACGACGACCGGCGTCCCCTCGACGGGCTCGAGCACGCCCCCGATGAGCGTGTTCGCACCGAGCTTCACGTCCGCGCCGATCTGCGCGCACGAGCCGACGGTGTCGCAGGAGTCGACGAGCGTCCCGTCGCCGACGTACGCGCCGATGTTGACGAAGCTCGGACTCATGAGGATGCAGTCCGCGCCGACGTGCGCGCCCGTGCGGACGACCGTACCGTCGGGCGTGTTCCGCGAGCCACGCTGGCCGTAGTCGCTCGTATCCTGCAAGGGGAGGACGTCGTTGTACGTCACGCCGCCGTACTCGTACTGGTCGATGCCGTGCGTCGCGAACACGAGGAGGATGCCCTGCTTCACCCACGCGTTCGCCTCCCAGCGACCCGGCCCGTCGCCGGTCGGTTCCGCAGCGCGCACGTCGCCCGCTTCGAGCGCGTCGAGGAACTCGTGGAGGACGTCGTGGACGTGATGCGCGTCCGCGTCGAGGTCACCGGCCTCGTGTCGCGCCCAGAGGTCGGCGACGTCGGCTTCCAGACTCATTGCTCCCCTCCAGCGTCCCCGGGTACTTGACCGTCGTCGGTACCGACCATATCTGCCGACCCCGCGGCGACGACGTCTTCGAACGCGTAGAAGCCGGGGTCGCGCCCGGAGAGCCAGTCGGCGGCGTCGAGCGCGCCCGCGGCGAACACGCCGCGGTCGGTCGCGCGATGCTGGAGGCGGAGCTCCTCGTGGTTCCCGGCGACGACGAGCTCGTGCTCGCCGGGGACGTCGCCCGCGCGCAGCGAGTGCACGCCGACCTCACCCGGTTCGCGGAGCGATTCGCCCTCGCGTCCGTGCACGCGCTCGCCGGCAGCGTCGCCGGCGTCGACGTCGTGACGCTCGCGGGCGTCGTCGACCGCGTCGAGCATCGCCTCGGCGGTCCCGCTCGGGGCGTCGCGCTTCCCGTTGTGGTGCGCCTCGACGAGTTCGACGTCGTACCCCGGGAGCGCTGCGACCGCGTCGCCGACGAGCGCGAGCAACGCCTGGACGCCACGAGCGAAGTTCGCCGCCTGCAGGACGGGAATATGGTCGCTCGCCGCCTCGAGCGCGGCCTGCTGGTCGTCGCCGAGGCCGGTCGTTCCGGTGACGAACGCGACGCCCGCGTCCGCGCACGCCTCGGCGTACGCGACGCAGGAGTCGGGGCCCGTGAAGTCCACGACGACGTTCGGCTCGTGCTCGTCGACGAGCGCCTCGAAATCCTCGCTCGCGTCGACGTCGACGCCGTGAGCGGGCGATGCCGGTGGGTTCCGCGCGGTCGCGAACACGACCTCGTACCCGCGGGCGACGGCTTCCTCGAGCACCTCGCCGCCGGTGCGACCGGTCGCGCCCGTGACCGCCACGCGCATCAGGAATCCACCTCCGCGAGCTGGTCGTCGGCGGAGCCGTCACCGCGGTCGTACTGCTCGCGCTCGAAGTCGTCGAGGTCGTCGAGCACCGCCGCGAGGTCGTCGCGGTACTCCGGCGCGAGCCGGCCGAGCGGCGACCGCAACTCGGGCGCGTGATGCCCGCGAATGTGCATCGCCTCCTTGACCGGAATCGGGTTCGTCTCCCAGAACAGCGCCCTGTTCAGCTCGCCGAGCTCGTGATGGATCGCTCGGGCGGTCTCGTAGTCGCCGGCGAGCGCGGCGCCGACCATCGCGGTCGTCCGCTCGGGTTCGACGTTCGCGACCACCGAGATGGTGCCCTGGCCGCCCATCGAGCAGATGGGGAGCGTGAGCGCGTCGTCGCCCGAGAGCACCGCGAACTCCTCGTCGCGCGTCCGCTCGACGATCTCCGTTATCTGGCCGAGGTCGCCGGACGCGGCCTTGAACCCCACAATGTTCTCGTGGGCGGCGAGCGCCACCGCGGTATCGGGCTCGATGTTCCGGCCCGTCCGCGAGGGCACGTTGTACACGATCTGGGGCGCGTCGATCTCGTCGGCGAGCGTCTCGTAGTGCGCGCGGAGGCCGCGCTGCTCGGGCTTGTTGTAGTACGGCGAGATGAGCAGGAGCGCGTCCGCGCCCGCCTCGACGGAGCGCTCGCCGAGGTCGAGCGCCTCGCGGGTGTTGTTCGAGCCCGCACCGGCGATGACGGGGACGTCGTCGACGGCGTCGGCGACCGCCTCGACGACCTCGACGTGCTCGTCGTGCGTGAGGGTCGCGGACTCGCCGGTCGAACCGACGGGGACGACGCCGTCGACGCCAGCGGCTTCGACGCGTCGGGCGTTCTCGCGGAGTGTCTCGAAGTCGATGCTGCCGTCGCTCGCGAACGGCGTGGTGAGCGCGGGGTAGACGCCGCGCAGGTCGATGTGGTCTGTCATTACGTGGGGTTCGGCTGTCGGATTGCGGATGTCGGCGTTCGATGTCGGACGCGATTCGGGTCGTCGGTATCGCCCGGAACGGGGGTGCTACGCCCGCTGCGAGCGGCTATCGCGTCCGTTTGCCGAATGTAAAACCAGCTGTGGCACTCTCGGGCCGGGAGCGAACCGGTCGCGAGGTGTCACGCCGCATTATGAGATTCGAGGGGGACCGAGTGGCATAATGTTTGTGCCGACCGCAGAAAGTGCCCGTGTCACCCAGCGATACCGTGGTTCGTGCTCACACGGCGCGCTGCTATGCGGGGTCGTGGATGCGGGGTGTTCGCTGGTGCCGGGTCGGTAGCAAGACCCTTCAGGGAGACGGCCGCAGTTCGAGGCATGACCGACATCCATCCCGGCCAGCGCGTCGCGGTGCTCGCCGACTCCCAGAACCTCTACCATACGGCGCAATCGAAGTACACGCGGAACATCGACTACTCGTCGCTGCTGGAGAAGGCCGTACAGGACCGGACGTTGACGCGCGCCATCGCGTACGTCATCCGCGCGGACCACGAGGAGGAGGAGTCGTTCTTCGACGCGCTCGTCGACATCGGATTCGAGACGAAGATCAAGGACATCAAGACGTTCGCCGACGGGTCGAAGAAAGCAGATTGGGACGTCGGGATGAGCCTCGACGCGGTCACGCTCGCGGACCACGTCGACACCGTCGTCCTCTGCACGGGCGACGGCGACTTCTCGCGGCTCTGCAGTCACCTCCGCCACGAGGGCGTGCGCGTCGAAGCGATGGGCTTCCAGACGTCGACGAGCGAGGACCTCGTCGACGCCGTCGACGAGTTCATCGACCTCGAGGAACGCCACGAGACGTTCCTGCTCTGAGCGCGGCGTCGTTCGCACCGCGACCGCTCGACGGACAGCACGAGTGCTCGACGGACAGCACGAGTGCTCGACGGACAGCACGAGTGCTCGACGGACAGCGCGGGTGCTATCGAGCGTGTTGCGTGCAGCGAGAAGGGAGAGGACTCAGACCGGGCGGCCTTCGCCGGACGTTCCGACGAGGAGTGCGCCCGCTGCCATGGTCAGGGAGGCGACGCCTCCGACGAGGAGCGGGAGGACGCTGTCCGTCGGGCTGAGTGCGAAGAGCGCTGCCGTGCTCGCAACGAGCAGGAGCGCGCCGAGTGCGACTTTCGTTGTGTCCATGCGTACACGCCTAGTGCGGTTCTCCAAGGTTATATCTTTCTCTCTCGAAATACCTGAGAAATATGCTACCGCGTCTCATGCAAGACCAGGATGAATCGTGAACGAACGTGATATTCTGTCGGTCGTCGGTCACCACGGACCCGCCGAGTCGCTTCGACACCCTTTCGGTCCGCACTCGCGAACGCCTCGCCATGACCACGGACGCCTTCGCGGACGCCGCCCGCGCCCGAACCGTCGCCGACTACCAGTTCGGCGCCGGCGCCGGCGACGCGCTGTTCCCCGCCGACGACGAGTACGACGTGAAGCGAACGTCGAGCGGCCGCATCGAGCAGGTCGCCGTCGGCGACGACCGCCTCGTCACGCTCGGCACCGACGGCCGGTACACGCTCGGCATCGAAGCCGGCCGCCGCCTCGTCGCCGGCCTCGGCGACGACGCCTACCAGGTCGTCGTCGGCGACGAGAGCGAACCGTTCGTCCGCGACGGCAAGAACGTCTTCGCGAAGTTCGTCACCGACGCCGACCCCCAGATCCGTCCGTACGACGAGGTCGCGGTCGTCCACGAGGACTCTGGGGACGTCCTCGCGGTCGGTCGCGCCGAACTCCCCGCCGACGCCATGCTCGACTTCGACGCCGGGATGGCCGTCCAGGTGCGCGACGGCGCCGACGAGTAGCGGTCCCGACGAGCCGCGAGCGCGCCGTCGGGCGTCTTCGACCCGGACGCGACCGTTCGTCACTCTTTTGCTCGTCGACGCAGGACTCTCGGGTATGTTTGGAGGAGGCGGCGGCGGCATGAACCCGCGCAAGATGCAGCAGATGATGAAGCAGATGGGTATCGACGTCGACGAGCTCGACGTCGAGGAGGTCATCATCCGGACCGCGGACGAGGAGCTGTACTTCTCGGACGCGCAGGTGACGAAGATGGACGCTCGCGGCCAGGAGACCTACCAGGTCGTCGGGTCGCCCGACACCCGCGAGAAGGGCGGCGGTGACGCGCCCGCAGTCGAGTCCGGCGACGCGGACGGCGACGCCGACGATGCGGGCATCCCGGACGACGACGTCGAGCTCGTCGCGATGCGCGCCGGCGTCCCCGAGGACCAGGCCCGCGAGGCCCTGGAGGCGAACGACGGCGACCTCGCCGCGGCCGTCTCCGAGCTCGAAGAGTGAGCGTCCTCCTCGTCCACGAGGACCGCGAGTACCTCCGCGCTCCCGGGGACGAACTCCACACGGACCTGGGCGTGCTCGACGTCCCCGAGGACGTCGAACACGGCGACGTCCTCGAGACGCATCTCGGCGAGACGTTCACGGTCCGGCCGCTCCGCGGCCCGGACCTCTTCGAGCACTTCGAGCGCACCGGCGCGCCGATGATGCCGCGAGACGTCGGCCTCGTCGTCGGAAATACCGGCGTCGCAGCAGGTGATCGCGTGCTCGACGCCGGAACCGGCACGGGCGTCCTGTCGGCGTACCTCGGCCGCATGGGCGCGGACGTGACGACGTACGAGCGCGACCCCGAGTTCGCGGACGTCGCTCGCGAGAACATGCGGCTCGCGGGCGTCGACGACAACGTGGACGTCCGTACGGGCGACCTCACCGAGGAACTGGACGCGCACGCCGACGAGTCCTACGACGTCCTCACGCTCGACACCGGCGACGCCGCGGACGTCGTCGCGCGAGCGCCCGAGGTCCTGCGCTACGGCGGGTTCGTCGCGGTGTACTCGCCGTTCGTCGAACAGACCCGCGAAGCCGTCGAAGCCGCTCGCGAGGCGGGCCTGCAGGACGCCCGCACGGACGAGACCATCCAGCGACCGATGGACTTCGACGACCGCGGGAGCCGACCCGCGACCGGCGGCGTCGGCCACACCGGCTACCTGACGTTCGCGCGGAAGTACTGATTCTCGCGGCTTCGGTGCTGGTTCGACGCGACCGCTTCAGGCGGTCTGGGCGCGTTCGACGACGCGTTCGCCGGTCACCGGTTTGCCGGCGCCGATGCGGTACGCGACGACGCCGACGAGCGCGGCGACGAGCGCGACGGGCGTCACGATGAACGCGACGAACCCGGGACCGAATCCGCCGACGGGCGTGGCCGGAAGCACGGCGAGGACGGGCGTCGCGAGCACGAGTGCGGTGACGGCGGCGACGGGCCAGCCGACGCGCCCGTCGTAGACGCCGACGAGGTAGAACCCGCCGACGGCGACGGTGAACGTCGCCACGACGACGTTCACGAAGGACCCGGAGAGTGCCACGGCGATGGCGCCGCCGACGCCGACGGTGCCGGCGACGCGGAGCGCGGCCTCGCGGAGGTTCGCCACCGCGGGAGCGCGCGCGGTGAGCGCGCCGAACGCGGCGATGCCGGCGGGGAGCGCGAGCAGTTCCAGGTTCCGGTCGAGCAGCGGGCCGTAGCCGTCGACGAGCGCGTACGCGCCGCCTCCGACGACCGCGAGCGCGGCGACGACCGCGAGCCAGCGGGCGTCTCGCGCCGGATCACTGCTCCCGCCGAGGACGAACAGGCACGCGGCGAGCGCCGCGGCGAGCACGAGCGCGCTCGGGCCGCCCGCCATCACGGCGTCGCCGAGCATCGCCGGCCCCACGGCGAGCGCGACGCCGAGTTCGCCGCCGGCACTCGCGACGACGCCCTCGCTGGGTGCGAACGCGACGTACGTCCCCGATTCGAGGTGCCCGGGCGCGTCGTAGTCCGCGTTCCCGTTCCAGACGACGCGCTCGCCGTCGAGCGACCCGTTCCCGGTCGCCGCGAGGTCCTCGACCACGCCGCTGCGCGGTGCGTTCACGACGCGCGCGTCGTCGTCGCCGTAGAGGACGAGGCGGTCCGCGTTCAGCTGGACGCCCACCCGTGACTCGCCGAACAGCGTCAGTATCGTCGTCCCACCAGGGCCGCTGCGTGCCGCGTCCGGGATGGTCCACGCGACGACGAGTTCGTCGCCAGCGAACGACGCCGTGACGTTCCGCGCACCGCGCTCGTCGCCGACGTACCGGTACTCGAACGCCTCGTCGACCACGGCGTCGACCGCGCTCTCGTTCCCGCGGAGCGCGCTCGCGGTGTCGTTCGTGACCGTGACGCGAGCGCGGAACCGCGCGCTGTCGTCGTCCTGTACTCGCATCACGACCTCGCTCTCGACGACCTCGAGTTCGACGCCCGCGTCGTCGCTCGCGTACTCGACGTGGCGCGCACACACCGGACACACCGGGTCCGGGGGCGTGCTCGCCGTCGCCGGCACGACCGCGAGCGGCGCGAGGACGCTCGCGACCGCGAGGACCGCGAACGTGACCGCGATAGCGCGATGGAGGGCGCTCATACCAACGCGGTGCGCCCGGCGACGGTAAGTGTCTTGTCCGAGAACCCGGTGTCATCAGGCATGGTCGAGGAGTGGGAGCACGACGGGGACGAGGAGCGCGTCGCGACCGCGGGCTCGCTGGCGCTCGTCCGCGAGGGCCTCGTCCGCCCGGACGGCGTCCGCGACGAGCACGCGTACGTGGACGCAGGCGACGAGGACACACCAGAGGCGGTCGCGGTGGTCGCGCTCACGCCCGACGGCGACGTGGTGCTCGTCGAGCAGTACCGGCCGACGTTCGGCGAGGCGTGCGTCGAGTGCCCCGCCGGCGGCGTGCGCGACGGCGAGTCCTTCGAGTCAGCGGCGCGTCGCGAACTCCGCGAGGAGACCGGGTACGCGGTCGAGAGTCGGAACGTCCACGTCCTCCAGACGTACCGACCGATGGGCGTCGCGAGGGTCCGCCGTGCGGTCGCGGTCGCGACCGACGTCGAACCGACCCCAGACGGCGCGGACCCGGACGCGGACGAGTTCCTGGACGTGCACGTCGTCGACCCCGACGAAGCCATGGGGGTCGCGACGAGCGCCGAGGCGACCGGGTGGACGCTCACGCCGCTCTTGCTCGCCGACCGCGCCGGATACCTCTGAGTCAGTCGGCGGTCGCCGCGGGGCCTTCTCCGGACCCGCGCCGCTCCGTGCCGCCGCGACGGCGGCCGAGCGCGAACAGCGGCACGCCGACGAGCGCGACGACCAGCACCCACGCGAGGCCGAGCGGCGGCGCGAAGTTCGACGGCGAGAGCGTCGGGAACGCCAGACAGACGGGTGCGAGCGCGAACGCGACCGCGACCGCGAGCGTCGGACGGATTCCGCGCGTCGTCGCCACGCCGAGCGCGCCGAGGAGGAGGACGCTCGTCGACGACGCCCAGAGCGCCGCCGTCCCCGGTGCCGCGACCGCGGCCGCGAACGACCCGACGGCGAGTACCGGGAGGACGTACAGCACCGCGGTCGGGAGTCGAGCGACCGGTCGCCGGACGCGACCGCCGACCACCGCGAGCGCACCCGCGAGGACTGCGGCGACGACGACCCCGGGAACGGTCGCGAGCACCGTCATCCCGAGGCCGCCGAGCCCGAACCACGCGAGCGCCACGTACGTCACTGCGAGGCCGGCGACCGTGGCCGCGGCGTACCCGACCGCGAGGCGGCCAGGCGAGGACCACGCCGCGTCGTCCCACTCTGGGCCGTCGAACCGGTGCGCGACGAGCGCGAACAGCCCCGCGAGCGCGCCGGCGAGCACCCCGGCGATCCAGGATACCGACAGCACGCGCGGAACCTCCGTGCTCGCCTCCGACGTCCAGATGCTCGCCGCCGCGCTCACGTAACTCGCCGCGCCGGCGTCGGGCGCCCACGCGACGTACCCGCCGTACCCGACGAACCGCGAGCCGTCCGTCGCCACGAACCGTATCGCGTCCCCGCCCCAGCCGTCCGGCGCGCGGACGATCACGTGGTCGTCGGGCCCGAGGACCGTCGCCTCGTCGACCTGGAGGTCGATACCGCCGACCGTGCCGTTCCGGCGGAACAGGTCGGTATAGACGACGCCCCCGTAGCCGTCGCGAGCCACGTCGTCGAGCGCGAACCGGACCGTCACCGTCCGGTCGTCGATACCGGCGCGGACGTTCTCGACGCCCTGGACGACCGCCCCGCTCACCCAGTGCGAGCGCTCGCTCCGCTCGGGCGTGACGAACGCGTCCCGCGCGACCGCGTCGAGGAGCGACGCGTTCTCGTGGAAGCGGTTCGCGGCGCGCTCGTCGACGCGGAGCGTCGCCTCCCCGGTCGCCGTGCCGTTCTCGTGGAAGCGGAGCGTGAGTTCGCTTCGCTGTACCGTCGCGTTCGCGCCGTGGTCCGCGGCCGCGTCCTCGAACCCGCCAGTACACCCGCCACAGAGCGGGACCGGCGGGTGCGCGCCGGCCGCTGGCGCCGGCGCGACGACGACGAGCGCGAGGACCGCGACCACGGCGACCACGGGGACCAACCTGCGAGTCACGACTCGACCGTCTCCCCGAACTGACAAGAAACCACGCCAGAGTGAAACGCCGACTGTACCGGCCACGAACTGGAGCGGTCCGCTCCCCGTGTCATTCCCCGATAATTGCGGCCAGAAACACCACGAAGCATTTGTCCGACGGCTAGGTCGTGCCCAACATGACCTCGCGAAGACAGCTACTGACGACTGCAGGGTCGGCCGTCGCGTGTGGACTCGCCGGCTGCCTCTCGTCGAACAACCGTGACGAGTGGCTGAACGTCGCGGGATACATCGCACGAAACGAGACACAGCGGACGCGGACGTTCGAGCTTGGCGTGACCGATGGCGGGAAACCGGTCCCATACTCGAAAACTGTGCAGATCGATGCGAACAACCAACAGACAATCGTTGGCGGGACAGATACGCGAAGCGACTACCTGGTCGCTGCGAAAGCCGCCGATACGGACGTCGTTGCCGATGCAAAGGAACTCATCGATGACCACGCCCCCTGGGTCGTCCCGAAGTTCACGCTGGAGACGAGTTCGAAGCTCGCAGTCACCGGAACGGGCTATGAGGAGTACCCCCGCGAGATGTTCGAGACCACTGCTGCCACCACAGCCACTGACGACGACTGAACGAGATTCAGTCGTACTCGTAGAAGCCTTCGCCGGTCTTCTTCCCGAGGTCGCCGGCGTCGACCTTCCGCTTGAGGAGGTAGGCGGGCTTGTAGCGGTCGCCGAGTTCCTCGTGGAGCGTCTCGCTGGCGTGCAGGCAGATGTCGAGGCCGATGTGGTCCGCGAGCGTGAGCGGCCCCATCGGGACGTTCGTTCCGAGTTCCATCCCGGTGTCGATGTCCTCCTTCGTCGCGACGCCCTCGTCGAACGCGCGGATGCCCTCGTTGATCCACGGCATCAGGATGCGGTTCGCGACGAACCCCGGCTTGTCGTCGGACTCCCACGTCGTCTTCCCGAGGTCCTCCGCGAACGCGTGCGCCAGGTCGAGCGCCTCGCTACTGGACTTCTCGCCTTCGACGATCTCGACGCCCTCCATCACGGGCACGGGGTTCATGAAGTGCAGGCCGACGACGCGCTCCTCGCTGTCGATCGCGCTCGCGATGGTCGTGATCGAGAGCGTGCTCGTGTTCGTCGCGAGCAGGCACTCGTCGTCCACGGCGTCCTCGAGGTCCGTGAAGATGCTCTGCTTGACGTCCATCTCCTCGAGGGCGGCCTCGACGACGACGTCGCAGTCCGCGAGGTCCGAGAGCGCGGTCGTCCCCGAGATACGGTCGAGGATAGCCGCCTTCTCGTCCGCGTCGATGCTGTCGCGGGAGACGAACCGGTCGAGGCTGTCCTCGATGGTCTCGAACCCGGAATCGACGAAGTCCTGCTCGATGTCGCGCATCGTCACGTCGTAGCCCGCCTGCGCCGCGACCTGCGCGATGCCGCTGCCCATCGTGCCGGCGCCGACAACGCCGACGCGCTCCACGTCGTCGAGTGTGCGTACCATGAGCGGTAGTTCGCCGAACGGCAGTAAAAATGTGGGAGGTTCGCTCGTCGCCGCGTCAGTCCGCGAGCGCGCCGCCGACTCGATACCCGACGTACGAGAGTCCCTGCACGACGCCGAGCACCATGACGAACAGCACCGCGAGCAGCGGGAGGTTCGGGTCGGTGAGCGCGCCGACGGGTTCGACGAACTCGGCCACCGGCATCAGTGCCACGAGGGCGACGACGTAACTGGTGCTGACGACGACCGTGCTGTTCTCCGACATGTCCCGGAGCCCGCACCAGATGCCGACGACGAGCGCGTGCAGGCCGAGCAACGGCACCAGCACCGCGTCTCCCGGCCGCGACACGGACCCGTGCAGGAGGGCGTCGGCCGCGACGACGGCAACGTAGATACCGAGAACGCCGAGTACCGTGGCCACGGCGACGCGGACCAGGTCGTCCCGGTTCACCGACGTGGAGTCGACGGTAGCAGTCATACGTAGTACCTATCAGTTCCGCGTTATAATCTTTGCCCAGCCATCGGCGCTCTCGTCGTCCGTGTAGCCGTCGCCGTTGCCGGCCCACTGCATGTCGGCGCTGTAATCGCCGACGTTCGACGTGAACGAGTCCACGACCTTGTCACGCGTCTCGTCGAAACGGAAGTCGCACTCGAGCGCTATCTGACAGTGGTCCGCAGTGTCGTAGTGGGGTTGCGCGACGACGCGGCCGTCCGGGAGGTCCCAGAGGCGGGCGTGCCACTGCGCGCCGAGGTAGCCGGTGCCCTTCGCGAACCCCGCGTGCTGTGCGGGCGTGCTCCCGTCGTCGAGGATGACGTAGCGGTCCTTGCTCGGGAGCGCCGAGCACCAGCACTTGCCCGACCAGACGTCGAGGTTCTGCATCTCGTACTGTATCTGGTCCGCGTCGCGGAACGTGTCCCAGATGACGCTTATCGGGCCCGTGCGCTCGGAGAGGTCCGTGGACGTGTCCGAGTACGAGTACAGCGGGACCGTGTCGATGGACGAGACGGTCGGTTCGGACGACGACTTCGCCTGACGCTTGATATCGGCTTCCTTCTCGGCGAAGGTCTCGATGGTTGCGAGGTACGCGACGTCCTCGAACTCGACGCTGAACGCGGACGTGCGGTCGCGGTATCGCTCCGGGAGTTCGCGCTCGGCGACGACCCCGCGGTCGATGGTGACCACGGTCCGGCCGACGGTCGACCGCAGTTCCTTGCTCCGGAACTTCTCCGTGTACGCGACCCCGTCGCGCTCGGGTTCGTACTCGAAGATGCGGGTGCCGCGGTACCGGACGTCCGTGCTCGGGCCGTCCGACCGCTCAGCCGTGGCCGTCGACGCGACGCTCGTTATCACACTCGTTCCAGCTACCGCCTTGAGTACATCTCGTCGATGCATACAGTTCGAAATCCGGACCAATTATTTAAATATAATGTAATTGGTATCTGAAGGCAAGTGCCAACTAGTTTCGGAAAAAGCAGACGAAAGCGAGGAGGTATGCCGGCTTCTATCTGGCTGGACGGTGCTGTCTCAACTAAAACCGATTTGGATTCTGAAATATAACTGGCGCGAACTAGTGAGGAAAGTGTAAGTTCGATTCTGCGAGTGCCAACATTGAAGCGATACCCCGTCTTGGGTTGGACAACGTGGCCAGCGAGGAGTCCGAGCGCGGGGTGGGTGAGGCAGTGGTGGACCGGACCGCGCTCCCAGGGGTGGACGAGTCGGACGCCAGCGCGATGGCGGACGCGGACGTCGACGCGGTTGACGTCCACGAGCGCGCGGTGAGCTACAGGGACCTCCTCTCGGCGGGCGTCGACGCCGACACGGCGACGGCGCTCCGCCGCGAGTTCAGCCTCCCGTACTCGACGCGATTCGGCGAGGGCATCGAGGACCGCTCCGCCGACGTCTCCGGCCTCCAGGACGGCGAGCGCGAGTGGGTGGCGGCGAGCGCGAGCGACTGGGAGGAGATGGGCGTCCCCGAGTACGACCCCGTCGAGCGCGAACCCGCGGACGTCTGGGCGGACCGCGACCGCCCGACGCCCGTCACCGCCGTCCCCGGCGTCGGCCCCGACGACGCCGAAGACCTCGCCGACGTCGGCGTGACCTCGGTCCGCCAGCTCGCGTTCGCCTCCGCGAGCACCGTCGCCGACCTCCTCGAGATGAACGTGATGGCGGTGCGGACGTGGCGGTTCCAGGCGCGCGAACTCGCGGACTGACCCCGCAACCCCGGTTTAAGTACTATTAACTACACCAGTAGTCAGTTTCCAGAATCTCGATTCCAGCGATTCCTGCCTGGAGAAGCCGGCTCCTACCGGATTGGGAACCGTCGACGAGGCGGGGAACGACCGTCAAACCTTAGTAGTCAGTTTGCGGAGTCCCGCATAGCATGCTCCCCATCGACGACACCCCGCTCGTGCGCGACGGCAAGATACTCATCCTCGCGATGGACCACGGCCTCGAACACGGCCCCGTCGACTTCGAACCCGTCCCCGAGACCATCGACCCCGAGACGGTCTTCGAGGTCGGCACCCACGACGCCGTCACCGCGATGGCCGTCCAGAAGGGCGTCGCCGAGGCGTACTACCCGAGCTACGAGGACGACGTGAACCTCCTCGCGAAGCTCAACGGGACGTCGAACCTCTGGCGCGGCGAACCCGACTCGGCGGTGAACTGCTCGGTGGACTACGCCGCGGAGGAACTCGGCGCGGACGCGCTCGGGTTCACGCTCTACGGTGGCTCGAACAACGAGATCGAGATGGCAGAGGAGTTCCGCGACGCCCAGGAGAAGGCACGCGAGCACGACCTCCCGATGGTGATGTGGTCGTACCCGCGCGGGCAGGGCCTCCGGAGCGACCGCGACCCCGAGACCATCGCGTACGCCGCGCGTCTCGCGCTCGAACTCGGCGCCGACGTCGCGAAGGTCAAGTACCCCGGAACGCCCGAGGCGATGGAGTGGGCGGTCGACGCCGCCGGGAAGACGAAGGTCGTCATGAGTGGTGGCTCCAAGAGCGACGACTACGCGTTCCTCAAACAGGTCGAGGAGTGCATCAGTGCGGGCGGGAAGGGCCTCGCGGTCGGCCGGAACGTCTTCCAGCGCGACAACCCCGTCCAGATCCTCGACGCGCTCGAGAAGGTCATCTTCGAGGAACAGTCCGCGGAGCAAGCGCTCGACGCAGTCCAGTAGATGCACGCGACGATGGAGACCACGGTCGACGCGGTCCTCGACGCGCTCGCCAGCGCCACGCCCGAGATTCGCGAGGGGCTGGTCGGTCGACGCAGCTACCAGGACACCGAGAACGAGAGCGGTGAACGCCAGCTCGCCGCGGACGTGTACGCCGACCAGCTCCTCGAGGAACGCCTCGGCGGCATCGACGGCGTCGTCGAGTACGCGAGCGAGGAACGCACGGGCGTGGTCGCCGTCGGCGCTACTGACTCTGGCGACTCCGCGGGCGACGCCTCCGGTACCGGCTCTGGCGACTCCGCGAGCGGTGACGCGGACGCCGACGGCGCGCTCGCGGTCGCGGTCGACCCGCTCGACGGGTCGTCGAACCTCAAGTCGAACAACGCGATGGGGACCATCCTCGCGGTGTACGACGGCTCGATTCCGGCGTCGGGCCGCGACCTCGTCGCGAGCGCGTTCGTCCTCTACGGCCCTATCACGACGATGACGGTCGCGCGCGACGACGAGGTCACCGAGTACGAGGTCGTCGACGGCGACCGCCGCGTCAGGGACGCCGACGTCACGGTCCCCGACGACCCCGTCGTCTACGGGTTCGGCGGCCGCGTTCCGGACTGGCACGACGACTTCGAGGCGTACGTTCGCGAGATAGAGCAAGAGTTGAAGCTCCGGTACGGCGGCGCGATGATCGCGGACGTGAACCAGGTCGTCGAGTACGGCGGCGTCTTCGCGTACCCGTCGCTGGAGTCGGCGCCCGACGGGAAGCTCCGCCTCCAGTTCGAGGGGAACCCCATCGGGCACATAATCGAGACCGCGGGCGGTGCGTCCAGCGACGGCACGCAGTCGCTCCTCGACGTCGAGCCCGACGGCGACGTCCACCAGCGCGTCCCCCTGCACGTCGGGAACGAAGCCCTCATCGACCGGCTCGAGGCCGCACTGGACTGACCGCGCCCGGGCGTCGCGGTCTCGCGTGGCGTCGGTCACGCCCACGCGACCGGCTCAGTCCACGAGTTCCGTCCGGTACGTGACGTCGATGGTGAACCCACCGTCCTCGAGCCGGAAGCAGACCGCCTCGAGGTTCGTCTCGTACTCGCTGTAGTGGTTCCCGTCGGCGTCCATGTGCGTGCGTTCCTCGACGAGGCCGTACTCCTCGAGCGCGTCCAGTCGCCGGTAGATCGTCGGTTCGGACTCGTCGGTTCGTTCGGCGAGCTCCTGGGCCGCCATCGGCTCGACTGACGTCAACGCCAGTATCTTGCGCGCAGTCTCGCGTTCGAACACGTCGAACAGGGTCTCGGCGTCCCACTCACCAGTCACGTCCGAGCCACAGCGACCCGACACGCAAAAAGGCTCAGCCAAGAGGCGTCGACGGTCCGGGCTCGCGCCCGCGGCTTCACGGAACGAGAACGCGCGCCGGTAGCGAATCGGCTCGCTCACGGCATCGAGTTCGACGAACCGCCAGGACGCCTCGCAACGCTCCGAGACGCGCAGGGACGGAGTTTCACGGAGCACAGCCTTGGCCGGACTCATACCGGGCTGGCGCCACGACCGGGACGTAGACGATGGCGCAGATACACGAACACCAGAACTCGACCGAGTCCATCGACCTCTCGTTCGACCGCGAGACGCTCGGCGCGCTGTTCGTCAGACACCCGTGGGCCGTCCGCTTCCTCGTCCTGGAGGCCGTGCTGTTGTCGCTCGCCGGCATCATCCCGTTCGTCGGCGCGTCCGCGATGTACTACGTCGCGTTCGGGATGGTGGTCTCGCTCGCAGCGCTCGCCGCCGTCGCCGCAGCCGTCGTCGCGCTCGGCCAGGGCGTCAAGCGCGCCCGACGCGCACTCCGGTACCGTACCGCCTGAGCGAACCCGGTCGGGCGGCGAGAGTCGCCGCGACCGAAAGGGAAACCTTTCTCTCACCGCCGCGAGCAATCCCGGGCATGAAGGTCCGAATCAGCGACGGGGCGACGGAGGCTGAGGCGTCGGCGATCGCCGGCGCGCTCGCCGAACGCTTCGGCGACGACGTCGAGGTGTTCGTCGGGAACGCCGACGAGCCCGCGGCAGTCGAGGAGGCACCCGAGGACGCGACCGCCGAGACGCCAGCGGACGCCGGGGAGGTCGCCGCCGCCGTCGAGGACGAACTCGGCCCGACCGACCGCGAAGAGGCGCTCTGGACGGAGATCGAGGAGATACTCGAGGGCGGCCCGGAGAAGTACAAGGATCGTCTGAGCGACCAGGGGAAGCTGTTCGTCCGCGACCGCATCGACCTGTGGTTCGGAGAGGACGGGATGTTGTTCGAGGACGGGAAGTTCGCGGAGTTCGACAACGAGGACCGGATTCCCGCCGACGGCCTCCTGACGGGCGCCGCGGACTTCGAGGGTCGTGACGTTCACTTCATGGCGAACGACTTCACGGTCAAAGCGGGGTCGATGGCGGGGAAGGGCGTCGAGAAGTTCCTTCGGATGCAGCAGCGCGCGCTGAAGACCGCGAAGCCCGTGCTGTACCTGATGGACTCCTCCGGGGGTCGCATCGACCAGCAGACGGGGTTCTTCGCGAACCGCGAGGGCATCGGGAAGTACTACTACAATCACTCGATGCTCTCCGGGCGCGTCCCCCAGGTGTGCGTGCTGTACGGGCCGTGTATCGCTGGCGCGGCGTACACGCCCGTGTTCGCGGACTTCACCGTGATGGTCGAGGGCATGAGCGCGATGGCGATCGCGAGCCCGCGGATGGTGAAGATGGTGACGGGCGAGGACATCAGCATGCAGGACCTCGGCGGCGCGCACGTGCACGCCGAGGAGTCCGGGAGCGCGGACCTCGTCGCGGAGGACGAGGAGCACGCGCGCGAACTCGTCGCGGACCTCGTGAGCTACCTGCCGAACAACAGCGACGAGAAGCCGCCGAAGACCGACGGGAAGCCGCCGAAGAAGTCCCCGGAGGGTATCGACTCGGTCATCCCGCAGGAACCGAATCGCGGGTACGACATCCGCGACGTCATCGACCGCGTCGTCGACGCGGACTCGTTCTTCGAACTCCAGCCCGACTACGGGGCGGAGATCGTCACGGGGTACGCGCGAATCGACGGGCGCACGGTCGGTATCGTCGCGAACAACCCCGCGCAGCGAGCGGGCGCCATCTTCCCGGACGCGGCGGAGAAGGCCGCGGAGTTCATCTGGAAGTCAGACGCGTTCAACGTCCCGCTGCTGTACCTCGCTGACACGCCCGGGTTCATGGCGGGGAGTGGCGTCGAGAAGGACGCCATCCTCGAGAAGGGGAAGAAGATGATCTACGCGACGTCGAGCGCGACCGTCCCGAAGCAGTGCGTGGTCGTGCGGAAGGCGTACGGTGCGGGCATCTACGCGATGAGCGGCCCGGCGTACGACCCCGAGAGTACGATCGCGCTCCCGTCCGGCGAGATAGCCATCATGGGGCCCGAAGCCGCCATCAACGCGGTGTACGCGAACAAGCTGAACGACATCGACGACCCCGAGGAGCGCGCCGAGCGCGAGGCGGAGTTGCGCGAGGAGTACCGCGAGGACATCGACGTGCATCGGATGGCGAGCGAGGTCGTCATCGACGAGATCGTCCCGCCGAGTACGCTCCGCGAGGAACTCGAGAACCGGTTCGCGTTCTACGAGACCGTCGAGAAGGACCTCCCGGACAAGAAGCACGGCACCGTCATCTGAGCCGGGTCGCGCGAAGTCCTGCGCTCGGGTCGCGGGGAGTGTTTGACCTCTCCAGCATCAGTTTCGTGTTGTGTGGTTGGAGGTTTGGTCCGGTTACTGTTCGAACGATTAGGTCGGTCATTCACGCATAGACCGCCGAGACGGTGACGTATGCGACGACGTACACTACTCGGCGCGACGGCGGTTTCGACGGTCGCGGCGCTTGGCGGGTGCCTGAGCAGTATCACTGGTGCGAGCACGGGGACGCTCGCGACGCACGTCAGCGACCGGCCTGGCGACATCGAGGATTTCGAGTCCTGCGTCGTCACCGTCACGGAACTGGACGTCATGCCGGCCGACGCGGACGAGTCCGAGACGCTCGACGTCGAGGAGGGCTCGGTGGACCTGACCGAGGTCAAGGGCGAGAAGTCGGAGCTGGTGGACAGGTCGGACCTCGAGACCGGCGAGTACGACTGGCTGCGCGTCACCATCGACGGCGACGTCGACGCGACCCTCGCGGACGGTGGCGGGGACGCGACGGTGAAGGTCCCCAGCAACGGCTTGAAGCTGAACAAGGCGTTCGAGGTCCGCGAGGGGACGACGACGAACTTCACCGCGGACTTCACGCCGGTCAAGCGCGGCCAGGGGTCGACGTACAATATCCAGCCTGTCACGCAGGAGGTCACCGTCACCTACGAGGACGACGAGTCGACGAGCGGGACGGCGGCGAACGAGTCGACGAGCGGGACGGCGGCGAACGAGACGAGCGCCTGACCGACAGCGCGGTCCGCGGCTGCAGGAGCCACAAACACACCCGCGGGTGGCGAAACTAATTTAACCTATAGAGACATGGAATTTAGTGTGTCCCCGCTGGTGCAGGCCCTCCGGTCGACCACGCCGGTCTCCACGGCGTCGCGGCAACGACACGTGCGCGTAGCGTGGGGTCTCGCCGTGCTCGCGACGGTCGCGGACGTCGCGACGACGGCGCTCGGGACCGGACTCGGTCACGCGGAGGGGAACCCGCTCGTCGCCAGCGTCCTCGCCGCCGCTGGCGTCCCCGGGTTCGTCCTCCTGAAGGCGGGCATCCTCCTCGCGGCCGCCGTCGTCGGAACCCAGTGCTTCGACCGGCCCGCGGTCGCACCGTGCGCCCTCGCGGTCGCGTGGGGCGCCGTCGCCGTCGCGAACGTCGCGGTCCTCGCCGGCGCGTGAGGTCCGCCGAAGCACGCACCTCGTCACTCGGCGTGCTCGCGCTTCAGCGACAGGACGGTGCGTTCGAACTCGCAGACGAGGAGTTCGTCCTCGCCCTCGTCGAGTCGTTCCGCGTCGGCGTCGACGACGAACGCTTCGACGCGCATCGTCACGAGTCCGCGCTCGCCCGAACTCGTCTCTCGTTTGTCCGTGATCGTCGACTGCACGCGGATGGTGTCGCCGTGGAACACCGGGTTCGGGTGCTCGACGTCGTCGTAGCTGAGGTTCGCGACGATCGTGCCGTCGGTGGTCTCCGGGATGGTGATGCCGACCGCGAGACTCATCGTGTAGAGGCCGTTCACGAGCCGCTGCCCGAACTGCGTGTCGGCGGTGAAGTCCTCGTCGAGGTGCAGCGGCTGCTGGTTCATCGTCATGTCGCAGAACCGCTGGTTGTCGCTCTCCGAGACCGTGCGTCGACGCCGATGCTCGATGGTCTGGCCCTCTTCGAACTCCTCGTAGTACAGCCCGGGCATACGCGAAGCGACGACGCCGGGCGTGAAAAATCGCGTCGGTTCGGAGCGACCCACTGCAGCCGGTCGCGGGACCGCGGCGTCGCCAGCGCTGTCAGCCGAGCCACCAGCGCACGCCGTTCACGCGGAGTTGCTGGCGTTCGGGGAGGTCGCGAACGGCGGGATGATCGGGGAACAATCGCTCGGCGAGGTCGTTTTCGTCGTACACCTCGCCGCGGTTCGGCCAGGCGCGCTCGAACTCCTCGACGAACGGCGTGACCCGCCGAACGAGCTCCTCCGCGACGTTCAGGTACGGCGACGAGTGAGGTTTGCTCGGTGCGGCGTGCTCGAAGATGTCTTCGTCGACGCGCTCGAGGGCGCGTCGGCACGTGTCGCCGTTTCGCTTCCCGGGCGGCGTGCGGAGGTGCCAGTCGAGGAGGTCGGCGTCCATCGCGACGAACGGCTCGAGGTAGTTGTCCGCGAGGTGCACGCGGAACGGCATCACGGGCTGGTTCCGGAGGACGAGGAGGTCCGTCGCGTTGTGGAGGGAGTCCGCGCGCTCGCGGCACGCGTCCAGTTCCTCGCGGAAGCGGTCCGCGAGGAACTCCCACGACGAATCGACGTGGAGGTCGACGTCGACGTCGAGGTTCGCGAGGAGGTCGCCGGCGGCGGTTCCGAGTCGCGCGCTCGCATCGGGCTCGAACCCGAGCGTGTCGAGGAGGCAGTCGACGGGCGAGGGGTCGTCGACGAGCGAGTTCGACGGAACGGTCGCGCCGAGCGCGGTCGTGTCGTCCCACTCGAGGAAGTATCCCTTCAGGATGGTGTCGAACAGGAGACCGTGGTACATGACGTCCACGTCGAACGCGTCCTCGTACCCGGCGTGATGGATGTGGAGGGCTTCCTTCACGCCCTGCGCGTACAGCAGTTTGTCGTCGCTCGGGTACAGGTAGCGAGCGCCCGGTTCCAGGGTCGTGTGTGGGGCGTCGTACTGGCTGGCGAGTTTCTTCGCGACGCGAACCTCCCGCGAGTCCTCGCTCCCGACGGTGTACGAGGCCGCGACGTCGTCGATCTGGGAGAGCAGGAGCCGGGAGTCGTGGCCGCCCGAGAGGAGGACGCCCTTCGAGCCCGGGTAGTGCGAGCGACGTTCGATCGCGGCCTCCAGACGCCTGGTGAGTTCGCCGACGTGGTCGAACTCGCTGGGTTCGTACACGAACCGCGACAGGTCCGCGGTGCCGGTCGGGGTGAGCGTCGCGTCCGGCGGCACGCGTGCGACGTCCGCGAACAGCGTGCGTTCGCCGAGAACGGTCCCGAGGTGGAGCAGTTCGAGAACCGCGGTCTCGTCGGGCGTGCGGTCGTCAACGAGTCGTTCCAGTGCGGCGACGTCCGTCCCGAAGACGCGCGTCCCGTCGACGTCCGCGTAGAAGCACTCCCACGACCGTAGCGGGTCGGTCGCGACGAACGGGTCGTCGTCGACGTCGACGAACGCGAGGTACGAGCCGTTCAGCGCGTCGAGTGCGGCGTCGACGTCGCGGTCGGCGCGCTCGTAGACCGCTCGCGCCGGCCCGTCCTGGCCCTGTGGTTCCACGACCTCCCCGAAGAGCGCGCAGCCGCCCGCGTCGGTGCTGTACGTGTCCGTCCGCCGGTCGACGTCGAGGTCGCGAGCGCGCACGCCGACGGTCGCCCCCGGCGTCTCGAGGACGACGTCGAACGCGGTCGGGTCGCGATGCCGTTCGAACTCCTCGCGGTCGCCGAACACGCCGAACAGCTCTGTGTTCATCGACGATCGGGCGCTGCGTCGCGACGCGTCCGACTCGCCGACTGCCGCACTCATGCGTCGCCCCCACCGGGTTCGTCCCGGCCGATGCTCGACGCGACCACCCCGCGCCGCCCGGAGTCGTCCTCCGAGTCGTCGTTCGCAGCGTCTTCGTCGACGCCCGCGACGCGCTCGGTCACCGGCATCTCGAGGAGCGTCAGCAGCGAGTACAGGACCTGGTGGTACTCGGCGCCGTCGACGTGCTCGGCGTACGTTCGTTCGGCCGCGTCGGCGTCCAGGAACGGGAGGGCGTCGAGGACGTGCTCGTTCTCGCGGATCGCGTCGATCGCGAACGGCGAGACGCGGAGGAGTTCGCTCCGGTCCGGCCAGGGCTTGTGCGTGAAGTGCGGTTGCGGAGTCGGTTCGTCGTCCAGGTGCTTGCGGTAGAACCCAGTGATGTTCCGGCTGAGGAACGCCGCGGGGAACGAGCGCTTCAGGGACACGCCCGTCCGGGAGTGCGGGATCTCCGCGAGCGCAGGCGAGATCGATTCGAGGGCGGCGTTCACGACGTTCCGGCGGAGGAAGAACTGCTGGGGCATCCGGCGGTGCAGGTCGACGACGCGGTTGTCGAGGAACGGCGTCCGGTACGGACGCATCTGTCCGAGACTCCGCGGGAAGATCGCCTCGGTGTCCGCGCCGAGCGGATAGTAGTCGCCGTACATCACGAGGTCCTCGAGCGACGCGTACTCGACGCCGTGACTGACGACGCGACCGTCCTCGAGCACCTGGATGTTGTCGCGGACGACGTCGGCGAGGTCGCGGTTCGCGTCGAAGTACGGGACCTCGGTCGCGCTCGAGACCTTCGCGTCGACGTAGTCGTCGACGGACTCGATCGGCGTCTCCACGGGGAGGTCGACGGTCCCGACCGACCCGAGCGACACGGTCCGCGTCTGGAGTGGGCCACCGTCGAACAGCATGTCCGCGAACAGCCCGGAGACGAGGACGTCGACGCGATCAGTGATCTCGTCCTGGAACTCCGCGAAGTACGCCTGGTCGAACCAGCCGCTGAACGACGAGAGCCGCGGCGTCGTCGTGAGCGTCCGGGCTTCGTGGTCGTCGTACCGCTCGAGCAGACAGAACTCGTCGCCGGCGCTGTCAGCGACCCGGTTCGCGATCCGTGCTTCGCGACTCATCCAGTCCGCGTTGTGGAACGCCACGACTGACTGGTCGATCGCGGCCTGCACGATCCGCGAGTCGCTGCCGCCGGAGAGCAGCGTCCCGTACGCGAGGTCGTCGGTCGTCCAGTCCGCGAACATCGTGCAGAGGACGTCCACGAGTCGATCCACGAAGTACGAGAACGGACGGTCCTCGGGTTCGTACGTCGGACGCCAGTACGTCTCGTGGCTCGTCGCGAAGTCGTCGAGGTCGACGGTGACGGTCGTCGCGGGCGGAAGTTCGCGAACGTCCTCGAGCGCGGTTTCGCGACCGAAGACGCGACGGAGGGCGAGGTACTCGTGGAGGTAGTCCTCGTCGAACGCGGGCGAGACGTCCGGGTGCGCGGTCAGCGCCTGCGGGTTGGACGCGAACGCGACGCTCCCGCCGACCGACGCGTGATATATCGGGTGGGTGGCGAACCGGTCCGTGACGAACGTCAGCTCGCGGTCTGCACGGTCGTAGAGGACGATCGCGTAGTGTCCGTTCAGTTCCTCGACGAACTCCAGTCCGTGCCGCTCGTACAGCGTCGCGCAGTAGTCGGCGCTCGCGTCCGGCCCACCGGGGCGAGGCGTGTACTCGCCGCGAGTGCCGTGCCCGAACACGTCACCCCACACCCAGAGGAGGACGTCGCCGTCGTCGAGTGCGACCGGCTGGTCGTCGACCTGCACTGGGTGCGCGCGAAGCTCGAGGTCGACGTAGTCGTCGACGTACTCGAACGATGCCTCGTCGTCCCGCCACTGCGTCCACGACGCCACGTCGTCGGGGAGACGACCGTCGCCGAGGACGCCAGCGATCCCGACCATGATTCAGAGGTACCCGAGTTGCTTCAGGTGGTCCTCGACGTCCTCGTCGAAGTCGGTGTCCTGCTCGGTCGCGGCCGCCGCGCGCTTGTACTCCTCGAGGGGCTCCGCGAACAGCGCGCGGTCCGCGGCGGGGACGTCGACGTCCTCCGCGGCGAGTTCCTGCCAGCTCGGGCGGTCGCGGTCGAGCCGGTACCGGAAGCGCTCGCCGAGCGAGTTCCACTGGCGTTTGACGGGCGCGGTCCTGTCGCTCTCGGCCGACGGCTCGCCGTAGACGACGCGCATCATGCGGTCCCACCACGCGAACGTCTCCTCGCTGAACTCGCGCCCCCACGTTCGGTTGTCGCCGCCGAGGAGGCCGACGGTCTCCGCGGGGATGCGGTCCTGGAAGTATGTGTCGTCGAGCGGGCGTTCGTTCGCGAGGTCGACGAGGAGGTCGCCGAGGTGGAGGTGCGAGAACAACCGGTCCTCCGTCTCGTGGTACCCCTTGGGCGGGTTCACTATCTCGAGGGGCGTGTGCATGACGCCCTCGCTCATGCTCCCCGTGTGGTGCCAGAGGCCGTCGTCGGCGTCGTACCCGAGGTTGTGGCCGTGGTCGGAGACGATCACGAACGTCGTCTCGCGCTCGGTCGCGGCTTGCACGCGGTCGATCAGGTCCACGACCGTGCGGTCGAGGTAGTCGACGGCGGCGCGGTAGACGTCGCGGTAGTTCTCGGCGTACTCGTCGGTCGCGAGCCCGTCCTCGTTCAGTTCCCACTTGTCGATCTCGGTGGAACTCCACGAGTTCGGGACGTCGTGGATGCCGTCGTCGTGCTGGTAGAGGTTCCGGAGCGGCGTATGGGCGTCCATGTAGTTCAGGAAGAACGCGGTCGGTTCCGGGCCGCGCTCGGCTTCCTCGACGGTGGTGTCCGTGATGACGCTCGCGCCGTCGTCGACGAACTCCGGGAACGGGACGTCCCACTGCTTGAGTTTCGGTCCGAGGAGCGCCCAGACGCCGTTCGCGACGCTCTTCGCGGGCCGGTCGTGCTCGATGCACTCCCTGAGGAACCCGAGGTGGCGTTTCGCGGCGCTCGGTTCGTCCGTGCGCTTCATGTACTCCTGGACGGTCTTCCCCTCCGTGAACAGGGATTCGGCGGTGTGCGAGCCGATGGAGAAGTCGTGGAACGAGTCGAACAGTTCGTCGTACCCGAAGTGCGGGTTGATGTAGGAGTTCGCGCTCAGACCGACGCGGCGGTGCTCGGGGAGGTCGCCGTAGAACGTGTCGTCGACGTCGAAGTCCGAGAAGTCGAAGGTCGAGTCGAAGTGCTCGGCGTGCACGCCGTGCTCGGACGGCAGGTCGCCCGTGAACATGCTCGTGTGACTCGGCGTGCTCCACGAGCTCGCGGCGCGCGCTTGCTCGAACGAGCTCCCGGAGCGACGTCGGAGTCGCGGCGCGTATTCGTCGAACGTGTCCTTCCGGACGGTGTCGAGGACGACGAGTGCGACGTTCCGGGTCACGCGTCGACCTCGCCCTCCACGTTCGACGGGACGCGCGGCACGACCACGACGTCGCGACGCCGCTCGCCATCGGCGCGTCCGTGCTCGACGGTCGACGTCGATCCGACGCGCTCGACGTGGACGCTCGGTGGCGTCCGAGCGCGGGACTGTCGCGTGCGCGTTCGGTCCTGTGTGCTAGAGTCCATGCTGTCGGGACCGTCGCCCCACGAGTGGATTATTATGAAGGCCGTAAGCGGGGTTTGGCGGTCGATTATCCGCAGCCGGCACCGGGATTATCGGTGCCATAATCCCGCGTCGACGCGGCCGTCGCGGCCCAGTTGGTCTCGCTCGGCGGCGGCGTCGCCACAGCGGCCGCGTCGACGGCCGGCGGCGCGAACGAGACCGCGACGACCGCCGAGCCGACCGACGAACCGGCGAAGACGACGGACCGCGAGCACGGGTCGTCGAACGCCGACCTGATCGCGTGGGCGCTCGGCGTGCTCCTGACGCTCGGCGCAGGACCCGTCGTCACCCTCCTGCGGGAGTGAGCACTGCGCTGGGGGAGTGAGCACTGCGCGGGGGTTTCTGCCCGCGACCGCGCGTTAGCCCTCGCCCTCGGCCTGGTATGGTTCGCCGACGGCTTCGCGGGGGAGGAACGCGAACACCTCGCTTGCGAGTTCCGTGGCGTTCTCGAAGCGCGTCACGCTCGACTCGCTGAGGACCTCCCGGACGGTGACCTCGCCATCGGCGAGCTGGAGGCGTAGTTCGCCGTAGCTGTCGAGGACGCCGTCCCGGTCGGTCGGGTAGTGCAGGTCGTCGATGACCGCATCCAGTTCGCCGAGTTTGACGCTCTCTTGCATACTCTCCCTACGCTCCCGACGGACTTAGCCATGCGTTGCCTTCCCACGTGCAGCAGGCGGCTGGTGGTGGCGTGTTACCACGCCGCGTTGGCAGATACTGGCACGACCCGAATCCTTATCACAAGGGTTAACTCGGAGAGCGGGGTAGGCGGAGGCGATGCCCGGCGTCGCACCTGACGCGTATCCGACGCCGGCAGTTCTCGGCGCGGCGTGTGCGAACACCTCTCACGGTCGGTCGGTCGGTTACGGTCCGGGAGCACGCACGTCGCGCCAGAGGTGACCACATGGCCACAGCCACCGATACCAAACCCGACGACACCGACGAAGAGACCGCCCTCGAAACAGCGCGCCGCCAGCTCGCACGCGCCGCCGCCCACCTCGACGTGGACGACGGCGTCATCGAGCGCCTCGAACACCCCGACCGCGTCCAGCGCGTGAGCGTCCCGCTCGAACGCGACGACGGCTCGTGGGAGGTCTACACGGGCTACCGCGCCCAGCACGACAGCGTCCGCGGTCCGTTCAAGGGCGGCCTGCGCTTCCACCCGGAGGTCAGCGAGGACGAGTGCATCGGGCTCTCGATGTGGATGACCTGGAAGTGCGCCGTCATGGACCTGCCCTTCGGCGGCGGGAAGGGCGGCATCGTCGTCGACCCGAAGGACCTCAGCGAGGACGAGGTCGAACGTCTCACGCGCCGGTTCGCCGAGGAACTCCGCGACTCCATCGGCCCGAACCACGACATCCCCGCGCCAGACATGGGTACCGGCCCGCAGGAGATGGCGTGGTTCATGGACGCCTACTCGATGCAGGAAGGCGAGACGACGCCCGGCGTCGTCACCGGGAAACCACCCGTCGTCGGCGGGAGCTACGGCCGCGAGAAGGCGCCCGGGCGCTCCGTCGGCATCGTCGCGAAGGAAGCCATCGAGTACTACGACTACGACATCGAGGACGTCACCGTCGCCGTGCAGGGGTTCGGGAGCGTCGGCGCGAACGCCGCGCGCTACCTCGACGACCGCGGCGCGGACGTCGTCGCCGTCAGCGACGTCGACGGCGCCATCTACGACCCGGACGGCCTCGACACGCGCGACGTCCAGGACCACGACGAACGCCCCGGGATGGTCTCGGGGTACGAGCACGCCGACTCGCTCGACAACGCCGACCTCCTGGAACTCGACGTCGACGTCCTCATCCCGGCCGCCGTCGGGAACGTCATCACCGCCGACAACGTCAACGACGTGAAGGCGGACATCGTCGTCGAGGGCGCGAACGGGCCGACGACGAGCGCCGCCGACCGCGTCCTCGAAGAACGCGGCGTCGAGGTCATCCCGGACATCCTCGCGAACGCCGGCGGCGTCACCGTCAGCTACTTCGAGTGGCTGCAGGACATCAACCGCCGCAAGTGGAGTCTCGAACGCGTCAACGAGGAACTGGAGACGGAGATGCTGAAAGCGTGGGACGCCGTCCGCGAGGAGGTCGAGGCCCGGGACTGCACGTGGCGGGACGCCGCGTACGTCGTCGCACTCTCCCGCGTCGCCGACGCGCACGAAGCCCGCGGACTCTGGCCCTGACCGCGGCGACACCGTCGAACGAGCGGCCGAACGCCGCTCGGCACGTCGCCCGCAACGTCACTCGTCGATGGACTCGCTCTCGTCGTCGGTGGACTCGCTCTCGTCGTCCTCGAGCGCTTCGATACCGGTGAGGCGGACGACGAGCGTGGTCGCAGCGCCGACGAAGAAGTCCCGCGGCCGACTGAGGAGCGCGTTCTTCAGGACGTCCCGGCGAGAGTTATCGAGCACGCCAACAGGTTCGGCCAGCGAACGGATATATCTGCCTGCCCTCGACGCCACTGATTCTCCCGCTCGAGCGGCGGTGACCTGTCGACTCGACCGCCAGAACGGCGTCGAATCGCGGACACTTACGGGGGTCCACGACGCACGGGGTCGTATGGCTCGACGTAGCGTGCTGTTCTCGCCGGGGGACCGACCGGAACTGATGCGGAAAGCGCCCGCGACGGGTGCGGACGTCGTCGTCTTCGACCTGGAGGACGCCGTCGCACCCGCTCGCAAGTCCGAAGCGCGCGAGGCGGTCGCGAACGTCCTCACCGACGACGCGTTCGACCCGGACTGCGAGGTGTGCGTCCGCGTCAACCCCGTCGGCGACGACGAGGGCTCGGACAGCCAGGAGGCCGACGCGACCGCCGAAGCCGACGTGGACGCGCTCGAACCGCACCTCGACGACGCGCGACTGGACGCGTTCATGCTCCCGAAGTGCGCGAGCGGCGACGACGTCCGGAGCTTCGACTACCTCTTCCCGCGGGAGACACCGCCCGTGCTCGCGCTCGTCGAGAGCGCCAGCGGCGTCCTCAACGCCGAATCCATCGCGACCGCGGACGCGACCGACGCCGTCGTCTTCGGCGCCGAGGACCTCTCCGCGGACGTCGGCGCGACCCGCACGAGCGAGGGCACGGAGGTGCTCTACGCTCGCGAACACGTCGTGCTCGCCGCCGCGAGCGCCGACGTGGACGCCATCGACACCGTCTACACTGACTTCTCGGACACCGAGGGGCTCCGCGAGGAGACCGCGTTCGCCATCCAGCTCGGGTTCGACGGGAAGATGGCGATCCACCCCTCGCAGGTCGACCCGATCAACGACGCGTTCACGCCCGACCCCGAGGACGTCGACTGGGCCGAACGCGTGCTGGACGCGAAAGCCGACGCGGACGCCGAGGGCCGCGGCGTCTTCCAGGTCGACGGCGAGATGATCGACGCACCGCTCGTCGCGCAGGCCGAACGCATCGTCGACCGCGCTCGCGCCGCCGACGACGCCTGAACGCACGGCCCTGGCGCCAACTCCCCCGGTGAACTCACCCATCCAGAGCCACAGTCATGCTAGCACACTCCATATAAGGACCCTTCATTGGCTATAAGTCGTATTCAGTCCTATAATTCCGCCACGCTTAACCCGGGGCTTCGAGTTTCTTCACTCGATGACCCAAGAAGCGAACCCCTTCGAGAGCCTCCAGGAGCAGATCGACGACGCGGCGGCGTACATCGACGCCGACGACGACGTCATCGACCGCCTGAAGCACCCCGAGCGCGTCCTCGAGACGAACCTCACCATCGACATGGACGACGGGACGACGGGGCGCTTCAAGGCGTTCCGATCGCAGTTCAACGGCGACCGCGGTCCCTACAAGGGCGGCATCCGCTATCACCCGGGCGTCAACCGCGACGAAGTGAAGGCGCTCTCGGGCTGGATGGTGTACAAGTGCGCGACCGTCGGCATCCCCTACGGCGGCGGGAAGGGCGGCATCGTCATCGACCCGAGCGAGCACTCCGCGGGCGAGGTCGAGCGCGTCACGCGAGCGTTCGCGAAGGAACTCCGCCCGTTCGTCGGCGAGGACGAGGACATCCCAGCGCCCGACGTGAACACGGGCCAGCGCGAGATGAACTGGATCAAGGACACGTACGAGACGCTCGAAGGGAAGACCGAGCCGGGCGTCGTCACCGGGAAGGCCATCGAGTCCGGCGGGAGCGAGGGTCGCGTCGAGGCGACCGGCCGGTCGACGATGCTCGCCGCGCGCGAGGTCTTCGACTACCTCGACCGCGACATCTCGCAGGCGAAGGTCGCCGTGCAGGGGTACGGGAACGCCGGCTGGATCGCGGCGAAGCTCATCGACGAGCTCGGCGCGGACGTCGTCGCCGTCAGCGACTCCTCGGGCGCCATCCACAACCCGAACGGGTTCGACCCGGTCGCCGTGAAGGACTTCAAGCGCGAGACCGGCTCCGTCGCGGGCTACGAGGACGCCGACGACGAGTTCACGAACGAGGACCTCCTCACGATGGACGTCGACCTCCTCGTTCCCGCCGCACTCGAGAACGCCATCGACGAGGAGCTCGCGCGCGAGGTCTCCGCGGATGTCATCGTCGAGGCCGCGAACGGCCCGCTCACGCCCGACGCCGACGACGTCCTCACCGAGCGCGACGTCCACGTCGTCCCGGACATCCTCGCGAACGCCGGCGGCGTCACCGTCAGCTACTTCGAGTGGGTCCAGAACCGCCAGCGCTTCTACTGGGACGAGGCCCGCGTGAACGACGAACTCGAGACGATTATCGTGAACGCGTTCGACCGCATGACCGAGGCCTACGAGTCCTTCGACACGCCGAACCTCCGCACGGCGTGCTACGTCAACGCCATCCAGCGCGTCCTCAACGCGTACGAGGACGCCGGTAACTGGCCGTAACTGGGCGCTCCGCGGACTCTCGACGCTTCTTCGTTCTCGGGATCACCGATCCGTCAACTGCTGCAGTCGTCGCCCTCCACAGCGGCGCGTCTGCGTGGATTTATCAGGATTCGGCCGTGACCGTGCAGTATGCCAGCGGACCGCGACGACGACACCGACGCGGGCGACGGACTGAACGCCGCGTGGGGTGGCGGTGGCGGCGACGAGGGTGGTCCACCGCCGCGCGCGGACGAAGCCGCCGCCCAAGCACGGGCGGACGCACCCGACGAGCAGGACGACCCGCCGCTCGTCGACAAGCTCACCGCGGTCCTCGTCGAGCACAAGCGGATATTCACGGGCGCCGTCCTCCTCTACGGGTTCCTCGTCATGCCGTGGCTGTACAGTAACGGCTACGAGGGACTCGGACTGGCAGGCGGCATCGCGATGCTCGGCGGCGTCATCCTCGTCACCGTCGCGAACGCCCAGGCCGCCCGCGAGAACGTCCGCAACACGGACGAGCGTCGTGGATTCTGAGAACACTCGGTAGTACGGACGAACGCCGCGGAGTCTAGGAAGCGTCGCTCGCTTAGAGGCCGAGTTCGCGACCGATGACGAGGTGCTGTATCTCGCTGGTGCCCTCGCCGATCTCCATGAGCTTCGCGTCGCGCATGAACCGCTGCGGCGAGAAGTCCTCCGTGTAGCCGTACCCGCCGAGGACCTGCACGGCCTCCTCCGCGACCTTGCGCGCGGCCTCGCTCGCGTCGAGCTTCGCGAGCGAACTGGACTTCGTGACGGACTCGCCCTGGTCGTACTGCCACGCGGACTTGTGCGTGAGGAGGCGCGCGCGTTCGACCTGGCGCTCCATGTGGACGATCTTGTCGCGGATGGCGTCGAACTTCGAGATGGGCTGGCCGAACTGCTCGCGTTCCTTGCTGTAGGACTTCGCGGCCTCGTACGCGCCCTGTGCGAGCCCCGTGGAGATAGCGGCGATACTGATGCGGCCGCCGTCGAGCGTCTTCATCGTCTGCTTCCAGCCCTCGCCCTCCTTGCCGAGCAGGCGGTCCTCGGGGATGCGGACGTCGTCGAGCTGTATCTCGCACGTCGGCGACGCGTTCAGGCCCATCTTGTCCCAGACGGTCGACACCGAGAAGCCGTCGTCGTTCTCCGGGTCGACGATGAACGTCGAGATGCCGTCGTAGCCAGCGCCCGGGTCGGTGACGGCCTTCACCAGCACCGAGTTGGCGACGTTCGCGTTCGTGATGAACTGCTTCGTGCCGTTCAGGACGTACTCGTCGCCGTCCTTGACCGCCATCGTGTCCATGTCGCTCGCGTCGCTCCCACTGCCGGGTTCGGTGAGCGCCCACGCACCCATGCCCTCGCCGGACGCGAGCGGCTCCAGCCACTCCTCCTTCTGCTCGGGGGTGCCGAACAGGTCCAGGGGCTTCGTGCCCAGCGAGGTATGCGCGACGTACGAGAGCGCGACCGACCCGGAGACGCGACCGAGTTCCTCCGCGACGACCGCGTACATCAGCGTGTCACCACCGAGCCCGCCGTACTCCTCGTCGATGGGAACGCCCATGACGTCCAGGTCGGCGAGCTGGTCGAAGATCTCCTGCGGGAACCGGTGCTCGTCCTCGATGTCCTGGGCGATCGGTTCGATCTCCTCGTCGCAGAACCGCCGTACCTCCTCCTGGATCATCTGGTGCTCGGTCGGCAGGTCGAAGTCCATACGCAAACCTTGCACAGACCGAAAATAAAGGCTTCTACACTCGCCCCCGGCTGGCTCGACGTCGACTCAGACGCGATCCATCGGCGACCCCGGCCGTGACCCGTCGGTGACCTGGTCGCCGCGACCGGGGTCCTTCGGGCCGCCAATCAATGCGAACCGATGCCACAGTATATCTCGGTACAACGAGAGTAAATTTACTGCCCGATTTCGCTTGTTTTATTAGAATGTGTGCGGGGTTACACCGTGTGCAACGACGAAACTTCCTCTCGGGGGTCGCTGGCGCGGGGGTCGCCAGCGGGCTCGGGGTACTGGGCGCAGAACAGGTGCGTGCGGCCGCCGCGACGGTCGACCCGCTCGCGTTCGACTCCACGGCGAGCCTCCTCGACGCGAACGGCGACCCGCTGACCGACGCCTCGCTCGTCCCCGTCTGGGCGGAATCGACCGCGTCGAACACGGACTCCGACGGGAACGGCGACGCGACGACGTACCCGGACGGGACGGACATCCCGCTCGTCGCCGTCGACGAATCGAACGCGGGCGCGGTCGTCGGTATCGGGTGTCCACTCGTCCCGAACGACACGGACTTCAAGGCCGGGAACGAGGAGTTCCTCCTGAACGCGCTCGACGAGACCGTCGGCTCGGGGACCGTCCTCTGGGACGACGGCCACGGCCAGTTCTACCAGCTCGACTCCAGTGGGAACGGCGGGAACGGCCCCGGGTTCAAGCAGTTCGAGACGTACGCGGAACGGAACGGGTACGCGCTCGAGTCGACGACGGACGTCGCCGCCGACCTCTCGGGCGCTGACGCGCTCGTCGTCACGCCACCGAGCGAGGCGTTCACGGACGCCGAGAAGACGGCGCTCGCGGACTTCGTCGCGAACGGCGGGACGCTCCTGCTCGTCTCGCAATCGGACTTCAACGACTTCGACCAGACCGCGAACTCGAACGCGCTCGCCGCGGCCGTCGACGCGGGCTTCCGGTTCAACGACGACCAGGTCGTCGACAGTTCGAACAACAACGGCGCGAACTACGTCCCGAAGACCGCGAACTTCAACACCGCGGACTTCGCGGGCTACTTCGAGAACCGACCGGGCATCGACGAGGCGAACGCGCTCGACCCCTCGAAGACGTACACGGTCGACGTCGTCGGCGTCTCCGACGGGGACACCGTCGACGTCCAGTTCGACGACGGTCGCGTGGAGTCCATCCGCGTGCTCGGCATCGACACCGCCGAGAAGAAGGGTAACGGCCAGTACGAGCGCCCCGAGGAGTGGGAAGGACTCGCGGACCGCGTCGGCCTCACCGACGTCCAGTTCGGCTCCACCTGTAGCCTCCTGAACGCCGACGGCGGCCGCTTGCTCGACGATTCCGTCGTCGCAGTGTGGGCCGAGGAGTCCGCGACGAACAAGGACGCCGACGGGAACGGCGACGCCGTCGACTACGGCGAGCACGGCGACATCCCGCTGCTCGCGATCGACGGGAACGTCGTCGCGGTCGGGTCGCTGCTCGTCGACGACGACACGCTCAAGTACAACTCGGACCTCCACAACGAGGAACTGCTCCTGAACGTCTGGGACCAGCAACTCGGCGGCTCCGGGACCGTCCTCTGGGACGAGACGCACAACCAGTACAACGGCCTCGACGGGTTCTCCACGTTCGCTGACTACGCGGGCTCGAACGGCTACACGGTCGAGTCGACGAGCGACGTCGCGAACGACCTGTCGAGCGCGGACGCGGTCGTCGTCCCGTCGACGAGCGAATCCTACACGGACAGCGAGCTGTCCGCGCTCGCGGACTTCGCGGCGAACGGCGGCTCGGTGTTCCTCCACGACCAGGCTGACTACGACGACTACGACGCCACTCAGGACCTGAACGCGGTCGCCGAGACGCTCGACGCGCCCTTCCGGTTCAACGACGACCAGGTCGTCGACGAGGCCTCGAACACCGGCAAGCCGTTCCGTCCCGTCACGCGGCGATTCAACCCCGCGTTCGACGTGTTCGCGCCGCGCGAGGGCGTCGGCGCGGACCTCGTCGTCGGCGGCGAGGGCGAGCCCGTCTCCCGGCTCGTGTTCGGCGAGGGCGCCGCACCGCTGCTCGACGCGAACGGCGAACCGCTCACCGACGCGTCCTCGGTCGCGGTGTGGGCGGAGTCGCCCGCAACCGTCCAGGACGGTGACGGGAACGGCGACGCCGTCTCCTACCCCGAGGGCACCGACGTCCCGCTGGTCGCGCGCGACGGGAACGTCGTCGGGTTCCCCGCACCCGTCGTGGCCGACGGCTACGACACCGAAGCGGACAACGAGGAGTTCGTCCTGAACGTCTGGAGCGACCTCGTCGGGTCCGGGACCGTCCGCTGGGACGAGAGCCACGGCCAGTTCTACTCGCTCGACAAGTTCAGCGGGTTCGCCGCGTACGCCGAGGACAACGGGTTCGAGCTCGAAGCCGGCTCGTCGATTCCGAGCGACACGAGCGACGCGGACGCGCTCGTCGTCACCTCCCCGGGCGCGTTCAGCGAGGGCGAACTGTCGGCACTCTCCGCGTTCGTCGACGACGGCGGCGCGGTCTTCCTCCACGACCAGGACGACTACAACGACTACGACCAGACCGGGAACCTCAACGCCATCGCGGACGCGCTCGGCCTCGGGTTCCGGTTCGGTGACGCGCAGGTCGTCGACGAGGAGAACAACGCCGGCGCGCCGTTCGCGCCCGCGACCACGAACCTGAACGCGAGCGGGTTCGGCGCGTGGTTCGCGAAGCGCCAGGGCGTCGACGACGTCGAGGAGTTCTGGGACGCCGACTATCCCTACCTCGCGTACCACGCCGAGCTCGCGACGCAGTTCGCGAAGGACGCGCTCGCCGGGGAGACCGTCGACATCTCGTTCGACCCCGCCGGGAGCGAGTTCAACGGCGGCGTCAAGGACCCGTTCGGTCGCGTGCTCGCGTACATCGAGTACGACGACGGCTCCGGGAGCCGCGACACGCTCTACAACGAGCAACTCGTCGAAGAGGGGTACGCGCGCTCGTACGCGTCCAGCCTCTCGAAGCTCGAGGACTTCCAGGCGGCCGAGTACGCGGCACGCGACGCCTCGAAGGGCATCTGGGCGAACAGCAACCCGAACCTCACGCCGACGATCCGGAACGACGGCGTCGAGGAGGTGTACGTCCCGAAGGCGACTCGCGTCGAGACGACGCGCGGCCGCCTGAACGGACCGTTCGCGCCGATCCGCGCGAGCCGCGACGCGTCCGCCTCGCGCGCACCGCTCGTCGGCGTCGACCCGAACCACAACCTCGCGGTGCTCGGCGGGCTCGTGCTCGACGAGGGCTACGAGAAAGCCGAAGGGTTCGACGAGGACACGAGCGCGTACGACAACTTCGCGTTCGTCGCGAACCTCATGGACGGCCTCAGCGACCGCGCGGAGGGCCGCGTGCTCGTCGAAGGCGGGCACGGCCAGTTCAACGCGAGCGCCGGCCTGTCCGCGGAGGACGTCGCGTACTTCCAGCGATACCTGGAAGGGTTCGACGTCGACCTCGCGGGCGTCAACGACGTCACCAGTGACGCGCTCGACGACGCACGCGCCATCCTCGTCTCCACGCCACTCGCCGAGTTCACCGACGCGGAACTCGAAGCGCTGTACGCGTTCGCCGCCGACGGCGGCGCCGTCGTCCTCGCCTCGGGCGCGAACGCCTCCAGTGAGGCTCGCGACCGCCTGAACGCCATCGCGAACGCGTTCGGGAGCCCGCTCCGATTCTCCGACACTGCCGTCACCGACGCCGCGAACAACCTCGCGGGCGACGAGACGCTCCCGACGACGACGAACTTCGGTCCCGACCCGTGGGGGCTCCGCGAGCCGTTCCACGCGAACGGCGACATGGGCTGCGGGCGCGTCACCACGGCCGACAGCGTGAGCGGCGAACTCGCCGGCTGGTACGACGACGACTCGTTCACGTACACGACCGACCTGAGCGACCCCTGCCAGGTCGAGATCGCGCTCGACGGCCCGAGCGACGCCGACTTCGACCTCTACGTCACGCGCTCCGGGCACCGACCCACGACCGTGCGTTACGACGCGGCCGGGACGAGCGAATCCAGCACCGAGACCGTCGTCGTCGACGCCGTCACGCCCGACGACGAACTCGGCATCCTCGTCGACGCCTACAGCGGGAGCGGCGAGTACACGCTCACCGTCACCGAGTCCGGCGCCTGACGCCGGCTTCCGCGCCCGTTCCTCGAACGGTCGTTCCGCGGTAACGCGCGGCCGCGGCGAGAGAGTTTTCACCCCCGGGAACGACGTTCGACCGTGGCCATCCGCGAGTTCCTCAGGGGGACCGTCGACTGGACGCGACTCGAATCAGTCGCGCGAGCGGTCGCCGAACGGAACGACCGCGACGGCGTCCGCGTCGAGTTCCTCGACGCCGACAACTGGCTGTCGACGCCGATGGTCGTCGACGACGAGTGGTTCGTGAAGGTCGTCACTCCGCAGAACTCGGTGGTGCACGCGCTGTTCACCGCCGGCCGGAACCTCGGCGCGTTCAGCGCCGGCACCGAGGGGTTCTTCGACCACGTCGGCACGCCGCTCGCGCTCGCCGAACGCGAACTCGAAGCCGTCAGCCGCATGCACGCCGTCGGCCTGAACGTCCCGCGGCCAGTGGACGCGTTCGAGGTGGACGGCCTCGGCGTCCTCGTCCTCGAGTACCTCCCCGACTTCCGGACGTTCGACGACCTCAGCGACGCCGAGGCGCGCTCGCACGCCACGGACCTGTTCGCGCTCCTCGCGCGGATGCACGACCAGCGCATCGCGCACGGCGACGTCCGCGGCGAGAACGTCCTCCTCCAGGACGACGAACTGTACGTCATCGACGCGACGACCGTCCGCGACGAAGGGTTCGTCGGTGCGCGCTCGTACGACCTCGCGTGCGCACTCGCCGAGCTCGCCCCCCGAATTGGCGCACGGGACGCCGTCGCTGCGGCGACCAGCGCCTACAGCGTCAGCGACGTCCTCGCCGCTCGCGAGTTCCTCGACTTCGTCGCGCTCCGCCCCGACCACGACTTCGACGCGAACGCGCTCAAAGGCGAGATAGAGAAGGCAGCGACGTGACCCCGGACGCCGTACATAAACGTATCCCCCAGCGTCCCCCCCACAGGGAGTCGAACCCGAGCACCTGCCGGCGGAACGAGACGCGCTAGCTCCTCACATACCACCGCGTCGCGCCCCGACGCCCACGGTCTCGCACCCGAACCGCACCCGACCATAGGCGGCAGAACTCGCGCCAACCCGTCGATGGAAGGGGTGGCTTTTTGAAGGCGTCCCGCGAAAATTTTGCCGAACACGATGACCGACACCTTCCAGCACTACATCGACGGCGAGTGGACCAGCGGCTCCGGCGACGAGACGTTCACGAGCGAGAACCCCGCGACCGGGGAGACGCTCGGCGAGTTCCACCGCGGCACACCCGAGGACGTACAGCGAGCGCTCGACGCCGCCGAAGACGCCTTCGAGGAGTGGCGCGACCTCTCGCACATCGACCGCGCGGAGTACCTCTGGGACGTCTACCACGAGCTCAAGGACCGACACCAGGAGCTCGGCGAGATCGTCACCAAAGAGTGCGGGAAGGAGATCAGCGAAGGGAAAGCCGACGTCACCGAGGCGTGGCACATGGTCGAGTGGGCTGCCGGGAACGCCCGCCACCCCCACGGCGACATCATCCCGAGCGAGATCGCGAGCAAGGACGCGTACATGCGGCGCAAGCCCAACGGCGTCGTCGGCTGCATCACGCCGTGGAACTTCCCGGTCGCCATCCCGTTCTGGCACATGGCCATCGCGCTCGTCGAAGGGAACACGGTCGTCTGGAAGCCCGCCGAGCAGACGCCGTGGTGCGGACAGATCATCGCGGAGATGCTCGAGGACGCCGGCGTTCCGGAAGGCGTCTTCAACATGGTGCAGGGCTTCGGTGACGCCGGGAACGAGATCGTCGAGAACGACATCACCGACACCGTCCTCTTCACGGGCAGCGCCGAGGTCGGCCACGAGATCTCCTCGAAGGTCGGCGGGATGCCCGGGAAGAACCGCGCGTGCGAGATGGGCGGGAAGAACGGTATCGTCGTCACGGAGAAGGCGGACCTCGACACCGCCGTGCACTCCGCGGTGATGTCCTCGTTCAAGACGACCGGCCAGCGCTGCGTCTCCAGCGAGCGCCTCATCGTCCACGAGGACGTCTACGACGAGTTCAAGGAGCGCTACGTCGACATCGCGCAGGACGTCGCGGTCGGCGACCCGCTCGACGAGAACACGTTCATGGGGCCCGCCATCGAGGAAGAGCACGTCGAGAAGATCGCGCGCCACAACGAGATGGCGCGCAAGGAGGGCGCGAACGTCCTCGTCGACCGCTTCGACCTCGACGACGACGAGATCCCCGAGGGCCACGAGGACGGCAACTGGGTCGGCCCGTTCGTCTACGAGATCGAGTACGACACCGACCTCCGCTGCCTCAAGGAGGAGTGCTTCGGGCCGCACGTCGCGCTCGTCAAGTACAGCGGCGACATCGAGGACGCCGTCGAGATCCACAACGACGTCCCGTACGGACTCGCTGGCGCCATCATCAGCGAGGACTACCGCCAGATCAACTACTACCGCGACAAGGCCGAGGTCGGCCTCGCGTACGGCAACCTCCCCTGTATCGGTGCGGAGGTCCAGCTGCCGTTCGGCGGCATGAAGAAGTCCGGGAAGGGCGCCCCGTCGGCGCGCGAAGCCATCGAAGCCGTCACCGAGCGCACCGCGTGGACGCTCAACAACTCGAAGGACATCGAGATGGCACAGGGCCTCTCCGCGGACATCAAGACCGAAGACGACTAAGCGCAGTCCGGTAGCGGTTCTTTCTCTTCGTTCTCGTTCGTCGAGAAGCGACGTCTCGGTGTTCGGGGCCGGGTGCAGATTGCCAGGTGCACACGAGCCAGTCCGCCGGGAGTCGGGTCAGTAGAGCGTTCCGTCGCCGGTGAGTGGTCCGTGGAAGAGGTCCTCGACGACGCGCTCGATGGAGCCGACGGGCATCGACGGCGGGTCGACGTTCGTCGCCCGGTAGTCCTCGAAGCGAATCCGCGCGAAGACGGTTCCGTTCGCGTTCCGGTCGGTAACGGCGACGACCCGGCCAGTTTTCGTGTCGATCCTGACCGTTCGCGTCCCGTTCAGGGTCGTCCCAGGGTTGTGCCACGTTCCACCCGCCGCCTCGTACGCGATCTCGACGTAGCCCTCGCCTCGGTCGGTGACCGACGCCGGTGCATCCAGCGCGACAGGGGTATAATGCGGGAACAGCACGCTCACCTCGTCGCGCCGCGTCACCGCTGCAGCCGTCGGTGGCGTCGTCTCGTTCCCCGGCCAGTACCAGTGTCCGTCGACGGTGACGAGGTTCGTCTGGTACGTGCCGGAAAAGCGCGTCGTGAACAGGAGCACGTCGCGTTGCATGTCGTGGCGGAGCACGAGTCGGTCGTCCATGCGCGATGGTGTGTCCGCGCCATCGGCAGGCACCGTCCAGACGACGGTGTGGGACACCGAGCGGGTGCGGGCCTGCGCTTGCTCGACCTGGGCTTCGGCGGCGGCAGCGGGGCCGGCGTACGCAGGCGCGTCGCCGACGTCGGCCGTGGTCGGGTCTGCGTACTGGACGCCAGCGGCGCCTCCCACACCGGCAGCGAGGACTGCGAACGCGACGACGAGCGCTCGCGTGCTCGGTGAACGACGGAGCCACGCGCGGTCGACGGCTTCGAGGCGGCGTGGGAGCGAAGGCATCCGCGACGGCTCCGATGCGACACCGTAGCCGAGCGCGGCCGTGATCGGGGAGAGCACGAGCGCGACGCAGCCGAGGAGCATCGACCCCACGAGGACGTTCGGGCCGAAGTCGACGCCCCGGCCGAGGACGATAGTCTCGACCAGCCAGTACGCGAACGAGAAAACGGGCAGTCCGGCTATCGCGGCGACGAGCGTCGCGAGGGGGGCCGCGACTGCACCGCGGCGTGGCGTCGACGAGTCGTCGACGAGCAGCAGGAAGACGACCGTGCTCGGCGCGCCGCCGAGCGCGCCGAAGAACAACCCACCGAGGACGAAGGTCGACCAGGAGAACTCCACGAGGAGCAATGGTGCCGGCCACACGCTGGACAGGACGAAGAACCCGAGCGGGAGCGTGGCCTGACGGACGCGCATGGCCACTCGTTCAGCGGTTACGACAGTGAACCTATCGGCTGGCGACGAGGAACGTCGTCACTTCGAGTGGTGAGGACGAGAGATGCGACACCTCGAATAGGCTCCCGGGTAGCCCCGAGGTGCCGCAGTTGGGCGCGGGCGTAGGTGCGACGGGCGTTGTGTGCCGGAATAGACGTGAAAAGCGTCTGCGTCCGGCAACAGGGACTACTGCCGCATGCCTTATAAATGGTTGGTTCCACGACAACGTTCGCGACGCCATCGCATGCGTCGGTATGGCACGATTACGGCGGGGTCGTGGCGCCCGGTTCCGTCGTCGGCCGCTCGGGCGTCAGAGCCGGCGGTCGTCGAGCGCCGGGAAGTCCTCGCGGACGTCGGCGACGCGCTCGGGGTCGAGGTCCGCGTACACGGTCGTCTCGTGGTCGTCCGTCGTCGCCACCGGCGTCCCCCACGGGTCGTACACCGTGGAGCGCCCGACGAGGTCCGTCCCGCCGACCGTGCCCGCGCCGTTGATCGTCGCGACGTAACTCAGGTTCTCGACGGCGCGCGTCGACGGGAGCGTCTTCCAGTGCTCGACGCGCGGGTACGGCCACGCCGACGGCACCAGCACGAGGTCCGCGCCCGCGTCCAGGTACTCCCGGTAGAGTTCGGGGAACCGGAGGTCGTAGCACGTCGACACCGCCAGCGAGAACCCACCGACGTCCACCGTCGGCCGTCGCTCCCCCGGAACGAGCAACTCCGCCTCCGCGGAATCGTACCCGAACAGGTGGTGCTTTCGGTACACGAGCTCGCGTTCGCCGTCGGGCGAGTACACGACCGCCGTGTTCGCCAAGCCCTCCGCCGCAGGTACCGGCACGTCCACGTCGCTCGCCGCCGTCGCCGCCAGGTCCTCCATCATCGTCCCCGCGAGCACCCACACGTCGTGCTCGCGCGCCGCCGCCGCGAACCGCTGGAATCGCTCGCCGTCCAACCCGATAGCGTGGCGCGCGTACGAATCGAACGCGAAGTACCCGACGTCGAACAGCTCCGGGAACGCCACGAGGTCCGCACCAGCCGCCACCGCAGCGTCCAGTTCCGAGAGCGCACGCTCGACGTTCGCAGCAACCTTCCCCGCGTCAGGACTGAACTGGACGAGCGCAACGCGAAGGGGGTCGCCGCGTGTGCCCGCGCCGCCGCCGGCAGTCGACGTCATGCTGACCGCCTCATGCTGGGAGCCCGAGGTCCGCGCGCAATGCAGCCTCGAGGTTGTCGAGCTCCCCGTCGAGATTCTTCTTGAAGTACCGCTCCACGCCCGGGAGCTTCCCCTCCACGCGGAACCGGTTCACGAGCTCGCAGCCGTCCTCGGTCGGCACCACCTCGTGCTCGCCGACCACGCGCATCACCTTCGAGCGCCCCACGAACTTCACGTACTCGCCGTCGCGACGCTCCACGTCGCGCGTCTCCACCGCCGCCGTCCGCGAAATAACCGGAATCGGGAGGCTCACGTGCCACGTCGCTTTGTCGCCGCGATCGTCCGCATCGATGTCGTAGGACTCGACGACGCTGATCGCTTCCGCTCGCTTCGCCGGTTCGGAGATGAACGCCCAGACGTCCTCAGGCGGCGCTTTGAACGCGAACGTCCGCTCGACGGTCACAGTCATCGAGAACTAACTCACCGTGACCTTCCACGTCGTCGAGCGAGCACGCCCCCACTTCTCGATGTCGACCTCCTCGGACTTCTCGTCCAGGTTCGGGAGTCGAACGCCCACCTGTTTCGAAGAGAGCCCCAGCGCGTCCCCGATGTTCTTCGAGCGGAAGTACTGCTGTCCGCGCGAGACGCTATCGCGGAGGTACGCGAGAATGCGCTGTTCCTCTTCGGAATACTCACTCATCGATATGCCGGAGGTACGTGACTTAGCGTATTAACGGTTTCCCGGTCGTCAGGCGTCGTACACCTGAACCGCGACGACCGCCAGGACCGCGAACGCCATCGCGAGCGCGAACCCTATCGAGGCGTTGACCTCCATCGCCGCGGTCGTCGCCTCCGGGACGTCGATACCGCCGCGCAGCGACCCCGTCGCGACGAAGCCCGCGGCCGCCATGACGACGGCGCCGAGCACCGCGCCAGCGCCGAACAGCATCGTGAACCCCACGCCCTTGTCCGACCCACCGGTGTCCGTAGCAGTCATACTCGCTCGTATCCACGCGGCTGACTTAGTACCACCGTCTCCGGTCAGCGACCGCGACCCGACGGACCGACCGGCGTGCTTCGTGGGCGCTGCCGGACTGTAGCCCCCAAATCGTCTTGCGACAAGACCTTTAGCGTTCGACGATTGAACCGGGAACAAGATGGGTGCCGACTCCGCAGGAGACGGTGGTACAGGTTCGTCGGTCGTCGCGACACTGAGGTCGCTGTTCCTCGGGAGTCTCTTCCGAATCGTGGGAACGGGCGTGCTCGCGGTCGTCGTCGCCGTCGGCGTCGCGTTCGCCGCGGGATTCCTGGGCGTCCCCGCGGTGAACGAGTTCCAGAACGAGTTCACTGGCGTGAACGACGAGACGACGACGATCGGGTCGACGATCGAGGTGACGAACCCGAACCCGATCGGGGCGAGCTTCCTCGGCGTCTCCGGCGAGTACGCCATCGCGATGAACGACCTCCGCATGGCGAACGGGTCGACGGGCGCCATCGCGATGCCGCCCGGGAACTCGACGATCGACCTCGATACGTCCCTCGACAACGACCGCATCCCCGACTGGTGGGTGAGTCACGTCCGGAACGACGAGCAGACGACCGTGAACGTGAACGCCACCGTGGAATCGGACTTCCTCGGTCGGTCCGTCCCGGTCACGCAGACCCGTAGCATCGAGACGGACATGCTCTCGTCGTTCAACTCCACGGAGACGCGCCCGGTGAACTCGAGCAGTCCGCTCGTGAGCGACCCGGTCCTGTACGTGAACGAGACGCGCGCGCAGTGGGGAGAGGTCACGAGCGAGCGGACGGGTATCGTCGTCGACTTCTACATCTACAACCCGAAGGACTACGCGATACCGGTCTCGAAGCTGAACTACACTATCGAGATGAACGACGTGCGCGTCGGCGCGGGCGAGAACACCGACGAGAAGATACTGGAGCCGAACTCGCTCACGCAGGTGCGGACGGTGACGTACATCCAGAACGAGAACCTCGACGACTGGTGGGTGACTCACGTCGAGCGCAACCAGCGCACCGACGTCGTCATCGACTTCGCGGCGAGCGTCGAGGTCGCCGGCACCGAACTCGACATCCCGCTCCAGGGGATGACGCACCGCGAGACCATCGAGACGGACGTGTTCGGGACGAAGGACGACACCGCACCGGGGAACGAGGCCGCAGACGAGACCGGAAGCGACGACGGCGGTGACGAGGCCGGTGACGGCGACGACGGCACGACGACCGGCGAGGATACGACGACCGGCGAGGACACGACGACTGGCGAGGATACCACGACCGACGACGGCGGGTCGACGTCGAACGGCGACGACAGTACGACGACCGACGACGGCGGCGTCCTGCCCGCACTCGACCCGCAGTACGCTCGCCTCGGTTGACCCGCGGGCGAAGCGACTCGCGGCCGAAGCGGCGCGGGTCGACGCGCCGGACCCGGCGACCCGTCGGCGGAAGTGTTTTGACGGTGGCGGCGTACCCGTAGCGTATGGAACGGAGTACTCACTCTCCGGATCGAGTTCTTCTCGGGTGAGCCCGAGGTAACGACCGACGCATCGAGCGAGCGCATTCAGGTTACTGTCGACGATGCTTGCGTGGAACTGTCCAGAGCCGACGCCGTCGCGCTCAAAGAGCAACTGGGTGACGCCGTCGTCGCCGACCGCGAGTTCTTCCGGACCGCCGGCCGCCACCGCGAGGACGGCTCCTACGAGGTCCGGCGTCGCGGCGCCGACTCCGCCGGGAACGCGAAGGTGTTCCGGGACTTCGACGCCGTCGAACGCCTCTACGAGCGCCTCCCCGAGACGTTCGACGCCGACGACGTCTCGCGGACCGGCATCACGGGGTCGCGACGCCACATGCTCGTCCGGCACTTCGCCGAACATCCCGCGTTCGACTGCGAGATAACCAGTCGAAGCCCACTACGCGTCCGGAAGACCGACGCGGACGCTCACGAGACACGGGAGGGCGACCGAGAAGAGGTGGTCGCGAGCGACTGACGCGGTCTCGCGTTCGTTCGCGAACCCGCTCGCGCAGTCAGTCGACGGTCGCGTGAGACGCGGTCAGTTGATGGTCGTGTGGTCGGACTCCTCGTTCAGCGCGAGGTTCACCGCGATCTCGGCGTTCCGCATCGCGTACTGCGCGGTCTGCTGGAGGCTCACGAGGACCTCGCGGACCTGCAGGAGGTCCTGGTTGTCCATCTCCGGGAGGTCGTTGAGTATCTCGCGCTCCCGGTCGCTGATCTCGTGGAAGAGCTCGCGGGCCGCGATGGTCTTGTCGTAGTCCCGCGTCACCGCCGACTCGACCGCGAGCGCGGTGAGCTCGTCGACTTGCTCGGTGAACTCCCGGATGCGCCGCATCGTCGACTGGTCGACGTTCAACGTGTGACCCTCGGCCTCGAGGACGATCTCGGCGATGTCCTCGGCGTTGTCCGCGGTCAGTTCGAGGTTCTTCGCGATGCTCCGGTAGCCGATGAGCGGGAAGCCGTCCGCGAGCCCGACCGCGCGAGCGAGGTTCGGATTCTGGTACGCCGTGAAGATGAGGCGCAGGAGGAGGACGAAGATCTTGTTCGCCTGCCGCTCGCGGTTGAGCGCGCGCTGCGCGAGGTCCGGGTTCCCGTGCGCGAGCGCCTTCACTGCCTCCCCGCGCATCGTCGACCCCGTCGACTCCAGGCGTTCGAGGA
Organism: Halorubellus litoreus; assembly: GCF_055378595.1. NCBI lineage: Archaea > Methanobacteriati > Methanobacteriota > Halobacteria > Halobacteriales > Halorubellaceae > Halorubellus > Halorubellus litoreus. Next base: position 2,859,492 of record NZ_AP043836.1, read on the forward strand.
GGTTGTCGAGCGTGAAGTCCTCCGGGTCGACCGAGCACCGGATGGCGATGCTCTCCGGCGTCTCCTCGATGACGCCGAGACCCATGAGCTGGGTCTCCGCACGATAGACCGCGTTGATCTGCTCGCTGTCGAGCGCCCCGGACTCGTTCTCGATACGGATGACTCTGCGTCCGAGCACGTACTGCGCGACGATCGCGCGCTCGACGGCGTCGGCGTCCAGGTCGTCCGCGTGGATGACCGCCTCCGTCTCCTCGCTGTTCGCCGACTCCGGCATCACCGTCAGCGTGCCCTTGCCACCCATCCGCAGGGACACCTCGTCGCCCTTCTCGACGTCGTGTTCCTTCGCCCACTCGGCCGGGAGCGTCATCGCCAGCGTCGACGGCCCGAGCCGCTGCACTTTACGCGTTTCCATGCCCCCGCCTAGGCAACGGTATACCTTATATTTGCCCCTCGTTCCATAATATACCTTCACCTGTCTTCTAGGTCGTCTCTGCACGCGATTCTCGACAGTGGTGTCACAGAAAACGAACGACTGGGCGGCGACGGCCGGCGCTCAGACGACCTTCAGGAGCCGGTGCTCGTACCGGCCGACGCGGACCTTCTGCCAGCCCCGGAGCGACTCGTTGACGGCCTCGTCGTCGGTGTCGACGCGGAGGACGCCGACGTCGTCGAGCTTGCTCGGCGACGCCACCACCTCGACCGTCGACCGCTCGATGACCGGCGGCGATATCTGGTGGTTCCCGCGGCCGAACACGAACCCCTGGCCGCCGATGGGGGACACCACGACGACGTTCTCCTCGCCGAGCGCCGCCAGTATCTCGTCCTCGGTGCCGTCCCGAACGACGACCTCGCCGTCGCGGTAGACGTCCACGCCGAGCGGCGACGGCTCGAACCCGAGCTCGCGCTTGATGGCACCGACCGTACTCCCGGGGCCGAGGACGTACGTCACGCCCTCGCGGACGTCGCCCGCGAACCCCGCGGCGACGCCGTCGACGCTCCCGCCCGCGACCTGCTTCGAGGACTGCACCGCCTCCGCCACCGGGACCGGCACCACGGCACGCAGCGTCGTCCGCACCTCGCCGTCGCGGTACGCCGCCTCGTCGATGTCGTTCACCTCGCGCTCCTCGACCGCATCGAACGACGCGACGACGCGGCCGGCGTCGCTCGGCGTCACCCCGAACACCGACGAGTAGATCTTCACGCCAGCCGGCACGCCAAGCATCGGGACCGCCGCCGTCCCGTCGCCCGCCGCCTCGAGCGCACGAGCGACGTCCACCGCCGTCCCGTCCCCACCCACGAACAGCACGAGGTCCACGTCCGCGTCGACGAACGCCCGCACCGCCGCACGCGTGTCCGCCGCCGACGTCGTCGACGCACCCGCGTCGTCTGGCTCGAACTCGTAGACGACCTCCGGGTCGAACCCGGCGTCGACCGCGGCGTCCGCGCCGAGCTCGCCGCTCGCCGTCACTATCGTCACGTCGTCGCGGCGCGCCCGGAGCGCCGACAGCGCCGTCCTCGCGCGCTCCGGCGCGCGCGGCTGGGCACCCCGCTCGCGGGCCTCCTCGACCAGCCCGTCGGTCCCCTTCAACCCGACGCGTCCACCCATCCCCGCGATGGGGTTCACGACCACGCCCACTCGCATACCCGCTCGTACGGCCGTCGCCGGGAAAAGCAGTCGGTTCCTCTGTCAACGCTTAAGCCACCGGGGTCACAACGCCCGTTCATGACACCGATTCCACTCGCAGCGGACCTCGTCGCGAACACGCAACTCGGCCTCGGCGTCCTCGTGCTCAGCCTCGCCATCACCGCCGGTTGGCTCTACAAGATCTACCAGTAACGACAGCGAACGCCCGCCGTCGATCTACTCCTCGCCGCCGTCGACGCGCTCGCGGAGCCACGCCGCCGCCGCCGCGACCTCGTCAGCGTCCGTGGCCGAGACGCGGATGCGGACGCCGTCGCCCGGATAGCTCCCGACGGTCACGTCGAACTCCGCTTGCACGCGCTCGAAGCGGTCGACGAGAGCCGACTCCGGCTCCGCCGCGAACACCGTCTCGACGTGCGTTTGCTCGCCTTCGAACTCCTCGGCGACGAGCTCGAACATCGCCTTCATCTCGCCCGGCACGCCCGGAAGGACGTACGTCGACTCCACGACCGCGCCCGGCGCAACGCCCTCGACGTTGTGGAGAACGCGCGCGTCCACCGGGACAGCGGTCGTCCCAGCAGCGAGGTCGCCGGCGGCGTACCCGCCGTGCTCGACGAGCCAGTCCTCCACGTCCTGACTGTGCTCGAGGTCGCGTCCGAACGCCGCGGCAACGCCCGCCATCGTCCGGTCGTCGTGCGTCGGCCCCAACCCACCAGTGACTATCGTCGCGTCGTACTCCGCGTGGAACTCGTTCACGACGCGCGCGATGTCCGCCTCGTCGTCCGGGACCGTCATCACCCGTCGAACGCGCGTCCCACGCTCGGTGAGTCGACGACACAACCACGTCGCGTTCGTGTTCTCGGTCTCCCCCGAGAGCAACTCGTCCCCGACGGTGACCACAGCTACGTCCATACCTCCCCCTCGGCGGTCGAGGTTCAAAACGAGTGCGACGCCCAACAGAGAGAACGCCGACGCCGAGTCGACGCCAGGCGAGTCGACACCGACGTCAGCCCATCCCCGGCGGCGGGTCGCGGGCGACCGGTCAGCCCATCCCCGGCGGCGGGTCGCGACCGTCGTCCTGGTCGCTCACGTCCAACCCGAGGTCCTCGCGCTTCTGCTCCAGTTGCCGTATCTGGTAGACGTAGTACGACACGCCGACCGCGCCGATACCACCGAGGACGAGCACGAGCCCAGCGAACAGCCAGATGTCCCGCGCCAGATACCACTGGAGGGACATGTTCCGCGAGAGTTCGTCCCACCGCAGGTGCACGCGGCCCGTCGCCTCGTCGAGCGACCGCTCGTCAGCGCCCGGCGACACCTGCCCGAACAGCGGGAACCCGACCCGCATGTTCTCCGGGAGCACCACGTGATACGACCCCTCGAGGTACGACGGGAGCAACAGTGACTTCTGGTCGGTCCGCGCCGTGAACGCCACCTTCCCCGACGACTGCGGGAGGTTCACCACCGTCGCCCCGCCGCGGCGTTCCACCGTGAGGTTGTCCGCCGTCACCGTCGTCCCGTTCGGATATCGGTACTTGAGCGCCGCTATCGGGAGCGGATTCCGGGACTCGATACCCGGTCGCCACAGCTCGAACTCGGTGCCCTCGAACCCCGAGACGTCGTACACCGCCTTGTACTGGCCGCCCGTGACGTTCACGTAGACGTCCGCGGAGTCGTTCCACTCGTAGGTCGCGTTCTCGTTCAGGCGCTCCTCGTTGACGCCACCACCGAACGGCGACGTACAGCCCGCGAGAGCGGCGAGCGCTGCGAGCGACAGCACCGCGAGGACGAGTCGTTTCCGAGTCATACCTCAGGGGATGACGCAGCGGATCTCCGCCGGCAGGTACTCGCCGATCGCCGCGAGCAACCCCGGCGGGTCCGTGCCCTCCTTACAGACGATGCTCTGCTCGAGGAGCCCGATGCGTTCCACGGTCACGATGTCGCGCGCGTGCCCCGCGCGGTTCACGGTCGCACGCACCTCGGCGCGCGTCGCCGAGTTCACGTTCACGCGCCCGTCGCCGCGCGTCCACTCGTAGAGTTCGTCGCGCTGCGCGTCACTCAACCGACTGGGTTTCCCCTCGCCGCCGTACACGAACTCCAGGGGCATGTGCTGGACGAGCCCGAACCGCTCGCGGACCTGACTCGGCGTCCCCTGCCCGAGCCCGATGTCCTCGGCCGGCACGTACACGTCCTCGCCCGCGTCGAGCACGAACCCCTCCTCGCTCCACGAGTCGAACGTGCCGACGTACGTCTCGCCTTCGTCCATGTGCGCGTCTATCTCGCCGAACTCCTCGGCGAGCACGTTCCGCGCCACCACCTCGTCCTCGCCCGTGACCGTCACGGACGGGAAGCCGTCCTGACGGACGCCGACGTCGAACTCGACGTCCAGGTCCGCGAGCTCGTTCCCCACGAGGCTCTTGAGGCTGTCGACGACGCGGTCGCGAGCGTCACCGGACACGTAGACTTTCGTCGCGAGAACGACCATTATGCGCCCGACTCCACGTTCAGTTCCTCGCGCAGCGCCGCGAGCCGGTCGTCCATCGCGGTGACGAGGCGGTCGTTGTCCATCGACTCCAGGGGCGACCCGCACTCGGGGCACTCGAACCCGAAGTCCATCGCCTCACCGAACTCGAAGCGGATCGAGCACACCTCGCAGAGGTAGAACTCGTGGTTGCGCTCGTACTCCTCGCGGTCCTCGAGCGCCTCCAGCAGGCGATGCATCTCCTCTTCGAGGTTCTCCGGGATGTTCTCGTAGTGGAACGTCCACAGGTACGTGAGCCACCCGGAGTCCTCGTCGCGCAGCCGCCGGTACTCCGCGAGGTCGTTCTCGTAGAGGATGAACAGCGCGCGCCGCACGTCGTTCAGTTCGAGGTCCAGCTCCTCGGCGAGCTCCTCGTCGGTCACTTCGCCGTCCGGGGGTGCAGCCGCAACCGGCATCCCCTTCGGGCCGACCAACTCGTGGAGGTACTTCTGTATCACGGGGTCTTCGAGGAGGTCCTCAAAAGCCATCTTGTACGAAAAGCGGGTCTTGGCGAGTTTAAAACTACCGAACGACCCGCCCGCACGAGCATACGGCCGCCGCCAGGCGGCCGTTTCCATTGGTTGAGGGTGTGGCGAGCGGAACGACCCGCCCGCACGAGCATACGGGCGTCGCCTGGTGTCGGGTGGTCACTCGTCGTCGCCGCTCGCGACCTGGTCGCCCCCTGCGACGCGGTCGGCGGGTGCGTCCTCGGGGTCGACGACGCGCTTCCCGGTGTCCTGTGGGAGGACGACCGCCTCCGGGTCCGCCCACTCGCGGTCGAGTTCGCGGCCGTCGAAGAGCCGGTCGAGGAAGACGGCGAGGCCCGCGACCTCGCTATGGGGCTGGTTCGTGACGCCGACGTTGAAGTCCGCGTGCTCGTACACGTCGAACGGCACCTTCTCGCTGCCGACGACGACGAGGACCGGGCCGTCCGCGTGAGCTGCTCGCACGTCGTCCTCGACGTCCTGGACGCGCTCGCCGTACATCGTGAGGTGGACGACGGTGCCCTCGAAGTTCCGGACGAACCCGACCGTGCCCTCGGTGCATTCCACGTCGAACGGCCCGCCGAAGCGCGCGGTGATGTCGACGACCGTCTCCTCGGCCTGCGCGGCGTTGTCCGGGAGCACGAGTCGATCAGCGCCGAGCGCGCGCGCCGTGAGCCCGACGTGCGTCGTCATCCGGTCGTCGCGCCCCGGCCGGTGCTCCAGGCGGCAGACGACGACCTCGTGTTCACCCTGCATGCCGCACGATTCGGCTGGTGCGCGTAAGCGGGTTACGCTTCGCGCGAACCGACCGGCGCAGGCTCCCGGTCACACGCCGAGGACGCCCTTCGAGAGTAGGCGGACGGCGATGACCGCGAACAGCGCGAGCGCCACCCTCGCGAGGACGGCGTCGTCGACGCGGTCACGGAAACGCTCGCCGAGCGCGACGCCCGCGACACCGGGAACGGCCGCGGCCGCGGACACCCAGAGCGTGCTCCCCGCCTCGAACAGTCCGAACTGCCAGGCGACACCCAGGCGGACGGTGGAGACGCCGACGAGTATCATCGCGAGCACGCCCGCGAACGTCTCCCGGTCGAGGTCGAGGCTGTCGAGGTACGCGACCACCTGGACCGCAGCGTTCGAGACGCCGAACACGACGCCGGACGCGAACCCGAGGAGCGCTTTCATCGTCGTCGTCTCCACGAAACACGTCCGCTCGAACGCCGCGACGCCCGGCACGCGGACGCGGTCCTGCTGGAGGACGACGTACGCGAGCGTGAACGCCCCAAGCCCGGTCGCGACCACGCGGCCCGGGACGACCGAGAGCACAGCCATCCCACCGACCGTCCCGACGACCGCCGCCGCGACGAACGGCCAGAAGCGGCCGACGCACGACCGCAACCCACTCCCAGTGAGCTCGCCGAGCAACCGGAGGTTCGCCGCGAGCATCGGCACGATCATCAACGCAACCGCCGTCGTCGGCGACAACAGGGACGCGAGCACCGCCGTCCCCGCGATCGCGTACCCGAACCCGACCAGTCCCTTCACGACCCCGCCGAGGCCGACCACGACCAGCACCAACAGGACCGTCGACGTCGAAAGCGACACGACCCACCTTTTGACGCCAACGGGCAAAATACCGATGGCGCGCGTGCACGAACGCCGGCCTGGCGTCGCCGACGCACGACCACCAGCGTCGCTGCATCCTCGACGCATGACCACTCGCGCCGCTGCATCGCAGACGCACGACCGGGGACTTATCCCGCGAGCGATTGAAATCCCCGGCATGACACGACCCGAAGCCGTCGCCGGCGTCGCCGACGCCGACCTCGACGGGCGAACCGTCTTCGTGACGGGCGCCACGCACGGCGTCGGCCGGGAGACCGCACTCGCGCTCGGCCGACTCGGCGCGCGCGTCCTCGTCCACGGCCGCGACCGAACCGCCGGGCGCGCCCTCGCGAACGAACTCCGCGAGCTCGACGCCAACCCCGTCTTCGTCCGCGCGGACTTCGCCGACCCCGACGCGCCGAGCGAACTCGCCGCCGCCGTCGCCGACCGCGTCGACGAACTCGACGTCCTCGTGAACAACGCCGGCGCGCACTTCGACGGCCCGAGCCTCGCCGCCGGCGTCGAACGCACGTTCCGCGTCAACCACCTGTCGCCGTTCGAACTCACGCGGGAACTCCTCGACGACCTCGCCCCCCAGGGGCGCGTCGTCACCGTCGCCAGCGCCGTCCACGGACGCGCCACCGCGAGCGACCTCACGACCGAAGCCGTCACCACCGTCGACGACTACGACGGCTTCCAGGCGTACGCGCGCTCGAAGCTCGCGAACGTCCTCTTCTCGCGCGAACTCGCCGCGCGCAACCCCGACAAGCTCGTGAACTCGCTGCACCCCGGGTTCGTCCCCGGGAGCGAACTCTGGCGCGACGCCTCCTTCCCCGTCTCCGCCCTCATGCCTGCACTCGGCGTCCTCCCCGCGTTCGTCCTCGAACGGATCGCCGACACCGTCGAGACCGCCGCCGCCACCAGCGTCTACCTCGCCGCCGCCGACGACTACGACGTCACCGGCGAGTACTTCTCGAACACCAACCCGAAGACACCGTCCGCGACCGCACGCGACGACGACCTCGCCCGCGAACTCTGGGACCGCACCGAATCCCTCATCGCCAACCCACCCACGCCAGCCAGCGACGACTGACCACGACCCGCCCGAAGCCACTGTCCCACCCACTGCCAGCTACGAGCGCATCGTAACATCACAAATCTCATACGCGACTCCGGCGACGTCCCAGGCATGGACCTCACCGACAAGCGCGTCGTCGTGACCGGCGCCGCCGGCCTCGTCGGCTCGCACCTCGCCGCCGAACTCGCCGCCGACAACGACGTCCTCGCCGTCGACGACCTCTCGAAAGGCACGCGCGACCGCGTCCCCGAGACCGTCGAATTCCGACAGCGAGACATGACCGACGAAGCCGACGTCGCCGACACCATCACCGGCGACGTCGACGTCGTCTTCCACTTCGCCGCGTACACCGACACGAACTACGACGACGACCGCAAGCTCTTCGAGGAGAACGGCGGGATGACGTACAACGTCCTCGAACGCATGCACGACGTCGGCGTCGACAAACTCGCGTTCACCTCCTCCTCGACCGTGTACGGCGAAGCGCCCATGCCCACGCCCGAGGACTACGCACCCCTCGAACCCATCAGCATCTACGGCTCCTCCAAACTCGCCGACGAAGCCATCATCTCCACGTACGCGCACTCCTACGGCATCCAGGCGTGGGTGTACCGGTTCGCGAACATCGTCGGCCCGAACCAGCGCGGGAACGTCGTCCCCGACTTCATCGAGAAACTCCTCGAGAACCCGGAGACCCTCGAGATACTCGGGAACGGGCGCCAGGAGAAGTCCTACATGCACGTCGAGGACTGCATCGACGCCATGATCCACGTCGTCGAACACGCCGACGCGGACCTCAACACGTACAACCTCGGCACGCGAACGACCACGAGCGTCAACCGCATCGCCGACATCGTCGCCGACGAACTCGACTGCGACCCCGACTACGAGTACACCGGCGGCGACCGCGGGTGGACCGGCGACGTCCCGAAGATGCGGCTCTCCATCGAGAAACTCAGCGCGCTCGGCTGGGAACCGCCGCGCTCCAGCGACGAATCCGTCGAGAAAGCGACGCGCCAACTCGCCGCCGAACTCCGCGACGAATACTGACCCTTCGAGCACGCCGCACGCAGTAGCGCGGCGGCTCGACGATGGAACTGACCGCTTCGAGAGCCCCCGGACTACACCGAGAACGACGTCGCCGCCTCCGCGTCCACGTCGTTCGACGCGAGCCACGCTCGTGCCTCGTACTCGCCCGACGGCGCATCCTCCCACGTCGCGCCGTACGACGACGACTCGCCGGGCGCCCACGCCTCCGACTGGAGCATCTGCGCGAACATCCGACCCGCCGCGAACGACCACACCTCCTCGCCGTCCTCGAACACCACCACGTCGTGGGTCTGCGCGTTCGAGAACTGGAGCTCCACCGCCTCATCACCCGTGTTCGTCACCTCGTACCTGAACTCGACCGTCCCCTCGTCGACCGTCGCAGACAACGACCCGGAAAGCGTCATGCCCAGCCGTACCCGCGGACGCGACGTAAACTCTTCCCCCATAGCACGATCACCGGGTGCCTTCGGTGGGAGACGCACCGTCCGACGACGGCCACCTCGAAAGAAGAGATTCTCGATTTCGCGTGTGCGCGGACGCGCTCTCGCGCGTCCGCAGGGCGCCACTCCCCGACTCAGTTGTCGCTCGAGTCGTAGCCGAGCGCGCTCGCGACGTCCAGCAGGCCGGACCCGGACTCGTTGCCGCCGAGTCCGATGTCCTCCGCACTGGACTTCAGCGTGCTCCGGACGTTCGACGCGGACATCCCGCCCGCCATCAGCTGACCGGCCGCACCTGCGACGTGCGGGCACGCCATCGACGTCCCCGAGAACGTGTCGTACCCGCCCGGAATCGTCGACCGGATGTCCGAGCCCGGCGCCGCGATCTCGACCTGCGATCCCGTCGACGAGAACGACGACAGCGAATCGTCGCTCGCCGTCGAGGACACCGCGACGACCTCCGAGTACGCGGCCGGATAGCCGACGCAGTCACTGCAGGGCCCGGAGTTACCCGCCGCCGCAACCAGGAACACGCCCTTGTCGGCCGCGTACTGACAGGCGTCCTGCAACGCCGACGACCCGGAGGACGCGCCGAGACTCATGCTCGCGACGTCCCAGCCCTGGTCCGCAACGTACTCCACGCCCGCCGCGATGTCGCTGAACGACCCCGAGCCCTGACTGTCGAGAACCTTCACAGCGTGCAGCGTCGCCTCCGTCGAGACGCCGACGACGCCCTCGGTGTTGTCGTCCGCGCCCGCGATGCCCGCACAGTGCGTGCCGTGGTCGTTGTCGTCGTCCCAGGACTCGTTGCAGCCGTTACAGGTCGCGTACGCCTTCCCCGAGCCTAGGTTCGCCTGAAGGTCCGGGTGGTCCGAGTCGATGCCCGTGTCGAGGATGGCGACGTCCGCACCTGCGCCCGTGTCGCCGTTCGCGTGCGCAACCTCCGCGTCGACGCGGTCGACGCCCCACTCGAGCGTCTGACTCGTGTCACCGCCGTCGCCGCCGTCGCTCCCACGACAGTCCGGCCACGGGTCACAGGACCCCGGCGGGCCGCCACTGGACTCCACCGGGTCGATGGCGTGCATCAGGTCATTCTTCTCGACGTACCGGATGTTCGGGTTGTTCCGAAGCCCCTTGGCGGCCTTGCGCGGAAGTTCAGCTGTGATGGCGTCGAACCCGAACCGTCGACTCACCGAATCCGCCGCCTTCTCCGCCGCCGCTCGCCCTCTCGTCCCCGAGAACCCGATGTTCACCTCGACCTTCTCCGCCGGCTCCCCGCTCGCGAGTCCCGCAGCGCTCGCCCCGACGACCGCGGACCCCGCCACTTTCAGTGCCTGACGCCGACTCACCCGCCTGTCGTTGTCTACCATACAACCAACGGTGATAGCGGATAGTAATTAAAGCTTTCCCAGTCAGCGCGGAAAACAACCAGCTAATATGAAAATATCTGTGTGGGAAGGGGACGGAATAAAGAAAATCCAGTGGAATGCAACATACATCTAGCAGCTTCGGCGGCGAAAAGAATCCGGTGGTGGCTTCGTTTCCCGCTGCAGACCTGGGGCGCGCCCGACTCAGTTGTCGCTCGAATCGAGCCCGAGCGCGCTCGCGACGTCCAGCAGACCCGCGCCCGACTCGTTACTACCGAGACCGATGTCCTCCGCGCTCGACCTCAGCGTACCGCGCGCATCCGACGCCGTCGCGCCGTCAGCCATCAACTGGCCGGCCGCACCCGCGACGTGCGGGCACGCCATCGACGTCCCCGAATACGTGTCGTACCCACCGTTGCTCGCGACCGACGAGTAGATGTCCGTCCCCGGCGCCGCGATCTCGACCTCCGGACCGGTCGAGGAGAAGTCCGAGAGCGTGTCGTCACTCGCCGTCGAAGACACCGCCATCACCTCAGAGTACGCCGCCGGATACCCGACACAGTCGCTACAGGGTCCGGAGTTACCCGCCGCCGCAACCAGGAACACGCCCTTGTCCGTCGCGTACTGGACCGCGTCCTTCAATGCCGACGACCCAGAGGAACCACCGAGACTCATCGAGCCGACGTCGTAGCCCTGGTCCGCGACCCACTCCACGCCCGCCGCGATGTCGCTGAACGACCCCGACCCACACTTGTCGAGGACCTTCACCGCGTGCAGCGTCACGTCCGGCGCGACGCCGACGACGCCCTCCGAGTTGTCGACACCGCCCGCGATGCCCGCACAGTGCGTCCCGTGGTTGTTGTCGTCGTCCCACGACGTGTAACACGTGTTGTCCGCCGGCTTCGCTCCGTACCGACACCCACCCTTCGTCGAACACTGGACGAACGACTTCCCCGCACCCAGGTTCGCCTGCAGGTCGGGATGGTCGGAGTCGATACCCGTGTCGATGATGGCCACGTCCGCGCCCGAGCCCGTCTCGCCGTTCGCGTGCGCAACCTCCGAGTCCGTGCGGTCGATGCCCCACGGTGTCGTCTGCGCGAGCGCGTGCATCTCGCCGTTCTCCTCGACGTAGCGGATGCTCGGGTTCCGGCCGAGCGCGTCCGCCGCCTTCTTCGGCAATCGGACGGTCATCGCGTCGAAGTTGAACTCTCGCACCACCGAGTCCGCCTTTCGCTCCACAGCCGCTTTCCCACGAACGTCGTCGAACCCGACGTTCACTTCGACCTTGTCCGCAGGCCGCGCCTCGGCCATCCCGACGATGCCCGTCGCCGCGAGCGCACCAGTCGCCGCCTTCAGTACATCCCGTCGCGAAGTATGCTTGTCCTTACCAGACATGCACACCAATGGTGATAACCAATGGTATTTAAAACTATCCATGGGTTCCGAAGGCACATGCAAGAAATCCCGACCGACCGCCAGAAAACCTTCAGCATCTTCACTCGGACGAACACGTCGACACCGAACCCCACCCGAACAACCCAAGCCAACCCACCCAAACGGTACCGCTAAACGACACCCACCCCAACCACCACGCGTGCAAATCGTCGGTTACGACCCCGCAAGACCACCCACCGACCAGCCGGCCCAACCCGCAACCCTCCACGTCGCCGACGGCGGCATCGTCCAACACCTCGAACTAACACCCAAGACCGAACTCGCGTACACCCTCCACGACAGACACTGCGCCGGCCACAGCGACGACACCAGTCACCATCCCTGCCCCAACGACGACGCCCCCCACTGCCACCAACACACCCGCACGTGGGCCTGCGCGCGCTGCACAGGTGACTGCAACCTCCCACTCGACGCCTGTACCGACGAACACGCCATCTACCTCGCCGCGTTCGCCCCCGACACCTTCAAAGTCGGCGTCACACGCAGTTGGCGCCTCCAAACACGCCTCTACGAACAAGGCGCCGACCGCGGTGCGCACATCAACACCGTCCCCGACGGCCGCATCGCGCGGCAACTCGAAGCCGAAATCGCCAGCACCCTCACCGACCGCGTCCGCACCCCCACCAAACGACAGAGTCTCGCCACCACCGTCGACGACCACGCCTGGACCGCGCTCCTCGACGAACACGACCCACTCGACACCTACACGTACGACCACGGCCCCCAACTCGACACCGAACCCGTCGCCGAAACCCTCGCCACCGGCACCATCCGCGGCACCAAAGGCCGCCTCCTCGTCCTCGACCACAACGACACCACCTACGCCACCGACCTCCGCGACCTCGTCGGCCACGACGTCACGCCCGAACCAGCAACGCGCGACATCCAAGCCAGCCTCGGCAGCTTCTAGCTATATACAACACCCCAAAAATACGTTCGAAGGCCAAAGAACTGCATCAAAACCAACCGACTATGTACTCGAAACGACGCCCTTAGGTACCTTCGAGGATGGGAACCGATAGCAGGCGCACGACCGAAACAACGGGGTTAAGTATGGACCAGCCATTTCAAAATAATGTGAACGGCGCCCCGGGACGCCCCGGGCGCCAACGTATGAGGATTCCGCCCCTGCGGTCCGCCGTCAAGACGGAATCTGATGTTAGCCTCGACGGTTCGGCGACATCCGATCGGATGCGTCGAACCAGATCCATTTGCAATGTGAGGAACACACTCTATTCGAGTGTGTCCCGCCACCCCCCGAGCCTTGAGCTCGGGACCATTCCGGTTGATCCTGCCGGAGGCCATTGCTATCGGAGTTCGATTTAGCCATGCTAGTCGCACGAGTTCATACTCGTGGCAGATAGCTCAGTGACACGTGGCCAAACTACCCTATGGACAGGCATAACCTCGGGAAACTGAGGCCAATTCCTGATACCGCTTCCCTCCTGGAATGGGAGAAGCACCAAACGTTACGGCGCCATAGGATGTGGCTGCGGCCGATTAGGTAGACGGTGAGGTAACGGCTCACCGTGCCCATAATCGGTACGGGTTGTGAGAGCAAGAGCCCGGAGACGGTATCTGAGACAAGATACCGGGCCCTACGGGGCGCAGCAGGCGCGAAAACTTTACACTGCACGACAGTGCGATAAGGGAACTCCGAGTGCGAGGGCATATCGTCCTCGCTTTTCTGTACCGTAGGGAGGTACAAGAATAAGGGCTGGGCAAGACCGGTGCCAGCCGCCGCGGTAACACCGGCAGCCCAAGTGATGGCCGATATTATTGGGCCTAAAGCGTCCGTAGCCAGCTGAACAGGTCCGTTGGGAAATCTGCTCGCTCAACGAGCAGGCGTCCGGCGGAAACCAGTCAGCTTGGGACCGAGAGGACCGAAGGGTACGTCTGGGGTAGGAGTGAAATCCCGTAATCCTGGACGGACCACCGATGGCGAAAGCACTTCGGTAGATCGGATCCGACGGTGAGGGACGAAAGCTAGGGTCACGAACCGGATTAGATACCCGGGTAGTCCTAGCCGTAAACGATGCTCGTTAGGTGTGGCGCAAACTACGAGTTTGTGCCGTGCCGTAGCGAAGGCGATAAACGAGCCGCCTGGGAAGTACGTCCGCAAGGATGAAACTTAAAGGAATTGGCGGGGGAGCACTACAACCGGAGGAGCCTGCGGTTTAATTGGACTCAACGCCGGACATCTCACCAGCTCCGACAGTGTGCAGTGACGGTCAGTGTGATGAGCTTACCTGAGCCACTGAGAGGAGGTGCATGGCCGCCGTCAGCTCGTACCGTGAGGCGTCCTGTTAAGTCAGGCAACGAGCGAGACCCGCACGCCTAATTGCCAGCAACACCCTTGTGGTGGTTGGGTACATTAGGTGGACTGCCGCTGCTAAAGCGGAGGAAGGAACGGGCAACGGTAGGTCAGTATGCCCCGAATGAGCTGGGCAACACGCGGGCTACAATGGTCGAGACAATGGGATGCAACCCCGAGAGGGGGCGCTAATCTCCGAAACTCGATCGTAGTTCGGATTGCGGACTGAAACTCGTCCGCATGAAGCTGGATTCGGTAGTAATCGCGTTTCAGAAGAGCGCGGTGAATACGTCCCTGCTCCTTGCACACACCGCCCGTCAAAGCACCCGAGTGGGGTCCGGATGAGGCCACCTAACGGTGGTCGAATCTGGGCTCCGCAAGGGGGCTTAAGTCGTAACAAGGTAGCCGTAGGGGAATCTGCGGCTGGATCACCTCCACTGACCGGGACCAACCCACACCGGGTTGGCCCATCGACGCGTCCGATCGGGCGCTAACGAACCGTCGAGGCTATACACTGAGTTCGATGCCGGATACCCAACGAGGGTGTCGGGTTCGACTCCCGACCGAACTCGTCTCCGGAACCCAATCACGAACCGTGCCCCTTAAGTGGGGCAAGGAAGAACGATTGGGTCCCGACAGAAAACATGCACCACCCCACGTGAGTGTGGGTGGGAAGGACCGAACGTCCGCCTGGCAACTACCAGGGGACGTGACGAAGTCGCGTGTAAGCACAATCCAGACACAAACTGGACTCGTACCATCGAGTCAACAACATTCCAACAGACGTGGCTACTGTGCCAACTGGTGGATGGCTCGGCTTGAGAGCCGACGAAGGACGTGCCAAGCTGCGAAAAGCCTGAGGGACCCGCACGGAGGGTAAGAACTCAGGATCTCCGAATGGGAATCCCCACCGCAATTGCTTCGCGCAATGGGGAACGCCGAGAACTGAAACATCTTAGTATCGGCCGGAAAAGAAAGCAAGACCGCGATGTCGTCAGTAACCGCGAGTGAACGCGACCCAGTCCAAACCGAATCCCTCACGGGACATGTGGTGTACGGACTGACAACCAACAACAGAACATCTGCACGAAGTCTCCTGGAACGGAGCGCGACACAGGGTGACAGCCCCGTAAGACAGACTAGTACGTTGGGCGTCAGCTCCAGAGTATCGGGGGTTGGATATCCCTCGTGAACCACGCGGGCATCGACCGCGAAGACTAAACACTCCTCAAGACCGATAGCGAACAAGTAGCGTGAGCGAACGCTGAAAAGCACCCCACAAAGGGAGGTGCAATAGGGCCTGAAATCAGTTGGCGATAGAGCGATGGGGCACACAAGGTCCACGAGAAAACGACACGGGCGCGAGCCCGCAGTAGGAACTCGTGGAAGCCGGTGTTCCATCGTGCGTTTTGAAAAACGAGCCAGGGAGTGCATCTGTCTGACGAGTCTAACCAGCTTCTCGCTGGGAAGGCGCAGGGAAACCGATACGACCGCAGCCCTTCGGGGCCAGGGTCACCGTGTTCAAGCGCGGGGAGTCAAACGGATGCGACCCGAAACCAGATGATCTACGCCTGGGCAAGGTGAAGCGTGCCGAAAGGCACGTGGAGGCCTGTTAGCGTTGGTGTCCTTCAATACCCTCGCGTGACCTAGGTGTAGGGGTGAAAGGCCCATCGAATCTGGCAACAGCTGGTTCCAATCGAAACATGTCGAAGCATGACCTCTGCTGAGGTAGCTCGTGGGGTAGAGCGACCGATTGGGAGATCCCACTTCGAGAGAAGTGGGCCTCCCTGTCAAACTCCAAACCTACGAGCGCCGTCGACGCAGGGAGTCCGGTGTGCGGGGTAAGCCTGTGCACCATGAGGGAGACAACCCAGAGCCGGGTTAAGGTCCCCAAGTGTGGATTAAGTGCGATCGAAGGTGGTCTCAAGCCCTAGACAGCCGGGAGGTGAGCTTAGAAGCAGCTACCCTCTAAGAATAGCGTAACAGCTTACCGGCCGAGGTTTGAGGCGCCCAAAATGATCGGGGCTCAAATCCACCACCGAGACCTGGCCGCACCCATCATATGGGTGATCGTGTAGATTGGCGCTCTGTATGGGTGGAAGCACGGACGAGAGTTCGCGTGGACCATACAGTGACGAAAATCCTGGCCATAGTAGCAGCGTTAGTCGGGTTAGACCCCCGACGGCCGAAAGAGCAAGGGTTCCTCGGCAATGCCGTTCAGCCGAGGGTTAGCCGGCCCTAAGTCCAACCGTAATTCGACTTGGACGAACCGGGAAACTGGTTAATATTCCAGTGCTCGTATGCAGTGAACGCCGACGCCTTAGAGACAGTCGAGCTGGGCCTTCGCCCAGTCGAACCGTGGAAATCCGTGGACGCCGTAATGGCAGGAAGCGGACGAAGCACGGGATAGCGAAAGTCGACCGTATCCGGGGCCCGTGAAAAGGCAAGCATACGAACCGTACCGAGATCCGACACAGGTGCTCTAGCCGAGAACGCTCAGGCCTGTCGGGAACAACCGACGTCAGGGAATTCGGCAAATTAGCCCCGTAAGTTCGCGAGAAGGGGTGCCTGCCTCGGAGAGAGGCAGGTCACAGTGACCAAGAAGCTCCGACTGTCTAGTAACAACATAGGTGACCGCAAATCCGAAAGGACTCGTACGGTCACTGAATCCTGCCCAGTGCGGGTATCTGAACACCCAGTACAATGGGACGAAGGACCCGTCAACGGCGGGGGTAACTATGACCCTCTTAAGGTAGCGTAGTACCTTGCCGCTTCAGTAGCGGCTTGCACGAATGGATCAACGAGAGCTTCGCTGTCCCGACGTTGGGCCCGGTGAACTGTACGTTCCAGTGCGGAGTCTGGAGTCCCCCAGGGGGAAGCGAAGACCCTATAGAGCTTTACTGCAGGCTGTCGCTGAGACACGGTCGTTAGTGTGCAGCATAGGTAGGAGCCGTTACACAGGTACCCGCGCTAGCGGGCCACCGAGGCACTAGTGAAATACTACCCACTAATGACTGTGACTCTCACTCCGGGAGGAGGACACCGGTAGCCGGGCAGTTTGACTGGGGCGGTACACGCTTGAAAAGATATCGAGCGTGCCCCAAGATCACCTCAATCGCGTCGGAGACGCGATGAAGAGCGCAAGAGCATAAGGTGGTCTGACAGTGTCATTCCCAACGAGTGACACTGACGTGAAAACGTGGTCTAGCGAACCAATTTGCCTGCTTGATGCGGGCCATTGCTGACAGAAAAGCTACCTTAGGGATAACAGAGTCGTCACGCGCAAGAGCACATATCGACCGCGTGGCTTGCTACCTCGATGTCGGTTCCCTCCATCCTGCCCGTGCAGCAGCGGGCAAGGGTGAGGTTGTTCGCCTATTAAAGGAGGTCGTGAGCTGGGTTTAGACCGTCGTGAGACAGGTCGGCTGCTATCTACTGGGGGTGTTATGGAACCTGACGGGAACGCTCGTATAGTACGAGAGGAACTACGAGTGGTGACCACTGGTGTACCGGTTGTCCGAGAGGGCATGTGCCGGGCAGCTACGTCACACGGGGTAAGAGCTGAACGCATCTAAGCTCGAAACCCACCTGGAAAAGAGGTTCCGCTTGAGAGTCCTCATAGAAGATGAGGTAGATAGACTCGGGGTGTACGCACCAAGGCAACGAGGTGTTGAGCCCGCGAGAACTAATCACTCGAGCCACCATTCATTCGGACTGTGTGCTGACTCGTGCTGTGCGAGTCCAGGTGTTAACTGGATTGTGCTTACATTGCGGCTGACGTACCGACGTTGGCGTACCATGGATCGTTCCCGTGGGTCGGCGTTGAGGCGGCCAGAGCGGTGGGGTGACACCCGTACCCATCCCGAACACGGAAGTTAAGCCCATCTGCGTACCGGGGAGTACTGGAGTGCGCGAGCCTCTGGGAAACGCGGTTCGCTGCCTCGCTATTCATACTTTGAGCCTGCCACCCCTGTTGTGGGGTGGTGGGCTTTTTGTCTTTACAGAGGGAGTGGTGATGCTGGTCTGGGTTGTGCGTGTGTGTGTTGTTCGATGAGTGGTGATGCTGGTCTGGATTGTGCGTGGGTGTGTTGTTCGATGAGTGGCGATGCTGGTCTGGGTTGTGCGTGGGTGTGTTGTTCGATGAGTGGCGACGCTGTCGGTGAAGTTGCGTGGTGGGGGACAGCTGTGGGCCTCGTCCTCCCCAGCCGACACTGCGGGGCCGGGCTCGCGGTGCTCGCCCGGCCCGGGCGGTGTCCCTCGCACGCGTCGACGCACCGTCTCGCCGTGGGCTCGACGGTGCGGTCGGCTCGCGCGCCGTGCCGGTGGTTGGGGTTGTGTTTCGTGGGTGGTGGATGGGTGGGGACGAAAACCCTTTTCGGCGGGGAGTGCGGAGTGTGTGGTATGGCAGACGAGAACTCTGAGAACGGTGATGAGGCGGCGAGTGAGGATTCTGAGGAGAAGTCGTTCCGTGAGCGAGTGGAGGAGATCCGTGAGCGTCGTGAGGAGGAGGGTGACGAGGAGCGACGGGAGCGGATGGAGGAGATGATGGGTGGTGAAGGTGGTCCTGGTGGGATGGGTGGCGGTCCCGGCGGGATGGGCGGCGGTGGCGGGAATCCGTTCGCGCAGATGATGGGTGGGATGATGGGTGGTGGTCCCGGTGGTGGCGGTCCTGGTGGGATGGGTGGTGGACCTGGTGCGCAGGAGGATTCGGGGAACGAGGAGCTCGTGCGGGAGATCCGCCAGATGCGTGATGAGATGCGTGATCAGACGCGTGCGCTGAAGCGGATCGCGGACGCGCTCGAGGACGACTGAGTCGCTGGCTGCGGTCGCGTTCTTCTCGGTTCGTTAACATCTAGCGGCAGCGCTATTACTGTGGGGGTGTGTGTCGTGGGGAAGGATGTCGTTGTCCGTGTTGGTGGTGGGGGTGGTGTTGCTGGTGGTGCCGCGGTGGTACGCGGTGTCGGGAGCGTGTGGAGTGGTTGGGTTCTCGGTGGTGGTTGCGGGTCCTGTGGTGGGTGCTGGTGCGAGCGGGGCGCTCGTGGTGGTGTCGACGTGTGCGATGGTGGTTGGTGTGCTTGCGCTCTGTGAGGGGCTCGCGGTGGGGTTGTCGTTCGCGCCCGGTGAGTTCCGCGTGACGGTCTATCTGTGGGGTTTTCTACGTGATGGTGTGGTAGTGGGTGCGGAGTTCGGTGACGGCGTGTTCGATGCTGAAGGTGTCTCGGCGGTCGAGGCAGTTCGCTGCGAGGCGGTCGTGGTCGTCGAGTGTGCGTTCGATGGCGGTCTGGAAGCCGTCGATGTCGCCTGGTTCGTAGTGGTAGCCGGTCTCGCCGTGTTCGATGGTGTCGGCGAGTGCGCCGGCGTCGATGCCGGCGACGGGGGTGCCGCAGGCGTTGGCTTCGAGCGCGACGAGCCCCTGCGTTTCGACGGGTGAGGGGAACGCGAACGCGTCGAGTGCGGTGTAGAACGCTGGGAGGTCGCTGCGGTCGAGGAACCCGAGGAAGCGGACGTCGACGTCGGCCGTTCTGGCGCGGGTTTCGAGGTCGTCGCGGGCGGGGCCGTCGCCGCCGAAGACGACGGTGACGTCGTCCATGCCGTCGGTGGCGTCGATGATGTCTTCGAGGCGTTTCTCGTAGCCGTGGCGGCCGGTGTACCCGATGAGTGTGCCGTCGAGGTCGAAGCGCTCGCGGAAGGCGTCGCCGTCGGTGGGTTGGAATCGGTCGGTGTCGATGCCGTTGGAGACGACGTGGACGGGCGTGGTGACGTCGAGGTCGTCGACGAGGTGGCGTTTCGTCGGTTCGCTCGGGGTGATGACGAGGTCGGCGTGCTCGTAGTACCAGTGTTCGTAGGTCTCGCTCGCGGTGGAGAGGCCTGCGAGGACGCTGTCGTTGGAGGAGATGTATTCGGCGTATTCGGCTGTCGGGGTGTGGTAGGAGGCGACGAGTGGGAGGTCGTGTTTCTTCGCGTATCGGCGGGCGGCGAGTCCGAGCCCGAATGCGGTGTGGGCGTGGACGACGTCGGCGCGTGGGACGGTCTTGGGGACGCGTGGTGCGCCGACGCGGACGCCGTCGTAGAACGGGAACGGGAGGGAGCGAACGGGGTGTTCGCGTGCGTTGGGCGTGTATTCGTCGGTCCCGGGGTAGACGACGTCCATGCGGCCGTGGTGGTCGTTCCAGTGGTCGCGCCAGGCTTCGATGGTGTACGTGACGCCGTTCACCGTGGGGTGGTAGGTGTCGGTGAAGGCGGCGACCCGTGTCATTGTTGGCGAAAGTGTGTTCGGTGGCTTAGTGGCTTCGATAGTCCGCGAGCCGTCACGTCGGCGACGCGTCAGTCGTCGATGACGCGCCGGTACGCGTCGACGAGACGGTTCCCGACGTGGTCGAGCGAGTGCTCTTGGACGGTCTCCTTGGCGTTCTCGCCGAGGCGTTCGCGGAGGGCGGGGTCGTCGGCGAGGCGGTCGACGGCGTCGACGAACTCGTCGAAGTCCGAGCAGAGGATGGCGTCTTCGCCGTCGGTGAAGTACTCGCGGAACACGGGGATGTCGCGGAGGACGCAGGCTTTCCCGCAGCTCATCGCTTCGAGGACGACGAGTCCTTGGTTCTCGACTTTCGCGGGGAAGCAGAAGATGTCGCCGGCGCCGAACGCCATGCGTTTGTCGTCGACCCAGCCGGTGAACGTGACGTTCTCGGGTGGGTCCTGGGTCCACTTGCGGGTGGTCTTGCTGGCTTGCGGGCCGTCGTCGTAGTGCCCGAACCACGCGTAGTCGTGGTCGGTGGCTTTCGCGAGTTCGCAGAACGTGGTGAGGCCTTTGCGTTCGAAGACGTTCCCGACGGCGAAGACGACGGTGCCGTCGAGGTCGTATTCGTCGCGCGTTTCGTCGCGGAAGCGTTCGTGGCCGTCGAGGCTGTCGACGTCGATGCCGTTCGTGATCGGTTCGATGGGGGCGTCGACGGGGTAGGATTCGAGGATGCCTTTCGTGTATTCGCTCGGGCAGAGGACGAGGTCTGCTTGCGAGTAGAAGCGTTTGAGGTAGGCTTTGAGTGCGGGGGCGACGGCGTTCGAGAATCGGAAGCTGTCGCGGAAGTCCTCGGCGGTGACGTGCGTGTGGAGGACGAGTGGAACGTCGTTCGCTTTGGCGTGGCGGGCGAGTGCGAGGCTGACGGGGCCGGCCATGTTGAGGTGTGCGACGTCGTAGTCCTCGAAGAACGATTCTTCGAAGGCGAGGTTCGCGAACGCGGCGTCGAGGGCGTTGCCGTCTCGCCAGGGGCTCGTGATGACGTCGACGTCGGCGTCGGCGCGTGCGAGTGATTTCCGTTGTTGGGCGGCGGCGGTACCCATGCCCGACCGATGGAGTTGGGATTCGAGTTCGAGGTGATTGAGGACGCGCATCCGTTTGTGGTCGCTGGTCGGTGGGTGCGTGTAGTCTTTCCGGATTGCGTTGCTCGTGCGCCCACGCGACGACGTGTCCGTGGTATATGCGTGTCTGAGCGGAACGTGTCCGTGGTATATGCGTGTCTGAGCGAAGGGTGTGAGTGATTCGGGCGGGTGCGAGGAAGAACGTTTACCCGGGTGAGTCTGGTATTGGTGGTATGAACGTCGCTGCGGAGCGGATCGAGCGGTTGCACGTGCTGGCGCGGGAGGCGACGGTTGTGGGGGAGGCAGAGCGCGCTCGCGAGTACGTGCGGTTGGCGCGCCGGCTCGCTGAACGCCAGCGGTTGTCGCTTCCGCGGGACTTCCGTCGGTTCACGTGCGACGACTGCGATGCGTTCCTCCGGCCGGGCCGGAACGCTCGCGTGCGCACGCGGTCCGGGCACGTCGTGGTGACGTGTGACTGTGGGTCGCAGGCGCGGTATCCGTACGACGAGTGAGCGAGTGCTGGCGGGAAGCGTGCGTCGACGGGTGAGCGTCCGCGTGGGCAGCGGGCGTCCCTGCTACTGATTCGGCTAAGGGTTTAAGCCGCGCCCGCGTTTACGCTACCAGACGACTATGAACGACGAGGAGATGCGGAAGGAGGCCCACGAGTTGGACGTGACGGTGTGGGTTGGGAAGGCAGGTATCGAGTCGGTGGTCGACGAGCTCTCGGACCAGTTGGCGGCTCGCGATATGGTGAAGGTGAAGTTCCTTCGGGCGGCGAGGGGTGGGACGTCGACCGAGGAGCTCGCGGAGGAGCTCGCGGAGTTGACGAACGCGGAGCTCTTCGAGACCCGCGGGAACACGGGGGTGCTGTATCGGTGATTCAGCTGCAGACTGGGCTGTCGGGGTTAGCGAAGACGATGAACGACCTCGGGATTCCGGAGGCGTACGCGGAGACGGTTGCGGACGGTATCCTGTTCGTGGTGGCGTTCGTCGCAGTGGTCGTCGTCGGGCGCGTCCTCGTGCTCCCGTTGGTCGACCGACTGCTGGACCGTCGCGGGCTGGACCGGCACGCGAAGGTTCCCTTGAAGAAGCTCGTGAACTTCGCGGTGTACTTCGCGGCGCTCGGCGTGGCGTTCGCGTTCGCGGGGTTCGGGAACATCCTGACGGCGCTGGCGACGATCGGTGCGGCGGCGACGCTCGCGATCGGGTTCGCGATGCAGGACGTGATCGCGAACTTCGTCGCGGGTATCTTCATCTTCACGGACAAGCCGTTCCGCATCGGCGACTGGATCGAGTGGGATGGTCATTCGGGTGTCGTTGAGGACATCAGTCTGCGCGTGAGTCGCGTGCGGACGTTCGACAACGAGCTGTTGACGGTACCGAATTCGCAACTCACGGACGGCGTCATCAAGAATCCGGTTGCGAAGGACAAGCTCCGCATGCAGTTCCTGTTCGGTATCGGGTACGGTGACGACATCGACGAGGCGACGGACATCATCCTCGAGGAGGCCGAGGCGCACGACGGTATCCTCGCGGACCCGGAGCCGTCGGTCCGATTGACGGAGCTCGGTGATTCGTCGGTCGGCCTGAAGTCTCGCGTCTGGATCGCGGACCCGGCGCGCTCGGACTTCGTGCGGGTGCGCGGTGAGTACGTGCAGGCGGTCAAGGAGCGGTTCGACGACGCGGGCATCGACATCCCGTTCCCGAACCGCGAGCTGTCGGGGACGCTCGACGTCTCCGAGGAAGTGGTGACGGCGGCGGACGACTGACGGCGCTGCGACCGGTCTTTCTTCGCTGTTCGACGCCCCTAGCTGGGGGTGGCGCGGTCGCGCGGGTTCGCCATGCCGTCCTTGACGCCGTGGTGGACGAGTGCGACGTTGACGGGGTAGGCGACGACGAGGCCGACGGTGAGCGAGAACGCGAGCGCGCTCCAGAACAGCGGTTCGGTGATGGTCGCGCCTTCGGCGAGGTAGATGTCGGTGCCGATGGCGGCGACCTCCATGACGGTGATGGACGGTGTCTCGGTGATGATGGCGTCGCGGAAGGCGTCGCCGAACGCGACGCCGTCCTGCATCATCGGGCCGACGGTGAGCGCGACCCCGAACGTGTACGCGGCGGTGAACGTGACGGCGATGACTCCGAGCTGGTGGAGTGCGAGGATGCCTGCGGCGAGCGTGATGCCGAGGACTTCACCGGCGCCGCAGCCGGAGTAGCAGTGTGCGACCGAGCGCGCGCTCCGCCGCCACAGCGAGTCCCGGGCTATCTGTTTCCGGCCGGCCCACGCGTAGACGGCGAGGCCGAGCGGTCCGGAGTACAGGACGGTGAGCGTCCAGACGAACTGCATGAGGCTCGCGATCTCGTCGTTGTTCTCGCGGACGTCGTACCAGAGGACGGCGAGGGAGGCGAGTACGACGACCGCCCACGCGTACAGTGCGGTGGTGTTCGTGAGGACGTCGCGGAGCAGTGCTTCGACGGCCATGTTCGCGTGTCGCGGTGCCGGCCGGAACTGGGTTCGTGCTAGGCGGCTAGGCTCGCCGGGTCAGTTCTCGTTCTCGAGGCGGTCCTTGCGGCGTTCGTACTCGTCGTCGTCGAGGTCGCCGCGCGCGTACGCGGCACGGAGTTCGTCGAGCGCGCGGTCGTGCTGGTCGCGAGTGACGGCGCGGTAGAGGAGGTAGCCGCCGGCGACGACGAGCGCGACGAACGCGAGCTGGGATGCGATGCCGACGAGCGCGAACCACACGGGGAGGGTGCCGTCGAAGCGACCGTCGTGCATTCCGCCGCCCCACATCCAGCCGTCCATCGGCATCCCCCACATGCCGCCGCCCATGCCGCCGAGGGCGAACGCGAGCAGCGGTGCGGCGAACAGGACGAGCAGTGCGAGACCGCCGACGGCGAGCGCGAGCTTGGTGTTTCGGTGCATTGTGTCAGGGTTTGAGGAAGCCCAGTAGTTCGTAGTCCTCGTCGGGGTCGTACCGACGGAACAGGAGGCTGTTCGCGAGCACGCTCACCGAGGACAGCGCCATGGCGCCGGCGGCGAGCACGGGTTGGAGGAACCCGAGCGAGGCGAGCGGTATCATCGCGGTGTTGTAGCCGAGCGCCCAGAACAGGTTCTGTTTGATCTTCGCGAGGCTGCCTTCGCTGACGCGGATGGCTTTGAGGACGTCCATGGGGTCGTCGCGCATGAGGGTGACGTCGGCGGCTTCGATGGCGACGTCGGTCCCGGACCCGATGGCGACGCCGACGAACGCGGTCGCGAGCGCGGGCGCGTCGTTGACGCCGTCGCCGACCATCATCGCTCGGGTGCCGTCGTCCTGGATGGCGTCGACGGCGTCGGCCTTGTCCTCGGGGAGGACGCCCGCGCGGACGTTCCCGGGGTCGATGCCGAGGTCGTCGGCGACGGCACGCGCGGTGCGTTCGTTGTCGCCGGTGATCATGTGGACGTCGAGGCCGCGGTCGTGGAGTGCGGCGACGGCGGCTTTCGACGAGTCTTTGACGGTGTCGGCGTCGGCGAGGACGCCCACGAGGCGGCCGTCGACGGCGACGAGCATCGCGGTCTTCCCGTCGGCTTCCAGTCCCTCGCGGGCGTCGTCGCCCGGCGTGGGGTCGACGTCGTGCTCGCGGAGGAGCGTCGTGTTCCCGACGAGGACGTCCTGCCCGTCGACGGTGGCGCGGACGCCCTTCCCGGCGACGTTCTCGAAGTCTTCGGGGTCCGCGACGTCGAGGCCGCGGTCGCGGGCGCCGTCGACGATGGCGTCGGCGAGCGGGTGACTGCTCGCGGATTCGGCGCTCGCGGCGAGCCGGAGGACCTCGTCCTCGTCGAACGACGCTTCGTCCTTCGCGGCGACCGTTCCGCCGTCGGCGGCTGCGTCACCGCCGTCGGCGCGTGCGCCGGTGTCGTCGAGTGCCACGACGTCGGTGAGCGTCATCTCGCCCTTCGTGAGCGTCCCGGTCTTGTCGAAGACGACGGCGTCGGTGTCCTTGACGCGCTCCAGGATGTCGCCGCCCTTGAACAGGACGCCGTTCCTGGCGCCGATGCTGGTGCCGACCATCGTCGCCGCGGGCGTCGCCAGGCCGAGCGCGCACGGGCACGCGATGAGGACCGCGGACGCGAACACGACGACGGCGAACTCGAGGACGCCGACGCCACCGGCGCCGCCTGCGCCGGCGACGGGGCCGCCGCCGACGAGCCCCCACGGGAGGAGGCCGCCGACGAGGTCGACCATGAACTGCGGGGCGAGCCCCCAGACGACCGCCCAGAAGAGCGCGTTCACGATGACGGCGGGGACGAAGTACGCGCTGATGCGGTCGGCGACGTTCTGGATGTCGGGCTGCCTGGATTGGGCGTCCTTGACGGTCTGGACGATCTGCTGGATGGCGGTGTCTTTGCCGACCTTCGTCGCTTCGACGACGAGGACGCCGTTCTCGTTGATCGTTGAGCCGACGACGTCGTCGCCGGGCTCCTTCGAGACCGGGACGGATTCGCCGGTGACCATGGACTCGTCGACCGCGCTCTGCCCGTCGACGACGACGCCGTCGGTCGGTATCTGCTCGCCGGGTTTGACCTTCATGCGGTCGCCGACGGAGATGTCCTCGACGGGGACTTCGCGTTCGTTCCCGTCGTCGTCGACGAGGATGGCGGTGTCGGCCTCCATCTCGAGGAGCTCGCGGAGTGCGTCACCGGCTTGGCCCTTCGAGCGCGCTTCGAGGTAGTTCCCGAGCGTGATGAACACGAGGATGAGCGCGGCGGTGTCGAAGTAGAACCCGGCACCGGGGAACCCGAGGAGGCGCGCGACCGAGTAGAGGTACGCGGTCGAGGAGCCGAGGGCGATGAGGACGTCCATGTTCGCGGTGCGGTTCTTCACGAGCGCGGTGTAGGAGTTCTCGTAGAACTCCTTCCCGAGCGCGTACTGGACGGGCGTCGCGAGCGCGAACCCGAGCCACTCGAACCGGATGCCGAGGCCGGGAATCGTGTCCGGGAGGAGGTCGGGCGCGAACAGGTGCGCGGCGAGCATCCCGAGGAGCGGGGTGGAGAGGACCGCGCCGAATATCGTGAGGCGCTTCTGGCGCTCGATCTCCTCGCGGCGCGCGACGTCCGCGGCGGACTCCTCGCGCTCGCCGCGCCCGGACTCGCCGTCGCCGTCCGCGCCGCCGCTCTCGCCGTCGCCGCTCCCGGCGCTGTCGCGGACCGGCGAGTAGCCGGCGTCCTCGATGGCGTCGTAGAGCGTGGCGCGGTCGACCGCGTCGGGCGCGTACTCGACGGTCGCTTCGTCGGTCGCGTAGTTCACCGACGCGTCGACAACGCCCGGTACCTCGAGGAGGCGGTCGTGGATGGTGTCAGCGCAGTTCGAGCACGACATGTCCGTGACCGCGACCGTGACGGTGTCCGTGATCGGCGTGTAGCCCGCGTCCTCGATCGCGTCGAAGATGGCCGCGAGCGTCGTCTCGTCGTCGTCGTAGGTGACGCGCCCGCCGTCGGTCGCGAAGTTCACCGACGCGTCGACGACGCCGTCGACGCCCTCGACGGCCGACGCGACCGTCTCCGAGCAGTTCGCGCAGGACATCCCCGTGATGTCGACGTGGACGGTTCGTTCTGTCATAGGTACTAGTACGGGTTCCTCTTTCAACCGGTTTGTTCTTCCAGTCCGTTCGTCGCAGCGGGCTCGAACTTAGGAACCCAAAGTCACCGGGCGTCACCGGCGGTCACGTGGGACGGCTCTCCGTCAGGCGGCGTCGCTGAAGTCCTCGTAGCGGTCGACGAACGCGCGCTCGCACGACGAACAGCAGAACCGGTAGCTGTCGTCGCCGAGCGTCGCGCTCGTCCCCTCGCTCGTGACGGTGTTCCCGCACTCCGCGCACGACACCGCGAAGTCGGTCGCGCCCACGGACTGCGTCCACTCGACGTCCGCGAGGAGGGTCACCGCGACCGCCTCGAAGTCGCTCGGGTCGAGCACGTCCTCCACCCAGCGGTACGCGTCCGAGCTCGGAAGCGACGCCTGTACGACGACGTCCCCGCTCGCGGTCGTGAACACGTGCTCGACGGGTTCGGTCGCTCGGAACGCGTCCCGGACCGCTTCTCGACGGCCGGACGCAACCGTGACGTCGACGAGCACCTGAACGCCGTCCCGAAGCTGTGACCGGTCCACGTCCACCGTGAACCCCCGAAGCACGCCCGCTTCCTCCAGCTTCCGGACGCGCTCGGAGACCGCCGGCCCAGACCGCCCGACGACGTCACCGATGTCGCTGTACGCGCGACGCGCATCGTCGGCGAGCAACTCGAGGATCTCCATGTCGATGTCGTCCAGGTCGCGCATACCAACACGGACGCACCACGCACAGAAACACCTTCGGCCGCGAAAGCTCGCGAGCACGCTCGCTTTGGAATCCAATGCCCATCCGGACGAACTGCCGAGGTCATAGCGTCCGCTCGCGAGTCGTAGAAGCGGTATGAATGTGGACGCCTGAGATTGCACGGCGTTCCCGAACGGGGGGTCCCGGTTGCCTCCTCCACCCCGCGACCCGTCGAGCGATCGCTGTCCGGCGGTGGGCTGCTCACTTCCGTGCCTGACCCATTACCACCGACTAACGTCGGGAACGCCGTCCCTGCGGACGACGCCCGACGACCGCCATCCCCGACGGACGAGGCTTCTATGTCAGCTCCCGGGGCCCGCTCGGGTCTGTCCGCACGCGCCCAGGGTTCAGTCCCCCCTGAAGACCATACCGGGGGTAGCGAGCAGGGCCTAACTGCCCGACCTAGTCCACTCCAGAGTAACCGCCTCGCCGGTAAGTGCCTTTCGACTCACTGCGAGAAATCGGTGCCGGCGTCGACGTCGGCGTCGGCGCTATCGACTCGACGCGGTCGACGGCCACGAGTCGGGCCGCAGCGGGCGGAGTCGGGAGTCAGGACGCTGGCTCGGGTCTCGGGCGGAGGACGCCGATGGCGTCCGCGAACCAGAGCGCGCCGCCGAGGATGCCGACCGCGGCGGCGAGCAGCACCCACCGGTGGTACGCGAGCCACGCCGCCGTCGAGAGGCTCCCGACGAGGTCGGCGACCCCGCCGAACGCCCACATCGCGGTCAGGAGTACGACCATGAACCCGACGACGAGCGCAACGCCCGCCGCGATGTCCGGCGCCGTCCGCCCCTGCCGACCGGCTGCGAGGACGATGAGTGCGACGAGCGCGAGCACCGCGATGTACGGCGGGCCGACGACCCCGAACTCCGTGTAGTACGTCTGGACGGCACTCCCGGGGACGCCACCCGCGACGTACGGAACGATCATCCCGGCCGCGTACGCGGCCGCCGACACGACGCCGACCGTCGCCGGCGTTTCCACCTCGACCATACCGGGGAGTCCGCCCCGCACCCCGTTAAGTACCACGTTGTCGAACCGTCGGCGTTCGCCGGGTCGGTCGCGTCAACTGCTGGAACTGGTTGCGTGCGGTGCGGGCTGTGAACGCGAAGGGGAAGGCACTACTGCGTGGCTCGCTTGCTCTCGCGCATGGGACTCGGCTCGACCGCGAAGAAGATCCAGACGCTTGCCGACCGAGCTGAACAGCTGTACGTGAAACTGAAGGAGGTCCACGAGCGCGTCGTCAGCGTCGAGGACACCGTCGACGACACGCAAGTGCGCGTGAAGGAACTGGAGAACGCCGTCGAGCACCAGCGCGTCGTCATCGAGGCGCTCGCGGAGGACCGCGGTATCGACGTGGACGCGGTCGTCGCCGAGGCCGCCATCGAGGACGCCGACGATGCGACCGACGAGGGAACGGGCGCCGAATCGACCGACGAGGGAACGGGCGTCGAAGCGAGCGAGGACGACGCGACGGACGTCTCGCACGACGACGCGGCCGCGACGACCGACGGGAACTCGAACGCCTGAGTCGTCCCCGCCGCGGAAGGTCACGACCGACAGTCGCCTCGCGGAATGAGAAGGACATAACACAGCCGGCAACGTTTGCCAACGCGATGACCACGTACCGCGAACCCCTCGCGTCGGTGAACGACACCGTCGGCGAGACGCCGCTCGTCCGCGTGCAGGCCTCGCCAGACGACGTGCCCGTGTACGCGAAGCTCGAATCGTTCAATCCCGGCGCGAGCATCAAGGACCGCATCGGGAAGTACATGCTCGAAGCGATGCTCGACGACGGCACGCTCGAACCCGGTGGGACCGTCATCGAACCGACCGCCGGCAACACCGGTATCGGGTTCGCGACCGCAGCGACGCAACTCGACGTGCAGGCGATGTTCGTCGTCCCCGAACGGTTCAGTCTCGAGAAGCAACAGCTCATGCGTGCACTCGGCGCCGAAGTCATCAACACGCCGACCGAGGACGGGATGGGTGGCGCGATAGACCGCGCGCACCAGCTCGCCGAGGAGCTCGACAACGCGGTCGTCCCACAACAGTTCAAGAATCCGCTGAACGTCGAAGCGCACTACGAGACCACCGGGCCGGAGGTCCACGAGGCGCTCGACGGCGAGGTCGGCGCGGTCGTCGCCGGCTGCGGGACCGCTGGAACGCTCATGGGGATGGCGCAGTACCTCCGCGAGCAGAACGACGACGTCGTCGTCGCCGCGGTCGAACCACAGGGTTCGATGTACTCGGCGTTCTTCGGCGAGGACCCCGAGGAAGGCGAGTACAAGGTCGAAGGCATCGGGACGCACGACCCCGCGACGAACGAGCTGTTCGACCCGGACGTCGTCGACGAACTCCTCTCGTTCGACGACCGCGTCGTTCACGAGGAGATGCAGCGCCTCGCCGCCGAGGAAGGCCAGCTCGTCGCGTCCTCGGCCGCCGCGAACAGTCTCGCCGCCCGCGAGATAGCGGACCGCATCGCCGCAGGGGACCTCGACGCACCCCACGACACCGTCGTCACCGTGTTCGCGGACTCCAGCGAACGCTACCTCTCGAAAGGCGTCTACCGCGACTACGAAGAGTGGGAGGGCTGACCGCGACGCGAACGCGAAGCGCGGGGCGCGGGGCGCGAACGTGCGGCGCGACGCGGCGTCTTCGACGTCCGGTCAGTCGACGAGACGCGAATGCTCGACCTTGATGCACCTGTCCTGGACGAAGTTCCGCCCGGATTCCTCGACGCGACGGCCGGCGTCCTCGTGCGTGATACCGAGTTGCAGCCACACGGTCTCCACGTCGTCGCGTTCCAGAACCGCGTCCACGATATCGGGCGCCTCGTCGCCCGGCCGGAACACGTCCACGAGGTCGATGCGTCGGTCGACGTCCGCGAGCGAATCGACCGCGTCGATACCGAACACCTCCTCGGCGTACGGGTTCACGGGAATCACGTCGTAGCCGTGGTCGAGCAGGTACCGCGGCACGTCGTGCGCGGCCTTCCCCGGCGTCGACGAACAGCCGACGACAGCGATGGTCTCCACGTCCAGTACGTCCCGCAACGCCGAATCTGTCGAGACAGCCATGTGTAGATAGACGCTCACGGACCGCAAAAGGCTAGCGCCGTCGTGCACGCAACGGACAACGCCCCTCTGATCTGGGGCGTTCGCCCGGAGGACCGCGGCCTTCGTCCGCGCGGTCAGTTCACGCTCGGGAAGCCAGCGGTCTCGATGGTTCGCTCGCCGTCACCGTCGTCGGTCACCTCGACGACCGCATCGAACAGCTGTTTGAGGGTGTTCATCGTCTGGTCGTCGTGCGCCGTCGAGTCGATGACGTACACGCCCAAGCCGTCCGCGCTCTGCACGCGTCCCGTGAACACGTGCATGAACCGGAACACGGTCTGGAGGTCCGAGTACATCAACAACGTCGATATCGAATGCAGGAGGATGCGGTTCTGCTCGTGCCCGCGGACCTGATAGAACTCCTCCAGGAACTCCGAGAGCTTGATACCGATACCGGTCATGTCGACGGGCGAGGACGCGTACTTCACGCGTGGGTCCTCTCGGACGCTCCCGACCCCTCGCTGTTTCGTCACGCAATCCACGACGCCGACGTCGACGTCCTCGACGTCGCCGACGAACCCCGCGTAGTCCTCGAGAACCTTCTCCGCGTCGTCCTTCGTCGTCACCACGATCGACCCTTCGCCGGCTCGCGCACCGGTCGCCAGTATCTCGAATGCGATGTCGCGCTTACCCGTCAATGGCGGCCCGGCGACGAGGAGGTTCGTCCCAGCCGGCAATGGAGCGTCCGACAGTTCCTCTGGCAGTTCGTACATGGCGAATGACTATCGCAGCAGACGTCGCCCCCACCACGGCGCGCCCACGGCGCTTCGGTTGATAAGAGAATACAGTATCCAGCATATAGAAGTTTTGATTGGGTCACTTAGCCGGCTGACAGGAGGGGTGGTGTCGGTCGCTGGAACCCCGTTACGTCGGGACGATTCCCGAGGGGGCGACTCGACCGACGAGGAACGCCACGACCGCCAGGAACTGCGCGTACTTCAGGTGCGTCTGGCCGACTGTCGCGTCCTCGTACGCCTCGGACGCCGCGTACAGCATCGCCAGGTCAGCGGGAACGACGAGCGCGAGGTACGCAGCGCCGAACGTCCCGAGCACGAACGGTATCGGGCTCGCGACGACCGCCACCACCAGCGCGACCGTCGCGACGTGCAACGCGGTTCGTTCCCCCGCCGCTATCGGGAGCGTCCGCAGTCCCTCTTCGCGGTCGCCAGCCACGTCCTCGACGTCCTTGATTATCTCGCGACTCAGCGTCGACAGCGCCGCGAGCACGAACAGCACACCGGGAGCCAGCGGGGCCTCCACCGCCGCGCCACCGAACAGGAACGTACTCCCCGTGAGGTACGCGACGACGAGATTCCCCACCCCAGGCAAGCCCTTGAACCACTCCGTGTACGCGATCAACGCCAGGAGGTTCACCACCGCGATACCGATAGCGAGAACGGGGAGGACGGCCGCGGCGACGACCGCACCGACGAACAGCACCGCACTCCACGCCAACGCACCGCGCGCACTCACAGCGCCCCGCGGGATCGCTCGCTCCGGTCGGTTCACGGCGTCTATCTCCCGGTCGAAGTAATCGTTGATGGCCATCCCGGCTCCCGTCGCGAACACGGTCGCCGCGACCGCAGCACCCGTCGCCACGGGGGCGTCACCGACGCCACCGGCGACGAACGCCCCCAGGAACGTCAACACGCCAGCGGCGACCGAGTTCGACGGCCGCGTCAACTCCACCAACCCACGGCCCGTCTCGACGACACTCGACATACCCCAGTCCACCCACGGCCCCCCAAAAAGCACCCCGATTCCGCCCCGAAACCACATCATTTAAATCGCTCTGCCGACTCCCGATAGACACAGGGCGCTTAGCTCAGCCTGGACAGAGTACTTGGCTTCGGACCAAGCTGCCGCGGGTTCAAATCCTGCAGCGCCCATGATTCTGCGTGACTGGCACCATTTCGCAGACGGCAGTACGGCGTTTATAAAGGGAACCCCTCTTCGCCGATGTGATTTCATCACGCCGCGGAACGAGGGTCGCCGATGTCATGCGATTCGCCAACATTTGATTGACAGCACAGCAACATAAACCATGGGTCAGTACGAGGACCGGGTTCGAGAGACCGCCCCCGAGAAACCCAACTCAATTTGATTCCGCCATGTTCACGGGTCTGACCGCTGGCCAGCGGACACGGTGGTTTCAAACAGAAAGGCGGGCATCACACAGATAGCATGGTCTCACAGGCCGAGATCGACCGCCTCCGCCTGGAAGCCGATACGATCATGACTCGCTACCAGCGAGTCCAGCAATCATTGGAGCAAGCTCACAGCGAGTCTGGAGACCACTGGGAGTCTGGGGACCTCACCGTCACGCTCGACACACCACGAGGCGACCCGATCGACATCACGCTCGATCTCGATGCCGACCCCGCGACAAACGCGGAAGCTCGGTACGAGCGAGCGAAAGAACTCGAAGCGCACCTCGAACGCAAACAACGAATCGTCGACCAACTGGCGCCGCTCCCGGCCGACCCCGTCGCATACCTCATCTGCTATCATCTCGACGCCGTCGAAGGGAACTACCCGCGGTCGATGGCCGGTCACCTCGATGCAGAACGCAAGCACGTCGAATCGCTCTGCCAGGAAATGGAAACGGCAGGGCTGCTCGAACGCGTCGAATCCGGCACGGTCAAACAACGTCGAGTGAAAGCCAAGCAAGCCGACGAAGTCCGTCAGCATCACACGTACTACCGACTGTCGCGCGACGGTGACCATCTGCTCCGGTTCCTCGACGAACCCGACGGGCGAGTCAACGTCCTGCGGCATCTCCCCGAGGGTCGGATGCTCGTCGAACGGCTCGCGCGCGCCGGCCCGGACTGCCCGCGCACGACCGCCGAGGAGTTGGATATGGAGTTCGAACGCGTCCGCCACCTGTATCGCGCACTGCGACAGACGGGGGTGGTCACCGAGTCAGATGGCAGTACGAACAAACGGAGCGACCGGAAAGTCAAGCCCGAAGACGAAACACATCGCAACCACACGTACTACGTGGCGACGGACCACGCTGAGAAGGCGGTTCGAACGACCGAAGACTGAGACGCTCCTCCTCTGAGATACCTCCGGAGTGACGACGGTTCAGTCCACAGTCAAGGTCGCCGTATCCCGTGCGATAGTAGGGCCGTTGCAAGTATTTGGCCCGGACTCTTCACACCAGAACAACTTGACGGTCACCTCTTGCGTGTTCGAGAGCGCGGACTCCCATTCGATTCTGATGTCGTTCCGCGTTTCACCCGGTTCGAAGCGGATCCTTGGATTGGCTAGGAAGTCACCGTTCGCGTCGTACACCTGAATGATGGCTTCGACGTTCGTCTGGACTTTACTGACTGTCACGTAGGTTCCATCCGTTTCCTGGTCGTCGAGTACGACCAAGCCGGATGGTGCGGTTGTCGTTGTCTGGGTTGCACTCGTTCCTGTGACTGACAGGGTTGCAGTATCCGTCGCAATGGTCGGGCCATTGCAGGTGTCCGGACCGGATTCTTCACACCAGAACAATCTGACAGTCACCTCCGTCGAGGCCGAAAGCGTGGACTCGAAATCAATCCTGACGTCGTTCCGGGTTTCACCGGGCTCGAAACGAATGCCGGGGTTCGCAAGGAAGTCACCGTTCCCGTCATACACCTGAATGATCGCCTCGACGTTCGTCTGGACTTTAGCAACCGAGACGTAGCTCCCGTCAGTCTCCTGATCAGGGACAACCACGGACCCATTCGGCTCCTCAGCAGTGCCTTCAGTCGACGCCCCATCACCTTCATCAGTTCCTGATGCTGGCTCTTCCTCACTATCCGACACAGACGAAGCACTGGTTGCAGTCTCCGACTCAGGAGCGGTCCCACTCGCTGTCTCCGAGGTAGCCGTAGCTGATTGGTCTCCTTCATCGAGTCGAAGGCAGCCTGCTGTGAGCATTGGACTCCCAATCAAACCAGCTTTCAAAACGGAACGTCTCGAATACGTTAACTCTTCAAAGGACACACCCGACCTGTCTCATCAACTGATTTATTATTTGGGGTTCTCAGAAAAATCCCCGACCCGGCCACGACGATACCCTCTGTCTTCGAACCCCACCGACATATTACAACCACCAGTCGAGAAGACTCTGACGTCGATTGTGGCTTCGTCGCAATGGGCGAATCGTAACACGTTCCGCAACCGGAACTAGCCCGTGTGAGCAGTCACGATCCCGACCGACTCGACGCGTCGTTCGGGAAGGCACTGCGGTGGGGTCTCCTTCAGACCGCGTTCGTGCTCGCCATCATCGGCCTGATGCTCGGTCTTCGGAGACTCGTACGACGAGTTCCGAACTGACCGAAGGCGTGTATCGATGCGGTAGCGCTCGCGTCAACTGGTATCTTATCGAGGACGACGACGCGCTGACGGTGATCGATACCGGGTTCCCGACGCACTGGCAGGAGTTTCTCCAGCAACTCGACGGACTTGGCTACGACCGCGCCGACATCGAGGCGTGTCCGCTCACCCACGCGCATCCCGACTACACCGAGAGCCAGGTCGCCTTCTATCTATCCGATCGCGACGTCCTGTCCTGGGGCGATGCCCTGGCTACCGTGGACTTCGAAACGTGGCGGGGCAATACGCCACAACTCCTCCCAGAGTGGTGGAACGCCGACCACGACCAAGCACGAGCGTCGCGTTCGAACCTCAGAAATCTCGGGGACATCCGTCTATTGGCCGGGCACGGAGACCCGTGGACCCGCGACCTGCGCAACGCCCTCCGTTGAGGCGACTCCCCGTCGCCGTCAGTCGCGGACGCTGGCTGCCGGTGCCGATGGTGCGTTCGGTAGCGTGCTCGTGGTGCTGTCGAGGACGTCCTGCGGTCCGGTGATGCTCGCTGCCGCGGGTGCGAGCGAGGGGTTGCCGGCGCTGACGTTCACGTCGCTGGAGGGGAGCGAGATGACGTAGTCGTTCGAGGTGCCGTCCCCGTCGGTGTCGCTGTCGTCGTCGTCATCGTCGTCGGGCGCGTCGACGTCCTGGTCTTCGGGGTCCGGCGGTGCCTGGTCGTTCGCGTCGAAGTGGATGACCATGAAGTCGTGGTCGTTCGGTTCGTCGTCGCTGATGTTGACGAGGATGATGGCGTCGTTCTCCGGGAGCGTGAACTCGTCGCCGTCGACGAGCGACGCGTTGTAGTTCTCGACCATCTCCTTGACGGTGTTGTTCGCGTCGTCCTTGTACCAGGCGTCGGTCTGGACGCTCGGAATCGCGTCGCCGTCGGTGAAGATCTGGTGCTTGGAGTCGCTCGCGTGCGTTGACTCCTCGGCGGTCCCGGCGTTGTTCGTGCAGTACGTCTCGTTGTACGTCTGCCCGTTCGTGGTGTTCGTGATGGTGTCGTACGTGGTGTTCCCGTTACAGTTGTACATCGTGGTCGCGAAGTGCACGGCGTCACCGGGCTCGAGGTTCGAGTCGACAGTCTTCGACGGGAAGCCGCTCTCGGGGTTCGTGTTCCCGTCGAACGACACTTGGTCGCCGCCGAGGTGGATGGTCGTCGTCGTGTTCGCGTGCTGTATCATCCGGGTCTTCTCGGTCTTCGCGCGCGTCGCGATCTCTCCGAACTTCTCTTCGAGGTCGCCGGCGTCTTCGACGTGATAGAACTCGCCGTCCGTGACGGGGTCGCCGGTGTTCGCGATCTGCTTCAGGAGCGTCTTGTTCGTGTTACTCCCCTCGCCGAGTGCGACGGTGTAGATGGTGATGTTCGCGGAGTGCGCTTGCTTCGCGAGCCCCTGAATTTCCTTCCAGGCGGGCTCGTAGTCGCCGTCGTTGTCCGCGTCGCCGGGACTGACGGTCTGCGTGCCGTCCGTGAGGAGGACGATGGTGTGGTTCACTGCGAGGTCGTCACGGGTGTCGGCGCTGTCGTTCAGGTTGTTCGTCGCTCTGATGAGTGCGCCCGTGATGTTGGTGCTCCCGCTGGCGCCCCAGTTCGGTTTCTTCATCGAGGCGTTGATGGTCGTCCAGGCGTTCGAAAGCCCGTGTTTCCGGGTGACGTCGGCTTCGAACTGGAGGACGCCGACGCGGTCCTTGGACTGCATCTGACCGACGAAGGACTTCCCGGCTTCCAGGCGCTCGTAGTACGGGTCGCTCCCGATGTCGAAGGCGTAGTAGTACTCGTACTCGGCGTTCGAGAACGTGTCTCCGGGGAAGAACCGCTCGGTGGCGCCGCCCCCATACTGGGTGTAGCCGATGTACACCTCGTCTTCGGGGACCGTGACCGTCCAGCTCGTGCGCTGGTGACGCCGGACCTCGTCTTGCTTGTCGACGGCCGCGGGAAGGCTCTCGAAGGCCGTTATTATCTCCGTGGTGGTCTCGTCTTCGTACTTCGTGCACTTCCAACCGTTCCCGGTCTCCTTCCAGTTCTCGCACCTCTCGTACTTGACCTCCCACTCGTAGCCAGGCTCGGGGCTGTCCTCGTAGTATCCCGTGCCGGCGTAGTCGGCCTTGTTGATGGTCTCCCAGTCGCTCCAGTCACCGAACGACTGGGTGCGGTAGGGATTGTTGGGGTCGGCGTTCCCGTAGTACATCGACCCGGAGTCGTCGATGACGAGTTCGACGTTCAGCGGGTGGCGGGTCTCGACGGGCTTGGTGGTGACGCGCTCGTTCGCGATCTGGGAGCCGACGACGGTGATGGTGGCGCTGGATTGGTTGACGATGAGCGTGTTCGCGTCCTCGTCTTCGGTGACGCCCGCGCAGCCGTTCTCGCCGGTGCCGGCGACGTTCGGGCAGTCGTCCTCGCTCTCGCTGAAGCCGTCGCCGTCGCCGTCCGGGAAGTCGTTGTCGTCGTCGATGACGTCGGGGACGCCGTCGCCGTCTTCGTCCAGTTCGCTGTTCTTCAGGGTGGTGTCGAAGTGGAACTCGGACTGCTGTTCGAACGTGACGGTCCCGGAGACGAGTGCGCCCCAGACCTCGGTGAACTTCCCGAGTTCGACGGTGCCGTCGTCGGCGGCGTCGCCGGGCCCGTAGATGACGCCCGTGAAGCGCGTGTCCGTCCCGCCGTTTCCTTTCTCGAACTTCGCGTTACAGCCTGCTTTGCACGCGAGGAAGAACGCGTTCGAGCGGAACGTGGGCGTTCCGCTGTCGGTGACGGTGACCGTCGATTTCCCGCCGACGGTCACTTGGTTCCCGCTCGTGGTGCTCTCGCCGATGAACGTCCGCACCTGCCCGGGGCCAGTGACCTCGACGCGCGCGTCGTCGCCGATGTCGACGTCGCCGTCGACGGCGAACACGATGTCGCCGCTCGACGTGTCGAGCGTGAGCGTGTTCCCGTCCGGTACCGTGAACTCGTCGAGGTAGTACACGCCGCTCTCCACGGTTGCGCTCCCGCTCGAGAACTGTATCTGCTCGCTGTTGACGACGCTGACGTCGTCGTTGTTGTTGTACTCGTCGACGGTCGAGAGCGTGTCGTCGATGGTCGCGTCCATCGTCGGGACGTCGGGGACGATGGTGCCGTTCCCCCATGAGCCACCGATGGCGTCTTCGCGTTGACTCTTCGACGTCGGGTAGAGCGCGGTCGTCGGGCCGCCAGCACCGGCCGTCGAGTTGTTCACGTACACGTCACCGCTGACGCAGTTCGCCGCGCCGCCGGCGCAGGAGTTCGAGAGGTCGACCTCGCCTTCGGCGTACACGTTCCCGTCGACCATCGCGCCGTTCGCCTGGACTTCGACGTTACCGCGCGTGATGATGGTCCCTTCGCTCCCGTACGTCGGGTCGGAGCCGCCCCAGGGGCCGTCCGCGCTGTCGTAGCTGTTCACGGCCGCGTGCTGGGTCTGCAGGAGGAGTTCGCCGGCCGAGGAGCCGGAGAAGATGGCGCCGTAGATCTCCTCGTCGTCGATCTCGAACTGGTCTGGGGTGACGCCGGAACCCAGCGGTGCGACGACGCTGACCTTCTGGTTCGCGTCGTCGACGGATATCGTGCCGGCAGCGCCGAACTCCTCGCGGAAGTACCGCTCCCAGGCTTTGTAGTACGAACTGCCGTCGACCGTGATCTTGATCTCGCGGACGTACTCTATCTCGTCGGTGTTCGAGCCGGTCAGGCAGAGGTCCTTCTGGAATCGCCCGGACTTCGAGGTGTTCGCGGTTGCGGTGACGGTCCCGCTACTGTGGACGTCGCCGCTGACGTTCGTTATCGGGAAGCGGAGCGTTCGGACGTTCGTGCCGTCGATGACCTTCGTCCGGTACTCCATGGACGGCGATTGAACGATGCTGACGCCACCATCCGTCTTCTTGAAGACGGCGCCGGCCTGGTACGCGACGGTCTGTCCGTTGTCGTTCTCGTAGATGATAGAGCCGAGTTCGACCGTCGCGGAGCACGCGGACTTCCCGTTCAGTTCGAAGTGTATCTCGCCGTCGTCGACGATGCTGACGTCGTTCGCGTCCTTCCCGCTGAGGTCGAACGAGGTGACGGCGCCGTCACCTTTGAACGCGAGCGTGGACAGTTTCGTACTTACCTCTTGGAGGGACGTCTCTGCGGTGTCGACTTCTGACGCGGACTGGACTGATTGTTTGGCGTCCATGCCCGCCCAGAAGATGATGCCGGCGCCCGCGATGACGAGCCCGAAGAGGAGGACGAGGCCGACAATCGCGGACGCTGCTCGATCGCCGGTGCCGACTCCGGGGGGGCGAGTTGAATACATACTGGTAATCAGTTGTTACGCACGTTAAGAGCATGATATAACAAAAGTGTGCTGGCCGTGTTCTTAGTATCATACCAATTATAAAGGGCAAAAATTAAGACTTTTCATACAGATAAGTCGGATACTGCGGTGGGTTCGCTCCGATCGTCGGCTGGCGTCTCTTCGAACAAATATCGACTAGGTTTTATCGGACTCGTGCCTGTTCGAAAGTGGGTTGTGACAGATGGGCGCCAATGGGTATGGGTGGTGGTAATGAGCGCTATACGTACGCGAAACCGCGTCGGTCAGGACTCGAAGGGGGACTCACCCGGGAGTTCGCCCCGGTCGTGCTCGGCGTCGAACGCCGGGTCCGGTCCGAGCGGAACGAGTCGCTTCGGGTTGACGTCCGTATGCGTCGTGTAGTAGTGCTCCTTGATGTGCGCCATGTTCACGGTCGCCGCGATGCCCGGGAGCTGGTAGACGTCGCGAGTGTGTCCCCAGAGCGCGTCGAAGTCGGTCACTCTCGCGACGTTGCACTTGAAGTGCGTGTGGTAGACCTCGTCGAACCGCACGAGCGTCGTGAACAGGCAGACGTCAGCGAGCGTGAACTGCTCGTCGACGAGCCACCGGCGGTCCCCCAGTTCCGCGTTCCAGTGCTCGAGCGCGTCGAACAACTCGGTCACCGCCCGCTCGTGTGCGGCCTGCGAATCAGCGAACCCGGCGCGGTACACGCCGTTGTTGATGGGGTCGTAGATGGCGTCGATGACGTCGTCGACGTCGTCGCGGAGTGCCGGCGGATAGAGGTCGACGTCTGTCGACGCGAACGAGCCGAACGCGTCCGCGAACATCTTGATTATCTCCTCGGACTCGTTGTTCACGATGACTCCCTCCTCGCGGTCCCAGAGCACGGGGACGGTGACCCGTCCCGTGAACTCGTCGTCGGCAGCCGTGTACACGTCGCGGAGGTACTCGGCGCCGTTCACGGTGTCGTACGTGCAGTCGTCCTTCGACGGCGTGAACTGCCAGCCGTCGGCGTCGCGGTACGGGTCGACGACGTCCATGGAGATGACGTCCTCGAGCCCCATGAGCGCCCGCACCATCGCAGCGCGGTGCGCCCACGGGCACGCCCGAGAGACGTAGAGGTGGTACCGGCCCGCGTCCGGCGTGAACCGTGCGTCGGGGTCGTCGCGCACCCAGTTCCGGAAACTCGTCTCCTGGCGGTCGAACTCGCCGTCGTCGTCGGTCGACTCGTACGCGTCCTCGCGCCACTCGCCCTCCACGAGCATGTTCATACCCGTCCCTTGTCCGTCGGTGCTCAAGAGCACTCGCTTCCCCCCGATTCGGACCGCTTCCACTCGGGGACCGATCTGGAATCCGCTGCGCTCCACCGGTCACGCCCAGTCGCCGGAGAACATCACGCGAAGGCCGCCGCGTTCGGCGAGCGCTTCGACCGCGGACCGCAGGTCGCTCACCGGTTGGCCAGTAGCCACGTAGACGCCGCCGATATCGATCGCAGACTGCATCCGAC
Organism: Halorubellus litoreus; assembly: GCF_055378595.1. Taxonomy (NCBI): domain Archaea; kingdom Methanobacteriati; phylum Methanobacteriota; class Halobacteria; order Halobacteriales; family Halorubellaceae; genus Halorubellus; species Halorubellus litoreus. The sequence continues at coordinate 2,900,415 of NZ_AP043836.1, forward strand.
TGCCGTCCGGATGCATCGGTTCCCGATGCAGGAACGCTCGGTCGTCGGCCGTCGGCGCGTACGGGAACTGGATTCGCGGCCCGATACCGCGCTCCTCGAGCAGGTACCGGACGCCCTGCGCGAGCGCAGCGTCGACGTTCGGGTTCCCGACCGCACCGACCGACCGGCCGTCCTCGAAGAACCGGAGGACGTACTCGCTGTCCGTGGACGCACCTTCGCTCGCACTCGCTCGCGACAACGACGTGACTCCGTCCCGGTCGGCAGCTCCATCCCGGTCGGTGACTCCGTCCCGGTCAGTGACGCCATCGCGAGGACCGTCCGACGCGTCGTCCCCGACGCTCTCGCCGGTCGACTCCTGCGTCTCGCTCGCGTCCAGCCCCGGCGACGCCTCACTGTCCTGTCCAGTGACCGTAACGTCCCCGAGCGCGTCCGTATCTGTCGCCGGGTCGACCCCCTCGGGAGCGAGCTCGTCGACGACTGCACGCAGGAACCGGCGAGCGATCGGTCGGACGTCCGACGCCACAGCATCCATAGCGCCATCCGAGATAGCGTCAGACGGGGAATCACCACCGTGCTCGCGCGCGACGTCGACGACGCGTTCGGTGACCGCATCCACGGCGTCCCGGTCTGCGGCGACGAGTGCCTCCGCGACAGCCGCCCTGTCGATACCGACGGCCGCCGCCACTGCGTCGAACGACAACGCGTCGACCGCCTCCAGTCGGGTCGGGAGCGCGTCGAGCGCCAGTTCCACGTGCTCCACCGAGCGACCAACCGCATCGCTTCCAGATTCGACCCCGGAACCATCGAGTGCGACGAGCGCGTACCGTCGACCGTTCGTGTACAACCCGCGAGGAACGTCAGCGGCTTGCATCGCCGCGACGAGGGCACGCCGGCGCTCCTCGGAGAGTTCGTCCTCGGCTGCGGACACCAGCACGAACGCGCCCGTCGTTCGCTCCGGGCAGAGCGCGTAGTCGACCGTCGTCCCGTTCGGCGCCGGGTACGCCGCCGTTACCGACGGGGAACGGACGTCCCAACCCAGCATCGAGAGGAACGGCTCCACCACGCGTAACTCCGTGTTACGCTTCCCCATCGCCGGGGTCGCCTCGATTGCTGCCGCGGCCCGGTCGACGAACGACGCAACTGCCTCCCGTTGCATTCGCTCGCGAGTACGAGACTCCCGCGCTTCAACCTTCCTCACGAGTCGGATGGCGACGGCGTCGCCGTGCCTGAGACCCCGACCGCGGATGCAGCAACTCGACCGCCGGTAACGCCAAACTGACTTCCAATTTAACAGCATTGAAAAATAATGACTTTGCCTGTAATTACAAGCCTGCTAAGGTTTTCATGGGTGATAACGGCCGGAGGGATTTTATAGCCCAAAGGCCACCGTTTTGCACATATGCTGGGCCCGTTGCGAACAGTTACGCCGAACTTTATCCGCAGAAGTTATGCGTTAAAATTCGGGATCGCACTTCTGTTGATGGGAGTGGTCGTGGGGGCAGTGGGGGTTGGCGCCACGACACAGATCACCGACGAAGTCCGAACGTCAGTCAACGGCGGACTGGACAACGTCGCGAACCAACAAGCACAGAACCTCGTGTCCTGGCACGAGAAGAACCAAGCCGTCCTCACCTCACTCATCCAATCACAGGGCATCAACGACGCACAGTCGGACGACGAGATCGGCGACGTTCTCGGCGACCGCGTCTCCGACTTCTCGAACGGGATGCGCGTCCACTTCGTCGACACCAGCTCCGGCACCGTCAACGCGTCCTCGACCACGCAGTACGACGGGATGCGGCTGAGCGAACTCGACGAACCCTGGGCGAACCGGAACATCTCCGGCACCCAGGGCGCCGTCACCGAACGCTACACCATCGACTACATGCTCACCGGCGAGAACGAGAGCGCACTCGCGTACACGCACTCGCTCCCCGGTCGCGCGAACCTCGTCGTCGTCTACGTCGTGAACACCGACAGCTTCAGTGATACGCTCACGCAAGGCGACGGGCAATTCACGACGGTCTACGACGACAGGACCGGAGAGGTCGCTTTCTCCAGTGAGAGCGAACTCGTCGGCGCGACGTACGACAATCAGGACATCGTCGACGGCGTGACGTCGAACGCCACGACGAAGGACGGCAACCAGGTCCTCTCGTTGGGAGTTCCGAGCGGAGACCTCGCCCAGTTCGTGCCCTCGGAGTACGAACAAGAGGAGTACGTCGTGAGTTACGCGTCCGTGAACACGCAGGGTCCCGAATGGTACGTCCTCACGCACACGCCCGAGAGCGAAGCGTACGGGTTCGTGGAGACCGTCAACCAGTACGGGCTGTTCGCGACGCTCGGGTCCATCGCAGTGATGCTCCTCATCGGGATGATCATCGGTCGTAACACCGCGTCCTCCATCGACCGGTTGACCTCGAAGACCTCCCAGATGGAGCAAGGGAACCTGAACGTCGACTTCGAGACCAAACGCATCGACAGCATCGGTCGGCTCTACGACGGGTTCGCTGAGATGCGTGACGCCCTCCGGAATCAGATCCAGGAGGCGCGTGACGCTCGCGAGGAAGCGGAGCTCGCTCGCGCCGAAGCCGAGCAGATGAACCGGCACCTCGAGCGGAAAGCCGACGAGTACGCGGACGTCATGCAGGCGTGCGCGGCCGGTGACCTCACGCAGCGTCTCGACGGGGAGTCCGAGAGCGATGCGATGGTCGAGATCGCCGAGGAGTTTAACGAGATGATCGCGGAGATCGAGCGCACGACCGCGCACCTGAAGAACTTCGCGAACGAGGTCGCGACCTCCAGCGAGGAGGTCACGGCGTCCAGCGAGGAGGTGCGATCCGCGAGCGAGCAGGTCACGGAATCCATCCAGGAGATCAGTGACGGCGCGGAACGCCAGAACGACAGCCTCCAGGACGTCAGTCAGGAGATGAGTGGGCTATCGACGACGATCGAGGAGATCGCGTCCTCGTCGAACGAGGTCGCGGACCTCGCGGAACGCACCGCGGAGACGGGTCGCGACGGCCGCGACGCTGCCGAGGAAGCGATCGACCGCATGAGTCAGCTCGAGGACGAGCGCGAGGTCGTCACCGACCAGATGGGCCAACTCGAGGACGAGATGGCGCAGATCGACGAGCTCATCGACTTCATTACGGAGATCGCAGAGCAGACGAACATGCTCGCGTTGAACGCGAACATCGAGGCTGCGCGGTCCGGCGAGTCCGGCGAAGGGTTCTCGGTCGTCGCGGGCGAGGTCAAGGACCTCGCCGAGGAGACCAAGGACGCTGCGGAGGACATCGAGAAGCGCCTCGAGCGCATCCAGGACCAGACGAAGCAGTCCGTTCGCGGCGTCGAAGCGGCGAGCGAGCAGATCGCGGCGACGACCGAAGCCGTCGAGGACACGGTCGAAGCGCTCGACGAGATTGCCGGGTACGCTCAGGAGACGAACACGGGCGTCCAGGAGATCTCGGCGGCGACCGAAGAGCAGGCGGCGTCGACGGAGGAGGTCGTCGCGATGGTCGACGACGCGGCGACGATCAGCGAGGAGACGACCGCGGAGGCGGAGAACGTCGCCGCGGCCGCCGAGGAGCAGACGACGGCACTTACCGAGGTGTCTCGGAGTGCGAGCGATCTGGCGAACCAGGCGTCGCGGCTGTCCGAGGCACTCGACCGGTTCGACACGGAGACGGACGAAGCAGCTGGGTTCGACGTGGACGAATCCGAACTGCTGGCCGACACGCAGACGGACGTGGACGTCGAAGCGGATGCGGCCGCGGCAGTCGGCGAACTCAGTGGCGATGCGACGGACGCACCCGAACTCGAAGCCCCGGACCAGCAGGCCGACGACGCTACGTCTGACCCCGAGCCTGCGTCCGCTGAACCGGCCGCGAACGCCGGCGGCGCCTTCGATGACCTCTCTGACGGGCCCGCGGGCGAGTCCGACGACGCCGACCCCGCAGGTGGGGTCGGTGGCGGTGACCCGCTCGGCGACCTCCCGGACGAACCCGCTGGCGACGCGTCCGACGCGGACGATTCCGAGAGCGGTCTCGGGACGCCCGCGACGTTCGAAGACGAGGACGATTCAGGCGGCGGTGAAGACGACGCGTTCGGCGGTGAAGACGACGCGTTCGGCGGTGACGAGGCTTCCACCGACGCCGACGATGCCGACGGTGGCTTCAGTGGTGTCGACGAGACGGTCGACGACGCGCCATCGTTCGAGGAGACGCTCGACGACCCGCTCGCGGACGAACCGGACTCGGCAGACGAATCGGACACAATCGACTCCCGTGCGGACGAACCCGAAGCAGGGGCGTCGGTCGAAGACGACGCGAACACCATCGACGACTCCGGCTTCGACGCTGAGTCCGACGTCGACGACACCGACTTCGACGCTGAGTCCGACGTCGACGACGCGGCGAGCGATGACGTCGAGAGCGACCTGGGAACCGACGCGTTCGACACCAGCGACTTCGGTGGCACGGACAGCGTCGAGAGCAGCGAGCCCATTGATCTGGACGAAACCGACGCCGCTGACTCCGGAAGCGACGACCTCGCGGGCGAGACCGACGAGGACGACGACCTCGGAGAGGACACCGGCGCGAACGACCTCGACCTCGGCACGTCGAGTGGCGAAGGGCCCGCCGAGACCGCTGAAGCGACGACTGGTGTCGACGAGTCCGAAGCGACGAGCGACGTCGACGATTCACCGTGGAACCCCGCGGAGACCAGCGAACCCGACAGTCAGGACGCCGCCGACGACGTGGAGCACGACGACGCCCTCGACGAAGGCGTCGAGGACGCGCTGAGCTTCGACGAGGACCCGCTGGCCGACGACGAACCCAGCGACGACGACGCTGACTCGTCCGACGACGGCGAGATCCCCGACGACGACCCGCTCGCCGGCGCCAGCGACCTCGACTTCGGGAGCGACGGCGACGCCATCGGCGACGACGCAGCAAACGCCGACGCGGACGGCACCGCCGACCAGTCGGACACAACCGACGGCACCGACGCGGACGACGAGGACGACGAGGACGACGAGGACGACGAGGACGACGCGACCGCCGACGACATGTTCTCGTTCGCCCAGAGCAACCCCGACAACGACGACGACGACTGAATACGGTCCCTCTGCGGATTCGGACTGATTCTTCGGTCTTTCCCCGCCTCACCGAGCCCGAGCCGTAACGACGGCCGGCCGCACCCCTTCACGTTACCATTTTGAATCGTCTCTGGTAACTTCCGCGGATTTATACCAAGGAACGAATCTAATTCCGACACAGATGGCATGGAATATTGTGGTGGCGGTTCTCCTCATCACCACACCGACACTCCCCGCTGTCCACCACTCGCCCGCGAACGAACCTCCGAACGCCGACGCTGGACTCGACCAGCACGTCACCGCAGGCAGCACCGTCCTCCTCGACGCAACCGGCAGCCGCGACCCCGACGGCACCATCGACGAATACGCCTGGCGTATCGACACACCGGACGGCAACACGATCGAACCCGACTGCACGACCTGCGAACGCACACGCTTCCGAGCGACGAACCAAGGCACGTACAACGTGTCACTGACCGTCACCGACGACGACGGTGCCACGCGAACCGACTACCTCTACGTCACCGTCACACCGGACGACCCTCCGACCGTGAACGTCACCGGGCCACTACGAACGACGACCGAGACACCCACGACGTTCCAAGCGAACGTCACCGCCGGGAGCGAACCCGTCCAAAACATCACCTGGCGCATCAACGAGACCCTCATCCCGGCCGACAACACGACAACGATCACGAGACAGTTCACAGACACCGGAGAACAATCCGTCACCGTCATCGTGACAGACGAAATCGGACGGACGACCACCGACGGCCTCCAGGTCACCGTCAACGCAGCGAACGCGACACCACCACCGAACGATGGGAACGAGACCGACCCCACGAACCCACCGAACGCAAGCGACCCTGGACCAATCATCACACCCACGCCCGACCCTGGGAACGGTTCTTCGCCTGGAGACGGAACGCCGAACGGTTCGGATGGCACGCTCGCCAGCCAGTTCGACCCGACCGTCACTGGCCCGCAACTCGTGAAGGGCGACCATCCGCTCGACGCATCCTACGGTATCGCGTCCAACGCCCACCCCCAAGACATCAGTAGCATCGAATGGATCGTCAACGGCAACCCACAGACGACCAACCCCGCCATCGACGCCACCTGGACAGCAGGACGCCACTCACTCGAAGCCAAAGTCACGTACACGGACGACTCGACCGACACAGCAACGTTCAGCGACGGCACCACCGACGTCATCGCAGACCCCGCACCGACCCCGATACTCGACGACCCCACGACCGAAAGCAGCGTCATCTCGGGCGACTTCGAGGTACGAGACGGCTACGGCAACCTGAAAGACGTCACCGTTACCGTCGGCGACCAGAACGACTTCCAGCTCAGCTATCCGCCGATGAGACGACTCCAACCCGAGCAAGTCCGAGACCACTACCGATACGAGAACCTCGCCCCGAACCAGACCTACACCGTCACACTGACAGCAACCGACGACCGCGGCCAGACGCGCACCACCAGCCACACAGTCAATACGTCCACGGGGCCAGAGATCGTCTCCATCGGCTTCCAAGACACACCCGTCGACTCCTACCACCCCCGAATCGACCCAGACCGCTACACCGCAACCCACGTCGTCAAAATCGACCTCAACGGGTATAATCCTAACCAAGTCTCAATAAATAGTAGGCCAGATAAAACCAAATCAATCCGTTTAGGTGAGAAAGAACGGTCGTACGACGAGGAGTCGGACACCCTCACTGTTGAGACGGAATGGGCAGGGGACACGCCTGGAAGATACCAAGTTAACACTAAGCTGTTCATCAGGAACCAGATTACATCCACAGTTCGTTCCGGTTTTAATGTCACAGCGAGTCCGCCTGAACTACGATTAACTTCCCCTACTGAAGGAACCAAGGAAGAACTAGTTCAGAATTGGGGGATGATTGTTGACGCGAGCCAATCATTCGATCCAGATGGTCATACAATGCGGATTAACTGGCTTGACGGGGCAGACCATCTGAAAATGAATAATTGGGCCGCTAAACTTACCCCCACAGACACTGCTGGTGTTCGGATTATCGACGAAACGGGAGCTACATCTGAAGAACTTGGTAGCTTCCTCCCCTATTATATCCCGAGAATAACCGGCCAACAAATGACAACTAGTGGGCCGTACAATCGCAGTGAGGACGTGGTCCTTGAGGTTCGGACTGATTCCTACGCGTTCACGAAGAATCCGAAGCGATACAACATCACGCTCGGTGCACGGACGAATTCGAGTGCTGTCGATATTCTCTCCGTGGAGAAGCGACAGATTCCGCCGAACGAGGTGGATGGGAATAACGCAATCAAACATCGCTTGCATCGCTGGGTAGCGACGGTCCGCGTGGAAGCGAGAGACTTGAATGAGAGTGAGAACTGGGTTACGCTCTACAACGTCGAGAATCCAGAACGAATCCACGTGTCTCAGGAACTTGGAGACGTCAAGTTGCGGTTCTCGAACAAGGTTCGGAATCTTTCGTTGAAACGAACAGCATATCGCGTCAAGAACGACAGCGGTAATCAAAAAATCGAACTCACTGACCGGAGTAGATACCGACAACTAGTTCGTCAGGATTGGTCGTTCGAAAAGCGAATACAGGTCGTCGATTCAGTCTCCATCCAGAACCGAGAGCGCGAAACATACACCGAAGAGAACCTGAGAAACTTCAGTCGTGGGTCCGTCGCAAGACAGTTCGCTGCGTCGAAACCTGAGTGGTCCTATGCCGGGAAAGAACGATACGAAGAGACGAAGACGGTGGTCGTTGCGGAGTGGAAACAGAATGTAACGGAGGGGAGGCCGACAGGACAGTCGAGACGGGTCCTCTCTAATCCGAACGCCTACGTGAAGGAACGCCAGTACCGGTATTGGACGACCAAGCAGGTAACTGTCGAGAAGGAAGTGACCAAGAAGGTCCCGGTGACTGTCACTGTCGAGAAGACGATCGAAGAGGAGGTGTGTCCCCCGCGTATCGGGTGTTACTACCGCGAACGGACGATCACGGTCAAGAAGACGAAGATGGTCGAACGCACAGTAACCGTCGAGCGAGAGGTCATCCGAAGAGTCCAGCACCAGTACTGGGCGAAAGAAGCGTTCTCTAATGGACATACAGCGACGGGGAACACTCGCCAGGTCCGATCCGAACCCAAGCGATACCACACGGAGTACCTCGTGCAGATTCCGAAGGAACGCACCCTGACGAAGACTCGGCACTCGGTCTCGAAGACCGTGCAGAAATCACGAGAAGAGTGGACAGCGTTCACCAACGTCTCGACAATCGTCCAGGCTCGTGGAATCGTGAAAGCCGAAGACAAGCGAATCGGGAGCATCGAGAAGCACCCGAAGTGGATACTTACGAAAGAAGGGAACGTCACCGAGGTGGTCGACACCTACGACGACAAATCAAACGTGCAGGTGACGTACGCCACAGTCAGCGGCACGCTCGTCCACGGACCAGGACCAGATGAAAAAAGACAATTTACGATAACTGTCGAGATGACTGAACACGCGACGAAACAAGAACTGATCGAAGCCGCGAAAGCACGAATCACCGCCTGCGACAACGATACCGAGGACTGCAATGAATAAGACATCCATCCTGCTCTTGGGTCTTTTCGTAGTTGCTGCTGTACCTACAGCACCTGGAGCGTCGGGGATTAATGAGACGGGTACGGATAATAATGTGGTCCAAGAATCAGAACCGGAGGAAGTTATCGAGCGGAGCTTTCGAAGTCGTGGTACGGAATATTTGATCAGTGTGAACCTCTCAAATCATACCGTTCGTGTGAAGGCAGACCACTTCGCTGATAACCAAACTAGCGTTGGATTCGCTCTCTACCTCAACGATAAGCAATTAACCAATCAAATGTGGACTTTGTCCCAGGGGCAGACAAAAAAATATAAGAAAAAAATTATTAATGACTATTATGCGGGGGATATATATAGGAACCTAACAATCTACACGAGAAACGAAGTTGCTAGCATTGCTTATAATTTTACCGTGCCCAGAAAATACAACGGGCGATATCTACGTCCCACAATCAAAAAGATAGATTTTGAGCGTCTGAATCATACCGCTGGGAGATTGACGATTACTGTTCGTTCGGACTCGGAGTATTATTATCCAATCTATTATCAAATCTGGACACCTGGCGTTCAAGCAGATTATATTGAAGTTCGACCTACGGAGGGAGAGAATATCACACGAAGTTCAATAATTTTGCCGATAGATAAGGGCGAATCAGTGGAAGGAGAAATACGTGCTCATGCTATGCTCCTGAATAAGACTGGACCATTAAGCACTCAAGTGGAATTCTATGGTCGTCCCGGGAACGTACAATTCCAAAGGGTCCCATTTGAGCCACTACAACTTGAACGCGTTACTGAACACACCTACGTCAACGAGAGCGTGTCTGAGAACGGGGCGTTCGGCGTAAGTGACCAGGCTTTCAGACGTGTTCTGGGTGGTGTTGGTGTGTTATTGTTGCTGATAGTCGTCGTCGGGGTCTTGTTGGGGCGGCGTCGGCGGCGCGTCTAGGTGTTGTTCCTGACGTCTCGCACGATCTGGTCGACGTTGTAGTCGTCGTCTGCGATGTCGAACACTTTCTGTTGGTCGACGGTGACGGTGAAGACGCCGTTGTCGCCGGGGACGAGCGTAATCTCGTCGATGGTTTCACCGAGTGATTCGAGGATGACGTGTTGGACGTCTTCGGCGCGGTTCAGGTACCCGCAAGGGAGACAGAATTCGATTTCGACGGTGGACATGTGGCGTGTGTTGGGTCGTCGGTGGCGTAAGCGTTATCGTCCGGTGTACGTGTTCGCGAGTGCGTCGAGGGCTTCGTGGTGTTCGGTGGTGTGGGGGGCGGTGAGGGGGCTGACGCTGACGTTCCCGTTGACGATCGCGTGCCGGTCCGTTCCGGGTTCGTCGGGGAGGTCGCCGTCGGCCATGCGTTCCCAGACGTGGTCGTGGAGGACGATGCGACCGTCCTCGTGCGTGGCGTCCATGTGGTAGGAGTGCGAGGGGCGCGTGATCTCCATGTCTGCGGGGCCGTTCTCGGGCATCGGGGCGTTCACGTTCAGGTAGTCGGCGTGGTCGAAGACGCCGGAGTCGATCGCGTGTTCGACGAGGTACGCGGTCGCCGTGGCGGCCTCGCGATAGTCGCGTTTCTCGGGTTGGACGTCGGAGAACTGGACGTCGTCGGGGATGGGGACGTAGAGGCTCGTTGCGATCGCTGGCAGGTCGAAGAACGCGGCTTCGACGGCGGCGGAGACGGTGCCGGAGCGGCCGAGGACGTAGTGGCCGAGGTTCGCGCCGCGGTTACAGCCGGCGACGACGAGGTCCGGGTCGTCGATGAACTCGGTGAGGCCGGCGACGACGCAGTCGGTTGGTGTACCTTCGACGGCGTACCCGCGTTCGTGCTCGGTGAGTTCCGCGGTCGTGCTCATGCTGCGGCCGACGGCGCTCTGGTCGGTGGCTGGGGCGACGACGGTGACGTCGCCGTGGTCGTCGAGCGCGTCGGCGAGCGCGTGGAGGCCGGGGCTGTCGATGCCGTCGTCGTTCGTGAGGAGGATGGAGCGTTCGGCGTCCGTCATGTCCCAGTCTGTGGGTGTATGGTGGTTAAGCGTGCTGGTCGCGGGTGTCCGCGGTCGGGTGGTGTGGTGAGTTCGCTGGGGGCTCAGAGTGGTGCTGGTGCGTGGTCGACGGTCGTGTGTTCGTCGACGACGAGGTTGTAGGCTTCTTCGTCGTCGTTCCAGAGGGCGAGGGCGCCGTCGAACGTGAGGAGGTCGCCGTAGTCGGCGCGCCGGAGGTCGTCGTTGAGTGCGGTTTCGTTCGTGAGGACGGCGTAGTGGTCGATGGCCTCGCTGCCGTCGCCGACCTTGTAGAGGGGGTTGGCGTCGTCGTGGTCGGTGAGGTCGTGGGAGAGTTTCACCGCGATGGCTTTGATGCGGTTGGGGACGTGCGTCTCGGTCTCGGCCATGCGAGCGTACTTGTTCGTGGTGGCGGTGACGTCGAGGCGGCGGGTGGTGTCGCGGCGGAGGATGCTGTACGCGTATTGGACGTCTACGTTCACGAACTCGCCGGGTGCGTGCTCGGCGTCGGATTCGGGGGTGGCGTCGTCGAGGCGGCGTTGGAAGTCGGGGACGTCGAGGTCGTGTTTCACGTCGAACGTCCACCCGCGGTCGGTGGGTTCGTGGCCGGGCCAGAGGCGGACGGTCGGCGAGTAGACGGTCGCGTTCGTCGATTCGACGACGGCCCGTTCGGCGGTTCGGAGGCCGGTGGCGGTGTTCTGGTCGGCGGGGGCGAGTGCGAGGAGTGCGCCGTCGTCGGCGACCGCGTTCGTGTACGTCTCGAGGACGGTTTCGGGGTCGGCGAGTTCGTTGAGGACGTTCGCGAACACGACGAGGTCCCATGCTTGGTCCGCGTCTGCGCGAGGGTCGAAGTCTTCGGCGCGGTCTCGGTGGACGGTGGTGTGGAAGTTGTCGCCGGTCTCGTCGAGCATCGATTCGAGGACGTCCGCGTTCGCGCTCGGTTCGAGCGCGTGGTAGTCGACGAGCGCGTCGTTCGGGAGGAAGTCGTGGAGGCCGAGTGCGGGGCCGCCGACGCCGGCGCCGACGTCGAGGACGCGGAGGTCGCGACCGAGCAGGTTCTTCTCGGTGAGGTCGGCGAGCACGTACTGGATGGCGGCGTAGAAGTCGGGGAGGTGATAGCAGCCGTACGCGAGCGCGGCCTGCTGGTCGTACGTGACGTCGCGCTGGTGGTAGTAGTCGTCCTTCATCCGGCGGATGGTCTCGCGGAGCGCGTCGCCGCTGTCGCCGCGATGCCAGTCGGGGCCGTACGCGGCGACGAGTTCGTCCTCGAACGTTCGCGCGTACCCGACGGGGAACTTGTCGACGTCGACGCGGCGGTACTCGATGGGGTTCTCGTTGACGGGCACGAACGTGCCGTCGGCCTGTTGGACGAGTCCGAGGTCGACCGCTTCCTCGTGGAGGATTCGCTTCACGACCGCGGGATGGGGGTGGCCGTCGACGTACTCGCAGATCTCCTCGGGGTCGATCGGGCGGACGTTCTGGAGGTACTTCGCGTTGTTCCGGATGGCGTCTCTATCTGTCATCGGTGGTCCCTGTGTCTCTCGTCGGTTGTCCGTCGTTCGTCATCGGTGGTCGGTGACGTCGTCGTGGGTGGTGTCCGTGGCGTCGTGCGCGGTGTCTGTGGCGTCATGGGCGCGTTCGCTGGCGTCGGCGAACGCGTCGAGGAAGGCGTCATGGTCGGCGTCGGCGAGCCGCGCGACTGCGTCCGCGAGGGCGTGGCGGCCGGCCGCGTATCGGTCGGCGATGTCGGCGTAGACGCGTGGTTCCTGTCTCGTGACGTGCGCGGCGAGGTCGGCGAGTTCGCGCGAGAGCGGCGTGTGGAACTCCTCGCGGACGTCGTCGGTGGCGAGCCGCCACGCGAGGATCGCGGCGTGCGTGGCGGCCTGCACTGACTCCATCGCGGTGTCGTGCTCGTCGACGGTCGTGTCGAAGACGTCGTTCCCGCTCGCGGCGAGCGAGTCGCGGAGTGCATCGGTGACGGGACCGGGCTGGTCGTGCACGGCTGCGATCGAGCCGGGGGCGTTCTCGGGGGCGAACAGCGGGTGGAGGCTCAGGCGTTCCAGGTCGGGTGCGTGCTCGCGCATCGCGCTCACCGGGCCGCCCATCTCGCCGGCGACGTCGACGACCGCGCTGGTCGCTCGACTCGCTTGGGGGGCGATGACGTCGGGTGCGACCGTCATCGGGACTGCAACGCAGACGACGTCGAACCGCGCCCCGTCCGCGTCTGCGTTAGCGGCCGCGTCGTTCGGGTCCAGCGGTGCCGTCTCGGCGTCGTCGACGGCTGCGGCTGCGCGGTCGGCCGCGGCGGGGTCGGCGTCCGCGAACGCGACGCGTGCGTCCACGAGCCCCCCGAACCAGCGACCCATCGTCCCGGCGCCGACGACGAGTACTCGCATCTGGACGCGAGTAGCCGACCGCGGGAGAAAAGCCGTTCGATACCGCCACTCGCCGACGTCCAGGGACCTACTCGACTTCGAGCTCGATGGGGTAGTCAGTGAGGTTCTCGTAGCCGTCCTCGGTGACGACGACGATGTCTTCGATGCGGACGCCGCCGACGGCGGGGTCGTAGAGGCCGGGTTCGATGGTGATGACGTGTCCGGCTTCGAGTTCCTCGCCGTTCAGCGATATCGAGGGGGCTTCGTGGACGTCCAGGCCGACGCCGTGTCCGGTCGAGTGAATGAATCCGGTCTCGGTGTCGGGGTCGGTGAAGACGGTCGGGTGACCGGCGTCCTGGTAGACGTCGACGACCGCCTGGTTCACCTCCTCGCCGGTCGCGCCGGCTTCGACGGCGTCGAGGGCGGCCTTCCGCGCCTCGTCGGTGACGGCGTGCCAGTCGCGCTGGGTGTCGGTCGCCTCGCCTTTGACGAACGTCCGCGTCATGTCGGCGTGGTACTTCGACGCCTTGTTCCGCGGGAAGATGTCGATGATGATGGTCTCACCGGCTTCGAGCGGACCGCTCCCGCGGTCGTGGGGGTCGGCGGCGTCCGCGCCGCACGCGACGATGGTCTCGTCGAGCGCACACCCTTCGCGGATGAGCGCCACCTCGATCTCCTCGGTGACGCGCTCGCTCGTCAACGGTTCGCCCTCGTACTGGAGGACGCCGTCCTCGACGGTCGCCTCGCGGATGAGTGCCTCCGCGGCGGCCATCGCGTTCTCGTTCGCCTTCTGGGCTTCGCGCACGTACTCGAGTTCCTCTTCGGTCTTCACCGCACGGACGTCCGTGACGACACCGCTCGCGGTCGACTCGGGGTCGACCGTGACGCCCTCCTCGCGGAGGCCGTCCGCGAGCCCAGCGGGGAATCCGTGCTGGGTGGCGACGGACTCGACGCCGACGTCCGCGAGGAACTCCGAGACGACCTTCTGCTGGACGCGGTCCTCGCCGTACTCGGCTTGCTTCTCGCGCGGTTCGTACTCGGAGCGGCGCTTCACGGTGTCGGCGCGCGCCTCCTTCTTCGCGCGACCGTACTCGAGCGACGACACGAGGATGGCGGTCTCGTCGGGCGTGTACACGCCGACGAACGGGTCCGGTGCGCCGAAACCGGTCGTGTAGTAGAGGTCGGAGTTCGACTCGTCGTCGGCGAACGCGTACCCGTCGAGGTTGTGCTCGTCGAGGTACGCATCCAGTGCGGCGAAGTCCGGGTCCATGCGCGTACCCTCGGAACGGTCGGGCTTACGTCTACTGTTTCACTGCCCCGAGGTACCGCACCTCGAACTCGCAGCGCTCGTCGTTCGGCCCGGTGACGTGAGTTCGTTCGCGGAAGTGCTCGGGGACTCGCTCTCGCCAGTCGGCGACCGCGTCCTCGTGACGGTCGAAGTGTTCTTCGACGTCGTACTCCGGGGATTCGGCTGGTTTCGGTTCTGTGTCGGGTGCTCGGGGGAACGACGGGGCGTGCTCGTCGACGAATGCGTCTGCGGGAACGAGGAGCGGGTCGACGTCAGTCCCGTCGCTCAGCGCGGTCTCCCCGGCCGGGTTGCTCTCCGGCGGTACCGCCTGTTTGGGTTTCATCTCTCCGGGCACGTGGATGCGGGCACGTTGTCGTCGTCGGAACGGCGGCGTCACCCGGAGGACGGTCTCGCGCCCCTGCGCGGTCGCCGCGAGCGCCGCGACGACGTCGTCGGCGTGCACGACGAGGACGTCCACGGTCCGCGGATCCGGCGATTCCACTGGCATACGAGGACGATGGTGCCCGACGAACTTGGGTCGCTCGCCGACGGAACCCGGTTCGAACGCGATGGGTGCCGTCGCGCTTCCGGACCGGCGGACGTTGTCGCCGTCGGTACCCATAACCCACCTGGGGTCCACGGCTGGGGCATGGACGCACACGTCTCTCCCTCGTCGGTCTCGGGGACTGCACGCGCCCCGCCCTCGAAGAGCTACACGCATCGAGCCATCCTCGCCGCCGGTCTCGGCGACGGCGCCACGGTTCACGACCCGCTCGTGAGTGCGGACACGCGAGCGACCGCTCGCGCCGTGGAGGCCTTCGGCGGGTCGGTCGCCTTCGCCGAGGACGGCACCGAGGCGGTCGTCGAGGGCCTCTCCGGGTCACCGGGCACGCCCGACGACGTCGTCGATTGCGCGAACAGCGGGACGACGATGCGACTCGTCACCGCGGTCGCGGGACTCGTCGACGGCACGACCGTCCTCACGGGCGACTCGTCGCTCCGCTCGCGCCCCCAGGGCCCGCTTCTGGACGCGCTCGAACAGCTCGGCGCGACAGCGCGGAGCACGCGCTCGAACGGACAGGCGCCGCTCGTCGTCGACGGCCCGATGGTGGGTGGAACGGCGAGCATCCCCGGGGACGTCTCCTCGCAGTTCGTCACCGCGCTCCTGATGGCGGGCGCACTCACCGACGACGGCGTCGACGTCGCCCTCGAAACCGAGTTGAAGTCCGCGCCGTACGTCGACATCACGCTCGACGTCCTCGACGCGTTCGGCGTCGCGGCGGAAGCGACCGCTGGCGAGACCGCCGACGCCGTCGCCGGCTACCACGTCGACGGCGGGCAGCCGTACGCCGCGGCCGACGGCGAGTACCGCGTCCCCGGTGACTTCTCGTCGATGTCGTACCTCCTCGCGGCTGGCGCGGTCGCCGGCGACCCCGAGGTCACCGTCGAAGGCGCGGTCCCGAGTGCGCAGGGAGACGCCGCCATCATCGACATCGTCGAGCGGATGGGTGCGCCCGTGAACTGGGACCGCGACGCGGGTACGGTGACCGTCGAGCAGGCCGACCTCGCGGGCGTCACGGTCGACGTCGGCGACACGCCGGACCTCCTCCCGACAATCGCCGCCCTCGGTGCGGTCGCGGACGGCGACACGCGCATCGAGAACGCCGAGCACGTCCGGTACAAGGAGACAGACCGCGTCACCGCGATGGCGGAGGAACTCGCGAAGATGGGCGCGAGCGTCACCGAAGAGCAGGACGCGCTCACCGTCCACGGCGGCGAGACGACCCTCGAGGGTGCGACCGTCGACGGCCGCGCCGATCATCGCATCGTGATGGCGCTCGCCGTCGCCGCACTCGTCGCCGACGGCGACACCACCATCCATGGCTGCGAGCACGTCGACGTCTCCTTCCCCGGATTCTTCGGGGTCCTCGAGGACCTCGGCGCGCACGCTCACCCCCTCGACTGACTGAGTACGTGGACGACCCCGAGCGATGCGGAATTCGTGAAACAGTCCCATGCCTGCGTCGGTTTCATGTACGCAGATTCCGTTCGCTGCGACATGCTCCGCGACGACGTCGAGGCCGACCTCCGCGAGCGGTTCCAGACGGAGGGGCCGCGGCTCTACCCCGCGTACGAGGACTACTGCTTCGGGAACGTCCCGAGGACGCTCACGAGCGCGCTCGGCGAACCAACGGGTACCAGAGCCCTCCCCGCTGACGTCTACGACGACGTCCCTGGCGTTTCGGTTGACGACGAACGGGACGTCGACTACGTCCTCCTGTTCCTCGTCGACGGGTTCGGGCTCGCGCAGTGGCACGACCACCGCGACCACTCAGTCGTCTCGGCGGTCGAGCGCGCGACGACGGTGACGCCGCTGACGTCCGTGTTCCCGAGCGAAACCGCCGCCGCAATCACGACCCTCAACACGGGCGCCTATCCCGCCGAGCACGGCGTCCTCGGGTGGGACGTCTACGACCCCGCTCTCGACGCCTCGTTCCTCGGGCTCAGGTTCGAGGGCACCGGCGGAAGCGACGTCTCCGCGTACGACGCCGAGGACGCGTTCGCCGCCGACGCGATGTATCCCGGGCTCGACGAACGGGGCGTCGACTGCCGGACGGTCGCGCCGTTCCCGTCGTCGTACTCGGGCGCAACCGCCTCGCAGTACGACGGCGAGGACCTCGCGACGCTCCCCGCGACGGTCGCGGACGCCGTCGAGGACGCCGACGACCCGGCCTACGTCTACGTCTACCTCCCGCAGATCGACGGGAGCGGCCACCACGACGGCAACCACTCCCCGGCGTACGCGGACGTCGTGGACGAGACGTGGACCGCGGTCGCGGACGCGGTCGCCGCCGCAGAGGCCGCGGTCGACGCCGACGACGACGTGCTCGTCGCGTTCACCGCGGACCACGGTCAGATAGATACCGTCCCGGACCGGAACGTCGATCTCACCGAGTACCCGACGGTCGTCGACGGCCTCGAACGCTTCAGTGACGGGTCGCCGGTGTACCTCTCCGGCGGCCCGCGGAGCGTCGAACTGCACGTGCGCGACGACGCGACGGCCGCCGTTCGGCGTGTTCTCGAGAACGACGTCGGCGCGTTCGTCCTTGACGGCGAGGACGCGCTCGCACAGGACCTCTACGGGGACGGCCCGCTGAGTCCCGAGACGGAGCGTCGCGTCGGCGACCTCGTCGTTCTCCATCCCGAACTCGGCGTCTACTGCGCCGTGGGAGCGGCGGCGAAGAGTCTGCGATTCGTCGGGATGCACGGCGGCCTCCACCCCGACGAGATGCTCGTGCCGTTCGCCGCGGGTCGACTCGACGACGTCGCCGAGGCGCTATCGTAGCGACTGGTCGCTTCGAGGGTCTCCGTGGCGTATGGGCTGACAGGTGACGGTCGCTGCTGGTCGCCGACGAGGTCGTCACGCTCCCGTCCAGGCTCGCCGGCGGCGTCGGTCAGACGATGCCGGCGCTTGCCGCGGCATCACCCATGAATTCCCGGCTGCGGAGTGAGTGGTCCGTTGTCTGGGACGCGGGCCGGAATTGCACCTAGGGCAGGGTTGAAAGGGTAGGGCGCGTAGGGGCGTGCATGAACGGGAATCGGTTCGGGCGGCTCTTCCAGGTGACGACGTTCGGCGAGAGCCACGGTGAGGCGATGGGCGTGACGGTCTCGGGGTGTCCCGCGGGCTTGGAGCTCTCGGAGGAGGACATCCAGCGGGACCTCGACCGGCGGAAGCCGGGGCAGTCGAAGATCACGACGAGTCGCGGGGAGCCGGACGCGGTCTCCATCAAGTCCGGGCTCCAGGACGGGTACACGACGGGGACGCCCATCGGGATGGTCATCGAGAACAAGGACGCTCGCAGCGGGAAGTACGAGCCGTTCATCACGGCGCCGCGGCCGTCCCATGGGGACTTCACGTACTCTGCGAAGTTCGGGACGCGGAACTGGGGCGGTGGTGGGCGGTCGTCGGCGCGCGAGACCGTGAACTGGGTCGCCGCGGGCGCTATCGCGAAGAAGCTCCTCGCTCGCGAGGGCGTCGAGCTGAAGGCGCACGTGAATCAGATCGACGACATCGAGGCGCCAGCGGTGAGTTTCGCGGAGATGGTCGAGCACAGCGAGGAGAACCCGGTGCGGTGCGGGCATCCCGAGACCGCAGAGGCGATGCGCGAGCGCATCGACGAGTACCAGGAACAGGGCGACTCCATCGGTGGGAGCATCGAGTTCCGCGCGGAGGGCGTCCCCGTGGGCCTGGGGGCGCCGCGGTTCGATTCGCTCTCGGCGCGACTCGGGCAGGCGATGATGGCGGTGCCGGCGACGACCGCGTTCGAGTTCGGCCTCGGGACCGAGGCGACGACGTGGACGGGGAAGGAGCGCAACGACGACTGGGAGTTCGACGACGACGGCAACCCGGTCCCGGTCGAGAACGACCACGGCGGCATCCAGGGCGGTATCTCGTCGGGCGAACCCATCTACGGCGAGGTGACGCTGCACGCGCCGACGTCGATCCCGAAAGAGCAGCAGACCGTGGACTGGGAGACGGGCGAAGAGAAGACCGAGCAGGTCATCGGCCGCCACGACCCCGTGCTGCCGCCGCGGGGCGTGCCGGTCGTCGAGTCGATGCTCGCGTTGACGCTCGTCGACTTCATGCTCCTCTCGGGGCGCATTAACCCCGACCGGGTCGACGGCGACGTCGGCGAGTACGATACCGACTATCATCCGAGCAGTCCGCGTAACGAGTAGGATTCGCCCGTTTTCGTCGGTTCTTCGAGAGGTCGACGCGTCCCGGATGAACGTTCGTTTGGAATAGTCCGGGTCGGCGCCGTCTGCGGAAACGCGGAAACTGTTCCCCGGTTCTTCACAATTATTGTGTGCTAATGGATAGCAAAGGCTTTAGTCGGTTTCTCGTGAATCTCCAAACACCTAGGTCCAGCATGGGCCGTGACTACCAACAATGACTGACGACGACCTCATCTGGCGCGTCTCTGGCGGTTCCGGTGACGGAATCGACTCGACGAGCCAGAACTTCGCGAAGGCCCTGATGCGCTCGGGGCTGAACATCTTCACGCATCGTCACTATCCCTCTCGAATCCGCGGCGGCCACACGTACGTCGAGATCCGCGCGTCCGACGACGACGTGCGGTCCCGCGGCGACGGATACAACTTCCTCCTCGCCCTCGGCGACTCCTTCGCGCGGAACCCGAAGGAGAACGCCTACTACGGGAACGAGGAGCTGAAGCCACTCAGCGAGAACCTCGACGACCTCCGCGAGGGCGGCGTCATCGTCTACGACACCGGCCTGCTCGACGAGGACGACGTCGCGGAACTCGACCTCGAGGAGCGAGCCGAGGAGAACGGCTGGCACCTCTACCCGATGGACCTCCGCGAGATCGCGAAGGAACACGGGCGCGAGGTCATGCGGAACACCGCCGGCGTCGCCGCCACCGCCGCGCTCCTCGACATGGACCTCCAGCACATCAAGGAGATCATGCAGGAGGCAATGTCGGGCGACATCCTCGACGCGAACGTCACCATCCTCGAGGACACCTACGAGGACGTCAAGGAGAACACGGAGATGACACACGACCTCCGTGCGCCCACCGGCGAGTACGAGAGCGAGCAAGCGCTGCTCTCGGGCTCGAACGCCATCGCGTACGGCGCCATCGACGCCGGCTGCCGGTTCATCGCCGGGTACCCGATGACGCCGTGGACGGACGTCTTCACCATCATGAGCCAGAACCTTCCGGAGATGGGCGGCATCTCCGAGCAGGTCGAGGACGAGATCGCCGCAGCCGCGCTCGCCGTGGGCGCCAGCCACAACGGTGCGAAAGCGATGTCCGGTTCGTCCGGCGGTGGATTCGCGCTCATGAGCGAACCCCTCGGTCTCGCCGAGCAGACCGAGACGCCGCTCGTGCTCGTCGAAGCGATGCGCGCCGGTCCCTCCACGGGGATGCCGACGAAGCCCGAACAGGCCGACCTCGAGCACGTCCTCTACACGAGCCAGGGCGACAGCCAGCGCGTCGTGTTCGCGCCCGGGAACATCCGCGAAGCCTACGAGCAGACGCGGAAGGCGTTCGAGATCGCATGGGACTACCAGATCCCCACGATCCTCGTCTACGACCAGAAGCTCGGCGGCGAGAACACGAACGTCGACGTCGAGTTCTTCGACCGCGAGCCCGCGCCCGACCTCGGGTCGACGCTCACCGAGGAGGAACTCCTCGAGGCCGCCCACGAGGACTCCGGGAAGTTCCAGCGGTTCCAGCACGACCCCGAGGAGAACTTCGACGGCGTGCCCGAGGGCGTGAGTCCACGGTCGCTCCCCGGCCAGCAGAACGGCCGGTATCTCGCCAGCGGGAACGAGCACAACCCGAGCGGGCACATCAGCGAGGACCCCGACAACCGCGTCGCACAGATGGACCGTCGGAAGCGCAAGAAGGAAGCGATCCGCGCGGAACTCGACGAGGACTCCCAGCAGACGTACTTCGGTCCCGAGGAAGCCGAGTACGGCATCCTCACGTGGGGGTCGAGTCAGGGCGCGGTCAAGGAAGCCGTCGACCGGCTCAACGAGAACGGGCACTCCGTGAAGGCGCTGTCCGTGTCGGACATGATGCCGTACCCCGTCGAGGAGGTCACGGCGTGGCTGGAGAGCGTGGACGAGGCGATGGTCGTGGAGATGAACGCGACCGCGCAGTTCCGCGGCCTCACCCAGAAGGAGCTCGGTCGGTTCGGCGACAAGATGACCAGCCTCCTGAAGTACAACGGGAACCCCTTCGAGCCGGCGGAGGTCGTCGAGGGGTTCGAAGCGAACGTCAACGGTGGCGACACGTCGGACCTGCAGGCGCAGGTCCGCATCGAACCTGCAGCAGGTGACTAACCTATGAGTGCATTCAACGCAGTCGACGACGAGCGAGAGATCGACCGGGAGGAGTTCACGCCCGGTCTCGAACCCCAGCCGACGTGGTGCCCGGGGTGCGGTGACTTCGGCGTCCTGAAGGCGCTGAAGCAGGCGCTCCCGGAGGTCGGGAAGACGCCCGAGGAGGTCCTGACGGTGACGGGCATCGGGTGCTCGGGGAAGCTGAACAGCTACCTGGACACGTACGGGTTCCACACGATCCACGGGCGGAGTCTGCCCGTGGCGCGTGCGGCGAAGCTCGCGAACCCCGGCGTCGAGGTCATCGCGGCGGGCGGTGACGGCGACGGGTACGGCATCGGTGGGAATCACACGATGCACACCGCGCGCGAGAACCACGACATGACGTACATCGTGTTCAACAACGAGATCTTCGGGCTGACGAAGGGGCAGACGAGTCCCACGAGTCCGAAGGGGCACAAGTCCAAGACCCAGCCCCACGGGAACACGAAGACGCCGATCCGCCCGCTCTCGCTCCAGTTGACGAGCGGGGCGACGTACATCGCGCGGACGGCCGCGGTGAACCCGAACCAGGCGAAGGAGATAATCAAGGAGGCCATCGAGCACGACGGGTTCGCGCACATCGACTTCCTCACGCAGTGCCCGACGTGGAACAAGGACGCGCGCCAGTACGTGCCCTACATCGACATCCAGGAGTCCGACGACTACGACTTCGACCTGGGCTCGCGCACCGAAGCCCAGGAGATGATGACGAAGGCCGAGGAGGCGCTCTACGAGGGCGAGGTCCTCACGGGTCGGTTCTACGTCGACGACGAGTCGGTGTCCTACCAGCAGCAGAAGCAGGACATCGGCGAGATGCCCGCGGAGCCGCTCGCGGAGCGGTACTTCGACGACGACTACGAGTGGGAGCGGAGCTACGACCTGCTCGACCGCCACACGTAACGCGGCTGCGTCGTCGCGTCCATCGGTCGGGTCGCGGCCTGCGCTCGCAGGCCGTGGTTCTCGACTTGCGAGGGGGAGTTCGGTGGTCCGAAAGCTTCTTTCGCACCGACGCAAATTTCTTCTACATATATGAGCACGCAGTCGACCGCCGACCGCATCCTCTCCATCCTCGAGGAGGACGCGCAGGCCTCTCACGCGGAGATCGCGGAGAGGGCGGGGGTTTCGAAGCCGACGGTCCGGAAGTACATCAAGGAACTCGAGTCCGAGGGCGTCATCGTGGGGTACTCCGCGGACGTGGACCCGAAGAAGCTCGCGAGTCAGTCGATCGCGCTCGTCGGTATCGAGGTGGCGAGCGAGAAGTACGTCGAGGACACTCGGAAGTTGAAGGCGCTCGACGCGGTCGAGTCGCTGTACACGTCCAGCGGTGATCACATGCTGATGGCGGAGGTGCGTGCGGAGGACGGCGACTCTCTCGGGGCGATCATCGAGGACGAGATCCTCGCTATCGATGGCGTGACTGCAGCGCATCCGTCGTTCCTCCAGGAGCGATTGAAGTAACGACGCGGGTCGACTGTCGGGCGTCGTCGCAGAGGTCGTTGGGCTGGATGCGGTTGGTGTTCTGGGTGCGGTTGGTGTTCTGGGTGCGGTTGGTGTTCTGGGTCGCGCGAGGAGTCGTGGGCGTGGGTTCCCCGACCAGCGGCGTTATGCCCGTCGGGTGTCAATTCCCGGGTATGCCGACGTTCACGCGGGAGGTCCGGGTTCGTGCGCCGTTCGACGCTGTCTGGGAGTTCCACTCGAACGCGTCGGGGCTGGAGGCGTTGACGCCGGCGTTCATGGAACTGGAGTTGCTGGCGGTCCGCGGACCTGATGGCGAGGTGGACCCGGACGTCCTGGAGGCGGGTGCGGAGATCGAGATGCGGATGCGTCCGTTCGGGGTGACGCCCGCGCAGTCCTGGACGTCCGTCATCGTCGAGCGCGAGGAGAGCGAGGGGTCGGCGTACTTCGTCGACGAGATGCGCGGCGGGCCGTTCCGGGAGTGGCGGCACACTCACATGTTCTACGCCGACGGCGACGACACCGTCGTTCGCGACCGCGTCGACTATCGGCTCCCCCTCGGTGGGCTCGGCGACCTCGCGGGGCCGTTCGCGAAGGTCGGGTTCGAGGGGATGTTCCGCGACCGCCACAAGCGCACGAAGCGTCTTCTCGAGTAGCGACGCGGACCGGCAGGGGGCCCGCTCGCGGTTCCGGGACGGATACGCTTTTTCCACCAGCGCACGTTGTGTGATGGCATGGCACGAGTTCTCGTCGTCGGTGGCGGTCCCGCTGGCCTGAGCGCGGCGCTGTTCACCGCGAAGAACGGGCAGGAGACGAAGGTGTTCGACACGGACGAGACGTGGCTTCACAAGGCCCACCTGTTCAACTATCTCGGCATCGAATCGATGGACGGCGAGCGGTTCCTCGAGGAATCTCGCGAACAGGCGGACTCGTACGGCGTCGAACGCCATCAGGGCGAAGCGGTCACGTCCGTCGAGACCACGGAGGACGGGTTCGTCGTCCACACGACCGAGGACGTCGACGGTCGCTACGAGGGCGACTACGTCGTGCTCGCGACCGGCGCCGACCGCGACCTCGCCGAGGCGATGGGGTGCGAGTTCGACGACGACGGCACCGTCAGCGTGACCCTCTCGATGGAGACGTCCATCGAGGACTGCTACGCGACCGGTGCGATGGTCCGCGACCAGGAGTGGCAGGCCGTCATCTCCGCCGGCGACGGCGCGACCGCGGCTCTCGACGTCCTGAGCAAGGAGGAGGGCGAGCACTTCCACGACTTCGACACGCCCGGCGACGCCGAGTAGCGAGCCACGCGCCGCGAGGCCGCGGTCCGACTCCGGACCGGGGGTCGCGGGTTCGCCGGTACCGGAACGGGTTTGAGGCCGTCCGCGTACCGTGGAGGTGTGTTCAGTCGGGTGCGGCGCGCGGTCGTGGAGCGACCGGTCGTCGGCCTCGCCGTCGCGGTGCTCGCGGTGTCGACGAGCGCGCCGCTCGTCAGAGCCGTCGAGGACGCCCCCAGTACCGTCATCGCGTTCTACCGCGTGCTGTTCATGACGGCGCTCGTCGCGCCGCTCGCAGTCCACCGGAATCCCGGTGACTTCCGCGAGATATCGCGACGCGACCTCGCGATCGCGGTGGTCGCGGGCGTCGCGCTCGCCGCGCACTTCGCGCTCTGGTTCGTCAGCATCGACCTCACCACGATCGCCGCGAGCGCGACGCTCGTCCAGACCCAGCCCGTGTTCGTCGCCATCGGCGCGTGGCTCGTCCTCTCGGACCGCATCACGCCCCGGATGGTTCTCGGTATCGTCGTCGCGGTCGTCGGCGCGGCACTCATCGGGCTGGACGCCTCGGGGTCCTCGACGGTCTCCGACCCGCTGCTCGGGAACGCGCTCGCCGTCGCCTCCGCGGTGATGGCCGCGGCGTACGTCCTCGTCGGGCGGTCGCTCCGCCAGCGCGTTCGCGTGTTCCCGTACACGACCGTCGTCTACGGTGCATGCACGGTCGCGCTCCTCGTCACCGCGCTCGCGCAGGACCACGACCTCCTCGGTTATCCAGCCGTCGAGTGGGTGCTGTTCGCCGCGATGGCTATCGGCCCGGGCTTCTTCGGGCACACCGTCATCAACTGGCTGCTCGAACGCGTCGAGTCCGCGGTCGTCTCCGTCTCACTCCTCGGCGAGCCCGTCGGCGCGGCGGTGCTCGCGCTCGTCATCTTCGCGGAGGTCCCGGGGTGGCTCACCGTCGTCGGCGGCGCGGTGGCGCTCGCCGGCATCGCCGTCACCGTCCTCGCGCGCGAACGCGACGCCGGCCCGGCCGAGGACGACCCGACGGCCAGTCCGAGCGAGTAGCGAGCGAGGCAGGGCGCGGCCGCGTCGCGACCGAACCCCACACCCCCGGTGCAAGTGAAATACCGGTCGTCGAGCGCTATCACCCTCGTTCTGCGGCCTCCGACTCAGTCAGCGTCGTCGACGTAGTCCGGGCGCTCGGCGTACGCGATCGGGTCGCGTTCGTCGAGGCGCTGGAACGTCTGCAGGCGGAACGCGCACGCGTCGCACGTCCCGCACGCCGGTTCGTTCTCGCGATAGCAACTCCACGTGTGCTCGTAGGGAACGCCGAGTTCGAGGCCGCGCTCGGCGATGTCGGTCTTCGACCACTCGACGAACGGCGCGCGGATCTCGACGTCGGTATCGTCCTTCGTCCCCGCGTCGACGACGCCCTGGAACGCATCGAAGAACGCCGGGCGACAGTCGGGGTAGCCCGAGAAGTCCTCGCTGTGCGCGCCGATGAACACCGCCTCGCAGTCGTTCGCCTCCGCGTACGAGGTGGCCATCGCGAGCAAGTTCGCGTTCCGGAACGGCACGTACGAACTCGGTACCTCGTCGTCCCCGAGGTCGGCGTCGGCGACCGCCATCTCGTCGTCGGTCAGGCTCGACGCGCCGATGGCCGCGAGGTGCCCGGTCTCGACGTGCAGGAAGTCCACCGCGTCGACCGCGTCGGCGAGCGCACGAGCGCACTCGTACTCGCGGTCCGCCGTGTTCTGACCGTACGACGTGTGCAGCAGGAAGAGTTCGTACCCGCGGTCGGCGGCGACGGACGCCGCCGTCGCCGAATCCATCCCGCCGGACGCGAGCACGACCGCGCGCTTCTCGTCGGTTCCGGTCTTCGCGGCGTCGTTCTCTGCGGTCTCGTCGTCGCGCTCGTCGGTCGCGTCCTGGTCGTCGTTCGATGCGTCCGCTTGGTCGGTGATGTCGTCGGTCATGGCGTGCTCGTAGGGAGTCACGTTTCGGGGGCGTCGTTCCAGAGGTCGACGTGCAGGCGTGGCGTGTACCGGTAGCCGTGTTCGAGCGCGAGGTCGGCGACGCGCTCGCGGGTCTCGGCGAGTCGCTCGCGGGTCGCGCCCTCGGGCATCAGGAGGACGTCCGCGTCGCGGACGGTCGCCGTCGTCGCGTCACGGATGCGTTCGACGAGCGCGTTCACCTCCGCGAGGTCGTCGGCCTCGGAGACGACGAACTTCAGTTGGCTGTCGTACGATTCCACGAGCGCGGTCAGGGCGTCGAGGTCGATGCGGCGGTCGTCGTGGCGGTCGGCCCACTCGCCGTCGCCCTTCGGGTCGCGTTCGCGCGTCGGCACGCTGTTCGCGAGCTTCGGCGAGATAGAGGCGAGGTCCATCGGGGCGTCGGGCGCGATGGTGCCGTTCGTCTCCACGGTGGTGTGATAGCCGCGGTCGGCGAGGCGCTCGAGGAGCGTCTCGCTCGCGTCGTGCACGAGCGGTTCGCCGCCGGTGAGGACGACGTGGTCGGCGTCGAAGGATTCGACTTCGGCGACGACGTCGTCGAGGCTCATCCACGCGTGCGTCGGCTCCCACGACGTGTGATAGGAGTCGCAGTACCAGCAGCGGAGGTTACAGCCGCTCGTGCGGACGAAGACCGACGGCGTTCCAGCGAGCTTGCCCTCGCCCTGGAGGGACTCGAACAGCTCGTTCACCGGGAGCGCGTCGCCCTCCGGGGCGGTGGCGTCGTCGCCTGCAGCCCTCGTCGCGTCCGAGTCCTCGCCGTCGTCGCCGTCGTCGATGCTGTCGGTGACGGGCATCCCTAGAGCGGGCTGCCGCCAGTGAGTTCGCTCGTCTCGGCGACCTGCACGCGAACGTCAGCGACCGACTCCGGGAGCGCGTCCAGCAGCTTCGTCTCCAGGACGACGCTCATGACCTCCGCCGTCGGCGGGCGCTCCAGCGTGACGACCGCGTCCCCGTCGCCAGCCTCCTCGAACGCGTCGACGAGCGGGTCGTCCGCTTCGAGCAGGAACCGGTGGTCCCACTCGTCGACGACGTCGGTCACGTCGCCTTTGTCGACGACCCAGCCCTCCTCGGTGACGTCGCCCGTGATCGCGACCGCGATCTCGTAGTTGTGGCCGTGCGGGCGCGAGCACTTCCCGTCGTGGTGCTGGATGCGGTGCCCGGCGGAGATGCGTAACGGTCGGTCCCGGCCCACGTACAGCGTCCGTCGCGCGTCCTCGAGACGCTCCGCGGACGCCGACGGTATTCGCTCAATCATACTCCACGCTTCTCCCACGTGCACTTGAACGTGCTCATCCGCCGCGAGCGCGTCGCTCGTCGCAGGTTCGTCCCGAAGGAATCGACGACACGAGCACGGTCGCGAGCGGACCGCGGCCACCGTCACCAGCCGGTCCGGTGACGCTGGGCGGCGGTCACTCCATCTGCTCCTGAATCTGGTTCTTCGCGGCCGACCGGTCCTCGGTCGACAGGGTCGGTCCCTCGCCCGTGAACTCGATGGCGAACTCGTCGAGCGTCCGCCGGTAGACGTTCGTTCGCCGCCCCTCGTCCGAGAGCTGTCGGCCCTCGCACTGGAGGAGTCCCACGGACTCCAACTCCTCGATGCGACGATAGCACGTCGCGATGGGGACGCCCAGCTCGTCGCTGAGGTCCTGGACGGACGTCGGCGTCCGCGCCGCACAGAGGATCTCGGCGCTGTACTTGTTGCCGAGGGCCGTCAGGACGCTGGTGGCGACGTCGTCGGTCCGCCCACTCGAACTCATGTCGAACCCATTCACGATTATCACGGTTGAAACTTCCGACTGGTGTGGTGCGCGTCTCGGCGGTCCACGACGACCGCCACCGCGGGGCACCACTCCGCAACTCGCCGACACGCATACGGTCGTCTCGCCCCAATTGACGACCGTGACAGAGCGTCGAAGTCGCCGGCGTCGGTACGCCGTCGCGCTCGCCGGAATGGCGCGCCCCGACCAGCTCGCGCTCATCTGCGTCGTTTACGCGCTCGGCGTGCTCGTCGCGGTCGCCCGCGGCGGCGAGCACGCGAACGTCCTCGTCGGGGTCGGCGCGCTCCTCGCTGTCGCGGTCGCCGTGCACTACGCGAACGAGTACGCCGACTACGAGACCGACGCGCTCACCACCCGCACGCCGTACTCCGGCGGCAGCGGCGTCCTCCACGCCACCGGGCTGGACAGAGCCTTCGCGTGGCGCGCACTCGTCGGCGCGAGCGCACTCGCCGTCGTCGCACTCCTCGCGAGCGCCGTCGCCGGGCTCCCAGCGACCGCAACCGCGCTCCTCGCCGTCATCCTCGTCGCCGGCGTCGCGTACTCGCTCGGGCCGCGACTCGCGTGGCGCGGCCTCGGCGAACTCACGAACGCCCTCCTCGGCGGCCTCGCACTCCCCCTGTACGGCGTCGCCGTCACCGGCACGGCACTCGACGTCGTCGACGTCCTCACCTTCCTCCCGTTCACCGCCATCGTGTTCACGAACCTCCTCGCCACCCAGTGGCCCGACCGACGCGCCGACGCCCAGGTCGGGAAGCGCACGCTCGCCGTCACACTCGACGCGCGCACGCTCAGACGACTCTATATTTTCACCGCTATACTCGGTCTCGGTGGCGTCACCGCGCTCGTCGCCACGGGACTCGCGCCCCACGAACTCCTCGCGCTCGCCGCCCCAACCATCGTCCTCCTCGTCGTCGGCGCACACCGATACGGGCGCGTCGAATCGCCAGCCGTGACCGTCCACGCGATGGTCGTCCTCGCGTTCGCGTACGTCCTCACCGCCGCCTGCGCGTGGTGACCCACGCCGCCTGCGCGTAGTCACGCGACCCGGGGACGCCGCCCGAAGCGCGCGACCCCACCCGAACCGCGTGACCTCACCCGAACCGCGTGACCTCACCCGAACCGCGTGACCTCACCCGAACCGCGTGACCTCACCCGAACCGCGTGACCTCACCCGAACCGCGTGACCTCACCCGAACCGCGCGACCCCGCCGAACGAACCGGTCGGGGGGCAGATTTTTATCCGTGCATACGGATTAGCGAACACGAGAATGTCCGCGGACCTCCCCGACGAACTACAGGACGTCGAGGTCTCCTCGCCGTCCGACGAGGAGACCAGAGACCCGGAGACGGAGCGCGCTGGCGGCGACGGGGAGCCCGACGAAGTCGAGCAGTTCGTCGTGTTCCGCGTCGGCGACCGCCGCCTCGCGATGAACGTCGACGCCGTGAAGAACATCGTCAAGGTCGGCGAGTTGACGCGCGTCCCGCGCGCCGCGAACGCCATCGACGGCATCATGGACCTGCGCGGCGAGATCACCGCGATAATCGACGCGCGCAGTCACTTCCCGACGCGCGTCGACGAACCCCCCGAGAACGACCAGCGGATCATCGTCTTCGACATGCCCCAGGACCGGCAATCCGCCGGCATCCGAGTGGATACCGTCGACGGCGTCGAACTGTTCCCGCTCAAGTACGTGACGCCGAGCGAGGACGCGACGGACGAGGCAGCCGACCATCCGCTCGTCGCCGGCCTCCTCCACCGCGTCGAGAACGGCGAGCGAACCGAGCCGGTCGGCCTCGTCGACGTCGAAGGCGTCATCGAAGCGTCCGGCCCGACGCAGTGAGCTGGTAGCGACGACGGAGCGCGGGAGAACGTGTCATAGCCACGTCGCGACAGCATCGGTAGGAACCCCTTGAAACCCTACTCTCGGAGAGTAGCGACTCCATAACGCCGATTATCGGGCATGATAACCGGGCAATAGCATTTATGTTTTTGCTTCGTCTAACGATGCTTGGTGTATTAACCGAATGTCGACAGGGGTGCTCATCGTGGACGACTCTCATTTTATGCGGAATCTCCTCAGACAGATTCTGGAGGACGATTACGAGATACTCGGAGAGGCGTCCAACGGGGCCGAAGCGGTGAAATTGTACAAAGAACAGGAACCGGATATCGTCATGATGGACATCGTGATGCCGAAGTGTAACGGCATCAAGGCGACAGCCGCCATCAAGAAACTCGACCCGAACTCGCGGGTCATCATGTGCACGTCCGTCGGCCAGCGCGAGAAGATGAAGCTCGCGGTCAAGGCCGGCGCGGACGGGTACGTGACGAAGCCGTTCGAGGAACCCAGCGTCAGGAAGGCGCTGAAGGACGTCGTGCCTGCATGACGAGCGTGCTGGTCGTCGACGACTCGCAGTTCATGCGCACTGTCATCGGGAACGTGGTCGCGGACCACGGGTACCGTGTGCTGAGCGCCAGCGACGGCCAGGAAGCCATCGAGATGGTGCACGAACACGACCCGGACGTCATCACGATGGACGTGGAGATGCCCGGGATGGACGGGATCGAGGCCGTGTCGCGCATCATGGCGTCGAAGCCGACACCGATATTGATGTTGTCCGCGCACACGCAGAAGGGCGCGGAGGCGACGCTCGACGCGCTCGCGCGTGGCGCCGTCGACTTCCTCGCGAAACCCGGCGGTGAGGTGACGCGCGAGCTCGAATCGCTCGGCGACCGCATCGTCGAGAAGGTCGAAGCGGTCGCCGGCGCGGACCTGTCCTCGATAGCGCCGACGGAACGTCGGGCCGCGGCCCCTGCGGGGTCGACGGGCACGACGCCGTCCAGTCGACCGGCGGCGACCGACCGGTCGGGCGGTGCGAGCGAGTCGTCGGTCGAACCGGACCGTGCGTTCGTCGAGCACCCCACTGTCGTCATCGGGGCGTCCACTGGGGGCCCGAAGATACTCGAGAGCATCCTGCGTTCGCTCCCGGTGACGCTCGACCCGAAGGTGTTGGTCGTCCAGCACATGCCGGAGAGCTTCACGGACCGGCTCGCCGCGCGCCTCGACTCGTTCCTCCCGTTCGACGTGTCCGAAGCGTCGGACGGACAGCGCGTGCGGGACGGCGAGGTCGTGGTCGCGAAGGGCGGCTATCATCTCGAGGTCACGTCGAACGTCGCCGGGAACCTCCGCTTGCGGTTGACGGAGGGCGAGCGCGTGCACGGCGTCCGTCCCGCGATCGACGTGACGATGCAGACCGCTGCGGAGCGCGTGTCGGACCCACTCGTCGGCGTGGCGTTGACGGGGATGGGGAAGGACGGCGCCGCGGGTATCGAAGCGATCAAACGAGCAGGCGGGACGACAATCGCGCAGGACGAGGCGTCCAGTCCGGTGTTCGGCATCCCCGAGAAGGCGATCGCGACGGGGTGCGTCGACCACGTCCGGTCGGCCACGGACGTGCCGGGCGCTATCTGTGACGCGTTCGCTCAGGAGGCTTCGAGCCATGGATGAGTACGTACGCGACTTCGTGCAGGAAGGAGAAGAGAACGTCACCGAGCTGAACAACGCGCTCCTGGAGTTGGAGCGCGAGCCCGGGGACGAGGAGGCGATGGACCGCATCTTCCGGATGGCGCACACCCTGAAGGGGAACGCGGGCGCGATGGGGTTCGAGGAGGCGAGCGACCTCGCACACGCTATCGAGGACCTGCTGGATGCGGTTCGCGCGGACCAGATGGCCGTGTCGGCGGACCTGATGGACGACGTGTTCGATGCGGTCGACGAGTTCGAGTCGATGCTCGACGACGTGCGCGAACACGGCGAGATCCGGACGGACCCGAGCGACACCATCGACCGCCTTCGCGCGGTGGAGGCGGCGGCGACCGGCGCGCCCGGTATCACGGATCCGTCCGGGGACGACCTCGACGACGCGGTCCGCGGCCTGGACGACCTCGACGAACCGGACCACACGGTGTATCACGTCCGGCTCTCGGTCGTGCAGGACGAGAGCGTGAACAACGCGGCGCTCGTCGTCGACGCGCTCGAGGACGCGTTCGACCTCCTCGGGACGACGCCGCCGCGGGACGTCGTCGAGGCGGACGATGCGAGCGGCCGCATCGACGCGGTGTTCGGGAGTGCGGTGACGCCGAGCGCCATCGAGGCGGCGCTGGAGCCCGTGGAAGCCGTCGACGACTGGATCATCACGGACGTCACGACACGCTACGAGGACGCGGACTCAGTCGCGGACGCGTCCGCTGGTGCTGCGGGTGCGTCGGCGAGTCCGGTCCCGGACGACCCGGCCGCGGAGATCGACGAGGACGTCGCGCAGGACATGAGCGTCGACGAGCTCCTCGGCGAGTTCGACGAGTACGACGACCTGGACGCGCTCGTCGAGGAGATGGACGACGTGTCCGGGTTCGACGACCTCGGCGAGGCCGGGTCGTTCGACGACCTCGACCTCGGCGAGGACCTGGAGGCGGACGACCAGCCGGCGGACGACCCGCTCGCGGGTGACGACGAGCTCGACCTCGGCGACGACTTCGCCGGTGACGACGAGCTCGACCTCGGCGGCGACGACATCGCTGGAGACGACGAGCTCGACCTCGGCGGCGACGACCTCGCTGGAGACGACGACCTCGCGGGTGACGAACCGACGACCGGCGACGACGCCGCTGCCGACGCCGGCGACGCGGAGGACCCGGAGCAGGTCGAGGACGCCGCGGCGACGTTCGCGGAACTCAAGGACGAGGTCGACCCCGTCGGGTTCGACGAGCTCCAGGACGAACTGGACGAACTCGAGTTCGACGAGTACAGCGACGAGGAGGAGGTCGGGTTCGACGAACTCCTCGGCGACGACTTCGAAGAGGGCGACGAGGACTTCTTCGGCGACGACGAGATGGACGTCGACGACGGCGACGTCGACGACATCCTCGTCGACGACGTCACCGGGTTCGACGAAGCCGACGCGGACGACGACTCCGTCGAAGCCGACGCAGACGCGGTCGAGGCGGACGCGGGCGCGGATGCCATCGAGGCGGACGCGGAAGCCGTCGAAGCCGACGCGTCGAACGTCGACGCGGCCGTGGACGACGGCGTCGCCGACGAGTTCGCTGCTGCCGGTGACGCCCCCGACGATGCGCAGACGGGGGACGCGACCGCTGATGCGGACGTACCCGAGTCGGCAGACGCGACCGCCGACGCGGATACCGCCGATACCGCACCCGCCGCGGACGACGGGCTCGGGGACGCGCCGGACGTCGGCGGGTTCGACGACCCAGCGACCGCGGACGCCGCCGGCGGCGACGGCCTCGACGACGACGGGTTCGAGCTCGGGGCTGCCGACCCCGACAGCGACACGTCGTTCGACGACGTCGACGACCCGTTCGACGGCACCGAGACGCCCGCGAGCGCCGACGACTCGTTCGACGCTGACGTCGGTAGCGACGACCCCGGCAGCGACCTCGACACCGACGACTCGTTCGCCGTCGAGGCCGACGACTCGTTCGACGTCGAGACCGGCGACGGGTTCGAGACCGACGCGGACCTCGACTTCGGCGCGGACGACGCACCCGACGTCGACGCGGAGACGGAAGCGTCCTCGACGGACGGCCCGCTCGCGGACGTCGACGAAGCCGACCTCGACAGCGTCGAGGTCGGCGAGTTCCAGCTCGACGAACCAGGCGACGAAGCGGCGACCGCCGACAGCGACGTGCAGACCGGCGACTTCGGCACCGACGCCGGCTTCGACGACGCCGCATCGAGTGGCGTCGAGTACGACGGCATGGACGCCGGCGGATTCGACGAAGCCCCCGAGGACGCCGCCGACGCGGCGGCGCCCGAAGGCGAGATGGACCCCGACGACGCACGCGCGCTCGTCGACTCCACGCTCCCGCGGTCGGGCGACGAAAGCGGTGACGGGGAGGTGCAGTCCGTGCGCGTCGACGTCGACCAGGTCGACCGGCTCCTGAACCTCGTCGAGGGACTCGTCACGAACCGCGTCCGCCTCCGTCGCTCCGTCGAGGAGGACGCGGGCGCAGCGCAACTCGACGACGACCTCGACGAACTCGAAGACATCACGGGCGAACTCCAGGACACCGTGATGGACATCCGTCTCGTCCCGCTCAAGATGACCGCGAACAAACTCCCCCGCGTCGTGCGTGACGTCTCGCGCGAACAGGGGAAGTCCGTGGACTTCGAGCTGGAAGGCGAAGACGTCGAGATGGACCGCACCATCCTCGACGAGATCAGCGACCCGCTCGTGCACCTCGTGCGGAACGCCGTCGACCACGGCATCGAATCCCGCGAGGAACGCGAGCAACTCGACAAACCGGACACGGGAACCGTGACGCTCGAAGCGCGACGCGCACGGGACCGCGTCGTCGTCGAAGTCAGCGACGACGGCCGCGGCCTCGACCCGGACGTCCTCCGCGACGAAGCCGTCGAGGAGGGCATCCTCAGTCGCGAAGAAGCAGACGAACTATCCGACAACGACGCACACGAACTCGTGTTCCATCCGGGGCTGTCGACGGCCTCGGAGGTCACCGACGTCAGTGGCCGTGGGGTGGGGATGGACGTCGTCCGGTCGACGGTCGAAGACCTCGACGGCGAGGTCGAGATCGAGAGCGAACTCGGCGAAGGCACCACGATACGGCTCGTGCTGCCGGTGTCGGTCGCCATCGACGACGTCCTCTTCGTGGAATGCGGCGACGAAGAGTTCGGTATCCCGACGAAAGTCGTCCGGGACATCGGCTCCGCCGCAGCGGTGGAACAAGGCGACGGCCGCGAGGTCGTTCGAACCGACGACGGGGACGAGACCCCGCTCGTACGCCTCGGAGACGCACTCGGTACGCCGGGGAGCGCCCGAGCGGACGGCGGCGGCATGCTCCTGCACGTCCGCGGGGACGTCAGGGACGTGGCGCTGCACTGCGACCGCGTTCAGGGCCAACAGGAAGTCGTCGTGAAACCGTACGACGACGTCCTCGGGGGTATCCCCGGGCTCTCGGGCGCGACCGTCCTCGGGGAGGGCGAGGTCGTGAACATCCTCGACGTGAAAACGCTATGAGAGAGAACAAACCATGAGCTTGATGGTCGACATCCGGAAGCTTAGCTTCATCAACGAAATGGCAAAGGTGGGGACGAACGGCGTCGCCGAGAACATGAGTAAACTCACGGGCGAGAACGCCCAGATGGAGGTGACGAAGACGAACTTCATCGACGTGAAGGACATCAAGTCCCAGCTCGACGATGGCAAGCGCGTCGGCGTCCGCGTGCGGCTGATGGAGCCGCCACACGGGCACGTACTCATCCTCTTCCCGGAATCCTCCGCGAAGAAGGTGACCGCGCTCATGCTGTCCGATATGGTGGACGACATGGGTGACGTGTCCGGCGAGATGGCGCGCTCCGCAGTCGAAGAACTCGGGAACATGATGGCGAGCGGGTTCATCGACGGGTGGGCCGACGTCCTCGGCCGCACTATCGACATCGCGACACCGCAGCTCGTGTACGCGCCAGCGGGCGACATCGTCGAACGGACCGCGGGACTGGGCGGCGAGGACCTCGCGCTGTTCTTCGACTCGAACCTGACCGTCCCGAGCTACGACATCGCCGCCGAGATCTACGCGTTCCCAGACCTCGAGGAGTTCGTGGAGATGGTCAACGCGATCGAGGCACGGCCCCAATGAAACTGGACATCAAGGCACTTGGGACGTTCTACGAGATGGCGCGCGAAGGCGCCGGCCTCGCCGCAGGCCGCCTGACGCGGATGACTGGCGTCGAGACGCGAGTCGGCGTCACGAAACTGAACTTCATGCGGGGCTCGGAGATCCAGAAGGAGTTCGACGACGACACCGACAAGGTCGGCGTCCGCGTCGAACTGTCCGACGGCATCGACGGCCACTCCGTCATCGTGTTCGACCGCGAGAGCGCGCTGCGCGTCGTCTCCACGCTCCTCGACGACACCGGCGACGAGTTCGACGACATGAGCCGGAGCGCCGTCACCGAGGTCGGCCAGATCATGAACGCCGGGTTCATCGACGGCTGGGCGGACGTCCTCGAGACCGGTATCGACGTGGAGACGCCCGAGTTCGTCGAAGGCCGGACCGCCATGGACTTCATCGGCGACCTCGACGAGGCGCCGGACGCGGACGACTTCGCGCTCCTGTTCCAGAGCAAGATCGAGGCGGTCGACACGGAGATCGAGTTCCGGCACTACCTGTTCCCGGAACGCGAGTCGATGGCAGCGGTCCTCGACCGGCATCGCGACCCGAACTCGATCGGGATCGAGTACGACAAACTCGCCGCGTTCGACGAGATGGCGAAACAGGGCGCGAAGGAGGTGGCGTCGAACATCACGACGCTCACCGGCATCGAGACCGAAGTCGAGGTCCGGAAGCTGAACTTCGCGAGTCTCGAAGCCATCCCCGAGGAGATCGACGACGAGATGCTCGTCGGCGTCGCGCACGAACTCGACGGGAACCCATCCGGGTACCTCCTCTTCCTCTTCGATGAGTCGAGTGCGCGCGAGGTCGTGGAGGCGACCGTGCCGAGCCCACCCGACGACGAGTTCGGTGACCTCGGCGTCTCCGCGATCAAGGAACTCGGGAACATCATGGCGAGCGGGTTCATCGACGGGTGGGCGAACGTCCTCGGGACGACGATCGACCACTCGCCGCCGGAGTACATCCACGATTACGGCGCCGCAGTCATCGACCCGGTCGTCATCCAGCTCGGCGAAGACCAGGAGTTCGCGTTCGTGTTCGACACCGTGATGCGTGCGAACGACCGCGAGTTCGACTGCTCGATCTACGCCATCCCGAACCAGGACGAC
This sequence comes from Halorubellus litoreus, assembly GCF_055378595.1. NCBI lineage: Archaea > Methanobacteriati > Methanobacteriota > Halobacteria > Halobacteriales > Halorubellaceae > Halorubellus > Halorubellus litoreus. The sequence goes on from NZ_AP043836.1 coordinate 2,937,033, forward strand.
CTGGAACGCGCGCTGAACGAACTCGACGTCGACAAGGTCGCCGACGCGGAGACGAAAGCTGACGTCTCGATCGACGAACTGGAGAACGCATGACGATGGAGGACGCATGAAGACGTACGGGAGCGAACCGGGCGCGCCGGAACCGGTGCAGGTCGGTATCTCGGAGTTCGTCGTCCGCGGTAGGGACGCCGAAGACACCCTGAAGTCCTATGGGCTCGGGTCGTGTCTCGCGGTCGCGCTCTGGGACCCGGACTCGGGGATCGGTGGGCTCGCGCACGTGATGCTGCCCGACGGCGACGCCGCGGACGGTGCGGACGAGAAGCCCGGGAAGTACGCCGATACCGCGATCCGCGCGATGCTTCGGCGGATGGTCGAGAAGGGCGCGGCGTACACGAGCGTCGAGGCGAAGATCGCGGGCGGGAGCGACATGTTCGAGTTCGAGTCCTTCGGCGATGGCGTCGGCGAACGCAACACCGCCGCTGCGAAGGACGAACTCGGGAAGCTCGGCGTCCCGATCATCGCCGAGGATACGGGCGGGCAGCGTGGTCGCACGGTCGAGTTCGACACGAGCACCGGCACGCTCACCGTTCGAACCGCCGACGGCGATCACGGAGTGGTCGAGCTGTGAGCGGTGACGCCGCCTACGAGCAAGTCACCGCGTACGTCGAGGACGAGATCGGGTTCGCGACGAGCCACTACAACGACAGCTACCTGAAACGGCGCCTCTCCAGTCGGATGCGTCGCACGGGCGTGTCGGACTACGAGGAGTACTTCGAGTTCCTGAAGGACAACGACGAGGAAGCCCAGGCGCTCCTGGATTCGTTCTCGATCAACGTCACGGGGTTCTTCCGGAATCCGGACGTCTGGGAGGGTATCCGTGGCGTCCTCCGGGACCTCTCGGAGAACAACGATCGCGTGCACGTCTGGAGTGCGGCGTGTGCGGACGGCCGCGAACCGTACTCGCTGGCGATGCTCGCCATCGACGACCCGCGCGTCGACGAGGAGAAGTTCCACATCTACGGGACCGACATCAACGACGAGTCCCTGCAGACCGCGCAGTACGGCGAGTACAACAGTTCGCGGACGGTGGACATCGAGGAACAACTGTCGTTCCTCTCGAACTTCCACGCGTACGTGGACCGGGACGGTGACTCGTTCCGGATGCGCGAGAAGGTGCGTCGGAAGGTGACGTTCGCGAAGCACGACCTCATCAACGGCGAGGCCAAGAGCGGGTTCGACCTCGTCGTCTGCCGGAACCTCTTCATCTACATCGACAACGAGTACAAGCAACCCATCCTCCGCACTATCGCGAACTCGCTGAAGCCCGGTGGGTATCTCGTCATCGGGAAGGCGGAGACGATCCCGCCCCAGCTCAAGTCGGCCTTCGAGGTCCTCGACGGCCGACTCCGCATCTACCGGCGCGAGTAACCAGGTACAAAACCGACTCGTGTCGGCCCACGAACGTATTTATTCCACGAGGCGGCGAAGTAACGTCAACAGTTCTATTGTTCGCATCCACCAACAGGTTCCCGGTGGATGCGGCCCGATACGGTTCCCGTCAGGCGACCTTGCGTTTGAGCTTCTTCTTCGCGAACCGCTTCCCGACGAACGCGAGCACGCCAGCAGCGACGAGGCCCTTCCAGCCGTACTTGTCCTTCCCTTTCTTCGCGGCCTTCCGCACGAGCTTACTACCGAACATACCCGAACCAACGCGAGGCCACCACGAGTACGTCGGGGCAAAACAGTTCGGCGCCGACGCTGTCCTCTTCGGTTAGCGTCGCGAAAATGCGAGTGAACCCGCCGAGGATTCGAACCCGAAACCAGACGTGCTCGCTCACTGCGTTCGCTGCGCGCGACTGGTAGGACTTCAAATCCCGACTGCGTCGTAGTTATTTCCGCGACTCCGACGACTCGCTACGCTCGTCGGTTGGCGTCGCGAAAAGTAGTGGACTTGTCGGGATCCCCGCGAGCGAGCGCAGCGAGCGAGTGGGGATACGACAAGCCCACTGACTCCGTGAACGTAGTGAACGGAGGAAGTGGACTTGTCGGGATTTGAACCCGAGGCCTTCCCCGTGCCAGGGGGATGATCTACCGCTGATCTACAAGCCCGCGTTCGCATGACTACGTTGTCCGTGGGTGATTGATAAACCCCTCGAATCGCGTTGCTGTCGTGGGAGGGTTTGCCGTGGTGCTGGGATTCGTTTGGAAACCCTTTTGGGCGCGCTCGTCGGAGGTTCTGGCGGGAACGGCACGGTCGCAAATCTGACTCGCTGCCCGCTTGGGTGGCTTGGGATTGCGATAGTGCGTCCCGACCGCGAGCCCTGCGCGCAGCGTGGGGTGGCGGTCGGGTAACTATCTGCGCCGCTGCGGTTCCTATCCTCAACAATGGCTCGAATGCACACGCGCCGTCGAGGCTCGTCCGGTTCGGACAAGCCCGCGGCGGACGAACCGCCGGAGTGGAGCGACGTCGACGCGGACGCTGTCGAAGACCGCGTCGTCGAACTGAAAGAACAAGGGTACGACCCGTCCCAGATTGGGATGAAGCTACGCGACGAGGGCGTTCAGGGCACGCCGGTGCCTGACGTCAAACTCGCGACTGGGAAGAAGGTCACGGAGATCCTCGAGGAGCACGATGCGACGGACGAGCTCCCGGAGGACCTCCGGAACCTCATGGAGCGCGCCGTGCGTCTCCGCGATCACATGAACGAGCATCCGCTGGACGCGTCGAACAAGCGCGCGCTCCAGAACGCGGAGTCGAAGGTGCGCCGACTCGTCTCGTACTATCGCGGTGACGTCCTCGACGAGGACTTCACGTACGAGCACGAGGAAGTGAAGGAACTCCTCGGGTACGACGACTAATCGTCGAATGTCGCAGTCAGGTCGCAGTGGTACCGATGGCGGGCTAGACGCGGCGAGCATCGCGACCGAGGTAGCCGACGCGCCGTTCGTGCGCGTCGTCGCTCGCGCGAGCGGCGATGCGGTGGCGGCTGCTGGGTTGCTCGGTCGCGTGCTCGCTGCTCGCGGGACGCCGTTCCAGGTGAGTGTCGGACGCACCATCGAGGACCGGACGCGCCGCGTCGAGGACGCCTCGGCGGGCGACGTGACGGTCGTCGTCGGCGATTCGCGTGCGAGCGACGCCGTGCATCTGGACCCCGACGAGGAGCCGGCGAGCGTCGCGGCGTGGCGGCTCGCTGGCGAACTCGGTGCGACCGCGGACTCGGTGCTGGCGCTCGTCGGCGTCGCCGCTGCTGGCGTGACGCCCGGTGCCGGCTCGAGCGCGCGACTCGTCGAGTCCGCGGAGGCCGGGGGACGGCTCGACCGTCGCCCCGGCGTCGCGGGTCCCGTCGACGACGTCGTGGACGCGCTCGCGCACTCGACGCTCGTGCACGCGTCGTTCTCGGGCGACGAGGACGCTGCGCGGAACGCGCTCGGTGCGTTATCCGTGGATGCGGACGCGGTCACGGGCGACGCCGACCTGTCCGACGACGACCGTCGACGGGTCGCGTCGTTCGTCGCCATCGCCGCGACCGGTGCCGCGGAGGCGCCGGCGCGCTCGGGCGACGCCGTCGAGCGTGCACTCCGCCCGTACGTGCTCGCGGACGCGGACGCGCCGTTCGCGACCGTCGCCGGGTACGCGGACGTGCTCGCGGTGCTCGCGGAGAGCGCCCCGGGCACGGGCGTCGCGGTGGCGCTCGGGCACGACGTCCGCGAGAGCGCGTTGTCGGCGTGGCGCGAGGACGCGACGGCCGCCCACGAGGCGGTCGAGTCGTGCGAGCGCGCTCGTCACGACGGCGTCGTCGTCGTCCACGACGTGGACGCGCCGCTCGCGACGACCGCGCGCCTCGTCCGCGATTACCGCTCGCCGGAACCCGCCGTCGCTGCCATCGACCCTGCTGGAGACGCCGTCGCAGTCGCCGGGACGCCCGACGTGGGCGTCGGCGACGTGCTCGCGCGCGTCACCACGCAGACCGGTGGCGAGCACGACGGCACCGCCGACGCTGGCTACGCGACCATCGACTGCGACACGGACGAGTTCGTCGACTCGCTGAGGGCTGCACTATGAGAACCGCGACCATCGAGACGACCCACGACGACGCCGCGCTCGTTGCGGCGGCGCTCTCACCGGACAACACGAGCGAGATGGAGACGACGGTCGAGGACGGCCGCGTCGTGACGCGTATCGAGCGCGAGACGACGAGCGGTCTCCAGTCGACCGTCGACGACTACGTCGTGAACGTCGGCGTCGCGGAGCAGGTCGTACAGACTGCCAACCAACCAGCCAACCACAACACATGAGCGAACGATCAGTCTCCCGTAAGAAGGACCAGAAACGCTGGTACACGATTCACGCGCCCGAGCAGTTCGGTCGCGAGGAACTCGGTACCACGCCCGCAGACGAACCGGACCAGGTGCTCGGTCGCACCATCGAAACCACGCTCGGCGACCTCAAGCAGGACGCCAGCGAGAACAACACGAAGCTCACGTTCAAGATCAACGACGTCGGGAGCGACGCGGCGTACACCGAGTTCGTGTCCCACGAACTCACGCGAGACTACCTCCGTAGTCTCGTGCGCCGTGGCGCCTCGAAGGTCGAGGCGTACATCACGGTGCTGTCGACGGACGACTACCGCGTCCAGATTCAGCCCGTGGCGTTCACGACGAAGAAGGCGGACGCGAGCCAGGAGAAGGCCATCCGTCGGACGATGATCGACCAGGTCGAGGCCGCTGCCGAGGAGCGCACGTTCGAGGCGCTCGTCGACAGCGTCGTCGAGGGCCGGATGTCCTCGGCGATCTACAGCGACGCGAAGACGATCTACCCGCTGCGCCGCGTCGAGATCCAGAAGATGACGCTCGAGGCGCGTCCCGAGGAGGTCGCCGCCGAGGAGGAGACGGCGGTCGACGTCGACGAGGAGGAGGTCGCGGACGAGATCGAACCCGACGACGAGGAGTAATCGAACTCCCGGGAACGCGGCGTTCGCGTGCCCGAGGCACCTTTCTTCACGTGCAACCGTGGTGTGGGTAGTGCTACGTGTAGTGGTGCGAGTAGTGGTGAGTGGAGTAGTGAGTGACGACGCGGTCGGTCGCCTCCCCGCGGAGTACCGGCGCTACTCCTCGACGACGACGCTGCCGACCATCGCCTGGCGCTCGTGCGGGATGCAGAAGTACTCGAACTCGCCCGCGGTCTCGAACGTGTGCTCGTAGGTGCCGCCGGAGACGATGCCGCCGGCGCCGCGCGTCCACGCGTCCCGCGCCGCTTGCTCGTCGTCGAACCCCCCCGAGGCGAAGTACGCGCCGCCGTCGGGGATGCCGGTGTCGTACGCGGTGACGGTGTGCGAACGACCGCTCGTGTTCTTCCAGACGACCGTGTCGCCGACGGAGACCGTTAGCTCGGCGGGCTCGTAGACGCTGTCACCCATCCCGACGTCGAAGTCGTCGTTCGCGCTACCGGTGCTGTTGAAGACCGCGAGGCAACCCGAGAGTGCGCCCGCTGTCGCGAGTGCGCCGGACGCGAGGACCGAACGGCGGTTCATGCGCGCCGCTTGGGGCCTCCCGGACAAATGCACCGCGGTTCCCGGGGCACGTTCGACCCGTGAACCACCGCGTCCGCCCGGTCAGCGAATCCGGCGTGGCTTGGCCCCGGGCAGGGAGTGACGCGCCTGCGGGCGGGGAGAACGCAAGTCCTATTGGTGCGCTTCACGCAGTCGTTCGATATGTTGCCGCGGTTCGTCGGGCGATTGAGTCTCGCGGACGCCGTCACGACGACGAACGCCTGCCTGGGGTTCGTCGCGGTCGTCGTGGCGTTCGCGGACCCGGAACTCGCGGCGAGACTCGTCCTCCTCGCCGGCATCGCCGACGGCCTCGACGGCGTCGTCGCACGCTACTCGGGTGGGTCGGCGGCCGGCCCGTACCTGGATTCGCTCGCGGACGTCGCGTCGTTCTGTGTCGCGCCAGCGGTCGTCGTGTACGTGACCGTCCGCGACGCCTGGGCGCTCAGCGTCACCGATCCCGAGCCGCTTCTCGCGCTCGTCCTCGCCGTCCCGGCGTTGTTCGTCGCGATGGGCGTCGTCCGCCTCGGCCTCTACACCGCGTACGATACCGCCGACGACCACACCGAGGGCGTGCAGACGACGCTCGCCGCGACCATCCTCGCCGCCGCCGTCCTCTCCGGCGTCACCGACCCGCGCGTCCTCCTCGCCGCCACGGCCGCGTTCGTCTACCTCATGGTGTCCACGGTCACGTACCCGGATTTGCTCGCGCGCGACGCACTCCTCATGGGCGTCGTGCACGCGCTCGCCGTCCTCGTCCCGTACGCGTTCGGGCGGACGTTTCCCTACGCTATCCTCACGCTCGGCGTCGCGTACCTCGTGGCTGGGCCGTGGTTCTACTGGCGCGATGACGACCCCGCGGTCGCGAACCTGTATGGAAACGCTTAGGAAACCGCTGGCCCGACGTTCCCGTATGACTCACACGGCTGGTGTTCGCCCATGAGCGAGGACGAACCCGAGAACGGCGACGCCGACGGCGAGGCAGCCGACGACGCCGAACAGACGGACTACAGCGTCGAGGAACTCCGCGACCGACTCGAGGAACTCCAGGAGCTCCTCGACGCCGCGGAGACCGAAGCCGACCTCGACGACGTGGAGGCCGACGTCGAGTCGCTCGAAGCGGACGTGGAGGCGAGCGACCTCCCCGAACCCGACGATGAGGACGAGGACGCGCCCGAGGAGGAACTCGTCGCGGACATCGAGGACGTCCAGAGCGACCTCGAGGAGGCACGCGGCCCGTACGCCGAGGACGTCGCGAGCGACCTCGGGGACGTCGCGAGCACGGTCGCGGACACGCGCTGGACGGAGGACGGCCACGAGGACGTCCTCGCAGCCGTCGAGACGTTCGTCGACGACGCCGGAGACGCACTCGACGACTCGTTCGACGTCGACGACGAGGAACCCGAAGCGCTCGCGGACGCGCTCGAAGCGGTCGCCGACGCCATCGAGAGCGCCGGCCTCGACGCGGACGACGACGCCGAACTCATCGCCACGCTCCTGGAAGCCACCGAGACGCTCCAGGCCGCGGTCGAGGACGCCGAGGAGTGGGACGACCTCTCCATCCGCGAGCAACTCGACTACCACGGCGTCTACGACCAGGTCGACCACCGGAAGGACTTCCCGCCGGAGTGGCACGCGCTCAAGGTCTACGAGAAGAACTTCGACGCGGAGGGCGTGCTCGTCGTCCTCGACCGCCTGGACTCCGACTTCATGGAGCGTCACTGCATGGAGGTCCTGGAGAAGCTCGGCCCCGAGGAGGCGCTCGACGAGATGAGTCAGCGCGCACAGCGTCGCGACAAGGCCGCGATCCGCATCCTCGGGAAGATCGGGAGCGAGGAGCCCGTGGAGACGCTCGTCGACTACGTGGACGCGGACTCCGACCCCGAGCTCCAGAAGGCGACGTTCCGCGCGCTCGGCGAGATCGGGACCGAAGAGGCGACCCAGCCGATCGCGAACAAGCTCGTCGCGGACAGCGAGGACACGCGCTCGCGCGCCGCTCGCGCACTCGGCCTCATCGGTGACACGCGCGCCATCAGCCCGCTCGCGGACGTCCTCGCGGACGAGGACGAGGCCGACCGCGTGCGCGCCAGCGCCGCGTGGGCACTCAACCAGATCGGGACCGAGGCCGCGCTCGAGGAGGTCTCCGGGTACGTCGACGACCGCGCGTTCATCGTGCAGGCCGAAGCCGAGAAGGTCGCCTGAACGCGTCGCTCGTTCTCACCACGCGTTCGACGGACGGTTCTCGACGCGTTCGTGCATCGACCCCGACAGCGTCCGCTACGCCCGAGGGTTCTTATGTGGAGCCGCGGCCACGGTCGGCGTGTCACGACGGCGTGCGCTCGCGATAGCCCTGGTCTGGCTGCTCGTCGCGCCAGCGATAGCGACCGGCACCGGTCCCGGCCCCGTGGGAGATGTCGAATCGACATCCGCGCCAGCCGCTGCATTCGCGGCGTCTGGGGGGGTGAGTGCGTCCTCGCTACCAGGAGCCCCCGGGAAGAACGAGTCCGGGCCGCGCGTCGCGGCGGTCTACCCGAACCCGGTCGCTGACGGGGACGCTGGCGAGTACGTCCTGCTGTCGTTCCCCGAGCGCACGCACGTCGGTGATTGGGCGCTAACCGACGGCGAGACCACGGTCTCGCTCCCGAACCGGACCGTCTCCGGGTTCGTGCTCGTCGCGGCGAACGTCTCCGCCGCCCGCCGCCTCCGAGCGAGCGCGTCAGCGTCGAGTCACGCCCGAGCGAACGAGAGCGACGGGAGCGAGGCGAGCGGACCGCACGTTCCCGGCGTCACCGCAGCGGGGTTCGCGCTGTCGAACGGCGGCGAACGTCTGGTGCTCGCCCGACCGAACGGCGCGACGGCGCACGCGGTCGCGTACGAGGACGCGCCGGAAGGCGAACGGTACGTCGACGGCACGTTCCGAGCGCTCGGCGCGACCGACCACGCGCCAGCGACCGCAGCGAGCGTCGACGCGCGAGCGTTCGTCACCCCGGACGTCGCCGTCCCCCTCGAACCCATCCGGAACGCGTCGACGAGCGTCTCCCTCGCCGGGTACACGTTCGCGTCCGAACGCGTCGCGACCGCGCTCGGACGCGCCGCCGACCGCGGCGTCGACGTCCGCGTGCTCGTCGACGACGCACCCGTCGGCGGCGTCACCCGACGCCAGGTGAACGTCCTCGAGGACCTCGCCGACGCCGGCATCACGGTCCGTGCACTCGGCGGCGACCGCGCCCGCTACGACTACCATCACGCGAAGTACCTCGTCGCCGACGACGTCGCGGTCGTCCTCACGGAGAACTGGAAACCCTCGGGGACCGGCGGCCACGCGAACCGCGGCTGGGGCGTCGTCCTCCGAGATGCCGAGACTGCGAGCGCGCTCGAAGACGTCTTCGAGGGCGACTGGACCGCGCCCGACGCGCGGAACTGGACGACCGTCACGGTCGACGCCGGCGACCCCGCCACCCGGCCCGCGAACGCCACGTACCCCACGCGGGTCCGTTCGCGGAACGTCACCGCCGAGCGCGTAACCGTGCTCGTCGCGCCCGACAACGCCGAGGCGGCGCTCACCGCGCGCCTCCGGAACGCGACCGACCGCGTGCACGTCCTCCAGATGACCGCCACCCGCGACGGCGTCCTCGTTCGCGAGACCATCGCCGCCGCCCGCCGCGGCGTCGACGTCCGCATCCTCCTCTCCTCGGCGTGGTACGCACGCGAAGAGAACCAAGCCGTCGTCGACGCCCTCAACGCCATCGCCGACCGCGAATCGCTCCCGCTCGACGCACGACTCGTCGACCCCGACGGCCGATTCCGGAAGGTACACGCGAAAGGCGTCGTCGTCGACGACACCGTCGTTCTCGGCTCAATCAACTGGAACGACCACTCGCTCCGCGAGAACCGCGAGGTCGCCGTCGCCCTCCACGGCGACGCCGTCGCCGACTACTACGCCGACGCCCTCGACCGCGACTGGCAAGGCGGCACGAAGACACCCCTCCCCACGTGGCTCGCGGCCGCCACCGCCCTCGCCGTCCTCGTCCTCCTCGCAGCGCTCGCGCGACGCATCCACTTCGAGAACTGACCGCGAACAAGAGAGACCGCGAGACGCACCGACTTCACCGATTCCGATTCAGACGTCGTCGACGGCGGAGAGACTGGAGACGTCCTCGTCGATGTCCGCATCCGCCATCTTCTCGACGAGCGCGTCGAGAACCTCCTCGCGGCGGCCCTTCACGAACTTGATGGAGCCGACGACGAGGTGGCCGCCGCCGGAGACGCCGCCTTCCGCGACCTCCTCGGTGAGTTCCGTCACCATGTTCGGGATGTCCAGTCGAACGCCATCGGAGCGCAACACCGCGAAGTCCGGCCCGTACCCGATCGTGATGACGGGGTCACCGGTCTCCTTGACCTTCCGGTCGTGGATCTCGCCGGTCGTGTTCCCCGGCGCCGGGTACGTGAAGCGCTTCGCGTGATTCTCCACGTCGATTCGGTAGAGCTGCGCGCCGTTCTCCAGCTCTTCGTGCTCGACGTGCTCCATCGCACGGTCGAGTTGGGTCTGTACGCGCTCGCGAGACCGCGACGCGAGGAAGTCCACGAGCTCCTCGTGGCGCTCCTGGTCGTCACAGCGGACGTTCAGCGCGTCGTCGATGAGGTGCTGCCCGGAGTTGTACCGGAGCCAGTGCGCGCCGTAATCGAGCGCCTCCGAGATGTCACGCAGGTCGTCCTCGCTGTAGCCCGCTTCGTTCGCGAGTTCGAGGTAGTCCGTCATCGCTTCGGCCTTCGACCGGTCCGCGAGCCCCGCAACCGCCGGGACGTGGTCGAGTTTGTCCGCGAACTCGGGGTGAATCATGCGCGCCAGCTCCACGCACATCATCCCCGTCGTCACGCGGTAATCCTCGTCGTACAAGTAGGGATTCACGTGATGCGTCAGCAGGTCGTCGACCGCGTCCGGGTCCGGGTGGTGGTGGTCGACGACGACGATGGGGATGTCGTAGTGCGCGAGCGTCTCGTACGCCGGCACGTCCTCCGCCGTGCTTCCGTTGTCGAGCATCAGGAGGAGCGGGAGCTTCTGGCCGTGCCGCGAGCGGTCCTCGAGCGCGAAGTTCAGGTCGCGCGTCGCGTCCTCCATCTCGTAGAACGGCGCCTTCGACGGCAAGCGCTTGAAGAGATGGCGCTTCGCGTCGGCGTCCTCGTGGACGTCCTCGATGAACGCCTCCAACGCCGCCTGCACGGGAACGCTCGCGCACATCCCGTCACCGTCAGCGTGATGCCGCAGTCGAATCGGGCGGCCCTCGATGACGGTCTTCCGGAGTTCCTGCGCGACCGCTTCCAGGTCCGGGCGGAGCTTCTCGAACGCCTCCCACTCCACGAGCGGCTCAACGTCGTTCGGCTCCGCCGCATCCAGCATCGCGCTCTCCAAGCGCTCGTAGACCGCGTCCGCGTCGTCGCCTTCGAGCGTCTCGATGTGCTCGACCTCGATCTGATGCGTGCCCTCGCGCTTCTCCACCTCGCCCGCGATACGCACCACGTCACCGACCTCGATCTCGGGGTGCGCGCGCACGCCAGCGGACGCGAACGCCGTCGCCGGAACCACGCCGTGCTCGTCGCGAACCTGGAACACCGTCGGCCCGCCCGTCTGCTTGATCTGCGTGACCTCGCCCTCGACGTGCACGCGATCACCGAGCTGCGTCGACAACGCACTCGTCGCCGTCAACGCCACGTCCTCCGAGGCACGCTCCACGTCGTACTCGCCCGAAATGTCGGCGAGCACGAACGACAGGTCGCCGTTGTCCCGCACCGACTCCAGTTCCACGACGAGCTCGTCACCGACCGAATACGACCCGTCCAGGTTCGACTCGTGCACGAGACCCGACACCGACTCCGACAGGTCAACGAACACCCCGTACTCGACGACACCGTTCACCGTCGCCAGGTACGGCACGTCCGCATCCACGTCGTCGACGGTACACGCCGGAGCGAGATCGAAGACGACCGGACGCTCCGCCCCGCCGGCAGATTCAGCAGTCATGTTAACCCCGGATTTGCTCCGCCGCCGTTTAATCCTTGCCAAGACGCCCCGCCCCGCCAGAAACCGCCACTTCCACCCTGCAAACCCACTCCCCACTCGCACTCACAACGCCACCACAGCAGCCACCGCACGCCCGACCACACCGCCGAAACGGCTGCCTGGAGGCCGCCGTACGCTCGTGGAGTCCGCATCCGCAACCGGGACGACAGCGACGTGGCCGACTGGACTACCGCACCGCGAACGACACCGCGCCGGGGAAACGGCGGCCTGGTGGCCGCCGTACGCTCGTGGAGTCCGCATCCGCAACGTTCAGGTAGCCGAGACGACGAGATGCGGGCATGGGGTTGTTCGACCGGTTCTTCCGGTCGCGAAACGTCGCGGGTATCGCGCGGGACACGCTCGAGTTCGCGCTCTCGTCGGCCGAGGACACGCACCCGAACGAGTACATGGGGTTCATGCGTGGGACGCCGGCGCGCGAGTTCGACCTCGGCGAAGAGATCCACCCGGACGACTACGTGGTGACGGACGTCCTCGTCATCCCGGGGACGACGTCGAACGAGATGAGTGCGACCGTCGACAACAACATGATTCCCAACGACATGCGGACCGTCGGGTCCATTCACTCGCATCCGAACGGCGTCCTCCGGCCGAGTGACGCCGACCTGGCGACGTTCACGTCCGGGAGCGTGCACGTCATCATGGGCGCGCCGTACCGGACGAGCGACTGGCGCGCGTTCGACCAGGAAGGCGAACCGGCGACGCTCCCGGTCCTCGACGTCGACCTCGACGACCCGGAAGCGTTCTTCGACTTCGACCAGTACGACATCGACGACGAATTACGGTCAGGAGACACCTACTAGATGACACGAGCAATCGCACAGGGCACGTTCGACATCCTCCACCCGGGGCACGTGCACTACCTCGAAGACGCAGCGTCGTACGGCGACGAACTCCACGTCATCATCGCACGGCGCGGGAACGTCACGCACAAGGAGAAACCGATACTCGCCGACCGCCAGCGCCGGGACATGGTCGCCGCGCTCGACGTCGTCGACGAAGCGCACCTCGGGGACCGCGAGGACATCTTCGTGCCCATCGAACGCATCGACCCGGACTACGTCGTGCTCGGGCACGACCAGCATCACGACGAATCGAGCATCCAGGCGGCACTCGAGGATCGCGGTATCGACTGCGAGGTTCGCCGAGCGAGCGCTCGCGAGAAGCGGTACGACGACGAACTCCTGTCGACGGGTCGCATCATCGACCGCATCCTCGACGAACGCGGCGACTGAACGGTCGACTAGCGGTTCACGAGATGGTGCCAGTGACGTCGGTCGACGATATCATGCCGACGTAGTCGTCGTCGACCACGGGCAGGTGCTTGATGCCGTACGTCGTCATCATCGCAGCGACCTCCTCCATGTAGAGGTCCGGGCTGACGGTCTCGACGTCCTCGGTCATCACGTCCCCGACCGTGAGCTCGGAGACGTTCCGGCCCTCGGCGACGGCGTCCAGGACGTCCGTGCTACTGATGATACCGCGCGGGTTCGTCGGCACCACGAGCGCGTTGATGTCCAGTTCGCGCATGCGCTTGGTCGCCTTCATGACGGTCGCGTCCTTCGACACGGTCTCCAGCGGTGACGACATCACGTCCTCGACGGTCACTCGGTCGGACGAATTCATACGAACACTCACGGCGACCACCGTAATGGTGTTTCCGCCGGTGGCAGCGCTTTCGTGGAACGGGCACGACGACAGGCCCAGTCGTGTCGCGCGGTAGCACGCGTCCACAACACTGATTCCGCAGAGTCCGGATGACTGGCTCGTGAGAACGTTCCTGTCCCTCGAGTACGCACACGACACCGCGCTCCCCGCGGACCACGACGACGAGTTCCGGACGCCGCACGCGCTCGTCGAACGGTTCCTCCGCGAGTACTCAGAGCCCGGGGACCGCGTTCTCGATCCGTTCGCGGGATTCGGGACGACGCTCGCGGTCGCCGAGCGACTCGACCGCGAGGGTTACGGTATCGAGTACGACGCCGACCGCGTCGAGCACGCTCGCGACGCGGCGGGGGACGCGGAGGTCGTCCATCACGGGAGCGTCCTCGACCTCGACGACACGTGGGTTCCCGCGTGCGACGTGTGCTTCACGTCGCCGCCGTTCATGGAGCGAACGGACACCCGGAACCCCTTCGAGAACTACGCCGGGGAGAGCACGTACGACGAGTACCTCGAGGACATCGAGCGCGCGTTCTCGCGCGTCGAGTCCGTCCTCGCGCCCGGCGCTCGCGTCGTCCTCGACGTCTCCAACATGAAGTACGAGGAGCGGGTGACGACGCTCGCGTGGGACGTCGCCGACCGCGTCTCGAACGTCCTCCACTACGACGGCGAGGTCGTCGTCGGCTGGGACGCGGGCACCGACCGCGACCACGGCGACGGCACGTTCGGCTACGGCTACGACCACTCGTACTGCCTGACGTTCACGAACGCCACGGGATAGAACCGTCAGCGTGGCCGATGATAGCGCCCTCGCGAGTCCGCTGTCAGTCCGCGTGCGACGGTGCCGAGCGCCCGTCCTGCTCGGGCTGTTGCAGGCGCCTGCGGACGTACCGATAGACCGGGAAGAGGTAGTCCTCCAGGCGCTCGTGGAACCGCTGCTTGCTCGCGTACACGAGGACCGGCGTCCCGGACGCTCGCGCGCGGTCGACGACCCTGTCCGGCGTGCTCCCGAACACCCACTGGCGGAGTCGGCGGTCGCGCGACGCGCCGATGAGGAGCACGCCGCCGTTCTCAGCAGCGGTCTGCACGAGCCCGTCCGCGACGGAGCCAGCGGTGACGTTCGCCACCTCCACGGCGTCCACGCGCGAGAGCTCGGAGAGCGATTGCGCGGGGTCCTCTCGCGTCCCACCGTCGCCGGTCGGTTGGACGTTCACGAGGTTCACGTCGGCGCCGGCGTGTCCGAGTGCGTCCGCGAGCGAGAGCAGGGCCTGCTGGTGCGGGCCGCCGCCGACGCCGATGTTGACGGTGCCGAGGTCTTCGACGGTGGTCTCGCGGCCCGCGTACACGACGTCACAGGGCGCCTTGAACTCGACCGCTTCCGTGAGGTCCGGGCGGTCTTCCGGGTATCCCATGAGGAGGAGGTCGGCGCGTTCGTCGCGCGCGGTCTGCACGATGTCGAACGCGACGTCGCGACTCAGGTGCCCCTCGACGGCGTACTCGACGTCGACGCCGGCGTCGGCGAGACTCTCCTCGATCCGGTGGACGCGCTCGGTCGCGGTGTCACGGACCAACTCGTTCGGCGTCTGGTCCGGGAGTTCCGTGACCGTCAAGACGTGGACGTAGGGGTCCTCGCCGCGCGCCGTCGCGATAGCGGCCGCGAGCCGGACGTACCCGGCCGCGCGCTCCGGACGCGCCACCGGGACGACGACCGTGAAGCGGTCCTCCGGAACGGTGCGTTCGGTGTCGGTCGCCGCCGAAGACCCCGTTGGTTCGACGACGCGTTCGACGAGTTCGTCGGCATCGGGCGCCCCGCCCCACGCGACGTAGAGGAGGACGCCCGACAGCGTGAGGAGGACGCCCGTTGCGACGCCGTCCAGTGGGAGGTTGTAGATGAGTGCGAGGTTCGCCAGGATGCCGACGGCGGGGACGACCGGCACGCCCGGGACGCGGAACCCGCGCTCGACGTCCGGGAACCGCCGGCGCGAGTACACGAGCGCGCCGTTCACGACCGCCAGCGGGAGCAGGAGGTTCAGCGTGGCGAACCCGGTGAGCGCGTCGAGACCGAGGTGGAGTCCGGCGAGCGCGGCGCCGTGCGCGGGGAAGACCGCGATGAACGCGACGATGAGCGCGACGATGACGCCCGTCGCGGCGGCGATGCTCCACGACGGCGTCCCGAACGACGGATGGATGCGGGAGAACTGCCGGGGTGCCTGCCCTTGCCGTCCCATGAGTGACCCGATGCTGGACGCGGCGAGGATGGAGGCGTTCGACGCGGAGACCATCGAGAAGATGGCGCCGGCGACGATGAGACTCCGGCCGACCGGGCCGAGGAACGAGGCGGCGACGCGCCCCATCGCGGTCTCGCCTTCTTGCGCGATGACCTCCGCGGGGACGGGGGAGTTCACCATCGCCACGATGACGAACGCGTACAGGACCGTGACGGTGGCGATGCTGGCGGCTATCGCGTACGGGACCGTCCGCTGAGGTTCGATGATCTCGCCGGCGCTCGCCGCGATGGCCGAGAACCCGAAGAACGTGATGAACGCGAGCGCCGCGATGGAGAGCACGTCGACCGCACCCGGTAGCGGGGCGAACCCACCGGCGAACGTGTCGACGGCGCTCGCTGGCCCGCGGTACGCGAACGCGCCGCCGACGAACGCGAACAGTACCGCGACCTTCGCGCCCGTGACCATGAGCTGGAACGTCCCGGATTCCTCGGTCCCGCGAGCGTTCAGGACGCCAAGTAGGACCGCGGCGAGGACCGCCGTCGTGCCGTGGGGAAGGAAGTGCAGTGATTCCGGGAGGACGAAGCGGACGACCCATTCGTCCATCGTCGCGAGGTAGAACGCGGTCGTCCCCGTGTACCCGAGGAATAGCGACATCCCGATGGCGTACGTGAGTCGGTCGCGGTCCTCGAACGTCCGCGAGCAGAAGAGGTAGCCGCCGCCGTTCTCCGAGTAGATTGACGCGAACTCGGAGTACGCCGCGGCGGTGACGCTCGCGACGAGTGCCGCGATGACGAACGCGACGACCGCGCTCGACCCGATCTCGGCGACGGCGGTCCCCGAGAGGGAGAAGATACCGGCGGCGATCATCGTTCCGAGGCCGATAGCGAACGCGACCTTGAAATCGAGCGTGCGTGTGTGTTCTACCATCAGTATCGAGTGATGCGAGTGTTTTCGTGCGGTGCGTCAGTCGCCCGAGATGGAGAGGGTGTGTTCGCGCACGGCGCCGCACTGCGGGCACTCGTGGAAGTAGTGGACTTCGCTGCCGTTGGTCTCACTCTGCCAGTGGCCGTCGTCGTCCTCGTACCCGCACTCGGCGCAGGTGAGTTCCTCGTGGTCGTAGTGCGACCGCAATCGTTCCATCGGTGACAGACCGTCTTCAGTCGCCATACCACCACCTCTAGAATGAGGATACAAAAACTAGCAGGGTATAGAATTTGCTAATAGATAATGAGGAGGGCGTGTATTAGGCATTGAGGATTCTAGTGGGTGGGCTGTCGTGTCTTCGACAGTTCGCTAACCAGGACTGGGCTGGGGCGTCGCGTCCGCCGTGGTACCGGGTGCGTAATGCATTTCTTCGGACCGAGAGTACGTTCGGACGTGAACTACCGCATCGACGAGATCGACCAACTGATACTGTATCATCTCGCGGCGGACGCCAGGAACACGTCCGCACCGATGATCGCCGAGGAGGTCGACGTCACGCCCGCGACCATCCGGAACCGCATCCGGCAACTGGAGGAGAACGGCATCATCCGCGGGTATCACGCCGACGTCGACTACGAGGCGACCGACGGGAAGGTCGTGACGCAGTTCACGTGCACCGTGCCCGTCAGCGAGCGGTCGGCTATCGCGTCCGAGGCGCTCTCGAAGCGCGGCGTGGTGAACGTCCGAGAGCTCCTCGCGGGCCAGGACAACCTCCTCATCACGGCCGTGGGGGAGACGACCGACGACATCGACCGCATCGCGCGAGTGCTCTCGGACCTCGGCGCGACCATCAAACGCGAGGACATCCTGCGGAACGAGTCGTTCCGCCCCTACCAGTCGTTCGCGCCGAACGGGGACGAACCGCAGTCCGCGGTCCGGGACTTCCAGAACGTCGTCGGTGGTGCGGAGGTCGTCGAGTTCACGGTCTCGGAGGACGCGGAGATACGGGGGCTAACCCTCGAAGACGCGAACGACGAGGGGTTGCTCTCGGACGAGGTGCTGGTGGTCAGTATCGAGCGCGGCGAGGAGCGCATCACGCCGAACGGGGAGACTCGCATCGACGCTGGCGACGTCGTCTCCATCTTCTCGCCCGGGACGTTCCCGGAGGATCTCGTCGCTGCATTCGAGTCCCGCGACGCGAACCACACGCGAGCGGAGTGACGTCACTCCGTCAACGGCAGGACGATACCGAAGACGAACGGTGAACAGAGCGCGATGAGGACGCCGAGGACGGCTGCACTGACGAGCAACTGGTGTTCCCACGCCGGCACCGTGCCGCCGTACTGGCTGAGGAAGGCATCACCGACCTCGCCGACGATCAGGAGGCACACGCCGAGGAGGAAGCTGCGTTTCGTGAGCGAGGGATAGTCGAGGTCGCCGTATCGACCGGTCATAGCGTTACGAGCAACCTCGGATATAAAAGTAGTTTCGGTTGCGAAAACCGAAAGGGCTTCAGATACTGATTGCCAACCGCCGGGCATGCTATCGACTGTGGGCGAGGTCGTCCCCGAACTCTTGCAGGTACTGTTCTTCGGCTCGGTCGGCGTTTCCCTCTCGGTGGGCGGCGCCTACGTCGAGCGGTTCGCGTTCGACATGCTCCGGTCGGGCGACACCGTCCTCGCCGCGTGGGGGGCAGTGCTGGGTGCCGTCCTCCTCGGGTTCGCGTACATCGTGGTCCGAGACAGCCTCGCGCCGATCCTCCGGGACCTCCGAGAGGGGGCGCGGAACTGACCACTGGCTGAGGGGACGCTGTCGAACCAAACAGGAGAGAATCCGGAGCGGACCGCTCGGTACCGCGTGCTTACAGCAGACCTTCGTCGGCGAGTCGCTGCACGCCCTCCTTCAGGCGTTCCTCGCTCGCGGCGTAGGACAGTCGCGCGTAGCCGGGCGTGCCGAACGCGCTCCCGGGGACGGTGGCGACGTGCGCGTCCTCGATGGCGGCTTCGCACCACGCTTGGTCGTCGTCGGCGACCTCGGGCATGAGGTAGAACGCCCCGTCGGGCGTCGCCGCGTGCACGCCGTGGTCGTCGAAGAGGTCCACGAGGAGGTCCCGGCGGGACTCGAACGCCTCCACCATCTCCGCGACCGCGTCCTCGGTGTTCTGGAGTGCCTCAACGCCCGCGTGCTGCACGAAGTTCACCGCACAGGAGACGGAGTGCGAGTGGAGCTTGCTGGATTGGTCGACGAGCGCCTGGGGCGCCGCGTAGTAGCCCAGCCGCCACCCCGTCATCGAGTACGCCTTCGAGAACCCGTTCAGGGTGATGGTGCGGTCGCCCATCCCGTCCAGGCTCCCGAGGCTTGTGGACTCGACGCCGTACGTGATCTCCTTGTATATCTCGTCGCTGATGACCGCGACGTCGTGCTCGACGGCGAGGTCCCGCACGCCCTCCATCGCCGCGTCCGAGTACACTGCGCCGGTGGGGTTGCTCGGCGAGTTCACGACGAGCAACTCGGTGTCGTCGCTCACGACGTCCGCGAGTTCGTCGAGCGCCGGTTCGAGCTGGAAGTCGTACGGCGACGTGTCCACGCGACTGAGCGTGCCGCCCGCCATCTTCACCATCGCCTCGTATGACACCCACGCCGGGTCCAGGAGCACGACCTCGTCGCCGTCGTCGATGAGGCTCATGATGACCTCGAACAGGCCCTGCTTGCCGCCGGGCGTCACCACGACCTCGTCGGTCGCGTAATCGAGGCCGTCGTCCGCGAGCTTGTCGACGATGGCGTCCTTCAGTTCGGGGATGCCGTTACTGGACGTGTAGCCGGTGTGGCCGGCGTCCATCGCGTCCTTCCCCGCCTGCACGACGTTCTCCGGGGTCGGGAAGTCTGGTTCACCGACGCTCAAGTCCACCACGTCGTGCCCCTCCGCTTCGAGTTCGGAGGCGGCGTTCGAGATGGCCAGCGTCGCGCTCGGTTCCACGCGTTCGACGCGAGAAGCGAAATCCATGGTCATGAGTCGTCCTCGAGTTCAGCGACCAGGTCGAGCGCGCCGTCGACCGCGTGCGCGGCGTTCTCGACGCGCTCCCTGGCTTCCGCACCGCTCATACCCGGCCCGGTCACGCCGAGGGTCACGGGGGTGTCCCGCTCCAGGCTCACGTCCGTGAGCTTCTGGGCGGTCGCGTTCCCGATGACCTCGTCGTGGTTCGTGTCGCCGGTGACGATCGCGCCGACGACCGCGACCGCGTCGACGTCGTCCCGTCGCGCCAGTCGGTCCGCCGCCAGCGGCGAGTCGTACGCGCCGGGGACCGACGTGACGTCGACGACCTCGGCGTCGCGCGCCTCGGCCGCCGACAGCGCAGCGTCCTCCATCTCCGCGGTGACCGACCGATTGAATTCGGCAACCACCAGTCCGAGCCGTGCCATACACCACCGGTTGCCGAGACGCCACAAGAACCTACCGGGACCGGACGCCCGAGCAAACGTTGCCACAGCATCGTGGGTTGCGAATCGCTTCGGGCGCGCGGTCCGCGGTCACGGGGATTGGCAAAGCCCTTACCCTCCGGGGAACAGGTGGGGGACGATGACCTCTCGTCGGACCGACCGACGCGGCACGTTCGCCGCGCTGCTCGCGCTCGCGGTCGCCGGAACGCTCGCCCGGTTGCTCGCGCTCGGCGACCGCATCGCGTCCTGGGGCGAGGCGCGCCTCGGGTACGACGTCCTCCGGTACGCCGCGACCGGCGTCTTCGAGTACCGCCCGGTCACGCACGGCCCGTTGCTCTACCACGTCGACCGCGTCCTCTTCGAACTCGTCGGCGCGTCCGACCTCGTCGCGCGCCTCCCCGTCGCGGTCGTCGGCGGCCTCCTCCCGCTGGCGGCGTGGCTGTTCCGCGACCACCTCCGGGACAGCGAACTGCTCGCGTTCGGCGTCCTCCTCGCCGCGAACCCCGTGCTCGTCTACTACTCGCGATACCTCCGGAACGACGTCCTCGTCGCCGCGTTCGCGCTCGCCGCGCTCGGGTTCCTCGTCCGCACGCGACACAGCGGGAACCCGCGGTACCTGTACGCCGCGAGCACGTTCGGCGCGCTCGCGTTCGCGTCGAAAGCCAACGCCCTCCTCTACGTCGCGTTCTGGGTCGCCGCTGGGCTCGTCGTCGCGGACCAGCGCGCGTTCCTCCGCGCCGTCGCCCGACGACCCGTCTTCGACCATCGCCGCGGCGGCGAACTCGTCGCCGCGGTCCGGGCGCGCGGCACGCCCGAGATGGCGGTCGTCGCGGTCTTCAACCCCGTCGTCGTCCTCGCGTTCGGGCCGTTCTCGACGGTCGTCGTCGCCATCCTCGTTGCCGTCGTCGCGCTCCTCGCCGGACTCGCGCTCCAGGACGCCGACCGCATCGTCGACCGGAACGCGGTCTGGCTCGTCGGCGGCGTCGTCGCCGCGTACGTCGGCGCCTCCGGCTTCCTCGGGTCGCCGCTCGCGACCGGGAGCCGCGACGTCGCGTTCGCGCTCACGTGGGTCGCCGCCGCCGCGGGCATCGTCGGCGTCCTCCTCCGCGGCACCGACCTCGGCGCGCGCGTCCGCCGATGGCGCGCGCCCGGCGTCCTCGCAACCGTCTGGTTCCTCGTGCTGACGCTCTTCCTTTTCGCACCACGGAACCCCGACGGCCTCGGCCTCTGGAGTTCGCTCGCGGACCCGCTCGCGCTCCCCGCGCTCGTCGAAGCCGGGCTCGTCCATCCGCTCGCGGACTACTACGGCGTCTGGGTCGCGAGCAACCACAACGACTACCTCACGTTCACGCTCCCGCTCCTCCTGACGCTCGCGGTCACGAGCCTCACCGTCGTCACCGCTGGCGTCCTCGGGTTCCTCGCGAACCGCTACGGCGAGCGCGACGAACTCGTCGAGTTCGCACTCGTCTGGGCTGGTCTCGCCGCGCTCGTCACCCCGCTCGCGATGCTCGTGAACGCTCCCTGGCACGCCGTCCACGTCGTCGTCCCGCTCGCCATCCCCGCCGCGGTCGCCCTCGCCGCGGTCGCCAGACGCCTCGCGACGGCAGCGCGCGACCGCGACCCCGGCGTCGCCGGCGTCGCCGCCATCGTCCTCTGCGTCGCGCTTGCGGTCCCCCTCACGACCGCCGCCGGCACCGCGTACCTCCACCCGCAGAGCCAGGACAACCCGCTCGTCCAGTACGGCCAGCCCGCCGACGACGTCCGCGACACCCTCGAACGCGTCGACGCCGCAGCCGCGGCGAACGACGACGGCCCGGACGTCGTCTACTACGGCGCGTACTTCTACCTGGAGAACCCCGACCGCGTCGACCGCCTCCCCGTCGGCGACGTCTACACGCAGCGCGACGACGGCGAGTACGAACTCGTCGAAGCGAACGAAGGCTGGTACAACCGCCTGCCGCTCCCGTGGTACACCGAAGCGATGAACGCCACGACCGACAGCGCGCGGACGCTCGCCGGCCTCGAAGACCTCGCAGCGACCGACCCGCCCGTCGTCGTCGTCCGCTCGCAGCTCGCCGGGAACGTCTCCACGGTACTCGGTGGCGGCTACGACCGGACGACGTTCAACCTCACCCAGCGCAACGTCACCGTCACCGTCTTCGTCGACCGCGACACCGATGTCGCCGGCGCGCTCGACGAGCCAGCAGTCGGCGGGTCGACGAACGCGACCGACCGCGCGGCCATCACGGCCGCCGGTCGCGCGCATGAAAGGAGGAACCGTTAAGCGCCGGCCCCCAGAACCCCTCGCGTGATGACCACGCTCTCGACGCCCGGCCCGACGCTCGGGGTCGTCGGCGGCGGCCAGCTCGGACGGATGCTCGCCGAAGCCGCCTCGCCCCTCGGCGTCGACGTCCTCGTTCTCGACCCGACAACCGACTGTCCGGCCGCGCCACCGGCGCGCGACCAGATCGTCGCCGAGTTCGACGACACCGACGCCATCCGCGACCTCGCCGAACGCGCGGATTACCTCACGTTCGAGATCGAACTCGCCGACCAGGACGCGCTCGAACGCATCGAGCGCGACACGGGCGTCCCCTGTCACCCCAAGCCCGCGACGCTCGATCTCATCCACGACAAGCTCGTCCAGAAGCGCGCGCTCGCCGACGCCGGCGTCCCCGTCCCGGACTTCCGCGAGGTGGAATCACCGGGCGACGTCGCTGACGCGCTCGACGACCTCGGCGCGCCAGCGATGCTGAAGGCGCGCACCGGCGGGTACGACGGTCGCGGGAACATCCCAGTGGACGAGGACACCGACCACGCCGCGGCGCTCGCCGAGGTCGGCGGCGAAGGGAACGCGATGGTCGAATCGTTCGTCGACTACGAGCGCGAACTCTCCGTCATCGCCGTCCAGGGCGACGACGGGACCGCCGCGTTCCCCGTCGGCGAGAACGTTCACCGCGAGCAGATACTCCGCGAGACCGTCGTCCCCGCCCGAACGAGCGACGACGTCCGCGACCGCGCTCGCGACGTCGCACTCGACGTCCTCGACGTCCTCGACGGCCGCGGCGTCTACGGCATCGAGCTCTTCGAGCACGCGGACGGCAGCATCTCCGTCAACGAGATCGCACCCCGCCCGCACAACTCCGGGCACTGGACGATCGAAGGCGCGCACTCCAGCCAGTTCGAGCAGCACGTCCGCGCCGTCCTCGGATGGCCGCTCGCCGCCACCGGCCTCCGCGGCCCGACCGCGATGGCGAACCTCCTCGGCGACGGCACCGACTCGCGGGACGCCGCCATCGCGGACGTCGACGCCATCCTCGAAGCGCCCGGCGCGAACCTCCACTGGTACGGCAAACGCGAGACGCGCCCGCTCCGGAAGATGGGTCACGTCACGTGCGTCCAGACGGCCGACGAATCGGTCGGCGACCTGCTCGCCGGCGCCCGCACCCTCCGCGACAGCATCGCGTTCGACTGACCCACACCCAGCGAAGCCTCACACCAACCAATGACAGACAGACTGCAAGCGCTCATCGACGACCTCCACGCACAGGCCGACGACGACCGACCCAGCGACGAGACGCCCGACGTCGGCATCGTCATGGGGTCGGACTCCGACCTCGACGTCATGATGGGGACCGACGACTCGGCGGGCGCGTACGACGCACTCGTCGACGAACTCGGGTTCGCCGAACAGACCGACTACCACGACGCGCCCGACGCGCGCTTCACGTTCGAGACGTTCGTCGTCTCCGCCCACCGGACGCCCGAACTCATGTACGCGTACGCCGAGACCGCCGAAGCACGCGGGCTCGACGTCGTCATCGCCGGAGCCGGCGGGAAGTCCGCCGACCTCCCGAACATGACCGCGAGCATCGCGTACCCCGTCCCCGTCGTCGGCGTCCCCGTCCAGGAGAAGTCCGTCGACTCCGTCATCGGGATGCCCACGGGTGCCCCGCTCACCGCCGTCGACGCCGGCAAGAGCTTCAACGCCGCGCTCTCCGCCGCGATGATACTCGCCCGCGAGCACGACGACCTCCGCGACCGCCTCGTCGACTACCACGAGGGCCTCAAAGCCGACGTCGCCGACGTCTCCCACGACCTCCACACGCTCGGGACCCCGGGCTTCCGCGAGAAGCACGACTAGCCACGACCGACAGACGCGACCAGCCACGACAGACGTAGCGCTCAGAACTCAATCCACCCCGCTCTCGCGTGCGCGCAAGCGCTCGGTGAAACAAAACAACCCAGGGAACCGGCCTCACGTCGATTCCTCCGTCTTCCGGACGGACACCCCGGCCAGAACCCGAAAACCACAAGAATCAACCCTTATATGGGAGCGCTTCAAACCGACGGATGATACGGAGTATACGGTATGAATCCATGGATAGCAGTCGGGGCGCTCGGGGTCGTTTCAGTGGTGATACCGCTGAGTATGATGCTGGTATCGTCGCTGTTGCGGCCGAGCGTTCCAGAAGACAGTAAGCGCACCACGTACGAGAGCGGTGAGGTCCCCACCGGCGGGACTCGCATCCGCTTCAACATCCAGTACTACATGGTCGCACTCCTGTTCGTCGTCTTCGACATCGAGACCGTCCTCATCTTCCCTTGGACGGTCATCTATCGGTCTGCTCTCGAAGACGGCGTCGGGCTCGTGACCGTACTGGCGCCGATGCTCGTATTCATCGGCGTCCTCGTCGTGGGGCTCGCCTGGGCGTGGCACAACGGCGCCGTGCAGTGGGCGCGCGACCCGCAGGCGAGCGAGACACAGTAACCCCGTCAAACAATGAGTTCCGACAACACCACGGACGGCGGCAGCACAGACGCACTGACCAAGACGCGTGAGGCACGCATGGGAGCCGGCCTCGACGACCGCTTCAACTCGAAGCTCCGCGAGGCCTTCGGCGCCTCCCCGTTCATCCTCACGAAGTTCGACAAGTTCATGAACTGGGTGCGGGGGTCGTCGATGTTCATGCTGCAGTTCGGTATCGCGTGCTGCAGCATCGAGATGATCCACACGTACGCCATCAAGCACGACCTCGACCGGTTCCACGCCGGCGTGCCGCGGGCGAGCCCGCGACAGGCGGACGTCATCATCGTCCCCGGGACCATCGTCTCGAAGTTCGCGCCGCGCATGAAGCGCGTGTACGACCAGATGCCCGAACCGAAGTTCGTCGTCGGCATGGGGTCGTGTACGATCTCCGGTGGACCGTTCCAGGAGGGCTACAACGTCGTGAAGGGCGCAGAAGAGGTCATCCCGGTCGACATCCACGTCCCGGGTTGCCCGCCGCGCCCGGAGGCGCTCATCTACGGCGTCGCGAAACTCCAAGAGCGGATCGCGAACGGGGAATCCAGTCCCGTCACGGTCAAGCCCTACGAGCTCGAGCAGTTCGGGGACATGGAGCGCGACGAGGTCGTCGACCAGCTCGCCGACCAGATCGACGAGGAAACCCTCGCGATGCGGTACAACTGGGCTGATTCGCCATGAGCCTGGAACCCGTACGCGACGACACGCTCGACGCGAACGGCGACGTCGACCCGCAGGCGATCCTGGACCTGCTCGGGGACCGCGTGCTCGACACCGAGGAGCACCTGAACGCCGACCTCGCGGTCGTCGTTCGCCCGGACACCGTCGAGGAGACGCTGCTCGCGCTCCGCGACGACGCCGGATTCGATCACTGCTCGCTCGTCACCGCCCAGGAGTACGAGGACCGCTACGAGTCCATCTACCACCTGAAGCAGTACGACGACCCGACGAACGAGGTCAGCGTCGTCGTCCCTGCAACGAAGGACAATCCCGTGAGTGAGTCCGGGAACGCCGCGTACCGGACGTGCGACTGGCACGAACGCGAGGCGTACGACCTGGTCGGTATCGAGTACGAGAACCACCCCGACATGCGGCGTATCCTCATGCCCGAGACGTGGCAGGGGCACCCGCTGTCGATGGACTACGACCAGGACCGCCCGCAGGTCGTCACCCTCGGCCAGCACGACAACCCGCTGAAGGACGACCACCGGGACGAGGAGAACGACACGATGTTCCTCAACATCGGTCCGCACCACCCGGCGACCCACGGCGTCCTCCACGTCAAGACCGTGCTCGACGGCGAGACGGTCGCGGACGTCGAATCCGACATCGGGTACCTGCACCGGTGCGAGGAACAGGTGTGCCAGAACGGCACGTACCGCCACCAGATCATGCCGTACCCCGACCGGTG
The DNA here is from genome assembly GCF_055378595.1 of Halorubellus litoreus. Taxonomy (NCBI): domain Archaea; kingdom Methanobacteriati; phylum Methanobacteriota; class Halobacteria; order Halobacteriales; family Halorubellaceae; genus Halorubellus; species Halorubellus litoreus. The sequence goes on from NZ_AP043836.1 coordinate 2,963,122, forward strand.
GGACTACGTCTCCGCCGGCCTCCTCAACGAATGGGCGTACGCGCGCGCCGCCGAGGACCTCGCGGACATCGAGGTCCCGGAGTACGCGCAGGTCATCCGGACGATGGGCGCGGAACTCTGCCGTATCGCCGCGCACATGCTCGCACTCGGGACGTTCGCGCTGGACGTCTACGGCGACTTCACCGCCATCTTCCAGTACGCGTTCCGGGACCGCGAGGTCGTCCAGAACATCCTCGAGGAACTCACCGGCCAGCGGATGATGTTCAACTACTTCCGGCTCGGTGGCGTGGCGTGGGACCTCCCCGAGCCCCGCGAGGAGTTCTTCGAGCTGACGCGGGACTTCCTCGACGAACTCCCCGGGAAGCTCGAGGAGTACCACGACCTCATCACGTCCAACGAGATCTTCCAGCTTCGCTGCGTCGACACGGGCATCCTCGAGCCGGACGTCGCGAAGTCCTACGGTGCGACCGGGCCGGTCGCTCGCGCGTCCGGCGTCGACTACGACCTCCGGCGCGACGACCCCTACGGGTACTACGACGAACTCGACTGGGACGTCGTCACCGAGGACGGCATGGACAACTACGCGCGCGTCCTCACGCGGATGCAGGAGGTCGAGGAGTCCGCGAAGATCATCCAGCAGTGCGTGGACCTGCTCGAGGAGTGGCCCGAGGAGGAGCGCACCATCCAGTCGAACGTCCCGCGGACGCTGAAGCCGGAGAACGACACGGAAGTCTACCGTGCGGTGGAGGCGGCGAAGGGCGAACTCGGCATCTACATGCGCGCGGACGGGACGGACAAGCCGGCGCGGTTCAAGATCCGGAGTCCGTGCTACTCGAACCTGCAGACGCTCCCCGAGATGGCGCAGGGCGAGTACGTCCCTGACCTCATCGCGAGCCTCGGGAGTCTCGACATCGTCCTCGGGGAGGTGGACCGCTGATGGCGACGCAGACGCTCCCCGAGTTCATCAGTCAGGTAACCGGACTCGGGAACTTCGGCGTCGCCGGCGAGTTCCTCGCCGCTATCGTCGGTGCCGGCATCATCGGCACCATCATGCTCACGTACACCGGTATCGCCGGGCCGTGGGCGAAGCGGAAGATAACGGCGGCGTTCACCGACCGGTACGCGGCGAACCGGATGGGGCCGTTCGGTCTCCTGACGATTCCGGCGGACGCGATCCGGCTGCTCTCGAAGGAACTCATCATCCCCGAGCGCGTCGACCGGCCTGCGTTCGACCTCGCGCCGCTCGTCGTCGCCGGGTCCGCGCTCTTCGCGTTCGCGGTCATCCCGATGGGGTCGCTGTTCGGCATCAACATGCAGATAGCTGACCCCGAAGCCGGTCTCGCGTACGCGTTCGCGGTCGCGTCCATCGCGACGCTCGGACTGACGATGGCCGGCTACGCGAGCTCGAACAAGTTCTCGTTCATGGGGTCGCTGCGCGCGATCGCGCAGAACATCGCGTACGAGATCCCGCTCGTCCTCACGGGCGCCTCGGTCGTCATCTTCGCCGGGTCGCTCCAGATGAGCGAGATCGTCGCCGCGCAGACCATCAGTGGCGGCGCGGAGCCGCTGCTCTCGGTCGCCGGCCTCCAGATTCCGCCGTGGTTCGCGTTCGTGAACCCGTTCGCGTTCGTGCTGTTCACGATCGCGAACATCGCCGAGGTCGGCCGGAACCCCTTCGACATCCCGGAGGCACCGACCGAGATCGTCGCCGGGTACCAGACGGAGTACTCCTCCGTGTACTTCGTCCTCATCTACCTCGGAGAGTTCCTCCACATCTTCCTGGGTGGCGCCATCGCGGCGACGCTCTTCCTCGGCGGGCCCGCAGGACCCGTCCTCCCCGGATTCATCTGGTTCACGATCAAGATCTGGGCGTTCTTCCTGCTCACGCAGTGGGCGCGCTCCGCGGTCCCGCGCGTCCGCATCGACCAACTCATCGAGATCGGCTGGAAGGGCATGCTCGTGCTGTCGTTCGCGAACCTGCTCCTCACCGCCGTTCTCGTCGGGGTGATAGCATGATTGGAATCCTGAAAGGCATGGCGACGACGATGAAGCACGCGCTCGACGGTGAGAAGTTCACCGTCCAGTACCCCGAGGAGACGCCGGAGGTCTCCGCGCGGTTCCGTGGGGTACACAAGTTCAGTCAGGAACGATGCATCTGGTGTCGGCAGTGCGAGAACGTCTGTCCGAACGACACCATCCACATCGTCACCGACGACCAGCGTCAGGGCGAACAGTACAACCTCCACATCGGACAGTGCATCTACTGTCGGCTGTGCGAGGAGGTGTGTCCGGTGGACGCGATCCTGCTCACGCAGAACTTCGAGTTCACGGGCGACACGAAGGACGAACTGGTGTACAACAAGGAACAGCTGAAGAGCGTTCCGTGGTACAAAGACATCGACCCCCTCGAATCCCGTGAACCCGACCGTGGTGCGTGGATCGGTGAGGGCGATGGCGAAGTCGACTATCAGTAAGCAAACGAAACAATGGCACTAGCAGAAACCATCGCTTTCGCGCTGTTCGCCGTCGTGACCCTCGGGGCGGCGGCCGGGGTCGTCCTCGTCGAGGACGTGTGGCACGCCGCACTCCTCGTGGGGGTGAGCCTCCTCAGCGTCGCGGTTCACTTCGTGATGCTGCAAGCGGAGTTCCTCGCGGCGATGCAGGTCCTCGTCTACGTGGGCGGGGTTCTCATCCTCATCACGTTCGCCGTGATGTTGACGCGCGAGAGCGATACTGAAGGCGGGGTGGTACAGAGATGACGACCAGACCTGAGTTACGCGACACAAGCGGTTTGCTGCCGGCGGTGGCGGCGGTCGGGCTGTTCGTGGTGATGGCGGCAGTGTTCCTCGGTGCACCGATCGGGGACGCGGCCGGGTTCCCGCAGAACGCCGAGGTGGCGAACGAGTCCATCGGGGACGCGAGCGTCGCATCGAACGCGAGCATCCAGACGACGGCTAACGGTACGTTCGCGCAGGTGTCGACGGCGAGCGGGAACGAGTCGACGTTGCTCACCGAGGACTCCGGCGTGAACGCGACGATCGTCACCGCCGGTGGACAGACGTACGGCGTCGTCTCCGAGCCGGTGAGCATCACGGAGACCATCGGGTACGCGATGTTCGGGCTGTCCGGTCAGCTCCCCGACGAACTCAAGAGCGAGAGCTTCCTCGCGGTGTTCGAGATCATCGACCTCGTGCTCGTCGCGGCGCTCGTCGGTGCGGTGACGCTCGCGCGACGCGAGAGCCTGAGTACGGTCGTGACGCTGTTCACGTCGTCCGAGGACGCCGCGCCGCGCGGTGCGGTCGCGGCGGACGGTGGCAGCGAACCGGACGTCGCCGAGGAGTCCACGGACGGAGGTGACGCCTGATGGCGGTACCTGCCGAGTACTACCTCGTGCTGTCCGCGGGCCTGTTCTGTATCGGGCTCGCCGGTATCCTCACGCGGAAGAACGCCCTGATGTTCCTGATGAGCGTCGAGCTCATGCTGAACGCGGCGAACATCAACTTCGTCGCGTTCAGTCTCTACTGGGGGAACCTCACGGGCCAGACGTTCGCACTGTTCACGATGGCGTTGGCGGCCGCGGAGGTCGCCATCGGTATCGGCATCATCCTCGTCCTCTACCGGAACTTCGGGGACGTGGACGTGACCGACGCAACGGGGATGAGATGGTAAGATGACAGGAACTACACCTTTCGCGTTCGAGTTCGCACCCGCTATCGCGGTGCTCCCGTTCGTATCGTTCCTGATTGCGCTCGCGTTCGGTGACCGGATGCCGAAGGGCGGTGCGCTCGGTGGCATCCTCGCGACCGCCGGGTCGCTCCTGCTCTCGCTGTGGGTGTTCGTCACCGTCTCCGGTGGCAGCGCGTACGTGCAGGACATCCACACGTGGACGATCCTCGACGCGGGTGGCGCGCTCGGGGACATCACCCTCCACTTCGGGCTGCTGCTCGACCCGCTGTCGGCGATGATGCTCATCATCGTGAGCCTCATCGCGCTGCTCGTGCACGTCTTCAGTCTCGGGTACATGAACGACGAGGGCGAGACCGGCCTCCCGCGGTACTACGCCGGCCTCGGTCTGTTCACGTTCTCCATGCTCAGTTTCGTCATGGCGGACAACCTCCTGCAGGCGTTCATGTTCTTCGAGCTCGTCGGCCTCTGCTCGTTCCTCCTCATCGGGTTCTGGTTCCGTGAGGACGCGCCGCCGAGTGCGGCGAAGAAGGCGTTCCTCGTGACGCGGTTCGGGGACTACTTCTTCCTCATCGGCGTGGTCGGCATCATCGCGACGTTCGGCACGAGCCGGTTCGCGGTCGCGGGCGACGCGGCCGCGGCGGCGTTCCCCGTCGAGGCGGCGAAGGTCCTCGGCGTGACCGAGGGGACCGCGACGGCGGTCATCCCCGGTGGGATGGACCCGCAACTGTGGTTCACCATCCTGGGCCTGCTCGTCCTCGGTGGCGTCGTCGGGAAGTCCGCGCAGTTCCCGCTGCACACGTGGCTTCCGGACGCCATGGAGGGTCCGACGCCGGTCTCCGCGCTCATCCACGCGGCGACGATGGTCGCGGCCGGTGTGTACCTCGTCGCTCGCATGTACGGGTTCTACCTGCTGTCGCCGACCGCGCTCGGTATCATCGCGCTCGTCGGCGGGTTCACGGCGCTGTTCGCGGCGACGATGGGCGTCGTCAAGAAGGAGATCAAGCAGGTGCTCGCGTACTCCACCATCAGCCAGTACGGGTACATGATGCTCGCGCTCGGCGCCGGTGGGTACGTCGCGGCGACCTTCCACCTCATGACGCACGCGTTCTTCAAGGCCCTCCTCTTCCTCGGGGCGGGGTCGGTCATCATCGCGATGCACCACAACGAGAACATGTGGGACATGGGTGGTCTCAAGGAGAAGATGCCCGTCACGTACTACACGTTCCTGTCGGGTTCGCTCGCGCTCGCGGGCATCGTGCCGTTCTCCGGGTTCTGGTCGAAGGACGAGGTCCTCTACGAGGCGTTCGTCCACGGGCTCGGGACCGCGGGGACGCAGGGCACGCTCCTGCTCGTCGCGTACGCGTTCGGGCTGCTCGCCGTGTTCTTCACGGGGTTCTACACGTTCCGGATGGTGTTCCTCACGTTCCACGGCGAACCGCGCAGTGACACCGCGAAGGACCCCCACGGCGTTCGCTGGAACGTCAAGGGCCCGCTCGCGGTCCTCGGTATCCTCGCGGCGGTCGCCGGCCTCGTGAACATGGTGCCGGTGAAGAAGGTCACCGGTGCGAACATCGACTTCCTGCACAAGTGGCTGAAGGGACCGGAATCCCTGAAGGCGCAGACGTCGGTCGCGCACTACACGGACGGTGACACGAGCCTGCTCCACGAGGGCGCGCACTACGCTGCCGGCACGCTCGCCGGTGGCGAGGTGGGGACGGTCCTCATCTCGGCTGCGGTCTCGCTGACGCTCGCGCTCGCCGGTGCGGGGCTCGCGTATCGCCTCTACAACGTCCCGGAGCCCGTCGAGCACACGGACAAGCTCGGCGCGGCGAAGGACGTGCTGTACAACAACTACTACCAGGACGAGTTCCAGGTGTTCCTCGCCGAGCGCGTCACGATGCCGCTCGCGAAGGCCGCTGACACGTTCGACCAGAGCGTCATCGACGGCGCGGTCAACGGTGTCTCCAGCGTGAGCCTGTTCTCGGGCCGTCGCGTCAAGCGCGTGCAGACCGGGTTGGTCACGAACTACGCGCTCCTGTTGACGCTCGGGTTCCTGGTGCTACTGGTGGCCATGGCGGCCATAGGAGGGTGGTTCTAGATGATCAACGGAGCTATCGAAGCGCTACTCGCGGTAACACTGGTCGCATCGTTCGCCGTGCTCGTCTCGCCCGACCGGTACGCCGCGAAGCTGGCGACAGCGCTGAGTCTGTTGCCGCTCGCAGGCAGTCTGGTGCTGTGGAGCGGATTCGAGCCGGCCGGGAACGCCCTGGTGGACGGCGAGTCCGCCATCGGGTACATGAGTCAGGTCGAGTGGTTCGACCTCGGCGGTATCACGCTCCAGTGGTTCGTCGGCGTCGACGGCGTCGCGATGCCCCTGGTCGTGCTGACGACGGTGTTGACGACGCTCGCGCTCGTGAGCGCGTGGACGCCGATCAGCGAACGCCAGAGCCAGTTCTACGGGCTCGTCCTGTTCCTGGAGGCGTCGCTGCTGGGCGTGTTCACTGCCCTGGACTTCTTCGTGTGGTTCGTCTTCTGGGAGGCCGTCCTCGTCCCGATGTATCTGCTCATCGGTGTCTGGGGTGGCCCGCGCCGGAAGTACGCCGCCATCAAGATGTTCGTGTACACGAACGTCGCGAGCCTCGTGCTGTTCATCGGGTTCGTCGCGCTCGTGTTCGGCCTCGGTGACAGCATTGGAACGTTCGGCCTGCCCGAAATTACGCAGGCGCTCCGTAGCGGCGTCGCACCGGACGGCCTGCCGGGCGTCGGCGCTGACGCCCTGAAGCTGTTCGCGTTCCTCGCGATGTTCGTCGGGTTCGCGGTGAAGGTGCCCGTCGTCCCCGTCCACACGTGGCTGCCGGACGCCCACGTCGAGGCGCCGACGCCGGTGTCGGTGCTCCTCGCGGGCGTCCTCCTGAAGATGGGGACGTACGCGCTCCTCCGATTCAACTTCACGATGCTCCCGGACATCGCGACGGACCTCGCGGTCCCCATCGCGGTGTTCGCGGTCGTCTCCGTCATCTACGGTGCGATGCTCGCACTCGCGCAGACGGACCTGAAGCGCATCGTCGCGTACTCCTCCGTGAGCTCCATGGGGTACGTCATCCTCGGGCTCGTCGCGTACACGACCATCGGGGTCAGTGGCGCGACGTTCCAGATGATCTCCCACGGCCTCATCTCGGGGCTGATGTTCATGGCGGTCGGCGTCATCTACAACGTCACGCACACGCGCATGGTCTCGGACATGTCCGGGATGGCGGACAAGATGCCGGTGACGGTCGGCATCTTCGTCGCCGGTGCGTTCGGCTACATGGGCCTGCCGCTCATGAGCGGGTTCGCCGCGGAGTTCTTCGTGTTCGTCGGGTCGTTCCAGTCGACGGTGCTGCCCTCTGCCCCGATGTTCACGGGCGCGGCGATGTTCGGTATCGTCATCGTCGCCGGCTACCTGCTGCTGGCGATGCAGAAGACGCTGTTCGGCGAGTTCCGGCTGGACACCGACTACGAGGTCGAGCGTGCGGCGTTCCACGACGTCGCGCCGCTTTTCGTCCTGCTCCTGCTCGTCATCGCACTCGGCGTGTTCCCGGACCTGTTCATGGAGATGATCGAGACGGCGATTGAGCCGGTTGCGAGCATCGGAGGTGGTGCCTGATGAGTAGTCACGCGTCCTTGTTCGCGCTCGGACCGGCGCTGTACCTCGCGGCGGCGGGCCTGATGGTGCTCGTCCTCGATTCCGTCGGACGGACGACGCGACTCCCGTTCGCGCTCGGGTCCGCGACCTTCGGCGTCGCGGCGGGTGGCGCGGCTGCGGTCGCCGCGTTCACCGGCGGGACGCTCCTCGGACTCGGTGTCGGCGCGCACGCGTTCGCGGCGGCGAGCGCGTTCGCGGTGGCGTTCCTCGTGTGGCTCGTCGACCCGGAGGGGTCGAACCGGCTGCTGGTCGCGTCCGTCGCGGTCGCCGGCGCCGTGTTCTCGCTCGGGAACGCCGCGTACTACCTGGCGTACTTCGCGACGACGAGTGACGCGTCGGCCGCGCTCCTGTTCGGCGACCAGCTGATCGTCGACCAGATGAGTCTGCTGTTCATGGCTATCGCGGCCAGCGTGACGGCGCTCGTCGCGCTCGCGTCCTACGATTACCTCGAAGGCCACGCGTACCAGGCGGAGTACTACGCGCTCGTCCTGCTCGCCGCAACCGGGATGAGCCTGATGGCGGCCGCGAACTCGCTGGCGACCGTGTTCGTCGCGATGGAGCTCGCGAGCCTGCCGTCGTTCGCGCTCGTCGCGTTCCTCAAGAAGAACCGTGGGAGCGTCGAAGCGGGGCTGAAGTACTTCCTCATCGGCGCGCTCTCCTCGAGCTTCTTCGCGTACGGTATCAGTCTCGTGTACGCGACCACGGGCTCGCTACAGCTCGAAGCGGTCGCGAGTTCGCTCTCGGGCGGCACGGAGTTCGTCGGGATGCTCGGCATCGGGATGCTGATGCTCGTCGGTGGGTTCGCGTACAAGACCGCGAGCGTCCCGTTCCACTTCTGGGCGCCGGAGGCGTACGAGGGTGCACCCGCGCCCATCAGTGCGTTCATCTCCTCGGCGTCGAAGGCGGCCGGGTTCGTCATCGCGTTCCGCGTGTTCACGGTCGCGTTCACGCCCGCCGGGTTCTTCGCGAGCCTCGGTATCGACTGGGTGCTCGTCTTCCAGATCCTGGCGGTCGTGACGATGACGCTCGGGAACTTCGCGGCAGCGACCCAGGAGAACGTCAAGCGGATGCTCGCGTACTCCTCTATCGGGCACGCGGGCTACGTTCTCATCGGGCTGGCGTCGCTCGGTGGCGTCGCCTCGCAGGGCGACACCGTCCTCGGTGCGAGCATGATGCACCTGTTCGTGTACGGGTTCATGAACACGGGCGCGTTCCTGTTCATCGCGCTCGTCGAGTACTGGGGCGTCGGTCGGACGTTCGAGGATTACGCTGGTCTCGGACGGAAGGCGCCGGTCGCCTGTGCGGCGATGACGGTGTTCCTGTTCTCGCTCGCGGGCCTCCCGGTCGGGGCGGGCTTCCTCTCGAAGTACGTCCTGTTCTTCGGTGCTGTCAGCGCCGGGTTCTGGTGGCTTGCGGCGGTCGGGGCGATCAACTCCGCGCTGAGCCTCTACTACTACACGCGCGTCGTGAAGGCGATGTGGGTGGAGGAACCCAGCGAGGAGTACGAGCTCCAGGGTCGCCCGACGGGACTGTACGCGGCGGTCGTCGCGGCAGCGGTCGTGACGGTTCTGCTGCTCCCCGGGTTCTTCCCCATCGCGGAGACCGCTATCGAGGCGGCGAACGCGGTGCTGCCGAACGCGGGCGACACGACGACGGCGTTCTTCGGCTGACCGACTGCACGGCCGCTCCCGTGGCTGTCTTCCAGTGAACGCCCTGGCGCCCGATTTCGGTTGTTTCAGCGGTTCTTTCGTTCTTTCGAGGTCGGTAGGTTTTAGCGTCCGGAGGAGGTAGCCGGGGTATGGTTTCGCGGGTCGTTCTCGGGTGTGGTGCCGTCGGGCAGCGCCTGGTGGCGCGCCTGGCGGACCGTGGCGGGGTCGCCGCGGTCGTCTGCGAGAGCGAGAGTCGCGTGGACGCGCTCCGGTCGGAGAACGTCTCGGCGACGGCCGGCGACCCGACGGACGCGGCGGTGCTCGCGGAGTTGCCGGGGGCGACGGCGGTGGTCGTCGCGACGGACGATGCGGTCGCGAACTACGACATCGTTCGCGCGGTCCGGGAGCGGTACGGTGACGTGTTCGTGCTGGCGTACGCGGGGAGTCGGGCGACGAGCGAACAGCGGGATGCGTTGGCGTCGGTGGCGGACGCGGTCGTCGACCCGACGTCGGTGCTCGTCGAGACCGTCGGCGGGCAGGTCGTCGGCGAGCGCGCCGAGGATACGCGCCGCCTCCGGCAGGTGCTCCGTGACGTCGACGGCGACCTCGCGGTCGTGATGCACGACAACCCTGACCCGGACGCGATCGGGAGTGCGGTGGCGCTGGCGACGCTCGCGGAGGCGCTCGGGACGCCCGCGGTCCCGTGTTACTTCGGGGATATCAGTCATCAGGAGAACCGCGCGATGGTGAACCTCCTCGACCTGGACTTGGAGAACCTCGCGAGCGGCGAGGCGGCCCTGGAGCGGTTCGGTGGGTTCGCGCTCGTCGACCATTCGCGTCCGGGCGTGAACGACCAGCTGCCGCCGGACCTGGAGGTGGACGTCGTCGTCGATCATCATCCGCCGCGTGGTGCGGTGCCGGCGCGGTACACGGACCTCCGCGAGGACGTCGGGGCGACGAGCACGCTCGTACTCGACCATCTGCATCGGTACGGTATCACGCCGTCGTCGACGGTCGCGACCGCACTCATGTACGGCATTCAGGTGGACACGCACGACTTCGCGCGCGAGGTGTCGACGCTCGACTTCGAGGCAGCGGCGTCCATCTTGCCGAGCGTCGACGTCTCGCTGCTCGCGAAGATGGAGTCGCCGAGCGTGAGCGGCGATACGATGAACACGCTCGCGGCGGCGATCGAGGACCGCGAGGTCCGCGGGAGCGTTCTCGTGTCGTGTGCGGGCCCGATCAACGACCGGGACGCGCTCCCGCAGGCCGCCGACAAGCTCCTGACGATGGAGGGTATCACGACGGTGCTCGTGTACGGCGTGCTGGAGGATAACGTCCTGATGTCGGCGCGAGCGCGTGGTCGGGACGTCGACCTCGGGGAGACGCTCCGGATCGCGTTCGACCACATCGGGAGTGCCGGCGGGCACGCGGACATGGCTGGCGCGCAGGTCCCGATAACGGACGCGTTCGGCGAGTTCGAGACCGACGACGAGCGATTGGCGGCGATCCGCGAGGTCGTGACGGAGGCGTTCTTCGACGCGCTCCGTGAGCGCCCGCGCGGGACCGACGTGGACGACGACGCCTCCGTCGGGTTCGGGTTCGAGAACATGCTGGACGTGAACGACGACTGACTCGGTCGATTGCTCGCAACGGTCGCCACCCCCGGCCGTTTCGAGTCAAATTTCGGACCGGTCGATTTATGAACGAAGGCGAGGGCCTCTGGGTTACAGATGGTTGGACGCCGTTCACGACGACGACTCCTCCAGTCCCTGGGTGGCACAGCGCTGACTGCGACGCTCGCAGGGTGCACGAACCTCGGCGGGAACGACCATGCGGACTTCCATCGACCGACGACCGGTGATCGCGTCCCCGAACTCGACGCCATCGACGACGCGATGCAGTCGTTCATGGTCGAGAACGAGGTCCCTGGCGGGACGCTCGGCGTTGCGAAAGACGGGACCGTCGTCTTCGAGCGCGGATACGGGCACAGCGACCCCCTGCAGACGGCCCCAGTTCGGCCGGACGCGACGTTCCGCATCGCGAGTATCACGAAGTCGTTCACGGCCGCCGTGGTCCGGTCACTCGTCGACGACGGCGAACTGGCGATGGACGACCGCCCTTTCCAGATACTCGACCTGGCCGTTCCCGAGAGCGAGTCCCGGACCGAAGGTCTCGACGACATCACCGTCTCGCACCTCCTCGAGCACGAGGGGGGCTGGGACTACTACCAGTCCGGATTCATGCCGACCTTCGAGCAATTCGCCATCGCGAACGCGCTCGACCTGGACCGTCCGGCGACGAGTCGAGACATCGTACGGTACATGCTCGCACGACCACTCCAGTTCGAACCGGGCGAGAAGTCGGTGTACTCGAACTTCGGGTACCTCGTCCTCAGCGTCCTCGTCGAACGAGCCACTGGACAGTCCTTCCCCGAGGCCGTCAGGTCGATCTGCTTCGACGGAGACGTCTCCAACCGACTCTACGAGGGGAGTACGCTCCCCGCGGACCGCCCCGAGCGCGAAGTCGCGTACCACAGCAACGGCCACTGCCCGAACGCAATGACGCTCGAGGAGTACGACACCGTCCCGTGCGCCGACGGCGGGTATCCCATCGAGTCGGTCGGCGGCGCCGGCGAACTCGTGACGAACACGCGCACGCTCCTCTCGTTCAGCGACGACTACACGACCAGAGGCGAGCCACGAGGCGACGCCGACCCCGGGCTCACCGCGTTCGGGTCGATTCCCGGTGCACACAGCATGCTCCATCAGCGCGGGGACGGCGTCGACGTCGCCGTGCTGTTCAACGCCCGCGGACGAACGACGGGTGCGTACGACGACATCAAGTCGACGCTGAACGACGCCATCGGGAACGTGGACGACTGGCCGTAACGACGCTCCCGGGCGAGGAGAGCTCGCCTTTCGTCCCGGGAGTCCGGTCTGGCCCGTAGCCAGAGGCTTTTGTTCGCGCGCGCCGAAGGCCGGCGCATGAAAGGCGACGACGGGGACGGGCGGGGGACGCCGCACGTGAAGGACTACATGACCCAGGACGTGGTGACGGTGTCGCCCGACGAGACGGTCGAGGAGGTCTCGAAGATGATCGCGGGCAGCGAGGAGCACAGCGGGTTCCCGGTGTGTGAACGACGGCGCGTGGAGGGGTTCGTGTCGGCGCGCGATCTCCTGCTGGCGGACGACGACGAGCCCATCTTCAAGATGATGACGACGGACCTCATCGTCGCGCACCCCGAGATGAAGGTGACGGACGCGGCGCGTGTCATCCTGCGCTCTGGCATCCAGAAGCTCCCGGTCGTGGACGACGCGGGGAATCTCGTCGGTATCATCTCGAACGCGGACGTCATCCGCAGTCAGATAGAGCGCGCTACCCCGGAGAAGGTCGGGAAGCTCCGCCGGACTTTAGAGAACATCCACGGTATCACGCTCGAGCAGGAGCGCCGCGAGGTCGACCTGGAGGGGCTCGTACCGACGCAGACGAAGGTGTACGCGGACGAACTGGAGGGACGCCGGTACGAGCTGGAGCGCGGGCTCGCGGAGCCGCTCGTCGTCATCGACAACGCCGGCCAGATGCTGCTCGCGGACGGCCACCATCGCGTGATGGCGGCGGACCGCCTCGGGATGGAGACGATGGACGCGTACGTCATCGTCATCCGCGAACGTATCGACCTCGGGATGGCCAAGACCGCCGAACGCGAGGGCTTGCGGTCGCTCGAGGACGTGAACGTCGTCGACTACGCTCGCCATCCGCTCGTGGAGACGACGAAGCGACTGCAGTGACGGTCCGCCTCCGAGCTATCAGTATTCGAATCGGACGACGCTTCAGGAAACGTTGAACTTCGTCGAGCCCTTCGATGGAGACGTGACATCGAGTCCCCGCTCCGGAGACGGCCGCACGGACGTCGCCGTATCCGCGGACGGCCTCCGGAAGGAGTACGGCGACGGTGGCGACGACGGCGTGCTCGCGGTCGACGACGTCTCGTTCGGCGTCGACAGCGGCGAGATAGTGGGATTGCTCGGGCCGAACGGCGCCGGGAAGACGACGACCATCAAGATGCTGCTCGGGCTCGTCACGCCCTCGGCGGGGTCGGCGACCGTCGCCGGCGTCGACGTCGAGGCGCATCCACGGCGCGCGTACGAGCGCGTCGGCGCGATGCTCGAGGGCGCGCGCAACGTCTACTGGCGGCTGTCGGTCCGCGAGAACCTCCGGTTCTTCGCGGCCATCGGCGGCGCCGACCCCGGGGAGGTCCGCGACCGCCACGACGACCTCCTGGAGACGCTCGGTATCGCGGAGAAAGCGGACGTCCCCGTCCGCGAGCTCTCCCGTGGACAGAAGCAGAAGGTCGCGCTCGCGTGCACGCTCGCTCGCGGCGCGGACGTCCTCTTCCTCGACGAGCCGACGCTCGGACTGGACGTCGAGAGCTCGCTCGACCTCCAGCGCGAACTCCGGCGGCTTGCGCGCGAGGACGGCGTCACGGTCGTCCTGTCGAGTCACGACATGGACGTCGTCGAGCGCGTCTGCGACCGCGTGGTTATCCTCGCCGACGGGCGCGTCGCCGCCGACGAGCGCGTCGAGGACCTCGTCGAGGTGTTCGCCACGCAAGCGTACCGCGTCCGCGCGAGCGCCGAACCGGGCCTTCGCGACGCCGTCGCTCGCGCCGGGACGATAGAGTCCTGGACGGAGCGCGACGGTATCGCTCGGTTCGAGGTCGTGCTCCCCGATCAGGACGCCTTCTACGACCTCGTCGACGCCGTCCGCGAGAGCGGCGCTGCCCTGGAAGCGTTCGAGAGCATCGACCCGGACCTCGAGGACGTGTTCGTCCAGATAACGAGCGGTGACGGCGCGCCGTCGAGGTCGACTGAAGGCGGGGACCGCGAGCGACCGCCATCACGCCCGCCGGTGACCGACGGAGGTGACGACCGATGAGCTACCTGACGCTCGTCGAGGCGCTCGCGCGGAAGCGCTACGTCATCCTCCGAGAGTACCCCGTGAACACGCTCACGCAGCTCGCGGTCACGTACATGTTCTTCGCGGGCATCTTCTTCGGTGGCAGGGCGGTCGCTGGCGCCGCCATCACGGACAGCCTCCCCGGTATCATCGTCGGGTTCTTCGTTTGGACGATGGCCATAACGGCGTTCGCCGGCGCGGCCCGCTCCATCATGGAAGACGCGCAGTGGGGCACGCTCGAACAGCTCTACATGTCGCCGTACGGGTTCGAGCGAGTGATGGCCGCGAACGCGGTCGTTCGCCTCCTCGAGTCGTTCGCGTGGGGTGGCGCCATCCTCGCCGCGATGCTCGCGACCACCGGCCAGTCGCTCACGCTCGACGTCCTCACGGTCGTCCCGCTCGTCGTCCTCACGGTCGCGAGCGCGCTCGGCATCGGGTTCGTGTTCGCCGGACTCGCACTCGTCTACAAGCGCATCGACAACATCTTCGGGCTCCTCAACTTCGGGCTGCTGTTCCTCATCGCCGCCCCCACCGACCAGTACCCCTGGCTCGCGGTGCTCCCGCTCTCCCAGGGCAGCACGCTCCTCCAGCGCGCGATGACCGACGGCGTCGCCATCTGGAACCTCCCCGTCCTCGACCTCGCCATCCTCGTCGCGACAGCCGTCGGGTACGTCGCGGCCGGCGTCGTCGCGTTCCGGTTCGCGGAACGACGCGCGCGCCGCGACGGCCTCCTCGGCCAGTACTGACGCCCGCAAGTGATATCGGCACGAGGCGAGTATCGGTTCTTCATGACAGGTCCTGCACGCGTCCTCTCGGCGTTCCACGACTCGCTCGAGGACGCCGTGTACGTCTTCGACGAGGCGGACGAACTCGTGGACGCGAACGCACGCGTCGGCGAGGTCTCCGGACTCCCCACCGCGGACCTCCTCGGAGTCACCCACCAGTCCCTCCTCGACGAATACGGCGCTGACGGCTCCACCAACGCGGGCCGCGACGCGTACCGCGAGGTCGCGGACGGACGCGCGAGCACGGCCCGAGCCGAGTTCGAACTCCGGAACGTCGACGGCGACCCGGTTCCCGTCGACGTCCGGTACGCGCGCCACGACGGGTACGTCGTCGCAATCCTCCGGAACCTCACCGACGCCCGCGAACGCGAAGCGCGCCTCGAGTCGCTCAACGACCAGCTCGAGGTCCTGAATCGCGTCCTCCGGCACGACATCCGGAACGACATGAACGTCGTGCAGGGCTGGCTCGGTGAACTCGAAGCAACCGTCGACGACGACGCCCTCCGGAACGTCGAGGAAGCGGTCGCGCACACCATCGAACTGACGCGTGAAGCCAGGGACCTCGCGGAGGTCCTCACCGAAGGCGGCGAGATGCCCGTCGAACCGATCGCGCTCGACCGCGTCCTCCACCAGCAGGTCGAGAAGACGCGCACGAAGTATCCCGACGCGAGCGTCGTCGTCGACGGCGCGGTCCCGAGCGTGCACGTCGTCGCGAACGAGATGCTCTCCTCGGTCTTCGACAACCTCCTCGGGAACGCGATCGTGCACAGCGACCGCGAGACGCCGACGGTCACGCTCTCCGTGCACCAGCCCGGAACCGAGGGCGACGACGGGGAGTGCGTCGTCGTTCGCGTCGCCGACGACGGGCCCGGTATCCCCGACTCGATGCAGGACTCCCTCTTCGGGCGCGGCGAGAAGGGCGTCGACAGCCCGGGTACCGGGATGGGGCTCTACCTCGTCGACCAGCTCGTCACCGGGTACGGCGGCGACGTCGAGGTCGAACCGAACGACCCGCGCGGGGCCGTGTTCGTCGTCACGATACCCGTCGCCGACACCTGAGCGGCCCACCGAGGACCGCTGGCCGGCGACGTCGGCCGCGACCGAACCATTATAGGCGGGTCCGGCAATACTTACGCGCATGTACGACGACGACGACCTCGCGGACATCCGCGAGTCACGCGAGGCGTGGGAATCGGCGACCCTCGACCCCGTCCTCGATTCCTACGGCGAACGCAAGGACCGGTTCGCGACCGTGTCGAACCTCGAGGTCGACCGCGTGTACGACCCAACGGACGTCGCGGACCTCGACTACGACGAGGACCTCGGATTCCCCGGCGAGGAACCCTACACGCGCGGGCCGTACCCGACGATGTACCGCGGGCGCACGTGGACGATGCGGCAGTTCGCCGGGATGGGGACCGCCGAGGAGACCAACGAACGCTTCCACTACCTGCTCGACGAGGGCCAGACCGGGCTGTCGACCGCGTTCGACATGCCGACGCTGATGGGTATCGACAGCGACGACCCGATGAGCGAGGGCGAGGTCGGGAAGGAGGGCGTCGCCGTCGACACCCTCCGCGACATGGAGGTGCTGTTCGACGGCATCGACCTCGCGGAGATCTCGACGAGCTTCACGATCAACCCGAGCGCGCCCGTCATCTACGCGATGTACGTCGCGCTCGCAGACCAGCAGGGCGTCCCGCGCGAGGAGGTCCGTGGCACCCTCCAGAACGACATGTTCAAGGAGTTCATCGCGCAGAAGGAGTGGGTCATCCCACCGGAGCCGAGCCTCGACCTCGTCACGGACACCATCGAGTACAGCACCGAAGAGACGCCGAAGTTCCACCCCGTGAGCATCTCCGGGTACCACATCCGCGAAGCCGGGTCGACCGCGGTCCAGGAACTCGCGTTTACGCTCGCGGACGGGTTCGGGTACGTCGAGGACGGCATCGACCGCGGGCTGGACGTCGACGACTTCGCGCCACGCCTCTCGTTCTTCTTCAACTCGCACAACTCCATCTTCGAGGAGGTCGCGAAGTTCCGCGCCGCCCGCCGCATCTACGCTCGCGTGATGGACGAGTGGTACGACGCCGAGAAACCCGAATCGAAGCGACTGAAGTTCCACACGCAGACCGCCGGGCAGAGCCTCACCGCCCAGCAACCCCTGAACAACGTCGTTCGCGTCACCGTGCAGGCGCTCGCGGGCGTCATGGGCGGCACCCAGAGCCTGCACACGAACAGCTTCGACGAGGCGCTCGCCCTTCCGAGCGAGAAAGCCGTCCGGGTGGCGCTCCGCACCCAGCAGATCATCGCCGAGGAGTCCGGCGCGGCGGACATCGTCGACCCGATGGGCGGCAGTTACGCCATCGAAGCGCTCACCGACCAGGTCGAACAGCAAGCGATGGCGTACATCGAGGAGATCAAGGAGATGGGCGACGGCTCCGTGCGCGACGGCATCCTCGAAGGCATCGACCAGGGGTTCTTCCTCCGCGAGATACAGGAAGCGTCCTACGAGTACCAGGAGCGCGTCGAAGCCGGCGAGGAGGTCGTCGTCGGCGTCAACCAGTACAGCATCGAGGAGGACACGAGCCCGGAGATCCTGAAGGTCGACGAGGCAACCGAGCAGACCCAGCTCGACCGCCTGGAGCGCACGAAAGAGGACCGCGACGACGACGCGGTCGACGCGGCGCTCGAGGACCTCGAGGACGCCATCGAGAACGACGAGAACGTGATGCCCGCCATCGTCGCCGCCGTCAAGGAGTACGCGACGATGGGCGAGATAATGGCAGTGTTCGAGGACGCGTACGGCGCGTACAGCGAACAGATCGGGCTCGCCTGACCGCGCTTCGGTCGCGGTTCGTTCGATTCTACGCTTTCGGTCGCGGTTCGTTCGATTCTACGCTTTCGGTCGCGGTTCGTTCGATTCTACGCTTTCGGTCGCGGTTCGTTCGATTCTAGGCTCGTGCCCGCACGTCGAGCGTCGCTGCGGTCGGTTCGTCGACGAGACGTCGACTCGTCGGTCCGAAGATGGCGTCCGGTCCGTCGACGCTCGCACCAGCGGTCGCGTTCGCCGTCGTCGCGTCGGCGATCAGTCCGATGGAGATGCTGACGTTCGGCGACCCGATGAACACGGACGCGGTCTTCCGCCGCGGAAGGGGTTCGGCGTTCGCGGGCACCGCGGAGCGCTCGTCGGTGACGTGCACCGTCGTCCGGTTCCCGCTGGTCGTGACGTAGACGTACCGCGTGTCGCCGGGCGCGAACGATTCGTTGACCGACGTCGACCCGGTGACGTTCCCCGCGACGCCGACGGTGTGGTCGAACACCGTCGCCGACCCGACGTTCTCCAGTTCGACCGCGGTCCCGTTCGCGACGAACGACCCGTTCACTCGCGGCGCGGCGTCGGCCCACGACGGCGTCGCGAGCGACGCATCCCCGTACGAATCGATGGAGTGCTCGAGAACGAACTCCTTCCGGTCACCCGAACCGGTCTCGACGGTCAGCGTCGCGTCCGCGTCGTGCACGACGCCGTTCGCCGCGACGAACACCGTGAACGAGAGGTCCTCGACGGTCGCGTTCGGCACGCCCAGCGCCCCACGGAACTGCCGGAAGCGCGATTCGTTCACGCCCGTGGACTCGTACTTGACGACCTTCTGGCCGTTCAGCGTCCCGAAGTCGGACGCGCGCATCCCGTCGCTCAGCGAGAAGTACAGGAGCGAGACGCTCGAGAGCGGTTGACTCGGTCGTGCGTACTGGAAGCGCGTGCGCGTCGGCCCGACCGCGTACTGGTAGGTCGTCCCGTTCGGCTGCACGGACCGGGTCGTCGCGACGCCGTTCGCGAAGTACACGTCCGTGCCCGTCGGCGTCCCGTTCCCGACGTTCCGACGCGACGAGACGTAGTCGCCGCCGGCCGTTCGCGTGAGCGCGTACTCGACGGTTCCCGTCGCGTTCGGCCCCAGTGCCGTGTAGCGGGTGGACGATACCGTCGAGACGTTCGACAGCGCGCGAGCGTTCGCGCGCAGGAGCGTTCGCGGGTTCGCGATGCCGCGCTGGGACGCACCCGGTGCCATCAGGTTCGAGGGAACCGTCACGCGGTTCCGGTCGCCGTCGGTCGCCGTCGATCCCGCGTCCGTCGGGGCGTCGGTCTGGTCTCCCGGCGCGGTCGACGTCCCCGGGCCACCGCTGCAGCCGGCGAGGACGACGAGCGCGACGACGAGCACCGTCGCGAATCTTCTTGTCATTGGTCGAACTGTCCACGCGACGTACTTGAACGTGGGTGAACTACTCCTGCCTACTCGCCACCTGCGGCGACTCCTTGAGGCAGAAGCTTCCCGCTTCGACGACGCAACTTGCAGACACCTCCAGGGTGTCCGCAGCGGTCGTATTCTCCACGGGCGTCTCTTCGGAGTGAACCACTCCTAGCTCCTCCAGACCGCGACAAAAAAACGTTGAACGCTGCATTGTGGTCCCTATCGGCTTCGAACCCGCACGACGGGCACGAGTGCATCCGAACCCACAGCGGTTTCTCCACCTCAACACCACACGATGCGCAGTCTTTTGTCGTTCCCGCTGGTTCGACCTTCACCACGTGACACGCGTGCTTTCGACCGTGATGCTTGAGAACTCGGATAAAGTCGCGCCAGCCGACCTCCGCCTTGTTTCTGGCGTTGCTGTCGGCTTCCAACGTCCCTTTCACGTTCAGGTCCTCGACGAACACGGCGTCATATTCGGTGGTGTAGAAGTGCGCGAGCTTGTGCTTGAAGTCGCGCTTCTTGTTCCGCATATCCATATGGACTTCCGCAACACGGCGGCGTTGCTTTTCCCAGTTGTTCGACTCGTACTCCTTACGTGACAGCGACCGTTGCTCGCGCCCGAGGCGTTCACGATCATCGGACAGATCAAGGCGGTCGATTGACCGTCCATCCGAATCATAGATGAAGTTCAGGACACCGAGGTCAAGACCCACCCCCTCTTCGGGATCAATATCTTGGATGTCCGGCTTCTCGGGTTGGTCTCGTTCGACACTGAAGGAGGCGTACCACGCGCCGGTTGCCTCCTGTTTGATGGAGACGTGCTTGATGTCGGCGTCGTCGGGAAGGCTGCGGTGGAGGCGGATCGGGATTTCGAGCGTCTCACCACGTACTTTCTTGAGGTTCAAAAGTCCACGGCCGTCAGGACCACTCTTTTCGTCGAGTTCGAAGCCCCTCTGGCGGTACGTGAAGCTCTTGAAGTCCCGTGGTTTCTTCCAGTTCAACTCCCCAATCTCGTGTCCATTGTCGCGGAGTTGAGCGAGGCTAGTGATACTGTGGTAGATCCGCTCGACGGCGGCTTGGAGGACGGTGGAGTACACCTTGGTCCACGCCGCCCATTTGTCTTTCCAGTCTGGGAGTTCGTCGCGGACTTGCCAGACACGTTGGCGGACGGTTTTGTCGGGTTGGTCGGGGAGTTGGTCGAGTCGATGGAGTGCGTGATTGTAGACTTGGCGCACGGTGTTACGTTGCCAGCCCAGCATCTCTCGCTGTTCACCGGTTGGCAAGAGCCTGAACCGTGGGCCGTAGTCCATGCGCGCACCCGTTGATTTTTCTCTGTAACTTATTAAATCTGCTTACTTATTTATAGTATTATGGACTGTCGTATCTCCGCCCTACTCGCTCCCTTCTGTTGCTTTCCTGAGGACGAGAGAGTAGCACCTTCACCGCAACGCTAACCGGTCAGAAGCCGGCCAGCACGACGCGGTCGGCGGAACTGGCATACAGGTGCGTCGCGACGGCTCTAGAGGTAGTCCATCTCGGTCGTGTCGCCGAGGTCGAAGCCCGCGCGTTCGTGAGACCACTCGACGGGGACGTCGCGGTGCTCGTCCATGAACGCGACGAGTTTCTCGCCGACGTCCTCGCCCGACCCACGAGTACCTGTCGCTCGCGCCGCGACCGGCGCACGCTCACAATGGCGCGAGCTACCGACCGACGCGAACTGCCCATCCACCGCGAACCGACCACCGACGCCGGGGGAAAGCTTAGCATACGTCCGGTCGACGGCCTAGACGAACCATGGCCGACGATACCGACGACGACGCGGTGGAACTCGAAGCGCGACTCGCCGCACAGGACACGTTCGAGCCGCCGGAATCGTTCGTCGAACAGGCGAACGTCGCCGACGACGGCATCTACGACGAGTTCGCCGAGGACTGGCCCGACTGCTGGGAGGACGCGGCCGCGCTCGTCGATTGGGACGAACCGTACGACACCGTGCTCGACGACTCGAACCCGCCGTTCTTCGAGTGGTTCACCGGCGGGTCGCTAAACGCGAGCTACAACTGTCTCGACCGCCACGTCGAGAACGGCGCGAAGAATCGCGCGGCGATCCAGTGGGAGGGCGAACTCGGCGAGGAACGAACGTACACGTACCAGGACCTCTACCGGGAGGTGAACGCGTTCGCCGCCGGGCTCCGCGACCTCGGCGTCGAAGCGGACGACGTCGTCACGCTGTACATGCCGATGATCCCCGAACTCCCCATCGCGATGCTGGCGTGCGCTCGCATCGGCGCGCCCCACAGCGTCGTCTTCGCCGGGTTCTCCGCGAACGCACTGGCGACGCGGATGAACGCCGCCGACTCGGAGTACCTCGTCACGTGCGACGGCTACTACCGCCGCGGCGACGCCCTCAACCACAAGGGGAAGGCCGACGAGGGGCTCCGCGGCGTCGACCACGACGTCGAGACCGTCGTCGTCGACCGCCTCGGCGACGAGCTCACGCACTTCCTCGGCGACCACGCGCACGACTACGGCGAACTCGTCGACCGCCACGAAGGCACGCACGTCGAACCCGTGAGTCGCGACGCCGAGGACATGCTGTTCCTCATGTACACGTCGGGGACGACGGGCGAACCGAAGGGCGTCAAACACACCACCGGCGGCTACCTCTCCTACGCCGCGTGGACGACCCAGAACGTCCTCGACGTCAAACCCGAGGACACGTACTGGTGCGCCGCCGACATCGGATGGATCACGGGCCACTCCTACATCGTGTACGGCCCGCTCGCACTCGGCACGACCACCGTGATGTACGAGGGCACGCCCGATTACCCCGAACGCGACCGGCTCTGGGAGCTCGTCGAGAAGTACCGCGTCGACCAGCTCTACACGGCACCGACCGCCATCCGGTCGTTCATGAAGTGGGGCACCGAGTACCCGAACCGGCACGACCTCTCCTCGCTGCGCCTGCTGGGGACCGTCGGCGAACCCATCAACCCGCGAGCGTGGAAGTGGTACTACAAGCACATCGGGAACGAGGACTGCCCGGTCGTCGACACGTGGTGGCAGACCGAGACCGGCGGGATGATGATAACCACGCTCCCCGGCGTCGGCGACATGAAACCCGGGAGCGCCGGCCCGCCACTCCCCGGTATCGGCGCCGAGGTCGTCGACGTCGCCGGTGACCCCGTCGACGAAGGGAACGCCGGCTACCTCACCGTGAACAAGCCGTGGCCGGGGATGCTCCGCACGCTCTACAAGAACGACGAGCGCTTCATCGACGAGTACTGGCGCGAGTACTCCGACGTCGACAGCGACGACCCCGACGACTGGACGTACTTCCCCGAAGACGGTGCGAAGATAGACGACGACGGCTACATCACCGTCCTCGGTAGGGTCGACGACGTCATCAACGTCTCCGGGCACCGCCTCGGCACCATGGAGATCGAGAGCGCCATCGTCGGCGTCGAAGGCGTCGCCGAAGCCGCCGTCGTCGGCGCCGACCACGACGTCAAAGGCGAGGCCGTGCACGCGTACGTCATCACCGAGGACGACGCCACCCCCGGCGACGCGCTCCGCGAGCGGATAATCCAGGGCGTCGAGGACGCAATCGGCCCCATCGCCCGCCCCGAAAGCGTCGTCTTCACGCCCGAACTCCCCAAGACCCGGAGCGGGAAGATAATGCGTCGCCTCCTCGTCGACGTCGCGAACGGCGACGACCTCGGCGACACCTCGACGCTCCGGAACCCAGACGTCGTCGAGGACATCCAGGCCGCCGTCGACGCGGGCGACTGACACCGAGAAGAGCCTCCCGCAGCAACACTCACGATACCGAGTACACGGCCGCCTCGATTATCGATTCAGGCCGCGTCGTCCACTCGACTCGCGACCTGCACGAGCGCGAGCAGGACGCCGAGGCTGAGTGCGAGCATCACCATCCCGTACAGCGCGAACGACACCGGCGTTATCTCGAACGTGATCGGCCCGAGCTCCGCCATCTCGACGTTCTTCTGTGCGGGCAGGATGATACCCAGAACGTACCCGAGGACGCCCGCGAGCGCGACGACCCCGACGTAGACGGTCGCCACCACGCGCTTCCCGGAGAGCACCGCCGACAGGCGAACGTTCTCAGTCACACCGGTCGCTTGGCACCGGCAACGATTAGCCTTTGGCATTCCGGCTCCAACCCCCGTTCATGAGCGAGAAAGAGCTCCTGCTCGTCGTCCTCGCACTCGTCGCCATCATGATGTTCACCACCGGATTCGTGCTCGCGACCGTCTGACCGCGACCCCCTCGAATCCACCGGTCGTACCGACCCGCGCGAACCGAAACGCGTCACGACCCACGCCGCTAGCTCTCGTTGCCCCCGAACCGACAGTCACAGCTCGACGCTCGACACACGACCAAGCGTTCCAGTCGGAAACGAGCAGCACTGGAACGCGAGAAAGAAGACCGACCGTAACGCCGCGTTACTCGTCGCCGGTAGCGTCGTCGTCGTCCGCGTCGACCGGTTCGCCACCGTCGGTCATCGGTTCGTCCTCGGCGGGCTCGCCACCGTCGGCGAGCGTCGTCTCGAGGCGGTCAGCGTGCCAGTCGAACTCGCGGCTCGGGAGGCCGTCCTCCTTGAGGTTCCACGGGTCCGGACCGACGACCGGCCCCTCGAGCCAGGACTGGACCATGTTCCACACCCAGATGAGCTGGCCGACGAGGAGGATGAACGCGCCGACGGTCGCGATGACGTGCAGGCTCGTGAAGTACCCGACGATACCTTCGACCGTGACGCCGTTGTACGTCGCGTACCGACGCGGCATCCCGCCGTACCCGAGCAGGATCATCGCGAAGAACGTCAGGTTCGTCCCGACCATCGTCGTCCAGAAGTGCGCCTTCCCGAGCGTCCGCTGGTACATGCGCCCGGAGACGATGGGGAACCAGTAGTAGACGCCCGCGAACACCGCGAACGCGATAGCGCCCATGATGACGTAGTGGAAGTGCCCGACGACGTAGTACGTGTCGTGGAGCACGAGGTCCACGGGGACTGCCGCCAGGAACACGCCCGTGACGCCACCGATGATGAAGTTCCCGATGAATCCGATACAGAACAGCATCGGGGTCGTCAACCGGATGTTCCCGTTCCACATCGTCGTGATCCAGTTGAACGTCTTCACGGCGCTCGGTATCGCAATCGCGAGACTCACCGCCATGAAGCCGGCGCGCAGCCGCGGGTCGATACCGCTCGCGAACATGTGGTGCGCCCACACACCGAAGCTGAGGACGCCGATGGCGAGCGTGGAGTACACGACGAACTTGAACCCGAACAGCTTCCGGCCCGAGAACCGCGGCAGGACGTAGCTGATGATACCCATCGGCGGCAGCACGAGGATGTACACCTCGGGGTGCCCGAAGAACCAGAACAGGTGCTGGTAGAGGATCGTTCCACCGCCCTCGACCGCGAAGAACCCGGTCGCGAAGTTCCGGTCGAGCAGGAGCATGACGAGTGCACTCCCGAGGAGCGGGAACGAGAACAGGATGAGCGCGGACTGCGTGAGGATCGTCCACGAGAAGATGTCGAGCTTGTCCCAGCCGACGTCCGGGCCGCGCTCCGTGAAGATGGTCGCGATGAAGTTGATCGCACCCATCGTCGCCGACACGCCAGTGAGGTGGAGCCCGAGCAGCATCAGGTCCGTCCCGGCGTTCAGCGCGGTCGTATCGATCTCCGACGACGCGATGACGCGACCCGCGTACTCGTAGGACATCGCGTCCTGTCCGGCGGCAGTCTGTGCGACCGCCTGCGGCGGGTACATCGTCCACGACGTCATCGACGCTGCGATACCGTCGAAGAACGGCGCGAGGAAGAACCCGGCCCAGATGAGGACTGCGCCGGGCGGCAGCAGCCAGAACGCGATGGCGTTGATGCGCGGGAACGCCATGTCGTCCGCGCCGATGAGGAGCGGGATGAAGTAGTTCGAGAACGCGGCGAGTATCGGCGTCCCGAACAGGAACAGCATCGTGATGCCGTGACTCGTCAGGAGCTGGTTGTAGAACGCGCGACCGCCGACGCCACCGAGGACGTCCATCGCGGGCGTCGCCAGCTCGAACCGCATGAGCATGACTGCGAGGCCACCCCACGCGAACGCGATGATGGCGTAGACGCCGTACAGGATGCCGATGTCCTTGTGGTCGACAGTCGTCAACCAGCGAACGATACCACCGGGCTTCTCGTCGTGTCCGTACCCGGTCTCTCCTCCGAGCGCGCTTCCGCCGGCGAGCGGCGTGTACGTCCGCCAGTCGTCGAAGCGCGTGGCGAGCGCGAAGACGACGAGGACGAGAATGCCCGTGAGGAGTGTTAGTGCGAGCTCTCCGCTAAGACCCATAGAAGACGGTCAGGATTGCACCCTAAAGAAAGGCTCGGGTTCGTCGCCGCGTCGGTATCTCGCTGGCGGTTTCAGTCCGTCAGCGAACGGCGGTCGTCCGAGCACGGCCGCTGGAAGGGGTCGGTCGAGTTCCGTCCGGTCCTTGACGGTGAGATGAGAACGTCAGACGGCTTCTTCGGGGGATTCCTTGCGTTCGTCGGTGCCGTCGTCGCCGGTCGCGTCCGGCGTCTCGTCGGACGTGTCCGTCGCGTTCGTCTCGGCGGTGTCGACGACCTCGGATTCCGCTTCGGCGTGCGCCGCACGGCCGGCTTCCTCGCTCTTGATGGCGTCGCCTTCGATGGCGACCGCGGAGACGTACGTGAGGATGGCGAGGAGGACGAACGACCCGCCGATGATACCGAGCATGAGGGTGCTGTACAGCGGGTCCCAGCTGAACGGACCCCAGAGGACGAACAACCCGATGAAGAAGGCCATGATGCCCAGTGGGATGATGTTCACCAAGAGGTCGAGCATCGTGTCCTTCGTGAAGACGCGCTGTGCCATTGCTATCAGGGGCTTTCGAGTGACGCCCAAATAGGTTGTCGGTTCGCGGTAGCGGGATGGGGACGCTCCTGGCGGGACGAGCGTCGTGGGGCCTCAGGCGAGTTCGCCGCGGACCGAGCCGACGCCCGCGGTGAGGATGGTGAGTGCGCCGGCGGAGATCATCGACAGCCCGCGGTACGCGACGGCGTTCGGGACGGCGACGAGTTCGGGGCCGCCGACGACGCCGCCGAACGCAGCGAACACGGCGATACCGAGCGCGAGGACGACGGTTCCGAGGACGCCCAGTGTCACCCAGGGACGTTCGACGTACCCGGCCTCGGCGAGGATGCCCGCGACTGCGCCCGTGAACATCAGGAATCCGACGACCGTGAACACGAACACGCCGACGACGACGCCGACCTCGGCGATGGCGAGCCCGAACGCGACGAACATCGGCCAGAGACTCGCGGAGGGCTTGTGGTCGGTGACGGCGCGATTCCCCTCGCCGCTCGCGGCCCCGTCGTCGACCCCTTCGTTTGCCATACGTCGCCGTTGGAGGTTCAGGCATAAACACGTCACGGAACGCCACAGGCGCCGGTTCCGACGGCACCGAGGTCGCTCGCGGCACGTGGCGGTCGTGCGGTCGTCGCGCCGTTAACCACGACATATTAAGTGGTCGATGGCGAAGTTCAGGCCATGTCAGGTGTACGAGTGGCTGGCGTCGGGTTGACGGCGTTCGGCGCGTCCCCGGAACGCACGGGCCGGGACCTCTTCGCGGAGGCTGGCTGTGACGCGCTCGCGGACGCTGGCGTCGACCGGGACGACGTGGAGGCGCTCCTCTACGGGAACTTCATGGGAGAGCTCGCAGAACACCAAGGCCATCAGGGGCCGCTGATGGCGGAGGCCGTGGGTATCGACGCGCCGGCGACGCGCTTCGAGGCGGCGTGTGCGTCCTCCGGGGTCGCGGTCCGCGAGGGCGTCAAGCGCGTCCGGAACGGCGAATCGGACGTCCTCGTGGTCGGTGGCACCGAGCGGATGACGAACCTGGGGACGGCGGGTGCGACGGAGGCGCTCGCGATCGCCGCGGACGACCTCTGGGAGGTCCGCGCGGGGATGACGTTCCCGGGGGCGTACGCGTTGATGGCGCAGGCGTACTTCGCGGAGTACGGCGGGACGCGCGAGGACCTCGCCGCCATCGCGGTGAAGAACCACGAGCACGCGCTGAACAACGAGAAAGCGCAGTACCAGCGCGCGATCGACGTGGAGACCGTCATCGACGCGCCGATGGTCTCCGAGCCGCTCGGGCTGTACGACTCCTGCCCGATCAGTGACGGGGCGGCTGCGGTCGTCCTGGTGAGCGACGAGTTCGCGGCCGAGCACGACCTGGACGCGTCGGTCGCCATCACGGGCACCGGCCAGGGTGGCGACCTGATGGCGCTCCACGACCGCGAGTACCTCGCGCGGTCGCCGGCGGCGGACGAGGCCGCCGAGGAGGCGTACGCGGACGCCGGCGTGACGCCCGCGGACGTCGACGTCGCGGAGGTCCACGACTGCTTCACGATCGCGGAGGTGCTCGCGCTCGAGTCGCTCGGGCTCTGCGAGGTCGGCGAAGGCGTCACTGCGGCCGCGGACGGTCGGACGACGAAGGACGGCGAGATGCCCGTGAACCTCTCGGGTGGCCTGAAAGCGAAGGGGCACCCGGTCGGGGCGACGGGCGCGAGTCAGATCTGCGAGCTCGCGATGCTCCTCCGCGGCGACCACCCGAACAGCGACGCGGTCGCGGACGCGGACACCGGGCTCGCGCACAACGCCGGTGGCACCGTCGCGTCTGCCGTGGTTCACGTGCTCGAGGTGATGGAGTCATGAGCGGCGACGAGGACGTGGCGGACGCCGGCTACGACGAGTGGATCGACGCCGTCCGCGCGGGCGAGGGCTACTATCTGTCGTGCGAGAACGACCACGGGTCGCTGCCGCCGCGGCGCGTCTGCCCGCACTGCGGGTCGCTCGACATCGAGGAGACGCCGCTGCCCGACAGCGGCGAACTGAAGACGTTCACGATAACGCACGTCGCGACGCCGAACTTCGCGGACGACACGCCGTACGCGGTCGGTATCGCGCGGTTCGGCGACGTCCGCGTCACCGGCCAGCTACGGGACGTCGACGTAGAGGACGTGGAGGTCGGGATGCAGGTCGCCATCGACGTCGCCGAGACCGAGACGACGGGCGACGACCTCGTCGTGTTCCGGTCGCAGTAAGGGAAGGCCGCTTCTCGCGTTCAGTTCTTGTAGTCAGTTCTCGCGTTCGACGGCGACGCGGTCGGCGTCGACCTCGCGGTCCAGGTCGAGGTCGTCGGCGAGCCCGTCGAGGAACGCGTCCGGGTGCTCGTCGTGCGGGAGGAGTGCGGCGTAGTCGACGACGACGAGCTTCGCGTTCGCGTCGTCCGCGAGCGTCCGGCCCTCTGCGAGCGGCGTGATGTCTGCTTCGCGCCCCCAGACGAGCGTCGTCGGGACGTCGAGCGCGGCGATGGCCGGGCCGAGGTCGAGGTCGCTGTCGAGGTACCCCGAGACGAACGACGCGGGCGCGAACCGCGCGCCGGATTGGTGCGTGGTCTGCCAGTCGTACCGTTTGCGTTCGGTCGAGTACGCGTCGGCGTCGTAGTACGAGTGGTCGTCGCTGAAGTACTCGAGCGACCGCTCGCTCGCGACGGCGTCGAAGAGGAGCGTCCCGAGGACCGGCGCACGGAACGCCTTCCTGACGAGGGGTTTCTCGCCGCCCGGCATCGTCGACGCCGTCGGCGACACGAGCACGAGCCGCGAGACGTCGACGTCGTCCTCGCCGGCGGCGGCGACCGCGTACGCGCTCGAGAGCGACGACGCGAGCACGGTCGCGTCCTCGCCGGCGACGTCCCGGAGGAACGCGGCGAGGTACGCCTCGTAGTGCTCGTTCGTGTACTCGATGGGTGGACGCTCCGAGCGCCCGAACCCGGGGAGGTCGGGGGCGAGGACGTGGTAGTCCTCGGCGAGCGCTTCGGCGATGGCGACGAACTCGTTGCTCGACGCGGCCGCGTTCACGCCGTGCACGAGGACGAGCGTCGGGTGCTCGGGATTCCCGAGGTCCGTGTAGTACGTGTCGATGCCGCGCCACCGGTACGTCTCGCCCGTTCCGGGAAGCGGTCGTGGGAGGTCACCGGCCTTCCGTCTGAGCGCGCGGTCGACGAGGACACCTGCACCGACTGCACCGACCGCGCCTACCGTGGCGTACGCCGCTTTCTTCAGTTTCATATCCTGACATACGACGTGGAGCCTCTTGAACGCCGTGCCGACTCGCCGCCAGAAGACACCGACGGAGCCACGAAACCTGCACTCCAATGGCACGCAGACGTCCCGCTTCCGACAGGAACCCGAGCCGTCAGTCCTCGCGTTCGAGACACGCCGCGACCGGGTCGAGGACCTCGTCCGCGATACTGTACGGGTCGGTGTCGCCGTCGAGCACGCGCTCCGCGAGCGCGTCCACGCCACCGTGCTCGGCGATCTCGTCCTCGACGAGCGCGCCCGCGTCCTCGCGGAGCAACGTCCGGATCTCCTCGGCGGTCCGCTGCCGTCGCTTCGCATCTATCTGCCCGGTGTCCTCCAGCCAGTCCGCGTGCGCCTGGAGGGTGTCGAGGAACTCGTCGACGCCCTCGCCGGTCGTCGCCACCGTCTCCAGCACCGGCGTCTCCCACGGCTCCGGCGCATCCTCGCTCCCGTCGCCCTTCTCGGGCATATCGACTTCCGTGTCGACGCCCATCCCGTGATGGCCGGCGGCGACGCTCACGTGCCCGTCGTCCATGTGCACCATCTCCTCTAGCTCCTGGACGGTGCGGTCCGCGCCGTCCATGTCGGCCTTGTTCACGGCGAACACGTCCGCTATCTCGAGGATACCAGCTTTGAGCATCTGGACGTTGTCGCCCGAACCCGGCGGAACGAGGACCACGACGGTGTCCGCGGCCTGCACGATGTCGATCTCGTTCTGGCCGGCACCGACGGTCTCGATGATGACCTTGTCCTTCCCGAACGCGTCCAATGCCTTCACGGCATCCGCGGTCGCCGTCGACAACCCGCCGAGGCTTCCCCTAGCCGACATCGACCGGAAGAACACGTCCATGTCGCCGACGTTCGACGCCATCCGGATGCGGTCACCGAGCACTGCGCCACCCGTGTACGGCGACGACGGGTCGATGGCGACGATACCGACGGTGAGGCCGCGGTCGCGGTACGCCTTCGCGACCTTGTCGACGAGCGTCGACTTCCCCGCGCCCGGACTCCCCGTGATACCGATGACGTCCGCATCGCCCGTGTGCTCGTAGAGCCCGGACACGAGGTCGCGGTAGCCCTCCTGGCGGTTCTCGATTCTCGTGATCGCTCTCGCGAGCGCACGATGCTTCCCCTCGAGGATGCCGTCGAGCAGTTCCTGCGTCGACAGCGTCATCGCTCGGGCGCGTTCTCGCGGACGAACTCGATGGTCTGCTCCATCGACGTCCCCGGACCGAACACCTCGGCGACCCCGAGTTCCTTGAGGTGCGCTTTGTCCTCGTCGGGGACGACGCCGCCGACGAGGATGAGCGTGTCCTCGAACGCGTCGTACTCTTTGAGGCCGTCGATGACCTTCGGCACGAGCGTGTTGTGCGCGCCCGAGAGGATGCTGATCCCGATGACGTCGACGTCCTCCTGGACCGCCGCCTGTACGATCTCGTCGGGCGCCTTGTGGAGCCCCGAGTAGATGACCTCGAATCCGGCGTCGCGGAACGCCCGCGCGATGACGTGCGCGCCGCGGTCGTGCCCGTCGAGGCCGACCTTCGCGACGAGGCAGCGAATGGACCGCTCCTCCTGGCTCTGACTCATGAACGACTGTTCCCTTCCGGCAGGTTTTACTTTAACGGAAGCACGACACCCTGTACGGGTAGGGGTTCTCGGTGGGACCGGCCCACCAGCGGTTCCAGCGCCGACAGCGACCGCCAGGGACGACGCCGCCGACAGCGACGCGACCAGCGCTGGCCGCGCGTCGTCGGCGTCGAGTGGCCCGGAATGCAAAAGCAATTACTCGCGCTCTCCCTAGCGCCGCTCGATGACGGAAACGACGACACCGCCGCTCCGGGACCTGAAGGGGTCGGTGCGGTCGCTGACTATCGTGCTCACGGTCGTCGGGTACGCGCTCGTGCTCGGAACGCTCTACCTCGGGCTCCCCATCTACCCCGACATCGGGCTGGACACGGTGAACGCGTTGAGCGACGCTATCGCGGTGATAAACACGCTCGCGACGACGTGTCTCGTCCTCGGCTGGATCGAGATCCGGCGTGGGAACGTCGATCGGCACCGCGCACTCATGGGTGGGGCGTTCGCACTCATCCTCGTGTTCCTCGTGCTCTACCTCCTGAAGACCGGCGGTGGCGGCACGAAGGAGATCGCGCTCGAACCCGGTGCGCTCTACTACTCGTACCTCGCGATGCTCGCAATCCACATCCTGCTCTCCATCGTCTCCGTCCCCGTCGTGCTGTACGCCATCCTGCTGGGCGTCACGCACACGCCACGGGAACTCCGCCAGGAGACCCCGCACCGGAAGGTGGGCCGCATCGCCGCGGGCGCGTGGATCCTCTCGCTCTCGCTCGGCGTCGTCACGTACCTCATGCTGAACCACATCTACGGCTTCGAGTTCGTGAAGGCGGTCGTCGCGGTTCCGCTCCCCGTCTGAGGCGGTGACGACTCGCGGTGACTGCTCGCGATGACGGCTCGCGGTGACGGCTCGCAACGACGACCCGTTCCGGCAACGGATAGGTTTTTACTGGTGCCTCGGGTATCGAGTCGTCGTGACTGTCGAACGCTTCGCGTCCCCGGACGCGGCCACCGTCGCTCGCGTCGTCGGCGACGGGCTCCGCGAGGGCGCGGTCGTCTCCATCGAGGCCGAGTGCGAGGTCGAGTACGACGGACGCTCGGGCGGCTACCTCGGGCCGGGCGACCGTCTCGTCGTCTGCAAGCCCGACGGGACGCTCCTCGTGCATCGGCCCTCGGGCCACAAGCCCGTGAACTGGATGCCCGGTGGCGCCACCATCAAGCTCGAACCGGGCGAGAGCGACGAGGACGCGCCGTTGCTGTACGCGCGCCGGTCGAACCCGAACGAGTTCCTGCGCGTGTACCTCCAGGACGTCTACTCGGTGTCGCGGTTCGACGCCGAGGACGCCGTCGAGTACCAGGAGCGCGGCACCGAGGCGGAGATGCACGAGTACATCGAGTCGAACCCCGAGACTGCGCTCGAGGCCGGTATCCGCATCGTCGAGCACGAGCGCGAGACCCAGTACGGCTACCTCGACTTCTTCGCACAGGATGCGGACGGGACGCCGGTCGTCGTCGAGGTGAAGCGCCGGCAGGCGACGCTGAACCACTTCGACCAGCTGAAGCGCTACATGGAGCTCTACCGCGAGTCCAACCCGGAGGTCCGGGGGATGCTCGTCGCGCCGTCGACGAGCGACCGCGTGAAGCGCGCGCTCCGCGACAACGACATGGAGTTCGTGCGACTCGCCGAGTTCGACGTCGAGACCCGCGAAGCCTCCGAGACGACGCTCACCGACTTCTCCTGACGCCGGCATCGTCACCGAGTTCTGCCGCTGGCGCCGGACGCTCTGGCGTCGCTCGCGCACGACCGGGGGAACGAATTAACCCGCGGCGCCCTCCTGTACTGACATGAACGGTCCCACGCGGCGAGCGGTCCTCTCCTCGGTCGGCGCCGGCGCACTCGCCGGCCTCGCGGGGTGTCTGAGCACGGGTAGCGGGAACGGCGACCCGACCGATGGCGACGGCGCCGGCGATGGCGGCAGCGGCGACGGTAGCAGCGGCGACGGTGGCTCGAGCACGGACTGGCGGGACATCACGCTGACGACGGTCCGCGGCGACGAGTCGTTCACCATCGCCGACCTCGCAGCCGACGGGCCGGTGCTCGTGGAAACGTTCGCGGTCTGGTGCTCGAACTGTCTCCGCCAGCAGAAGACGATGATCGACTTCCACGACGCGAACCCGGACGTGACGACCGTCGCGGTCGACATCGACCCGAACGAGGACGCGAAGAAGGTCCGCGACCACGCCGAGAAGCACGGGTTCGACTGGCGGTACGCGGTCGCCCCCGGCGAATGGACGAAGTCGGTGACGAGCGAGTTCGGGTCGTCGATGGCGAACGCGCCGTCGGTCCCGATGCTCCGCATGTGCGGGCCCGACGACGTCGAACGCTTGAAGGACGGCCAGAAGTCCGTCGAGTTCCTCGAGTCCGCGCTCGAGGACTGCTAGCCGTGCTCGCCGTCGCCCTCCAGCTCGGGTTCGAGCTTCCGGCGGGCGTCGCGCCGTTCGTCGAAGCGTTCGTCGTCGGCGTCCTCACGCCGCTGACGGCGGCGTGCGCGCTCCCGCTCTACCCGGGTTTCCTCTCGTATCTCGCGCGCAGCGACCGCGGTGGCTCTGGAACGAGCGGCGATGCGAGCAGCGTCGCCGCGAACCCAACCGCGAGCGACGGCGGCGCGTCGCGGTCGTCGCTCGGCCTCGGCCTCGCGGTCGTCGCGGGCGTCGTCGCGTTCATGGGCGCGGTCGGCCTCGTGTTCGCGTACTTCCTCCAGGAGTCGTTGACGACCGTCGTCGAGATCGTCTCCCCCGCCGCGTTCGCGGTGCTGCTCGTCCTCGGCGTCGCGCTCGCGCTCGACCACGACGCCGTCGACCGCCTCCCCGGCCTCGACCCCCCGGAGACCGGGAACGCCTACGGGTCCGCGTTCGTCTACGGGCTGTTCTTCGGCGGTATCGTCCTCCCCTGTAACCCCGGGTTCATCGCGCTGTTCTTCGCCCGGACGCCCATCCTCTTCGACTCCCCCATCGCGGGATTCGCGGGCTTCCTCGTGTTCGGCCTCGGGATGGGTGCGCCACTGCTCGCGTTCGCCGCCGTCTCAGAAGCCCGCGGTCGCGCCGTCACGCGCGCACTCGCCCGGAACGCCGGCCTCGTCAACCGCATCACGGGCGTCGTGATGGTCGCCGTCGCCGCCTACTACCTCGTCGTCGTCTTCGACGTCGCGGGAATCGGTAGCCTGCTCGGGCTCTGAGCCGGCTGCCGTAGCACGCGGTCTCAGTCGGTCTGGGGGATGGCGTACGCGCCGGCGACGAGGAAGGCGACGGCGGCGACCGCGAGCACGCCGAGTGCGGCGAGCGGGCCGAGGTCGAGGACGACCGTGCCCGCGTCGGTCGACGCGGGCGCGATGACCTGCCGGAGGCCCTGCGCGAAGTACGTGAGCGGGCTGAGTGCGACGAGCGGGTGGAACCACTCGGGCAGCAGCGTCGGTTGGACGAACGTCTGCGAGAGGAAGAGAAGCGGGAGGCCGATGGCGTTGCTCGCGGTGACGGCGCCGTCCTGGCTGTCCGCGAACGCGCCCAGGAGCGCGCCGACCCCGCAGAAGCACGCCACGCCCACGGGAACGTAGACGAGCAGGAGCGGGGAGAGGACGATGCTCGCACCCGTGAGCGCGGTGGTGAGCGCGAGCACGAGGACGGTGGCGACGCCGATGATGCCGACGTTCACGAGCGTCTGCGCGAGCAGCCACTCGCCCCGGGTCAGGGGCGTGGTCGCGAGCTTCTCGAATCGGTTGTGCTCGCGGTGGCGCGCGACCTCGCTCCCGACCCTGGAGAGCGGCGTGAACAGGACGACGACCGCGACGTACCCCGGGACGTAGTACGACGCCGGTTCCGTGAACAGTCCCGCGCCCGCGCCGTCGGTCTGGACGAGCACGCCGAAGATACCGACGAGTATCGCGGGGAAGAAGAACGTGAAGAACACCGCGACGCGCCGTCGGAGGAACGACCGCGACGCCGCCATCGACGCCGACCGGACGCGGCCGACGCGACTCACGACGACTCACCTCCCTGCACGCCCTCCGCAGGTCCACCGTCCGTGCGAACGCCGGCGACCGCGCCGTCGCGTCCCCGGCCGCCAGCCAGTCCAGACGCGTCCTGGACGCCCGCCTCGTACGTCTCGCCGGCGAGCGCGAGATAGACGTCCTCGAGCGTCGGTTCGCGCCACGACAACCCCGAGTACGGGACGTCGGCGTCGTCGAGCGCGTCCGCGACCGCCGCGACGTCGCGCGCGGCGACGCCGCGAACGCGGACCTCGGTCCCGTGCGTCGACACGTCCATCCCGGCGTCCGCGAGCGCACGCTCCGCGGCCTCCACGGGCGGCTCCCTCCGGGAGTCGCCCTCGCCGGCGTCGCGCGAATCCTCGACGGCGTCCACGTCGACGACGACGCTCGGCGCGCCAGCGTGCTCCGCGACGAGGTCCTCGGGCGCACCCACCGCAACGAGTTCGCCGTCCGCGAGCAGGCCGACGCGGTCCGCGAGCCGCTGGGCCTCCCGCATGTCGTGGGTCGTCAACACGACAGTCGTCCCGCCCGCGACCTGCTCCTCGATGCGGCTCCAGACCGTCCGTCGGCCCGCCGGGTCGATACCCGTCGTCGGCTCGTCGAGGAAGAGTACGTCCGGGTCGTTCACGAGCGTACTCCCGAGACACACCCGGCGTTGCTCGCCACCGCTCATGTCGCCGTAGTTCGCGCCCGCCGCTTCGGTCACGCCCACGGCCGCGAGAACGTCGTCGACGTCCCGCGCGTCGTCGTAGAGGCCCGCGTAGTACGCGACGACCTCCCGCCCAGTCAGCCGCTCGGGCGGCGCGAACGACTGCGGGAGCACGCCGAGGCGCTCCCTGTCGGCCGCCTTCGGGTTCTCGCCGAGGAGTTCGACGCTGCCAGCGTCCGGCGTCGCCGTTCCCGTGAGCGTCCGAACGAGCGTCGTCTTCCCCGCCCCGTTCGGGCCGACGAGCGCGAACACCTCGCCCGCGGCCACCGACAGCGACACCCCACCGACGGCCTGGACGTCACCGTAGGCCTTCCGGACGTCAGTCGCGACGAGCGCATCAGTCATCGCGAGACGCTTCGGCGTCGACGCGCTAATGCGTCCCGGTCTCGGTCGGCCACGACCCTCCCGCGGGCGCTCTCGCGGTCGTGCCGGCACCCCCCAGCATATGCCGATTCGGCTCCAAGGGACCGACATGCGAGTCCTCGTTCTCGGCGCCGGGTACGCCGGCGTCGCGCTGACACGGAAGCTCGAACGCACCCTCGACGACGACGTCGACGTCGTCGTCGTCGACGACACCGGCACGCACGTCGTCCAGCACGAAGTCCACCGCGTCATCCGGAAACCCCGGGTCGCCGACCACATCACGCTCGACCTCCACGACCTCTTCGACCGCGCCGAGGTCCGCGAAGGCACCGTCGTCGACGTGGACACCGACGCGAACGAGGTGACGCTCGCCGACGACACCGTCCTCACGTACGACGTCGGCGCGGTCTGCCTCGGGAGCGAGACCGCGTACTACGACCTCCCCGGCGTCCGCGAGCACGCCATCCCCTGCAAGCGCGTCTCGCACGCCGAAACCATCCGCGAGTCCGTCCTCGACGCGATCGAGTCCGGTGGTCGCGCCATCGTCGGCGGCGCCGGCCTCTCCGGCGTGCAGGTCGCCGGCGAACTCGCCGCCCTCCGCGACGCCCACACCGACCCATCGCCGACGGACGACAGCGACCCGTCGCTGACCGACGACACCGACCCGGTCCAGGTCAGCATCGACGACGCGAACGACCCGACCGAAGACCTCGAAACGGACGCCCCCGCGGCCGACGACCCCGCAGCCGACGACGCCACCGCCGACGACACCGCGGCCGACGACTTGGGGCCGGAGGCCGCTTCGGCCGACGACTTCGAGGTGACCGTCCTCGAGATGCGACCCTCGGTCGCACCCGGATTCCCCGAGAACTTCCAGACCGCCGTGCACGACGCACTCGAAGACGCCGGCGTCGACGTCCGCACGAACGCCGCCGTCGCCGAAGCCACCGCCGACGCCGTCGTCCTCGAGGACGGCACGCGAATCGAGTACGACACGTTCGTCTGGACCGGCGGCATCGCCGGCCCGGAAGCGACCGACGGCGACCGCGTCGACGCCCGAGCCGACCTCCGCGTCGGCGGCGACACGTTCGTCGTCGGGGACGCCGGGCGCGTCGTCGACGCCGACGGCGAAGCCGTCCCCGCGAGCGCCCAATCAGCCATCCGCGAAGCACGCGTCGCCGCCGCCAACGTCGCGGCGCTCGTCGAGCACCGCCGGACGAGCGAGCCAGGCGATTTCGAACCGCGCATGAAGCGCTTCGAGTTCGACTCCCCCGGCTGGCTCGTCTCCATCGGGAACGGCGCCGTCGCTCAGGTCGGCCCTACCGTCATCACCGGACGCGCCGCCGTCGCCCTCAAAGCCAGCGTCGGCGCCGGCTACCTCTCCGGGATCGGCGAACTCCAGAACGCCACCGACCTCGTCAACGACGAACTCGACCTCGACCCCGGCCACGACGACGCCTGACGTCGCAAGCGGAAGTCAGAACCGAGCGTACTGCTGTCGCTGCTCACCGCGGTTCGTCCTCGTCGTCGACCTCCGACATGAACGACTGCAGGAGCTTGCGCTCGCCCGCACGCAGATGCTCGTGGAGCGTCGGCGACGAGATGTCCATCGCCTCCGCGACCTCCTCCGCCGTCGACTCCCGCGGCCACTCGTAGTACCCCGCCGAGAACGCCGTCTCCATCGCCGTCTGCTGGCGCTCCGTCAATCGGTC
Organism: Halorubellus litoreus; assembly: GCF_055378595.1. Lineage (NCBI taxonomy): Archaea > Methanobacteriati > Methanobacteriota > Halobacteria > Halobacteriales > Halorubellaceae > Halorubellus > Halorubellus litoreus. Next base: position 3,000,722 of record NZ_AP043836.1, read on the forward strand.
CTCGAGGTCCTTCCGGAACGACTCGCCGGACTGCACCGAGCGCTCGACGCGGCGCTTCGAGAGCACCGACGTCTCCTCGTACGCCGACTCGACCGCGCGCGCCAGCGCCTTCAGGTCCGCGTCCGGCGCGACCTCCGCGACCAGCCGGCCCTCGCCCTCCTCCACGCGGAACGTCTTCACGGTCGCCCCCGACGACGAGAGCGTGTGCACCGCCGACGACGCGACCGTGATCTCGAACAGCGACGGGTCGCCATCCGTCACCAACCGAACGTCCTCGACGAGGTCGTGCGTCGTCGCCGCCTCCAGGAACGACTCCCCGGACACCCCCGCAGCTTCCAGATAGCACGTCAACGACGAGTCGCTCGTCGACGCCACACCCTTCAGGTTCGCCGTCGCACCCGTCGACGCCGACAGGTCGACGAACGGATCCGACCGGTCCGTATGCCGGAACTCCAGCTCCACGATGGTGTCCGCGAGCAAGAGCTTGCGTTGCTCGACCGAGTTGATACCGTTCCCGATGCGCTCCCCGAGCTCGCCGAACACCTCGAGCTCCTGCTCGCCGAACGCGTCCGCGCGCTCCGCGTACACCAGGACCGCGCCGTACGTCTTCTCGCGGTACGATAGCGGCGCGATCACCGCAGACGTCTCCTCGACCGGATCGTCGCCGAACACCGCCTCCCGATGTGCCTCCGACACCGAATCGATCGCTCGAACCTCACCCGTCGACACCGCGTCCTTCACGCGCGTCGCCACCTCGCTCACGTCACCCGTCTCGGACTCGACGCGGTCGACGTCCGCACCAGCCGCAACCCGCGGGTCGAACCGCTCCGTGCGCTCGTTGTATCCCGTGATCCACGCGACCGAGTACGCGCCCGAGTCGGCGAGCGACGCACACACCTCCGACTCGATCTCCTCGCGACTCTCCGCGTCCACGAGCACGCGGTCGACCTGCCGGATGACCGTATTGATGTGCGTCAACCGATCCAGCTCGCGCTCCCGGCGCTCGATCACCGGCTCGTACTCCTCGTACTGCTCGGTGATCTCTTCGCGGAGCGCCGCTAGCTCGTCGGCGTCCCGGAGTTCCTCGCTTTCGCGCGCCGCGAGCGCCTCCTCGGTGGAACTCATCGCGAAGTACTCGCGGACGTCCTCGTCGAACGACGACCGCGCGAGCATCTCGTCGACCGCCTCCAGGATGTCGTCCTGGGACACCGGCTTCACGAGGTAGTCGTCGAACGGCATGTCGACGATGTCCGTGTCCGGCGCGACCGCCGTCATCATCGCCACCGGCACGTCGAACCCGCGGTCCCGGAACGCCTCCAGGACCTCGTCGCCCGACAGCGTCGGCATCCGTCGGTCCAGCAGGACGGCGTCCACGTCCTCGCTCATCGCCTCTAAGGCCTCCTCGCCGCTGTTCGCGACGCGAGGCACGTACTGTCCGGCGTCCAGCCAGTACTCGCAGGTCTCCGCCAGGTCCACGTCGTCGTCAACCACGAGGACTACCGGGGCGTCCTCGTTCGACGGCACGTCCTCGGTCGCGTCAGTACTCATTGCGCACGTATTCAGACGGCCCTCTCAAAACAGACTCCCCTAACTACGTAGGCCGACCCTACGTGAGTTGGGTTTCGAACAGGTCACGGCGACCCGTACGTCATCTCGATGACCACCAAGCGAACGACGACGCGGTCGGTCGAACACGAGGTTTCCACGGAGTTCGACCCGATGCTGTCGATATTCCACCCCTGCTCGTCGAGCGTCCGCTCCCACGCCGGAGCGTACTCCGTGTCGGCGACATCGACCTGAACCCCGATGCTCGAACCGGTCTCGGCGTGCAGGAGCTCGGTCGACTGCTCCTCCATAGTCACTTCGACGTTGTCCGTCGACCCGATAGCGCCCTGCGACGACGTCACCGCGACGAGCGACACCACCGCGCTCTCGCTCGTACACGTCATCGTGGGCTGCAGCACCGTCACTGACGCCGTCCCGTCACGCCGGAACACGCCGCCGGACTCGTACGCGACCGCCGTATCGTCCACGTAGAACTCGAACGACCCGACTGGGTTCGGGTCTGGCGTTACCTCTGTCCCGTCGACGAGCACCTCGATGTCCGTCGATTCGTCGACCTGCAACTGACCGCCACCGAGGTTCAGCGACCCACCGCGACGCTTCGCCTCGCCCTTCACGATGTCGCTCATACTCAACGCGACCGCCTCCAGCGCACGCTCCGCGTTCGCCTTCTGTTCACCGTCACGCACCTCGCGGATCGACGAGAACCCCGTCCCGTACACGAGCGCAACCGAGGTGATGATGATGGAGAACACGATGATGAACGCCAGCACGTCACTCACCGCGCGCTCGTCGCCCGTCAGCCCGAGCGAACGCATCATAGTCGCACCTCCATAGGGGACAACGACGGCGACGGTGCGTCGTTCTGAAGCGTCAAATCACCAGAACTATCGATAACGATGTAGAACGACCCGCCGTTCACCGTCTGCGGTGACCCCTGAAGATCTATTTGTGGGTCGATTGGAACGACGACTTCGCTCTCAACACCACCGGGAGTCGATAGAACCAAACACTGTACGTCTGAGGGAGTCGGCGCCAGGTCTCCAGGTGCGTCACAGTTCGCGTCTCCCTCACGTAACTCTACGTTGTAGTTGTCCCCCGCGACGTACTCCGGGTGGGAGACGCGAACGGCCATCGTCCCGCCCCCAGCGTCCTCGGCGCTGTAGTACGCCGACGAGATCTCCGACGCCATCCGGTTCCCGATGGTCCGCAGCTCCGTCTTGGTCGCACGCTCCTTCTCGTCGCGAAGCAGCCCGCTCCCGCCGACGAGCAATCCCGTGATGAGGATAGTCGTGATACCGATGGTCAGCACGTGCGTCACCGCGATAGACACCGCCCGGTCGTCCGCAAAGAAGTTACTCCGAATCATCGTGAGCGATTGTACACCTCCACGTAGTACTCCTCCGTGAACGTCGCCTGTCCCGAATCGTAGCGGACCTCTATCTCGAATTCCCAGGCGTCCCACGTCACGAACGGCTCGCCGGCGCCCAAGCTGGCGTCCTGGAACTGGAGCGTCGGGTTCAGTTCCGGCTCGTCGTTCATCGTGAGCGAGTACGACCCCTGGACACTATCCCCTCGGATGAACGTTACGTTTCGAGCAGTCCCATTATCGATGGCCTCCCACGGACCTAGCTGTCCGTCGCAAGCGTCATACCCCTGGACGTTACCGTCGGAGAAGTTGAACGTCACCGTCGACGCGCTATCGGAGCCCGGGAGCACGCACTCCGTCCCCGAGAAGTCCCGATACGGCTGCGGGGAATCGTTCACGGTCCGTATCGCGACCTCGCTCGTCGACGACTTCTCGTAAATCCACACCACGTGGTTCTCGTTCGACGACGGCGGCGACCACATGACTCGGAACGCATCCTGTCCACCGGCCGTCAAACTCGATCGTTCGACAGTCATATCGAAGTCACGGACGATAGCGTCGCCGCCAGGCGGTTGCATGAGCGTCCAATTCGGGGCGCCGCCCGGCGCGGTGAAATCCGACCCCCCTTTATCTTGGATGCGAGCACCGTACGTCACGTCAGCGCTCGACGAACTCACCCGGACCGACGCAACCGCTGGACTAGCCGCTCCGGCGACCTTCGTCAACCCGTCGCTGTACGTGGAAACGTTCGCGGTAATCCCGTCATACGCCTCCGTCTGGTCCACCGGATTGCCGAACGCTCCCTTCGCGTTTACGCGCTCCGCAAGTCGCTTCACGCTCACCTCGACCTCGTCATTCAGGAGTTGCGCGTCCCGCGGCGCGCTCGCCGCGCCCGTCGACGCGACGTTCTCCGTGTACAGGACCGTGTTGAACACGACCGCGAGCCCGAGCACGATGAACGCGATCGCGACCGCGCCAACGAGGATGAGTTGCGCGCGGTCGCTTCGCTCGTCGAACGCGACTCCTACCATACGATCACCTTCACCGTCACCACGTTGTACACCGGACTGTCATCGTACGCGTCCGGAATCGGATAATACCCGTTGTCGCCGTCGCTCTTGTCCGTGTCGTACCACGAGAGCGCGCGCTCGTCACCGCCCGGACCAGTGAGGCGCTGGTCGTCGTAGAGCGTGATGGTGTACGTCGCCACCACGCCACTCTGCGTCGAGAATCCGTTCCGAACCATCGTCATCGTCCCACCGTCCGGGTTCCCGGAATCGTCCTGGTACGTCACGAGCACGTTGTACCCGTTCTTGTCCTCGAACGCCTCCTCCAACATCAGCAACAGTCCTCGCGGTGCCTTCCCAGGTGGCAGGTCGCTACTGTACCCGAGCGACCGGCCGTCCGACGCCGCGAACCGACGGTCGGTGTTCGACTCCGTTCCATTCCAGTACCGGATCATCTTCGAGAGGTTCCCCGAATCCGCGCTCAGGACCAGCATGTCCTGCGCTTCCAAGCGTACCTGGTCGCGCGCGTCGCGGTCGACCGTCCCACCCGTCGTCGGCGTGATGACGACCGACTGGAGCGCGAACAACACCGCGGTCAAGATGAGTATCGACCCGATGAACCCCTCGAGCGTGTACGCCTGTCCCCTGTTGTCATCGAACATGCTTACCACACCCTCACGACGAGCAGACACCCGGTCTTACAGTCATCGACGCCCGGCAGACGAATGACTCTCGTCGTGGACGCCGCTGCCTGATTCGACGGGTAATCGTCGCCGCCTGTCAGTCGATACGTCCCACCGTCGTAGTTCGTCTCGACGACGTCACCGGAACGCGTCTGTATCGTGACGTTGACCTGCGCGGTTGTACGCAATCCGAACTCGTTCCGAATATCGGTCCCGGACACCGTGACGCCCGAGTCCGACGAACCGATTACTTCGCCGACCATCTCGTCGAGGTCCAGCGTCCGCGCGCTTCCATCCTCGGCGTACGTGTCGACGACGGTCGCTGCAACGCGGTCGGACTTCGCGGGAATCGCGTCCGTCACCGGCGACCCGAACGGCGTCACGGTCGACGGCACGAACGCGAACGTGAACGTCACCGTCAACAGGAACACGCTGATACCGACCGCGAAGTCCTGCGTCGTCTGCCCGCGGTCGCGTCCCCGGAGGCCGGTGAGGTCTCGCGCCGACATTATACGCCCACCGCTGCCCAGACCACGAGCGCGATCGTCAGCAGTACCAGCACGAACTTCAGGCCACTCGTGATGTCCGCGTCACGGATGTAGCCCGCGATGACGCCCGAGAGGATGGCCTGCATCGTGACCGCGTGGAAGAACAGCATCGACAGCAGCGAGACGTTGATGCTGCTCCCCAGTCCCGACGCGGCACCGCCAGCGGACGCACCACCGCCGCCGCTCGAGGAGTTCGCGGTGACGCCCTGGAGCGTATCCAGGAACTGCGTCTTCAGTATCGCCATCACCGCCAGGAGCGTCAGGTACGTCATGATGATGATGACGACCTGCATGCGCGTGCGGGACTTCCGTTCGCGCTCGATGTCGTCCTGGTTCTCGGACGCTTGCGCCGCCGTCGACAGCACGTCCGTGATCTGACTGGACGCCTCCTGGGCCTTCGAGATGAGCTTCACCGTCCGCGCCATCCGCGGCATGTGGTACTTGTTGTTGAACTCGACGAGCGCGTCCTTCAGGCTCATCCCGTAGTTCACCTTCGCGTGCATCGTGTCGAACTCGGTCGCCATCTTCCCGCTCGTCGTCTCCGACACCGTCTTCAGCGACTCCAGGAGCGTGAGGCCGGTGTCATTCGCGGAGGAGAGCTTCCGGAGGTTGTCGGAGATGTTCGAGACGATGGCCTTCCGGGAGCGGACGTTCCACTCGCGGAACACCGCGAACGGCAGGAAGATCAGGTACGCCGGCATGTAGACGTACATGAACGTCCCCCAGACGGGCGCGTTCTGCATGCCCTCCCAGCTCGTCGGCACCGACCCGGTGAGCGCCGCGAGGATGACGACGACGAGCGCGAGCGGGACCGTTATCGCTGCCGTGTACGCCGGGTTCTCGCGGAAGAACAGGTGCGGCGCCTTCAGCACGCGGATCGTCTCGTGCGTGCCTTCCTTGTTCTTGATGCGCTTGAACATCGACCCGCGGTCAGCGTACTGCTCGACGAGCCCGAGATTCAGGAGGCCGGCGTCCTGCTGTTGCAGCAACCGTTCGTCCGCGTCACTCGGCAACAGGTACCCGTCGCCCGGTTCGTCCTCCTTCACCGTCGACACCAGCACGAGGAACCCCAGGCCAGTCAGCGGGATGAGGCCGTAGACGGTGCCGTACAGCATCGTCACCTGTGCTTCGCCGAGCATCTGCATGATGACGAGGATGATGATGAGTAGGAGCGGGAACAGCGACAGCGTCATGTACATCTCGCCGAACAACTCCAGGGTCTCCAGCGTGAGTTCCTGCTGTTGCTTCGCCGTCCGCATGTGCTTCTCCTTCTTGTCGTAGAGGAACCCCTCCATGTCACCGCCGGAGTTCACGATGGAGAGCATGTCCGTCAGGAATTGCGCGAGTTCGTCGCTCGGCGTCTCCATCGCCTGATTCCGGATCGCGGTCCGATAGTCCGTGTCGAAGTACTCCGTCTCCTGAACGATGCTCTGGAACTCCTTGGCGACCTCGCCGTACGTGTCCTCCGCGGCCGCCATCGCCTCCAGGATCTCGAGCTGGTTCAGGCCGCCGACGGAGAGCGCGTACATGAACGACACCGCGTCCGTCAGGAGCATGTTGATCTCGCGCTTCCGGCTGGACGCCCGCGAGTACGGGACCGCGACGAGCGCACCGAACCCCATCGCGAACCCGATCGTCCCGAGGAACAACCCCGTTGCGAGGATGAGCGCCGGAATCTTGATGAGGTTGATGAAGTCGACGACCGCCGGGTTCGTGATACCGATTCCCGTCAGACTCTCCGTGTTCGTGATGAGGAACGTGAACACGAGGTACCCGATGAGCATCCCCATCAGCCAGAGGATGCCGCCCGCGAGCACGCCGATACCGAGCGCTCGCGAGAGGTACATCTCGACGGTGTCCGTCATCCGCGACTGCGCGAGCTTCGTCTCCACGTCCGCGACGAAGTTCGAGTCGTCCGCGAACAACCGCGTGTACAGCGGGTAGAACATGTCACCGAGGCTGTCCGAGCCCGCGTCGAACCCGCCGTCCTGGTCGGTCGTCTGCAGGCTCATTCCTCGTCACCGCCGCTCGAGAACACGGACCCGTCGTCCTCGTCGTCCTCATCCTCGTCCCCGTCGAACACGCCACCGCCGTCGCCACCACCGAACACCGAGTCGTCGTCCGGCGGCCCGCCGTCGGCCCCGTCGTCGTCACCGAAGACGCTGTCGTCGTCGTCCGACGCGTCCGCATCCTCGTCGAAGATCGCACCGTCGCTCTCCCCGAAGATTGAGTCGTCGTCCTCGTCGAAGAACGGCTCGTCGTCGTCGCCGAAGAACGCCTCCTCGTCGACGTCGTCGACGTCGTCGTCCGCGTTCGACGCACCGTCACCGGTCGACTGCTCGTCGTCACCGAATATCGCCCCGTCGTCGCCGCTACCGGCCGCTGCCGTGTCCTCGTCGTCGACAGTGTCGGCGGACGAAGACTCCGTCGACGCCGGCGACTCGCCCGCTTTCGCGGGCTCGCGCGACGGTTCGTCGTCGGTCGACGACTCGTCGTCTTCGTCCGTCAACGCCGGGAACTCCGCGTCGATGTCGCCGGCGTCGTCCTCCAGTGCCGCGTCGTCCTCACCGAACACGGCCCCCTGGTCGTCGGCCGCATCAGCGTCGAACGCCGCCCCGTCCTCCTCGAGGACCGCGTCCTCGTCCGGACCAGCGTCGAACGCAGCCTCGTCGTCCAACGCCGACGCATCAGCCTGCCCGACGCTCCCGTCGCTCGCATCCCCGACCGCCGAATCGTCGCTCTCGTCCTCCTGCGCCCCACTCCCGGCCTCCAGCTCAGGCGCGTCAGCCGGCGCCGACTCCTGCGCGGAACTCGCGTCCTGCGCGTCGGTCGACCCGCCAGAATCCCCGCCGAACGGATTCGCGTCGTCGTCTCCCTCGCCGAACGAGAACCCGCCACCGTCGTCGCTCAACCACGACGGCCCATCGGTCTCGTCACTGTCACCGAACGAGAAGTCGTCGTCCTCGTCGTCCCCACCGAGCGTGAAGCCGTCGCCGCCACCGACGTCGTCCAGCGAACTCCCGAAGTCGAAGTCGTCACCGCCGGACTCCACCGCCTCCGACGCGTCCACGTCCTCCTCGGTACTCACGCCACTGAGCGCGCTCGCGAGCCCACTCGGGATCTTCCCACGGTACTCCTCGAACATCGATTCCTCCGCCCGCTCGAGGATGTCCTGCGCGAGGTTGTACGTCTCGTCGTCCGGGTCCGGCCGCGGAACGAGTTCCTCGTCCTCCGGGTCGACGTCGATGAGGACGGACTCCATCTCTCGGAGGTCCGTCAGACTCTCCTCCAGTTGCCCGTTCGCGATGAGCGTCAGGATGGTCTCCGGGTCGTTGATGAACGCCTGCACGATCGCCGCGACCTGCGCGTACTCGTTCAACCCGGTCTTGATGATGTACGCCAGGATGACCCGGCGCTTGAACAGCTCCTCGTCGAGCTTCTCCTGGCCCCACCCGCGGTCGAACTTGATCTCCTCGACGGTGTTCGAGTCCCCCATCTTCAGGAACTCGTCCGTCTCCGCCTGCCACTGGTAGACGTCCTGAACGTTGATCTCGTCGTTCTCCGCGTCGTAGTGATTGATCTCCGTGATGTTCCGGTTCCGACGGACCTTCCGGCCGTTCACGCGCGTCTGCGTCTGGATCGACACCAGGTCGAGCGCGGTGAACATCGTCTTCGAGACGTTGATCGGGTCGGTCGTGAACCGCTTCAGGACCTCGCCGACGGAGTCCGCGTGGAACGTCGTGTACGTCGTGTGCCCCGTCGACATGACCTGGAACAGGACCCGACCCTCCTCCCCACGGATCTCGCCCATCACGATGTAGTCCGGGCGTTGACGCAGTGCGGCACGCAGCAGGTCGAACTCGTCGACGTCACCCTGACTGTCCTCGCTGAACGACGGGCGCGTGACGCTCGCCACCCAGTTCCGCTGGGGCAGCTCGACCTCGCGCGTGTCCTCGATGGACACGATCTTCGTGTTCGAAGGGATGAACAGCGAGATCGCGTTCAGGCTCGTCGTCTTCCCGGACGCCGTCCCGCCCGCGAAGATGAGGCTCTTGTGGTTCTCGATACACAACCAGAGGAACGCCATCTCGTCGAGCGAGAACGTGTTCCAGTTGATGAGGTCCACGGGCGTGAACGGGACGTCCTTGAACTGACGGATGGTGTAGTTCGTCCCGTGGTCGCTCACCTCCTTCCCGAGGGTCAACTGTGCGCGTGACCCGTCCGGGAGCGTCGCGTCCACCTGCGGCCGCCGCTTCGAGATACCCTTCCCGGAGCGCTGGGCGAGCTTCACCACGAAGTCGTCGAGTTCGCGCTCGCCGTGATAGATGTTCGAGATGATCTGCTCGTACTCGCCGTGGTAGACGAAGATCGGCGAGTTGTGGCCGTCGCACGAGATGTCCTCCACGTTGATGTCGTGCTTGATCGGGTCGATGCGCTCGTACCCGATGAAGTCCCGTTTCAGGAAGTACAGGAGCTTCTCGACCTGGTACTCGTTGAGCGTCTCCGGGTCCTCCTCGAGCAGTACGGGCTCCGGCCGGGCTTTGATGCCGTCGAGCTCTCGCCCGAATCCTTCTGCATCCTCGTCAGCGCCCGTGTCGGGCGCCCCGTCCCCGTCGGTGTCCGCGGTCCCGAAGAACCGGCGGATGCTCTCCGTGATGGACTTCGTGCCCGAGGCTGCACCTGCCGAGTCCGAGGACGCCGGCGTTCCCTTGAAGAGGTCGTAGCGCTTCAGGAGTCGTTTCGTCTCGCGGTCGATGACGTCCCGTCGAGCGTCCTCGTCGCCTTCGACCGCGACGTCCTCGTCGCTGTACTTGATCGCGGTCCGGAGCTTGCCCGTCATGAACTCCTCGAGGTCGTCCTCGAGCTCGTTCATGTACGGCTGGATGACGTAGTACTTGCGCTCGTTCTCCTTCTCGGAGAGGAAGATGATGACGAACGCGTAGGGTTTGTTCACCCAGTAGCGTTCCTCTTCGCGGAAGTGCGTCTTCTTCTCCATCGGGACGGCCTTCTCCAGGTCGTACCGGTTGACGACGGTCGTGTTCCCGCCGGGGTCCGAGAAGAACTCGTCCTCTTCGACCTCCTCCTGGACGTTCACGGTGCGTTCTTCGACGACCTCCGCGAGCTCCTGTGCGAAGTCGTCGCCTTGACTGAGAACGCCTTCGACCTCGTCGTCCTCGAAGCTCAGGTGGTCGGTCTCGTCGAACTGGACTTTCTCGCCGTCCCCGTCGGTCGGACACGAGCCGTCGTCCTCGTAGTAGTACTGCCACTTGAAGTGCTCCCACGTCCACGTGTCCTTGACGACTGGCGTCGTCTCGGGGTCGACCTGACTCTTGAACTCGTTCCAGAGCCACTTCGCGCCCGGTGCGACGTCCTCGGTGATGTGCGCGGCGAGGTCGTCGGGGTGCACGCCGAGGTACGGTTCGGGGTCGAAGTCGACGCGGTCCCAGTCGCCGCCTTCGGGAACCGTCTGGACCGTCCCTTCCTGGGTGCCCAGGCCCATCCTGCTCGAATCCTCGCTTGTGCTGTCTTCGACGTTCCGGTAGAGTGCGGATACGTCGTCGCCGTACCCGTGCTCCTGCATGAACTCCCGCCAGGTGTACTCGCCAACCCGAACCGAGGAACCGTCGGTCGGGCCATCGGACGCCGCCTCGTCCGACGCCCCAGAATCGCCCCCATCGAGCCCGTCTTGCCCTGTCTGGTCGGCGTCGTTAATAGCCATTGCCTACCCCTTTACGCGTGCGAGCAAAAAACCTTCCACCGATTATCATCGATGATATCGCCATCTTCGTCCAGTCATCTAGTTGTCTATTCCGACGTGAAGGTCTACGCTTGCTTCCGGTTTCGATGGAAACGGCAGCGTTACGCATCGACTTTATTCCGCCGGAGATTCCCCGACATGAACTGCCATTTATATCGGCGGCATTGTCACTAAATTCCACACATGGGGCGTGCGGCCACTGGATTCTCGGTAAGACCCAGTTACGGAACCGCAACGTGCACGCAACCAACTCCTACTCCAGACCGCCTACACCACCACGGAGCCGACCACTCCGAAGGAGCCCCGCCCGCGACTCACGCTACAGGCACCCCGAGCGCGACAACCACGCGACTCCTGCACAGGAACGCCTGGGGAGCGAGCGAAGTGGCGGAACCGGACTTGACGGGAGTCCCGCGAGCATCGCGAGTGGGACTCAGGAACGCTCGCTGAACGAACGAAGTGAGTGAAGCGGGCGTGACGGGATTCGAACCACGGTCGCTCACTTCGTTCGCTCTCTGATTCGAACCCCGCATGCCCGTGTTGCTCCTCACGTGCGTTCGGTGCAGACACGGGCGTGGCGGGGTTCGAACCCGCGATCGGGGGGTTAGGAACCTCCCGCCCTATCCGCTAGGCCACACGCCCGCGAGGGGCGTGGTGGAGAATCAGTTCGTTTCCGTGGACGTGTCCGTGGACGCGTCGGTGGACGTGTCGGTGGTCGTCGTCTCGTCGAACGAGCTGTCGTCGTCGAACGCGCTGTCGTTACTGCTGGACGGGCCCTCACGCATGTCCTGCAGTTCCTCCTCCACTTCTTCGCGGCCTTTCTGGAATTCGCCCATCGCTTCACCGGTCGAGCGCGCGAGCTTGGGAATCTTGTTCGCTCCGAAGAGCAGGACCGCGATGAGGAAGACGATGACCATCTCTGGCGCACCGAGTCCCCCAATGAATGTCGGAATCGTTTCGAGTGCCATCTCTACCTCACGCTTACCCGACGCCAAATATAGGCTTTTTGCTCGTCCGACCGACGCGAACGAACCACTCCAGTTCAGGTATCGACACGAACTCGCTCCTGGGCCGAGGATTCGAAACCCCGTGTGAACACACGTCAGGGGCTCCGCGAGCGCAACCGGTATGCCGATGCTTCCACAAGTGTCGCGGTGATGGTCGACGAAGGCGACACTGCACCCGAGTTCACTGCACCAGTCGCGACCGGCGACGTCGAATCGATCACGCTCTCGGACGCCGTCGCGGACGGCCCGGTCGTCCTCGCGTTCTTCCCCGGAGCGTTCACGAGCGTCTGCACGGCCGAGATGTGTTCGTTCCGCGATCGGTTGAGTGCGTTCGAGGACGTCGACGCGACCGTGTACGGCGTCAGCACCGACTCGCCGTTCTCACTGAACGAGTTCCGCGCTCAGAACGACCTCTCGTTCGGGCTCGTCAGCGACCACGAGAAGGACATCATCGACGCGTACGACGTCCGCACGAGCTTCGACCACATCGGCCTGCACGGGCTCGCGAAGCGCGCCGTCTTCGTCCTGGATAGTGACCGGACGATAACGTACGCGTGGGTGAGCGACGACCCGAGCGTGGAACCCGACTACGACGAGGTTGCGACTGCTGCCGACGCCGCCGACTGACCGACTCGACCCCACGTGTCGCGGCCGGCAACCCGCGAAGACGGACCGACTCGACGGAGGATTCTTCTTTCCGCAGCGCCACGACGCGGTATGAGCGACACTGAAAGTGACACCGGGAACGGTCGTGTGTACTCGCCGAAGGGCGAGCACGCGTTTCCGGACGAGAAACTGAACGCGGTCCTCGAGTTCGTCGAGAACGACCCGGAGATACAGACGTACCTCGAGGCGCAGAACGTGAACGCGGTCGACCGCAAGGGGTACAACGACCACGGCGTGAAGCACATCAAGATCGTTCGGCATCGAGCACTCTGCCTGTACGACCTCCTGAAGCGCGCGGGCGTCGAGTTCAATGGCGCGAAACAACAGGGCCTCGACGAGGAGGACGAGGCGGTCATCGTCGCACTCGCTGCGACCCTCCACGACATCGGGCACGTCGTGCATCGCGACAACCACTCGTACTACTCGATACCGCTCGCGTCCGACGAACTCGACCGCATCCTCCCGGAGTTCTACACGAAACCGGAGTGCGTTCGCGTGAAGGGCGAGGTCCTGCACGCCATCCTCTGTCATCACACCGAGGAGATACCGCTCACGAAGGAGGCCGGCGTGGTCCGGGTCGCGGACGCGCTCGACATGGAGAGCGGGCGGTCGCGGATGCCGTACGAGCGCGGTGGCCGTGGCATCAATACGATATCGAGTCAGGCGATAGAGAGCGTCTCGCTCTCGTCGGGCGAGGACCATCCGGTGCTCGTCGAGATCGAGATGAACTCGGCAGCGGGCGTCTACCAGGTCGACAACCTCCTGAAGGCGAAGCTCCAGGATTCGATGCTCGAACACGAGATCCGTATCGTGGCTATCCAGTCGACGAGTAACGGCGACGAGCTCGTCGAACGCATCGAGCTCTGACATCCTCCCCGTCCTGAACGACGGGGCTTCCCGTTCCATAGGTTGGTGCCGCGAGCGCAAGCTTTCTGTCGTCGTGGTCCCGACCGTCGAGCGTGACCGAAGCGGACCGCGACTGGCCGGACCCGCCGCTGGAGAGCGACCGCGACGCCGGCCGTCTCCGCGTGCGTCTGGCGTGTTCGGCGGTGGTTTTCCTGGCGTTCGTCGCGCTCTCCTGGAGCTACGTCGGCGAGGTCCTCGCGATGCTCTGGCCGCCCCACGAGTCGCTATCGCGATGGTTCACGCTGGTTCTCCTCCAGCTCATGGGGTACGTGATACTGCCGCTACTCGTCGGTGGGTTCCTCGGCGATCTCGTCTACGACCGGTTCGTCGACGATTGAGTGTTTCCTCGACGGTCGGGCGACTCGTCGACCCGCGGCTCGTTCGCCGCGGCGGTGCGTTTGGTCGTTCGATGCGTCGGTCGTCGTCAGGTAGTGACGGAGACGCGTTCGGCACCGTGACGTTCGACGTGCCCGTCGGCTTCGAGCGTGGAGATGACGTCGAACAGACCGAGTTTGCGGAGGCCGAGTGCGTCCGCGAGGTCGTCGACGCTCGCGTCGCGTTCCTGTGCGAGGTAGACGTAGACGAGCTTCGCTTGCGGCGATTCGATGCTCTCCGGAACGACGGGTGTCGCGTCCGTTCGCGCGCGAGTGGTGGCAGTCATGGTAGAACGAACCCAAAAGTTCGACGACCATAAATCTCCGTGTCGACACTCGTCGAAACTATCGGGGGGTTGCCGACGACGACGGCTGGACGTGCCACGCCCGCAGCGAGAGACGCTCGCTCAGACACCACTGGAGACCGTCTCGCGCCACTGGCAACGCTTGCGTGTTCTTCGACTGACGACGACCATCGTCGAGAACACGACAGGACAAGGGGGAGCGACGGAGTTCGAACCGAACCCAGACGTGCTCGCTCACTGCGTTCGCTGTGCGCGACTGGGAGGCTTCGAGTCCCGTCTTCGTGATCGTCACTAATCTTCGTTTGTAGCGAGGAAGGGGCGGGAGTCCCGCGAGCGAGCGTAGCGAGCGAGTGGGACTACGCCACTTCCGCGAACGAGCGCAGCGAGTGAGCGGAAGGGGCGGGATTCGAACCACGCGAAGCCTCTCCACGAATCGCGTTCGTGGACTGCTCTCCCACTGAGCTACCCTTCCACGGCCGGCGGTTCGAGTCGATGTCTGATAGGGGCGTTGGTCGGCGAATCGAAACGAACGCCTTAACCGCTCCTGCGCGCAAGCACGTGGTCGTTATGAGTATCGCAGAGATAGTCTTCGCGACGCTGACGGGGTTGATCGCTGGTGCGGTGTTCGCGCTCGTCGACGCACCGATACCGGCACCGCCCGCGCTCGCTGGTGTCATGGGTATCGTCGGCATCTACGCCGGATTCAAACTCGTCGAGCACTTCGATCTCGTCGGCGCGGTCGCGGACGCGATTCCGCTTTGAGAACGAGGAGCCCTCAGTCGCCGGAGACACCTTGGTTCTTCGTGTCCTCTTCCGGTGCGTCGAACGCGTAGTAGATCGTCCCCATGACGACGCCGAACACGGCGTGTCCGGCGAGCATCGCGCTCGACACGTACGGGAACGGGAGCGAGACCGACGAGACGACCCCGAGCCAGAGTGGCATCGCGAGCGCTGTCAGGACGACCCAGACGCCGAGCGCGAAGAGGAGCCCGGCCCCGATCTGCTCCCGAGCATCGGCCCCTGACCGGTCGCTGAGTCCGATGATGACGGCGAAGGCGATCCCGAGAACGCTCGCGTGCAGGACGTGGAGTATCCATCCGAGGACCGCATCGCCCGGTGGGTCGACCCCGTACAACGCCGGAATCATCTCGCGGAGTACTAACGGGTCGATGACGGATACCACCGCGCCGGAGACGAGTCCACCCAGTAGCCCACTTGCCAGTCCCAGTCGCCAATCGCCCCCGAACGGGTCTGCGACCTCCGGTGGTGATTGGGTCGTCTCAGTAGCCATCGATTGGGGGTACGTAGACGCGACGAGCGTAATGTAATATTGACCATATCGTGCCCGCAGGACCACGTTTCACGGCCCGGGAAGGTGCGGGAAGAACGCTCGCCGGTACCGAGTAGGCTGCCGTTTTCGAGACGCGGTGCTCGCGGGTCGAGAACGAGGAACGGATACGGTCGACGAAAGCGCGAGTCGGGAGCGTTCAGTACGAGCGTTCCTTGGGCTCGTACGTCTTGTTCTCGCCCTCGAGGATGACCGGACGGAAGAACACCTGGGGTTCGCCGTCGTGCCATCCGATGAGCGTGTGCTTCAGCCACTCCTCGTCCTTGCGTTCCTGGTGCTCCTTGCGCCAGTGCGCGCCGCGGAACTCGTCGCGGACGAGCGCGCCCATCGCTATCGTCTCGGCGATGTCGATGAGGTTCCGCGTCTCGATCGTATGCTGGAGGTCCGTGTTGAACGTGCGACTCGGGTCCTCGACGTACACGTCCTCGTAGGCCTCGCGGATGTCGCGGATGTCCCGCAGTGCTTGCTTCACGCCTTCCTCCTCGCGGAAGACGTTCACGTTCTGCGTCATCGTCTTCTGGAGGCGTTCGCGGATCTGGGAGTGCTTCACGCCCTCTTCCTTCGAGAGCATCTCCTCGACGCGTTCGCGTTCGGCTTCGACCTCGCGTTCGACGACTGCGGTCGGGTCCTGCGTGACCGCGCCACCGTCCGCGGCAGCGGTCTCGCCACCGGCGCCACTGATACCGGCTTCGCCCGGCTGGACCGGCATCTCGGTGTCGTCGTACTCGATGTCGCCGCGTTCGCCCGTCTCGATCTTCGGCTCGCCCATGTCGGCACCTGCGGCGTGCTTGCCGGCGCGCGCACCGAACACGATGAGTTCCGGGAGCGCGTTCCCGCCGAGGCGGTTCGCGCCGTGCACGCTCACGCACGCCGTCTCGCCGGCCGCGTACAGGCCCTCGATACAGGTGTGCCCGTTCTCGTCGGTCTCGACGCCACCCATCTGGTAGTGCTGCCCGGGCTTGACCGGCATCGGCTCGACGAGCCCGTCCACGCCCTCGAAGTCCTCCGCGAGGTGGAGGATGTTCTCCAGGCGGTCCATGATGCGTTCCTCGCCGAGGTGACGCATGTCGAGCATCACGTACTCGTCCTCGAACCCACGCCCTTCGTTGACCTCCGTCAGTTCGGCGCGGGAGACGACGTCGCGGCTCGCGAGCTCGCCTTCGTTGTTCGCGTACCCGTGTTCGAACATGAACCGCTCCCCGTCGGCGTTGTAGAGGATACCGCCCTCCCCGCGGACGCCTTCGGAGATGAGAACGCCAGTGCTCGGGAGCGTCGTCGGGTGGAACTGCACGAACTCCATGTCCTCCAGCGGCACGCCGGCGCGGTACGCGATGGCGTACCCGTCACCGGTGTTCGCGACCGCGTTCGTCGTGTGGTCGAACGCCTGCCCGGGGCCGCCAGTCGCGAGGATGACGCCGTTCTTCGCCTTGAAGCCGGCAATCTCGCCGGTCTTGATGTCCATCGCGACGCAGCCGTGGCACGTGCGCTCGCTCGGGTCGTCCTCGTCCGTGACCGCGACGTCCTGCACGTACCACTCGTCGTACACCTCGATACCTCGCTTCACGACCTGCTCGTACATCGTGTGCAGGAGGTGATGCCCGGTCTCGGCGCCCGCGTACGTCGTTCGCGGGAACGACAGCCCGCCGAACGGCCGCTGGCTGACGGTGCCGTCGTCCTCGCGACTGAACGGCATCCCCCAGTGCTCGATCTGGATGACCTCCTCCGGGGCGTCCTGCGCCAGGGTCTCGACCGCGGGGGCGTCCCCGAGGTAGTCCGAGCCCTTCATCGTGTCGTACGCGTGCAACTCCCAGTCGTCGCCCTCTCGGAGTGCCGCGTTGATGCCGCCTTCCGCCGCGCCCGTGTGCGAGCGCACCGGATGGAGTTTCGTGACGATAGCCACGTCCGCGCCTTCTTCGTGGGCAGCGATCGCCGCGCGGAGTCCCGCGCCGCCACCGCCGACCACGATTACGTCGTGTTCGTACATGTTGAGTGCTTAGGATTCGATGACTTGAAGTTGTCTACCAGAACTTCAGGTTGTTCTTCACGGCTTCGCGCTTGAGTTCCTGGATGTGCTCGGTGAGCGGGATGTCCTTCGGACAGACCTCGGTGCACGAAAACTGCGTCTGGCACCGCCAGACGCCGTGTTCCTGTTCGAGGATGCGGAGTCGGTGCTCCTCGAGCTCCTCCTGGTCCTCGCGCTCGTCCATGTAGAACCGGTACGCCTTGTTGATCGCCGCCGGCCCCAGGTACTCGTTGTCGCCCGCCGCGATGTTACACGAGGACATGCACGCGCCACACCAGATGCAGCGCGTACTCATCTTGATCTTCTCGCGGTTCTCCCGGGTCTGCTTCTGCTCCTCACCACTCGGCGCGTTCTCGTCGCCCTGGAAGTACGGCTCCACCGAGTGCATCTGGTCGTAGAAGTGCTGCATGTCCACGACGAGGTCCTTCACGACGTCCTGGTGCGGGAGCGGTTCGACGCGAACCGGCCAGTCCAGGTCGCTCATCTGGGTCTTACAACAGAGACGCTGCTGGCCGTTGACGAACATCGCGTCCGACCCACAGACCGCCTGCCGGCACGAGTGCCGGAACGTCAGCGACGGGTCGTAGTGGTCGCGCGCGTACATGAGCGCGTCCAGGACCGTCATCCCCTTCGTGAACGGGACGTGGAACTCGTCGAACCGCGGTTCCTGTTTCCCTTCGACCTCGGGGTCGTACCGGAAGACCTTCAGTTGGACCGAGCGCTCGGCGGCCTCGATCTCCTCCTGGGCCTTCTTCTGGGCGTCCCGATAGCTGGCGGCCTCGGCCTTCTTCGCCATCCGCTTGTCCTGGGGTGATTCGGCCGACGCGTCAGCCTCCGCCTCGGCGCTCGACTCCGCCTCCGCTTCCTGTTCTGGTACTTGCGTGCTCATTGTTAGACGAGGTCCGTCATCGCGAGTGCGACGCGCGTGCCCTGCACGACGAGCAACACTCCGGCGAGGCCGAGGATGCCCTGTGCCGCGCGCTTCTGGATGCCCTTGATGCCCTGGTTCACCATCGCGTTGTAGATGCCGTTGACGCCGTGGAACGTCGCGGTGACGAGGAACAGCCACATCGTCGCGAAGTACCCGACCTGACTCATCCGCGCGGACGTGCCGGCGAACGTGATCTCGTACGCGTGGTGGTAGAAGTGCAGGAGGAAGAAGTGGAACGCGAGAACGACGATGAGGAACGCCGCGGTGATGCGCTGGAAGAGCCAGCCCCAGCCACCGCGCTCGAAGGACGTCGGCGCGCCACTGGTCTCTGCGGCCATCAGGCGCCACCTCCGAGGCCCGCGAGGAACGTCGGAACGCTCGCGACGACGATCGCGCCCGTCAGGACGAGCGACGCGTAGAAGCTCTTATCTTGCGACCCGAGCCCGATGCCGAGGTCGACGAGCAGCAGTCGCGTGCCGTTCAGGATGTGGAAGACGGCCGTGGACAGCAGCCCGATCTCGAGGATGCGAACGATGAAGATGCTTTCGAGACTCTGGAGCGTCTGCGTGTACGTTTCTGCGCCGGTCGTTGCCGTGGAGAGGACGGCGATGTGCGTGAAGAGGTAGCCGACGAGGATCCATCCGGTGAACTTGTGGAAGATCCACGCCCACATGCCGGCCTGGAACTCCTTCCACCGGCCGAAGTCCTCGACGAGACCGCGGTTGTAAGACTGGCTCATGCTCTATGCGGGACGCTTGGACCGTACCGGTATAGAAGTTACTACCTCGGCGTCCAAGATGGCGGTTCGACGGCGTCGCGACGGGGGTTCTCGCTGGCTGGGCGGTGTCGCAGAACGAGTCGACGGTGTGCGAGCGACGGTTGGCGGCGTTCGAACCGAACCCGTTCGGTCGCGCGACGGTCAGTGGGTGGTCGCGCTCGCGCTGCTCGACCGGGCGTTCGCGGGCGCGTCGATGGAGTCAGGCGTTCGCGGGCGCGTCGACGGCGGTCGGCGTCTGGTCGCGTTCGAGCGCGCGCCGCGTCGGTTCGTCGAGTTCGACGAGGTGACAGAGCGGGTTCCCCGGGTAGACGACGGGGTTCTCGAGGATGCCGACGAGGACGCCCGTGAACGGGGCTTCGACGGCGGTGTTGTCCTCCTTGAACGGACTCGTGATGGTGCAGATGCGGTCGCCTTCGTGGACGAGGCTCCCGCACTCGAAGTGCATGTCGACCATGCCGCCGGCGTCGGCGCGCAGCCACGTCTTCTCGTCGTTGTCCTCGACGACGGTCCGCCACCCCGGCCAGCTCACGGCCTCCTGCGCGAGGAGGCCGTACTCGGCGAGGACGCTCCGGACGCCGTCGAGCGCGCGGTCGATGAGGCGACGCTGGAAGCGGTGGGCTTCCCCCATCTCGATGGTGATGGTGGGGACGCCGGCGTCGCTGGCCTCCCGGCGGAGGGTGCCGCTGGGGCCGTCGCTGGAGATGATGACGTTCGAGGAGAACGCGTTCGCGAGGCGCGAGACGTCGTCGTCGGCCATGTCGGCGCGGACGTGGAGCATGTTCGTTCGGCCGCGCGTTGACGTGTGGAGGTCGATGCCGAGGTCGCACGGCTCCACGAAGTTCGTGAAGATGCGGTGCGCCATGCGCTTCGCGCTCGTCGAGTCCTCGCGTCCCGGGAACGACCGGTTCAGGTCGCGGTCGTAGATCGGGAGGTAGCGTTGCTGCGCGAGGAACCCGGGGACGTTCAGGACGGGCATGCAGACGAGCGTCCCCCGGAGGTCCGCGAGGTCCCACTCGTGGGCGACCTCGCGGACGACCTCGATGCCGTTCAGTTCGTCGCCGTGCGCGGCCGCGGAGAGGAACACGGTCGGGCCGGCGTGCTCGCCGTTGATGATGGTCACTGGGATGCGGACTGGGTCACCGAGGTACGTCTCGCTGATACCGTAGCGGATGTTCGCGGTCTCCCCGGGGTCCACGCGGCCCCCGTTGTACGTGAACGCGTCCGCCGCGTCGTCGCTCATGACTCGCCTTCGGTCGTCGGCACGTAAATGCCTGCAGGTCGCGCACCGGTGAAGTTGGGACGGACCGTTATTACGGATGGTGTCGTACTGGTTGTCATGGAGGTACGTGACGCGACTGCTGACGACTTCGAAGCGATGCGGCGGACCGCCGCGGCGTCGATGCACGAGTCCTACGATTCGTTCCTCGATCCGGAGACCATCGACGCCGCGCTCGACGAATGGTACGGTGCTGACACGCTCGCGGCGCAAGTGACCGCCGAGGGCGCGCTCCTGTACGTCGCCGTCGAGGACGACGACGTCGTCGGGTTCGTGCAGGCGGAGACGGTCTCGAAGGACCCCGTGGAGGGGCGCGTGCTCTGGCTGCACGTGCATCCGGACGCGCGCGGTGACGGCGTCGGGTCGCGCCTGTTCGTTCGCGCGCAGGAGGCGCTCGTCGACGCGGGCGCGGAACGCATCACGGGCGTCGTCCTGGAGGGGAACGACCTGGGGACGGCGTTCTACGAGGGGCACGGGTTCACGCGCGCCGGTGAACGCGAGGTGGAGGTCGGCGACGAATCCTACGCCGAGGCCATCTACGTGCAGGGCGAGTCCGGCGGGACGGAGTGGGAGAGCCTCGACGAGTACGACGTCGACGGTCGGTCGGTGTACGTGAGTTACAGCGAGGCCGACCGCGGGTCGAACGGCCCGCTGTACACGGCGTACAGCGACCCGGACCGCGAGCAGAAGTACGGGTTCTTCTGTGGCGCGTGCCACTCGTTCGACGTGTCGATGGACTCGATGGGCGTCGTCGAGTGCAACGACTGCGAGAACCGCCGGAAGGCGACGCGCTGGGACGCGTCGTACCTCTGAACGCCGCGCGAACCCAACGTTCGACGGCCTGGATACGAAGGCCGTCGCCGTCCGGCGGTCACGTCGAAGCCGTCGGGGAAACAGTGACTGAGACCCTCACGCGCTTGATACAAGTCTATCAGGGAACGCTTTTGGAACCCCCGTGAGTGGGTATGGACATGAACGGTTCTTCCGGTGTACGCGTCGGCGTTCTCAGCTTCCACAACAGCAAGGAGTCCAAAGCGATCTGTAACGCGGTCGAGGACCTCGGGCACGAACCCGAGTGGCTCCGCGAGGAGAACACGACGATTCGCGTGCGCGGCGACGACGTGGAGCTGACACCCGACGTCGACGTGGTCGCGAACCGGATGCTGCTCTCGAACACCGAGCAGCCCTGCGAGGAGCTCGGTATCGCGAACACGATTCAGAGCCTGCGACCGATGCTGAACACGCCGAACGCGACGCTGCGTGCGTCCCACAAGTTCGCGACCGCCGGTGCGCTCGCAGAGGCCGATATCCAGGTCCCGGACGCGCTGATGGCGCTCGACTCGACGGCGCTGAACGCCGCGCGCGACGACTTCGGTGAGGAAGCGGTGTACAAGACCGCTATCGGCACGCACGGCGGTGGGACGTGGAAGGTCACGCGCGACGAGCACGTGAACCCGAAGGTCGGGAACCGGTACGCGTTCCTGCAGTCGCTCATCGAGCGCGACGGCCAGAAGCACCGCGACATCCGCGTGTACGTCGTCGGCGACGACGTCGTCGGCGCGATGTACCGGTATGCACCGGACAACGACTGGCGGACGAACGTCGCGCTCGGCGGGAGCGTCGAGGACGCGACCGACGACCTCCCCGAGGAGGTCGTCGACATCGCGACGAAGGCCTCCGAGGTCGTCGGCCTGGACTACGCTGGCGTCGACATCGTCGAGGGGAACGACGGCTGGTTCGTGCTCGAGGTCAACCCGACCGCGGGCTTCAAGGGCCTGTACGAGGCGACCGGGCGGAGTCCGGCGCCGTACATCGCGAAGCTCGCCATCGAGCGCGCCGGCGGGACGGTCGACCAGGAGCGCGTGCGCGAGCTCTCCGCGACGCTCGACGATTCGGTGCCGTCGTGTAAGCCGCGGCTGCCGACGTCGGACTCGGACGAACCCGTCATCGTCGGGTACACCGAGGAGGTCGTCGTGCACGGCACGCAGGGGTCGAAGACGGTGGTGGCGAAGTCCGACACGGGCGCGACGCGGACGAGCATCGACACGAGTCTCGCCGCGGAGATCGGCGCGGGCCCGATCAAGTCCGTGATGAAGGTGAAGTCCGGGAGCCTGAAGTCCGGGAAGTCCCGGCCCGTGGTCGACCTCGTGGTCGGCGTCGGCGGCCGCCAGCACACGGTCACGGCGAGCGTCGAGGACCGCAGTCACATGGACTACCCGCTCCTGCTCGGGCGGGACATCCTCGGGAACTACCAGGTGGACGTTTCGAAGACCGTCGACGGGAACGACGAGGCGAACGAGGAAGAGGAGGAGAGCCTCGAGGAGTAGTCAGAGCGCTTCGAGCGTCCAGAGTGCGGCCATCCCGACGGCTATCGTCGCGGGCACGTTCTCGGTCTTCCAGGCGACGAGCGCCGCGAGTGCCGCGGCCGGGAGTTTCGGGGAGTACGCGACCGCGGGGAGGACCGTGGCTGTGGGTTCGACGACGATCACCGCGGGGACGACGAGCGCGGCGAGGACGGCTGCGGGAACGAACTCGAGTGCGCGTTCGACCCGGGGTGGGATCTCGTCGACGCGGCCGACGACGACGACGAACGACGCTTTGAGCGCGAACGTGCCGAGGCCACCGGCGAGGACGACGAGCCAGAGCGTCGCGTCGCTGGCGGTCACGAGCCCTCACCTGCGGGGGTGTCGTTCGGCGTCTCGCGCGTCACTTCGAGCGCGGTCGCGGCGAGCACGCCGAGGAGGGCGGCGACGACGAGCGAGACGTCGTAGGGAAGATTCGTGCCGAGGACGGTGCCGGCGCCGCCGACGACGGCGGCGAGCGCGCTCGGTGCGCCCTTGACGTTCGGAACGAGGAGGGCGAGGAACGTCAGTGGGATGGCGAACTCGAGCGAGAGCCCGGGCGGGACCTGTGCGCCGACGAGGACGCCCGTTATCGTCGCGATCTGCCACACGACCCAGAGCGTCGCGGCGGCGCCGACGTAGTACCACTTGCGGCGCGACGGACTCCGGTCGTTGTCCTGGTAGTCGACGAGCGCGACCGCGTACGCCTGGTCGGTCATGAGGTACGCGAGGAGCGCGCGCCAGCGAGTGGAGAACGCGCGGAAGTGCGGAGCGATGCTCGCGGCGTACATCGGGTAGCGGAGGTTCACGACGAGGATGGTCGCGACGACGACGGCCGCGGGCGATCCCTTGGCCAGCAGTTCGACGGCGGCGAGCTGGGCGGCGCCCGCGAACACGACCGCGGACATCGCCGCGGCGACGGTCGGCGGGAGTCCGCGGTCGACAGCGGTGACGCCGTAGACGAGGCCGAACGGGACGACGCCGAGGAGGAACGGCGTCATCGCTCGCATGCCGTCGAGCGCGTCGGCGCGAGCGCTCACGGCGACATCACCGGCGGCGACGCTCTCGTCTCGGTCATGCCAGAATCCGACGACGCCCCCACCAATCGGTCTTTGGGTCGGGGCAGTCGCGACGGTCGATGCGACCGGCTCGGGTGGCTTCGCGGTCAGTCCTCGACGACCTCGTCGACGCTCTCGGCGACGTCCTCGTCGACGCGCCAGAGGTAGAGGGCGGCGTAGCTCCGGTACGGCTTCCAGCGTTCGGCGCGCTCGCGCATCTCGGCGCGCGTGAGGTCGTCGCCGTCGGGGAACACGCGCTGCATGCCCTTGCGGACGCCGAGGTCGCCGACCGGAAAGACGTCCTCGCGGCCGAGCGCGAACAGGAGCTGCATGTTCGCGGTCCACTCGCCGACGCCCGTGATGGCGGTGAGTGCGTCGCGGACCGCGTCGTCGCTCTCGTCGGCGAACGACTCGACGGAGTAGCCGTGCTCTTCGAACGCGTCGGCGACCTCGTTGACGTACCGCGTCTTCTGGCGCGACAGGCCGGCGTCCCGGAGGACGTCGTCGTCGGTGGCCCGGATGCCTGCGGGGGTCACGTCGACCGCGTCGAACAGCCGTTCGCGGGTCGCGGCGGCGCTCGCCATGGACACCTGCTGGCGGAGGATGGACGTGACGAGGCGCTCGAAGAGGTCGTCGGCGGTCTCGACGTGTAACTCGCCGTGCTCGGCGACCACGGGACCGAGTATCTCGTCGTCGCGGAGGAACGCGTGCGGGTCCGTCGCTGGCGCGTCGGCGTCGTCTGTCACGCCCGATCGTACGCCGTCCGGGCGGTTAGCGTTCACGACTCCGGTGGCGACGCCGACCGTCCGCGACCCGGGCTAGACGATTTGGCCGGACTCAGACGGGCGTCGAGCGGCGTTCTGGCGGACATGGAACGAGCCGAACTCGACGTTCGGACGTCCATGACCACGGCCGTCGACGCAGCCCTCGCGTTCCTGGGCGTCGTCGCTATCGTCTTCCCAATCAGCGCGCTCGCGGACGCGGTCCTCGGTTCGCCGCTCGGTGCACGCGTCTGGTTCGTCGCCGGCGCCGCCGGTCTCGTCGGCGCGGTCGCGTTCGCGGCTCGCGACCTGTCGCTCGGCCGGCTCGCGAAGTTCATCGGCGTGACGGCCGCGAGCTCGTTCGCGTGGCTCGTCGCCGTCGCCGCCGTCATGACGCTCGCCGGCGTCGCCATCCCTGCAGGTGACCGTCGACCGTTCCTCTACGCCGGCCTGCTCGCGCTCGCCACCGCGTACGTCGGCGTCTACAGCGACGCCGTCGACGTCGACTACGAGCACGGGAGCGCGTCCTCGTTCGGCGCGTCCTGACGCGGTCGACGACGCGGCGCGGCGCCGTCGATGCTTGCCGCCGCACCCGAGAGACGCCCTCTCCCGCCCACACCGATAGCGTCAGGTATCCGAGGAGAGTAGGGTCAGTATGGAGAACACCGCCAGCGGCGTCCGGTCGTGGCTGCTCGCCACCGTCGACTTCGCGTTCGCGTTCCTCGGCGTGGCCGCGGTCGCGTACCCGACGCTCTCCCTCGTCGCTTCCCTCGTCGGCTCCCCGTTCCTCCGCGCGCTCGCCCCCATCCTCACGTTCGTCCTCGCGTTCGGCGCGAGCTATCCCTACGTCGCCGGCGACTGGTCGCTCGGCCGCCTCGGCGAGTTCCTGTTCGTCGCCGTCGCCGGGGCGCTCGCGTGGGGCGCACTCGTCGCCGGCGTCGTCCTCGCGCTCGACCTCGCCACCGACCCCGGCGACCCCGCGCCCATCGCGACCGCGTGGACGCTCGCCCTCGCCACCGCGTACGTCGTCGTCTACTGGCAGGAACGCCAGCTGTTCCGATGACACAGGCGGGTCGCCCGCGGCTCAGCCCTCCGAGGCCCGCGACCGCGGACCGAAACCCTCACGGGGGCTAGTGGCGACACCGAGAGCATGGCCGACCTCGAACAACGACTGCAGGCGTGGTTCGGTCTCGGCGTCGAGGTCGTGTACACGTTCTTCGCGTTCGTCCTCGTCTCGCTACCGTTCCTCGCGCTCGGCGACGACGCGTTCGGCGAGCCACTCGGCGCCCTCGTCGTCCCCCTCGTCCTCGGCATCGGCATCGGCGGCACCGTCGCGTTCGAACTCGGGACGTACTCGTTCGACCGCCTAGGGCACTTCGTCGTCGCCGCGTTCGCCGCCGCAATCGCGTGGGTGCTCGTCGTCTCCACGCTCGTCCTCGTCTTCGACCTCTGGCGCGCGCCCCGCGACCCGCTCCCGATGTTCGTCGCGTGGTCGCTCTCGCTCGCCACCGGGTACGTCCTCGTCTACCGCGGCGAGGACGCACTCGCCTGACGGGGTCGATTCCGCCAGTCGCTCGTTTCAGCAAGTCACTGCTTCGCGAGCGTCACCGTGTACGTGTGCTCCCAGTCGCCGTCGCCGTCGCGTAGCTTTGCGACCGTCCAGTCGGTGCCAACGACCGCGTCCCGTATCTCCGCGGCCGTGAACAGGCGGAAGAGCCACGGCCGGCCGAGATCGCCGGCGTACTCGTACTGCACGACGCGGAACGCTCGCTCGCCGGCGGGGTCCTCGCGGAACCCGATCAGGTCCCGGGTCGTCTCGTGACTCGGGTCGTAGCCGTCGAAGACGGCGGTCGCGTCCGGCGTCGTCACGTGCGCCAGATCGCCGAGGAAGGCCCGCAACCCGGGGAGCGACTTCGCGATGCCGGTCTGGGTGCCGACGCTGTACGCACCCCGGAACGCGTCGCGCTCGAAGTGCTCGCGGAGCGAGAACATGTCCGCCTGCACGACGCGCTCGACGCCACGGTCCCGGAGGACGTCCACGAGGAACTCGCTCGGCTCCACCGCCGTCACCGTCGCACGCGCCCCGTCGGCAGGCGTCGACCGGTCTTGGACCGCGAGCGCCTGCCGGCCCGCGCCCGCCCCGAGGTCGAGTACCGGCGCTTCGAGATCGGCGAGCGCGTCGCCGTCGTCCAGCGACCACGCGTCGAAGTATCCCGCGACGTCGTGCTCGACCGTCTCCTCGCCGTCGAGATACCGGAGCGGGCCGTCGTACTCGTCGTGGTACCAGTCGTGAAGCGCTCGCGCGAACACTTCGGTCATGCGAGTACCGACAGCGACCCACTCGAAAAAAGCCCGGATAGCGTGGGCAACGGTAGCATTCGACGTGATCGCTGGCGCGAACGTCAGTCGTCGTCCGCCGTCGCGACCGCCGTCTGGTCGGCAGTCGCGACGCCGAGGAACCGGAACTTCGCACCGCCCGATTCGCTCTCCTCGGGGACGACCGTCCACCCGTGGCCTTCGGCTATCTCCCGGACGATCGCCAGCCCGAAGCCCGTGCCGTCGTCGTTCGTCGTGAAGCCCTCCTCGAGGACCGAGTCGGCGTCGTCCGCGGGGAGGCCCGGTCCGTCGTCGGCCACCCAGAACGCGCGGTCGTCGACGTCGAGTACCGTCTCGTCGTCGAACCCGTCCACGCCGACGGTCACCGTCACCGCCTCGCCGGCGTGCTCGCGAGCGTTCCGGAACACGTTCTCGAACAGCCGCTGGAGGCGGTCCGCGTCCGCGAGCACCACCGCCGTCGTCGCCGCCTCGCTCGCCGCCTCCAGGGTCATCTCGGCGGTGTCGACGGTCCCCCACGCTCGCTGCGCGACCGTCCAGACACCCACCGGGTCCGGGTTCTCGACGACGTCGCCCTCGCGCGCCATCGCGAGGATGTCCTCGATGAGCGTCTCCATGCGCTCGGTCGCCGTCGCCGCCTCAGCCGCGTACTCTCGGACGGCCTCGTCGTCGGTCGTCGACTCGATGAGCTCGACGTAGCCCCCCGCGACGTTCAGCGGGTTCCGGAGGTCGTGACTGACGACGCTCGCGAACCCCTCCAGTTGGTCGTTCTTCCGCTCGAGCTCGCGCTCGCGCTCCACGCGCTCGGTGACGTCCTGCACGAGGAACAACCGTCCGACGCGCTCGTCGCCGTCGACGACGGGCGAGACGTCGACCTGATAGTGCTCGCGGCCCCGCTGCGTGTCGACGGCCACCGTCTCCGTCGTCTCCACGACGCCGTCGAACCGCGCGAACAACACCGAGTCAGGTAGATGATCGACGACCGCGTCCCCGACGACGTCAGCGTCCTCGTCCACGCCGAACAACCTGCGCGCCTGCCGGTTCACGTCCACGAGCCGGCCGTCGCGCACGACGAACATCCCTGCCGCCATCGTGTCGATGACCGTCTGGCGCGCGATCGGCGAGACGGACGCGACGTCCGCGCTCGACACCACCCAGTAGAACGCGATACCGCTCACGAGGAACGCCGGCGGCGTCGGGTCGACGGCCACGACCTCGGCGACGAACAGGACGTTCGCGGCCATCGGCACGACCGCACACGCACCGAGCACGAGACTCTGCCGTCGGAACAGGCGCTCGCGGCGACGGATGACGTCCACCATCACGGCCACGCCCACCATCGTGACGACGTACATGTACCCGACGTGCGCGAAGAACAGGACGCCGTGCCCGCCGTCGACGATGGGCGTCACCGCGCGCGACCAGTCCAGTTCCCAGAACAACTCGTGGGAGCCGTTCGTCCAGACGACGACGTTCACGAGCACCGGTTCGACCGCGAGCCCCGCGAGGAGTCGGTCGCTGACGGCGTCGACTCGGTCGCTGTACTCGAGCGCGACCAGGAGCCACGCGGTCGGAACCACCGGAATCCCGAGGTACGTCAGCTTCGTGAACGCGTACGTCACCGACGGCGAGATACCGAGGCCGTCGAAGAACGCCATCGTCGTCCACGCGAGGACGGCCACCAGCAGTAACTGGAGGAACCTGGTCAGGTCGGTGGGGTCCTCGCGACGCAGGCTGACGAGCGTCCAGACCGAGACCGCTGCAGTGCTCGCCAGCAGCAAAAGGTACCAGACTGGAGCCTTGAACAACAAGGATACTGACAACCGTTACCACTGACTTGCGCGGTCACCGGAAAACGTCTTACGGCCCACCGGACGACGAACGAGTCGGTTCGTCGCGTCAGTCGTCCGCGAACAGTCGCGTCAGTAGCCCTTGCCGAGGAGCTCGCGCGCGATGATGTTCTTCTGGATCTCGGTCGTGCCCTCGTAGATCTGCGTGATCTTCGCGTCCCGGTAGAACCGCTCGACGGGGAAGTCGTTCACGAACCCGGCGCCGCCGTGGATCTGGACGGCCTCGTTCGCGACGTCGACCGCGACGCGCGACCCGAACTCCTTGGCCATCGACGCGAGCTGCGTGATGTCCTCGCCCTGGTCGACGTTCCACGCCGCCTTGTACGTCAGCATGCGCGCCGCCTCGGTGCGCGTGTGCATATCGGCGAGCTTGTGCTGGATGGCCTGGAAGTCGCTGATGGGGCGGTCGAACTGCTCGCGTTCCTGCGCGTAGGAGAGCGCCGCCTCGCTCGCGCCCTTCGCGATACCGACGCCCTGCGCGGCGACGGCGGTACGGGTCTCGTCGAAGAACTGCATCTGCTGGAGGAAGCCCATGCCGCGGTTCCCGATGAGGTTCTCCTCGGGGACGCGCACGTCGTTCAGCATGAGTTCCGCGGTGTCGCTCGCGCGGATACCGAGCTTGCCCGTGATCTTCTCGGACTCGAACCCGTCGCGGTCGGCCTCGACGACGATCTGACTGAAGCCGTTGTAGCGGCCCTCGGCGTCCGGGTCGGTCTCGCAGAGGACGACGTAGTAGTCGCCGATGGACCCGTTCGTGATCCACATCTTGTTCCCGTTGATCACCCACTCGTCGCCGTCCTTCTCCGCCTGCGTCGAGACGGAGGAGACGTCGCTGCCGGTGTCGGGTTCGCTGATGGCGGCGCCCATGATGGCGTCACCCTTCGGGATGGGTTCGAGGAAGCGCTCCTTCTGGTCCTCGGTCCCGAACTCCATGATGGCGTCCGCGCCGAAGCTCGTCGAGGTCAGCGACAGGCCGATACCGGGGTCGACCGCGAACAGCTCTTCGGTGATGAGCGCGGACTCGAGGTTCCCGTAGTCGGCGCCGCCGTACTCGAAGGGGATGTGCGCGCCGAGCAGGCCCGCGTCCGCGGCCTTCTCGATGATGTCCCAGGGGTACTTCTCCTCGACGTCGTACTCTTGGGCGACCGGTTCGATCTCGTTCTCGGCGAATCGAGCGACCTCTTCCTTGATCTGTTTCTGCTCGTCTGAGAGCGCGAAGTCCATAGTAAACCATTAACGCATTGTTCGTTAAAAAGGTATGTACCCGCCGGTAAACTAGACAGGAGTTGGTGGGTTCGCTAAGGGAAACCTTGAAACGATTGCCAGTTGACTTCTCGTCCATGGAGTTGGAAGAAGTCAACACCGTCGCAGTTCTCGGCGCAGGTAACATGGGCCACGGCATCGCGGAGGTCGCGGCCCTCGCCGGCTACGACGTCAACATGCGGGACATCAAGGACGAGTTCGTCCAGGGCGGCTACGAGAAGATCGAGTGGTCGCTCGGCAAGCTCGCCGACAGCGAACAGATCACCGAAGCGGACGCCGACGACGCGCTCGACCGCGTCACACCCCTCGTCGACCTCGAGGAGACCGTCGCGGACGCGGACGTCGTCATCGAGGCCGTCCCCGAACGCATGGACGTCAAGGAGGACACGTGGACGGACGTCGAAGCGTACGCGCCCGACCACACCGTCTTCACGACGAACACGTCCTCGCTCTCGATCACGGACCTCTCCGAGTTCACGGAGCGCCCCGAGCGCTTCTGCGGGATGCACTTCTTCAACCCGCCGATCCGGATGGACCTCGTCGAGGTCATCTCCGGCGCACACACCGACGACTCGACGCTCGACCTCGTCGAGGACCTCGCCGAGGACTTCGGGAAGACGCCCGTCCGCGTCCGCAAGGACGTCCCCGGGTTCATCGTGAACCGCATCCTCGTCCCCCTCATGAACGAGGCCGCGTGGCTCGTCGACGAGGGCGTCGCAACCATCGAGGAGGTCGACGCGACGACGAAGTTCGACATCGGCCTCCCGATGGGGAGCTTCGAGCTCTCGGACTACGTCGGCATCGACGTCGGCTACCACGTCCTCGACTACATGCACGAGGTCGCGGGCGACCGCTACGAGCCCGCGCCGATGATGGTCGAGAAGGTCGAGAACGAGGAGTTCGGTCAGAAGTCCGGGAAGGGCTTCTACGACTACGAGGACGGCGACGGTGCCGAGGTCCCGATGGACGACGACCTCTTCAACGAGACCGTCAAGGAGCGCCTGCTCGCGGCGCTCGCGAACGAGGTCGCGTTCCTCGTCGGCGACGACGTCGCCAGCCCCGAGGAGATCGACACGGCAGTGAAACTCGGCGGGCGCTGGCCGAAGGGCCCGGCGAAGTTCTGTGACGAGTACGGCGTCGCGGCGCTCGCCGAGGCGCTCGACGACGCGCACGAGGAGAGCGGGCACCCGCGCTATGAGGCGTTCGACTACCTCGCGACCGTCGTCGAGGAAGGCGGGTTCTACGACGACGACGGCGACGACGAGGACGGCGCGGTCGACTTCGAGACGCTCGAACTCACGTACCCCGGCGACAAGGTCGCGCAGATCGAACTCAGCCGGCCCCAGCAGATGAACTCCATCAGCCTGGAGCTCATCGAGGAGCTCGACGCCGCGATCGACGTGGTCGACGAGGACGACGACGTGCGCGCGCTCCTCCTCACCGGGGCGGGCTCGAAGGCGTTCTCCGCAGGTGCGGACTTCATGAGTATCGCCGGCGGCGGCGCCGACCCCTTCGGCGCGGTCGAACTCTCGAAGTACGGCCAGGAGACGTTCGGGCGCCTCGAGGAGATCGAGATGCCGGTCGTCGCGGCCATCGACGGCTACTGTCTCGGCGGCGGGATGGAGCTCGCGACGTGCGCTGACGTCCGCGTCGCGTCCTCGCGCTCCGAGTTCGGTCAGCCCGAGTTCAACCTCGGCCTCCTCCCGGGATGGGGCGGCACGCAGCGCCTCCAGCGCATCGTCGGCATGGGGCGCGCGAAGGAGATCATCTTCACCGCCGAGCGCTTCCCCGCCGAGGAGATGGAAGGGTTCGGGTTCGTGAACGAGGTGTACGACGCCGAGTCCTTCGACGAGGAGGCGCTCGCGTACGCGGAGAAGCTCGCCGGCGGCCCGCCGCTCGCGCAGCGCTTCACGAAGCGCGCGATGCACAAGGGCTGGGACAACCACGAGGCCGGCCTGGAAGTCGAGTCGATGGGCTTCGGGCACGTCGTCGGCAGCGAGGACGTCCACGAGGGCATCAACGCGTTCTTCGGCGACGACGACCCCGAATTCGAAGGGAAGTAAGCGTCTGACCGCGGCTCCGCGAATCTCCTATTCGAGGTCGTAGTTCGATTCTCTTCTCTCGCGGCCGCTTCGGTCCTCGTAGTCGAGCGTCCAGAGTGCGAGCGCGACGCTCGCGACGGTCGGGATGCCGAGCGTGAGGACGTATCCGCCAATCGTGTAGTACACCCCGTACGCGACCCCGTTCCAGATGATGTTGAGCGTCGGTATCGTGCCCTCACCGAGGTAAGTACCGACCGTGTAGCCGATGGACAACAGCGGGCCGACAGTCAGCCAGGATAGCGACCCGATGCCGAGTCCGGTCCAGAGCGCGTTCCGTCGCGAGACTGCCCCGGCATCGGGAATCCGAACCCACCAGAGCGCCCAGGCCCACGCGGCGGCGTTCACGACGACGAGCATAACCCAGAGCACGCCGATGGGTTCCATCATCACGAGTGCCGGGATGCCGACCAGTAGGGCAGTGAACACGAATGCGAACGCGCCGTACACCCTGGCAGCCGTTCTTGGATCCCGCGCGTTCGACGCGACCCACTCGGGGCGGTCCGGGACGCGTCGCGCCACGAAACCAGGGACGAGGTTCTCGACGCGCATACGGCTCTGACGTGCACGGCCCGGTCACAAAAGCGACCGGGTAGGGAACCGTCTGCCCCGAGTGCGCCGCGTCACTGGAACTGATACGTCGATTCGCGTTTCTCGCGGCCACTCTGCTCCTCGTGGTCGAGCGTCCAGAGTGCCAGGGCGACGCTCGCGACGGTGGGGATGCCGAGCGTGGCCACGAACCCGCCGATCGAGTAGACCGTCCCGCCCGCGAGGACGTTCGAGAGGGTGGGTGCTCTCGCCGCGCCGGTGAGCGCCGAGTACCCGGTCTGCGTGGCGAAGACGAGTGGGCCGACGGTGAGCCAGGAGAGCGTGCCGATGGCCGTCCCCACGGCGACGGTTCGGCGACGCGAGAGCGCTCCCGAGTCGGGGACGAACGCGTGCCAGAGGACCCACGTCCACGCCACCGCGTTCGCGACGACGACCGGCACGAACACGAGCGTCCCGGGGTGCACGACGACGAACGCGGCGATCGCGAAGAACAGCGTCGAGAACGCGAACGCGAACGTCCCGTAGACGCGAGCGGCGACGCGGGGGGTGCGCGGATTCGCTGCGACCCACTCGGGTCGCTCCGGGAGTCGTCGCTCGACGAAGCCCGTGAGCAGGTCCTCGACGCCCATATCGCTCGAGAGTTCACGGTGCTGTGACAAAAGTCCGGGGGCGCTCGGTCGCGAGCCGGGAGGCGTCGGTCACTGGAACTGGTAGTCCGACTTCCGTCGCTCCAGGTCGCCGCGTTCCTCGTCGTCGAGCATCCAGAGCGCGAGCCCGAGGCTCGCGACGGTCGGGATGCCGAGCGTGAACACGAATCCCCAGATGGAGAAGAACAGCCCCATGCCGAGCGTCATGCCGAGGGCGTTCCCGAGGGCGAGGGATTCTCCACCGAGGACCCTGGCCGCAAGGCCGGCGGTGGAGATGAGCGGGCCGACGGTCAGCCAGGAGAATGTTCCGATGGCGAGGCCGGTCGTGAGCGTGGTTCGTCTCGATACCTCGCCGTCCCCTGGGATGCGCAGCGACCAGAGTAACCACGTCCACCCCACGGCGTTCGCGACCACGAGCGGGACGTACGCGAGTGCGAGCGGGTTCCCGACGGCGAAGACGAGGAAGAACAGCGTGGAGAACCCGAACGCGAAGTATCCGTAGACCCTCGCAGCGGTTCGTGGGTCGCGCTGGTTCTCCTCGACCCACTCGGGGCGCCGGGGGACGCGCCTCGCGACGAATCCCGGCACGAGGTCCTCGATGCGAACCATAGACGAGTCCTCACAGCGCCGTGACAAAGCGATTCCGACGCGTGCTCTCGCTCGCGACCCCGGCCCTGGAGTCGGTTGCGACCGGTAGATTCGTACAGTTCCCGGCCGGCGACTCCCGTATGCGAGTGAGCGTCATCGGCGGCGGGAACGCGGGCGAGGCGGACCTGAAGCGAGCGCGCGAGGTCGGTCGATTGGTCGCCGAAGCCGGACACGACCTCGTCTGTGGCGGCCGCGGCGGCGTGATGGCCGCAGCGTGCGCCGGCGCGAAGGAAGCGGGTGGGACGACGATAGGAATCCTCCCCGGCGAGGACCGTGGGGGCGCGAACGAACACGTCGACGTCGCGATCGCGACCGGCCTCGGGCACGCACGGAACGCGCTCGTCCCGCTGAACGGCGACGCCGTAATCGCAATCGAGGGTGGGCACGGGACGCTCAGCGAACTCGGGTACGCGGGCATCTACGACCGCCCGGTCGCCGGCCTCGGCACGCACGACGTCGACGGCGTCTATGCGGCGGACTCGCCCCGGGACGCCGTCGCGTACGTCACGGACGCGCTCGGAGAGTGAGCGCTCCCGGCGCCGTGTACGTGCGCGAGCAAGGCACCCGAGACTCAGGTCGTGCGCTCGGTGAAGTAGAGGTGGACGGGACGGTCGGGCTGGAGCGTCGCGGTGAACCGCACGCCGACGTCCTCGGTCTTCGGCGTGACGTCGAACCGCGAGAGCAGCGTCGCGAGCACGAGCTTCGCCTCCAGGGTCGCGAACCGATTCCCGATGCACGAGCGCGGCCCGCCACCGAAGGGATAGTGCGCGTACTCCGGGAGCGCCTCGCGCATCTCTGGCGTCCACCGGTCCGGGACGAACGACTCCGGGTCGTCGTACCAGCGCTCGTCGCGGTGGACGACCCACTGGGGCGTCGTGACCGTCGTCCCCGCCGGAACCTCGAACGGCCCGACGTCGACGTCCCGCTTCGCTTCGCGGAACAGGTTGTACGCCGGCGGATACAGTCGCGTGGTCTCGTCGACGACCGCGTCGAGGTACGGCAGGTCGGCGACCGCGTCGGCGGTCGGGCGACCACCGGGGGCGTCCGCGAGCGCGTCGTCTAGCTCCCGCTGGAGTTCCGCCTGCGCGCCGGGATTCCGCGCGAGCGACCGGAGCGCCCACGTCAGGAGGAGCGCGGTCGTCTCGTGGCCCGCGAACACGAACGTCACCAGGTGGTCCTGGAGGCGCTCGCGGCTCATCGTCGCCCCGTCGTCGTACTCCGCGTCGACGAGCATCGAGAGCAGGTCGTCGCCGTCCGCGTCGTCGCTCGCGCGACGCTCGGCGACCATCTCCGACATCGCGTCCTTCAGGCCACGCATCGCGTTCAGGAACCGTCGGTTCGACGGCGTCGGCACCCACACCGGGAGGTACGCGCTCGGGTTCGTCGGCTCGACGCGAGAGAGGATGGCGTCGGCCGCGTCCCGGATGACCGCCCCGCGCCCGGAGAGGTCCGTGCCGAACATCGTCCGCGCGATGATGCGGAGCGTCACCTCCTTCGTCGCCGCGTCCACGCGCACCGACTCCGCGTCGGCCCACTCGTCGGCCGCACGCTCCGCTTCCTCGACCATCGTGTCGGCGTACGCCTCCACGCGCTCCCGGTAGAACGCCGGCTGGACGAGCGACCGGTCCCGCGCCCACTCCTCGCCCTCGCTCGCCACCAGTCCCTTCTCCCCGAACCCCTCGAACGCTCGCGACACGACGTGTCCCTTCCGGTACTTCGGGGCGTCCTCGACGAGCACCTGCTGGACGTACTCGGGGTGCGTGAGCATCACTGCCGGCGTCCGGTTCACGCGGTACGCGACGACGTCCGCGTCGTACCCGTACCCGAGGTCCTCGTAGAACCCGTGCGGGTCCCGTATCAGTTCGAGGACTTTCCCGACGCCCGGGAGGCCGTCGGCGTGCGGCGGCGTCGACCGCTCGCCCCGCATCGCGGCCCGGTCGACCGGCCTGTACGCCGCCCCGCCGTCGCCCCCGGTGCCGTCCGGCCGCTCGTCGTCGGCAGTCGCAGGTGCGCTCATACTCACAGGTCCTCGCGGCTCGGGCAAGTCGATTCCGTCGAGATGACTAGTTCACTTATGAACGAAGTCGGGATTCCGGTCGCCGACGTCGAGTCCTCGAGGAAGGGGCGTCGAGTCTACTTCCAGTCGTCGTCGAACCCGGCGGCGTCGCTAGGGAGGACGTGGTCGTCGAGGCGGCGAACGACTTCGTCGGCGAGCGTCTGGAGGTTCCTGGTGTCGTCGCGGTTGTACTCGACGAGGGTCTCGAGCGCGCGGTCGTCGCCGTCCTGGTACTCGTACCAGAGGCGGACCGCGTCCTGCCCGGAGATGTCCGGCTGGTCGCGCTCCAGTCCGATGTCCTGCTCGATGCGCTTCAGGCCGCCCGAGAGCCCGATGCGCTTGCAGGGATACATCAGGTCGATGTGGGGGACGTCCGGCGTCACGCCGAGTTCGGTCTCGAGGAACGGGACGTCGAACCGCGCGCCGTTGAACGACGACACCAACGCGGCGTCCTGGAACTGCTCGCGGACGCGCTCGGCGGTGAGGTCCTGGCCGCGAACGAGCGTCGTCGTCTCACCGCCCTTGTGGAACGACACCGTCGTCACGTCGTTCCGATGCTCGTCCAGGCCCGTCGTCTCGATGTCGAAGAACAGGGTCTCGTCGCGGAAGTTCTCGTACAACCGCCACCGTTCCCCGCTCGGGAGCGCGTCCCCGAAGAACCGCGAGTCGCCGTCGTCCAGGCGCTCGCGAGCGTCCGCGAGGAACTCCTCGATGCGCGCCGCGGTCGTCGACCCGATACCGGACGTCGACCGCGCCGCCGCCCGGTCGAAGTCGTCCCAGTGCGTGATGCCCGACCGCCAGAGGTTCCGTTCCGACTTCTCGCCCACGCCCCGCACGCCGATGAAACTGTTCTCCAGTCGCACGACACACCGTTCGTCGGGCGGCGCCTAAACCTCTCGCTTCGACCGCGCGAGAACCACCGATGCCACCGCCCGCGACGTCACCGGCGCGGCGCCACCGGCTGCGCGTTCAGTTCAGGCCCTCGAACTCGCGGAGCGTCTGGCGCCACTCCTCGGGTATCTCCACGGACTCCTGCGTCTCGCCGTCGTACGCCACCTGCACCGTCGACGCCTCCGCCGCCAGGTCGCCGCTCGCGTACACCTCGTACTCGAACGTCACGCTCTTCGTGCCGACGTCCACGACCTCGATCTCGACGGTCACGAACCCGTCCTCGAGCGTCACCGGTCGGCGATAATCGATCTCGAGGTTCGCGAGCACCGCCTCGATGGCGCCCGTGTCACCGAGGACGTCCGGGAGGTACTGGACGCGCGCCTCCTCCAGGTACGTCGCGTATATCGCGTTGTTCACGTGTCCGAGCGCGTCCACGTCCTGATACCGTACCGCCACGTCCACCGCGTACACGTCGTCCGTCATGCGCAACGGTCAGCCCACGACGACCCTCCGTCTTTCGGTCTCGACAAGGCACGGTCGGACGGTCGCCCGCACGTCCGTGCACGCCACGGGTCAGTCGTCGTGCTGGTGGTCGCCGTGCCGTCAGTCGCCGTGCTGGTGGTCGCCGTGCTGGTGGTCGCCGTGCCGTCAGTCGTCGTGCTGTCAGTCGTCGTCCTTGGAGAGGTAGAGCGTGCGGTCGATTATCTGGACGGTCGCGTCCGCCCACGCGTCCACCGCCGGGCCGTCCGCGGCGGGAATCTCGAGGACGACCGAGTCCTCGTTCACGGACAACTCGGCGTGCGTGGTGTCGTCGCGGTCGAGGTAGTTCCGTAACTGGTAGGTCAGGAGTCGTTCGCGCGCACCGCCGAGGTCGATCGGTTCCTCGGACGTGAACGAGAGCGTCGCGGTCTCGGAGTCCGCGTCCGCGGTCACGTCGAACGACGACCCGGAGAGCGGGAACGTGTACGACTCGCCGTCGAGCTCGTCGACGGCCGCGTCGAGGTCCGCGTCGGAGACGTCGGGCGTCATGCTCGTCCCCCCGACCTCCTGGGTGAGCGTATCCAGTTCGCGGTTCACGAGGTCCGCGATACCGCCGTCGTCCGCGTCGCCGGTCGCGTCGTCCGCTTCGCGGTCCGCTCCGCCGGGCGCGCCGTCGGTTTCGCTGCCGCCGTCGGATTCGTCGTCGGTCTCCTCGCGTCGCTCCGCGAGCGCGTCCTCGACCGCGTCGACGTTCGAAACGTCCTCGTCGCGGCGGTCGTCCAGGTCGTGGACGGCCGCGGCCGCGAGTGCGTCCAGCATCTCCTCGGCGGGCATCCCGCTGCCCTTCACGCCAGGCGTCGCCGCCGCCTCCTGCTGGAGCGACGCGTAGTCGAGCGACCCATCCTCGTCCTCGTGTCGCTCACGGATCCGTGCTTTCGCCGCCGACAGGTCCGCGACGACCGCGTCGGCGTCGTCGCCCGC
The DNA here is from genome assembly GCF_055378595.1 of Halorubellus litoreus. Taxonomy (NCBI): domain Archaea; kingdom Methanobacteriati; phylum Methanobacteriota; class Halobacteria; order Halobacteriales; family Halorubellaceae; genus Halorubellus; species Halorubellus litoreus. Next base: position 3,039,223 of record NZ_AP043836.1, read on the forward strand.
ACCAGCGGCGGGGTCCGCGCCGCCGCTTTCAGGGTCGTCCGCAGCCGCGTCGACGTCCGCCTCGTCGAGCCCGGTCCCGTCGACGTCGTCGTCGGTGGTGTCGTCTTCGGTGGTGTCGACGTCGACGGTGTCCTCGCCAGGGCCGTCTCCACCGGTGTCGTCGCCGGGGGCATCGACCGGGTCGGACGGCATCGTCTCCACGTCCACGACCTCCGTGCCCGGGTCCGCGGTCGCGTCGGTCGTCTCGGCGCTCGGTTCGGGCTCGTCGACGACCGAGTTCCCGTCATCGTCCCGGGTACCGTCCGCTCCCGTGCCGGACGCGTCTGGTGCGTCGGGTGCGTTCTCGTCGGCTTCGGTGTCGGTGGACGTCGGCTGGAAGCGCGACCCGAGGTCGTCGAGGCCGACCGTCGGTTCGCCGTCGCCGTCCTCGTCCCCGAAGGCTGACACGGGGTCGACGTACGCGTTCCGTACGTCGTCCGATCCGAGTCGCTCGTCCACGGTCGTCTCGTCGTCCGATCCGAGTCGCTCGTCCACGGTCGTCTCCCCAGCGGCCGCGTCCGAAGCAGTGGGTGCGTCTTCGACGTCCGTGCGCGCAGTCCGTGGCACGTTCATCGTGACGTCGTACCACGCCGAATCGCCGCTTCCGTCCGACGCGAACCGACCGACGTTCCGGGTCGCCGCATCGACCGACGGACCGCTCTCGTCAGTCGGACCGCTCTCGTCAGTCGGACCGCTCTCGTCAGTCGGACCGCTCTCGTCACCGCCGGCCGCCGGTTCCTCGACGGCACCAGCAGCCGTCGGACCAGCTCCAGCCGTCACGTCGGTGCTTCCGTTGGAGTCACTGTCGTCGCCGTCGCCGGTACTGTCGACGTCGCTGGGACGGTCGTCTGCGTCGGTCGGTTCCCCCTCGCCGGTGCGCGCGTCTCCCTCCGACGGCGCCGCGTCAGCCGGTGCAGCGCCCGGACGCGAGCGACCCGAATCGACGCCGACACCCGCGGCCGCCGGCTCCCCGTCCGCGGGCGCATCGGGCGACGTGCCGGCGGTCGCAGCGGTCGGAGCCATGCCGACCCGACGACGACCATCCGCGGGGGTCTCAGGTTCGTGGAGCCCGCTACCGGCCGTCGGATTCACGCTCGTCGTCCCGCCGGCAGCAGCATTCACGCCAGCAGCGTGCGCCCGAACCCGCCCGGGTCGAACGTCACCCGGTTCGCCGTTCCCAGGTGACGCCGAGACGCCTCCACCGACCACGTTAGTCCCCTGCACGTTCGTCGCCCCTCCAGAGAACGCCTCGCGCCCTGCCGCCACTCCAGAAACGCCCTCTCCGCCCGCTGACGCACCGGAAACGCCCTCTCGACCCGCTGCCGCTCCAGAAACGCCCTCTCGGCCCGTCGACGTTCCGCCACCCATCCGGTCGTAGATGCGGGTGAGGGTCCCGTTGATGCTCGCCAGGTCCGAGTCCACGTCGTCCTCGAGGTAGTCTATCTTCTCCGCGACGTCCCGCAGTGCGAGCGCGATGTCCCAGAGGACGACCACCATCAGGAACAACAGCATGAGGAGTATCGTCCCGGCGACACCGGCGAGGAACTGCGCGCTGATCTCAACCTGGAGCGGGACGGCCGCGGCCAGGACGGTCGCGAGGGGAACGACGACCTCAGGGGTCATGATTACCGGTCGTACGACGCCGTTCGTTAAAGAACGTCGTCCGAAATCGAGATTCGATACGCGCGCCCGAACAGCGGTTGTGCACCAACCCAACACATCTGTGGTGGTTTTAGGTACGTGGAGCGGGTAGGATGCGTCGATGACAGAGACAGACGAACGCGACGCGATTCGAGAACAGAAACGACAGGAACTCCAGGAGAAGCTGAGCGATGGCGGGGCCGTAAGCGAGAGCGGCGACGACGCACAGGGCCGTCCGTCCGGCCCGGTCCACGTCGAGGGCGCCGACCACCTCGAGGAGGTGACGGACGCCCACGACGTCGTCCTCGTCGACTTCTACGCGGACTGGTGCGGGCCGTGCAAGATGGTGGAGCCGGTCGTCGAAGCGCTCCACGACGACGGCACCGCCGTCGTCGCCAAGGTCGACATCGACGAACACCAGGCACTCGCCCAACGCCAGAACGTCCGCGGCGTCCCCACCATGCTCCTCTACGTCGACGGCACGCCGGTCGAACGCGTCGTCGGCGCCAAGGACAAAGCGAGCCTCGAAGCCCTCGTCGCACAACACGCCTGACCTCGACGAGAGCCAGAGCGAGAGACGGACGTCAGAGCGAGATCCAGCCCGTGTCCGTGCCGCGGTCACGGAGGTCCCATCGCTGCTCGAGACCGTCCTCGCCGTCCCGGACCTCGACGATCGCGTCGAACAGCGGCTCCAACAGGTGAACGTAGTCGCTGTCCCGGGCGAGCGGCAGATGGAAGTGCCCCATCCCGTCGACCTCGCGGACGCGAGACGTCACCATATGCAAGAGGCGGAACACGTTCTCGGACTTGTGGTCGCGGAGCAACGGCGTCACGGAGTCGAAACACAGGCGTAGTTCCGCCGGCGCGAGGTCGAACTCGTCGTCGTACGCCGCGACAGCGTCGATTATCTCCGCACCCAGGGACGCCAACAACTGGTTGCCGACGACCGTCCGCTCGATGGACTCCGGAACGCCGTCGTGCACGCCCGTCCCGTCGTCCGTCGATTGCGTGACGATGCACGCCGAATCCTCCATCGTTGGCGCCGTCGCCGTGAACCCACAGGACTCGTTCCCAGCGGTGTAGACGTAGACGCGACGGCGAGGCTGCTCGCCGTCACCGAGCAATCGCTCGCAGGCGGCGTGATGTGCTGTCCCGCTCGTCTGCCCGACGAGCAGGATGTTGCTTCCCTCCTGTTTCAGACTCGACAGCGTCTGCGCGAACGCAGTACTGTCGGGTACGCCCCCGCCGTGGTCGGTCCGCATTCTTGCGGAACTACGGATACAGCATACAATAAACATTGTGGCGGAGGCCGTGCAAGATTAAAGCGCGGGGGAGTCGAACCGTCAGCATCCACAGTGCCCGCTGCCCGTCCGGCGAGCGGCTCATCGCCGCCAGGCGACGCGGTGGGGCGGGCCAGACTTTTGTCCGCCTGGCGAGAAGGTTCGGGCATGACCGACCGCCGGGACGACGACGTCGACTTCGCGGCCAGCGCGGAGGAGCTGTCGACGGTCCTCCAGGAACTCCGGGACGAACTGCGACGCGACCCGCCACGCGGCCCGCTCGGACTACCGCGCCCGCCGTCGCCGAGCGAGGTCGTGCGGTTCGCCGACGAGGTCGCGATACCGGGCACCATCGCGATCCTCGAGGTGAACATCAAGCTCCTGGAGACCGTCCAGCGTGCGATTCGCGTCGTCGACACCGGGAATCGTGCACGGGAGCGAGCCACCGGTGCGCGCGACCGGGCGTCGGGGTCCGCCGAGCGGCTCGCCGACGTCAGCGACCGGACGCTCGAACGCCTCGAAGGGTCGCTCGCGGACCTCCAGACCGCGCTCGACGCCGGCGCGCTCCCCGACGACGGTGCGGCCGGCGAACTCCTAGCTGAGGCTCGCGCGCTCCGGGACGACGTCCAGTCGCGACTCCGGGAGGCGCGCGAGCGCGACCACACGCTCGACGAGTTCGAGGAGCGCGCGAACCGCGCCGACGACGCGCGGCGCGCGGACGCCGCCCGCGACGACGACCCGGCTGGCCGGAGCGGGACCGGTGGCGCGCAGGACGCCGATTCCGTCGACGATGGCGTGAAGGTCGACGTCGACGCCGAGATAGAGACGCTCAAGGACCGATACGGGAAGCGCGACGAGTCTGACGCAGGCGGTGACGCCGAGCCCGCGGACGCGAACGCGGGCGACGACGGAGCCGATGGAGGTAGCGACGACGCGACGGGTGCAGGTGGCGACGACGGAGCCGATGGGGGTGGCGACGACGCGACGGGTGCAGGTGGCGACGACGCTGACGGTGGACGGGGCGACGCGGACGCATGACCGCGGACCGGTCAGGGGCCGTGGACCGTCGCGGCGGGACGTCGGACGCGCCCCGTCCCGTGTTCGAGACGACTCGCGGCGTTCGCGTGCCATCCATCACCGCCGCCGAGATGCGAGCGGTCGACCGGGCAGCCGTCGACGACGTCGGCCTCCCGCTGTTGTCGATGATGGAGAACGCCGGCCGGAACCTCGCGAAGGCGAGCCGCGCGGTCGTCGGTGGACTCCCCCAGGACGCAGCTGTTCTCGCCGGCGGCGGCGGAAACGGCGGCGGCGGGCTCGCCGCCGCCAGACACCTGGCGAACCACGGCACCGACGTCACCGTCGTCCTCGACCGCGACCGCGACGCACTCGAGGGCGCACCGGCCAGCCAAGCGGCCGCGCTCGACGCGACCAGCGCGACGCTCGTCCACGGCGACGGCGCCGTCCACGACGCGGTCGACGTCGTCCTCGACGTCGACCTCGCTATCGACGCACTCGTCGGGTACGGACTCACTGACGAACTCGACGGCACCGCCGCCGACCTCGCGCAGGTCGTCGACCAGGGGTCGAAACGCTCGCTCTCGCTCGACGTCCCCAGCGGCTTCGACGCCACCACCGGCGACGCACCAGGGCGCGCCGTCCACCCGGACGCTACGCTCACGCTCGCACTCCCGAAGACGGGACTCGATGGCGTCCCCGGCGATCTTCTCCTCGGCGACATCGGCATCCCCGACGGCGTCTACGAGCGCGCGGACGTCCCCGCGCCGGACCCGTCGGTCTTCGGCGGACAGTACGTCGTCGCACTCGCGGTCGTCGACGCATAACGCACTCGCGGCCGTCGACGAATAACGCACTCGCGGCCGTCGACGAATAACGCACTCGCGGCCGTCGACGAATAGCCGAAACCGGTGGTCTGTGCCGTCGCTACGACTCCACGGGCTCGAACCGGTAGCCGTCCCAGGACTGACTGTCCGGTTCGCGGATTCCAGCGCCGGGTTCGCGGAGCTCCTCGACGTACGTCGGCTCGACGACGTCACCGGACTCGACGTCGCCCGTCGTGAGTTGCGCGAGCGTCCGCACCGGCCCCTGCACGGTCCCCGCCGTGAAGTCGTGAGACGCCTCCAGCGCCGCGTCGAGGTCGAACTCGACGATGGCGAGGTGATTCGGTTCGCGGACGCCCGGTGGCGTCGCCGTACTCGTCGTCCACGTCACCACCTCCGCGCGCGTCTCCGAGAGGTCCAGTTCCGCGTCCTGCGACTCGCCGCACTCCGGGCATCGCTGATGGCCCGGGAACGTCGCGTGCCCGTTCGTGCAGACGTACGCGGTCAGGTCGTCGCCCGAGAGGTGGCCCTCGCGGACGCGCGGTTCGTCGTGCACGCTCTCGCTGCCGTTGCCGTCGTCCGTGTGGTCGTGGTCGCTCATGCTGCTGCCTCCAGGATGGTGGTGATGACGCAGTTCCCGAACCCGCCGACGTTACACGCGAGCGCGACGTCCGCGTCGACCTGTCGCGGCCCGGCCTCCCCGACGATCTGCTCGTATATCTCGACGCCCTGTGCGACGCCACTCGCGCCGAGCGGGTGGCCCTTCGACTTCAAGCCGCCAGAGGTGTTGATAGGGAGGTCGCCGTCCATCGTCGTCTCGCCGGCTTCGACGCGCTCCCACGCCTTGCCGTGCTCGGCGAATCCGAGCCCCTCCATCTGGAGGAACTCGAGGATGGTGAACATGTCGTGGAGCTCCGCCACGTCGACGTCGTCGGGTTCCAGGCCCGCCATGTCGAACGCGCGCTCGCCGCTCTCGACGACGCCACCCATCACCGTCGGGTCGTCGCGCTCGTGCACGACGTGCGTGTCGGTCGCGCCGGCGACGCCCGAGATGACCGCGTAGTCGTCGGCGCTGTCGACGTACGACTCGGCGTCGTCCGCGGGGACGAGCATGAGCGCCGCGGAGCCGTCCGTGATGGGACAGAAGTCGTAGAGTCGAAGCGGGTCCGCGACGATGGGCGACTCCATGACGGTATCGAGGTCCACCTCCTTCTGGAACTGCGCGTGCGGGTTCCGCGTGCCGTTCTCGTGGTTCTTCACGGCGACCTTCGCGAGGCTCTCGCGGGGCGCGTCGAACCGCTCCAGGTAGTGTCGCGCGGTCAGGCCGGCGAAACTCGGGAGGGTGACGCCGTGCTTGTACTCCGCGGGATGCGTGAGCGACGCGATGACGTCCGTCGATTCCGCGGTGGTCTTGTGCGTCATCTTCTCGCCGCCGACGAGGAGCGTCGCGTCGCTCGCGCCGCTGGCGATGGACTGCCAGGCGGCGTAGATGCCGGCGCCGCCCGAGCTCGAGGTCTGGTCGACGCGCTGGGTGTACGCCCCGAGCGCGCCGAGGTCGTGTGCGAGCGCGTTCGGGACGCCCGTCATCCCCTCGAACTCGCCGCTCGCCATGTTCGAGACGTAGAGGTGGTCGAGCGCGGACGGTTCGACGCCGGCGTCGTCGAGGCAGGCGTCGCCCGCCTCGGCGAGTAACTCTCGGATCCACGCGTCGCGCTGCCCGAACTGGGTCATGGACGCGCCGATTATCGCGACATCTCGCATACGAGAGCCGTCGCCCGGATGCGCCTTATACCTCCGTGTTGGTGACAAGCACGTTCGAGTCGAAACCCGGGGATGGGGCAGCTTGGCCGGGAATGGAACGGCTCGTATGGGGATGGGGTCGTGAGGCAGGGTGTCGTTCCTGACCCACCGTGATTGCGAGTGAAACGGTGGTGTGTTCGTGAAGGTTGTCCACCCGGGAACCGCTGCACCCACCACTGGTGCAAGTGAACGACGGTGATGGTTCCGACCGCGAGCAGGTGTCAGGTGGGGTTGTGGTGGGGAGAGAGACACCACTGTTGCGAGTGAAGCGGGGGGTTGGTGTGGGTGGGGGTGTGGAGTGTGGGTGGGTGGGGTATGGAGTGTGGGTGGGCGGGAGTGGAGTGAACGGACCGCGGTTGCGTCAACGAGGGGAGGTCTTCACCTGCAACGGTGGTGGGGGTAGGCGTCGAATGTGGCTGTCCTGAATCTTGAGGCAGCCGTTCTGTAAATCCAGGGCGTGTCACGAACCGATATCACGGTGGCAACCTATCACCGCTTCACACGAAACAACGGTGTGCTCGCACGTGACCCCTAGCCCAACCCACGCTTCACACGAAACAGTGGTGTCTCTCACCCCCCAAACCACTCGCCTCTCCATCATCCCCGGACGACTCACCACCGTCAGCCCATCCACACCGTCTCGTCAGCACCTCCACACGCACCCCTCTCCACCCGCTCCACTCTCCACCCGCTCCACTCTCCACCAGCTTCATTCCCTGCACGCTCCACCGCACGTAGACTGACCAGCAATCTCCCTAGTCTCGTACCCTACCTAGTCTAGCTAGACAGACTAGACTAGAAAGAAGAGAAAAGAAAAGAAAGGAAGCGGGTGGGGATGGACGAGGGAAAGAGGCCGTCTGTCTGGCGAGGAAGTGACCGCGTTCGCTGGCACTGCAATCCGTGACGACGTGCTGCCCTCGCCACCGCCGTCCGATTCGACACCCAGACTCGGGGCGTTCACTCGAAACACTCGAATCACGTGAAAAGGCGGTCGTTAAATAGGGTGAGTGCTACGGTCGAACGCATGCGTCGTTTCGAGCGCAAGCGGACGATATTCGCAAACAAGGACGCGCTCAGAGAGAGCTATCAGCCGGACCGCATCCAGGAGCGCGACGAGGAGATCGACGCGTACATGGACGCGCTCCAGCCGGTCATCGACGGCTGGGAGCCCAACAACATCTTCCTCTACGGGAACACCGGCGTCGGGAAGACCGCGGTCACCGAGTACCTCCTCGAACGCCTCCGCGAGGACGCGCGGGGATACGACGACATCGACCTCTCCGTCCTCACCCTGAACTGTAAGCCGCTCTCGTCCTCGTACCAGGTCGCCGTCGAACTCGTGAACGAACTCCGGCCGGACGGCGGCGAGATATCGACGACGGGCTACCCCCAGCAGACCGTGTTCAACAAGCTCTACGAGGAGATCGACGCGGTCGGCGGCACCGTCCTCCTCGTCCTCGACGAGATCGATTCCATCGGGGAGAAGGACGAACTCCTCTACGAGTTGCCGCGCGCTCGGTCGAAGGGCGACCTGGAGAACGCGAAGGTCGGTATCATCGGCATCTCGAACGACTTCAAGTTCCGCGACCAACTCGACCCGCGCGTGCAGGACACGCTCTGCGAGCGCGAACTCCAGTTCCCGCCGTACAACGCCCAGGAGCTCTCGAACATCCTCTCGTCGCGCGCGGAGATCGCGCTCCGCGAGGACGTGTACGACGACGCGGTCGTCCGGCTCTGTGCGGCGCTCGCGGCGAAGGACCGTGGGAGCGCGCGGCAGGCGCTCGACCTCCTGCTGCTCGCCGGCGAGCAAGCGCAGAACAACGGCGACGACTTCCTCGAGGAACGCCACGTGGAGCAAGCCCAGCACGAACTGGAGCGCGAGCGCGTCGAGGAAGGGATTCGACAACTCACGCAGCACGGCCACCTCGCGCTCCTCTCGGTCGTGTCGCTGGCACGCGCCGGGCGTACCCCGGAGCGTTCGCGGAACATCTACGACCGCTATCTGGACGTCTGCGACGCGATGGGCATCGATAGTCTCGCGCAGCGCTCGGTGCACAACCACCTCTCGGACCTCCGGATGCTCGGTATCCTCACCGCGCGCGAGAACCGCTCTGGGAGCCGCGGGAACTTCTACAGCTACGAGCTCGACGTCCCCCTCGAATCCGCGCGGCGCGCGCTCGAGGACGAACTCGGCATCGAGGACGGTCTCGAACGCACCACGCAGGCCGCGCTCGGCGACCACGGCGAGTGACGCCAGCGCCCCCGCAGCGCCGCACACACCACCGTTGCACGTGAACGCCGAGATTCTCGCGACCGCCCGTATCGACTCCACGCCGTCACTGGACCGAGAGCGATTCAACGCGGGACTGGTGTGAGAACGGGCGTGATTCGAACGGGACTGGTGTGAGAACGGGCGTGATTCGAACGGGACTGGTGTGAGAACGGGCGTGATTCGAACGGGACTGGTGTGAGAACGGGCGTGATTCGAACGGGACTGGTGTGAGAACGCGCTCCCCAGGGAACGAGACGGCTAGGGACCGTCTAGAGGTCCATGCCGCCGTTGACGTCGATGACCTCACCGGTGATGTAGCTCGAATCCTCGCTCGCGAGGAACCGGACGGTACTCGCGATGTCGTCGATCTCCGCGAACCGCTCCAGGGGAATCTGGGCGACGATGCGTTCCTGGACCTCCTCGGGGACCTCCGCGAGCATGTCGGTGCGCGTGAATCCGGGCGCGACGCAGTTCGCCGTCGACCCGCCCGACGCGAGCTCGATGGCGATGGTGCGCGTGAACCCGAACATCCCGGCCTTCGCGGCGGCGTAGTTCGCCTGTCCGAAGTTCCCCTGCTTCCCGACGATACTGGAGATGTTGATGAGGCGACCCTCGTCGGCGTTCCAGATGTCGTCGTAGAACGTCTGCGTGCAGTTGAACATCCCGCCGAGATTCACGTCCATCACCTGATCCCACTCCTCGCGCGTCATGTTCACGAACCGCGTGTCCTGCGTGATGCCGGCGTTGTTCACGAGGACGTCGACCTGCCCGAACTCGTCGTGCGCGAGCTCGCGCATCGCCTCGACCTCGTCGCGGTCGCAGACGTCCGCTTTCGCGGTGATGGCTTCACCGCCTTTCTCGTGGATGCTCTCGACGGTCTCCCGCGCGGCCTCGTCGCTCGACCGATAGTTCACGACGACGTTCGCCCCTCGTGCTCCGAGGTGTTCGGCGATGCCGCGTCCGATGCCACGCCCTGAACCTGTGATGACACAGGTGCGTCCTTCCATAGACATGCGTTGAGATGCGAGTCGCCGATGGCGACTCGACGGTGTCTGGACAATCGCCCAACTGCATCTTAATGGTTCGGCCGACACCAGAACGTGTCGACGTTCGGGTGGTCGTCGTCGAGTACGACCGTCACGAGACGACCCGAATGTCGTCGAGAGATGATTCGAGGTCGCCGAGCGTCGAATCCGGGTCGCGGCTGGATGATTCGGGGTGCCTGCGGAGCGGTGGTCTCGTGGCGCGGTGGAGGTCTCGGTTGGTCGGGCGGCGGCGGTAAACGTTTTCTTGCCAGCCTGATGAGGGGTGGATATGAACGTGAGAGAGCTATTGCCGTTCGTCGGGTGGGGGGTCGCTGGCGTGCCCGTCGTCGGGACGTTCCTTCAGGCGGTGTTCGCGCTCGCGGGCGTACAGGGGCGGTCGGTGCCCGTCGTCGGTGGTGTCGTCGAAGCGATCATCTCGATGCCGGTGTTCCGGGCGGCCGCGGTACAGTTCAAGTCGAGTACCACGCTCGTCCTCGCGCTGTTCGCGCTCATCGCGTTGGCGTGGGTCGGCCAGGGGGTCGCGATGGGTGCGTGGCGGAACCGGGACGCGACGTTCGCGTTCGCTGGCCTGGTGTCGGTCCTGTTCCTCGTGTTGTTCTTCGGGGTGTACGCACCGTTGTTCTCGGCTGACGTCGGCGGTGTCGGGCTGGCTCTGTTCGTGGCGACGCCGTTCGTCGCGAGCGTCGGGGCGCTCGGTGGGGCGTACACGCGTGATTGGGACGCGGACCTGGAAGTGGAGACGGCGACGGCGCTGTCGAGCGCCGAGGAGTCGCTGGCGTCGAAACGGGCGGCGTTCGACGATGCGGTCGACCGGCGGCTCGACGACGAGTCCATGGAGACGCTCGCGGAGTACGCGCCGAACGCGGTCGCGGACGCACGGTCGTCCATCAAGGAAGAACGGGAGTGGTACGCGGACGTGGATGCGGAACTGGAGTCGATCAGGTCGGGGAGCGCGGCCGCGTCGGTGCGTCGGGAGCGCGCGATAGAGGTCCGCGAGCGCGTCGAGGCTCGAGACCCGGGTGCGGCGGTGGAACGCATCGAGTCGCGGCTAGCGGAGGCGGTGCTCGACGTCGTCGAGCGTGGGGACGTCGCCATCTCGGTGCGGTCGCGGTACGGGACGGAGTACGACCTCGTGAACCTCCCGACGACGTTCCGCGAGTTCGAGCTGTCGCCGGACGGTCGGTCGACGCACGTCGGTGACGTCGACCACGCGCTCCGGTCGATGCTCGACGGAGAGGGCGACGACGTGGCGACGGTGGTGTCGGCGCTGGAGCGCGTGGAGGTGCACCGCGAGCGCATCCAGCGGCACGTCGAGGATGCGGAGGCGTCGTTCCACGAGACGCTGACGGCGGCGGAGACCGACGTGGAGCGCGCTCGCGAGGAACTGGAGCGGTTGGAGGGCGCGGTTCGCGCTCGCGTGGAGGAACTGGCTATTGACGGGCAGGACGACGCGGTCGAGAGCGTGCACGCGGTGGAGCGCCAGCTTCGGACGGCTCGCGAGGACCTGCACGCGTGCCAGTTCGATGCCGCGCAAGAGCAAGTGACGGCGGCGCGGGAGACGGCGGCCGGCTTGTTGACGTCGGTGCAGTTCTTCGGGAGCGTCGAGGGGGCGCTCGGGCATGGACAGGAGCGGTTGTCGCTTCCGCCGGAGGTGTCGCGGGCGATGGCGACGGCGCTGAAGCCGGCGTTCGAGCGCGAGTACGAGGTCGAGTACTCGGTGCGTGATGGCGCGGTCGTTCTGGAGTCGCGGGAGGGCGTCGACGCGACGGCGACGACCGCGTCGACTCCGGCGTCGACGCGGTCGGAGCCGGAGCGCCAGAAGCCGTCACGGACGAAGCACGTCGAAATGGAGTCGGTGGTCGACGAGGTGCTCTTGTTGCTCGACGAACTGAAGGACGCGGTCGACGGCGGTGACCGGACGGTTCACGTGAACACGGACGGGTTGCCGTCGTTCGTCGCGACGCCGGACTCGGTCGCGGCTCTGGAGCAGTTCGCGACCCGACAGGGCGACCTCGTCGAGTCCGTCGACGTGCCGTCGACGCTGCCGGGTATCGTCGACGTGCGGTTCGCCGAGGGAACAACCGGTGCTGCGGCGCTGGAGTCGCTCCAGGAGCGGTTCAAGCGCGAGTACACGTAGTCGCGCGCTGTGCGAGTCCACACTGGGCTGCGCGCTTCGCGAACCCACGTCGGCTGCGCGCTATGCGAGTCCACACTGGGCTGCGTGCTTCGCGAACCCACGTTGGCTGCGCGCTATGCGAGTCCACACTGGGTTGCGCGCTGTGCGAGTCCGCGAAGGTTGGGAGGCCAGTAACTTCATACCGCCGCCGGTACGGTTTCTACGTACTCAGAACCCTCCATGACGGGAACATGTAAGATATGCGTGACGTCGCGTGACGGGTGGGAGCGGGACTCGCTCGAAGCGCACATCGCGCACGAGCACCGAGACGAACCGAAGTCCGTCGAGCAGGTGTACCCGGACCTCTACGACCCGATATTCGTCGAGGAGCGGTACTGGTCGGACGAGGCGGAAGACGAGCCCGAGGAGCCGTCGACGGACGGGTCGCCGGACCGGTCGAGTGCGACGGGCAGCGAGGACCTGTCGGGGTCGGCAGTCGGGAAGAAGTGGTTCATGCTCGGCGTCGGTGGTGCGGGGAATCACATCGTGGACGCAGTGCTGTTGCGACGGAACACGCTCTCGGAGGAGAACGAGGACCGCGTCCACATCTGGGACGCAGGCCTCGCGGACGCGAGCATCCTGAACACGAACGTCGCGGAGATAGAGGAGACGTACTACGCGCAGGTCGAGAAGGCGTACAACCGGCACGACATCGTCGCGAACTGCATCATCGGCCAGGGCGCGCACAACTACGCGGGTGCGGGGCATCGCTGGGATCACGGCCGGGATTTCGCGCTCGCGGACTTCGAGGACGAGGGGAATCCGTTCAACGAGCGCTGGGATAGCAGTCCGGTCGACCTCCGTGACTCGCAGGCGATCATGTTCATCCATAGCGTCACGAAGGGCACGGGCTGTGGGTCGACGCCCGTCGTCGCGGACATGCTCCGCGAGCGCGTGCTGGACAACGACAAGGTCGTCGGGAAGCCGATGTTCTCGTCGGTCGTCATCCCGAGCGAGTACGCGTCGCAGTCCGGGCGTGCGAAGGTCAACGGCGTCCTGGGGATGGCGCGGATGGCGAAGAGCGTCGACGCCATCATCCCCTTCGACAACCGGAAGCTCCGGGATGCGACCCAGGACATCCAGCCGCGCATCCACGACATCGAGCGGTACAATCCGCCCGAGTACACGGACCTGAACAAGCCGTTGGTGTCGTTCCTGGAGGCGTTCACGATGTCGTCGATACCGCAGGTCCTGAATCAGGACGTCGACCTCGCGATCCGCGGGGAGGTGTTCGACCCGGCGGACAGCTTCCGGCCGGTGCAGGACAAGTATCCGTTCGACCCCGAGCGAGAGGTCGACCCCGCGGTCGTCCTCGCGCCGGTGCTCGGGAAGATTCACGCGTCGTCGTTCGACCGGTCGAAGGTCCAGATGCTCGCGCGGAAGGCGTTGTTCCAGAACAAGCTCGCGGACTTCGACCCGACGACGGCGTGGGGTGGGACGTTCCTCGTGTACGGCCCCGAGGAGAAGATGAAGTCGCTCGCGCCGCTGCTCGACGACGGCGTCCTCCGGGAGGTCCTCGGCGGCCCGGACTTCCTCGACCGGGAGTCGACGTCGGGGGTGGAGACGGTGGACATCAACACGCACCGGCTCGTGACGCCGTACCTCGACGACGTCTACCTCTGGGGGACGCTGTGGAACCCGGAGATGCAGTCGCTCTCGGAGATGTACGACCACGCGCTGACGATGAAGCAGGACGGCAACACTCGGCTGGCCGCGGGCATCCGCGACGAGTGGGAGCACGTTGAGGCGCTGTTCGACTGTCTCGGCCGGGAGCAGATGCCTTGAGGTGACCGTGTATGTTGTCTCCGATATTCGACGGCGTGGTACTGCAGTCGACGGGCGGTGGCATGGGGAGTGTCGTCGTCGGCGTCGTGGCGTTGGTCGTGGGCGTGGCGCTGGGGGCGGTCGGGTATCGGTTCGTCGGTGACGACGGCCCGGACCCGGCGGTGCGTCGGGTGGCGGACGCGCTGTCGGTGCAGCCCGACGGGCGCGCGGTCCACGACCGCGTGACGGAGTTGACGAGTGCGACCGACGACCTGCTTCGGGCGGCTGCCGACCAGGGCGTGGTGGAGACGTCGCAGGGACGGACGGAGGCGTTGGAGGGGTTGGCGTCCGCCGTCGCACGCGGTCGCGTGGACCTCGTTGAGAGCGACGGTCGGGGTCGGTCGACTGGCGGCGCAACTGGTGGGTCGACTGGCAGTGCAACTGGTGGGTCGACTGGCGGTGGAGACGACGCGGTGGCGTCCGCGGCGGTGGCGTCGGTGCAGGCGGGTCGGTCACCGCGGTCGCCGACTGCGCGGACGTTGCTCGACGCGCTCGGTGATGGACGCGTCGACGAGCGATTGGCGCGCGACGCCGTCGAGGACGCGGTCGACGAACTGGAGGCGTCTCACGGCGTGCTGCAGGCGGTGGAGCGGACGGGCGACGTGACGGTCCAAGCGGAGGTGGAGGCGTTCGCGCAGCGACTCCGCGACGTGGACGGGTCGCTCGCACGGGCGCTCGAACCGATCGCGACGGACGTCGCGTCGATGGCGGCCGAGAGCGAACGGTCCCGTGCAGGCAGTGGTCCGGCGGGTCAGGGGTCGGACGAGGGAACCGTCGCGGACGCGGTGGCGGCCGTGGAGCGACGGACGAGCCCGCAGAGTGCGGCGGCCTCGGGGCTCGTCGACGCGCTCCGCGACCCCGACGCGACTCCGCAGGGTCGGATGGAGGGCGCTCTCACGACCGCTGTCGGCGCGCTCGACGAGCACGCGCGAACGAGAGACGCGTTCGAGGACGTCGACGCGGACGAGGTCGTCGCGGTCTCGAACGAGGTGAAGCGAGACCTCGACCCGGACCAACGCGTGGAGGCGGCGCTCCTGGAGCGCGTCGCCGAACTCGTCGACGGCGCGGAACGGACCGACGAGCGCGCCGAGTGGTACGGCGCGTTCCGGGAACTCGAGTTCTACCGGGACACGCTCGTTCCGACGCTCGAATCGACCCGCGGGGAATCGATGACGGACGGTTCGCCGAGCGATCTGGTAGCGTCGGTCGCCGACCGCATCGACGAGGTGGAGGCGTACTACGAGCGTCGGGACGACCACAATCACACGATTCCGCGGCACTTCGTGTCGCTCGCACGAGACCTCCACGAGGACGGCCGGAGTTACGCGAGCACGGACCCCGAACGCGCCCGCGGTCTCCTGCTGGCGGCGGACGAACTCCTCGATCACGTCGAGGACCTCTACGAACGCAACCAGTACTCCATCATGTTGCGACGACTCCGCGGGTGACCGGCGACGTAACTATCTGGAAGTACGATTGAACAGTTCGGTCTGCCAGAAATACTAAATCAACGCTACGTATAGACACGTGTCAGAGACATCTAATGACGTATCTCTTCGTAGGGGCAGGACAGGCCGGAAGCGCGATAGTCGACGCCGTGTTCGATTACACGTCGGATTCGACGCTCGGTCTCTTCGGCGGGGACGACATCACCGCGCTGGCCGAACCGCTCGTGTTCAACTCGACGATCCGGGACCTGCAGAACCTCCGGAACGTCGACGCGGACGCACAGTTCGGTATCGCCGAACAGCGGGGGCTCGTGGACGGGAACACGGCCGGCTTCGAGGAACAGGTGACTGGGGGATTCGGTCGCGACCCGGTGAAGGCTGACGAGGTGATGACCGAGCACTACGACGAGCTCGTGACGCGCCTCGAGGAGCGGTTCGGTGCGTCGACGACGGCGTTCACCGACGGCGGTGACGCGGAGTGGTCGGAGACGGACGACGAGTGGACGGCGACCGAGGACGACCCGGGTGGCGAGCCAGCCGACGACGACTTCGGCGGCGAGCAGGCGGACGACGACTTCGGTGGCGGCGCCTCGGGGGGCGTCGCGGATGCCACCGACCAGGACGAGATCCAGTTCGCGTTCGTCTGTCTCGGACTCGGCGGTGGCACCGGCTGTGGTATCGCGCCGAGTATCGTCGACGCCATCCACGAGTACACGAACGACCGCGCTGACGTGGTCGTACTCGCCGTCCTCCCGAACACGATGGGGCAGGTCGGCGACGACGACGACGGGGAGACGGTCGGTGCGGGCCGGCAGGCGTGGAACGCCCGCTACGGGCTGAATCGCCTGGAGGACCGGGCGGACGGCATCATCCTCGTCGATAACCAGCGTATCTCGTATCAGGCGGCGGCGGAGAGCCAGTTCTCGGAGTACAACGAGTACGTGGCCGCTGGCGTCTACGACCTCGTCGCCGGCCCGGTGCTCTCGGGCGTCGACCCGAGCGAGTACGACGACATCGATACGCCAGACATCGACGTTCAGGACTTGGTCACGTCACTGAACTTCGGTGTCGGGACGTCCGATTCGAAGGCGGGGTACGCGGCGCTCGGGCGGTCGACGACGATGACGCGGTCGCTCCCGGGGTACCTGCTGCCGTTCGTCGGGAAGCAGGACGTCGACAGCGCGGCGCTCGTGCGCCTCGCGACGAGCAAGCAGTCGGTCGCGGACCTGGACCCGTCCGACGCACAGAAAGCGATCGGGCTGGTGCGGGCGCCGTCGGGCTACCTGTCGGGGAGTGGGCGGCGCGTGGAGACGTCGACGATCCGCGAGTACCTGCAAGCGCAGTGTTCGCTCCAGGAGGTGAACCTCGGCGTGGCGCTGCACGACCGTCGGCTCGCGACGGTGACGACGCTCCTGACGTACGAACGCGAGGACGTGGACCGGATACGCGAGATAGAGGAGAAGGCGGAGGCCTACGAGGAGCAAACGGAGGCGATGATACAGTGACACGCCGGTCCGACGGCGGCTCGCTCGGGGGGGTGAGGGTGATTCTCGCGTGCTTGGTCCTCGGCTGTCTCGTGCTCGCTGGCGCTGGCGCTGTCACGGCCACGGTGCAGTCCGAGGAGACGACGACTTCGAACGTCTCGGCGAGCGTCGACGCGGCCCAAGAGCAGAACGCTCGCGTGTCGACGCTCGCGGCACTCGCCGACGGGACGGTCGTCCAGTACCTCGCGGGTATCGGTCTGGGTGCGGGCGTCGGTCTCTGTATCGGTGGTGTCGTGATGTACGAACTGCAGTCGCGGCGAATCGAGGATACGTTCGAATGACTGGGCGACGATTCTTCGCTGTCGTGCTCGCGGTCGCGGTGCTCGCCGGGACGATGCCGGGCGCCGTCGCTGCCGTCGACGCGTCGACGCCTGACTCGATGGCGGCGTCCACTACGGACTCGACAGTGGCGTCCACTTCGGACACGGCCGCGGTCTGCGATGGCGTGAGCGGCAGCGGGAACGTGGTCGTTGCGACGCTCGCGAGCACCGGTGAACGCGTCACCGGGTCCGAGCGCCTGTACGCGAACGTGACCCTCGACCTCCGGCTGTGCTCGTCGCAGGGCCTCGTGACGCCGTACGGTGACGCGTGGGAGCTCCAGTCGAGTGACGGCTTCGAGGTCCTCTCCGCGAGCGACCGCGGGCCGCGCGTTCGCCTCGAACCTGGGTACGGGACGGTCGAGTTCCCCTCGAAGATCCGGATGAAGCAGGTGGACAGCGGACTGACGGTCAGCGAACCGGTCGCGAACGCCGTGAACCCCGCTATCGGCGTCGACGGCCGTCTGTACGTCTCTTCGGCGGCGTCGGTCGACGAGTACCGGTCGCTCGAAGGGGCGTTCGTGGGCGCGTCGAACCGGACGACGTCGGCGACGACCGCACTGGCGGAGACGACGGCGGCGCTCAACGGGAGCGGTTCCGGCGAGTTCAACGCGACCACCGCGAACCGGACGCTCGAACGACTCGACGCGTCCGTCGCCGAACTGAACGCGAGCGCGTCGTCGTTCCGCACGTTCCTGTTCGGCGTCGCCCGCGACTCGCAGACGCCCGGCGTCGCCGTCGACGCGCTCGACGCCGTCGAAGCCAGCGAGACGGCGCAGCGCGAGGAGGCGAACGAGGCAGTGGCCGCGTACGACGCGGCGCTCGACGCCAGGGAACGCTCGCTGGCGTCGACGATACGGAACAACCTCTTCGTCGCGATCGGACTCGGCGTCGTTCTCGGGGGACTCGCTGGTGGCGCGCTACCGTACCTCGTGGCGAACCGGACGATCGGACGGAAGCGGATCGATTCGACGGCTGACTACAACAGGTACGCCCTGTGGGTGCCGGTCGGGGGCGGCATCGCGCTCGTGTGCGCGACCGTGCTCGGCGTCGTGGTCACCACTGGATTCTCCCTGTTCGGAGTGATACTATGAAGACTCGAACTCGCGCGGTACTGGGAATCGGGGTATTGACTGTGGGAATCGCCGCGGTCGGCGCGGCCTTGTTCGTCCTGGGGAACACCGAGGTGGGCGTGTACGTCGTCGTCGGTGGCGTCCCGCTCGTCCTCGTCGGCAGCGCCGTGATGTACGTTCGCGGCGTCGTCGGTGGCGAAGGGAACACCGGACAGTACGTCGAGCAGCGCGCGAAGCAGGTCGGGTCGTCGCTCAGGGACGTCTGGCGGTCGCTCGACGCCATCGAGACGCAGTTCCCGCGGTTCGACGTCGGGAACCTCCGTGCGCGAGCGGACTCGCTCGCGGCGGACTACGAGGCGGAAGCCGGCGAGTTCGACCGCGAATCGGGGTCGTTCACCGTCGGTTCGAACGCGGCGAGCGCGGAACTCCAGGAGTTAGAGCGTATCGACGGGGAGTTGACGACGCTCGCGGCGGACCGCGACGACGCGCTCTACGAGTTCGTAACGACGCGACTCGCGAGCGTCGAGTCGAGCCTCGCCGCGCTCGCCGACGCGGGCCTGACCGCGCCCCCGTCGGCGTACGAGGAGCCGCCGACGCCCGCGGAGGGCGCGCCCAGCGGCGTCGACTACCGGGACGTCGTCGGTGACCCGTTGACCGAGTACCGAGACGTGGCCGACGAGACGGTCGCCGACGCCATCGAACGCGTGCGGGACATCCGTCGGAGCGCGACCGGCCCGATAGACGAGCAGGCGGTCGAGTCGCGACTCGATTCGGCGGCGAACGCGCGACGCGACGGCGAGTACGAGGAGGCGGTCGAGGACGTGCTCGCGGCGCGCTCGGAACTGGAGAGCGAACTCAGCGGGTCCTTCGACGCGGACCGCGAAGCCCTGCTCTCGCTCGCGGACGTGGTGCTCGCGTCGGACGCAGACCGGTTCGTCTCCGTCGAGCCGTTCGACCGGGTGGAGGAAGTCCAGCGAGAACTGGAGGCGCTCGATTCCGCGCTCGACGTGGAGGCGTTGACGCGGCATCGGGACGCGATGCGGTCCGCGACCCGCGACATCGTCGAGGCGCTGGAATCCGAACTGCAGGAGGCGGTTCGAACGCTCGAATCGGAGTCGCTGCCCGCGGGCTACTACACTCGCCCTGCCGCGGCGGACGAGGACCACGCGGGCACGTTCCGGCGGCTCGACGACGTCTCCGAGCTCGAATCGGAGTGGCGGGCCTCGATCGAACCGCTCGTGGAGGCGGTCGATTCGCTCGACACGAAGGCGACGGTCGTCGAGGCGTACCCGGACGTCTCCGAGACGATTGACGAGCAGTTGCGTTCGGAGGGAACGGTGACGGCCGGCGACCTGCCGGTCCGGCACGCGGAGCAGTTCTTCGGGCTGTACTTCCGGCGGAACCCGGACGTGGAGTTCGACCCGGACGCGCCCGCGCTCTCCCGGGGGACCGTCGAGACGTACACCGTGGAGGTGACTGTGGCGTACGACGAGGGGAGCGAGGACAAGCGGACGGCGGTCGTCGAACTGGCGAACGACGGGTTCGACGAGCGAGCGGTCGTCGAGACGCACCTCGTCGGGTCCGCGCGATTCGCGGACGTTCCCTTCGGCGAGTACGTCCTCTCGGTCGACCCGCGCGAGGACGACTACGCGGCCGTCGAGCGCACGCTTCAGGTGGACGAGGACGTCGAGACGACGGTCGACGTCGAGGCGGTGTCGCTGTACGACCAACTCGTCGGGGACCGCGAGGCGACGATTCGAACGCAGGTCGAGGAGTTCGGCCCGCGACTCGAGGACCGTTTCGCGGAGACGGGCTACCTCAGTACGGCGATGGACTTCCCGATTACCGACGAGTACGTCCCCGGCCTGTTAGCCGCGTGGGCGGACGTCGAGGGGTACGCGATATCGCGTGCCGACGGCGTCATCTACGTCTACGACGACTCGCAGATATCTCAGGAGATAATGAACGTCATCCAGTACAATATCGACGAGAACGAGAGCATCTCTTACGAACGCGTGCGGTCGAACTTCCTGTCGACGCCGGTCCCGGACGAGGTCATCGCGTCGCTCGCTACGGACTCGGGGCTCCCGGTGGACGCGACCGACGATGGACTGCGCAAGCACGCCGGAGGTGATGCGTGATGTCCCAGGGCCAGTTCACGCGCTGGGCGGTCATCGCGTCCGGCGAGGGTGGTGGTCGTATCGCCTCGCAGTTCTTCAGTCGCGCGGAGAACCCCGGCATCGAGGACCGTATCCTCGTGATGAACACGAACCGGAACGACATCCGGAACACCGTCGACCGCATCGACGCGGCGATCACGGAGGACGCGGACATCGAGAGCACGCACGCGCTCGAGTTCGGTGACCTCGCGGGCGCCGGGAACTCGTATCACAACGGCCGGAAGGCCGCCGAGCAGGACCTCGACCGCATCATCAACCGCGTCAAGCGCGTGTTCGGGACGGCGGACGCGTTCCTGCACGTCGCGACGCTCGGTGGCGGCACCGGGAACGGGTCGATTCCGTACGTCATCGACCAGTTCAAGAACGGGTTGAGCGTCGGGGAGAGCGAGCCGTGGATGGACAGCGTCATCCACGTGGCGATGGCGGTGTGGCCGTTCTACTGGGAGCCCGACCAACGGCACTTCAACGCCGTCTGCGGGCTCTCGCGCCTCCTGAAGGTGCTCGACGGCGGCCAGAACGCGGACATGGTCATCCTCGCGGCGAACTCCCAGCTGGACGACGGCGGGAGCCGGCAGAACTACGATGGCGTCAACGAGATGATCATCGAAGCGATCGACCTGATGATCGGCGCGGGCCGAGAGACCCACGGCGTCATCGACATCGAGGACTACGTCACCATCCCCTCACGGTACGGGTCCTATCACTTCACGCCCGCGGTCGCGACGGGGATGGACGGGAACATCTACGAGCTGGAGTACATGTTCGACAAGGCGGCGGAGAACCCGTTCGTCCCGATGGACGTGGCGACATCCCAGATCGTGTTCCCGGTCGTGCGGGCGCCCGAGAGCATGATCGAGAACGGCGAGATCACGGAGCCGGAGGTGTACCGGACGTTCAACGAGTGGCAGAACAAGCACGACCTCAGTATCGCGGGGCAGGCGAGCCTCACGCCGAAGCGCGGCCGTGGGTCCGACGTCGACGTCCTCCTGCTGCTCGGTGGGTTCGACCTGACGCCGTTGCTCGACCACTCGATGGACCAGCACCAGCAGGTCACGGAGAACCTCGCTCGAGGCGCTGCGCCCGGCGGCGAGGGGTTGAGTGACCGCGAGTTACAGCAGGTCATGGAGAACCTCGAGGAGTACCGCGACCACAACGAGGGATAGTATGCGGGGGGGAACACGCGTCACGCTCCTCGTCGCGGTGCTCGCACTCGCTGGGGTGGTCGTCGGTGGCGTCGCCGCGGGGAGCCCCGGGGTCGCCGGTCCGGGAATCGCTTCGGTCGGCGACGCCGGTTCGGGTCCGTCGAGCGCGACGGCCGCGCCGAACGCGACGGTCGCCGTCGAGCGAGTCAACACGAACCGGATTCGCGTGAACGTGACGTTCACGAATACGACGCGCAACCAGACCAAGACGAAGTTCCTGGTGAACGTGACGGATACGGGCGCTGCGAACGCGAAGAACGTCACGTTCCAATCGAAGCGGAACGGGGCGACGTACGTCACGGGAATGGCCGTGAAGCAACTGACTGGCCCGAAGACGACCGACGACCTGTCGGCGGCGTCGGTCGCCGTCGAGTTGAACGGGTCCGTTCTCGGGACGGACTCGGTAAACCTCCAGTACGCGGACCTCTCGGGGGCGAGCGCCGCGTTCGACGACGGGCCGCTACGGGTCTCCGGGCTCTCGCTGCGCGGGTTCGAGCCAGGGTCGCAGGTCGCGCTCTTGGTCGGTGACGGGAGCCTGAACGCGACGTACGCCGCGGGCGCGACGGAGGCGCTCGTCCTCGACCGGAGCGAGCTCTCGACGCTCTCGCGGGACGAACTGTTCGGGAACGCTCGCGTCGCGGTCGACGCGACCGCGGCGCCCGTGAACGTCACGCAGACGGCGACGTCGGTGAACGTGCACGCTGCGGCGACGGACGCGACGCGACTCGTCGTCGCCGGTGAATCGTTCGTCGTCGAGAACCCGCTCGTCGGCGTGCTCGACGCGAACGAGTACCTGCTGGACGTGGAGACGACCGAACCGACCGGGAAGTACGTCGGGAACGTCACCGCGAGCGGAGACCGGGTTCCGCTCCCGAGTGATGCAATCGGTGCGGACGTGACCGCGAACCTCACCGTCGCCGACGGCAGCGACCGCGTTGTGCTCGACGGCTGGAAGGGCACCTACGCGGATTCGAACGTCTCCGTCGCCCTGAACGGGAGTTACGTCCAGGTGTCGCCGGACGTCGGCGCGCAGAGCATCCTGTTCAAGACGCTCGACGGCGCCGTCCGGCGCGTGAACCTGACGAACGTCGGCGACCTCGCGAGCACCTACGCGGTCGCCGGGAACGAGACCGTCCCGGCGAACGCCGACCTCGTCGTCGTCGGCGCGAACGCGGTCTACAGCGGTTCGTCGGCGAACGCGAACTTCCAGACGCCAGCCTCGGCCGGGAACGGCACGCCGACCACGACACCGACGACGACGAACGGGTCGACGGCCGGGAACACTACCGCGAGCGGGCTCCTCTTCCTCCCGGCCGGGTACACTGGAGTGAACACCGGTATCCTCGTCGTCGTCACGCTACTGCTGGGCGCGCTCGTCTCGGCCGGCCTCGGCGTCTACCGGTCGGCGATCGACGCGAGCGTCGATGGGGTCAGACCAACGGATGCACACGGCGCGCTGATCGTCCTCGGTTTCGGTCTCATCACCGGCATCATCGCGGGTGTCCTCGTCATCTGGCTCGCCGCGAGCGACCTCGGGCCGCTCGGATTGCTTCCGGCCGCGGGCATCGGCGCCTTCTTCAGTATGGTCGGTTCCTGGCCGGCCGCGTACGGGATGGCGAGCGCTGGGCTCTGGGGGAAGACGTCACCGAAGCGTCGGTCGACGTCGCGGACGGAGACGCCGGTTCCGGTGACCGTCCAGATCGTGACGGACGACAACCGGCGCGTGCAGCGGTCGGTCAGCGTGACCGCGCGGTCGACCGCGCGCAGCGACGACCACTCGACGACGACGGACACGGGCCGAGCGAAACTCAAGCTCAAGCCCGGGACGTGGACGGTCGGCGCCTCGGTCGCGGGCCAGCAGTACGAGACGCGCGTCGACATCGGGAGCGGTCACAGCCGCGGGAAGGAGGCGCGCATCGTCTGCCAGCGCCCGCAGATCGCCGTCCGGCTCTCGGACGGCGCGGACGGCGAGGCGCTGCCGGACGCGACCGTGCACGTCGAGCCGGACGACGGCGACCCCGTCGAGGAGACGACGAACCGGAGTGGAAAGGCCGCGGTCGTCCTGCCGTTCACCGCCACGGCCGCGACGCTGTCGGTGTCGCACCCGAAGTACGTCGGGGCGACGCGGGACGTCTCGCTCGACGACCAGAAGCAAGCGTTCGACGTCGGGCTGGAACGGAAGACTGGG
Source organism: Halorubellus litoreus (assembly GCF_055378595.1). Lineage (NCBI taxonomy): Archaea > Methanobacteriati > Methanobacteriota > Halobacteria > Halobacteriales > Halorubellaceae > Halorubellus > Halorubellus litoreus. The sequence goes on from NZ_AP043836.1 coordinate 3,063,091, forward strand.
TCGCTGTCCGTGACCGCGGAGGTCGACGGTGTCGCGACCGGGAACCTCCCGGTCGCCATCGCGCCCGCCGACGGCGACGACTTCCGCGCTCGCGAGCGCCGGCAGACGCTGGAGACCGACCGGAACGGGACGGCGACCGTGGACGTCCTCGTCGGCGACTACGTCGTCGACCTGGACCTCCCCGCGGCGGCGTCCAGCGAGTTCCGGACCGATACGACGACCGCGAGGATCGACCGTGGCGGGAACGCGCGAGTCTCGGTGCGTGCGTCCTTCGAGTGGACGCTCCCACCGGCAGTCCGGACGCGGCTGTCGGACGTGCGCGAGGACGTCGCCGCGCTCTCGGACCGCGCCGGACGCGACGTCGCGTTCCCGCGGTACTACGGGTCGGTCGTCGAGACGTTGCTCGACGTCGTCGAATCGCTCCCCGAGCAAGGGCATCGCTTCGTGGACGTGGACACGCACCCGGAGGCCGTCGCGGACGCACTCCTGGACGTCGCCGAGGAGGCGGTCACTCGCGTGAACACGGCGATGACGACGAAACGGAACGTGGACGTGTTCGCCGCGTGCGCGGACCTCCCGGATGCGGCTGTCGAGTTCCGGGGTGACGCGGCGTCGTTCGACGCGTTCCTCGAGCACGCGTCGGACGCGAACGACGGGAACCTGACGCGACGCATCGAGGAGACGAAGAGCCGAATCGACCGGGAGCGAGATACGTTGACCGAGGTGGAGCCGGTGACTGAGGTCTGGGAGCTCTCCCGGGAGCTCTTCCAGGAGGCGCGGCGGGAATCGGACGACGTCGAGCGAGCGGCGAAGACGCTGCTCGTCGCGGCGTTACTCGACGCGGTAGAGGAGGCGTTCGAGCACGACCAGTTACGCGAACGGATGCAACAGACGGTGTTCTGACATGAATGGGATTCGGATATTGATCGGATTGCTCGTCGTGGGGTCGGTCGTCGCGGCACAACCGGGGGCTGCGATGCGGTCGTCGACGGCGACGACCGTGGACGACTCGGGGCCGCCGGAGACCGCAGACGAGTACCTATCGGCGTTCCAGTCGATGGAGGGGGTACCGGCGTTCGACCGATACACGCAGTTCGAGACCATCAGGTCGCTCGCGGTGTCGAAGCTACAGGTCGCGGAGTTCGACGACGCGACCGAACGCGAGATGGCGACGACACTCCGATTACTCCGGTCGTTCCGGGAGGCGTACCAGGCGGCGCAGAACGGGTCGACGACGACGAGTCTCGGAGCCGCGAACCGGACGCTCTCGTCGGTCACGTCCCTCAAAGAACAGGGGTTGACGTACGCGCCGCTCGCCGACATCGCGGTCAGTCGGTTCTACGAGAACCGCGGCGACGAGTTCCTGCAGGCCGCGGCGAACGCGTCGCGGACGCCCGAACAGATAGAGCAGTTGGAGCTGGCGTCGGTCGCGTTCCGGCGTGCGGGCGCGAGCAAGAAGTTCTCGCAGGTGAGCTTGCGGTACCAGAGCGTCCGCTCGGAGTACCAGCGGAACGTGGAGACGATGAACGCGTCGGCGTCGACGGCGTCGTCGTTCCTGTCCGCGTGTTCGTCCTGTAGCGACGTGCAGGGTGCGCTCGCGTCGAACGGCCTGCAGACGTTCGAGTACTACCTGGAGTCCAGTTCGAAGATCTCGGAGCTTCGCGAGGCGGAGTCGCTCGCCGAGAAGCACGGGCTCTCCGAGCGCGCGTCGTCGTTCGCGGCAGCGCGGTCGGACGTGTCGACCGTTCGGGGGACGCTCGCGGTTGCGAGCGCCGGCGTCCTCGTCGGGTACGGTCTGGTGCTTGCCCTGGTCGCGATGCTCGTCGGGCATCGCATCGTCACGTGGAGCGAGACCGTGCAGGCGTCACAGATCGGTGAGATAGTGATGCTGGAGGAGGTGAACGATGCGTAACGCCACCGCGCTCGTCGTCGCGGTGCTCTCGCTGGTCGTCGTCGCGGCGTTCGCGCCGGTGACCGTCGCCAGCGCGGACGTCGCGCCGACGTCGACCGACGACGTCGGTGCCGCGGCGGCGGAATCGACCGTGGGTGCCTCCGCGGATGCGGAACCGGCTGTGGATGCCTCCGCGGAAGCGGAATCGAACGACACTGCGGGCGCGGCGTTGTCGACGCCCGCGTCCACGACCCTCGAACTTCAGGAGGCGTTCGAGGGGTCGACGGATAGCGGTCGAGTCTCCCTCAGTTTCACCGCGTCGGAGAACACGACCGTGACGGCGGAGAGCCAGGACTCCGACGGCGAGGTGACGTTCACGTTCAGCGGGTGGTCCGGTGGTGGGCGTAGCGGGTCCAGTTCGACGTTCCAGATCGAGGACGGCGAGACGTACACGGTGTACTACGACGCCGTCGGCGAATCTCGCGGCGAGGACGGTTTCGACACGACGCGGTCGGTGGACGTGACCGTGTCGAACGTCGGGACGGGGACGTTGAGCGCGGACGTGAACTACGTCTCGCCGAGCTTCGGGCGGAGCGAAGCGCCCGACGGGACGGTCCTGTTCGAAGGGCAGTCCGAGAAATCGACGCGCGTGTCCGTCGAGTTCTGGAACGACGGACAAGGGGACATGAACGTACAGGACGTCAGCGCGTCCGCGGACTCGGGCGTCTCCGCGTCCGTCCGCCAGACGCCGTCGAGAGTCAACAGCCGGCAGAGCGGTTCGTTCGAGGTCGTGGTTACCGTCGACGAGTCCGTCAGGGAGGGCCCGAAGGACGTCGCGGTCGTCGTCGAGGACAACCTCGGCCACCGCGAGACCATCCGGTTCGACGTGAACGTGCGGAAGGCGACGCGCGTCACGGCCGACGAGAGCACGTACGACGTCGGCGGGGTGCTCCGCGGGACTAGCGTCGAAGTCCCGGTCGAACTCGTCGAGCAGACCGGGTACGACGACGCGAGCGTCGACATCGTGCGAGCGATCGGCGCCGGCCCGAACGCGTCCCTTCGGATCTCCGACCTGGACGGGTACGTGCCCGCTGGCGGCTCGGAGAGCGGGACGCTCCGGGTCTCGGTGAACGAACGTTCTCCCCAGCACGAGGAGCTCTCGTGGCTCATCAGACTGGAACCGACGAGCGACTCGGACGCCGAAGCGACGACGTTCCAGGTCGACGCGCGCACGTTCTACCCGGCGGCGTTCGGGCAGACGTCCGCCGCCTCGGTGTCGTACACGTTCGACGAGGAACGCGGCGCCTCGGAGTACACGAGACAGGTCGAGACGACCGTCGAGAACACGGGTGACCTGCCGCTCTCCGTCGACTCCATCAGCGTCGGGTCGCCGGACTTCGACGATTCGTACGTGAGCGCGGAACTGACGCGCGGCCCGGACCGAGTTCCGGGAACCAGCAGCCGGGACTTCATCCTCGACGTCACCGTCGACAGTCGAGCCCCCGAAGGCACGCACACGCTCGTCGTCGAGTACGCGTCCTCGAACGCGTCCGCTGGAACCGAGACGGTGGAGACGGAGATGGAGATCGACCACGAGACGCGCGTGAGCCTCAGCGAGTCCGCGGTGTCGTTCGGTCGACTCGAGATCACGCGTTCGGACACCCGAACCGTATCCGTGACCGAGGCGCTCGGGTACAACGACGTCCGGAACCTGACGCTCGAACGCGTCGACGGCCCGGACAAGGGCTGGGTGACCGTCGAGCGGGACGTCCCGAGCACGCTCACCGCCGGCGAGTCCAGTGACGTCGTGTTCGGCCTCCAGTTCGACACCGACGCGGAGGTGCTCACGGAGTACGAGTGGACGTTCAGGGTCGACGGGGAGAACGTCGACGCGCACACGGTGACGATAACGGCCGAACCCGGTCTCATCGACGCGCAAGAGACCAAGGACCGACTGTCGACGTACGCCGACGAGAGCGGGAACGTCGGCAGTGCCGCGACGACGATGACGGAGATGCTGACGCGCCTGGAGTCGAAGATCGAGAACGGCGACCTCGAATCCGGTACTGACATCTCGCGGGCGTTCACGGCCGCACAGACGTTCGCGACGTTCGTCAACGCGACCGAGCAGACGCGAGCGCACCTGGAAGCCGACGAACACGAGGCCGCGCAACGCGACCTGACGCGGGCGTCCTCGACGTACAATACGGTGTCGCTGTACGTCTCCCAGCTCTCCGACGACGAGCTCGCTGGGCTCGGTGAAGACGCGCTCGCCGACGGGAACACCGCGCTGAACGACCTCATCGAGACGCAGCGCGCGCACTACCAGCAACAGTTGTCCGGGGACAACACGTCGCTGCTCGACGCCGCTATCGTCAAGCGCGAGCTCGCGCGTATCGCGGTACTGCAGGGCGAGGAGAGTCGCGCGAACACCCTGCAGTCGGCCGCCGACCGGGCGTTCGAGCAGTACGCGGAGAACGTGAGCGCCGGCCAGGAGAACCTCCAGGCGGCGCGGTCGACCGACGACAACCTGACCGCGGACGTGTTCACCGTCGTGGGCGGGCAGCCGCTCCTGTTGAACCCGGCCGACCTCGGCGAGTTCCAGTCGAAGTCCGAGAGCGTGCTGTCGAGTTACGTGACCGCTCGCGAGCGGTTCGCGGCCGCGGGCGAGAGCGAGACCGCGTCGGAGGTCGCACAGGAGCGCGAGGCGACCGCGAACGCCTACCAGACCGCCGAGACCGCGTTGTACGTCGCGTCCGCGGGGTACGTGGTGGCGTTCATCGCGCTGGTCGCGCACCTGCTCAGGGGCGTCATCGCGTACATCTCGGACGCGAAGGAGACCGCGACCGGCGAGTTCCTCGTCTGACGCGCCAGCGTCGATTCGAGGGGGCTCGCCACCGGAACCGTCCTGTTCTCGTCCGATTCCGTTCTTCGAGTTCGCGAGGAAAGCCGTCGGAGTGTACGGTCAGCGCGTCCGCTCGTAGTCGGTCGCGACGTGCTCGGGGTACGAGACCGCGTCGTCGGCGCTCCCACCGACCCAGCGAGCGCGCCACGCGTCGCGATGGCTCGCATCCCACTCGCCGTCGCCCGGCGCGACCGGGCCTTCGAGTTCGATGCGCGCGGTCTGCTCGCCACCGTGGACGGTCACGTCGAGTGACAGCGACTCGCCAGCCGGTTTCACGTCGATCGGATGCACGGCGGTTTCACCTGGCGCGAGCTCGTCGATGCGTTCGGGGACGTACACCACGTCGTTGACGACGTCACCGGCCGCGGACAACTCGAGGTCGCGCTCGACGCGGTCGCCGACGTTCGTCAGCTCCAGCGCGACGTTACTGTACTCGTCCCTGACGCGCGTTCCCTCGCCGACGGCCGCCTCCAGTCGGTCCGCGAGTCCGTCAGTGCTCGCGCGCTCGACGGGAGCGAGCGACTGGAACTCCGCCGGCGCCTCGGGGTCGCCGAACTCCACCGTCACCCCGAGCGCGCTCTCCGCCGCCGTCACGTCCGTCTCCGACGGCGCGACGTCACCAGCCCAGACGACGACCTCGCCGGGCGCGAGCGCGTCACCGAGGCGGAGGTCCCACGTCCCGAGTCGGTCGACGCGAACGCCGACGACGTCGACGTAGTCCCCGGTCCGATTCTCGATCTCGCCGTCCACGTGCACGCGCGAGTCACCGCATTCGACGGTCGTCCGCGCGGCGATCTCGCCGTCGACGACCGACGCGGTCGCGGCGTCGAACTCGCCCGCGTCGTTGCCGTCGGCGACCACGCGCCCGCCCTCGACGCGGTGCTGGCCGTCGACCGCGACGGCGTGCTTGCGCTCCAGGCGTCGCTCGATACCGGCGGACGCTGACCCGACGGCGTGCTCTTCGCCGTCGAGGACGAGCGTGAGGTCGTGGACGTCGCGGTCCAGTTCGATGGCGACGTACTCCTGGAAGCGCTCGGTCGCCGCGACGGTGTCGGCGCTCAGGGAGCGGTCGACGGTCGCGGAGACGCCCGTCTGCGACGCACTGGCCGCGTCACCGACGCCGGCGTCGGCGTCAGCGAACGCGTCGTCGAGTGCGAGCTCCACGGAGTCGTTCGCCGCGGACCCGTCGAGTTGCGCGCGGACCGTGTTCCCGTCGAGGGACGCCGCGACGTGCCCGGGAACGGCGAGCGAGAGCGTCCACGTCGCCCCGGCGACGCACGTGACCTCGCGCTCGACGGGGTCGAGCGCGCCGAGCCCGAACACGACCAGTTCGTCGGTCGCGGTGGCGTCGGTCCCGTTCGAGACCGTGACGTCGACGAACAGGAACTCGTCGTCGACGGTCTGCTCGACGGTCACCGTCGTCCGACCGTCACCGAGCGTCGACGTGGCGGTCGCAACGCGCTCGCCGGTCTCGCTCGCGACCGTTCGTTCGACCGGCTCGCCGGGGACGAACGGCGCGCTCACGGACGCCGTCGCCGCCTCGCCCGGACCGACGATGCCGAGGTCCACGTCGTCCTCCACCACGCGGAGTCGCGGTGACGTCTCCCCGTCGTTCTCGACCACGACCGTCCCCTCGACGGTCGACCCGTCGACCTGGTCGAGGTCGAACGTACACGAGATATCGTCCGCGGACGGCGTCGGCCGTTCCACTCCGACGGTCTCCTCGACGACCTCGACGTCGTTGACCGCGACGGTCACCGTCGTCTCGTCGACGCGCTCGACCTCTTCGACGCGGAACGTCGCCACGCCCTCGCCGCCCGCCGGCACGTCCACGGCGACGCCGTCCTCGTCGAGCACCGCATCGTCGACGGTCGCGTCGACCCGCACCGTCGCCGCCCGCTCCAGGTCGCTCCGCACGCGCACCTCGACGTCCGACCCCGGCTCGACCGTCGACGTCTCGAGGACCGCCTCCACCGTGTCCGGGTCGATACGTCGCCGATACACCGACAACATCCCGTCCCGGTATACGCACGCGAGCGCCCCGCTTCGAGCCGGATACACCGTCCCCGGCGTCAGGTCGTCTACGGGCTCGTAACTCCCGTCGCTCGACACGCGGAGCACGCCGTCGTCGGTCTGCACGAACGCCTCGGTCGCCCCGCCGGACGCGACCGCTCGCGCACTGATCTCGGTCTCCCAGCTGACGCTCCCGTCCGCGACGTCGAGGCCGACGAGCTTCCCGGTCTTCAGCGCTGCGACGACGACGCCGTCGGTCCACCCGACGTCCACGACGGCGCTGTCGAGCGTCTCGTCGAGCACCTGCTCGCCGCTCGCGTCGAACCCCGTGACGAACGTCCACGTCCCGTAGAGCACGTGCTCGTCGCCAGCGGCGAGGTCGTCCTCGCCCTCGATGTCCGCGTACGGTCGCTCCGTCGACCACCGCCGCGACCCGCGCTCCCGGTCGACGCCGATGAGCGACGAGGGCGTGAGCACGCACACGACGTCCGAATCGGGGATGGCAGCGACCGCCTCGACGTCCTCGCCCGAGAGGTCCACGGACCACCCGCGCGACCCGCGTCCGTCCACCGACAGCGCCACGAGCGACCCCGCCGTGAGCACGTACACGAGCTCCGCGACCGCCACGTCGACGGGTTCGCCCTCGACCTGGAGGGTCGTCCGCTCGCGGCCCTGTACGTGCACGACGTCGCCGTCCGCGACCAACACGACCTCGTCCTCGCCCGCCGCGCTCGCGTCCACGCCAGACAGCTCGAACGACCCGACCTCCGCGTACTCGCTCACACTCCATCACCCACTGCCCCACCTGACGCGTCGCCCGAGCCTGAACCGCCGCCCGAACCGCCCGTCCCGTCATCGCCCGAACCGCCCGTCCCGTCACCGCCCGAATCGCTCGCCCCGTCATCGCCCGAACCGTCCGTCCCGTCATCGCCCGAACCGCCCGTCCCGTCATCGCCCGAACCGCCCGGCCCGTCGTCGCCGGCGTCGCTCGCGCCCGTACCGCCGTCGCCGGCACCGAGCAGCGACGCCAGCCCCGACGGCTCGTCGCCCAATTCGATACCGAGCCGCTCCGCCTGCGACTCCACGTACCGACGCATCTCCGGGTACCCCTCCAGGTCGTCCGTCTTGTTCCGAACGCTCGCGACGTACTGACTGACCGTCTTCGCCTCCGACGCCTCCAGTTTCTCCAGGAGGTACTCCGTGTCGGGCTCGATCGGGTCGCCCTCGATGACGCTCCGCACCAGCTCCCGCTGGAACTCGCTCCCGAGGATGCGGTCCGCGACCTCCGCCGGCGTGTACCCGACCGACGCCGCACCGAGCCGGTCGTAATCGATGTCACCGGCCGCGGACACCGAATCCAAGTGCTTCTCCCAGACCTGCGCCATCACCGTCTCGTCCGGCTGCGGGATGAACTGCTGGACGGGGAACCGGCGCGTCGCCGCCGGGTCGATAGTGAACGGCATGTTCGTCGCGCCGATGACGAGCAGGTTGTCCTCCACGTCGTTCATCTCCTGGAGGAACGCGTTCGTCAACGACCGCTCGTGCCGCTGGAGCGAATCGTCCCCACGATCCGGGATGAGCGTCTCCACCTCGTCGAAGAACAACACGCAGAACCCCTCCTGAGCGATACCGTGAGCCTTCTCGAACACCGCCCGAACGCGCTTCTCCGACTCCCCCGAGTACTTCGAGAGGACGTCGGACCCACGGACCTCCAGGAACTTCACCTCGCCGTAATCCTCCTCGATGCTCGTGTTGTACATCGCCTCGTGCGCGATCGCCTCCGACACGAGCGTCTTCCCGCACCCGGGCGGCCCGTACAGCATCATCGAACTCCCCCGCGACGCGAACGCCTCCCCGTACCGCCGCTCGACCTCGCTCCGCGTCTCCGGGTCGAACAACGCGAGCAGCATCCGCGCCGTCCGCTTCACCTCCGGCAACCCGGCGACGTCCTCCTCGAACGACACCGTCGGCTTCTTCGGCTCCAAGTTCACGTCCACCGACTCGTCCTCGCCACCACCGGACGGGCCACCACCGGCGGCACCGCCCGGTCCCGGACCAGCAGCCCCACCGCTCGTCCCAGACGGCGCCGACTCCAGTTCACGGAGCTCCGTCCCATCGACGAACTCGATGTCCGTCCCCGACCCGATCTTCACCGTATTGTAATCGCTCGGCTCGATCTCCCGGGGCTTGAACGTCGTGAACTCCGACCCGCGCTTTAACATCACCTCGTCGACGCGATGCAGGAGGTACGAATCCCGAAGGAACGGCTCGAGCGCCTCCGGGTCGTTATCGCCCGGATGGATCTTCACCGACTGGCACTCGACGACCTCGCGAGCCGACGCGTTCGTATCCACCTTCAGGTCGCGATCGGAGCGGATCCCACCGAAGATCTGGCGGACGTGCTGATGCATCCGGACGCTGTTCCCGATCGTATCGGTCGACAACGGCCCGTCGTCGACCGTCTCCAGATCGAAGTACGCACGCCTGTTGTTGTGCTCGACCGCGACCACGTCCGGCTCGGTCCCGAACTTCGATTCACCTATCTCCACGATCGCCGTCGGCTGTTTCTGTTTGAGTATCGGCGTCAGATTGAGCATCGTTCCCTCCGTCCCCGCGTTCGATCGGACCGTCCGTCGCCGCCCGCATCTCTCTGGTTACGCATCGTTCCCTCCGGTCAGCGTGTCGCTCGCCCACGACGCGAACGTTATCGGTGCGTCCGCACCGTTGTCTGCGCGCCGACCGACGAACCTCGCGCCAGCGACAGACCAAGCAAGCACGTCACGAACCGACGCGAGCATCCGCCGGACCGACCGACAGACGCGACGGGCGTCGAGGTCCTCCAACGTTCGGACGCGACGGACCACTGTCCCAGCGCGCACCAAGAGCTCTTCGACGAACTCACGCAGCACCCGAAACGCCGGGGCCCAGTTCCCTCGCGTCGCCCCGTCAACCCCGAGCGGGATCACCTCGCGTCCGTCACGGACCTCCACGCGGTCAGACGATCCAACGTCCGCACCCTCTCGATCGGACTCCGTACCGTACCGCGACTGGAGAAGCGCGCCGACCGAACCGTCACCCGAAGCCTCCGTCGCTTCCATCGCCGGGAACGGAGCGGCTTCGTGCAGTGTCGACCCGAGTTCAGCGAGTGCGCCCGTCGCTTCGCTCGCGAGTTCGAAGACGTCCACGTCGACGTACGAATCGACGGTCGAGAGGGTTTCGAGCGCGCTCTCGACCGTCTTCAACGGCTCGAACAACGACTTCGCCAGTAACGTCCTCGACATGCGATGGTTACTGATTGAAGTTCGTATTCGACGTGTCCTCGTGCTCCTCCTGCTCGGTCTGTTCCTCGGCCTCCTCCAGCCCCCCCATGTTGGGAAGATCGTTCTCGACCATCTCCGCGAAGTCCTCCTCCGAGGTGTTCTCGACCGTCTCAGCAACGTTCCCCACCCCGGCGAGTTCGGTGACGATGTTCCCGACGTTCTCCGTCATCTCGATCGCTTCGTCCGGGAAGACGTGCTCGCGGACCGCAGCACTTCGAATCTGTTTCTTCTTCTCCTCGAGCGTCTCCATCGTCGAATTGAGCATACTCATCTGCCGCGCCAGCTTTCCTTTCCCCTGGTTCGTCTTCTCGACAACGTCCTCGACGTGCGCCTCGTGCATCTTCTTGTGATGGATGTACTCCTCCATGAGGTTGTCATATCGAGTCCGTTCGGATTCGTCCAACTCGGCTCGTGACTGTGGAACGCCAGGAGAATCACCCAAGCTCTTCAACTTCTGTCCGGTCTCGTGCATCCGCTCCTTGATGTCGTTCTGTCCGCTCTTGAACTCCTCCTCTTTCTCCTCTAATTTCTTCTTTGCGCGCTCGATGTTCTCCTTCGTCTCCTTTATCTTCTCCATGCATGCGTCCATCGTCGCGGCCCAGTTCAGAGCCGCTCGTCCCGACAGATTCTGATCTCCAGGGTCCTGCAGGAGCACGACCTTGTTCCCTTCGAGCCGAAGGATGTCCTGGTCGGCGAAGTACTCGATGAGTGCATCAGCCTGCCGTTCACTTGCAACCACCGGCTGCCCGTCTTCTTCGGCTGCGGCGAGCGTCTCCACCGCGGTCCGCTTGTCGATGCGGCCGTTCGCGCCGTCGAGATTCATATCTCCCAGCAAATCCTCGCCGATGATGGCGCGAACCGCTTCCTCCCACTTTCCTTCGACCTCGTCGCCTTCGGTCCACTCCGCCTCCATCCGGACCATCTCCCCGTTCCCTTTGGGGTTCGCGATAACGTATTTGATACCGTCGACCGTCGTCTTCTCGAACTCGTAATTTTGTGGCATAGGTAGCTAGTTCACTGCACTCGCTCGGTTCCGCGCCTGTACGCCGTCGAATCGCTGCCGCCGTTCGCTCGGGGTGAGACAGTCATTGATCGGGTTTCGACGTGGACGTGTCCGGTTCCTGTTCGACAAACGCTTCGATTCCATCCTGTTCTCCAAGCTCGGCCAGCACCGCACTGAGGTTCTCCACGATTCGTACTGGATCATCTCGAGTTGTGTTCTCCACGTTTTCGCTGACGTCTCCGACGCCCGCGGGCTCCGGCACCACGTCGTCAATCGTTTCGCCGACGGTGGATAGGTCGTCGGTTGAGAGTTCCATCACGAGTTCCTCGAAACAGTCCGTGAACTCGGTTCCGTGCACCGGGAACTCGCCATGTTGAATCGCTTGGGCGCGAATCTCTTTGGCCTTCGTCTCGAATCCCCCGCGAACGGACGACAGTTTCGCCGTGACGGTCTCGTTCCCTACACTATCCCCAGTGGGTCCGTCGACATCCTCGATGAACTTGTCGAGTCTGTCTACGCAAACGTCCAGTGCTACCGCCCACGCCACCGTCTCGCGTCGGGAGAGCGCCCCGTCACGCGGATCGCGGAGTACCACAACGTCGCCAACGTCGACCGTCCAGACATCTGCGAAATCGAGGTACGCGACCAGTGCATCCGCGTGAGCCTCGCGCGTTACGTGGTCCAAGCGGTTCGACGACGAGTCCGTCGACGCCTCGACCAGCACCGCAACCGCCGTCGAACGGTCGACGCGAGCCTCCCCCGACCCGACAGTCATCGCCCCGAACAGCTCCGCGTCGAGGACCGCGCGAACCGCGCGCTCCCAGTCCCCCTCCAACTCACCCTCCATCCACTCCACCTCCATCCGGACCATCTCCCCTTCCCCGCACGGGGTCGCGATGACATACTCGGTTCCATCGACCGTCGTCCTCTCGAACGTGTAGTTGCGTTGCATTGGTAGCTAATTTACTGCAGTCAGTCGATTCCGCACCTGTCCCCCACCCCACCGTCGCCGCCGGTCAGTCGTCATCAGTCCCTCCGTCGTCCGCATCCTCCTCGGTGCATTCCTCGGCCAGCTCCGGCATGTCGGTCTGTTCTAATTCCAAGTTCGGAAGGTCTTCCTCGACCATCTTCGCTAACTCCTCATCCGACGTGGTCTCGACCGCTTCTTTGACGGTTCCCACGCCCGCAGCTTTGGTGGACTTGCCGGCGCTCCCGGATGTCATCCTGGTCTCTTCGAGCAGTTCGACGACCCCGATTACGTCCTCGGACGCCAGCGTCGAAACGACGCGGTCCAGGCGGTTTGGGACCGAGATCGCGTCGTCCGGGAACGCTCGTCCCTCAATCGCGTGAGTTCGAACTTGGCTTGCACGGGTACACAGTTCCTCCCGGGTCGACATCAACACGTTCCGGTCAGCGCCCAGCCCGCGCGGATCGGTCTCGGTCCGGACGAGGTCACCCAGGAGCGTGCGGAGCGCCGCGTACCGTTCGCCTGCTGCCTCGTCGAGTGCCGACGGGTCCTCCGGGAACTTCGACCCCCGCCCGAGTGCACGCATCTCGGTGGTGACCGCGTGCAGGCGGGCCTCGAACCGGTCGCGTTCGGCGTCGAGCGTCTTCACGCGGTCCGCACGCGTCTCGAGTTCGTCGACGAACTCGTCGATCCGAGCGATACAGACGTCGAGAGCCAACGCCCACGAAAGTGCTTCGCGACCCGACAAGGTCGCGTCTCGCGGGTCCTTGAGCACGACTACGTCCTCGCCGTCCAAGGTCCAGACGTCCGCGTCGGCGAGGTACGCTACGAGCGCGTCCGCTTGCGCCTCGTCGCCGATGTCCTCGAGCAACTCGACGAGTGCCTCTACCGCGGTCGACTGCTCGACCCGAGCCACGCCGTCACCGACCGCGAACGACTCGAATAGCTCGGCGTCCAGCACCGCGTAGACCGCACGCTCCCACTCCCCCTCGACGTCCCCATCGGTAAGCCACGCCGATTCCAGCTCGACGCGTTCCGCGTCGTCGCTCGCCGGCGCCGCGACGACGGCGCTCCCGCCGTCTCCCGCCCTCGTCTCGAACGTGTACTCTCGTGTCATGGCACTCTCGTGAGATTACGCGTCCACGCCCCCGAACTCTTCCTCGGCGACAACGCCCGCGAACTCGTCCGCGATGGACTCCCTGACGTGCTCGTTCACCCTCGCTGTGTTACTCACTTGCACGACCTCGACGTGCTCCTCGGCCGCCTCCTCGAACTCGGGCGGCGACGCCGGCAGCACGTCCGCTTCCGCCTTCACGTCCCCGAGGATGCGTCGCGCCTCCTGGTCGACGAACGCGTCGAACTCCTCGCGCATCACGACCATGTCGTCCTCCGTCTCCAACCCCAATCGCGTCATGACCGCGTCCCTGGTCTCCTCGACGATGTCGTCCTGCACGCGATGCGCGTACGACAACACGTCGAACTGCTCCTCGATCTCCGACCGGATCACGCCCGGGAACTCCGCGGTCGGCAGCAGGTACTTCGACTCCTCGAAGCGCTCCTCGACGCTACCCTCGATCCGATGGGCGGCGTGCTGGCCGAACTCGCCGAGGGCACTCTCGACGAGGTACTCGCCGTCCAGGTCGATGACGTACCCCTCTTGTTCCAGGTACCGGATGATGTCCTTCGTCGCCGCGATACTGATGATGTCCTCGAGGTCGCTGTGACTGATCTTCCCGTTCGCGGCCTTCCGCTCGAGCTGCGAGTCGAACCCGACGTTCTCCGCGTGCTCCTTCAACCGCGGTCCGATCGTGTAGTAGTCGCGCTCGCCGGCCGTGATACGCTGAACGAGGTCGCGTTCGGTGAGTTCGGAGACGAAGAACTCGACGTCGTCCATCGCCAGGTCGAACCGCGACCTGAGCGTCTCCGACGTGATGACGACGTTGTGACTGAACGTACTCGTCAACTCGTTCGTGATGGCGTCGGAACTCCCGACGCTGAACGTGTCGACGTAGTAGACGCCGTCGCGGATGCGTTCAAGGTCGCTGAACTCGTCGTTTGCCACTTCGCGTAACGCATCGCGCATGTCCGACCCCGACAGGTCGCTCGCGTTCAGTGTCCCCGTGTCAGCGCTCTCGTACGCGCTCTGCAGCTCCCCCTTCTTGTCGGTGACGTAGAGAAACCCGTAGTTCGACATCGCCACGTCGCGGCAGATGTCTTTGAGGGCGTCCGTGTCAACCGGCAGTAGTGACATAGACGCTACTATAACAATCAGGTTCTAAATTGTTCCGGCCAACGAGCACCTGAACGGACAGTCCAGGGGTCGTCGACGACCTCGACGGAGCGTCGCAATCGGTCAGCGACGTGCTTCGCGCATCTTCTGTTGGAGGTCGCGCTTCACGGCGTTGATACCGGACGTGTCGCGTCCTTTGATACGTTCGGTCTGCCCGCTCGACAGCGATATCTGGAGTTCGGCGTAGTTCGCGAAGTCCTCGGATTGCACGTTCGCGATCTGGTCGTAGAACACCTCCTGTTGCTTCCCGCCCTGGGTCGTGTCGCGTGGCGGCATCTTGTAGTGGTACTGTCGGTTGATGACGACGCTGGTGTCGCCGAACAGGAGGTGGGAGGCCTTGTACTTCTTGGACGGCTCGATGAATATCGGCGAACTGCCGTGCCCGCCGATGAACGTGTGCGCCGAGGACAGCGACATGCCGCCGGTCTCGCGTTCGACCTTCGACCGCGTCTGATCGCGGAAGTCCTGGATGAGGGACATGTACTTGGCGTTGACTTCGCCGCGGCCCCAGAACCACACGAGCACACCGACGACGAGCCCGAAGAACGCGAACTGCCCTATGTACTCCAGCATCGCGCCGACGATGGCGCCGAGGATGGTCAACCCGACGATTATCTTCTTGGGTTGCCAGCCGATCTTCCAGCGCCAGCCGTTGACCGACGGGTTGTTCAGCGACGTCGACGTCGACGGCGACCCGCTGCTCGCGCCCCCGCCGCTCCGACCGCTGCTACTGGATTCGCTCGCGCTCGCCGCGCTCCCACCGGAGTCGGTGTCGGACGAGCCGGTGGACTCACTCGCGGCCGCAGCACTCGACGACGAGGCGGACGCTACCTCTCGCTCGTCGCCACACGACGGGCAGACCGACGCACTCGCGTCGATTATCTCCCCGCACGCGGCACAGAACTCCTCGTCGTCGTCGGGCATCCGACGACCGCCGCTACCCGGCGATTCGCTCCCCGACCGGTCCCGTCCACCGCGGTCGGTTCCGCCGCCGCGGCCGCTGGACCCGCTCGAATCAGCGTTCTGCGCGGCCTGACTCCCGCCGCGGCCACCGCGCCCACCGGAGTTACTGCTTCGTCCCGACCGATCGCCGCGGTCGTTCGAACCACCACTTCGTCCCGACCGATCGCCGCGGTCGTTCGACCGGTCGCGGTCGCGCTGGGAGCCGCCACCGCGACCGCGCCGTCCGTCGTCCCGACCGCGCTTGCCGTCGTCACCACGACCACGCGCACTCCCCTCTCGACCGCTCGCGCCACCGGACCGCCCGCCGCTGTCCCCGCGACCGGCGTCGCCGTTGCGGCCGCTGTCGCGGTTACGGCGTCGTTCGTCGAACCCCTCGCGGCCGCTCTTCCCGCCCGCGAAGTTGCTCGTGCTCCGCGAGGAGCCCCCGCTCGAACTGCCGGAAGGACTCCCGCCGTCCCCGCCGTCGTCGCGGCGGGAGACGGTCGCGGTTCGACGCGAGGACCCACCGCTGGACCCGCGGTCGGACCCACTGCCGCCGTCGCTCCCGCGGTCGCGCTCGTGGGTCCCGCAGTGCGGACAGTACGTCGTCCCGGCCTCGATGAGCTTCCCGCAGCTACCGCACTCCTCCTTGCCTGACGCCGGCCGACCCCCATCGGGCACGACTCTCGGTTCCCCGCTCCCCCTTTCCGCTCCTTCGTCTGGACACATTTCCGATTGTTTCGATTTCCTAACGGAACGGTTCTATAATTTATGGCTAGGGCGGGTAACACCTTGTCCGAACTCAAATACCGCCGAGACTTGACATGAGCCACATGAACGCGAAGCCCATCACCGCGAGCACGAGCAGTATCGGTCCGAAGAACCCGACGACGAGGAACCCGTAGTTCGGCGTTCCCGAGAGCTGTTCCCTGTTCGCCTTCAGTCGCTCGACGTTGTTGACGTTGATACCCCAGAGGAAGTCGATCGCATCACCGACGACCGGAACGTACCCGACGAGGGCTTCGACAACCAGCGCGCCCGTCATCTTCGCCAGGACCCTACTCGGGGCGCCGAGGAGGATACCCTTCAGCACGATGTACGAGGAGATGAGCAGCGTGATGGTGTCGCCGACTCCCGGAATCAGCCCGATGAGGGGGTCGACGCCGACCTTGATGCCCACGATAGGTATCCGCCATCGTTCGTCGAGCGTCGTCGCGAGCGCGTCGAGCCGGCCGACCGAATCACCGGTCATCATCCTCCCGCTCGACCCGAGGTTCAGGCCAGCGCCGCCGCCCGTCTCGGCACCACTCCAGTTCGCGGACTCCCCCGTCGACCCCGTCGGTTCGACGGTCGCATCGAGTGCCGACTCCGCACTGCCGGACGCACCCGTACCGCCGGTGGCCGCCGCCGCACCACCTGCCGTCGCTCCCGCGCCGCCGGCCGTTCCGGCGGCCGCCGACGATGACGCCGACGACTCCGACCGGGCAGGGCCGCGCTCGTCGCCGCACACCGGACAGTTCGGTGCGTCGACGGCGATCACCGCCCCGCACGCGATGCAGTACTCCTCGTCAGGGCCCGGCGTCGGCCGACCGTCACTGCGGGATTCACCACCCGCTGGGTTCACCGACCGTGGGGGTTCGTCGCGTCCGCGCTCAGATTGCGTTCCGCGCGCCGACCGACCTTGGTCCTCCCGCTGCCGCGAGGGCCCGGCGTCGTCGACGGATCCACCACCCCCTCGCGAACGCGCTCCGCTCCCAGAGCCGTCATCCCGACCCACGTCACGACCGCGTCGCGAATCGTCTCCTCGCCGCGAACCACCTGCGTCGGTCCGCCGCGTGGTCGTCGCCGTCCGCCGCGAGGAGACGTCAGCACCCCGCCGGTCACCCCGGTCGCGCTCGTGGGTCCCGCAGTGCGGGCAGTACGTCTTCCCGCCGTCGATGCGGTTCCCACACTCGCTACACACCTCCGTCCTCGAGCCGCGCCGACCGCCATCCGCGATCAATCGGTCCCCCTCGTCCCCCCTCGACCCTCGATGCGATTCGAGAGACATACGACGTTCGTCGCACCTGCTAACCGAAGGAAACTATAGCTTGTGGCCCGCGAAACGCCAGAGAAAGACCGCTCAGAGAAAGACCGCTCACGCTCCCGTGGCCCCGATTCGTCCGGGAACGCCACGAAGCGCCGTGATTCCGTTCCGCTCACCGAGTCCCGCCGCGGTCGACCGCGGCAGGAGCGGACCGAGGAGTCAGGCCTGCCGGTGGTCGTTCGCTTGCGCGATCCAGTCCTCGACGCGCGACACCGGAAGGTCGGTGTCGCTCGCGACCTCGACCGCGTCCGCGTCGGCGAGTGCCGCAACCGAATCGTAGCCCGCGTCCGAGAGCCGTTCGGCGTACGCCGGCCCGATACCGTCGATGTCCGTGAGTTCGGGGGCGTCGGTGCCCTCGACCTCGATCTCGACGCCGTCGCCGTCGGGTGCCTCTGCGGACGCGTCCGTCGCGTCCTCCGCGATGGCGGCATCCGCGCCCTCGGCCTCGTCGACGTCGTGCTCGGCCGCGTCCGCCTCGTCGGGCATCCGCGTCTCGAACCAGTCGCAGACGTCAGGCCAGAGCTTCGCGTGACTCTTCGAGGACACGCTCATCCCGATGTGACCCGTCGGGAACTCCATGATCGTCTTGTCGTCGCTCGGAATCGCGTCGTTGAACGGCTTCGACGCCTCCGGCGGGATGAGGTGGTCGTACTCCGCGACGATCTGGAGCACGGGCATCTCGATGTTCTCGATGTCGACGTGCTCGCCGCCCAGGTACAGCTCGTTGTTCATGAGCTTGTTCTCCTGGTAGATGTCCTCGATGAACTCGACGAACGTCTGGCCGGCGACGTCGATGCCGTCACCGAGCCACTCCTCCATGCGCGCGAAGTTCTCCACGAAGTCCTCGTCCTCGACGTTCTCGTAGAGGTTCACGTACTTCGTGACGTAGTTCTGGACGGGGTCCATGAGCGCGAACCCGACGTCGAGGAACTCCGCGGGGACGTTGTGGAACGTGTCCGTGACCGCGCGCGGCTCGAAGTACTCGTCGTCGCCCCAGAGTTCGAGGACGCCGCTGTCGCCAGCGAAACACAGGCCGGCCGCCATCAGCGCGAGCGTCCGAACCTTCTCCGGGTGGAGTGCGGCGTACATCGTACTCATCGTCCCGCCCATGCAGTACCCGAGGATATTGATCGAGTCCTGCCCGGAGCGCTCGCGGACGACGTCCACGCAGTTATCCATGTAGCGGTTCACGTAGTCGTCGAGCTTCAGGGACCGGTCGAGCGACGACGGCTCGTCCCAGTCGATCATGTACACGTCGAACCCGTTGTCCAGGAGCGTTCGGATGACCGACCGCTCGGGCTGGAGGTCGAGGATGTACGGGCGGTTGATGAGCGCGTACGCCACGAGGATCGGGACCGAGTGCTGCTCGTCGGTCCGGGACTCGTAGTGCAGGAGCTTGAGCTTGTTCTCCTCGTAGACGACCTCGCTCGGCGTCTCGCCGACCTCCACGTCCTGGAACGTCTCCGCGCGCTCCGGCGCGACCGTCGTCTTCTCGATGAGTTCGCTCGCGTTCTCCCAGGCCTGCCGCTGGGCTTCCATGGTGGCAGCGAAGGGGTTCTTCACGCTAGTCCTCCAGGTGCTCGAGAACCTTGTCCAGCTTCTGCTCGACGGCGTGCTGGCGGCGCTCCAGTTCCACGAGTCGGTCGCCGACCTCGACGACCTGCTCGTCGGTCGCGAACCCGAGCTGTTCGAGGGTGTCCTCGGCCATCTGGTCGGCCTGCCGCTGGGTCTCCATCATCTGCTGGACGGTCGACCCCGTCCACGCGGCGAACGCGGTCGTCTCCATGACGTCCTTGAACGCGGAGTTCGCGGTGTTCAGCCAGATGTCGCGGAACTCGCTCGGGTCGACCTCCTCGCCGTCCATCGAGTCGTTGACGCGGTCGACCATCTGGTCGGCGGCGTCCATCCACGCCTGGTACGCGTCCTTGTAGCCCTCGAGGCCCTCCTCCATCTCGGGCTGGTTCATCTGCTGGGCGTCGACGGCTTCGCTCCACTGCTCGACGAACGACGCCTGCGCTTCCATGTTCTGCTCCATCGCCTCCATGAACTGCTCGTTCATGTCGGAGACGAACTCGTTCCAATCTGTCGGGACTGTCTGTTGGTTTGCCATAGTAATTACTCCGAAGGGTGTACTCAAAACGGTTGGGTCGACGATTACGCGGAGACGGACTCGGTGACGTCCTCGACGTCGGCCTCGACCTGCTCGTGCGTGTCGAGGAAGGAGTCGAACGAGGAGTCGACCGCGTCGACGTACGCGTCGGCGAACTCGTCGTACGCGCTCGCGCCGTCGGCCATCGCGTCGTTCATCGCGTCGAACGCCTGCTGCTGGCTCTCGGTGAGCTGGTCGAAGCCGTCGTCGACCATCTTCTCGAACTCGCTGAAGTCCGCGCTGCCCTCGGGCATCATGGACTCCATCGCGTCGAACATCGCGTGCCAGGTCTGCTTGGAGACGTCGTTGTTCTGCTCGGCGAGGGACTCCATGTTCTCCATGGTGTCGACGAACTGGTGGACGGTCTCCTTCTGGACGTCGATGGCCTCGTGGGTCATCTCCTGGGTCTGCTCGATCATCTGGCGCTGCATCTCGAAGGCTGCGGTCATGGGGTTGGTGGTGTCACTCATTGGAATCACGGTTGCGTTTGACTGGGATGACGATCGTTTGGACGATGTCGCCCTCCTCGATGTCGAGCGCTTCGCGCTCGGCGTCGGGGATGCTGATGCGTCCGCCGGATTGGACGCGCGTCTTGAACATCGCGGACCCCATCGTGAGGCCACGAAGGTCGGTCATCGCGTCGGAACTACCGGTGGAGGCCTGGAGGAACTGCTGGAAGAGCTCCTGCTGGGAGCTCACTGCTTGTTCGCTCGCCTCCTGCATCTGTTCCTGGAACTGCTGCATCATCGCGGGCGACCAGGGCATCTTCGGCGACTCGTCCGTCATCACCAACAGGTACGACCGCATCCATGATAAGCGTTCCGCTGAATGGTAACAGATGGTTCTCAATACCAACAGAGGGTCCGAGGCGGGGGGTGAACGTGTCGCCGTCTCCGGATTACAGACCGCTATTCTGTCGGATATCGGGGTTCTCCGGCCATCTCCCGGCGAATTCACCACGAGCCAAAGGAGACTTAACGCCGACCGACGTATGCTCTCTAACATGAGCGAACGACATAGCGAGGTTGCGACGCCGTTGACCGCGATGGCGTCGGCGTGGACGCGGTTCGCTGAGACCGCGGTGAAGGGCGCGACCGCGGCGAATCGAGCCGCGTTCTCCGCGTTCACGGTCGACGGGTACGCCGACGCGTACGCGCCGAGCGACGACGACCCGGAAGCGGTACGCGAGGGGTCGGTCCCGTCGCTGGCGTACGAGGAACTGGATTGGGCGTTCGAACGAACGGTCGACGCGCCGAGCGACATCACGGTCGGCGACACGGTCTCGTTCGAGAAACAGATCGACGAGGACGACGTCCGTGCGTTCGCTCGTGCGAGCGGCGACACGAACCGGCTGCATCTCGACGACGAGTTCGCTGCGGAGACCCGTTTCGGTGGCCGTATCGCTCACGGCACGCTCGTCTCCGGACTCATCAGCGCGGCGCTCGCGCGTCTCCCCGGACTCACCATCTACCTCGGGCAGGACCTCGAGTTCCAGGGGCCCGTCAAGATCGGTGACCGCGTGAGTGCGACCGTGGAGGTCCTCGAGGACCTCGGGAACAACCAGTACCGGCTGTCGACGGTCATCCACGACGAGTCCTCGGACAAGCCGGTCGTGGACGGCGAGGCGGTCGTCCTCATCGACGAACTCCCCGAGAACTGACGCCCCGTTCCCTGGACTCGACCGTCGGTCCCGGCCCCGCGTTCGTTTTGGTTCCGTCGCTGGCCGACCGGCGTCTCCTGGATTGTCCGTTTCGGGAACTAGTTCTGTCTTTCAAATCGCAAACCGAGTAAAACGTTACTTGATTGTTCGCTCGGTAGCTATAAATTCCCTATGCCCCTCATA
This sequence comes from Halorubellus litoreus, assembly GCF_055378595.1. Lineage (NCBI taxonomy): Archaea > Methanobacteriati > Methanobacteriota > Halobacteria > Halobacteriales > Halorubellaceae > Halorubellus > Halorubellus litoreus. The sequence continues at coordinate 3,084,500 of NZ_AP043836.1, forward strand.
CGAGAATATGTCTCGCTTGTCAGAGGCTACCACGGGCAATGGTACCGAACCGGGGCGGCGACAGTTCTTGCGTCGAGCGGGCGCGGTGGGCGCCGCTGCGACGGGGCTGCTCGCGGCGAGCGGCGGGGCGAACGCCGAGGAGGCGGCGACCTTCCCGCGGATCAGTACGCGAGGGCACTACGACATCACCTGGTACGGGTCGGTCTATCGGAAGGACGAGTACACGAAGTGGGAGTACGACACGGTCGGGTCGATACCGGGTCTCGACGGCGGCGCGCCCGAGGAACTGCTCGTGCACGTCCACGGGTGGCGGAACGAGTCGAACGAGGCCGTGGACGGGTTCCGCGAGGCGCGCGAGGCGTACCGGGCGAACGGGTACGACCAGCCGGTCGTCGGGTTCACGTGGGATTCGGATTCGACGGTGTTCGGGTGGTGGGACTCCACGGAGATCGCGGAGGCGAACGGCCTGAAGCTCGCGCAGTTCGTGTACGACTACCGCAACGAGAACCCCGACACGCGGATTCGACTGGTCTGTCACTCGCTGGGTGCCCGCGTCCTCCTGCGCGCCATCGAGGTGCTCGACGACTCCGACGTGACGGACTACGTGGACTCCATCTCGCTGCTCGGCGGCGCGGCGGACAACGACGCGGTGTCGACCGGCGGCCGGTACGGTCCGCACGTCGCGAACGCGGTCGGGCAGGCGGACAACTTCTGGAAGGACGAGGACGACGTCCTGAACTGGGCGTACACGACCGCGGAGTGGGATTCCGCCGTCGGCGAGGAGGGCTGCGAGGGCACGCAACCAGGGAACTACCAGGACCACAACGTCGACTACGTCCCCGACCACTTCTCGTACGACCAGCCCGGCGAGGGCTGCATCGGCGACGTCGTCGCGCAGTGGTAACCGTACTCTCGGGCCGCTAGGCCCGTGTCGCCGTCCGCTTTAGGCTCGCCGAAAGAGATAGACAATCTTTTAGGTATGCCTAAACAGGCTACGGGTAACTGATGACGGAACCCGACATCTGCGTCGTCGTCCCGACGATCCGCGAGTGGGACTGCATCGAAGACTACGTCGCGAACGCCCGCGAGCACGGCTTCGACACCGACCGCCTCGAATTCGTCCTCGTCACCGAGGACTTCTGTCCGACCGACGAGATGCAAGCGATGCTCGACGACCTCGACGTCGCAGGCTCGGTGTTCGACGAGGCCGCGCGCGAGGACTGGTACGACGCCAACGGCATCAGCGAGTACAGTCACCTCGTGCCCGCCGCGAGCCACGCGCAGACCTCCTTCGGCCTGCTGTACCTCTGGGCGCACGACCACCCCTACTGCCTGTTCATCGACGACGACACGCTCCCGCACGACGACGTCGACTTCTTCGGCACGCACATGGAGAACCTCCAGTACGAGGGCGAGTTGACCGAAGTCGCCAGCGACGAGCAGTGGGTGAACGTCCTCTACCAGAACTTCGACGAGCACGAGCTCTACCCGCGCGGGTATCCCTACTCCGCGATGGACGAGGAGCGCGAGGTCGGCACCACGCACGTCGAGAACGTCGTCGCGTCGCAGGGCCTGTGGACGAACGTCCCGGACCTGGACGCGGTCCGCATCCTCATGGACGGCGACCTCCAGGGGCAGGCCCAGACGCGAACGAGCGCCGAGGACTTCGGGGAGGACTTCGTCGCCGCGCGCGAGAACTACCTCACGGTGTGCTCGATGAACCTCGCGTTCCGCCGCGAGGTCGTCCCCGCGTTCTACCAGTGCCCGATGGACGACAACGCGTGGGACGTCGGCCGGTTCGACGACATCTGGAGCGGCCTGTTCCTCAAGCGCGCCTGCGACGTCCTCGGGAAACGCATCTACAACGGCGACCCGCTCTGCGAGCACAACAAGGCCGCGCGGTCGACGTTCGGTGACCTGGCGAACGAGGTCCCCGGCCTGGAGCTGAACGAGCACGTCTGGGAGCTCGTCGACGACGCCGGCGCGGACGCGGACTCGTACGCGGCGGTCATGGACGGGATGGCGACCGCGCTCGCCGACGGCGACTTCGACGACTGGGAGAACGGCGAGTTCCTGAACCACGTCGGCGAGTACATGCACGACTGGCTGGACGCGCTCGACGAACTCGACGGCCTCCCCGCGCGCCAGAAGGCCGCAGCGCTCGCGGACGACTGAAGCAGTCGCGACGGGCTGAACCGCTCGCCGACCACTCTCACCGCGTCGAGAGTCGCTTCTTGCCGTGACTCGCACTGGCGCGACCGCCGTGTATGGTTTCTTTCACCGCGACTCGGCGCGTACACCCGAGTTAAAACCGGCAAGTATATAAGTTTTAGGCGGACCTAAATCAAGATATGAGCGACGACGACGGACCACGACGACGTCTCGGTCGCCGCGAGGTCCTCGCGGCAACAGCAACCGGCGCCGCAACGGCGACCGCCGGCTGCGTCGGCAGCATCTTCGGCGGAGAAGAGGACGGACAGGAGGTCAGTCTCAGTGACTTCCGGGGCTCCGGCCCGTTCGTCTCCGGCCGCGCCGCACCCGAAGGCACCTCGATGGACGACCTCGACGACCTCTCGGGCACCCTCTCCATCTACATCGGCGGCGGCGAGGGCGGTCTCTACCGCGGCCTCATCGAACTCCTCCAGCAGAAGTACCCCGACTTCGACGCACAACTGAAGTCCGCGCCCTCCACGCAGCTCGCGAACACCATCATCCAGGAGAGCGAGAACGGGAACCCGCGCGCGGACCTCTTCTGGAGCATCGACGCCTCCTCGCTCGGCCTCGTCGCCAACGAGGGGTACGCGACCTCGCTCCCGAGCGCCGTCACCGACCCCGTCCCCAGCGAACTCCAGGACGGCAACGGTCGCTGGGTCGGCGTCGCCGGCCGCGCTCGCGCCATTCCGTACAACACGAACCGCTTCAGCGCGAGCGACATCCCGAACAAGGTCGACGCGTTCGCGAACCAGGAGCGGTTCGCGAACTCGATGGGGTGGGGGCCGACCTACGGCGCGTTCAAGTCCTTCGTCACCGCGATGCGCATCATGGACGGCCGCGAAGCCACCAAGCAGTGGCTCCAGGGGATGCTCGACCAGAACACCAAGGAGTTCCGCGACGAGTACTTCACCTCCCGCGCCGTCGCCACCGGCGAGATATCGGCCGGGTTCGCGAACCACTACTACGCGCTCCGCGTGAAGGCCGCGCGCGAGAACCCGCCCATCGACCTCGCGTTCACCGAGAACGACGCGGGTGCGCTCGTCAACGTCTCCGGCGTCGAGATCATCAAGGGCACGCAGCGCTCCGAACTCGCGCAGTTGTTCGCCCAGCACCTCCTCACCGCGGAAGCCCAGGAGTTCTTCGCGACGCGAGCGTACGCCTACCCGATGATCGGTGGCGTCCAGCCCGTCGGCGACCTGCCGACGATCGACGAGCTGAACCCGCCGGAACTGGACCTCACGGAACTCAGCGACCTCGAACCGACCCTCGAACTGATGCGGGAGGTCGGCGTCCTCTGATGGGGGTCGCTGGGGGCGAGCACTGATGGCGACCGAGGAGGGATTCGTCGACGCGCTGCGTCGCGAAGCGCGCGGCGAACGCACGCTCGCACTCACCCTGTTGAGCGCCGCGATCGCCGCGCTCGTGCTCTCCCCGGTCGCGTGGATCCTCCTCGAAGCGAGCACCGTCGGGTTTACACGAGCTGTAAACCTCCTGGCGGGGGCGCGGATGGTCCAGGTGCTCGTGAACAGCCTCCTCCTCGTCGGTATCGTCACGGGCGCGTCGGTCGTCCTCGGCGTCCCGCTCGCCATCCTGACGAGCCAGACCGACCTGCCGTTCCGGCGGTTCTTCACGGTCGCCATCTCGCTCCCGCTCGTCGTCCCGAGCTACATCGGCGCGTTCGCGTACTTCACCGGCTTCGGGGAGGACGGCGCGCTCACCGCCGCACTCGCGGACGCTGGCATCGCGGTCTCGCTCCCGCCGATGACGGGACTGGTCGGGACCGCGGTCGTCCTCACGCTGTTCACGTTCCCGTACGTCTTCCTGTCGACGCGCGCGAGCCTCGCGTCGTTCGACGGCACGCTCCTCGAGGCCGCGCGGACGCTGAACCACTCGCGGACCTCGGCGTTCCTCCGCGTCGTCTTCCCGCAGGTCCTCCCCGGCATCGCCGCCGGCGGCCTCCTCGTCGCGCTCTACGCGCTCAGCGACTTCGGGACGCCCGCCATCATGGGGTACGACGTGTTCACGCGCATCCTCTTCGTGAACTACTACGACTTCCAGCTCGCCGCGCTGCTCTCCGTGCAGCTGCTCGCGGTGACCGCGGTCATCATCGCGCTGGAGTCCGCGGTCGAGGCCGGCGACGCCTCCGGGTACGCGTCCAGTAACCCCGACGCCGCCACCCGGCTCGAACTCGGGTGGCTGAAGGGGCCCGCGCTCGCGCTCTGCTCGCTCGTCGTCGTCGCCGCGCTCGCGGTCCCCATCGCCGTGCTCGTCCTCTGGCTCGTCCGCGACACCGGCCAGACTGGGTTCGGGTACGCGTTCTCCTGGGAGTACGGCTGGAACTCGCTCTCCGTGAGCGTCCTCGCGGCAGTGGCGAGCATCCTGTTCGCGCTCCCGGTCGCGTACAACTCCGTCACCGACGGCGGCCGGCTGTCGCGGCTCGCGGAACGCGGGACGTACGTCGGGTACGCCGTCCCCGGTATCGTCGTCGGCGTCGCGCTCGTCGCGCTCGGCAGCAAGTACGCGCCGTTCCTCTACGGCCAGATTCCGCTGCTCGTGTTCGCGTACGTCGTCCGGTTCCTCCCGCAAGCGGTCGGGAGCGTCCGGTCGTCGGTCCTCCAGGTCGACGGCCGACTCACGGAGGCCGCGCGGACGCTCGGGCACTCGCCGCGAGCGGCGTTCCGGAAGGTCACCCTGCCACTGGTGGCGCCCGGTATCGTCTCCGGGGCCGCGCTCGTGTTCCTGACGACGATGAAGGAGCTCCCGGCGACGCTCTTGCTTCGACCGGGAGGTTTTGAAACCCTCGTCACGTACATCTGGATGGTACAAGAGTCTCGCCACTACGGGAAGGCTGCCGTCCCCGCGCTCGTGCTGGTCGGTATCTCCGCGGTCTCGATGCTGGTGTTGCTCTCTCGAGGTGGAAACGATGTCACGTAATGAAGGTGCAAGCGACGTCATGGATGGTGTGAGCGATGTCTCGTAACGAACCGAAGCGCGCCCTGGAGCGCGAGGACCCGTACGGGGCGTCGGCGACAGACGACGTCGAGGATCCGGCGACGAACGACGTCGTCCTCGAGCTCGACGGCGTCACGAAGGTCTTCGGGCCGGAGTGCGCGGTCGACGAACTGTCGCTGTCCGTGCACGACGGTGAACTCCTCACGCTCCTCGGGCCGTCGGGGTGCGGGAAGACGACGACGCTCCGGATGCTCGCCGGCCTGGAGCGACCGGACGGTGGCGAGGTCCGCCTGAACGACCGCGTCATCGCGAACGGCGAGGGCACGTTCCGGAAGCCCGAGCATCGCGACGTCGGTATCGTCTTCCAGGACTTCGCGCTGTTCCCGCACCTCTCGGTCGCGGAGAACGTCGCGTTCGGGCTCCAGGACCGCGACGACGAGGCGACCGACGCTCGCGTCACGGAACTCCTCGACCTCGTCGGGCTCGCGGACCAGCGCGACTCGAAGCCCGCGCAGCTCTCCGGCGGCCAACAGCAACGGGTCGCGCTCGCGCGCTCGCTCGCCCCGGAACCGAGCGTCCTCCTGCTCGACGAACCGTTCAGTAACCTCGACGTGCGCTTGCGCGAGCAGATGCGCGAGGAGGTTCGCGCCATCCTCAAGGAGACGGGCGTGACCGCGGTGTCGGTGACCCACGACCAGGAGGAGGCACTCTCCATCTCGGACCGCGTCGCGGTGATGCACGAGGGCGACGTCGAGCAGGCTGGGACGCCCGAGAAGGTGTTCCAGCACCCCGAGTCGCGGTTCGTCGCGTCGTTCCTCGGACAGGCGTCGTTCCTCACCGGGCACTTCGCGCACGGCGCGGTCGAGACCGCGCTCGGCGACTTCCCGGCGTCGATGGTCGAGGGGTTGACGACCGAGTACGAGAACGCCGAGGTCGACCTGCTCGTCCGCCCGGACGACCTGCGCGCGACTCCGGTCGAGGACGGGTCCGGCGGGAACGGCGAGATCATCTACCGCCAGTACATGGGGCCGTCGTTCGTCTACCGCGTTCGACTGGAGTCCGGGGACGTCGTGCACTGCCAGCACAATCACGTCACGGACTTCGAGCTCGGCCAGCGCGTGAACGTCGAACTCGTCGCCGACCACACGATCGCCTGGTACCCCACCCAGTAGCTGCTCGTGGTCGACGTCGACTCCTTCCTCGCGTCCGCACGTGTCTGGACGAGCGACCGCGCCGGTTCGCTCGCGCTCGGCGCACTCGCCGGCGTCGTGGTGCTCGGCGTGTCCGTGCTCGTGTTCCCGTATCACTCGACGAATCACGACGAGGCGGTGTACCTCCAGCAGGCCGCGCTCCTCCTGGAGGGCCAGGTCTTCATGCGACCGCCGGTTCCGGAGGCGTTCCGCCCGTGGTTCTTCGTGCGCGACGGCGACGTCCTGTACTCGAAGTACACGCCGGTCACCGCCGCCGTCTTCGCGGCCGGGAAGGCACTCGCGGGCTCGTATCGCGTCGCACTCGGCGTCGTCGCCGCCGGGAACGTCGCGCTCGTCGTCGCGCTCGCGAAGGCGGCGTTCGACCGTCGGACCGCGCTCCTCGCCGGCGGACTCCTGCTCGTCTCGCCGCTGTTCGTCGTCTCCTCGTCGGTGTTCCTCTCGTACGCGCCGACGACGCTGTTCAACCTCGCGTTCGCGTACGCGTACGTCCGGAGCGTCCGCGTCGACGCCGCGGACGACGCGGGCGCTGCCGCGGACGCTCCCGCGCGGTTCGGCGCGAGCCGACGCGCGCTCGCGTGGGCGGCGGTCGCGGGCGTCGCCGTCGGCCTCGCGTTCTTCTCGCGGCCGTACACCGCGGTCCTGTTCGCGACGCCGTTCGTCGCGCACGCCGCGTACCGGGTGTTCGCCGTGCGGTCGCGGCGCGCGCTCGCAGCGAACGCCGTCACGGGCGCGCTCGGCGTCGCGTTCGTCGCACTCGCGCTCGCCTACAACGTCGTCGTCACCGGCGACGCGCTCACGTTCCCGTACCAGGCGTTCGCGCCAGCGGACGGCCTCGGGTTCGGGACGCGCGAGATACTCGACTACTCGCGGGAGTACACGCCGGCGCTCGCCGTCCGCGCAAACGCCGAGGTCGTCGCCAGACTCCTCGTCCGCTGGGTCCCCCTCGGTATCGCCGGCACGCTCCTGGCGACGTGGGGCGCTCGGCGCGCGTTCGACGACGACATCGACGACGACGCTGAGGTCGTTGAGACGACTGCGACCGACGAGACCGCTTTGACGGGCGGCGACGCGCTGCCGGACCGGACGCTGCGCGCGCTCCTCCTCGCCATCGCACCCGTCGTCGTCCTCGGGAACGTCGCGTTCTGGGGGAACCTCAACGTCCTCGGGGACCTCGACGTCCTCGGCGACGGCCTCGTGTGGACGCTCGGCCCGTACTATCACTTCGACGTCCTCGTCCCGGTCGCCGTCTTCGGCGCCGTCGGCGCGCGCGACCTCGCTGGCCGAGTCCGCCGTCGCGTCGCCGCAACAGACGGCGCCAGGAGCCGGGGCGTCGCAGCGGTCGGCGTCGCGCTCGCGCTCGTCGTCGCCGCGGTCGGCGTCGGCGCGCTCGCGCACCCGCTGGCGGCGAACTACGTCACCAGCGAGCACCTCTCGGACGCGTACGACGTGGAACGCGAGTACGACGACGCGGTCGTCTTCCTTCCACAGATCTACGGCGACTGGTTGAACCACCCGCTACAGGGGTACCGGAACGACCCCGGGTTCGACGGCGACGCCGTGTACGCGCTCGACCGCGACGAGGAGAACTTCGCGGTCGTCGACGCGTTCCCGAACCGCTCGTACTACCGGTACACGTACCGCGGACAGTGGCTGCCGTTCCAGGGCGAATCCGTCGAACCGCGCGTCCAGCGCGTCGACGTCGCCCGCGGCGACCGGGCGGGCGTCGACGTCTCGCTGGGCACGCCCGAGTGGACGGTCCGCGGCGCGGTCGAACTGACGACCGCCGAGGACTCCGTGGCGTACTACGTGAACGACACGACCGACGGCGTGGATGCGCGTCTCGTCGTCGCCGGCGGTCGTGCGCGCCTCGTCGGGAGCGACGTCGAGCCGCGGACGGGGAACGGGAGCGTCCGCGTCGGGAGCACGGACACCGTCACCGTGACCGCGTTCCTCGGTGGACAGGGAACTGCGGGGCTCACGTACCGCGTCGAGACCCCCGTCCGCGGCGGCCACGACGGGAGCGAGAGCGCGGTGATGACGCCGTACGTCGAGACGTGCGTCGAGTTCGGGACGTGCCGTGGTGGGGCCGCCTACCTCCCCGAGGAGAGCGACCCCGGCGTCACCGTCGCGGTGGACGTCTGGGCGACCGCGACCGGGAACGCGTCCAGCACGAGCGCGAGGGACGACACCGGGGGTGCCACCGCCGCTCGAGCAACTGATATGGGCTCTCGGAAGCCAGCGAGCTGTCCTGCCGGTGTGCTCTCGGCCTGCCGCTCGACCGAACGCTGAGTCGCCGTCGGACAACGGACAGAGACACTGTTTCAGGCTCCAGAACGGCCAACAGAACCAATATTTCCATTGGCAATCGAACACAGAAGACCCTTACGTGACCGGACTGGACAACTGAACCTGCATGGCCTGGGAGTGCCCGCTTCGCGGAGGTGAGCGGTGATGAACGTCGCCGGCGTCCACGCGGAGCTCGCCGTCGACCCCGCGGACGCCTGTCCGCTCGACGCGCTCGCCGAGGACCTCGACCTCCGCCGGTTCGTCCCCGGGTCCCCGACGGGGCCGGCGCAGGTCGTCGTCGCTCCCGAGGACGACGGCGACCCGGCGGCGGATGCGAGCGACGTCGACGGCGTTCGTCCCGTCATCGAGGTGGAGACCGACGCCATCTGTCGGCTCGACCCCGACGAGTGCCCGCACGACCCCTGTCTCGGGCGCGGCCTCGGCTTCCTTCCCGTCGAACCCTTCCACCTGCGGTTCCGCGACGGCGAGCTCTCCTGTCACCTCGCCGCGCGCGACGACGCCGAGGTCCGCGAGTGCGTGAGCGCGCTCCGCGAGGCCGGGTTCGACGTGTCCCTCCGCCAGCTCCACGCCGACGCGCTCCCAGGCGACGGGTCCATCGCCATCGTGGACCTCGACGAGCTCACGGAACGCCAGCGCGAGGTCGCGGCGTACGCTGTCGCGAACGACTACTTCTCGCTGGATGGTCCGACCGCCGCGGACGTCGCGGCCGACCTCGGCATCTCGAAGTCGACGCTCTCCGCGCACATCCGTGCGGCTCGCCAGAAGATAGGCGACCAGGTCTTCGACTGACTCGGGTACTTAAATCATCGAATTGTTCGGCGTCACGTCCAACGGTTTCCAGCCCAGTAATTACTATTGGTGAGACAACGATGACGCCGAATCGCCGCACGTTCATGAAGCGCGCAGGAAGTGTCGCAGCACTCGCAGCGGTCGGTGCGACCGGCGCGAGCGCCGAATCGGGGTGGACGACGCGAGAGTCGCCGACGGGCAGCACGCTGTACGACGTGGAGGAGACCACGGCGGGCGTGTACGCGGTCGGCGCGGGCGGGGTCGTGCTCGAACGCACGCCGAAGGGCTACGTGAAGGTGCTCGACGGCGGCCCGACGGGGAACGGGAACTCGCTGTACGGCGCGGACGTCACGGACGACGGGAAGCGCCTCTGGTTCGTCGGTTCCAGCGGTGCCATCGGCGAGTACGACGTCGAGACCGGCACGCTCCAGAGCCACTCCGCGCCGATGGACGTCACGAACAACTTCAACGACGTCTCCGTCACCGGCCGCGCGGGCGAGGCGAACGTCTACGTCGCGGGCGATAGCGGGAAGCTGTACTACAGCTTCGAGAACGGCGAATCTCAGACCTGGGAGTACACGACGCCCGCGTCCGGGTCGGCGATCAACGCGGTGGACTTCCACGACGCCACGTCCGGACACATCGTCGACGGGAACCAGACGGTGCTGTACACGCGCGACGGCGCGACGTGGGACAAGCTCGGCATCGAGAACGCGAACCACAACTTCTACGGCGTCGACTCCGACGGCTTCGACGACGTCTGGGTCTCCGGCGGCGGCGGCACCATCTTCCACTGGAACGGCTCGGAGTGGATTCGCTCGGATACGGGCGACGCGGGTCAGCGCGACATCGAGGTCGCCGGCACCGACACCGGGTACGTCGTCGGCGGCGGCGGGAAGGTCTACGACCGCGACGCCGAGAAGTGGACGGCGGACGCGACGCCGACGGGCCAGAACCTGAAAGCAGTGGTCCTGCTCGGCGGCGAGTCCGCGGTGGCGGTCGGCGCCGGCGGCACCATCGTCGAACGCTGACGCGACGCGGCAGTAGCATTCGCTTCATCCCCGACCCCCGAACCCCCTCGATTCTCCCGTCTTCCAACCGACGCGTCTCAGTCGAACAGCCGGCGGCTCCGTTCCTCCAGGCACACCCTGAGGATGCCGGTGCCGATCTCCCACCCGCCCTGGATGGGGTCGAGTTTCGTCTCGCCGGCGCGCTCGCCGTACGTGATGGGTATCTCGACGACGTCGTAGCCGCGCATCGCGGGCCGGATGAGGAGTTCCGCGGAGAGCGCCGTGTTCGTCGTCCAGACGATGTCCTGGAGGACGTCGCGGCGGTACGCGCGCATCCCGGTCGTGGTGTCGTGGACGCGCGTCCCCATCAGGACGCTCGCGAGCACGGCGAACGCGTGGTTCCCGAAGCGGTTGAACGCCGGCATCGCGTCCGCGCCGTGATAGAGGCGATCGCCGGAGACGACGTCGTAGCCCTCGTTCACTTTCTCGAGGAACCGCGGGAGGGCGTCCATCGGGTACGTGTCGTCGCAGTCGGTCGTGACGACGACCGGACGGTTCGGCGTCAGGACGGCTTCGCGGACCGCGACGCCGTACCCCTGCGGTTCCTGCTCGATGACGGTCGCGCCCTTCTCGCGCGCTATCTCGGGCGTGCGGTCGTCCGAGCCGTCCACGCAGACGACCTCCGCCTTCCCGTCGGTCACGCGGTCGATGTCGTCGAGCACGGTGCCGATGGCGGCCTCCTCGTTGTACGTCCCCATCACGACCGCCAGGTCGTCGAACGTGTACGGCGCCGACTCGTGGCCGGCGTCGTCGGTGGTCGCGTCGTCCGTACTCGCTGTCGCGTCCTCGGCCGCGTCGTCGCTGTCTGTCATGGCCTCGGCTAGCCTGCGCGCCGACTTTAGGCTTACCAAAAACTCCGAGGGTGGCCCTCAGACCGGGTCCGTCTCGTGCAGGAACGTCTGGAACTCCATCTTCCGTCCATCGGGGTCCGTCGCGAAGAACTGGTAGATGTCGAACGCCTCGTTGACCTCCGGTTCGCCGCGCGCACGGTCCGCGAACCGCTCGTAGAACGCGTCGACGCCCTCGCGGTCCTCGGTCACGAACGTCAGGACACCGTCGGTCTCCGTCTCGTCGCTCGCACAGAACCCGAACAGGAGGTTGTCGTACCGCAGGATGGTGCACGCGGACTGCTCCAGCCACACCTCGGCGCCGACCTCCTCGACGTAGAACTCGGCGGTCGACTCGTAGTCCTCGCACCCGAAGAACACGATTCCGGACATACCGACGGGTCCGAGGACCACGACCAAAGACGTTCGCGTACCGGGAACCGACTGCCGGTGCCGCAGGGACGAGCTGCCGTCAGCGCGCGATGTGGGTATCGGTCAGCCGTCCTGCCGTCAGCGCGCGATGTGGGTATCGGTCGGCCGTCCTGCCGTCAGCCGGTGAGTTCGGCGACGAACAGCAGGACCTGCGGGGCGACGAGCAGGAACACCCCGAGCGCGATGAGGAGTGCGGGCATCCAGAGGAGGTTCATGAACCCGCCGAGCCAGAGGCCGAGGCCGGCGAGCAGACAGAGGATGCCGACGATGCGTAGCACCCACGCGAACGCCTCTTCGAGTCCCGAATCTGCGACCAGTTCGACGACCTCAAGTGCTTCGTCCATGACACCCGAACCGTGCCCGCAGACGGTCTTCGACGGGCATCCTAGACAGTGAGGGTCGCCGCTGCGACGACCCGCCCCAGCGTCGACACGCCGCGATTTCGATTCTGGCATTCGACGCGCATTGAACGTAATTCTTACCGACTGTCGGCAATCAACTTTTTCCCAGTCCGGGCTCAACGGAGAGTCGATGACACGTCTTCGTCGAACCCTCGCGTACTTTGGCTTCGCGGCACCTGCCGCATCTATCGGTCTCGTGTTCCTCGCGACGCTCGTCGACCCCAAGTACTCGTGGGCGACGCGCTCGCTCTCGAGCATGGGCGAATCGACCGGACTCGGCCTCCTCGCGCTCGGGTCCTCGAACCAGCTCGCGTGGCTGCTGTTCAACGGCGGCCTGTTCGCCGGCGGCATCCTCGGGCTCCCGTTCGTCGCACTCCTCTGGATGGACGCCCGGAACACGCTCGAACGCGTCGGCGCAGGCTGGTTCGGGTTCGCGCTCGTCTGCATGTCCGGCGTCGGCGTCGCGTTCCTCGAATCCGACGCCGCCGCCGCACCGTTCGACCAGTTCCACTTCCTGTTCGCCGTCCTCCTGTTCTTCTCCATCGCCATCGCCCCCTGGATTCACGGCTCCGGCATGGCGCTCGCGGACGACAAGCGGGCGGGCGTCCTGACGATGTGGCTCGCGAACCTGTACGCCGTCCAGTGGGTCGTCTGGATCATCCTCGAGGCGATGGTGTTCACGGGCGACGGCGACACGTGGACGTACTTCGCCGTCCCCGAGTTCGTCGGCGCGCTCGCGCTCGGCGGCTGGGCCATCTGGCTCGCCACCCGAAAACTCCGCGGCTTCTGACAGCGACGCGACTCGACTCGGTGCCGTGACCGGGACATCTCCCGGAACCGTTTAGGCGACGCCGTCTGGTACACTCACCATGGACACCTGGCGGCAACGAACCGCGTACTACCTCGTCGGGCTGGCCGCCGTCATGCTCGCGTACGCCGGCCTCTACTACTACGGGATGAACGCGATAGAGGGCCGTCCCCGGACGTTCCTCCACGCGCTCCAGGTCGTCGTCGAGACGTTCACCACGACCGGGTTCGGGTCGGACTCGCCGTGGCAGACCCCCGAGATGAACGTCCTCGTCATCGTCATGGACCTCACCGGGGTCGTCCTCATCTTCCTCGCACTCCCCGTCCTCGTGTTCCCGCTGTTCGAGGAAGCCATCTCCACGAGCGTTCCGACCACGCTCCCGGACGACGTCACCGACCACGTCGTCATCTGCACGTACACGACGCGCGTCGACCCGCTCGTCGCCGAACTCGACGCCGTCGACGTACCCTACGTCATCGTCGAACCGGACCGCGAGAACGCCCAGGCGCTCGTCGAAGGCGGCTACGACGTCATCCACGACGACCCCGACACCGAGCGCGGACTCCGCGCGGCGAACCTCGCCGACGCACGCGCACTCGTCGCGGACGTCTCCGACCAGGTCGACGCCAGCATCGTCCTCGGCGCGCGCGACATCTCCGAGGACGTGCCGCTCGTCAGCATCGTCGAGGAACCCGAGAGCGTCCGCTACCACGAGCTCGCCGGCGCCGACGTCGTCCTGTCGCCCCGCGCCATCCTCGGGGAGAGCCTCGCGAACAAGGTCGCGGCCGCGCTCACCGCGGACGTCGGCGCCGCCATCGAGATCGGCGACCAGTTCGACATCGTCGAGTTCCCCATCCATCGCGGGAGCGAGATCGTCGGGAAGACCCTCGCGGAGAGCGGGCTCCGCGAGCAAGCGGGCGTGAACGTCATCGGCGCGTGGTTCGACGGCGACTTCGAATCACCGCCGGACCCCCAGCGCCGCATCGAATCCGGGACCGTCCTCCTGGTCTCCGGCGAGGAGCGCGCGCTCGAACGAGCGAAGGAGCTGACGCTCACCGAGTCGCGGCGCGTCGAGCACGGCGAGACCATCGTCGCCGGCTACGGCGAGGTCGGCCAGCGGATCGCGGCCGCGTTCGACGACGCCGGCCTCTCGTACACCGTCCTCGACGTCGAGGACAAGGAGGGCGTTGACGTCGTCGGTGACGCAACGGACGCCGAGGCCCTGGAGCGTGCGGGTATCCACGACGCACGGTCGCTCATCCTCGCGCTCCCGGACGACACCGCCGCGGAGTTCGCGACGCTCGTCGCGCGCGACCGCAGCGACTCCGTGGAGATCCTCTGTCGCGCCGAGGAGGTGGAGACGACGAAGAAGATGTACCGCGCCGGCGCGGACTACGTGCTCTCGCTCGCAACCGTCACCGGCCGGATGGTCGCCTCGGAAGTCCTCGAGGAGGACGTCATCTCCCTGAACACGCAGATAGAGGTCGTGCGGACGAAAGCGCCGGGGCTGGCGGGCCAGACGCTGGCGGACGCGCTCGTCCGGTCACGAACCGGGTGTACCGTCGTCGCATTGGAACGGGACGGCGAGCTCCACACGGACGTCGGGCCGGACACGGAGATCCGCGCGGAGGACGACCTCATCGTCGCCGGGACGGACGCGGGAACGAACCGGTTCAAGGAACTGCTCGCGTAGTTCGACGAACCGCTCGCGTAGTTCACCGCAGTGCTCGCGGGCGGACTCGACGCCGGCGGTCACTCGGGGTCGACGACGCGCTTCGGGCCGGAGCCGACGAGTTCGCCCTCGCGGCTCCCCGGCGCGACGTACGTCCAGACGCGCGCCCCGTCGCCGCCCTCGACGACCGGGGCGTCCTTGAGGCCGCGCTTGATGCACCGCCACCACCCGGACTCGCTGTCGTAGCCCGCCGGGTACTCTTCGTAGAGTTCCTCGACGAAGTCACCGCGCTTCGCGCGGTCCACGTCGCGGAGGTACGCGAGCGCCGCGCCCACGGCCTCCCGTCGGGGCGCGCACGTCGACTCGGACCGACCGGGAACGTCGAGCGCGTCCAGGTCGACGAGGTCCTCGCCCGGGCGGACGTCCGGACTGGAGCGCGCGATGCGCGTCCCGGACCGATACTCGAGCCCGGTCGAGGGCTCCCGACCGAGGCGTTCGCGCGTCTTCGCGACCGCTCGTCGCGCGAACTCGTCGAGGCGCTCGCCCTCGACGCCCTTCAGCTGGTTCGCGTGCGACCCGAGGGATTCGTCCTCGAAGCGCTCGACGCGCTCCGGCGCGAAGTTCCCGCCGATTTCCACGGGGTCGTTCGACTCGTCGCCGACGTCGTCGCTCCGCGACGACCGCGGTCGGCTGGCTCCGTCGCTGGTGGACTCGTCCACGTCACTCGTGGTCTGGGGTTCGACCGTGGTTCGTGGCTCCGCGGGCGTGGACGACGACGTCGCCCGCGACTCGGCCGTCGACAGCGTCCCGCTCCCGTCGGTCGCCCGTGCACGCCCGTCGTCGCTTCCGCTCTCGGCTCCCGCTCGCGGCTCGCGAGTCGCATCGGCCGCAGCACCGCCGTCGCCACCACGGTTCCCGTCGTGCGCCGAGAGCTGCGCCTCCAGTTCGTCGACGCGCGCCTGGTACTCCGTCAGCAACTGGTCGCGTTCGGTGCCCTGCTCGATTGCGGCGCGGTTCCCGATGATCCAACGCAGGTACTCGCCGCGGTCCTCGAACCCCAGGAGGTCGACCTCGGTGTCGAGCTTCCGGACGTCCTCGGCGGACAGTTCGAGGCGTATCTCGGGCATCACCGTCGGCTACGACCGTCCCCACTATAAATCGTGGCGCAAGACATCGAGCCCTCGCCGTGGAGAACGTTCGCACGAGCCGGGCCAAACCCTTAAATCTCGGCGAACGCATACGAACGGGCATGCACAAGGACGAACTCCTCGAGCTCCACGAGCACATGGTGACGATAATGGAGAACTTCTCCGACCAGGACGAGGTCCCTGACGGCCTGTTCTCGACGTACCGCGAACTCGACATCGACCCGTCGGACGTCCACAAGTCCAAGAGCGAACACAAGCACGCGGTGTTCGTGCTCGGGAACTCGCTCGCGAACGCGATGAGCGAGGACGAGTTCTCGAGCGCCGGCCGTATCGGCAAGCGCATGAAGGAACTCGCCGAGGACGCGGAATCCAAGATCTGAACGCGCGTCGTTCCTGTCGTCGCCTAGTCATCCAGTGACGACGTCGGGCGGCGACACCGCTCGCGCGACCGAGTCACGACGGCGGAACCTATTTGGTCCGTGTGGGGCGAAAGGCAGTACATGGACTCCCGAACGGAAGCGCGCGTCAAGGACTGGGATTCGCGTCCGTTCTCTGACGGCTACGAGGACCTGCGAGAGCTCGCGGACGCGGAGTTCTCGGGAGCGGTCGAGACCGGGTCGACGACGGCGTTCGTGTTGAACGGGAAGGTCGTCGGCGTGGTCGGTGGCGACGTCGAGTCGTTCGACGGCGCGTCGGGCACGATCTACGAGGCACCCCATCCGAGTCTCCCGCTCCTGTTCGCGATGCGCGAGCAGGGTGGCGAGGAGCGCGCGAAGTACTACACGAACGACACCCCGATATCGGAGGCGGACGGAACGCTGTCCTCCGGGTCGTTCACGGGCTACGTGGAGTTGTCCGAGAACGTCCTGTCGGGCGATTACTACGTGGTTTACTACGGCGGTCGGTCGATGAGTTGCGCGTTCGTCGGGAATCAGGAGAAGCTGATCACGGACGACGAGGCGTTCGACCGCGCGGACGACGAGGTCGGCATCTACACGGTCTGGGACGTCGACATCGAGGTGCAGGACATCCCGGCCGACGAGGAGCCGGACGATGACGCCGCTGCGGGTGCTGGCGCTGGCAGTGCTGGCGGTGGTGCCGTTGCGGATGCCGGCACTGGCGGTGCTGGCAGTGGCGCCGATACGGATGCGGGCGTTGGCGGTGTGGGCGCCGGCGCCGGCGGTGGCGGTTCGCCCGACGAACGCGTCGACGACACTCCCGCCGCCGCGGCCGAGGACCCGTCGACCGCGGTGGGCGACGACGAGGTCGCCGGCCGCGAGTCGACGGGCGGTGGTGCGGAGGACGCGGTCGCGGCACCGCCGATCGACGACGCGGAGCCGACGGTCGACGAGGACCCCGTCGTCGGGGAGGCGGAACCGGCGTCCGATCCGACCCCACGACGCGGTGAGCGCGACGACGAACGGCGGAGCGAGCGCCCGGTCGACGACGGCGACGCCGTGACCCGAGACGAATCCGCCGGGAGCGATGACGCGCCGTCGACGACCGGGCGTCGCGCGCGAAGCGAGACGGAGACGTCGAGCGGCCGGAACGCCCCCGGACGGACCGCGGCGGAGACACCGGACTCGACGTCCGAGTCCGACGCACGAGCGGTGCCGAGCGACGACTCGACCGGCGGTGCGATGGCGGAGGTCCCCGACGAAGTGATGGCCGAGGTCGAGGACGAGGCGAGAGCGAGCGAGGTCGACGACGAGGTCGCGTGGCGCGAGACCACGACCATCCCCTCCATCAACCCCGACCGGACGGTCGAGGACGACGACCCGGACCCGCTCGCGGCGGGCACCAGCGAGCCGACCGGAACGACGTCAGACGCCCGGTCGACGACCGACCGCGACCCCGGCCCTCCGAACTCGCGGTCGTCGCGCACCGACGACCACGCCACTGGGCGGCAGGGAGCGAACGGGAACCGGGGCGCGTCCCCGAACGGTGCAGCGGCCGGCGGCGCGGACCCCGATCGCGTCACCGAACTCTCCGAGGAGCTCGAGAGCGTCCGCGAGGAACGCGACCGGATCGCGGCCGAACGCAACGACCTCGAAGCCGAACGCGACCGGCTCGCCGAACGGAACGACGAACTGCAGGCGCGCGTCGACGACCTCGAAGACGAGGTCGCGGCACTCGAAAGCGACCTCGCGGCGGCGCGCGAACGACTCGAAGCGGAGACGCCCGGCGAGGACGTCGTCGAACTCTCGCCGCGAGAAGCGCTCGAAGGCACGAACCTCTTCGTTCGATACGGCTCCAAGAGCGCGACGACGCTCGAGGACGTCCACGACAGCGACGTCGGGATCGCCGACCTGGAAGCGAACCTCCGCCTCGAGTACCACACGAGTTTCGACGCGGAGAACGCGGTCATCGACGGGAAGGCCTACGACGAGTTCCTCTACGAATCCACGCCGTACCAGTTCGTGGAGTGGTTCGTGTACGACCTCGTCTTCGAGATCCGCGACACGGGGAACGAGAACGACCTCGGCGACCTCTACGAGGCGTTCCCGAAGGTCGACCGCGTCGAACTCTACGGTGACGTCTCGCTCCGCTACGAGGAGGACGGCGAGGAACACCGCGAGCAGACGACGTTCGACGTCGTCGTCCGCGACCGGATGGGGAACCCGTTAGCGGTCGCGAACGTCAACGCGTCGCGGGACCCGGCGACCGAGGAGATGATGGTGGACCTCCAGGAGCGCGGTACGCGCGTCAAACGGACGAGTGACGCGCTCGCCGGCGCGTTCATGGTGACCGCGAGCTTCTTCGCGCCGGAGGCGCTCGAGATCGCGAACGAGGCGACCAGCGGCGGTATCCTGAGTCGCGACTCGAAGAAGTCCTACGTCAAGCTGTCGCGGAAACGCGGCTACCACCTGTGTCTCGTCGAGACGCGTAACGGCGAGTTCCACGTGAACGTCCCGGAACTCTGACCGCGCGCGCCTTCGAGCCCGGTACGCGGTGGTCGCTACGTCGAGGCGGGTCGGTTCGGCGACGCCGTCGCTACGTGTCGTCGGTGGAACGAGAGAAGAACGAGGGTCTAGTTCTCGACTTCCGCCGCGTTGTCGATCTTCATGTTGTCCATCTTGTCGACGATCTCGTCGATCTTCTCGTCGAGGTCGTCCACGAACTCCGACGTGTGGTCGGTGGTGATGGCGCCCTGGCTCGAGGGCTCGATGAGGTTCTCCTCCTCGAGGACGCGCAGCGAGTAGCGAACCTTGTGATGCGGGTAACCCGTCTCGTTGGACATCTTGACGATCCCGATGGGTTCGTTCTCGATGACCATCTTCAGGACCTGCAGATGCCGCTCCAGCATGTCGACTTCCTTCTCAAGTCGGTCTATCATGGCATTTGTTAACTTGTCGTTCGGGGTTTTAAACCTTACTCTCCCATTGGCATGGTTGCCCAGAACAGTGTCTGAGGTTGACAGACGTACTACATAGGTCTTCTGGTCGGTATCGGAATACCCTCGGTGGGTTCCGCCTGTCACCGCGGCCCGCTGGCTCGCGCGTGCCCCCGGCCACGGTCCACGAGGAGCGACCAACGACCGACGGTATCGAAATCGGTTTATCGGGGCCTCGTGAAACCCCCCGTGTAAATGACTGTTACCATCGTCGGTTCCCAACTCGGAGACGAGGGGAAGGGCGGCGTCGTCGACCTCTACGGCGACCCCGCGGACGTCGTCGTCCGCTACCAGGGCGGCGACAACGCCGGTCACACCGTCGTCGAGGACGGAACCGAGTACAAGCTCTCGCTCGTCCCGAGCGGCGCCGTCCGCGGGAAGGTCGGCGTTCTGGGGAACGGCTGCGTCGTCAATCCCGCCACGCTCTTCGAGGAGATGGACGGGCTCCGCGAGCGCGGCCTGGAGCCGGACGTTCGCGTCGCCGAGCGCGCGCACGTCATCCTCCCGTATCATCGCGTCCTGGACGGTATCGAGGAGGACGTCAAGAGCGAGACCGACAGCGCGGTCGGCACCACCGGACGCGGCATCGGGCCGACGTACGAGGACAAGGCCGGTCGACGCGGGGTTCGCGTCGGTGACCTGCTCGACGAGGACGTGCTTCGCGACCGCATCGAGTACGTCGTCCCGCAGAAGCGCGCGCTCGTCGAGGACGTCTACGGCGTCGACGTGGACGACCTCGAGAATCCGGACGCCTTCGACGTGGACGCGGTGTTCGAGACGGCGCGGGAGTACGGCGAGCGTCTCGCCGCGGAGGACATGACCGTCGACGCGGGGAACTTCCTCGCGGAGAAGCGCGCGAACGGCGAGAACGTGATGCTCGAGGGCGCACAGGGCACGGTCATCGACATCGACCACGGGAACTACCCGTACGTGACGTCCTCGAACCCGACCGCTGGCGGCGCGGCGACGGGGTCGGGGCTCGCGCCGACCGTCATCGGACAGGGCGAGGTCGTCGGTATCGTGAAGGCGTACCTCACTCGCGTCGGTCGTGGGCCGCTCCCGACGGAACTCGCGGGCGTCGAGGGCCAGACGCCGGGCTACGACGGGCACGCTGGCGACGACGAGGAGGAGCTCGCGACGTACATCCGCGACGAGGGCGGCGAGTACGGTACCGTCACGGGCCGGCCGCGTCGCGTCGGCTGGCTCGACCTCCCGATGCTCCGGCACTCGACGCGCGTCAACGGCTTCACCGGCCTCGCGGTGAATCACGTCGACGTGCTCGCGGGGCTCGACGAGGTGAAGGTCGGCGACTCCTATACCCTGGACGGCGAGGAGATCGAGACGCTGCCGTCGACGACCGAGAAGTGGGCTGAGTGCGAGGCGAACCTGCGGACGTTCGACGGCTGGCCGGAGGTCGACTGGGACGACGTCGACGACTACGCGGACCTCCCGGAGAACGCTCGCGCGTACCTCGAGTACGTCAGCGACGAGCTCGAGACGGACATCTACGCGGTCGGCGTCGGCCCGGACCGCGACCAGACCGTCGTCCTCGAATCGCCGTACGACGACTGACTCCAGTACGGTAACTTTCTTAACACGTCGGCGCGTTGATTCGAGCATGTTCCGACGACTCCGCGCGCTCGTCAGGTCGTACTGGCCAGCAAGCGACGACGACGGCGACGTCTGGGAGGCGATTCCGGGGTCGCAGTACGACGGTCGGCACGCCGAATCCGGTGGGCTGACCCGCGGCGAGCAGGAGGCCGCCATCGCGGACGTGCAGGAGCAGGCCGCGGAACTCGACCAGGAGTGACCGCTCCGGCGTCGGACACCTCGCCCGGTCGCGTCAGCGCCAACCTGCACGCTCGTTCCTGACGTCCCAACGTTTTCATCGCGTTCGACGGTACCACGACGCATGGAGGACTACGACGAGTTCCGCATCTACTCGGTCGCCGTCGACCCCGAGTACTGCCCGCAGTGCGGGAGCGAGGTCGGTTCGCGCGAGTTCGACGGCGGCCCGATGGACTGGTGTGGCGACTGCGAGATGGTGTTCGCTCGGACGCCGGTCTCGGCGGTGCACGTGGTCGTCCGCGACGACGACCACGTCCTCCTGCTCGACGAACCCATCCCCCAGCACGACGGCGTCCTGAGTCTCCCCGGCGGGCACGCCCACCACGACGAAGGGCCGCGCGAGGCCGTGCTCCGCGAACTCCAGGAGGAGACCGCGCTCGCCGCGACCTCAGACGCGCTCTCGCTGGTCACCGTGTACCACGCCGAGACCGACGCGGTCGCGTTCCACTTCGCGACGTACGCCCTCGACTACGCGGACGCGACCGGGACCCTCGCGCCCGAGGCCGACGGGTTCGAGATCCGCCGCGAACTGGTCGACGACGTCATCGACGGCGTCGTTCCCATCCGCGACTCCGACCGGGAACGCGTCGCTGCCGCGTTCGACCGCGAGAACCCGGTCTGACCGACTCCCATCGACCGCGCGAGCAGCGACCGGTGGCGGTCAGTCGTCCGCCGACACGACCGCACCTTCGAGGGACGCCACCGCGTCCATCACCTCCTCGCGCTCCGCGTCCGGGACGTCGAACTCGCCGAGCGCGTCGTCCAGGTGCTCGGCGACGCGCCCGAAGTCCGCGGGCGTCACCCCGAGGTGGTCGTGCGCCGTCGCCATGTCGTCGCCGTCCCACTGCACGGGCCCGCCCGTGACGTGCGACAGGAACTGCGTCTGATGCCGTCTGAGGTCCGCGGGATCCGAATCCTCGAAGTACGCGACGAGTTCGTCGTCCGCGAGCACGCGGTCGTAGAACTCGTCGACGACCGCCTCGATAGCCTCCCGTTCACCCAATCGCTCGTAGAGCGTCTCCTCGCTCATGACGCTTGCGTTCACGCGACCCACGGAAGAATCTAACCAAAGAACACGTTCGGGTCCGAGCGCACAGTCCTGACTCTCCGCCATCGCACGTGACGGTCGTCCCGTCGCCGCGTTCCCGAAGCCTTTTGCTGTCCGTCCCCGACGCTCCGGGTATGAAGGAGTCGCTGATGGACGTTCTCTGCTGCCCGATGGACAAGTCAGAACTCGAACTGGAGGTCGACGACCGCGCCGACGACGAGGAGGTCCTCGCCGGCACGCTCGTCTGCACGGAGTGCGGGGAACGCTACCCCATCGAGGACGGCATCCCGAACCTCCTCCCGCCGGACATGCGCGACGACGTCCCCGCCTGAACCTTTTTTACACTCGCTCGTGAGGTAGATTCGTGGTCGACACGCTCACCGTCCACCTGAGTCGCGGGGAACTCCACGAGGTCGCGCCAGCGACCGCCGACTTCGAGACCGGGGGGACGTTCGAGCTCGAACTCGTCAATCACGGTCGCGCCAGTCACGTCCACGTACATCCGGACGACGCGCTCGCTCGCGGCGTCCACCTCGACGAGACGAACCTCTACGTGGAGACGGACTCGACGCGCGTCGTTCAGGTCGAGGTCCCCGATGGCCCGCGGCCGTTACGTGGCGCGCTCGAGATCTCGGCGGGCTACGGCGCAACCGGGTCGTCCGTCGACGTCGGCATCGTCGAACAACCCGAGCCGGACCTCCCGGTGGACGAGACGCTCGCCGAACCCGCGACGACCGACGACACGGGGAGCGCGCTCGACCGGTTGCTCGCCGAGGAGAGCCTGCCGGTTCTCGGCCTCGGCGTCGTCGCGGTCCTCGTCGCAGTCGGGGCGGCGTTCGCGTTCGGCGACCTCGTCGTCGCCGTCGGCGCGCTCGTCGTCGTCGCCGGCGTCCTCGCAGCGATGTACGCGCTCGTCAGCGAGTGAGACGCCCCCACTGGTACCGACCCGTGGACCTCGACACTCGGGTTCGAGGCCCGCTGAACGTCGACTAGTCGTCGCCGTCGGTTGGGACGCCGCAGAGGTTCCCGTCGTCGTCCATGCGTTTCTCGCGGAGATACCGCGTCCGCCAGCGGTTCGCGTCGTGCCGGAAGTCCGCCTCGCGGACCTCGTCGACGTCGCCGTCGGCGACGGTGTCGATGATGGCCTCGAGCTGTTCCTTCTCACTGGGCGTCAGCTCGAACTCGTAGGACTGCGAGTCCTCCCCTTCGAGTTTCGTCCATTGACGGGCGGCGGAGACGACCATCGAGCACGGCTCGCGGCACGGGAACGCGCCCACGCCACCGTCCGCTTCGAGGTCGGTGTCCTCGTCGTACTGCCACTCGCGGCGCTTCAGGCACTCCGAGTCCGCACAGCACGCCTCCGCGACGCGCTCGACGTGCTCTTTCCCTTCGCCGCGGTTCCACGTCTGGACGACGCCGTAGATGCCGGACTGGCGTTCCATCGTGGGCTCCCAGTGGTCGACGTCGAGGTTCCCCTCGCGCTCCCGATGCCAGTTCGCGACCGTCGCGGGATAGATCGTCTCGACGACGTCGACGACCGCCGCGCTCGTCAGCTCCGGGAACCGCCAGCCGTCGACGAGTGTCGGCGCGGCCTTCAACGGCCGGTAGCGTCCCTTCTCGTCGAACTTCGCGACGTCTCTCGCGTCCCGGACGTCGCGGTGCGCGTCGAGGTCGTCGGCGTCGGCGTCGGCGTCGTCGACGTGCCGGACCTCGTACCGCCGGTAGCCGTCGTCGGCGAGCTCGACGGTGACGAGGAGCTGGCCCCACTGGCGTTCGATGCCACGTTCGAGCGCGTCGTACCGGTCCAAGATGTCCGTGGGCTCGTACGTCGTCCCGTGGGTCGCGTCGCCGCCGTGCCCGCGCGTCTCCGTCGGCGCGTCGTGATCGGCGACGCGCTCCAGGTACCGGAGGAAGTCGAACCGCGCGGACCCCTCGGTGGGCGCGACGTCGTGCCAGAAGTACCAGTTCGAGACGTGCTCGGGGTTCGCGCGCGCCACCCGATGCAGTTCGTCCTCCGAGAGCCCGCCGCGTTCCAGGTCCGGGAGCTCGAACCGATAGCCGTCCTCGGTCCGCGTGACGTGCAGGCCGTCGAACGCGACGTCGTCCTCGATGGTGACCGCCGCCGACAGCGCCGCGAGTTGCTCGTCGTCCATGCTCTCAGGCCTCCGTGACCGCGGCGTCGCGCGTGTGCTCTTTGACGTACTCGACGGCGTCGGCGACGTCCGCGCCGGCGTCCAGCGCGCGTTCGAGGACGACGTCCGCCATCAGCGGTTCCGTGCCGACGGCGCCCGCGTACCAGAGGTAGTGGCCGTCGACCTTCGCGGGCGTCTCCCAGCCGTCGCGGTAGTCGTCGGTGAGTCCCATGTCCTCGGGGATGTCCTCCTGCGTGTGGTAGCCGTCCGCGACGAACAGCGGGACGACCACGATATCTTCGCTCTCGAAGAAGTCCGTGACGTCGTCGACCTCGGGGTCCTCGTCCATGAACAGCGCCTGCACCTCGTCGAACCGCCCCATGTCGCGGATCCGGTCGGCGTGGTACTCGATAGCCTTCGCGGAGTTCTCGTTGCGCTTCGTGCCGTGGCCGACGACCGCGAGCCCGAACCCCTCGCCGACCTCGGGGTCGCCCGTGACCGTCTCCGCGCGCCGAACGATGACGTCGCTCATCGCATCGTGGGTGCCGACCGGGCCACAGTAGTGCACCGTCTTCTCCACGTCTCCCGCGTCGAGCGTCACGTGCGTGGCGCTCGTGCCGTTGGACTCCCACGCCTCGGGATCCCAGTCGTCGAGCCGGAGTTCGCGCGGGATGACGTCCTCCGTGAAGTACCCCTCCGAGATGAACAGCGGGACGATGTACACCTCCTCGCTCTCGAGCGTCCGCAGGACCTCCCGGAAGTGCGGTTCCTCCTTCCAGAACGCCTCGCGAACCTCGTCGAACGCCGCCGTCTCCCGGATGGTGTCGGCGTGCGCGTACGTCGGCGTGCTCGACTCCGGGTTGAGGTGCGAGCCGTGTGCGACGATGACCAGCGCTTGCATACCTCGGCGTCCGGCCCGAACCGTCTTAGTGCCATCGTCACCGGGCCCTGCACCGAGGGTGTTCGTTCCACGGCCGCTGCGGGCGACCGCAACGCCTAACGTGCACGCTCCGCGAACGAACAATCGAGATGACACGAACGCGTACGGTCCTCGTCCTCGCCGCGGTCGCGTTCGCCG
Source organism: Halorubellus litoreus (assembly GCF_055378595.1). Classification (NCBI taxonomy): domain Archaea; kingdom Methanobacteriati; phylum Methanobacteriota; class Halobacteria; order Halobacteriales; family Halorubellaceae; genus Halorubellus; species Halorubellus litoreus. Next base: position 3,109,831 of record NZ_AP043836.1, read on the forward strand.
TCGCCCTCGCCGGGTGCTCGTTCGGCCCTGGCGGGGCCGGCGACGGTGGCGTTCCGCCGGTCCCGGACGGCGACGACGCCGCCTCGACGTACCGGGCGCTCGGGAACGTCACCGGCGACCTCCAGGTCGAGGTGGTCTCCGGCGACCGCACGAACCGGTCGACGCTCCGGTTCGCCGCGGAGGTCGGCACGCGGAACGCTCGCCAGCGCGTCACCGCCCCCGCCACGCATCGCGGGAACCGTTTCGTCTCCAACGACGCGTACTACTGGCAGTACAACGCGTCGGCGGACGTCGCACAGCGGTACGCGCACACCGCGGCGACGTTCAACTCGACGTTCGGCACGGGCGACGACGGCGACTTCGGCGCGTTCCTCGCGGCCGCGTTCGACGCCGCGAACGAGAGCGACGGCACGGTCTCTAGCCTCCCGAGCGTCGGCGTCGGCCCGGCCCCGACCGTCGTCAGCGGCGACGACGGCGAGGCGTCGGCGCCCGCGCCGTCCGCGAACGTCAGCGCGTTCGTCGTCACCTACGGGGGCACGGAGACCGTCGCGGACGAACGCACGCACGTCCTCGTCGTCGAACCCGCGGACCCGGACGCGACCGCGGCGCGGAACCTCACCATCACGTACTACGTCGACCAGGAGCGGTTCTTCCCGGTGCGCGTCGAGCGTCGCGCGACCGTCGACGGCGAACGCTGGTCGCACGTGATGACGTTCTCGAACCTGAACTACGGCGCGAACGTCTCCGCGTCCACCTATCGGTACGAACCGGGCGAGCGCACGGAGGTCGTCGACTACGCGACCGGCGTCGTCCGGTTCCCGACGGTCGCCGCGCTCGCGGCGAACACGACCGTTCCCGTCCCCGACCCCAGCGTCCCCGACGGGTTCGAGTTCGCGTACGCGGCCGGCATCGACCTGAACGCGACCGGCGGCCAGGTCCTGTACTCGAACGAGTCGACCGTACTCGTCGCCGGCCGCTACCTGAGCGACGACATCGTCCGGTCCCGCGAGCGCGGCGTCGCGGAGAACCTCACTGTCGACGGCCACAGCGCCCTCTACGTCGACCTCGGACGGACCAAAGCCGTCTACGTGTACTGCGACGACTACGTCGTCTCCGCTGCCAGCATCGGTCCGTATCCGCGGGACGCGCTCGTCGCGTTCGCCGCGTCGCTCGACTGTGGCGACGCCGAGGGGACGGGGTATGGAACGCAACCGGGGGCACCGAGCGGTCTCCGTGACGCCGATCTCGATGGTGCGCGCGGCGTCCGAGGGGACGTGGACGCGACGCGACCGTAGTCAGGGACGGCGGTGGAGCGCGTACACGATGCACGCGAGCCCCGCGAGCTGGGACCCACGGACGGCGACCTGCCACGCCGGCCGCAGCACCTCGGGCGCGACGTCGTACTGGAACGCGAGACTCCCGCCGAAGCTCAGGCCGAACGTCACCGCCGTCAGCAGGACGAGCCCGAGCGACAGGAACTTCATCGGCGTACTGTCGTTCCGCCGGAACCCGCGGTACGCCTGGTAGCCGACGTACAGGCCGAGCGCGGTCGACGCGGCCGCCATCGCGAGCAACAGCACCTGGAGCGGGTCGAGGCCGCTCACGGCGGCCTGGAGCAGGGGCGCGTCCGCCAGGACCTCGCCAGCGCTCGCGAGCACGTGCCCGACCGCGCCGGGTGGTGGTAGTGCCCCGAGCATGGTTAGAGGCGCTCGAACATGTCCGTGAACCTGTCCGCGACGTCCGTCTTCGTTTCAAGTTGCATCTCGAATGTCCCCTCTGAGAGCGCCAGTTCGACGCGCGAGAGCGTCGTGACGTACACGCTGTGGTGGTTGCCGTCGCTCCGCAGTTCGGTCTCCTCCGCGAGCAGGCCGGCGTCGACGAGGTCGTCGACGCGCCGGTACACCGTCGGGAGCGACGCGTCGATGGCCTCGGCCAGCTCCTTCGCGGAGCGCGTCTCCTCGCTCGCTGCCGCGAGGATGTCTCTGGCGTAGTCGTCGTCGAGCAGCCCGACGACCGTCCGCACGTCGACGTCCTCCGGCACACCCGCATCGTCCCACCGGATTGACTTAAATCGCGGTCGTCGGCTTCCAACCGAGAAACCGACCCATACCGCGACCCGGCGGTCGCGTCGACGCGAACGAGCGCTCCGGGGAACCCACACCGGTCGACGCGGGCGACCGCGGTACTTTTCTCGCCGGCGGACGGGCGTTCGAGCATGAGTCTCGCCGAACGCACTCGCGACGCCGCCCGCGAGCACCCGTTCCTCGTCGACGCCCTCCGCGCGGGCGTCGCGAACTACTCCGCCGCCGCTCGCTTCCTCGACGTCGACGGCGACCCGGACGCGGTCGCGACCGGCCTCAGGCGGTTCGCCGACGACCTCCCCGACCGCGACCCGGCCGCACGGGAGGTCCGCGTGACGATGGAACGCGGCGTCGGCCGGCTCCCCGACCCCGCGAACGCCGACGCGCGCGAGGTCCTCCTCGCCGTCTCCGGCACCGCGTTCGCCGCCGCGGACGACGGGAAGACCGCCGTCCTCGCGACCGGCGAGGTCGACCTCCACGGCGTCCGCGCCGCCCTCGACGCGCTCGCCGTCGACGACGTCGCCGTCGACGCACTCGCGCACGCCGACGACGCCCTCGTCGTCGTCGTCCCGCGACTCGACGCCGCGAACGCCCTCCGCGCCGTCGAACGCGCGTTCGACGCCGTCCCCAGCGGGCCCGCGAGAACCGACCGCCGCTGACCGCTCTGACGAAACCACTCCCAGCGGGCGAGACCGAGGCTTTTTCTTTCGCTCCCGGGGTAGAGGCGGGCAATGACCCTGCACGTCTCGAACACGTTGACGGGCGACCGCGAGGTCTTCGAGCCCCAGGACCCCGAGGAGGTCCTGCTCTACGTCTGCGGGCTCACGACCAGCGACCCCGCGCACCTCGGGCACGCGCGCCTCTGGGTGGCCGCCGACGTCATGCACCGCTGGCTCGAACACGAGGGCTACGACGTCCGGCACGTCGAGAACTTCACGGACGTCAACGAGAAGATCGTCGCACGCGCCGGCGACCCCGACCTCGGCGACGACGAGGCCGCGGTCGCGAGTCACTACATCCAGGAGCTCCTCGCGGAGATGCGCGCCCTCAACCTCAAGCGGGCCGAGGTGTACCCGCGCGTCAGCGAGCACGTCCCCGAGATCGTCGACCTCGTGGAGACGCTCGTCGAGAAGGGGTACGCGTACGAGGCGAACGGCTCGGTGTACTTCGACGTGACGAGCTTCGAGGAGTACGGGAAGCTCTCGAACCAGCAGGTCGAGGACATCGAGGAGCAAGGCGAGCCCGACGAGCTCGCGGAGAAACGGCATCCGGCGGACTTCGCGCTCTGGAAGGCCGACGGCGTGAGCGCGGACGCGGTCCGCGAGCACCGCCACGACGACCACCCGCACGCGGGCGACGGCGATGCGGACGCCGACCTGCCGTCGGGACAGACCTGGGAGTCGCCGTGGGGCGAGGGCCGACCGGGCTGGCACATCGAATGCTCGGCGATGAGCATGACCCACCTCGATTCGACCATCGACGTGCACGTCGGCGGCCAGGACCTCGTCTTCCCGCATCACGAGAACGAGATCGCGCAGAGCGAGGCGGCGACCGGCGAGCGGTTCGCGAACTACTGGCTGCACGTCCGCCTCCTCCAGACGAAAGGCGAGAAGATGAGCAGCAGTCTCGGGAACTACTGGTCGGTCGGCGACGCACTCGACGCCGTCGGTGGGAACGTCCTCCGGTCGTTCCTCGTCTCGACGGCGTACCACAACGAGGCGGTGTACAGCGAGGAGACGCTCGCGGAGGCCGAGGAGCGCTTCGAGCGCCTGGAGCGCGGGTACGAGACCGCCGTCGAGGCGTGCGACAGCGAAGCGGCGCGGACGAAGGTCACCGACGAGGCCCTCCGGGACGCCGTCGCGAGCGCTCGCGAGGACTTCGCGGCCGGGATGAACGACGACTTCAACACGCGGCAGGCGGTGACCGCGCTCATGGACCTCACCGCGGCCGTGAACCGGCACGTCGACGACCGCGAGACGTACGATTACCGCGCGCTCCACGACGCCGTCGACGCGTACGAGGAACTCGGCGGGGACGTCCTCGGATTCGCGTTCGACGCCACGCCCGACGGCGACGCCGAGGTCGCGGGCGAGGTCGTCGACCTCGTCCTCCGGGTCCGCGAGGCCGAACGCGAGGCAGGGAACTACGAGCGCGCCGACGAACTCCGCGACGAACTGGTGGCGCTCGGCGTCGAGGTCCAGGACACCGACGACGGCCCCACGTACCGGCTCTGACTACCGATTGACGACGAGCATCGGTCCCGACGCGGTCCGGCAGGTCGCCGCCGGCAGCTACTCGACCGAATCCCGTTGACGGGTGTTTTATGGTTCGTGACCGGTTCCAGTCGGGTATGCAACTCGATAACCGCACGCTGGTCGCGCTTGCGCTCGCCGTGACGCTCGCGACGGCCGGCTGCCTGGGCTTCCTCTCTGGGACGACGTCGGTCGAGGCGTCCCCCGCTATCGTCGCCGAGGACACCGCCAGCAGCAGTGACTACGAGAAAGCGGAGACGCGCGACCTGAGCGTCAACCGGACGTTCAGCGCGGCCGACCAGGAACGCACGGTGAAGGTGACGAACTGGGCGGTCGAGTACCACAAGACCGTCGGCATCGGGCCGCTCGCCGACCAGAAGGCGGCGGTGTTCGCGACGTTCACGTCCCCCGAGGTGAGCGTGTTCGGTCAGTCGTTCAACCCGCTCTCGAAACTCAGCACGAAGGACTTCGCGAAGCGCATGCAGGGCCAGTACCAGGGCCTCACGGTCGGCGAGGAGGTCGACAAGACCACCGTCGCGGTCGCCGGTGAGTCCACGAACGTCTCGCAGTTCGAGGGCACTGCGACGTTCAACGGCCAGGACGTCGACGTCTACGTCGTCGTCAGCGAACCCGTGAAGCACGAGGGCGACTACGTCGTCACGATGGCGGTGTACCCGCAGGCGATGGACGGCGAGTACGAGACCGTCAAGGAACTCATGCGGAACATCGAGCACCCGACGAACGCGACCGACGAGTAAGCGAACCGCGTTCACTCACTTCTCCGACAGCGCACCCGACCGATAGCGGCCGCACTCGCTCGCTCACCCACCGCGACGAGGAGTGCCGTTCGGCGAGCGCGATGCGCGACGGGGCGTCCGATGCCGGCGATGCGCGCGCCGTGGTCCTGGCGCGTGCTGGCGCTACGGGCGCCGATACGATAGCAGCGCTCACGGCGCGTACAGCGGACGGAAGAACAGGGCGACTGCGGGAAGGGGCGACTCCGTGTGCCGTCAGCGGTCGAAACCGGTCTCCGCGCGCACGGCCGGCGCGGCCACCACGCCCGAGGGTGCAGTGACCGTCGCGAACCCGGTCGCGGTCGTCGGCGGCGACGCGACGCTCGCAGACGCACCGAGACCGCCAGCCGGCGCGAGATTGCCTGCACCGCTGTTGTTCACGCCGACCGTGTGCACGCTCACCTTCAGGAACGTGATCGGCGGCGGCAGCACGCCGTCGTCGAGCTCCAGCGTCGGCTGGATGTCGGTAAGGGAGGTATCGTAGGTCATGCCCGCGCTCTGCTCGAACTTCGTCGGGCCGGCGACGATCGCGCCCTTCACGGCGGAACTGCCCTTGTAGACGCAGACGTCCCAGCCCTCGCAGTCATCCTCGCTACTGGGGAGCGCGTGGTTGCCTTCGTCGTCTTCGAGAGCCGGTTCGTTCCGCGGGGCGTAGATGGTGCCGACGAATCGCGTGCTCCCGCCCTGAAGGCCGACGAGCATCTCGCTGGTCCCGTACACTTGGAAGTGCTGTGCGCTCGACGCGGAGTGACCCGAGGTCTCATCGCGGTAGTCGCCCGCGAACGCGTTCTTCATCCCGAAGTCACCGGTCGAGTAGATTCGGAACGCGTAGTCGGTGCCGCCGGCGTTCTTGACCTTGATGTCGCCGTCGGTGAGTTCCATGTCGCCGTCGACGACGAGCGTCACGTTCCCACTGGAGAGGTCGACGACGATGTCGTCGCCGCTGTCGCTGAGCGAGAACCCGTTCGGGTCGTAGTACGTGTTCCCGCCGCCGAGCGACGCGCCACCGCTCTCGGGGTTGACGGTGATGACCGAGCCGTCGGATGACACCTCGTCGACCTTCCGGTCGATAGCTTCGTCGAGCTCGTAGAGGTCCGACTCCTTGTTCGGGGTCTTCGTTCCTGAGATGTCGTTACCGGGGTCGTCGATGTCGCCGGTTGCGGCAACGGGACCGTTGATGCCGGGGTCCCCGTTACCCATGGAGATGTCGCCGTCATCGCCACCGGTCGCCATGACGCCGTCCTCGAAGTCGCCGTTCGCGACCGGTTTTCCGAGTTTCACCTTCACCGTCCCCACGTCGCCGGCCGGCGAGTGGTCGACCTCGACGGCGACGTCGTTCGTCTGCGTGCGGAAGTACTGCGCCCAGCCCTGGTAGTACTTGCTCGTGATGTAGAGCGTGACGAGTTTCCCTTCGACGAACCCGACGTTGTTGATCGGGGATTCGGTCTTCATCTTGTTGATGTCGACCTGCCCGGCCTGCACGGATTCGTCGCCGTCGAGCGCGGGTATCGGGAACGTGAGCGAGCCGTTCTGGTACTCGACCGGGGGTCGCGACACCATCCGAGACTCCTCGCCGGTACCGCGCCAGACGCCGCCCGCCTGGTACGCGATGGTCTCACCGCTCTTCTCGTAGACGAGCGACCCGACCTGTTTGTTCACGATCTCGGTGCCGTCGACGACCACGCGGATCTGGCCCGTGTTCTCCTGGCGGAACGCGGCAGTCTGGTCCTGGATGTCGAACTCCATCGACCGGTACTTCTGGCGGCCGAACGCGACGCTGGAGACGTCCTTGTTGAACTGTCGGAACGTGTTCTCGACCTGATTCTCTTGCGCGGTGTCTCTGGTCTGGTCGACGGTCGCGGTCCCGACGACGAACAGCGAGACCGACGCCGCGGCGACGAAACCCATCATTAGGACCACGGCGAGAACGGAGGATGCCCCGTCGTCGTCGTCGCGTATGGTCACCATTCTCCGCTCGTCAGTCGCCACAGCGAGCCACCTCGCGACGACTGACGTCCGTATCCCTGCCCCGAGGGGATCGACGTTTCATTACTCCCCTAGAAAGCGTCCCTTACCAAATGTATGACGTAAAGGTGCGTTGGAACCAAAGAAAAAATAGTGTTCTAGTTGGATAGTACTACGATATCTGGCGTAGAAGGATTTTTGAAATGGCTCTAAAGCCGTTCTCGGCTTTGCTTAGCCTGTGGATATCGCTATTGGAAACTGCGGCCGAAGGATTCAAGGCCTGAATTGTAAAGCAGACGGATAGAAATGGGTGCTTGACGACGACAACGCGTCTTCAATCGGTGCCTGAACGGCAGGAACCGGTCAGTATCCGGTCCACTCGGGGTCCCGGTCCTCGAAGAACGCGTCGATGCCCTCGTCCTTGTCAGCCGACGAGAACAGGAGCGCGAACAGCTCGGCCTCGTACTCGATACCCTGTTCGAGGTCCATGCGCGACCCGGCCTTCACCGCGTCCTTCGCGAGTTCCAGCGCGAGCGGACTCTTCTCGGCCATCCGCCCGGCGAGCTCGTACACGCGCTCGTCCAACGCCTCGGGCTCGCAGACCTCGTCCACGAGTCCGATGTCAGCAGCCTCCTCGGCGTCGACGAGTTCGCCCGAGAGTATCAAGCGCATCGCCTGTCCCTCACCGACGAGCCGCGGGAGCCGCTGGGTGGCACCCCCGCCCGGCATGATGCCGAGGTTGATCTCCGGCTGGCCGAGCTTCGCGTCCGCGCTCGCGATGCGGACGTCACACCCGAGCGCCAGTTCGTTCCCGCCACCGAGACAGTGTCCGTTGATGCGCGCGACGACCGGTTTCTCCAGGTCGTCGACGTACTCGTACACGCGCGGGCGCTTCGACGCCTCGCGCTGCTCGACCGCGTTCCGCTCGCGGAGCTCCGACACGTCCGCGCCCGCGACGAACGCGGACGACTCGTCGGACCCCGTGAGCACGACGACGCGCACGTCGTCGTCGTCCTCGACCGCGTCCAGGACGTCCTTGAGTTCCCGACGGACCTGCGCGTTCAGCGCGTTCCGCTTGTCGGGGCGTTCGAGCGTCACGGTCGCGACGTACTCGGCGTGCTCGCCGACCGACGCCGAGACGAGGTCGCACTCGCTCGCGGTCTCGATTACTCCCATATCGGTCCCTCCTCGTCGTCCCGGTCGCCCTGGCCGACCGCGGCGGCGTCCTCGCTCACGCCCACGATCTCGCCGTCCTCCCAGACGTAGAACCCTTCGCCGGTCTTCTTCCCGAGCTTCCCGGCGCGGACCTTCCGCCGGAGGCTCTGCGGCGGCTTGAAGCGCTCGCCGAGCTCCTCGCGGAGGTGCTCGAGGATGTCCAGGCGGACGTCCAGGCCGACGACGTCACCGAGCTCGATGGGGCCCATCGGGTGGTTGTACCCGAGCTCCATCGCCGTGTCGATGTCGCGCGGGCTCGCGACCCCTTCCTCGACCATCCGCATCGCCTCCACGCCGAGCGTGACGCCGAGCCGCGACGTCGCGAACCCCGCGGAGTCCCGGACGACGACCGCTTCCTTGTCGAGGTCCTCCGCGAAGTCCGTCGCGAACCGCACGGTGCGCTCGCTGGCCTGCTCTGGGACGACGACCTCGACGAGCCCCATGATGTGCACGGGATTGAAGAAGTGCAGGCCGACGGCGCGCGACGGGTCGTCGAGGACGCTCGCTATCTCGGTGACCGAGAGCGAGGACGTGTTCGACGCGACGATGGCGTCGTCGTCGACGACCGCCTCGACGTCCTCGAACGTCGACTGCTTGAGGTCCATGCTCTCGGGAACCGCTTCGACGACGAGGTCCGCGTCCGCCGCCGCGGCGTCGAGGTCGGTGGTCGTCGCGATGCGGTCGAGCGTCGCCTCCTTCTCGTCGGGCGTGACCTTGTCGCGGTCGACGCCACCCTGGAGGTTGTCAGCGATGGCGTCGAGGCCGTCCGCGAGGACGTCCTCGTCGATGTCGCGCATCGCGACGTCGTGGCCGGCCATCGCGCTCACTTGCGCGATGCCGTGACCCATCGTGCCAGCTCCGAGTACGCAGATTCGCATACCAGAACGCGCGACGGCCTGGCAGGTAAGCGTTGCCCGTTCTGGCCGTCTTGCCGGCATCTCCCCGACCCCGGACCGCCAACAGTTACCATCTCTCATCGCGTACGGTGGTGTATGTCTGTGTCGTCGACGGTCGCAGCGTCGGTCGAAGGGGTCGCCAGCAAGCCGTTCCGCGTCCGCGTCGCCGCCGCGGCCGTCGCGGCGAGCGCCGCGAACCTCCTCGTCCTCGCGGTCGCCCTCCTGCTCGAGTTCGCACCGGGATTCCGACCGCTCTCGGTCGCCCCCATCGTCTTCCTGACGGTACTCGGCGTCGTCGGCGCGGGACTGGTGTACGCGTTCCTCGACCAGCGCACCGACGCCGGCGACGACCTGTTCAGGACCGTCGCGCTCGCCGTCCTCGCCGTCTCGTTCGTTCCGGACCTCGCGCTCCTCGTCTTCGACCCGGCCGCGACGGTACTCGGCGTGCTCGCGCTCGTCACGATGCACGTCGTCGTCGCCGCCATCTGTCTCGCGGTCGTCCCCGGAGACGCACCCGACCTTCTCGTCTGAAGCTCTCGGGACGACGACGGTGCCGAGAACGGAGGCGTCGTCGATGCGTTCAGCGCCGCCCGGCGGGTCGGACCTTGAACCCGTACCGCGTGACGCCTTCCTGCGTGTAGATCCGGCGGACGGTCGCGACGATGTCGTCGCCGACGTCGACGGCGCCACCGTCGGCGTCGGTCACCTGCGCGGGCGCGCTCACGGTCCCGTCGCCAGTCGGTGCGTCGAACGCGACCACGACCACGTCGAAGTCACCGTCGCGCTGTTGTTGCTGCGCGAACTCCGGCGGCGCCCCGCCCTGCGAGATCGTCGTCGCCGCCTCGATCCGGCCCGTCCCCGGCAACTGGACGTCCTCGTACGCCGCCATCGCGCCGCAGTCGCCGCACGCACCCTCCGGCGGGAACGCGAACGACCCGCACTCGCCGCACCGCCCCGCGACGAGGCGGTGCCGCTGCGGGAGCGTCCGCCGCCACGACGGCACGCTCACGTACGCACCACCGCCCTCTGGGGGTTCCGGGACGACCTCGTCGCGGAGGCGGAGGTACTCGGCGTACGAGAGCGTGCGCTCGTCGTCGCGCTCCAGGACGAGCGCCGCAGGCACCGCGCCGGTCGTGTCGACGACGAACGCGTCGGCGCCCGCGCCGCTCCCGTATCCCGCGACGAGCACGCGCCCGACGTCCGGGTCGTCGAGCGCTCGCGCGAGCCCCAGGAGCGCGCTCGCCGCGCCGGTATCGCCGAGGTCGTGGACCGTCGCGACACGCTGTATCGCTTCCGTATCCACGCCGAGCGCGCCCGTCGTCCGGTACGGCATCGCGCCGTCTGGCGCCTGCACGGCCGCCGCGTCCACGTCCAGGCCGTCGTCGCCCGCGGCCTCGTCGTCCGCGTCTTCGTCGCTAACTCCGGCGTCGAGGTCGTCGACGGCGCCGGCGAGCGTCTCCGTGAACGTCGCCCGGTCGTAGGACGTGACGCCGAGGCCGTCGACGCGCTCGCTCCCGCGCTCGCGGAACCGCGTTCCCGGACTGGCGCGCGCGTACGTGCCGCGAGCGAGCGCCTTCGCGGGGCCGTCGTTCACGACGAGGAACGCCACCGCACCGGCGCCCGCGGTCTGGTCGCGTTCGCCCGCTGGCTCGCCCTTGGGGCAGTCGCTCGCGACGACGAGCGCCAGTTCGCCGTCGGCGAGGTCGGCGTCGAATCCCGCAGCGAGCGCGCGCGTTCCGGCGCGCGTACTCCCACCGAAGGACTCGTGGCGCGCGGTCTCGGGGACGCCGAGCGTCGACCCGAGCCGGACCGAGACGTCCTCCTCCTCGACGGGCGGCGTTGTGGACGCGAACGCCAGCAGCCCTATCGAACTCGCGTCCGTTCCGTCCGCGTGCAGCGCGTTCGTCGCCGCCTCGTGAGCCATCGTCAGCGCGTCCTCGTCCGCACCCGGCACCGCCTTCTCGCCGACGCCCGACGCCTGCACCGACCCCCACGCCGCCTCCACCTCGCTCGCAGGCAGGCGATTCCGGGGGGCGTACGCACCCACTGCACGGATCCCGTTCGACGCACCCGCGGCCGCACCACCGTCGACGCTCGGCGACTCGTCGCTCATCGCGCGCTCACCTCCGTGGCCCGCTCCAGGACGTGCACGACGGCCGCACCACCACTCCCGCCGACGTTATGCGTCACGCCGCGCGCGGCGTCCGCGACCTGTCGCTCGCCCGCTTCCCCGCGAAGTTGCTTGTACGCCTCCACGACCTGCCCCGCGCCGGTCGCCCCGATGGGATGGCCCTTCGACTTCAAGCCGCCGGAGGAGTTCACGACCACGTCGCCACCGTGGTCGCTCCGGCCGTCCGCCACGAACGCCCCGGCGTCCTCTGGGGCGCAGAACCCGAGGTCCGCGTACGCCATGAGTTCCGCGATGGCGAAGCAGTCGTGGACCTCCGCGAAGTCCAGCGCGTCGGTGACCGCGCCCGCCTCGTCCGCGTCGATGCCAGCGCGGTCGTACGCACGCTCTGCCGCCATCGCCGACGCCGGTACCCCCGCGTACGTGTCCCGCTGGAAGAGCCCGACCGCGTCCGACGCCGCACCGACGCCCGCGACCCGGACCGGGTCCTCGCTGAGTTCGCTCGCGACGTCCTCGCTCGCCACGAGGACTGCGGCCGCGCCGTCCGTCGTCGGACAGCAGTGATAGAGCGTGAGCGGGTCCGCGACGACGGGCGCGTCCCGCGCGTCCTCGAGCGTGCACTCGAACCCGAGCTGCGCGTGGGGATTCAGCGCACCGTGACTGTGGTTCTTCACCGCGACCTCCGATAGCGCGTCGGGGTCCGTACCGTACTCGGCGACGTGCGCGCTCGCCATCTGCGCGTACACGCCAGCGAACGTCGTCCCCGACAATCGCTCCCACTCCGTCTCCCCCGAGACGCCCAGCCAGTACCGCGTCGCGTCACCGGACGCGTCCGTCATCACCTCGTACCCGCCAGCGAGCACGAGGTCCGCCATCCCCGACTTCACGGCTTGCACCGCCTGCCGGACCGCGTAGCCCGACGCCGCGCACGCGTTCTCCACGCGCGTCGTCGGCACGCCGTGCAACCCGACGTGCTCGGTGACCGCCGGTCCCGACAGCCCGATCTGGCGGCCGCCGACGCCGAGCGTCCCGAGAACCGCCTCGTCGACCGCATCCGGGTCGAACTCGCCGTCCACGGACTCGACGGCAGCCTCGTACGCGGTCGCGAACAGCGACCGGTAGCTCTCCTCCGGGAACGAGCCGAAGTCGGACTGGCCCGCACCGACCACGTAAGCATCGCGCATACTCCGACCTGCGTTGGCGGCGCGCATATAATTCAGGGAACCGCTCGCGGCAGCGGTCGGACGACTCCGGGAACCGCTGGCCGAAGAGGAACCTTGACATTATTTCATCCCGTTCGAGAGTGCATGGGGATCGGGTTGCTGCAGTACGAACGATTGGAGGGACGGGTCGTCCTGGGGCTCTGGGTGGTCGGCCTGCTCGCGCTCGCGGTCGTGTTGAGCGCGACGCTGCGCTCCATCGGGAGCGTCCTGTTGCTCGGCGTCGGCCCGCTCGCCGTCGTCAGCGCCGTCCTCGCACAGCTCGCCGGTGTCAGCACCATCTCGCGCTATCGCACGCTCTTCGTCGGGCTCGTCGCCGCGTTCTTCGCCGTCCTCCTCGGCACCCTGTCGCTCGTCACCGGTACTGGCGTCTTCGCGCTCCTCGGGTTCGGCGCGTCCATGCTCGCCGGCGTCGCCGCGGTCGTCGCGTGAATCGAGTGCTAGCGGGTGTCGTCGCGGTCGTCGCGTGAATCGAGTGCTAGCGGGTGTCGTCGCGGTCGTCGCGTGAATCGACTGCTAGCAGGTGTCGTCGCGGTCGTCGCGTGAATCGACTGCTAGCAGGTGTCGTCGCGGCCGTCGCCCGACCCACCACTTTTCACCGAGAACGCGGAAGCACACGGTATGTCAACAGGTTCTTCCCGCGACGACCCGCTCCAGCCGCTTCGAGACGCCACCGGCACCAGTCTCCCCGCCGTCAGCGTCGTCGGCGCGCTCGTCGCGTTCCTCACCGGCTTCGTCCCCGGGTCCCCGCTCCTCGGCGGTGCCGTCGCCGGGTGGCTCCTCCGCGAGAACGGGCGCCGCGGCGCACTCGCTGGCGCACTCGCCGGCTTCCTGTTCTCGCTCCCGACGGTACTCGTCCTCTGGGCGATATTCACCGTCGCGCTCGGCGTGACGCTCCTCGGCGCCATCCCCGCCGCGTTCGGGTTCGTCGTCGTCCTCTTCGGGCTCGCTGGCGTCGCGTACACGCTCGGGCTCGGCGCGCTCGGCGGCTACCTCGGCGTCGTCGCGTACCAGCGCACGCAGGAGCCGTCGACGACCGGCGACAGCTACGGTCAGCGAACGCGCGACGACCAGTTCGACGACACCCAGTTGTAAACTACCCTACCCTACTCGCTCACGGCTTCTTCTCGCGGGCCGAAGGCCCGCTCGAATGGTCCGCGGAACTTCGTTCCGCGCTATCGCCGTTCGCTTCGTTGAGGGTAGGGCTTTCGCGTGGACTCCCGTTCTGGCCGCCGTCAGCGGCAGGCTCGTAATCGCCATTCACGTTCAACGTCCCGCGATTCAAGCGCACGTTTACGGGTGCGCCTCCGCTCGACGACTTTTGCGCCGAGCGGAGCTGCTTCAGACCGATGTTCTTCGCCGCGTTGTAGTCGGCGTTCACTTCGTACCCACACTTCTGGCAACAGAACCGCTCTTGGGTCTGGCGGTTCTCTCGGAGTGTCGTCCCGCACTTCGAACACCGTTGAGAGGTGTACTCGGGATTCACCTCTTCAATCGAGATACCGACTATCTCAGCCTTGTACTCGACGTACTCGAACAGGCGTCGGAACGCCCATGCGTGGAACTGCTTGGCGCGAGGCATCCGCTCACGAATCCCAGTCAGGTTCTCGAACGCTATCACGTCGCAGTCGTGTTCGACGGCTTCCGCGACGAGTTCCTTCGAGACAGTGTGTAAGAAGTGGTCGTAGCGTCCCGTCTCGGTACGTCCGACCGACTGGATGGTTTCGTGGGCAGCCCGCGTGCCACGCTGTTGGAGCGACCCGCGTCGCTTCTCGAACTCGCGGTGCCAGTGGTTCAACTCTGACCCACTCCAGAACTCGCCTGTGGATGTGACGGCGACGTTCTCGATGCCGAGGTCAACGCCGAGGACTGTGCTGTGCTCGTCGTTGCCGTCGTCGGCAGTCTCGAACTCCACGTCCGCCTTTGTTCGGACGTGAAGGTAGAACTCGCCGTCGCGGTAGTGCAGTTCCGCGCCCGTCACTTCGTAGTCGTCGTCGAAGAGATACTCCGAGTGTGGCGTCTCGCGGCTCTCGTCGGGAAGAACGTACTCGGCGGTGATGCGTTCGTCGACGGTCGAGAGCGTCGCGTGGTCGTCGTTGAACGTCGCGCACCGCTTGTCGTAGACGAGCGTCGGGGCTGTGAACCGTGGTTTCCCCGCGTGGTCGCCTTGCTTCCAGCGTGCGACGACGCTCTGGACGGCGTCGGCGGCCTTGTTGCGGGCGTTCTGGACGAGATTCGCTTGGAGCCGCGTCTCGGCTCGCACGTCGTCGTAGGTTTCGCGTTGGAGTTCGGCTTTGCTCGTGGTCTTGTACTCGCCTTGCCAGGCGTGGTCGACGACGTAGTTTGCGGCCCACAGGAACTCGGAGATGGTCTCGTGGAGGCTGGCAGCGTCGCTGTCGGTTACGTCGAGTTTGACCGGAACAGTGCGCCGTACCTCCATCCGTACTTCAGATGTAGACCTATGTTTTTATATTAGTGACGATTCAGTGGGGGAGTCGGCCACCCATCGAGCGTAGGTAGTGTCGTCCCGTGTCGGTTTCCTCTCCGACCTACTCGCTCGCTACGCTCGCTCCTTGAGGTCGGAGGCTCCACCTTGAATTATGCTGAAACGACCGCCCGAGCGTACGCCGAGACGGATACCGACGACCGAACGCACCAAAACAGTGTTCTCAGCCCGTGAGACGCGGGGACTGGTTTACTATCTCCGCCGTCGTAGGAGGTGTATGAACGAGTACTCGACGACCCCGGACGCCGGCCGGTCCCGTAGCGGGTTCGTCAACGCCCTCCTGGGCGCCGTCGTCATGGTCGTCTTCAGCTGGATTCCGTTCGTGCCCGTCGTCGGCGGCGCGCTCTCGGGCTACCTCGAAGCCGGGGAACGCGACGCGACGCGGTCGGTCTCGCGGCGCGGCATCCGCGTCGGCGCGCTCGCCGGCCTGCTCGCCGCGATACCCGCACTCCTCGTCATCGGCCTCGTCGGGTCCCTGTTCACCGTCGGCTGGGTCGGTCTCGTCGCCTCGAGCGGCGGCGGCCCCGGCGTCGCGCTCGGCCTCCCGGTGTTCGCGTGGATCGTCGTCGCGTTCGTCGTCGTCGTCGCCGTCCTCTACCACGTCGTGCTCAGCGCGCTCGGCGGCTGGCTCGGCGCGGAACTCGCCGCGAGAGACGACCGTCGGTTCGACACCACCCCGCGCCCGACCGAGCGAACCGGGTCCCACGACGGCGAACCCGACCACGTCGACGACCACGCCGACGACAAAGGCGACGACGAACGCGACGACGCGTTCGCTCGGGAGCGCGACGACCGAACCGAGTACTGACCCACTCGGACGACCACCATCGTTTTTACTGACACCCTGCGAAGGCCCGGTATGGCTTACAGCTACGAACCCCACTACTTCGAGGACATGGAGGTCGGGAAGACGTTCGAGAGCGCTGGACGCACCGTCACCGAATCGGACTTCGTCTTCCACTCGATGTTCGCCGACGACTGGACGGAACTCCACACGAACGCAGAGTACAGCGAGGACGGCCCGTTCGGCGAACGCATCGGGCACGGTCCGATGACGTTCATCCTCACCACCGGGATGGTCCAGCGCTGCGGGTTCGTCGAACGCACCGTCATCGCGTTCCTCGGCATGAACTACATGGACGTCCCGAACCCCCTCACCATCGGCGACACCATCAACGCCGAGTTCGAGGTGACGGACAAACAGGACTTCGAGAGCCGCGAGGACGCCGGCCTCGTCGTCATCGACGGCACCACGTGGAATCAGGACGACGAGGTCCTCCTCGAGGGCGACATGAAGTTCATGTTCAAGAAGCGTTCCGCGTACGAGGACGACCCTGACTCGCCCTGAGCGTCGATTCCGGCGACGACCCCGACTCGCCCTGAGCGTCGATTCCGGCGACGACCCCGACTCGCCCTGAGCGTCGATTCCGGCGACGACCCCCGCCTCGCGCTACGACCCGTTGGACGGGAACCGAACCGTCTGGTTTTTTGTCACTCTGTCGTCGTGTGTGCGATATGTCGATTGAAGTAGCTCTCATCGCGTTCGTCCTCGGTGGGTTCGCGACCACGTGGGGGTACAAGCGTCGGGCCTACCATCAGGCCATCGCGGGGACGCCGACGTCGCGAATCCTCGACGTCGACGAACCCGGACTCGTCGAGGTAAAGGGCGAGGTCGTCGAGGCAGCGGACGGGAACTCGAAACTCCAGGCACCACTTTCCGGAACGGCCTGCGTCGCCGCCGGCTGGGAGGTCGAGGAGTGGGACGAGACCGGCGACAACAGCGATTGGCGGACCATCGCCGAAGGCTACGACTCCGTGCCGTTCCGCGTCGACGACGGAAGTGCAGAGATACGCGTCGAACCCGGTGCCGACGCCGATTCGAGCAGTTGGACGTCGAACGTCTCGCTGGGTGACCTCGACCACAGCGTCTCCGTCGACGGGAAGACGCTCGACTTCCAGACGCTCGGCGTCCGCCATCAGGTCGCACCCGACGACCCGAAGCCCGCGCGCGTCGAGGAGTTCGAGCTTCGCGCACCCGGTATCGACGAGCAGACGGGGTCGATGTTCAACGCGATCGACTTCGGGAACGCGCACGGCGAACGCAAGTACAGCGAAGGCGTCGTCGAGCCCGGTGATAGCGTGTACCTCCTCGGGACGGTCGAACCGACGGACGGGGACGCGCACCCCGACCGACGGCTGCGGCCCGAGGACGCGGTCGTGACGCCCGCCGGCGACGACGAGTTCATCCTGTCGACGCGCAGCGAGGACGAGTTACTGAGCAAAGCCCGGTACGGACTCCCCGCGATGGTGGTCGGTGCGATGGTGATGGCCGCGAGCGTGCTCTACGCGGTCGGCCTCTGATCGTTCGCTCCTGGAAGCAGGGTTACAGCGAGTGCGAAGCGTTTTGCGTCCGCGCCGGGGAGTACGGCGCATGGACGTTCGGTCGTACCTCTCGTCGACGCGATTCGTCGTCGTCGTCACCGCTATCGCGGTCGCCATCCCAACCGGCTACTTCGTCACCGACCTCGTCGGGAACGAGTCACTGGGGTTCCTGACGATGTTCGTTCTCGGGGTGTCGGTGCCGCGGACGTACTCGCGGTCGTGGCCGGAGCACGACGCGCGCTGGCACGGCGTCGCGTGGGCCGTCGGCGCGTGTGCGGCCGCGCTCGTCGTCGTCCTCGTCGCGCACGTCGCGACGAGCACCGTCCTCGACGAGTTCTGGGCTGCCGTGGGCGCGTTCCTCGTCGTCGAACTCTTGCTCTCGGCTGCCTCGCGCTCGCTCGAATCGGCCGAGGCCGGAACTGGCGGCGAGGAAGATCCCTCGTCCACGGACGTCGAGGGCTCCGACTGACCGGTTCCGGGAATCCCGAACGGCGTCACTGGCTCACCCCGGCGAAACGAGTTATCTGACCGGCAGGACTTTGTACGGCTGCGTGAGTTCTGGAACGATATGGCGTACACGCTCTGGCTTCGGCTCGCCATCGCGGGCGTCGGCGTCCTCGCCGTCGCGTGGGCGCTCCGCCGCCGCGCGATGTTCTCGCTCATCAGAGGCACGCCGGTCGTGGACGCGGCCGACGCCCAGCCGGGCGACCGGGTCGCGGTCTCCGGCACCGTCGAACTGGTCGACGACGACGCGGTCGTCCGCCCGGAGTTCCAGGACGACGACGCCGTCGTCGCGGCCTGGCGAACCGAGGAGTTCCGCACGCACCGCCAGCACACCGATAGTCCGACGGACGTCGTCGACGACGGGCAGACGTTCAGCCAGAACTGGGAGGAGGTCTCCACGGGGTATCGCTCCACGCCGTTCTACGTTCGCGACGACACGGGACGTGTGCTCGTCGACGCGGGCGCGAACGTCAGGAACGAACCCGCTGGCGTCGCGGCCACCGGAACGCTCGGGAACAGCGTCACGGACGGCGAGACGGTCGTGTCGTTCTCGTCGTTCGAGGCGCACACGCCGAAGTCGTTCGACGTCACCGCCGCCGAGGCCGCCGGTGCGAGCGGCCAACAGGAGAGCATCGAGGTCCCGTTCTCGCCCGGCGCCGAGGACGGCGAGCGCGAGCACGAGGAGGCGACGCTCGAACCCGGCGACGACGTCTTCGTGCTCGGCGAGGTGACCCGGACGGCTGTGGACGTCGACACCGACGCCCGCAGCGAGCGAACGGTCGTCGCTCGCGACTCCGGGCCGTTCGTGCTCTCGGACCGCGGCCGCACCGAACTCCTCGTTCACTCCGGGTTCGCGTTCCCCGCGGCGGTCGTCGGCGTTGCACTCGTCGCGTTCGCCGCGCTCGCGTTCTGACCGCGACGGGCCGTCCTCGGCCGCGCTCGCGTCGGTACTGCCGACCCGACCGCAACCGGAACGACCTTGTGTCCAGGCGGACAGGAGTGAAACCAAGTATGGCCGTGCCTATGCCCGTCGCTGGCCTGGCCGTCGTCCTCGGTGCGCTCGTCGCGGGGTACGGATGGCGGTCCGGGGTCACGGCCCGAGCCCTGTCGAACACGCCGGTGTCGGACGTCGAGGCGCTCACCGAACCCGGGCCCGTCGCCCTGCACGGCGTCGCACGCAAACCCGACTTCACCGGGAACCGCGCCCCGTTCTCCGCGCGGAGCTACCTCGTCGCCGGGTGGACGGTCGAGGAGTGGCGAGAGAGCGACAGCGGCAGTCGGTGGTCGACGCTCGCTACCGGCCACGAGGCCGTGCCGTTCGTCCTCGAGGACGACACCGGAACCGTCGCCATCGACTTCTCGGAGGACGCGGACGTCACCGTGGACCCGGACCGGATGCGGGAACGACACGAGGTCGCGCCCGACGACTCGCCGCCGCGAGCCGTGAAGGTCTTCGAGACGAAGACCGACGGCATCCCCGAACAGCGAGGGTCGAACCTGAACGTGCTCGATACCGAGCGGAGGGACGGCACGCGCCGGTACAGCGAGGGCCTCGTCACGCCCGACGAGGAGGTGTACGTCCTCGGCACCGCCGAGCGCCGCGACGGCGACCTCGTCGTCACCGGAGACGGCCCCGCGGTCGTTTCCACGGCCGCCCCCGAAGCCGTCGACGCGGGCGGCGGACCCTGGCGGCTCTACGTCCTGCTGGGCGTGGCTCTCGTCGTCGCGGGACTCTCGGCGATTCCGGCGAACTGGTTCCTCGTCGGCTGAGTCCAACGGCAACGCGGGCGTCGTCGCCGACGCGTCGGCGTTGCGGACGTGTCGGCGTCGCGCTCGTCGCGTTCGCCGCGCTCGCGTTCTGACCGCGACCCGTCGCGGGTCCAGCGATGGGTACGTTTTTGCGAGTGGCAGTACCAGGCCAACGTATGAGTCTCCCGGACGTGCTCGCGGACGAACCGCGGGCTATCGACACGCACGCCCACCAGCCGACCGAGGAGTTCCTGTTCACCGCCGGCGGCGAGATGATGCAGGACGCCGCGGAGCGCTTCGGGAAGGAGATGGTGCCGAACGACTACGAGCAGATGCGCGAGGAGTACGAGCGCGCCGGTATCGCGAAAGCGGTCCTGCTCGGGTGGGACGCGGAGACGAACACCGGGAATCCGCCGGTCCCGAACGACTACGTCGCCGAGGTTCGGGACGAGCACGACGACTTCTTCGTCGGGTTCGGGAGCGTCGACCCCCTGAAGGACGACTGCGTCGAGGAAGCCATCCGCTGCGTCGAGGACCTCGACCTCTCCGGGTTCAAGTTCCAGCAGATCGCGCAGGGGTTCGACCCGAGCGACCCCGAGCACGAGGACCTCTGGAACACCATCGAGGACCTCGGCGTGCCCTGCGTCTTCCACGGCGGGAACTCGACGCTCGGCGCGTGCGCGCCCGGTGGCCGTGGCCTGAAGATCAAGTACGGGAACCCGATGCTGCTCGACGACGTCGCCGCCGACCACCCCGACCTCCAGATGCTCATCGCGCACCCCGCGTTCCCCTGGGAGAAGGAGCAACTCGCCATCTGCCAGCAGAAGGGCAACGTCTACATGGACCTCTCCGGGTGGATGCCGAAGTACATCGACGACCAGGTCCTGCACTACGCGAAGACCGTCCTCAAGGACAAGGTGATGTTCGGCACCGACTACCCGATGCTCGACCCCCAGAAGTGGATGGAGCAGTTCGCGAACCTCGAGTACAGCGAGGAGGTCCAGCGAAAGCTCCTCTGGGAGAACGCCGAGGAGTTCCTCGGGCTCTGAGGCACGCGTCACTGTTTCGGGAAGCGTCACGAATATGCAGAGAGGGGGCGTCGGGCGACGATTCGCTCGGCTCGGAATTCCGGTAACTATTGAATCAACCCGGGATTATTGAACGCCCCTGAACGTAATCATCGTTGATGCACAAGCCGCTACTGGTCACGGACTTCCTCGACCGAGCCCGCCGGCACTACGCCGACGAGACGGCCGTCGTCGCGACGACGGGCGACCGCTACACGTACCGCGAACTCGGCGCGCGCGCCGACGCGTTCTCCGCGTTCCTCCAGACCGAAGGGGTCGCGAAGGGCGACCGCGTCGCCGTCCTCGACCCGAACACGCACTACCAGCTCGAAGCCGCGTACGGAATCATGCAGCTCGGCGCCGTCCACACGCCCCTGAACTACCGGCTCACGCCCGACGACTACGCGTACATCCTCGAGGACGCCGGCGTCGACGTCGTCTACGCGGACCACGAGTACGCCGAGAAGATACAGGCCGTCCGCGACGACGTCCCCACCGAGTTGTTCGTGACGGACGACCCGGACGCCGTCGACGGCGACTGGCGCGACGTCGAGACCGAACTCGACGCACGCCTCGACGCCGACGGTGCCGGCGCCGACTACGAGCGCCCGGAGATGGCCGAGGACGACGTCGTCACCATCAACTACACCTCGGGCACCACGGGCGACCCGAAGGGCGTCTGCCGCACGCACCGGGCGGAGACCCTCCACTCGTACCTCGTCACCGCCCACCAGGAGATATCGGACGACGACGTCTACCTGTGGACGCTCCCGATGTTCCACGTCAACGGCTGGGGGCACATCTACTCCATCACGGGCAACGGCGCGACGCACGTCTGCACGCGCGGCGTCGACGCCGCCGACGTCTTCGACGCCATCCAGACCGAGGACGTCTCGTACCTCTGCGCGGCCCCCACGGTCCTGAACATGCTCATGGACTACTACGACCAGCACGACGGCGACGTCGCGACGACGGGCGCGAACCCCGTGCGCGCCGCGACCGCGGGCGCCGCCCCGCCGGAGTCCACGCTCCGCACCGTCGAGGGCGAGTTCGGGTGGACGCTCATGCACGTCTACGGCGCGACCGAGACCGGGCCGCTCATCACGACCTCGCACGCGCCGCGGCACTTCGCGGACAAGTCCGACGACGAGCGGTTCGGCCTCATGAAACGCCAGGGCATCGGGTACCTCGGAACCGAAGTCCGCGTCGTCGACGAGGACGGCGAGGACGTCCCGCGGGACGGGTCGACCATCGGCGAGATCGTCGTCCGCGGGAACCAGGTGATGGAGAAGTACTGGAACAAGCCAGAGGCGACCGAGGAGGCGTTCAGCGAACGCCGCGAGGGCTACTACCACATGGGCGACCTGGCGACGTGGGACGAGAACGGGTTCGTCGCCATCCAGGACCGCAAGAAGGACATCATCATCTCCGGCGGCGAGAACATCTCCACCATCGAACTCGAGGACGTCCTCTACGAGCACCCCGAGGTGTCCAAGGCCGCGGTCATCCCCGCGCCGAGCGACCGGTGGGGTGAGACGCCGAAGGCGTTCGTGGTGCTCGCTCCGGACGCGAGCGTGGACGCGGACGGCCTGAAGGACTTCGTCGCCGACCGCGTCGCGAGCTTCAAACGGATCACGCGCGTCGAGTTCGTCGAGGAACTCCCCGAGACCGCGACCGGGAAGGTCCAGAAGTACGAGCTCCGGCAGCGGGAGTGGGACGGCGAGGAGTCGATGGTCGGCCAGGGCTGACGCGCTCGCGAGCGCCTCGTCCTCCTCGCCGACGACGGCGTCGTCGCCGACCGGCCGTGGACGCGGGGAAGTCGACCGCCTTTTCTCCGTGCGCTCGCTACCGGGAGCGTGATGGGAGTCGTCGCCACCGGGTCGATACACGGCCATTCGTACGTTCGCGTCCAGGGTGGCGGCGACGCCGACGGCGTCCTCGTCGTCGTCCCCGGGTTGAACGACCCATTGAAGCGCGTCGGCGATGCCCGCTGGTTCGCGGGACTCATGGCGCTCTATCTGCGTCGATACCGGGACGCCCGCACGGTCTACATGTTGTCGCGACCGCCGGGACTCGCCGGTGCGCGAACGACCCGCGAGATGGCCGGGCACTACGCGACGGCGCTCGACGCGCTCGCGACCGCGGAGGGCGTCGAGCGCGTCGACCTCCTGGGGCTGTCGCTCGGCGGGTTCGTCGTCCAGCACCTCGCCGCGGACCGCCCGGACCGCGTCGACCGCGCGATACTCGGCCTCGCCGGCACCGAGCTGTCGACCGCGGGCGAGACCAGGCTCCAGCGCTGGCGTGCACTCGCCAGAGGGGAACGCTGGGGGCCGATCTACCGGGACGCGTACGGACTCGTCGCCACCGGATTGCGCGCGAAACTCCTCCAGGCGGGGAGCGCGGGCTACGACCTGCTCGCGACTCCCAGGCATCCGAGCGACTTCACGGCGTCCGTCGACGCCAGTCTCGCGCACGACGGCCGGGACGCCCTCCACGACGTGCCCGTCCCGACGCTCGTCGTCGGCGGCACCGACGACCCGTTCTTCGACGAGCGCGGGTTCCGCGACGCCACCCGCCGCCTCCCGGACGGCCGGCTCGCGCTCCTCGACGGCGTCGGGCACGACGCGGTCATCGAACACCCCGAAGCGTTCGACGGCGCGATCCGTCGGTTCCTCACCGCGGACGCGTAGATACCCCGTCGTTCAGTCCCACTCGGGGTCGCGGCCCTCGAGGAACGCGTCCACGCCCTCCTCGTGCTCGTCCATCATGTACGCTTGCACCTGCATGTGGTTCTCGTAGTCCAGGGCCTTCCGCCAGTCGTTGTCGAGGTTCTCGTGGATCGCTTGCTTCGTCATCCCGACGGTCCGCGTCGGCCGTCGGCCGAGCTTCCCGCAGATGGCGTCGACCGCCTCGTCGAGGTCCTCGGGGTCGACCGCCTCGTTCACGAGGTCGATGCGTTCGGCCTCCTCGCCGTCGAAGAACTCGCCGGTCATCGTCAGTCGCTTCGCGGTCCGGAGCCCGAGGAGCTTCGGGAGCGTGAACGTCGCGCCCGTGTCCGGGATGAGACCGATGCGGATGAACGCACACGAGAACGTCGCGTCCGGGACGGTGTACGCGAAGTCCGCGGCCGCGACGATGGCCAGGCCCGCACCGACGCAGTCGCCGTTCACCTTCGCCACCACCGGCACCTGCGACTGCATGATCGTCGCCGCCGCGCGGTTGAACGAGTCCGCGACGCGCTCGTAGGCCTCGTGGGGGCCCTCTTCGCGTTGCTTCATCGCCTGGATGTCCCCGCCCGCGGAGAACGCCGGGTCGTCGCCCGTGATGACGACCGCGTCGTGCTCCTCGACGGACGCCTCGTCGACCGCGTCCGCGAGTTCCTCCGCCACCTCGATGTCCATCGCGTTCATCATCCCCGGTCGGTCGAACGTTATCGTCCGCACGCCGTCTTCGTCTGCTACTCGCATACCTCGTTGAACTCTCCATTGGTGCTTAATTGTTCGGGGGTCACCACGGGAGTCACCGTCCCGACGACCGGCGCCCGGACCACGCCGGTAGCCTTCGAGGAAGACCGCGACCACCCCCGAGGGCTCGTTCGGTACGACTCGACGAACCGACGGGGTGCTCTCACCGGATTCGGCCGTACCGGATGGAAACCCTCAAAACCTTCCCGAGCGCACGGCTATCCGACATGGCAACACGGGCGCCTCGGGCCGGAGACGCGGCCGCCATCGGACAGGTCGCGCTCATCGGACTCTTCGTCACGGCACTCGCGACCGCACAGCTCACCGCAAGCAAACTCCTCATGTTCGGCCTCCCGCTCTCGCTCCCCGTCACCGGCGCCGCCATCATCCTCCCGGGTGCGGCGCTCGCGTACGCCCTCACGTTCTTCGCGAGCGACTGCTACGCCGAACTCTACGGCCGCAAGGCGGCGACCGTGATGGTGAACGTCGGGTTCGCGATGAACTTCGTCGTCCTCCTGCTGGTCTGGTCGACGATCAACGCGCCGGCGCTCCCCGACCAGCCCATCGACCCGTCGACGTTCGCGACCGTCCTCGGCGCGAGCACGAACATCGTCCTCGGGTCGCTGCTCGCGTACGTCGTCAGCCAGAACTGGGACGTCTACGTCTTCCACCGCATCCGCGATTACACCGACGGCGAGAAGCTCTGGCTCCGCAACATCGGGTCGACCGCCACGAGCCAGTTCCTCGACACCGTCATCTTCGTGACGGTGGCGTTCGCCATCGCGCCCGCCGTCCTCGGCACCGGCGGGGCCACACCGACGAACGTCATCCTCTCGCTCATCGTCGGCCAGTACGTCTTCAAGCTCCTCGTCGCACTCGTCGACACGCCGTTCGTCTACGCGGTCGTCGCGCTCGTCGAGGCATACGGCGACGGCAGCACGCAGGCCGAACCCGCGACGCGATAGACCAGCGGCCGTCCACCACTCGGTACGTCAGTCACCGCGCCGACCCACCACGTTTTATCTCGCCGCCGGCCGGAGGGCCGGTATGGACATCGAAGCGTTCTTCGAGGAGATGCCGTTCGCCGACCTGCTCGGCGTGGACGTGACCGAAGCAGCGGACGGCCACGCCGAAGGATACCTGGAGATGCGCGAGGACCTGTCGTGGAACGCCGACCGCCTGATGGCCCACGGCGGCGTGACGTTCACGCTCGCCGACACCGTCGGCGGCGCCGCGCTCGTCTCTGAAGTCGACCAGCCCGTCCCCACCATCGACATGCGCATCGACTACCTCGACGCCGGCACCGGCGACCTGCGCGCGGAAGCGGACGTCGTCCGCGTCGGCGGCGACGTCGGCACCGTCGACGTCGAAGTCTTCGCCGTCGAGGACGACACCCTCGTCGCCGACGCCCGCGGCGTCTACAAGACTGGATAACGGAACCGGCGGCCTGGAGGCCGCCGGATGCTCGCCTATCCGCAGCGTCTACAAGACTGGATAACGGAACCGGCGGCCTGGAGGCCGCCGGATGCTCGCCTATCCGCAGCGTCTACAAGACTGGATAACGGAACCGGCGGCCTGGAGGCCGCCGGATGCTCGCCTATCCGCAGCGTCTACAAGACTGGATAACGACCGGTATCGGTTCGCCGTCGCTCGAACGGTGACGGCGCCCCTCGACCCACCGAACCACGGCGAACGACGAGCACCGTCGGCGATGACCGCCCTTGTGCCCATCACACTAAAGAACGCGCAGCGACGTTTCCATCTATACTCGTCGCCATGGCCTGGCAGTTCACGCCGTACGTCATCCCGACCGCCGTCTCCGCGACGCTCTCGTTCGCGCTGTTCGCGTACATCGTCACGATCCGTCGACGGAAACTCGATCTGCTGGTCGTCCGCGCGTTCGTCCTCCTGACGCTCTCCATCGCGGCGTGGGGGTTCGGTGACGTCCTCCAGCTCAGCGCGACGACGCTCGCCGCGAAGCGAGCGTTCCTCGCCGTCCAGTACGTCGGTGCTGCCGGCGGCACCCTCGGGTTGCTCGCGTTCGCGCTCGCGTACACCGACAACGACCGCTGGGTGAACCGGTGGACGTTCGGTCCGCTCGTCGTCGAAGCCATCGCCATCTTCGCGTTACTCCTAACGAGCCCGCGGTACCACCAGCTCTACGTCGTCGCCGTCGACACCCAGACCATCGCGGGCGTCGTTCAACTCGAACGGTCGCTCGGACCGGCCGCTCGCGCACACGTGCTCGTCTCCTACCTCGTCATCGTGACGTCCATCAGCCTCCTCGTTCGCAAGGCGATCCGGTCGGAGAGTCTCTTCCGCGCGCAATCGCTCGCCGTCGTCGTCGGCGTCACCCTCCCGTTCCTCATGAACGTCGTCTGGTTCCTCGGACAAGGACCGCAGAACAACGTCGACCTCACCGTCGTCGGGTTCGGGTTCGCCGTCTTCCCGCTCTGGTACGCGGTCTCCCGGCACGACCTGCTGCGTATCTCGCCGGTCGCTCGCGACACCGTCATCGAGGACATGCAGGACGCGGTCGTCGTCGTCGACGACACCGACCACATCGTCGACGCGAACCCCGCGGTCGCCACGCTCGGCACGCCGGACGTCTCCGAACTCGTGGGGAAGAACGCGACGAACGCGTTCCCGTTCCTCGAACCCGCCGTCTCCCCCGCCGTGAAGACGCCGGACGAGGTGACCGTCGACGCGGGCGAGGACACGAAGCACTTCGACGTGAACGTGCAGTCGCTCTCGGACGCCGACCACGGGACGCGGCTCGTCCTCCTCCGCGACGTCACCGAGCGTCGTCGCGTCGAGGAACGCTACCAGCGGCTCATCGAGAACTCCTCGGACATGATAACCGTCCTCGCCGCGGACGGCACAATCAAGTACGACAGCCCCGCCATCGAGTCCCTCCTCGGGTACGACCAGGACGAGTGGGTCGGACGCGAGGGCCGGGAGCGATTGCATCCCGACGACCGCGACCGCATCGTCGCCGAGTTCCGCAACGGCGTCGACGACCCGGGGTACGAGACGCGCGTCGAGTACCGCATCCGGCACGCCGACGGCTCGTATCGCGTGTTCGAGACGTTCGCGTCGAACCTCGTCCACGACCCGGTCGTCGACGGCGTCGTCCTGAACTCGCGGGACGTCACCGAGCGCAACCGCCGGGAGCGCGAACTCGAACGCACGAACGAGCGCCTGGACGAGTTCGCGAGCGTCGTCAGTCACGACCTCCGGAATCCGCTGACTGTCGGGAACGGCTACCTCGAGATGGCGCGCGACGGCGACCTCGACGCGCTCGACGAGGTCGCGGCCGCGCACGAACGCATGGAGCGGATCATCGACGACGCGCTCGCGTTGGCTCGGGAAGGCGATTCCGTCGAAGGCGTGACGACGGTGTCGCTCGATTCGGTCGTCGAGGACGCCTGGGATTCGGTCGCGACCGCCGAGGCGACGCTCGACGCCAGCACGGGCGCGACCATCGAAGCCGACCGGTCGCGGCTCCAGCGACTCCTCGAGAACCTGTTCCGGAACGCCGTGGAGCACGGCGGTCGCGACGTCTCGGTGACCGTCGACGTCGAGTACGAAGACGACGGCGACGCTTCGGACACGCCCGAGGACCGGGCGGTCGTCGCGTTCGCCGTGGGTGACGACGGCGACGGCATCCCGCCGGCCGAACGCGACTCGGTGTTCGAATCCGGCGTCACGTCCCGACAGGACGGGACCGGGTTCGGGCTCGCGATCGTCGAGACCATCGCGAACGCGCACGACTGGTCGGTGGCTGTCACCGAGAGCGACGCCGGCGGCGCGCGCTTCGTCGTCGCCGTCGCCGGCGAGCGGGACCGCGCGGCGTCGGGCGCGCCGAGCGACGTGACCGGGGAAAAGGCGGACGACTGAACTCTCCGGGAGCGGCCGCGAGTTCACCCGAACAGCTGGTCGAAGACCGCGGCCTGCCCGCGGCGGAGGCGTTCGAGGAACGCGGACTTGCTGACGCCGAGCGCGTCGGCGACCTCGCCCGCGTCCACGCGCCGCGGGACCTCGAAGTACCCGAGGTCGTACGCGGTCCGCATCGCCTCCTCCTGTGCGGTCGTGAACGGCCAGCGTTCCGCGACCGCCTGGTCGTCCTCTGAGCCGAGCGGGTAGATGCGCTGGAGCGTCACGCCGACGGTCTCGCCCGCGGCCGCCATCACCCCCTCGAGGACGTCCCGGCCGACGACCGCGCCCGTGTAACGCTCCTCGCCCTCGTCGTACCGCAGCGACTCCACCATGAACCCCGCGTCGGTGAGTCGCTGGACGACGCACGGGTGCTTCGAGAGACACCGGAAGTTGACGCGCTCGTCGACGCGCGCCGCGTGCAGATACCGGAGGCGGTCGTCGGTGTCGAGGACGTCCGCGAGCGCGTCCGCATCGCTCGCGCTCGCCGAGCACTGCAGGAGCACGTTCCCGTCCTGGCGTAACTGCGGCGGGTTCGCGTCCACGGTGGTCTCCGTCTCGCGCGTGGCGGCGGCGAGCGGGCAGTCGTCGCCGGTGACGCGGAACTCGACGACGAGACACTCCTCTATCACGCGACCATCACGACAGCCACTACCACCCACGGGTACTTAAGGCCCGTACATGTGGTGGTGTACTCGTTTGTCGCTGGACGTGCTACGTGATGATGAACCATTATGGACATCGAGGAGGTCAAACGTCGAGCGGGCCCGCGCGAGTTCAGCCCCAAAGACGACCTGCCAGAGGAGTACCGGAAAGCCGCGACCCGCATGATCCAGTTCCACGCGAACTCCGAGATCATGGGCGCGTACCTCGAACGCCCCTTCATCCGCGAAGCCCCCAGCCTCGACCGCAAGCTCGCGTGCAGCGCGAAGGTCCAGGACGAGATCGGGCACGGCCAACTCCTCTACCGAGCGGCCGAGTCCCTCGGCCTGAAGACGCGCGACGAGATGCTCGACGAGCTCGCCAACGGCGAAGGGAAGTTCCTGAACTGCTTCCACTACCCGATGGACGACTGGGTCGAGACGCCGATGATCGCGTTCTTCGTCGACGGCGCCGCGATGCGACGCCAGGCGACGCTCAAGCGCACGAGCTGGGAGCCGTACGCCCACGCGATGGACAAGGTCTGCTTCGAGGAGGGCTTCCACGTCAAGCACGGCGAAGCCATCCTCCACGAGCTCATGACGGGCTCGAAGAAGGAGCAGGAGATGACCCAGGAGGCCTTCGAGGAGTGGTGGCCGCGCATCATCCAGTTCTTCGGGCCGACGAACGACAAGTCCACGCACCACGGGTTCGCGAGCGAGGTCGGCCTCAAGCAGATGGGGAACGACGAGCTCCGGAACGCGTTCCTGAACGCGTACATCCCGAAGGCGAAGAAGTACGGCCTCGAGATCCCCGACGAGCCGCGTATCCGCGAGAACGACGACGGCACGTACGAGGTCGTCGAGGAGGACCTGGACTGGGACGAGTTCTTCACCATCGCGAAGAACGACTACGACGGCAGCCACCAGCAGATAAACGGCCGGCAGGCCGCACAGGAGGCCGTCGACTGGGTCCGCGAGGTCCTCGACGAGCACGAGGCTCGCGAGTTCGGTGGCACGCAACAGCAGGCGGCTGATTAAGACCATGATCTGGGAAGTATTCCGCCAGGAGAACGCTGGCGACTACCACGAGCACTGCGGGAACGTGCACGCGCCCGACCGACAGATGGCGCTCATGTTCGCGGAGGTCCAGCACGCACGACGGAAGCCGACGAACAGCCTGTGGGTCGCGCCGAAGGACGAGATCGGCGAGGTCGACACGGAGGACGCGAAGTTCGGCGGGACGACCGACAAGTCCTACCGGTGGGCGTCCACGTACGACTTCGAGGCGGCGGCGTCGGAGGTCGCGGAGTCCACCGACGAGCAGGTCGAAGCGGAGCGCCGTCGGAAGGTCCAGCAGGAGAAGCAGGAAGCGCAAGGTGGTGACTGATGGCGGTCAAAGAGTCACTGCCGGCGCCCGACGAGTTGAGTGACGAGCAACAGGAGGCCGTCGAGCACCTCCTCTATCGGCTCGCGGACGACGAGTTCGTGATCGCGGAGCGGTACACGGAGTGGCAGGTGCGGTCCCCGACGCTGGAGTCGGACCTGGCGCTGTCGAACATCGCGCAGGACGAACTCGGGCACGCCCGCCTCTGGTACGACCTCCTCGAGGACTTCGGGTACACGGAGAGCGAGCTCGTCTGGGAGCGCGACCCCGGCGAGTGGCGTCACAGTACGCTCGTCGAGCAGCCGTTCGCGGAGGGCGACTGGGCGGACGCCATCGTCCGGTCGTACCTCTACGACCAGGCGGAGTACATCCGCCTGGAGGCGCTCGAGGAGTCGTCGTACCCGCGCATCCGCGACCGCGTCCCGAAGATCGTTCAGGAGGAGGACTATCACCGCGAGCACGCCGAGAACTGGATGAGTCGACTCGCGGAGGAGAAACAGGGATTGGAGCGACTCCAGGAGGCGTTCGACCGGTTGTTCCCGTACGCGCTCACGTTGTTCGCGCCGACGGACGAGGAAGTCGAGGACCGCATCGACGACCTCGGCCTGCGGACGGAACCGCTCGACGTCATGCGCGAGGAGTGGCTGGACGTCGTCGTCCCGTTCTTCCAGGACCTCGGCGTGAACGTGGACGACGCGGAACTCCCCGAGCAGTACGATGTCCACCACAGCGAGTTCGAACTCCCCGAGCACGTCGGCCGCGACCAGTCCCACACGGACGCGTGGTTCGACCTCCAGGAGGAGTTCACGCACACGTACCGGAAGCTCGATCGCCACGAGGCGAACCGCATCATGAAGGACCCCGACGAGGCCTGACGTCTCGTCATCAACTGAGAGAGATACCACACGATGGATAGTGACGTACCCTACGACCCAAGCGACGTCCCGACGGACGTCGACGCATCACCAGACGACTGCGACGAGCCCGCTGCGACGGCGTGCGCGTACACCGAGTACGAGTACGTCGACGCGCCGACCACCGAGGAGCTCCCGGCGACGGGCGCCGACGCCGACGGCGTCGAGCGCGCGGTCTGGGACGAGCTCTACGACATCGAGGACCCCGAGATGCCCGTGAGCATCGTCGACCTCGGCCTGCTGTACGGCGTCACCGTGGAGGACGGCCACGCGGAGGTCGACATGACGTTGACGTACTCGGGGTGTCCGGCTCGCGAGATGCTGATGAGCGAGGTCGAGGAGCGCGTCGCGAGCGTCGACGGCGTCGACGACGTGAATCTCCGCCTCGTGTGGAACCCGCCGTGGGGCCTCGAGATGGTGACCGAACAGGGCAAGGCCGACCTGAACGACTTCGGCCTGAGCGTCTAGCATGAGTCGACGACTCGACCCCTCAGTCCAGACGAGCGGCGACATGGAGGGCGCGGAGTGCCCGTACTGCGGGTCGACGGAGACCGAACGCGAACACCCGAAAGGCCCGTCGCTGTGCCGCTCCATGCACTACTGCAACAGCTGCGAGCAACCGTTCGAGAAGTTCGAATAACTGACCGCGCGAGCATACGGCGTCCGCGAGGACGCCGTTTCTGCGTGAACTGACCGCGCGAGCATACGGCGTCCGCGAGGACGCCGTTTCTGCGTGAACTGACCGCGCGAGCATACGGCGTCCGCGAGGACGCCGTTTCTGCGTGAACTGACCGCGCGAGCATACGGCGTCCGCGAGGACGCCGTTTCTGCGTGAACTGACCGCGCGAGCATACGGCGTCCGCGAGGGCGCCGTTTCTGCGTGAACTGACCGCGCGAGCATACGGCGTCCGCGAGGACGCCGTCTGTCCGGCGTTGGGACTCCGGGGGCGACGTCATGGTTTGGCTTCGAACACCAGACTGGTCGGGGTTTCGGCTGCGCGACGGAAGCGCGTGAAGCCACCTTCGGTCACGACCTCTCTGGTCTTGTCTTCGCCTGCTTGCGCACCGAGCGCGTACCCGACGTCCTGACTCAGCGAGTTCGGCGTGCAGGCAAGCGTCGAGATGGCGTACCCGAGGCGACCGAAGGGGGTGAGGTTCTCTTCGACTCGGTCGTTGGCGTACGGTTCGACGATCATCCACGACTCCTCCGGCTGGATCGTCTCTCGGACGTGTGCTGCGACGCCGACCGGGTCACCCATGTCGTGATAGCAGTTGAACATCGTGACGAGGTCGTAGTCGGCCCCGTCGTACTCTCTGGCGGTCGCCACTTCGAAGCTGACGCGATCGGCGACGCCCGCCGATGCTGCGCGTTCTCGGGCGACCGATATCGAGTCATCGTGGTAGTCGATGCCGACGACCGTCGAGTTGGGGTACGCGTTCGCGATGCGGATCGTCGGCGCGCCGTGACCGCAGCCCACGTCGACGATGCGACCGCCGGACTTCAGTCGTGGTTCGATGCCGTCGAGCGCTCCGATCCAGTCGAGGAGGAACGCTCCGTAGGACGGCCCGAAGAAGCGTTCGGTGCCGTGGAAGACGTCCTCGTCGTGTTCGTGCCAACCGATGCCCTCGCCGGTTCGGAAGGCCTCCTGGAGGTCCGGCGCTATCTTGGCGACGGAGCCGACGAGCTGGAACGCTCCCGGCATGAAGACGGGGCTGTCCTCGTCGGCGAGGAGGTGCGCCTGTTCGGGGGTGAGGGAGTAGCGCTCCGTCTCGGGGTCGTAGGTGACGTATCCGCCGGCGGCCTGTGAACGCAGCCACTCGCGGACGTAGCGCTCGGCGGTTCCGGTGCGTTCGGCGAGTTCGGCGGTGGTGAGTGGTCCCGTCTCGTCCAGTGTGGCGTACAGGCCGAGTTCGTCGCCGATGACCGCGAGCGCGGCGTGAACCGTCGCGCCGAGGTCGACGAGCGACGACTCCACGAGTTCACCGAGTTCCGCCTGGTCGAGGGAGTCCGTCCGAGTGTCGGTAGTCATCACACTACATGGTACGGGGACTCGTTAGTTATATGCGATTGATAAGAGCCTCTCACGGGATGCGAGTGTCCCACGCAACGGAACGCCCGAGGTGCTCCCAACGGGAGGCCGGCCAGTGGTCGCAGGAGTCGCGCGAACGAGGAGCGCCCGCGAGCGGAAGGTCTGCATCGTTCCAGGACAACTTACTGACGGGCAATTCGCCTTCGGAACGGTTGGTCTCGTGGTCCTGGACTCCCCGGAGATACAGTAAAGCCCACGGAGAACCATCGTACTCGAATGGTGACGCCGCTTGAGGAGGTCGAGTTCCTCGCGCGGTCAGAGTATCGCGTCGAAGTCCTCGAACTCTTGCACGGAACCCCGCGGGAATATTCGGACCTCCGAGCGGGGACTCCCGCCTCGAACGCGACGGTGCACCGCATCCTCTCCGAGTTCCGGGATCGCGGATGGGTGCGTCGTACGCGGCGCGAGTACGAACTCACGGTCCCGGGGACGTTCGTCGTCGAGACGTTCGACGACGTCCTGACTCGAATCGCCGCCGAAACCCGGCTCCGAGGCATCTGGCAGTGGATTCCGGCGGGCTTCCTCGACGACGACCTGGAGCCGTACCGCGATGCCGTCGTGACGACCGCGAGTCCGAGCGACCCCTTCGTCGCCGATGAGCGATGTGCGTCGTTCCTCCGACAGACATCGACGCTACGTGGCTTCGACGCCGTCGTGAGCTCCCCGAGAAGCGTCCGGGTCCTCGCAGAACGGATCCTGGACGGGCTCGCCGTCGAGTTCATCGTGACGCCCGCCGTCATCGAGCGACTCGAGGAATCGTACCCGGAGACGTATCGAACGGTCACCGCGAGCGACCACTTCACGCTCTGGTCGAACGGCGACCTGCCGCTCGTTCAGCTCATGATATTCGACGACCGCGTCGGCATCGGTGGATACGACGACAGGACCGGCAAGCTCGCGGTGTACGTCGACACGGACGATTCCGCCGTCCGCGACTGGGCAATCGCGACGGTCGAGGAGCAACGAGACGGTGCGACGGTGGCGGGGGCGACCCGACCACTGGCCTGACCGCGGCATCGCTCCCGTCGGACGCCTCGGCGCTCGCACGACCGACGAGTGCCGTCCGACCGCCCGGTGAGACGCACCACTTTTGATGACGGCGCATCGTGCTAGCGGGTATGACACGCGAGCCGTTGGCGACGCTCCGCGCGACCCGGAGCGCCGTCAGGCGCATGGTGGGGGTCGCGTCGCTCGCGACGGACGGTGACGCGTACTACGACGAGATGCTGGTGCGCGTCACGGACGACAGCGTCGAGACGCCGGCCGGGAAGCGCGACACGTCGATGGCGGCGTACTGTTCGGTCGCGCACGAGGCGTTCGATGACGTCACGCTCCATATCGACGGTCCGGCGGTCGCGATCTTCGATATCGATGCGGCGCTCGGGTGGCTGGAGTGGTTGGCGGCGGAGCAGGTGGAGGTCGTCCTGCTCGGTGACCCCGAGGATGCGTTCGCTGGGACGCTCGAGCTTCGGACGGCTGCGGAGACCGTGCAGGTAGCGTGTCGTCACGGCCCGGAGGTTCTCGGGACGGTGACGACGGAGCTGCCGTCGCGGTTCGACGACGAGAACCGGTTCAGGCTCGAGGACGGGTCGGTCGCGCCGACGCGCGTGCAGACGGACGCTGCGTCGCTCGAACGGCTCGCGGACGCGGTCGACCTCGCGGAGACCGTCGACGGGTACCCGTTCGTCGTCGAGAACGGCGAGTTCGTGCTGGACGTCGGGAGCGAGCTGTCGCTCGCGCACGCCACCGCGACGCTCCCCGGGGAGGTGACGGGGCCGGACGTCTCGAACCGGTACAGTGCGGAGCTCGCGGCGCTAGCGCGAGCGCTCTCCGGTGATATCGTCGTGCAGACGGGGCCGGGCGAGCCGCTGGTCGTCGTGCAGGCTCGCGAGCTGTTCACGCTCCGCTACGTGCTGTTGCCGGCGTCGTGGTGAGAACGAGACGGGTCGCCACCCAGCGGCCCGCGTCGGTTCGTGGTTACGACGGTCGCCCGAGTTCGAGTGTGTAGTCTGAGCGGATCCAGGCGTCGGTGTTCTCCTCGTCGTAGATCTCTACGCTGCCGTCGTCGGCGTCGCGGGCGCAGAACCTGTTCTCTATCTCGGGCGGGTCGGCGGTCGTCGCTTCGTCGTTCGTGCTGTTCATGGGGGGAGTCGTGCGGGCTGTGGCCCGCGCGATGCTAACTATTGCCGAGGGACTGATGAACATAAGCTTTCCGGGGGTGTGTGTGGAACGTCCTTCCAGGGGTCGGGATTCCTCTAGGATGTTCTAGGACGGGGCGAGTCCTGGTTGGAATCGGGTGCCCGCGCCGGACGTGCGCAGTCGTCGGTGCGGGTGCGTGCCGAGTCGGGGGCGTTAACCCGATGGCCCGAGGAGTGAGTGCTATGACAGACGACGGGTGGTTCGCGAACTGCGAGCCCGGTGACGTCGACGCGGCGGCCGCGGCGGTCCGCGACGGGTCCGCGACCGAGCCCGCTGATTGGCCGGCGCGAGCGGTCGACGTCGGGTTCGCGCCCGACGAGGCCGCGTACTACGACGCGCTCCACGAGGCGACGGTCGCGGCGGCGCGCGCCGAGGCCGTCGAACGGGAGCGCGCGGACGACCAGCAGCTCGTGCACGCGGTTCGTGCGATGGACGATTGCGCGCGCACCGCGAACGAGCTCGCCGAGCGTGCGGCGGAGTGGGCGGGTGCGCTCTTCGACGTCTCCGGCGGTGGCGTCGCGCTCGCCGAGGACGTCGCGAGTCGGACCGCGGAGACGCCCGCGGAGGAACGCGCGATATCGCTCGCCGAGCGCGTCGTCGAACTCGACGCGGAAGCCGAGGACCTTCGCGGGTTCATCGAACAGCAGGCGCCGACGGTCGCGCCGAACCTCGCGTCGATGGCCGGGCCGGTGCTCGCGGCACGACTCGTCTCGCTCGCTGGGAGCCTGGAGTCCCTCGCGAAGAAGCCGAGCGGGACCGTCCAGGTGCTCGGCGCGGAGGACGCGCTGTTCGCGCACCTCCGCGGTCGCGCGTCCTCGCCGAAGCACGGCATCATCTACACGCACGAGTACGTCCGCGGCACGCACCCCGAGAACCGCGGGAGCGCGGCGCGTGCACTCGCCGGGAAGCTCTCCATCGCGGCGCGCATCGACCACTACAGCGGGGACCCCAAACCTGAGATAGAGGCGGAACTCGACGAGCGCATCGCCACCATCCGCGCTCGCACCGGCGACGAACTGCCCGACGACGCTGGCGGTGACGACGCGGGCGGAGACACCACCGGCAGTGACCACGGAGGTGCGGGCGAATGACGGACGCACCCGCTCCCGAGGACGTCGCGCTCCCCGATGGATTGGTGCGCCGGGACTTCGGCGGCGGTGAGACCCTCGCGACCGAGGGGCCGGTCGTCGGCCCGGAGGCGACGGATGGCGACTGGCGTGCGTGGGACGCCTCGCGGTCGAAGCTCGCCGCGACGTACGCGGCCGGACTCGACCCGGGGCTGTCCGCGGACGCGACGGTCCTGTACCTCGGCGCTGCCGCCGGCACCACCGTGAGCCACGTCGCGGACGTCGCCGGACCGACGTACGCCGTCGAGTTCGCGCCGCGGCCCGTGCGGGACCTCTGTCGGGTCGCCGACGACCGCGACCGGCTGTTCCCGCTGCTCGCCGACGCCCGGAAGCCCGAGTCGTACGCGCACGTCGTCGAAACCGACTGTGACCTCCTCGTGCAGGACGTCGCGACGCGCGGCCAGGCCGAGGTGGCGCTCCGGAACCGCCAGTTCCTGGCTGACGACGGTCGGCTCGCGCTCGCCATCAAGGCCCGCAGCGAGGACGTCACCGGTGACCCGACCGACGTCTTCGACGCCGTCCTCGACGACCTCCGCGACGGCTACGAGGTCCTCGAGACCGCGAGCCTCGAACCGTACCACGACGACCACCTCGCGGTCGTCGCCCGACCGCGCTGACCGTCGGTCCTCACGTCGCCGGGGCGCGCTCGTGCACGGCGACCTGCCGACTCCGTACTCCTTTTATCACGTGCGAGCGAACGTGGCGTCGATGGACAAGCGCGGGTCGCGCGAGGCGTTCGAGGACGCGGGGACACTCGGCATCGAGGAGGAGTTCTTCGTCGTCGACGAGGCCGGCCGTCCGGTCTCCGGGAGCGACGCCCTCGTGTACGACGCCGACCCGCCCGAGCTACTGGACGGTCGGCTCGACCACGAGCTGTTCAAGACCGTCATCGAGACGCAGACGCCGAAGTGCGAGGACCTCGCGGACGCCCGCGAGAACCTCCACGCGGTCCGGGAGGCGCTCGTCGACTTCGCGGCGAGCGAGGGGTACCGGGTCGCGGGCGCCGGCCTCCACCCGGGCGCTCGGTGGCGCGAACTCGAACACGCCGAGAAACCCAGGTACCGGAGTCAACTCGACCGCATCCAGTACCCCCAGCATCGGAACACGACCGCAGGGCTGCACGTGCACGTCGGCGTGGACGACGCGGACGCGGCGACGTGGATCGCGAACGAACTCCGCTGGTACCTCCCACCGATGCTCGCGCTCGCCGCGAACTCGCCGTTCTGGGACGGCTACGACACCGGCCTGGCGTCGGCTCGCGCGAAGATATTCGAGGGCCTCCCGAACACCGGGATGCCGACCGCGTTCGACGGCTACGACGACTTCGCCGCGTTCGAGAACCGCATGATAGATACCGAGAGCATCCGCGACCGCGGAGAGCTCTGGTACGACGTCCGCCCGCACTCCGGGCACGGGACCGTCGAGATTCGAGCGCCCGACGGACAAGCGGACCCCGACGTCGTGTTCGCGTTCGTCGAGTACGTGCACGCGCTCGTCGCGGACCTCCGCGAGCGATACGCGGACCTCGCGGCGCCGTGGGACGACCGAGGCAGCGGGTACCCCCATCAGCATCGTCGCGAACTCCTCGACGAGAACAAGTGGCGGGCGCTCCGGCACGGCCACGACGCCGAGTTCGTCGCGCTCGAGGGCGACGGCACGGTCCCGCTCGGCGAGCTCGTGGACCGCGAGTGCGACCGCCTCGGGGTCACCGGCATCCGCGACGTCCTCGACGCGGACAGCGGCGCCGAACGACAGCGCCGCATCCTGGAGACCGAAGGGTTCGACGCGCTCTGCGAATCGCTCGTTCTCGGTGAGTGACCCGTTCTCGGTCGTTGAGGACGAACACCCCCGAGCAATGGGTTTTTACCCCCGCACGGCTTGTGTCCTCAGTGAAAGGACATGACCAGGGACGAGGCGGAGACACCGGCGGACGACGACGAACCATCCACGCGACGCCAGAAGGCCGTCGACGGCTTCGACTCAGGCATCGTCGACCTCCTCTCGTGGGTGCTCGACACGGAGACGCGAGCGAAGATCTACATCTTCCTGCAGGCCAACCCGGCGTCCACGAGCGAGGAGATCGCGCAGGGAACGGGTCTGTACCCGAGCACCGTCCGCGAGGCCCTGGCGGAACTGCACGACGAGGAGAAGGTTCACCGTGAGAAACGCGCCGCTTCCGGCGCCGGGAACAACCCTTACGAGTACACGGCGATCGCGCCGAGCGAACTCGTCTCGGGCGTCGTGGGGCAGGTACAGGACGAACTGAACACCGTCTTCAACCTCGACTCGCTCCTCGACGACGACGACGAGGACGACCTGGAAGCCGTGGACGCCGACGACGAGCCGGTGACTATCACGGTGCAGTCCGATGCCGTGGACGCGGAACCGGACGCGGGTGCGGACGACGCGGACGCCGACGACGACGGGACGGCGTCGACCGACGAGTGACGCGTCTGGCGGACTGTGAGCGACGCGGGACGCAGGGGTCCCCGGATTCAATCCTTTTATGCCGCGCCCGGTCGACCGTTCGGGCATGAATGTTGCGCTGGGTGGGACGTTCGACCCAGTTCACGATGGGCATCGCGCGCTGTTCGAGCGCGCGTTCGAACTCGGGGACGTGACGGTGGGGTTGACGAGCGACGAGCTCGCACCGAAGACGCGGCACGTCGACCGGTACGTCCGGTCGTTCGCCGAACGGAAACGCGACCTGGAACGCGAACTCGAACCGCTCGCGGCCGAGTACGGCCGCGAGTTCGCGGTGCACGAACTCACCGAGCCAACCGGGATCGCGACCGAACCGCGGTTCGACGCGCTCGTCGTCTCGCCGGAGACCGAGGACACCGGCGAACGCATCAACGAACTCCGCGAGGAATCGGGCGTCGACCCGCTCGACATCGTCGTCGTCGACCACGTCATCGCCGAGGACGGCGACGTCATCTCGTCGACCCGCATCGTGAACGGCGAGATCGACGAGCACGGGAACGTGACGCCCGAGCGCGACGGCCGAGACGCGACGCGCTAACCCCCTGACTCGCTACGCGCCTACCAGGACGGCGGTTCGAACCCTGCTTCTTCGAGGACGTCCTTCCAGCGCTGCTGGACGCTCAACCGGGAGACGTCCGCGGCGTCGGCGACCGCGGTCTGCGAGCGCTCGTCGCTCTCCAGGAGCGCCGCCGCGTACACGCTCGCCGCTATCGCCGCGGGCTTGGACCGGTCGGACTCCGGCGCCGTGGAGAGGAAGAGGTCCGTCGCGGTCGTCCGCGCCGCCGACTCCAACTCCAAGCGTTCGCAGACCGCCTGTAACTCCTCGATCCACGCTTCGTTGTCCACACGGTCACTCGCTCGATACACACTGCCCCCTGGGGCGGCCTCGCCCTTCAATCTCGCGTCCGAGACGACAGGTTCTTGAACTGCTCGGGGCTTACGCTCGGAGTGCGCGCGGGTAGCCAAGCCAGGAAACGGCGCAGCGCTTAGGACGCTGTCTCGTAGGAGTCCGCCGGTTCAAATCCGGTCCCGCGCACTCCTCGACGCCGTCTCGTCGTGCAGTTTTCTCCCGGGTGTCGACAAACGACAACACCCGACTATGGACATAGATAAGCCAAATCGACTATCGCGCTGTATGGTCTTTAAGGGAAGCGAGTGGGACAACGGGAGGAACATCCTCATAGTCCACCAGCGCAACGCAGACTTCCTCGATACCAAACAAGTCGTCGACTACTACGAGTACCGCAAATCGTTCCTCAAGTGGATGTTGCAGTTCGGCAAGGAACCCGAGAAGGCAGAGGGCTACTCTCCGTACACGGTCTACAACACCGGCCAGCGCGCCGCGACGTTCGACCTGTGGGCCTGGGAGTACAACCGCGAATACAGCCAGCCACCCACCCAGGAGACGGCCCGGGCGTTCATGGACGAGAAGGCGCTTGAGGACGTCACGAACTCCACGAAGGGCAAGTGGCTCGAAATGCTCCGGCGGTATTCGTCGTGGCTCCAAGCGCAATTCGGGGAGGACGAGTGGGAGTTCTCGTGGAACTTCACGAGCGGCGGCGGCAACCCCCAACCCCGAGACTTTCTCTCCAAGCAGGAACGCCAGAAGATCAGGAACGCCGCCCTGAGCGTCGACGGGAACCCCGCTTACGGCATCGAGGACAAGGACGCCCTCCAGTACACGGATAGCAGTTGGAAGTTCACCACGCTCGTCTGGGTCTCTCTCGATGCTGGGCTACGGCCCGTGGAGGTCCGGCGCGCGCGAACCAGTTGGGTCGACACCACCAATAGCGTCCTGCGTATCCCACGGGAGGACTCCGCGAAGAACGACGGGAACTGGACTGTCTCACTCACGGATCGGACGTCGACCGCCCTGGATTACTGGCTGGACGAACGCGAGAAGCACCCGCGCTACGACGACACCGACCGACTCTGGCTCACTCGCCACGGCAACCCCTATCCAGCACAGGAACTCCGCCGTATCCTCCACAAGTTATGCGACGTCTCGGGAATCGACACTCAGAACCGGTCGATGTCGTGGTATACTATCAGACACTCCGTGGGCACACACATGACGCGAGAACGTGACCTGGCCGCGGCGATGGTACAGTTACGTCACCGGAACCCACAAACCACTATGAAGTACGATCAAGTCCCCGTAGAGGATCGCCGGGACGCACTCGACCAGATGGGATAAACGAGATAGAAAAACGAAGCAGACTCCGTACCCACTCAGTGAACAGTCCCGGTTCCCAACACCTGGGACTTCTCACCGTTGTTCCAGATGACCTTCAGCGTCTTGCCATCGGGAAGGCCACTACTGGACGTCTCCTTCAGACCGAGTGTGTCTCCAGACTCAATCTTTGGGCCGGTCCAGGTTTTCCCAGCGTAGGTCGTGATGTCAACCCCACTTGGGACACCAGAGTCTTCCCAGATGATTGTCCCGTCGACGGTGACAGTCATGAACTTACTTTTGACGTCATCACCACTAAGGATTGTAATGTCGACAGTTTGACTTCCACCGTCGACACCCCATTTTGTTTCGACGGTCGTGGTCGGTGTCTTCTTTGTTGATTCTTCTGCAAGCCCCAACGCGAAGGACCCCACTGCCGCTGCCAGAACAACAGTCACAGCAACCATCAGCACTACGCCAATGGTTGATGAGACTGCATTTTCATCTTGGAGAACGGTTCGGACCTTCATAAATGGGAACCTCGGAGGTTAGATACTGATTTCGCCTTCCGAGATAATATTCGACGAGTCCCCGCTGGAGGTGGTCCAGACAATGGTAATAGACGTCCCACTACTAACGGACGCTTTCGGCTTTTGGACACTCACAGTGGACCCCGCAGAAACCGTCCCACCTTTCCAGCCAGAAGTAGTATCCGTAGTGTTTTCAGACCATCCGTTTGGGCTACTTCCGATTGCGCCGGAATCCCAGACAGTCGAGGAACCGATTTTGACATCCAGATTGTTGCTGTCAATATCGCCCCCACCTTGGTGGCTGATATCGACCATCACATTACTCGCGTAGGCAGTCGAGTCGTAATTGAAAGTCGCCTGCGGGACTTGTTCTTGACTGCCACCGATACCGAGTACGAACGCGCCGATCACGGCTGCGAGGATGACAGTGATTGCCACCATAAGGATGACGCCGATGACCGGCGACACCGCGTCCTCGTCCTTAAATATGTTTTTTAATTCCATTTATGAGGGAACTTCGGATTCGGAAATCACGTTGGAACTATCTCCACTTGGGCTGGTCCAAATGACCTGAATCGTGGAAGTACTACCGGTAGCCCCACTGTAAAGCGTATCACCCGCTGCACATGGGCCACAGCTAACAGACTGCTTCCCACCGTCAGCTTGGACCTTCAGATTACTTGCTTCGATGTCATCGCCTCCTGCGTGAGTGACGGTTACAGTACTACCGCTGTAGGAGTAATCGAAACTTGCCTGCGGGACTTTCGCTTGACTACCACCGATACCGAGTACGAACGCGCCGATTACGGCTGCGAGGATGACTGTAATAGCCACCATAAGGATGACTCCGATAACCGGGGAGACAGCATCCTCGTCCGTGAAGAGGTTGTTTAGTTTCATTGTTATTTTTCCCACATCGGTCTGCGGCGTTCACCCACCGCGCCGATGGTATCCAGTGACTATTCTGCTAAGCACTTAATACCGTCGGCCAGCCACTCTGCTCCCGGTCGGTATCGCTTATCCAGAAAATGGTATAGCGACTCTTTCCTCGCTTCAATGTGTCCTTGAAGCGCATATGAAACCGGTCGCGTCTTGCGTTATCAAAATTGATGTTGGTTCGCTCCCGGTCATGATACTTTCCATATACTTACTCAAAGAAGCAAATAGCTGTGGAAGGATTTATATACGAGTTTAGTCGTCTATCCTCAAAACGGATGGGGCGCGGTATGCCCCCAACCGGTGTGGGTAAGCGAGGGTTGCCACCCCCGCAACCTACTCCAGACCACCCGGACTTAAACATCTTACCGCCTCCTTCACAATCATGCAAATTCTCACCGAAGCCGACGTTCTCGCAACCTACAACCGAAAAGACCCCACCGCAGAGGAACTCGTAGACGACTATCGAGAATACCAGAAT
This sequence comes from Halorubellus litoreus, assembly GCF_055378595.1. NCBI lineage: Archaea > Methanobacteriati > Methanobacteriota > Halobacteria > Halobacteriales > Halorubellaceae > Halorubellus > Halorubellus litoreus. Next base: position 3,152,949 of record NZ_AP043836.1, read on the forward strand.
TACAGCGATGAACACCCGCAAGAAGGCCCGACACTCGTCTCGCGCGCCCTCGATATGCCACATGGCCGAATCAAAGAGTGGCACAACGGCGTCCAACCAGACGGCTATCGCGCGATCTCTTTCCTCGAACAAAACGGGTGGTTCGACAAGATTCCAGCGTCCACAACGAACTCACTTAATCGCCTCATCGCTTGGCTCCTGGCGAGCGGCTGCGTCAAAAGCCGAGGCTTTCAACCTCGTTTCACGCTCCACGACAGCAACGACATCTATCGACTCTCCAGTGGCCTCCGTAACCTCGGCCTCAAACACGACATCCAACATCGAGAAGGGCGGCCCGATGAAGTTACGATCCCCGAACAGTCGTCCGTTGCCGGGCGTGCGTTCGTCGCCGCAGGCGTCCCCCGAGGGACAGACCACTATCAGGTCGATAGACTCCCCGAGTACCTCAATTATGCTACAACCGCAATGAGACGGAAGTTCATCGAGAGCTATCTATTGACACGCGCTGCGGAAGCCCCGGAACCGTGGGCGACACGGATTGAGCTTCGTTCAACTCGGCCTGCGTCGTACATTGACGACTTTGAAACTCTCTGTAGACAGGAGGCCGGGCGTTCTCACGTCGAGCGTGCTGGATGTTCCGTGTTTCTCTCGCCAGTGGCGCTTGAGCGTATTACTGGAGATTCGTAAATCGAGTTAGTTGCTCTCTCGTTCTCGGTCTGTCGTTCTGCGGCTTGGATTTGCACCGAGTCGCGCACGAATCACTTTCCGCGCTAGATCGGGAAGTCCCAGGCCAATCGCCATGCCCAGGAGCAAACTGTTCACATCTATCGCTATTGTAAGATCGCTCATTGTCAGAATACTCTGCTACCGGACGCGCCGTTCAATCATCCACTCATACGCGGACTCCGCGAGGTACTCGCCGAGATCGGTGTCCTCGTGGACGTTCCCGCTTGAGTATACGTGGTGGTTATCGTACACCACAACGTGTTTGGGCTTGACGCCGGTCCCACAGAACCCAAGCGTCAACGGTCGGTTCGTATTCTCCATCAGCATATTCAGCACCACGAGCGCGTAGTCTTCGCAGTCGCCTTCTCCAGTCATGTATGTCTTCCAGGGGTGTTGCGCGTAGTCCCACCCTGGGTCCGCGCGCCAGGTGAACGACCGGCTCCACCGCCGGACGTTCGTATGTTGCCACCGCGAATCAGCTTCGATGAATCGCCGCGGGAATAGGTACAGCCACACCGACAGTCGTGTCAGTCTATAAGCTCGCCAACGTAGTCTCATAACTGTAGTTTCAGGTCCGTCTGTTCCATCAGGAGATAGAGCATCTTCGTCGCCCCAATGATCGGGTCAACCGACTCACCCAAGAAGTGCTTCCGCGGGGCGTCCTGCCAGTCGTACTCCTCGTGTGCGTACACCAGGACACCGTGCCCGTAGCGCGGGAGGAATAGCGTAACGTGGAGCTGTCGGTCGCGCTCCAGCAGACCGAAGCGGTCGTCGTGTGACCGAAGTACCCACGACCCCTCACTCTCTCGTCCGTCGACGAGCGACTTGAAACACGCAATCGGGTTCCGTTCGAACCCAAGTGCCACAAGCACCGTCTCGATGGTTTCCTCGTCAACGAGAACCCGACAGACACGTTGGTTCTCGCCTGTGGTTCCAATGGTGTACGCCCCGAATCGGGACGCCACCCCGTGCAACCGCGGGAACAGCCAGCGCCGCACTACCTCTATCCAATCATCGTCCGCGTCCAACAGGAACCGCATCACATCGCCTTCGCTTGGTGCGGCCCACCAAACTCAACCGTCTTCTTCGACCAGTACGGCGGCGTGTTCGTACTCCCGATACAGTAGCCGTTCCTGATGTTGGACAGGCCATGGTAGCCATCCCAGGTGACGTTCGCCGAGAGGAACTCATACAGAAGTTCGGCTTCGTCGCCCAACCCAAGTTCACGGAAGTACGCGCCACTGCGGATAGCAAGTGCCCGCGACTCCACGCAATCGAAGCTCGCCGGGATGTGGCTGATGAACTTCCAATTCATGTACTGCCATATCGGATTGACCATCCCGTCGACGTTCGTAACCCGGACGTACTCGGGGTCGTCGTCCACCAGCTCGGCGCTCTTGCTCGCACACGCGATCTCGTAGATGGGAACCTCGTTCGACTTGTCGACGTTCTCCACGTAGAAGTCAATCGCGCTCTCCGGGTAGCCGAATAGTTCGCCCAGCGTTCGGTCGTCCTTCTGTGCCAGGGCCTCCACCACGGCGTCCAGCGCGCTCCGTTCGTCCGCAACGATGATTCCCCCACGGTCACCCAGGGAACGCACCAGCGACCCCGTGGTGTCCGTCATGGCGAGGATACTGTTCAAGTCCGCCTGGGATTCATCGAGAAGCGCCGCGCGACGAGGGTGGTCCGGGTCGTTGACCGCCATCACCTCGACCTTGTAGAACGCCCGCTTACAGGCGTCCAGGGCGTCACGGAAATGATCGCGCGACTCCGTGGTCTTCCAGTTCCGTTTGTAGATAGGCTTGATGTTCAGCGGCAGGTCAACGTCAACCGGGTAGATAGGTTCAATCATTAGCAGTCACACTCGTCGCCGCAACACCCCGCCTTCCCGTCGTCGTCCGCTCGGGGTTGCAGGCGGGCAACGTCACTGTCAGCGTGGATACTCCCCGTCGCGGGGTCCGCCGTGACAATCTCCTCACCGTAGTAGTCTTCGTAGAGCTTCTGTCGCGCCTCGAACGGCATATCCATGTTCGTGATGATGCTGAACGGGGGTTCAACCTCCGCCGTTCCACGGAAGACGTTCGGTTCGCCGCCGTTCCCGTGTTGCATATTCACAAAGGGCTTGATGTCGACCTGCTTGGAGGCCGCAAGGTCACTCACAGGCGCGTCCCACGGGAGGTCGGTCATCAACCGGATAGCGGGGAACATCCGTCGCATATCGCCCTCGATGCGCTCGTACAGCGCGTGGTGGGCTTCGTGGAACGTCGAGCGATTCCGGTAGTCGCCGTCAATCCCAGCGGAGGGACATCCGCCCTGGTCGACCGCCCAGTATCGGCACCCGCGCAGGCCACCGAGGTCCGGTCCATCATACTCGGGGTCGCACGCCCCAGGGACCTGCTTGAGCATCTCGTAGCGTTCCTGCTCGTCCGGGTCGTTGTACCGGTTGTCGGTACTCTCGCCCTGGAGGAACGGCACACCGTCGCCCACGGCGGCCCACGTCTTCCCACAGCCCGTCTGCTCGCCGTCGCCCTTGATGATTTGGGCGGCCCCGGCGTTGTAGACGTCGCAGGTGTTCACGATGCAATTCCGAAGGGAGGTCCCGAGCAAGTTGTTCTGGAAGTCACGCATCGGGTTCCACGACCGGTAGTCCTGGCCGGGTTCCATCATCCACTCCCAGGTTCGGAGGTACACTTCGGCCAGCCGCTCGCCCGTCAGGGAGATGTCCGTCTGTACATCCTCATAGGGGATAGCGGGGTTGTAGTGGCCGTAGATACCCATTGCGTTCCACTTGTCCATCTGTGCCAGGAGCTTCTCCAGCTTCTCGTCGTTCCCCGCGTTGCCGTCGTGGAGGACGACAATCAGACCGACCGGCACGCCTTCGTCCGCGAGGCGCTCGATGGCGCTCAGGGTGCGGGCGCTCATGTGGTCGGTGACGTCCTTCCCACCGCCGCGCGCCAGGCGCTCTCTGTTGAGTTCTATCGGCCCGTCGCACGAGATACCCACGGAGACGTTGTACTTCTTGAACAGCTCAATGTGGTCGTCGTCGATGAGCGTGGCGTTCGTCTGGATGTGCGTTCGCTTCTCGTCCCAGTTCTCGTAGCAGTACGCGAAAATCTGGTCGAGGTGTTCCTTGCGGAGCAAGAGCGGTTCGCCACCGTGCATCCCCGGCGGCTCCCATGGCTTCGTCTCCTTCCACTCCTCCAGGCGAGCCATGATAGCGTCGATGTCGTACTCGTTGTCGATCTGTTTCTGTTTCATCACCCGGTCGGGTTCCTCGTAGCAGTACGTACAGCCGAGGTTACAGCCGGTGTTCGCCGCGATGTGTAGCGTCATATGTTTATCTAAGGGTATTCTATGGTACTACCAGTAGTGGGATAGCAGTGGTATAGCGTGTAAGAGTTGAACGTTCTCTATTCCATGTTCAACATCGGGAAGGGGTGTACACTCCATTTACGTGTACATGAGTCCATGTCCGTAAGGAGAGCAGAAGAACACGTACTCAAAGAGGTGTGTTTCTCTGAGTGTTCTTCTTTAGTAGTATAATAGTGCTGTAGACACTTAAAGCTGTCGAAGGTTTTCAAAGGATAGTCAAAGAACGGTGAGCATACCACCACTCCACCGCTTCCCGATGAAACCCACCAGCTTACACCCGCCGAGGTTGGTCGGCGTGTGCAACATCCGTGTACGCCGTGTTCGAGTGATCGTCGTGATCGTCGTGGGAATCGGAGTGGTCCGCGTAATCCGTGTAGACGTTCTTATCGGAGTGACTGTTCGAGTGCGGCTGGTCATCCGAGTGACCGCCGTTATCACTGTGCCCGTAGTTCGAGTGATTGTCCTGGTGCTTCGGGTCGTCCGAGTGCCCGATGTCCGAGTGTGAATAGTTCGAGTGCGAGTCGCTGTGCTTCGGATTATCGGAGTACCCCGTGTTCGCGTGGTCGGAGTGCGTAATCTCGTCCGTGTGGTCGCTGTACGCCGCGTCATTGTGAATCCCCGGCGAGTCCCCGTGCGGGGTGTCGCTGTGGGAGTTCGTGTGCGTCGGCTGGAGCTGGTCGACGTGATTGTCGCTGTGCGGTGGGTCGTCCGAGTGCCCGTCGTTGTGCGCGGGGCGATTCGCGTGGTCGTCCTGGTGCTTCGGATTATCCGAGTGCCCGTCGCTGTGTGGGGGCCTATCCGAGTGTGAATTAGAGTGCGGCGGGTTATCGGAGTGACCGCTGTTCTGGTGGTCCGAGTGGTCGTCGTGATTATCCGAGTGCCCCGTGTTGGAGTCGTTATGCGTATCGGAGTGCGGGATGTCCGTGTGTCCGGCTTCCTCGAACGCCCGGACCTTACTGCCCGTCTCGTCGACGTACTTGATTAGGCCGTCTTCAATCCAGATCGACCCGGTGGTCCCCACGACCCACGACCCGACTTCCCGCGGAATCCGACGCTCGTAGCGCACCGAGTCGACATAGTGGAGGTACGTCCCCTCAATCCAGACCGACCCGGACTTACCGGGCGAGCTGGTCGTGACGACGTTGCCCGTGTAATACCACTCGTCGCCAGCGCCGTCTACGAAGTGAAGGTTATCACCCTCCACCCACATTGAGCCTGGTTCCTTCGCCATGGTTCAGGCCCACTTGTCGGTGCCGAGGGGCAACACAACCCGACCACCAGAGAGGTCGAGCGTCCCCGTCACGGAGTCACCGGACTTCTTGACGGCTCCGACCTGACTTGCGGTCACGTCGTGGGGGTTCCCCGTGTTCGTAACGTGAGAGACGGGCGCGGCCCCAATCTGTGCGGGCGTCACACTGTGCGGGTTCGACGAGTCAGCCTCGTGGTTGTCGAGCGCGGTCTGCACGGCGTCAACTTCGCCCTTCTCCGCAACCGTCTTCCAAACCGACCCGTTGTAGTACCCGAGTCGGCTGGTGTCCGTTCGGAACACCTGCTGGCCGTTAGTTGGGCTACTTGGGTTCGAGGCCGCCCGACTTGAGTCCAGGCGCTCGTTCGTCACCGACACCAAGTGAAGGATGTCTTCGACGACGTTGTAGTTGAAGTTGTTATCGTAGGCATCAACCGGCTGGTCGCCAGCGAGGTAGTCGTATCCGGTCGGGTATTCCGAACCCTGTGCGCCCCAGGTCTTGAGGCTTGAGCTGTAGGTCGTCATAATCGTGATGTGTAATCGTGGTTAGTCAGTCAGCAATCCCGCATACGTACCGTCCCCAACCGAACCCGCGATGTTCGTGTACCCGAGGGTGGGGTCGTTGACGTTCCCGTTGTAGTCCGCCGACGTCCGGTACGTGAACGTCCCACGGAACAGCGCGTCAACGCGGTACCCGAACGGCGTCTGCCGGTTCAGGATGTCGATGAACTCCGCTTCGGTTATCTCCACGGCGTCCAGCGACGACTTCGGTATCTCCAGTAACTCAACCCCCGGTTCGCCACTGTTCGGGTCGTACCCGACTTCGGTGGGCTTGATGTTCAGGAGGGTCGCCGCGTTCGCGATGATGTTGTTCACGGTGCCCTCACAGGTCACCAACTGGAACTCCGCGATGAGCCGCAACCGGAACTTCTCCTTGGACTCACCGGACTTCGGGCGAATCTGCACCATCCGAGAGAGCTTCTCCAGGGATGGAAGTTGGTTCGCCGTCTGAATCGTGGACTCCTCGTCGACGACCTGGATGTCTTCTTCAACGCGGTCGAAGGCGTGTCCAATCGGGTCGAGGAGCTTGAAGTTCCCCGAGGTCCGGTCGGTCGGCATCACTTCGGGCAGGCCGTCAGCGAGCCGGTCGCCGTTGTTGCTGTACGTCGGCATCAGGGTGAGACGACGGTCGTCGTCAGCGTGATACTGTCGTCGTTCGAATCCGCCGTCGCAACCGACCCGTCGCCAATCGCGAGGTTCGCCGTCCCCGTGGGCGGGTCAACCGTGTCGACGGTGAGCGCCGTGATGTCGTACACGCCGTCCACGGAGCGAATCGCGTACTGAATCTCACCGAAGATCACGTCGTCGCCAACCCCGATGTCGCCCTCGATGGTAGAGCCGGTCGACATGAGGCCACCCGTGTACGCCACGATAGCGTCACGAACCGAGTCGGTGCCAGCAAACTCGTCCGTCACCTCGATGTCCATATCCACGTAGATTTGGACTTCGGTTGGGCGACTGATGCTAAACTCGTCCGTCTGCCCGTTGATGTACGTCACCGTGAACGGGCCGTCCGAACTTCCGTGAACGCCCGACGCGAGTGTGTCGCCCCAGGCCTTCTTGTCCGCAATCTTCTGAGCAATCGTCTGCCCGTCGCCGCCCTGGACGACGAACTCCCCGGAGTGCGGCGGGAGGCCATCAGCGTCCGTGACGTCCTGATTGTTCCCGAAGTAGGTCACGTCCTTGACCCCCGAGATGTTCTGGATTGCAGTGATAATCGAGTTGGGCGTGGCCGCGCTTCCCTCGGAGAGCTGTTCTTCGGCGCGCGCCCGTAGCTCGTCGTCGGCTTCTTCGTCGACCCCGCCGGTCGTCTCCGCAGGGTTCGTCACGGCCTCAATGCCACTGGGTGCGCTCGGCATCACGACCAGGGTGTTCGCCCCGACGTTCCCGAGGACGCCACCCTCGACGGCTTTGATAGCCACGTCAACCTCGGTGTTCCCCGAGAGGAGGGTTGCGCTCGTGGTCGTCACGAACCGAACCGGCGTGTCACTGTCGGTCTGCACGGTCGTTCCCTTCGGGATCGTGTAGTCCACGCCCGCCGCCGCGCCCCGAGAGAACCGCGCGCTCCCGGTCGCGACAACTGCGTCCTGGCGACGAACCCCAATGAGCGCCGTCAGGAAGTCCAGCGCAAGTCCTTCGGCGTGGTCGAGTTGCGCGCTATCCAGCACCAACCCGAGGTCGTTCTGTATCTCCGCGAAGCGAACCGCGACGGGTTCGTACACCGCACGGATAATGGACTCGTCGCCGTCCTGCATATCCTCCCCCCAATACTCCTTGGCATCAGCGAGCATTACCGCCAAAATCGCTTCGGCGCTGTCGCTGACGAATCGGCCATTACTTACAGTCATGTTACTCTGTTAGAATCTCCCTGTATGGTTCGCCCACCGTGTAGTAGACAGCAACCTCAATCTCACCGGGTGTGTCCGTGAACTGCACCCGAAGCCCCTCTATCTCGTCGACGAGCTGGCTGTTCATCGCCACCCGCTCCGCCTGCAACCGAACCTTCTCAACGATGTTCGCGGGACCAGTCTCACCGAGGATACGAGTGAAGTACCGCGAGAGGATGAACCCAAGCGCCTGCTCGAACGACTCCCGTCCGGTTACGGTCGCGAGGTCGTTCGTGTCGTCCAGATGTAGCTCGAAATTCCCGTTAACCTTCAAATCCCTCATCTACTCAATGTTTACCTTGGTACTGCGAACCAGGTTCACGCTCGTTACGTGCCCGTCCACGTCAGTCGTCGTCGTTACGTCCGTAATCGCCCCAGCGGGGTTCCCAGTAGTGTCTCCGAGCGTCACTTCGTTGGCGTCGATCTCCACCGCGTAGGAGCCGCCATTGTTCGTGACTGTGAGCTTCGTTCCGTCGCCGAACACCAGTGCGAACTCGTCGCCGGTCAACGTCGGGAAGCTCCCGCCCGCCGGGTCGTGCGTCAACACGCCCACGATAACCGGACGACCGTCGCTCAGGTAGTCGACCGCCACGTCGTCTCGCTGTTGTGGCGTCACCGCCAGCCCCGCACTCAACCGAAGTACGGAGACTCGCGGCAGGTCAGTTTGCTTTGCGTCGTACAACTTGACGTTGCACTCAACACCGCCGTTGTCACTGAATACCGATGTGACTTGTCCAACATCAAGCGTCATTATCCAAAGATGTCCTGTGGGTCGTACTCGTTCCCGTTCGGCCCCACCAGGAACGTCTCCGTCTCCATCGGAATCAGGTGGGGGCGGCCCTGGTCGTCGAAGTACATCGGGAGTCGCGACAACTGAAGCGTGACTCGCCAGCCGTCATGTGGACTCATACTGTGCTGGGCCGCCGTAATCTCGAACACACCGCCGTCGATGGTTCGCTTGCACCGGTTCCCGCTGGGTTCCACGACGAGCTTCTGGCCGACCGTGACCGCACGCAGGTCACCAGAAATCTCCGTCGACGACAACCCGTTCAGGGTGATACTCCCCGAGGACTCCGCACGAATCGCGTTCTGAAGCACGCGCCGTGCGATCTCCTCCAGTACCACACCGTCCGTCGCACCGCTCCAATCGGAGAGGCGACCATCTTCGTGGTCCTGGCGTTCATCGAGCCGACGCGCCAGCTCCTTGTGGTCGCGGACGTCCACGATGATAGATTCGTCACCAGCGTTCACGTCACCGCGAGTTGCCCGCGCGTAGAACCGGTATCGGTCAACCTCGCGCCGAGAGAACCCAACTCCGGTCGGGGAGAACTGCTGGGTGAAGTCCGTGGACTTCGCGTGGTTCTTCACGCCCCCCACGACGACCGCTGTTCTCACGGGCGTCGGGTCTTCGGGGACGTTGTAGTTCGTGACCGTCAACAGCGACGGGTGCGTTCCCGCGAGATACGTCGTACCGTCCGCGTCCGGTGTACCCAACTCAAGGTACCCAAACCGGTTGACGTGAACCTCGAATCCGAACCGCTTCTGGACGGCTTCGATTGCTCGCCACGGCGTAACGTGGTCGAACGTGAACCCACCATTGACACCCCAAAGCGCAGAGGACTCCAGAAACACCTTGTCACTGAAGTCCCGCAGGAGGTGCTGGATTGACTCCAACCAATCACGGTTCTCCGAGCCAACATACGTAATCCCGTCACGGAGGTCGTCGTCAGCGTCTATCTCTCCAGGGTCACGGTCGTCAAGCACCGCCTTCCCGATGGTGACCGTTTCAATGTCTCCCGCGTCAACGTACCGAACCCCTTTGATAACCTCATGGGGGTCGTTCCGCTGGTCGAGGATGTATTCCATGATCTCCCCGAGCGTGTGGTTGTGCATCCGCTTCTCGACGAACCCACGCGTGAGAATCTTCCGCTGGTCGTAGAGGTTCACGAACGCCTCGTTCCCGTCACCGACGTCGTGTTCGATGGTGTCCGGTGGGAGCGTGAACCGTCCGAGGATCGCGTCACCTGCGGTAACGGTCACGGGTTCCCACTCCTCGGCGCTATTCTCAATCAGCAAGCCAGCCTCCTCACTAACGGTCGCCCGGCAGTGGTCGAGCTTCCCGTACTCCGTGTCGACGGACAGCTCGTAGGGCTTCACGATGATACCGGAGACTTCGAAGTTGAGGTGCGCCCGGATACTGTCACACCGCATCAGCCGTAGAACCCGTAGCCGGGGTTGTAGTCGTCGCTGATGGTCGTGTCGTCTGCGGCGTCACCGCGAGACACAATGCCGTCGTCGGGAATCCCGTACTCGTCGGTCCCCGTGGAGACGAGCGACAGCGTGTAGCGATAGAGCCAATCACCGGTTTCACTGGAGATAGCGACCGGCCCGCGAACCGACCCCGTTTCCACGAGGACTTCGCCAGACCACGACATCCAAATCATATCGAGTTCCTTCCCGTAGTCCAGTAGGCGATTGAAGTTGTCAACCTCGTACTGGTGGAGGTAGCCATCGAGCGTGATGGTCCTGTTCTTCGCCCCAATGTCGTCGACGTCCTGGCCTTCGCAGATTGAATCCGACTTCGAGAGGTTCCGTTCCTTCTCAACTTCGGGTTCCATCGGCGGGTAGAACGGTGCGAACCACTGGTTCTCTCCGAGCAACTCAAACTCTATCTCGGTCTTCCCGAGGGTTCCCGAGGATGCCCCTGCTGGAGTGGACACCGGCCCGGTTTCGTTACTGATGTCTGGTCCAGTATTGATGTCTGCCATTTAGAGACTCCGTGCATTGTCGACCGCGCCAATCCGGTTGTGGACCGACGTGATCTTCCGCGTAATCATCGACTGTTCTTGCTTCGACAGGCGACCGTTCACTTCGAAGTTGTAGTTGACCGTCGTGTTCCCGCCACCGTAGCCCGGAACAGGCGCACTCGCGTTACGACGCTTCCCATCGAGGGTTGCGTAAGCGAGGCCACCTGCGGCGACCGCCGCGAGGCCCACGAGCGTCATGGCCTGGAGCGTGCCCATCGCCGTGATAGCGCCCCACAACTCAACGACGAGCGTGCGGACGGCCATTATCGCGGGTGCCATCGCCTTCGCAACCGACAGCCCGAGCGCACTCTGCATCAGCACCTTGTACGCCAGCCACGCTCGCGCCGCGAAGTACACGGTCTGTCCGAGCGTGAACAGCGTCACGGTCGCCATCAGGAGCGCCCCCAGCAGGGGACCCCCGAGGAACTCAGCGACCTTCGCCATCGCCGCAAACACCGGCTTGAACAGGGAAACGAACCCGGCCCATGCCTTGCTCAGTTGGTAGATGAGGTAGATGATGTACGCGAAGGTCTGTCCAATGTCAATCAGGACCTCCTGGTTCTCGTACATCTCGACCGTCGCCCAGCGGAAGAAGTCATTGATACCTTGACCAATGAGTCGTCCAAACTCCTGGGTGAGCTGGTGGATGTGCGGCGCGAGGCTCGCCATCGTGTCGATCACGAGGCCAACCCACTCTACGATACCACGCAGGGAGTCACGAACCGCCTCCTCGAACACAGTGAGGTGCCGGACGTTCTCCATGAGGCCGCTCAAGTCGACGAGGGTTCCCGCGAGAAGCCGGTCGCTAATCGGCGCGAACAACTTCGCCACGGGCTGTATCACCGAGAACAGCTCTCGCTTGAAGTCACCGAGCTTCCTGCGGGCGTTCGCGAAGGACTCCGCGAGCGTATCACCGTCCCCGAGCAACCCGAGGCCAATCATGGCACCACCAGCAACCGCAACCGCACCAGCCGCCGCCGCCAGGCCCGCAAGCTCAACGGAGAGCGCCACGACCATCGGCAGGAGCATCGCAATCAGTTGGATGAACTGGTGGTAGGTCGGAATCAACTTCTTGATACCACCCCGCATCCCATCCAGGCCAAGGTCGAGGAGGTCGAGTGGAGACTTCCCCTTGAGCTTCCCGCGAACGCCATTGACGATGTTCTCGAACAACTTGCGTTGGCGAACCACGGTGGACATCGACATCCCGAAGCCCGTACCGGGTGCCTTCGTCAAGAAGTTCGCCGGGTCGTACTCTGGAAGGGCCGGAATCGAGAGGCCACCGCGACCACCACCGCCACCACCGCCACCGACCTGCCGGACGTACTGGGTGTGCCGGGAGACGGTATCACGAGCAAGCGCCTTCTTCTTCGCGAGCGCCCGGTCCAGGTCGCCGTCTCGGATGTTGATCTCCGTGTTGATGTCCTTCCCGAGCGACTCCAGTTCGGCGCGAATCTCGGCCAACTGTTCCTGGGTTTCGTTCGCTATTCTAACAACTAAGTCTACGCTCATCTGATGGGTTCAGTAATTTCTTCTGCGTTGTGATTCACGAACGAGCGGGTCTGACTCGTCGTGTTCGCGTTCTGGTTGTGTCGGGTGTTCCGTGGTCCTGCGTCGACCGTGGGTAACCCACCCGTCTGTTCGTCGATACGCGCCGCCTCCTGGCGCTTTGCTTCAATGAGGATTTGTCGTTGTAAGGGAGTGAGTAAGCCCTGGCGCTCCGCGAGCGGGATGTCTTCGTTCAGGGCAACGATGTCGTTCGCCCACCCCTCAGCGACGAAACTTCTCCGCGTCCCCCATGGCGTGCGACAGCTCCATGACCGCCGAGCCGATCTCGATGGAGATACCACCCACGAGGTGTTCGTGGACAAGCTCTGCCCAGCCGTCTTCGGTTTCGCCAATCGCTTCGGCGTCGACGCCCATGACCGCGGCGTCCTGAAGGACGGCAATCATCTCGGGGTCCATGGAGTCCATGTCGACTTCACCGTCGTTCTCCTCTGCCTGCTCGTCCATTTCCTCCATGGCCTCCTCCATGTCGTCTTCCGTGACGTCCAGGCGGAACAGGAGGGCGTAGAAGTCGTCGTCAATGAGCGGCTTCAGGACCAGCTCAACGTCTTCACCGCCGATGCTAAACTCGCGCTTCTCGCGGTAGCTGGACCCACGAAGGGCAAGCTCTCGGACCTTACTGCGACTCTTTCCGGTTTCGGTTTCCGTGTTGTTGTCACTCATAGTGAATATTGGTTCTTATCAGTAGCGGGACCCCGCGGGAAGGCGGGGAGAACAGTAGTGTGTGAGGGGGTTCGCCGCCGAATCAGGCGGGCGTCTTACCGAGGGCAATCCAGTCGTAGGAGACTTCAGTGACCTCCCCGGTCTGCATCTCGTAGCCGGTGGAGACGACACGAAGGTCGTGCCACGTCTCCGTGAACGGGTCCGGGTTGTTCGGGTCGTTCGGGTTGAGGTCGTCGTGGGTCAGCGTCAGCGCGACGTTCCGGCGGGGGAGGCCGTTTTCATCGAACAGATAGGAGTCGATGACATGACGACGACCCTTGAAGGTCATACTCCCCGAGTAGGAAATCTCGGTGACGGCATCCCCGATGGGGAAGACGTTGTTCTCGCGGACTTGCTCGACGGTGATCTCCTTGGTGGTGTCGACGTTGGCGACCGATAGTTCGTAGTCGCCGTCGACGGTGGAGATTGCGAGCGTGACGTCCTTCGCGGCCTCGACCGGAGGCTTGCTCTCGTACTGTTGCGTGTTCTGCGTGGTGTTATTACTGGGCATACGTTATCAAAGGGTTTTCTTAGCCTACTGGCCCGCCGTGACCGTGTTGTAGATGTTACGGAGCGGCGCGACCGGCGTCACCCCAACCTCAACATCAGCCGTGTCCTTGTCGCGCTTCTCGACGTAGACCTCGTAGGAGAGAATCGCCCCGGAACTCAGCAAGAACCCAAGCCGACCCTCAAGGACGTTCTGCATCCGCTTCAGGACCTTCGGGTTGTTGAACTTCCCGATGAACGGCTCCTCGTTGTCACGGATCGTCTCAATGACGGCATCCATGATGAGGCGAGCCAGCCCGTAGTCGAACGCCGCCTCCTCGTTGTTCCCATCGGAAACACAGGTGGGGTCGTCGACAATCTTGGAGCCACGCCGTTCGCTCGTGAGCGGCACGACGTTCTCCTCGATGAGCGCGGCCTGGTCCGCTTCGGAGAGACGCTCGTAGAGAACGTCCTGGGTGCGGAGGCGCTTGTTCACGGGAGAGGCGTTGATACCGAGGGTCGCCCGGCGACCGAGGTACGAACCAACCACGCTCTCGCCGTCCGCGTTCCTGCTGGGGTAGACGACCTGCGCCCGGCTGGAGTTGTGCGCCGCCGAGTACGTCTGCGGGTCCATGTGCTGTGGGACACCCGCAACCGCAATCGCGAAGTCGTAGGACTTGGCCGCCAGCACAACCTGTGCGACGAGGTAGTCCGCGACGTCTTCGTTCTCGGTCGTGGTACCGAGGAAGTCCACGGCGTCAACCGCGTCCACGTCGTCCATGAAGGCGTCAATCGCGCCCTCGTAGTCGAAGTATTCGTAGTCGACCGTGGCCGAGGAACTGACGCTCTGGTCGAGCTGGAAGTCGCCCGTGACGGGGTTCAGGTACACCTCGTCCTGGCCGGGCGTAATCTGCGTCGGGTCGTCGAGCGTGACAATCGTCGTCTTCTCGGTACCGTCGATGGTGAAGACCGTCTTCGCGGGGTTCTCACTCACGGGGGCGTTGTCCAGCGTGCCCTCGGAGCCGGAAACCGCGCTCTGGTCTTCGACCTGGACGGTCTGCCGGGCCGGGGTCAGCGCGTAGACGGGGTTCGCGCCCTCAAGGAGTGCGTCCAGAACCGCCTGGGTTAGTTGCTCGCCGGTACCGAACAGGCCGCGTGCCTGGGTGCCGCGCGTGATTCGATACACCGTGTCCGGGTCAGCGGTCCCCGTCGTCGGGTCGTACTGCCCGATGATCGCCACGTCGCTGGGAGCGTCCGTAGAGATACCGAGAGTCGAAGCCGTCTCAACGTCGGTGACTACACCGGGGGTGTTGTCATTTCCAAGTCGTACCATGTTATGTTAAGTGTATGTCGTTTTCGATGTTCAGAAGCACATCCTCGCCAAGCTCAGGGAGGGTGCGCGTCAAGCGGTTCAAGAACTTCAGTTCCAACCGAACCGTCTGCCCGAAGGTCGGGACAGGCGGGGCGAACTGCAAATCGTGTTGCCCACCGGAGGCAACCTCCAGTTGGCGGACGTCCGCGTGCAGGTCCCCCGGCGTATCCTCAAGGAAATTGAAGTGTTCCTCGATGGCCGCGAGTAACTCGTGGGACTCAACCTCGTCGTCAGAAAGCACGACCACGAGCGCGGTCATGTCGTGATAGATGTGAAATTCCGCGCCGTTCACGTCGCCCTCCTCGTCGAAGGTCGGCCCCGCGTAATTGCGGTGACCGCCGTCGTGGGTGCGGGTCGTGTCCCACTTCGCCAGGGCAACCGCGGGAAGGTCGCGGTCTTCCCCGGTCCCAGTATGCACCGGAACAGAAACGACCGACTCAAGCTCCGCTACCAGGAGGGCAAGAACGTCTAACTTATTCATGTTTTAAATCCGCCGAGGCATCTCGCGCTCGATAATCTCCTTCGCGATCCGCTCCTTATCGCGGTCCAGCCGTTCCTCCGCGTACCGCGCGAAGTGAATCCCGTTCAGGCCGTCGCGCTTGATTTTCTCGCGAAGCCACTCCACCTTGTACTCCTCCGGCATCGGCCAGTGCGCCAGCTTCTCGCGGACCCACGGTCGAAGGGCCTCCTTCGGTGGTGCCTTGTACGGGAAGGTCGCCCCACGCTCAACGTACTCGGCGTGTTCGGCGAAGTTCCGTACAATCAGGTGCAGGTCGTTCCCGCGGTCTTCCTCTATCTTCGCCCAGGACTCCCACACCTCCCAGTTGAAGATGGCATCCTTCCGTTCGATGCGGTGGCGAGCGAACGCGACCGCCTGGTCGTAGAACTCGTCGCGAACTTCATCGAGCGCACTATCAAGCTCGCGCTCCAGGCGAGCAAGCGACCGGTCAATGCCCTCAACGTCGACCTCAAGGTCAAGTCGTATCCGCTCCACGTCACTCCACCCGCTTGGCCGTGGATTCGATGTGGGTCTTCCGCGCGAGTAGTGCGCGTAACTCGTAGACCGCACCGTCGTAGACGATACGGTCACCGTCGAGAATCGGGGCGTCGGTGGGGAACGCGAACCGCGGGGTGTCCATCTCGAAGTTCCCGTACTGGGTATCAACCTGGCGGTTGCGCTGGACTCGCCGACCGTAGTAGCGAATCGCCCGCGTCTCACCAACCCGGTCGAAGTCCTTCACGGGATTGTTCAAGACGTCCTTACCGGAGCCGTTGTTCCGAAGAACGTCGCAGTGTTCACCCTCCCGCTTGATGTACGTGGAAATACCCCTCATTTATTCGTAACTGTAAGTCCGGTCTGACCGCCCAACAGAACGAATCCCAAAGAGGTTCTCGGAGGGCTGAACACGCGCCATGTAGTCCTGAAACTCCTGCTTCCAGACCACGGCGTCTTCACCGTCTTCATCGGCGCGGAGCGTCCGTTGCTCGATGTCGCCGATGCTCATGTGGACGTTCTCCAGTTCACCCATCTTGATCTTCGCGAACAAGCAGGTCAACCAGAACAGCGCGCGTTCGGCGTAGAGGTCATTGGTCCCGAAGAACTCCAGGTCAATGATACCCGCCTTCGCCCGAATCTCACGCTTCGCCAGCTCCACAAGCTCCAGCATCACCGGAATCTCGATGATTTCGTCGTCGTACTCCGTGAGGTTCTGCACCTCAAGGACCAACTCGTAGTCGTTAGTTGCCATCGTTCATCTCGTTGAGCCGATTCAGGTTCCGAACCAGCTCGTCTCTCCAGAAGCGTTCGTCGTCGTCTTCGAACGTGTGGCGTCGGAGCGCCCCAAGTCGCTTGGGGGTGTTCCGCCGCTTCCCGCGGAGGACCGCCTTCCCACGAATCAGCATCAGCGAGACAAGCGCCTTCTCTGCGGCATCAGCCTGGTAGAAGTTCAGGTTCTCTCCGTTCGTGAGGCGTTCGTTCACTTCGCGAGAAATCTCGGCCTTTGCTTCAGCAAGTTCCTCCCGAAGAACGTCCGTCCGAACGTCAACTGCGTTGGTCGCACCGATAGAGCCGCGGACGAGTGACAACAGTTCCTCGTCAGAACTAACCATGTGTGGTTAGGCCCTCAGGCGAGGTTGTCTGCGTTGACCTTGACCGCCGCGAGCGGGTCGGCCATGAAGGTCCCGTAGCGGGCACTGCCGTATGCGCCGATGAGCGCACCCGGCTCTCCAACGGGGCCGCCGTTCGCGCCCTGGGTGAGCGTGACGGGGCGGGCCTCGTGGAACGCGACGGGCTTCTCGTCGGAAACCACGTAGAACTCGTAGGAGCCACCCGTGTCCGCGATCCACGGCGTCTGCATGAGCGTCACGCCGTCGATGATGATGCGGTTCTCGGGGAGCGCCTGCGAGCGCAGGCTGGTCGCGTCGGGGATGTGGAAGGTCGCGTCCCAGGCCAGCTCGTCAACGAACTCTGCCGCGAACTCGCTGGAGATGAGCGCGTAGGACGGGCGCTTGCCGTGGTGCCGAAGCTGCTTGTTCGCTTCGCGGATGTGGGCCGTCGCGCTGCGGGGGTTGGCGTCCCCGAACAGCTCGTTGGTGTCCGCGAAGGTGTGGTCGTGGGTGTTGCTGAAGGTGTACGCCCCGTAGTCGGGAACGTCGTACCAGAGCGCGGAGCCGTCTGCGACACCGTTCTGGATGGTGCCGAAGATGACTTCGTGTTCCTTCTTGAGTGCGCCCTCGACGAGAACGCGGAACCGCTTGAGAACCTCGTCCGCCGGGTTGTCTTCGATGAACTCCTGGGTGAAGCCGAGCGAGCGCCCGTACTTCGCGATGCTGAACGCAACCTGCTCGTTGGTGACGTCACCCGTGCGAGCGTGTTCGCCCTCAGCGAGTTCGTGCCACGTCATGTCGCCATGGGCGGCGGTCGTGAACACGCGGTCACTCACGGTGGTCGCGAGCATCTCGCGGAACGGACGGGCGGCGTCGTTGAACGCGTCAACAGTCGCCATGCCGTCGATGAGAAGTTCAGTCAGCGATACGTCGTCCTTCGTCGTCAGGTCGCGCTTACGGTAGTCTGCCATTTGAAATGTTGAAAGGGTTTTGTTAGGGTTGTCTTAGAAACGATCAGGCTGCCACGTCGTGCTGTTGCGAGACGCGGAGAACGATTGCCTCACCGTCGTCAATCGCGTAGCCGACGATCTGCTGGAGGTCGCCAACTGCGGCGGGCATCGTCTGCGTGTAGCCGCCACCAGCCGCCAGGTAAACGTCGTCACCCGGAGTGAAGCCCCAGTCTTCGTCGCTGTTCTCAACGACGACGCCGTACTCGATGTAGGACACCCGGTGGGTGCCCATGAGGGTCCGGTTCGCCTCGGTCACGAGGGAAACCGCCTCCTCGGTGACTGCCGAGAGGTCAGTGACGGGCGACATGAGGACGCCGCGTGCCTTGACCGCGACACCGGAGTCCGCGTCGGCCTTCACGATGTCGCCGTTGGCGTCGACGCCAACAAGCTCTGCCTCCTCCCCAGCGTACTGGGCGAGTCCGGCGTGACGGTTAACGGGCTGTTCCGCAGAAGTTGCGATGCGTGCGTGTACCATGTGTGTAGTAAAGTTGTGTTAGGGTTTTCTTGGGATTCAGTCGAACGAGAGGCCGGGGATACCCTGGAGGGAACCGCGTGCCTTCTCGACCGCCGAGTCGTAGTCGTCAGCGGAGAAGTCGCCAGCCTTCGACGGCTTGGACTCCTTCATGAACGACGGCGTGTCGTCGTCCGCCGGGTCGTCCACTGGGTCGTCGTCCGCGGGAAGGTCCGCAGGCGCTTCCTCGGTCTGCTCGTCCATCTCGTAGAGACGCGACAGCGAGAACTCCGCCAGCTCCTCAACAGTCAGGGGAACGCGCTCGGCGAGCGCCTCCGCGAACTGTGCCTTGAACGCCGAAACCTCCTCCTGAAGCGCCTCAAACTCCGCCTCCTTCCCGTCGTTGCCCACGCCGTCAAGGGCTTCAACGAGGTCGTTGAACGCTGCCTGGTTCGCCTCGTGCTTCTCCGCGAACTCCGTGAGGGTCGCGCGCAGTTCGTCCTCGTCCATCTCGTCGATTGCCGTCTCGAAACTCAGATTGTGAAATTCCATGTTTAAATCTCGTATTCTACCGTGTGTACCGACAGGCGAGAGAACTCTGCCCGCGTACCCTCTGCCCCACTTACGTCGCTGGGAGCTTCATCGAGAACGCCTGCGTCCTGTGCCGCCTGCATAAACTGGGCCTTCAGGCCCCCGCCGTTGTCGTACCCACCGGGGAACGGCGTGGCGGAGAACTCCTGAAGGACACCATCAGTCGGACGAATAACGCCGTCGTCCGTGATCTCGTAGTCGAACGACCGACCGAACCCAACACTCCCATCACGGAGCGCCGGGGGACGGTGGGTCAAATCCGCAATTACGTCTGACCGGAGCGCGTTGCCCGTGTTCGGAACGTAGCCGTGAACGCGGAGTGCGTCGTCGCTGAACCACACCTGGTCGATGTAGCCCGCGTTCGAACGCTGGTCCTTGTCATGGGACATCTGGAACGGAACTTCCGACGAGTAGTCGTGCCCGGCGACGTTCGCCAGGAACTCCGGGCCGATGTCGAAGCCGTTGCGGTCTTCGGGGTCACCCGGCTGCATCGCCTCGAAGATGAACTCGACTCGCTCCAGGTTCCCGTCCTGGTCGTGAACCTCCTTCACGCCGTACTCGTTGTAACCGTCCGCCAGGGCGTTCGGGTCAGACGGCGCACTGAAGCGCGTACTGAACGTTAGGTCCTGGTCGATGTTTGCTTGGATGTCACTCATGTTTCTACCATCGAATTAGCCCGCCCAGCTTCGCGAAAATCGCCGTGATAGCCGAGCCGAGACTGAACAGCACACCACTCGTAATCATGGTGTTCCGCTGGACGCGGGAGTCCAAGGAATCAAGCCGCTCGTCGTGCCGGGCGTCGTTCTCGCGAAGTGATTGTAGTTCGTTACTGATGTGATTCGTTCGTTCGTCTATCCTGGCCGTTCGGGTGGCAATGTCTCTGAGATACTTGTTCTTCTCGTCGTCTTCCATGGATGAGATTCCTTACTCATTGTGGACGTCCCGCTTTGGACGGGAGTCGTCAGATTGTCGTTCGGGGTTCTGTCGGGTCTTCGCCGCACGAGAGGAATCCTCGCCGCCCGTGCCATTGTTCGTCGGGTGTCCGCCGTCCGGGTTCATCACGTTATCACCCGCGCCTTGCAGGTCTTGGATAACCGGGACGATCTCACTCCGTAGCTGTTCCTCGGTCGGCATCTCGACCTCGGGGTCAATCCCGACGCGAGTCGCGAACGCTTCACGGGTCAGGAACCCCGCGAAGAACAGGTCAAGTGCCTCCTGGGTTTCCAGGCGTTCTTCGTCGCTGGAGTGTTCCCCGAACTCAAACTCGGGGAGAACCTCCTGGTAATCCTCGGGCGTCGGGTGGCCCATGATGGACCGGAACACCACCTGTTCGACGGTAGTCTTGATGATACGCTGGTATCGCTTGATGCGTCGGTCGAACTTCGGCATCGTCGAGAGCGCCTGATTCTGACTGCCCTCCGTATCAAGCATCAAGTGCATCGGGACACCCAGCCCGGCACTCATGCGACCCAGGAGGTGCGTGAACGTGCCCTCCAGGTTCAAGACGCCGCCCTGGGAGCTGGTCGACGTCGTGCCAACCACGTCGAAGTCAACGTCGTGGCCGACCGCGAGCATCGAATCCGGTTCGATGGCTTCGACGGTATCCAGCCACTCGTCGATTTGCGTGGGCGTGTAGTGTCGGTCGTCCGTGCCGAGCTTCCACAACACGGGCGGGTAGGCCTTGGTCGCGACGAAGCGCGCCATGTCGATCTCCATGTCACGGAGCATATCGGCCTGTTCACCGAACCGCTCGATGAGTGAGCGACCGTAATCCTCGCCGGGGTGGTAGTGGAACTTGAGGTGGGCCACGTCGTAGGGGCCGTATTCCACGGGGTCGTCGCCGGGAACCTCCATCTCGTAGCCGGTGACGCGCCCGAACTCGTCGGTGAGAATCTTGATCTTCTCACTCGGGAGCAATCGCGGGGAGAACACCTCGTCTTCCCACACAATCTCGATGTATCCGGTGCCGTCGACGAGCGCGTGCCACACCCACAACTGTAGGACTTCCTCGAAGTTGCTGGACTCAATGAGTCGCTTCAACTCCGCGATGTCCTGGTGGGTCTGTTCCTCGTCGGTGAACGGGATGTTCTTCGGCTTGATGACGAACCCGGACCCCACGAGGTAGTCGACGAGCGTCTGCACGCCCTCGCCCACATGGGGGTCGGTGTCCGCAATCAGACGGTTCTCCGTTATCTGTTGAACCGGAGGGTCCGTTGGTCGAACGTTGCCACCCGGTCCCTTCTGCTTGACTACGCCAATCGGGGCCTCAAGTGCGAACTCAAGGTTCCCGTCGCGTAGTTGTCGCTCAAGGAAATCTCTGGTTTCTCCCATAAAGTATTGAAAGGGTTGTCTTACCGCCGGTACCGGGCGCTGTACGTCTTCCTGTTCCCCCGCTTCACGTTCGTCGCCCCAAACGCAACCGGGTGCGTCTCCTCGGGTCGATACGCCTCACCAGCCCGCGACCGGGCGGCAGACGGCGTAACTCCTTCACCGAACGACTCCACCTCACGCTCCTTTGCGTGCATTTGCGTCGACCGCGACGTATCCAACATCACCGGGTACGCGCCCAACATGACGGACATGGCAATGTCGTCCTTGCCGTCCTTGGACTGCTCCTTCCCGGTGAACTTCGGCTTCTGATGGTCTTCCTTCTGGACCTTCACAATCGACGACAACTGGTCGAACATCCGGTCGTCGTCGTGGAGGGTGACCAGGCCGTTCCGCAGGCCGTAGTTCAGGTCACCCATCATCTGCTTCACGCCGTCACGGTCATTGAAGTCGAAGCCGTGAACGCCGTACCCGATTGCGTCTTCGATGATGGTCTTGAACGACTTCCCGAACGAGGTCGCGTCCATCACGAAGTGTTCGACGCCGAGCTGGGCCTTCAGTTGCTTGAGGCGCTTGGCGATATGATTCGGGTTCGCGCGGTCGGGGTTCTCAATGCCGGATAGTTCGAGCGCGCGCCGATCCAGTACCTCCTGGTAGCGCAGGTGGCGCTTCTTCCCGGTGTGTTCGAACACCGAGATAACCGTCTCGTCGTCGGTCATCCCGAAGTCCACACCCGCAACCATCGTCCCGCCGTACTGTGGGGACACGGAGGGTCCGAACACCTCCTTCCCGCCAGCTTCCATGGCGGCCTGAATCGACGCCACGGAGAAGAACCGGTACTCGTCGCTGATAGGACGGCACAGGTACTCCTGGGCGAACCCTTGTGGGTCCTGTGCGCGCTCCTGTTCGACCGCCTCGATGTCCATGTCCGGGCGCACCGGCTCGACGTCCTGCTTGAACAGCGACGTCTCAATGTCAATCGCGTCCGGGTTCTTGAACGACGGTTGCTTGATACAGATGGGGACCGGGTGGCCCTCCTCGTCCAGCCCACGGGTGTTCCCGCGGCGGTGCGTCGTCATGAACAGGTCGTTCGCCACCTTCGGCGTACTGACCTGGATCATCTTCGCGTCACCGAGCGATACGAACGGCATGAACGCCCGCATCGTATCCTCCTGGTTCTCAAGGAAAGCCATCTCGTCCACGAAGACGGCCTTCGCGGAGTCGTCACCACGCGCACCCTCGGGGTTCCCCGTGTACGCGCGGAAGGTCGCGCCGTTCCACAGCACGATCTCGCCCTTGTTGTCCTTCTGGACGGGTATCTCGACCTTCGCCTCCTGAATCAGCTTACGGATGTCGTTCACCCGAGACTCGGACGACGACTTCCGCGTGCTGACAATCGGGAAGAACGCTCCTGGCGTCTGAATCCCGTCGATGAGGAGTGCCAACATGAAAATGAAGGACACCCCGATTCGGCGACCCTTGTAGACGTTGAGAATCTTGCCGTCAGAGTAGAAGTACGCGTGGAGGAGTTGGGGCTGATACGGCCAGAACAACTCCAGGTCTTCAATCTTGTGCGACTCCTGGCTCTTGACTCGGAACAGGTCTTCGGCGAGAAGCTCGGGGTGTCCGTCCCACCGCTCAAGGAGAGCGGCGACAGACGCCCCAGTTTCCTCGGAGAGACGTTCGGCTATTTCACGAGTCATATGAGATGTTTCCTAAAACGGAACGTCGCCAGCGCCCGCCTGGGCGGTCTGGTCGGTTCCGACGCGTACCTCGATGGTCGCGATTTCGGGGATTTCCGCGGGAAGGCGTTGCTGGATAGCGGCGGTCGTCATGGGAGACAACCCACAACCGTCACACGCCCCGTCCAGGGCGAGAACCGCGTGTCCAGCGTCCAAATCCACGGCTTCGACGTATGATTCGCCACCGTGCATCGCAATCTGCGGGAAATTGAACGCGAGAAAGCGGTCAATCGCCTCGATTACGTCCTGGTCGTTCATCCGAGGTCCGGCTTGATGATGACCGTCAACGACTCCGAGGGGAACGTTTCGACCGTCCCATCGGGGTACGTCAGCTCAAACTCGGCCTGGAACGTGCCATGTTCGGCGGTATCGGCGGCCTTCCAGCCGTATCCAACCACGCCGCGCGGTCCATCGACCACCTGTCCGTCGTCGTCGACGGTCAGGGTGTCGCCCCCGATGGGCTTCATCATGAAGCGGACGTCACACCCGGTGACGTCGATCATCTCACCGCGCTCGCCCGTGACGTTCCCGCCGATGGGCGGTGACGTGTCGTTCTGTGTTAGCGTGAAAACGGTCATTTTCGGTCTTTGAAGATGTCAATGCGGCGCGTCCCGGTTCGAGACACGCGGTCCCAATCGAACAGTCGGTTGAAGACAGCAGGGTCAACCGAATCCAGTTCGAGCCTCCCCGGAAGCATCACCGCGAAGACGGTGTTACTCACACTCGGGTCAACTGGAACGCCGACCAGTAGTTCACCGACGTCTGGCACCGAGATAGACTCGCCAGGAGTCGCGGACACGATGTCCGTACTCGTAAGCGAGAGCGTCGGCGTGGCGTCGGTGACCGCGATCTGCGACCACGTAACCAGCGGAGCCACGAACCCGAGGGCCATGGACTCGCTGTCGGTGGTCGCACTCACTGGACCGGTCGACTTCGTGGGGTCGAGTCCCGTGAAGACCAGTTCGCCAGTGTCCGCGACCGCCGCAAGGTCGAGAATCCACGTTACAGCGGGTTCAATACCGCCCACGGTCAGGAATCCCGTGTCTCCAATCGCGGAGACTGCCCCGACGTTCTTGTCGACGTCCAGGGCGGTGAGCGACAGGTGTGCCGTCTCACCCGGAACCGCTCGCCGTGCAAGGTCAATCGTTGCGTCGTACCCGATGACCGAGAGGCCACCGAGTGCGGGCGTGGCAATCGACACACCGGGAATCGCCCGCGGGTTCGATGACGCGAGCGCGAGACTCGATGGGTTCGCCGGGACCGACCGGGGTCCGACACTCATCGTCGGCGTGGTGTCCTTGAAGCGGAGCCGACCGCGGTCAGCCGCAACCTTCGTGTAGACACCGGCCAGCGGCGAGAACGCGCCCACCGCCATCGAAGACGGCGTTGGCGTTGCACTTACCGACCCCGTGGCCGTCGTGGGAGAGCCACCACTGAGGCTCAAGCCCGCAACCGACATACTCACAACCTTCCCGATGGTTGCCGTGGGAGAGAACGCAGAAGCCGTCAGCGTCCCTCGATTGATGGTCGCCGCCTGCGAACCGGCGCTTGGCGGGTTTTCGCCCGTCGTTCGGTACCCGTTGTACCCAGGGATGATGTCTTCATACGTGATACCAGGGTCGGTCCCGTAGTGGTTCCCGTAGAAGTTCATGTTCTGCCACGTCGAGGTGGTCTGGATGATGACCTGTCCGTAGGTGTCAGTTGGTCCAGACAGACTCGGGATAGCTTCGTCCGCGAAGAACCAGTTATCCCAAATCACACACTCGTCGTTCGGGACATCCCGAATCACAACGATGTGGTTGTGAAGGTCGTCCCACGTTCGGAAGATCGTCTCCACAACGTTGTTGTGAATCTCGTAGCGCGTCCCTGCGGGGGAGTGCGCGTCGATGTTGTGGAGAACCTGCAAGGGGCCACAGTGGTTGTACCGGAACCTGTAGCCGTAGTTGTCGCCCGTCGTGGCGACGTCATGGCGGTTGTAATTGAAGTAGTTGTACTCAATTATCGGGTTCCCGCCGTCCACGGAGACACCGTAGCCGAGGCCGTCCTTGTTACACTCGCGAATTACATTGTGGTGTATGTGCGCGTCGACCGTGCTGGGTTCAATGTCGATGCCTGCGAAGCTGAACCCCCAAATCTCGCAGTTATCCACTTCCGCGGTGTGGAACATCTCCACGCCACTCGCACTGGAGCTACCCGTGGTATCGGAGCCGGGGTGCGGCCCCTCAAGTCGGATACCCGTCAGCCGGGCACCGTCGTTGACCTGGATAACCTCACCAGGTTCAGCCGCCGTGTAGATGTGTGCGCCCGGTGCGTCGTTGATGCCTCGGTCAGAAGCCAGCGTGACGTCCGGTGGGACGTTGATGTGCGTCGACCCCGCGTCGATGCTCGCACTGCCGTCGATGTACACGATGTCCCCAGCCGAGGCCGAGGATAGTGCGCTCGTGATTCCCGAGAGCGTACTGACCGTGACCGTTGCTTCACTCGGGTCGACGGTGTGTCCGTATCCGGTTCCGCCACCAATGTTCGTCTGTGACGTGGTGTTCGTCGGAGCCGCGTTTCCAGGCTCGACGACGTGGAAGTTGTCAACGTTGACTCGTCCACCCGTGTCGCTCTGCTGGAATATCTTGACGCCGCCGTTGATGCGGTACGCCGAGTTTGCCGTAATCGTGGACACGACGGTCCCGCTCCCAATCTCCGTGACGGTCGCGGTAATGTCGCCGTCAGCACCACTTATCGTACCGTCGTCCCAAACGATTTCGAGCTGGTATGCGGTGTTCGCGGCGTAAGATGCCCCGAAGTCGACGGCGATTCGCTGTTGGGAACTTCCAAGCTCCCACATCTCCAGATTCCCGCTCTGGATGTCACAGTCAACGCGGTATTCGTCGTCGACGCCATCCCACCCGAAGTAGAGATGGACTTCACCAGTGGTCGCGGTCGCGGAGCCGACCGTCGTCTCGAAGTCCAGGTAGAACTTCGTGCCCTTCTCGGGGTAGATCGGGAGGCCGGAGGTACTCTCCAGGCGCTCCTTGAGGCCACCGGAGACTTCGTAGCCGCTGGTGCCCTCGGTCGCGAAGTTCGTCGTGATACTGCCATCGCCGTAGATAACAGTCCAGTTGTTCGTGTTCCCGTCTTCCCAGGAATCCACGATGGTCGTGGTTTCAGTGACGACACCGCCCGTGGTCTGAACGTTGTAGCCGGTAATGTTCAGGCCCGCGGGACCGTCAATGACAGCCGTCTGTGGGCTGGATGACGCGGGGCGCTCGACGCGGAAGTAGTCCACGTTGACGCGCTCGCCGGTATCAGGTGTCTGGAAAATCTTGACGCCGCCATCGCTCCGGTACGTGCTGTTCGCGGAAACACTCGCGGTAACCGTGTCAGCGGCCACATCACGGAGCGTGGCGGTTATGTCACCGTCCGCGCCACCGAGCGTGCCGTCGTCCCATACGATCTTTATCTCGTAGTGGGTGTTCGCATTGACAGTGAGGCCCCAATCAACGCCGATTCGGGCCTGCTGGGAGCCAAGTTCCCATAGTTCGAGTGCGCCACCCTGAACGTCGACGTCCAGGCGGTACTCGTCGTCCACGCCGTCCCACCCAAAGTGAACTTGGACCTGGGTCGTGGCCGCGGTTGCGTCACCGATGCTGGACTCCATGTCCAGGTAGATGGTGTCTCCCTTGACGGGGTAGGTCGGAAGACCATCCCCAGGCTGGCTCTCCAGCCTCTCCTTGAGGCCGTTGGAGGCTTCGACACCACTCGTTCCGTCAGTCGCGAAGTTCGTGGTGATCGTGCCGTTGCCATAGGATTGGGTCCACCCATTGAAGTTCCCGTCTTCCCAGGAGTCGATTGATTCAACGGGCATCAGTCACCTCACCCGAGGGTCAGCACGCCAGCGACGTCCCACTCGATAGAGACGTCACCGCCGTTCGTCGGGAGCGGGAAGTCCGCGCTCGTCATGTACGCGAGAACGGGGCTGTCGGCGTCGTTCGTGACCTCCTTGTAGATGAGCGCGCCCTGAATCGTGTCGTCCGTGGAGCCGCCGAGGGCGCTCCAGGTGAGGTTCGTCGCGTCCATGACGGCCTCGTTGTCAACGTTGTCCTGGCTGATGCTCGGGGCGAGCGTCTTGCGAGCGTAGTTGGTCGCGTTCAGCTCGCTCGCGGTCACGTCGTCGAGAACGTCGTTGACGTAGACTTCGGTGTCGATGTCGGGGGTGTACGCGATGTCGTCTGCAACGAGAGCGACCTTGAGGGTGTCCGCGTCGAGGTCGATGCTACCGTTGAACAGGAGGGTCTTGAAGTTGTTGTAAATGCTCGTCATTTGTCTAATTTATAGGTTTTTCTTAGGGTTTTCTTAGAGGGACGCGTCAAGAGACACAAAATCCCCCTTCCCGGCCCTGATCCAGCAATCCGAGTGTCCGTAAACGCCACCAGTCCACCAAAACGCGATAGCGGTGCGCTCGGACCCCTCTCGGAAATTGAAAATCTGGACGTCAGCCGGGTTATCGTCGTTCGTAATAGGTGAGCAACAACGGGAAGCCGGGGAACTCACCCAATCTACACTCACGCGAGCCGCTGGTCGAGGAACTCGTCCCACTGAACCAGCATCTTCGCGCTAATCTCGTTCGCCACGAGGACCTCGCGGAACTCATGCGCCCGAATCGCCGCCTTCCCGCGGATGTCCGCCGAAACCGCCAGCGTATCCGCCGGAACCGCCGCATCGGGGCGCACTTCGTAGTGCGAGCGTCCCATCTTCACGAAAACCGGCAATCCGAACGCCGAATAGCGGTCGTACACCTGCGCTTCGACGTCTTCGTACTCGTCAGCCGCAAGCAACACACCGTCGCCGCCGTGTTCCGTGACCGTACAGGTCCCGAGATAGTACCCGGAACTGAACGGCTCCAGGTACATCGTTAGTTCTCTGACTCGTCAGCGTTCTCAGGCTCAGATTCCTCGAACGCCGCCGGGTCATACTCGTGTTCGCTCTTATCAAGGGCGTCAGCCATCCCCTCAACCAAGCCCGCGACCGTTCGAGAGGCGTCTTCGGCCTGCCCGATCTCGTCGCGGTGCTTGCGGGAGATACCCAGCTCGTCCTTCATCTTCATGACGAGACGCCGCTGGGCCTGTTCCTCACTGATGAGGTAGTGAGCCTGCTCCTCGCGCTCAAGGAGAGAGCCATCCGGGCCGTAATTGCCCTTCGTGGTGGTCAAATCGCGATTCGCGTTGATGACGTCGTTGGCCCGTCCGTCGCGGATGATCGCCAGGGCGAGCGCGTGCATATCCTCCATCGCGCTCGGGTCCTCGTCGAAGTCAATCCCGTACTTCTCGGGCCACTCGTACATCACCTCCTCGTAGAACTCGCGCTCGTAGTCGCGAAAGTTCTCCATCAGGTGCTTTCGATTAAGGAAAAATCCGTGGCTCATGTTAGCAAGTGGGTCCAGGTTGTCGAGGTTCGGATTCGAACTGAAACTGCCGCCGTGGAACCGACAAAACGGGGCTTTCGACCCGTCGTCGTTCGTCTTCGCCCGGTTCTGGCAGTACCGCTGGGGGCCGTCGTACTCCTCGGGTTGCTTCCCGATGGGCATGAGACAGAACGCCTCCTCGAAGGGGCGCTCAGTCTCCAGATACAGGGGTGAATCCAGGTACTCTTGCTTGAGTTGGCCTAATTCAGCGGTCGACGCCCCAGTTATTTCCCCAAATGCCATTACGTGAGTGAGTTTCCGGGGTGGTATCCCAGTGGGACACCCATGTTCGATCTTCCAATGAGTCTATTTCACCCGTAATTCATCGGGAAGGTCCGTTCAACCCTCTCTCAATTACAGTGAGTCAATACAATCCTCAAGAACAGTGTTCGTGTCCACATGAGTCTCTCATGTGAAACTGCTACTGTGTTCTCCCAGGCGTGGTTGCCAGGGAGCGTTCTTCAATAGTAGTAATATACAATGGGTACTTATACTTTATATACCCCCGTGGGTACACGCCCTCTATCCCTCGTCTACGGCTGGCACCCAGTAGCATACATCGGCGCTATCGGAGTGCCAGTATGCCGTGCCAGCCCACCCAGGACATGAGCGTGTTGCTTGATATAAAAAGCATCGGTCATTGTACGATGTCAAGTCTATTTAATCTCGGACGACTTAGAGCCACCTGAGTCGGCCAGGCCCCTCCGTGTTGGAGGACACAAGGGGGCAGGGCTGACTCACTTTACTGAAACCAGTAAGCGAGTTACAACCACTTCCCCGACCCCCGTTCCGCACCGCGTTTACGAATCAACGGTTCCGCATTATATGGCTATCGGTTATGTCATTTGAAAAACTCCATTGGCACCAGCCCAAAATTACCAAAAATTTTCGCACGAACTAACAATGATCCACGGGCGAGTGCGTCCGGTGGTGTCGCAACCCAACTTGCGGTGTTACCCCACTTGGGTTGGATACCGTTGGTACGCACCACCACCACCGAACGCCGGGGGTTGGGTGGCCGTTGGTGATAGCCACCACCACCGCGGTCGACCGGCAGAGTGTCGGCCCACCAACACCTCGGGAGTGTGGACAGGTCGGGATTGTGGATAAGTCCAATCCTCCAACCAATCAAAACCGATAGACGGCGGCTTGTTACTCGGACTTGAGTCCTACCCGTTTCGGGAAGCTCCTGAGATGACGATTATCCAATCCTTCGTATCGGGAAGGTTCGACGACCGACCGCGGACGGACGGCCACCGACCGCGCGCACCAGCAAAACCGATAGACGGCGCGGCCTTCCCGACGTAGCCCACGCCCCACGCGCGTTAGGAGCGTTGCGAAACGACGGCCAACCGCGGTCGACCGTCCCACGGACCACTTGTGTCCATACGTTGTCCAATCCCACAGACACAAGTCAACCCTCCAAACGCCCGAATCCTTGCGTCTCAGGGGTTTCTTTATATACGTTACCGGTACCACAATGCTTAATACGGTGGCAGGTATCTCTGTAGATGTCGAAGAACCAAGCCCGAAACGGCCTCTGAACGTTCAAGACTCCCACCCACCCGAGGGTGGCAGGTAAGCGCCACCGGACCCAACCATGGGGCCAACCCACGGTCTTACAGGCTTAGGTTGAGTGTTCCGACACTTCCGACTCATGGACTGTCCGGGTTGTGACCTTGGCATGGCAACGACCGTCTTAACGGACCTAAGGTAAAGTGCTAAGAGAATCACACTATAGGGCTACGACTCTGTAGACTAAGGCGCGGGTATGGCACCCGAAGTTAACCCCCAACCACCTGAAACCGAAGGTAACGGACCTTCCCGCATCTGAGAGTGGTGCGTGTTAAGGGGTTGGTTAGCCCTACGACATCTGTAGGAGTGAGAGTCTCGTAAAATAAAAGACACTTTTGTTCGGTAGGAAAAGGCCAACCCGTTGCACGGGCTACCTCGGGAACCTGCGGGGAACGGGAAGGGTAGGGAACGGCGATCCCAATAGCGCGAGCTTTGGGAACCGCCCGGTGATTAGCCTCAAGGCAAGTTGTCGGGTTGGAGATACAGCACCACTACTACGTAGTGGGGAAACTCGTCGGTACCGACTCCCTCCGAACCGGGAAAGCGATAGCGCGTATGGTTTCGTTAGTGAAAGCGATTTACCGCGCCAAGTCATGTGACACCAAGCTGACGGTGGTTGGTAGTGACTCAACCAAAGAGCTGTTGAGATACTTTCTCGGAAGTGTTGCCTGCTGAAAATTGTGTTCGGAAAACGCGACAGTTAGGTCTACTGGCAAGATAACTTGTTACCCATAGGGAACCCGCAACGGGCGGGGTATCGAACGATAAATCCCACATACGCTGGGTTTGTTTTGACATTTCTATGGGATATAAGTGTGCGCCGTAGGCCGATTCGTGGCTACGCCACAGTTAGCTGAAAGCGTGATTCGCAGACATATAGGCAGGCTTGTAGCACACACTACTTGATTGGAACAAACCCGGTGGGTACTATCGAATTTCCGTGCGGCTTGCGCGGTATTTAAGCAAGCCCAAGTAACCCGTATCGCCCGACGACCAAACCAACCAACCAAACAGCCAATGTTCGCACAAGAACCCAAGGCCGACGTAGCAACGACCACGACCGAAACCAACACCAGCGAAACCACGACCGAGGGACCGTTCCCCGGACGCATCCAATCTCGCGAGGATTACTGGGCGGGTATCGACCTGAAGCGCATAGTTGGGGCAAGTGTCCTTCGCTCTGACAAGGTACGCGCCAAGGAGAAAGACGGTTCGACGATGACCGCCGACCGCAACCGTAGCCCCCTACTGCGGGAATACGATTTGGTCATGGAGATATCAAAGGACCTGAGCAAAGCCTTCCGTAGTGACAAGTCGGACAACTTGCCCGGCCTTCGCGAATACCGCAACCAGTTCCCCGAACCCGATGCGGATATGTGGCGGGATTTCTTCGCTCGGACCTTCGGTGATTCGTTCAAGCTAACGGGTATCCACAAGGTTCCCCAAGACGTTGCCATGAACACCTACGGGATAGATTACACCAAGGACAAGCAAGACCCAATCTACCTTCCCGAGTTCGAAGGGATGGGTGTCTACCAAGTTCCCCCGGAGCTGGAGGAAAGCGAAGCGGTCGAAGAAACCGAATCTGAACCCGAACCGGAATCCAGCGGGAAGCCCGCGAACGCCGGAGACAAGGCCGCACAGTACAAGAAGGACCACCCGCACCTATCGAACGACGACGTTGGAGCCAAGTTCAACATCTCCGGTACGGCGGTCGCAAATGCCTGCAAGCGCAACTTCGGTGAGGAGGGCTATGAGGCAATCAAGGCCGAAGGCCGCGAAGCCCGCCAAACCGAAGGTGGCTTCGAGTTCGTCGAATCCGAACCCGAAACGGAATCCGCGGACCTTCCGTTCACCGCCGACCAGCTCGAAAAGGCGAAGGCCCTTGCCGGTGGCAACCTCGACGCCGCACTCGACCTCCTAATCGCGCTCCAGTAAGCCATACGCGGCGGCTTACACAATCCTTTGACAAACCTGTAGTGGCGGACGCTGGTTCGACTCCAGCAACAGGAGTGGGGAACGCCCCCAAGCAACCCGGAGCTGTATCGCCGCGCGAACAAACCAACCCGAACCAATCGAAACCAAACCAATGAGCGACGTAATTAGCGTCAAGCAACACTTGTCGTACCGCTATCTGGACGAATCGCCGTGCCCGAAGTGCGATTGCACGCACACGGTTATCTCGGGCGAAACCCGGTCGGACTTCTACGAACGGAAGTGCCCGGTGTGCCTATTCCACGAGACGAAGCGCCACGAACACCGCATTGTCGAACCCTGACCGAATCGCGATCCGAACCAAACCAACATCAATGAGCTACAGTTACAGTTTCACCCGAAGCGAGATTGCCGCCGAACACCCCGCCGATGGCCTTTGCCCGGTGTGTTCATCGAACCGAACCAACCACGTCGACTTCAGTAGCGACCGAATCACCTACGTTCGCTGTTCGGATTGTGGGTGCGATTCCGAAGTCGATTGGCAGTAAGCCCGGCTAAGACAATCCTTAGACAACCTTAATACGACTGCCGCGAATATACTACTGAGAACTAACCCATGAGCCACAGCCGAACCCAAATCATCCCCGATATGCCGGACGGCGCATTGACCATCTCCTGTTTCAGCGCGAAGCAAGCGAACGAACTAACCCGAATCCTCTACGACGAGAACCCCGGTTCGCTCTATCACGTCGAACACTACCCACGAACCCACGACGATACCGGCGAGTGGGAAGACATCCTGCTCGTAATCAGGCAACTCAGCCACCACGACGGCTTCGGTTGGGCGTCGAGTGATTCCCACCCCGAACCTGACTACTGGGCGGAGGACCTGCTATGAGCGCCACATTGCGATCCCAACTCAAGGCACCGGACCTCATCGAGAAGTACGGTAATTGGAGTCGAATCGAACACATCGAACAAACAGAGAACTTCCCCGGTCTGGTCTACATCGAGTCGGCGAACCGGGATATGCCCTTCTCCCTGTTGCATACGATTCAGCGAGAACCCCGGCTATACGTATGGCAAGTGCTGGCAACCGAAGACGGACGCGCCGCGATGTTCGTTGGCACCCACGACCGAGAGTGAATACCTATGATAGAATACAGTTTCCACATCCACAACCCGAGCCGCATAATCAGCGACACCGAACAAACCCAAATCGCGATTGCCCTATCGAACATCCTTCTCGAAAACCACGACGTCAGTTGTGACGACATCGGGATCGAACTCAACCTGGTCGAAGAACAATGAACCCCGACAGACAACCCCAACAGTGCGGTCACTGCGGTAAGAACGAATACAACACGAGTATCATGCGGGTTTCCTGCTTCCCTCGTAAGGAGCTTCCCGATGAATACGACGCGTTGTGTCGGCCCTGTGCCGAACAGTTGGACGAGTTCGACCCAGCGAACCTCACCGACGACGAGCTGATAGCGGCTATCATCTCGGACAGTATCGGTTACGCAAGTCCACGCCACGCCGCCTTCCACGTTCGCGACTATCGCGATGGGGAAACCGGCGTTCACTGTGAACGCGGCCACGCAATCTTCGACGGCGACCTTCTCGCGCTCATGGAGAGCGCCGGTCGACACTGGTTGGGCAAGTCCGAACAGGACAAGCAACGGTTGCTTGCCAAGGTTCAGCGGTGGGCTGAACTCGAAGACGAAGACCGTATGGCGGGCGTGACGCTCTCGATGATGATGCCGGTTGGGGGGTTGTGATGCCACGCCGTGCCGCCCCACCCCTGACGAAAGAACAGGCCGAAGAACGCTACGGCGACGGCGAAGTGCAAGAGTGCCGGGGTTGCGGTGGCTGGTATAGCCGCCACTCGTATCCCGGTGCGTGCTTCGCCTGTGCGGTTGGCCTCAAGCCGTACCGCGGATAAGAAAACCCTTACACAACATTACCATGCACCTCGACACCACCGAACCCCGATACGCACTGCTCAACACCGACCTGAACCGAATCCTCACCGACGCCCGCGGCCACTCGACGTTCGGTAACATCGCCGACGTTGCCGACTTCTACTGGGGCCTCGGTTGCCCGGACCACATCGTGATAGTCACGATCCGAACCAAGCGAAGCGAAACGCTCACCGACGAGGTTCGGATGCTCGTCGCTGAACGCGACCTGATGTAACCATACCCATGACCCTCATGCCACAAGAGACGCGAATAGACATCCTCGACGACGGAACCGCCCGCCTCACCGATGGGGATGGGTGGATACTCACCACCCATTTCATTTGGCTGAGTGATTGGGAGTAAGGTAATCCCACAATGGCACTACTACTGGTATCCCATTAGTGGTGTCCCACTGGGTATCCCATGTAAGTATTGAACGTTCACTATTCCATGTTCAACATCGGGAAGTCGGTGTGCATTAGGAGTAGTGTCCATTAGCGGTACGGAATTTCAGTACGGGGTACCGTTTTTTGAGTACCCCACAATCGGAGACAGAAAACAATGAGTACCAACCTCAACACCAGAACCATCAGCGAAACGAGCGACAAAATCACCACCGAAGAATACGCCAAGACAACCCCGGCGGCGGTCCTGACAGTCATTGAGACGAACGTCGGTGACTTGACCGTCCCCGAGTGGTACATCCCGACGACCAAAGCGGTGTACGACAAACAGGGCGTCGTCGAGAGCTGGGCACAGAAGAAGTTCCCCGTTCACACCGTCAGTCTGTGCCCCGATTCGGACGACAGCGTGTTCCGATCCAAACTTCGCAACACCAGCAAGAACCAGACGGCGTATCAATACACGGACGGCACCGGTATCTGCTACCACTACAGCACCATCTGTGGGATTCGCACGAAGTCCGGGTTGGTGTTCAACAACCAGCAGAACTACGCCAGCGGTCGCGTCACCCTGTATTCGGTCCCGCACCGGTTCTCCGATGGGAACCTCCCATTGACGACGCTCCGCGAGATCGTTCGGGGAACCGACGTCGACCTGTTCGACATCACGGAAGTCATCGAGGGGAAGAACGCCGAGCTGGTGGTCTTCGGTTCGGGCCGCGAGGTTGTCGCCATCGGCTACGACGCAACCGCGGCTCAGGGCAACGGTGAGTTCGCGTTCCTGTTGACCGAAGACGAGCAAGAGATGGTTCGCCGGGAACCCGACCGTATCTACGACATCCTCATGCCGGTTGAGGTGGCGCGGTTCCTGAACGACGGCGTGAAGCTCAACGAGAACCCCCGCATCTACGGCCACAAGGCGGACGGCGAAACCATCATGCGACAGGGTGAACACTTCTTCGTCCCGTATCCCGACTTCGAGTACCGGTACGCCGACACCGTTGTTGGCGACCGAGCAAACCCGGATGGGCTGGAGAAGCCTCAAACGAACAAGGTCCGGTACGGTCGCCGGTACCGGGCGCACCACGACCTTGGGTCGCACATCCCTCGGGACTACATCCAGCTCACGGACGGTCGGCGGTTCGTTCGAGGGACGATTCGACACCTTCGGCGCGAACACCGGATGCTGAACCTCGGTGAGACGTGGCACGAAGTGTTCACGAACGACCGCGAGGTGACCGTGATTGGCGACCGGTCGACGCTCTCGGACTGATGGGGTTCACCGCGATGCTGGCCTTCTCATTGGGGACAGCGGCGGTGTTGCTGGTGGTATCGTTCGCGTGGGAGTTACGGCACGACATCGTTCGCCCGTTCAAAGACAACCCTAAGAAAACCCATAGAAAACCTTAAGTCGTCTCCCGCGAATATACTACTGAGGGCAAACGGCACGCGGCGAAACTGGTTCTCCCCCTTCCCGACGAAATCCGATACTGGCGTTCACAGTTTGGTTCGATCCCGAACATCGGACTGTGGCGGCGGCCACTCTAATCCACGCACCATCGGTAACACGGACTAATCTACATATGAGCAGTAGCAACGACACCAACAGCGGCACCGCCACCGAAACCATCACCAACCAGGAAATGATTCGCCTCCTGAACGAACCCGTCACCATGACCGTCTCGACGACCCTCTACGGGTTCAACGCGCTTCTCTCCGGGCTGGAGGTAGTCTCCGAGCTGGAGATGGAACAGGGCGACGTCAAGAAGGCCATCAACACCCTCATGTTCCTCTCCAGTATCGAAGACGAGAACCCCGACATCCACGCCAAGTACCAAACCATCATCGAGTACGTCCAGAACGACTCCATTGAGATGGTTGAGGGCAACGAGACGCTCGAACTCGTCCCGACCGACGACGAGGAGGATGCGGAAGAACAGTAGGGTCACGATTGACCCCGACCGACTCCACGCCATCGAGGTCGTTGGGTCCGGTCTGGTGCTTCTCACTCTCTGTCTCTGGTTGCTTGGGGCGCTGTCGTAGGACAGTACAAATCGACAGCGGTTGCCCTGTATGGTTTTACTGATGTTCGATTCATCAGCAGGGCGTGGCCCATGGTGGAGGGCCACCTGCGGTATGTGGAACACGGAACGAGGAATTACAATTATGGGAATCAAAGCAAGCAAGGAAGTAAAGCAGTTAGTCAACAAGAACAGCGGCAAGTCGCTCCGGCGAGGTAGCACGGACAAGCGGTTCTACCCGGTCACGAACGCGACCTTCAAACAGCTGTACCCGACGAAGGAGTGGCAATCGCGCTACTACCAGACGGTGTACGGAGGCCGCTGATGGAACCCTACTGGGTTCGGTACGCCCGGTTGCAGGACCGCGAGTACGACGAGGGTGGCGAAGTTGTGATCGCTTACGCGAAGAAGATGGGGTGGCTCGTCGACGAAGCCAACCTGGAGGCGCTGTCGTGAGGCCCGGCCCGGATTGGACCGTCGAGTCGCACAGCGTCGGTGTCCCCGGATTTACGGAGGATAGGTTCTATCACAAGTCCGGTCGCATCGAAATTGCGATTAGCCCGTATAACGGGATGGACGACGGCGAGACACCGGTTCGGGAGTTCTACACGAACGTCTACGAGTACCGAACCTACGACGAAGATAACGACGAGTGGATTGACGACTGTCTGCTCGTGTCGAAGCGCACGAAGACCCATGCGGCGGCGCTTAGTTGGGCGCTTCACTTCACGACGAACCTACTGGACCTGATTGACCACCAGGGCGGACGGCCCCTGAAACCCGCGCGGTAGCCGTCACACAGCGGAGAGAAACCTATGTTTATCAAATACGCACTTCTGGACAAGTCAACTGGGTTGTTCAAGGCGGTCCCGAGCGAGGGAACCGACCTCTTGGACTCCTGGGACGACGCGGTTGAGTTCGCCGATCTTCTACGCGACACCGAACCCGGTGATTGGAGCATCGTTCGGGTGAAGGCACTATGAGTACGAGCGAGGAATCCACGCGGTTACACGTCCTTGACCTGTGCCGTCCTGGTGTTCCCCTGGAGTTTGCCGAGTGGCGGAGTCTCTACGATAAGGAGTGGAAGGCGAGCTTGGCGAACCCCGAGAACGAAAACGAGTGGCTCGTGTTGACGTGGAACGACTACAACCAGCGTCGTGTCCACCAACTGTGGCCCTGACAACCAAGAACAATCATGAGTACGAACAACGACATCCCCGGCGACTGCCGGTGCTTGAACTGTAGAATAACCTTCGCGGCCCCGTCGAAGCGGTTCGTCGGGAACTACTGCCCGGAGTGTTCGGCGTACTTCGCTGAACACGGGCGGCATAGAGAAACCTAAGACAACCTTTGGTTTCCCGGTGGCACGAGCGGCGGCAGGAGGGTTCGACTCCCTCCCGTGTCGTGTAACCCACCGCGGGTTGCCCCAATCGTCCGCTGGGTAATGCGGACCACCACAATCATGAGAGCAGACACGACTATCAAGTTCGCAGGCGTGGACAGCATGGACAACTTCTGGATGGAGTGGGACGACCAATACGGAGACAAGCCCGAACGGTCCTTCGGTGACGTGATACGGGCGCTCCCCCGCGCCATGCACGCCGACGTTGCGTGGCTGAACGAAGTCACGAACGACTACGAGGCAACCGAGCGGTTCTCCGCAATCGTCGATCCCGAGCGCATGATGAAGATGGCGAACGGCGAGGATGTCGACCCCCTGTGGCACATCCCCACCGACAACTACACCATCATCAACCCGATGGACGCCTACGCGCCCCTCGAAACCGCGCTCGACGAGAACGACCTAAGTGGGTCGATGTTCGGTGAAGCCCGCCTCTACCGCGGTGGTGGCGAGGTTCACATCGACATCCTGTTCCCCGAGAAGTACATCGACTACCAGGACTCGCGCGTCCTTGCTGGTATCACCACCGGCTACGACTTCTTCGGGCAAACCACCCTCTACGCCGTTGGGTACGCCCAGGACACCGGCTGCAAGAAC
This sequence comes from Halorubellus litoreus, assembly GCF_055378595.1. Taxonomy (NCBI): domain Archaea; kingdom Methanobacteriati; phylum Methanobacteriota; class Halobacteria; order Halobacteriales; family Halorubellaceae; genus Halorubellus; species Halorubellus litoreus. The sequence continues at coordinate 3,191,251 of NZ_AP043836.1, forward strand.
AGTATGCGGGACCTCACCGACGAGAAGACGCGCAAGCACGTTGGCGAACCCCAGGACTTCAGCGAGTGGTGGACGGACATCCTCCTCCAGATAGATGTGATGACCGACCACCTAACCGAGATCATCCGGTTCGCGGAAGCAACCACGATGGACTTCACCGACCTCCCGTTCACGCTCGGCGAGTTCTACGAGAACCTCGGGATTCCGAGTTACCTGGCGGAGTCCGCGGCTCGTGACGCCCGCGCTCGTTCCGAAGACCCCTTCGCAATCAGCCTGTGGGACGTTCACTCCGGGCTGACCTACGCGCTCACGCACTCCTTCCGGGGTGGCGAGTCCGGGTCACTGGTTGGGTACGTTCAGACGGCGAACGACCTGCTGATGAACCCCGATTCGATGGTCCGCCGGGCAACCACGAGCTACGAGCGTTCCCTGGAGGGCGACGAAGCGGACGAACTCGGGAACCCCGAGAACTCCGGTCGCGCCGCCATTGAGCGCCTGGAGACGAGCATCCACGAGAAGCGCGCCGAGTACGGCGAGTTCGAGAACCGCATGGAACGTGTTCTCGCAACGATGGACGGCGACGACGGCGAGGCACCCGCCGCATGAGAGTCACCTACGACGACCCAACTGAGTGGTTCAGCTCGCGAGTCGACGGAGACGAAGACAACCCGGTGATCGTCGTCGAGAACCGGGAGGGCGCGGCGCTCTACCTGGACAAGTCGTTCATCGACGAGTACATTGACGAGGATGTGTACGACATCGTGAACCAACTCGCCGAGGAAGCAATCGAGGTCTACTATCTGGAGTACGACCACCTGTTCGGCGTCCCCAGTTACTTCGAGGAACGCTAATGGTTCGGTGTTTCGTCTGCATCGAACCCATCGAACCGCGTAGCGCCATGGAAGTGGCGACCATGCGGTTCCCGAACGGGAGCGAGATCGAAGTTCCGACCTGCCCGAACTGCCTGCCCACGTAGGGCGAGGCACCCCCTTCCTGCGGTTTTTCAGTACGGGGTCACGGCTTCAAGGCCCCCAATCAACTATGAGCAACGCAACTACCAGCAACTTCAACAGCTCGTACAACTTCACGACCGACTTCCCCGGCATCGGCACCGTCACCGCCGACAAGCTCACCCTCGACCACGGGATTGAATCCGGCGAAGACCTGGCCCGAACCTATCTGACGACGGACGCCCGCCGTCTCTACGACGACATCCAAGAGCAACAGCGCGCCCGGTTCCACTATGCGCTGTTGGATTCCGGGCTGACCGACGACGACCTGGGTGTGGACGCTGATGGACACGGCCTGGAGGCCATGGTGTTCATCCGCGCGTTCGGGTTGTCCCGTAACTTCGACGACGAGGCAACGCTGAGTCCGCGACACAAGGCTCGAATCCGCCCGACTGAGGTCGACTTCAGTAAGGGCGGCCTCATGTGCGCGAACAACATCGTGGCCTACGTGTGGGATACCGAGACGTTCTACGAGTACGCCGACTTCAAGGACTGGCCCGCCGAGATCACCCAACCCGTCCAGAAGTTCGACACGGACTACAAGACGAGAATCGTTGTGTCTGCGGAAACCGAGACTAACTCGACGTTCTTGACGACCAACCAACTCTCGGTGGCCGAACACCTGTTCGGGTTCGATGTATTCGATGAACCGAGCCGGATGCGAACCCACCCCGATGAGATGTACCCGGTGTTCATCGACAACTACGCCGAAGACCGGTTGCTGATTATCGCCCCTCGCACCGAAGGTAAGTAGGGCGACCCCTTCCCGCGGTTTTTCAGTACGGAGCCAGCGGCGCGGTGCGGTTTCAGGCTCCAACCAATCAGCACCATGAGTGATTATACCATGATGGATATTGACGAGTTAGAACAGCGCGAGCAGTCCCTTTGGGAACGCATCGAAGTAACCGAGGGCGTCGTTAGCGACCTGCGGCACGCCCAATCCCTGTTGTATAGCGCGGAACGACGGAACAGCTCCTACGGCCTGGGGTTGGACCTCCCGACCGTCACGAACGAACAGATGTACGAGGCCGAGTCACACCTGGAGTCACTGGAGGAACAGCACGCCGACGTTGACGAGGAGCTGTACCACCGGAGGGAGGCATGACCCTCACCATCAACGGCGTCGAGCTGGAGGAAGGCATGAACCTGTGGCGGTACGCGGCACTCCGAACGTACAACAGGACCCTCACCGAGCAGGACCCCGACGACGTGTTCGAGGAGATCGCGCAAGTCCTGGTCGCGGACTACCCCGAGGTTGTGAACGGCGCACCAGCGAACATCGTGAAGGCGAACCTCCGGGGGACGCCTGGCGTCTACGATGATAGCGAGTTGATTAACTATCACGCGATGGTGGCAACCCGCGTTCACCATGACCCCGATACCGGGCACATTGACATCACGCTGAGGGACTTGAAGGAACAGCGAAAGTTCGTGTTCTCATCGAACATCGACGTTGCCTACACCGGAGAATACTACAACTCCGAACCGCTGAGCGCCCTGGAGTCGCACCTTGGGGTCACGATTCTCCCCAGCGGAGGGAACTAATGAGTGAACGTTCCCGGCTCATCAAGTCGCTCATCATCGTCCACGACCGCTACTGGGAGGACGACGGTGAGGGTGAGATGCTCATGCGAATCCCGCTCCCCGAGGGGTTCGCTTACGACGTCGACGACCTGGGGCAAGGCGAAGTGGTCGTTCAATACTGGAGGGAGGACTGATGCGTCACGAAGACGCGGTTCCCCCAACCGGCGAGCGGGGTTGGCACAAGATCGCGGAGTTCCCTGACATCGTGAAGTGGCAGTACAAGGACTCGCCGTACCGGGTGGTCGTCCACAAGAACGGACGCGGCCACTACGAGGCGCGGTTCACGTCGTGGTTCAATGGGGCGTCCTATCGAATCATCGGGAACTGCGGCGGCGACGAGTTCGGGCGACTCAAAGCCATCGTGAAGGCCGAAGCCTGGATGAACGAACACCCGTATGGGTGCGCGCCACCGTACAAACTCGCGGAAGAAGCGGGGCAACTCGCATGACCGAGTACACCTGCCGGAAGTGCGGCGGGGCTACGGAGGTCCTGAACCCGAGTGCGATGCGTGGCCGCCGACTGTTCGACATGATGCGGCCCCGTGTACAGTGCGTTGACTGCAAGCACATCTTCAAACTGGAGCGATGAACGCGCGATTACTGGCCCGCGTCCTGTTGGGAATCACGGCCTTCCCGATGGTGTACGCTGGTGTGATAGTGAGAAACCGACTGACGAGACTGATTCAGAAATGGTACCGAACTGCCGAGACTGCGGAAACGAACAGCTTGTGAGAGAAGGAGCCTGTGCGACCTGCCCGTTGTGTGGGTGGTCGAAATGTAACATCTGAGCGATGCCCGTCGTGCAACAGACGTTTGCCGAGGCGCTCGCGACACAGAATAAGGGCTGTTGGAATACGGCCTGCCCGAACGTTCCTCCGGCTCCCGGTGACTTGTGCAACGAGTGCTTGGACCGGGTTCGGCGCGAAGATCGCGAAGCGAACTACGAGAACTACGGCGACTACTTACGCGACAAGTTTGAGTAGGCGAATAACACACCTGATAGGAAATGCGAAATGCGAATCCACAACCAACCAAGGGAATCATGACAATCACAGAGATATTGGATGCACCGAACGGCGAACACCAGCTCACGTTCATCAATGGACACACCCACGAGGGGCTTCAGACGGTCGTGTTCCGGGTTCGTGACTCACACTACGTTGGCTACGTGAAGGCCCCGGACGCGCTCATTGAGGCGTATCCTGCGCCCGCTGACGACGGTGTGTACGATGTCCGTTCGCTTGAGTCGATGGTCGATGTCCACGGTGGACTGACCTACGGCCCGGACGAAGACGGCTGGGTCGGGTTCGATTGCGCGCACTCCGGCGATATGTGCGTCGACGAGAACGGCACGCCCCTCCCGAATAACATCGAGGCTGACCTTCGGGCGGCCATGAACGACTACGACCGCAAGGAGTGGGCGACCGATTGGTGGCCTGAAGATGTGGTCGAGGAGTGTGACCGACTCGCGGAAGCACTCAACGAACTTGCGTTGAAAGTTCGGTAATCACCCGACTGCGGTTGAGTAGAACATGAGTAACTCAAACCCATTAGCACCGCGTCCAGCGTGCCCTGTCCCTGGGTGTACGTCACACACCGTTCGGGACCTGGGTTCGACGGACGAGTATCACGAGTACGATTGCCGGGTCCACGGGCGCGTTCGCTGGTGGCCTGAGAGCGGACTTACAGAACGAGTTGAGACATAATGGCATTACAAAACATAGCTGACGAGTGGACTGAAGTACCGACCTGTGACCTTGTGCGATACGGCCTGTTCCTGATGCAAGAGATCGGGACGTGGAACGCGAGCATCGACGACGAATCCTACAACACCGACGAGGTGTTCGATACGGTTCGAGCGCGGAACGTCACCGCCGTTCACGTTGAGGGTGACGGCGTGATTCAAATAGAGGGCGAAGGAACCGCGCAGGAGTACATCAAGCGGATTCCTGGCGACTACTATCAGCCCCCGGAGTGGGTAACCCGCGATGCCGAGGTACTGTGGCTGGTTCGGTTCACGCTCGCCGATGAAGGCTACGCTGAGGGCGAGATAGAGGTGTGGTGATTCCGATGATTGACACCTGCAACTTCTCACAGGAGGCAACGATTGACGTTCTGGTACGTGACCACGACCGGGAGCTGTACATAGACGTCAACGAACGCGGCGGTCGGATTCACGTCCGGCTGTTCGATGGCGACGATAACACTATCTCGGTTGCTGACCTGGAATTACCAGGGGACGAGCAACTGGGCGAGGCAAACTAATGGACTACAGTAAGTATCAGAACCCGAAGCCGGAACCCGAAGTGACGCAGACCAGTGAACAACCGCGGGAAGCGCCCGTTTCCCCATCCCCCGCTCAGGAACCGAAGTACGAGTGGGAGTGGCACCACTACCTATGAGCTATCAGGACACCATCGAGGCGTTCTATCGCGGTGGGCGGCTCATCACCGGGAGTGTCATCTTACTGGTGGTCGGGTTCGTTGTCCTGCTGTTCACGATAGGTGGCGTGGCGAACATCGTGATGTTTCAGGACATCAAGACCGGGACGATGAACCTCATGGTCGCGGTCGTCCTGGTTCTCGTGGTCGTTGGGTTGGTGCGCCTGGGGAAGCGAGGGACGGACGCTCAGTAGGGTCCGTACTCTTGTTCCCAGGACTGGAGCAACGTGTACGTTGCTTGGGTCGCGTAGGCCCGATCAGGATAGAACTCGAACCGAACGTTGTACCGCTTCGGCCAGCCGTCGACCGTGCTGGTGATGGTCCGCGGGTAGGTTCGACAGAAGTAGTGTGGGCAGGACTTCGCGCCTGCGTCGGCGTATTTTTGTACGAGGTGTCGTGGTTCCTCTACGATAACCACGAACTCTTGGAGGTCGCGGTCAGCTCGCTTGACTTCGGCCTCGAACCGTTTGCGGTCGGACCCAAGTGACGTTGCGAGGTCGTTGAGTGACTTGCGCTCGACGGCGGCGATGCCTTCCAGGGCTGGCGTCGTGTAGTCGCCCGTTTCCAACCGGGTGGTTTCGAGCGTGACGTTGGGGATCGCGGAGAAGTCGAACGGTTGCTTCTCGCGGTCGTCGTGGAGGATTACGAAGTCGTGGTCACTCATGGCGGAGTGCCTCCTTGACCGCGGCGAGGCACGCGAAGATGCGCGTCGTGCTGTAGCCCTGGTGTCCAGCGAGAACCAGGAACGGGTCGTCGTTGAGTTCGCCTCCGTTGAAGACATGGCGGCGTCCGTCCTGTTCGGCGACGTGGATACAGACACAGTACGCGATTAGTTCTGCGCCGTAGCCGATTTGCCTGATGTTGAGTTCATCAAATAGCTCGCGCCCTCGTCGGCGCTGGGCTTTGGTGAGGTCGACCTGGCTGGAGATGGCGTCGTAGAGCGCGAGGTTGTCGCGGTTCCGTAGCGCCTCCTGGTCGCTCCAGGTGCGAGTATCACCGATGTTGTACTTGTACAGCCGTTCGTACCGCGCTCGCAGTTCGTGCGGGGCTTCGGCTGGGTGAAAGGTCGTTGCGTTTTCAGTGTCGCTACTCGTTATGGGTTCGTCGTCTTCGTCAAACATTGTCTTAGTATTGTCTTAGCCTATCAGGTCATAGTTCACCTTGGATCAGCGAAGTATGCTATCAGTGTCTCACTCTACTACTGGTAGTCCTACTGGGATACCACTGGGTGTCCCATGTAAGTAAGAACGTGTACTCTAATCCATGTACAACATCGGGAAGGGGTGTACATTGACTATGAGTGTACAATAGGAGTGTACAGTAAAACAGGTACAGAGGTAATGTGATACCTCTCTACGTGTCCTCAATAGTATAATAGTCATGTAGATACTTAAACGTTTCGGAGGGTATTCAAAGGATGTTCAAAGAACAGCAGTACACGACAGCGATACTGTCAATAACACGCAGGAGCATAGTGACGGTAATGAACGACCAGCAGGCGGAACCAGAGATACCGGTGGGGTACGTCGCGGGAATCATCGACGTGAAGGGGTCGTTGACTGTGAACTTCAGAACGCGACCAGAATACACCCTCGGCTTCCAGGCGTGGCCGTCCCTCCTGGTCCGCACCGAATCAGAGGCCATTGTGGGCCTACTGGACGCGTTTTCGCACTCACTCGGTGTGCAGGCCAAGATACACAAGAACGTCCAGGAGGGGCGGCACGAGTGGCTCGTGGAGGGCGCTGATGACATTGCACGAATCATCGAGGAACTATTCCCGTATCTCCTCCTGCAACATGAAAAGTTCCAGCACTACTACGAGCGAATCCTACCGATGTTCGATGACGGGATCGAAAGTGAAGACGACCTGCTGGAGCTGGCAGACTTAGCTGGTGAATACAGCACCAAGGACCGCAAGTACACCCGCGAGTTCTTCGAGAAAGAGTTTAGTTCGACGGCGTAGCGGACTCGGATTCCCCCGCCTTCCCGCTGTTGTCCTGGCCGCGATACCGCTCGATGATGTTGTCGACGCGTTCCGCGGCGTGGTACGGCGTGATGTCACGGTCGTTCTCCGCGTCGTCTATGAACTTGAGGTAGAGCCGCTCAAGCTCCTGTAGCGGAACCATCGTACCGTGCTGGATACCGTCGCGCTCGCGTTCCATGTCGTCGACCGTCTCCTGGTCCGCGACGATGATACCCTCCTCGTGGTGGATGCCTTCGGCGTCCGATGGGTCGGTGACGATGAGCTTGCCGTCCTCGGTCGCGGGATAGGATTCGAACGTGGAGATGTCGCGATCTTCGGCGTCCGCTGGGTGGAGGTCGTCCGCACCGGAGCGGCGACCCAGGTGGACGTTGAGTCCGAGCTGTCCCTTGAACGTCTTCCCGCAGTAGTCACACACGAAGCGGCGGTGGTCGACCCGGTACTTCGTGGGCGTGTTGACGGTGACTTCGCGCCGACCGGTTATCTCGGCGTCGTCGACACTGAAGTCGTCGGGAACCTCCCCACGGGGTCCGTGGGCGTCGTCGTCGGAGTTGTAGACGTGGACGTAGAGTCCCCGTGAGAGAACTTCTTCCTCACAGAACGGGCACTCACGCACCGATTCAAGATTCGTGTGCGCTTGATACTGAGTCATGGATACTTAGATCACTCAATCGCTCATACAGTCCGGCACGATATAACGATTACTGTATTGTAAGCCTATTCCTGGGTTTTGGGTAGGTCTTCAAAGGGTGTTCAAGCGATAGACTTAATACGTCAGCCGCGAATATACTTGTGAGGAAAACGGCCCCGCTGGGCTGGGTCCTCATGATATTGCTTTAGAGAGGCAGTGCTTTGGCCGCATAGACAATCCTTTGAAAACCCATAGAAAACTTTAAGTCTATGCGGCGCGTTATACTACTGAGGGCAGTGAGTCAGACGACTCCGTTCTCATGGCGGTTCTTGGCAGGCTACTGGCGTAGAGCGTACTGTGCGCTCCGGGTTCGATTCCCGGCCTTTATACCTCGCCCCCACGGGCGGTGGTGTGCCACTCCCGGTTAGGCGAACACCGGGACAATTTGCGGATACTGGTTGTTGGTTGGTTCTGGTTGCCGATTGGGGCACACAGACAGACGGGGGTGGCTCCCCTGTCATTTTCTACGCCGACAACAGACAACGAAGGACAGCCGTGGGTTCAACTCCCACCTGTCCCCTCCCGGCCTCAGTGCCGGGGTTCCTATCAGTAGTGTGATCGACCGCCTTCGGTAACGAGGGCGGTTGTGTCTCGATAGTTCAGTTGGTAGAACGCGTGACTGTTAATCACGTCGTCCCAGGTTCGAGTCCTGGTCGAGACGTGGCGGTGAGGGTCCGCCTGAACAACTCTCCTTAATGTAATGCACGCCCGAGAGGGCGCTTTGGTACTACGCTATCGTAGGTCGCATGAGCCACAGCCGGTGCCTGTGGTGCATTGCCAGCCCCGACTCACCACCGGGGCTGTAAGGGAACGTAGCTCAACGGGAGAGCGCGGCTTTGAAGAAGCCGTCGTTGCCGGTTCGACTCCGGTCGTTCCCACTGGGGCAACAGACGTCAAGTCCGAGAACCGCCCCTTGAGGTATCGCGCGTAAGACAACCCTTAGAAAACAATCCATACATGGACTACAACAACTTCGGTAGCAGTAGCACGACCAGCAACCAGAACGACAGCGACGAGAACAACGAGTTCACCCTGAAGGTAACTCCCTACGCGGCCATCGACGGCGATCTCGACTCCGCGTTCAGTGTCGAAGGCAAGTACGGGCAGTCGCTCGCCATCAAGATGAACGACGTGACCCTCGTCGACGGCGCACTCTACAAGCGCAAGGGCGACGACACCCACAAGGTGTTCTCGTGGCAGGCACTCGGCTTCGACGACGAGATGGACTTCGACGGGAACGACGCGCCCAAGGTCTACTCCGAGACGTTCGGTGGACGGACCTACCAGTACGAGCTGGTGGCCGCCCGCTACGACGAAGCCGACCCCGACGCCGACCAGCCCGAAGTCGGGAACATCATCATGTGGGAGTCCGGTGGCGAACACGGCCCGTCGTCGTCCGCGAAGACCTGCGCCCGGAAGCTCACCACGCACGGACGCGGTGCGGTTCTGACCGAAGACGACGTTCACGCGTGGCTCGCAACCGACGTCTCCCTCCGCCCCGAGCTGGAGGGACTCCGCGTTCGGTTCTTCAAGGTCGAGCGTGAGGGCGAAGAATACACGTTCTACACGCCGGTCTTCATCAACCTCGCGCTCGACGAGGAAGTGACCATCAAGAACGAAACCGGGACGACCACGGCGAAGGCAACCGAGGAAACCGAACCCGAAGCCGAACCCGAGGTTCAGGCCGCCGCGACCGATGGTGGCTTCCCGGCACAGATTCAGGAGTTCATCGGCTTCTGCCGCGACCAGCAGATCGTTGACCCCGAGTCGGTTCTTCGCACCCTCGACACGATGGTTGCGAACCCCGAGTCCAGCGTCGACGAGGCGATGGTTGAGGGCCGCCAGGACGACATCGTGGCGGCGGTCCAGGCGTGAGACTCCGGCACGACAGCATTGACGACGACTTCCTCGATGAAGTCCTTGGGTTGGTGAAGTTCGCGTTCTACGTGGGCGCGGCAACTGTCATCATTGCCCTCGGCGTCGTTGCGCTGTTGGGATTCCTGCTGGTATAGGCACGAGAACAATTTTTTAGTACGGGGTGGGGCGCGGGACTTCCCGCGGTTTACCATCCCAAGAGGCACCTGAAGATGAAACTAACCACTATCACGGCCAGCTACAGCGACCGTCGCCAACGGAAACAGTACGAACCCATCGAGTTCGGGTGTACACTCACCGCTGAACTTGAGGGCGACGACGACCCCGTGGACGCCTACGAGGAACTTGCGCGTCACGCGAAGAACGTCGTCGGTATCGAAATGACCCGCCGCCTCAAGGAGAGCGAGATGGCGGACGCAATCGAACGGGGTGACTAATCAATGTCGTTTCGGGAAGATCAGCAGATGTGGCTCATAGAGACAGCGTATGACCATTTGATGTTCCTCATAGAGCATCATACACTCAGCGAGCGAAACTACGAGTTAATCTCTGGTGCATTAGACCATCTTGGCGTTGCGTCGTTGAATCGAGAAGAAGACCTTGGGTGGGCACCCTGGATCGACAATTCCTGTGACGACGAGGTGTGGTATGACGAGTGAAACAAGCATCCCCACGTTGTTCCAGGTCCGGCAACTGATTCAGGACAACGGCCTGGAGGGAGAGGAAGAAACCAGCCTGTCCGTCCTCCTGGGGACGTTCATGGGCGGGTTCATCATCATGTATGGTGACTCGTCCGCCGGGAAAGACGAGACGGCGAACGCAGTCCTGGCGTGCTATCCGAACGAGGGCGCAGGCGAAGTGTTCACGGTTCCGAACAGCTCGTCGCCTACGGTCCTGTTCGAGAAGGCCGAAACCGCGAACGCCGCGAGTATCTACGTCTACCCCGACTCCACGAACCTCCCCGAACACATCGAGGGCCTCATCAAAGCTCACGCAGAGGGCGAGCCGTTCACGCACGAGTGGACCGAGGTCGCGGGTGGTCGGCACCTGGAGGGTCGGAGTCTGTTACCCCCGGATTGCATCATCTATCCGTGGGCACGGAACAACGACAGCTTCGACATCAATGACCACGCCGAGTACCGGAACCGCGCGCTGATCCTTGAGGTCGATGGGTCCATGGAGCAGACCGAACGGGTCAACACCCGGCAAGCGTTGGAGAAGTCCGGGCGGTACATCCGTAAGACGACCTACGAGGAAGCGGCGGAGATTCGCGAACACATCGGGACGATTCGCCCGGTGGTTGGTCGCTTCGGTCGGAAGGACTCGATGGGCGAGATTCTGAATCCGTGCATCGAAGCCATCGACCGGATGAAGCCCCTCCCCCAGCACTTCCCTGAGGCGCGGCGGGACTTCCCGCGGTTGTACAAGTTCATCGACGCGGTGACTCTGTACCACCACCCCGACCGGATGCAGACCGTGGACAAGAACGGGAACCCCGTTCTCCTGAACGCGCCTGCGGACTGCTGGTACGGCATGAAGGTCTTCGGCGAGAAGATGGTCCTGTCGGCACTCAACCTCACCGACCGCGACATGATTCTCTTGCAGTACCTTCGCGATAACTCCGAGGAGGCGTTCACGGTGAACGAACTTCAGCAGGCACTCCGTGAGAGCGGTGAGAACGTCAGTGACCGCGACGTGAAGAAGTCCCTGAAGTCCATGAAGCACAAGGGCTACGCGAACGTCCAGAAGGGCGACAGCGGCCTCAACGAGTGGTCGGCTGGCCCGTTCGCAGCACGAGCGGAACACAAGTCGCACTTCGACTGGCAGGAGATCGTGGACGACGCCGAAGTCGTTGTTCGTGACATCCTCAACGAAGAAGACGCCGAGGAGTACGTCGCCCGGTTCTGCCGGGGTGACGGCCTCTTGGTGACCCACCCGTTCACGGGTGAAGTCCTGAACCTCGTGGAACAGGGCAGCGACGAGTTCGAAGAAACCCTGGCCGACGCGGAGTCGGACATGGCGGACGTCTTCGATGAACCCGTGTACGCTGGTGCATCTACCGAATCTAATGACGAGAACAGCGGACTTAGTGGTTTCCTGGGTAGTAGCGGCGCTGGAGAGTAAGCGACGGAACACGCATACACTCGCGACCTACCACCCGGAGGAAACACCCGAACATGAGATAATGAGTATCGAAACCACCGTAGAGAGTTGCATGGACATCCCCGGAGTTGTGGGGATAACCGAACACATCGAGGGCTTCACTGGTGACGCCTGGCTCGTGGAGATCGACCAGGACGTTCCCGTGCTGAAGGCTGGAGACGAGACAACCACGCGGTTCTTCGTCGTCTCCGGTGTCCACGCCCCGTATTCGGGCTGGGAGTGCCTGGCGTTCCCCGCGACCGAAGACGGCGACCCAATCAACTTCCGCGAACACGCAGGCGGTCGTGGGTATTCCCACAAGGCAACCATCGAAGAACTCATCGAGCGGTACCTGTAGGCCATGACCGACCGCGACTTGATTCGGCAAGCGTCCGAGGTGTGGGCACCCGACTTCCCGCGCCAAACCGTTGACGCGTCCAAACGACAGTTCGCCGTGAACACTCGCGACGAATTGGTTGACGCGCTGGTGGCGGTCAACGGGAAGAACGCGGGGTTCGTCTCCGTGTACAGCTTCCCACGAGGGCACTCACGCGATAGGAACATCCCCGAGGTGAACACACTGATGTTCGACCTGGATGTTCCCGACGCCAAGGAGTACCGCCCTGGTGACGTTGCGGCGTGGCGGCGCGACCAATCGAACCTGCTGGCTCGGGTCCGTATGATAGCTCGCTTCCTGATCGACGCGGGCGCGGACCAGTATTGGCGTGGGTCACTCTCGGGGTTCAAGGGCGTCCATCTCTACCTGGACTTCCCGGCGATTAACCCCGATGAAGGCTCATACAACCAATTCAAGGCAGGGTTGGGTCGGTACGCCGACGAGTTCCTTGCGTTCTTAGAGAGTGAAACCAGTGTGTCGATTCGTGACTGGGTTGACGTTGACTCGTCCGACCTGGGGCGGCTCACCCGGCACCCGAACACGGTTCACACTGGGGCAACGGCGTTCTTCAATGACGAGCGATACTGCGTTCCCGTGTCGCTCAGAGAACTTGCGACCATCACGCCCGACGAGTATGAGAAACTCACATCTGAACCGCGCCCCCTTCCCGATGAATACCATCGAGTTGAGTCCGAGCGCGCGGGACAGATAATCACCCAGTACGTTCGCACGGCGAGTGTTGGTGGGTCGAGCGGTCGACCGTCAATGTCGTCGACGCGGACGCTCTCGCTCAACGAGTACGAGAACGAGGTAGCCAATCACAAGATAAAAACGAAAGAAGACGTCGCGTTCGTCACGGCACACAAGCCCTGTGTGTTCGCGTACTTTGAGCGCGACGGTGACCAGTTCGAGTACGGCCACGCTTCGCATAAGTTCGAAGTGTTCGTCATCGACGAGCTGGTTGACGCGCACGTTCCGGTTGAGGTCATCGTTGACCTCTTTCGTGAGATTCCGGGGTTTAATGAAGACGAAACCCGGTCACGGATTGCTGATGTGATCGCCGCGAATTGGGCACGGCGATTCAACTGCGAGACGATATGGGCAGAAGCGCCGATGTTCTGTCTCGGGGAGGTCTGCGGCCTCTACGACCCTCAGCACCCGATTGCGTAACCTACAGCTATTCAGCTATCATCTATCAATGAAGAATACAGCGTATGCGAAACTCACGCCGCGACAACTGGATGTTCTCGCGGAGCTTCCGAAGACCGTTCCCGCCCTTGCGCTCTCGCTGGGCATCACGGAGTCTACGGTCTACGACCACCTGTCCGACATCGAGAAGCGCGGGGTACATCTCGCGCAGAACGATGCGGGCGAATACTACGAACCCGGCGGCGGTCGCGTGGAAAACGACGTCATCAACGTCTCCGCGCCCGTTCGCACAACCGCCGCTCAGAAAGCCGCCGTTAGTCGCAAGACGAAGGCGTTTCTCGCGGAATTAGAACACGAGATTCGGGCCTACCGCCAGGAGGTTGGTCCCGTTATCGCCGATGGTGGTGTCACGTACACCCCTGGTGGGATGGATATTATCGTCCCGTGTTCGGACGACCACTACGGCGACCTCGTTGCTGACCCCACGCAACCGAACCCGTATGAGTCCCAGCCGTTGTTCGACGCGGAGATCGCGTCCGAACGTATCCACGCGAAGTTCGACCACGCACACCAGGTGGCGGACGCTCGCGAGGCCATGGGACACACGATTGATGCGTTCGTGGTTCCGATGCTCGGTGACCACGTTACGAACGAAGCCATCTACGAGCAACAGAAGTGGCACCTGGAGCCACGTATGCACATCCGAGAGCAACTCAAGGTTGCGACGGACGTCTACACGTATGAGATCGCCAGGGCGTCCGCTCGCTTCCCGAGTGTTGTCGTGCCGTGCTTCCACGGGAACCATGGCGAGTTCCGACAGGGCGGGCAGTCACACCACGCCAACGCCGACGACCTTCTCTACGACCGCCTGGAGTTAGCGGTTCAGGCGATGGGCCTGGAGAACGTGACGTTCATCCGGTCGGACATCGACGACCATATCCTGTTCACGACTCGCAACGGGAAGTGGACGGGCTTCGGTGTTCACGGTGAAGACGTCCCGTACCACATTGGTACGAAGTCACCGCTCCAGTGGTGGCAGGCGCAGGTCAACCGGTGGGACTTCGACTTCGCCTTCCGGTGTCACTACCACGAGTCGAAGGAGGAACGCGTGAACGGTGTGCCCGTGCATCTCCTGCCGAGTATCAAGGACACGGGCGAGTACGAAGCCAAGTTGGGCATCTACGGTGTCCCGCTTGGGGTCGTGTTCGGGTCGACCGACGAACAGCCGCTCGCGTTCAAGGAGTGGGTGTCATATCCTGTCTCAGCGTGACACGCTAATCGCAAGCAAGCGCCGCTACAGACAGCTAACAAGCACCCATACAGATATATACTAAGTATGACGAATCCTATAGATGTGTCCTCCAACACACTTGAGGTAGATGCAGAACCAGTTCGGTTATCAGACGTTGTTGACCAACTTGATGTCACGGCCTATCAGGTCAATCTTGACACCGGAAACGGGTGTGTGCCCGTTGGTATCCACGTCGCGGCTCCCGACCGGGAGTGCGCCTGGAACAAGCTCCTGGTCGCGGTTGACCGTCTCGGAGCGCCGCGAAGCGTGCTGAAAGACCTGGATTTGGAAGAACTCTAAACGACCTGCATAGTCTGCATAGCTAAGACAACCCTTACACAAACTCTAATGGCAACGAACCACTCTAAAGTCGGCAAGCGGTGCGATCACTACGCTCTCGAAAACGCCCACCCTGACGAACTCTACTTCGACAGCGGGCAACCCGTCTTCGTCGCATACACGACGTCCGATGGGCGCTGGCACGAGAAGCACATCCACAAGAAGGTCACGTTCTACACGTCGAAGTGCCCCGAGTGTGGCGGTGATACCCGCTACGACCACCGCGCCATGCAAGCCTGTCTCAACGACTGTGGTGGCATCGCCGAACCCCAGGGGCGGCCCCTGGATTACTCCCGGTCGTCCGCTGGCCGATACTGCTGACCTAAGACAATCCTTACACAACTATGACTGAAGACCTAACTCTCACTGAACTTGCGGACCTCCGAGCGGACGTCCGACAGACGCACGAGCTGTTGACCGAACTCAAACAAGACGCGGCGAACATCGTGGACCGACTGAACCACAACCTCGATGCAGTATCCGCGACTCGTTTGGCGGTTGAAGACGAGACGACCGAAGCGGAACTACTCAACGAACAGTACGGCCTTATCATGGACACGCGCGACCTGGCGTCACTCGTCTACGAGCGCGTCGAACACGGTGACGCCGCACTCCGAGAGGAGGTGGACGCATGAGCCTCGTCCGCGTTGAGACTATCACCTACGACGGCACGGAGCCGTTCGAGGTTCCCGGCGAAGTCCTGGCGGTTCTCCACACCAACCACAACCAGAGTCGTATGACTGTGTTGTTGCGGGTGGACGTGGATCAGGCAGTGCTGGCCGACCCCGTGGAAGACGACGGGAAGGCGGAGGACACCCACTACTGCATCGGGATGAAGGGCGACGGTTCCCGGTGTACGCGCGAGGTCGACGACGTTGGTGACCGATGCTGGCAACACCCGGAGGAAGACGATGCCGAGTGAACACCGCTACGTTCGACTCGGAGAGGGCGTCTTCGTCGAGGTGACGTTCGACCCCGACCGCTACACCATCGACCGCTACGACGCCTGGGACGGCCTCCAACTCGTCTTCGACGGCCCTGATGGGACCGCGCGCTTGACGTGCGAACCGGTGGCCGTTGAGGAACGATGACCGACAAGCGAACCTGGACGGTCGCGGTCGACTTCGACATGACGCTCACGGCTGGCTCACCGAACCCGTACAAGACGGGCGGCGAGGAACCCAACTGGGAGATGATCGAGCGTGTCCGCGCCCTCAAGGAGAAGGGCCAACACGACATCATCATCTGGACCGCGCGGCCCTGGAGTCACGCGAGCCACGTTGCCGGGCTTCTCACGATGTGGGAGGTCCCGTTCAATGGCCTGAAGATGCAGAAGGGCGGCGCACACGTCTACGTCGATGACAAGGCCGTCAACTCGTTCAGCGAGACGCTCGACGACGACATAGACGCTCTGTTGACGTAGCACGCAACTCGGTGGTAGTCTGAAAATTCATGAAACGCCCAGCCGGGCGGCCACCCTACCAATCATGTTCGCTGAAGCATTTCAAGCCGCGCAAGCGGCATACAAAGTAACGATTCGGGACCCCAGCGGCGAGTTCGTTACCTTCGGACAGGACGACTTCGCGGAGTTACTCGTCCTTCCCGATGGGTCCCTGCAACGTATCGACATGGGTGGTGTCCAGCACGGTCACGCTGGCACCATCGTACAGGCAACCGGGTGCCTGAAGGTGTGGGTCACCACTGGTGGTGAAACCCGCAAAGAGGAACACATCGGGAAGGTCATGCGACTCCACGACGGTCGAATCCTGGCCTTCTACGACGACACCGTGACACCCGTGAAAGCCCCGTTCGCCGGGGGCGACATCAGGCGAATCAAGCGACAATACATATGACTGAAATCACCAACGCAGAGAAAGCGGCACAGCTCCCCAAGGAGATCGGCGAAGTTATCGGCGAGCGCAACGGCACCCACGGCGACCCCGTTGACAACCACGACCACATAGCAGACCTGTGGTCGGCGTATCTCGGGGTCGGACAGGAGGGAGACTCGACGGCCCACAACCTCCTGGCTCGCCCCCTGGAGGGTCACGAGGTGGCGGACCTGATGATTCTCCTGAAGCTCTCCCGCAAGCACGTCGGGGGGATGGACCTGGACCACTACCGGGATACCATTGGGTACGCGGCGATTGCGGCCCTCTACGTTCCGGGCTACATGGACGACGGCGACGAGTCCCTTGACGCGCTACGGAACTACCGACAGGAGGGCGCGGTCTACGAGAACCAGAACGCCGAGGAGATTGTGGACTGATGTGCCACGAGCTTCCCGATGATGAACTTGAGCGTTTGGTCCGCCTGGACGCCCAGCTCGCCGACATCGAAGAACGCCTGGACGCTATGATTGACGCCAACGACCAGGCGCTCCGGGTGGTGAACCACGACGAAGACACGGACTTCCAGCGGGCGACGTACTTACACGAGGGGTACTATGCCACCCGGTGAACAACCGCGGGAACCCGCGAAGTTCTCGCCCCGCGACCAGGTGATTGACCTGCTGATGCTCGCCCAAGAGCAAGAGCGGACGGTCATCGAGTTCTCGCGGCGCGGCGACCAGGTGTTCGCCATGGAGATCACGGACCACGTAGCGGAATTGGAGCGGTTGGTGAACGACTAATGGGATTCGTTGACGAGATCGAGAACAGCGACGAACAGCTCCCGCACATCTCCAAGTCGCGAGTCAAGACCTGGAAGACCTGCCCCCGGAAGTTCTGGTTCCAGTACATCTTCGGGTACCGAACCGGCGACACGTTCTACACGAAGCGCGGGACCCGTCTGCACAAGACCTACGAGTTGTTCCACGAGAACGCCGAAGCCGCGATTGACGCTGGGACGTTCGACGCGAGCTACCTGGAGCAATACCTGCCCTACGACGAGGTGGGGTTGTGGCTGGATTGGGTTGACCCGTTCGTGGTGAACTTCATCAGGTTCGAGGAACGCCGCTGGCACGAAGCCTGCAAGCACTCGGAGAACCCCGCGCGACTGTGGCTCCCCCAGGAGGTTGAGGCCGAGGGCTGGCTGGACGAACCGCCGGTCGCGGACTCCCCGCCATGGATGGGATACGCGGATGCGGTCCTTCACGCGGCGTCGGTTCCCGATGTTGACCGCGACGAGGGGTACGTTATCCTCGACTACAAGACCGGGAAGACGCCCGACCCGAAGTACCGCGAGGAAGGCATCTTCCTTGAGGGCGAGTTCTACGCGTGCCTGTTCGAAGACGAGCTGGAGATCGCGGCGGTCGCGGGCTACTACCCGATGAACGACGACTTCATTGTCGCGCCGTTGGACGACGCCCGGCGCGAGGTCATCAATGCCGCCGTGGAGATGATGATTGGGAGTCGGAAGATGGCGGACTTCCCCATCGAGGAACAGCCGTTGTGCAAGTGGAAGCCCGGCAAGGACAACGAGTGCGACTTCTACCGTATCTGTTCGAGTCGGTGGGGGTGCCGTGGTGGACCGGGACCGACGTTCGATGATGCACCCGACCGCGAGCGAGAGGAACCGACGACCCAGCCAGGGTACGGCGACCGCTGGCTGAACTAACCCGCCCCAGTGGGGCTGACAACCAAACCATGAGTGACGACATTACACTATACATCACCAAGACGGAGCCGGATTGCGAGTACGACCGAGCGGGAAACCCCATCGAACCGATTGTGCAGGTGTGGGGCCGCACCGAGGGCAACTACGCTGAACACATCAAGGTCCGCGGGTTCTACCCGTACTTCTACGTTGAGCCAGGACACGGCGTTACGGCGTCCCAGCACTCGGAGCTTCACGCGATTGAACACGGCGTCGGGGAGTCGCTGTTCGGCGACACGCTCGATAAGGTGTACTACAAGACGCCGTGGCCGTCGACCGCTCGCGAACTGAAGACGCTGTTCCCCGAGGGGACCGTGTACGAGTCGGACGTCTCCTACACGAACCGGTTCCTGATTGACATGGGTATCAAGACGGGGATGCAGGTACCGTCGCGTGACGTCTTCTACGACGAAGTAACGGCGGTGGACTTCACGGCTGACCTGCGTATCGTGACGTTCGACATCGAGACGGACGACCGCGGTGACTTCCCCGAACCTGGGGAGGCACACATCCTCGGGTTGGTCGCACACGACAACTACACCGACGAGACGGTTGCGTTCTACGACCTGGACGGTGACTCCTTTGAGGATCGCTTCGGGTGTGACGTACCGGAGAAGCTCTCGGACCTTGACCTGGACATCGGTGACGTTGACGGGTTCCTGTTCGAGCGCGACGAAGCGTCGATGCTGAAGCGGTTCGCGGAGTACATACAGGAGGTTGACCCGGACGTTCTGACGGCGTGGAACATCGACTTCGACGCGTCACAGCTCGTCGGGCGGATGGACGCTATCGGCGTGGACTCGGGGCGGCTGGCCCGCAACGGGCGGTCGTTCCTGCTGAAGTCCGGTGAGGCGCGTATCCTGGGCCGGGAGTGCTTCGACTTGCTGTATGCGTACAAGAAGTCCCAACTCAACGAACTTCCGTCGTACTCGCTCAACTCGGTCGCTCAGGCTGAGTTGGGTCATGAGAAGGTCGACCACTCGGGGATGGGCTACTACGAGATGTACCGCGACGACCCGGAGCTGTTCGTCCGCTACAACGTGATGGACGTGCAACTCGCGGTGGGCATCGACGGGAAGGCTGGTGTCTTCGACTTCAAGCAGGCCCTCCGCCATGAGGTCGGTATCTCGCTGGGGGAGACGCGGGACAACCACACGATGATCGAGATGTTCGCACGGCGCGAGCTGTTCGAGCGTGGGTTGGTTGCCCCGGACGCCCGCCACGAGGACGTCGACGAGTACGATGGCGCGCACGTCTTTGAGCCGTTCAAGGGCCTCACGAAGAACGTGACGGGGATGGACTTGGCTTCGCTGTACCCGAATACGATGGCGATGTTCAACATGAGTCCCGAGACGAAGGTCGAGGTTCCTGAGGCGATGCAGGACGCTGACCCGTCTGCGGTTGGGTCGATGCTCGGGATGAATCTCGCTCGCGCCCCGAACGGGACGTGGTTCAATCTGGACAAGCCGGGTATCTTCGCGGGCCTCGTTGACAAGGCGATTGGACTCAAGGAAGGCTATGGCGAAGCGAAGGATAAGGCGTCAGGTGCGGAGAGAGACGCTCTATCCGTAAAATACGCGGCGGCAAAGGCTGTTACTAACTCGCTCTACGGCGTGTTGGGATGGCGACACTTCTTCCTGTACGACAGGGACGTCGCACTCGCAATCACCAGTGCTGGGGTCGCTTGCATCAAAGAAACGGCCCGGTACATCTCCGAGGAAACTGACGGGCGAGTGATATACGGCGACACCGATTCGAACTACGTCGCGTGGCCGAAGGAGTGGCTCAAGGACCAGGTGCTTGACGCGGCCATGGCCGCCGCTGACTACCTCAACGACGAGCTGTACCCCGAGTTCGGGAAGACCTTCGGTGTCCCCCCGGAGATGAACCGCTGGGAGATTCAGGTTGAATCCTACGCGGTGACGTACTTCCAGCACGGCAAGAAGAAGAAGTACGCCATGCGGATTACGTGGGACGAGGGCAAGGACGTCGACAAGGAGAAGATCACGGGCTACCAGCGGTCGGACGTCTCGCCGCTCACCCAGGAGTTGATTAACGACGTTCTCTGGAACATCGTTCGGCACGGCGGCGACCAGGCGAAGATCGGGACGATGGTTCAGGAGGCCGCGGCGAAGATTACGTCAGACCCCGCTGACGCTGACATAATCGGGATTCCGGGTGGCCTCGGGAAAGAGATTAACCCGGACTGCACTACGCCGTCGTGTGACGACTGCTACCGCTGGAACCATGAGAACAACCACCCGACCGACGCCCACCCGCGGGCGGCCTGGTTCAGTAACCACCTCATCGGGACCGAGTTCGGCAAGGGGAGTAAGCCCAAGCGGGTGTACCTCCAGCCGAAGTTCAATGAGGGGGTCGGGACGGAGGTTGACGTTCTCGCGTTCGAGGAGGCACACGAGCTTCCCGATGATGTCCGCGTTGACGTCCAGCGCATGACCGGCGCGGCAATCATCAGCCCGATGGAGGATATTCTGGACGCCGCCGACATCGACGTTCACGCGGCTATCCGCGGGCAGACGCAGACCGGCCTGGGGGCGTTCCTATGAGCGTCAACGTCGACGACCTGCCCCCGCAGACACGAGCGAAGTATTGCGAGGAACATGGCCTCTACCATGTGAAGAACGCGATAGGCCTGTTCGTCTGTCCGTTCTGCGAGTGTAACATCGACTTTCAACAACAGGAGGAATCAGAATAATGGGAAGCACTGACTGGGAGGTATTCGACTACGAACGACAGCAGGTTACGGCGACGTTCTACTGGGAACCGACGCCGGAAGTGAAGGCGTTCTTCGAGGCGATGGGCTACTGGGTACGCCCGCACCAGCTCAACCCCGAGAGCGATTACTACGTGGAGTATTACTGATGAGCGAATTGGCCCCTAAGGAAACCTGTGGTCGGTGCGCGAAGTCCATGGAGTTTCAGGAGTACACTCGCATTGGGTTCGCCGTCTACAAGTGCGATCCATGTAAGTCGCGGCTATCGAAGCACGTCAGTCTCGCCCTGGCGCGAGAGTGGTTATCAGAACAGGAGTAAGTGAAAATGAAATTCGAGATTGTGAAACTTGGAGAGGAGAACCGCATACCGATTGCCAACGAGAAGCCCCTGATTCCAGGCGCGAAGATACGGTGCGCTCGGAACTTGGAGACGACGGCGTACAAGAACATCTGGACGGTCGAGGCCGCGAGTGTGTCGTCGTTGGCGAACCTCGCAGCGTCAGAAGTCTACTGGTTGTACCCACCGGAACACAACGGGACCGACCACAAGTTCGTGTTCGCGCCGGGTGACCCACGCCAATGACGCAACTGACGTGGGACGACATCACTGGGAATCCGCGAGAAGCCGGTGACCCACCCTTCCCGCAGGAACCCGGACCCCGACACCCACACGACCCAGGGAACCCGGAGCCACCGATACCGCCGGGCTACAGCGGTCGACCGCTTGACCCCGAGCATGGGTGTCCGTGGTGTCTCGCTCCGCCCTCGGAGTTTCACACGCGAGAGAACGCGCTTGGTGTGTCCTGTTCGCGGTGTGAGTGTCTCCTGCCGGTTGATGCGGAGTGGTTTCAGAAGGGTGATAAGATAGTGACGCTCCCGCAGGCGGCGCGGTTGTTCCAGTGTGCTGACGAATAAACAGGCAAATAACGCCGGCAACTCGGTGATATTCCCGGCAAAACCAAAACAGCGGTACGCGCTGTATGGCCGATTCTTTATATACTTCGCTTCCGTACTACTTAAACGACACCCGAGAGAAGCCGCAAACCGGCGCGACAGGCCTTCAAGCCACCGATTTGCGCTCCCGCGCGCTTAGGACGCTGTCTCGTAGGAGTCCGCCGGTTCAAATCCGGTCCCGCGCATTCCCGCGGCGAACACACCGTGAGCCGCGGGAATCTCGACGAGCGGATTTGAATCAGGGAGCGAACGAAGTGAGCGACCGTGGTTCGAATCCGGTCCCGCGCGTTCTCACGCTGAACACACCGTGAGCCGCGGGAATCTCGACGAGCGGATTTGAATCAGGGAGCGAACGAAGTGAGCGACCGTGGTTCGAATCCGGTCCCTGATGGGATTCCACCTTCGGACGAACGTGAGGGGAGGCATCGCGACGAGCGGATTTGAATCAGGGAGCGAACGAAGTGAGCGACCGTGGTTCAAATCCGGTCCCTGATGGGATTCCACCGTCGGGTGACCGTGGTTCGAATCTGGTCTGGCGTGTTCCTGTGGGGTGTTGTGGGCTGCTGTGCGTGGGGTGTGCCAGACGGGGGCGTGTTTTTGGGTGGTGTTGTCGTTTGTCGGGGTATGCGACGTCGTTCGTTCGTTGGGGCGGCAGTCGGTGGTGTGTTGGGGTCGGTAGCGGGGTGTGTGTCGTTCGGGCGTGAGTCGGGTGGTGAGTCGACGGGCGTTCCATCGACGACGGCGGCGCACGGTCGTCGTCGCGGTCGGTCGCGACCGGACGCTGTACGCGTACGACCGGCGTATCGCCGGCCGGACGCTACGGTTCCGGCAGACGCCCGAGGACGGCGTGGTGCGCGCCGGCGGGTCGCGGTGGCGCGTCGCGACCGGCGACGCGCTCGATGGTCCCTACGCAGGCAAGCGATTGGCGTCGGCCGCCGACGGCAGTCAGCTCTACTGGGCGGCGTGGCTCCAGTTCCACCCCGACACGACGGTGTACGGTATCGACTGACCGCGAGCCACTCGTCGGTCGGACAATCTCTCGACGTGACAGGTGGCGGGTGACAGTCGTCTGACTCCCGTCGGACGCTGCACAAGGCTTTTTGACGCGTGGGCGATTCTGTCTCGGTCATGGAGGATATCGGCGAGTTGTTCGACGGGTTGTTCGCTGACGTCGACGCCGTAGTGTTGTTCTCGCCGAGCGGCTCGTACTTCGAGCGGTTCGACGACCTGGAGGAGACGGACGTCGTCGTCATCGCGACGGAGAACTCGGTTGGTGCGGATTCGTTCGTGGAACTGCCGTTGGACTTCGACGAGGTCTCTCAGCGCGTGAAGTTCGGCCTCGAGGGCGCGCTCGAACAGGGCTTCATCGACGGCGGTGACATGGTCGTGTGTGCGACGAGCGTGTTCGACGGGACCGCCGACACGGTCTCGCGCGTTCGCGCCGACGAGGACGTTCGCTCGGGCGTCTACGACCTGTTCGCGAACTCGCGCGCCGAGGCCGCCGTCATCAAGAACGTCCTCGAGCTCGTCGTGGAACTCGGGAAGAAAGGCCAGAAGGGCGAACCCGTCGGCGCGCTGTTCGTCGTCGGTGATGCGGGGAAGGTCATGAACAAGTCCCGGCCGCTCTCGTACAATCCCTTCGAGAAGAGTCACGTCCACGTCGGCGACCCGATCGTGAACGTGATGCTGAAGGAGTTCTCGCGACTTGATGGTGCGTTCGTCATCTCCGACTCCGGGAAGATCGTGAGCGCGTACCGGTACCTGGAGCCGTCGGCGGAGGGCGTCGACATCCCGAAAGGCTTGGGGACGCGTCACATGGCGGCGGGTGCGGTGACGCGGGACACGAACGCGACCGCGATCGTGCTCTCCGAAAGCGACGGTCTCGTTCGCGCGTTCAAGGGTGGTGAACTCGTCCTGGAGATCGACCCGGAGGACTACTGATGGTGCTCCTACAGGTCGGTGACGCGGTCCGGTGGCTCGAGAACGCGGTCTCGAACCGGTTCGTGCTCGCGAGCGTCGTCGTCGTCATCGGCTTCCTCGTCGGATTCCTCATCGGGAAGCTCAGTCGTCGGGCGCTCAACGCGGCGGACGTCGACGACGCCGTCGAGGGAACGTCGTTCGAGCGCACCGCGCAGAGTCTCGGCACGTCGACGGTCGACATCATCTCGCGGCTGAGTTCGTGG
The DNA here is from genome assembly GCF_055378595.1 of Halorubellus litoreus. Classification (NCBI taxonomy): domain Archaea; kingdom Methanobacteriati; phylum Methanobacteriota; class Halobacteria; order Halobacteriales; family Halorubellaceae; genus Halorubellus; species Halorubellus litoreus. The sequence continues at coordinate 3,215,618 of NZ_AP043836.1, forward strand.
TTCGTGTACGGGTTCGCGATACTCGTTGCGGTGTACGTCGCCGGGTTGAACGCGGCGTTGTTCTGGGCGGTCATCGTCGAGATGGTACCGCAGTTGTTCGTCGCGGTGCTCGTGCTGGTCGTCGGGTTCGTCGTCGCGGACAAGGCCGAACTCGTCGTCAGCGAGCGCTTGCGGGGGGTGAAACTCCCCGAGGTCGCGTTCATCCCGCGCGTCGTGAAGTACAGCGTCCTCTACGTCGCGGCGCTCATCTCGCTCAGTCAACTCGGCGTCGCGACCGAGGCCCTCATCGTGCTCCTGTTCGTGTACTTCTTCGGTATCGTCGTGTTCGGCGTCGTCGCGCTCTGGGACTTCCTGCGGTCGGGCGCCGCCGGCGTCTACCTCCTCCTCGAGCAGCCGTACAGTATCGGCGACCGCGTCCGCATCGGGGAGAGCGAGGGCGTCGTCCAGGAGGTCGACCTGTTCGTGACGCGCGTCGAGGACGACGACATGGAGTACGTCGTCCCGAACCGGAAGGTCCTCCGCGAGGGCGTCGCCCGCGAGCGCTGACCGGGCGGGACCGACGGCTTCCGCGGCCGACTGCGTCCGTACTCAGTCCTCCGAGAGGTCGTCCTCGGTCATCGGTTGCGCGGGAACGCCGGCGACGGTTGTGCCGGGTGGGACGTCCCGAGTCACGAGCGAGTTCGCGGCGACCTGCGCGCCGTCGCCGATCTCGACGCCGGGGAGGACGATGGCGCCGGCCCCGATCATCGCCCGCTCTCCGACGACGACGTCGCCGACGCGGTACTCCTCCTGGAGGAACTCGTGACAGAGCAGGGTCGCGTCGTATCCGATGATGGCGTGGTCCCCGATGGTGATGTGCTCGGGCCAGAACACGTCGGGCGTCGCCTCCAGCCCCCACGAGACGCCGTCCCCGACGGTGACACCGATGCGTCGCAACAGCCACGTCTTCAACTTCAGGCTCGGTGATATCCTGACGAGCCAGACGACGACGTAGTTCAGTGCGACGCGCAGCGGCGACTTCGCGCTCGTCCAGTGCTGGAGCGAGTTCAGCGGCCCCTGCGTCGGATAGCTCCGCACGCGGTCGTGTCGTGGTTCGGCGTCGCCCGCGCTGTCCTGGTCGTCGTCGCCCGCACGTTCCTCGTCGCTCACGCTACCTCGTAGCCGACGCTGGGTCTTGAATCCATCCCGGGCAGTGCCCGATATCGCGCGTGGCGCGAAAGCGACCGACGAGCGCGGGTTCGTCCCTCAGTCGCCGCGGAGTTCCTCGACGTGGTCGATCCGGGACTGGACGAGGTCGGCTTTCCCGACGTCGTGGCGGACGTGGAGGCCTTCGTCGCCGGCTTCGTCGAGGACGGCTTCGGCGACGGCTTCGGCGTCGCTGATGGTGTCGGCGATGCCGACGACGGCGAACGCGCGGCTCGTGGTGGTGTAGATGCCGTCGTCGCGTTCGTCGACGCTCGCGTAGAAGAGGAGTGCGTCACCGTCGTAGTCGGCGGCGACCTCGCGCGCACCGGCTTCGTCGACGGTGACCTTCGTCCCGGCCTCGGGGTCGACGGGGTAGCCTTCGGGAGCGGCGTACTTGCAGACCGTCGCCCGGTTCTGGAACTCGAGCTCGGGGAGCGGGCGGCCGTCGCGCGCGGCCTGCATGACCTCGACGTAGTCCGTCTCGAGGACGGGGAGGGTGTTCATCGCTTCCGGGTCACCGAAGCGCGCGTTGAACTCGACGACCTTGATACCGTCCGCCGTGAGCATGAACTGCCCGTAGAGGATGCCGCGGTAGTCGTCGAGCGCGTCCACGGTCGCTTCGAGGACCTGGAGCGCCTCGAAGCTGTCCGCCTCCGTCATGAACGGCAACTGGAACTCGGGGGCGGTGTAGCTCCCCATGCCGCCCGTGTTCGGGCCTTCGTCGCCCTCGTAGGCGCGCTTGTGGTCCTGCACCGCTGGCGTGACGAGGACGTCGTCGCCGGCGACGAACGCCTGGATGGTGAACTCCTCGCCGACGAGACGCTCCTCGACGACCCAGTCGTCCCAGTCGCTGTCGCGCATGTAGTCGACCGCTTCGCTCTTGGTCAGTTGGTCGCCGGTGACGCGCACGCCCTTCCCGCCCGTGAGGCCGACGGGTTTGACGGCGACGTCGCCGTCGTACTCCTCGACGTAGTCGCACGCCTCGTCGACGTCCTCGAACGTCGCGTAGTCGATGCGGCCAGGGATCTCGTGGCGCTCCATGAACTCTCGCTGGAACGCCTTGTCCGTCTCGATGCGCGCGTCGGCCTCGCGTGGTGCGAACGCGTACACGTCGGCGTCCTCGAGCGCGTCGACGACGCCGGCCTGCAGCGGGGACTCCGGGCCGATGGCGGCGATGGTCGCGCCCACTTCGAGCGCGTAGTCGACGACTGCGTCGGGGTCGTTCTCGTCGAGCGTCTCGAAGTCCTCGGCGAGCCGCGCGATGCCGGGGTTGCGGTTGCTCGCGCACGCGTAGAGGTCGGCGGGCTCATCGGCTTCGTCGACCGCTCGGGCGATGGCGTGCTCGCGGCCACCGCCGCCGACGAGCAGGACGGTCTCTGTCATACGCGAAACCGGTACGCACGACGCTGTAAAGTTTGCCCTTCCACGCGCCGAGAGTATCCACGGACGTGCGTACCGAATGGGTCTGGGCGCGCGATGACCGCGTGATTATCGTCCGCCGTCGCCGTCGGTCAGTTCGTCGAGGCGAGCGTCGACCTCGTCCTCGTCGACGTTCCCGCGAGCGTACTCGCGGCGGAGTTCAGCGAGCGAGCGCTCGCCGTCATCGTCGTCGCCGCGACGCTTCGCGACGACGAACGTGACGACGGCCGCGCCGACGACGATGGCGACGGGGCCGACGTCCGTCAACCCGTTCGCGAGGTCGGGTGCGAGCACACCGAGCGCGACGACGAGGACGGTGCACCCGACGAGGAACAGCTTCAATGGGAGGAGGTCGTCGTTCACGACCCCAGCATCGCCGCCACTCCTCAAAGAGCCTGCGTTTCCAGGGGTCGAAGCCCGCCCGGAGATCCCGGTCCCGTCCTGCACGGGGATTTCGGCCCTGTCCTGCACGGGGATTCCGGTCCTCTTCCGACCACGGACCTCGGTCGTGACTCGGTCGCGGGCGAGGCGACCGCGACGAACGCCTTTACCCGCCATCGCCTCCAACCAGCGAGTATGACCGAGCCCACGGACCGGAATCGCCTCGACGAGGAGGCGTCGCCGTACCTCCGACAGCACGCCGACAACCCCGTGAACTGGCAGCCCTGGGACGACGCGGCGCTCGACGCGGCGCGCGAGCAGGACAAACCCATCTTCCTCTCCATCGGGTACTCGGCGTGCCACTGGTGTCACGTCATGGAGGACGAGAGCTTCCAGGACGACGACGTCGCGGAACTCCTGAACGAGCACTTCGTCCCCATCAAGGTCGACCGCGAGGAACGCCCGGACGTCGACTCCATCTACATGACCGTCTGCCAGACCGTCACGGGACGGGGCGGCTGGCCGCTGTCAGCGTGGCTGACGCCCGAGGGGAAGCCGTTCTACGTCGGGACGTACTTCCCGAAGGAACCCCAGCGGAACATGCCCGGGTTCGAGAACCTCCTGGAGCGCATCGCTGACTCCTGGGGGAACGACGACGACCGCCGGGAGATGGAGAATCGCGCGGACCAGTGGACGGCCGCGGCGAAGGACCGCCTCGAGGACGTGCCGTCGGCGGGCGCGGACGCGCCGGACGACGACGTGCTCGCGGACGCCGCCGCGGCGATCGTTCGCGGCGCCGACCGCGAGTACGGCGGGTTCGGGAACCAGGGCCCGAAGTTCCCGCAGGCCGCTCGCCTCCACGTCCTCCTGGCCGCGCACCACGAGAGCGCCCGCGAGGCGCCCCGCGACGTCGTCCGGGAGACGCTCGACGCGATGGCGGACGGCGGGCTCTACGACCACGTCGGCGGTGGCTTCCACCGGTACTGTACGGACCGCGACTGGACGGTTCCGCACTTCGAGAAGATGCTGTACGACAACGCCGAACTCCCCCGGGTCTTCCTCGCGGGCTACCAGGTCACGGGCGAGGAGCGGTACGCCGACGTCGTCCGCGAGACCGTCGACTTCATCGAGCGCGAACTCCGCCACCCCGACGGCGGGCTGTACGCGACGCTCGACGCGCAGAGCGAGACGGCCGAGGGCGACCACGAGGAGGGCGCGTTCTACGTGTGGACGCCCGAATCGGTCGCCGACGCGGTCGCGGCGAGCGAATCGTGCGAGCCCGCGGACGCGGACCTGTTCTGCGAGCGCTTCGGCGTCACCGACTCGGGGAACTTCGAGGACGACCAGACGGTGCTCACCATCTCGGCGTCCGTCGACGACCTCGCCGACGACCACGACCTGGACGCGGCCCCGGTCCGGGAGCGTCTCGAACGCGCTCGCGAGGCCGTCTTCGCCGCTCGCGACGAGCGCCCGCGACCGCGGCGCGACGGGAAGGTGCTCGCCGGCTGGAACGGCCTCGCCGTCAGCGCGCTCGCCGAGAGCGCCATCGTCCTCGAGGACGACGGGCACGCCGAACTCGCGGGTGACGCGCTCGCGTTCGTCCGCGAGTACCTCTGGGACGACGCCGAGGAGCGGCTCTCGCGACGTGCAGTTCCAATGGAGGACGCCGAGGGCGGGCTGGACGTCCAGGGCGAGGGCTACCTGGAGGACTACGCGTTCCTCGCTCGCGGCGCGTTCGACCACTACCAGGCAACTGGTGCCGTCGAGTCGCTCGCGTTCGCGCTCGACCTCGCGGACGTCGTCCGTGAGGAGTTCTACGACGCCGACGCCGGGAGCGTCTTCTTCACGCCCGCGTCCGGCGAATCCCTCGTCGTCCGTCCGCAGGAGGTCCGCGACCAGTCCACGCCCTCCAGCCTCGGCGTCGCGTGCGACGTCCTCCTGAGCCTCGACCACTTCGCGACCGACGACCGCTACGAGTCCGTCGTCGAGACCGTCCTGGAACGCCACGGCGCCCGCATCGAAGCCAGCCCCGTCGAGCACCCGACGCTCGCGCTCGTCGCCGACCGCTACCGGCGCGGCGACGCTGAACTCACACTCGCGTGCGACGACCGCCCCCCGGAGTTCCGCGAGACGCTCGCCGAAACCTTCCTCCCGCGTCGCGTCGTCGCGCAACGCCCCGCGAGCGCAGACCGCCTCGACGCGTGGCTCGACGAACTCGGACTCGACGAGGCACCACCCATCTGGGCGGGTCGCGACGCCCGCGACGGCCCGACCGCGTACGCGTGCCGGTCGTTCGCGTGCTCGCCACCGGCGGACGCGCTCGCCGACGCCATCGCGTTCTTCGACGACTAACCCGGCGCGCCCGGGGCGCCGGAACGGTGCCGTTCACGACGCCGTCACAGAAATCGACGCTCGATTCAGCCACAACGGTTTTGCGTCGACACGACGCATCTCGTGGCAGTGAAGCGAACGTTCCTCGGAGCGGTCCTCGTCGGCTGCCTCCTCGGGTACGTCTTCCTCTCGGGCGCCGCCGTCGACCTGACGCCGACGCCCACCGACGAGCCGCCGCGCACGCACGACGTCCAGGTGCGAGCGCTCGGCGAGGACGCGACCCAGGTCTCCGTGACGCTCCTCCGGAACGACCGCACGGTCATGGAGCGGTCGCTCGCGGCGAACGCGTCCTTCGAGCGCGTCCTCCGCCTCCAGGGCACCGGCGAGTTCACGCTCGTCGTCTCCACGGCCGGTGATTCGACGACCGTGACCGTCGACCGCCCCGCGTACTTCCGCGAGTGCTCCGGCGACATCAACCTCCGATTCTCCGTCGAGTCCGAGGACGTCTACCTCTCGACCGACGAGGAACCCGGGCGCTGCGCGCAGCCCTGACCGACTGGGAGAAACTCGCAGCCCTCGTCCCGAAAGTGCCCGTTCAGACGTGTGCTTCGAGGTCCTCGGCGAGTGCAACGCCGACGGGGACGGCGGCTTCCTCGACGAACCGAGCGAGCTCCTCGCCGGTCTCGCGGTCCTCGACGACGACCGTCGGGATGAACTCGATGCCGTACTCGTCGACGCCGGGGCCGACCTTCTCGCCGTCCTCGCGCTCGACGGGATAGTGCTCGACGGCGTCCACGCCGGCCGCGTCGAGGAGCGCCCCGAAGTCGGGGAGCTGCTGGCGGCAGTCGACGCACCAGTCGCCGCCCCACACCTTCACGACCACGCGGTCAGCGAGCGCCTCCCACGTCGCGACGGTGTCCTCGTACGCACCGGGCGAGAACGCGGGATTCGGCCGCATCGTCTCCAACTCCAGTGATTCGGTCATGGGGACTCGTACCGACGCGAGGGATTTGACGGTTCCGCTCGCGACACTCGCCCGTGCAGTCGTCGGGCGACGAGCGCGAGCGTGGTCGATGGACGGGCCGAGGGCGGTCGGCCGACGGGCGCGAGCGGGGTTGGGACGAACTGGTGGCTGCGGTAGCGTCAGGGGCTGCCGGTGTCCGACACGGTAAAACCGCTGCGGGCGAACGGCGTGGTATGAAGCGGAGCATCCTCGGGACCATCGGGTCGCCGCTCGTTGCGGTCGACGGGCCGCCGGGGGCGACGGTGGCGGCGAAGATCGAGTCGTTCAATCCGGCCGGGTCGGCGAAGGACCGGCCGGCGTTGGAGATGATTCGGGCGGCGGAGCGCGCCGGAGAACTGGAGTCCGGCGACCGCGTGGTGGAGCCGACGAGCGGGAACACGGGAATCGGCGTGGCGATGGTGTGTGCGGCGCGCGGGTACGAGTGTACGATCGTGATGCCGGCGTCGAAGAGCCCGGAGCGACGGCAGGTGATGGGTGCGTACGGCGCGGACCTGGAGCTCGTCGACGGCGAGATCGAGGCGGCGAAGGAGCGCGCGGACGAGATCGAGCGGGAGACGGGCGCGGTTCAGTTACATCAGTTCGAGAACGAGGCGAATCCGCGAGCGCACTACCGGACGACCGCGGAGGAGATACTCGAGCAGGTGGAGGGCAGAGAGATAGATGCGTTCGTCGCGGGCGTCGGCACCGGCGGGACGCTCTCGGGGAACGCGCGACGGCTCCGGGAGGAGTTCCCGGAGATGACGGTCGTGGCGGTCGAGCCCGAGGAGAACGCGGTGCTGTCGACGGGCGAGAGCGGCGACGACGACTTCCAGGGGATGGGGCCGGGGTTCGTCAGCCCGAACCTCGACCGGAGCCTCATCGACGAGGTGGAGACGGTGAACGTCGAGACTGCGGAGGCGGAGTGCCGGCGGCTCGCTCGCGAGGAGGGCATCCTCGTCGGGCAGTCCTCGGGTGCGTCGAACGTCGCCGCGAAGCGGGTCGCGGAACGCATCGCGACGCCGGACGTGGAGTGTCCGCCCGCCGGGAGCGGCGAACCGCGGACGCCCGTCGGTGAGCGCGACGAGGAGCGGACGCACACCGGCGAGCCGGCCGTGGGCGCTGGGCGGGACGCGGGCGAGGACTGCCCGCTCGTCGTGACGGTGTTCTGGGATTCCGGCGAACGGTACCTTTCGACGGGGCTGTTCGACGACGCCGAGTGAGTTCCTGGCGGCAGTGTCGCGTTCGGCGGTGACTGTTCAGATCACGTCCGGAACTCGAAGCGTGCACCGCCCGCGGCGCCCGACGTGACGCGGTACGCCCACCCGTGGACGTCCGCGACGCGCCCGACGACGAACAGCCCGATGCCGGTCCCGCCACTGCCGGATTCGCCCATCCCGAAGATGCCGTCGCGGTCTCCCGCGGGGATGCCGGGGCCGTCGTCCTCGACGTAGAACCCGTCCTCGTCGGCGAGTTCGCCGACCGTCACCGTCACCGCGTCCGGCGAGTGGTCGTTCGCGTTCCGGAACAGGTTCTCGAGGAGCGTCGCGAGCAGGTCCTCGTTCGCCGTCACCGTCGGCGGGTCAGCGAGCGAGAGCGATGCGTCGGGTGCGTCCGTCGTCTCCCAGGCGTCGCTGGCGGCGGCAGCGAGTTCGACCGGCCGCGAGTCCGAGACGTCCTCGATGCCGCGCGTGAGCACGAGGACGTTCTCGATGATGGTGTCGATGCGGTCGAGCGAGTGCTCGATGCGTTCGACGTTCTCGTCGTCGTCCGGGAGGTCCGCCGCCAGCAGATCCAGGGAGCCCGACGCGACTTGGACGGGGTTCCTGACGTCGTGACTGACGATGCTCGCGAACGCCGACAGCTCGTCGTTCGCCGCGACGAGCTCCTCGTTCGCGGCGTTCAATCGGACGGCGTACACGCCGATGACGGCGCCGAGCGCGGTCCCGGCGGTTATCGACGTCAGTATCGCGAGCGGGATGGTCGTCTTGAACGTCTCGGACAGCACGAAGAACCACGCGCCGACGAACACGAAGTACAGGAGTATCGCGAGCAGCCACTCGCCGAGCGGCCGTGGCGAGTGCCGGCTGAGTGTGTGGTCGTGCCGTCGCCCGTATGCGACGATGCCGAGCGAGAGAACGGTCGGGAACGACGCCTGCACGAGGCGCGCTTCGAGCGGGTTCGACGCGAGGACGGTGAGGACGACGACCACCACGAGGAGCGTCGCGCCGAGCACGACGAGTGCGTTCGGTCGACCGCGGGTGGCGTCGGCTCCGCGCGACGGAGTCTCGTTCACGGCAGGACGGACGCGCAATCGAGAGATAACTATTGTGGCGGCGGTGTGGCCGCCGAAGTGCGTCGCGGCACCGACCGCTGCGACGGCGAGGGCGAGGATGCGCGGCGACGACCTCGACGGGGGAGGTGTCCGAGAAACCAGAACGCTTCTTTGGCGGGCGCGGGAACGCCACGAGCGTGAACGACGTCGACGAGCGGACGGTCGGCGTGTCGGTCGCGGTCGGCGCGAGCTACGCCGTCGTCGCCGTCGCGTTCGTCCTCACCGTCGACCTCTCGAACCCGACGTTCGCGCCCGGCGTCGACTTCCTCCTCTCCACCGCTGTCGGGACGCTGCTCGCGGGGAGCGTGCTCTGGTGGCGCGGAGCCGAACGCCCGGCGGTCCGCACGCGCCGCCGGAGCGCGGCCGTCGGCGCCACCGTTGGATTCGTCGCGCCGACGCTCGCGTTCGCGTTCAACCCGAGCGTGTACGGGTCCACGCCGAACCTCCTCCTCGACCTCGTCGGTGCCGTACTCGCGGCGGGCGTCCTCGGCCTCCAGGCACAGCTCTCGACGTTCGGCCTCCCGGTCTTCGTCGGCGCGCTCACCGGCTGGTCGCTCGCCGGCTGGCTCTCCTTCCTCGCCGGGAGCTGACCCGACCGGGGTATCCAGTCAGGTCGCGAAGAACGAGCGGAACGCGTCCACGACCACGCCAGGGTGCTCCTGGGTCGGCCAGTGCCCGCACTCGGGAATCTCGACGAGCGAGGCGTCGGGGACGCGCTCGGCGCCGCGGCGCGCCCACGCCACGGGGAACAGGGGGTCCTGGGTGCCGTGCACGAACAGCGTCTCGACCGCGAGGTCGCCGAGTCTCCCGGCGAGGTTCGTCTCGACGCGACCCGATGGCCCGATCTCGTTGCGCTGGAACGCGGCGAACGCCGCGCCAGCGCCGGCGCGACTCGCGCGCTCCCGGAACGCCTCGACGAACCCGGCGTCGAGCGTGGACGCGTCGTACACGACCTGCGACAGGCCGGTGCGTGCCGCGGTCGTCGACGACCCCATCGCCGCGTACCCCGCCTGGTTCGCGCCGGGGACGTTCGCGAGCGCGTACCAGAGCGACCCGGCCGGGACCGACCGGCCGAGGCCGTAGCTGGAGACGAGCGCGAGCCGGTCGACGCGCTCCGGGTTCGCGAGCGCGAACGAGAGCGCGACCCCGGCGCCCATCGAGATGCCGGCGAGCGCGACCGACTCGAGGCCGAGTTCGTCGAGCACGCCGACGAGGACGTCGCGGTACGCGGCCACGGAGTGCTCGGGCGCGTCGTCGCTCTCGCCGTGCCCCGGCCAGTCGAGCGCGTACACGCGATGCGTCCGGCCGAGCTCCGGGAGGACGTGCTCCCAGGAGAGCGCGCCGTCGTCCACGCCGGCGCCGTGCAGGAGGACGAGTGGCGGGCCGTCGGTGCCGGCGCGACGGTACGCGACGCGTCGTCCGTTAACGACGGCCGCGCCCGTGCCGACGCTCGCCGGCCCGTCCATCGTCGACTCGACGCCGCCGTCATCCCCTATGTCTTCGCTCTCGCCGGCGACGGGCGCGCTCGCCTCGCCACCGTCGACCGGCTCGCGTTCGTCCTCGGGTATCATACGGTGAACTCGCCCTCCGTGAGTCGGACGACGACGGTATCGTCGACGTCCCGGAGGTCGTACTCGGGGACCGCGCCGTCCTGCCGCGAGACGTACAGCGGTTCGACGAGCGCCGGCGGTCCCTTCGGGTTCGGGTCCTCCGGCGTCGGCTCCGGTTCCTCGAGCCCGTACACCTTCAGGTACTCGCCGGTGTCCGGACCCGTCACGTCGCCGTCGCGGACCGCGGTCGCGAGTTCGCGCGAGAGCCACTCGTCGTCGTCGACGCTCGGCTCGCGCACCAGGACGTCGTCGACGAACCGCACGACGTACCAGTTCAGGTCGTTGCACAGCGAGACGGCGGCGCCGAGGCTCACCGTCGACAGCGCGATCGCGTTCTCGAACGGCCGCCGCAGGTCGTACGTCGATAGCGCCTCCCGCGCGGTCTCCCGCGAGAGCAACTCGTACTGGAGGTCGCAGTCAGCGTCCCCGACGAAGCAGACCTCTGTCACGCCAGCCTCTCGGGGACGACGGGGCTAATCGGTTTCGGCTCGCGCGCCCTCGTCGCGTCCGGTGCCGATAGTCGCGTCGTCGCGCCCTTGCACGAGCCGCCGAAGGTCTCGCGCCCGATCTCGTTGTCGCCGCCGAGACGGACGTTCTCGGTGACGAGCGTGACGTTCACGGTCGCGAGGGTGGACGCGTGCCGGCGGTTCCAGCGCTCGCAGAGGTACTGCGCGAACCGGTCGCGTCGGTCGTCGACGTCGCCGCCGCGGACGTTCCGCAGGTAGAGGTACCACTTCTGGCTCGGGTACGTCCCGTCGACGTCCGCTGGCGGGCCGCGACCGGCGGCCCCGGCGTAGAGGTCGACGCGTTCGCCCGATTCGGTCGTGCCGACGGTCGCGTACCAGGCGTCCGACGAGAGCGGGTACGGTGCGAACATGTCCCAGCGGTACTCTTTCGGGTCGACCGTCTCGGTCGCGTCGGCGGGGAGCGCGAGCAGCCCGAACCCGGCGGCGTTCCAGACGAGGACGGCCGCGAGGACGACGACGGGGAGCACGCGGTACGCGGTGCGTCCGACGGCACGCGCTCGCGACAGGGTCACGCTCGCGGCGTCCCGCCACCACGTCGGCCGCGGGACCGAGGGCGTCCGCGCCGCCACCGCGGACCGTGCACGACCGAGTGCAGTCGCTACGGCGGTCGCGCGACCCGCGAAGTGCGCGGCGACGACGCCCTCGACGCGGTCCCAGACGAACGGCGGGAGGAAGACGAGGAGGCCGGCGATGGAGACGAACGGGAAGGCGCCGAGGTACAGGGTCGCCGCCATCGCGAGGTGCGCGGCGACGAACGCGCCGGCGACGAGCGCACGGAGCCGGCCGGTGGCGAGCACGAGCAGCGGCGCCGCGTACAGGAGGAGGACCCAGGCGTGCGTGCCGAGCTCCAGGAGGAACGACTGTCCGGCGAGGGCGTCACCGAGGAGGACGGTGATGGCGTCCATCCCGAACACGAGCTCGGCCGCGTCGCCCGACCGCCACGCCGGGCCACGGGACTTCAGGACGGCGTTCATCGCGTACACGACGAGCACCTGCACGACGACGCCGACGGTCGCGACCGACGCGACGACGGTCGACCCGCTGCGCTCCTCGTCGTCGCCCGTCCCGGCCGTTCCCGTCGACGTTCGGCGTCGTGCGTCGAGACTCCATCGGGCGCCGACGGGGAGGAGGACGCTCCAGAGGAGGAGCCGTCGGAGGAGCGCGTGTCCGGAGTTCAGGACGTACGGGTTCCGGAACTGCATCGAGAGCACGAGCACGAGCGTCAGCGCGGTCGCGAGCCGACTCCGGTACCCGACGAGCATCGCGACGGCGGCGAGTGCGACGAGCGCGAACGCGACGTACTGCCACCAGAGTTCGCCCGACAGCGAGTGCAGGGAGAGCGGGCCGCGAACGGGGAACTCGGCGTACAGGAGGTCGCGCGGGAGGACGCCGGCGTCGGTGTAGAACGCGGTCGCGTCAGCTACGGAGAGCGCGACGTCGACGAGGACGACGGTCGCGAGGAGGACGCGGAGGGCCGCGAGCGCGCGCTCGTCGACGCCGACGCGCGAGACGGTCGCCTCGCGGAGCCGCTGGAGGGAGGGCATGACGGGGCAATCCTGTCAGTCGTCTTCCAGCGGCGGTAAGTGTCTTGTGCGTTCCGAGGCCGCGCGGTCGGCGCCCGCACACGCGGTGACCCCGAACGGCCTGACGTCGACGCGGTCTGGCGCGTCCAGGACGACGCTACGGGCGACGAACGTGACGTTCACCGATTCGAGCGTCGACGCGTGCTCGCGCGTCCAGCGCTCGCAGAGGTAGTGCGCGAAGCGCTCGCGGAGCGCTGGCGCCGGCGCGTCCCTGAGCGACGTGAGGTAGACGTACCAGCGATGGCTCGGGTACGTCGAGTCCACGTCGGCGGGCATCGCGGTGCCGTCGGCACCGGGAGCGAGGTCGACGCGCTCGCCCGACTCGGTCGTGCCGACGGTCGCGTACCAGCCGCCGGTCGCCCGCGGTTCGGGGGCGAACATGTCCCAGCGGCGCTCCTCGGGGTCGACGGTGTCCGTGACGCTCCCCGGGAGCGCGACGAGGCCGAGCGCCGCGGCGTTCCAGACGAGGACGAACGCGAGCAGCGCCGCTGCGAGCGCGCGCGCCGACCCAGCGCCGAGGTCGCGGAGCGCGGCCGGGAGCGCGACGCTCGACGTCTCGCCCTCAGCGAGGCCGACTCGGTCCAAGACGCGGTCGGCGCGCGGCGCGAGTCGTTCGTCGACGACGCGCTCGACGCGGTCCCAGACGACGCCGGGGAGGAACGGGACGAGTGCGGCGAGCGAGACGAGCGGGAACGCGCCCAGGCGGAGCGTGAGCGCCATCGCGACGTGCCCGGTCGCGAACGCCGCGACGACGGCGGTTCGCGCGCGTCCGGTGGCGAGCACGAGCAGCGGGGCGGCCAGGAGGACGACCGTCCACGCGTACGTCCCCGCCGTCAGGAGCGCGGGGAACTCGGCGACGACCTCGCCGAACATGACCGTGATGGCGTCCATGCCGAACGCCAGTCGGCCCGCCGTCCCGTCGTGCCAGGCGCTCCCGCGAGCCTTGAGGACGGCGTTGACGACGTACACCGCGAGCACCTGCACGAGCAACCCGGCGGCGGCGATCGACGCGACGTCGGCGCGGTCGACGGTCGACTCGCGTCGGCGCGCGTCGACGCTCCAGCGTGCGCCGAGCGGGAGGAGGACGCTCCAGAGGAGCAGGCGTCGGAGCAGCGAGTCGCCGGCGTTGAGGAGCACGGGGTTCCGGAGCTGCATCGAGAGCACGAGCGCGAACGTGACGGCGGTCGCGAGCCGCGTCCGGTAGCCCGCGGCGAGCGCGAGCGCCGCCACTGCGGTCGCCGCGAACAGCACGAGTTGCCACCAGAGTCCGCCCGAGAGCGTGTGTATCGAGAGCCGGCCGAGCGCCGGGAACGTCTCCAGGAGGAGGGCTCGCGGGAGGACGCCAGCGTCGGTGTAGAACGCGCGGACGTCCCGCAGTCGGAGCGCGAGGTCGACGAGGACCGCGGTCGCGAGCGCGACGCGGAACGCGGCGAGTGCTCGCCGATCCACGGAGAACCGGGCGACGACGGCGCGCTGGACGCGCGAACGGAGAGACATGTCGCTTCGAGCCGTATCGACCACCAGCACGGAGAAATGTCTTGTGTACCGGCCGCGCTGCCCTCGCGGGTCGCGTCAGTCGTCCCCGGGCGCACTCGACTCCGCGCTCTCCGCGCTCGCGTCGGCGTCGGCACTCCGCCGTCGCGCCACGAGCACCCCGAGTTCGCCGACCGTCCAGGCGAGCGCGAACAGCGCCGCGAACACCATCCCGACGGCGTCCACGGGCGTCATCCACCGCGGGAGCGTGAACAGCATCCCGTTCACGAGCAGGCTCGGGAGGACGTCCTCCGCGGCGAGCACGACGCCAGCGAGGACGCCGCCGCTCGCGCGCCGCGAGTCGAGCCCGGCCTCGACGGCCGACGGGCCGCCCGCGCTCTCCGCGCCCGTCCCGAGGCGCTCGGCCTCGTAGGGCCCCGGGAACCGCATCTGCCAGACGATGTCGCCGTCCTCGTCCACCTCGACGACGCGGTCGCTGTGCGTGTCCGTCACGAGCGTGTGCCCGTTCGGAAAGCGGTCCGCGTCCCGCGGCCACTGCACGCTCCCGTCGCGCCACAGCCACGAGCGCTCCCACGCGCCGTCGACGCGCTGATACTCGACGATCCGGTCGTTCTCGCTGTCCGCGACCACGACCGCCGGCCCACCGCGCTCGGCGGGGATGAAGTCGGGGTTGTGCGCCTCGTAGAGCGTCCGATGGTCGCCGTCGCTCCCGAGCGTCATGTTCTCCACGACGCCCTCACCGGGCCGGACGAAGATGACGGAGTCCATGTTCCGGGGGCTCGCCATCACGAGCCCGCGGTCGTGGAGGTACTCCACGTCGTTCATGTGCGTCCAGTCACCGGGGTACTGGCCGCCCGAGGCGTTCGGGTCGTAGTGCTCGCTGGCGTTCCACCGCCACACCTCTTCGTCCGCGGAGACGTTCACCATGTACACGCCGTCCGGGTGCGATATCTCCGCGACGACGAGGTGCGTGTCGTTCACGAAGTCGACGTCGTGGATGTTGTTCGACCCGGAGGGCGTCGCGTACCGCGCCCATAGCTCCTCGCGCTCGCCGGTCGTCACGTTCAGGCGCATCACCTGGGACTTCCGGCAGCGGTCCTCGCTCGCACAGTGCCTGGCGGCGGCGCCGTGACTCGCGACGTACGTCACCGACGCCGTCCCGAACCGCGGCGCGGGGTCGACGTCGTGATAGAACCGGTGCTCGTCGGCTTCGTACACCTTCGACCCGTTCGGCGCGTACGCGGCGATGAGCCCGGGCCCGATCCCGTCGACGGTGACGACCGTGTGGCCGTCTGCGGGCGGGACCGACTCGGGGACGCCGCCGTCGTAGCTCGCGCTCCCGGTGGCGACACCGAGGACTGTCGCCATCGCGGGCGACGCACTCACGAGGACGAGCGCGAGGGCGAGGACGCGGAGCGTTCGCCTGGATGGACGTGGGACTGCGTGGAGGGCGCTCACAGTCCACTGGCGGACGCGACACGTCTCTAAAGTTACGATTCCGCAGTCAGACCGGCGGCGGGCGACGGTGCGTTCCGGCCCGTCCTACGAGGTGTTCCGGTCGAGAGGGACGCGTTCGGCGCGGCCGACCGCGTCTCGCGCTCGCGACGCGAGGTCGTCCGGCTCCAGGTCGCGGATCTGGTCGAGACTCCCGTCGACGACGGGTTCGTCGGGGACGATGCGGTTACAGCCGGCGTCGATGGTGGAGTCCGCGAACGTCCCGACGTCGCGAGCGAGCGCGGTGATGTCGTGCTTGTCCCACGTCAACAGCGGCCGGTGGACGGGGAGGGTCGTCACCGCGTCGGTGACGGCGAGGTTGCTCGTCGTCTGACTCGACTTCTGGCCGATGGCCTCGCCCGTGACGACACCGGCCGCGCCCACCGTCTCGGCGACGGCTTCGCCGACGAGGAGGAGGAATCGGCGGTGCGCGAGCATCCGCCCGCGATCCATCGTCGCGACGAGGTGCGCGACCGCGTCGCCGCCGGGGACGACCCACGTCTCGTCGACGTGATTCGGTGCGTACCGTGCGAGGTCCCGGACGGTCTGGACGGCGCGAGCGCGATGGTCCGGGCCGCCGTAGTCGCCGAGGTCGACGTATACTGGAATAATCGGGCTGCCGCGTTTCATCACCTCGAACGCCGCTATCGGCGAGTCGATACCGCCGGAGACGAGGACGACGAGCGGCGCCTGCGTGCCCAGCGGGAGACCGCCGACGCCGTCGACGGTCTCCGTGTAGACGAACGTCGTCTCCTCGCGGACCTCCACGCCGAACGTGACGTCCGGGTCGTCGAGGTCGACCGCGGGGTCGACGCCCGCCGCTTCGGCGGCGTCCCAGACCGCCTGTCCGCCCTCGCGCTGGACGTCCTCGCTGTCGAACGGCAGCGAGCGGTCGCTCCGCCGAGCGTCGACCGCGAACGCGCCACCGTCGTAGACCTCGGAGGCGGTCGCCGCGAGCGCGTCGCAGATACCGTCGAGCTCCGAGTCGACCGACAGCGCGGGACTCGCGGAGACGACGCCGAACGTGTCCGCCGCCGCCTCCGCGACCGCGGCGACGTCGCCTTCGGTGGTGTGGACGCGCGGCCGCGACCACGTCAACTCCACGTCGCCCGCCAGGTCGCGGTCGTCGAGGACGGCGCGCAGGTTCTCCCCCAGCCGGTGCTCCATGTCGCGCTTCACGCCACGGGACTTCGAGCCCATGTCGCCGTGCCGCACGAGCACCACGTCCGCGCCAGGAGGCTGCATCACCTCTCGGTACCGCGCGCCCGCCAAAACGCGTGTCGGTCCGCGCGCACCGACCCGTCGGTCGACACCACCGTGCGCGGGCATCGGCCCATCGGTCGGCGCCCCCCGCGAGTTCGGGTCGCCCAAAGGCACTTACCGGGCCGCGGACACGCTCGGTGTATGAGCCGCCGCCCCCTCCCCTCCACCCCCAGCAGCGCGCTCCCCGCCACTGACTCCCCGACAGTCGACGGTCGCGACGACGCGAACGCCAACGCCAACGCGACCGCAGATGCGGACGCGGACGCCCCGATGCGGACACCGGAACCGCATCACGCCGTCGTCGTCGAGAACGACACCGCCGAGACGCGCGCCGTCACCGTCACCGTCACGCGCAGCGACCGCAGCGACGTCGTCTCCCACGACACTCACCGCGTCGCGCCCGGCGTCTCCGTCGACGCGTACGACCTCGCGGACGCCGACCCCGACGGCGTCGAGACCTTCCACGTCACCGCCGAGTGCGCCGAGTACGGCACGGGCACGGCAACCGCGCGCCTCCGGACGAACGCCGCCACCGGCGACCTCCGCCTCGTCGTCGGCGCCGACGACGCCATCGACGCCGTCCACACCCTCCACGACGCATGAACCGACGAACCCTCCTCGTCGGCACGCTCACAGTGGTTTCGAGCACCGTCGGCTGTCTCGAATCCACGAGCGACTCGGGAACGGACCCCTCGTCCACGACCGACGACTCGACGACGGTCCACGCGATGGATGCTCCCGACCCCGACCATCGCATCTGGGTGGAGAACGAGGCCGAAACCGCCAACCAGATCGCCGTGACCGTCACGAAGCACGTCGACGACGGCTCGGACGAGGTCGTCCACGAGTCCACGGAGGACCTCGACCCCGGCGGCACCGCGTACGTCTACAACCTGAACGAAGCGAACCCGGACGGCGTCGAGCGGTTCAAAGTCACTGGAGAAACGGACGAACAGACCACCTGGCGGTTCATGGCGACCAGCGAGTGCTACACCGACTGCGGTATCGTCCGCAGAGAGAACGGCGAACTCGTCGTCGAGCGCCCCATCTGTTGACCATGAACCGACGAACCCTCCTCGGGACGGCGACGAGCGCTCTCGCGAGCGTCGCGCTCGCCGGCTGTCTGACCGACGACGAACCCGGGGCGCCCACGACCGACCGCTCAGCGACGCCCGACGACACTGCGACGACTCGCTCGGGGTCGGAGACGACCGGGCGCTCCACGACGCCAGCGGACACGACCGACGACGATTCGAACTGGTGGTCGGAGGCGGCGAACGAGCCCGACCCCTCGAAGGACGTCATCCTCGGGAACGACGGCGAGGACGGCGTCGCGCACACCGTCGACCTGGAGGTGTACCGCGAGGCGACCGGGACCGTCGTCCACGACCAGTCCCACGAGATATCCGCGGGCGGCGAGATCGTCGCCTACGACACCGCGGACGCGAACCCCGACGGCGTCGAGGCCTTCAGGATAACGTGCACGTTCGAGGACCAGACCGAGACCGTGACCATCGAGACGAGCGAGTGCTACGGGTGGGCCGAGTTCGTCGTCAGCGCCGAGGACGAACTCCGCGGGACCTACGCCATCTGCTGACCGGAACGAGCGACAGCGCCGCAGAATACGGACGAATCGCCGATGCGGTCACGCCGGGAACGTCGGCGCGGTCAGAACGTCGTGAGTTCGCCCTCGATGACGCTGCGCGTGACGTCGGTGACGTCGGCGAGTTCGCGGTCGACGATGGCCTCGACCTCGGGGCGGACGTCGCTGATGGCGACGCCGTCCTCGGTGATGACGTGCGCGTCCGCGACGTGCGGCTGGTCGATGGGGCGCCCGATCTGGCTGAGGAGGCGGATGCGGAGGTCGCGGATGCCGTCGACCTCGTCGACGACGGCCTCGGCGATGCGCGTCGAGAGGAGGTTGTAGATCTTCCCGATGTGGTTCACGGGGTTCTTCCCCGACGTGGCCTCCATCGACATCGAGCGGTTCGGCGTGATGAGGCCGTTCGCGCGGTTCCCGCGACCGACGGAGCCGTCGTCGCCCTGCTCCGCGCTCGTCCCCGTCGTGGTGAGGTAGATGGAGCCCTCCTCGAGGTCGTCCGCGGTGTTCACGTGCACGTTCACCTCGCGGTCGGTGTGCTCGTACGCGACCTTCGACACGAACTCGCGGACGCCCTCGACGGCCTCGGTGTACTCCTCGATGCCACCGACGTACGCGTCCACCATCGCCGCGGCGACCGTGATGTCTATCTCGTCGCCCTCGCGCTTCCCCATGATCTTCACGTCCTGCCCGAGCTCGGGGTTCGTCTCGTGGTACTCGCCGTTCAGGCGACGTTCCGCCTCGTACACGATGGTCTCCGTCTCCGTGAGCGGCGCGTGGCCGACGCCGAAGCTCGTGTCGTTCGCCATCGGGACCGTCGCCCCGTCCTCGCCGAAGACCTCCTGGAGGTCGCCGGAGCCCTCGCCGAGTTTCACGTCGACGACGACGTCCGTCCCGAACTCGAGCTCCGGGAAGTGCGCGTCGATGTAGTCACGCGCCGCCTCGAGGGCCACGCGACCCGTGGGGATGTGGTGGGTGACGCCGTCGTCGGTCTCGTACTCCTGTGTGGCACGGCCGACGATGAGGAGGTAGATGGGCTCGATGACCTCGCCGCCGCCGAACGCGGGCGCGGCGTTCCCCGCGACGAGTTGCGTCTCGTCGGTGTTGTAGTGCAGGACCTTCCCGACGCGGTCCAGGTACGTCTGCGCGAGCGCCTGCGAGACGCTCTCGGCGATACCGTCGCAGATGGAATCGGGGTGCCCCAGGCCCTTCCGCTCGACGATCTCGACCTCCTGGTCCTCGACGGCCAGTCGGTCGATGGGCTCCACGCGAATATTGCGGTCAGTCATTGTTCCACACCTATCCCACCGTGGTTTCTATAACTTGCGGAAACGACCACGGCTCATATTATGCCCGGTAGTAATCATCGTGGTTCTCTGTAGGTGCGCGTTCCGAGGACGAGGCCGGTCGGGGGGTGCCGCCCGAGCACCGCGAGGCGAGTCGTCTCCGCGACGCACTCGAACCCCACCCGCTCGAACACGGCGCGCGAGGACGCGTTCGACCGACCGACGAGCGCGAACGCCGCCCCAGTGCGGTCCCGAGCCACCCGAGCGGTAAGCGTCGTGACGAGCGCCGTCCCGACGCCGTCGCCGCGGACAGCCGGCTCGACGAACAACCCCCAGACGTACGCGCCCTCGAACGCGAGCGGTCGCACGCACTCGCCGACCCGAACCGGCGCGTCGACCCGGGCGAACGCCCACCCGAGGACGCCGCCCGGAGTCCCGTCAGCGGTGTCACGAGCGACCGCGACGAAGTCCGAGGGCGCCGCGTCCGTCGCCGCCGACGCCGGCAGGTTCGAGACGTCGCCGACGCGCTCGACGTCCACCTCGACGCCAGGCGGCAGCCGCGTCGCGACGGTGCCCTCCTCGAGCGAGGTCGCGTACACGCACATCGCCTCGTGTCGGACCCCCAGGAGGCGACCGAATCCAACCGCGACCCGCCCGGCGACGGCGCGGAGCGCGGACACCAGCGACCGGGAAGCCATCAGTACACGACCACCGGTACTCGGACAATCAGCCTTCCGGTCGCCCGCAGCACCCAGCCCTGGCCCGATCCGAGCACGGCCCCCTGCAACAGTGCCCGTCGCTCAGTCGCCGGCGGCCGCGAGCAGCAGCCCGAGGTACGACGTCCGTATCTGCTCGTCGGGGTCGAGGTCGAGCGCGCGGAGCGCGTCCGCGACCCGTTCACGAGCGGCGTCGACCCCGGCCTCGTCCGTCTCCGCCTCCGCCTCCACGAATGTCCCCAGGTCCGCCACGTCGTCGACCGTCACCGTCACCCCGTCGAGCGTCCAGAACTCGCGGCGCTTCGCGACCGTCGCCGCCGGCGAGAACCCGAGCTCCGAGAGCACGCGCGCCATCGTCTCGCCGTCCGCGACCCCCGTCTCGAACTCCTCGCGAGTCTTCGAAGCGTCGTCGACGAGCGGCCCCTTGTACGTCACGCGAGACTCGAACGCACCGTCCTCGAGCGCGTCCATCACCTCGTCGACGCTCGTCGGCGCATCCGGCGCGAGCGTCGCCTCGCGACGCACCCGGAGCGCCTCGTCCGTCTCCGCGAACTCCCGATGCGGCGCGTCGTAGTACGTGTCCTCCTGGAACACGACACGCGACAGCGACGCCCCTGCCTCGCGGAGTCCCGCCCGCGTCTCCACGCCGCCCGCCCGCACCTTCATCTCGACCTCGTACATACCACGAACCCATCGCGGAACCGGCAAAAACGTGGTCGTTCCCGGCCGCATCCGGCCGCCGAATCCGCTCTCAGGACCCGGTCGAATCCGCTCGCGCGAAGTGCACGCTCGCGGGTCGAAAACGTGGTTCTTAAATGCGGGCTGGGAGACGTATACGACATGACCGACGAAGAAGCCGAGACTGAGGACGCAGCAGCCGAGACAGAGGCAGACGAGACCGAGGGCGTGCAGGACGGAGACTTCGTCAAGCTCGCCTACACCGCCCGCACGGTCGAGAACGACCAGCTCGTCGACACGACCGACCCCGAGGTCGCCGAGGAAGAGGGCATCGACCAGGAAGGCCAGGAGTTCGCTCCGCGCACCATCGTCCTCGGTGAGGGCCACATCTTCGACAGCGTCGAGGACGACGTCCGCGGCAAGGAGGTCGGCGACACCGGCACCGTCACCGTCCCCGCTGCCGAAGCGTTCGGCGAGTACGACGAGGACGCCGTCCGCACGATCTCTGCCGAGAAGATCCCCGAGGACGACCGCCATCCCGGCGCGCAGGTCCAGATCGACGGCGAGGAAGGCTTCGTGAACACCATCATCGGCGGCCGCGCTCGCGTGGACTTCAACCACCCGCTCGCCGGTGACGACGTCGAGTACGACTACGAGATCGTCGACGTCGTCACGGACGAGGTCGAGAAGGCCTCCGGCCTGTTCGAGATGTTCTTCGACATCGCGCCCGAGATGCACATCGAGACGGACGAGGTCGAGGAGGAGACGATGGTCGAGCCGGACGAGGACGCCGACGAGGACGCCGAGCCCGAGTTCGAGACCGAGGTCGTCGAGAAGCGCTCGCTCTACGTCGAGAGCGTCCCGCAGCTCCAGATGAACCAGCAGTGGATGTTCGGCAAGCAGCAGGTCGCCCAACAGATCATGAGTCACGTCGATGTCGACCGCGTGGTCGTCCAGGAGATCATCGACGGCGGCGGCATGGGCGGCATGATGGGTGGCATGGGCGGTATGATGGGCGGCATGGGCGGCGGCGAGGGCGCCGACGCCGAAGCCGTCGAGGAAGCGCTCGAGGAGGCCGACGTCGACGCCGACGAGATCGCCGCGGAACTCGACGAAGAGTAACGCAGCAGCGCCGATTCTCTCGTTTCCAGACCTCGTAGTGGCGACGCTCGTCGACGGATTCCAGAACGCCCTTGGAAGGTGGCGTCGACGCGCTCGACATGGACGCTCAGGACCGCGTACGCGAGTTCCACGACGAACACGACATGCAGGGGGAACCCGAGTACCAGCTGCTCGACCTCGCGAGCGAGGTCGGCGAACTCGCCGCGGACGCGTGCTCGTCGACCGAGTACGGCGCCGGTGACGGCGAGGTGGAAGTCGAGCGCGACGAGATCGGGGACGCGCTGTTCAGTCTCCTCTCGTTCGCGAACTCGCTCGACGTCGACGCCGACGCTGCACTCGACGAAGCGCTCGAAAAGTACGAACGACGCATCGAGGCGACCGGCGACCCCGGGAGCGATCGCTGACGGAGCGCGCGAGTCGAGAGAACGAAGTCGTCGCTGCCGTCAGTTCCGAACCCAGTCGCGGGCCGTCTTCGCGAGGATGGAGACGTCCTCGAGCTTCAGCATCCCTAGCATGTCGCGGAGGTTGCCCGCGTTGACGGAGTCGAGTTTGTCCTTGGAGTGCTTGTGGAGGTCGCTGACGAGGGCGTCGTACCGGTCGTTCGACGCGCGGTACAGCATCTCCGTCATGAACAGTCGCTTGTTGACCTTCGGCGCGACGCGGTCCTGCCAGAGCTGGTCGTAGACCGCGAGCTCGCCCGCCGACGTGTCCCGGTCGCTGTCCGTGAGCGACCGGTCCGCGGTCGCCGCCGCAACCCGCCCCGAGCGCATGCACTTGTCGATGCCCTCGCCCCAGAGCGGGTCGACCGTCGGCACCGTATCGCCGATCGCCATGAAGTTGTCCGTACTCATCTTGTCGGGGAGCTGGACGTGCGCGGACCCGCGATGTTGTTTCCCCTCGAGCTTCTTCGCGTCCGCGAACCGCGGGTCGGTGTCCACCCAGTACTGGAGGTAGTCGTCGATCGTGAACCCGGACTTCGAGTTCGCGCGATGACTCTCGTTCTGGAGGTAGCAGACGCCGACCTTCGCCGTGTCCGCGCCCGTGTGGAAGATCCACGAGTACCCGCCCGGTGCGATGTCGTGGTCGAGCCGGAGCATCATCGAGTCCGTCAGGTCCGCGTATCCCTCCGCGTCCACGTCGACGTTCTCGTACTCGAACTCGATCCCGATCGCTTGCTTCTCGCGTCTCAGCCCGCAGACGTCGAGGGCCTTCGCGAGCGGTGCCGCCGGCCCGGTCGCGTCGATGACGATGTCGGCGTAGACCTCCTCGTCGCCGTTGTACGTCACGCCGACTATCTCGTCGCCGTCCATGATGGGTTTCGAGACGCGCGCGTCGAACCGATACTCGGCGCCGTCGGCGACCGCCTCGTCCACGAGCCAGTTCTTGAAGTCCGCGAACTCCAGGACGGCACCTGGCTGGTGACGGCGATAGTGATGGTTCGGGGACTCCAGGATGACGTCGTCCGTGAAGTTCATGACGACGTCGTCCGGGATGCCGAACGACGCCATCGTCGACGGGAACGTCCCCGCTGTCGACTTGTTGCTCCTGCTCGGGAACTCGTCCTCGGACTCGGTCTCGAGTACGACCACGTCGTACCCACGGGACGCGAGGTCTCGCGCCGCCTGTCCACCTGCGGGGCCCGCACCGGCGATAACCACGTCGTGTGTGTCTGTCATGGTAGGGTAGGAATCATCGGTATAGAGTCGATGTTCGTCGTCCTTGTCACTCCGTACTGAACGGACCTTGTAATTTGTGCTGGTTTCGAACGCTCACGTTTCTCGCAGTTTACTCCGGCGAAATCTCGCGCTATGGCGGTGCTCCGCGACGATACGGCGGATCGAGCGTGGCTGGTGCTGGAACGAAACGTGAGCGTGACGGCTCGGAATGGAGACGTGGCCCCTGCGGCTGCGATGGAACTCGAGCGCGTCGTACTCGTCAGGCGATGTCGCGGCTCGTGTCGATGGCGACCTCGTCGGAGAGTTCGAGCTTGATGGATTCCTTCAGCGCGGTGCCCCCCCGGAACTTCGGGACGGTCAGGCGGTTCTCGAGTTCGCTCCCTCGAACCTGCGTCTCCAGGTCGAAGACGACGTCCGCCATGTGCTTCGTCGACGACCGGTTCTGGGGTGGCGTCTGCTCTTTCATGCAGTGCATGATGGCGATGGAGCCCGTGTTCACCATGTGCGTCTGGAGCTCCGTCATGAAGTTCCGGAAGCGGTTCCGGTCGCCGCGCTCCAGGACGTTCGCGGTGTCGATGATGAGGTTCGCGCCCTCGGGGAGCGCGCGGATGAGGCGGTTCGCTTGGTCGAGCGGTTCGCTCCCGGAGATGTCTCGGACCGTCGGCGAGCCGACGGGCGCGTTCGTCTTCTCGATGGCGTCGCGGACCGCCTGATCGGAGCGTTCGGTCGTCAGGTAGAGGCTGCCGCGGGCCGCCGTGAGCTCGTAGAGGATGAGTTCGGACTGGCTCGCCGGCTCTGCGGTCAACGCGACGATGGTCCCCGGTGGGAGGCCACCGTCGAGCTTCCGGTCGAGAACCTCGATGCCCGTCTCTAGACGCCCCGCCATGTGCCTCTGGGTTGGCCTTCACTCCGTAAAAAGGTGTCTGCCGCGTCGAAGTCCCTTGCAGAGGCGCCCCATTGCGGTCCGGTGGGCTGGAGCGGTCAACGGGTCGCCGTCGACGAGCGGGACGGTGACGACGCGTGGCGCTCCGAGGACGTCTTCGAGTGCGCGCGGTGGATGGTTGCCGACGACGACGGCGGCGACGACGGGCGTCTCGAGTGCTCGAGCCATCGCCGCGGTCTTCGCGGTGTCGCGGACCGCGGCGGGCGTCGGGCGCGTCACGAGGACGACGCCGTCCGCGGCGGCGAGCGGCCGCGCTGCGTCGGGCCCGCCGCCACAGGGGGCGTCGACGACGACGCGACAGCGCGGTCGAGCGCCGGTCGGTCGTCCCTCGGCGCTCGGTCGGTCGGCCGCTCGCAGCTCGAACAGCGTCTTCTCGAATGCGTCGGTCGCGTCCCCGGGTGGTGCCGGGGCGACGCGAACCCCCGAGAGCGACGGGGCGGGCCGCCCGCGCGGGCACTCGAGGACCGTCGGCGTCCGGTCGACGCCGACCATCGAGTGCACGTCCGGCATGTCGACGTCCGCGTCGACGACCGTCACGCTCCGTCCTGACGCCTCGCCCGCTCGGCCGGCGGCGAGTTCGCGCGCGAACGCGAGCGCCGTCGTCGTCTTCCCCGTCCCACCCTTCCCCCCGGCGAACGCGAGCATACCCGTAGTCGCCGCCCCATCGCACTTCAACTCGCGGCCGGGGCGCGACCCGAACGGATTGATTCAAGGGCCGGGGGTGGGTGGTGTCACGTGATGCGTCACGACCACCTGCTCACGGCGCGACAGCTCTCGCGCGAGGACATCGAGGAGGTCCTCGACCGGGCCGCGGAGCTCGACGCCGACCCGTCGGCCGCCCGGGAACGGAACGCGGGGACGCTCCTCGGGTTGTGTTTCTTCGAACCGAGTACGCGAACGAAGATGAGCTTCGAGGCCGCTATCAAGCGCCTCGGCGGCGACGTCGTCGACATGGGGAGCGTCGACTCGTCGTCGGTGAAGAAAGGGGAGAGCCTCGCGGACACCGTCCGCGTCATCGAGGGGTACGCGGACGCGCTCGTCCTCCGGCACCCCCTGGAAGGGTCGGCGAAGATGGCGAGCGAGTACGTCGACGTCCCGATCCTGAACGCGGGCGACGGCGCCGGACACCATCCGACGCAGACGCTCCTGGACCTCTATACGATCCGGGAGACCGCCGGGCTCGACGACCTCACGATCGGTATCATGGGCGACCTGAAGTACGGGCGGACCGTGCACTCGCTCGCGACCGCGCTCACGAACTTCGACGCGCACCAGCACTTCATCAGTCCGGAGTCCCTGAAGCTCCCGCGTTCGGTCCGCTACGACCTCCACGAGGCAGGCGCGAACGTCCGCGAGCACACCGACCTGGAGGAGGTCCTCGCGAGCCTCGACGTGTTGTACGTCACTCGCATCCAGCGCGAGCGCTTCCCGGACGAGAACGAGTACCACAAGGTCGCGGGCCAGTACCAGATCGACGCCGAGACCCTCGAGGCGGCGAGCGACGACCTCACCGTCATGCATCCGCTCCCGCGCGTCGACGAGATCGCACCCGAGGTAGACGACACCGCGTACGCGAACTACTTCGAGCAAGCGCACAACGGCGTGCCGGTACGGATGGCGCTGCTCGACCTGCTCATGGAGGGCGAGCGATGACCGACAAGGAACTCCGCGTCTCCAAGATCCGCAGTGGCACCGTCATCGACCACGTTCGCGCCGGTCAGGCGCTGAACGTCCTGTCGATGCTCGGCATCGACGGGTCCAGCGGCGAGGAGATATCGGTCGGGATGAACGTCCCGTCGGACGCGCTCGCCCGGAAGGACGTCGTGAAGGTCGAGGGACGCGAACTCAGTCAGGACGAGCTCGACGTGCTGTCGGTCATCGCGCCCGACGCGACCGTCAACATCGTCCGCGACTACGACGTCGTCGAGAAGAACCGCGTGGAACGCCCCGACCGGGTGACCGGCGTGCTCGCGTGCCCGAACCGGAACTGTATCACGACCGCCGACGAGCCGGTCGAGTCGGCGTTCGCGGTGCTGCGCGATGGCGTCCGCTGCGAGTACTGCGAGACCATCGTCCGCGAGGACATCGCGTCGCTCATCGACGGCTGACACGACGGCCCGAGAGGGCGAAGACGTGGACCCAGTCGTCCCGTCGCGCCCGGGAGCCCGGTCGCGTTCGACGGTCCCTGGTTCAGTAAGCCATAAATAGTCAAAGCTCGAACGTATTGGTATGTCCAAGAAGGTCAAACTCCTGATCGCGGTGGTCGCAATCGCCCTCCTCTACAAGACGTTCTCCGGCGGTGACGAGACCGTCGAAGTAGAGTACGACGCCGAATAACCCCGTCGAGTCCGCCGGGCGGCGCCGCCGTCCGCGCCGCCCGCTTCCGAACGGTTTTCGTGTATCCACGCCCCAGCGACGGGTATGTACGGCGTCGTCACGCGGAACGAGCCGGAGCTCGACTGGCCGTCGTTCGACCGCGCGTTCTACGAGGTCAAGGACGTCACCGGTCGAGCGGTGGAACCCGAGGCGGAGGGCGTAAACATGATCTCGTGCTTCGGTGATACGGCCGCGGGCGAGGCGAAGCCGGACCTCGTGCCGGTGAGCGAGGACGGTGAGCGGGCGACGCGCGAGCAGCCGTACTTCGACTGGGGGTACGTCTGTCCGAGCCGCGAGCGCTACCGCGAGGGGCTCCTGGAGATGATCGAGGACGCCGCGGCGGCGAATCCGGACGTCCGCCTCGACGACGTCGGGTTCCCGCGGGCGGAGTACTGTCACTGCGAGCACTGCGAGGCGGCGTTCGCGGACAGCGAGTTCGAGGACTGGTGGGCGTGGCGCGAGGCGACCATCACGGAGTTCGTCGCGGAGGCGACCGACCGCATCCCGGGGAAGGTGTACTTCACGCTCTACCCGGACCCGTACCCCGGGCACCTGGAGGAGCGCGCGGGATTGGACGTGGACGCGCTCGCGGAGTACGTCGACGAGTTCGTCGTGCCGCTCTACGATACGCACTACGGGACGACGTACTGGCTGGAGACCATCGCGAAGGGCTTCCGGTCGCGCATCCCCGACGGCGTCGACCTCGGTATCGAGCTGTACGCGGTCGAGGTCGAGGTCGACAACTTGATTCACGCGACGGAGGTTGCTGAGGCGTACGCGGACGGCGTCTACTTCGGGTACGACGCGAGTCAGGCCCAGGCGGCGCTGCGGCGGATGAAGGCGGACGCGCGCGACGGCGAGTCCCACGGCGCGCCCGAGTGAGGACTCGCCGTCGCGGGCCTCCGGGACTCGCGGCACGCTGACCGCAGCGGTGGCCGTGCCGTCGCCGATTCTTCACTTGCAGCGGTGGTGGGGGTGGATCAGACGGGGAGTGCGCGGTCGCGCCACTGCCGGAGGTCCTCGCGGTCGCGCGTGTCCTCGGGGAGGACGTCGAACCACTCGGCGGCGGTTATCTCGCCGTCCGGGTCCTCGACGGCGGGCTCGTGCGTCCGCGCTTCCGCCGCGAACACGGGGAGCGCTCCCGTGACCGCGTACGAGCCGTGGTGGACGTCGATGCGCCCGAGGAGCGCGAGGCCGTCGTAGTCCGCGGCGACCCCAGCTTCCTCCGCGAGCTCGCGCTCGGCGGCTTCGCGGAAGGACTCCTCGGGGTGGACGCCGCCGCCGGGGACGACCCACTTGTCGACGCCCTCGTGGTACACGAGCAGGAGCTCGCCGCCGTCGCGGTAGACGACGGTGTGCGCGCCGAAGGGGGCGCCCGACTGTGCGACGCGTTCGGCGACGCGCTCGAACTGCTCGCGGCAGACGTCGCGGGTCTGGTCGCACGCGAGGTACTCGTCGTGGCCGTCGTCGAGTCGGTGGTACGCGCGCTCGCCGACCTGCGTGGCGCGGTCGGCGAGGAACCAGAGGTCGTCTACCGGCATCGCCGCGTCGAACCGGCCGCAGGGGTCGTCGACCGACGGGGCGTGGCGGAGAGGGACGGGAGAGCGTGGGACTGCATCATACCGCGAACGTATGCGAACGCAACCCAAAGAGGCTTCGTTATCGACTCGCCGCGTCGCCGCCACGACGCGAGTCACCCCCGGTGTCGGTATCGGCACGTGCGGCCGCTTCCTCACCTGCCTTTCCCCGCCCGCTCGTACCCGAGGGTGATGACACGAGCACTGTTCTTCGTCAGCGAGGACGGCTACTGGGGCGAGGAGTGCGTCGAACCACTGACCACCCTGAAGGACGCCGGCGTCGACGTCGACGTCACCACGCCAGCGGGGAATCCGCCCGTCGTCGACGACCGCTCGGTCGACCCGGAGGAGGTCGGCGAGGAGACCGCCGAGCGCGTCCTCGACGTCCACGAGAACGACCCGGACCTGAACGACCCCGAACCGTTCGCTGCCGTCGACGCGAGCGAGTACGACGCCGTCGTCTTCCCCGGCGGCCACGGCACCGTCTGGGACGTCAATCAGGACGTGCACGCTCGCGACGCGCTCCGCACCGCGGTCGCGGGCGACGACGGCGTCGCGCTCGTCGTCTGTCACGCCGTCGGCATCCTCGCGTTCACCCGGGACGACGACGGTGAGTTCGTCGTCGACGGCCGCTCCGTCACCGGGTTCCCGAACGCGTGGGAGGACGGCATCGTCGACGACCACGACCGCCTCGACGGCCGCAAGCTCCCGTACTACGTCGAGGACGAGGTCATCGCGGCTGGCGGGAATTGGGACGCCGAACTCGACGCGGAAACGAGCGTCACCGTCGACGGCGACCTCGTCACCGCACGCGGCCCCGGGTCGTCGGCCGCGGCCGCCGACGTCCTGCTGGACGAACTCGACCACTGACGTCGACGATCGAGCGAGCGCAACAACGGTCCCGCCGGTGACGACGTCGGCGACCGACGGCCCGCCCGTATCGAGTCCTTTTTACTCGCGCCGAGGATACGCGGTGGTATGAGCTTCGACGAAGACGACACCGTGGTCCTCCACGACGAGCACAGCGAGTACGACGGCGAGACGGGCACCATCACGCAGGTCATGGAGTCCATGTTCGGCGACGCGAACTACACCATCAGCTTCGAGGACGGCCAGGAGTCCGGCGTCCCCGAGGACTCCCTCGAACTCGTCGACGACGACGAGGCCGAGGACGACGAGGAATAACGCGGCCCTGGAGCGCCTATGGCGAGCGTACCCTTCCACTACGTGGACGTCCGGACGTTCGCGTACGCGACCGAGGACGAGAAACGCGTCGAGCAGGCGCTCCGTCACTTCCTGCCCGAGGACGTCGAGGTCGAGCGGACGTCGTCCGAGGGGCATCACGGCGACCGCATCGCCATCCTCTCGGCGCGCATCGAGAACGCGGACGACCTCCGGTACGCGCTGAGTCGCGTCGCGAACCTCGACGACACCGACGCGCTCCTCGCGGAGATCGAGGAGCGCGTCACCGAGCACTGCGAGTTCTTCCTGCATCTCGACAAGCAGGCGGCGTTCGGTGGTGAGACGGCGCGCGGCGACGGTATCACGTTCCGCGCGAAGGTCGAGGCGTATCCGGCGAAGCGCGAGAAAGCCATCGAGAACGCGCGTCGGACGATCGAGGAACTCGAGGAGCACGAGGTCCGCGTCCCCGACGACGACGCGGACGCGACGAGCGACGGCGACGACCCCGGCGCGACCGAGGACGGCGACGACGCCTAGAGCGATGACGGGGGTCGCCGCGGGATGACCGGTTTCTACGAGGCGGTGCACGCGCGACCGGACGGCGAGTCGACGGTTCGTCGATGCGCCGAGCACGCCGCGGCGCTCGGGTACGACGGCGTCGTGGTTCGGAATCACGGCGACGCTCGGAGCGACGTGGACACCGATGCGGTCGCGGACGCGGTCGGTATCGACGTCGTCGACGGCCTGGAGATCCGTGCGAACTCGCCCGAGCAGGCGAGTGGCTACGTCGGGAACTACCGGCCGAAGTACACGCTCTTGCTCGTGCACGGTGGCACGAACCGGATGAATCGGTTCGCGGTCGAGCAGGAGCGCGTGGACGTGCTCGCGCACCCGATGCGTGGCGACGGCGACTTCAATCACGTGCTCGCGAAGGCCGCCGCCGAGCACGGCGTCCGCGTCGAGTTCGACCTCTCGGGCGTGCTGCGTGCCACGGGCGGCCAGCGCGTGCAGGCGCTCGGGGACCTGCGGAAGCTCCGCGAACTCGTCGAGTACTACGACGTCCCGTACGTCGTGAGCGCGGACGGGACGAGTCACCGACACCTCCGCGGGCCGCGCGCGCTCGCCGCGGTCGGCGAACGCATCGGGTTCTCCCGCGAGCAGGTCGAGGATGGTCTCCGCGAGTGGGGGCGGCTCGTCGCTCGCAATCGCGAGGTCACCGCGCCGGACTACATCGAGCCGGGCGTGCGTCGTGGCCGCTACCGCGACCACCACGACGCGACTGGCGACGATCGCGAGCAGTAGCGCGAGTGGGAGCGAACCCACGGCGTTCTTGACGCGGGGTCGCCAACCCCGAGGCATGAAGCGACCGATCGAGGAGCACGCGGCGCGGTTCGACGAGATGGCGGCGACGTACGACGACCAGGAGAACGACACCGACGAGTACCGCGCGTGCGTCTCGCTCGTCGTGGACGCGGCGCGAGACGCCATGGATGCGGACGCGACGGTGCTCGACCTCGGCTGTGGAACGGGCGCCATCGGTCTGTCGCTCGCCGAGGACGCGGCCCGCGTCCTCGGCCGGGACATCAGCGAGGGGATGCTCGCGCAGGCTCGCGAGAAGGCCGCGGACGCCGGCTTGGAGAACGTCTCGTTCGGCGAGGGCCGGTTCCGCGACCCGAACGTCCCCGACGACGTCGACGTGGACGTGGTGGTGTCGAACTTCGCGATGCATCACCTCGCGGACGACGAGAAGCGCGAGGCCCTCCGGGCGGTCGCCGCGCTCGACCCCGACCGGTTCGTGCTCGGTGACGTGATGTTCTTCGGGCTCCCGGACCCCGAGGAGCCGTTCTACTCGCCCGAGGTCGACGACCCGGCGACCGTCGGCGTGCTCGCGGAGGCGTTCACCGACGCGGGGTTCGCGCTCAGTGACGCGACGAGCGTCCACGACCAGGTCGGCGTGCTCGTCGGCGACGACGTCGACGCGCTCGCCGCGGGCGACCACCGCGCGTTCGCCCGGGCGGACACCGATGCGCTCGGGGACGGGCCGCGATGAAGCACCTCCCGAAGCATCTGCGACCGAAGTGGCGGTACGTCGCGGTCGCGCTGGAGGCCGACCCGGACGTCTCGCTGTCGCGTGGTGCGTTCCAGCGCGAACTCTGGTACGCCGCTCAGAACCTCCTCGGGGACGCCGGGAGCGCGGACGCGGACGGCACCGTCGTCCGCTTCCAGTTCCGGAACGGCGACGGGAGCGCGGTCGTCCGCGCCCGCCGCGGGCACGTCGAGGACCTCAGAGCGGCGCTCGCGTGCATCGAGAGCGTCGACGACGCGACCGTCGCCGTGACGGTCCGCGGCGTCTCCGGGACCATCCGCGCGTGCGAGGAAAAGTTCATACCTGCCGCGACGGAACGTCCGGACCGACGCGAGGTCGCGTTCGCGGACGGCCGCCGGAACGCCATCGTGCGCGGGGACCGCGTCGCGATGGACGTGGACGGCGAGCGCGTGTACGCGACCAGCGAGGACGTGGAGTGACACGATGGACGGACACGACCAGATGGCGTACGACCGCGGCACGAGCATCTTCTCGCCGGACGGCCGGCTGTATCAGGTCGAGTACGCGCGCGAGGCAGTCAAGCGCGGGTCCTCGACGGTCGGCGTGAAGACGTCGTCGGGCGTGGTGCTCGCGGTCGACAAGCGCGTCAGCTCGTCGCTGATGGAGGGCGAGAGCATCGAGAAGCTACACGTCGTCGACGACCACCTGCTGGCAGCGAGCGCGGGTCACGTCGCGGACGGTCGTCGACTCGTCGACGAACTCCGCAGGGACGCGCAGGTGAATCGCCTCCGGTACGGCGAACCGATCGACGCGAAGACGGCGACGCGACACGTCTCGGACCTCGTGCAGGCGTACACGCAGGTCGGTGGGGCGCGACCGTTCGGCGCGGCGCTCCTGATCGCGGGTGTCGACCGCGACGGCACGCCGCGGCTCTACGAGACGGACCCCTCGGGGACCGTCGACGGCTGGCAGGCGGTCGCGGTCGGCGCGCACCGCGGCGACGTCCAGTCGTTCCTCGAAGCCGAGTACGACCCCGCGTTCGACCTCGAGGACGCGACCGCGCTCGCACTCCGCGCCATCTCGGTTCCCGACGAGGAACGCCCGGCCGTCGACCAGGTCGCGGTCGCGACCGTCGACGTGGAGACGCGAACCGTGACCGTCCTCGACGACGACGCGCTCGCCTCGCACCTCGACGCGCTGCCAGCGCCCGAGAACGACGCAGGCGGCGAAGATGCGGGCGGCGAAGAGGCGGGCGGCGAAGAGGCGGGCGGCGAAGAGGCGGGCGGCGAAGATCCGGGCGGCGAAGATGCGGCGAGCGAGGCCGTGGATTCGAGCGAGGATGTCGACGGCGACGACGCCGCCGACGACTCCGGAGCGGAGTGACCAACCGGGACACACCTTTTTAAGCCCGACCGCGTAAGTTCAGGGTATGATTTCACTGGACGAAGCGGTGACGGCGCGGCTCGAATCCCACGGCACGCGCTTCGAGGTCCTCGTCGACCCGGACGCGGCGCTCGCGATCAAGCGCGGCGAGTTCGACGGCGACCTCGAGGACGTCATCGCAGCGGAGGACGTCTACGAGAACGCAAGTCGCGGCGACAGACCCGCGGAGAGCGACCTCGAGGACGTCTTCGAGACGACCGACGTGATGGAGATCATCCCCGAAGTCATCAAGCGCGGCGAGATCCAGATCACGGCCGAGCAGCGCCGCGAGATGCAGGAGCAGAAGCACAAGCAACTCGTGAACAAGATCGCGCGCAACGCCGTGAACCCGCAGATGGACGACGCGCCGCATCCGCCCGACCGCATCGAGAGCGCGCTCGAACAGGCCGGGTTCCAGGTCGACCCGATGGAGCCCGTGGAGGAGCAGGTCGACGACGCGCTCGACGCGCTCCGTCCCGTCATCCCTATCCGGTTCGACGAGGTGACGGTCGCAGTTCGGGTGCCCGCTGACTACGCGGGGTCGGCGCAGGCGAAGATCCGCCAGTACGGCGATCTGGAGAGCGAAGAGTGGACGAACGACGGCGGCTGGATCGGCGTGCTGACGTTCCCGGCGGGGATGCAGAACGACTTCTACGACATGGTCAACGACATGACCAGCGGGCAGGCCGAGACTCGGATCGTGAAGGACGAGGACGACATCAAGACCCGCTAGCATGGCGTCGCGGGTGGACGTGGTGGCGTTCGACGAACGCGAGGCGCTATCGGATGCCGAACGCAAACACCAGCAGACCGTCGCGGTCGCGACGTACGTCGTCGTCGCGGTCGTGCTCGGTGGGGCGCTCGTGCAAGGGATGCTCCTCCTTGGCGTGCTCGGCGCGGTCGGCGTCCTCGTCGTCCATCGGTTCCTGTTCCGGGACGAGCGCCCGATAGCGACGACGTACCGCGCGGTCGACGCGGGCCGCGGCGAGGAGATCGTTCGAGCGCACGAGACGGAAGCGCGGAAGCGCGACCAGATGCGGACGTTCCTCGTCGCCGTCGTGGTCGTGGTCGTCGCGGGCTGGGGCGTCCTCCAGGGGAGCCTCCTCCTGTCGGTCCTCGGCGCTGGCGCGGTGGCGGCGTTCGCGTACGTCGCCGACGACGAACCGCTCCTCCCGCGCGTCGTCGAGGCGGACATCGACCGCGAGCGCGCCGACCGACTGTTCGAAATCGTCGAAGGGACGACGGCGGCAGCGGACGACGACGCTGGCGACCGCGGTCGCTGACGAGCGAGGAGAACGAACGAGAGAAGCGGCGGTGGTTCGTGGTTCGAGTCCGTCAGCCGATCATCCCTTCTTGAAGCCGATGAGGAAGCCGCCGGTGAAGCCGGCGCCGACGGAGAGCGTCGAGAGGATGGTCTGGATCCACGACGGCGGCGCGCCGCTGGCGGCGTCTTGGCCTGCCTTGACGAATCCGGACGTGAGCTTGTCCCAGTCGACGGTGAGGATACCGCGGGACTCGAGGAACTTGAACAGCGCGAGCTCGAGGCCGATGATGACGGCGATGATCTTCGCGATCTTCTTCGCTGCGAACCCGATGATTCCGCCGATGACACCTCCGGTCCCGAACTCGATACCCAGTTGCTGGGGATCGACGCCCAGTTGCAGTGCGATTGGGTCCATACCCCTCACTCCTCGCCGCCGCCATAAGGCGTTTGTGGCGTGAGCTGACGTGCGTCCGACGTCATCGGATTCGCTCCGGCCGTTGGGCGACCGGTTCGTGTCGGCGACGGGTGGGGAGAGATTCAAGGATGCGGACGACCAACGGTCGGGTATGACTCGGACAATCGAGGTGGCGGCCGGCCCTGCTTGAGATGCGAGGAGCGACTGCCGGCGCGACGCCGACGGGGTCGCGTCACGAGGCCGGGGTGGGTCGTCGATGAAAGCGGTGATCG
The DNA here is from genome assembly GCF_055378595.1 of Halorubellus litoreus. Classification (NCBI taxonomy): domain Archaea; kingdom Methanobacteriati; phylum Methanobacteriota; class Halobacteria; order Halobacteriales; family Halorubellaceae; genus Halorubellus; species Halorubellus litoreus. The sequence continues at coordinate 3,250,816 of NZ_AP043836.1, forward strand.
CGAAGCGCGCGGACGAAGGCCATGCGGACCTCGAGGAGATCCTGGACCTGGCGCGTGCGGCGGACTACGAGGTCGTGGGGTCGGTGACGCAGACGCGCACGGAGGACCCGGCGTTACACTTCGGGGAGGGGAAGGCGGACGAGCTCGCCGCCGAGGTTCGGGCGACCGGCGCCGAGGTGGTGGTGTTCGACAACAGCCTCGGGCCGTACCAGACGTTCAACCTCGGCGCGAAGCTCCCGGAGGGCGTGGAGATACTCGACCGGTTCACGCTCATCCTGGAGATCTTCGGCCAGCGCGCGGAGACCCGGAAGGCCCAGCTGCAGGTCGAGCTCGCGGAGCTCCGGTACGAATTGCCGCGCGCGGAGGCGAAGACGAGTCTCGCGAAGCGCGACGAGCACCCTGGGTTCATGGGGCTCGGGGAGTACGACGAGTCCCGCGAGCAGGACATCAAGAACCAGATCAGTCGTATCCGAGACGAGCTCGAACGCATCGAGCAGACCGAGCAGTCTCGACGGGAGCGTCGCCGCGAGGGCGGGTTCGACCTCGTGGCGCTCGCGGGCTACACGAACGCGGGGAAGTCGACGCTCCTCCGGCGGCTCGCGGCGGACATGGACGTCGACGAGAACGAGGACCTCCACCCGGACCTGGACACGACCGCCGAATCCGAGAATCGGCTGTTCACGACGCTCGGGACGACGACGCGGCGCGCGGACGTCGAGGACCGCGACGTCCTGCTGACGGACACGGTCGGGTTTATCTCTGACCTCCCCCATTGGCTCGTCGAGTCGTTCAAGTCGACGCTCGACTCCGTGTACCGCGCGGACCTCGTGTTGCTCGTGGTGGACGTGAGCGAGGACGTCGAGGAGATACGCGAGAAGCTCGTGACGTGTCACGACACGCTCTACGAGCGCAACGAGGCGCCTATCGTGACGGTCCTGAACAAGATAGACGAGGTCGACGACCGCGAGCTGGAGCGGAAGCGCGACGCCATCAGCGCGCTCGCGCCGAACCCGGTCGCGGTGTCCGGGCTCGCGGACCTGAACGTGGACGCGCTCCGCGAGCGCATCGTCGCGGAACTCCCGGACTGGGAGCGCGAGCGGCTCGTCCTCCCGATGACGGAGGACACGATGAGCGTCGTGTCGTGGCTGCACGACGAGGCGAACGTCGACGACGTCGAGTACGGCGACGACGACGTCCTCGTGGACTTCGAGGCACGGCCAGCTATCGTCGAGCAGGCGCGGTCGCGCGCCGAGGACCTCCGCGCCGTAGAAGGCGCGGTCTGAGCGCTCGCGACTACGTCGTTCGGCGGTGTCGACAGTCGAACGATTCTACTGCTTTTTGTACGAGGCCGCGCAATCGGCGGGCATGAAGACGATAAAGGACAGCGTCCACGACCACATCGAGGTCGGTGGGGTGGCACGCGACCTCCTGGACACGCCGGCGGTCCAGCGGTTGCGGCACATCGTCCAGCTCGGGACGTCGTCGCTGGTGTATCCGAGCGCGAACCACACGCGCTTCGAGCACAGCCTCGGCGTCTACCACCTGGCGTGCGAGGCGCTCGACCACCTCGGCGTCGCGGGGCGGAACGCGAAGCGCGTGAAGGCGGCCGCACTCTTGCACGACGTCGGGCACGGGCCGTTCAGTCACAACCTCGAACCGCTCACGCATCGCCGGACGGGGAAGTACCACGACGACGTCCACGAGCTGTTCGAGCGCGGCGAGGTCGGCGCGGTCCTCAGGGAGCACGACCTGTCGCCCGCTCGCGTCGCGGACCTCGTCGCGGGCGACGGGAAGTACGGGCAGGTGGTCTCCGGAGAGCTGGACGTCGACCGGATGGACTATCTCGTTCGGGACGCTCACCACACGGGCGTGCCGTACGGGACCATCGACCACGGGCGGCTGGTGCGCGAGTTGACGTTCGACGAGGACGACGACCTCGTGCTCGACGAGGGGAACGTCCAGACCGCCGAGAGCCTCCTGGTGGCGCGTGCACTCATGATTCCGACGGTGTACAACCATCACGTCACGCGCATCTCGAAGACGATGTTGCGGCGTGCGGCGGAGCGACTGCTCGAATCGACGGACGTGGACGCGGAGGAACTACGGCGGATGGACGACCCGGGGTTCCTGGTCGCGCTCCGGGAGACGCCGGAGACGGAGTCGTTCGCGCGCCGGTTCGACGAGCGCGACCTCCACAAGCGCGCGCTCTGGGCGGAACTGGACGACACGCCCGAGAGCTTGCTCGACCTGGCGCACGAGGACGTCCGCGGGTACGAGCTCGAGATCGCGGAGCGCGCGGGCGTTCCGGAGGCGGACGTCGTCCTGGACGTCCCCGGGGAGCCGGAGATGACGGAGTCGTCGACGCGCGTGCTCGTGAACGGCGACGCGAGGGTGCTCCACGAGCAGTCGCCGCTCGTGGACGCGCTCCGTGCGGCGAACCGCGCGCAGTGGCGCCTCGGCGTGTACGCGCCCGCCGAGGACACGGAGGCGGTCGGGACGGCCGCCGCGGACGTGCTCGGACTGGACCTCGACGGGGCGCTCGTCTCCGAGGTCCGGTCGGGCCTCCAGGAGACGCTCGGGTCGTTCTCGGGTGAGGACGCGTGACCGCAGACTCGGCGCCCGACGCGGGCGCGTCTGGCACGCTCGAAGGCCTCGTTCTCCGCGGCCGCGAGTTCGAGCCCGTGGAGGGTCGAGTGGTGTTCGAGGACGGCGAGATAACGGCTATCGAGGAGGCGTCGGTGGAGAGCGACCGCATCGTGCTGCCGGCGTTCGTGAACGCGCACACCCACATCGGGGATTCCATCGCGAAGGAGGCCGGCGAGGGCCTGACGCTCGAGGAGCTCGTCGCGCCGCCGGACGGCCTCAAGCACCGGTTGCTCCGCGAGGCGACCCGGGAGGAGCTCGTCGCGGCGATGCGGCGGACGTTCGCGTACATGGAGCGCGCGGGGACGGCGGCGCACGTCGAGTTCCGCGAGGGCGGCGTCGAGGGCGTCGATGCTATCGAGCGCGCTGGCGCGAACTCGGCGGTCGAGTCGGTCGTGCTCGGGCGCGAGGAAGTTGCGGCGATGGAGCGCGCGGACGGGTTCGGGGCGAGCGGCGCGAACGACGCGGACTTCGACCGGGAGCGGAACGCGACGCGACGCGAGGGGAAGCTGTTCGGGATCCACGCGGGCGAGGTGGACGCGTCGGACGTCCATCCGGCGCTGGACCTGGACCCGGACTTCCTCGTGCACATGGTGCACGCAGAGAGCCTCCACCTGGACCGCGTCGAGGACAAGGGCGTTCCCGTGGTGGTGTGTCCGCGGTCGAACGCCGCGCTGAACGTCGGACTCCCTGATATCGACGCGCTCCACGACCGGACGACGCTCGCGCTCGGCACGGACAACGCGATGGTGAACGCGCCGTCGATGTTCCGCGAGCTGGAGTGGGCGGCGAAGCTCTCCACGCTGTCCGCCCGCGAGGTGCTCGCGATGGCGACCGCGAACGGCGCGGACATCGCGGACCTGAACTGCGGCGTCGTCGAGGCCGGTCGGGACGCGAAGCTCCTCGCACTCGACGGGGACTCCGACAACCTCGACGGCGTCCACGACGTCGTCCGTGGCGTGGTGCGGCGCGCGACGGTCGACGACGTCGACCGCGTCGTGCTGTGAGGTGTCGAGAGCCGCGCCGGTGGTCGTCGTGGGGTCGATTACGGCGAGGATTCATGATAGATGGTATCGTATCACCATCCACGGGGCGATGTACGACCACATCCTGGTGCCGACGGACGGGTCCGTCGGCGTGGAGCGCGCGGTCGAGCACGCGGTCGAGCTGGCCGCAACGCACGACGCGACCCTGCACGCGCTCTACGTCGTGAACACCGCGAGCTACTCGAGCATGCCGATGGAGACGTCGTGGGAGCACATCCGCGACATGCTCGGCGAGGAAGGCCAACGCGCGCTCGACCGCGTCGGCGAACTCGCCGCCGACGCGGACGTCCCAGTCGAGACCGTCGTCCTCGACGGGTCGCCGAGTCGCGAGATCGTCAGGTACGCCGAAGAGGAGGGCTGTGACCTCGTCGTCATGGGCACCCACGGTCGCGGCGGCATCGACAGACTGCTGCTCGGGAGCGTCGCCGAGCGCGTCGTCCGCGCGTGCCAGGTCCCGGTGCTGACGGTCCGCGTCGGTGACGACGCGTGATGGACCTCCAGCAGAAGGCGCTCGCGACGTTCACACTCGTAGCGATGGTGCTCGCGTTCGCGTACTTCGACGAGACCCTCGCCGTGTTCGCCGGCATCGCAACGCTCCCCTTCCTCTTCGGCGTCCTCAGACAATAGCGAGCGCGCTGCGTCCGGCTTCGCGCGGTGACTCGGAAACGGCCGCCTGACGGCGGCCGTATGCTCGAAGAGTCAGTCCACCACAGAAACGGCCGCCTGGCGGCGGCCGTATGCTCGAAGAGTCAGTCCGCCGGGCGCAGATGCTCGCAGTCGCCCGCGGTGACGCGTTCGACGCCGTCGTCGGTCTCGACGAGGAGCGCGCCGGGGAACTCGACGTCGCGAGCGACGCCCTCGACGACGCCGCCGGGCGTCTCGACGCGCACCCGCTGGCCGAGCGTGAGCGCGCGCTCGCGCCACGCCGGCAGCACCGCGTCCAGGTCGCCGGAGACCAGATCGTGGAACCCTTCGAGGACCCGTTGGACGAACGCTCGGCGGTCCGCGACACCGCCCTCCATCGCGACGCTCGTCGCACCCTCGGGGAGGTCCGCTGCGTCGACGTCGACGTTCGCGCCGATACCGACGACGAGCCACGACACGCGGTCCGCCTCGCCCTCCATCTCCGTGAGGACGCCAGCGAGCTTGCGCGTGCCACCGTCCTCCGTCGGAACGAGGACGTCGTTCGGCCACTTGATGCCCGCGTCGACGCCGGCCTCGCGCGCCGCGTTCGCGGTCGCCACCGCGGCAGCGAGCGTGAACACCGGGACCTGCGCGGGCGGGACGTCCGGCCGGACGAGGACGCTCGTCCACACGCCGCCACGGGGCGCGGACCACTCCCGGTCGAGACGCCCGCGACTCCCCGTCTGCTCTGCGGCGACCACCGCGACGTCGCGCTCGCCGTCCGCCGCGAGGTCGCGCGCCCGATCGTTCGTCGACCCGACCGAATCGTGGTAGTCGACGTCGTACGGTGCGTCCAGTTCGTGCGCGACCGCCAACCCGCCGTACTCGGGGATCGCGTCGAGTCGATACCCGTCGTCGGTACTCGACACCTCGAACCCGGCGTCCCGGAGCGCCTCGACGTGCTTCCAGACCGCCGCACGGGAGACGTCGAGCGCGTCAGCGAGCGCCGGCCCGGTGACTGGCCCGCCCGCGAGCGCGGCAAGCACCCGCAGTCGCGTGTCGTTCATGCCCGGCGCTTCGCGTGGCGTCGACAAAAAGGCGCGCGATGCGTTCGTCGTCCAGCTCGACGGCGGTTCAGTCCCGCAGTTCCTCCAGGCGCTCCCGGCCGGGCGCGATGAGTTCGTCGAGGTACGCGGCGAGCGTTCCCTTCGCGTCCGCCGGGTGGAGTTCGCCCGAGTCGAGGTCCTCGGCGAGCGAGTCGTAGTCCTCGTACGTGAGGTCGCCGCCGTACTCGTCGGGTCGTTCGACGACCACCGACTCGAACCGCGGGAACACGTGGTACTGGAAGAGCTCCAGGACGGGGTTCTTGCGTTCCTCGCCGTCGTCGGTCGGCTCCGGGTCGCGCGTCGGCGGACAGTACGCGCTATTGACCTTCTCCTCGAGGGCGTCCGCGTCGTCCTCCATGCTGATGGTGACGCCCGAACTCGACGACATCTTCCCGACGCCCGTCGTCAGGTCCGCGAGGATGGGCGTGTGGATGGCGGGCCGGCTCTCGTACCCGACGTTCGGGAGTTCCTCGCGAGCGAGCATGTGGACCTTCCGCTGGTCGAGGCCACCGACGGCGAGGTCGAGGTCGAGGTACTCGATGTCCAGCGCCTGCATGAGCGGGTAGACGACGTGACTGACCTTCGCGGTCTCCCCGCCCTGGATCTCCGCCATCGCGCGCTGCGCGCGGTTCAGCGTCGTCGACCGCGCCATCTCGTGGAGGTCCAGCAGGTAGTCCTCGTCGAGCTGGTAGCTCGAGCCGAAGACGAACTCGGTCTGCTCGGGGTCGAGGCCGTACGCGAGGAACTGCTCGCGCATCACCTCGGCGGTCGCCTCTATCTCGTCGAACGTCCCCTTGTCGTTGAGGTACGCGTGAACGTCCGCGAGGAGGACGACGACGTCGAACCCGGCGTCCTGGAGGTCGATGAGCATGTTCGCCGTCAGGAGGTGGCCGAGGTGGAGGACGCCGCTCGGCTCGTAGCCGACGTAGACGCGCTTGCCCTCTGGGTCGTCGGCGAGCGCTCGGAGTTCCTCCTCGGTCACGACCTCCTCTGCGTTCCGCGTGATCAGGTCGTACGTGTCCATATCGAGGAGGACTCGCGCGGGCGTTTTGAACCTTCCCAACCTGTGCTAGCGCTTCAGCGGTCGTGCGGCGACCGCTCGGGGTACGGTCGGGTCGCGGTGCCCCGCGCCGGGCCGGAGGTCGTCACTCCTGGCAGCTCTCGACGTGCTCGTTCGCCCACGTCTCTATCTCGTCGAAGACCGGGCAGAGCGCGCCGCCTTTCTCGGTGAGGCTGTAGTACGTCGCGATGGGGGCGTCGCTCTCCACGCGGCGCTCGACGAGGTCGAGGTCCGCGAGGTCGTCGAGCACGCGACTGAGCGTCCGCGAGCTCGCGTCCGTCGAGCGCTTGAGTTCGTTGAACCGCTTCTCACCGTCGTGGAGGTCGTGGAGGACGATGAGTCGCCACTCCGACCCGATCTGTTGGATCGTCTCGACGACGGGGCATGCGCCCGCGTCGTCCTCGTCCGCCGTCGCAGCGACCGTCGTCGGTGAGTCTGAGGACATCGGTGTTATCTGGTATCCCTCGGGTCCGCGTCCGCTTAAATGGTTCGCTGACGAACCAGGTAACGTGATGCAACCACAATCGGTTCGCTCGCTGCACGCACCGCTTCTCGGAAGCACGACCACCCCCGCGGAGGTGGTCGCCTGATGGCCGTCACCGGGGTCGAGGGCGTCGCGCTCCTCGTCGGGCGCGTCCTCCTCGGCGGCGTCCTCGCGTTCATGGGTCTGAACCACTTCATGCAGCCCGACGGGATGGCAGCGTACGCCGAGGCGAAGGGCATTCCGTTCCCGCGCGCCGCCGTCCTCTTCTCGGGCGGCCAGCTCGCGTTCGGCGGCGTGCTCCTCGCCCTCGGCGCGTACCCCGTGCTCGCGGCGGGCGCGCTCGCGTCGTTCTTCGTCGTCGTCACGCCGATGATGCACGACTTCTGGGCGGTCCCCGACGACCAGGTCCAGGACGAGATGACGGGGTTCCTCAAGAACGTCGGCCTCCTCGGCGCCAGCCTGCTCGTGCTCGCGCTCGCGGGCCAGGAGTGGGCGTACGCGGCCGGCGTCGGGCTCTGAACGCGGCCTGACGGCTCGACCTCGTCATTCTTCGAACTCGGTCGCGAGCGCGGCGAGCGCGCGTTGACACACCGGGACGTAGCCGCCGGCGAGCAACGGCACCTCGAAGACCACGCGGCAGCCGTCACCACCCGCGTCGCGGTGAACGCGCTCGACGCGGTGGCCGGTCGCGGGAATCCGCGCGACGGACCACGTCCACCGGCGGACGTCGCCGTCCGCGTCCCCTTCGACCGCGGTCACCTCGAAGGGCACCCACGGGCCGCCGAGGACCTGGGCCTCGCCGGTCAGCCCCTCTTTGACGGTCGCGTCCGCGGGGCGGACCGCGGAGACGGTCGGCCCCCACGTCGGCCAGTGCGCGGTCTCAGCGAGGACCGTCCACGCTCGCTCAGGGGGAACCGCGTACTCGCGACTCACCGCGTACCGTCGACCCGACTCGCCGCGCTCGACGCGCACCCGACTCTTCATGCGCGAGTCGTCGGGCGCGACGCCCAAGACGGTCCGGGTCCACCACCCGACCTGTCGCCGTCCAGACACGCTAGCTGTCGGCCGGCAATCACGAGACGCGTCCGCCTCGACCGTCGAATCGAGCGGTGAGGTGCCCAGAAGCTTAACCTGTATTCGACCCCAGACTCGACCTAACGAATGATCCGGGTGGACGACCTGCGGAAGGCGTACGACGGCTTCGTCGCCGTCGACGGCAGCACGTTCGAGGTCGACCGCGGCGAGGTGTTCGGGGTGGTGGGCCCGAACGGCGCCGGGAAGACGACCACGCTCAAGATGCTCGCCGGCCTCGTCGAACCGACGAGTGGGGACGTCGAGATCGCCGGCGCGTCCGCCGGGAGCCTCGACATGCGTCGGAACCTCGGGTTCCTCCCAGAGGAGTCGCCGCTGTACGAGGAGATGACCGCGCACGGCTACCTCGAGTTCTTCGCGGACCTCTACGACGTCCCGACCGAGACCGCACGCGAGCGCATCGAGGAGGCCCTCGACCGTCTCGACCTCGAGCACCGCGAGCGACGCATCGGCGACATGAGCAAGGGCATGAAGCGCAAGGTCGCCATCGCGCGGTCGCTCGTGAACGACCCGGACGTCCTCATCTACGACGAACCGGCGTCGGGCCTGGACCCGCTCACGACGAACTACATCATCGAGTTCACGCGCGAGCTCGCCGACGACGGGAAGACCATCGTGTTCAGCGCGCACAACCTCTACCACGTCGAGTCCATCTGCGACCGCCTCATCGTGATGAACCACGGCGACATCATCGCCAGAGGGACGCTCGACGAGATACGCGACGAACACGGCCAGACCGCGTACCACGTGTACACGGACGTCCCGGTGCGGGACGCAGCGCACGACGACGACGAGGACCACTATCAGGTCGTCGTCGGCGACATGGACGCCGTCGAACGCGTGCGTCGGGAGGCCCAGGCCGACGGCGGGCGCGTCGTCGACATCCAGACCGAGGACCCGAGCCTGGAGGACATCTTCCTCGACATCGCCGGCGAGCGCGTCGAGTCCGCGCGCGAACCCGAGGCGGAACGCCCGACCCAAGAGGTCGAGACGTGAAGCTACGGAAGACGCTCCGCATCGCGCGCTGGGAGGTCACGAAGAGCGCCGGGACGCTCGACCGGACGACCGTCGCGTTCGCCGTCCTCGTCCTCGCCGTCGGTATCGCGGCGGGGCCGGCGCTCGTCTCGGACGTGAGTCTCGACGAGGGCATCTATCGCGTCGGCGTCGACGAATCGAGTCCGTACTACGACGTCGTCCAGCAGAACGAGCGCCTGGTCGCCGGGTCGCCCAGGGGGGAGCTGGGCGACGACGTCTCCGTCCTCGTTCGGAACGGCCAGTTCCAGCAGGCGGACACGCGGAAGGGCGCGGCCGCGTACGACGAGTTACGGACTGCGATCCGCCAGTACAACGACCGCAGTCTCGCGGCGCAGGTGGACCGCGGGGAATCCGAGGAGTACGCGGCGTTCCCGGTCGTCGTGACGCTCCAGTACGTCGAGCGCGTCTCCCAGCCGTTACCCGGCGTCGACGGCGGCGGGAACGACGGGGGCGGTGGTGCCGGCGGGGACGCAGGCGGCGACGGAGCCGGCGGCGGTGGTGGTGCGAGCGGCGGCGGGGCCGGCGGCGGCATCGGGGGCGGCCTCGGCGGCGGCGACGACGGACCGGTTCGTGCACCGAGCGTCGGTAGCGGCGCCGGCGGGTCGGATACGACCGGGACGCCGGGGGCGCTCTCCCCGCCGTTCCCGTTCCAGTCGCTCGTCCTCGCGTTCCTGTTCATCGTCCCGATGAACTTCGTCGTGCAGGCGTACGGGAGCACGATCATCAACGAGCGCGTGAACCGCCGCGGGGAACTCATGCTCGTCTCCCCGGTGACCCGCGGTGACATAATCGCCGGGAAGACCCTCCCGTACTTCGCCGCGCTGCTCGCGGTGTGCGCGGGCATCGCGGTCGTCGTCGGTGGCGACCCCTACAGTCTCGCCGCGGTCCCACCCATCCTCGCCGCGGTGACGCCCATCGCGCTCCTGTTCCTCGCCGCGACGTTCGTCGGCGGGATGTTCGCGCGGTCGTTCAAGGAACTCACGTTCGTCACCATCGCCGTCTCCGTGTTCCTCACCGCGTACGTGTTCGTCCCCGCGATCTTCTCGGACATCACGCCCATCGCGCTCATCAGTCCACTCACGCTGGTCGTCCGGCACCTCCGCGACGTCGGGTTCACGACCGTCGAGTACCTGTACTCCACGGGCCCGTTCTACCTCGCCGCGCTCGTCCTGTTCGCGGTCGGCGCGAGCGTCTACCGCGAGGAGGACATGTTCACGCAGAAGCGCCTCGGCGCGAAGGCGCTGGACGCGGTCGCGACGTTCGTGCACTCGAAGAAGTCCGTCGCCGCCGTCACCATGGCCGCGCTCCCGTTCGTGTTCGTCGCGGAACTCCTCGTCATCGCCGTCGTCTTCCCCATCCCGAGCGTCGTCGCCCTCCCGCTGCTCCTCGCCGCCATCGCGGTCGTCGAGGAGCTCGCGAAGAGCCTCGCGAGCTACGCGGGGTTCACGCACGACCGCTTCGAGAACTCGACGCTCGCCGCGGTCGGCGTCGGCGTCGCCGCAGGCGTCGGATTCTTCCTCGCGGAGAAGGCGACGCTCGTCGTCCAGCTCGTCGGGATGGGGAACGTCGAGTACGGGCGCGCCGCGTTCACGACCGTTCCGACCGACGCGTCGCCGCTGCTCGTGCTCGCGCTCCTCTTCCTCCCGCTCGGACTGCACGTCCTCACCGCCACCATCTCCGCGATAGGGGCGCAGAAGGGTCGGACGACGTACGCGCTCGCGTTCCTCACCGCGGTGTTCGTCCACCTCGGGTACAACGGGCTCGTCATCGGCCTTCGGTCGGGGGTGGCTTGAGATGAGCGACGACTCGGGGTCCTCGGGCGCGCGACTCGCCATCGCGAAGCGCGAACTCGCCGCCCTTCGCTCGGAGAAGACCATCGTCCTCGCGCTCCTCATCCAGCTGTTCGTCGCGTCGTTCTCGTCGTTCCTCGTCGTCGGCCTCGTCTCCCTGTACGACCCGGGCGCCGGGCAGACCTACCAGCTCGGCGTCGGACTCGCGGGCGACGGCAGCGACGAGATCGGCGCCGTCCTCGGCGACGACGAGGGCGTCGTCGTCCGCCGGTACCCCGACTCGGCGACCGCACTGGACGCGTTCCAGGACCGGGAGGTGGACGCAGTCCTGGTCTCGAACGAGACGGTGAACGGGACACTCAGGGTGCGAGCGATGGTGCCGGAGGAGAACATCCGGACGACGATAGCGGTCGTCCAGATACGCGAAGGGATGGAGGAACTCGAACATCGACTCCGCCTCGAGTACCGCGACGACCTCGCCGCACCGCCGCTACACGTCCCGGTGCGCTCCGGCGGCAGTCCGTACTACGGGTTCACGTACACCGTGCTCGTCCCGCTCCTGATGTTCCTGCCGGTGTTCATCAGCGGCTCCATCGCGGTGGACTCGCTCACGGAGGAATCCCAGCGCGGGACGCTCGAACTCCTCCGGGTCGCGCCGGTCTCCATGGGCGACATCGTGGACTCGAAGCTGTTCGCGACCGCGAGCCTCGCACCGGTGCAGGCGCTCGCCTGGCTCGTCCTCCTCGGCGTCAACGGAACGGAGGTCCGGAACGTCTCGCTGCTCGTCCTCCTCGTCACGGGCCTGTCGCTCGCGGTGGTCGCGTTCGGCGTCGGCATCGCGCTCTGGTCGTCGGACCGCCGGCAGGCGCAGTTCCTGTACTCGACGGGCATCATCGGCGCGGCGACCCTCGGCGGGTTGCTCCCGGAGCATCCGGCGAACACGGTCGCGCGCCTCGCCATCGGGACGACGAGTCGGACGACCATCGCGTTCGCGGTCCTGTACGTCCTCCTGGGACTGGCAGCGTACGTCGTCGTGCGGCTGCTCGTCGGGCGAATGGACCCGGAGCGAATCTGACCGCGCCCGACGCGCCGCGTCAGGAGAACTCGTCGGTCAGGTACGTCATCGCCGTCGGGAGCACGAACAGGTAGAGGACCGCGGGGAGGAGGACCATCGCGAGTACCATGACGATCATCGACCCGACGAAGCGGAACGGCGTCGACCCGGCCGGGTCGTCGTCCGCGCTCCCGTACTCGACGACCGTCACGGTGAGTTCCTTCGTGACGGACGCGCCGGACTCGTCGACGACGGTCACGGTGATGGTCGCGTTCCCGCCGTCGGCCCACGTGTGCTGGACGGCCGTGCCGTTCTTCGTCACGCCGTCGGTCCCGTTCGCCGCCTCACGGTCGAACGTCCACGTAGCGGTGACGTTCCCGTCGGCGCCGTCGACGGCGACGGAGTAGTTCTGCGTGACGTTCTTCGCGATGGTACGCGGCGTCTTCACGCGGACGCTGAGGTTCTCCGGCGTGGCGACGGCGGTGGACTGGAGGGCGGTCGTGTCGTCCACGGATGCTGGGGCGGTCGTGTCGTCCACGGATGCGGTCGGGGTCGCGTCGGCAGCGAGCGCGTCCCCAGTCGCTGCGCCGGCGATTCCGGCGCCGGAGACGGCGGCGGCGACGAGCGCGACTGCGACCAGGACGGCGGTCGGGGTGCGCATACTCCCGTATCCCGCCGTCCTTGTCTTCAACCTATCGACACGAACGGGTGCGATGGTCGCCGCTCACCGAGTCACCGCGTGCGCGCCGCTGGTTCGCCGGGGGGCGTAGGTCTTAGTGGCCGGGCGTCGTCGCGTCCGGCATGGAGTACACCACACTCGGCAGCACCGGCGTCGAGGTGTCCCGCATCTGCCTCGGTTGCATGAGCTTCGGGGACAGCGACTGGCGGCCGTGGGTCCTCGACCCCGAGGAGGGCAAGGAACTCGTCGACCGGGCGCTCGACCTCGGTATCAACTTCTTCGACACCGCGAACATGTACTCGGCGGGCGAGAGCGAACGCGTCCTCGGCGACGCACTCGAGGGGCGCCGCGAGGAGGCGGTGGTCGCGACGAAGTGCTACTTCCAGATGGACGAGGACGACCCGAACTCGGGCGGGCTGTCCCGGAAGGCCATCGAGCAGGAGTTGGAGAACAGCCTCGACCGGCTCGGGATGGACACCATCGACCTCTACCAGATCCACCGCTGGGATTACGACACTCCGATCGAGGAGACGCTGCGCGCGCTCGACGACGCCGTCCGACGCGGGAAGGTCCGCAACATCGGTGCGTCCTCGATGTGGACCCACCAGTTCGCGGACGCGCTCCACGCGAGCGACTCGCTGGGGCTGGAGTCGTTCGCGACGATGCAGAACCACTACAACCTCTCGTATCGCGAGGAGGAGCGCGAGATGCTCCCGTTCTGCGAGAAGCGGGGCGTGGGCGTCATGCCGTGGAGTCCGCTCGCGCGCGGGTGGCTCACGCGACCGCACGACGAGTTCGAGACGACGACGCGCGGCGAGAACGAGGAGCACGCGCGCCGGCATCCGTACGACGAGGGCGGCGGTGTCGAGGTGAACGAGCGCGTGCAGGAACTCGCCGCGGAGAAGGGCGTGAAGATGGCGCAGATCGCGCTCGCGTGGCTGTTCGAGAAGGACCACGTGGACGCGCCCATCGTCGGGACGACGAGCGTCGAGCACCTCGAGGACGCGGTGGAGGCGCTCGAGTCGGTGAGTCTCTCGGCGAGCGACGTCGCGTACCTCGAGGAGCCGTACGAGCCGGTGCGGGTGTCCGGGCACGAGTGACGGTGACTGCGGCCCGGGCCGGTCTCGGTCGGTCCGGGTCGCTGACGGTCAGTCCGAGTAGGGGTCCTCGGCGGTTGCGGTCTGGGCGTGCGTATGATGGAAGAACCAGAGTCGTCCGCCCGGTCGCGGCTCGAAGCACACGCGCTGGTAGCGTTCGTTGTCGAGGAGGTTCACCATGACGCCGGCGTCGTGCTCGCTCACGGAGTCGTACGGTCGGTCGCAGACGGGACAGTCCTCGGGTGCGTCGTCTGGCACCTCCATCGTCGTTCTTCGGTTGGGTGGGGAGACAGTTAGTCGCTAGCCCGGCGGCGAGCCTTCGTTGGTCGCGAAGGTGCCGACGCGCCCCAGTTGGTCGCCAGGCGGGCGTCGACGTGCAGGTGGTCGCCTCGTCGGCGACGGGTGTCGTTTACTGGCGGTTGCGTCCAGAGAGCCGCGTTCGCCCGCCGCCTCGGCGTCTGTACGCCGTCGAGGACGATGAACGGGTTCGTTCGCATCGCCGTGATTCCCCGTGAAACGCGTTTCTGAGCGTGCTACCTGCATTTACTCCCGATCACAGCCCCGTTATTTCGGCCTTGAGTAAATCTTTTGCATCTGGGGGTGCAGTGTTCTACCATGGAAACCACCGCAGCACAGCGACGTGAACGCGTGTACGTCGACGGCGAATGGCTCGGCGGCGAGAAACGCCTCACCGTCACCGACCTCGCCGACGGTGGCACGTTCGCCGAGGTCACCTCGGCCACGCCCGCACAGGCCCGCGACGCGCTCGCGGCCGCCCAGGCAGCCAAGCCCGCGATGCGCGAGACCACCGTCGTCGAGCGCGCCGGCTGGATGAACGAGATCGCCGACGGCCTCGAAGCACGAAAGGAGGAACTCGCGGAAGTCATCGTCCGCGAAGCCGGGAAGCCGATATCGAGCGCGCGCGGCGAGGTCGACTCCGCCGCCGAACGCTTCCGCCGCGCCGCCGAGGAGATCCGGCATATGAAAGGCCAGTACCGCGAGGGCACCACCGCCGGCCACGAGGGCTGGGAGGCCATCGTGAAGCACGAACCCATCGGCGCGGTGCTGTGCATCACGCCGTACAACTATCCCCTGGCGACGACCGCGCTCCAGGTCGCGCCCGCGCTCGCCGCCGGGAACGCCATCGTCCTCAAGCCCGCGAGCAAGACGCCGATCTCGGCGGCCATCCTCGCGGAGGTCATCAGCGAGGTCGACCTGCCCCACGAGGGCGCGTTCAACTACGTCGCCGGGTCCGCGAGCGACATCGGCGACGTGCTCGCCGGCGACGACCGCATCAACGCCATCGCGATGACCGGCTCCAGCGGCGCCGGCAAGCACGTCGCGAAGGAGTCCGGGATGGTGAACCTCCACATGGAACTCGGCGGGAACGCCCCCGAGATCGTGTTCCCGGACGCCGACCTGGACGCCGCCGCGGCCGCCGCGACCAAGGGCTCGCTGAAGTACGCCGGCCAGCGCTGCTCGGCGGTCTCGCGCGTCCTCGCGCACGAGGACGTCCACGACGAGATCGTCGCGAAGATCGAGGGCCAGATGGACGAGTGGCCGATCGGCGACCTCTTCGACGAGGACACCGCGCTCGGGCCGCTCATCAGCGAGGACCAGGCGGAGTGGGTCGACGAACTCGTGCAGGACGCCGTGGAGAAGGGCGCGACGCTCGTCCGCGGCGGCGAGCGCGACGGGAACTTCTACGAGCCGACGCTCCTCGCGGACGTGCCCCACGACGCGCGCATCGTCCACGAGGAGCAGTTCGGGCCGGTGGCGGCCGTCACGAAGTTCGAGAGCGAGGCTGACGCGCTCGACCTCGCGAACGGGAACGACCTCGCGCTCGACGCCGCCGTCTTCACGGCGGACCACGACCGCGCGATGCGGATGGCGAACGCCATCGACGCCGGCGGCGTCCGCATCAACGGCGCGCCCAGTCACGGCCTCGGCGACATCCCCTTCGGCGGGAACAAGGACTCCGGCATCGGCCGCGAAGGCATCGACGCCAGCATCCACGCGTTCGTCCGCAAGAAGAGCATCATCCTGTAAGCAGCCACGCGGTGCGCCGTCTCGCACCGAACTCGTTCTCGACGACCGCTCGTTTCTCAGGGCAGCTGGAACATCGCGATGACCGCGGACCGGCTCCCGTCGTCGCTCGTCCAGACCACCTGGAGCGTCGCGCCCGACTCGAAGTCCGCGCCGGCCGCGTCGACCCGTAGCGTCCACTCGCCGCCCCCGGCCCACGTGTCGCCGGCGGGTTTCGTGGACGCGAACACGTCCGACTTGGCGACGTCCGACCCCTCGTAGTGCAGCGCGACGTTCGCGAGGGCGATGCTGTCGCCGCCCTGGTGCGTGACGACGACGCGTTCGTCCTCGCCGCCGTCCCACTCGCCGTCCTTCCCGCGGTTCGCCTCGAACGCGAACGACACCTGAGGCATGCTCCCGCCGGTCGCGGTACGGCCGCCGTCGTCGCGCTGCAGGAGGTCGAACTCGGAGACGGAGAGGTTCGCGGTGAGCGTGACGACTCGCCCCGTCGTCTCCACGTCGAAGTTGCCGTAGTCGGTGAAGCCGGCCATGTCCGAGAGCTGTGCGACCGCGCTCGGGTCGGTCGCGTCGTCGTCCGGGAACGCGAACGGTGCGGCGAGTGCCACGTCGTCGCCGAACCGCCAGCCGTACCCGAACGCTGCCGCGTCCGCGACGGCTCGCTGACTCCGTGCGGCGACCGCGAGCAAGTCCACCTCCCCGGTGGCTTCCAGCACGGCGTCGACGTCGGCGTTCGCGGCGTACCGGTCGACGTCACCCGAGTGCGCGTCGACCATCGTCTGCACCAGTCGTCGATCCGGACCGTACAGGAGGTGGTCGCCGCCGAGCCAGTACACGCCGATGGCGGTCTCGTATCCCTCGTAGCCATCGGGAGCGTCGATGCGGGTGACGCCCGATTCGCCCGAGCCCGTCTCTGTTTCTGGGTCGGTATCGTCGTCGCCGCTGGGTGTGCCGGCGCCGGCGGTTGGCGTCGCCGTCGGCGTACCCCAATCGGGCCGCACCGCTCGGATCCGGTCGCGCACCGTCGCCGGGGCGAGGTCGAACGTGCACGCGGTCGCCACGTCCTGGACCGTCGCCAGCTCCACGACGTCCTCCGGGGAGAGGACCTGCCCGCGCAACGGGAGGAAGGTGTCCGCCGTCCGAGCCATTGCCGCGTCAGTGACGTCGGCGTCCCGGAGCGCGTTCAGGTCGCCCGCGAAGCCCATGTACGCGCTATCGTACCCGAAAGCGTCCGGTTCCGGTAGCCACGTCGTCGCCGCGAACTCGCCGTCGACGGTCGCGGTCGCATCGCCACTGCCAGCCACCGCGTCTGTCTCCGTCGTCTGGTCGTCAGTCGTCGCTGAATCGTTGAACTCGCCCTCGCCCGTGGAGAGACAGCCGGCCGCGAGCGATGTCGCGGTCGCGCCGGCGAGCCCGAGGAGGTCGCGTCGCTTCTGGGGACACATACTCGAGTCGACGTGTCTCCACGAATAAGTGTCTTTGGCGACGCGACCGAGGGAGTCTTGCCCCAGCGGTCGCATGGCCCTCACATGAACGTACTCGCTCGGACGCTCGACGCGAGGTCGGTGGGGTTGTCGGCCGTCGGAAAGCTCGCGGCGGCGGACGTCGCGACGCTGCTCGCGCTCGTCCTCGCCGGGGAACTCCGGCACGCCGTGGACGTCGTCGGGAACCCGGGTCGCGTGCTCGTGACGGCAGCGCCGTTCCTCCTCGGGTGGTTCCTCGTCGCCGCGCTCGTCGGCGCGTACGGCGACCGCGCGTTCGCCGGCGGTGTCGACACCGCGAAGCTCACCGTCGGCGCGTGGCTCGGTGGCGCCGGCATCGGCCTCACGCTCCGCGGAACCAGCTACCTCGCCGGCGACTCTCCGCTCTCGTTCGCGCTCGTCATGATGGGCCTCGGGTCGCTCGCGCTCGGCGTCGTCCGACCACTCGTCGTCTCGCGACTCGGTGCGCGCGCCTGACCGCCCCTCCCTCTCCCCGGTAGTCACTCACTCGCCGCGTCTGGCGAGCGCGAGCGCCGCACCGGCGCCGAGGAGCGCGATACCGCCGAGGGTCGCGAACAGCGCCGCGGCGTCGGCGAACTCGAGGATGGCGCCGGCGAGCGCGCCGCCGAGCGCGCCGACGCCGAACACGCCCAGGTACGTGTAGCCGTACGAGAGCCCGCGCGTCCCGGCGGGCGTGTGGTCGGCGACGGCGGCCTGGTAGAGCGGCTGCACGAAGAACAGCATCGTGCCGAGGACGACGCCGAGCGCGAGGAACGGGACGAGGCCGGCGTTCGCCGCCGGGAGGACGAACGCGGCGAGGACGGCGAGCGCGAGGAACGCAGGCGCGAGCGCACGCTCCGGGCGCACGAGGTCGCTGACGCGGCCACCGGCGTACTGGCCGAGGATGCCGACCGCGAGCAGGCCGGCGTACGCGTACCGGTACGTCTCCAGCGAGAGGTCGCCGACGGCGATCGCGGCGAACGCGTCGTACGACGACAAGACCTCGGGGAGGAACGTGAGGATGCCGCGGTAGTAGAGGCCGGAGGCGACGACCACCGGGAAGATGAGCGCGAACCCGCCGAGGAACAGCTCCTTCGACCCGAGCTTGAAGTCCGCGAACGACTCGACGGAACTGGTGCGGTCCTCCCCGCCGTCGCTCGCGGTCGCGGGGTCCTCGTTTCCGTCCGAGCTATCCTCCTCGACGGCGGCGCGTTCGTCGACGTCGATGCGCGTCGCGAGCGCGGCGACGCCGACGACCGGGAGGGCGAGTGCGAGCGCGACGGTCTGCCAGTCGGCGACGACGAGCGCGACCGCGACGACGAACGGGCCGAGGGCGATACCGAGGTTCCCGGCCATGCCGTGGTACGCGAACGCCTTCCCGCGCTCGCTCGCACCGCGGGAGAGCATCGAGAGGCCCGCGGGGTGATAGACGCTCGCGGCGGCGCCCCAGAGCGCGAGCGCGCCGCCGACGGCGAGCGCCGACGGGGCGAGCGCGAGCACGACGAACGCCGCGCTCATCCCGAACAGGCACGCGACGATGAGGCGCTTCGAGCCGACGCGGTCCGCGAGCACGCCGCCGGGGAGTGCACCGAGCCCGAACAGCCCGTACC
This sequence comes from Halorubellus litoreus, assembly GCF_055378595.1. Taxonomy (NCBI): domain Archaea; kingdom Methanobacteriati; phylum Methanobacteriota; class Halobacteria; order Halobacteriales; family Halorubellaceae; genus Halorubellus; species Halorubellus litoreus. The sequence continues at coordinate 3,269,660 of NZ_AP043836.1, forward strand.
CGATGGTGACGAGGACGCCGGCGGCCGCGGCGTCGAACGGCACGCTCGCGACGAGGAGGTCCAGACTGTCGAACTCGGCGAGCCAGAGCGGGATGAACAGGGGGATGGCGAGTTCGAACGTGTGCACGCTCGCGTGTCCGACTGTCGCGAGGCCGACGACGGCGCGGTCGTTCCGGTCCACGTGCCCGGCGAGGGCGTTCTCCGACAAGAGCCCACCGGTCGGGGTAGATTCCTCGGTGTTCACGCGGGCCTTGCGCCACCACTGAGTAATTTACCTCAGGTAAACCCGCTGCTGTCGTGCGTTTTCCTACTCGTTGTATTCTCATAAGTTACGAGTATGTGTCGCAGTCATGCTGGAGCAAGTACGAATCATCGACGCGTGAAATACAGAACCCATTCCACCCCAAGATACAAGTACCCGGGCCCCATTTGTTAGAGTATATTATGACTGGGTACTACGACATCGTGCTCGGGGCGATCCCGCTTTCGCTCCTCGGCATCTCCGGCTCGCTCACGTTCGCAACCGACCTCGCGCTCAGCACCGCCGTCACACTCGGTGCACTCGTCGCCGTCGCCCTCATCGGGCACGCGATGTTCGTGAACGGCCCCGTCGACGCACCCAGCCTCCGCCAGGACGCCCCTGCGACCCCCACTGACTCGCCGACGTCGACGCCCGTCCCGGACGCCGAATAATCGACTTGCCGCTACCGACCTCGAGCGACTGCGACCCAGCCAACTCGCCTACCCGGCCCCTTTTTGCGATTCGCGCTCCGAGCTAGGGGCATGACAGCGCTGTTCCTCTCGAGCGACGACGTGAGTGGGCTCGCCGACCCCGGCGAGTTCGTCGAGGCGGTCCGCGACGGCTACCGGCAGCGAGGCGAGGGTGCGTCCGCGAAACCGCGGACGACGCTCCGGAACGCGGACCCGCCCGGGATGTTGTTCTCGTACGCCGCCGTCCTCCCGGACACGGGCGCGATGGGCGGCTACATGTACTCTGCGGGGTTCGCGGAGCGCGACGCGTGGTTCGCGACGCCGTTGTTCGACGCCGAGTCCGGGGAGCCGCTCGCGGTCGTCGACGGCGCGAGCATGAACCCGTTCAAGACCGGTGCGGCCGGCGCCGTGGGCGTGGATGCGCTCGCGCGCCGGGACGCGAGCAGTCTCGCGGTCATCGGGTCGGGCGCGCAGGCGCGAGGGCAGCTTCGTGCGACGGTCACGGTCCGAGACTTCGAGACCGTGGACGTGTTCTCGCCGACGAAGGAGCACCGCGAGGACTTCGCGGCGGAGATGAACGACCGGCTCGACCCGGCGGTCGCGGCGGTTTCTTCGGCCGCGGCGGCGGTGGAGGACGCGGACGTCGTCGTCACGGCGACGACCGCGAGCGAGCCGGTGTTCGACGGCGAGGACCTCGCTGACGGCGCGCACGTCACCGCGATGGGTCAGTATCATCCGGAGAAACGCGAACTCGACGAGCGCACCATCGAGCGCGGGACGTACGTGCCGGACCTCCGCGAGCGCGTCCCGCAGGACGCCGGGTCGTTCATCGCGGCGAAGGACGCCGGCGTCGTCGACGAGAGCGACGTGCACGCGGAACTCGGTGAAATCGTCGCCGGGAACGCCGACGGCCGCACGAGCCGCGACGAGATCACGATCTTCGACTCCGGCGGCACCGGCATCGAGACGGTCGCCGGCGCGTACCTGCTCTACGAGCGCGCGATGGCGGCCGACGAGGACCTCGGGACAGAGGTCGAGTGGCTGCCAGCGAGCGAGGCGCTTACTGGTCAATGAGCGTCCGGCGGCCTCAAAGTCCGAGTGCGGTGGTGAGCGAAAGCCCGGATGCGAGCGCGCAGATGAGGTAGCCGGCGATGGCGCCGCCGTTGAGGAGGGGGAGGCCGGCGTGCGCGCGGCCTTTGAGGACCATCCAGAGGAGGACGACGAGGCCGAGTTGGGTGCCGACGATGGCGCCGAGTGCGGGGAGGTTCATCGTGACGAGCGGGAGGCCGAGGTCGGGGAGCGGGCCGTTCGGGACGGCGGTGTGGAAGTGCGCGGCGCTCGCGACGAGGATGGTGGGCATGACGGCGTCGCCGAGGCCGACGAAGAACGCGTCGCGGTTGAGGACGCCGTCGTCTTCGGGCTCGTCGGTGGCGTCGGCTTCGACGTCGTTCGCTGACTCGACGTCCGTCTCCGCGTCCGCGCTCCCTCCGTCGGTAGCGACCTCTTCCTCGTCGCTGGTGTCGACGCTGTCAGGCGACTGCATGTCGAGGAAGGAGAAGGAGAGCGTGGTGGGGATGACGAGGATGACGGGGACCTTCATGTCCATGACGCCGTCGGCGAGGTCGAGCATGTGCTCGGTGCCGTAGACGCTGATGGCGTCGTAGACGGCGAGGACGACGAGGAGGACGAGCGTCGGGAGGAGGCCGAAGCTGATGCCGAACAGGCCGGCGGCGGCGCCACCCATGAGGACGCCCGCGGCGTCGATGACGTACCATTCCGGATAGGCGACGAGCGCGACGCCGACGAGTGCGGCGAGCCCGAGCGAGAACGGCGATGGGACGAGGACGTCGAACACCTGCCAGGCGAGGCCGGCGCTCGCGAGCACGACGAATCCGCGAACGATCCAGTCGAGGTCGAACTTGAACGCGGCGAGCATCAACGCCGTCATCACGAGGATGGCGCCGACGTACAGGATGGAGTTCGTCGGGTCGTCGGGGTTCTGCGTGAACGCCTTGTCCGCGGCCTCCAGCGGTTCGACGAGCATCAGTCCGCCGAGCTGGACGCCGAGGAACAACGCCATCGTGAACGCGACCGCGGCGTAGATGCGAGTGCGGTCTTCCATGCCCGCGAGTACCCGCCCGCGCCGGGAGTACGTTTCGCTCCGCGACGACGCCGCAGAAAGACGGAGTCAGCGCGCGCGAAGCGTCTCGTCGAGCCGGGCGCGGGTCAGCGCGCGTACAGCTTCTCGCCGAGGAGGAGCGCGGGGTCGACGCCGTCCGCGGACACGGCGACGTACGGGCGCGCGGCGGGCCCGAACACGTCGACGACGCGCCCGACGTCGTCGAGGTTCTCGTCGACGACGCCCGCGCCGATACGCGGCGGGTCGTCGTCGCTCACCCGAGCGATAGCGAGCCCCTGTGCGACGCGGACGACTTCGCCGACGCGCTTCATACCGACTGCCCCCCAAGAGCGGTCGTCGGTCGCGACGCCACCCCGAGACCGGTCGTCATTCTCGGAGCGCGTTCACGTAGGCCGCGGCTGCCTGGACGATGTCGTTCTTCGCGTCGCCGTCGGGGTTCTTCACGAGGACGCGACCGCGGTCGCGGTGGCCTTCGCGGCTGTACTGTTTGTCGCGTTCGACGATGACGTCGTACCCGACCTGTTGGACGGCTTTCGCGACCTCGTCGACGTCGGGGTCGTCGACGGCGAGGGCTTCCGGGACGCGTCGACCGTCGGCGCGGGAGAGCGTCGCGTCGAAGTACGCGGGATAGAGGACGTTCTCGACCATACCCATCGGTCCGGTCGTGGGACTTACAACCTTTCCGGAATCGCGGGTCGAGACAGCGGAAACGACGCGGGTCGTCGTCGGTCGTCAGTCGCGGCGTGCGAGCGCGCCGACGACGAGGGCGGCGGCGGCAAGTAGTGCGACCGGCCCGAACCCGGGCGAGCCGTCCTCGCCGACGGGCTCGGTCGTCGTCTCGTCCGTCGCGGTCGTCGTCGTCGCGTCGCCGTCGCCAGTGCTACTGGTGGTCGCGTCGGTGTCGTCGTCACCGCTCGTGGTCGTCGTCTCGTCGTCGACGCTCGCGTAGACGTCCGCGTTCACCTGGACGCTCCCGCGGAGGCTCTCGTTGGCGGCCGCGTACGCGTCGGGGTACCACGTCTTCGTGAGGCTCCGGACCGCGAGGACGACGCGCGGCGCGGGCTGACTGATGTGGTTGCGGTCAACGGCGACGACGTTCCCGTCCTGGACGGCGGTCGTCTGATTCCACGCGGCGTTCTGCGGGATGGCCGCGGGCGTTCCGGGATAGACGATCCAGTCGACGCTGAGGTTCGCGACGGTCTCCGGGTTGATCGGCGCGTACCCGTTCGGCGGGAACTCGACGACGCCGATGGCGAGGTTGTTCCCGCCAGCGGCCTCGAGTCCGGAGTTGATGAACGTGTTCTCGCCGGCGGTGTACCCGAAGAGCGCGTAGAGGAAGTCACGCGGTTCCTCGCCCGCGGTCGCGTTCTCGACGATAGCCATCTCCTCTCTCATCGACCGGACGGACTCGATGGCGGCGTCGCACTCGCCGACGACTCGCCCGGTGGTGGCGACTTTCTTGTAGACGTCGTCGATGCTCTCGGAGTTGTTGAAGTAGTAGACGGTGATGCCGGCGTCGCGGAGCTTCGAGACGGTCTCGGGGCTCGTGACGTTCTCGGCGAGGACGACGTCGGGTTGCTGGGCGACGACGCGCTCGACGCTGATGCGCGCGCGGCCGGCACCGGAGACGTTCGCCTTCGCGGTGGCGCCGTCGAGGTACGCGGCGAACTGCGTGACGCCGACGACCTTGTCCTGGGCGTCGAACTCCCACATCGTCTGGGCGCTCGCGGGCCCGAGCGTGACGACGCGCTCGGGTTCCCCGGTTATCTCGACCTGGGTGCCCGAGGCGTCACGGAGCGTGAGCGGGTACTCGCAGGGGCCTGCTGTGCTACTGGTATCGACCGACTGCTGCGTGACGTCGGTCGTCTGGAGCGACGTGCTCTCGGCCGCGGCCGTCGTTGCGCCCTGGCCGACTGCGGCGGCGGCGGGCGTGGCGACGAGCGCGAGTGCGAGCAGCACTGCGGCGACTGCGTTCGTGCGTGTCATCGTGGACACCTCCCGGCTTATGCAACAAGTATTTATCTAAAGCAAGTGGACTTGCTATCGATGCGAGCAGGGACGACAGCCACCGCGTACTCGAGTGCCCTCCTGGTCGCGCTCCTCGCGACCATCGCCGGCGCCGCGACCGTCGGCCCCGTCTCCATCCCGTACGCGACAGTCGCGAAAGCGCTGCTCAACGCCACGCCCGTCCCGGTCGGCGTCACCGTCCAGGGCGGCCTCGGCCTGGAACTCGCACATCCCTTCAGCTTCGACGTCGCACAGACCAACCAACTCATCGTCGTCGGCGTCCGCGCCCCACGCATCGTGTTGGCGGCAGTCGTGGGCTTCGCGCTCGCCGCCGCCGGCACCGTCATGCAGGGGTTCTTCCGGAACCCGATGGCGGACCCGAGCATCGTCGGCGTCTCCTCGGGCGCCGCACTCGGCGCCGTCGCCGCTATCACCGCCCCGGGACTCGTCGTCGCCGTCACCGGCCCGCTCGGGCTCCCGAAGGGCGTCGGCATCCAGACCGCCGCGTTCGTCGGCGCCATCGTCGCCGCGTTCCTCGTGTACGCCATCGCCACCGAAGGCGGCCGGACCCCCGTCGCGACGCTCCTGCTCGCGGGCGTCGCCGTCCAGACGTTCCTCGGCGCCGTCGTCTCCTTCCTCCTCGTGCACTCCGGCGAGAGCATCCGGCGAGCGATCTACTGGCTGATGGGCGACCTCAACAACGCCGCCTGGGGCGACGTCGCCGTCGCCACGCCCGTCGTCCTCGTCCTGTTCGCCGCCCTCCTCCCGTTCACGCGCGACCTGAACGTCCTCCTGCTCGGCGAGGAGGACGCCCGCACCCTCGGCATCGAGGTCGAACGCACCAAGCGCGTCCTCCTGGCGGTCGGGAGCGTCGTCACCGCAGCCGCCGTCGCCGTCGCCGGCGTCATCGGGTTCGTCGGGCTCGTCGTCCCGCACGTCCTCCGGCTCGTCGTCGGCCCCGACCACCGCGTGCTCCTCCCGACGAGCGCGATCGCCGGCGGCATCTTCCTCGTCGCCACCGACACGCTCGCGCGCTCGACCGCCGCGACGCTCCCCGTCGGCGTCGTCACCGCCGCCGTCGGCGCCCCGTTCTTCCTCTTCCTCCTCCGCCGCCGCGAGGTGCACGAACTATGACCGGCCGGACGCACCCCCGCCCGAGCAGCCCGCCGGAGGTGCCGTCGCGATGATCCGCGTCGAAGACCTCACCGTCTCCCTCGGCGGGACGGACGTCCTCGACGGCGTCTCGATGGCGGTCGACGACGGCGAGTTCGTCGGGCTCGTCGGCCCGAACGGCGCCGGGAAGACGACCCTGCTGCGGTGCCTCTCGGGCGTCCTCTCCCCGGACGACGGCGTCGTCACCGTCGACGGCGACGCGGTCGGGAGCCTCGGCGCTCGCGAGTCCAGTCGCCGCATCGCGGTCGTCCCACAGGACACCCAGCTCGCGTTCGACTTCTCCGTGCGCGACGTCGTCGCGATGGGGCGCACGCCCCACCGCGGGCGGTTCGACCGCGCAACCAGCGAGGACCGAGACGTCGTCGACCGCGCGATGGACCGCACCGAGGTCATGAGGTTCGCCGACAAGGCAATCACCGCAGTGAGCGGTGGCGAGCGCCAGCGCGTCGTCCTCGCTCGCGCGCTCGCTCAGGAGGCGCCCGTGCTCCTGCTCGACGAACCGACGGCGAGCCTCGACGTCAACCACCAGATCCGGACGCTCGACCTCGTCGCCGACCTCGTCGAGGACGGTCGCACGGCGGTCGCCGCCATCCACGACCTCAGTCTCGCCGCGCGCTACTGCGACCGCCTCGTCCTCCTCGCCGACGGCGGCGTCGTCGCCGCCGGGCCGCCCGAGCGCGTCCTGGAGCGTGCGACGGTCGCGGACGCGTTCGACGCCGACGCTGCCGTCGTCGACGACCCCGTCACGGGCACGCCCGCGGTCACACCGCTCTCGGCGCCCGCGTGGTCGCTCGACGCGCACGTGCACGTCGTCGGAACCGGCGCGCAAGCCGGCCGCGTCGTCACCACGCTCGCCGCCGCGGGCGCGACCGTGACCGCCGGCCCCGTTCCGGACGGTGACGCGGTCGCAACAGCCGCGACCGGCGTCGAAGCCAGCGTCGTCACCGTCCCCGCGTTCCAGGGCGTCGACGAGGCCACCGCTCGCACCGTCGCGGACCTCGCCGGACCGGCAGCGTGCGCCGTCGCCGCCGGTATCGTCCCCGCCGCAGCCCTCAGCGCCCTCCCCGACGCGATGCCCACCTACGCAATTCGCGATGCGACGCTCCCCGACGCCGTCCACGCAGGGGACCGCATCGGACTCGACGACCTCCCCACAATCGTCGCCGACGGCGTTCGGGGGAACGCCGCGGCGAACGACGACGCCATACGCCCAATCGCGTTCCGCGACGACACAGCGACGACCGACCGACGGGGTGCTTCCGACCCGCAGACGACCGACGACTGACCGTCCCGATGGCACTGGCGTCCGATAGTCGCCACTGTTCGGTCGTACGTGCTCGAGTTCCGTACACCGAAACGTGATTTACGTGGCCACCGGAGTACGTGATGTGACTCGGACGACAGTGGTCCTCGCCGTGCTCGCGGTCGTCGTCATCGCCGGCTGCTCGTCGTTCGGAGGCGTCTCGACGACGCGCGAACCCTTCGACGTCGACGAGCCGACGGGAACCACGACCACCGAATCGTCGGCGGACCGACCGCCGGTCATCGCGTTCGACCCCGTCGCCGACACCGCGCCCGACGCGTTCGATCTCGTTGACGCCCACTACCGGAAGCTCGCAGGCCGCTCGTACACCGTCCAGATCGATCGCGTCGAACGGTACGCGAACGGGACGGTGTACACGAGCGATCAGTCGACGACGACGTTCGGCGCGAACCGCTCGACGTACGTCCAGGAAAGACGGTCCACGCTCCGGAACCGGAGCGCGCACCGACAACTGTACGCGAACGGGTCCGCGGTCTGGCAGCAGATCGCACTCGACGGCAACGACGACCCGACGGTCCGACTCCTTCGCTCGCCTGAGGGCGAGCCCGTGCCGCCGACCGAGGTGTCCGTTCGCGCCGCCCCCGGCATCCTCCAGGCCGGCCTGGTCGCGACGAACGTCACGGACGTGACCGCGCTCGATACCGTCCCGAGCGGCGTCACCGAACCCGTGTTCAGAGTGGTGGCGAACGAGACCGCGACCCCGAACGCGTTCGGAGACCGGACCGTCGACGTGTCGCTCACGCTCATCGTCACCGAGGAAGGCCGCATCATCGAGTACAGTCTCGAACGGACGTTCGTCGAGGACGGTCGAGAGCTGCACTCGGTGACGCGCGTCCAGTTCGGGGGTGTCGGTCGCGTCACGGTCGACCGACCGGAATGGGTACCGGGAGCCTCGGAGAACGGATCGGACCGAACGGGGACGCTGCAAATCGGGACGACGAGTCAACGACTCGAACACGTGCCTTCGACGTCGTCCGCTGAATCCGGCCGTGTCGCGTTCGTGGCCGCAGGAGTGGCACGCCGCCTCTGATACACCCTCGGTCGTTCTCCGTGCTATCCCTGAACCGTCGTCGGTGACTGGAGCGCTCGTCGGCGCGACGAACCCATCGCGAGCATCGTCGCAGAACCGGTCGCTCCACCCCCTTAGTTGCCCGAACCCACGTGTTGGCGTGCCGAAGCCAGAGTTTCGGAGGATGGCCTAGTTTTCTCTAAATTTCTCACCAGCTTGTGATTCTACTCGCCGTATCACCAGTGGGTTGAGTTCTTTTGGCCGCAACTATCGAATGAGGGTAAGATAGTAGCTGATTTCTGACGGTGGTGAACAGTGTTTCCACTCCGGGAGAGCACTCCCGGCGGGAGTCAGTCAGTTAGTCGGGTGGAATCAGCGTTGAGACGACGATCTCGACGCATTCACCCGCAGTCAGCACAGGTGCATAGTCCATTGGGCCATCAACATCCACTTTCAACAGGAAGTCGGTCAGCCGCCAGATATTGTACAGTAAGACGGCGAACACGAAGTAGAACAGCCGTACCCGGTAGTCCTTCGAGGAGGTCTTCGCGAGGAAGTCGTGCTTGATCGATTTGTACTCGTTCTCGATCTGCCAACGGCGACTGTATCGGCGACAGACCGTCTCTGCCTCGTCTGGTCCGACCCTGAGGTTCGTCGCGAAGACGGCCGTGCCATCGCCTTTCGTCGAGGGTACGTACAAGAACCGCATCTGGTGGCTGCCAGCTTCGACGTGAACGGACGCTGATTCCACGGCGACGTCTTCCCCATCAGTCTCCATCGTCTCGATGACCTCCCGCTCCGTGCTGTTGATTCGCTTCGGGATTAAGTAGTTCACGCCGAGGTTCGAGAGCGTCTGGAACACGCGCTGTGAGCCGAATTCGCGGTCGCACAGCACCGTCTCGATGGGGACGTGGTCTTGAGCTCGCTTCACTAGGCGTCGGACGACACGATGAATCTTGTTCGATGGATTCTGATTCCACTCCGAGCTCTCCCGAATCGGCTCCACAGCCAAGACCAGTGGGATGTTCTGCCCGATGATCGACAACGTCGCGAATTTGAACGCTCGCCGGTCCTCCTCTTTCGTTCCGTTGACCATCGGCATGCCCTCGACGTCGCCGTAGTACGGGATGGTCGTGATGTCGATTGCAGCCGTCACCGGTCGTCGGAACGAGGCTTCAGACCCGATAACGGAGAGCAGCCGGTCGGTCGCCGCCTCGAATCCATCAATAAGTGTCTCGGGCTCGAACTGTTTGACGGCTCTGAGGTGGTGTCGCCATGAGGGCTCCTGTCCGGGCCGTGTCGGTACTGGAAGCGGTTGGCGCCCTGTGGCGTGCCACAGCCGGCCATCCCCATGAACGTCTGTAATTCGAAGAATTGGGTGTCCTCGTAGGTGGCGTTCGCGGCACGACCGGAATCGAATCCATTGAAGCCATGGTCCCGAGCCAGCCGTGTCGTCCGCTGGATCTGCTCGGCAGTGAACTCGAGTGCTTCGTCTTCGGCCGGCTCGTCCGGGAACGCACTCGGGTCTCGATCTTGGGTTACAACCTCGGCTTTCGGTCGGGCTTCGGGAACGTGGATATCGCGGTCGTGAATCTCTTTGACGACGTAGTGTGCGGCTCTGGTGACGAACTCTCTGGTGGCGTCGTCGAAGCGGTTACGCTAGGTCCGCGAGAGCACCGATTCATCAGGAATCTTCTCAAGGCCGAATGTGTCGCCCAGTTCGGGATGCCTGGTGAGATCGCGATAGCTCTCGCCTGTGAACTCCCGGTAGAGAAATAAGCGCAGCATTCCCTCAAAGGAGTGGGGTGCTGGGTGCCACTCGGGATAGCCGTCATCAAGCAAATCGAATGGGCCCTCAAGCTGTCGAAGGGGGATAAAAAACGATTGTCCGGCGTTGAGTGCTCTCGTGAGTTCCACTCCGATCAGGTACGCGTCGGTCAACAACCGCTCCCGACAAGCCATATCTGACATCGCGTGAGTCAATCAAACAAGCGAACTCCTTCACATACTGGCAATCATCTCGACCGAAACCTAACTCACCGAGAGTTCAAATCAGTGAGTGCGTCGGGTCTGATGATCTTCGATTCGAACTATGCCCAAAGTAGGTTTGGTGAATCACTTCTGGACGAGTCCCATGACACACTAATAATATTGATTCCTTTTATTTGTGAACGCAGACAAGAGTAGGGAATATACAAATTCAGCCACTGTTGTTCTAACCCAGCGTCACACCGAAGTGGCTCAGTTCAGAAGGTCTCTAGATTGTCAGCATCGTGTGCCGTGATTGCACAGTCGCACGACGTTCAAATCAGTTGGGTGCAAACGATTAGTATGCTTCGCGTCGGACAGGAAGCCCCATCGTTCACGCTCACTGGGGCTGCCGCTGGTACCATCGACACGCACAGTCTCGACGAGTACACGGATAGAGGGTGGTCGGTGGTTCTCGTCTTCTATCCGTTCGACTTCCATCCGGCGTGTACCGACCAGTGGTGTTCGCTCCGGGATGCCGACTGGCTGACGCTTTTGGAGGACGTCGTCGTGCTCGGTGTCGGGTCCGACGCCGCCTACGCACACCGCGAGTACGCTAACAAACACAACATCCAGTTCCCGATACTGTCGGATACGGACGGTGCGGTAAGTCGCGCGTACGACGTCCTGGTCGACGAGTTCGAGGGGCACAGCGATGTCCCAGGTCGCGCAACGTTCGTCGTCGGCCCGAACCGCACTATCCAGTTCGCGTGGTCGGCCGACGGTCCCGAACAACAGCCCGACCTGGATGCACTTCGCGAAGCGACGACGTGACCGAAACTGTAGTGCTACAAGTCCACGAGATGACAGACTGCGACGCGGTTCACCGCGTCGACACCCGCCTACTCGCCGTACGTGTGGAAGTCGACGGCTTGTTCCAGTAGTTCGTCTGGAATGCCGGGCACCTCCTCGTCTCGAACCGGGCCTTGTTCTTCGAGAAGGCTCGGGTCGCGCGGGAAGTCACGGAGCTGGAAGTGGACGTCGATACCGGCTTTCGCGCCCTGCCCGAGCGCGACGGGAATCTGGTTATGGCCGGGCGTGCAGTCTCCGACCGCGTAGACGTCGTCGACGGACGTCTGGCCGTGGTCACCGACGACTATCGTGCCGTCGTCGTTGATGTCGCACCCGAGTTCTCGAGCGAGGCCGTTGTTGTACTCGGCACCGTACATCGCGAAGCCGCCCTTGTACTTCCGGACCGTGCCGTCTTCGAATTCAAGTGCCTTCAGCCAGCCGTCTTCTCCATTCTGGACGCCGGAGACGTCCTCGTGGATGACGTCTATCGGGTGGTTTTCGAGTACGGCTCCAGTCTCCTCGCTCCACTCGGGGTCGTTCCCGCGCGTGAGCAGGTCGACCTCGTCGGTGAAGTTGAGCATGATGCCGGCGACGTGCGCGGCGCTCTCGGCGTGGCCCATCACGTACACGGACTCGTCGACGAACATGTGTGCGTCGCAGTGCAGACAGTAGTGGAGGCCCCGTCCCGTTCGTGGGAGTGGCGGCTCCGGTCGCACGTCGTTGAACCCGGTGGCGAGGACGACCCGGTCGGCCTCGTAGGTCGATCCGTTCCCGGAGAGCCGGAGTCGGTCCTCGTCGGTCCGTGAGCAACTCGCGACGCGGTCACGATGGATGTCACAGCCGTACGACTCGAGCTGGTCCTGGCCGACGCCGAGGAACTCGGCGCCGCTCGTCTCCTCGGTGACGCCGAGCAGATTGTGGACCTCCTGCATCATCGCTGCGCGGCCGCCACCGCGGTTCACGACCGCGGTGTTGTGACCGAGTCGCGTGCTGTACAGCGCCGCAGTCATGCCGGCCGGGCCGCCGCCGACGACGACGACCTCGTACTCGTAGTGTTCGGCTGAGTCTCCCATACAGGATGCCGACGCTCGGAGACGAAAAATAGGTATGCGTCGACAAACCCACTCGGCAGTGAACATCGAGGCAGAAAGGCGGTCAGCGTTGTGCAGCGGTGGCGTCACCGGCCGCCACCTCTCTAACTGCAGCACGTACGCGCCGTCACGGGCCGGAACACGCTCGTCGACGGCGAGTGGCAGACCGATATCGGACCGTACACCGACGAGCGTGGCGCGTTCGACCGCGGGGAAACGACGTTCCGTGACCGGATTCGAGACACCGCTGACGCTCGCTTCGAGCAGGCGTCCGATCGCCACCAGCTCCACGTTGCTCGGAACTGTCCGTCGGCGCACGACGTCGCACTCACGCGACGCCTCACCGGCCTCACTGACCCCGTCTCGATGGACGTCGTCGACCCGTGGCGGGAGGACGAGGGCTGGACGGTCACGACCGAGACGGTATGCTGTACGCCCGATACGGTCCTCGGAAGCGAGCACCTGCGAGACGTGTACGTCGCGGCAGACCCGACCTACACTGGGCGAGTGACCGTCCCCGTCCTCTGGGACCGAGAACGCCAGACCATCGTCAACAACGAATCGATCGACATTACTTCCCCAGCGTGCGTACAGCCGTTTCTCGCATACTTAGCAGATTTTATACTGTGCAATACCGTTGAACTCCCTCGTAGGTCTTTATTCACTGTGATGTGAGGCCTAGCGTGATGGATACGAGTCCGGGAACTGAATCACAGAACTCAGAATCAGAGACGCGGCACGGCCGGCCGGAGGCGAGTCGGTACCGAGTCCTTCTCCTGCTTGCGCTTGCCGAACTGTTGGCGATGACGCTCTGGTTCAGCGCCTCGGCAGTCGGGCCGGAACTCGCGACGGCGTGGAGCCTTTCAAGCGCAGAGACGGCTTGGTTGACGAACGCCGTACAGCTCGGGTTCGTCGTCGGCGCCGTCCTGTCCGCGACGCTCACCCTCGCGGATACGGTCCCGCCGCGGTACCTGTTCGCCGTCTCAGCCGCCATCGGGGCAGGAGCGACCGTCCTCATCGCTCTTGTCGTGTCGTCATTCCTTCCAGCCGTGCTGTTGCGATTCCTGACGGGCGTCGCACTGGCCGGCGTGTACCCGACCGGGATGAAAATCATGGCTGGCTGGTTTCGAGAAGGACGCGGGTTCGCTATCGGCACGCTGGTTGGGGCACTCACTATCGGCTCGGCGATGCCGCACCTACTCCGGGCGATCGGTGGCGTCGGCCGGCCGCGTCTCGTCTTGCTGGGTGCAGCTGGGCTCGCGGCAGTCAGTGGCGTGCTCGTTCTGTTCGTACGCCCGGGGCCACACCAGGCTCCGGCGGCTCCATTCGACCCCGGAGCGGTTCGTCGGATGCTCGGTGACCGCGGGACGATGCTCGCCAACCTCGGATACTTCGGTCACATGTGGGAGCTATACGCCGTCTGGGCGTGGATACCGGTCTATCTGGCTGCGAGTTTCGCTGCCAGCGGTGACCCTGCACCAACGCTCGCTGCGCTGCTCGCGTTCGGAACCATCGCCATCGGGGGTCTCGGCGCCCTCGTCGCCGGTGTGTTCGCAGACCGAATCGGACGAACGACCGTCACGAGCGCGAGCATGGTCGTCAGCGGCACCGCCTGCATCGGTGCCGGCTTCGTGTTCGGCCGCACCCTGCTCGTCCTCGTCCCGTTCCTGTTGATATGGGGATTCGTCATCGTCGCCGACTCCGCGCAGTTCTCGGCGGCCGTCTCCGAACTCGCCGAGGACAGTTACGTCGGGTCAGCGCTGACGCTGCAGACGGCCGTCGGCTTCCTACTGACCGTCGGCTCGATCCAGGTCACGCCGATTATCGCCGGCGTCGTCGGCTGGCAGTGGGCGTTCGCGCCACTGGTCATCGGACCGCTCGTCGGGACCGTTGCGATGCTGTGGCTCCGACGGCTCCCCGAGGCGACCGCACTGGCTGGCGGCCGAGGATGACACCTGAATCCCGATTCCGCGCCGGAGTCAGTCCCTCGGAATCGTGACTCTGTGGCATTCCTCGAGCGTGTACGGGGCAGAGATCGACGTCAGTTGCCGACTCGACCTCGAACCGGGTCACCGCCGGTTCCCCCCGTGAAGCCCCGTATTGCTGAACTAGTCTTGAGAGATAGTTGGAGCCCCTTCCGCGGGAGCGGGTGAAGGTGGCTCGTGAGTTCCGAACTCAGGGTGAGTCTCTTCCATCCAGACGTACACGACTGCACCAGACGCGAACATCAGGAGTGCGGTCATGTAGAATGCGGCTTCTGCGTTGACGAACTCCATCGAGAGCCCGATGAGGATGGCTCCGACGGCGTAGCCGGAGTCACGCCACATCCGGTAGACGCCCATCCCTGCAGACCGCCACGTCGGGTGGGCGGCGTCGCTTGGCACAGTCATCAGGTTCGGATACAGCAACGCCATACCAAGGCCGGAGATACCGGCCAGGACGACCCACGCGAGGTACCCCTCGACGAGTACCATTCCGAGGACGCCGGCACCTGCGAGGAACATCCCCCAGATGACGGGCGGTCGGCGACCGATACGGTCAGCAAGTCCACCGGTCGCAATCTGGAGGAAGTACATCGCGCTGTGGGCACCGACGACGACACCGACAGCTGCGATACCAAGACCCTGGCTTACCAGATACAGCGGGACGGCGATCCAGAACAGCGTATCCACGAAGTTCTCGATGTGGCCGGCTTGAGCCGCAGCGAACAGCGTCTTGTCACCGTAGGTCGCTCGCTTCACCACCTCGTTGAACGGCAGATTCGCGTCGTGGTGGTCGTCGTCTCCCTCGGCCTGGGCGTACTGGACGGTCTCCTCGATCAGGAATATCGAGATGAGGAACGCCAGCACGACGACGACCGCGAGGAAGTAGAACGGCTCCGGCCGGAGGCTCCACTGACCGGCGATAACGCCCGTGAGCCATGCCCCGACGGCGACGCCAGTGTAGCCGAACGACTCGTCGATGCCGACCGCAAGTCCACGTTGGTCGGGCCCTGCGAGGTCGATCTTCGCGTTGATCGCCATACTCCACGTCAACGCCTGGTTGATACCGAGCAGGATGTTCCCGACGGTGATCCAGGCCCAGCTCGGCGCGAAGATGAGGATGACCGGCAGGGGGAGTGCCGTCGCCCACCCGGCGACGAGCACCGGCTTGCGGCCGTACTCCTCACCCCATTTGCCAGCGTAGAGATTGAGGATCGACTTCACGATTCCGAACGAGACGACGAACGAGCCGAGAACGAGGAACGATTCGACGCCGAGTACCTCTTCGCCCAGAACGGGGACGACGGTCCGTTCGGACCCGATGGTCAGGCCGGTGGCGAACACCAGCAGGACGTGGAGTGAGAACTGTCCGAGGTGCTCGCGGATCCCTTGCTTGATTTTAGTTCCCGTACTCATAGATTCATTCAGCAGCGCAGTTGTTGGGGCCCAGTTCCAACTCGGCCAGTTCGTCGCTCGGGACCGATTCCTGCCCCACGTTCGTCCGCTTGACGCGTTCGAAGTTCGGCGGATGATCCGGGATGTCAGCTGCGAGTTCGCGGACGAACTCCTCTCGGTCGCGGCCAAGGTCGTCGTTCCGTTTCTCGACCTCCGCAAGGGTCGCCGACACCGGTGGTTCGGGCGAGCCAGGGTCGTGTGCTGGCAGGACCAGCGCGTCGTCCGGTCGGGCCAGCAATCGTTGGAGGCTCTCGTAGAGCGTCGCCGCGTTCTGCTCGACGTCGGAGTCTTCGATCCCAGCTTCGACGCCGAGTTCGACGCGGCCCACGCTCTCGTGGAAGAGCGTATCGCCCGTGATCAGGGTGGCGCCGTCGATGTCGAACGAGACGCTCCCCTCGCTATGTCTCGGCGTGTGAATGACCTCGATGTCGAAACTGCCGACTGTCACGGTCTGACCATTCTCGACCGGCGTCGCGTCGATGCCGAGTGCATCCTTCGGATGGAGGTAGTAGGGGACGTCGTGCCGATAGGCGAGTTCCGCTGCACCCGAGACGTGGTCGGCGTGGGCGTGCGTGTCAAAAACGCCGACCACGTCGGCGTCGTGCTCCTCGACGATCGCCTCGTATTTGTCGAGATAGTGTGACGGGTCGAAGACGACTGCTTCACCGCCTGAAACGAGGACGTGCGAGAGGCAGCCCTTCCCCGGACGTGCGACCTGAATGAGCGCGCCATCGAGATCGGCGGGTACCTCCGCGTGGCGGTGGACCCGGCTCCAGCCGTTCATGCCATCGGTGAGCGTCACTGCATCGTAGTCCAGCTCTTGGAGAACTTCCGTCGCGGTCTCAGAGACGACGCCTGCGGCACAGACCGTGACGACCCGATCGTCCTGAGGCAGGTCAGATAGAGCGTCCTTGGCCCGTTCAGGGTCGTCAGTCAATTCGTCGTAGACATCGACGTTGATACTGCCTGGGATATGCCAGTCCTCGAAATCCGCTTCGTGACGGATGTCAAGGATAAGCGGCCCGGTATCACCATTTCGTAATTGTTCGCAGAGTTCTTCCGGCGTAATATCCTGCATCGGTATTCGAGCATAGAGGAGATATTTGCATATAGGTGATGCCGGCCATGACCGGCACTGTTAATTTTGGCCAACTCAAAGTCCGTCGTATGAGCCTTCACGAAGCTTCGATACGGGTCAAGCACGAGTGTCCGTACCGAGAAATCTCCGAGCGCCACCCGGACTTGACGATCCGTGAGTGGCCGCTGAGCGACTGTCAGGTCCTCGAAATCACCTCAGAGGCGACGCCGACTGACGAGCTACTCGACGAGATCAGTCAGCTTGGGACCGTCCTCCACGAATCGGAGGGGGAGGACGGGTATCACGTCGTCACGCAGTCGTGTCTCTGCTCACTGGAAGAATCGATCATCGACCGCTTCGAGAAGCACAACTGTCTGTATCAGTCACCGACGATCTACCGCCAAGGCTGGGAACACTACACGGTGGTCGCATTCGACGGTGAAGACGTCCGGGAGTTACTCGGTGATTTGCGGTCCGACAGGGAGATCGAACTGCTCGCGAAGACCCCGATCTCGGAGACGCAGATCCCCCACAGCATGCTGGCTCCGGCGAATCAACTGTTCGAGGACCTCACTGACAGACAGCTAGCGGCACTCCAATTGGCACTGGAACGCGGCTACTACGAACAACCGCGAAAGACCTCCCTCCGGGACCTGGCTGAACAGACCGCCGTCGCTCGTTCAACGTTCGAAGAGCACCTCCGGAAGGCCGAGAACAAACTCCTCACGAACGCTGGCCAGTTCTTGCGACTGGTCACTGCGACGTCGACGACTGGCCCGTTGGGCGTCGCTCAGACCCGACAGGCGGAACGGACAGCCGACCAATCTGCTGATTAACCTGGATAAATGTTTGGCAACCTGGTCAGGGCTCGTCAGCGAACCTCGGCATGTATCTGGACATATGTGATGCGTGGCCCGGTCGTGCGTCGGCGTTGCATGCACGATAGTCGGTTAAGAGGATTCCACGTCACCCTGTAGGTGATGGTGGAGCAATCCTCTCAGACGACCGATGGAACCGTGACTCCGCTCGAGGAACTGCCACCGAGTGCGAAGCTCGTGGCGAAGACGCTCGAGTACGAGGGCGAGGATACGCAGGCGGGACTCGCGGATTCGACGTTCCTCTCGCCGCGGACCGTGCGGTATGCGCTCAAGCGACTCGAGGAGAACGGTCTCGTCACGTCTCGAATCTCGTTCGTCGATGCGAGACAGCGTATCTACTCGGTCGACGACGCCGGTGAGTGAGTTGGCAGAGACGGGGGGAGCTGTCGGTGGGAGCTGTTGCGGCCAGAAGGGCGTTCATCTGACCGCGGTCGACCCTAGAAGGTGATGATCTCGTAGTCGTCGGCGACGAGCGACCGGATGCTCGGGTGGCCCTCGTAGTCGTCGAGGGTGACGACGCCGGAGTCGGCGACGGCGTCCTCGACGCCGAACGCGCCCGAGCAGTAGTCACAGGCCGCCGCGTTGTCCCGAACCGCCTGATAGAGTTCGTGATAGTCGTGGCCCTCGTCTTCGAGTTCGGGGATCCACTGTGTCCCGGCGCCGTCGAAGACGAGCTCGACCTCGTCGCCGTCGTTCTCGGCGAACTCCTTGGCGGTTTCGAGCGCGTTGAACACGCGTCCTGCGTTCTCGTGACCTTCTGTTCCTGCGAGTACGACGATTGCTGCTTTTGCCATTGCGGACGTGCCTACACCACCACCGCATATATCGGGCGTGTCGGCGTGTGAAGCGCGTGCAACTCCAACAAACCATTAAATACCGCAGTCAGAGATTGCCGGGACCACGGCCGCACGCAGACCCGACTCCTGGGTGGACAGACCAGCGACGAACCCGCCCCGGGTCAGTGAGAGTGCGAGTGGTCCGTGGGGCGCGTGAACTGCCCGGAGAAGCCGCGCTGGACGACCTCCGAGAGTGCGGGGTGGATGTGGACGGCGTCGCGGATGTCCTGTACCGTGCCCGAGCCGGCCGTCATCGCGACGACGACTTCCTGGATGAGGTTCGACGCTTCCGGTCCCATGACGTGACAGCCCAGTATCTCGCCGTCGAGGTCGATGATGGCCTTCAGGAATCCGTCGGCGTGCATGGCGCTCCCGCGAGCGGTCTCGTCGAACTGGTACGTTCGGGTCGCGTACTCGCGGTCCGCGTCGCGGAGTTCGCGCTCGGTCGCACCGACGCCTGCGACCTCCGGTGACGCGAACACCGCGAACGGCATCGCGGTGTAGTCCACCGGTTCGAGGTTCTCTCCGAACAGGTTCCGCGCGACCGCTTTCGCCTCGTGGTTCGCGCTGTGCTTCAGGAGGTACTCCCCGACGATGTCCCCGAGCGCCCACACGCTGTCCGCGGTCGTGCGGAGGTATTCGTCGGTTGCGACGAACCCGCGGTCGTCCGTCTCGATGCCCGCGGCGTCGAGGTCGAGACGGTCCGTGTTCGGCGTCCGCCCCGCGGCGACGAGCAACGCATCTCCAGTGACCGACACCGATTCAGCGTCGTCCACCACCCCGCCGTCCTCGCCGTACTCGTACGGTGACGCCTCGACGGTCACTGTGTCGCCGTCGCCCGAGACCGCCGTGGCGGCGTGCCCGGTATGGACGGTGAATCGGTCGGCGTATTGCTCCGTGAACGCCGCCGCCACCGCGTCGTCCGCGGCGGGGAGCAGGTTCGGACGCCGACCGATTATCGTGACGTCGCTCCCGAACGTCCCGAAGAAGTGCCCGAGTTCCGCCGCGATGTAGCCGCCGCCCACGACGACCAGGTGGTCCGGCGGGGTCTCGAGCTGGAGCGCCTCGGTGCTCGTCAGGTAGTCCACGTCGTCGAGCCCGTCGATTTCCGGAATCGAGGGGCGCGTTCCGGCGGCGATGAGGACGGTTTCTGCATGGATACGTGCACCCTCGTCCTGGCCGCTGACTATCTCGACCGTACGCTCGTCGACGAACCGCCCCTCGCCCTCGTAGAGGTCGTGTCGTGGCGACGACCGCAGCCCCTCGCGAATCGAGGCCGCGTCGGCGTGCACCTCCTCGTTGACCTCACGGACGATCTTCGCGAAGTCGACGCCAGAGACCTCGGCGTCGATATCGAACTCGCCGGCGCGTTCGACCATCTCCAGGACGTCCGCGTGGTACAGCAGCTTCTTCGACGGAATGCAGCCCCGGTTGAGACACGTCCCCCCGAGCCGTCCCTTCTCGACGACTGCAACGGACTGTCCTCGATTCGCAGCGGCGTTCGCCACGTCCAGTCCCGACCCGGAACCGATCACCATGAAGTCGACTTCGTCCATACCACGAACATCGCTCTCGGAGTGCATAAACAGCAGTCGGTGTCGCACTCGCGTCTCGAAACCGCTCGGTTATCCACCGCTGAGTCTGGTTAGAAAATAGAAACAGGTGTCGAGGATGAATGGAGGCGGGAAGGGGAGAGGGGGAATAGAGGGGGAGCAGACGGTGGGCGAAGCGCGTGTCGACTCCCCGGTTCGGGGAAGGAACTCGGGGATGAAAACGGTCTCGCGGAAGTGCAAGAAGAGCACACGCGAGATCGAATTCGTTCACTCTCTCGTGATAGCTCAGGATTCGAACCAGGTGCGCTCGCGGCGGTCGCTCTCGACCACGATGACGGTATCGTCGTCGTCGAAGTACGACGCCGCGAACGCGGGGTCGTCGATGCTCGGTATCGCGTCTCGCGGGAGTACGTCCAGAACGCCCATACCGAGGACACGCTCCCGGCGAGCATCAAACGGCTGCCCGGGCAACCGAACGACGGGGTCGGCGAGTCGCCGTCGGTCGTGGGTCGCGATTGCACGAGCGCCGGGTGGTTATTATCGTATTCGTCGATGTGTTCGTATGGGCTTCCTGAACAGTATCCTTGGACAAACTGACGAACAACCAGTGGCGGACGCTGACGAGACGGACAAGTACGCCATCCTCCTGAACGCCGGGCCGGAAGACGGTTCGACCGCGAACAACGCGTTCGGGTACGCCATCGAACTGGACGACGCCGGGCACGACGTCGAGATGTTCCTCGACGGGACGGCGACGAAGTGGGCGACGGAGTTCGCGGAGGACCCGGACCGCCCGTTCAGCCACCGATGGCGGACGATCCAGAGCCGCGGGCTCCTCGCCGGCGCGTGCGGGTACTGCGCGGACGCCTTCGACGCCACCGACTCCTGCAAGCGCGCGAACGTCGACCTCCTCAGCGACTCCGGACAGCACGCCCCCTCGGTCGGTGAACTCGCCGACCGCGGCTACGAGCTCCTCACCATCTAGTTCGGCGGAACGACGTCGACACGAACGACCGTCTCTCCGCATGCATCGCGCTCACTAGACGAGTTCGACGTCGGTGAACTCGAAGCGAGCGCCGCCAGCGTCACTCTCCGTGACCGTGAGCGACCAGCCGTGTGCGCTCGCGATCCGCATGACTATCTTCAGTCCGAGCCCGGTACCGGTCTCGTCCTCGCTGTACCCCGCTTCGAGGACTTGCGTTCGCTCGCTCTCGGGGATGCCGACGCCGTCGTCCGCGACGTAGAACCCGTCGTGGAGCGCGCCAACGGTTATTGCGATCTCGTCGTCGTTCCTCGTGTCGGCGCGGCCGTGTTCGGCGGCGTTCCGGAAGAGGTTCTCGAGGAGTTGCTTGAACAGGTTTTCGTCGGCGCACAGCGCCGCGTCCTCGGCGACCTCGACGGTCGCGTTCCCAGCCGCGACGTGCTTCCAGCACTCCGCGACGAACGCGGAGAGCGAGACGACCGAGAGGTCGACGTCCGCGTGGTCGGCCTGCGCGGTCCTGAGGATGTCGTCGATGAGCGACTCCATGCGGTCGAGCGACTCCTCGATAGCGTCGACGTGGTCGTCGTCGCGCGAGGCGTTGACGAGTTCGAGGTGGCCTTGGGCGACCGTGAGCGGGTTCCGGAGGTCGTGACTGACGGTGCTCGCGAACTCGTCGAGGCGGTCGTTCTTCGCCTCGAGCTCCCGGAGTTGTGCGGCGTTGTCGAGCGCTGCGTGGACCTGTGCGGCGAGTATCTCGGCGACGTCGTAGTGGAACTCGTCGAACTCCCTGTTCTCCGTGGAGGCGATACCGAACACGCCGTGGTCGCCGAGCGGGAACAGGAGCGCGTTCCGGAACGGGAGGTCGGTCGCCATCTCGTCGCCGGCCTCGGCACGGACGTCGTCGAACACCCGTGGCGTGCCGGCTTCGAGCGTCGACCAGAGCAACCCGTCGGGGTGCTCGAACGCGGGCGGGTCTCCGACCGTTCGTGCGAACGTGTCAGTGACGGCTGCCGGTTCGAGTCGCGACTCCTCACCGGCTTCGCTGCGGAGGTAGACGTGTGAGAGCTCGAGGTCGAGAGTGCGGTCGGCGGCGTCGACGGCGTGTTCGGCGATGGCCGTCCGGTCCTCGAGGCGGATGAGTGCCGCCGCGGTACTCGCCAGGTCGTCGAGTATCGCCGCGCGTTCCTCGCGGTCGCTGACGTCGCGTATCGACGCGAGAACGACGTCTCGGCCGTCGTAGTCGAACGTGGTCGCGGAGATCTCGGCCGGGACGCTTCGGCCGCTCTTGGTGAGACAGGACAGCGAACTCGTCCACCCGCTCCCGTCGGCGTAGACGGTGTCGACGAACGCCTCGAACGCGTCGATTTCGTCGGGATGGATGTCTCGTGGACTCAGCGATTCGAGCTCCGATGTGGAGTACTCGAGGAGGTCGGCCGCCTGCGGGTTCGCAGCCAGGATCTCGTCGGCATCGGGGTCGAAGATGAGGATGGCGTCGTTGCTGTGTTCGAACACCGACCGGAAGCCAGCCTCCTGCATGGTCATTACTTCGGCTCGTTCGTATTGAAACTAGAGGTAGGGGCGACTGACTCGGGCAGTACATGGGGGTGTTCGAGTAGGAGTCAGCCAGGTTCGTCCTCGAAGTACGAGAGCACGCGGGCCTTGATGTCGGTGAAGGCGTCGCCGGTCCGGTCCCGCGGTCTGTCGAGGTCGACGGTGACGACGTCGCGGACGGTCCCTGGCGCGTCGGAGAACACGACGATGCGGTCGGAGAGGTAGACGGCTTCCTCGATGTCGTGGGTCACGAAGCAGATGGTCTTCCGGGTCGCCGCCCAGATGTCGAGGAGTTCCCTGTGGAGCGTGGTGCGCGTGCGGGCGTCGACGCTCCCGAACGGTTCGTCCATCAGGAGTATCGGGGGGTCGACGGCGAGTGCGCGTGCGATGCCGACGCGCTGGCGCTGCCCGCCCGAGAGTTCCTTCGGGTACGCGTCGGCTTTGTCGGTGAGGCCGACGAGTTCCAGACAGTACTGGACGCGCTCGTCGACGGAGAATCCCTCAGGCGCACCGACCTCTTCCAGGCCGTACCGGACGTTGCCGGCGACGGTCCGCCAGGGGAACAGCGCGTCGTCCTGGAAGACCATGCCGCGGTCGGGGCCGGGTTCGGTCACGCGGGTCCCGTCGACGTGGACGGCGCCGTCGGTCGGCGTTTCGAGACCGGCGATGATGCGGAACGCGGTCGATTTCCCCGACCCCGATGGGCCGACGATGGAGACGAACTCGCCGCGTGCGACGTCGAAGGTGACGTCGGTGATGGCTTCGACCGGGCCGCGGTCGGTCTGGAACGTCTTCGAGACGTCGGCGACGGCTATCTGTGGCGTTTCGCCGGTGGCTGCGTCGGCATGCGTGTCGGTGCCGGTCGGTTCGCCGTCCGGGTCGTTCTCGGTCGATGAGTGGTTCGGAGTCATGGTTAGCGCCAGGCGAGCATGCGGGCTTCGAGGAGTTTGATGAGGCGGTCCGAGGCGAGGAACAGGACGCCGATGACGAGCATGTACGCGATGACGACCTGCATCTGGAGGAAGTTCGCGGCGTCCCAGAGGTGCTTGCCGATGCCGGGCACGCCCAGGAGTTCCGCGGCGACCATCACCATCCAGGCCTGCCCGGCGGCGGTTCGGAAGCCCGTGAAGAGGTCGGGGAGCGCGGACGGCAGGACGACTCGCCGGATGAGCCCGAGGTCGGTCTTCGTGCCGAGCGATTGCCCGACTTCGAGGAGTTGCTGGTCGACGCCCCGAACGCCGCTCTCGGCGTTGTAGTAGTTGATCCAGAACGCGACGATGCCGATGATGAACGCGGCCCCGCTGTCGTTGAGACCGAACCAGATGATGGCGAAGGGAATCCACGCGAGCGGCGGCACCGGACGGAGGATGCTGGCGACGGTGCCGACGGAGAGGTCGACGGTTTCGGACCAACCGACGAGGACGCCGACGGCCATCCCGAACGCGGAGCCGACGAGCAATCCGGGGACGTAGTGGCGGAGGCTCTGGACGGTCAGTTCGAAGACGAGCCCGGAGCTGACGTCGGCGACGAGGACCTCGAGGACCGCTGGCGGTTGCGGGAGGAGATTCTGGGGTGTGACGAGCGCACCGGCCCACCAGACGAGGACGAACCCGACAAGGGCCGCAAGTTGGATGCCGATGGACCGACCCTGGTCATAGCCGAGTCTCCCCGTGGGGTACCCAGCGGGGTCGGTGTCGGTCTCGGTGCTACTCGCCACTGCTCGCCTCCTCGTAATAGCTGTGGTCGAAGACGTCGCTCTCCGCGAGGTCCGTATCGACCGAGCCGAGTTGCTGGTGGAAGTCGTTGTAGACCAGCGACTTGTCCACGATACGCTTGGGGTTCGAGATGAAGTTCGACGCCGGCGAGTTGATGGCTTTGGTGGCGACGTCCGTCGTGAGGATGTCGCTCCCGATGACCTCGCTCGCCATCTCGGCGGCAGCGGTGCGGTTCTCGTGGATGAACGACGTCGCGCGGACGTGGATGTTCACCAGCTCCTGGACGAGACCGGGGTTCTCGTCGAGTAGTCGCTGGGAGGGCTGGAGGACGGCCCCGGGTTGTCCGGGCATGATCTCGCCAGCGTATTTGAACGGTTGCATGTCGCTGTCGGGGTTCTCCTTGAGGAGCGTCGGGACGGGCTCGATGGCGCTGCCCGCGTCGGCGTTCCCCGTCGAGAGCGTCGATTGGAGCGCGCTCGGGCTCTGGCCGAGTATCTCGACGACGTCGAGGCTCAGGCCGAGCACCTCCGTGATCCAGTACCGCAGGAAGACGTCGGGCGTGGAGCCGGCGGGAAGCGTCGCGAACTTCGGCTTGCGGCCCTTGTCGGCGCGGAACTGCTCGAAGGCGTCGGCGCCGTGGTCGGTCCAGTACGATCGGAACTCCTGGCTGCCGACCATGACGTTCGGTTCGAGGACGTTCGCGGCGACGACCTTGGAGGAGACGCCGTTGGCGATGGCGACGAGTCCGGGGCTGATGCCGACGTACGCGAAGTCGATGTTCCCGGACGCGTACGCCTGGACGAGCGGGGGGCCACCGCCGAACGTTTGAACCGTGATATCGGGGCCGAGGTCGTCGTACCAGCCCTGCTGGTCGATGACGAAGTACTGCATCATCGGGAAGACGTTGAGCGTGCCGAGCGTGAGCGAATCCGGGGACGAACCGCCCCCGAGATTCAGACAGCCGGCGAGTCCGGTGGTGATGCCGGCGGTCGCTGCAGCGCCGGTACGGAGGAAGTTACGACGAGAGTGTTCTGATGGAGTCATGGATAACAACGGGCCCGTGACGGGGTTAACCGTTGCAACCAGAGTAGGCCTTACCGGTGTCCACGACGTCACTGGAACCCGCGTCCATCTGGAGAGGGCTGGTCGCAGTCGTGTGGTTTCTACCACGAGCACGTACGAGGTTACGCGATGGTAACCGAAACTTGTGCTTCCGAGACCACCGGAGTGCGTCGGGCTACCTCTCCTCGACGGATACTGACAAGGTAGCTGCCTGACCGAGCTAGAGGTAATAATCTCTCCTTCTTTCGATGGTAGCTGCCGCGGGTGTGCAGCGGGCTTCAACGACCGCACTACGGTTTAGGTGATATCGCGTCTCTGTGCACTCACACACTATGGCTTCACTCACTGCAGGGCTGGCCGGTGGACTCGTTGCGACGATCGTGATGACCGTCTTCATGATGGTGCTGGGCGACGACAGCCCGCCGCCGACGGCTGGCCTCGTCGCGAAGTTCGCTGGTGGCGATCCCGAGGAGTACGCGATGCCCGGGATGCTATTGCACCTCCTGTACGGCATCGGTGCCGGTGCCGTGTTCGCCGTCGGCGTTCCGATAGTCGGTCTCGAACTGTCGTCCATCCTCGTCGCCGTCGGCCTCGGCCTCGTCTACGGCATCGTCCTCATGATCGGCGGGATGCTGTTCTGGATGCGAGGCGTCATCGGCATCGAACCCGACAAGGGCATGATGATGATGTTCGGTACGGTCCACGTCATCTACGGCGTCGTCCTCGGTGCATTCCTCGGTGCCGGCGTCCTCGGATAACCAAGGTCTCCCACGAATAGCACTCGAACCACGAAACCGCAACCGACAGCAACACATGTCACGCTTACCGCTCCTGGACCGAGACGAGATACCGGACGAATACGAGCACCTGTTCACCGACGAGTACCTCGGCGACCGCCACATCTTCCGCATCTGGGCGCACAACCCCGAGGTACTCGAGGCGACGCTCGAGTATCTGAACGTCCTCTACGACCAGCTCGGGCAGCGACGCAAGGAACTCGTCATCCTCACCGTCGCCCGGGCTCGGGGCGCTCGCTACGAGTGGCACCAGCACGTCGACATCGCCCGCGACAAGGGAGTCACTATCGACGAGATGCGCGCCATCGGCGGCGGCGACTTCTCGGGGTTCGACGACGCCGAGTACGTCCTTCTCCAGTACGCGCGCGCCGTCGAGTCCGGCACCGTCACCGACCAGATACACGACGCCCTGACGCACTACTACTCGAACAGTGAAATCGTTGCGCTCGGGTTGCTCGTGGACTTCTACGTCGGCCTCTGTAACTACATCGCGGCCACCGACATCCCCTTCGAGGGCGGCGAGTTCGTCGGGTGGATTCCCGAGGACGCAATCGTCGCCGAACTGTTCGACTGATGCGAGGTCGTCGTCTCACGTCTACGAGTTGGGCAGTCGCTGGAGCCGTGCTCGTCGTGCCCCTGCTCACGTTCGCATTGGTCGGCGACGGAGTCGCGCTCGCGCAGACGCTCCCGGGTCCCGAGAGCTTTCCCGTCGACGAGTTCCTCGCGCACTGGTGGGTGTTCCCCGCGTCAATCGTGTTCTCGCTGGTCGCGCTCGCATCCGGCGTCTCCGGTGCGCTGTTCTTCAGTCCGTTCTTCATGCTCGTCGTCGGCCTCCCGCCCGCCACGGCCATCGGCGCCGGCCTCATGACCGAGGTGTTCGGCATGGGGAACGGCCTGTTGAACTACGTCCGACAGCGCGTCGTCGACTACCGGACCGCAAAGTGGTTGCTGGTCGGTGCGGTTCCCGCGACCGTCGTCGGTGCGTTCGCCGCACATCTCGTTCCGACGACGCTCCTCAAGCTCGCGTTCGGCGCCGGCCTCCTCCTCCTGGGCGGGTTCCTCGTGTACTACGACCCGCCCGAGAAGTGCGAGCCCGGCGAGTGCGAGGGCGAGTACCTCAAGAAGAAGAACGACGGCCGCGGGAAGACGACGATCGAGGCCGCGGACGGTGAGACGTTCGACTACGACACCTGCTGGCGGCCGCCAGGTGTCGCGCTGGCGACCGCCGGCGGCTTCATCACCGGCATCATCAGCGCCGGCCTTCCCGAGGTGACGACGACGCAGCTCATCGTCCGCTGTCGGATGCCGCCGCGGGTCGCGGTCGCGACGAGCGTGTTCGTCCTCGCCATCGCCGCCATCGCCGGCGCGGCCGTTCACGCCGTCTCCGTCGACGCGTTCCCCGTCCACATCGTCGCGTGGTCCATCCCCGGCGTCCTCATCGGCGGCACCGTCGGGACGCGCGTCGGCAAGCACGTCCCCAGCGAGGTCATGGAACCCGCGCTCGGCGTCGTCTTCTCGATCGTGGGCGTCATCGTCCTCGCGAGCGAGTTCCTCGCCTGACCCACCGCCACCGCTCTCCCGACGCCCCTCATTGTCCCGGCGTTGCACACCCGACGTACCCCTATACGCGCAGCCAGCCTACGAGTGCGTACGTATGCCAACCGACGACGACTTCGAGTTATCCGAACCGACGCTTGCAGCGGACGACCTCCTCGTCCTCGAGGACCCGTACTTCGGCCCGGAGTCCGTCGCGGTCGTCACGGGCGGTGCCTCCGGCATCGGGCAGGCACTCGCGGTGGCGTTGGCGGCGAACGGCCTGACGGTCGTCGCCGCGGACATCGACGAGGACGGCCTCGACGAGACCGTCGCACTCGCGGACGACGTCGACGCGCCAGGCTCAATCGAGCCAGTCGCCGCGGACCTGACCGACGACGTCGCCGTCGAGTCGATGATAGACACCGCCGCCGACGCCGGCGACCTCCGGTTCGTCGCGAACGTCGCCGGAATGCAGCACATCGCCTCCATCGCCGAGTTCCCGATGGAGAGGTACGACCTCATGCTCGACATCATGCTCCGGTCGCCGTTTCTCATCTCGAAACTGGCGATGCAACACATCCGCGACACCGACGACGACGAGTCGTCGGACGACGCCTCGAGCGACCGGACGCAGTCCGGTGATGGCGTCGGCGCCATCGGGAACATGTCCTCGGTGCACGGCCACTACGCGACCCAGGACAAGCCCGCGTACATCACCGCCAAACACGGCCTGGAGGGCTTGACGAAGTCGATCGCTGCGGAAGGCGGGGGCACCCTTCGGGGGTTCTCCGTGAGCGTCGGGTACGTCCTGACGCCGCTGATGGTCGACCAGATCGAGGACACCGCCACCGAGCGCGGTATCTCCGAGCGCGAGGTCGTCGAGGACGTCATGCTGGGGCAGGCTCGCACGAAGGAGATGATGACGCCCGCAGCGGTGGCGAACCTGTTCGTGTTCGGGTTCTCACAGCACGGACGGCACCTGAACGGCGGCGACATGCTCTGGGACGGCGGCTACACGACGACCTATGAGTGATACCGCCATGGACGAGTCGGCTGCGGAGGGAGAGGCGGCGGACGACCCGACCCGTGTCGCCATCGCGTGCCAGGGCGGTGGGAGCCATACAGCGTTCACTGCGGGCGTGCTGAAGGGACTGCTCCGGGAGTGGGATGACGACCACGAACTCGTCGGTATCAGCGGCACCTCCGGTGGCGCGTTCAACGCGCTCGCGGCGTGGTACGGACTTGTGACGGGCGACGAGGCGAAAGCCATCTCGCTCCTAGATGCCATCTGGGAGGACCTCTCCGCGTCGAGCGTCTCCGACCGGTTCGTGAACGACTTCGTCGTCGGGCTGAACCGGCTGGGGAGCGCCGGCGTGCCGATGCTCCAGGTCAGCCCCTACGACGTCCCAGGGGCGGAACTCGGGAAGAAGGAGATCAGGGAGACCCTCGAGCGACACATCGACTTCGACGCGGTCCCGGACCTCTGCGGGCGTGAGACGCCCGAACTGGTCGTCGGGACCGTCAACATCAACGCAGGTATCTTCGAGACGTTCACGAACGAGGCGGTGACGCCGACGGCCATCCTCGCGTCCGCGGCCGTGCCGTCGATGTTCGAGGCAGTGAAGATCGACGGGCACTATCACTGGGACGGCTTGTTCTCCCAGAACCCGCCGATAGACGACCTGTTGAGCGTCGACGCCGACCGGAAGCCCGATGAGCTGTGGGTCATCCAGATCAATCCCCAGGAACGGGAGGGAGAACCGACGTCCCTGGAGGAGATAGCGGACCGACGGAACGAGCTCTCGGGGAACATCTCGCTCAATCAGGAACTGCGCGTCGTCGAGCGTGTCAACGACTGGGTCGACGAGGGGCACCTCCCCGAGAGCGACTTCTCGAAGGTGACGGTGCGACGCATCTCGATGGGGGAGACGTATCACTGCTCGACGAAGGTCGACCGGTCGCCGGGGTTCCTCGCGGAACTGATGGACCTCGGCGAGCAGCGGGCCGCGGAGTTCCGGTCGAGCACGCCGCCCGCGGTCGAACGAGAGGTGTAGCGAGTGCTGGACGAAGTCGCGGACCGAACGCTGCGCGTGGAGGTGTGGACGCGAGAGCGCTCGCCACCGCCGGGCAACGGGCGTCGCGAGACCGTTGCGACCCTCCGCGAGCTCGAAGCCACCGGTGTCCTGGCGGACGTCTCGATACACACGTGGGGGCGGTCGGTCCCGGCCTCGCCGCCCGAAGACGGCGAGTCGCTCGTTCACGACCGCATCGAGGCGTTCGAATCGTGGGCCGCCTGCAACGGCCACAGTCTCGAACCAGCGTTCCGGTACCGGGAGCGGACGACGCTGGTATCCGAACACGCGGAGGAGGTCGTCCACCTTCCCCTCCAGTGCCTCGCCGTGTACGACCGTGACGACCTCGTCGCCGTCTTCCCGTGCACGAACGAGGACGGCACGAACACCGCCGCGGAGTGCGTCGCGCGCCTCGACCCCGCCATCGAGGACGACTGAACGCACCGCTCGACGGCTGGCAGCGTCCGCCTTGTCAGGGTAACAGCGCGAGCTGGCCGGTGGCTGCTGCGACGACGAGCAGGTAGAACGCCGTCCCGAGGGCGGCGCTCGCGACCACGACCGCGTCAGGGTCGCGGCGCGGCATCGCGTGCGCCACGAACGGCAGGTCGGTGAGCTCTGGCCGCGTCAACACGTGATTCATGACGACGCCCACGGCTCCGACGATAACCGGTCCGACGACGAGACTGTTGACGACGGCCAATAGCCACGTCGTCGTAGGGTCGGTGAGCTGGAGCGTCGCTATCGGCCCCACTACCAGCCCTGGAGCGGGTAGGAGTGGAACGAGTGCGCCGTACTTCGCGTAGAGGAAGAGCACGATCCCGCCCGCGATTGCGGTGAGCTTGACGACGCGACCGCGGCGTGGACGCATCGCTCTCGGCGCGAGGAACACGCCAGCGATGAACACTGCGTTCATGCCGATCCAAGGTCCGAAGTCCTGTAGTGCGAGTGGGAGGCCGGTTGCGAGGATGCCCATGCTGAACCAGTCGAGGCTGAGGTAGCGGGCGTTCGGGCAGGTGCCGGCGAGGATCTGGCGTCGGTGAGTCGGATGGAGGAGGTGGATGGCGACGCGGAGCGCGAAGAACACCGGGACGAGCAACAGGTACGCGAGCAGGCGGAGCTGGAGTCCGGCGGGCGTGGCCACCGCGCCGATGGTCAGTGCGGTCGAGAAGTCCAGCAAGCCGTTGACGAGCCAGAACGTCAACAGCGACGGCGCGAACAGGCACCCGTTCAGGAGCGTCGCGACGTACCCCGTCGACGGCGACAGCTCCTGCGAGAAGAGGTCCATCGCTGCCGCTCGGAGCGCCGTCAGTCGGCCGCGAACCGATCGAAGACGGACGTCTAGCACAGTCCACGGGGAGCCTGATGCATCGCTTTCGCGGTCGGTATCTGGCCCGTGACCCGAGTCGAATCCCTCGTCACTCGCCGACGTCTTGGAACGCACTTTCGACGATCTTGTTCAACGTCGGGTGTGCGTGGATGGTGTCGGCCATCTCGGCGACGGTGACGTCGTTCCGCTTCGCGACGACGACCTCGTGCAGCAACGCCGACGCCTCGTAGCCGAGCGCGTGCGCGCCCAGAATTTCGCCGTCCGGAGTGGCGAGTACCTTCACGAATCCGTCGTCGAGCTTCTTCGCACGTCCCATCGCCGAGTCCGCGTAGTCCGCTCGCCCGACGGCGTACTCGGCGCCTTCTTCTGCGAGTTCGTCCTCGGTCGCGCCGACGCCGGCGACCTGCGGCTCGGTGAAGATGGTATGGGGCATCGCGGAGAGGTCGAGCTCGCGGTGCTCGTCGTGGACGACGTTCGCGACCGTGTGCTGGGTCTCGTAGTCGCCCGAGTGTTTGAACAGCGCGTTCCCCGCGATGTCGCCTTGCGCCCAGACGCCCTCGGCTGACGTCTCGAGGTGCTCGTTCGTCTCGACGAACCCGTTGTCGTCGACCGCGATGCCGGCCGCGTCGAGGTTCAGCGTATCGGTGTTGGGGCGGCGGCCGAGTGCGACGAGCACCTCGCTGCCTTCGACGGTCGCCACCTCCCCGGCCTCGGTCTCGGCGTGGACGGCGTAGCCGGTACCGGTCTCGTCGACCGCCGTCACGCGATGCCCGGTGTAGACGTCGTGGCGCTCGGACGCGATCTCGGTGAACGCCTCGGCGACGTCGCCGTCCTCGCGCGGGACGAGCGAGTCCATCATCTCGACGACGGTCACGTCGGTCCCCATCGCCTCGAAGAAGTACCCGAGTTCGACGGCGATGTACCCGCCGCCGAGCATGACGAGGCTGTCGGGGGTCTCCCGGAGCGAGAGGGCGTCCTGGCTCGTCAGGTAGTCGATATCGTCGAGGCCGTCGATGGGTGGGACGATCGGTCGACTGCCAGCAGCAACGACGACCTTGTCGGCCGTCACTCGTTCCCCGTCGAGTTCGACCGTCCGCTCGTCGACGAACTCCGTGTACTCCGTGAACAACGTGAGGTTCTCCTTCTCGCGGTAACGGGCCTCCATGTCCTCGGCGATTCCGCCGAGGAGCGATTCCATCTCGTCGACGACCGCGGCGTGGTCGACGCTATCGAGCGTTGCGTTCACGTGAAAGCGTTCTGCATCGTGCACGTCGTGGACGGCCTCGGCTGCCTGCAGGAGCATCTTCGAGGGGTTGCAGCCGCGGTTCAGGCAGGTGCCGCCGAGCGGGCCGGGTTCGACGAGAGCCGTCCGTAGTCCAGCGTCGGCTGCCGCCGCAGCGACGTTGTTGCCAGTGCCACCGCCGATCACGAGAACGTCGAAATCAGCCATACAGCACGGTTCGACGGCGACCGATAAGAACGTCTGTCGGTGATTCAAGCGCGTTGCACGCCCGACAGCACTCCCCGACCGTCGTCGACGTCGGGCGTGTTGCTCAGTCCTCGGTCAGGGAGTCCCAGAAGACGTCGGGCAGATCCTGGTCCGGGTTCTCCTCGAGGTAGTCGCGCTTCGTGAGGTTCGCGTCCTCGATGAGTTCGGCGGCTTCGCCCGCCCAGACGTAGAACCCGATGAGGGTGTCTCGCCGCATCTGTTCGAGGTCGATGGAGTGATACACGTTCACGACACCGCCCTGTTCGCGGTTCAGTTCGGACCGCTGCAGTAGTCCGAGTTCGACGAGTTTGTTGAGGTATCGGGTGACGGTGCTCCTGTCGTAGCCGAGCGTTTCGGCGACCTCGTTCGCGGACAGCGGGCCGTCACCGATGACGCACAGACAGATGTCGAGGCCCGCCTTCGGCAGTCCGAACGCTTCGAGGAGCACCTGCTTCACATCGGGCTGTTTGACCCGCATCTCGATGTCCGTGATGCGCTCCATCGGTTCGTCGTGACAGGACATCGGCGGCTCGTCGCGGCCAATCGTCAGGACGACGTTGTCGCAGTCGGAACACTCGTAGAGGTTGTACTGGCTGTTCTCGGGGTCGTACGTTACCTCGTCGGAATCAGAGGCCGATGCAGTACCTTCGTTCTCGGACATCACTCGTCCACTTCCACTACGAAAGCGGATGCACGGCGTCCTGATAAAGACCACCCCCGAACACCGCTCGGGGATGCGCAGTCAGTCGACGTCGTCGAGGAGAGATGGGTCGACTACGATCGCGTCGTCGGTGTCGAGAGCGAGCAACTCTTCGCCGGTGACCGTCACCCGGACGTGCTCGTCGCCCTCGATTCGGGCCAGGGAACACGCTTCGAGCGCCTGGATGTGGGTGCGGACGGAGGACAGGTCCGCGTTTAGCGTCTCGGCGAGTGACTTGAGGGGGGTCGTCTCCGGTGTCGCCGCATCGGTCTCAGCAGCGAGCGCCTCCAGGACGGTACGTCGGTCTAGGGGCATCTTGATGGTGTTCTCCTCACCAGGTCAAGTTGAACAGCAGGCCAAGGTGTCGAATACCGAACCCGTGTGGGTCGCAGCGTTTCGAACCGACCTGGATGAACGAGCATGCGTTCCTCCTTCGCCGACCAGGACTCACTGGCTGTGTGTACCCCCGACAGTCGTAGCCCATCGGTACTCGTCCGTCGAGACTGGTTGTGTGCGTAATATTCGTTACGGCTTCGTCGGTTGAAGTATGAGAAACGGTCGCCATAGGGTCGTCTCTCTTCGATAGGTTCCGATAACCATTATTGGTTGAGCGGGCGTGTAACACGGCTGCACACGCCGATATAGTTTAGTTCTGAACAAGCAGAGATGGTTAGAAGGCACGCATCAATTCTATCCTCCGAGGTTGTGGCGGAACAGAACTCCCGGGTTTCGTATAGCGTTATTTGATTTATCCGGAGTATATCCGCCCCCCGGATTACTCGATTATCGAGTAAATATGCTGGTCGTAGACGTCCGCGATGCGGGACCCCCAGTCGTGCGTGTAGGTGTCGATGACGTCGCTCGCGACGTCCCCACGAAGGTACTTGACGACCCCGCGGTCGCCCGTCCGGTCCCGGAGGTGCGTCGTGAAGAAGTGCCGGAAGTAATGCGGGGTGACGTTCTCGCTCGCCCCACCACCCGTCCGATACCAGCCGGCGTCGCGAGCGTGCCGCGTGACGAACGACCGCACGCCACTCGCCCGAAGACGCTCGCCCCACTCCTCGCTCGTGTCCACGAACAACGGCTCAGCATCGGACCGCGCGTCCGGCCGGACCGCAAGCCACGCCTCGAGGACCGTCCGGAGCTCGTCGTCCACGGGCACGACCGTATCGCGCTTGCGTTTGTTCGATTCGTATCGCTCCTCGCCGTTCACGACCGCCCCCCGCGACGGCTCCGAAGAGACGTACAGCGACGGCCCACGACCATCCAGGTGAACGCGCTGATCGACGTCGAACGCCGCTCTCGCCGTCGAATCCGGGAGCTGTAGGTCCCGGAGGTCGAGGTTACAGCACTCGCCGACACGCATCCCCGTCTTCAGTAACGTCACGATAACCGCTCGTTCCAGGGGATGCGTGACGGTCGCGACGAACGCCCGCATCTCGTCGAGCGAGACGTCGCGACGCGTCGGGTCCGGGTCGATCGCCTCGTCCATCTCCTCGACGACGAGCGCCATCGGGTTCTCGTCGAGCTCGCCGACCTGCGTCATGTACGCGTAGAACCGATGCACGTAGGAGGCGTACGACGCGACCGTGCTCGGGGCGTGAGTATCTCGGAGTGCGTGCACCCACGCCATGCACTCGCGGCGATCGACCGCGTCGGGCGTCGTCGACCGGCCGCCTGGCCCGCGCTCTGGGTCCGCGAGGAACGCCTCGAAGTCCCTGAGCACGCGCTCGTAGGACGCTCGCGTCCGCTCGGCCTTCCCGTGGAAGCGCTGGTCCTCCAGGTAGTGGTCCACGAGGTCGAGGTCGTCGGTCGACCCGTGACCCTCCGCGTCGGCGTCCGTCTCGCTCATTCCTCGACCGCCTCGTATCCGCCGTTACGCCCGCTGTACACGACCTTGTTCGACGCCTGCAGCGACTGGAGCGCGTCCTCGAGTCGCCCCTCGACGTCGTCGGTGACTGCCTCCAGGAGGTCGTCCCAGGACCGCGTCTCCTCGCGGAGGAGCGCGTACACGCGGTCCTCGAACTCGCCGCGGGCGTCGTCCGCGTCGTCCTCGGGTGCGTCACTCGATGCGGTGCCTTCCCGGTCCGCCGCTGCCGTGTCGTCGGCTGCCTCCGGGAAGCCATCGACCGCGAAGTCGCGGCGGCCGGCCTGCACCATCGTCCGGACGAACTCGCTCTGGCTCATGTCGAGGCGGTCGGCGTGCTCGATCCAGGCGTCCTTCTGGTACGCCGGGACGTACGTCTTCACCACGGCGCGCTCGACGTCGGGTTCGTTCACCGCCGCACACCCCCCGAAATCGAACCCGGTTTCGGGCCTGAAACCCCTGGGGTTCGGGCACCGAAGACGGCGCTCCACGACCCCGGGGTCGAGCGGCCATCTCGACCGGTGAATTCTCTGCTCTCGAAGCCTCCACCACTGGTCCACTTCCAGAGCGGCCAATCACTGCCTGGTCGACGACAATCGACCGCCGATTGCACCCGCTTCGAAGTATGTTCTCTATCTGGTAGCTCCGCCCACCACCCGCGAGCGTCGTCGCGTTCGGTCACGCTCGAACGCTCTCACCCCACCCACAAGTATCTAATCCCACAGCAGGAGATAAAAGACCTTATCCTACGCTATAGGACTTCGAACTCGCCCCGATTGCACGCATATGCAATCGCGTAGAACCACAATTTGCGCCCTATGGTGCTATAGAAACGGATGTATACCAGAGTATTCGTTGCGTTGGAGACAACGCGTTCTCGTAGTGTGTGTCGGTGTTGCTTCCAGAATGCACGCACACGTCAGTTATGGAATCTGGTACGTTTGGTCGGTGCACGGGCCGTCAGTCGCAAGCGATCCAATTGAGATGGGCGTCGACACCGCGATGACTCATCGCGGTCGACGGCGTCCTGCTCGGTCCACAGCCGCACGGTTCGAGTGTTCAGGGAGCCCCTCGGTCGGCGGGGGATGGATTGGTCGGCGACGGTCGGGTAGTCGAGGGGGGTGCTGCCACCACGGTCGGAGTAACCACCGATTCGAGTCAGTCGCTCGTTGGTGCTGGAACCCGTACGTGTTGCGAGCACTGGCTCTCCACGAGTGACGCTGCTGAGACGCCGCGCGCGGCCGTCACTCTCGCCAGTAGCACGTCCAGCAGGCGTTCGTGGACGGTATCTGGTCGGTATCCCTCGTCTATGTGCGTTCGCCGACGAACGCGCGTCAGCGGCTTCTCAGGCGTTCCTGTCGGTGTCGGGGGTCTGGCGCTGTCCAAATTCAGACCCGTGGGGCGTCCGAGACCAGTCTCGTAAATCCTATGACGCTATATCGAACGAAGGGCTCGTGGCGAGCGAGAACGAGTCGAGAACTGAGCCTACTGCACGACCAGCTCGGAGTCCAACTCCGCGGATTCGAACAGGGAGATGGCGCGTTCTGCCGCCTCGTCGATCTCGGCGGTGTTCGACATCAGGACCGTCTCGCTCGGGAACAACCGTTCACCGAGCTCCAGCCCGTGGTCTCGCGCCGTCGAGCCGCTCATCGTGAGGTAGACGCCAACACCCGAGTCGGCGATCGCGGCCTCCTCCTCGCGACCATCCTCGGCGTACGTGAACGCGACGTCCTCGACCGCATCCGTCCCGAGCACGGCCTCGACGAGGCGCTCGTAGCGCGGCGAGATACAGAGCTCGCCCTCGTAGGCCGCGACGAAC
Source organism: Halorubellus litoreus (assembly GCF_055378595.1). NCBI lineage: Archaea > Methanobacteriati > Methanobacteriota > Halobacteria > Halobacteriales > Halorubellaceae > Halorubellus > Halorubellus litoreus. The sequence continues at coordinate 3,306,634 of NZ_AP043836.1, forward strand.
CCGCGGTCGAGCGTCGACCGCGACGACCCCTCGATAGCCTCCGGCGTCGCCATCAACGTGTGATAGACGGTGTCGCCGAGACCCGTGACGACGCGAACGTCCGTATCGTGCGGGTCGATACGTTCGTTCACACCTGCGAGGTCCTCGAGCGGGTCCGGCGTGAGGCCGACGACCTCCTCCAGGACGAGGTCCGCGCTATCGAACCCGAGCGCGAACGAATGCGTGCGGAGCGCACGGAACGGTTCCTCGCGACCGACCAGATGGATGTCGACGTCGTCGCTCGTGAACGTGACGCTGTCGAACACGACGCGTCGCGGGAATCCCTCGCGGTCGTCCCGGAGGAGCGTGAACTCCGGTGCACTCGCATCGTCGATGTCGCTGTACGCTCGCAACCGCTGGTACACGTCCCGATGCTCTCGCTTCGACCCTTTCGTGACCGCTTTCTCGTAGCGAAGCGTCGAGATCACGTCGTCGGCGAGGTTCGTATCGCCGGTGCGGGCCGCGAGCCGCTCCAGGACGGCCTCCAGTGGCCGGCCTTTGCGCGGAACCGCGACGGAGACGGTCGCTGTCATCACTCGACACCTATCGTCTCGACTGTAAACAGATTGCGTTTCGAGCGTAGGCAGTGCAACGGACCGCTATGGACTGGTATGGAGTGGTCCCTGCGGCTTAGGAGAACATCTCGCCGAGCTGGTCGCGCCACTCCTGGATCTCCGTGACGTCCTCCTCGATGGCGTCGACGTCGTCGCGGAGTTCGGTCACGTCCTCGTCGAGGTCGGTGACGTCCGCCTCGACGTCGTCGACGCGCGTCGTGAACTGCTCGACGTGCTCGTCGACGGTCGTCTCGAGCGTGTCGACGTCGTCGGCGACCGAATCGACGTCCGCTTCGAGGTCGTCCGTGGTTGCTTCCAGGTCCTCGGTCGTCGACTCGAGGTCGCTGGCGGTGCTCTCGAGGTCGTCTTCGAGTGCGGTGACGTCCGTCTCGAGAGCGTTGATGCGGTCGTGTGCTTCGGCGCTCTCGTCGCCGAGCTCGTCGACGTCCGCCTCGATGCCCTCGATGACCTCGTCGTGCTCGCCGACGGCGGACTGCACGGACTGGAGGTCGTCGCGGAGCGCGGACACCTCGTCGTTGTACTCCTCGAGGAGCTGGTTCGCGGTCCCCTCCTCGTCCAGGAACTCCTCGAGCGCGCTGGTGTACGCCGCGAGTTCCTCCACGCGCGACTGGAGGTGTTCGACCTTCGCGACGTCGGGGCCCGCGGTCTGGGTGTCGAGTGCGTCCTGCAAGCGGTCGCGGGTGTCTGCTTGGACGGTTCCGTCGTCGAACTCGTCCGCGAGTGCCGCGGCGACGTTCCCGGAGGCGACCACGTCGTCCGCGTCGATTCCAGCGTCTGCCGCCGCGTCCGCGTCCACGTCAGTGTCCTCGTGCGTGGCTGGTGCGATAGCGTCCTGGATGACGGCGAGGTCGTCGTCGTCGACGTCGTCGTCGCGAACCGCCGCTGCAAGCGCCGCGACCACGTCGGATTCGTCGACGTCACTCTCGTCCTCGTCGACGCCGGTCGCTTCGTCGGCGACGCTGGTGGATTCGTCGTCGACGTCGGTCGCTTCTGCAGCGTCTACGTCCGACTCGGCGTCGACGTCGGACTCCACGTCCGCTCCGTCGCTTTCGCCGGTGGACTCGTCGTCGCCGTCCTGGACCGCTCCAGCGTCCACTGCGTCGTCGGTATCGCCGTCCGTGTCGTCGTCGGCGTCGACGTCGTCCGTATCGACGTCCGCGTCGACCGGTTCGGCGTCAGCTTCGTCCGTCCCCGCGTCGTCACTCTCGTCCTCGGCCGCTGCGTCCGGTTCGTCGATGTTCAACTCTATCTCCGGTCCGTCGTCGGGGCCCTCTTCGCTGACTCCGTCGTCGGCGTCGGCCCCGTCGTCCGCGTCGAGCGCCGCTTCCGCGCTCCCGAGGTCGAGGTCGATGGCGGATTCCTCGCCGTCGGCTTCGTCGGCGTCGTCGTCGGCTGCGTCAGCGTCGTCGTCGAGCCCGGGGACGCTCTCGCTCTTCCCCGAGATCATGTCCTTGACGACCTGGTTCGAGTCGTCGTTCACGATGTCGTCGATGGTGTTGTCGTCGCCAGCCGCTTCCTCGCCGTCGGCGTCACCGTCGGCGTCGACCTCGGTGACCTGCGGTTCGGTGAGGAACTGGGGGACGTCGCTCTGGGACTCGATACGGATGCCGTAGACGGTGACGACCTCCTCGCCCGGGTCGAGCGTGCGCTCGTACTCGACGTGATGGTCCTGGAACGCGGTCCAGTTGTCGCTATCGTAATCCGGGTGGAACCCGACGCCGTCCATCGGGAAGTCCGCGGGGATGTCCTCGTGCAAGCGTACTGTGACCGCCTCGTCGCGATTCGACGTGATAGCGAACCGGATCGCGGGGACGGGGAACTCGTCTGCCGCGAACGACTTCTCGACGGCAATGCCATCGGCGGACACCGCCACCGTGTCGTCCGGGTCGACCTGACTACTCATACCCCTCCGTATCCACAGCACGACCATAAAGGAAACGGGGGTTCCGGCGACTGTTCACGCAGACCTGTCCAACCAGGCCGCTCTTTTATCTGAACACAGACATGACTTGGTGATGCAGCAGCGCGCTGCACGTGGCCGATGCGTGCAAACCGACGTACTCATCGACCGCGAGCCGACGTCGAATCCGGCGGCTCGTCGACGAACCCAACCATCCACCCACTACTCGACGACTCGCCGGGTCACCTTCCCGCAGCCCTCCCCCACCCGCGAGTTCTTTTCGGCGTGGCCGGCGCGTGACGAGTCCCAACGCTCTTGGACCGGCCACTCACAGGAGCGAGTATGAGCAAAAGCGACTGGGGTGACTGGCTGCCGCGAGCGGTCGCGGCCGCGGACCCCGATGGCGTCGCAGTCTGGTACCTCGGCTGTAACGGCTTCGTACTCAAGGGCAGCGAGGGGACGACGGTGTTCGTCGACCCGTACGTCGGCCTCGGCGACCCGCCGCGGACGATACGGATGATTCCGGTGCCGTTCGACCCCGAGGACGTCGACCGTGCCGACGCCGTCCTCGCGACCCACGAGCACACCGACCACGTCCACGGCCCCTCGCAAGCACCCATCCTCGCGAACACGGGCGCGCGTCTGCACGCGCCCGCCGACAGCCTCGCGGTCGCTCGCGAGGACGAGGACTGGCCCGCGAACTACGACGTCGACGACGACCAGTTCGACGAGGTCGCGGTCGGCGATACGTTCGAACTCGGCGAGTTCACCGTGCACGTCGAGGCCGCACACGACCCGGACGCAACCCAGCCCGTTTGTTACGTGTTCGAGCACGACGCCGGCACGTTCTTCCACGGCGGCGACACCAAACCCAGCGACGAGTTCGCGCGCATCGGCCGCGAGTACGACATCGACCTCGGCGTCCTGGCGTTCGGAACCGTCGGGAACGTCCCGGACAAGGAGACGCGCGAACCGAAGCGCACGCGCTGGTACAACGACGAGAACCAGGTGATAGAAGCGGCAAGCGACCTCCAGCTCGACCGACTCCTCCCGAGCCACTGGGACATGTGGAAGGGACTCACCGGCGACCCGACCGTCCTCCACAAGCACGCGAACTCCTTCGAGCACCCCGAGCGCCTCGATATCGTCGAGATCGGCGATCGCGTCGACCTCTGAGCGGCTCGCAGAACGCCTTTTAGAAAGTCGTTACTCGCGCCAGCGCTGGCTTGAACCGACGGGCGGCCGGGTGCGTCGTCGGCGCCGTCGCGGGCAGTACTTTTAGCCTTCGACCCCCACGGCTCCGGTATGCTCTCGGCCGCCTGGCTCGGGCCCGCCTTCGTCGTCGCGGTCCTCCTCACGCTCGCCGGTTCGTTGTACGCCGTCGCTCGCATCGACGACCCCGACGGCGCGTGGGGGCACGCGCTTCGCTCGCGGCTCGTCATGGGCGTTCCGTGGGGGACGCTCGTGACGACGGCGCTCGTGCTGCTCGCGTACCTCCTCGTCCAGGACGGGTTCGCGCAGTGGCGCGACCCCGTCACCATCCCGTTCCGGTCGTGGTCGTGGTTCTACCCGACCGGCGTTGCGTTCGCGTCGTTCACGCACGTCGGCCCCGGGCATCTCGTCGGGAACCTCATCGGGACGCTCCTGTTCGGGTCCGTCGCCGAGTACGCGTACGGCCACTTCCCCGACCGGCGCGGCTCGCAGTCGTTCACGTCACTCACCACGAACCCGTTCGTGCGGGCGTTCTGCTTCGTCCCGGCCGCCGCGCTCGTCGGCGGCGTCGCGCTCGCCGCGTTCGGGCTCGGGCCCGTCATCGGGTTCTCCGGGGTCGTGTTCGCGCTCGCCGGGTTCGCGCTCGTGCGCTATCCGATGACGACCATCGTCCTCGCGCTCGGCGGACAGAGCGTCGCGAGCGTGTTCTACAGCGCACTCCAGAACCCCATCGTCACCGCGCAGGTCACGCCGTCGCCGCCGTCGCCGCCGTGGTGGGCTGGCATCGCCATCCAGGGGCACGCACTCGGCTTGCTACTGGGAATCGTCGCCGCCGCGGTCGTGTTCAGTCGCCGTAGCGAAGGCCCGAGCGCCCTCCGCCTGTACGCGGGCGTCCTCTTCTTCGGCGTCTCGAAGTCGCTGTGGGCGATCTACTTCATCGAGAGCAGCGACCGGTTCGTGCTGTTCCGCGCCCCCGGGCTCGTCGCCGTGTTCGTGCTCGCGGTGCTCGTCGCGGGCGCGGTCGCGAGCCGCGGCGACGGCACCGCGAACCCGCTGCGCCTCCTCGAAGGCACCGGGTCGGCGTGGCGGACGCTCGCGCTCGCCGGCCTCGTCGTCACGTTCGCGGTCGTCGCCGGGATGGCGCTCCCGACGAAACTGAACACCGCGCAAGCGTCGAGCATCCCGGGCGAGAACCCCGTCGACGTCCGGGACTACACGGTGACGTACGCCGAGGGCACCGAGTACAGTCTCGTCTCCGCGGTCGACGTCCCGTTCGTCGACCTGCCGACGGAGAACGTGACCGCCTCCGGGGTCATCGTCGTGAGCGAACGCCGCGGCGTCTGGTACCCAGCGGTCTCGAAGGGACAGCTCGCGTTCGGCGGGTCGCGGCAGGTGGACGTCGGCGGCGTCACGTGGCGCGATTCGGTGTGGGCGATCCGCCGCGGGTGGTCGGCGAACGGCGGCCCGACGACGTACAAGGTGTGGTTGCAGCGCCCGAACGAGTCCGCGAACCTCGCGTTCGTCGCCGACGCGGCGACCGCGGACCCGGTGCTCGACGGGAAGAACGTGAGCGTCGCCGCCACCGAGAACGGGTTCGCCATCGTCGTCTCACGGAACAACGAGACGCTCGCTCGCACGACGATGCCGAGCGAGGGCGGGAACGCGACCGTCGCCGGCATCTCGTTCGAACGCCAGGGCCGGCACGTCTACGCGGTCGTCAACCAGACGCGCGTGAAGGTGTTCACGAAGGAGAAGTACGGCCGGAACCGGTAACCGAACGCGACCCGCTCCACGCTCGCGGCGTCACGTCCACTCGATGCGGTAGGCTTCGGCGTCGATGGCGGCGGATTCGTGGTCGTGGAACTCGAACTGGTTGTCGACGTCGAGTTCGACAGCGAATGCGTCGGTGACGGTTGCGTCTGCGTCTGCGGCGTACGCGCGAACGAAGTCCTCGCTGCCGGCGTTGTGGACGGTGTAGGAGACGCTGGCGACGTCGCGGACCTGGTCGAGGAACGCGCGGTCGGCGTGCTCGTTCCCGTCCTGCGCACCGAACGGTGGGTTCGAGAGGACGACGACGCGCTCGTCGAACGCGAGCGGGAGGTCGGTGGCGTCGCCGACGACCCACTCGACGGGCGTGGTCGCGCCGACGCGAGCGGCGTTCTCGCGAGCGGTACGGAGTGGCGCGGGGTCGACGTCGACGCCGACGACGCGACGGGGGCCGCGGAGGGCGGCGGCGAGCGCGAGCATCCCGGTTCCGGTGCCGAGGTCGAGGACGGTCGCCCCTCCGTCGTCGACGAGGTCACCGCCCTGGGCAGAGTCGCTGTCAGTGAGGTCGCCGCCCTGGACAGAGTCGCTGTCAGTAAGGTCACCGCCCTGGGCAGAGTCGCTGTCAGTAAGGTCGCCGCGTTGGTCGGCGACGTGAACGAGCGACGCGGCGACCTCCGCCGAGGTGGCGTACTGTTCGAGCGAGGGACTCGGGTCCTGGAAGTCCTCGACGACGCCGAGGCGGCGGGCGAGCGCGCGACGTGTTGGCATCGGGTGCCTATTCGGCGTCGAGCGTGATGGGTGCGTCGAGTTCGAACGCCAGGCCTTCGCGGCGGGCGCGTTCGGCGCACGCGGCGAGCGCGGGGCGGACCTTCTCGGCGTCCGGGACCGATTCGCACGTGACGCGGACGCTCGCGGCGCCGAGGAACGCGGCGGCGCGGACGTGCCCGCGGATGCGGTCGGCCTCCTCCTGGGTGGCGAGCGAGCAGTCGTCCTCGAAGCGCGCGCGGACGGCGAGCGTCGACGGCGAGTACCCTTCGGTGGCGAGTTCGCGCTTGAGGTCCCGGAGGTACTCGGGGGCGGTGGATTCGAGGGTGTCCGCGTCGACCTGGACGGGGGTGACGTCTTCGGGCCGGCAGCGTTCGATGGTTCGTTCGACGTTCGGCGAGGGGGTCGCGCTCATCGTACCAACGCATACATACTGCGAATACAAAAGCCTTTGTTTATGTTCTGTAGTAATACGCGGGCCGGGTCAGTTACGGATTACCGACCCATGAGAGAATGGAACACACTTATTATTGCGGGTTAAGCAGTTCCTGTATGAAAGATTGCCCACGCTGTGGCTCCTCCCTGAGCCACTACGCCCTCGCGGACGGGGAGGCCTACGGCTGCGACGCCTGCGGGTGGGTCGGCGTCGACGTCGAACACCGAAGCAAACCGGCGACGCTCGAATCCTGGCACGACGCTATCTCTCGATTCGAGTCGAAGTTCGCACGCGACGGCTCCGAGAACGCCGTCCGGAACCTCGAACGCATCCGGGACAACGTCTCCATCCCAGACGACGCCCCCGAATCAGACCCGAAGCCCCACGTCGAACGCGTCCCCAGCGACGTCCCAGCAGACGCCGACGCCGACCGCGACGAACCAGACGCTCAGGCCGAGGTCGACACGGCCGACCCCGAGACGGGACGCCAGGACGACGACCTAGCGGAAGGTGACGCAGTCGAAGACGAGGCAGCCGAAGACGACGCAAACGACGCGGCTGACACCGGTGAGGGCGACGCGACACCGACGAGCGAATCCGACGACGCACCATCCAGCGAGGATCAGGACGTGGAGTCGGACAAGAACGAAAGCACTGCATCCGACGAGAACGAGGACGCGAGTACGGAACGGGCGGCCGACGTGGACGAGGACGAGAGTACGGAAAGGGCGGCCGACGTGGACGAGAGTACGGAACGGGCGGCCGACGTGGACGAGGACGCGGTCGCCGCATCCGACGAGGTCGCAACTACCGACCACGACGAAGTCGATACGGAACCCACCGGCGAAGAGGACGCCGACCGCGGAGCGGACGACGAAGACGAGGAGGTGGACGACGCGGACGGACGAACCACGAACGACACCGAACCGGGGTCGACGGACGACGACGATACCGACCCCGACGCCAACAGCGTCGACGAGGACGCCACCGCAGAAGCCGCCTGACCAATCCCCGAGAATCCGTCTCACGACCGGGTCGACCGCGACACCTGCACCGCTTCAACGAGCCCGGTACTCCTTCAACGAGCCGACCCGTTTTCGACGACCCGACTGCAACTCGAGAACAGACCTCGCCACTCGGAACGCACCAACAGCAACGCGACCGGACGCCGGACAATCGACGTCCCTGCCGGAAGCGACGACCACACGCGTCGCTCCACGCCAACGTCTAGCGCGCGAAAAACGAGGTGAACGACGGCGACACCGCGTCGACTAAACGTCACGACCGACCGAGTCGTCGGACACGAAGCCGGGCGTCGTGGCGTTACTCGTCCGCTGCAGCCGCTTCCGCCTCTTCCTCGGGCTCGTCGACGTCCTCGTCGGAGCGTGCGGCGACGAGGCCACCACGGGCGACCGAGTACAGCGGCTCGCTCGCGTGATGGACGCCACTGATCGAGAACGGGATGTTCGCGTCCTCGAGGTGGTCGCGGAACAGCGCCTCGAAGCCGTTCGGGCTCGAGGTACCGCCCGTGACGACGACCGGGACGTCGAGGCCCTCCTCGATGTCCTCCTCGTCGACCTCCTTCACGACGTTCTGGATGACGTAGTCGAGCAGGTTCTCGTAGTAGATGGAGAGTGCACCCTCGACGCCACCGACGTCGGTGGTGAAGTCGAGCTCGAAGTCGCTCTCCTTGACGCTCGTGACCTTGTCGACCGGGGTACCGGTCGCCTGCGCGGCCTGCTCGTCGACCCAGTCCCCACCACGGGCGACGGAGAACTTCATGACCGGGACCGCGTAGTACGCGAGACAGACGTTCGTCATGCCTGCGCCGAAGCTGATGCCGAGGCCCGTGAAGTTGTTGTCAGCGAGCTCGCTGTAGATGACAGCCATCCCCTCGTTGATGGGTTCGGCGTCGTACCCCATGTTGTCGAGGAAGCTCTCGATGGTCTTCTGGTGGTAGAGCGTCGAGAGCTCGGAGTCGATCGGGTCCGCCGGGACGGAGAAGTACAGTTTCTCGTCGGGATAGCTGGGTTCGCCGACGACCTGCTCGATGATGAGCTTCATCATCGGGATCGCGGACTTCTCCTGGCTGGAGAGGATCCCGTGCTTCATCGGGCGTCGGGTGTTCTTGTTGAAGATATTTGCAAAGTTCAGTGCGTCGTCACCTACGACGTACACCTTGTCGTCCTTCCGGATGTGGAGGACCTCCGACCGACTGAGCATCTGCTCGGCCATGTCAGAGTACTCGATCTCCACGAAGGAGTTCCGCTGCTGAACGAATACGGTATCGCTACCATCCTGTTGTGCGGACAGGATGTTCATCGTGCCGACGTCTAGGCCTTTAGCCATATTTGCCCATGTACCCCACCGGATAATAAAACTATGTGAAATTATTTCATCAGGATAGAGGTTAGTATTAACTGGCTCCTAATTGAAGTACGAGCGGGCGCTCAACCGAGCCCGAGCGCGCGCTTCAGTCGCGTCCACAACCCGTCACGTCCACCACCGAGTGACCCCGAGCTATCCGACGCCACGTCCTTCTCGGCCTGTTCGCGCTCCCGACGCTCACGCAACTCCTTGAGCTTCGCCGTCTGGTCGTCGACCGTCGACTGCGACCGCGCCGTCTTCTTCTCCCCGCCCTTCATCGCCTTCAGCGAGTTGATCTGCGAGTCGACGCCCGAGGACCGCGTTGTCTTCGCCATCCCGCCAGCGAGCGTCGTCCCCTCCATGTCCGGGTCCTCGCTGAAGTTCAGATTCCGATTCTCGGAGCGCTCGACGCCACCCCACGAGAGCTCGACGCCCGACATCGCGTCCTCGATGTCCGCCTCTATCTCCGCGTCGGAGATGGACTCGCTCTCGTCCTCGTCCTCCTCCATCGGCTGGATGTCAGCGGGACCAGGTTGCTGGTAGCGCTCCAACTGGTCCGCGATGAGCGCCGCGCCCGTGGAGCCGACGACGAGCACGAGCCCGACCGCGTACAGGCCGACGACGGCGAGCGTCGTCGTCGCGTCACCCTCGTTCCACGACCCGGGGTACGCCGTCCAGAACCACGCCACGGCAACCGTGTTTATCGCAGCACCAGTTCCGGCAGCGTACACCGCGCGCTCCTCGACGGGTAGCAACACGACGACGCCGGTGATGAGCGCGGGGAGTGCGAGCATCCCGGTCGCGAACGCGTACTCGGACCAGAGCCAGTACGCGCTGGTCCCGTGCTCCAGTACGCCGAAGCTAACGACGGTCAGGACGAGCGCGAGCACGCCCAGCCCAACACCGGTGAAGAACAGGCCGAATCCGAGGTAGACGTCGGTGTCCTCCTCGGGTTCGCCGATGTACGTCTCGTAGAGGTCGTAGAGGACGTTGTCCGGGTGGTCCGGACCGGTGGCATCCTCGTCCGCTTCCTCGGTAGGCATTGCCTATGCGTAAACCCCCCACTGCCATGATTGTTTGGTTAACAGTTTGTTACTTGAAAAAAGACGCTGTCAGACGTCTCGCTGTCGCCGAGTTTCAGTCCTTGCGTTTCACGACGTCCCCGAGCGTCGTCTTCGTGGACGACCCGCCACTCCACTCCTCGTCCTCGCCAGATGACCCGCCGGCGTCGAGGTCGATACCGAGTTCCCGCTCGAGCTTCGACTGGACCTTGTCGCTCGGGAGCGTGTCACCGCGCTCTAACTTCCGGATGAGACTCGCCTTCTCGTTGAGTTCGTTCGCGAGATCGGCCTGACTCAATCCCTTCTTCTCACGAGCTTGACGGATTCGTTCGTCGTAGTCCTGGGCGAGCTCGCCCATGTCGTCGAACATGTCCCGGCGTCGCGTACTCCCGCCCGACGACGAGGAGCTCCCCGACGACCGACCGCTCGACGAGGACGAGCTCGAGGACGAGGAACTCGTGGAGTACTTCGTGGACGTGCTCGATTGCTTCTGACTCTTCACTTCCGTTCCGAAGTCGGTGCACTCCGAACAGACGTCCAGTTCGGCGCCTTCGACCTTCACCGTCTTCGGGTCCGACGTTTCGGCACCACACATCTCGCACTGAGCCATATCCTAGCCTTTCTCCCCGCCGCGTATAAAACATGTGCCCCCCGCGTGCTCAGTCGAGTCGCGACCACGCGCCCCAGAACCGCTGGACGGCGGTGACGTGACCGACGACGGCGAAGACGACGAGCAGCCAGCCGACGAGCGTCAGGCCGTAGACCTCGCTCGGGTAGAGGACGACGGCGACGCCGACGGCGCCGGCGAGCGCGAGGCGGTCGGCGCGGCCGAGGACGCCCGCGTACACCCGGTCGAGGCCGACGGCTTGCGCTTGCGTGCCGAGGTACGACGTGAGGAGGACGCCGGTGACGGCGGCGAGCCCGAGGTCGTACCGGCCGATGCCGGCGGCGAGGCCGACGATGATGGCGACGTCCGCGTACCGGTCGAGGACGTGGTCGAGCAGGTCGCCGCCCTCGCTCGCGACGTCCTGTTCGCGGGCGAGCGCGCCGTCGACGATGTCGAGCCAGCCGTTGAACGCGACGCAGACCGCGCCGACGGCGTACAGTGCGGAGACGTCGCCGACTGCGGGTCCGGCGTACGCGTAGAGACCGCCTGCGGCGAGCGCGAGCACGAACGCGATCACGCTCACACCGTCCGGACTCATGCCGAGAGCGTTCGCGGCGCGCACCCACGGGTCGAGCAGGCCCGAGATACGTGGTCTGAGTTGGTCGAGCGTCATAGGTACTCGATGTAGTCGACCGTGCCCGCACTCGGTTCGCGCTCTCCCGCGATGACCGCCGCGATGGCGTCGGCGACCTCGTCCGGGGCCTGGTCGGTCGTCGCGATCTCGTACACGGACTCGGTGCCGTGGGCGTCCACGGTCTCGCCGAGCACGACGTCGAGCGCCTCGCTCTCCGCGTTCTCCGCGGCTTTCGCGGCGGGTTCGCCGCGGTCCGCGAGGCGGGCTTCGAGCGTCTCCGGATGGCACCGCAGGACGACGACGCGGTCGACGTCGAGGTGATGCGCGAGGTGCGAGTCGAGGACGACGACGCTCGCATCGGACGCGGCGACGTACTCGTCGACCCACGCGGCGAGGGCGTCGAGGTCGACGACGACGCTGTCGCGTGCCTCGTCGACGTCGTCGTAGAGCTCCTCGTCCTGAACGACGTCGTTCAGGTGGACGACGTCCACTTCGTCCGCGTCCAGGGCGTCGTACTGGCTGGCGTCGACGCGCTCTCGGAGCCGGTCGGTCGCGGTCGTCTTCCCGGTGCCGGGCGTCCCGGTGACGGCGACGCGCAGCGGACCGCTTGCGGTCACGCGGCGAGCACCTCGTTGATCGCGTCGACGGCGCGTTCGGTGCCCGCTTCGGTCCCGCACGTGACGCGGATGCAGCCGGGGAGCCCGAAGCTCGTGCAGTCCCGCACGATGACGCCGCGCTCCTGGAGTTCGCTCGCGACCGCGTCGGCGCTCTCGGGGCCGCGTGCGTCGCTGACGTCGACGAGCACGAAGTTCCCCTGGCTCTCCCAGACCGGCGCGTCGAGTTCGTCCCGCATGTGCTCGCGCGCCCATCGAGCGGTCTCGACGCTCTTCGCGACGTGGTCGTCGGCGTCGAGCGCGGCGAGTCCGGCGCGACACGCCAGTTCGCTCGCGGCGAAGGGCGTGTTCACTCTCGCGTACGCGTCCGCCCACGCCCCTGGAACGACTGCGTATCCGAGGCGGACGCCGGCGAGCCCGAACGCCTTCGAGAACGTCCGGAGGACGGCGACGTCGTCGCGTTCGGCGAACGCGTGGTCGGCGGCGCCGTCGCCACCGAGCAGCGAGACGCCGGACTGGACGTCCGCGTACTCGGCGTACGCCTCGTCGACGACGACGAGCGTCTCCTCGCCGGTCCGGTCAGCGATCTCGACGACGTCCTCGAGCGAGAACACGCTCCCGGTCGGGTTGTGCGGGCTCGTGAGGTAGACGACGCGCTCGCCGTCGTACTGGCTGCAGACGACGTCGCCGTCCTGCGTGAACTCGGGCCGGGAGAGGTCGTAGCGGTTCACGGTCCCGTGGTGGAAGCGCGCACTCATCTCGTAGTACGCGAACCCGGGGTCGGGGACGAGGACCGCGTCGCCGGGTTCGAGCGCCGCTCGCGCGAGGTAGTCGAGCGCGCCGTCGCCCCCGTTCGCGAGCCAGACCTGCGCGGGGTCGACGCCGTGGCGGTCCGCGAGTGCGTCGGTGAGGTCGGTGTGTGCGGCCTTCGGGTACGACGACGCGTTCGCCGCGGCGCGCTGGATGGCGTCGACGGCCGCGTCCGGTGGACCGAAGGGGTTCTCGTTGGACGCGAGCTTGACGAGGTCGCCGGGGTCCATGCCGAGTTCCCGTGCGACCTCCTCGATGCCGCGCCCCGCCTCGTAGGGGACGTGAGTGGAGAGGTCCCGTGGTTGCATGGTCGAAACCGCGGCCCCGCGGCCCTTGAGCGTTGTCAAAGCGTCGGCTCCGCCTGGCGTTCGGACGACTCGCGCCGGCCTCTGGTGGGCTCGACCGGGGTTTCGACGCTTCAACGCGCACCTCCTGTTACTCATCTGACGCACACGACCGGTCGAGACCGAGCAGACAAACCGTATTCCGCTATACAGAATACGGTGATTCGCGCACGAGTGGCCCTGAAGCGTTTCCGCCGAAGGGATGGGCCACCGATGCGTAGAGACGCTGCTCGGGGCGCGCTAGCGGCTATCCGTGGTTTTCGCGCGAACCCGTTCGAGCACGGACGGTCGTGCGGTCACCGTCACGGTGACGTCCTCGCCGTACGCGACGTCGTCGACGCTGGCGTGGTCGTAGAGCCACGAGAGCGTGCGTTGGCCGTCGCCGTCGTTCGTGAGGGAGAGCGTCGCGGTCTCGGTCGGGAGCGCTTCGCGGACGCGGTCGCGGAGCGCGTCGATGCCGTCGTCGGCGAGCGCGCTGACCGCGACGACGTCGTCCACGGCGTCCGCGAGCACGTCGCGTCGCTCACCGAGGCTGTCGTCGTCGGCATCCTCGTCGCCAGGTACCGCGTCGATCTTGTTCAGGACGCCGACGACCGGCCCCTCGGTCTCGCCGATAGCGTCGATCGAGGTCTGGACCTTCTCCCGGAGTCGCTCGGGGTCGTCGGTCGCGTCGACGACGAGGAGGGTGACGTCCGCGGCCGCGGCCTCGTCGATGGTCGCACTGAAGGACTCGACGAGGTCGTGCGGGAGCGCGTCCACGAACCCGACGGTGTCCGTGTAGCAGACGCCGAACCCGTCGAGCGTCCCGCGGCGCGTGACCGTCTCGAGCGTCGCGAACAACCGGTCCTCGATCGGGCTCGAATCGGTGAGGTCCGCGTGCTCGGGGTCGGCGTCGTCGAGACGCATGTCGTCGGCGAGCCGGTGGAGGAGCGTCGTCTTCCCGGCGTTCGTGTACCCCGCGATGGCGACGAGGCCCTGGCCGGCCTCCCGGCGTTGCTCGCGGCGCTCCGCGGCCAGTTCCGCGACGTCGGCGAGCTCGTTCTCGATGCGGTCGATGCGGTCCTCGACGTCCAGTATCGGGTTCCCCTTCTCGACGGCCTTCGAGAGCTGGGAGACCTTCGTGATGCGGCGGAGCCGCGGGAGCATGTACGCCAGGCGCGCTGCCTCCACCTGGAGCGCGGCGCGCTTGTCGCCGGTGCCCTCGGCGAACACGTCGAGCACGAGCCGATACCGGTCCACGGGCTCGACGCCGTCCGGGAGGAGGTCGACGAGGTCCGCGTACTGGCCGGGGTCGAGCCCGCCGTCGAACACGACGACGTCCGCGTCGAGTTCGCGGGCGCGCTCGGCGAGCTCCGCGGCCTTCCCACGACCGACCCAGGTGCCCGGGTCCTCGCGTCGCTGCTGGGTTACTGCGTCGACGACCGCGTAGCCGGCGGCGTCGGCGAGACGTTCGATCTCTGCCGTATCTGGGCGTTCGCTGGCAGCGCGCGCGACGACGATGGCGCTACCGCCTGCGAGTCGTGACTGTGAATCCTGCATGTGGTGTGATCGACCGACGCGACGCCGCGGGCGGGTCGCGGCGACGGCGTTCGGTCGGGTCGGGCGGTCCAGTGGCGATACGGACGCGATGCCACCGGGAACGAGCCCGCGCTCGGTCCCCGGTCAGCGGGGACGAGAAAGGGTCTCCATGCACTGACGGACGGGCGCACCGCGTATAGTCCTTGGCCTGGTATGTGGGGCGTTGTCGTCCCTGGACGCGGCGGGTGCCGTTTCCGCGAGTGGTCGTGTTGGACGAAAGGGACTTGTCGCGGTGGTGCGTTGGTCTCGCCCGAATGAGGGTGAGTACGTGGCGCTGACCGTTGCGGACCTGGAGGCCGCGGGGTTGGGGAGCCAGCTCGCGACCATCGAGGACGCGGTCGCGACCCACCTCGACGGGTCGGTCGCGAACGTCGCCGTCATCGCGGAGCCGTACGCCGGCCGCGACGTCCTGTTGGAGTACGCGGAGGACCAGTTCGGCGCGGCGTCGGGGCACGTGACGTTCGAGTCGCTCGTCACCGACCCGGCGGCGCTCGAGTTCCCGAACCGCGAGGTCGTGGTCGTCGAGGGCTGTCACTTCCTGTACTCGCGCCGCATCGGCGGGTTCGACGTCCTCGACGCGTTCCTCGACCACATCGCGAACAGGGATGCGTTGTTCGTGACGGCGTGGAACAGGTGGGCGTGGGATTACCTCGCAGCGGTCAAGGACGTGGACCGCGCGTTCCCCGTGCAGGTGGACGTGCCGCGGCTCGAACCCGAGGCCATCTCGGCGCTCGTCCGCGAGCACGTCGACGATTCCCCGAGGTTCGTCGAGAGCGACGGGCACGGTCGCGTGAAGACCGTCGACTTCGACCGGGCGAGCGTCGACGTCGCCGGCCGCGAGGTGTCCGTGCCGGTGCCGTCGCTGAACGTCGAGTACCTGACCGCGCGGGACATGGGCGAGGAGTACGGCGAGACGGAGCGCGTCGTCTACGAGAAGCTCGCGCGGCTCGCGGAGGGGAACCCGGGCGTCGCGCTCGCGCTCTGGGACCGCTCGGTCCGGAACGGCGAGATGTCGCCCGCGTTCCTCGACGACCGCGAAGCGCCCCTGGACCTGGACGACGACGAGGCGATGACGCTCACGAGCGTGCTCACGAACGAACGTCTCGCGATGCCGACGCTCCGCGAGGTACTCCCGGACGTGAACGTCGCACAGGCCGTGCAGACGCTCGAACACCAGGGACTCGTCGAGCTCGAACGCGACGCCCGTCCGCGCTCCCGCGACGACGCCGACGACGTGGACGCCGAGGAGGCGCGTGCGCTCGCGGACGGCGACGGCGCGGGGTCGCCGGGCGAGCGCGTGGACGTCGTCTCTGTCGCCCCCGAGCGCTTCCACGCGGCGGTCGAGCACCTCGAAGGGAGGCGGTTGCTGTGGTAGCGGCCGCTCGATTCCTGGCAGCGGACGCGTCACGGGTAATCGCGCAGACCTCGGCCGAGTCCGACCCGAACGTCTTCGACGCCATCAACTGGAACCTCCTCCTCGAGGCCGTCCCCATCCTCGTGCTCGCGTACTTCCTCGCGCGCTTCTCGAGCACGCTCCTCACCGGGCTCGCCGACCGGTTCGTCGCCGCGCGCTTCCGCGTCACCGTCCTCATCCCCGTGTTCAAACTCGCCATCTACGGGACCGCGGTGTACCTCGCGTTCTCCATCCTGTTCGACCTCACCGAGAACCAGCTGCTCGCGCTCTCGGGCGTCGCCGGCGCGGCGGTCGGGTTCGGCCTGAAGGACCTGCTCGCGGACCTCGTCGGCGGCCTCGCGCTCGTCGTCGAGCAACCGTACCAGATTGGGGACAAGGTCGCGATCGGCGAGTACTACGGCGAGGTCGTCGACATCGGCCTGCGGTCGACGAGCCTCGTCACCCCGAACGACAACCTCGTCACGGTTCCGAACTACCTGTTCTTCAACGAGAGCATCGCGAACGGGAACGCGGGCGCGGCGGAGATGCTCATCACCGTCGAGTTCTACGTCGACCCCGAGTCGGATGCCGCGCGAGCGCGCGAACTCGTCGAGGAGGCGATGCTCACCAGCCAGTACGTGTACGTCACCGACGACCTCCCCCACGAGGTATTGCTCGACGACGACATTCACTACCGGAAGATCACCGGGAAGGCGTACGTGAACGACCTCCGGAACGAGTTCCCGTTCCGGACGGACGTGACGAAGCGCGCGCTCGCCGCGTTCGACCGCGAGGGCATCGAATCCCCGAAGGTTCCCTCCGGCGTCGCCGGCGAGATAGACCATCCCGGCGTGGACTGAATCGACTGCTCGCGGGCGCTCTCGCTGTTCGCTGTTGAATCGACTGCTTGCGGGCGCTCTCAGAGACCTTCGCCGCTGCGTTCGCTCGCTCAGAGACGCTCGTCGACGTGGTCGGCGCACTTGAGGGCGAGTGCGGCGATGGTGAGCGTCGGGTTGAGGGCGCCGCCGTACGTGAACGTCGAGGAGGAGGCGATGGAGAGGTTCCGGAGGTCGTGCGTGCGGAGTTGCGGGTCGACGACGCCGCTCTCGGGGTCGGCGCTCATCTTCGTGGTGCCCATGTGGTGGAACGCGGGGCCGGTGTCGTCGGGGCCGACGGTCCACTGGACGTCGACGCCGAGTTCGTCGAGTATCTCGCGCTGGCGGTCGTTCGCGGCGCGGAGCGTCGCTCGCGTCCGGTCGTCGAGCGACCAGTGGACGTCGGGGACGGGGTTGCCGTGGTCGTCCGTCACCGACGAGTCGAGCGAGACGTAGTTCTCCTTCCGCGGAGGTTGTGCGGCGAGGCCGCCCATCGCGATGGCGTTCCCGTACGCGCCGCGGAGTTCGTCGAGGAGGTCGTCGCCGAAGCTGTCCGCGCCGAGCGCGAGTTCGACGGGGCTCGGGCCGGCGTAGTTCAGGAACTCGAGCTTGAACGGCCCGCGGTCGTCGGTGACGTCGTCGTAGAACTGGTGGGATTCGCTCGTGAGGAACCCGACGTGGTTCTGCCTCGTGGGTTCGTCGAGTCGGCCGCCCATGCCGGCGAAGAGGTGGTCGTGGAAGTACTTCCCGACGAGGCGCGAGGAGTTCGCGAGCCCCCGCGGGTACGCCTCGCTCGCGGAGAGCAGGAGGAGGCGCGGTATCTCGACGCCGCCCGCGGCGAGCACGAACTCGCGCGCTTCTTGCACGTGTTCCTCGCCGTCCGGCGTCGCGTACACCGCGGTCGTGACGGCGTCGCCGGCGCGGTCGTGTTCGAGCCGCTGGACTGGCGCGTGGTCGACGACCCGCGCACCCTTCTCCTCGGCGCGCCCGACGTGAACGGTCGCGTCGTACTTCGCGCCGCTCGGACACACGGGCTTGCACGTCCCCCAGCCCTGGCACGCCGAGCGGCCGTCGCGGCGCTCGGAGTTCCGTGCGTTCGGGACGGTGTGCATCGTGACGTCGAGCGCGTCGCAGGCCTCGGCGAACAGCGAATCCGAGTAGCTCGGCGGGAACCCCGGCATCGGGTACGGTTCCTCGCGCGGCGGCGCGAAGGGATTGTCGCCGGCGGTCCCGGAGACGCCGAGTTCGTCCTCGGCGCTCGCGTAGTACGGCCGGAGGTCGTCGTACGCGATCGGCCACGGGTCGACGCCGGCGGCGCGCGCGTGCTCGTCGAAGTCGCCCTCGTGCAGTCGGAACACCATCCCCTGCCAGTGCAGCGTCGTGCCGCCGACGCCCTTCACGCGCGCCGCGTTCAGCGGGTAGCCGCGGTCGCCACTCGTCGTGTACGCGTCGCGCTCGCCGCCCATGTCCCAGACCTCGTGGGGGTGGTAGCTCGGTCGGATGTCGCGCTCGACGCGCTCGATGCGGTCCGCGCGGTCGAACCGCGGGCCGGCTTCGAGCACGACGACGTCGTGTCCGGCGTTCGCGAGGCGGTCCGCGACCAGGCCGCCCGCGGGGCCGGCGCCGACGACGCAGACGTCGACGCGCTCGCTCGGCGACCGGTCGCGGCCGTCGCCCACGCCACCGTCGGACGCGTTCGCCGTCATCGGTCCGTTCCCGGGCCGCGCTGGTAGCTGTCCGTGCCACCTGGGAATCCCTGCGGGTTCTCCAGGCCGACGAGCCGCCCGCCGGTGTCGGTCGTGTAGAGCGCGTACAGCAGTTCGTTCACGAGGTAGTATCTGACGCGCTCCGGGGGGACGCCCTCCGGGTCGGGGTCCTCGACGTCCACGCCCATCTCGTAGAGGACCGTCTCGGCCGTCTCCGACTCCAGGTCGACGTAGTCGCTGTCGTACCAGTCCTGCGTGTACTCGTCGAGCGCGGCGACCGCGTCCGCCATCCCCGTGCGGTAGTCCTCGTCGCCCTCGCTCCGCGAGAGCGCGTACGTGCGGACGAACGACTCGACGTTCTCGAGGTCGCTCGGATAGATGGCGCGGCCGACGGCGACGGTCGTCGCGAGCGCGTGCTCGTCGAACGCGGGCGGGTCCTCCTCGGTGCCGGCGAACCGGTCCGCGACGACGCCCGCGCCGACGGCGACGCCAGCGGCCGCGAGTGCCCCCATCGCGTCCCGGCGCGTCAACTCCATGTTCACGGGTCTTAGGCAAACCTAAAACTTGAGTCTTGTTACTCGCGGTCGCCTCGACGGCCGACGATGGCCACCGCGACACGGCCGCCTCGACCCCTCAGGCGTCGGGTATCGTCACCGTGTGTTCGAGCGCGCCGACGCCCTCGACCTCGACGCGGACCTCGTCGCCGTCGCTGAGGCGGCCGACGCCCGCGGGCGTCCCGGTCGCGACGACGTCACCGGGTTCGAGCGTCATGTACGTCGTGATCTCCGCGAGCAACTCGGGCACCGAGAACACCATCTGGTCGAGCGAGCCGTCCTGCTTGCGGTCGCCGTTCAGGAACGAGCGGACGTGCGCGTCGTCAGGCACCTCGTCGGGCGTCGCGACGACCGGCCCGATGGGGGCTGCGCCGTCGAACGCCTTCCCGCGCACCCAGTTCGTCTCCTCTCGCTGGTCGTCGCGGTTCGACACGTCGTTCACGCACGTGTAGCCCGCGACGGCGTCCATCGCGTCCTCGGCGTCGAGGTGCTTCGCCTGTTCGCCGACGACGACGCCGAGTTCCGCCTCGAAGTCCAGTCGGTCCTTCCCCGCCGGGAGCGTGACGTCGCTCCCGTGACTCGCGACCGTATTGGGCGGCTTGAGGAACAGGAGCGGCCGGTCGGGGACGTCGTTGTCCATCTCGTCGGCGTGCTCGACGTAGTTCCGGCCGACGCACACGATCTTCGACGGCTCGCAGGGCGCGAGGACGTCGACCGATTCGAGGTCGTACGTCTCGCCCGCGAACGAGACGGCCTCTTCGTCGTCGTGGTACTCGCCGCGGCGGACCGCGCCCGCGGGGTCCCGGAAGCGAACGTGCTTCATACCCGGGGCGTCGCCCCTCTCCGGCGTAGGCGTTCCGGAAGCGGCGAGCGAATCGACTCTCCCTCGCTGGCGTAGGCGGTCCGGAAGCGGCGAGCGAATCGACTCCCGCCCACCGAGCGCTCGACCGTCGGCGTCCGGTCAGGCGTCGTCGTGTGCGCGAGCGAACGTCGCGGGGAGCCGAGCGTATATCTCGGCGTTCTTCGCGAGCGCGTCGACCGTGGTGTACTCGTCGCGGGCGTGGACGGTGTCGGTGCCGAGCGCGAACTCGACGGTCGGGATGCCGGCGTTCCGCAGCGTCTTCGTGTCGCCGCCGCCGGTCGCGCTCCGACGATGCACGCGCTCGCCGACGACGGCCGCCGCGGTCTCGGCGGTCGCGGTCGCGATGGGGCCGTCGACCGGGACGTACGTGCCGCGGCTCCAGGAGACGTCGGTGAGGTGGACGCGGTCGTGCTCGCGGAGGCACTCGCGGATGTCCGCGAGCACGGTCTTCGTGTCGACGCCGGCGACGACGCGGACGTCGAGGCGTGCTCGTGCGCGCTCGGGGACGGCGTTGATGGTGTCGCCGCCGTGGAACTCGCCGAGGTTCGCGGTCGGATACCGGAAGGTGTCCCTGGCCGCCTGTTCGCCCATGATCGGCGCGTAGTAGTCGATGGACTCGTCGACTATCGCGTCGACCTCGGCGGGCACGTCGAGCGGTCGGTCGGTGAGCGACTCGCGGAGGTGCGAGACGGCCGCCCAGAGTACGTCGACGGCGTTCACGCCGAGCGTCGGCCGGGAGCCGTGCGCGCCCTCGCCGGTCGCGTCGAGCGTCAGCCAGATGCTTCCGCGGTCGGCGACGGTGACGGAGTGCCGGCCGCGCTCGCAGGTCGTCTCGCCGATGACGCAGCCGTCCGCGTCGAGGTCGTCGACCACGGACGGCAGTCCGGCGTCCCCGCCGGTCTCCTCGTCGCTGACGACGGCGTACGCGAGCGTCACCGGCGGGCGCTCGTCGACGGCCTGGTAGGCGCGCGCCGCGTGCAGCATCGCGGCGAGCGGGCCCTTCATGTCGGTCGCGCCGCGGCCGTAGATGCGGTCGTCGCCGTCGACCGTCGCACGCTCGCCGAGCGGGTCGCGCGTCCACTCGCTCGCGTCGTACCCGACGGTGTCGAGGTGGCCGTTGTAGAGCAACGTCAGGTCGCGCTCGCCGGGTATCTCGAACAGGAGGTTCGGTTTCGCGGGGTCGACCGTCGCGTCGGCGACGGACACGCCCGCGCCGTCCATGGCGTCCCGGACGACCGCTGCCGCCGCGGTGGTGTCACCGGGCGGGTTCTGCGAGTCCGCAGCCAGTAACGCCATCGCGAGGTCGGCGAGGTCGTCGGTCGTCGCCGCCACGTGCTCGACCGCGGCAGCCGTGCCCGCGTGCGCGGCGTCCGAGTCGTCAGTCATGGTTACGGGTTCGGCCTGGAGCGTGATAACCGTTCTCGGGGACGACGCCGGGGTCCTGGCGGCGATAACGAAACCCTTTAATTTTACCACCCGGAATGAACTGGTACGCGCTCCGTTGGTGTAGTCCGGCCAATCATTTCGGCCTTTCGAGCCGATGACCTGGGTTCAAATCCCAGACGGAGCATCTTCCTGCTTCCACCGACCGCGAGCGTAGCGAGCGGTCCGGAAGCAGGAAGTGCGGTATCTGGATTTGAACCAGCGAGCACGCAGCCGAGCGAAGCGAGGACCGTGCGACCGTGGTTCAAATCCCGGACGGCGCATCTTCCTGTTTCCACCGACCGCGAGGGCCGGGTGCTGATCCGTGGTCTTCTCTGGTTCGGTATCTCTCGGAAGGTTGGGGTCGTGGTGGGTGTCGCGTGCCGTCGGGGACGCGTTCGCGGTGCTGTGTGGGCCGTGAACGTGTTCATTGCCACCACGAGACATTCTCGTCGAGCATAATTCCGTGCGTTTTAATTACTTCAGGTTATTCGGGTCGGGTATGGCATCGCTCTCGTTCGAACCGGCGACGTACGACGACCTCGACCCCGAGCGCCGGCCGACGCTCCGGCAGGCGCTCGTTCCCGTCCTCGGCATCGTCCTCTCCCTCGGCATCGGGTCCGGGTACCTCAAGCTCGCACCGCACGCCCCACTCCTCTGGAGCATCGTCCTCACGGCGGCCGTCGGCACGTACTGGCTCGGCTACACCTGGGACGACGTCTACGACGGCATCGCCCAGTCCCTCCTCACCGGCCTCCAGTCCATCCTCCTCCTGTTCGTCATCTACGCCCTCATCGCGACCTGGATCGCCGCCGGCACCATCCCCGGCCTCATGCGGTACGGCCTCTCGCTCCTGACGCCGACCGTGTTCCTGCCCGTCACCGCGCTCCTCGCCGGCGTCGTCGCGTTCGCCATCGGCTCCTCGTGGACGACCGCCGGGACGCTCGGCGTCGCGTTCGTCGGCATCGGCTCCGGCCTCGGCATCCCCGTCCCCATGACCGCGGGCGCCATCCTCTCCGGCGCTTACGCCGGCGACAAGCAGTCACCGCTCTCGGACACCACGAACCTCGCCGCGGCCGTTACCGACACCGACCTCTACGACCACATCCGCGGGATGCGAAACGGCACCGTCCTCGCGTTCGGGCTCGCCGTCGCGCTCTACGCCGCCCTCGGATTGCGCGCCGGCGGCGCCATCCCCGCCGGCCGAGTCGCCGACATCCAGACCGCGCTCGCCGCCACCTACGACCTCACCCCGCTCGTGTTCGTTCCGCTCGTCGTCACGTTCGGCCTGGCAGTCGCCGGCTACCCCGCACTCCCGACGCTCGTCGCGGGCGTGTTCGCCGGCGTCGCCACCACCGTCCTCGTCCAGGGCGCCGCGTTCACCACCGCCTGGACGGTCTTCCTCAACGGCACGAGCCCCGAGACCGGCCTCGACGTCGTCGACGCACTCCTCGCGAGCGGCGGTCTCGCCGGATCTGCGTGGACCATCTCGGTCGTCGTGCTCGCGCTCTCGCTCGGCGGCGCGCTCGAACGCACCGGCGTCCTCGCCGTCCTCGCGCACGAGGTCGCCGAAGCCGTCACGAACCGCCGGAGTCTCGTCGCGAGCACCGGCGTCTCCGCCATCGTCGTGAACGTGTTCTCCGCCCAGCAGTACATGAGCATCGTCGTCCCCGGGATGACGCTCCGGAACCTCTACGACGAGTACGACCTCGACTCCGCGGACCTCTCCCGCGCCATCGAATCCGCGGGCACCCCGACTGGCGCGCTCATCCCGTGGCACGCCGGGAGCGTCTACATGGCGGGCGTCCTCGGCGTCGCACCCTGGGCCGGCGCGTTCGGACTCGCCGGGTTCGCGCCCTACTACTTCTTCGCGTTCCTCTCCCCGCTCGTGCTGTTCGCCAGCACGCTCCTCGACCGCGGGTTCGTCACCGGCGCGAACGTCGACGGGCCGTCGGCGGACGCGACGCCCGCCGACGACTGAACGCGACGACTCGCCGCCGAGACCCACACGCGCCACTGAGACCCGCCCGCGCCACCGTCCTCGTCACACGTCCCGTGGGTCGAGCGCGTCGCGGAGGCCGTCGCCGAGCGCGCCGAACGCCATCACGGTGAGCGCCAGCGCGATGGTGGGGAAGACGGGCGTCCACCAGACCTGCGGGAACGCGGCCTGGAGGCCGTTGAAGCCGTTCGCGATGGTCTCGCCCCAGGATTCGTTCATGATGTTGTTCATACCCATGTAGGCGACCGCCGTGTGGAGGAGGACGAGGAGCGGAATCATCCGCGTGAGTGCAGTGACGACGGTGTTGGAGACGTTCGGGAGGATGTGTTCGCGGATGACGTGCCGGTCGCTCGCACCGGCGTTCTTCGCGGCGAGGACGTACTGGTGCTCGCTGCGTTGTGCGGTCTCGCTGCGGACGAGGCGAGCGATGCCACCCCACGAGAACAGGCCGAAGACGAGGACGAACAGGAACAGCGTGCGCCCCCAGAACGCGAGGACGAGGTAGACGACGAACGCGGGGACGGCTTGCTGAGCGTCGACGTACCCCATGAGGGTGGTGTCGGTGCGGCCGCCGTAGTAGCCGGCGAGGACGCCGACTGCGGTCGCGAGCGGGACGACGAACAGCGAGATGACGAACGCGAGTTCGACGACGACGCGCATCCCGGAGACGACGAGCGCCGTCAGGGGTTTCCCGAGCGCGTTCGTCCCGAGCGGGTACTCGAGGGTGCCGTGGCAGCGCTCGTTCACGACCGGCCCGACGCAATCGGAGACGTAGTAGTTCACTGGCGTGCTCGTGAACGCCGGTGGTTGACTCTGTGCGGCCGTGTCGATGCTCGGCGGGTAGAGGACGGGACCGACGACGCCAGCGAGGAACACGAGCGCGAGGAAGAGGAGCGAGGCGGTCGCGAAGCGGTCGCGTCGCAGTCGCCGCCAGTACAACCGCGTGAGTTTCGGTCGTTCGACGAGCGGGACGGCGACGAAGCACGTCGCGGTGAGGACCGCGGTCACGAACAGCCACTCGATGCCGGTGACGTCCCAGTACAGGGGGAGGAGTTGCTGGCCGAACAGCGACACGGACGGCCCGATACCTTCGAACGTCGGCTGCTGGGTCGGAACCTCGAAGTAGTCGTAGAGGACGCCCGCGGCGAGGGTCGAGAGTCCGAGGAGGAACGCGATGGTCCGTCTACGGAGCCCGCGACGGGACGGCTCGACGGCGTCCCAGTCGACGGTCTGGAACGCGGCGACTGGCTGACCGCCTCCGTCGGTCTCGGCCGGGGGTGTCGCCACCTCGTCGGTTTCGGTTGGGGGCGTCGCCATCCCGTCGGTATGGGCCGGGCTCGACGCCGTTCCGTCGGTCTCGCGGTCGGACATTGGGGTCGTCAGACGAACCATCGACGCGAGGTGACAAAAACCATTCAGAGGGTCAAACGACCGTTTGACGCTTCGCACGGTATTTGTTGGCGGGGCACGCATGCCCGGTCGATGCAGGTTCGCGGGACCGACGCCCACGCGCCACGAGCGCTCGCCCGGAGGTGCACGCCGTGAACTCGCGGTTCGTCGCGCGTCGCGCGCTGTTCGCCGTCCTATCGTTCTACGGCGTCGTCACGCTCGTCTTCCTCGTGCTCGCGCTCGGCCCGGACCCGACCGGGACGCTCCGGGTCGCGAGCGGCGACCTCCAGACGCTCCTCGCGGCGAGCGATGGCGGGCAGTCGTTCCTCTCGCGATACGCGGGAT
This sequence comes from Halorubellus litoreus, assembly GCF_055378595.1. Taxonomy (NCBI): domain Archaea; kingdom Methanobacteriati; phylum Methanobacteriota; class Halobacteria; order Halobacteriales; family Halorubellaceae; genus Halorubellus; species Halorubellus litoreus. The sequence goes on from NZ_AP043836.1 coordinate 3,331,888, forward strand.
TCCTCTGGGACGTCACCACCCTGAACTGGGGCCGGTCGACCGCCGGCTTCGAGCAGGGCCCGGCGGTCACCGCGCTGCTCGCGAAGCACCTTCCGTACACGCTCACGTACGCGATTCCGGCGGTCGTCGTCGGCGTCACCGGCGGCATCGCCCTCGGCGTGTTCGCGGCGGTCAACAACGGCGGGACCGTCGACCGCGCCATCCAGTCCATCGGCTACTTCGGGTTCGGCATCCCGAACTTCTTCTTCGCGGAGGTCGCGCTGTTCGTCCTCGAGACAGAGCTCGGCCTCATCGACTTCACGCTCGGCCGTATCGACCCGAAGTTCTACGTCGTCGGCGAAGCCGTCGACATCTGGCAGCCAAGGCACCTCATGGAGTTCGGCGTCATCGCCGCCATCCTCGCGCTCTCGCTGGTCGCCGGACAACTCAGGTACGCGCGCTCGGAGTGCCTGGAGTACGTCAGCGCGGACTTCGTGAAGCTCGCGCGAGCGAAGGGCGCGAGCGAGTTCCGCGTGATGGCGCACGTCCTCCGGAACGCCGCGCTCCCGCTCATCGCGATGTTCCTCGCGGACCTCGTCACGGTCCTCGTCGTGCACGTGTTCGTGCTCGAGTTCGTGTTCAACGTTCCGGGAATCGGCCAGATGGGTATCCAGGCGGTCAAGCAACGCAACCTCCCGTTCGTCATCGGTATCACGATGACGGTCGCCGCCGTCGGCGTGTTCGCGAACTTCGTGCAGGACGTCGGCCTCGGGTACGTCGACCCGCGCACGGACGTGGAGTGACGGCGACGCCAGCATCGCAGGGCGACGACTCGGTCTCGCCGTCGGCGTCGTCGACCCGCGAAGCGAAATCGTTTTCCTCGCGCTGACGTTTCTTCGAACCATGAGCGACAAGCCGGCGTCGATGTACCGGGAGATCTCGAAGCCGCCGTACACGCGGCGCGAGTACATCACGGGCATCCCTGGGTCGAAGATCGCACAGCACAAGATGGGTGACGCGGGCAGCGAGCCCGAGGACTACCCCGTCCAGATCAGTCTCCGCGTCGACGAGGAACTCCAGATCCGCCACGGCTCGCTTGAGGCGGCGCGCCTCTCGGCGAACCGGCACATGATCAAGACGCAGGGCGAGGGGAACTACAAGATGATCCTGCGGAAGTTCCCGCATCACGTCATCCGGGAGAACAAGCAGGCGACGGGCGCGGGCGCGGACCGCGTCTCCGACGGGATGCGTCAGGCGTTCGGGAAGGTCGTCGGGACGGCGGCGCGCATCCAGAAGGGCGAGCGCCTGTTCACGCTGTACTGCGACGTCGACCAGGCCGACGCCGGCAAGGAAGCGTTCCGTCGCGCGTACAACAAGATCAGTCCGCCCTGTCGCATCGACGTCGAACGCGGCGAAGAACTCCTCATCTCCTGAGCGAACGGACTCGTTCGCTGCTTCTCGACCCTGGAAGCGGCGGCTATCGGCGGAAAATCAGGAGGAGTTGCTTGGAGAGACCGACGATGGCGCCGAGACCGCCGTGCTCATTTCCCTCGCAAGCCCCCGAATCGTCGGTCGTGCTGCGAGCGTCTCGGAGCGTTCTCGCGGCGAGTGCACCGACGCCGAGCGTCGCGGCGAGCGCGATGGCGACAGCGGGGAGCGCGCCGACGAAGGGCGTATCGACGGCCAACAACACGGTCAGGACGGCGAACACGCCGGTCAGCGACAGGAGGGTTCCGGCGTCGGAGCGGGCGACGCTCGCGCCGTCGTCGAGGTACGGTTCGAACGTGTCGAGGTCTCGCTCGGCGGTGACGACGCCACGGTCCTTGTCGTACTCGACGAGCCCGTAGCTCGCCATCGACGGGAGGTGCGTCTGCACGAGCGACGTGTACACGCGTTTGCGTTGCCGGTAGTCGAGCTGGTCTGGGTCGAGCCCGTACTCGATACCGGCGACGGCGCCGGTGAGGTCGCGTACCGTCATCGTCTCCTGTCCGCGGAGAACACGGATGACGGAGCGTCGGCGTTCGTTGCTGAGTGTGTGGAATATCGTGTCCTGATCGAGGGTCATTGGGCGCTCCTGGGGAGGGGTGTTTCTGGGCGAGGGGAAGGACGCTCCCGTGACGACCACGGTGGACGTTCCAGTCCTGGGACTGGACGGGCGGGTCCGCTACTCGTTCTCTAGACGCATGGTTGGATATTAAAGGTTCTCGTCGGTGAAGTAACGGTGTCTTACCGGTAGCAGACGGCGATTACCGAACGCCGACGCAGTCGAACGCTCCCCCAGGCAGCCGGCGAGACGAGTCACTCACTGGTCGCGAGAACGGGATGGTCGTCGGACCGTACCTCGAACCGCGCTCCGTCCGCGTCCGTGACGGCCTCGACCGTCCACCCGTGAGCGTTCGCGATGTCCGCGACGATCGCGAGCCCGAGGCCGGTGCCGCCGTCCCCGGAGACGCCTTCCTCGAACAGCTCCCCCGCGACGTCCTCGGGGATGCCGGGGCCGTCGTCGGCGACGTAGAACCCGTCGTCGTCGGAGAGCGGCCCGACAGTCACCGACACCGACGCACCGCCGTGGTCGATGCCGTCGTCGGACCCCGTCCGACTGCTCGTGGAACCATGTTCCACGGCGTTCCGGAACAGGTTCTCGAAGACGCGCGCCAGTCGCGTCCTATCCGCGACGACGGTTCCCTCGTCGACGGCGAGCGTCGCGTCCTTCGTGTCGACGGCCTCCCACGCGTCCTCGGCGAGCGTCTCGAGCGACACCGCTTTCCGCTCGGTCACGTCGTCGTCCTGCGCGAGCGCGAGCACGTCGTCGATGATGCGCCGCATCCGGTCGTGCGACGTCCGAATCTCGCCGACAGCAGGGTCGTCGACGCGTTCCTCGAGCAGTTCCGCGTAGCCGTCCGCGACGTTCAGCGGATTCCGGAGGTCGTGACTGACGACGCTCGCGAACCGTTCCAGGCGCTCGTTCGTCCGCTCGAGGTCCGCCATCGTCGCCTCGAGCTCGCGCTCGCGGTCCTTGCGTTCGGTGACGTCGCGCGCATTCACGACGATCCCCCCGACGCTCGGGTCGTCGATGAAGTTCCGCCCGACGGCCTCGTGGACGTGCCATTCGCCGTCGGCGTCCGGAAGCCGGTACTCGACGCGCTCGACGGCCCTGGAGTCATCGAGACTCGCCTCGAACACCGCTCGAAGGTCCGCGGCGTCGTCCGGATGAACGAGGTCGAAGACGACGTTCCCGACGACGGCTTCGGGCGGGATGCCGAGTCTACGTTCGACGGTCGGACTGATGTACTCGACGACGCCGTCCTCGTCGAGGACGCTGATGATGTCCGACGACCGCTCGATGAGCGTCTGGAAGCGTCGTTCGGCGCGCCGTTCGTCGGTGACGTCCCGGAGGACGACGAGCGTCCCGTCGACGGACTCGAGCTCTGACGTGCTCACGTCCAGGTAGCGTCGGTTGCCGTTGACCTGCCGCGTAACCTCCTCGTGGCCGTGCTCGGGGGTCTGTCCGCGCTCGACGGCGTCAGCTACCTCCGGGAGGACGTCCCGGAGGTGCGTGCCGACGAGGCCGCCGGGGACGCCGAGGACCCGACTGGCGGCCTCGTTGCTGTCGACGACGGCGCCGTTCTCGTCGGCCACGACGTAGCCGTCCCGCATCCGTTCGACGACCGTGTCGCGTGCGAGCGGTGCCAGTTCGAAGAACCGGTAGCGGGAGATGGCGGTCGCGAACGCGAGCCCGGAGAGGCCGAGGACGACCGACGTGAGGTTCACGTGGTCGCCGAAGACGTCCAGGACGAACGCGGCGTTCGAGACGACGGGAAGGAGGCTGCCGCCGACGAGAAGCACCGCCTGGCCGCGGTACGTGCCTTCGTCGAGCCTGACGAACTGGAGGAAGATGAGTGCGCCCGCGACGACGAGCGCGTACGAGTACGCGGCGTGCAGGATGAACACCGGGCCGAGTTCTCGCGACAGCACCCAGAACCCGGGGTCGTTGACGCGTTCGAGCGTGATGTAGTAGAGGTCGTGTCGCTGCCCGGTGAGTACCACGGCGGCGACGACGACCGGTTCGACCGCCAGCGCGATCCACGTCCGCCTGGTCAGGAGATGGTCCTTGTCCGTGTACGAGAGCGCGAACGCGAGCCACGCGGTCGGCGCGACGACCGTGAAGAGGTTCGTGACGGCGAGCCAGAACACCTTCGGGCCGTACTCGACCTCGGAAATCCCGATGGCGTACAGTCCCGACCAGCCCGCGGCCGCCGCCATCAGGACCGCGAAGTACAGGAGCGACCCGGGGTTCCTGGTGGCGGACCGATGACGATGGACGGCGTACACGCTGAGGCTGCCCGACAGGACAGCGGAGAACACCAGCAGTTCCGTGTACGGCGTCGACTGAAAGGTCATCCACCCACCCGGTTCGGGACGCGGTTGTCGATACGGAAATCACGGAAGCCGTGACTATAAACCACATGGCTACTGGGCTCGAGACGTCCGGGGAACGCACCGTCGCTCGGTGCGAGCACGAGACGGTCGTGTGGTTCGCTTCGACGGCCGCGAGGACGCCGTGACAGCGCAGTGCATCTCGCTCGTTTCGATACTACTAACTCGGGGCTATCGGTACTTCGAGGTGAGTTACATCATGAAGCTTCAGGAATTCCAAGGGAAGCAGGTCTTCGCGGACGCCGGCATCCCGGTCCCGCCGTCGAAGCTCGCGTCGACAGTGGACGAGGCTGTCGCCGCGGCCGACGACATCGGGTACCCGGTCGCTATCAAGGCCCAGGTACAGGTCGGTGGACGCGGAAAGGCCGGCGGCATCAAGCTCGTCGACGACGCCGAGGAGGCCCGCGAGGCCGCGGAAGCCATCATCGGGATGGACCTCAAGGGCATCCCCGTCGAGCGCGTGCTCGTCGAGGGCGCCGTCGACTTCGTGAACGAGCTGTACGTCGGCGTGACGATGGACCGCGGCGAGAGCAAGCCGGTCGTGATGGTGTCGACGAAGGGCGGTGTCGACATCGAGCAGGTCGCCGAGGAGGAGCCCGAAGCCATCGTCCGCGAGCACGTCGACCCCGTGTTCGGGATGCATCCGTACCAGGCGCGGAAGGCCGTCTACGACGCCGGCGTTGAGCGCGACGTCGCGGGTGACGTCGCGAAGATCGTCCAGACCGTCTACGAGCTGTGGGACGAGAGCGACGCGAGCGAGGTCGAGATCAACCCCGTGATGGTGACGAGCGACCGGGAGGTCGTCGCCGCGGACGCGGTGATGAAGATCGACGAGGACGCGATGTTCCGTCAGCCGAAGTTCGCCGAGATGGAGGACGAGGCGAACGCGGGCGGCGACGAACTCGAGCGGAAGGCCGACGAGTACGGGTTCGATTACGTGCGTCTCGACGGGAACGTCGGTATCATCGGGAACGGTGCGGGGCTCGTGATGACGACGCTCGACCTCGTCGACCACTACGGCGGGAAGCCCGCGAACTTCCTCGACATCGGTGGCGGCGCGAAGGCAGAGCGCGTGACGAACGCGCTGGACATGGTGTTCAGCGACGAGAACGTCGATTCTGTCGTCTTCAACATCTTCGGCGGTATCACGCGCGGCGACGAGGTCGCTCGCGGTATCAACGAGGCCCTGGAGCAGTTCGACGAGATCCCGAAGCCGGTCGTCGTCCGACTCGCGGGGACGAACTGGGAGGAGGGCATGGAGATCCTGAACGAGGACCTCGTCGAGGTCGAGAAGACCCTCGAGGACGCGGTACAGCAGGCTGTTGCGAACGCGAAGGAGGTGAGCCAGGAATGAGCGTGCTAGTCGACGACGACACGAAAGTTATCGTGCAGGGTATCACGGGCGGCGAGGGCAAGTTCCACGCCGGCCAGATGATCGAGTACGGGACGAACGTCGTTGCCGGGGCTGTCCCCGGGAAGGGCGGCCAGGAGGTCCACGGTGTCCCTGTCTACGACACGGTCGACAAGGCGGCGCGCGAGCACGACGCGGACGCGAGCGTCGTGTTCGTGCCGCCGGCGTTCGCCGCGGACGCCATCTTCGAGGCGCTGGACGCGCCCATCGACCTCGCGGTCGCCATCACGGAAGGCGTTCCCGTGCAGGACATGGCGAAGGTCAACAAGCGTCTCGGTGAGGTCGACACGCGCCTCATCGGCCCGAACTGTCCGGGCATCATCACGCCCGGCGAGGCGAAGCTCGGCATCCTCCCGGGGAACATCTTCGAGTCCGGGAACGTCGGCCTCGTCTCCCGCTCGGGGACGCTCACGTACCAGGTCGTCTCGAACCTGACGAACCGCGGTATCGGGCAGACGACCGCCATCGGTATCGGCGGCGACCAGATCATCGGGACGAGCTTCGTCGACGCGCTCGAGGACTTCGAGAACGACCCCGACACCGAGGCCGTCGTGATGTGCGGCGAGATCGGTGGCGAGGACGAGGAGGCCGCCGCGCGCTACATCGGCGAGCACATGGACACGCCCGTCGCCGGATTCATCGCCGGCCGCACGGCGCCGCCGGGCAAGCGCATGGGCCACGCGGGCGCCATCGTCTCCGGGAGCGGCACCGGGACCGCGCAGTCGAAGATCGACGCGCTGAACGACGCGGGCGTTCCCGTCGGCGACACCCCCGAGGAGGTCGCCGACCACATCGAGAGCTTCCTGTAACGCGACTCGGCGGTTCCAGTCGGAACCCCACTCGCGACCGCGGTTCTCGTTCTTTCGCGTTCGAAGAGAAGCAGCGAGTCGACGCGTTAGCCGAACAGCCAGGCTTTGAGTCGCGCGAACAGTCCCGCGGGTTCGTCTGCGTCGCCATCGCCAGCATCGGCGCTGGCGCCAGTTTCGGCCGGTTCGCTCGTGGCGCTCCCAGCTTCGGGGTCGCTGTCGCCCACGCCCCCGCTGCCCGCCAGCGGCCCCGCAGTGCTCGACGAATCGCCGGTCGCCGCACCGCTCACCTCGACGTCGTCGACGTCGAGGTCGACGTCGCCGATGTCGGACGTGTCCTCGCGGTCCGCGGCGCCCTCGGTCGTCGGCCGACCGAACGAGTTCCCGTCGTCCGCCTCGGCGTCCGCGAGCGCTTGCGCGACCTCGTCCGCGGACAGCGGCTCGTCGTCCGCGTCCGAATCGGCTTCCGCGTCCGCGACCGCGTCGGCGTCTTCGTCCGCGTCGCCTGACGTCCCGTCCGCGTCGCTACCGGAAGCGTCCGTGTCCTCCTCGACGCCGGCGGACGCCGAGTCGTCGCTCTCGGTCTCGTCGGGACTGGGTTCGGTTCCGGCGTCGACGTCCGCGGCGGCGTCGGCGAGTGCGTCCACGTCCGGGCCCGGTGCGGGCGCGTCCTGAGCGGACGCGGGCTCCTCGCTCGACGAGTCCGCGGTCGTCTCCTCGGTCGTCACCGCGGTCGCGGGGTCGTCGACCGCGTCATCGTCCGCCGATTGCTCGCTTGCTTCAGTTTCGACGACGTCGCCGTCCTCGTCGCTGTCCCCGGATTCGTCGTCGGGCGTCGCGGTGCCGGTGGAGGTACTGTCGGTGACGGTCGTCGTCCTCGCAGTAGGAGTCTCGTCGCCGTCGTCGTCGTCCGCGAAGATGTCGGCGAGCATGTCGTCGACGCTCTCCTCGCTCACGTGCGTCCGCGGACCGCCGCCGCCAGCGTCCGCAGCGGCGTCGACGTCGTCGTCGACCGAGCGCTCGGAGACGTACGTCTTCGGGCCGGCGTCCGCGGTGTCGCGGTACGCGTCACCGGCTGCCTTCCCGAGCTCTGCCGCGCGGTCGTCCGCGTCCGGCGTCTCGTCGACCACGTCGGCGTCCGCGACGTCCGCGGCCGCGTCCTCGAGCGCGTCGACGTCCTCCTCGTCCGCGGCGTCGGTTGCGTCAGACGGCGCGGGCTCGGCGTCGTCGTCGGCTCCGTCAACGGGTTGTTCGTCCGGTGATTCCGATGGTGCCGACTCCGCATCCACGTCCTCGTCGTCGGCGACGTCGTCGCTCATGGTTCAACCGAACGGGGGCCTCACCAAGAAACTTCCTGGCACGACCGCAGCGAAACGACCACTGGGAACGGACCCGACGCTCAGAACAGGTTCTTCAGCCAGCCGACGAACCGACCGACGACGCCTTTCGACGACGAGTCGTCGCTCTCCCCGCTCGCCGTCGACTCGGCCGGGGGCGACGACGTCGCGTCGGTCGGTTCACTGGACGACGTCGCGTCGACCGTGGTGGCTTCCGTCACGGGCGCGTCCTCGGCAGTGGCCGCGTCGGACGGTTCGCCGCCCGCGGATGCCGCTGCGTCGTCGTTCGGGGAATCAGCCTCGAAGAGGTCGCCCTCCGTCGTCTCCGCCGCCTCCGGCTCGGATTCAGCGGGCTCGGACGCCACGGGTTCTGGTTCCGGTTCGCTCGCAGGCTCCGGCTCCGGTTCGGGCTCGCTCGCAGGCTCCGGCTCCGGTTCGGACTCGCTCGCAGGCTCCGGTTCCGGTTCTGGCTCGCTCGCAGGCTCCGGCTCCGGTTCTGGCTCGCTCGCAGGCTCCGGCTCCGGTTCTGGCTCGCTCGCAGGCTCCGGCTCCGGTTCGGACTCGCTTGCAGGCTCCGGCTCCGGCTCTGGCTCCGCTTCGGCCGCAGGCTCGGGTTCCGCGTCGACCATCTCCCCTGCCGTGGCGTCGGCGGTCGCTGGCTCCGACGTTGCAACATCGGCCTCGGCTTCGGACTCCGCGCTCGCCTCCGCGGGCTCGTCGACCTCCGCAGGCGCAACGGGTTCCGCGGGCTCCACGTCCGCTTCCGCCGGCTCGGACTCGGCCGGTTCGGCCGCAGCGCTCGCATCCTCATCCGCACTCGCGTCCACCATCTCACCTGCCGACGTCGACGCCTCGACCGGCTCGGACTCGACAGGTTCGCTCGCAGGTTCCGGCTCTGGTTCGGGTTCGCTCACAGGCTCCGGTTCTGGCTCGGGTTCCGGGTCTGGTTCGGGTTCGCTCGCAGGCTCCGGTTCCGGTTCGGGTTCCGGGTCTGGTTCGGGTTCGCTCGCAGGCTCCGGTTCCGGTTCGGGTTCCGGGTCTGGTTCGGGTTCGCTCGCAGGCTCCGGTTCTGGCTCGGGTTCCGGTTCGGGTTCGCTCGCGGGCTCTGGGTCTGCGGGTTGGAACGGTGAATCGCCAGCGTCGACGGGCTCGCCGCCTTCCGCGATGTCGCTCTCCATCGACGCGAAGACGTCGTCCAGGCTATCGTCGACTGGACTCGTCGATTCGGGCTCGGGTTCAGGTTCCTCGTCGTCCGTCGCGAGGATGTCGTCGATGCTCTCGTCGGTCGTCAGGAGGTTCCCGATCGCTTCCTCCTCCTGGTCCTTCGGGATGTCGTCCGGCGCGTCGAGTTCCTCTGCGTCGGCGCCGTCGTCGTCGTCGGGGACGAAATCCTCGACCTGGTCGGCAGCGAGCAGGTCGCCGCCCGCGAACGAGATGCCGTCACCGAGGTTCGACGTGAGCGAGTCGAGGTTGGACTCGTTCACGAGGACGAACCGCCAGCGGCTCTCGTCCGACAGGCGAACGAACGTCAACGGGGCGCCGTCGAGAACGGACGTCTCGATGGCGTCCAAGATAGCGGGATAGTTCTCGGTGCCGAGGTCGTGCGCGGGGAACGAGAAGGAGAGGTCGCGGACGTTCCCGGACGGGTCGGCAACCTCGATCGACCACGGTTGCGGGTTCGGGCCGCCAGCAGTGAGTTGCTCGTCGTTCGCGTCCGCGATAGAGACCGACCCGCCGATAGCGGAGAGGACGGCGTCGAGTTGCGTTCCGACCTCGCTCTCGTCGAAGTCCCGTGGCGCGTCGATACCGCGCGAGGAGTTCGAGAGGACCTTCAACAGCGCGTGATGCGCGTCGCTCGCGGACGGGTTCTCGGGGAGCGCTTTCGCGACCACCTTCCGCGGGTCCACGTCGTCGGGCACTTCACCGCCGGCGTGGATCGCTCGAATCTCGTCGTTCGACAGCCCAAAACCGCGACAGATTTCGACGTACGCAGAGAGCGCTGAGTCACCCGTCATTTACGATATCGGACCCATAGCCCGGGAAGGAATTAAACCTGACCCCCGAACGGCGAGACTCAGCCGGTGAGGATGGAGCGGATGCGTGCGGCAAGCCCGTCGTCGTCGGAGTCCTGTTCGTCGTCAGCGGTGTCCTCGGGGTCGTCTCCGTCGATATCTTCGTCAGCGGTGTCCTCGGGGTCGTCTCCGTCGATATCTTCGTCGGCGTCGCTCGGGTCGCCTTCGTTGGCGAGCGCGTCGTCCTCGCTCGGGGCGGTGGACGCGTCCTCGTCGTCTTCGAACGCGGCGGCGTCGACGGCGAAGTCGTCTCCGTCGCTGTCGAACGTCGCGGCGCGCGCGTCGAACGACCCCGGATCGTCGTCCGTGAGCGAGAACCCGTCGTCGCTGCGTTCCGCCGCGGTCGCGTCCGGGCTCGACTCGTCGTCCGCTGGCGTCGACTCGTCTTGCTGGGTTTCGCTCGCTTCGTCGCTGGCGGCGAACAGCGACCCGATGTCGTCGGTCGCGTCGTCGTCTTCGGTCTCCACCCAGAGGAAGCCGTCGGCTTCGCGGCGTTCGGTGAGCAGGAGGTCGTCGAGCGCGCCTTCGTCGGCGCGGATGGCGTCGTCGATCTGGTCGACGTGCGCTTCCTCTTCGTCCGCGCGAGCCATGATTTCGTCGGGTGATTCGTCCCCGAGTTCGTCGACGGCGTGTGCTTGGTCGGCGTCGTCCTGTTCCTCCCGGAGCTGCGCGAAGAGTTCGTCGGCGGTCGTGTCCTCGGCGTCGGGCGTAACCGTCCCCGACCCCGGTGTAACCGTCTCGTCGTCGGACTCTCCGTCGTCGATGGAGATGTCCGTCTCGTCGGTGGCGAAGAGGTCCTCCACGTTCAACGTGTCGGAGTCACCGCCGTCGGCAGTGGTTCGGGTAGATTCGGACATCGGGTGATTAGTTAACGAACCCGTTCTACGGGAAGTTAAATTTTCCCCATCTGGACCACTCAATTTGTTGAAGTAGCGGCGGCGACCACGGCGGTTAACTGCGACGGTTCCGTGAACGCGGGTATGCGATTCGGCGTCATCTCCACGGCGAACATCGGACTGAAAGCGGTCGTTCCGGCGATAGCACGCAGCGAACACGAGGTCGGTGCCATCGCGTCGCGCGACGAGGCCCAGGCGAGAGCGGTCGCAGACGAGCACGGCATCGACCGGGCGTACGGGTCCTACGAGGCGCTGCTCGCGGACGACGACATCGACGCGGTGTACAATCCGCTCCCGAACGCGATGCACGCCGAGTGGACGAGGAAGGCGGCGGATGCCGGCCTGGACGTGCTCTGCGAGAAGCCGCTTGCGGTCGACGCGGCGGAGGCGCGCGACGTCGTCGCGTACTGCGAGGACGCCGGTGTGACGATCATGGAGGCGTTCATGTACCGGTATCATCCGCGGACGCGCCGAGCGCGTGAGATCGTCACCGAGGAACTCGACGCGGTCCGTGGCGCCCACGCGACGTTCCAGTTCCCGTTACGCGAGCGTCCGGGCGACATCCGCCTCGACCCCGACCTCGCGGGTGGGAGCCTGATGGACGTCGGGTGTTACGCGGTGAACGTCACGCGCACGCTCCTCGGCGAACCGGACGCGGTGTCGGCGCGGACCGTGGACTCGCGCGACTGCGGCGTCGATACGCACGTCGCCGCGCAGCTCGCGTACGACGGCGCGACCGCGCAGGTGTCGGCGAGCTTCGACACGCAGGACGTGCAGCGGTATCGCATCGAGGCGGAGAACGGCTGGCTGGAGGCGCCAGCGGACGCGTTCAATCCGCGTGGTGACGAGGTCGAGCTCCGGTACGCGGTCGACGGCCGGGAGGTCGTCGAGACGTTCCCGGCGGGCGACCAGTACCGCCTGCAGGTCGAGCACTTCGCGGACTGCGTCGAGTCCGGGCGGACGCCCGAGACCGACGGCGAGGAGGCGGTCGCGAACATGCGCGTCGTCGACGCGATCTACGAGAGCGCCGACGATGGCGGCCGGGTAACTATCGACTGAAGGCGCGTGGCCTCGCGTGGTCGGCGACTGGGTCGCGGACGGGTGCGTGGGGCTCAGTGATCGGCGAAGTGGTCGATGGCACGCTCGACGTGGGCGGGGCCGGAGCCGGCGAGCATCGAGCGGTCGCCGGGGCCGCTTCGGACGTCGGCCTGGGTCGGGACGGTCTCGCGTATCTCCGCGAGCGAGACGAACCTGGCGTCGGCGGCGTCGTCGCCGGGTTCGACGGTGCCGGTGACGGCGTCCCGCGGCGCGGCGTAGTTGATGGAGATCGTGGTGTCGCCGGATTCGAACCGGAGGAAGCCGTTCCCGATGGGGACGAGCGCGTCCGGGTCGACGGCGAGCCCGGTCTCCTCCGCGAGTTCGCGTGCGGCTGCCGCGACGGGTGGTTCGTCTATCTCGACGTGGCCACCGGGGAGCGACCACGTGCCGACGCTCGGCGGGCGGCCGCGTTCGACGAGGAGGACGCTGTCGCCGTCGACGACGGTCGCGGCGGCGCACGGCGTCGGGTTCTGGAACGCGCGCAGCCCGCAGTCAGGACAGGACGGGACCGTCGACCCCTCGATGGTGAGTGCGTCGAGTTCGTCCCCGCAGTGAGGACAGTACGTCGGGCGGCGCGCGTCGAGCGTGTACGGCATCGCTCGTGCTTCGACCGTCGCTCCCGAAACCGTTTCGATGGCTTGTGAGAGGGTAGCGTGGCTGCGGCGACGTCAGTCGACGATGGCCTCGACCTCGCGCGCGACGGCTCGGGCGCGCCGGTCGAACCGGTCGTTGTCGGGGTCCTCCCACGTGTCGAGGCCGCTGACGGCGCGACTGACCGCGGCGAGTCGGTAGACGTCGTGGAGCGCGTGGTCGTGGTCGAACGGCAGTTGTTCGTAGAGCGCGCGCTGGACGGGCGTCGGGTCGTCGACGCCGGCAGTGAGGAGGTACTCGAGGTTCGTGGCGGTGAACGCGACGGGGCCGACCTTCGCGCGTTCGAGGTCGACGACGCCCGCGAGGCCGTCGACGGTCGCGGGCGGTTCGCCGCCGGGCGCGAGGAGGTTCCCGGGCGAGAGGTCGGTGACGAGGACGGAGGGTGTCGGTTCGGCGGGGACGCGACGGCGGTTCGCGTCGACGAACGCGAGTGCGTCGGGGGCGACGCGTTCGAGCGCGGGATGCGGTGCGGGCGACTCGAAGTGCTTCGTCGCGTACGAGTGGAGCCACTCGTCGAAGCTCTCGGTCTCGCCGACGAGGCGGGGTCGGTCCTCGGTGCCCGCCTCGCGGACGACGTTCCCGTATCCAGTCGCCGCATCGGGTGGGATTGCCGCGAACTCTCGGACGACGGCGCCGAGCAGGGAGACGCGCGCCGGGTCGGTGAGGTTCGGGACGTCGTCGAACCCGGACGCGAGCGGCGTTCCGTCGCAGTAGGTCGTTGCGACCGCTGGTGGGCGGTCGTCGCTCCCGGGGTCGAACGCGAGGACCGCCGGGACGGGGAGGGTCGTGTACGCGCGGAGGGCGTGCGCGGCGGCGACGCCGGCGCGGAGGTGCTCGGTCCTGGAGAACGTCCCGACCTTCAGGACGAAGCGCTCGAACTCGCCGCTCGGCGCGTCGACGACGAGGACGTCGTTGACGCCGTCGCCGACTGCCGTCAGCATGCCCGCGGACAGCTCGTCGGGGTCCGGGACGACGTCCATGTGGTGGAGGATGCGTCGCACGGCTTCGACGTCGAGCGACCCGGGGACGGGAGGCATGCGAGCCGGTTCTTGTCAGGCAGACGTAATCGTACCGGTCTCACTTCCAGCCGTCGCTACGCGGTTCGGGGATGGTGGGAACCGCGACCCGGTGGTTTACGGCGTGCTGGTGCGAACTCGCGAGCGATGAGGGACTTCGAGGGCGTCGTGTTCGACGTGGACGGAACGCTCGTGCGTGGCCGGAAGCCGATTCCGGGTGCGGCCGAGACGGTGCGTGCGGTCCGCGAGTCCGGCGCCAGGGTCGCGTTCGTGACGAACAACCCGACGCGGACGCCGGATTCGTACGTCGGGAAGCTCCGCGGTGCTGGTATCGACGCGACCGCGGACGAGGTCGTGACGAGCGGGACGGCGACGGTCGCGTTCCTGGAACGCGAGCACCCTGGCGACGCGGCGTTCGTCGTCGGCGAACAGGGGCTCGCGTCCCAGCTCGCGAACGCGACGCTCGACGTCGTCGACGACCCGACGGCCGCGGACGGCGTGGTCGCGTCCATCGACCGCGAGTTCACGTACGACCGGCTCACGGACGCACTCACCGCGTTCGAGTCGGGCGTGGACTGGTTCGTCGGCTCGGACCCCGACCGAACCATCCCGACCGACTCGGGGCTCGTCCCTGGGTCGGGCGCCATCGTCGAGTCCGTCGCCGCGGTCGCGGAACGCCGGCCGGACGCCGTCCTCGGGAAACCGCACCCGTTCACGCGCGACCTCGTCTTCGACCGCCTGGGCTGCGACCCCGCTCGCGCGCTCGTCGTCGGCGACCGACTCGACACCGACGTCGCGTTCGGCGCCGGAGCGGGTGCGACCACCGCACTCGTCGAGACCGGCGTCGCCACCAGCGCCGACGCCGCCGCGAGCGACGTCACGCCCGACCACGTCCTCTCGGACGTCACGCGCGTCCTCGACATCGAGTGACTGCTGTGTGAGCGGTGCGGCGGCGCCGTGCCGGGACGCTGGAACGCCAACCCACCTTTTTGTATGCTGCGAGAGAAGTCGCGAATTATGACGACCGGAATCGAGTACGACGACTTCCTCGACCTGGAGTACGAACCACGCGACGACGACCTGGTGTGCGAGTTCACCATCGACCCCGCCGACGGCATGACGATGGAGGCGGCTGCGAGTCGCGTCGCGAGCGAATCGAGCAACGGAACGTGGGCGGCACTCGCCGTCGACGAGGACGAACTCACCGACCTCGGCGCGACGGCGTACATGATCGGGAACGACGACCGCATCAGCGTCGCCTATCCGGCGGCACTGTTCGAGGCGGGGTCGATGGCGCAGATTCTCTCGTGTATCGCGGGGAACATCATGGGGATGAAGGCCGTCGACAGCATCCGCCTGGAGGACTGCTACTGGCCGGAGACGGTCGTCGACGGGTTCCCGGGGCCGCAGTTCGGGACGAGCGTCGCGAGCGAGAAACTCGACGCGGGCGACCGGCCCGTGCTCGCGACGGTCCCGAAGCCGAAGGTCGGGTTGTCGACGGACGCACACGTCCAGATCGCGGAGGACGCGTGGCGCGGCGGCGTCGACCTCCTGAAGGACGACGAGAACCTCACCGACCAGCCGTTCAATCCGTTCGAGGAGCGCGTTTCGCGGTCGCTCGCGAAGGCCGAGGAACTCACGGAGGAGACCGGCGAGAAGAAGGACTACCTCGTGAACGTCACCGCGGAGACCGAGGAGATGATCCGGCGCGCGGAGTTCGTGCACGAGCACGGCGGCGGGTTCGTGATGGTGGACGTCGTGACGTGCGGGTGGTCGGCGGTGCAGACGCTCCGCGAGCACTGCGAGGACATGGACCTCGCCATCCACGCGCATCGCGCGATGCACGCGGCGTTCGACCGCATGGACCATCACGGCGTGTCGATGCGCGTCATCGCGCAGGTCGCCAGGCTCTGCGGCGTCGACCACATCCACACGGGGACGGCGGGCCTCGGGAAGCTCGCGAACGAGGACACGCCGGGCATCAACGCGTGGCTGAAGAGCGACCTCTACGACTGCACGGACGTGCTCCCGGTCGCCTCCGGCGGCCTGCACCCGGGCGTGACGGATGCGCTCATCGACGCGCTCGGCACCGACATCGCCATCCAGGCCGGCGGCGGCATCCACGGCCACCCGGACGGGACCGAGGCGGGTGCGCGAGCGCTCCGGCAGTCCGTCGAGGCGACGATGCAGGACGTCCCGCTCGCCGAGTACGCGGAGGACCACGCCGAACTCGCGACCGCGCTCGAGAAGTGGGGCGCGGAGACGCCGCGATAGGACTCCCGTAGCGGGCTACTCTCGGAGGCGCGCGAAGCAGAACGGATGGCCGGCGCCGTCGGCGTCGGGCTCGACCAGTCTCGGCTCGGTGGCGCGGTCGTCGCCGAGGCCGGCTCCGAGGATGCCGACCGCGTCGGTGACGGTGAATCCGGCGTCTTCGATGAGTTCGCGACTCTTCTCGAGGCCGTAGTGACTCCACTCCATCGGGGTGCCGGAGTCGAGCCAGTCGTCGTTCCGCCCGCTCCAGTCGTCGGCGCCGACGGTGACGAGGAGTTCGCCGCCGGGTTCGAGGACGCGCTCGAACTCCGCGTAGACGTCCGCGTGCTGGTCGAACGGGACGTGGATGACGGAGCAGAACGCGGTGAGGGCGGCGAAGGCGTCGTCGGCGAACGGGAGGCTGGTCATGTCGCCCTGGACGACGCGACCGGGGGCGACGTCGTCGGCGCGCGAGAGCTGTTCGCGAGAGAAGTCCAGTCCGACGACGGGTCGGTCGGCGGCGAGGTCCGAGAGCACGGGCTGGCCGGCGCCACAGCCGACGTCCAGGACGGGACCGGCGGGTGCGTCCGCGAGGAACCGGTCGAGGAGGACGTCGTAGTTGGCGTCGTCGCGTTCGGCTGCGTACGCGTCTGCGAGGTCGTCGTACCCGCGCCTGACGGCGGTGCGTTGGGCGAGGGCGTCGTCACCGACCGAGTCGTCGTCTCGTGTCACGGTTCGAGACGGGTCCGGGATCACCAAAACAGTTCTCCCGGTGTGCGAATCCGTCTCGTGTGCACTGGTGTCGCACGTTCGGGGTGCGTTCTTGTGGCTGTCGCGCGTCCAAAGTGTATGCGCATCGAGCACGACCCCATGCAGTGCGAGAACTGCGGCGAACTCACGCACGAAGACCTCGAGACGGTCGAGAACGTGCCGCGCCTCGACCCGGACACCTACGAGGTCCACGGCGACGCGACCGAGGTGTACGTCTGCGGAGGCTGTCACGCCATCGTCGGCGTCCAGTGACTCGATTGCCACCCCGTGGTCGCGTCCAGTGACTCGATTTCCACCCCGCGGTCGCGTCCCGTGACCGCGTTCAGTGACGACGACGTGCGGCGACGACGGTCGCTGCGAGCATCGCGCCGAGAGCGGCGGTTGCCGAGAATCCGGGCGTGGCCCCCGTCGAGTCGTCGCCGTCCTCGTCAGCGTCGCCGCCCGCTGCTGCGCCAACACCACCGTCGTCGGTACCGTCGTTCGTTCCATCGGCGGTCGGAGTCCCGTTCTCCGCGAGGAACCCGCGCCAGACGGCGCGCGCCTCGCTCCGGTTCTCCGCGAGTAGTCTGAGCCGCGGGTCGTCGGCGAACGCGCCGCTGCGGACGTCCTGGGCGAGTCCCGGGGCGAGGCTGAAGGAGTCGACGGCGTCGCCGTCGACGACGAGGAGGAGACAGTAACCGTCGTCGTTCCGGCCGTCCGTGGGGGGACACGCGCGGGGGTGGTCGGCGAACCCGGTCTCCACGAGCGCGTCCGTGAAGTCCGTGGCGCCGTCGTCGGTGAGCGTCAGCGTGACCGTCCACGCGCCGGTCCGCGAGTCGTTCGTCGGCTCGCCGACGCGAGCGACGGCGTCGGCCGAGACGACCGTGCGTTCGACCATCGAGCCGTCCGCGGGGTACCGGGCGACGAGGGACGCGTTCGGCGCGGTCGCTGCGGTCGATGCGACGGCCTCCGCGGGTCCGCTCGGACGCGCGTCACCGGTCGAACCCGCGCCGACGGGTGCGAGGGCGGTTCCGAGCGCGAGCGCGACGAGGACAACCGCGAGGACCGTCGACTGGGCTGTGGTCGGTTCTCGCATCGCTGCGAGCGTACTCCCGACCACGTCAAAAACGTTCTGCCTGCTTGTCAGATAGCGGGTCAGTCGTCGGCCGGCGCCGCGGGCGTGACGCGCTCGGGGTCGACGGTCGCGTGCTTCACGACCGCGTCGAAGTGCTCGAGCGAGAACCGGTCGTCGTCCGTGATACCGCGACCGCTCGCGGCGTCGAGGTGGGTGTCGACGAACCGGCGCGCAACGAGCGCGAGACGCCCGTCGCCGTCCTCGAGGTCGCGCTGGGCCATCTCGCACAGCAGACTCGCCGTGTAGACGTCGAACACGTAGTCCGCGAGGTCCTTCGCCTTCAACTGCGCCGCCTCGCCGTCGAGCGTCCCGAGGTGCGCGAGCGCCCCACCGAGTTCGGCGTACTCGGCCTCGACGACCGCCGTCGCGTCGGCGAGCGCGTCGTGCGTCGCCGTATCGAGATGCGACTGGATGCGTTCGAGGAGCGGTTCGTGCGCGTCCTCCCGGTCGAGTGCCCGCAGGAGGTCCAGCGAGAGGATGTTCGACGTCCCCTCCCAGATGGGGAGCACCTGCGCGTCCCGGAGCAAGCGGTTCGTGACGAAGTCGTTCACGTACCCGTTCCCACCCAGTATCTCCATCGCGTAGCTCGCCGTGTCCACCGCCATCCGGCCCGTCCGATACTTCGCGATCGGGACGAGCGCGCGCATCAACCGGTACGCGTCCTCGCGCTCGCCGTCGTCCGCCGCGTTCTCGCGGCGGTCGAACGTCGCCGCGGCCGCGAACGTGAACGCGGTCGCCGCCTCGTGGTCGACCGCCATGTCCACGAGGTCCTGGCGCATCAGCGGGTACTCCTCGATGGGGTTCCCGAACGCCTCGCGGTTCGCGGCCTGCACCGTCGCCTCCAGGCGAGCCCGAGCGATGATACCGCAGGACGCCGAGGCGTTCGCGAGTCGCTCCAGGTTCAGCATGTCCGTCATCATCTTGAACCCGCGGGACTCCTCGCCGACGAGTAACCCAGTCGCGCCCGTCAGTTCGACCTCGCCGGTGGGTACCGAGATGGTGCCGAGCTTGTCCTTCAGGCGGCGGTATAGCTGGTCGTTCAACTCGCCATTCTCGTGTTCGTGCGGAACCACGAACAGCGACAGCCCCTTCGTTCCCTCGGGAGCGTCAGGGGTTCGAGCAAGTGCGAGCGTCGCTTGCGCGTCGATGTTCGAACAGAACCACTTCTCGCCGGTCAGCTCGTAGACTCCCGGTTCGTCGGTCGGGTCGGCGACGGTCTCGGTCGCGCCGACGTCGCTCCCGCCCTGCTCCTCGGTGAGGAACATCGCGCCCTCCGAGAGCGCGTCGTAGTCCCGGCTCGTCGTCTCCGCGAGGAACCGGTCGAGGGCGTCGCCGTCGCCGTACTTGTCGAGGACGAGCGCGACGCCCGCGGTCATCGACACCGGACAGTACAGCCCGGCGTCGCTCATCGACAGCAGGTACCCCATCGCGAAGTGATGCGTGAACGGGAGCGGGTCCTCGCGCCCATCGGGGGCGTCGAAGACGTCCGCGACCATCCCGGACTCGTACGCGAGCCGGGCCTCCTCGTGGAGTTCTGCAGGGTAGCGCACGTCGTTCACGACGTCGCCGTGGTCGCCGTACGTCCGGAGTTCGGGGCCGTGGTCGTCGACGTAGTCCGCGTGGTCCGCGATGGTGTGACCGGCGTGCTCGCCGAACGCACGCAGGCGCTCGGTCGCGGCCGCGTGGTCGTCGCCGTCGAGGACGCGGTCGACTGCGCGTCGAAGCGTCGGGTCGTACGCGTGGTAGTTCACGTGTCGCCCGCGGTCGAGGGCGGCGTAATCCAGGTCGCTCATGTCCGAACCGACGGCAGCCAGCACAAAGGGATTTGCCAACAGGTCACGCGTTCACGATCGTTTCGCCGCGGGACGCTCGCTGAAAGGCCGCCGAGTCATGCGAGTTGCAGGACGCCGAATCCCGCGACCGCGGTCGCGAACACGCCGAGCGCGAACAGGAGGTAGTTCCAGACCGTGCTGTCGGCGGTGGTCAGCGACACGGTGTACGTTCGCCCGGAGAGCGGCCAGAGGAGCGGGACGCCCGCGGGCGTGAGGACGTCGCCGGCGAGGTGCGCGAGGATGCCGAAGGTGCCGACGGCGAACGCGAACGCGACCGGCGTCGCGAGTTCGGTCGCCGGCAGCGGGTTCGCGCCGGCCTGCGAGAGCGCGACGATACCGCCGGCGAACGCGGCGCCGACGAGCACCGCGAACAGGACGGTGTGGGTCACGCCGCGATGCGTGATGCCGGGAACGCGCTGGTCGTAGTCCGGGACGCGCGCCAGTGCGAGCACGCCCGCGCCGCCGAGGACCGCCAGTCCCGGTTCGCCCAGGAGCGCCAGCACGAACCCGATGGGGGCGTACAGGAGGAGCGACACGCCGTAGTGACCGAGGCGATACACGACCACCCCTTCCGCGTACTCGTACAAGAACGCTCGGCCTACTCGCATCCGGCGTCGGTGCCCCCGCCCAGATGGGAGTGGCCAGTCGTCGGTTCCCAGGAAACGATTAAACGACGGCGTGGCGTAACGGGTGCCATGGCTAATCCAGTGCTCGACCCGCTACTGGAGTACCTCTCGGGGTACGGCGTCGTCGAGCGAACGATCCTCGTGCTCGCGGTGTCGTTCGCCGCCGCCGTCGTCCTCGAGTTCGTCGTATTCAAGGTGGCGCGGAAGGTGGTCAGGCAGACCGGGAGCAAGTTCGACGACGTCGTCGTCTCCGAGGTCCGATGGCCGCTCGTCGTCACCGCCGCACTCGGCGGTATCTGGCTGCTGACGGTGTCCTCGGCGGACGCCGCGAACGTCGTCGTCAGCGAACGGGACCTCCAGGACTTCTTCGCGCGCCCCGCCGCGGTCCTCATCGTCCTCATCTGGGCGTTCGCGCTGAACCGCATCGTGAACCGCGCGGTCGACCTCGTCGACAAGACCGGGAAGTACGACTTCGCACCGATCTTCTCGAACGTCTGGACGTTCATCGTCCTCGCCGGCGCGGGCGTGCTCTCGCTGTCGATCTACAACATCGCCATCACGCCGCTGCTCGGCGCCGCGGGTATCGCCGGTATCGCGGTCGGGTTCGCGGCGAAGGACACCGTCGCGAACTTCTTCGGCGGCCTCGCGCTGTACTTCGACGACACGTACAAGATCGGGGATTACGTCGTGCTCGACACCGGCGACTCCGGGACGGTCGTCCGCGTCGGCATCCGGTCGACGACGCTCCTGACGCGCGACGAGGTGATGGTGACGGTCCCGAACGCGAAACTGAACTCCGCGAGCATCACGAACGAGTCCGCGCCACAGCGTCGACGCCGCATCCGCGTCCCCATCGGCGTCGCGTACGGGACCGACCTCGACGAGTTCGAGGAGCTCGCGGTGCAGGTCGCGCTCGACGAGAAGCTCACGTTGGACTCGCCGAAACCCCGGATGCGGCTCCGCGAGTTCGGCGATTCCGCACTGAACTACGAGTTGCTGTGCTGGGTGAGCACGCCCGTCAAGCGCGCGAAAGCCGTGCATCGGCTCAACAAGGGGCTCTACAACGCGTTGAACGACGCGAACATCGGGATTCCGTTCCCGCAGCGCGACGTGAACCTCACGACGGCCGACACCGCTCCGGCGGCGGGCGTCCAGCCCGAGCGAGCGACCGCGGACGTCGACGAACCCGTCGCCGACGGTGGCGGGGACGAGGACGCCCCGGCGGACGCCACGGGAGCGGCTGCGGAGGATGCGACCGACGGAACGCAGTGAGAGCCGGCGTGACGCGAGCGAACGAAAGAAGACGCTCGCACCCCGAGGTCGACGCATGCTCGATTCTATCTACGAGTTCGTCGGTCCGTTCGTGATTCCAGTCGTCCTGTTCGCGGTCGGTGGGCTGGCGTACGTCGCGCTCTGGTATCTGAACCGCGTCGACCTGTGAGGGACCGTCGCGGCGACAGGGGCAGGTGTCGCGGCGACAGAGGCAGGCGTCGCGCCGACAACGGCGCGCGTTCCGGCGTTCACTCCACGACTATCGTGCCGCGCATCCCCGCGCCGCGATGCGGCGCGCAGTAGTACTCGTACGTGCCGACCGCCGAGAACGTGTGCGAGTGCGTGTGGCCGGCGCCGTACGTCGTCCCACCACCGCCACTGGTTCCTTCCCAGTCGCCGGAGTCGGGTTGGCTGGCGACGCGGACGTTGTGGCCGCCGGAGTCCCACCGGAACTCGACGGTCGACCCGACCGGGACCGTCACGCGGTCCGGGTCGAACCGGAGCCGGCCGCCGGGGGCGACCGTCACGGTCTCGGTCGTCGGCGTCGCAGTCGGCTCGGCCGTCGTCGTCGACGCTTCCGTCGTCGTCCCCTGCTCCGTCGTCGCCGTCGACTCCGTGGTCGTCTCTGGTTCCGCGGTTGTCGATTCGTCCGTCGTCCGCTCCGTGGTCGTCTCTGGTTCCGCGGTTGTCGATTCGTCCGTCGTCCGCTCCGTGGTCGTCTCTGGTTCCGCGGTTGTCGATTCGTCCGTCGTCCGCTCCGTGGTCGTCGACTCCGCTGTCGTCGCCGTCGCGTCCGTGGTCGTCTCCCCGGTTGGCTGCTCCGTCGTCCCGCCGCCGTCAGTCGTCGTCCCTGTCGCGCCGCCGTCCGGCGTCCCGCCGCCGCTAGTCGAACAACCAGCGAGCGCCGCGGCGAGCGTGGTCGTCGCACCAGCGAGCACGCGCCGCCTGGAGGATTCGTCCATACACCTCGGTCGCCGACGACCCGTAAGGTGATTTCCCCAGTTCTCACCCAAAAACCACCGCCTTCTCGCCAGTACGACCACGTTACTCCACGAACACGGCCCGGTTCACGGAGCGCACCGCGTCACTCCTCCACGACGACCTCGCCGGTCATCCCGGACCCGCGGTGTGGATTACAGTAGTACGCGTACGTGCCGGCGACCTCGAACGTGTGCGAGTACTCGTACCCGGCGTCGTAGACCGCACTCGGTGCGCCCTCGGTACCGGACCAATCCGCGCCGTCGGGCGTGCTGTCGGCGACGACGTTGTGGCCGCCCGACGACCACACCCACTCGACGGTGTCCCCGACCGCTATCGTCACCGAGGACGGCGCGAACCGGAAGTCGCCGTTGGGGCCGACGACGACCGTCGTCGGCCCGTCGCTCTCCGTCGTCGTCTCCGCCTCGGTCGTCGTCTCCATCTCGGTCTCCGTCGGCTCCGTCTCCTCGTCGGGTTCGGTCGTCGTCTCCTCCCCGCCGGAGGAACAGCCGGCGACGCCCGTCGCTACGGCAACGCCAGTCGATGCGAGCACCTGTCGTCGCGTTGGTCGGTCCATACTCGACGAGTACGCCCGTTGGTCAATTAGGTATTCCCCCGATACGACGGGACTCGCGTACGCGACGGCCAGTGGGTTCGAGCACCACCGCGGCGGGCGTTACTCCTCGACGACCACCTCGGCCACCATCCCGAGCCCTTCGTGGGGCTGACAGTAGTACTCGTACGTGCCCGCCGTCTCGAACGTGTACTCGTAGACGTGGTCGGTGTCGTACGTCTTCGACCCGTCGCCGTCCGTCCCCGTCCAATCCGCGCCGTCTGGCTGCGCGCTCACCACGATGTTGTGGTTCGCGGAGTCCCACGTCCACGTGACGGTGTCACCGACGGCGACCGTCTGGGACGACGGCTCGAACGCGTACGACCCACCAGGGCCGACGACGACCGCGTTCTCGCCGTTCGCGGACTGCGTTCCGTCGTCGTTCCCGAAACACCCGGCCGATGCTGTGACAACCGCGACACCGGCGCTTCCGAGGAGATCGCGTCGACGCAGCGTCCGGTCGTCGTCACTCGAACCGTTCATGGTCGACACTACGGGGTCGACGAAGTAAAGCCAGCGAGTCCCGCGGACGGCCCGATAGCCGACCGGGTCAGGCGGCTTCCGCGTCGTAGCCGGCGAGGTGAACCTTCTCGACGAGCGTCTCCGTGCTCGCGTCCCCCTCGACGGTCGCCTCGTTCGCCTCCCGGTCGGCCGACGCGCTCTCGACGCCATCAGCCATCTCCAGTGCTGTCTCAACGATGTCCTCACAGCCCTCACAGGTCATGCCAGTCACGCGCAGAGTCGTGCCCATACACATCACTGCGCAAGCCTGGGTTAGAACAGTTTTGGTCGCGACGACCGACGCAAGCCGGTGTCGTGAACGGACTGGAGGGACCGCCGTCAGTTCTGACTCGTGAGGCCAGTGTAGCGGTCTTCGAACGTGCCGAGGCACTCCTCGCTACAGAAGTGGAAGAGGTCACCGTCGTACTGGGTCGTCACACCGTCGTGCGTGACGGGGTCGGCGCACTCCTCGCAGGAGAGACTGAGTTCGCCGTCGCTCACCTGGGGCTCCCACGCGTGCTCCTCGACGAGGCTGACGTCGAGCGAGTCGACGAGTTCCATGTCGACGATGCGGTGGAGGGTCTCGCGGACCTCGCCGTCGGGAACGGTGGCGTGTACGACGAGGCGGTTCTCGGCGGTGAGGTAGACGTGCTCGACGGGTTCGGTGTCCGCGAGGCGCTTGGCGACGCGGTCGTCCGCGTCGGGGACGAGGTCGAGTTCGACGAGCACGGGGACGCCCTTCGAGATGAGCGACCGGTCGATGTCGATGGTGAACCGGTTGATGACGCCGAGGTCGGCGAGGCGCTCTACGCGGTCGGAGACCGTCGGCGGGGACACGTTCACGCGGTCCGCGATCTCGCTGTACGGGCGGCGGGCGTCCTCGACGAGGAGTCGAAGGATGTCGAGGTCTGTTTCGTCCAAGTCGCGCATGTCTGAATACGATACGGTTTTCGGCTATACAAGTTTCGACATAGTTTGAAATATGCCTACTTCGCAAATAACTATGGGGGTGGTTCGCACCCATCGATGTCTTGCGATTCGAAGGACCAACCGGAGGACGTGACAGTGAACGGACAGTCGAGGGGTCGCCGCATCGAGACGCGTTCCACTCGGTATCTGGACACTACCGGCCCATGGCGTGGAACTCCGCGTTCGGCCGCATGTCCGCGAGGTGCGCCATCCGGTTCGAGAGGTTGAAGAACGCGGCGACGCTCCCGACGTCCCAGACCGCGCGCCGCGAGAACCCGTGGTCTTCGAGGCGCTCGATGTCGTCTTCCTCGACGGCCGCGGGGTCCTCGGTGAGCTTCACCGCGAAGTCGAGCATCGCGCGATGCGCGTCGTTCACGTTCGCGGTCCGATGGTTCGAGACGAGCTGGTCGGCGAGCAGCGGGTCGTCCGCGTAGATGCGGACGAGCGCGCCGTGAGCGACGTTACAGTAGTAGCAGTCGTTGGCGCCCGAGACCGCCACCACGATCATCTCGATCTCCTCGCGCTCGAGTTCCGTGTGCTCGGTGAGCGCGTCGTAGTACGCGAAGAACGCCCGGAAGTGCGACGGCCGGTACGCGAACGCCTCGAAGACGTTCGCGAGGAACCCGGCCTCGTCTTCCTCCTCGGCCATTCGCTCGCGGACGTCCTCGGGGAGGTCGTCGCGGTCCGGTACGGGGAATCGCGTCATCGCCGGCACGTCGTCTGCCATGCGCGAGCCCACGACCGCTGCTGCAAAGAAACCGCCGACTGCGGCGGCGCGAACGCGACCGCACTGGTGACGGAGTGCGTGACCGCGACGGTTTTCTCCCGGGGTCGCCTACGGGGGGTCGTGCAGAACGTCACGGACAGGGTCCGGAATCCGTTCGGGCTCGTCGTCCCGGAGCGGTTCGCGGGCGACGACGACCCACCGGCGGTGTACGGGTACGGGGACGCGAACGCGGACTTCCACGTCGTCGGGGACCGGCCGGCGGTTCACGGTGGCGACGACACGGGCGTCCCGTTCACGGGGTCGGTCGCGGGCGAGCGCCTCCAGCGCGTCCTCCACGAGACCGGGTTCCTGGCGGCGCCGTACGCGGACGAACCCGATGCGTCGAACTGCTACCTGAGTTACCTCTTCGTGGGGCGACGGCCTCGCGACCCGAGTCCGCGCGAGTACGCGGACCTGGAGCGGTACTTCGACACGGAGCTTCGCGCGATCAACGCGCACATCCTCCTGCCGGTCGGCGAGCGCGCCATCGACCACGTCCTCGAGGCGTACACGACGCAGCGACGGAAGGTCGGTCGCGACGTCGACGACGCTGCGCTCCACGCGACCGAGATACGCGGCCGCGGGTTCCTCGTCGTCCCGATACGCGAACCGGCGGCGTGGACGAACGGCGACGAGCGCGCGCTCGTCGACCGACTGAACGCCATCCGGGGTCGCGACTACCGGCAGACGAAGGGCGTCGCGACGCGCGTCGGGTGACTCCGAGAACGACTGCGGCCCGCGAGGCGTCGGTCCCGATGGTCAGTCGAAGAGCCTCGGTCGAACGACGAGACTGAACAGGAGCACGAGGACCGTGAGGACGGGTACGAGCGCGGCGAGGAGGTCGACGGCCAGCGGTGGCGACGGCACGACGTACTCGGCGCCGATGACGGCGAGCGGGACGCTGACACCGAGGACGTACGCGTACGACGGCTTGAACTTGTACGCCATGTGGGTGTGGCGGATGATGACGAGGAACACGAACGGCATGACGACCGCTCCCGCGAGCAGCGGCCCGCCGTACACAGTCGCCACGGTCGCGGTGACGACGCCGAGACCGACGGTCTCGTTGATCGTCACCCACTTGTACGGGCGTTTCGCCCAGACGGCGCGGTAGATGCCGAACGCGAGCGCTGTCGCGACGACCGCGCCGGCGAGCGCGCCGTACCACTGCATGGTCGGGAGCATCGGCTCGACGAGCGTCGTCGACTGCACGAACTCGTACATCGTCGGGATGCCACGTCGAGCGACCAGGACGTCGCGGAGCGCGGCGGTGTCGGTGCCGGCGGCGGCGAGGGCGCTCCCGAACCGCCGGAACGCGCCGAGGTTGTAGTACGCCCAGTAGCCGACGCCACCGACGAACAGGAGCGTCGACAGCAGCATCAACGGGTAGCCCAGTTGGAGGCTCCGCCACCAGTTGAACAGCGCGTTGTCCGTCCACGACGACGACGACGGCTCCGACTTCGTTCCGATGGTCGAATCCTTGTCCGTGGTCGTACTCGTCGATCCGGACGCGCCACCCGATGGCGTTCCGCCGGCGCCCGCGGTGGACGCCGACCGCGCTCGACGGTTCGACGACCCCGTGGACGTCGACGACGTCGACGCCTTCGACGACGAGCTCCGGCGGTTCGACCGCGACGACGATTGACTCGACGACGAACCGGTACTCGACGAAGACGACCGCGACGAGGAACTCCGACGGTTCGACCGCGACGACGAATCACTCGACGACCCAGAAGACGACGACCGCGACGAGGAACTCCGACGGTTCGTCCGCGACGACGACCGCGACGAACCGCTCGACGACGACCGGGAGGACGACGACCGCCTGCTCGAACTGTCGCCCCCTGCGGTCGACGACCCGCTGGACGCGCTCGTCGTCGACCCGCTCCGCGAGGACCCGCCGTCGTCGGTCCGCCACGCGCTCGGGTCCGGGATGCCCGACGTTCGCTTGGCGACGTAGTCCTTGTGCCCGAGGCGGTCGTACGCCTGTCGTTCGGCGGGGTCCTTGAGTATCTCGTAGCCCTTCTTGACCGCGGTGAACTGCGCTGGAGCGTCCGGGTCGTCGTTCAGGTCGGGATGGTACTCCCGCACCTTCGTCCGGAACGCGTCCTTGACCTCCTCCTGGCTCGCGTCGTCGTCTATCTCGAGGAGGTCGTAGAAGTCGAAATCGTCGGTCATGGGGTCGAGCGGTAGTTGATAGTGAGAATGGGTGTGGGGTTTATATTTGCAATGCTTGGTGTCGGGCTAGAAGTCCGTCAAGGAAGTCTGCCCTGGGGGGAGGGCATGTGTCTTGTGGCCGTCGCCTGCTGGCGACTCGTCGTCGTCACCGTCGGTCGCGTTCTCCTCGGCGTTCTCGCGCTCGCCCGCTCCGTCTTCGCGTTCGCTCGACCCGTCGTCTCGTCCGCTCTCGTCGCCGTTCTCGGCGGTGGCGCCAGCGTCGGACTCGGTCGCCGACCCATCGCCGCTGAACGACGCCAGCGACGGCTGGTCGCGGTCGGTGAACGAGAGGTTCGCGACGCGGACGCCGACCTTCCGGACGGCGACGTCCTCGAACTCCGCGAACAGGTCGAGTGCCGCGGACTCGACGAGCGCCGGGTCGTCGACCGGGCCGGGGAGCGAGCGTTCGCGCGTGTTCACGTCGAACGGCGGTTCGACGGCCTTCACGCCGATGGTCCGGTAGAGCGCGCCTTCGCGCTGGGCGCGCTCGGCGACCGCCGCGGCGAGCGTGCGAACCTGCTCGCGTTTCGGCTCGGCGTCGGTGACGGGCGACCCGAACGCGGATTCGCGCGAGAAGCTCTTCGGGTCGCCCCGCGGCGTGACCTCGCGGTAGTCCCGGCCGCGAGCGCGGTCGTGGAGTTCCCCGCCGCGTTCCCCGAACTGGTCGACGAGCGCGTCCCGGTCGGCGTCAGCGAGGTCGCCCGCGTTCTCGATGCCTTCCTCGCGGAGCTTCCTGGCAGTCACCGGCCCGACGCCGTGGACGTCCTCGACGTCGAGCGGCGCGAGGAACTCGACGAGTTCCTCGGGCGTGACGACGACGAGCCCGTCGGGTTTGTCGTGGTCGCTCGCGACCTTCGCGGCGCTCATCGTCGGCGCGACGCCGACGCTCGCGGCGACGCCGACCTCGCGAGCGATGCGCTGCTTGACGTGGCGCGCGAACCCCTCGACGACCTCCCAGTTCGTGCGGTCGGTGACGTCGAGGTACGCCTCGTCGATGCTGACCTCTCGGACGACGTCCGCGCACTCGTGGAGGATGTCCTTGACTTGCGCGCCGACCTCCTGGTAGTAGTCGAGGTCCACGGGCCGGTAGAGGCCGGTGTCCTCGGGGTTCGGGGCGTCCGGGTCGTCGGGGTCGGCGTCCTCGCGCCGCGGGAGGCGTTCGAGCGCGGTCGTGATCGCCATCGCGGAGTCGACGCCGTACTCGCGGGCCTCGTAGCTCGCGGTCGCGACCGCGCCCGTGTCGTCACCGGCCTCGTACCCCATGCCGACGACGACGGGTTCGCCGCGGAGCGCGGGTTCGCGGAGGCGCTCGCAGGCGGCGTAGAAGCAGTCCATGTCGACGTGACAGACGAGCTGGTCGGGCGGGCCGTCCTCGACCGGGCTCGCGCCCGGTAGTCTGGTCACGTCGTCTGCCACGGGTCGTTCGGTCGACGGTTGGGACTCGACGCTCTCGTATCTGCCGGGTCCGGAGTGGAAGTGGAATCGGCTCCGCGTGGGGGTGTCGCGGCGCGCTCGCGAGCGGTCGCGACGTCAGCCGAGCATCCCGCGGAGCATCGTCTCCGCGGTCTTCAGGCCGTTGGGGCGGGCGATCCGTTCGACCTCGTCGGCGTCGAGTTTGAAGTCGAAGATGTCGAGGTTCTGTTCGAGGTGCTCGCGCGACGTGGACTTCGGGATGGCGCAGACGCCGCGATGCTGGGTCGCCCAGCGGAGCGCGACCTGCGCGGGCGTCTTGTCGTACGAGCGGCCGATCGCCCAGAGGAGGTCGTCGTCGAGGACGGCGCCGTGCGCGAGCGGGCTGTACGCGGTGAGCATGACGTCCTCGTCCTGGCAGTACCGGAGGAGTTCGCGCTGCGGTTTGAACGGGTGGAACTGGACCTGGTTCGTCGCGATGGGGACGGGGCTGCGCGCTTGGGCGCGCTTGAGCTGGTCGACGGAGAAGTTCGAGACGCCGACGTGCGTGACGGCGCCGTCGTCCACGAGGTCGGCCATCGCGCGAAGCGTCGCGTCCAGGTCGCTGAGGGGGTTCGGCCAGTGCAGGAGCAGGAGGTCCACGTAGTCGGTGTCGAGCTTGTGGAGGCTCTCTCGCACGGACGCCTTGAGGTCGCCGGGCTCGTAGCGGTCCGGGCGGACCTTCGTGGTGAGGAAGACGTCGTCTCGGTCGACGTCGCTGTCGGCGATGGCGTTCCCGACGTGGCGTTCGTTCCCGTACGCTTGCGCGGTATCGACGTGCCGGTAGCCGAGCGAGAGGGCGGTCTTGACGGTGCCGTACGCGGTCTGGCCGTCGAGCTTCCAGGTGCCGAGGCCGACGGCGGGGACGTCGTCGTCGGCGACGGATACGTGCTCCATGGGGGAGGGTTCTCGTTCCACCGTAATGTGTCCTGTCGTCGAGGTCAGGGACGGGGCGTTCGTCGTCGCGGACTGGCAGGCCCACGTCGTACGTGAGCGCTTCGCAGAAAGCGTCAAGTCCTGGCGTGCGTAGTCAGCGGCGTGTACGACGCTGTGGTGTTCGACAACGACGGAGTGTTGACCGAGCGAACGGACCGCGACGTGCTGCGGCGGGCGGTTCGCGCGACGTTCGAGTCGTTCGACGTGGCTCCGGCCGAGGACCTTCTCGACGACTTCGTCGCGGGCGTGTCGCCGTCGCGGGTCGAGGAGACGTGCGCTCGCCTCGGGCTGGACGCGGACGCGTTCTGGCGGGAGCGCGACGCGCAGTTCGCCGAGCACCAGTGCCGTGCGACCGACCGCGGCCAGAAGCCCGCGTACGACGACGTCGCCGCGCTCGACGAACTGGACGTCCCGCTGGGGGTGGTCTCGAACAACCAGAACGCGACCATCGACCACGTCTTCGAGGTGCACGACCTCCACAGGCACTTCGGGACGTGGTACGGGCGCGAACCGACGATGGAGAGCGTCCGGCGGAAGAAGCCGGAACCGTACTACCTCGAGCGAGCGCTCGCGGACCTCGACGCCGAGACCGCGCTGTACGTCGGGGACAAGGCGACGGACGTGCAGGCGGCCCACGCCGCGGGCGTCGATTCGATGCTGGTGCGCCGCGAGCACAATCGTACGGTTGCGCCCGAGCAGATGCCGACGTTCGACGTGGACTCGCTGCATGCCATCCCGCCGCTCCTCGAGAAATAATAGGTATATTAGGACATACCATTGGTACTGTTTGTTATTATAGGCTCCCCGACAGCGTTAAGTACAGGAGATGTGCTACCTCGTTGCACGATGGCAGACACCGACCGAGACCGAATGAAGGACGTCTCACACACCCCACCGAACGGCGAATCAGTCACGAACGTCTGGGAGCGCGGCGCGACCGAAGACGACGACGGCCCGACCCCCGCCGACGACTGACGACGCGACGACCGTTCTCCACACCCCACAGCGACTAGCGACGCGACGGCTTCTTCGAGCACTGCCCCCGAGCAACGTCGTCGGCGTCGAGAGCGTTCGCGCCGAGTCGCGCACTCTGATTTGCGGGCGCTGGCCGAGTCGCTGCCGGACGATCCCGCGGCCGCGAGTCGCGTTCCTGACCGAGTCCTGTCGAGCGGTGACCAGCTCGGAGCCAAAACCTTCAGACTCGACGTGAAAGGTCTCCGCGAAGCGGGGAATGCGGTGGTTTCCGTTCGTAAGCGACGATAACCCGCGTCCGTTGGGCGGTTCCGGACGGAGAGGCCAGTGGTACATAGTCCTAGTAATCGGTAACTATCGCTCGGATATGCTCCCCCTGTCTGCGGATTGGACGTTCCCAACCGTAGGAACGTTTTTGTGGTTTCTGCGCCTGCCAATGGAACGTGACTCGCCAACCCCAAGCCGTGGACGGTGGAACGAGTGCAGAACTCTGGGTGCGGGCGGACGTTCCTGGTGGTTCGAACGACCGTCAGGAACGCCTCTACGAGCGGGCGCTCGACGTGGACGCGTACGCGGACGTCCGGACTCGTCTCGTCCCGAACCGGTTCTCGCTCTCCGGGGTAGCCGCTGACAGTCCCGCGGGCAGCACCATCAGCGACCTCGTCGTCGACGCCAAGCGCTGGGCGGCGTCGGCGGGCGTCGACCTCGACCCGTACCTCCCCGTCACGGACGAGTCCTCGCTGGCGTGCACGGACACCCGCCGCGTCCTGACGTTCCCGTCGGTCACGCTCGTCGAGCGAGACGACGAGGGGATCACGCACGTCGCCCCGCACGTCGACGACGGCCGCGTCGTCTCCGTCGAATCCAGGTTGGCGGCACTCGCGGCCGACGAGGACTCGCCCGACGACGAACCCGATGCGGTCCTCGCACGATCGTGACCCTGTACGTCGGGTCGGACGGCGAGCGGTACACGCCCTCGGAGGTCGTCGAGAACCTCGAAGAGGGCCCGTGGCGGTCCTGTCTCTGGCGGACGGACACCGACCAGGAGCTCATCGATACCGGCGACGGCGAACTGCTCATGCTCGTCCCCGAGTCGATGTTGACCGAGCGGCCGCCGGAGCCGCGGCTGGACGCGGAACGCTGATCTCGTCGGTGCCCACGGCGTTCTCGATGCTTCGATAGCTCGCTAGCGGCGCTGCCGGGTGCGCTCTCGACGTGCCGTCTTCTCCGAGCGTGGGTCAGGCGACGTTGCGTTCGGCGTCGGTGTCGCGGTCGTCGTCGAAACGGTCGGCGGCGAGTGCGTCGGCGCCGTCGATGTCTATCGCGCCGTCGAGGATGGCGTCGGCGACGAGTCGCGCGGTGGCTGGGGCGTGCTGGAACCCGTGCCCGGAGAACCCGATGGCGGTCACGTACCCCGGTGCGACTTCGTCGACGATGGGGTGATGGTCGGGTGTGACCGCGTACAGTCCTGCCCAGCCGCGCTTGATGCGTGTCTCGGGGCCGAAGTACGTCGCGCAGTCGGCCGCGTGCTCGACCGCTTCGATCGTCCAGTCGGTGTCGGCGGTCGTTGAGTACCGGTCGGGGTCCGCGGGCGGGTCGGCGTCACCGAAGTGGCCGCCGACGATGGCGGCGCCCTCGCGTTCCGGCCGGAAGTACACGCCCGTATCGAGGTCGATGGTGAGCGGGACGTCGTCGGGGACTGGCGTCTCCGGGTCGACGACGGCGACCTGGCGGCGTCGCGGTTCGACGGGGAGGTCGACGCCCGCGAGGTCGTTCACGCGACCAGCCCACGGGCCGGCGGCGTTCACGACCGCGTCGGCGTCGATGCGCTCGTCCGGCGTGCTCACGCCGACCACCGCGCCGTCACCGCGGTCGCCTCCGTCCCGGTGGACGGCTTCGACGGGCGTGTGCGTGCGGACGTCGACGCCGGCGTCGTGGCAGGCCTGGACGTACCCCTGGAGTGCGAGGTGCGGGTCGGCGAACCCGTCCGTCGGACAGTACGTCGCGGCGACGAACTCGTCGGCGTCCAGCCCCGGGCAGCGCTCGCGGGCCTCCTCGGGCGAGAGGAGTTCGCTGTCGACGCCGAGGTCGCGTTGCATCGCGACGTTCGCCTCGAACTCCGCCGCGGTCGAGGGCTCGCGTGCGAGGAAGAGGTAGCCGGCGCGCCGGTACGCGATGTCGACCCCGAAGCGCTCCTCGAACGACGACCACGTCTCGAGGCTCTCCAGCGAGAGTCGGACGTTGACGGGCGTCGAGAACTGCGTTCGGATACCGCCCGCCGACCGTTCTGTGCTCCCCGACCCCACGTTGCGCTTCTCGCAGACGACGACGTTCGCGCCGCGCTCCGCGAGTTCGCGTGCGGCCGCGAGCCCGACGATGCCCGCGCCCACGACGACGACGTTCATACCCGTCCGTGCACGCCGGCGGTGTTAAGTTTCACTCGACCACGGACGCCCCGTGGAACGAGCTCTCCACGGACCCAACCGTGAAGGTGGTTCGCGGGGACGCTCCGGTATGGTTCGCGTCATCGCCGACGACGACGTCGACCGACTCCTCGACCTCGACGCCCTGCTCGGGGTGGTCGCGGACGCGTTCCGCGCGCAACGCGACGGCGCGGTCGAACGCCCGGACCGACCGCACTTCCCGATCGGTACCGGCCTCGACCCCGAGGACGCCGACCGCGCGCTCGGCACGGGTCTCGCGATGCCGGCGTACGTCCACGGCGCGGCGACGTACGCGACGAAGGTCGCGAGCGTCCACGAGGAGAACCCGGACCGCGGGCTCCCGACCGTGCACGCGCAGATTCTCGTCGCGGACGCCGCCACGGGCGAACCGCGAGCGTTGGTCGCCGGCGGGCGCGTCACGAACGCCCGCACCGGTTGCATCGGTGGACTCGCCGTCGCACACCTCGCACGGTCGCCGGTGACGCTCGCGACCTTCGGCGCGGGAACGCAGGCGCGCTGGCAGACGCGCGCCATCGCCGCCGCGACCGAGGTGGACGCCGTCGCGGTGTACTCGCCGAGCGACTCGAAGCACGAGTGCGCGACCGACCTCGACGCGGAACTCGACGCGGACGTCCGCGCCGCCGAATCACCCACTGACGCGCTCGACGGCGCGAACGCGGTCGTGACAGCGACGACGAGCACCGAGCCCGTGTTCGACGCCGCGGACTGCCCGGACGGCGCGGTCGTCGTCGCCGTCGGCGCGTACACGCCCGAGATGCAGGAACTGGACGCCGAGACGGTCGGGCGCGCCGACCGCCTCTACGCCGACGTCCCCGAAGAAGCGGTCGAGACGGGCGACCTCGCCGGCCGTCGGTCCGTCGAGGAGCTCCGACCCTTCGCCGACGCGTTCGACGCCGAGACGGTCCCACCCGAGGAACTCGTCGTGGTGAAGAGCGTCGGCTCGGCGGTCCTGGACGCCGCGACCGCCGACTGGCTGCTCGAGCGCGCCGCTGACCGAGACACTGGTACCGACGTGTCGCTTTGAACGTCAGGACTGGCCGTCGTCCTCGGTCGCAGAGTCACCGACGTACCCGAACCGGGATTCGACGAGGAACCAGCCGGCGCCGACGGCGGTTCCGGCGGCGTTCGCGACGACGTCCGCCATCGACGCGTATCTGTCTGCGAGCGGCCACTGCACGAGTTCGATACCGACGCCGAACGCGGTTGCGAACGCGATCACGATACCGATACGGTACCTGCGGCGCGCCCGGAGTTCGATCGTCGCACCTGCGGCCGTGACCGTGACCGCAGTGTACGCGACGAAGTGGAGTTCCTTGTCGTACCACGGCGAGGGCTCGAACGCGACCGGTGGCGCGTCGAGGAGCGAGTAGTAGACGACGATAGCGAGCACCGCAGCGAGCGCGCAGACGCGGAGGAGACGCGGCGGCTTCGGGAGTCGAGGCATAGCGATGTCGGAGAGGGTGCGTGGTAGGTCGTCGTTGGTCACCGGACGGGGTTGTAGGGGCGTGGTCGTGGGTCGGCGTAGATGGCGCCGGGGTCGTTCGCGTTCGTCGTGTCGCGGCAGGTGAGGGAGGCGACGGGTGTGGCGACGCCGGTGTCGAGGTGGCCGGCGCGCGCGATGGCGCGTCGGGCGGCGTCGTTCGGGGTCTCGACGAAGTACTCGTCGACGTCGACCTCGTCGTAGAACGCCTGGACGACTGTCTCGGCGAGGCCGCCGTCGCCGCGGTACTCGGGGAGGAGGTAGATGGAGTCGAGCGTGACGTCCGAGCCGACGTGCTGCCAGCTCGCGTACCCGACGACTTGGTCGCCGACGAGGAAGACGAGGGCGTGCTTGCCGGCGCGAGCGTACCGCTGGATGGCGGGGTTCTCGTTGTTCGCCATCTGCGAGAGCACGTACACGGCTTCCTCCTTCGGGGAGACGGGACCGTCGGGGACGATGCGGAACCCGCGGATGGTGCCGTCGTCGCCGAACGCTTCGCCGAGGTGGACGGCGTTCAGGACCTCCATCGAGCGGGTGCCGTCGCCGTCGTTCATGACGAATAGCGGTGCGTTGCAGTCGACGCACGAGGAGACGTCGATGCCGAGGTTCGGTGCGGTCTCGTTGTCGCCGGAGGGCGCGTGGTCGCAGTCGGTGAACCCGGTTGGTTCGTGCCCGAGCGGGTCGACGCGGTACGATTCGAAGGACTCGTCGGGGTCGTGGCCGGCGAACAGCCAGTGGGTGTCGTAGGCGGCGCGTTCGCGGAGGCGGACGATGGTCCCGGCGTCCTCGTCGGCGAACCGGAGCGTCTGATTCCAGACGGTGCCGACCCAGTCGACGGGTTCGCCGACGGTCCCGGCGGCGACCTGCTCGAAGTCGACGGTGTCACCGTCCCGGCGGCGTGCGTAGACGACCATGCGTTCGCCCTTGACGACGAAGAACGCGGTGACGAACCGCCCCGTCTCGTCGTCCCCGACGAACTTCGGGAGGACGGTCTCGACGTCGGGGCGGGAGGCGAGGTCCTCGACGAGGTCGGTGTCGTCGGGGAGCGTCTCGAGGTCGCTGCCCTGG
Source organism: Halorubellus litoreus (assembly GCF_055378595.1). NCBI lineage: Archaea > Methanobacteriati > Methanobacteriota > Halobacteria > Halobacteriales > Halorubellaceae > Halorubellus > Halorubellus litoreus. The sequence goes on from NZ_AP043836.1 coordinate 3,367,870, forward strand.
ATCGGCGGAGCGATTGGCATTGGCCTCCCTTGGAGAACCCTCCTGAAAAGGCTTGTCGGACGATACCGATACCGGCGCTAGCTGTTCGTCCGTGTTTGGCACTCGCGGTCCGTGGTCGTGTCGGACGCGGGTTCTTTCGAGCGCGGACCGCCGCGAACCTAGCCCTTATTCACGTGGTGGTCTAACGTCCCACATATGCGTGTTGCTCGACATGGCACGGGCGCGATGGCGGACGTGAAGGCGTACGCGTCGCAGGTCCACCCCGTGTTCATGCTGCCGCCGATCGCCGCGGCGTGGTTCGGCGCGGCGTTGGCGCGCGAGTTCACCCTGCTCCCGCTCGTCGTCGTCTCCGTCGGGACGTTCTGTGCGGTGTACACGGCGCACGTCAAGGACGGGTACGTGGACTTCCATCTGCGCGGCGAGGACGACGACCACCCGCTGACGCCCGTGGGGTGTCGGCTGGCGCTCGCGGCGGCCGCGGTCGGGTTCCTGGCGTGCCTCGCCGTGCTCTGGGTGGCCGTGGATCCGATGTCTGCGGTGTTGCTCGCGCCGACGTGGCTCATCGGGTACCTGCACGCGCCGACGCTGGACACGAACCCGCTGGGGGCGACGCTCGGGTATCCGGTCGGTATCGCGCTCGTCATCGTCGCGAGCAATCACGCCCAGACGCTGGCGGTGCGCGCGGAGGCGGTGGCGTTCGCGGTCGTGTTCCTTCTGGTGTTGACGGGCGTGAAGGTGATAGACGACTTGACCGACGTGGAGTACGACGCGAGCATCGACAAGCACACCGTCGGCGTCCTGCTCGGTGAGGCGCGCGCTCGCCGCTTCGCGTACGGGTTGATGGGCGCGGGCCTGTTCGCGGTGCTGGCGTTCGCCATCGACGGGGTCGTCCCGGCGAGCGCGCCGCTTTCGATTCCGGCGTTCGTCGTCGTCGCGTTGTACGCGTCGCGAGCGCCCCCGGACCTCGCCACGATGCTCCTCGTCCGCGGCGCGTACGTCTTCCTGGCGGTCCTGGTGGCGGCGGTGTTCTTCCGGCCGCTCGCCGGGGTGGCGCTTCCCGACATCACCGTGCTGGGCGAGTGGACGTACCTCGCGACGGAGGTGGCGTTCGGGTCGGTCGCGGCCGCGCTCCTCTATCGTGCCGGCCGCGATGCGACGCGACGGGCGGCTCGTACCATCGTCGCGGTCTACCCGATCGCGTACGTCTGGGACTGGTACACGCTCGAGGTCGGCGTCTTCTCGATTCCGATGCGGACCGGCGTCGAGCTCCTCGGTATCCCGCTCGAGGAACACGTCTTCATGGTGGTCGTGCCGGCGCTCGTCCTCGGCATCCACGAGACGCTCGCCGCTCGCGACGCCCGCGACAACCACGATGCCCGCGACACCCACGATGCCCGCGACGCCCACGATGCCCGCGACGCCAGCGATACGACCGAAGCGCCCACCACGGAGTCGAGCGAGTAGCAGTCCCGAGTGGGCGTGGACTGGGAGAGATTCTAGAGAGAGTTCGGGCGGACCTTGCGTGGAGGTGAGTCGGAGTTCGGAAAATCATCATACGTTTGGTAGGTGTCGGTGTTGGTACGATGCGCGAAGACAGCACGCGGCGGCGGTTCGTTGCAACGCTCGGCGTGGTCGGCGCCGGAACGATCGCGGGATGCCTCGGCACCGGCGACGGCGAGTCGACCACGACCGAGGACGACGGCATGGACGGCATGACGACCACCGAAGGCGACGGCATGGACGGGATGACCACCACCGAGGACGATGACATGGGGATGGAACCGATGGACCCCGACGCCGCCGAGCGCGTGGCCGTCGACCGCTTCAGCGACGACGCGGGCACGCTCCTGAAGCGGTCCGCGAACCCGGACCTCCCCGGTCCCGACGAGCCAGTCGACTTCGACCAGAAGCCGTTCTGGCACCAGGGGCTCGGCCCCGACGGCGAGACAGTGCAGTACTACCACTTCGACGTCCACCCGCTCGCGCCGGCGCCCATCTACGTGCTCTTCCGCGAGGGCGAGGACGAACCGGTCGCGGACCAGTTGAACGTCGTCGGCGTGAAACCCGGCGACGACGGCTACAACGACTTCTGGCAGGTCCACCGCGTGACCGTCCCGGAGGACTACGCGGCGAACGCCATCACGAGCGTCGACGCCATCGACGCCGGCGACTACCCCGTCGAGGCCACGTCGACGCTCGTGAACTGTCCGGTCGTCCCGGAGGGGTCGACCGCCGAGAAGCACGTCGGGGACGGCGACACCGGCCTCACGCGCGGCTGGTACGACGGGAAGGTCCTCTCGTACTTCACGTTCACCGAAGCGCCGCTCGAGGTCGCGAACGAGATCGTGCCGCTGTCGCCGATCTACGTGACGTTCAACACGAACCCCGGCGAGGACGGCGGCGGCCCGCAGTCCGGGTTCGTCACCGAGGACGGGAGCCCGCAGAACCACAACGTCGTCGCGTCCCTCCCCGGGGACGACGATTACTCGCCGTTCTGGCTGGTGAACGTCTACGACAACGCGGACTTCGAGTCGGTGTCGGACCTCGCGTCCGCGAAGGACGCGGAACTGCTCGCGCAGGGCACGGCGAACGTGAACTGCCCGCTCGTCACCGTCGAGTGACGACTGTCGCCGACCGCCTCAGACGTTCTGCGTGACGGTCTCGGTGGCGCCTTCGGTGTCGGTTGCGACGACTGCGACGGTGCCCGCGGTGCGCTTCGTTCGGACTCCGTTGGTGCCGCTGGCGGAGCCGCCGGAGACGTCGTTCGACGCGGCGTCGAGCACGCTTCCACCGTTGTCGCGGAGTTCGACGGTCACGGTGTCGAGGTTCCCGTCGGCGTCGGTCGTGCTCCAGGAGACGTCGAAGCGGTCCCACGCCGGGTTCGAGTTGTCGACGACGCGGTCGATGGTCGGCGTCGGCGCGGCGTTCGTCGACTCGGTCTCGTTCACCGTCGTCGAGCCCGAATCGGACGCTCCGGCGGCGTCGGTGACGACGAGGTCGACCGTGTAGGACTCGCCGCTGCCGTCGTCGTCGGCCGCGACGAGGCGCGTGGTCTCGCTCGCGGCGTCCCCGCTGACCGCGACTGACGCGGTGTCCTCGGTCGTGCCGTCCGCGTCGCTCGTGAGCGTCAGGTCGACGGCGTCGAGGTCGCCGTCGGCGTCGCTGACGTCCCAGGACGCGTCGAACTCCGCGTCGCCGTCGCTGGTCTCGACCTCGGTCGCTGAGAGCGAGTCGACGGTCGGCGCGCTCTCGGCGTTGTCCGTGGTGACGGTGATGGTCGACGTCGTGGTGTTCCCCGCGCTGTCGGTGGCGCTCGCCTCGAGCGCGTGCTCGCCGTCCGCGACGGTCGTCGAATCCCAGTCGTCCTCGTAGTAGCCGGCGCTCGTGTACGTCGTCGACCGGGCGCTCCCGTCGTCGACCGCGTACGTGACGTCGAGCGTGTCGTCGCCGTCCTCGCTGTCGGTCGCGTCTATCTGCACGCCGACGGTGCCGGACACGGTGTCGCCGTCGCCGGGCGTCACCCAGGAGACCGACGGGGCGCTGTCCGTGCTCGAGTCGACGGCGGCGTCGACGTCGAGGAGCCCGCTCCCCTGGTCGTTCGAGTCGAGTCCGAGGTCCTCCGCGGTCGCCGTGAGCTGGTCTCTCGCTTCGGTGTTCGTGTACCCGTTGTCCATGAGTTGGGCGCCGGCGCCGGAGACGTGCGGGCACGCCATCGACGTGCCGGAGAACGTCGCGTAGTCGCCGCCGACGACGGTGGAGTAGATGCTCCCGCCGGGCGCGGCGAGTTCGACCTCGGGGCCGGTCGAGGAGAACGAGGAGAGCGAGTCGTCGCTGTCGGTCGAGGACACCGCGACGACCGTCGAGTACGCCGCCGGATAGCCGACGCAGTCCGAGCACGGGCCGGAGTTCCCCGCGGCGGCGACGAGCAGCACGCCGTTGTCGTACGCGTACTGGCAGGCGTCCTTCACGGTGCTGGAGCCGGAGGACGCGCCGAGGCTCAGGCTCGCGACGTCCCAGCCCTGGTTCGCGGTGTACTCGATGCCGGCGGCGACGTCGCTGAACGTCCCCGAGCCTTGGCTATCCAGAACTTTCACCGCGTGCAGCGTCGCCCCGGTGGAGACGCCGACGACGCCCTCGGTGTTGTCGTCCGCGCCCGCGATGCCCGCACAGTGCGTGCCGTGGTCGTTGTCGTCGCTCCACGCGTAGTTACAGCCGGAGCCGCTACAGGAGACGTACGCCTTCCCGCTGCCGACGTTCGCCTGGAGGTCGGGGTGGTCGTCGTCGATGCCGGTGTCGATGATGGCGACGTCGGCACCGCCGTCGCCGTCGGTATCGTCGCCACCGGTCTTGCCGTCGGCGTGGACGAGGTCGGCGTCGACGCGGTCGACGCCCCAGGGCGTGGTCTGCGCGATGGCGTGCATCCGGCCGTCGGGTTCGACGTACCGGACGTTCGGGTTCCGCCGGAGGTTCCGGAGGGCCGCCTCGGAGAATCGGCCGGCGACGGCGCGACCGATGTCGCCGAAGTCGAGCGTCCGATGGACGTCGTCGGCGGCGCGTTCGGCCGCTCGGGTCGCCTTCCGATTCGCGGTGCCAACGACGTGGCGCTCGGGCTTGCCTGTCGACCCGGCGGCCGTGCCGATGCTCCCGATGCCTGCGGCGCCGATGCCGGCGAGGACGCTCCGTCTGGTCGGTGTCCGTCGAGACATGAACAGATGCTCTTGCCCATGACCAATAGTAATTCCGTTCGTTTACAGGGTTGAATCATCAGTAAACAGCCCCTAAACGGTCTCGGACGCTGGCGTCGACGGCCGCTGTCGCCAGCACGCCGACGACGCTCCGTGGCCGTCGCCCGTCGACTGAAACACTTATCAGGGCCCCGACGGTAAATGTGATGTGACCTACGATACCGTCGTCTTCGACAACGACGGTGTCCTCGTCGGTCGAACGAGCTTCGACGTGCTCCGGGACGCGACCCAGGAGACGTTCGAGTTGTTCGACGTGACCGACCCGGACCCCGAACACGTCGAGGACATGACGATCGGTGCCACCCCCAAACAGGTGGACATCGTCTGCGACCACTACGACATCGACCCCGACATCTTCTGGCGGACGCGCGACCGACGGCTGTCGCTCGCACAGCAGGAGGAGGCCCGCGCGGGACGGAAGACGTTCTACGACGACCTGGACGTCCTCGCGGACCTGGACGTCGACATGGGCATCGTGAGTTCGAACCAGCAGGAGACCGTGGACTTCCTCCTCGATCACTTCGACGTTCCCGTCGAGTTCGGGGCGGCCTACGGCCGCGAGGCCACGATTCAGAGCCTCGACCGCCGGAAGCCAAATCCCCACTACATCGACCGGGCGCTCGCGGACCTCGAGGCGTCGACGGACTCCGCGCTGTTCGTCGGCGACAACGAGTCCGACATCCGCGCCGCCGAACGCGCGGGCATCGACTCCGCGTTCATCCGACGCCCTCACCGCACCGACTGGGAGCTGAACGTCTGGCCGACGTGGGACATCAGCTGCCTCGAGGACCTCCGGCGCATCTGTAGCTGACGCTACAGGCGTCGAGCGCCCGATACCATCGGGGCCGTTAGATAGCGGTGCCACCGGTTCGACGTCGACTGCCTCGCCGGTTCGGCGTCGACTGCCTCGCCGGTTCGACGCCGACTGCCTCGCCGGTTCGACGCCGCTACGGTCGAGTCTCCCCTCGCGGAATCCGGGCGACGGCCGCCCGGTGACGTCGACGTCACCGGGTGACGTGCACGTCCGCACTACGCCTATAGCGCCCTGGGCCCTATTCACGAGCGTGACTCCCGAGACGCGCGGGCTGCATCACGTGACCGCTATCGCGAGCGACCCCTCGGCGAACGCGGCGTTCTACGTCGACACGCTCGGGTTACGGTTCGTGAAGCGCACCGTGAATCACGACGACACCGGCACGTACCACTTCTACTTCGGCGACGGCGAGGGGTCGCCGGGGTCTACCATCACGTTCTTCCCGTGGGGCGAGAACGGCCGCGAGGGCGAGTTCGGTGCGGGCCAGACGGAGACGACCGCGTACCTGATCCCCGGAGATAGCGTCGGGTACTGGCGCGAGCGCCTCGCCGAGGCGGACGTCGCGGTCGCCGAGCGCGAGCGGTTCGGCGCGACCGTTCTCTCGTTCGAGGACCCGGACGGTATCGGGGTCGAACTCGTCGCCGACCCCGACGCCGAGGGCGTCGGGTCGACGTGGACGGAGAGTCCTGTCCCGGCCGAGCACCAGCTCCGTGGGTTCTACGGGGTGACGCTCGCGGTCGCCGAGGTCGAGCCGACCGCGACGGTGCTCGAGGACGTCCTCGGGTACGAGCACGAGGCCACCGAGGTCGACGCCGGCGCAAGCCCGGACGCGGACGACCGGTCGCGGTACCGGTATCGCGCGACCGGTGGCGGTCCGGGGTCCGTCGTCGACCTCGTCGAGACCGACCTGCCGCGCGGGCGGATGGGGGCCGGCACCGTCCACCACGTCGCGTTCACCGCCGCGGACGTCGACGAACAGGCGGCGTACCGGGATGCGTACGCCGACCTCGGACTGGAGGCGACCGAACCCATCGACCGGACGTACTTCCACGCCATCTACTGTCGCGAACCCGGCGGCGTCCTCTTCGAGATCGCGACGACCGGTCCCGGGTTCACGGCCGACGAAGCGGTCGACGACCTCGGGCGCGACCTGATGCTCCCCGAGTGGCTCGAGGGCGAACGCGACCGCATCGAAGCCGCGCTCCCAGCGTTCGACCCTCCCGAGAGCCACCCGGAGGGCGGGCGATGACTGACGACGAGTCAACCGACGACGAGTCCGCCGACGACGAGTCAGCGGGCAGCGGGGCTCGCGGGCGGTCGTTCCGGTTCGACTATCGCCCGGGCGTACTCCGGTTCGGTGCGGGGAGCGTCGCGTCGCTCGGGAGCGAACTGGGCGCGCAGGGCGTCGAGCGCGCGCTCGTCGTGACCGGACGGACCGTCGGTGAGACGTCAGCGGTGATGGACCCGGTCCGCGAGGGCTTGGGTGACCGGCTCGCTGGCGTGTTCGCGGAGACGACGCCAGCGAAGCGACTGTCCACGGCGTACGACGCGGTGGCCGCGATGCGCGAGCACGACGCGGACGCGCTCGTCGCGGTGGGCGGGGGCAGCAGTCTGGACGTGGCGACCGTCGCGAGCGTGCTCGCGGCGACAGACCGCGACCGCGCCGTCGTCGCGGACGAGTTCCAGACCACTGGGACGGTGATGGTTCCCGAGGCCGCCCTTCCACCTATCGCGGCGGTCCCGACGACGCTCGCCGGCGCGGAGCTCTCGCAGGTCGCCGGCATCACCGCCAGTCCCGAGCACGGCCTCGTCGACGCGGAACGCGGCGGCGGCATCGGGCATCCGGCACTGATGCCGTCCGCCGTGTTCCACGACGCCGAGCTCGTCGCGACGACTCCGCGACGCGTGCTGGCGGCGTCCGCGATGAACGGATTCGACAAAGCCCTGGAATCGACGTACGCGCGGAACGCGACGCCGATCACGGACGCCACCGCAACGCGCTCGCTGTCGGTCCTCCAGGACGCGCTCCCCGCGCTCGGCGACGACCCGGTCACGCCCGGCGACGTCGACCCCGTCCTCGAAGGCATCCTCCTCGCCCAGTACGGCGTCTCCAGACCCGACGGGACGACGCTCTCGCTCGTCCACGCGTTCGGGCACGCACTCACCCGGACCTACGACGTCCAGCAGGGCGCCGCGCACGGGGTCGTCGCGCCACACGCGCTCGAGTACCTCCTCGCGGAGACCGGCGCCGGTCGCGCGCTCCTCGCCGACGCGTTCGACGTCGCTGACGCCGGACCGGCCGAAGCCATCGACGCCGCCATCGTCGACGCCGTCGCCGAGGTACGCGACGCGCTCGGCCTCCCGGCACGCCTCCGGGACGTCGATGGACCAACGCGCGAGGCGTTCCCGACGGTCGCCCAGCACGTGCTCGACGACTCGTTCATGGCGAACGCGCCCCGTGAGCTCGACGCGTCCCGCGAGGACGTGGCGAGCATCCTGGAGCGCGCGTACTGACGCGACCGCAGAGAGCCGCCGCTAGCCGCCGATACTGGCATTCTCCGTACGGTCGTCGGAACTGTCGGGCCGAAGCCGACGTTTAGACGGCGGAATTCCCGGGCTCCGATCACGTCACGAGGCACAGACGGCGGGCGACAGGAGTGCATCGAGTCGCACGACGAGACGCGGCCGGCGCCGGACGACCACGGCCAGCGACGGGCGCTCTCTGCCCACGCAATTCCCCCCACGTCCTCTTCCTCGTCTCCCCCTCGCCGCTTCACTATCACCACACACGCATCGCATCGTTTCAATTCGAAGTCGCGTCACTCGTAGCACTCGCCGAGTCCGACCCCTCACCGCCACAGAAACATCACCGGACTAGCTACTCCACTACCGCTCTATACGTCCACTGTCACCGGACGATTCGACCGACGACGGACGAAAAGTAGTTTATTCTGATAAAATAATATACGAATAGAAAGCCCGGGTGCACGTGATGCAATCCAGACGGAACCTGCTTCGGTTCGCAGCGAGCACGGCCACAGCGACGACACTCCTGGGCGCCACCGCCGGCGGTACCGCCGCAGCACTCACCCCCGAAAAGCCCCCGATGCGCTGGAAACCAGCGCACGAGAGCAACTACACGCCCGCCGACCGCGACGCCAGCGACATTCGCTGGATCGTCCTCCACACCATCGAGGGCTCCGCGAGCGCGGGCATCAACTGGTTCCAGAACCCCGACGCGAACGTCTCCAGTCACTTCGTCGTCGACGACGACGGCGACATCACCAAGATGGTGAACCTCGACGACGTCGCGTGGACGCAAGGGAACGGTCCGTACAACGACACCGGCATCAGCATCGAACTCGCGGGATACGCCGGCGAGACCGACTTCTCCGAGGCGACGTACGAAGCCGTCGCCGACCTCTGCGCGTACCTCTGCGAGACCTACGACGTCCCGGTCCGCCATCCGACGTTCGACGTCGCTCCCTGCAGCGCGTACGACGGCGACGGCGGGCTCGTCGGGCACTCCCAGATACCGTCACCGTACGACTGCGACGACGTCACCGGCGGGAAGACCGACCCCGGCGCAACGTGGAACTGGAACTACCTCCTCGAGAAGATGAACGGCTCCACCGGCGGCGGCGACGCCGGCGGCTCGTACGGCACTGGACAAGACGTCGTCTCCACGACCACCGTGAACGTCCGCGCCTCCGCCGAGATCGCGGACAACGTGAAACACACCCAGCCCACCGACGTCGAGGGGACCATCGCGAACGGCCCCTACCAGAACGACGGCTACACGTGGTGGTGGGTCGAGTGGGAGAACGACGTCGGCGGCTGGAGCGTCCAGGACTACCTCGACCCACGTAACGACGACGGTGACGGCGATGGAAACGACGGCGGGGACGACGAGTCCGGCGACGCACCAGACCCAGCGTTCGATATCGGCGAGGCGGTCGCGACCACGACGGACCTGAACGTCCGTCAAGAGGCCACGACGAGCGCGGACGTCGTTGGGATCGCCGACGCAGACACCACAGGGTACGTGAAGAACGGCTACGTCACCAACGACGGCTACACGTGGTGGAAGATAGACTACGGCCAGACGCGCGGCTGGAGCGCCCAATCCTTCCTCGAACCCGCGAGCGACGACGGCGGCGACGGCACCGGGAACCCCATTCAGGGCGTCCCCTATCTCTCCCAGCGCGACAACGACTACAGCCCGAGCGGCTCCTGCCAGAACACCTGCCTGTCGATGCTCTTCCGCCACTACGGCCTCGACACAGACCCCGACGCACTCACCGAACGCTGGGGGACCGACGACGGCCAGACCCCCGCCGGCGCCGAACGGGTGTTCGACCAGGTCGCCAGCGAGAACGGCCTCGACGTCCGCGCCAGCGGCTCCCGGGAGACCACGATGGCCGACCTCGAAGCCGCCATCGACCGGGGCGTCCCCGTCATGACCTACGGCTGGTTCACGGGCGCCGGCCACATCGTCGTCGCCGTCGGCTACACCGCCGACACCATCACCGTCCACGACCCCTACGGCACCTGGAACGAACGCTACGAAGGCAGCCACACGCCGGCGGCGGCCGCTACGTCACCTACGACCGCGACGCGTTCGAACAAGCTGTCAGCCCCGACGGCTACGTCTGGACGCTCATCGCAGAATAGAGAGAGACGACGAAGTTCAGTGTTTGGTCCTGGGCTGTCTCAATCCCTTCGTCCCGGTCATCCAACGTCCAGCAGGGGGTCGCGTACGCAGGCGTCGCCCAGCGCGTCCTCGCGTCGCTCCCCGAGCACGTCGACGCCGGCCGGTGGCTGACGGACCTGACGGTCACGCGCAACGCTGGCGGCCGTACCGAAGCCGCGCTCGAGGCTTCCCAGGAGCGTGACTGGTGGCGCTTCGATGGTCGAGTAGCTCCACTTTCACCGTGCATGGCGAGACTTTATTCAACCTCAGCTCGTGGTGAGTGTATGAGGAGTCCGAACGGGTTCGAGTCCTGGGAGTCGTACCGCGAGTTCGTCGAACGGTCGCAGCGCGAGCTGTTCGACCCGCTGTACGACGCCTTCCAGGCGGACGCCCTCGACCTGCCCGAGGAGTTTCACTCCGGGCCGCTGCTCGACGACGGGACGAAGCTCGACCCCGACTGGCCGAGCGCGTTCGACGACAAGTGGATGGACCGAGACCTCCACTACGCCGACAGCGTCGAGTACTTCCTCTGGCACGACGACGCCATGTCGCCAGCCAACGGGGACGTGGACCCGGGCATCATTGGAGAGCAACAGGAGGTGCGGGACACCGACTTCGAACACCACAGGAAGCAACGGGAAGGGGCGAAGGCCGACGCCGCCGGGTACAGTGACATGGACGACGAGCGGTACCTGTACTACGAGGTGCAAGCGCCTACCGGCGCGCTGGCGACCGAGAACTACCTCGACGCGGCGAGCGCGTTCCTCGCCGGCCTCGCCCAGACGACGCCCGAAGACCGGGGGCGGATATACGACGCCACCGGTGACCCGTCGTCCTACGAGAACACGACCGCGTACTTCGTCGTCGAATGGCTGTTCGAGCCGTTCGACCGGGAGGCGTTCGTCGACGGGAGCGCGCAGGCGGCGGCGTTCGAAGCGCAACGCGAGCGGTACGAGAAACTGGCACCACAGACGGTCTGGGCGACGTCGACGGTTCCGACGCTCGCCGTGGACGACGAGAACCAGCCCGATGGCGTCGGCCACCCGCGGACGTGGACGGTCCAGCCGTCGTCCGCACTCGCTGGGTTCGAGCACGCCATCGATGGGCCGAGCGACGCGACGGCGACCGTGACGGTCGAGCGCGAGTACGCCATCGTGACGCCGACGCGGCATCGCCTCACGCAGTTCCGGCTCGGTGTCGTCGAAGAGTCTGACGACGCCTTCCCCGCCAGCCACGGCGACGAGGTTCTCGTCGCCCCGGCGAACGCCGTCGAGCCAGCCGACGGCGAGCGGGCCCGCGACGACGAGGGGCTCACCGCCACCCAGCGCGCCGTCGTGACCACCGTCGACACCGACCCCGACGCCGTCACGACCGACGAAGTCGACGACCTCGTGACGTGGGCGACGACCGCCGAACCCGGTCCGCGGGCACGAACGAGCGAAGCACTCGGGACGGTCGCCGTCGACACCGGGGCCGAGCAGCGTCACGTCGACGCGCTCGCCGAAGCGCTCGCGGACCCCGAGCTGGACGTTCGGAAAGCCGCCGCGGGCGCACTTCACGCGATCAGTGACGTCGAACCGACCGCGGTGGCGGCCGCGACCGACGCACTCGTCGACGCGCTCGACGACGACGGTGACGACACCGAATCCATCAGGGAGGACGCTGCGGGTGCACTCGCCGCGCTCGCGGCCGCCGACGCGAGCGCGCTCCGCGACCACGCACCGGCGCTCTGCCGCGCACTCGACGAGCGCGCCGGGCACCAACCCGGTGACACCGCGACCGTCAGAGCGTCACTCGCCGCGGCACTCGACGACCTCCGCGAGGTCGGCGTCGACGTCTTCGACACGATACCCGAAGCAATCATCACGACAGCGACGGTCGGTACCGACGACGAACGCGACCCCGCGAAGCGAACGCTCGTCGCCGCGCTCGCCGGGGACGACGACGGAAGCGTCTTCGACGAGGTCGTCGACACCGCTACCGACGTCCTGGTGTCGAACCTCGAAGAACCGTACCCGCACAAACAGCACCGCGCCGGCCAGGGACTGGAACGGCTCGCCGCACTCGACCCGGAAATCGTCGTCGCCGTCGACGTCCGCGACACGCTCCTCGCACTGATCCGGGGCGAGCACCATCCCGGGCTCAATCCGAACGGGACCGAACCGGCGCTTCGACTGCTCGGCGCACTCTACGAGACGCACCCGGAATACGTCCTCGGCGACGGCAACCTCCCGGACGCACTCGTCACCGGACGCGGCGAGTTCGACGGCGTTCGCGAACTCCACGCGACCGTCCTCGGTCGTCTCGGCTACCACGAACCATCGGTCGCCGACGCCGTCGTCGACCCGCTCTTCGAGACGGCGACGAGCGACTATCACCGCTGCGGGCCGCGTGACTCCGCCGCGCGAGCACTCTGCATGATCGGCGCGGCCGACCGCAGCCGACTGGAGGGAGCCATCGGCGACACACACCCCAGTCAGCTGGCTCAATCCGTCGACGCCGCCATGCACCACATCTACAAGACGCACCAACACTCCCACCTTCGCTCGAAGGCCGTGCAGACGGCGTCGCTCGCCGGCACCCCGGTACTCACCGACGACGCCTGGGACCGGGTCACGAACGGCCGAACGTCGACGCTCCCCGAACGGCGCCTCGCGGCCGTCAGCGTCATCGAACAGGTCGCGAACACCGACCGTGCGTTCTTCGCGGACCACGGCGGCTTCGGGTGGCTGCGCGCCGTCGTCACCGACGACGACGACCCGCGCGTCGCCGCGGAAGCACTCCGCGTCCTCACCGCGCTCTGGGTGGACGACCCCGAGTTCGTCGCCACGCGCGCCGTCCCGCTCGACGAAGACACCATCGCGGAGACCGACGACGGCGTCGTCGTCGAGGACGTCGGCGGCCGGACCGAGCTCTCGTTCCCTGACGCGTCCACCGTCCCGGAGAAAACCGGCGTCAACGTCCTCGAACTACTCGTCGACGCGCTCGACGCCTCCACGCGTCCCGCACAGCTCCGCGTCGCAGAAGCACTCGAAGGACTCGCCGACGACGGAAACAGCGACGCCGCCGTCACCGTCGACGACGTCGAGAATCACGCCGACGTGCTCGGCGACGTAGTCGACGCGAACGCGGACGCGGACTGGCGCGAGCGCGTCCTCGAGCTCCTCGAACGCGCCGCCAGCGAACACCCAGACCGGGTTCGACGCGTTCTCGACGACCTGGACCCGGTCGTCCACGAGCGCGTCGAGCGCGCGATGCCAGCCGACGAATAGCGCGAACCCGCGACGCGCCACCAGCACCCGAACCAGAACAGACCTCGAACCCGACTCGACCGGGCCACCCCCGTCGTGACCGACGGCTGGATAGCCAGCGCCGGCCACATCGTCGTCGCCGTCCGCTACACCACCGACACCATCGCCGTCCACGACCCATACAGCACCTGGAACGACCGATACAAGTGCCGCTCTACTCAAATGGCTTTCAGGGTCGTTTCCGGAAACTTCCAGAAATCAGAACACGAACCAAAGCAGCTAGAACTGGTAGACGTAGGCGCTGTAACCGTTGTTCTCAGAGCTTTCCTGTATCTGGTTTGCTAACTTCCGCTCTCTTTCATCCGTGTCCTCTGATCCGGGAATCCACTTTATGGTGACAATCTCGACGGGCGGAAAGATACCGGTGAAATTAGCACCCGTACCCCGACAGTGCTTCAATATCCGCTCTCGCACGTCTCCAGAGTATCGCCCCACGTAGTACAGCCGGTCTGCATCGAACGCCTTGTCGATCCAGGACGGTGGAGAATCGTAGTAGCTGTCTTCTCCGCGGACGACTTCGCGTTTGATTGCTTCGCGAGACGAGCTGTGGCGGCACCTTAGCAGGTAGAGCGCATTTCTACTGTGGACATCGCCATCGTTGGGATACTCGCGTTCAATCAGATCGCGGATGATGTGCTCGGGGGCGTCCTTGAGTGTATAGTTGGAACCCATCCTCCCCTCTCTACCTGACAGTACAGGAGCGGTCCTTGTGTGACCTCCTCCTCGCCGTGAACGGCGAGGCTTCCCACGGCACCGCACCGCTTGGTTGGGATATTTGCGGGTTCACGACTCGTCGGTATGACGGGTCGATGGCGGGGCCACACCGCCGTTACTCCTATCCCCGGCAGGGGGACTCGGAGTTATCTCGCAGTCGAGACACGCACAGCGGTTCGAGATTGGTGTCTCGAACGTTCTGGGTCTCGGAGTCCCGATACTATCCGTTTATTTGGGCGGTGGATGCCCGCCTCGGTGTACATCATACGACGAGTCGATGTTACTTAAATATCTGTCTTGCTGCTGAACGAGGGGTGTGGAGGGGTTGTCGGATTCACTCCCACCGTCAACGGCGGGATTCTCTCCTTGAAGAAAGATGGGCCGACTGCGTACGGAATCCAAGACTCTCCCTCGATGAAGGAGGCTTAGTTTACACTCGCTCCAGCGAACTCCTCGTTGACCACTTCCTCAGTCGGCGCGTTCAGATATGGTCCGATAGCGTCGAACGAACCCCAGCCGCCGACCTGCATCATGACTCTCGGATTCATCCGCTCTCGGACCAGGAGCGTCTGCGCGTAGTACCTGCGCAAATCGTGGCTGGATACCTTCCGCCAGTCCGGATCGTCGGACTCGTCGGCGACGACCTCGGCGGTCGCCTTCACGCGGCGCTGGACGGTTCGCTTCGTGACGTCGAAGATGGGTTCGTCTCGTTCGATGCCCTCGACGTTCGCATACCGCAGTAGGTCGCTCTCGACGCTCTCGGGAAGGTAGGCGTCGCGTGGCTTCCCACCGCCACCTTCGGTGTCCTTTCCCTCCGGCACCCGGAGTCGAGCGTGCCCGTCCACCTGGCGAACGTGCTCGGGACGAATCTGCGGGATCTCGAACGACCGGAGCCCGACCTCCCCACCGAGCTGGATGATGAGACTGTCGCGATAACTGCCCGCGGCACGCTTCAGGTGCTGGTACTCGTCGGGCGTGAGCCAGCAGCGATACGAGTGGTGGTTCTCGCAGCGTTCGATGCGCATACAGTAGTTGCAACAACCCCGACACCTAGAATCTTCTCCACCCGTAGAATCAGGCCGAATCTGGGGTCAGACAGGGTGTGCGTGTCGGACTTGTTGTAGAACTACGAAATTTTGAAACGATTCCTGTCTCAGTTGTTTTCTACAGGATAGTAGGAGCGGTCCTCCAGCCGGACTAAGTTCTTGTTTCGAAGACTCCCCAGGGCCGTTTGAACCTTCGTCCTTTCATCGCTCCACTCGTCAGTCCACGTGATTGAATCTTCGAGCTCTGCCGCTTTCCGATGGACCGTTCGCAATGCTCTCCCTTCGGCATCATTTCTGACGGCTTCCAAAACTGCTGATTCAGTAACCGACAATTCGATGCCGGAAACTGAGACAGTAGCTGAGGCCTCTTCTTGTACTGCTTCGATGACCTTTGCCGCTTTACCGATTTCGTCCTCCTCGAAGTTCATCTCTATATTGAGATTCATTTTCGCTCTCTTGGGGCGTTTCGCCCTGTCAATACCATGTTTTAGAATCAAAATAAGGATTTTGGTGGTTTCCAAATTCAAAAAGGGCGTAAGATAGACCAGGACATTCTGTTTGGGCATCCTAAAATGTGGCACAGCCCCTGTGCGAAGCCTCATCGATGAACTTGTCCAAGAACTACGCAACCAGATTCTTCTGGTTGCTCATCTCTGCAAGCAGAGACGTGATTCGGACTCAGTCAAAAAGGTGCTTGTAATCCTCAAAGTCCTCAGCCCGCGTTAGTGCTCCTGGAGTGTGGAACACTTCATGATTTGAATCAATCCCATGTTCATCAGCGAGCCATTCTTTGTAGCGATTAAAAGCATTTGAATCACCAAAGTGGGTCTCCAAATGAGCTGCGGCTACGAAGACAAACGTCTCATCACAGTAGAGACAAGGTGCTTCTTTCTGGGCCATCTTGAACCGATTATCTCTCAGACATATATGAGTGGTGCCCGCATTCCGGTCTTGGCTCGACCGATCTTCCCACGGTGCGAGTTGGCTTGCGCTGTAGCCAATCACAGACCTTCCCTGATAATCGTGGAACGCATTCTACTGGCAAATGTATATACCTGGAATTGAATTCGTTACTATGGGAGCCCATGCTTGGATGAGAGAGATGAATGACGCTCTTGCAGATGAATTCGGGACCATTTATGAACGTAATATCCGGCTCCTTCTCTTATTACGCAGCTTCAAGTCTCCAGAATACGGCCCAATTTCAGACCGGCTCAAGACTCATGATAAAGAAAGAAGGATGCTGTATACAGAACTCCCCTCTGTGTTGCGGAGTCAATATGGATTTACAATTGAAAGCCGGTGGAACTCACTAATGGACGACCTCGGATATCAAGAGATGTCAGACGCAGGCGTCTATCTAATTCCCTGGGAAGATTCTGATGCTACGGATTCTATACCAGACGTGAGTGACACCTGGGACAGATTCAGTAGGTGAGTCTCTACTGTCCTTAGTCGTTCCCGCATCTTTATTTCTCATGTCTCTAACTTCGTTAGTGACTTAGTCCTCATAGATCTTCAAGAACTGTGAACTCTTGTCCGGCAACTCACCGCCCTATTGCCATTTTATTACTATAGTATGGGTAAATAACAATCTGCGGTTCCCACATTTGGGTTGGTGATATAAATAACAAAGACTAATGACTTTGCTGCTGATTTGCAGGCACTATTAATGTTATACGCCAATGATGCGGATGAATTGAGTCAGCTTGGGGCCGAAGCGGCACGAATTACACGTAATGGGTACTCGTCATGGTGGGATGAGGACAAGGTCACGAACGAATTCATCAATAACATTAAATCAAAAATAAACAATGTTGGAAAGGCGACACGATATCATATAGAGTCAAAAAAAGTCCCGGATTCGGGGCAGAATTCTGCAGAACAATATGTTGGATCAGATCTGATCCTTGCTCTCTTTTTTGCTAAAAAGGGGGGCATTACAGGCACAGGCGTGATGGCCCAAGCGAAATGGAAGAAACAATACGCTAAACGAGGTGCGGCGAAAGATCTAGTCCGGCATCTAAAGGAAGATTGTGAAACCATGCTACATCACACACCTAGCTCATTTGGCTTGGTGTATCTAAAGGAAAGCTTCCGGTACTTCCCGGCTCAAAGCATACGGAAAGTTGATCCAGATAATTATGGGGCAAATGGGAAGCATTTACATTTAAGCATAGGAAATCGAGAAACTCGTAGTTTCCTTAACGCGTTCTTCAGAGGAGTGACCGGAGACCCTTGGATATTTGAAAACTTAGAAGAGATTTTGACAACGAGCGATGAAAATCTCCCAGCACGTGGTTTCCTACCTGATGGGGGAGAAAACGAATTGAATTCTGGCCCTCAAAATATTCAGACCTTAGCAATCCTCGTAGCCGAGCCTGATATCGAATATGAGGTTTCTGAGAAACTCCCATATGATAACGAAGAACTCCGATATCTATTTGGGTAAAAAAGCTCTCCGCGAAGACTGATTCGACACCTCCTAGTGAACTCGGAAATTTCAACTTCAGGATTCCCCAGGCCTTCTCATCAGGATTTACCCCTATTGCCGGTCTTTGGCAAGAACCCCGACTTCCCTCTTCCTGATTTTTGAGTTCTCCTGATAAGAATAGGTGATGTTATAGCCGATCGCTGGCGAGATGATTCTTATTTTCGCCCTTCCAAGATTTCGTATCCTTACTGGTTTTGCTATTTGACCTGTCGGCCGTTTTCACACTGTCCGTACTATTCTTGCTTGACGAAGAGCAATCTGCCACCTTCTGAAATTCGACGTCATATTCAATCCCTGTATCGTCGGAAACACACTTAGCATACCTCTCATTGAGACGCTTCACCTCTACAGTATCGCCCTCTTCCACAGTCAAACAATGGACCGGGCCAACATTGATGTGGCCTTCATCATCCAATTCGACTAGAGCGTTCCCGTTATTGCTAATCCTGGATATAGTGACTTCGCCTCTTTCACCGACGAACGGAACATCCATTTGCGGGTATTCTTCCCTGTTATCACTTATGCCTTGCCCGCGAAAATAGTCCAGAGGCGGAAGGGACCTAACCGTCGAACTCCTCCAAGAACTACGAATTTCACCCCCGCTTCCGAAAACCTCAACAACATAACTGGTAATCGGGTACATGGTGGAAAAGATTGGTTGCTCCTAATTCTCCAGAGGGCTACACTCCCTACGAACAGTATTCCTTACCCGGGTATTCTCAGTGGATATCCCTCGGTCTAATCGGTAGCATGTTCTTGCTTCTGACTCTGGAATACGGTTTACAATTTGGTCACCCCGATTACCGACTTCTAATTGTAGGAATCGGAATAGGGTTAGCCGGCACTCTCTTTCTCCATGAATCTCTGCATTTCATAGCTGACCGAGCTTTGGGTTATAATCCCGTGTATATCTGGCCGAGTAGTATCTATATCCCTGATGAAGACGTCGAGACCTGGGAGAGTATCCTTGGTTTGTTGGCTCCTCAACTGCTCACAATTATCTATTTACCACTCCTTCTAACAGGAGATCTTGGCGACATGGAGCATCTGCTCGTATGGGGTCTCCTAATGCATTCTCTCGGTTCATACAGCGACCTTCTCTGGATTTTTCGACTTCTCTTGTGGCCAGATGATACTATGGTGACGGTTGGAGAAGACCTTGAAAACTACGTTGCCTTTCCTACGGACGAAGGTGAGTCGTCACCATGAGAATCAGCTTTTCTTCGGCCGCCAAGGGCGCTCCCGAAATGGCCTTTTGGCCGCTTGCCGCCTCGATCCTAGTCTACTCAATTTCTCCGAGTAGAGTGAATCTCGTTATACTCTTTCTTGTGATGTTCGCTGCCTCAATGACACACCTGTTGATGAGGCAGGTTCAGAACCTATTGGACGCAGATGCGGGAAAGAGTCCTGCACAAATTCGGCGGGAAAACAGAAGGAACCGCCGGAAGAACTCCAAGAGCGATTTCGGTGAAAAATTCTGGAACCTTTGGAGAGGGATGATGGAACTACTGCCGGACTCTACTCTCGCCAAATCCATCATAGGAGGCTGTCTTCTGCTCAACCTCCTTGCAGGAGTTTATTTCTGGATTAAGTTATCAAATCGACTCTTATCATATAGTGAACCGTCTGTAGCGCTTGTAGGCGTAATCGCGCTTCCTTATGTCTATTTCTCAGTGATTATCTCGGTCGTGGTTTGGAAAATGTTGTAGAAATTGAGCGGATGGCAGATATCCTCCGACATTCAGAGATTCAGAAATTATAAACTAGATTACGTTTACGGGGTTCGGCCGTGACGAGTGGGCATGGTCAAACTGACCAGAACCGAGCTGATTGAGTCCGTAAAAGGAGGTGGGACCTATGGAGTGCCGACGTGATGGGTGCAAAGTAAATCGAGCCACACGAGTGGGGATGGAGCTGCATCTCGCTAACGACCACTCGTTCCCGGACGAGTTCACGGATGAACGTCTCGAAGGGTAGTGATCGCGTCGTGTTTCAGGCGCACACAGAGGCCGAACAGCGGTTCCTCCGGGGCGTTCGGAAGGCGCTGGCCGGTGAGACGGACGGGCTGGCGTGGTGGACACTGGACACACCGGAGTATCCCGCGCTCGACGACGACCGCGACGTTGGCGCGCTCGGTGAGAAGGCGCTCGTCGTCTCCTGGGGTCGCCTTGAGGAGACCGAACCGAACCGCGAGTTCTTCCCGTACATCGAGGTGTACGGCGATGTCTGAGGGCGGCTGGCCGTCGGCGTGGCTGCCGGGCTTAGTGCTGCCGCGACTGCCGGAAACGCCGCGGCTGGAGGTGGCGCGTGCCTGAGTTCGAGTTCGGGAGTCGCGACGAGGCGCGTGGCGTTCGCGAGGAGTTCGACGAGTACCTGTGCCCGCACGACGACGCTCGCATGAAGACCGTCACCATCGTCTCGGACGCGCCCGACCGGGTGCTCGACGCGGTCGGACAGCAGGCGGCGATTTCCCGCGACGACCACGACGGCACCGGTCAGCTCTCGCTGACCGACGGCGAGCGCGACCGCTTCGATTTCTCGAAGGACGGGCTGAACGTCCCGAAGCTCCGGGCCATCAAGGGCGTGATGCGCGACGAGGGCGTCGAGGACTGGAGCGCGTTCGTCAACCCCGACCTGACTGTCGACGAGCACGTCGCACTCGCCGAACGTGCCAAGCGGGACGAACGCGGCGACCGGTTGGACGCAGAGGACTCCGCGACCGAGAAGGCCGCGCGGGCCGCTCGGAGCGCGCAGTCCAACCAGTGCGATCACGCCCGCGACCACTGCAAGCACGGCGAACCCGAGGCGTGCGAGTTCCTCCAACACGAGTGCGGGATGGACGACGACGAGATCGACGCGCTGCTCGGGTTCGAGGACGACCGTGACCCGACTGAGCAAACTGACCTCGTCACAGTCGGCGGCGGGGACTTCCCCGAGATGGACGTCGAACCGGAGGTCGCGGGCGCGCTCAGTCGGTCCTGGCAGGGCTACCGGAGTGCTGTCGGCCGACTGTCGCGGGACCTCGACGACGTCCGCAAGGCCGTCATCAACGCTCGACAGGCGTTCCAGGCCATCAACGCGATTCGCGACCGCCACGGCCAGGACGCACTGCATCCCGACCGGCTCCACGAGGAGCTGGCGGCACTGGCAGGGATGCCCGAGGACATCCCGGAAGTGCGGACGCTCGCGCACTTCGCGGACGACGGTGACGTCGTCGAGCACGACGCCCAGCGGTCGCTGTCGGGCGAGCACGCCGACCCGCAGACGCGACTCGCCGGCGGCGAACGCGGCGAGGTAGAGAGCGAGCGGGAGAAGCATGTCGAGGAGAACCCCGGCGGGCTTCGAGTGGACGAGCGCGAGGAGACGACCAGCGAGACGGAGACGACGCAGGCGAAACCGGATGCGTTCCAGGTCGCGGAAGGCGGACAGGAGACGCTATGACAGACTACTACTGCCCCGTGGAGGGGTGCAAGTTCGGTGAATCGGACGAGAAGACACTCCAGCAGGTACGGTCGCACATCAACTCGATGGGCGACGGCGACCACCGCTGGAGCGACCTGAAAGGGGTGGTCGAGGGGCAGGGCGACGCTGGTAATGACGCGGCTACCAGCGACGACCAGCCGGACGACCAACCCGAAGGCGCAGACGGCGAAGGGGAAGCGACCAACGACGACACCCCCGAAGACACCCCTGTAGAGGGGGGTGAGGAGGGGGCTACCAGCGGGGACGACCAAGAGATGCCGACAGACGAGGAGATAGACCAGCAGTGGAACGGGGGTAAAGGCGCAGACGATGGCAGGGATGATACCGGGGGCGATACCAGCCAGGACACCCCTTCAGATGGGGGGCCGACGGGTGGTACCGGTGGTGGTATCCCGGTCCCGATCTCGACGACCACCCTGCTCGTCGCTGGTATCTTGGTGGCGGTGGCCCTGTTCTGGGTGATGAGGCGTCGGTCGAACCAGCCGGAAATCAGTGAGACAGGAACTGAACCAGCGGAATCGGGTAGCACGGACGACGACCAGACGACGAGCGACACCATGAGCCGGCAGTCCGGGGGTGGTCTCAGTGGGTGACGCCGCCGCGGAGGAGGCGACCGACGCGGACGTCGAGGCAGCCGCGCCCGACGAACCGGAGGGGCCGAACCTGGACGACGACGATCTCGTCGACATCCCCGACGACGTCGCCGAACAGGTGGCCGAGGCCGACGCCGAGGCCAGCGACGACGACACCGACGCCGAGGAGACCGACGACGCCGGCGACGACAGCGAGGGAGTACCGTCGCACTCGCCGGAGGAGGACCGCACCACGCTTGGAGACGTCTACTGCAACGCCCTCGGGATGGGCGCGACCGTCGCGAAGGACCGGTACGGCGAGGGCGTCGACGACCGTGGCGACGCGATGGACGAGTACGCGGACATGGCGCGCCAGCTCGACCTCGACGAGTACGTCGACGACTGGGTCGATGCCCACGGCGGCCCGGACGAACTGTCGCCCGGCCAGTCTATCGGCGTCTTCAGCGTCGTCTTCGCGGTGATGGTGCTCGTCGAGGACGCGGATCTCGCGGCCAACGTCATGGACGAGGTGGACGCATGAGCCTGCTGGACGCGATGCCGGGGTCGACCAAGCGGGGGATGGCCCAGAAGCTCCTGACCTCGGAGATGGGGAACGCGCTGCTAGACATCGTCGCGCGGGCCGAGCATCAGCTCGTCGAGTCCGTGGTCGACCTCCAGCGTGCGGCGGACCTCGCGGACGAGGAGCGTATCGAGCGTGTGATTCCGCCGGAGGACCGTCGCGAACAGTTGCGGTCGCTGGCGCTCGCGAAGCTCGAAGGCCGGTTCCCCGAGTGGTGGGTGGTGAACTGCTCGGGCGTGGACAACGCCGAGGAGGCCACCGAGAAGGTCGGCGTCGACTGGGAGGCACAGAAAGCGCGGTGGGCGGACCTCGTGCGTGAGAACGGTGCCGAGGGCGACGACGTGGTGCTCGCGGAGTCGTACTGCCAGCGCCGGTACGGCTGTAGCCTGAAGCAGTTCCGGCATCTCGTCGTGGAGTGGCCGGAGGGCGACGACGGCGGAGAACCGCGCGAGGCGAGAGAGATGCGCGCCGTCGCAGTCGGCGGACTGTCCCAGGCAAAGGAGACCATCGACGCCGTGACCGCGGAACTCGACGGAGGCAACGATGAGTGACCTGCTGAAGGGGCTCGTCGAGAGCGCCGCACGGGGCGCCGCCGAAGAGGTCGCTGACGAGGTGAACGCCGCAGACCGGGCTTACGCCGACCGGAACCGGATGGCACTCGCGTGGGCGGTCGACCGCCACCGGATGGGTTGTGATGCCGGGTACTACGATGACGACACCGAGACGGAGTACCCCGTCGTCTGGGTGGTGTTGCCGACGGGCCAGGTGTCCTGGCACATCACGCCCGATCTCCGCGACGAGCTGGAGGCGTCGCGTCTCCACGAGCAGGAGCCGGTCGGTGGCTACGACGGCCACGACCGCGACCTGAAGAACCAGCGCATCGTCCGGCACGCCCTCGACGACAAACCAGACCGGCTGTCGTCGCCGGCGGTCCCACGATGACCGTCGCTGCTCCGATCTATCCGGTAGGGCTGTCGGTGCTGACCCTGCTGGCGGTGGGGATGAACGTCGCGTTCGCCGCGCAGACGGGATGGGGGAAGACCTACGTCTCGCACTCGTACATCGAGGAGAACGCGGAGGACTACGACCTGACGGTCGTGCTGGACTACAAGGACGAGTACAGTGGGCTGGTCGAAACAGGGCACCTGAAGCGGATGACGGCACCGAGCGGGAGCGAGAACATCACGCCCGAGCAGTGGCAGGGTATCGTCGAGAGTGTCAACGGACTCCAGGTCGTCCGAGCTGGGCTGAAAGACGGCCAGTGGCAGGAGCTACTGGCGAATCTCATCCTGGCGCTGGAAGCGACGGACCTATCGGTGTTTCTGGTGCTCGACGAGGCGCATCGGTTCGCACCCCAGCGCGGGAGCTATCCGGAGGAAATCAGCACTCTGGCGACGACGTACCACGGCGACGGGTTCGGCGTGGTGTGGATGTTCCAGCGGTTCGCGAAGATCGACAAGACGGTACTGTCTTGCTGTACGGCGTCGATGCTCGGTGGGTTCGGGACGACGAACGACATCGGCCAGCTCGACACCATCGAGTACAACGCGGACGTCCACTTGAAGGACAAGGCGGGGGTGTCGCACCTGAGCGAAGACCTGTGCGTCGACGGCGAGCCGCTGGCGCTACAGCGCTTCACCGACAACGAGGGGCACACGACCGGGAGTGAGTGGATCTACAGCGAGGGTGGCGAACGTCGTCGGCTGGATTCGCGAGAGTTCGAAATGGAGAGCGAGCACTACGGCAGTAACCGGAAGCGGATTCAACATCCCTTCTAACAATGAGGGTTGATATCACGCTCAGGTCAGGAAAGGCGGAACGATTTATCGAAATCAAACAAGAACTCGCTGACGAGCTTGGTTATGAACCATCACGCCCGGAAGTACTAGGCTATCTCATGGCTGAATCGGATATCGTCAGAACTCGGATTCAATAACCCTACTCGATTTCTGGCCATAAATTTCACATCTTCTCCATTCACCAATCTTAATAGATGCCAACTCTCAAACGCTACGCTAACAAGAGAGGTTACTATATCCATGCGAATATCGGTCAATCGGTCGTAACATTTCAGGTTACGGGAAGGGCTGCAACCATATTTGAGGAAATCGGTTACTCGGATGGGTCGACCGTTTCTTGGGAGATGATTAGCCAGCTTCGCGACCGTGGAGACATTTATACCAAGAAGTCAGGAGTGGACTATCAGGAACCGAATACCGAAAGCGGGGGTCTCAGTGAGAAAGAAAAGCAAGTGCTTGAGAAATATTCCTTGAAGCGAAATCTCTCAAATCCTGATTTAGTCAGGGGAGCAATCGCGGAACAAACTGGCTTCTCAAAAAGTAGTGAGGAAGTTAATCGAATAATTCAAAGCATCTCCCGCACCGACCATAATCACGCTCTATACTCCATTCAGGCGTTTCAAAACGTCCCTTACGAATTACTTTGGGTGTCAACGAATGCGAACTCAATAATTTATGAATTTTCGATAGAAGAGGACATCTCCCTGACGATATCTGACGACCGATGGAAACCTGATTCATCCTCCGGATTTAGTGGTACCGTGGAATATCCGGATGAGTCGATATCGTTTGCTGTTTATGATGGCTATATTACTAGATGGGACTCTTCAGCAGGAGACTCAGGTGAGAATTGGAGCGAACCTGAGGAGAACCATAAGGAGGCGATAAAATCAGATACCTTGAAGTCTGGTCTGGGGTTTAACGTCTCTAATTGGACTGAACTGTTACGTAAGTGTTTTATTTATATAGAAAATTACGACATCCGTCCCTATAACAAGGGTCATCGAGGGCTTGCATCACTTAGTGAATTAGTAGGAAAGCACCTTTGGATGAGACCAACCTCAACCACCGTCTCTTCCAAAAATCGGGCAAGGGGTGCTGGCTCTTTGGTGGAAACGAAAGAGATGAAGGAGTTCGTAATACGAGACGTTGATTCATCAGATTGGGTGTTTGTTGAAGTGCTCGAGGGAGAGGACGGAGGATTCAAGAAAAACAATGGAGGTGTAGCAATCGCTGAACCGATAGAATTCGTCGGTGGGCGCTAAATCACCATTTCATAAAATTTCTCTGTCCAAGGCAATTCCGCATTTTGAGCGTCAATAGCAGGCATTCGGAGCAGTTCTTGACTCGGTGTATTTTGTCACCGTAGAAACAGCCGTGACATGCGACATGGCAAGCATGAATTTCGGCGATGCGTTCCAGACGCTCGCCGACGACGAAACTTGGATGGACGCCGCCGAGGTGGCGGCTGGCTACGCCGGCCCGATGGTTGGCGCGAACGTACTGGAGGGCTCGATGCCGTTCGACGTCCCGAACGAGGCGTACGGCCTCGTCGGGGTCGCCGCCGGCGAGTACGGCGGCCGCCGCATGGTCTCGGTCGGCTCCGGGCTCTACACCATCGACGCGCTCGCCCAGCGCGCCGGTCTCAAGCGCAAGGTCACGCAGGTGGGTGGTAACTGATGGGTGAATCCCTCTACGCCGCGCAGGGCACCACCGGCGACTACGTGACGACGCTGTCGAACACGACCGGCCAGTTCGACCCGGTGCTCGAGATCCAGCCCGACGACGGTGTCGGGCTCGTCCTGAAGAACGCGGTCGACGTCGGCCAGAAGCCGACGGGCTTCCCGATCTACGCCGACCTCAAGGACCAGAACGGCGACGACCTTCCCGTCGACACGCGGGTCGCCATCGCCTACGAGCGTCCGACCAGCGACAACTGGCAGGTCGTCAGCATCCCGTTCTCGAACATCCGGTCGTACCACAAGAAGGACGTCAGCCAACAGCAGGACCGCGAGAACGTCGACGCCGTCAAGCACGAACTCAAGGACGACACCCTGGAGATCCGTGACATCGACAAGGCGTACCTCCTGCTCGACTCCTCGGTCGCCATCGACCACTCCAAGAGCGAGATCTACGTCGACAGCGACGCCGTCGACGAGGTGGACATCGACTGATGTCCGTCCAGAAAATCAAGCAGCGCCTCCAGAACGTCTCGTACCAGCCGGGAACCATCAAGCGCGGCGACTGGGCGTTCTCGACGAACACGACCGGCGAGGAATCGGTCGTCGCCACCTACGAGGCGCCGCGGCCGCTGCGCATCCGCGAGGACCGCGAGTTCGACCTCGCAGTACCCGCTCACGAGACCTTCAGCGTCGACGGCACCGCGGACAACACGGAGACGTTCAACCTCTCGCACAACCTGCTGGACACGCCGGCGACGGTGTCGCTCGTGCTCTACGACGACGGAACCCCCGTCCAGCCCGACAGCATCGACTACGCCGGCGACACGTTCGACTACACCAGCGCGAACACCGGCACCACGCTCGATGTCTACTACATCCCGCGGGACCCCGCGAGCGTCGAGTTCAAGAAGGTCGCGCCGGGCGGTGGGGCGACCATCGAACAGCCGCTGTTCGAGATGCCCACCGTGATGGCGCACACTCGCGACCAGTCCAAGGACCCCCTGAGCTTCGACCTCGGGCGGAGCCAGCTCCACGACACGGTGCCGCGGAAGTGGCAGATCCAGATGGTCGTCAAGGCGCCGTACCCGGTCGCGTTCGAGGAGTCGACGCGCGGGACGACCGCGACGAACGCGCTGGTGTCGATCCCGAAGGCACAGACCGAGGAGCGCATCCGCGGCCTCAAGGACGCCGTCAAGGCCGACATCGCGGGGCTGAGCTAACACCATGCAGGGCGGCCTCAACTCCAACACGCGGGGGTCCGCCTACGCCACCGCGACGAGCGTCGACCCCGCGACCGGCCGCGACACCGGCCAGCCCGTCGCCCAGCGCGAAGCCGTCCGACTCGGCAGCGTCTCCCTGACGATGGAGGAACTGCTCGCGATCGCCGTCATCGCCAACGCACTCGGCACCATGGTCGCCCTCTACCTGGAGGTGAGCGACTGATGGCCGTCATCGCGGGCGGCGGTTACAGCGGCGGTGGCACGCGCCTCCGCGACAAGACCGACGACGTTGAGGACGCCGCCGACGACGAACCCGAGACGCAGACGTCGGACACGCCGCTGTACGAGTCCATCGGGTCGGGGAACCTGAACCTCGGTATCGACAGCGACACCGGGCGCGCCATGGAGACTATCGGCGACGCCTCCGGCGGCACCCCCGGCAACAACACCAGTGACGTCGGCACCGAGGACGACGTCAACCTCGGTTCGTTCGGCCCGGAAACGTCGACCAGCACGGTCGAGCAGGCCGAACAGGCCGCCGAAGACGCCACCCAAGGACGTGCCTTCGGCGACCCCGACGAGATAGAGGACGTCGGGAGTGGCGAGGCGGTCAGCGACGTCTCCGGCGACGAGTTCGGGAACGAACCCTCAGGCGCGACCACGCCGAACGACGCGTCGACGGGCGCGCTCCCGGTCGACCAGCTCCTCATCGCGGCGGTCGTGCTCGTTAGCGCGCTCGTGTGGGGGGTGAGCTGAGATGCCCGACCTCATCGGCGGGCTCACGAGTGCGGCGGGCGACGCCTACGACGCGGCGGCGGGCGCGGCCGACCAGGCCGCTGGGAACGTCGACGAGGCGTTCGCGCGGTCCTTCGACGACGAGGGGGGCGGTGGGCTCGTCGACGGCGCCGCTGGCACGCTCGACCACCTGGCGGGGTCAACCGACGAAGCGTTCGCGCGCACCTTCGACGACGAACCCGGTGGCGGCATCCTCGAGGGTGCGGGCGAAGTCGCCGGGCAAGCGGGGTCGGCCGTCACGGATGGCGTCGCCTGGGCCGCAGGCGGCTACACGGGCGCGGTCACCGAAGTCGGCCAGAGTGCGCTCGGCGACTGGTTCCAGTGGTGGATGCTGTTCGTCGCGCTCGCTGGCGTCGCGTGGCTGTTCCACGACCCCATGGCGGACGGGCTCGGCCTGTACGCGACCGGCGGTGCGTCCGCTGCAGCCGGCGCCGCCGGGGGTGGTGGGTCGTGACGCCGTTGCTGGACTGGGCTGTCGGAGCGAGCGCTATCGTCACGGCTGGCGCAGCGACCCAGGCCGCGCGCTACCTCGGGTCGGTCAAGCAGAAGGTGGACCGGAACGAGGAGCGGTCTGAGAAGAACAAGACGCGCTCGCAGCGCAACCGCCAGTACATCACGGGCGAGGACACGTACCGCGAGGGGCTGATACCGCGCGTCGAACGCCTGGACGACCGGCGAGGTGAGACGTGATGCCGGGGCCAAACTCCCGCGTCGAGCAGCTCCTCGGCGAGTACGGTGTCGGTGCGAACTCGTGGATTGAAGACATCTTCAAGAGCGACACTGACCGGCTCCTGCTCGCGATACTGCTGGAGCAACGCGAGCAAGACCTCATCGAGGCGCTGGACGACGCCAGTAGCGAGTACACCGACGAGGACAGTGGGACGCAGTACTACGTCCAGAAGTTCACTGTCACCCAGAGCGGCCCGCCGGAGAATTTGAGCGACGACCAAGGGCGCCTGGACTTCGGGTTCGAGGCGTCGACGGTCGATCTCCGGTTCAGTGACTCCATCGAGGTGGCGTTCAAGCCGGAGGCGACCTCGAACCGGGTCATCGAGTACCGCAAGCAGGACAAGCACGCCGAGGACATCCCCGTGGAGACCCAGACGATGGGCGTCGTGCGGGCGGATTCGGCGACGAGTGACCCGACGGTGTGGGTGGAGGCCTGGCCGTGACGGGGTTCGGCCAGCGTATCGACACCTACACGCCGCCGAAGCCGGCAAACACCAAGATCCGGCGCTTCGGCATGGGTCGGTTCATCGGCCAGCCCTCACCGTTCCGCCTCCCGGATAGTGCCCCCGCAGCCGAGAAGTGGCGCGCGACCTCGTGGGTCCCCTCGGGTATCTACCGGCAACCCCTGGCCACCGAGGAGGCTATCATCGCCCAAGCCCAGAACTTCGGGGGTACGGGCACGCTCGCACGCATCTCGAAGGCCAACGGAACCGTCGAAGCCACCGCCGACCAGAACGACGAAGCGGGGTTCTTCCTCACCGAGGACACCGACCTCTGCGTGGTGTGTGCGAACTCCTACGTGAGAGCCTACAACACCGACGACCTCACACTCGAATGGGAACAGACCGGGTTGAACCTCAGCGCAGCGAACCCGCAGACGCTCGCCCACGGCGCGCTCTACGTCGGGGACGGAGCCGACCAGCGCGTGCTGTCGTTCGACGTGGAGACCGGCCGCATTCGGTTCGACAAGTCTGTTGGGTTCGACGTCGACGTGTTCGCCACCCACGACACCGAGGGGTACTACTACGCGTCTGACCAGAACAACGGCGTCATCTCGAAGCTCGACGCCACGACCGGCAACGTGGTAGCATCCTACAGTCTGAACAACGCGAACCGCTGGGAGGGAATCGCCTACCCCGGGCATGGCGACCTGCTGTTCGCGATCCGGGACAACGACGGGTCGACGCAGGAGCTGTACGCCATCGATAAGCGCGACATGACGGAGGCGTGGACGGCTCAGCCGTTCGGTCAGGGACTGTACAGCATCGCGTTCTGGGCGGGCTCGCTGTACGTGACCGGCGGGGGCGCCGGGATGGCGGCGTACCGCCAGGACGACGGCACACAACTGTGGGCGGACACGAGCAGGTACTTCTACTACCCCCGAACCGTCGACGGCGGGAAGCTCCTGGTCGGAACCGGCTCGTACAGCCTGGAGGCGTTGGAGGCGACGGACGGGTCGAACATCTGGACCCACGAGAACCCGCTCCAAGACGGGTACTACGGCATCATCCCGGACAACGGAGAGGTGTTCACGGCGACGTCGTCGGGAGTGTTCGCACACGAATGGTAGAGGCGACACTCCTGCTGGCGTTCGTGATGGGGCTGCTCGTGCCGTTCCAGTTCGCGATGGAACGCCTACGAGGGTTGGGGCGGCATTTCGTGGCGAAACTCCCGTACAAGCCACCTGTGAAATCTGTCGCCTCGGACGCCGAGGAGACCGACGAGAAATAGGAACTGAGTGGGCGCTACTCTTTTCGGTCAGTTCCCGTATGCAGTGAGCAGCCTGTTCCCCTGGCGGCAGGTGAAAGAATGAATGTTCCTTGCCCCATCTCGATGACAATCAAGAATTGGTAGATACAGACACGCTAGTTATCAATAGAGTCATTATTTCTCGGGCTTCTCAGAATCACCGTCTGAGATGCACACTGTAATTTTGGGGACACTTCACGTCAAGCGTCCAGCTGAATGTTCTCTTGTGGAACTGGAACAGAAATCACGACCGCCCCTGTCCCGTGATATCGTATGTAATCGCATGAAGAATCATCTCTTCTCCTGCTCCTCTCACGTAGTCTGCTGGCAGATACTCAGCAATGTTACTTCCGCTTGGGGATTCGAACTGTTTGATTCGTTGAATACAGGAACTCCAATCCACTTCGCGGGCAAACTCGGAGTAGATGGTGTCCGATAGCCTCAGAATTCCTTCCAAGTCATTATTTTCCATATAGGAGGGTGCGCTCTGAGCTGCCCTCCACACCCGTTTGGGATTATCGAGTGCGTCCCCCCCCGTGTTCCTCTTTAACGGATTGCCGGGTTTCAGATACAATCTGCGAATAAATCTGTAAATATTCCTCGTGAACCTCGTCACCATACGTTCCGACCATATGTCTTAATCACAAGATGGGGTAATATAGCTCACTCAAGCGATCGGCCCCATTACGTTGAATTATAATTGTCTTGTTTATTAATTACCCTCCTCGTATTTCTGGTTGAATGCTTCGGGATCCTCTTGGAATTGCTTAACGAGATTATCCTGCTCCTCAATCGACTGGCCCTTTTCAGGCTTAACGACCTCAATCTCGGCACCTTCGAGGAACTCTCCATCACCGGTTAGTACTTGGCTTCCGGCAGTTCCACCACCTGTTTCACCAAAGGCTAGATATATGCCGTCCTCTCCACTTACTATTTCAGATAAGCCAGTTCGATATATTTGCTCGCCGTCTTTTGTTTTGAATCGGGCCTCCATATTCAACTCATTTGAATACTTATTTCTCAGTATATAAGAGTGAGGATGATATAGACCGCTCACAGACGTATCATCGGTTGATCCCCTCCCCATCGGTCTCCCAGCCGACGATCTTCCAGGCGGAGTCGCCGTAGACGTTGGATTGGAGCGTGATGTAGCCGCGGCGGTCGAGCGGTTTGAGAACGAGCGCGTCCACCTCTTGCTTGCTGAGGTTCTGTGGACCGTTCGAGCAGGCTTTTCGAGCGGAGTCCCGACGCACGACGCCGTTCCTGTTCGCGGCCTTGCAGAGGCGCTTGTAGCCGCGTGCGAGGCGTTCGTTCCGCGGTGGCTCCAGTGGGGTGACGTACTCGGGGGTGCTGCCGACGGCGTTGCGCATGAGGCCACGGATGGCTTCGCTACGAGAGTCGAAGCGGTCGCCGCGGTCGACCCAGTCGTCGAACTCGTCGACGAGATTCTGCGGGACCGACGAGGCGGAGACGGTGGCGCCGGGGCCGGAGTCGGTGGGGCGCGCCATCAGGCATCCACCTCGTTAATAGCGAATCGGGGGGTGCTAATAGCAGGAAGGCGGCGGGGATTGCATCCGTTAATAGAACCCCCTGGGGTGGGTGAGTCCGGGCTTCGTGTGCGGGCGCGCACTTTCCGCCTGCGCGTGACCGACCGCCCTCGTGGGTGGTGGGGTGGCGTCATCGACGCTCACCTCCGTCGGTGCGGGCGACGCCACGGGACGCGCTGGTCGGGGTGGGTGCGTCGTGGTCGTCGACGCGGAGCCACCACGGTGGCGAGGTGTGGACGCGGCGGGTGTCGAGGTCGGTGACGGCGAGGTCGTCGCGGACCCACTCCCACCAGAGGCGAGCGACGTGGGCGCACCAGTGGCGGTGTGGTGAGTGCGAGAACCCGGCGCACGAGCAATCTGCGATGAGGTCGCCGTCGTAGATGGTGAAGGTGACTTCGTGCTCGTCGCCGTGGCCGTCGTGGTCGATGTACCCCATGAGTACGCGGAAGGCGGCCGGGCCGGTGGGCGCGCAGATGGCGGCTGCGCGCTGCGCACGCTCCCAGGCGGTGGACATGGTCCAGTCGTCGGGGAAGGTTATCGTCGGCGGTGCGAGGCGCCTGTCGAGCGCGTTGCGTGCCTGCTTGACGCCGTCGCGGCCGACGTGGCGGTCGACCGTCACGCCGAGTCACCTCCGGCGCCGTGTGGTCCCCTGGGGCACTCGCGGCGCGTGAGGCCGCCGCGTGTCGTGATGGTGACCATCCGTGTCCCACAGTGCGGGCAGTGCCGTCTCACGGCTGGCACACCCCGTCATCCAGTGCCGGACACTTGACAGTATCCAGGGTTATCCAGCCACCACAGAAATCGCAAATCAGTGGCTCAGCGTTGCTCTGTTTCTTTAAGGACGTTATGGGGCCGGAGGGATTTGAACCCCCGATCGACTGATATCTCCGGTGTGTGCGCCTCGGAACTCCAGAGGGTCGTCGTCGCGACGCGATGATCAGTCGGTCGCTCGGTATATCAGCTGGAGTTTCGTCCCGGGCGCGTGGCCTCTGGAGTCAGTCGCCATGCCTGGCTTGGCCACAGCCCCGCTGCGCTTTCGGGTTGGATGGAGTGCTGTAAAGGGGTTTCGATTCGCGCTAGTTGCGGTCGGCGTCGCGCCAGTCGCACTCCTGGCATTTGTAGCCGGTGACGAGTTCGGTGACGCTCGGCATGTACGTGACCTTGATGACGTTCTCGCCGCAGTCGGGGCAGTCGCGGTCGGCGTCCTCGATGGCTTCGGTTTCCATGACGCTGCCGTCCTCGATGATTTCGGCGAGTTTCTTGGCGGTTACCATGCGGCCCTGGACGACGCGGTTGGCTGGCATACTCGTGTCTGGTGGGTCGCTGGTAGGTAAGGGTTCTCGTCTCCGCGACCGCGTTGCGGTCGATGCGGGACGGCGGTCGGTGTGGGGCGATGGTGGTCGGGTCAGAGCCAGGGTTCGCGGTCGACCTGGAACGCGTCGTCGCCGTCGTCGGTGTTGGTCGAGTCGCTGCCGTCGTCACCGGTGTGGTCGGTTGCGTCGTCCGTGGGGTCGGTGTCGTCGAACGTGGCGACGGGTTCGGTGTCGTCGCCGCCGTCGGTCGCGGGGACGGTGCCGGGGTGGGTGGGGTTCGCGTCGTCGGCCGCGGTTGCGTCGTCGGCGTCGTCGGCGTCGTCGGCGGTGACGTGCGTGGTTGCGTCTGGTTCGAACGCGAACAGCGCGGTGACGGCGACGACGAGCAGCGGTGCGCTCCCGACGGGGAGCTTGAGTATCGAGAGCGCGAGCAGGCCGAGGGCGACGGCGCTCCCGAACCGGAAGCGGTCGATGGCCATCCGCGCACGGAGGTGCGGTGCGAGGAGTGCGGTCGCGAGCGCGAACGCGGTGCCGACGAGTGCGCTACCGGCGGCGAGTGCGACGAGTTCGGGGTTCGCGGTCGGCTCGATGGTCGGGTTGGAGAGGTCGATGCTCGCGATGAGGCCGGCGCCGACGATGACGGCGGGCCGCGGGAGGTACTCGCCGATGCGGGCGCTCGCGGTCTTCGCGGCGATGGCGATGATGACGAGTGCGGCGAAGCGCTCGAAGAGGTGGAGCGTGAGGACGCTCGCGAGCGTCGGTGCGATGGCTGCTTCGACGGCGGCGCCGACGGTGATGAGGGCGCCGACGGCGAGGATGGTGCGGACGCGCTCCATGCGCGTGCCGCTCATCTCGGCGAGGACGACCGCGACGGTTGCGCTGCCGCCGAAGACGAGCAAGCCGACCTGGACGATGCCGATGGGGAGTGCGCCGACGACCGGGAGCGGGCTCGTGCTCTCTTCGAGTGCGCCTGCGAGGACGAGCGCGGGGAAGATGCCGTCGAGGAGCGGGAGGGCCATGACGGTGGCGAGCAGTTTCGCGTCGCCGCCGACGAGGCCTTCGAGCTTGAGGGCGATGGGGTGCCGGCTCGTGCTCATCGATGTTCGTACGGGGCGTCACCCGTGCCCGAGTGGGAGTGATGCGAGCGAGTGCCTGCGTCGACGGTGGTGGGTGCTCGCGGGAATCCGAACGGGAGGGCTTTGGCTACGAGTTCCATCGGGAGTGTAAAGCGGGCGGTCGAGTCGGTCGACGTCTGCCCGGCGATACACGTTGCGGTGGAGTTCGTAGCCAGCATACGCGCTAACAAAATGGGTTTCGAGGGTTAAGCGTTGTGTGAGATGTGCCCGCAAACTCCAACGGGGCGTTCTCCTCGTACAAGTACCCTGGTTCAGAATCAGCGATTCAGACTGTATTCTGCCGAAGGATAGTAACTGGAACGTAGTCGTCGGTTCGTTCCGGGTGCGAGAACCACCGTCTTCGAGTCGTTCCGCGCTCTCGCGCAGACACGAATCCCGCGGTCCGCGGCCCGTGAGACCGTCTTGCACGCCGCTGACTGTCTCGCAAACCTTTAGTTGCGCCCGTTCGGACGGTTTACATGGCGAACGACGTTCCCCCCGACGGTACATTCTCGGAGAAACTGCGCGTTCCAGAGGCGTTGACGTTCGACGACGTCCTCCTTCGACCGAAGGAGAGTCGCGTCGAACCGGACGAGGCTGACCTCACCTCGCGAGTGTCGAAGAACGTGGAGCTTCCGACGCCGGTGCTCTCGGCGGCGATGGACACCGTGACGGAAGCGGACCTCGCGATCGCGATGGCGCGACACGGCGGGCTCGGGGTCATTCACCGGAACCTCGACGTCGACGAGATGGCGCGACACGTCGAGAAGGTCAAGCGCGCGGACGAGCTCATCATTCGGGACGTCGTGACGGCTCGCCCCGAGCAGACGGTCCGGGAGGTCGACGAGCTGATGGCGCGCGAGGGCGTCAACGGCGCGCCGGTCGTGAACGAGGACGACGAGGTCCTCGGCATCATCTCCGGCACGGACATCCGGCCGTACCTGGAGGTCGGCGAGCAGGACGACGTCGCGGAGGCGATGACGGAGGAGGTCGTCACGGCACGCGAGGACACGAGTGCGCGCGAAGCGCTCGAGTTGATGTACGAGCACAAGATCGAGCGCGTGCCCATCGTCGACGACGACGAGCGGCTCGTCGGGCTCCTGACGATGCAGGGCATCCTCCAGCGTCGCGAGTACGACAACGCGGCGCGCGACGAGGAGGGTCGCTTGCGCGTCGGTGCGGCGGTCGGGCCGTTCGAGACCGACCGTGCGCTCGCCATCGACGAGGCGGGCGTCGACGTGGTATTCATCGACTGCGCGCACGCGCACAACCTGAACGTCGTCGACGGGGCGCGCGAGATCAAGGAGTCCGTGGACGCGGACGTCGTCGTCGGGAACATCGGGACGCGCGAGGCCGCCGAGGACCTCGTGGACTTCGCGGACGGCCTGAAGGTCGGTATCGGGCCGGGTTCGATCTGTACGACGCGCGTCGTCTCGGGGGCGGGAATGCCCCAGATCTCGGCGGTTGCGCAGGTCGCTGACGTCGCGAGCGAGCACGGGGTGCCCGTCATCGCGGACGGCGGCATCCGGTACTCGGGCGACGCCATCAAGGCGCTCGCGGCAGGTGCGGACGCGGTGATGCTCGGGTCGTACTTCGCGGGGACGGCGGAGGCGCCCGGGCGCGTCGTGAAGATGAACGGGAAGAAGTACAAGCAGTACCGCGGGATGGGGAGTGTCGGTGCGATGCAGTCGGGCGACGACGAGAACCGGTACCTGAAGGAGGAGCCCGAGCAAGAGGAGGATTACGTGCCGGAGGGCGTGGAGGCGGCGACGCCGTACAAGGGCCCGCTCCGGGACGAACTTCATCAGCTCGCCGGTGGGATGCAGTCCGGGATGGGGTACGTGGGTGCGGAGACCGTGCCGGAGTTCAAGGAGCGCTCGGAGTTCGTTCGCGTCTCCTCGGCGGGGCAGGCGGAGAGTCACGCGCACGACGTCGTCATCACGGACGAGGCACCGAACTACAGTCCCGACAGTAGCTGAGGCGTCGACTCCGGGGTCGCGTCCTTCGCTCTTCGTTCCGCGTCAGGTTGTCGTCGCTCGTTCGTCTTCGTTCGTTCTCGACGCTCTAGGTTCGTTCTTGCTGCGCCACGTTCGTTCATTCCCGCGGGTTCGACGTCGGGTCCAGGTCCAAACCCGGACGAATCGTGTGCGGTGGTAACAGTTAACATATCTGGGCGCGTAGTTCGACGCGGACCATGAGCGTACTCGACTCCATCCGCGACGCGCTCGGCGGCGGGACCGACGACCCCGAGAACGACGTCCGCTACCAGTGCGAGTTCTGCGACAGCGAGTTCCAGACCGCGTACAGCTTCTGCCCCGACTGCGGGAGCGAACGAATCGCTGAGATAGCGTAACCACCACTCGGACACCCGCTCGTACTCCAGCCCGTCACGGAGGGTCGCATCCAGCTAGTGCGCGGACATCTCCGAGAGCACCGTCACGCAGTACACGCCGCCGACGATGAGGACGAGGCCGACGATACCGGGGACGTCGAGCGCTTCGTCGAACACGACGACGCCGATGGCGGCGACGCCGACGATCCCGAGTGCCGCCCACGTCCCGTACACGACGCCGACCGGGAGGTCCTCGAGCGTGAGCGAGACCAGGTAGAACGCGAGGCCGTACCCGACGACGACACCGACGCTCGGGACGGGATTCGAGAAGCCGTCGGAGAGCTTGAGTGCGGTCGTTCCGACGAGTTCGGACACGATTGCGGCCGCCAGTAGCACGTACGGATTCATGCGTTCGGGTCCCACCACCACAGATGTGAACGTTCTGTAATGAGCCGCCACTTGCGGGTCGTTTCACCCCACCACCCCGGAGCGTGACTCGCAGCACGCACCCGGTCGTCGAACGACGCACGCGAACCTACAAAGTACACGCAGACGTGGGGCGAACCAATGACCGATCTCGGCGAACTGGGTCTCTCGAGCTACGAAGAGGAGGTCTACCGGACGCTCCTGGTGACCGGCGCAGTCACAGCAACGGACCTCGCCAACGCCAGCGGCGTCCCCAGAGGACGCATCTACGACGTCCTGAACGGACTCGAATCCCGACAACTCGTTCGAACGCAGTCGACCGACCCGACGCGATACGCCGCAGTCCAACCCGAGACCGCGGTCGACAGACTACTCGCCGAACGCGCACTCGAGTTACGCGACGAATGGACGCGATACCGCGAGGTCGCTGCCGACCTCCGCTCGAACCTCCTCCCGACAGCGCCAGCCGACGGCAGCATCTGGCTCGGGTCACTCGGCAGCGAAACGATGCAGACCGCACTCGAAGAACACGTCCAGACCGCCACGACGTCCATCCACGCCATCGTCGGCCCACCCTACGAATCCGCTCCCTGGAAGCCGCTCGAACGAGAGGTCGACGCCTTCCTCGACGGCACGAACCCCGACGTCTCCGTCTCCCTCCTCGTCACCGAACCCGTCCTCGAAACCCTCCCCGACACCCTCTTCGACAAGATCGACGCGCACCCAGCAACAGTCCACGTCAGAGCCCTCCCCGACGTCCCGATATCGTTCGACGTCATCGACCACCACGTCACCACGGTCGACATCCCACACCCACAACACCCCGCAGACCGCCTCGGCATCCTCGCAGTCACCGACAGCGACGTCGTCGACGAGTTCGAACGACAATTCCAAGCACTCTGGAACGACGCACTCCCAATCACAGAATGACGTTCATCCACCCACCAGAACACACGAACCCGACACAGCCCACTCGCTAGACTCGTCGTATTGCGTCGCGGAAGAAGCGGGCCGGAAGGGAATTGAACCCTAATGATAAGTTCGAATCGCGGCACAGCGCCGCGATTCGCTCCTTATCATAAGCATTCGCTCACGTCGCACGGCGACGTTCGCGAATACCCTGACCGCTTTCGCGGGTCGCTCCCTGCCGGGCATCCAGTAGGTGCCGGGCGGGGTGCGCTTCCACGCCGAAAAGACTCAGTTCCGGGCCTGCGGCGCTTCGCGCCGTTCCGGGCTCCTGACCTAGAAGAGTCGATCTCCCCGCGTTTCGAGCTACAACCCCGTGCAAATCCGTCCGCACACTCGAACGCGTGGCGAGCATCGGACACCCAGACCCTCGAAGAGACCTCACATCGGGGCCTCGCAAAGGAACCGGGAATGCCTGTCGTCCTGCGACAGGACAAGACCATGACCGACGACCTAGAGCCCATCGGGCCACGAGAAGCCCTCGAACTGTACGCCAAAGACCGCGACATAGCTACGTCGACCGAGCGCGCCCACCGTCGGCGCATCGGCCGGCTCGCCGCGTGGTGCGAGAGTCAAGGTATAGACAACCTCAACAACATCAACGGCCGGAAGCTGCACCGGTTCAAGATCGACGCGTTCGAATCGAAGGACAACGGCGGGAACTACTCCCGGGAGACCATCCGGAGCGTGATGGACACCATCCGCGTCTTCATCCGCTGGTGCGAGTCCATCGACGCCGTTCCACAGGGCACCAGTGAGAAGGTGCAATCACCCTCGCCGGAGAACACGCGTACCGAAACGCTCGATGCGGAACGCGCAGGACAAATCCTCCGCTACCTGCACGAATACGAGTACGCGAGCCATCGTCACTGCCTCCTCGAAGTCTTCTGGCACACTGGCCTTCGGCTCGGCGGCGTTCACGGTCTCGACGTCGACACGGTTCATCTTGAGGAGAACTACGTCGAACCGCTCCACCGGCCAGAAGAAGACACCCCACTCAAGAACGGCGAGGCCGGTGAACGGCTGGTCAACATCTCCGAAAGCACGTCCCAGGTCATCGCCGACTACATCGAGAACAATCGCCACGACGTCCAGGACGACTACGGTCGCGAACCGCTGTTCAGTAGTCGATACGGTCGTCGTGCCAAAACCAACCTCCGTGAGATAGTGTACGCCGTCACCTGCCCCTGCACGTACACGAACGAGTGCCCCCACGGCCGAACCATCAGCGAGTGTGAGGCCACGGAGCGGAAGGATCAGGCATCGAAGTGTCCGTCCTCTCTCTACCCGCACGCGTTCCGCCGTGGCAGCATCACGCATCACCTGCGAGAGGATATGCCGAAACATCTCGTCTCGGATCGGATGGACGTGAACTCCGAGACGCTCGACAAGCACTACGACACGCGTTCGGACAAGGAGCGGATGAACCAACGGCGAGACTACCTCCCCTCCAACAACGACCTGAACAATCGGCGTAAATAATCAAGTCAGGGAGTAGCCTCTCTACGGCCCCTGCTGTTCTTTCTCCGACTCCTCTCACGCGTGGGTTGGAGACTTACTGAGTACAGAGGGTGTCATAGAACAGTTCGCATACCCGGTCAGTCGTCACAGGGTGAATTGTTAGATACAGTCGAAGGATGTGAGCCGACGGATTATGGTAGCCTCCTATCTTGTCAGAAACTACGTGCGGGTACAGAGGTTGAATCTTTCATAACTATATTTACTCAAGCGACCAGAGCAACAACGTCTCACCCCTTCTTGAACGAGGTGCCGGAGGGATGGTCTGCTCAATTTTTAACTTCGGCAGTGGCCAGCAGCTCCTACTGTGGGTCGCCAACCGAGACATCCAATGCAAAGAATATTTTTGAGCATTAATTGTTGTCTCCGAAGATGAGCAGCACGCAATACTCAAATAGAAGAAACCGGATCTACAAGGATTGTTTCAATGAATATCGAGCACAGTATATTAATTATCAAAAATATTATCTCGCAGCCAACGTCCTTAGTAATGCCCATTCCGCATTGAATATCTATGGTACTGTAGCCGGCGCAGGGCTGTTGGTACTGATTGCTTGGATATTTCGTGCATCCGATCCAGGGGTATGGACTCCCATTAGTCTGATAGCCGCCGCATCAATCTCTGTAGCCTCGTTTATCAGTTTTTCAGTAGATTGGGAAGACCGTTCGAATACCTACTATCGTGAAGGCCAAAAACATCAAGAGCTATATAAGAACTTTAATTATCTTCTTAAAATCCGGATGCCAGACCCGAACGAAAACGATTCTGATTTGGAAACCCGGTATAAAGAGCTGGTAAAAAATAAGAACGATCTGAATATGGAAACGTCTCAAATTGCACAATTTTGGTATAAATTGCTGGGTCTCAGGGAAGATCTGGACTGGGAACGTCCTCCATTACATAAATTACAATAGTAACTGAAGAGGATCATTTAACAAATACTCGCCGATGCAGAGGAAGTGTATATATCCGTCGGCTTTTATCTTTTCATGATTTCATACAATCAACGGAATATAGATTGTAAGATATATGCTGCGTGTCTTCCACGGCGTCGCGAACATCATCTGAAACTGGTATAAACTCTAGTGGTCAATTCGCAGCTTTGACTGAACAGTCCATTCACTCTCAGAAGGACTGGAAACAACTACCTTGTGAACTATTCTATGACGCCCTCGAGTACAATCAGGCAGAATAAACTAACATCCGTAACATCACAGCCAAGGTTCTGCATCGCTCGGTGCGGACGTAGATTGCCGTCAGCAAAGCGAGCCGCAATCAGTGGCTTCCGTACCGTCGAGCGTACGGCCGGAACACGGTGAAGAATTGCTCACCATTCTCGATCAACCAGTTTTGATATTCGCTCCAGCGAGCCCTGTTGCTTCCAATATCGACGTCCTTTCGTCTGACTATAATCTTGGTGCTCTGGTCTGGAGGACGCCATTCGAGCCGCCCATCGAACTCGGCATCGATTTCGGACTTGAAGTCCCGGAGAAAGTCGAACATCTCCTCCCTCTTCTCCCGATCTCGCGGAATGAGATACACCAGCATCTGCCCGTCCAACCGGACGTTGAAGCCAACACCCAATGACGACGCCATCGTAGGCTGCTTCCTCCAATTATCGTTCTCTGCATCCGCTCGCTCCATTGCCCTCAGTGGCGTGTCCTCCCTCTCTCGAATCCGCTCGTTCAGTTCCCTCCAAAACTGCTGACGTGCTTCGTTCATACGAGGATTCCAATCTTCGTTTGATAGTTCGACTGGACTACTTACTCCCCTACACGTTGGAGGAAACGATATCCTCCGAAGTAAATGTTAGCACACCGAATACGACAGATCTGTGGATGCCAAGGCTCCGAATATTCGACATTCTCAGATCGGCAGACAATCACATGTGGGCAGACGGAACGTCACTACCCGGTTACTGAATCGAGGTAGAATCCCCAAGGTCTTGGTCTAAGATGGGCGTAAGCTGTTCGTAGAAATCGACCATTCGGTCGACCGCCCACGTTTTCAGTTCCTCGTCTTCAAGAGCATCATCAAGTTGTCCAACTCCTTGTGTGATGTAGAACCGGGCGTATCCGCTACTGCCATAATCCTCGGAATGGATCTCTTCAGGAATGTCAAGCGAGCCCTCCTCCACCGTCGATAGCACTTTTTCCAGCAGTTCTTTGTTCCTCTCGCCATCATCGTATCGGAAGTTCATGACGACGCGCAACTCCTTCTCGCCGGGAGATCCCTTGAACTCCCAGACGAGCTCGACATCTTTGTCTCCGGTTGGAAGTGTGAGATAGTTCCTACTGCTGGCGCTCTTCCCTGTAACGTGGGGCAGCTTTTGATTGAACCGTTCGAGTAACTCGCCGTGGAACCGACGGTACTTCTTCTGCTTGGGTGACTCCTCTCGTTCCTTGATCTCCTGTGTCTCCTCAATCCCGATGATTGTCGGGACGAACATCTCGGCATCGTCCTTCTCGTAGTAGTCGAACTCGACACAGTTGATCTTCAGATCGTGGGCCTCTCGCAACCAGCGCGTCATCCGCCGGACATCGTCGGTGATTGTATAGGCGACCAGCATGAGTTGAGGCGACTCCAGTGCGTCTTCAAATTCCTTCTCGAAGTTGCCGATGTCGAATTCCGAATCCTCCTCGTGGTCGAACGCTTCGTAGAGTTCATCCAGTGACTCGTAGTTGGT
This sequence comes from Halorubellus litoreus, assembly GCF_055378595.1. Taxonomy (NCBI): domain Archaea; kingdom Methanobacteriati; phylum Methanobacteriota; class Halobacteria; order Halobacteriales; family Halorubellaceae; genus Halorubellus; species Halorubellus litoreus. The sequence goes on from NZ_AP043836.1 coordinate 3,410,200, forward strand.
CAGTTCGAAGAACTGCTCTTGAGTCAGGCGGGACAGAGAAGACGCGTAATCGAAGAGTTGGGTGACGGCTGAACGTGGCGACCGGTCTCGCTTGAACTCGATAGTGGTGAGCGTCCCTTGTTCGTCGCATACGAGCAAGTCCAACTCCTTTCCAGTAGGAAGTTGCATCTTGCTCCCAAGAACGGAATTCTCGCGGGAGGTGAGCGTCCCCATCACCAGCCTTGGGTCACTTTGTATCACTTCGTGAAGGTCGTCCTCCAGGTGTTCCTCGCTATATTCCACCTCCTCAAGATACTCGATTTCGCCCTCTTCGCGGCGGAAGCCGATCAATGACATTGTTCATAGATGTAGGTGACCGCTCAAAGGCTCTTTCCCACTAACCGGGCAATCTGGAATCGGAAATGTCGAGCCGCGTGTTGGGCAGATACACTCTCTCTCTTCGCGCTTTCATCGAAACCGACGGGTCTGAGTAGAGAGCTGTTGTCGAACCTACCGACCGAATCGGAGGTTTCGAATGAGGCCTCGACCCTACGAAATGAGCAGCTTGTGAGTTTGCAGTTCCCGTATCATCTCTACACTCTGCTTAGATGACGAGCCAATGAATAGCGGGCTGGGGCGGGGCGGTTGTGATTGAATGCCCCGGGGATGGGCACCCAGCCCATTGCGAATTCCAGTGTCCCTCCCAGACTGAGCGGAATCCGCAGTTATTCCAAACTATCTTCTGATTAATAATACCTTGGGATACATTCATACAGAGTTGATTTTAGATTGAGTATCTGATGCAGTAGTGCCGGGCATCTATCTATATGATTCCCTCAAAACATCCACTCAGAAACCGAAGTCGAACTCTTCGTTCCCTTCGGCCGAGATGACTTCAGCGCGGAACTGCTGCCAGAGCGATTCGGTCGCCCAGTCCTCCGACCACTCCACCTCCCACTCGCCGGTCGGCGAGACGTGGACGAGAGCGGCCCCGTCAAGTTCTGGGAACGCGTTTTGGTAAGCTATGGCCTGCATCCGGTGAGGCGTCCGCAGCGTTCCCGTCTTGATGTCGACCGCGCGGAGCTTGGAGCGCATCTCTGCCACGAGATCGATCTGCCCGCCGTAGCCGACGGGCGGCCACGCGTCCCCCTCGAGCAATCGGATGAACTTCAATTCGCCCCGCCACACGTCTTCGTAACCGATGTCCAGTTCCGGTCGAATGGTCGTGCGCCACAGGTGTCCTATCTCGTCGGCGTCCTGCTCCGCGACATCGAGGAGCGGATGCTCCGCAGGATACCGGTCGTACTCCCAGCCCTCGGCGGCGAGACCCACGTCGTCGTACGAACGGATGGTCTCGAATAGCGTTGCCGCTGAATGGTGACGAACGCTATCGTCAGATGGATGGATCAGCTCTTCGCGGGCCTCGACAGTGTCGTCGGGTGTGCTCACGTCCATCTGGCCGGTGATGCGGTAGTGTCCGAGTATCCCCAGCTGGCGCTTGTACCAGTACTTGATCCACCAGCGTTGAGTGTTCTTTTTCCACTTGCGCAACGGCCATGGGCTCTCGAACAGGGGTGACTCTTCAGGAAAACTGCTGAAGTCGATGTTTCCCGTGACCGTGGTCACACTGGCATGACGCCGTCCTTCCTCGTCCTCGTACCAACGGTCTCCATCGTCCGTCGTTCCTCGTCGTACCGTACGCCGCCGAAACCGTGATTGGAGCCAGTTCCGCTCTGGTAGGTTGTTCGGGTTCGTCATTGGTGTAGTGCGAGTGCGGCTGCTCGTTGGTGCTCAGATGAACGCGTCCGCCGAAATCTCTGCGTCCTCGGCGTCGACAGCATCAGCATCCCCGCTGAGGAGGGCGGTGACGATGTACGTCACGTCGACAGCGTCGCGGACGTAGTCCAGCAGACGGTCGATGCGGTCGGTATCGAACGCCTCGAGCGAGTCCAGTAGTAGGAACGGTACCTCATCGGCCACATCGTGTGCGATATAGCCAGCCAGCGCGACGACGAGCCCCACCAGCGACCGTTCTGACTCGGAGAGCGTGCCAAGGTCATCCTCGTCGACGACGGTGCCATCCTGCTGGCGTCTCTTCACGACCAGCCGGAACTCGGAGAGACCAGCCGGATGCTCGGTCGGCTCTCGCTCCAGGTGGATTCCTGCGAGTCCGGCGTAGTCGAGTCGGTCGACGAGTTCCGTCATGTGGGTCGTCGCTGCGTCCTGCACGCGTGTCTCTAACTGCGTGATGTGCTCGCGCTGCTCCTCGATCGACGATTCGATGTCTGCGAGTTCCTCGCGCAGGTCGGCCTCTACGCCGATCGTCGACTCGTGCTCTGCGATCTGGCTGTCGATTCGTTCGAGGTTCGCTTCGACGTCCACACGAGCGCCCTGGAGCTCCGCAATCTCATCGTACAGGGCCTCCAACTCGTCACTGCGACGCTGCTGGAGTTCCTCAACCCGTTCCTGCAGCTCGTCGATCTCCGAACGCGTCTCGTCGCGGGCGTCTTCGAGTTCCGCGATGCGCTGCTTCGTGTCCGTGATGCGGTGTTCGAGTTGACGAATGTCGCTCTGGAGGTTGTCACGCTCGTCACGCAACTCCTCCAGATGCTGTCTCTGTGATCGGAGTTCGTCCTGTTGCGCAGCAATCTCCCTCGCCGCATCGTAGTACTCGGACGCCGCGGCTGCTATCGTCTCGACTCGCTCTCGAACCGTCTCGCGTTGGACTGGGTTGCTACAGAGTGGACAGGCAGTCGCCTGCGAGTCGGGGCCAAGCAGCCGAGCAATATCTGCGATGGCGTCCTGACCGCTGTCGATTTCTGCCGAGAGAGCAGGCTCTTGTTCGGGGTTCACGACCACGCGGCCGGTCTCCGCAAGATTGTCGAGCAACAGACCCACACGCTGTAACCGTTGCTCCTTCTCTTCAAGAGAGTGGAGGGCCAAATCGTCTGGGGCGGAGATTGACTCGATCTTTTCCTCCACGTTCTCTAACGTGTTACGTCGATCGGACAGCTCCTGTTCTATGTTCTCAACCCGTCGTTCCCTGCGGTCGATCGTGGTCTCGATATCACGGTAATCCTCCTGTGTGGCCTGCAGCGCATCGAGTTGCTTCTCGGCCTGCTCTGCCGTCTCGTGGTCGACATCGAGAGTGGTGAGCTGGTCACGCTTCTCCTCTAACTCGACCTCGAGCCTCTCAAGTTCGGTCTGACTCACCTGCCGCTGCTCATCCAGCTCTGGAAGCTCTGCCTTCGCAGCCTCGATGGAGTCGAGTTCAGACTCAATCTCCTCTTTGCGCTGCTGGTACTGTTCGATCTCCTGCTGGATGTCCTCCACATCGACTGGCGCCATCAGGAGGTCGGCCAATCGCGCATCGACTGCACTCGGGTCAGCAGTCTCGACGAGCCTGCGAATCTCGTTCGACTCCAGCAGGGAGACATACAAGTCGACCAACGTGGAATCTGGGCTATAGGGATGACCGCCGCGCAGGACATCTCCCTTACTAGCTTCGAGTGTCCGTTGGTATGTTTCGCCAGCAAGGGTCAGTTCCACGCGCCCCCGACTGTTGTCCGTTCCACGCCTGATCGATCCCATTGTCCCGCCCAACACCTCGTTTAGTGCCTTTAGGAGGGACGAACGATTGGAGGCGTTCGCGCCCGCAAGCGTCGTGATGCCAGCGGGGAACTCTACTTCGGCGTGCTCGATACCTCCGATATCGTTCACGGTGAGAGTCGGCCGTTCTCCGACCGATGATGAATCAGTGGTTGTCCGGGTTTCCTCTGACATACATCCGCGGCAGCAGCAGCCCGCGGGCATAAACGCATGGGTAGACGTCACGAGAGGCAGATGAAACTCCTAGCCGATGCACCTCCTGGTGAGAATGAGGCTCGTAAATTACGAGTTGCCTGACTATTCAGCCCTAATCCAACGTTATTCCGCTGGCACTCACTCGGGGTTTCCTATCTGGCCGGGTAGGACATTCCACAGAATTTCTATTTGATCATCATAATCTTCGGCGATTGATATATGGTAAAGTGCAAGAGTCACACCGGTGCTAAGAGCGTACATCAGGGTGAGCTGACGACTGATGAAAGAAAGAACGCCGTCAACGGATTTGGTTATTTCTTCATCTTCCAATTCAATATCTATATTTTTCTCATTAATCTCTAGTGCATCGTCGAAATTGAGTTTGTAATTTGCATGAGCGAAGCCGTTCCGGATATCAGATGCAATCGGACTTTCATCGAGATCAGTGTAATCAAGTGATTCTTGAAAACTCTGTTTTAGCCCATTCCGCTCGGCGAACGACTCATGCTGGTCAATGAGAATCAGAGCACTTGTTAGATACTTTAACCCATCCTGTAATTCTGCATTGTCCGGTATATCATGTAACGATTCGGATATCTGAATACAGGTGTTCAAAACGTTACCGAAGTAACGACGGTCACCATCATCGTATAGCCTTTTTTCCCAATCACCGTCTGACCCACGAAACTCATCAAAGAGGTCATTCAATGCAGTTACATGATATCTCATTGGGCCTTCTAACTCTTGGACATATATTGGTGCGAAAATGTGAATTCCTGCCCTTTTTGTAGTATATGGCTTCCTTCGACCTTCTGAAACCCAATCAGTCCAGTCATTGAAGAACGCATGGTATACTCGTGACCGCTCATATAACGTGGCGATATAATCAACCAACTCTTTAGATTTGAACGACTTTGCACCGTCACTATCCAGGTTCTTACCTAAATAGAGCGGTACTAGAGCAGCAGAAAGGTGGAGTTCTTTCTCCCACTCATTATCATATTCGGCATCGAATATCGGTTGTAACGCCGCCTTGTCGGTTAAAGGCTCTACAAATTCGTAATCCTCTGGTACTACCATACTTCCCAATTACAATGAGTTGAGGTAACTTTTGTCCATGCTAAGTAACCGGTATCAGTGATGCCCAGGAGACGTACAGCGGCTACCATCAATATCGCTTACGCTCCTTCAGATAGAACTAGCCCGTGTGACATCAAACAGACTACTTTTCCCGGTATCTCACGGTTTCAGAGATTCACAATGACTACCTCCAATGAAGACCCCCCATCCGCATAATCAGAATGGGTCGCCAATGGTTCCATCCTCTCGAGGGTCGCACTCTGAAGAATATCATTAGTACAATATGAACCACTGCTCGTTTGCTGGTGTAACTACTGTTTTCGTGTCTCGTATCTGGTGACGGCCTGCCGTGCGTCGTCTGGGTTAATTGTAATACAGGTATGCTCCCACACCAATTGGCCATCCTCCAGTACGACCACGTTCAAAAGCTCAACGACCACCAGCGAGTCCTCTACGATATCATCGCGGAACAATCACAGGTCAGCCCCGGAGAGCTGTATGAAGAATACTGGAAGAGAGTGGAGGAACCAAAGACGCGTCGAATGATGAGAAACCACCATCAGAAGATGGCGAGGTACAATCTCGTTCGTCCCGAGGGCGAGGGAAGGGGACGGGAGCACCATCACGTTTTCTGATTGGCATGTCGACGCATGCAACTGGCTTTTGGGTATCGGGATAGTTTCTGGTAATAAGTGAACCGGAGACACTTCCTCGGCTCGATAGCTGCGGCCTCAGCTGTTACGTTACCAGGGAGAGCGAGGGGAACTCAATCGGCGTTTGTTGACGAGTTCGGATACGCAGTCGTCGACTTCTTCGACGATGACTGGGACGAGTCCGGTCTGAAGAACGCCGTGAGTGAAACAGTGGACTCGGTGTGCTACGCGTACGGGAAGCTCGACGATCCAGAGGAGGTAGAGTCGACACAGGAGTCGGGATTCCTAAGCAGTTTCCAGCAGGTCGGCTTGGAAGAGCTTCAGGAGAATCCCGATGCGTACGATTGGTTGCTTGAGTACCTCGACGACATCGGGGAGTTCCTTGGCTGGCTAGACGTCTTTCCAGACAGAATCGCCGAAGAGGTGAGCGACCTTGCCGACAAAGCTAGTAGGTTCACCAAGTATGTCCCACTCGTTTCGAGCGTGAAGGGCGTCCTTGATTCGGGGTGTGGAATTCACGAGCAACTGGAAGCCGGTAAGAGCCCCTCCGCAGACCGGTATGTCGAGTTCTTCAAATATGTCGCGCTCACCATCGTCGAGGTCATTCTCCTCATACTCTCGTTTGGCGCGTCGTATCGGGTCGCGTACAGCGTAACGGGCAAAATCAACCAACTCTTGATACATCGCGTCGGTCGGTCGATCGGTTGGCGGGCCTACTCGTGGGTGTTGAGCCAGATTCACTGGGGAGTTCGCGTTGCATTTGGTGAAGGGATGGCCCAGAGCATCAATCAAACAGTCGGAACGGTTTCCGAAGAGGTCGTCTCAGCATCGCGGGGAACCGACAATCCGGTCTCTGAGAAGAGAGCATCGGAACTGGCTCGGAAGGACGTGAAACAGATGGCGGAACGCACAGACGATTGGGGCATAAAGTATGAACTCTGGGAAACCCAACAGTGGATCGAACAACAGAGGCGGTCGGCGATGAAGGAGGCCGATAGGTTGAGACGGCAAGCGGAGGCCTTCTTCGGGAACCTTCCGTTGTGAGCAACAGGCGGGGTTAGAGTATAGGTTCCGTTTCCGGAAGTCACACTCCTAGTCGGACATACCCTCAGTGGGTTACAGCGTACGATGAGCTGTACGGCTGCTCACTCTCAGGAGGTGTATCGCCCCGATGACAGGTGAAGAGGAGCGTTTCGCCGAGAAGATCGACGGCGATCCCTTCGGCGAATGGTATCGAGAGCGGAAGTGGGAGAAGAATATTCGAGAGGGCCAGCCGTACTTCAACGGGCTGTCGCCGGTTCCACCAGCGGAGAAGCACTCGCCGAGCAGTCTTCTCCAGTGCCATCGGAAGGTGTTCTACCGACAGGAGAACGCGCCGGCGGAGCGTGAAAAGCCGGAGGGCATCTTCTGGGCAGGCACCCACTTCGAGGAGGATGTGATGGTGCCGTACCTCCGTGACGTGGTGTACGACACGGACGCGTACGTACGCAACTCGATGTGGGTCGACTTCGAGATACCGACCGAGGTGGACAGTGCGTTTCAAGGGCGTGACGGATCCCTGCATCGTCGACCGGGAGTCCGAGCCCATCCTTCGGACAGAGGTAAAGTCCAAGGAGGAGGTCGCCGACATCGATGACCCCAACCGCCAACACCGCACACAGGTTCACGCCTACATGCGCAGTCTCGCCGAAAAGCACGACCGTGAGATTGACGAGGCGGTCGTCATCTACGGCTCGCGGAAGACGTTGGATCTCCGCGCGTATACTTTGCCGTTCGACGACGCGTTCTGGCAGGAGGTCGTCGAGTGGGCCGCCGACCACACCGCGTACCGGGAGCAGGGCGAGTTGCCGCCGGGCAACCCGGAGTACGGCTGGGAGTGCCGCTACTGCGACTGCCGTCACCGCTGCGGCCAGAGCGACGAACCGTACTTGGACGAGGAGCCACGCGGGTTCCTGCCCGACCTCGTCGACTATCCACGCGAGCAGGTCGTTGAGTACCTGCAGGCACACGAAGACGCCGCGCTCACGCCGGCGCTAGGTCACGAGTATCCCGACCTCGCCGTTGAATATGGGGTGATGAACTGGATGTGTCCGCGGTGTGAAACCGAGTACAGATGGGATTCGAGCCAACTGAACGCAACATCGAACCCGCCCGTTTGTCCAGCGTGTGCTGACGGCGATGAGCTGACAACTCTCGACCTCCTGTGCCGCTGCGACTAATCTCGTATCAGGCTACGAATCGGCCCGATAGTACCTAGCCGAGTCATCAACGTTTTCGGTGTAGTAGATTTTCCCGCTACCGAGGTGGAGTCTGTGCCACAGGACGTGGCCACTTGTGGGAATAGGCTCCCCGCCATCAATGTCCCCCGCCTCCAGAAGGCGCGCGGTTCCATCAGGGAGCCACTCGATGGTGAACTACTACGTTCCATCTCCCCCGCGATAGTAACTCCGGGGCCCAGTCCCATCTCGGACGCTTAGAGATCGAACATCTGCTCTGCAAGCCCTCGAATCTCTTCCCCGGTCAAGTCGTTCGTTGTCCGACCGTCCAAGCAGTCGCGAATGAGCTGAAGGTCTTCATCAGTCAGGTCTGCTGGCGACAGAATTTCCCTCTCGTACATTTGGTTCATCGCCTTCAGAAGGTCGATATGCTCCCGTTCCACGATGTCGGTACGGAGGAACTGTACCGCTTCATCGGGTGGAAGCCACTCCTCGATAGAAGCATGTTCCAACCCCTCACCGGCCTTCTGTCCGGATAGGTACAGCCCCATACTCTTGACCTCCCCTTCCTCCATAGCCGAGTGGAGCTTCCAAAGTTCCTCGTACTGGTCGACGGTCAATCGACTCGTGACCTCGAAACTGTCGATTGTGACGGTCTGTTTCGCAGTCCCCATTATGCGAGATGCGCCCTCGAAATGGACTGTGAACGGCCCATACTCCTCCTCGTCGACGACGTGGAACTGCAACTCTCCGCTCTCGTACTGAATGGTCGCGGGTCTCTGGAAGATTCGTTGAATCTCCTCGGTTTCTTCGAAGTTGCCGTACAGGACGAACCCGTCCGGTTCCCCCGATCTGACCTCACGATATTCGTCGAGTATCGATTCGAGGTCATCTCGTATTAGCGTCAGTTCTCTCTTCTCGTCGTCCTGATCTTTGCTCGCAATGGCGTCAGAGAGAGAGCGAACTCGCCGCGCCACACCGAATGAGTAATTCGCCAGTAGCCGGGCGTCGACGGCAATCGGAACGGGTTCACCATCTGATTGCGGAATGAAGAGGACGTACCTCGTGTCCTCGGCCTCCAGCTCGATGGGAAATTCTGTCTCGAACTCCTCCAGTTTGAGAACTTCGTACCGCTGGGCATGTTTCTTGGCGCCGTAGATGTCGTAATAGCTCGTGTAGAAGTGGGCAATTCGGCGGAGATGGCTCTTGAACCAAGAGAAGATGTCGTGTTCCGCGACCTCTTCGGAGAGGCCAAAGGCCGACTGTAGGTTCTCGGCATAGCCCCCATCGATCTCGTCCTTCAAGTTGCAGAACGACTCCGCATTCTCCGTAGCGACGTGCTGATAGAAGGTTCTCACCTCGTCAGGCTGGTAGCTCGCTAACCGATCCGAAATCTGGTCTGCGTCCTCGAATTCGCATAGGAGCCGTATTCCGAAGGTTTCGGCGTACTCCATCGTCTCGCGAAGGAGAGTAGCGGACTGACGAGCACCTTCCTCCGAGTCGATTCCCTCCTCTCTCACCGTCTCCATCACTTGCCCGATCTCCTCAAAGGTACGTCCGGGCCGCCAGTCGCCTACAGCCCACTCGACGATGTCGGTTGTAGTTTCGGCCTCGTATCCGTCGGGTTGAGGATCGCTGTCATCTGGCTGTTCGTCTCGTTCGCGCATCTACGGTGTAGTTAGACCCCTCGTGTTTAATAGGCCGTTGGAGGGGTTGTTCCTCAATCCCTCGCCCGACCCTCTCGATCGATGCACAGATTCTGGCATTCGCAACTACAGTGAGGAGGTTGAGGTGGATGCCGCTCATGACTTGCTCACGTTCATTACTCACTGTCTCACTCTTGCTCGGGAGGGAGTCGTTTGACGATGTTCTTGACGAAGCGAGTCGTCATTGAATCCGACCCGGTCACAGAGATCGTCGGCCACGGTCATGTCGTAGGGAGTCAGGAAGATGGTCTTTTCGGGCTAGCGGAGCTCAGGGGGTGACATAGAATAGTCTGCTAACCCGTTGGTTTCAGTTCTCGTGAGGGTGAATGGTCTGTTCAGTCAAGCCTGCGTACTCATCAGTGCGCTGGTCAACACAAGGAGAAAGCAATTTTTCCCACTTCGATCTGAGACCGAATTATATGGGAGAAGCCACCGGAACCCAGTAGTGGTGTGTCACCCGGAGGCTCCTGGTCAGAATCTGCTATTCTTCTGAAATGCTGGCAATTTGATCCTGAATAGCAACGGTGGGCTCCGGCTTAAAAAAATCTCCACCCCAGAGCGTGTCCTCTCCCGAACAAATCTCATCTACCCTGTCAGGCATAAGCCGAATCTCAATAGGCCCCACCTCGATATGAAGCGTGATTATTTCGATGACGAAGTGCATTCCGTACTCGCGACTCTTTTCAGTTTCATGCGTCTTCTCGAGCCAGCTCTCGTCGACACGCGAATCCTTCTTCAGTGCATCCTCCCAGTGGTTGATAAGGCGATAGCCCAGTTCTTGCTTGGGTAGGAGGTTCGGAGGGTGGAAGGTGTGCGGAAGGTCTGCTTCTGACATCCCACCTGTTGACTGGATTTTGGCTTCAAACTCATCTCGAAGCTCAAGGAGTAAACTGATAACTCTCTCCAGCGGGTCTGCCCCCGTTTCATTTTCCGTCACGAGAAACTTATCGACTTCTTCGTCGTCTTCGGGTAACTCGTCGGTGTAGTTCGATAGTCTCACTTGATACGTCGCCATTATCAGTGACTTCGTGGTGACGAATATAGCCCCGTCGTCTGCGGGGGTGGCTTCGATGGCTCTCTCGACCTCCCGGGGCGACGTATTTTTGTTCTGGACTAGCTGACCGATATCTAGACTGTGAAGGATATCGCATGCCCGACCTGTAACGCCAGTAGGTACCCGACGAACTCCCCGCACGAACACACTGTAAATACTGTGACAAAGCGGCCAAGCCTTCGACGTGGATGTGCCTTTGGTGTAATACGGACGAGGAAGTGACTCAGAATCCGCACGATGATCCAGCCCGCTACTATTGCTACGAATGCAATCTGGTCTTCGACCCACGATGATCGTGGTTCAACTTGACCGATAGGGAGTACATGTCGTGGATAGACCAGACTTACTCTCACTAGAATTTACCATCAAGATGCGACCGGTGGCTGCTGACCTGTGATTGTCGATGGGGAAGCTGTATCTAACGAATTGAGAGAACGGGATGAGTGAGTGAATTGTTGTATGACACACTCGGAGATCATCGATGACCACCTTCACAGCACGGATGTTCCTGGGGTCAGTCATTCGCTGTATGCTCGCCGATCCAGTCGCGAACCGTCGATTCGAGACCGCATTCCTCTTCGACGGCCATGATGAGTGCTCGGAGGAGACGGTTGTACGCAGCTGGGCGTTCGATCATCGCGACGTGACCGGTGCGTTCCATACGGCAGAACACGCTCTCGGGGAGCCGACGTGCAGTCTGGCGGGCCACAGCGACCGGAACGATCCCATCGGCGGGGCCGTGGATGACGAGCGTGGGTACGTCGACCCGTTCGATGTCGGGGCGTCCGTCGTAGCCCCAGAACGCCTCGGTCACGGTCGTCCAGGCCGAGCGGCGGCGCGGCAAGGGGTTCGATTGCAGGAAATCCTCGATGACGGCCTCTTTCGTCCCCTCGTGAAAGCCGACGCGGTAGGCGAGCTGGCGAATTAATGCGTCGTTCGCAGGCAGCCGATACAATCGCAGCGCCAGGAACAACCGTAACAACGGTCTCTCCCACGCCGGCGTAAGGTCGTGATCACCCCCAGCGTGGAGGACGAGTCCAGCCGTCGGATGGCGTTTGGCGTATTCGAGCGCGATGGCGGTGCCGTAACTGTGGCCATGGACAATCGGTCGGTCGATATCGAGCGTGTCGAGCAGGTTTCTGAGATCGGTGATGTGCCCGGTGAGCGATTGTTCGGGACGCGTCGTGGAGTTCCCGTTTCCAGCCAGCGCATACGTCACCAACTCCTGCTCGCCCTCGAACGCGTCCAGTTGTGGATACGGGTTCCACAGCGAACCGAGCCCGCCGTGGACGAACACGACCGCCGGCTCTGATCCGGCCACGTGAATCGTCTCCAATGCGACTGACTCCGAGACCCGTACCTGGCGTGGCTCCAGCATCGAACTGCGGACATCGTCGAACCGGACGTACCCAGGAGGGAACGGTGAGTTGGACATCGGTGGTTCAGAAGGAGAACGTGTCACGCGCCGATTGGAGTGCCAGGCGCGAGAGCAGGCGGGCGGGCCCACGCTTGGGTAGCTCCCGGAGCGTCTCGACGGTTCCCGGTGGCTCTCCACCACCAACGTGTAGCTCCCAGCCCATCTCGTCGGCGAAGCGTTCGACCACCGCTTCCACGCGTTCCTGTATCGCGTCGGTATCCATAGTCATCGGTGTCCCATCCTGCATCACGAGTTCTCCGTCGACGATGACGGTCTCCACGTCGGCGGGCGCCGCGTTGTTCACGACGTGGGCAGGCACGTTCGTCAGCGGTGTGAACTTCGGCTTGTCCACGTCTAGAAGGATGATGTCCGCCCGCTTTCCGGGTTCGATACTCCCAATCTCGTCGCCGACCCCCAGCGCATGGGCCCCCTCGATTGTCAGCATCCGCACCAGTTCCATCGAGGAGTATTGGCCGGTCGTCCGCTTGACGTTGGCCGCGAGGCGAGCCTGTCGGGCCTCACCGAACAGACTGTAGGAGTCGTGCCAGTAGTGGTCGTCGATGCCCAGCCCGACGTCGACGCCCGCATCCCGCAGTTCCGGGACGGGTGTCCACTGCATGTCGGCGTCCGGGTTCCAGTAGCAGAACACCGACGGACAGTGCGCCACGGACGCGTCTGCCGCGGCAGTGCGCTCGATATCCGTCTCGTCGGCGACGCGGAAGTGAGCCGCAACCAGCCGGTCGTCGAGGAGGCCAACCTCCTCGAGAAGGCCAAGGGAATCCCTGCCCCCGTTTGCGCGCGCCATCGTGTTGCTCTCTTCGAGCTCGAGCAGGTGCGTGTGGACGAGCAGGTCGGGGTGCTCGGCAGCGAGCTCGGCGGTGCGCTCCCACAGCTCGCGCGTACACGACCAGTCGTCGTGCGGGCAGATCGTCGCACGGATGCGCCCGTCGTAGGTGTCGTGGTACTCTTCAATGAATGCCCGAGCGCGGTCGAACTGCTCGTCGACGGGAACATCCCAGAACATATCCGTGATGGTTGGGCCGAAGAATCCGCGGAGTCCCGCCTCGCCGAACGTCTCCGCCCCCGCACTCGGCCGGACGTCCATCGAGTTGGTGGTCGTGACACCCCCGAGGAGGAAGTTCAGGGCGGCAAGCTCGTACCCGGCCTCGACCAGATAGTCGAAGTCGCCCTCGCCGAGGCGGCCGTAGATGGCCGTCATACTGCCCATCATCTCCAGCAGGTCGAGGTCGCTGAACGCCCCGATCAGCGGCGTCAGCTCCAGGTGGGTGTGGGCATTGACCAGTCCCGGCATCACCAGTCTCCCGTCACCGTCGATTGTGTGCGTGGCCTCGATCTCTCCATCGCCGTCCTCGGACGGTCGAACCTCGGTGATCCGACCCTCTTCGACGAGCACCGTGCCACGCTCGTACAGGCGGTTTCGCTCGTCGACGGTGAGAACGAGCGCATCGGAGATAGCGACGTCAACGGTCATATGTCAGGCCTGAACCGGCAGTCGCGTCAAGGTTGTCGATACTAGTCCGAAGCAACAGTCTTCGGGCGATTGGACGACGCGAAGACCGAGGCTCGTGCAGCGGGGCGGTCGGTGTTAGAACCCCCATCGGAGGCCGGACATCGTTGCGACGATGGCGATCATCAGGACGAGTTCGACCAGGCTCAGCATGCCGTACTTCTTGTTCAACGTGGCGAGGCGCTCGTGGTCGGTCTCGTCGGCGGCGATCTCGTCGAACATCCCTGCCGTGAACTTGTGGAGGGGGCCGAACCCGAGAACGAGCAGCGCAATCGCGATCGCAAGCGCCGCCCACAGTGACGGCGTCGGGGATGCCCACAGTCCCAGCATGCTGGCGAGGCCAATCCCAGACCCGATCGCGCCGACCGAGACCGGTTCCATCAGCAGGTTCATCTTCGGGACGAAGCCTTCGGCGAACTCGACGTTGGCCTCCTCGGAGAGACTCCCCATGACGGGGCCGAGGACGACCGCGCCGAGCACCGCAGTTCCGAACCAGAACGCCCCGAGGAAGAGGTGGACGGTGAACATGATCCGGACATCGTTCGAGAGGTAGCCCAGGACGGGAAGCACCAGGGGAACGGCGACAGCACCGGCCGTGAACGGTCGGGATGCCGCATCGGTCATCAAGCGGTACCGCTCGCGTGTGTTCGTCGGTCTGTGTGCATCAGCCAGTGACATCCAGTCTCACCCCACTGGCGAGTACGTCAGCGGTGGCACACAAAAAAGTTGGCTGATTGGCAACAATGGAGGGGGGCAGACACGACATCCTCCTCCTCGCGTTGTTCTCGAACCGTTCCAGTGGATGCTGCTTCTGTCCCAACCCCGGGACGACCTCGATCAGCCTTCTCGGTCGTCGTCCTCGTCGATGTACCCCTCCTCTCGGAGAAACTCGAATCGGTTGGCATGGTTGCCAATAACACCGTCTCCTACCTCGCTCTCGTAGTGGTGCCGTAGCGTATCGTCATCTGTGATAACGGCACCGTGATAGTGGACGAACGGCCTCGTCACGTCCACCAATTTGTCCCCGTCAAGCATACACCATGCGTGTTCGAGACCGCCGATGTCCGTCTCCGAGACGACAGCGAAGCCCTCAGCGTATTTGAATCGACAATCGTACGCCCACATTTCGAGGGCGTTGGCAAAGCAGGCGTTTGTCCGAGGTTCGGTTGCTCGGATGGCCTCGGCGACGAGTTCCCTCTCGTCATCGGTGATGGCGTCCGAGATTGCGACGGAACGACCGGCTATTGGTTCCTGTGTTATCCCGCCGCTGTCAACGGCGTTACCGTGATCGGCGATGTACGTGTGAACTGGTGATAACTCGCGCGACGCGTGGACGTGATCAGTGACTGGATTGCCCAGCCATCCACGCGTGGACGACTCGCCGGTTTAATCACATCACCTCACGGGGTCGTTCTCTCGACGACCCACTACCCCTTGGTTCCGCGGAGTAGAGACTATCCCCAGTGCAGAGCCTTGGCCAGTGGCGCCGAACAATGTCATTCCGATGCCATTATACAGGAGTCTGCAGGTGTTGTGACCATGCCGCAGGTGGCGACCAACGGAGTGGAGACGTATTACGAACGAACAGGGGACGGCCCCCCGGTCGTGTTCATCCACGGCCTGGGCTGGGATCACCGCTCGTGGCGCCCACAGATGGCCGCGCTCGAGGACGAGTACGAGCTGATCGCCTACGACTATCGCGGCCATGGAGAGACCGAAGCCTCATCTCTGCGAGATTATTCGATTGAACTCCTCGTGGAAGACCTCCACGTACTACTTGACGAACTGGACGTGGAGCGTCCCATCCTCTGCGGACACTCGTACGGCGGACTGATCGCTGCAGAGTACGCGATTCAGCACCCGGACGACGTTGCTGCCCTCGCCTTCGCCGACGCACGCACGGACATCGGCGAGAACGTGTTCGAGCGAACGATGTTCCGGCTCCAACCGGTTCTCAACCGCATCGAGGATGTTATCGGTCGGGAGCGGTTCCAGAACGCGATGGAGTTCATTGCTGAACGGGTTAAAGACATGGAGCAGGGCCCCGAGGAGGAGGTGCCCGAACTGGGACTCACCCCCTCGGAATACGCGAACGAGGCTATGAGTGATCTATCTACCGACGAACGGTCGAAGCTCATAGCGGCCGGTCAGGACTACGTCGGGACGAGCCCGACCGACTTCCACGTTCCAGTCCTCTACGCGTACGGTGAACTGACGGGAAACGTCATCGCCGACAAGGCCGAGCAGCTAGAACGGGCTCCGACGGACGTCCGCGTCCACGAAGTCGAGGATGCAGGTCACGGCGTGATGCTGGAACAACCCGACCTGTTCACGGAGGTGCTGCGTGACTTCCTCGATGATGTGACTCCTGGGAGTCCAAACGAGAACGGTGATAGTCCCGCTTAAGTTGTGTCAAAGGCTGCCAATTCGAACCATCCAAGGGCTCTAAACGAGAAGTCCTCCTATGCCCGGTCGCTATTGAGAATGCGCGAGCTCAGGTTCTTCTCGTCCGCAGGGTCATCTCCTTGTTCAGGTATCGACGAAGGTCTCGTGACCGATGGTGACGAGATCAGCATAGCGGCCGGCCACTTCATCAAGGAATGCCTCGTCGCGCACGTCAGCTACCGAGTCCACGTCCCAATGAGCTGTGACGATCCGGTACGTGTTCCGTGACTGGTCGACGTGGAACCCCCTTTGTTCAAAACAATCCGTTGCGTCCCGAATGCGGCCCGTCAAGGCCGTCTTGTCGACTTCTTCCAGCTCCAGCCCACGTGAGGTCACGTCGATCGAAAGCCGCACATGACCCTCTTCTAACGGCTTGACGCGGAGCGCGTACCGAACGGCATCTGGGTGTTCAGGATGCTGCGAGTGCATGCGTGGCTCACGATGATCGAAGCCGCCAGGAAACAGTTCTTCGGGTGAGGTGGCGTGGGTTACATCCTTGAACGCAGGGAACGCCCGCGAGACGATTGCCTCGTTGATCTCTGGATAGGTGATGGCATCCTCTTCACGAGGCTGGACGCGTTTCTCGTCATAATCAACGACCGTCGAAGCCACCAGCACCGGTGACGAGTCAGCATCCGTGGAGAGCCGGAACCGTTGTACCTCGACACACTGCAGGTGTAGCCCCTCATCTCGGAGGTATCTGGCATTTGCAGCCGTCCGGTCGGTGATCTCCTCTGCGACGATGACCATCCGCTGGTTCTGATTGAACGTCTCTTGCGGCAGTGTCGTTCGGAAATGACTCTCGAACGCGTCGAGCAGGGAGTCACCATCGAGGCCGTCGGATCCGGGCCAGTCCTTCGCACCAACCTCGGTGGAGTACTCAGTGAAGATGTCATCCAAGTCCTCGTACGTGAGCCAGTGCAGGGCCTGTGCGTACTCCTGTGGCTGGCTCAAAATCGACCCTTCAGACGCACTTCCAGAGCCACTGTCCCCTTTCTTCAGCTCGAAAACCACGACGTTCCCGTACTTATCAATGCCAAGCAAATCAAGCGTGCCGGTATCCACCCCGACCTGCCGTCCAATAATCAGAACGTCCTCTTCCAGTAATAGTGAGGGGACACTGTGAAGCAACTCCTCCAATTTACCCTCCGACTGGAACGGTTCAACTTCGCGTTCTACTGGTTTCTCCCCGCGTACCAATTCAAAAGTGCGCATGGGTAGTGTCCACCATTCCCCGATGTAACTCTGCTGGCCCAGTATTGAGAAGATCTCCAAGGCGACGGGTTTGACGGATTTGTGACGCCACTGAATCCGACCTTTCGGAGGTCAGGGTCGACAGCGTACAGGACTACAACTATTCGTCCGGTCGGTTGTGCATACTAACCGAGGTTGTTGATACCGCGAGAACCCGCATCCGGGGGGTGCCCTGTCTTGGATTTGACCGTGAATATCAAACAGAGCAACGAAGCATTACGGGCTGTTCAATTACGTCTGCAGTCGAATCAAGACAGAGGATCGCTTCAACGTCCTGCCCGTACGTGTCACGCACCTCACCGGAGTTAAAAAGATTGAGCTGCTTTCGTTCGTTTCCCTCGAACTCAACGAAAGAGCGTTGCCATCCTGTCCTCGTTCGGTCGTTGTAGAGGAATAGTTCCTCCTCGGTATCGGGAAGAGAGAGCGTGAACTCGGACAATGTAGTCGGTTCCCGACCGTCATTTTCCAGCACAACTTCGAGCGAATACTTAGTGTCTCGAAGTTCAGTTTCGTCAATCTCGTTGGTCGGAACAATATCTCCGTACGCATTCTGTGCTCGTGGCTCGTATGTCGGCTCATCAATAGAGATAATGTTAAGGCTGGCTTGTTGGGCGCGGTAGTATTGGATTTGATGATAGGCAGTGTAGGCAGCCACACCGGCGGTTAAGACGGTGAGCGCGTCGTTCCAATTCCCTGCGATGAAATCAAGCAGCATGTGATGGTGTATCCTCTTGCGGTGCCTTCAATATATTTCCGGAGACCGAAACAAGCGAAGTGTGGAAGAATGAGATTGGCGAACGAAGCTTCATATTGCTATACCCTCAGAGAATGCTGCTTCAGCGTATTCTGTGTAGAGGTAGTTGATTAGCACTGGAGCAGGACGTCATTGGTTCCAACCTCTCCTTGGATACACTCCGAGCCAGTTCATCACCACACGTATTCGTCCGTGGTCGGTTTGACCCCCCATCTCCAGCGCCTTTTTGAACAGCGCCACTTCTCTCGGCTGGCTCGGCCACATTCGACTACTATGGGTTCGTCTACCTTCTGGAAACACTTCAGCAGGCGAACGACGACGTAAATCTTCTCTGGGCTCCTGTCTCGCGTTTGAGTCCCTAGTCTCATGTACTGGACGTGGACTCTCTTGAGGATTCGATTTACCACGTCTACCACTTGGCCACGTATCCCGGTATCCACGAAATCGGCCGCAGATCCCCCTCTCATGATGTGAGGTTCTATTGGCCGCGGGGTGACCCCGCCCACTTTATACTTGTGCTTTTTCTTATCGTTATATTCGCTATCTGCCCCAAAACTGCTTTCTAAGGCCCAAGGGTATATTCTAGATATGCTAGAAAAGTTATTTGTGCATGGTCGGAGTTGTGGCTAGTGAAGTGAAAGCTGGATATCTACCAAGCGACCGTGACCGAATCGGGCATCTGGAAACTGCTCACGAGAGGTGAACTATACCATGCAAAAAGAATACTCCCCGATAACCATACGGGTCGAACAGCCAAGACGAGATGATTGGGAATCAGACATGGACGATAAGGGCATCGAAAGCCTCGCAGAATATATTCGCGTTATGGTCGAGGCGGGTCGTCACCAATTTGACGATACATCGCCTTTCGAGACTGATGAGCAGCAGTCGCTCAGACAAAAAATCGAGGACGAACTCACGACGGATTCATTCAGGAGCTGGGACGATCTCATGGATCCACTCATAGACCGCCATGCGCAAGAGGTGGAGCGGGTTCTGAGAGGTATGAAAGAGGCAGGCAAAATCGAGCATTCTCCCAGCAGAGGTGGGTGGAAGCTACATGAGCAGTGAAGACGATTATCCCGAGAGTCCGCTCCAGCATTATTTACAAGAGATACTCCCCGGTCGGAATCTCACCCCTAACAGGAATTGGACATATGAAGAAATTGTCAGGAAATTCGAAGATCAAATTCTGATTCCTGAAGGTATCTCTGCTGAAGAGATAGACACCCCTGAAGCGAGGAGGTTTGCAAATAACCTTGAAGATCAACACGAGTCGAACACGGCAGGGTCGTATCTATCTACCCTAAACAAAATCTACGAGTGGATGAGAGATAAGGGGATAATTAATCGGAACCCGTTCCGGATAGTAACTAGGGATCGAGATTTTACAAAGGGCTATCGGCGACGAAGAGATATCTCTGTAAGCGAGATGGGCTCATTTCTCAAGCGGGGGTTCTCAAACCCCCTCTTGCTTGCGGTTTTCACCATGCTTGCCAAGACGGGTATGCGGGTGGGCGAGATCGTGAATCTCGACCTCCGAGACGTGTACCTTGACCACCCGAAAGTCCAGCAGTGCTATCCAGCTCGCCGTACGGAACTGGATGGTCGCCCCGATACAATCTATGTAACAAATGAGATTGACATGGGTACCGAATATCGTAATGAGATCCGCAAAGCTGGCAACAAACGCAAGCGGGTCACATTCTTCCCTATTGATCCGGAGCTCAAACAAATTCTGGTCTACTACCTGAACACGCGTCCCACGGTGGACGTCGTTGAGCGACCGTTCTTTGTAGGACAGGGTGGAATCACCAAGAGGCTCAATCAACGACTAACCCCAGCCACAGTCCAAGGCCAACTCCGAGAACGAGCAAGCGCGGAGGGCTGGAGGGATGGCAAATATAATCCACAGAACGTCACGCCACATTATTTCAGGCATTTCTTCACGACCCACGCAAAACGCAGAATGGACGAGCTGACCGTAAAGTATCTTCGAGGAGATAAGGGAGACGATGTGATGGATCGATATACCCATAATTGGGGCAACGAGGTTCGTAGAGAGTACCTCGCCAACATCTACGAATTATACTAGGTTGTTCGCTCTTTCCTAGGAGCTTGTTGGTGTCAATCCCGTAATTAAGGTCATGTCTGTAGATCAGTTCGTTCAGCCGGTCTCACTCCGGTTCTGGAAAGGTATGTGGTGGAGTACAGCTATAGCAGCTCGCCCGGCTACTCTCTACTTACGATGCTCGACCCACGGATTCGAAGGATTAGGGAATTCCAATAAGAAAGAATATATGATTAACGACAGGAAATTTTTATTAGTAGGGTATAGTATTGAGAGACACCATTTGCGTGCAGCCCAGACAAGTTTTCGTGTATCAACTGTTCGCTGCTGCTGCTATACATGTCGGTCTACATCACGTTCGAGTCTTACCAAGCCAAAGTAATCCGATATCCGGCGCTGGGAGCCGTTCGAAAACCATGATTTGGCTGTCGTCAACAATTAAGACACGCATCCTAACACATGCCCGTTCGATTGCTAGATTATAATACCTGACGGATATCCGTTTATTCTAACACCATATTTCTTATACTAGCACGGATTTGGCCGTGGTACTAGTCGAAAAAGGAGAGGTATACGTGATCGTGTGAACGATATCATATTACGGTTCGTAGGCTCTATAATTGGGGTAGTAGAACGGATTTGGACGACCCAGCCAGCCTCAGTCGTAGCATTGACCGTCAGTCCGTAGGTGTTCTGGGGGATTGTCGAATCGATCGGAGTATCGCCGTATCTTATCAGTGTCCGGATTGAAGGGGCTTGTCATGATTGCCGGGAACGACCAGCTCCGAAAAGATTTAAATGGCAAATTGCAACCGCCGATTGATGTTCTGATTGACCCATCCCTGCTCACTGCCAGCCGCTCACTCAACCGCTTGACAAAATCCACGGTCTTCGCATCGCAGACACAGGCAACCCTCGGCCGGACTCCTACAGAGCCACGTCTTGGCGACCTCCATATCCCGACAACATTCCTAGAGTTGATAGAGGCAGAAAAGCAACCTACCGTACAGAAGACCAATCTGTGGAACTTCTATCGTGGTCAGGCAGAGGCCGCATTCCGCGACGACATCGTCGACCTCATCGACCAGAACAACTTATTGGGCTGGTCTGGCGACGCAGAATTCTCAAACCTCGGTTGGTCGGCTGCTCTTGACGACCCGGCACGGCAAGACCAGTTGGTGAATGTTTTGCAGGAAGAGATATCCTTCCTTCGTTCGGGCGGAATCCTACTCTCGAGGACGCCGGCCTCATTCAACGCATTTAGAGACGCGGGAGTAACGACGATCGACGTCGGCAAAGCGGAGCTTGTGCCAGAGTTAGAGGAGGCCCTGTCCGACATCGGATACAAGGATCCCGCTACAATATGTGGCTTCGCGGTCTCGACTGCCGACTCGACCGTGGACGCGCTGTCTGGGAACGTTCTCAACGAAAGTTGCAATCTCCTGATCTACCGATTCGGGCGATAACGGCCATCACTCGCCGCAGCAATCCAACCCAATCCTACTGTTCCCGTCGAAGGTAAGCGGATTTTCAGTGGTCACTGCCGTCCCACAGTGTTCACAGGTAACCTCCTCCATCACGCCTGCCCCGATCGCGTAGGAGTAGGAGACAGTAGCAGATGCGTCATCCGTTTTCAGCGTGAGGTCGAGGTCACCGCGTTCGTAGGACACCAGGGTTGTCGTGACTGGACGGATTCTGACGGTCAGCGAGTGGCGGTCTCGGATGTCCCGGCGCTTTTCGGGGAAGTCGTTCTCCAACTTCGTGGTTAGTTCCTCGAGCTCAGAGCGTAGGTCATCGAGTTCTGCCTGGAGCTCCTTCCGTTTGCGGAGTGCTTCGACTCGGTCTTTCTGCTCGGACGCGTTATCGATGGTGCTGGTCGCATCCTCGATCCGATGACTCATGTTGTCGATCTCGCCCTCCAATTCGTCGCGTCGTTGCTGGACGAACTTTCGATACTCCTCCAGTTCGACCTTCGCGGCACGCGTTGCCCGTTCCCGTGTTTCGTGAACCACCGGTGCAACCTCGTTCTCGATATTACTCCGAACTGTCCCGAGGGCATTCTTCAGTGCTGTGTCGTCGACGGGACGCCCAGGTGCCAGTTCCCGCTGCTCACCATCCGTTAACTCCAGATAGGTCTCAGCAAGTCCTGGCCGCTCTTCTTCATCGTTGAGGTCAACAGCGAGGGAACGGAGTTCCTCCGTCTGATATTCGCTGACCGTCTCGATTCCGACGTGGAATAACGCACAGAGGGCTTGACGGTCGTAGTAGGGCGTGAACGTTCGATCGACCACGTCAACTGGGCCGGCAGTAATCCAAGCGGGTAGTTCAA
This sequence comes from Halorubellus litoreus, assembly GCF_055378595.1. Classification (NCBI taxonomy): domain Archaea; kingdom Methanobacteriati; phylum Methanobacteriota; class Halobacteria; order Halobacteriales; family Halorubellaceae; genus Halorubellus; species Halorubellus litoreus. The sequence continues at coordinate 3,432,490 of NZ_AP043836.1, forward strand.
TTCGCCACTGTTCCTCCGTGAGTTCGAGTGACCCGACCGGTACCCTGTCTGCGGCTTCGTCGAGTAGCCGCTCGACGAACGCACTCTCCGGCGCGATGGCAAGTGCATCGTCGCCGACCTCCTTCGCATCGCTGGCAATCTCCAGTACGGTGTCCTCAAGTTCGAGTTCGGAGTCAACATCGTCAGGCAGCGAAACCGTCCAGCGACGGCCGTCTTTTCGAATCTCGGCGTCGAGAGAGACGAGGTACGCCTCCACGAACCGTTCGACTGCGCGCTCGGTGACGGCCATCGCGGCGTCAGTCATCGCTCGCCCCCAGGTCGAACCCCTCGAAGACGCCACCGTTGAAGTCCTCGATCTTTTCGGCGAGGTCACGCTGCTCTTGCAGGTCGACGGCCATGGCATCGAAGTCGTTCTCGAGTTCGACCTCTGAACCCGCTCCGACCAGCCGCTCGAACACTTCGTCCTCGAAGTTGCGACCCGTCTCCTCCATGCGCGTCAGAATCTCGCTCAGCTCGCCGACGGACTGCTGGAACAAATCGATCTTGTGGTAGAGTCGCTCCAGAACGTACTCTTCGATGGTGTCCTCAAGAGCGATGTTGAACACGTAGACCTCTCGTTCCTGTCCGATGCGATGGATACGGCCGATGCGCTGTTCGACCTTCATCGGGTTCCACGGGAGGTCGAAGTTCACCATCACGTTACAGAACTGGAGGTTGCGTCCCTCGTTCATCGCGTCGGTCGAGACGAGCACACCGCCTTCCTCCTCGAACCGTTCGACGATTTCTTCCTTCTCGTCGCTGGAGTGGCCGCCGTGGAACGCGTGCGTGGTGTAGCCCTCGTCGGAGAGGGTGTCCAAGAGGGACTGCTGGGTGGCCCGGAACTGCGTGAATACGATCACGCGTCCCATGTCCACGCGTTCTCGTGCTTCCTTCGTGATCCGTTGCACCTGTTCCAGCTTGGTCGGCTTCTCGACGGCGTCGACCCACTCTAGGATTTGTTCGAGCTGGTCGGCGTGTGCGGGTCGTCCGTCTTCGACGTCGAGTTGGCGCTCGATGGTCTGTTTCAGCGCAGCAGGACTGCTGACCACCTCCTTCTGGAGCATCATCAGGACGAGCTTCTGCCCTTGGTCTTCGCTGTACGCTGTGCGCACGTAGTCCGTGACGGCCTCGTAGAGGTCTTGCTCTGCTGGCGAGGGTGTGAATGTACGCGTCGTGACGTTACGTGGCGTGAAGTCGATGTCAGTCTCCTCGCGCCGGTTGCGGATCATCACTTCCCGTAGCCGCGTCTGGAGTTCGTTCCGATTGACCAGCGTCTCCTGTGAGGTGTTGACGAAGTAGTTGTGGAAGGCCTCGCGAGTACCGAACAATCCCGGACGGAGTAGTGAGATGATGTTGTAGAGATCCGTGACGTCGTTCTGGATAGGGGTGGCAGTGAGGAAGAACGCGTAGTCGTAGGAGAGTTGCTCGAGAAGCCCGTAGCGGTCGGTGTCCTCGTTCTTCACGTAGTGCGCCTCGTCGAGCACGAGGACGTCCCAGTCGCGAGCGAGGACGGTCGAGCGATGTCGTTCGCTCTTTGCCGTGTCGATGCTCGCGATGATGTGGTCGTGACCGTCGAAGCCGGCGAAGTCGTCGTCGTAGTTGCAGGTGAAGTCGAGACCGAACTTCTCCAGCATTTCGGCCTGCCACTGCTGGGCGAGCTGCGCGGGGGTGAGGATGAGTACAGCGTCGTCGGTGCCACGGTAGTGCATCTCCTTGAGGATCATCCCGACCTCGATGGTCTTGCCCAGGCCGACTTCGTCGGCGAGGAGGGCCTTTCCACCCATCTCGAAGAGGGCGCGATGGGCGGCGTCTACCTGATGTTCGAGGAGCTTGACGTTCTCCTCGTCGAGGTGTGAGAGCGAACGGAGTTCGGAGTCGGGCTGGCCAGCCTGGAGTCGGTTCGCCTGAACGGAAAGGAGATGTTCCACAATGGAAGACGACTCCCCAGCGTCAGCCAGTAACGTATCCTCGTCCTCGTGGCGGAACTCCACCTCCACGAGATTCTCTCTCGACATCTGCTTCCATCATTTCATCGGAGGTGTTTCTGTGTTTCCCCTGGCCGAAGCCCGCCGATTGCGTCGAGTCGAACGGGTTGAGCTGCACTCGTTACTGCCAAATTATATTATCAGTGGGTCAGATATTGTCTTCATGACCGAGGACAGCACTCCCGATGATGTGGCTGACGAGGACGACCTCGATGGGTCGGTCGAGATGGACGAGTTTGAGTTGTATGGGTCGCCGGCGCCGACGTCGAACGGCGTCTCGAATGCCATCGAGAAGCTCGACAGGAGCGAACCAGAACGGTACCTGGTCGAGTGGGCTGGCGAGACGATGGATTACCAGGCAGCCTACGACGTAACGAAGATCGGATTCGGTCGTGGTGGACGTCCGATACTTGAGATCGAGGGACGCCGAGGAGGGGAGTACCTGATCGACTCCAATCCTGCTGGGAAGCCACGCGTGGAGTATCATCCACCGAACGGTAGTCCACAAGAGGAACGGCTGACCATGATCCAGATATACGATACCAAGTTCGAGTGGAAGAACTGGGTCAAGCAGCGCCTCGGCCTCTGAGGTGCTTACAATTCTATATGGTCGAGAACATCGAAACTCGGTGTCCCGAGTGCGGCAAGCAACTGAAGGTGAGTACGCACGACCAAGCGACCGGGTACGACTGCCCGAACTGCGGCTACAGCATCTACTGATTCGAGTATGGTCGAATATCCACCGGGAGAACCACAGGAAGTATGCGCCATCTGCGGCGAACCGTTTGAGGGCTACGACCCTGATTTCGCATCGAACTATGCGAACCTCGTCTGCGACGCGTGCGACGAACGTGCGGTGACGGAGGAGGCTGCTCGGCCCAAGCACGGGAACGAGTATCTCGACCGGGATTCCATCGTCGAGAAGGAAGACGGGACGAATGCGATACGGCTCGACCCTGACGTTGGCGATAATCCCGTCTTCATCGATGGCGAGAAGTGCTGGCGACGATACCGATTCGGCGGATGGATTACGCGTCGCGACGACCACGACTGCAGTTCGATCGAAGAGTTCCACGAGAAGCACAGGGACGACTTCTGAACCGATGACCTCTGAAAAGATTACCTCGACCAGCATCACCGATCACTCCGGGCTTGCGGAGCAGCTCCTTCGGGTCTACGAGAACTTCGCCGACGAGTTCTCTCGCCGTGATGTCCCGGTTCATCTCTCTAACGTCGCTAGAGAAGGGAAATACCTGAAGGGAAAGAAGCTCGGACAGCACCCAGAGCGGTTCGTCGAGCAGTATCTCATCTGGCCGACGCTGGAACTCCTCGACTACGAGTGCTGGGCACAGCCGTATGGCTACCCGAAGTGGGACAAGACGCGTCCGGACTTCGCGATCAAGAACTTCGACTGTGGCCTGGACTGTGCCGTCATCGGCGAGGTGAAGACTCCGAACAAATTCGAATACGGCAAAGAGCAGATGGAGGACTACCTGAAGAGCGACTTGGGGGAAGCCACGGTCGGAATTACTACCGATGGGGTGCGGTGGAATATCGAAGCAAGACCCGAGAAATCTCCTGAACTCCTGGAAGTCGTCGACGTGAACTTCCACGATGTCGTTCGGAAACTCCCCAGCCGACACGAGGAACGGGAGTCGTACCCGAGTCACCGTACTCGACAAGAGATGGAGATGGTTGAGTCACTCGAACGGGAAACAGTTGAGGCGGGCGTCTCTGAGGTACTTACGATGGCTACTGAGAATTAGCTCTCACGGGGCCTGAAATTTTGATCCTTCCGATCTGATGCTTGGTATTTGGGCACCTGAGTGCCCACCAAGGATCCAAGGGAAAACCTATTACCAATCGCGTTAGTTGCACTTTTCAACATGAATTCGGAGATACATTCGATGACCTATTCACCTGTCTCTCCTGATCTCGACAATGCAAATCAATGGAAGGAATCGGTCGGTGGGGACGTCGACGAGGACTTGGAACTCTTCGAACGGTACATCCAACAGGTCGTGGTGAAAACCGACATAGCTGACGTTACGCGTGGCGACTTTGTCACTTCAGATACGGATTCAGAAGAGTGGCTAGAAACGGCGAGAACGACCGATTTTGATGGTTCTCCTGACGATTTTGAGGCAGCATCGAAGGCGCTAGCCGAAGAGTTGAATTCACAGATACACCCTCGAGCAAACGATGGCGTCTTGTTTATCATCCAAGCCACGATTTCTGGAGAGACTCTTCTCGACGATGACGAACACCAGATTGTCTCGATTCTCAAGCTGGATCTAGTTGAGGAACAACGACTGAAACTGGCAGACGATCGAGGTATCGAAGAACTGGACTTGGAGGACATATTCCCTGAACCGAAAGAGCTGCAGAAGGGCCTCATCTATCCGATTGTGCAGTCGGAAGGCTATCGACTTCCTGGCGATGTCAAATTCTATCAGTCCGGCTCTGTCTCTGACTATTTCCACGAGTTCCTCCAATGTGATATAGAGGAGGGCTCTCTGGAGCAGGCGAAGAACGTGTTTGAGGTAGTGAGTGAATTAAAGAAGGAGCATACAGGGCAGAGTGCTGACGGGGCTGATACTTCACGCTTTAGAGACCTGAAAGACCGCACAGACTCGGGTATCGTCGGAATCGATGAAGTGACCGAGGTGGCGAGCGACATCGTCGGTCGGGAAGTTTCACGGGATGAGTTGGCAGATCGCCTTGGGGTGGACAATCCAGATGCTCTCGCCATTGATACAGAGAACCTGCCAAGTACAGTGAAGTACGAGGTCGACAAACAGATACGCGTCCGCTTCCCGTCGACTGCGGAGGACATGGTTGAAAAGGAAGAGAGCGACGATGGGGTAACCGTGACAATACGCGGAACTGAACTCGACACGGAAGTACTAGACAGCTAATGTTGTCTGGCTTGGAATCGTCTATCGACCGACTTCAGGATGACTGGGCAACCGAGGTCGTTGGCCGTCGTCTGAAAATCGAAGACGACATCTCCGCCGAGGCACTCGGCTCAGTCTTCGATACTGTCGAGAATATACGCGAGTTTATTGATGGTCGTAACCTGGTTTTTGAACTCGACCATCAGGCTGGTTCATTCGAGTATCGGGCCCTCTGGGAGACCTCGGGCGACGTAACGATTACCAACAGCTCCGACAATGATGCGGACACTGGTCGGTTATTTAGCCAGGATGATGCTCAGACGGCTATTCAATCTCTTCGCAGCAACTCGGTATCTTCCAGAGCCGACCTTGAGGACTGTATCCGTTCGTTAGTAGAGGCGGGTTCTATCGACTGCCAATTTCAATACGTAGTTGACGGATCGCACATCGACGAGTACGTTCAGAGCCAACTTGACCAAAGTTGCTGTGCAAGCTACTACTTCGAGAAGTCCGACGTAATCAGTGACATTCAGGATTCCTCGTTCGCAGAACTGAAGGATGTCTTCTATTGTGACGAGGGCAAGCGGTTGTTCATCATCCGGAATTTGGATCAGGCGGTTTCAGGCCCCGAGGTGGGTTACTTCCCCCCGGAGCGTCTTGGCGAACCCGATCTGGAGTCTTTCTTCCAGCGGGACTCGTACATCAGCGACCAGTATCAGCGAATTCGCCGGGAATGTGCCATTGACCACTTTGACGACCAGTACCTCCCCCCAGATTACACGAAACTTGACTCCTCTTCCCAGTCCGAGTTCGCAGCCCAACTTCGCTCCCTCTTCCGTCCCTATCGACTAGCTTCTGGGATTCTGGGCGTCTCGAACGTTAGCCGAGTAACGGATGACGGATGGCAAGTTCGAATCAACGGTCGCCGAGTCATAGAATCGGATCTCATTCTGAATAGTGAGGAGGAGGGACTGACGCTCGAGGAAAGTGCTGTAGATGATGGATTAGCAGATGCTGACCAGGAGACTGTCGAGACCTTCATCGAACTTTTCAATTGGATATACAGCTCGCGAACGACCGATCGAATCTCTGTCTTCAGGAATATCGCCACTCTCTACTCGACGACTGTCTCCGGGATGATCACGGAGATCGGTGACATTGGAGAGAGCGTCAGGTCGAACTTCGAGTTCTACATCCGAGACAGCATTGAGGAATTCGTCGAAGTCCAGCAGGACGTCACTGAATACGTCTTCAACACGCATCGAGAGCTTTCTGACATTCGAAGGGGGCTGGCCAACAACCTGAATCGAGACCTGTTTCGAATGGTCGCATACGTGGCAATCACCTGGGCAGGGATAATCTCACAGCTATCGAGCATCACGGCGATTCAAACCGCCCTGACTGCTTCCCTGATCCCTGTAATCGTGTATATCGCCCTGGGGCTTCGAACGGCTTACAGTCTGAGTCAACAGTTCCAGGCCACGGAAGACGGTCGGGAACAATATTATTCGATGTACGAAAACCGAATTGACGAGAACACGTTCAACGGCATCAAAGAGGGCGACGGCAGCGAAGACATGAAGCGGCAGTTCAAGATCGACCTGTGGATTTACTACGTACTGTTCACGGTCATGCTCGGTCTCTGCGCATACGCCATCATAGACCTGACGTGGTTTGAGGGGGCCCTCACTGGAGTAATTGAATCCATCGTGAATTGAGAACCGTCTGCCGGCGCCACTAATCAATCACCACAGCAAACATCTTCTGATCACATACTCGAAATCCGCCTACTATATCTGTCACCGCAGAGGCTGTTGTGAACTGTTGGAAATGAGCATCGTAACAACGTTACTCTCTGGTGCTGTCGGCGGTCTCGTCGCCACTCTCGGTGCGAAGGGGATTTGGCGGTTCATCTCTCGTCCCGAACTTGAATTCACTTCGGGAGTTCTCAAGGAAGGAGAGTCGCATCCAGAGGAGTCGATGGCGTGGGGTCAATACCGTGTGGAAATCTCGAATACCGGGAGGTCGGTCGCCTCGAATTGCAAACCCCGAATCCGGCTCGTTGGTTTTCGTGAGACGACCGAGAAAGTGCCTGACTTTGGCCCTGATGGAGAGGAGTTACACGAGGTAACCATTCAGAAGAGATACGTCATCGATCTGGTTCCGACATGGAACGAGTCGGAATCACCCACAAGGATCGATCTGAACCGTGGTGAATCCGCCCAGTTTGACCTGTTCTACGTACACTCTGAGGCTGCTCCACCAAACGGAAGTGATACTGACATCCGGTTCGGGGATCGGAAGCCATTGGATGAGGTCGAAGAGACAGGAGAGACCTGGGAAACGGAGCCAATTCGGGTTGAAACGTCTCATCAGGGAGATTTCTCTCGTCCCGTCGTAGAGACGAATCCGGAACTGAAGAAAGAGGTCTTCGACGAGATCGAGTGGACTGAACAGAGTGTCAACGTCACTTCGGCAGATACGAAGAAATTAGAAGGCGAGTTGGATTTTGTCTGGGACGACGTCATCCCAGAGGTGAGCATCCGGCAGTAGTCGGTCAGGCGGGATTCGTCTTGTTCCCTCAGAAAAATCTCGCACGGCGCTGTCGAAGTTCAGGGATTCAGTTGAACGCAGACCCACGTTTCCATTCCTTTTGGAGGCCATCCTGATTGAACCGTCGAACTGAAATGGAGTAGTTCAGGTAATCATGTCCGTAGTCCGCTGGATCGGGGACATCTGAGTCCTTGAAACGATGAATCTCGTAGTGAGCAAAGTTTTCGGTCTCCTGTCCCGGAGGCACGACTTCAACCAAATCTACACCATCCCAAATCGTGCTTGTTCTTGCGATCTCACGGGTGAGTAACTTGTTCCAATGCTTCGCAATAAGTCGGATATTCTGGTTTCCATAAACCATTCGACAGGGTGCAGGATCTCTGTTCCAATCTAAACGAGACCTCTTCACTGGTACATCGAGTCCGTTATCGGCAAGCGTATTTTGCACAAATGTGACCAGCTCATTGTCGGCCGAAGGCCGCACAATCACCTGCGTAATCAGCTGTTCGACGTCAATGTCGACACTGAGTGAATCGTCATAGTCCCAATCTGGTGGTTCTTTTGACGGTTGAAACACCAACTGTGGGTCTCGGTCAAGTACGACTCTGAATTCGTTTTCGCTCGCGAATTCCAGCAGCTTATAGAAATAGGCAGCTTCTGGAACAGAGGGAATCTCTACTAGGTCGTCCACGTACCGCACCATTCCCATATACAGCTGATACTCGTACGAAATTGCTTTCCGCAATCTCCCGACCGTGGTCTCTATAGCAATCTCGCCAAATTCGTCCCAGTGCTGGTGGTTCTCATCTCTTCCGAGTTTCCAACAATTGAGGAAGAAGCGACCAATCGAGTTTTGCCGGAGGTCTTCGAGGTATTCGGCTGGTGCAAAAGCTGATAGGGGCGTCCCAGCGTCTTCGGCTTCACGAGTAGCATCTGTCGCTTGTCCTTCGGTGTCGTCAAAGTCCTCCTCGTGATACTTTCGAGCAGCTCCAAAGTAGAGTTCTTCCTCTTCAACGAGCGTTTTGAAATGCTCCCGGCTCTTGTACCTGCGAATAGCCATTGAATCTGACGGGAGAGCCCATCGCTCATCCCGGTATGCTACGGGACTTTTGCCGGCTCTCTTGGCAGGTGTTTTGTGAGATTTCCCCATGATTCAAGCGGTAGCTGTCGTCAGTAGTCGCTCAGGCGGGATTCCAGAATGTTCCGGTAGGTATCGTCGCCGGTCGCGTCGGCCAGTCCTTCGCACAGCTCGCGGAGGTCGTCGGTGATCTCCCACTTACTGAGGTAGTCGGAGACGTTCTTACCGTGTTCCCAGCGATAGCGGAGGAACTGGGCTTTGTCGAGGTTGGTGAGTTCCTCGTCACTGTCGAGGCGTGACTGGATATACGCGATGCGCTTTTCGTCATCCCACATCCCGAGTTTGAAGCCATCGTCCATTCGGTAGAGTTGCATGTCCTCCATGCGTTCGGGTGTGGCGTTTGTCCCACGAGATAGCTTGTTGAGGTCGTTGAACGACGCGTCCGGGGTCTCAATCAGATCAAGGAACACGTCGATTTCGCCGATGTCGCTGCCGTGTTGAATAACGCCATAGATTTCGTCGACGACGTCTTTCGCGGTCATCGTGTCGCCGGCGCGTTCGACTTTGCCGTGGTGCTTCGAGTACTCGTGGAAACACCGACCCATCTCAACGACACCGATGTCGCCGCGAGAGAGGTCGCGATTCTCTTCAAGACGCTGTCGGGTCTTCTGGGCAGTTCGGTAGATATTGCGGCGGAGGCTGTTCCACGAGATTGGCTGGCGGTCTTGAGCGGGGCGGGCAACGATGATAATATCGAAGTCCACCGACTCACCTTCGTTCAATTTGTACGTCGCACGGTTCGTGTCGGCAGTTACTGGGTATGTGGCTGTGACTTCGAAGCCCACCTCACAGAGAGCGCCTAGCAGTTCACCCCACGATTCGGCGTCACTGTGGTGATAAGTGAACGCAAGTACGCCGTCCTGCTTTAGCGCCTGATGTACCTTCGAGAAAGACTGAAACAGTTCTTCTTCGAAATCGGTCTCATCTTTCCCCTCTGCAGGGTTAGCGACGATGCTATCGGCCCGAGGGGTCGTATCCGGTTCGAAATATTCGTATTCGTCTTTTAACAAGAGGCGTTGCCAGACGTAGAAGAAGTTGGATAGCTCGGAATAGATTACGTTGTTGTAGTACGGAGGATCAGTGAGGACAGCATCGAACTCGTTCTCGTACTCCAACTCCCGCATATCTCCGCAGTGAACTTCGTGATTCTCTCCGACTGGCTGATTGAACGGTTCAGTCTTCTTCGTTGAGCCGTCTTGGATGTATCGTTCAACAGGAGCTTCCGCCCATTCGACACCGGCTAGAACTTTCTTCCAACTTTTCAGGAATGTCCCTCGGCCATACTCCGTGCCCCATACGTTATTCTCGACGTACTCCTTCTGTGGCTTGAACGAGTTCGTTTTGAAGATGCCCTCTATGTTGTGTCTCTGACGATTATAGATAGTGAAAGTATTGCTGAACATCAGGGAGTCAGAGAGGGCGAGCAATAGGTATTCCTTCGCGTTCTGATTCTCGACGTCATCGATAGCACCGAGTAGTTTGGACAGACAGAGGAGTTGCCGTTCGTCAAAGATGTCTGTCCATTCATCATAACCGTGGCCGAGTAGATTATGACCTCCACCGATGCTACCCTCAAACGCGGTACTGTCCGTGAGAATTCCCAGTGGTACCTCTTGGGAGGGAACGTACGACTCTAAGCCCTCGCTCTCTTGCCATTCTTCTACTGCGTTCTCGTACTTCTCGATGTCTACTTCCTCGGCCTGCTTGTACCCCTTGTAGACGCTTCGATCGCGCCCCTCCTCGTCACAGTGTGGACAGTAGTACTCAATAGCGTACATCCGAGAGCCGTACCCGCCTTGCTCTTGACCGGCATCCATCACACTGTATTGCTGGCCACAGCTCGTACAGGAATACTCGGCACCTTTTGCTGGCCCTTCTGCAGGGATAAATTCGTTACCACAATCGCACTCACATTCGCTACGCCAATCGTCGACGTGGAATATAGATTCGCAGTCTGGACAGAGAATGTTATACTTCCCTTTGTTGCCGTAGCGGCCCTTCGCTACTCTATAATCTTTGAACAGCGAGATAGTCTCGAAACAGGAGGTACAGTCCAGTTCCGTGACCCAAAGATAGTACATAACGTCCGCAGTCCTCTCGCACTCAGGACACTCAGTGCTATAGTGGTCAGTGAGCTCCTCTTTCACCTGACTCTCGACTTGGTCAAAAGCCGCCTCAAGTTCGGCGATGTCAGTTTCTCCAGCCTCTAATTCTTTCTTTGTCACAAACCAAGCTACTGGATTAAGATCGTTTCCAACGACTGAGGCACCGAATCGTGATGCCTCAATTAACGAAGTCCCCCCTCCCATAAATGGGTCAAGAACACGCTTGTTCTCCACGCGAACATCCTTGTTGTAGAGTTGCCAGAGGGAATCTGGGTCACCTAAGTCAACATTGTTGACGAGGTCTCTGAGAGAGTCTTGATTATCCAAGAAGTCGCCGAGCTTCTGATTGTCGCTGCCTGCGTCATGTATTGACAGTGAGGCTGGGTCGTCAATTAGTGTATAAAGAGAAATTGTTCGGAAGACTGACCCGAGTCGCCGGGCCCACCACTTATGCATGGTATAGAGTGGCCGGTAGTATCGCTTCGATTGATTTTCTCTATCGACAATGTCATTCACCTGCTCAATAGGATACCCTTTCTCTATGGGCAGCGTCTTCCGCTCCCCTTCTTTTGACTCACCGATTTCCTTAGACATTGATTGTCTCCTACGTGTTCTCGGGAGGGTTGTATAGCTTTCCGCTCCCGGCTGGTGGGGACACGTCCACAATCTGAAGAGCCTTCTCCGAGAAGACTGCCTATGAGCAAGGCCGAGATCACGGAGGAGTGGTTCAGTAGCCTGTCGTCTAACAGGAAGGGAGAGATGGGCGAGGGAATTGCGAGGACGCACCTCCGTTCGGTGGTCGAAGAGCGTCCGCACGCACTGTTCCCCGCTTTCGAGTCGGACAGCCCGTCGTCGATCTACACGCAGGTTCGTCATCGCCGGCACTTCACGTACGAGGACGTCCAACAGGACGGGTCGACCGAGCGCATCCAGTGGCAGGCCGACCTGACGATTCGACTCAGCAACCTCTACTCGGATTCCGACCGCGAGGTCTCGCGGACGGTCACACTCGAAGTGAAGACCGGACAGTACGCCCAGCTGGAACGCGACCAGCAGAAGGTGATGGGGATAGTCAACGAGAACGACGACTACCTCGTCCTCCGGGCGAACGTCCGATTCGACGCGGACTCGGTCGCCGAGATCCAGTATGCCACGCTGGAACCCGCCCCGTCGACCAAAGCAGGGTATCGGTTGAGTTCCTACGACCTCTAAGTTCGAGACGAGAAGCTACGCCCGCTCTCACAGAACCGACTTCCTGGTCGCTATACAGAGACCTTGCTCTTGGGCGTCCCCAGAGTCTTCAGTCAGGTGTTGCAGGCCTGATTTCGGACAGTGGCTGTCTTTCAGCGGTTTCCAGACTCCATCGTCGCTTCGCAAAATCAACGATGTCGTCTAACTGTCCTGCGATCTGATCTTCTCCCCACTCCTTGTTCTCTCGGGCAATCTCTCTGGTTATCGTGAAGTCGGAGTTCAGGTAGTCGGAATCGTTCTCTTCGTCATCGTCCATCCGGCTCCGCTTCTTCGGGTACGGCAGGTTCTTCCAGCCGGAGTTTCGCGGCCCCGTCGTCAGCGTGAGGTTGCCGAGGCTGTGCTTTACCTCTTCGTGGACTTCTTCCTCCTCTTCGCTCAGTTCGAGTTTCTGAGTATCGTTCGGCCAGATGTGGTCGAGCGTGTACTCGTTTCCGGCGTTGTCTGCTGCCTTCTCGATACTCGACACGTCGCCACCCTTTGCCTCATCCCTCCGATAGAGTTCGTACGAATACAGGAGGTATCTAAGATCCTTGTACCGGAGCGAATTGTACGCGTTCTGGTTCCGGAGCGTCCCCTCGAAGTCGTTTTCCTTCGACCGAATGCAGTCTTTCAACTCCTCGATTATCCACGTGGCATCTTTTTCGCCTGTTCCAATATCGTTAGCGACGGAATAGAAGCGATTCCGACCGGTATCGGAACGGCTGACAGTCGTGTAAATCCGGAAAGACGCCACCTCGATCAGTTGAAGCATCTCGTAGAGTTCGTCTTCCGAGATGCTGCCGCTATCGTACTCATCCCAAACCGCTAATAGAATTGGATAGAAGTTCCCGAGCCTGTCGAGAGCGAAGATTTTCCGCAGTTCCCAGTCGATATCGGGATTGTACTCTCCGTCCTGCCGGTACGATCCGATTGTTTCCATATGCGAATAATAGTCGCGGAGACTCTTGGTGTACGAGTCAATTTCATCCGGACAGTCCCGTGGGTACGAGTCGTAGATCGAGAGGTCGTTCTCCTCGTGAAGATTGGTGAAATGCCATTTCAATGCCCCCAAATAGACTGTCGCTCCCGAGCGGAGGGTTTTGTTCCGACGGTTCGTCTCCTGACGGAGATAGCTGCTATTCACCGTCTTGTTGATAGTCGAGATGTAGTGGTACCGCTGGATTTGATCCTCACCAATATCGGAGACACGGTCGGTTTCGATGATGTCTTGCATCCACCGATAAATGCGTCCAAACCGCTTTTGGACACCGTTGACGCTGACTCCTGAATGGGGATTCTCTCCCTGAGTGAGGTACACCTTGTGCATCAGAAAACTCTTCGTCTTGTCCAGATTGCTCAGACCGATCCCGCGGTCGTTTATCGACTCGAATATCAGGGTGGCTTGCTCGGAATTGTCGACAGTGTACACAATGAAATTGAGCGACCGGATAGCGGAAAGCAGCTCATCAAGATGGCTGATGAACTGTCCGTGGGAAAGCTCCTCTTGCCGTTCCTTCAACTCCTCTCGATAGAACCTATAGGCTTGTATCAATCTGTCCTGGGATGGGGTCTCAGTCGCCGTCTCGTCAATATCTTCTTCCAAAATGGCTTCAAGCGTATCGTTGTCGTCGTCTTGGAGTCGCAGCTTGCACCGACTCTCTCTATTAGCCAGCCTGATTTTCCAATCTCTCAAAAACCTCTTCCGGCTCAATTCGACGCTTTCCTCTGTATGGTTCCCACCCCCCTCCTCCGATGCCTCTTCTGAGCTCATTGTTGTGTAGACCGAGGCTATTGCCTTGATGAGTATAATGAGGGTTGTGAATCGCTGTTGTCCATCGACGATTGCATAATTCCGGTACTGATTGGTACCCTCTTCAGTCAAGATCGGGGTTGGCTCTTCCTTGCAGATGACCGTACCCATGTAGTGTTCCCGATTATTCTTAGCCATGTTAGACAGGTCGTTCCAAAGATCGGCCCATTCCGATCTCTCCCAAGAATAGAACCTCTGATACCGAGGAACATGAAATACATTCTCATCGAACAGTTCATCGAGCGTATAATCAGTGTTGCCGAGTTCTTCGATTATGTTTTCCCCTGAACTCGTGGCGTCCATGTCACCAACCAAACTTCTTCGGGAACTTAACGTTTCGTAGCCTTGCTTGCAGAACAAGCCAATCGCCATCTGTCGCTTTGAAATCCAGCGAGGTTTTAGAACCGCTCCTGGGGATACCCATTCCACTCGCCCTTGTAGACAATCACTCGACCTTGATTCCCCATCTCGTGAAGAGCCATCTCTTTTTGTCTGCCTTGACCAACCTCCACTTGGAACGTATCGTCGTTATCGTACGTCTCTACGCTGTCCGTGTGTACCTCGGCGAGATACAGGCCACTGTATTTACCAACAACAACGCGTTCGCTCCCGTCTACCCAACCCAGATCGGGAATTTGTAACACGCTCCCCGGTTCAGTGATATGGTTGTTGAAGGTCTGGCCTTGGGCATCAATTCCGGCCACCCTTCCAGTGTATCCGTAGGCATCCGTGTGAATCGCTTTGAGTTGACGACTGTCGATCGAATGCGCTTCGGGCACGTCTATACGGAGTCCAGCATGACTTCGGGTCGACGTCGAAGCCGCGTATCCGTGGAGCTCCAACGCTCGTGCGATATGTTCCTGCATCGAGAACGAATAGCTATCCAGATCTGGAATCCATACCCCGCCATCGTCTACTGAAAACATATCGTCGCTCCGAAGCATAGAGGCGACGACGGTCGCGATTTCTCGAGTCATCGCCTGTACTGTCGAGCAAGATAATTAACAGTCTTTCCCAGCAGGAGATGCTCGAAGACTCGTTCAGTTAGGTCTTCCAGGAGGAAGAACTGTCAGCGGACGCAATCTACGACCTCTTGTCGTTCCTGACCGAGGAGAGAGACAAAATCCAGTAAGATTCCTACCGCCGTCTCGCGAAACAACCGTACGTTCGACGATTGGTGACCACAGTACTTATGCGATTTACATACGGTTCCTATAGTATCAGATGGCCAGTACGGAATCTCTCTCACGAACGATTGCGGATACGGTTACGATAAGCCGCGAGCTTCGAGAGGAAGGCGAAATTGACGGCCAAGTCAAGCTCTACAACGTTGAAGATGAGGACGAGTTTGAGGCCGATGCTTCCACGTTCTTTGATCGGACGCTGATGACGCAGGGGCTACGGGAGGGATTCGTCGACCTCCGGGACACTCTTCGCGGGGACGAGAATTACGGCACGCACATCCTCTATGGCCCATACGGTAGTGGGAAGTCTCACCAGATGGTGGCGATGTACCATTGCTTTGCCGACCCTGGTGCTGCCGGCGAGTTCGGCGATAGGCACGTTGACGGCTTCGCCGATGCGTTACCCGAGGAGGAGAACTCGGAGGCGGTCACCGTCTCGCTCCAGCAGCGCCAACCGGACTATCTCTGGGAGCCGTTCTTCGACGTTCTCGGTTACGAGCCAACGGAAGGTGACCTGGATCCGTATCCGGACATGGAGACGATTCAGGAGGCGGTCGATGGGCGTACCATCGCGTTCCTGATGGACGAGCTCGAGGACTGGTTCGAGCCGCTCAGCGGCGACCGGAAGAAGCGCAACCGTGGGTTCCTGCAGGCGCTCCTCGAGACCGCTGACCTCGATGACAGCGACGTCTTCGCAATCGTGTCCGTCCTGCGGAAGGGCTCGGACGTTCATCGGATCCTCGACCGCGAGAACGCGTCCGAGGTCAACATGAGCAGCAAGGTGAGCAAACAGGAGGTCATCCGTCACCGTCTCATCGACGACATCGACGAGAGCGCGGTCGACGAGATCGTCTCAGGGTATGTGGACGCGTACGCGGACAACGACCATCTCCCTGACTCGGACATCCCCACAGACCTCGCGGGGAAGATGCGAGACGCGTACCCGTTCCATCCCGTGTTGCTCAACGCCCTCGAAACCCGCTATTACGCCGACGAGGGGAACCAGAACACGCGCGGGATGATCTACCTCTTCTCGAAGATTCTGACTACCGCCGCTGACCCAGAGGCCGACCCAGACGACGAGGACGCTTCGCGACTCATCGAGGAGACCGACCTCGTCACGCACGGTGACATCGACGCCGTCCTGTTCGACGACGAGCTGACGCGGATCAACATCGATCGGCCGAGCGTATGTATCGACGACATCCGCAACCGCGTCGACCCCGAGAAGCTCCCCTACGGCCGCCGCATTCTCAACACGATTCTCCTCTACAGCCTCAAGCCCGACGAGAGCGAGGGGGCCAGCGATTCGGAGATCGTGATGGGAACGTACCAGACGGGTGACCTCATCTCGGACATCATCCTCAATCGCGAGCAGCTCTACGGTGTCGCGTGGTACCTGCACAAGCTCAACGGCAAGTACGCCATCCGCGACCGACAGAACCCGAACGCTCTCATCCAGAACAAGGCCGAGAACGTCGACGAGAAGATCGCACTCGGACAGATCGGTGAGACCGTCGGCGAGGTATTCGGCCCGGACGCGTACCCCGTTGGGTTCACTGACGGTGACTTGAAGCAGGTACCGGACAGTCGCGAGACGAAGGTCGTCATCAAGGCAAGCGACTGGTCGCAGGACGAGATCGAGACGGTGATCAAGAACGCCGACGGAACCTCCGGCCGTGAGTGGCGGAACACGCTCGTGTTCGTCCAGCCCACCGGAGACAAGACCATCGAATCCGGGACGGGGTTCATCGAGAAGGCGCGGTACATCGAAGGTGCCGAACGCGTACTCAAGGACGAGTCCCTCGACCCCGAGATTCGCTCCTCGGTCGAACGGCAACGCGAGGACGAGCGCCGGGAACTCCGCGACCGCGTCGAACTCACCTACGGCGAGATTGTCGACGGTGACGACCTCCTCAACGAGTTCGATTTCGCCGCCCAGATGGATCTCGACGTGTTCGTCGACGGTGAATCACTGAACGCGAAAGACATCGCGGACAGCGTGGCCGCGGAGGGACTCGACCTCGAAAAGCACGTGTGGGGCATCGTCGAAGACCTCCTCGACCGGCGGGGTGAGGCCAGTATTGAGGACGTCTACGAGCAGTTCCTTCGCCAGCCGACCTATCCCATCCCCGGGAGTCCCGGAGATGTCCTCGACGCTGCGGTGGAGGCGCTTGAGGACAAGCCCGTCATCACTCACGGGTCGAACGGCTTCTCGGAGTCCCTCGCGGGCAGTTCTCTGGACACGACGATTCTGCATGAACGCGACGTCGAGCGATGGACGACCGAGGACGTGGAGCAGGAGCTACGCCAGCGGTTCGGTAGCGGGACGAAGGCGGTCGACATCGGGAACTTCGAGCTGGAGCTGCTCGAGGACACCGAGGTCTGGTTGGAAGGCGACAGTCACGATACGGTGATGACCGCGGCCGGTCGCCTCGGTCAGGACGACCAGTACGTCCTCTACAGCGGGACGGCCATCGTGACGAAGGCGCAGTCGGATGCGACCATCCGCGATATCTCCGAAGCCGAGCGCATCGGCGCCCCGGAGGTTCGCGACCGGATCCGAACAGCCTTGGAGGGCAGCGGCCGCGCGAACACTCACCGGATTCTCGAGGAGATTCGACGGGACGAAACCGTCTACCTCCCCGGCGACCAGACCGACCGAGCGTTCCGGGAAGCGGTGAACGATTTCCTCGTTGACGACTACCTCGTCGATATCGACCACGAGTACGCCGACGACCTCGGCGACCGAGACCCGACCGATCTGACGCTCGTTCCGGTCGTATCGGATGACGTTGGTGACCAGATTCTGGAGTACATCGAGGGTCTCGATGGCGGCGACGAATTCACGGTTGGAAGCGTGGCAGAACGCTTCGATTCGTCGGTCTCGGAGGATGCCGTCCAAACCTACCTCCTCAGACATCTCGGACGCGAGTCCGAGCCCGAGTACGTGATTGCGACGGATGGGTCGGGCGACCCGACGCGTTGGTCACCCGGATATCAGTTCCGAGTGCCGAGCGGCGGATGGCGCTTCCAGTACAACGGCGATGACGCCGCAGACCTTCGCCGAAAGTGGCGCGAAGAGGAGGATTCGGGCGAGGTGACGTACGGGGAAGTCCGGTTCACGCTGACCAACAGGATGGGGATACCCGGCCCGCTCCAGGGCTCCGCGAACATCAAGGAGACAATGACCAAACTGACCCTCGAATCCGGCGAGGACTTCACCAAGGTACGCGACCTCTTCGAACGACTGCCCGACGAGGTTTCGAACATCTCCGTGGAGATCAACTTCGAATAACAATGCCTGACCATGGGAAACTCCCCGGCGAGTACAACATCGTCGTCAAGGACGAGTACGACGTCTTCGACCATCGCGTCCCGATCGAGGAGTTCGAGGAGATGCTCCGGGAGAACGACGTCCCCGACGAGGTATGCGTCGTCGGCCTTGACGAACTGTTCGAGGATGGGGATGCTGTACAGAACCTGTCGAGGCTGATGGACGGCAATGCGAATTCGCTCGAAAACCGGAGTTCGCTACCGACAATTCAGTTCGCTGTCGAGGGGTCGTTCCAACGCCGAGAGCGAGACTTCGAACTCCAGACGGAGACCGACCTCTACCGGCTCAGTCGGGTCTTCGGCCCACAGATCCAGCGCCGGAACGCAGGCTGGCTCACAGCGCCGTTCTGAAGCCGTTACCGTTCCCCACCGGAAACTGACGAATGACACGCGTCCCGGTCATAGTAGTCGGAAATCGTCTTCGAGCGTGACCTCTGTCGGAGTCCCGTTCTCATCATGCGTCACGAAGTACAGGTCGATGCGTTCCAGTCGGCCTTCGCGCCTGAACACTGGGACGCACGAGGTGGTCTCTGCAGGACGCTTCGCACACTGGGTTTCGATCTGCCGACGCGTCCATTTGCCCTGTTGTTCGAGGTCGAACCGCGACTGGTGCCGGTTCGACAGTGTGTCTGCCGCGGCGTTGACGACGCGTAGCGAGAACTCCTGGACGTTGCTGAAGTCGAACGGGCCGACCGTGTCGGTCAATCGGTCTAAGTCGGACACATCGTGCTGATCGAGACAGAGTGCGTGGTTGTCGATGGCCCTGAAGACCTCAAGCGCCGGATAGTCGTCGATGAGCGCGTTATGAAGATAATCGCGGATGCACGCATGATAGCCTTCCAGAGTGAAGCCGTCGCCTGTGGGTGACACTACCTCCAGCTCTGCACCGGTTTGTGCGACCAGTCGCGACCTGGGCTCACCCAGCGGAGTCAGGAATCCCATCTGGTCGGTCTCAAGGAGATACGCGTAACTGAACAGCCGCGACCGTGACCCCCCACTCTTGACCGGATCCTTCCCCTCCGCGTAGTACTTCGAATCCAGCACGGCGAGCGTTCGATCTCCTTCCTCGATCGCGTGGTCTGGCTGGTGATAGACCTGTGATTCCTTCTCGAACGGCTGTAACGTCGGCGACCGGACTGCTGAGACGTCCCCCGTGTAATCGAGGTGATCGAGCGTCTTGAGCGCCTCTAGCTCGTCTTCGATTGCCACCTGGGAGTACTGTTCGAACAGCGACTCCATGTTCAGCACGTAGTCTACGACGAGTTCGCGGTCGCCCTCCATCGCAGGTGACCCGAGCGAGGATGCCACCACGGCCTTCGCGACCTCGATGGCCTGCCGATAGTAGTGCCGTTGCTTCGGGAGGTCGTTCAGCGAGAACCGGCGATACTCCGGAATCCGTCGGCGGTTACTCGACACGTCCAGCTGTTCCAGATGTCGCACCTCTTGATGCACCTGCGAGAAGATGTGGTAGTACGCCTGGTGGTCGTACTTGTCCTCGTACTGGCGGAAGAGCCGTAACAGGTGTGTCCCCGCGTAATGGAGCAACGAGTTAGCAGGGTTGTCGTAGTTCACCTCTTTGAGAAGACAGTGTTGCTTGGCACTCCCCTCGGCTTGATTCACAAGGGATTGCTCGATGTCGATGACCCCCCTCGGTTTGTCGAGGTCGGCCCGACGCGTCTCCAGTCGGCGGATGAAGCCGTTACGGTGGATGTTCTCGATTCCGTTGAGATAGTTGATCGCCAGGATCAGAAAGACGTCTTCCAGATCGACGTTCTCGGACTGGAACTCATCGAGAGGGACTCCATGGTAATCGACCGAACGCTTGCGGCCGTGAACGGCCAGCAACATATCGAAGATGTAGTCCCACTCTATCTTCGGCTCGATGCGAAGCTTCGAACGGGGCGTGAGGCTGACGATGCCAACGTTATCACGCACACTCACGTGCATCACCGAGCCCTCGATCCGCACGCGTACGACAGAGTGCTCCTTTTCGCGGTCATCAATCGACTCCTGGGTCTTCACGAAGACGTTCGCAGACTCCTGGTCGAACGAGGCGCGTTTGAGCTGGTCGCCGATGGAGGCCGGGCATCCGTCTATCCGTATTTCACCGTGCTCTTGGACGCTGAACGTCCCGGGCTGGTAGGTGTACGATGCGTCAGGGTCGGAGACGCTCATTGCTCGTAGGAACCCATCCGGCGTTGTTCCGCCTCAAGCTCGCGGCTGGCGAGTTCAGCCGCCGGGGTGAGATCGAACATCTCGAAGGACTTGTTGAGCGCGCGGTAGTGCTCCTCGATTTGCTCGATCTGAGGGAACGCTGCAGAGTTCAGCAGCCGAGGGACGATGAAGGTGCGGAACGCCTGTCCGACTGCTGCCTCCGGCTCGTCCATATAGAGCGATTCGTCTTGTAGGGCCTCTCGAAGGAAGATTGTGACGTCGCGGTAGTGCATCGGCCCAAAGCGCATTATCGGGCCACGCGAGGCCCGCTCGGAACCGTTGTTGATTCCGTCGTAATCCGCTTCGAAGAGGTCAAGCAGGTCGTCGTTGTCGAGCAGGGGGATATCGCCGAGGTTGTCGGTGAGCCAGCCGTCGAACAGCTCTCGGCGGTCATCGTCCTCGTATTCGTCGAGTTCGACCATCGCGAACCGCCGCGTAATCGCGTTGTCCAACTCGTTGACCGTCCGGTCGGACATATTCATCGTACAGATGATGCTGACGTCCTCGTCGAGTTCGATGGTCTCACCGTCGTCGGTTTCGATCAGCGTCTGATTGCGATTCTCGATGGCGGTGTACAGCGGCCCGAATATCTGGGAGATGTCCGCACGCGTTATCTCGTCGAGGATGACCGAATAGGGGATGTCGAAGTCGCGCGCCCGCTTGACGGCTTCCGAGACAGCCCCGAGTTCCGTCTGGTAGTTGAGAGACTGGTAGCCAGACGATCCCGAGAGGTTCGGCCCGATGCCGCCGATGATGTCCTTCGCCGTCCACGAAGGCGTGGCTGTATGGAGCGAGTACCCGACGCTCTGACCGAGCGCAAGTTGCTTCGCGAATGTCGTCTTTCCTGTTCCCGTAGGGCCGTACAGAACGACGGGCTTGCCAGTTCGGAGCGCGGTTTTCGCGTTTCTCTCCACCTCGTCGGGAACCAGAATGCGTGCAGGAGTATCGTCACCACGCGTGATGACGGTGCGCTTCAAATCCTGCGAGGCCTTCGACGATTGGAGGACTGCCCGACGAATCTTCCCAACCCCCTGATCGCCTTCGTGCTGGAGATCGAACTGCTGCTCCCGGATGAGGTATTCCAAAACCTCTGGAGTCTCCGCCGCTTCAATCGCATCAACAACTCGGTCTTCGACTGCTCGGAGCACGTCGAGATCGTCTTTGACGTCCTCGAGGGAATAGGACTCCTCCGATGAGTTATTCATATGATGACTGTCTTTTCAGACTCGGGGATTAAAAAACGTGACTGCAGTTCGGTGTTCGAATGCGTTACGAGACGGGCCAGCTGAGTAACGCCACTGCCCCCACCGACTCCAGTTCACCCCCTGAGGCAGTGGAGCTATACCTTCGACGTTCTCGACACGGTGTCGATGGCAGATTTGGCAGCTGAGACGCTCGTAGCAGCCCACGAGACGATTCTCGATTGTTGGGCCCAGGAGAAACCGGAACAGGTCAGCAAACTTGCGGAACCCGTGCGTACCGAACCAGTCTACCGACCGCTGAGTCCATCGCGAAGCGAGGAAGAATTCTACCAAGAGCGCGACGAGTACCTTCGGGAACTCACTCGGTTCCGCGTCCGCGAGGTGAGAGAGATACGGAACGGTCACATTCGTCCCGAGTCGCGGGTCGCCGTCATCGAAGATACGAATCGGATGGCAATCTATCGGGGATGCGTTCCCGATATTCTGCGTGGCGCGGTCGACTGGCCGGACGACGTCATCGCGTTCGCGCGCGACGAGGTTCCGAAACGCGTTCGTCGTCCTCGAGCTTCGAGGAGCCGTCCTGAAGAAGACGCGTCGGATGAATTGGCCCCTCCCGCTATCACGGAAATCTTACCGCGATCGATTCTCGACGGCGCCGCACGCGTCGCGGCCGTCGACGAACTCATCCTCTACCGCGCACTCGACGACCTCCAGTCGAGGATGGAGAGACAGTTCGACGAGTTGGTTGCGCAGTACACCGTCGAGAGGTGCGCGGTAGATCACATCGCCATCGAGGCCGATGAGAGGGTGCTTGCGAACGCGCTGGCGGGATACAGTGACGAGGCGCGGGAGGCCGTCGCTCTTGCGCACGCGAGGTCGTACCCATCCTCGACAACGGGAGATGGGACGCCCCTGCACATCGCGTGCTCCCCGACCGACATCTATCACATTACCGACGTAGCTAACGGGGGCTGAGCGCGTCCGGCGCGCGCGGGGACAATACGGAGAAACTGGTCAATATCTGCAGCCGGCCTTTTTATTGCTGGAAACTGCACACTCAACTTGTCGCAGGACGGCGGACACCCGCAACCCACGACGGGTCGCACTCACATCGCTCAGGAGCAATGAGTTTAAAAGGAACCCGACGCTGTCTGGACAATCAGAAATGACCGCGAGAGAAGCGGGCCGGAAGGGAATTGAACCCCTGACCGTCTGATTAAGAGTCAGACGCTCTGCCTAACTGAGCTACCGGCCCTGAGTGCACTCGTTGGTTGCGGGGTCGTGTTAAAAAGGGTTTTCATTCGGTGAGGGTGCGTGGTGTGGTTGCACGCTCGCCGCCGGGTGGTCTCGGCGTCCTCGAGTGATGCGAGAGTGTTCGGGAGGGTTAAGTGACGTGGGAGTTAGTTGGGGCATACATGAGTACCGGGGTCACGATCTCCTCGATGTCGAAGTACGCGATCCTCGGGTGCGGGAGCGTCGGGCACGCGGTCGCCGAGGAGCTCGTCGAGCAGGGGAAGGACGTCCTCATCGTCGACAAGGACGAGGGGCGCGTCGAGGCGTTACGCGACCAGGACCTGAACGCGCAGGTGGCGGACATCAGCGACGAGCACGTCGCCGAGGAGGTGAGTGACCAGGACGTCGTCCTCATCATGTCCTCGGACGTCGAGGCGAACAAGCGCGCGGTCGAACACATCCGCGAACGCGACCAAGAGCAGTTCGTCGTCGTGCGCGCGAGCGACCCCGTGAGCGGCGACGAACTGACCGAACTCGGCGCGGACGTCGTCATAAATCCCTCTGCGGTCATCGCGGACGCCGCGATGCGGAGCCTCGAATCCGGCGAGCTCGAGTTCAAGGCGTCGAAGCTCGGCGAGGTGCTGTCCGCGACGAAGGACCGCGTCGCCATCCTCACCCACGACAGTCCGGACCCGGACGCCATCGCGAGCGCCGCCGCACTCCAGGCGATCGCGGAGACGCTCGGCGTCGACGCCGACATCTGTTATCTCGGCGATATCGGCCACCAGGAGAACCGCGCGTTCGTGAACCTCCTCGGCATCGAGCTCCTGAACTGGACGGACGTGGAGGACCACGACGAGTACGACACCATCGCGCTCGTCGACCACGCGAAGTCCGGGGAGACCGTCGACCTGGACGTCGACATTCTGATCGACCACTACGAGCCCGAGGCGGAGTACGACGCGGCGTTCGTCGACATCCGCCCCGCGATGAGCTCCACGTCGACCATCCTCACGAAGTACATCCAGGAGTTCGACATGAACGTCGACGAGGCGGTCGCCACCGCCCTCCTGTACGGTATCCGAGAGGAGACGCTGGACTTCAAGCGCGATACGACGCCCGCGGACCTCACCGCGGCAGCGTACCTCTATCCGTTCGCGAACCACGACCTCCTCGAGCAGGTGGAGTCGCCGAGCATGAGTCCGGAGACGCTGGACGTGCTCGCGGAAGCCATCCAGAGTCGCGAAGTCCAGGGGAGTCACCTCGTGTCGAACGCGGGGTTCGTCCGCGACCGGGACGCGCTCGCGCAAGCCGCCCAGCACCTCCTGAACCTCGAAGGCATCACGACGACCGCGGTGTTCGGGATCGGCGAGGACCGCATCTATCTCGCCGCGCGCTCGAAGGACATCCGGATGAACATCGGGAAGATGCTCTCCGACGCGTACGGCGACATCGGCGAGGCCGCCGGGCATTCGACGCAGGCGAGCGCGGAGATCCCGCTCGGTATCTTCACGGGTATCGAGACGAACGACGACAACCGCGACACGCTCCTCCAGCTCACCGAGGAGGCCGTGAAGCGAAAGCTCTTCGAGGCGATGGGCGTCGAGAGCGGCGAGTCAGGGAACGGCTCGTAGTCGACCCGTAGACGCTTCTCCGCGGGACGTGCGAGCGCTGGAACCGTCGTATCGAGACGCGTGTGCGTCGAGAAGTGCGTCGTGGGTCGGTCAGGCGGCGGCTTCTTCCTCGTCGCTTGCGCCCCGGTACCGTTCGACGATGTCGTTCACGAGGACGACGTCGCCGACCGCGCGAACCCAGCGGTACGGGATGATGATGCCGCGCGAGTCCTGCATCGAGTTCCCGAAGATGTCCGAGTTGATCGTCGAGAGGGCGAGTCCGGTGACGGTCTCGCGTTCGATGTCGAGCCTGACGTCCTCGATCTCGCCGACGTAGACGCCGTTGTTCGAGTACACCTCCCGTCCGACGACCGACGTGATCTCCTGTGGGGTGCCGTCCATACGTCGTCCGTCGGGATGGCGGGTCTTATAAGTTGGTCGTCGGGCGTGACGAGACGCCCGTCGCTGCGTCGCTGGTCCCGTCGGTATGGTCACGTGAGGTCGTCGAGAGCGTCGGCGAGCGCGTCGAGTGCGGCGGTGACCTGTTGGGTTGGGCGTCCGAGACTGACGCGGACGGCCTCTGGCCGGTCGAAGAAGCGACCGGGGACGACGAGGACACCGGCGTCGAGGGCGTGCTCGGCGAGGGTGGTGCCGTCGACGTCGTCGTGTTCGAGGACGGCGTACGTCGCGCCGTCGTGGACGTGTCCGGCGAGGTCGTGGCGGTCGTCGGCGAAGTCCGCGAGCAGGTCGTGGTTGCGGTGGATGCGTCGTCGGCTGTCGGCGGCGAGGTCGTCGAGGTGGTGGAGCGCGCGGCGTGCGAGGGCGACGGACGGTCGGGCGACGCTCGGGAGGTGGTGGCGGACGCGTTCGGCGGCGGCGACGAACGCCGGGTCGGCGACGAGCCAGCCGATGCGGAGGCCGCCGAGCCCGAGGAACTTCGTGAGCGACCCGGTCGTGACGACGCGGTCGGTGCCGGCCATCGACGGGGCGCCGAAGGGCGCGTCGGTCGGTGTGGTGGTGAACGGCGCGTACACCTCGTCGACGAGCAGGCGGGCGTCCGCGTCGGCGACGACGTCGGCGGTGGCTGCGAGCGCGTCGCGGTCGGCGCGTCGACCGGAGGGGTTGTGGCGGTCGGTGACGGCGACGAGTTCGGTGGCGTCGGTGAGTGCACCGTCGACGCGAGCCGGGTCGAGGATGCCCTGTGGCCGCATGAACCGGTCGACGCGCGCGCCGAACCCTTGCGGGGTGGCGGTCAGGGGCTCGTACCCGGGTTTCTCGACGAGGACGCGCGAGCGTCGCGCGTCGTCCTCGCGGTCGCCGTCCGCCACGGCGGTCGCTTCGGGGTCGCGGGCGAGGCGTTGTGCGGCGACGGCGAACGCGAGCGCGTTCGCGTTCGACGCGCCCGCGGTGACGAGGACGTTCTCGGGTGCGACGTCGTACTGGTCCGCGACGAGCGCGTCGACCCGCGGCTGGCCTGGTGGGTCCGCGCGGTCGGCGAGCCGGTCGGGTATCGGACCGTCGGCGTGCGTCGCCGGCCGCAGGTCGCTGGACGCGAGGTCGTGCGTGACCGCCTCGGGTCGTCCGTCGATCCACTCCAGGTACTCGATTACCGGGAACACGACCGACCGTGCGCGCTCCCCCCGCAAGAATCCATCCCTCGACCGGCGGTTGCACTCACCGCGACCCCGAGATAACTTAAATGGCCATCACGTTCAAGTACGTGTACCGGACGGCGACGTCGGACGAAGCCCGTAGGGTTAAGCACCCGCGGCCGTTTCGTGCAGATGCCGGGTGCCTCTGACAAGCCGGCACGACGACGCGGGGCTTTGCCCGAGCCTGGCGTCGTGCGGGATATCCCGCTTTTCGGACGGTTCACGCATCGAGCGCGTCGCTCGTCGTTCTCATCGGCCGCGGTCACGGCGCGACGAGCGACGCGAGGAATCCGGACTGTGCTGGTGAGCGAGCGTCGTCTCGTGTACCTGTCACGGGGTCGAACGGAGGAGTGAGACGGCGGATGTCGCGTTACAGTTCTTCGAGTGCGCCGACCGGGTTCACGAAGCCACTCCCGTGGTACTCCTTGCCGCCGGTGCCGTCGGCCGCGGTGCGCTTCAGGAGGCTCTCGACCTGGTTCGCGTTCATGTCCGGGGCTTCGGACTTGACGAGCGCCGCGGCGCCCGCGACCTGCGGTGCCGCCATCGACGTGCCGGCGATCCACGAGTACGTGGGGGTGGCGCCGAGGTAGTTCCCGTCGTCGTCGAAGCTCGGTATCGAGATGGTGTTCAGGACGAGGTCGTAGTACCACGTCGTCTCGTCGGCCTCGGCCGCTTCGGGGTCGTAGTCGCCGCCGGGCGCCGAGAGCGTGACGGCGTTCGTCCCGTAGTTCGTGTAGTTCGCGGGCGAGTCGGGGGCTTCCTCGAGGCCGTCGTCACCCCAGCCGAACCCGACTGGGCCGGTCGCTGACACACCGACTGCTTGCGCGCCCTCGTTGGGGATGCTGATGAAGTTCTTGTCGTGCTGGAGGTCCGCGGCGTCGTTCCCCGTGGAGATGGTCAGCAGCGTGCCCTGGCTGTTCGCGTACGTCATCACGCTGTTCAGGGCCTTCCCGTAGAACGTACCGAGGCTCTGGCGCGGGACGGGGTACGCGCCGAGCGAGAGGTTCGCGACGTCCGCGTCGATCTGTGCGCTGTAGGCGATCGCGGCGAGGACGATACCGAACGACCCGCCGCCGGCCGCCGAGAACACGCGACAGTCGACGAGCTCGGCGCCGGGTGCGGTGCCGACGACGCCGGCTTCGTTCTCGTCGTTCGCGGCGACGATTCCACCGACGTGCGAGCCGTGGTAGCCGCCTGCGGCGTTCGCGGCGCCCTGCCCGTCGTCGGTGAAGTTCACGGAGAGGTCCTCGTTGACGGCGTGCGCGAGGTCCGGGTGGGCGGCGTCGACGCCGCTGTCGATGATGGCGACGCGCGCGCCCTCGCCGCGCGTCGTCTCGTGCGCCGTCGGGATGTCCTGGACTTGCTTGTCCCACTGGAGCGGGTAGCGGGGTTCGTCGGTCGCGGATTCCGCGTCGACGTCGGCGTCCACGCGCTTGACGCCGCCGTCGAAGGAGAGCTCGATGTCGGGCGCGTACTTGCCCTTCGTCGCCTCGACGTCCGTCTCGGCGCCCTCGACGAGGAAGTAGCCGGCCTCGGAGAGGTCGGCGACGACGTCCAGTCCGTCGGCCTCCACGTCGCTCGCGCTACGCTTCTTGGCTTCGAGCAGGAAGCGGTCGCTGGACTCGGCCGCCGTGACGGTCGAGCCCACCGCGATGCCGCCGAGGAGTGCGCCACTGAACTTGAGTACGTCTCGCCTGGACCTGTCTACCATGGGTCGTAGTACCGAATCTCCCGTATAATATTTTCTGGTTTAGACCTGATTATTGCAATGTATTGAATATTCGCGCAAGAACAAAGACCGATTAATTAACTGGTAGCGGTCGACGCGCCGCTGTGCAACGATTGGTTCGCACCGTTCGCGCTTCGCCGACACGCCGGAACGACAACCACGTTCAAGGAGGCAGCGCGTGGTCGGTACTCGGTCACGCCACCGTGTCCACCGCGACCGAACCCCCTCAGCCGGACACCGCCTCGACGCGATGGCTGCGTACCGCCTCGACGCGATGGCTGCGTACCGCCTCGACGCGATGGCTGCGTACCGCCTCGACGCGATGGCTGGGTTGCCAACTGAGGCTGGGGACTGCCAGCGTGACGGAACTGGCGTACGGAACAGGGGATGTGGACCGTTGCGAGGGCCTCGGCCGACCCTGGCAGTCAGCCCGTCAGGAGAGCGATTCGAGTGCCGCGACCGGGTCGACGAACCCCTTCCCGTGGTACTCCTTGCCCCCCGGTGCGTCGGCCGCGGTCTGCTCGAGCACGCGCTGGACCTGCTTGGGCTTCAGTCGTCCGTCGACAGCCGAGACGAGCGCGGCAACGCCAGCGACCTGCGGTGCCGCCATCGACGTTCCAGACATCCAGAAGTGCGTGTGAGCAGCCCCAGCGTAGTCGCCAGCGGCGTCGAACTGCGGGACGGACGCGGTGCTGAGGACGAGGTCGTAGAACCACCCCTGGGGGAACGCCGTATCGTAGTTACCGCCGGGCGCGCTCAGGTCGACGACGTTCGAGCCGTGGTTCGAATACGGCGCGGGCGTGTCCGGCCCGTCCTCCACCCCCGGGTCGCCGTGGTTGAACCCGATGGGGCCGGTCGCGGACACGGCGAGCGCGTCCGGCGCTTCCGCGGGTATCGAGACGACCGGCCCGTCGTACTTCAGGTTCGCGCCGTCGTTCCCCGTCGACGCGACGAGGAGCGTCCCGTTCCGGGTCGCGTACGACGTCGTCCGATGCAGGAACTGCGCGAGGAACCGACCGTACGCTGCCCGCGGAATCGGGTAACTGCCGAGGCTGACGTTCGCGACGTCGCACCCGGCGGACGCGCTGTACGCGATCGCCGCCATGATGCCGCCGAACGTCGCATCGCCGTCGTCGGCGAACACGCGACAGTCCACGAGCTCCGCGCCGGGAGCGGTGCCGACGGTCCCGAACTCGTTCTCGTCGTTCGCGGCGACGATGCCCGCGACGTGCGTCCCGTGGTAGCCGCCGGCGGCGTTCGCCGCGCCCTGCCCGTCGCCGGTGAAGTTCCGCGAGAGGTCCTCGTTCACGGCGTGCGCGAGGTCCGGGTGGGACGCTGCGACGCCCGTGTCGATGATGGCGACGCGCGCACCCTCGCCGCGCGTCGTCTCGTGCGCCGTCGGAACGCCCTGTGCTCGCTTGTCCCACTGGAGGCCGTAGAACGGTTCGTCGGTCGCGGACGCCGCGTGCTCGTCGACGCTCGCGGATTCCACCGCGCCATCCAACGCGAACGAGACGTCTGGTGCGTACTCGCCCGGTGCGCGCTTCGCGTCCCGTTCGCTCCCCTCGGCGACGACGTATCCGACCTCAGTGAGGTCGTGAACGACGGAGAGACCCGCTGCCTCCACGTCGCCCGCGGTCGTCCGGCCCTTCGTCCGGACGACGAACCGGTCGGTTCGTTCGGCGGCGGTGACGGTGACTCCCACCGAGAGCCCCCCGATCGCTGCACCCACAGCACGCAGCGCGCTTCGTCTGCTATACTCACCCATACAAGACGAACTATCCTGTTAGGTGTAAGTTGTTCGGGTGGGTTGCCATTATGGCCAACTAATGTTATCTTCTCGTGGTGTATATCTTAGAGAACGAAACCCGTTAGCGACACGTACGGTCCGCGTGGTGATTGACGCTGGGCGCAGGTCTCGTAACTCGTCGACGGCGACGCCAGCACGTTCGAGGACGTCGTTCGCAGCGCTCGACTACCTGGTGGGCTCGCCGTGGTCGCGTTCGTCGAGCTCCACGTCGAAGATGTCGACGAAGCGGTCGTGCGTCCCCTCGGCGACGGCGTCCCTGACGAGCGCGTACGCACCCGAGGCGTTCCGACGGCGGACGTTCGTGGCGACGCTGTCGAGGAAATTCCCGACGCTCGGGCGCTCCGCGTACATCAGCAGGACGTTCACGTTGTCGAACACCACCCAGCCCTCGCCGGGTTTCACGTGATTCATCCCTCGGTCGAAGCGCTCGTAGATGCCCGACAGGTCGTTCGGGTGAACCACGCTCGTCGTCCACAGCGGCCCGTCGTAGTCCACTGGCGACCCGGAGACGGGAACGAGCCCGACCGTGTTCGGGTCCCCGCCGCGTTCACGGATCAACTGCTCGACCTTCTGGGGCGACCGGGTCGTCGACACCACGAGCATGTTGTCGAACGCCTCGACGGGGACGCGCGACAGCGGGGATTCGAGCGACGGGGAGAGGACGAGCGCCTGCGTGCCCGAGGGCACGTCGAGGGCGTCCTCGGGCTCGCGTCGCGACGGGTCGCTAGTCGTCGGCATCGTCGAACCCCCCCGAACCCTCCGGTTCGGTCACTTCGAACTCGGTCGAGTCCGTTCTGATGAACTGTCTCGCGAAGTAGTAGATGCCGATGGTCGCCGCGACGGACGCCCCCAGGTTCATCAGGGCGGTGATCGCCGCCGACGACTCGAGGCCGGGCGCCAAGACGTCGTTGTCGATGAGGAGCCCGAGGAGGTTCGAGAGCGTCAGGAGGAAGAACCCGACGGCGATACCGACGAACCCCTCCGTGTACGCGACGTTCTGCGCGTACGCGTAGACCGGGTACGCGAGGAGGAGGCTGGCGGCGAGCAACGCCGCTATCTGGACGGCACCGAGGACTTGATAGGGATTGTTGAGGATGGCGTCGACGACCGTCATCAGAGGTCCCTCCGTTCGGTGAGGAGCATCGTCGCCTGGAACGCCGCGTAGACGCCCGCGATGACGCCGACGGAGAACACGACGGCGTATATCTCGGTCGCGTACGGGATCGAGAACAGGAAGAACGCCGCCCACGGCATGTTCACGACGAGCATGCACGCCATCACGACGGGAATCGGTTTCAGGACGCGATTGATGGGTGCGCCCCGGAACCCGCGGACGGCGATGAGCGAGAGGACGATGGCGGTGGCTTGCACGACGATGTTGAGGAGCGAGAACAACTGGACGAGTACCCAGTACCAGTCGGGGAACTCGGCCATCAGCGTTCACCCCCCGTGGTCGTCGCAGTCACTGCCGGAACGTTGCGCCGGGATTGGAAAACTCTTTGGGCGTGGAGAATTCTTCAGCTCGTTGAGATAGCGGCGGTCGGCCACTTCACCGGCGCCCGATGACGTTGGCCGAGAGGACTCAGTTCAGGATGGCGTCCACGTCGACGTGCGCGGTGACGAGTTCCTGCACGCGGTCGACGGTCCGTTCGTCGCGAGCGCGGCCCGAGCGGACGACAGCGTCTGCGCGCTCGACCGTCGTGAGCGTATCCGACTGCACCGACAGCACGGGCACGCCCTTCTCCGTGGCCTTCCCGAGGACCGCGCCCGGTGGGCGGTGCCCGCCGGTGAGGATGAGGCACTTCACGCCCGGCGCCTCGAGCGCGGCGGTGTGTATCTCGCTACGGTCACCGCCCGTGATGACGGCGGCGTCCTTCGTCCGGCGGAACTGCCTGAGCGCCTCGTCGCCGCTCATCGCGCCCACGGAGAACCGCTCGACGTACGCGTCCGTCGGCACGTCCGTCAACGTCGTCGCACCGAGTTCCTCCGCGAGGTCGCCGACGGTGACGCCCGCGAGGTCCTGGACGCGCGGCACGACGCCGTGCACGGGGACGCCGCGGCCCTCGAGGAACGGCAGGACGTCCGTCTCCAGTTCGTCGTACGCCTGGTCGGGGACGCCGTTGAACACGACGCCCGCGAGCCGGTCGCCGAACGACTCGGCGTACGCGAGCGCCGCGTCGACGTCCCACGGCTCCTCGTAGCTCGCGACGACGAGCACGCGCGCGTCCACGAGGTCGGCGACGTCCCGGTCGGTGAGCGAGATGACGCTCCCCGTTTCGGGACCGCCACCCCCTTCGAGGACGACGAGGTCGCGGTCCGCGGCGATGGCGTCGTACGCTTCCTTGACGCGGTCGGCGACGTCCTCGGCGTTCTCGCGGCCACGGACGGCTTGCTGGACGAACGTCGGCGAGTACACGACCGGTTCGAGTTCGTGCATCTCCTCGTCCAGGTCGAGGAGTTCGCGGGCGAGCATGGGGTCGGCGTCGAGGGTCTTCCCGACGTTCGACTCCAGTCGCGTGCCCTTCGGTTTCATGTACCCGACTGTCGCGCCCTCGCCGCTGTCCCGAGCGAGTCGTGCGAGCGCGAGCGCGATGCCGGTCTTCCCGATGCTATCCTCCGTGCCGGTGACGAGTAACGAGTCGGTCATAGTTCCTCCAGGTCGGTGGTGAGTCGCAGGTCGACGGCGGTCGCACCGTCGGGTTGCACGACGAGCGGGTTCACGTCCAGTTCGAGTATCGCGGGGAAGTCCGTCGCGAGCTGGCTGAGACGCTGCACGGTCTCGACGACAGCGTCCACGTCCACTGGCTCGCGGCCGCGCGCCCCTCGGAGGAGCGGCGCGGACTGTATCTCCTCGGTCATCTGCCGAGCTTCCGATTCGCCGACGGGGGCGACCCGGAGGCTCGTGTCCTCCATAACCTCGACGAAGATGCCGCCGAGACCGAACATGACGAGCGGCCCGAACTGCGGGTCGCGGTTCACGCCGACGATGGTCTCGACGGCGTCGTCCAGATCCACGAGCTCCTGGACCTGGACGCCGAGGACGTCCGCGTCCGGCTGGTAGTTCCGCGCTCGCGTGACGAGGTCCTCGTAGGCGTCGTAGACGTCGTTGAACTCCACGCCGACCTTCACGCCGCCGATGTCGGACTTGTGGAGGATGTCCGGGCTCACGATCTTCATCGCGACCGGGCCGTCGATGCCGCGAGCGACGTCCAGCGCCTCGTGCGGGCTGGTCGCGACCTCGCCAGTTGGCGTGTCGATGCCGTACGCGTCCAGTATCTCCATCGCCTCCACGCCGATGCGGTTCTCGCCGCTGTCGGCGGCCTCGGTGAGTATCTCTCGCACCCGCTCACGGTCGACGTCGAACTCGCGGGGCTGGTCGTACTCGCGCTCCCGTATCTCGCGGTAGTCGCTGAGTGCGTCCAGGCCCGACACGGCGCGTGCGGGGTCGAAGTAGTTCGGGATGCCGTGCTCGCTCATCGCGGCCGCGGGTGCCTCGGAGCGCTCGCCGCCCATGAGACACGAGACGACCGGGAGGTCGTGCTTCGCCTGAGTGTCGACGATCTCCTCGGCGAGGTCGTCGAAGCTCAGTATCGCGGTCGGCGCGGAGACGACGACAGCGGACCCGACGTTCGGGTCGCCGAGGACGGTGTCGAGCGTGCGCGCGAACCGCTCGACGTTCGCGTCCCCGATGATGTCGACTGGATTGAAGACGTTCGCGTTGTCCGGGAGGAACGACTGGAGTTCCTCGACGGTGTCGTCCGCGAACGACGCGAGTTCGAGGTCGGCGTCGCCGATGGCGTCGGTCGCGAGCACGCCCGGGCCGCCGGCGTTCGTGACGACGGCGACGCCGTCCGCGTCCGGGAGTGGCTGGTCGGCGAGGACGCGCGACCAGTCGAACAACTCCTCGACGCTGTCGGCGCGGAGCACGCCCGCTTGCTCCAGGCCGGCCTCGTAGGCGGCCTCGCTGCCCGCGATGGCGCCCGTGTGACTGGACGCGGCGTGCGCGCCGGCGTCCGTCCGCCCGGACTTCACGAGCACGACCGGGGTGTCGTCGGTGACCTCGCGCGCGGTGTCGACGAACTCCCGGCCTCGTTTGATGGACTCCAGGTACCCGATGACGACGTCCGTGTCGTCGTCGCCGCCCCAGTGGTCGACGAAGTCCGTCTCGTCGAGCACCGCCTTGTTCCCGAGCGACACGACGTCGCGGAACCCGATGCCTTCGTCGTTCGCCCAGTCCAGGACGGCGGTGATGAACGCCCCGGACTGACTCATGAACGAGATGTTCCCGGGCTGGGCCATCTCGGGGCCGAACGTCGCGTTCATGTCGACGCCGGTGTTCATCACGCCGAGACAGTTCGGGCCGACGAGGTCGATGTCGTACTCGGCGGCGACCTCGGCGAGCTCGCGCTCGCGAGTCGCGCCTTCACCGCCGGATTCACCGAACCCGGCCGTGATGACGACCGCCGCATCGACGCCCGCCTCGCCGGCGTCCCGCACCACCGGTACCGCGACCTGGGGCGGGACGACGACGACGGCGAGGTCCGTCGCGGGCGCGTCGGTGAGCGCGTCGTAGCACTCGTGCCCGAGCACCTCGTCGCGGTTCGGGTTCACCGCGATGACGTCCCCGACGAACCCCGAGTCGAGGTTCTCGAGGATGGCGCGACCCACGGACCCCTCGCGGTCCGTCGCCCCGACCACGGCGACGCGGTCCGGCGCGAACACAGCTGATAAGCGTCCCATCACTCGAACCGACGGCCGGCGCCCCGATAAAGGTGGGCGTCGCTGTCATCGGATGAGAATCACGCGGCGACGACGCGACCAGGTTCGAGGCGTCGGCCGCGTCACTCCGCGACGTCCAGAACCGTCGCTTCGGCGGTCGCCTCGATGGTATCGGGCGTGACGGGGAAGACGGCTTCCGGGGTGCCGGCGGCGGCCCACACGACCTCGTAGTCGGTGAGGGTCTCGTCGAGGTACGTCGGAACGCCCTCGATCTCGCCGTGGTGACAGAACGGCGGGACGCCGCCGATGGCGTACCCCGTGGCTTCGCGGACCTCGTCCGCGTCCGCCATCCGGACAGCGCTCTCGTCGACGCCGCGCTCGGCGGCGAGCTTCGCCATCGACACGCGGTTCGCGCCGCTCGTCACGACCACGACCGGGTCGTCGCCCGCCATCAGGACGATGCTGCTCGCGATCTGTGCGACGTCACAGCCGACCGCGTCCGCGGCATCTTCGGCGGTCTTCGTGCCCTCCGGGAACTCCGTCGTCTCCAGTTCCAGGCCGTGCTCCTCGCGAGCTCGCTTCGTGAAGTCGGCGGCGCGCTCGTGCATGCGAGGCTCGACTACCCGCCAGCGCATAAACGTGGGCGTGGAAGCGGATGCTGCCGGTCAGTCGTGGACGGCGACGTCGACCAGTCCAGGGTCGTCGGCGTCGAGGTCCCGGTGGACGTACTGCACGGGGTCGCGAGCGACCGCGAACGGCGCGACGGTGACGACGACGCGCCCGACGTCGGTGGTCGCGCGCAGGACGACGCCTTCGGCGGTGACGGCGACGTACGGCGGCGCAGGGACCGGGTCCGCGCGGAGGCTGCCGCCGGCGGCGTCGACGGCGGTCGCGAGCACAGCGGGCGCGGCGTCGAGCGTTCCG
Source organism: Halorubellus litoreus (assembly GCF_055378595.1). Lineage (NCBI taxonomy): Archaea > Methanobacteriati > Methanobacteriota > Halobacteria > Halobacteriales > Halorubellaceae > Halorubellus > Halorubellus litoreus. The sequence continues at coordinate 3,467,863 of NZ_AP043836.1, forward strand.
GTCTCCCGGAGCACGCGCTCGAACCGGTCGACGACCGCGCTCCGCGACGAGGCGTGGTCGCCGTCCCACGACGCCGCAGTGACGCGCCCGGCGGCGGCGACGGCGTCCAGGAAGTCGGCGTGCTCGCTGCGAACGCGGTCGCGGACCGTGCTCGCGGTCGTGTCGGCGTCGGTCACGTCCCCGACTCGCGTCCTGCGGCGCTTCAAGCTGACGACCGCCCGCGGGAGTCGTGCCGGCGTCGGCAGTGCCAAGTACGGCGTGGGTCAACGCGGCGGTATGGAGATCGTCGATTACGACCTGTACGAGGTCCCGCCGCGGTGGCTGTTCCTCCGCGTCGAGACCGACACCGGGCTCGTCGGGTGGGGCGAGCCCGTCGTCGAAGGCCGCGCGCACACCGTCCGCGCCGCCGTCGAGGAACTCATGGACGCCTACCTCGTGGGCGAGGACCCGCTGCCGGTCGAGGACCACTGGCAGACGATGTACCGCGGCGGGTTCTACCGCGGCGGCCCCGTCCTCATGAGCGCCATCGCGGGCATCGACCAGGCGCTCTGGGACATCCGCGGGAAGCACTTCGACGCGCCGGCGTACGAACTGCTGGGTGGACCCGTCCGCGAGAAGATACAGGTGTATCAGTGGGTCGGCGGTGACCGACCGGACGACGTCGCCGACGCCGCACGCGAGAAGGTGGATGCGGGCTACGACGCGCTGAAGATGAACGCGACCGCCGAACTCCGGCGCGTGGACTCGCCGAGCGCGGTCGACGACGCCGTCGAGCGCCTGCGGACGGTGCGCGAGGCCGTCGGGCGGGACGTCGACGTCGCCGTCGACTTCCACGGCCGCGTCTCGAAACCGATGGCGAAACGACTCGTCGCCGCGCTCGAACCGCACGAGCCGTTCTTCGTCGAGGAGCCCGTCCTCCCCGAGCACCTCGACGCGCTCCCCGCGATACAGGCGCAGACGTCGACGCCCATCGCGACGGGCGAACGCCTCTACACGCGCGGTGACTTCCGGGACGTCCTCGAAACCGGTGCGGTGGACGTCATCCAACCGGACCTGAGTCACGCCGGCGGCATCACGGAGGTCGCGAAGATAGCGTCGATGGCGGAGACGTACGACGTCGCGCTCGCCCCGCACTGTCCGCTCGGTCCAATCGCGCTCGCGGCGTGCGTCCAGGTCGACGCCGTCGCGCAGAACGCGCTCATCCAGGAGCAGAGCCTCGACATCCACTACAACGAGACCGCGGACGTCCTCGACTACCTCGCGGACCCGAGCGTGTTCGAGTTCGAGGACGGCTACCTGCCGCTCCCCGACGGCCCCGGGTTGGGCGTCGAGATAGACCGCGACGTCGTCGAGGACCGCGCGGGCGCCGTGGACTGGCACAACCCCGTGTGGCGACTGGAGGACGGGAGCGTGGCGGAATGGTGACCGCGACCTCGATCCATGGCGGTGATGCGGGCCGATTCACGAGGTAGCCCGCGGTCGTCTCGGCCCGCGAACGCTTTTCCCGCAGGCAGTCGACGACCGTGGCATGAACCGAACGTTCGCTGCGGGGGTCGCGCTCACTGCCGTCAGCGTCCTCGGGTACGTCGTCGGCGTGCTCGCGCCCTACCCGGGGCGCGCGTTCGCGCTCTCAGGGCTCATGGTCGGCATCACGGTCGCCGCGATCTCGACGGGTGAGGGCGCGTGATCCAGACGCACGTCCTCACGCCGGAGGGCGTCGAATCGCACGAGGACGTCGGCGAGGCGAAGGCCGCGACGGGGACGACGTGGGTTCGCGTCTCCGACGGCACCAGCGAGGAGATGCGCGCGGTCTGCGAGACGTTCGGCATCCACGACCTGGAACTGGAGGACGTCCGCCAGGGCGTCCGTCCGAAGGTCGAGGAGTTCGACGACCACGCGTTCGTGCTCGTCAAGAGCGTGCGCCTCCGCGGCGGCGACACGACGTTCGAGGAGGAACTCTCCGACCAGCCCGTCGGCGTGTTCCTCGGCGACGACTGGCTCGTCACGCTCTCGACCGCCACCCTCCCCGCGGTCGGTCGGGTCTGGGACGCGGCGACGCGCGAGGAGAAACGACTGCTCTCCCGCGGCCCGGACTTCCTCGCGTACCGCGTCCTGGACGCCCTCGTCGACGAGTACTTCGACGTCCTCGACGAGATCGAGACCGACATCGAAGCCGTCGAGGACGCGGTCGTCGGCGCGACCGGCATCGACACGCTCGAACGCATCAACAGCCTCCGCCGAGAGCTGCTCGCAACGCGACGGCTCCTCTGGCCGACGCGAGACGCGCTGTCGACGTTCGCGCGAGGAGACGTCGACGTGGTCGCCGACGAGAACGAGAAGTACTATCGCGACGTCCAGGACCACGTCGTCCAGCTCGTCGAACTCGTCGAGACGTACCGCGACCTCGTCACTGGCGCGCGCGACATCTACCTGAACTCGCTGTCGATGTCGACGAACGAGGTCATGAAGCGCCTGACGGTCGTCGCGACCATCATCCTCCCGTTGACGTTCGTCGTCGGCGTGTACGGCATGAACTTCGGCGGCGAGTCGCCGTACAACATGCCCGAGCTCGCGTGGACGTACGGCTATCCGGCAGTCCTGTTGGGGATGGCGGGCGTGACCATCGTCCTGGTCGCGTACTTCCGGCGCGAAGGCTGGCTGTAGACGTGCTCGCCGCTGCCGGCCCCCGCGAGCGCTGGACGTGCGACGTCGGTCGCGGACGCTGGACGTGCGACGTCGGCGCCGACCACGACCGCGCCTGGTCGCTTCTTGCGACTTAATCCTCGTCGTAGAATACTGAAAACTAATATGGGTCGAACCGCAACGTGTACGCGATGGCTGTTGTCGACCGACGCGGCTGTGACGGCTGTGGTCGCTCCCTCCCCGTCGAGGAGCTCGTCGCGGTGTCCCTCCCGGGCGACGAGCACGCCGTGTGCTGTCCGGACTGCCGCGAGCACGCGGAGTCGGTGGTCGACGACGAACCGACCGCGGTCGCCCGCCAGCGCGGCGAGTGCGAGGGCTGCGGGACGACCCGTCCGGTCGACGAGTTCGAGACGGTGAACGTGACGGACGGCGAGACGGTCGCGGTCTGCGAGGACTGCCGCGAGCACGCGGAGTCGATGTCGCGACGGACGAGCGTCGACGGGCACCGCGGGAGCTGTTCGGGGTGCGGGGAGCGCTTCGACGTGAACGACATGACCGCGGTCGAACTGGACGACGGGACGACCGTCGCGTGCTGCGAGGAGTGCGCGTCGTACGCTCGCGCCGCCGCTCGCACGACCCGCGACGACGCGGCCTTCGACGACGTGACCGACGCCACGGGGGCGGACGCGGGTCCCGCGGGCGACGGCGCCGGCGACGGTGGCAGCGTCGACGAGGTCGATGACCACGGCAGCGTCGACGATGCTGAAGGGGACGAGTGCGCTGAAGACGACCGCTCGAAGCACGGTCACGCAGCCGCCGTCGACGCGGACGACGACCGGTCGAACGACGTCGTGACGGCGGCCGACGCCGAGGAGACGGCGCTCGCGGAGACGCCGTCGATATGCGACCAGTGCGGTGATTGGGTGGACGTCGAGCTGTTCGAGGTGGTGACGGCTGCGGACCGCGTCGAGGAGTTCTGTCCGCCGTGCAAGGATCGGGCGCGCCGGAACGGCGTCGTCCGCGAGGTACGGATGCGGCGGTCCGAAGCGTACGCGGTCCTGGACGTCGACCCGGGTCGCGCCGAGGCGGTGGTCCGGGACGCGTACCTCTCGCGGATCAAGGAGGTGCATCCGGACCGCGAGGACGGGAGTCGCGAGGCGTTCCGGCGCGTCCAGCGGGCGTACGAACGACTGACGGACTGACGGCGAGTCAGTCGTCGGGGAGGGCACCGTCTTCGCGGTGGAGGAACCCGAACGTGCCGGCGTCGAAGAAGTACGAGGACTGGCAGGTCTTGCAGTCCTGGCGGACGGGCTGGTTGTGTTCGTGCATCCGCCAGAGGTCCTTCTGGCTGCGTTCGACCTCGATGGTGACGGTACCGTCGCAGCCGTCGAGACTACACGGGAATCGCAGGAACCAGTTCGGGACGGAGAGTGCGCCGAGTGGGGCGAGTGCGGCACGGAGCCGACAGACGAGGTTGAAGACGGTGACGGTGAGGTCGTCGCGCTGCAGTTCGACGCCTTCGGTGTCGGCGACGTACCCGCCGCGGTCGTCGGGCGACTCGTAGATGGGGAGGACGGGGACGCCTTTGGCGACCGCGTACCCGACCTCTTGGTTGAGCCACGCGTCGGTCGCGCCGTCCTCCGTGAACAGCGCGACGACGAGGTCCGCGTTCGCGATGCGGCCGCCGAGCTCGCTCCGCGAACGCCCGGATTCGAGCTCCTCCATCGCGACGTGCACGGTGAACGGGAAGTTCCGGATGGTCGAGAAGAGGTCCTGGGCGAGCGAGAGGTCCGCAGGCCCGTGGGTCACGTAGACCGTCTCGTCTATCATGCTGTCCGAATCGTGGCGGTCCCTAATATGTCTGTTCTCGACTGGTCGCATCGGCCGCAGTCAGTCGTGGCGTCGGCGGTGTTCTGGCTGCAGTCACTCGTGTAGTCGCCGGTGGCAGGTCGGGCAGAGGCTGACGTAGTTGTGTGCGTGCCGGTAGCCGGTGGCGTCGATGGGGACGATGGGGTGGACGTGGAGGGTGTCGCCGACGACGATGTGTTCGCGGACGCCGCAGCCGCGGCATCGGTGGTCGTCGCGGGCGCGGACGGTGTCGGCGTCGACGGCGTGGCCGTCGTGCGCGCAGCGGTCGAACGACCGGTCGTCGCCGGTGCTGTCGTCCACGTTGGTCGAGTCGTCGGTGCTCGGGGAGGCTGCGGTCGCCGCGGCCGCGTGACAGTCGTCGCAGAGCGTCACCTGATTCCGGCCGTCCACGGGCTCGTCTGGGACGAGTGCGTGGTCGTCGACGGCGGCGGCGAGATTGTCGCGCGCGCAGTTCTGGCAGGTGTCGCCGAGGACGAACTCGCGAGCGGCGCCGACGCTGCGGTCGTTGCGCGTTGCGGGGACGCGGTCGGTGGTCGCTCGCTTCAGTCGAGCGAGGACGTCCTGGGTCTGCATCGACTGAACGAACGACCCCATCCACCTTAATTATTGCTCTCTTAGAGCTTCGAAATTAAGTCACTTCGCGCCGGAGACGAGGTCGCGGAGTGCCGCCTCCGGGTCGTCGGCCTTCGCCACCCCGCTCGCGAGCAGGACGCCGGTCGCGCCCAGGTCGCTCGCGGCCGTCACGTCGTCACCGGTCGAGATACCGGCGCCGCAGTACACGTCCACGGACTCGTCGACCGCCGCCGCAGCGTCGACCGCGCCCGTGACGACGTCCGGGTCCGCCTGACTGACCGGCGTCCCCGTTCCGATGAGTTCCGGCGGTTCGACCGCGACAGCGTCCGGGCCGAGCGCCGCCGCCGCCCCGATCTGGGCCGGGTTGTTCGCGCAGACGCACGTCTCCAGCCCCGCCCGTTCCGCGGCCTGCACGGATCCGTCGATGTCGGCGAGCTTCAGGCGGTTCTCCGAGTGATTCAGGAGCGTCCCCGTCGCGCCCGCATCGGCGGCCGCTTCCGCGAGCGTACTCCCGGTGTGACTCCCGTAGTCGTTCGGCGACACGTGCTGCGCCCACGTCTCCACGCCCGTGTCCGCGACCGCGGACAGGTGCGCGGCCTGGGGCGCCACGCCGACGCGAACGCCCGTATCGTCCGCGACGTCCGCCGCAGCACGCGCTACTTCCAGGTGATCGCACGGATACGCCTTCAGGTTCACAAGAACGAACATACGAGAACCGCCGGTGGCGAGCGAAAAGTACCTTTGGAGTCCGGCGAAGCCTCGCGCGAACTCCCACCCGTCGAACTCGATCGTCGCCCGTTCGACGGCAAGTGACTCGCGGTCGGCCGTCGCCCGTTCGACGGCAAGTGACTCGCAGCTAGTCCTGACAGCAGCCGCCCGCTTCCTCGCCGAAGTCCACGATGAGCTGGTCGCTGATAGCCTCGTTCACTGCCTCCAGGCGCGCATCGAGCGCGTTCTGCGCCTCCAGGTACTCGGCCATGACCGGCATCTCGTGGAGTTCCGCTTGCGCGTCCTGGACCTTCTGGAGGTCCGCTTGCGTCGCCTCGCCGGTCTGGCGCGCGAGCATGAACTCCTGGCGGATCTGCTCGAACTCGTCGATCTTCGCCTGCGCGTCCTCGCTCGCCTCAACCGCCGCCTTCGCGTCCTCGAACCGCTGGTACTCGTCCAGTTCGGTGATGGCGGCGCCGAGTTCCCGTCCGAGCGCCTCCACGCTCTCCGTCGTCGTCGACTCGCGGTCGGTCTCCACGCTCATATCCGAGTCTTGGACCGAACGCGTTTGAACCTGCCGGAACCCGCGAACTGCCCGTCCCGGATGGACACCAGCGAGGCGCGCGACACCAAACCGCACGGTCTTGCCCAGTTTCGGCGGCTACAGCCGGTTGAACGAACGATTGAACGGTTTGAACGGTGCGTGAACCGACTGAACGGAAGACCCCCTTCAATACGTGGGGCCGTCCAGTGAGAGATACGATGGGCGAGAACGACGTGACGGTACTGGTGGCGATGCCCCCGACAGAGCGACGCGGGCGGATCGTCGAACTGATCGGCGAGAACGGCCACGACGTCCGAACGGCCGACGACGGCGTTCGAGCAGTCGACCGCATCCGGCACGCCGACGTCGTTCTCGTCGGCGGCTACCCGCCGCAGGTCGCGCGCGTCGTGCTCGACGCGACCACGCCACCCGGCGTCGTCCGACCGAACGTGCTGGTCGCGGACGACGCCGACGCGTTCGACACGGTCCCCGGCGACCACCTGCCAGCGGACGCGACCGCGCCGGCGGTCGCCGACGCCGTCGAGGCGGCGGTCGGTCGAGCGAACTACACGCGTCGCGTCGCTGCGTTCTCGGCGGTCGCCGCCGAAGCCGCCAAGAGCGACCGACCGTCGCACGCGCTCGCCGAACAGGTCGCCGGACTCGCGAGCGACGCCCGCAGCGTCCAGACCGACTTCTCGCCCACGGACTGGACAGCGGCGTTCCGCTCGGTCCTCCGAACCGACGCCTCCGCGCTCTCCTCGAAGTCCGGGAACCGTACGAGTTAACCGTCCGTGCCGGCTACGACGGGGCAATGAGTCAAGAGTCGTACTCCGAAGGCGACCTCCGCAATACCGGCATGTCCCTCAAGCACGACCGCGAGTGGGACTACGAGCTGGACCGCATCGTCGACGCGGTCCACGACCGGGACGCGAAGAAGGTCGGCCTGCAGTTCCCCGAGGGCCTGAAGCGACGCGGCCCGGCGGTCGCTGACGACCTCCGCGAACTCGTTCCCGACGACGTCACCATCATGTTGTCCGGCCAGCCGTGCTACGGCGCGTGCGACCTGGACACGTTCCTGATGCGGCGCACGGACGTGTTCGTGCACTTCGGGCATTCGCCGATGAAGGAGTCGGACAAGATAATCTACGTGCCGCTGTTCTCGAACGTGGACGTCGAACCCATCATGGAGGAGTCCCTCGAGGAACTCCCCGATCCGGACGTCGACGACGAGGTGGGGCTCGTGACGACCGCGCAGCACATGAACCTGTTCGGCGACATGCGCGAGTGGCTCGAAGCGCGCGGGTACGAGGTCCACACGCGTCGCGGCGACGACCGCCTCACGCACGAGGGGCAGGTGCTCGGCTGTAACTACGCGAGCGCGGACGTCGACGCCGACCACATCCTCTACGTCGGCGGCGGGAAGTTCCACCCGCTCGGGCTGGCGATGGAGCACCCCGAGAAGAAAGTCGTCATCGCGGACCCCGTGAACAACGTCGTGACGGTCGCGGACACGGAGAAGTTCATGAAGCAACGGTACGGGGCGGTGCATCGCGCGATGGACGCGGAGAAGTGGGGCGTCATCTTCTGTACGAAGATCGGGCAGGGGCGGTTCGACCAGGCCCAGGAGATAATCGACGGGAACGACGACGCGTACCTCATCACGATGGACGAGGTGACGCCGGACCGCCTCCGGAACTTCGACATGGACGCGTTCGTGAACACGGGCTGTCCGCGCATCACGACGGACGACGGCCCGCAGTTCCACAAGCCGATGCTGACGCCCGGCGAGTACGAGATCGCGGTCGGGAACAAGCCCCTCGAGGACCTGTCGTTCGACACGTTCCACGGCACCTGGTAGCGACCGACCCAACACTGGACGGTATTCCTCGGTGGTCGGGGCGAAACCGCACGACCTCCGCATGGTGTTTCAGGGGTTGCAACACGTCTCGTGGCGTACATACTTCCAGTATCACCCCGTACGTGTAGATGCCGCCGGCCGCGGTGCATTGCCCCCGCCCCGTGGCCGGGGTCCCCACGCTGGAAACTGCCCTGATTGCCCTCTCACTCGGGCCGAGCGGATTCTTCCACCTCGGCCTGCTCGCCCGGGACGCAAGTAGCCCTCGACCGTAGCGACTCGAACGTGTCGGTTGCCCACGACACGAACGAGTCGTCCACGGCGTACGCGAGCGCCACCAACTGATTGTCCGGTCCGTACCCACCGACGAACGCTCTATCGTCCAGTACCGTCAGCCCGAACCCGGGGTCGTCTTCGAGGACGAACAGCGAGAACCCGTCGGTTGCGAGCGTCTCGCCGAACTCGTCGCCGGCGTCCTCGCGTTCGGCTTCCAGGACGTCCCTGGGGATGATGAGTTCGGTCTCGACGCCCGCTTCGATGAGCTGGTCGTGCCCGAAGTCGAACATCTCGCTGCGGACGGGCGAGAGCCCGTGCACGCGGTCGGTGTCGCTGGCGGTGAGTTCTTCGACGTACCGCATCACTGGGGCGTGTGGTTTGTCCTCGGCGGTCGTGACGAGGTCGGCGGTCGCGAGGACGTCGAGCGGTGGGACGCCCTCGGATGGGATGGTCTCGAGCAGCTGCTGGAATCGGTCGATGGTCTCCATCCCGGTCCGGAAGTGCTCGAAGCGGTCGTGGACGAGGACGCCGGCGGTCGTGACGTGGTAGCCGTCGGCGTCCTGCCGGACCCACCCGCGGTCGGTGAGCGCGGAGAGGTTCCGGTGGACGGTGGCGCGAGAGACGTCGAGTTCGTCGCGGAGATCGCTCGGACGAGCGGGTCCGAGTGACTGCAGTGCCCCCAGCACGCGCGCGCGGACTGGCGAGTCCGCGAGGAACGTGAGCGCGTCGTTGGTCATCGTCAAAGGTACCGGCCCCGGGGTCAAAAACGTTCGGCCGCGGCCGACAGAATATCGCCTGCTTGCGAAACGACGCCGACAACTGCTCCCGACTCGCGGCCTCGACGCAGACAACTGCCCCCGACTCGCGGCCTCGACGCCGTCGACCCGACCCGGACGAAGCCGACGCGTTCGTTCCACTCCGCTGGAATCGACTGACCCGCCGACCCCTGCACGTCCGGCGTCCCGGACGCGCGGCGTTCCGAAACCTGTAAACGCACGTCCCGGGTACTGGGTCGTATGGAACTGCGGGTCATCGAGAACACGGAGGACGAACTCTCCATCGAGATCGCGGGCGAGGACCACACGTTCATGAACGTCCTGAAGGGGACGCTCCTGGAGGCGGAGAACGTCGGCGCGGCGACGTACGACATGAACCCCGAGCAGTCCGGTGGGCAGACCGAACCGATCCTGACCATCAAGACCGAGAACGGCGCGGACCCGCTCGAGGAACTGGAGGCGGCGGCGGCCGACATCCGGGACAAGACGGCGGCGCTGACGGACGCGTTCGACGACGCGGCCGCCTGAGTCGCGCTCTGACTCGTCCCTGCCGACCGAACCGACGTCTCTGAGCGGTCTTCTGCGGTTGTTCGGTGGTCAGCGACGCATCGGGATGCCGCGTTCGTCGAGCCGTGCCTTGCATTCCTCGACGCTGTACTCGTCGAAGTGGAAGATGCTCGCGGCGAGTGCGGCGTCGGCGCCGGCGTCCGTGAAGACGTCGTACATGTCGTCCGGGCTCCCGCACCCGGAGGAGGCGATGACGGGCGTGGTGACGTTGTCGCAGACGGCTTTCGTGAGCGGGATGTCGTAGCCGTCCTTGGTGCCGTCGGCGTCGATGGAGTTCACGAAGAGTTCGCCGGCGCCGCGGGATTCGGCTTCGCGCGCCCACTCGACGACGTCCAATCCGGTGCCTTCGCGGCCGCCTTTGACCGTGCACTCGAACCAGCAGGATTCCCCGTCGACCTCGACGTAGTGCTCGCCCTCGTCGTCGAACCGGCGGCGCGCGTCGACGCTGATGACGATGCATTGGTTCCCGAACGCCTTCGCACCCTCGTCGATGAGGTCGGGGTTCGCGATGGCGCCCGAGTTGATGGAGACCTTGTCCGCGCCCGCTCGCAGCGTCTCCTTGATGTCCTCCTTCGTTCGGATGCCGCCGCCGACGGTGAGTGGGATGAACACCTCGTCCGCGACCGCGGAGACGGTGTCGAGCATCGTCTCGCGGCCGTCCGCGCTCGCGGTGATGTCGAGGAACACGAACTCGTCGGCGCCGGCTTCGTTGTATCGCTTTGCCATCTCGACGGGGTCGCCGGTGTACTCGAGGTCCTCGAAGTTCACGCCCGTGTACACGGCGGGGTTGCCGTCGTCGTCGAGGTCGACGTCGATGCAGGGGATGACGCGCTTCGTGAGAGTCACGGTTACTACCTCCACGTGCGAGGCCGTCGGACAAAAGGCGTCCGCTCGCGACAGGCCGTGCGGTGGACGCGAGCGTGGACCGGTCGCCGCGGTCCCGTGCGCGCCGACCGATGCGTGGAACCTACAAGTACCCGGGGTGCGTCGGTTCGCGCAGTTCGATGAAGCGTTATCCTGGGGTTCCGGACGCGAGCGAGGTCCTGCCGGGGTTCGCGGACGAGGGCGGGCACGTCTGGGTGCAGGAACTCGTCGCCGGCGAGTTGTTCCGCTTCCAGCTGGGGGAGTCGGGTGCGGTCCGCGTGGGGACGCGTCGTCGCGAGTTCGCGCCCGAGGACGCGCCGCTGCGATTCCGGCACGCGGTCCAGTACGTCCGCGATTCGCTGGACGCGAGCGCGCTCCGGGACGCGGTCGAGGACGTCGAGTCGGTGACGTTCTTCGGGGTCGCCACCCAGTACGCGGGCTATCCGTACGACTGGGGGCGGACGCCGTCGGTCCTCGGCGTCGACGTCTGGGATGCCGACCGCGAGGCACTCCTGCGGGTCGACGCCGCCGAGCGAGCGTTCGACGCGTTCGGGCTCGACCCCGTGAACGTATTTCGGAAGGAGGTGCACGTCCGCGACTACGGGTTCGCGGACGAGTCGCTCCCGGCGTCCGCGTGGTACGACGGCCCGGCGGCGGGTGTCGTCGTCCGGAAGAAGACCGGCGAACGACTCGCCTTCCGCGGAGAGGCTTCCGCACCCGACCAGGCTCCCGACCGCGAGCGCGACGTCGCGGACGCGACCGCGGCCGCGGCCGAGACCGCGACGGCGGCACGGTTCGGGCGCGTTGCGGCGACGGTCCGCGACCGCGGACTCCCGGTGTCGTTCGACACCGTCTACGACCGCCTGCTCGCCGCTATCTACCGCGAGGAGGGCGACTGGCTGCTGGACGAACCGTCGGGTGGCGGGACGGCGACGGGGCGCGGGTTCGACCTCGGCGCGTTCCGGGACGCGGTCGCGCAGCGAACGAGCGAACTGCTCCGAGACGTCGACGACGGGTGAGGCGTCGCCGGACGCGAATCCACTTCCGACGCGGCGGTCGCGTCGGCTCGAACGACAAGGTTCTTGCGACGGTCGCCCCTCGAATCCGACGATGTCGTTGCTGAGTCCGTTCGTGAACTCGCTCCCGGTCGCCGCCGTGTTCGTCCTCGGGTCGCTCGCGGTCATCTGGAAGGGCAGCGAGTGGCTGGAGCACTCCGCGGCGAACCTGTCGCTGTACTACGGCCTGCCGCCGGTCGTGCACGGCGCTATCGTCGTCGCGGTCGGGTCGTCGTTCCCCGAGCTGTCCTCGGCGGTGATCGCGACGTGGCTGCACGGCGAGTTCGGGCTCGGCGTCGGCGCTATCGTCGGCTCCGCGATATTCAACATCCTCGTCATCCCGGCGCTCTCCTCGCTCGCGGTCGACCATCGCGTGGAGGCGAACCGCGACATCGTCTTCAAGGAGGCGCAGTTCTACATGCTCTCGGTCGCGGTCGTCCTCATCACGTTCTCGCTCGCGGTCATCTACAACGGCGCGCCCGGCGAGTTCAAGGGCGTGGTGACGCCGGCGCTCGCGCTCCTCCCCATCGCGCTGTACGTGCTCTACATCTTCATCCAGTACCAGGACACGAGCGATTACGACGCGGAGGCACCACCCGCTTCGCTGAACGTCGGCAAGCAGTGGGCGCTCCTCGCGGTGAGCCTGCTGACGATCGCGCTCGCGGTGGAGGCGCTCGTCTCCGGTATCACGTACACGGCGGCACGATTCTCGCCGGACCTCCTGTGGGTGTGGGGGATGACGGTCATCGCGGCCGGGACGAGCCTCCCGGACGCGCTCGTGTCCATCCGCGCGGCGAAGGCCGGGGAGTCCGCGACGAGTCTCGCGAACGTCCTCGGGAGCAACGTCTTCGATCTCCTCGTCGCGGTGCCCGCGGGCATCCTCGTCGCCGCGGCGGTCGGGAACGCGGTCGTCATCGACTTCGCGATAGCGGTCCCGATGATGACCGCGTTGACGGTCGCGACGGTGTTCCTGTTCACGCTCCTCCGGACCGACCTCCACCTCACGAACAGGGAGGCGTACTTCCTGCTGGGGGCGTACGCGGTGTTCGTCGCGTGGCTGTTCCTCGGTATCTTCGGGGTGTCGCCGATCCCGGTTCCGGTGAGTTCCTGACTCGCGCGTCCTCGGTTCCGGGCGTCGTCCCGGTCGGTCGGGCGGGATGGCAATCGTCAAGTGCGGGCGGTGAGGAGCACGAGGCATGAGCGACGACTCTCACCACGAGGACGACCACGACCACGGCGAGAGCGAGGGGCGCGTCACCTCGCCGATGCAGGAGTACACGACCGGCCAGGTTGCTCGCGGCGCGCTCGTGCTCGTCGTCGGCCTCCTGCTCACGTTCGGCGTCGGGTTCGTGCTCTGAATCGGTCGGATCGAGCCGAGAGCAATCGTTCTTGCAGTCCTCGAACTCGGTAGCGTCGGTGCTGTCAGGCGAGCGTCGGTGCTGTCAGGCGAGCGTCGCGAGCCAGAATCCGAGTGCGGCGGCGGCGAGTGCGAGTGCGAGCGTGCCGAACGCGTTCGCGGCGGCGGCGCGCGTGCTTCGGGTCTGGCGGTCGACGGTCTCGAACGCGAACGTCGAGAACGTGGTGAACGCGCCGCACGCGCCGGTACCGACGAACAGGAGGGCGTCGCCCCCGAGGACGCCCGCGGCGCCGAGCCCGGTCGCGAGCCCGAGGACGAGACTCCCGACGACGTTCACGGCGAGCGTCGCTCGCGGGACGTCGGTGGTGTTGTCGACGCGCTCGTAGACGGCGTGGCGCGCGACCGCGCCGAGTGCACCGCCGAGGCCGACGAGGTACGCGGGGTTCACTGGTTCGTCCTCCGGGCGAGTGCGAGCGCGACGTGGCGGCCGACGAGGACGCCGGCGACGCCGAGCGCGTAGTTCGCGGCGACGTTCCCGGCGGCGACGAGCGGTGCGGCCTGGTAGGTCTGGACGGCGAACGTCGAGTACGTCGTGAGCGAGGAGAGGAAGCCGGTGCCGACGGCGGTCCGCATCGGCCCGGAGAACACGCCGAGGTACGCCTCCTCGTACAGCAGGAATCCGAGGAGCGCGCTCCCGAGGACGTTCACGGCGAGCGTCGCGGGGAGTGCACCGAACGCGCCGTCGACGACGTACCGGGCGTTCGCACCGGCGAACCCGCCGAGCGCGACGAGCGCGTACGTCTCCACGGTCGCGAGCGGGTGGCCGTCGGTCATCGAGAACGAGTCCGCAACGTGACGGCAAAAACCCGGCGAGTCCCGGTCGAGCGCTTCCGGGAGTGGGCGCCGGCCCCGCTCAGCCGAGTGCGTTCGCGACGGTGATGGCGTAGTGTATCTGTGCGATGCCGGCGACGACGAGGAGGACGCCGGCGATGCGCGTGATGCGGCCGGTGCTGGCGCGCAACCGGTCGACGACGGCGGTGTGGCCGAGCGCGGCGGCGAGCGTGACGGCGCCGAGCGCGAGCACGAGCCCGAGCGCGTACAGTCCGACGACCGCGGCTGCGGCGACGGGGCCGCGGGAGACGCCAGCGAGGGCGACGCCGACGAACACGGGCGCGCTGCAGCCGGCGGCGGCGACGCCGTACGTCACGCCGAACGCGAAGAACCCGCCGGGCGAGCGCGAGCGCTCGGCGAGTTGCACGGAGACGTCGCCGAACGTCCGGCCGCTCGCGAACGCGACGCCGACGAGGACGACGAGCGCGCCGACGACCAGCTCGAGTTCGCCGGCGAGCGACGCCACGCCAGCGCCGAGGACGGCGACGACTGCGGCGAACGCGACGAAGACGACGGTCGCGCCGAGTCCCGTGACGCCCGCGACGAATCCCGCACGGCGCAGCGACGGTCGCGCGGCGGTCGCCGCGCCGCCGTCCGTGGCGGTGCCGCCGGCGTCGTCGTCCGCGGGGCCTGCAGGGCTGGACCCCTCGGTGTTCGCGCCGACGAAGAACGCGACGTACCCCGGGAGCAGCGGGAACGCGCAGGGCGCGGCGAACGCGAGCGCGCCAGCGGAGAACGCCAGCACGAACAACGGGTCTATCATCGCTGCTCTCCCGGCCCCACGTTCGAAGTGGCGGCGGCCTCGTCGATGGCGGCGACGACCGCGTCCGCCCGGGCGACGCCGACGTGCCGCCAGACCTCGCTCCCTGGGCCGCCGCCGGGCGGGAGGACGAGCGTCGTCGGCAGCCGCGGCGCGCTGTACGTGCTCGTCGCTCGCGCCTCCGGGTCCATGACCGCGGGCCAGTCGCCGCCGTAGTCCCCCCACCACTGCCGGATGGCGGCCTCGTTCCCCTCGTTCGTCACGGAGACGACGTACGCGTCCGGGCGTTCCTGTGCGGCCGCCCAGATGGTGTCGAGTTGCGGGATGCAGGGCGCGCACCACGTCGCGAAGAAGTCGAGGACGATGGGGCGGTCGGCGACCGCGAGCGGGACGCGGTCGGGGCCGGGGCCGGCGGCGCGCTCCAGTTCGATGGCATCCACGCCCCCGTCGCCGACGCCGAGACTCCCCAGGCAGCCGGCGAGCGCGGCGCTCGCGGCGACCGCGCCGCTTCGGAGGAGTCGTCGACGGGAGAGCGGTTCCATACCCGTCCTACGACGACTGGGGGTATCGGGCTAGCGGGGGTGTGAGGGATTGGCGCACGACCGCCCCGCGTTCATGCGTCGACGACGCGTACCGGACGCCATGAATCGGCGTGCCCTCCTGCGAGCGACGGCGGCGGCGGTCGGCCTCGGCGGACTCGCTGGCTGCCTCGACCTCGCGAGTTCCTTCGGCGCGGACCGCGGCACCGCGAGCGGGCGCGCTGGCCCGGGAACGGGCGGCGAGGACGCGTACCCGTCGCTCGCGCAGACGGGGTTCCCGCCGACGGTCTGCGAGGAGTCAACGCAGCCGTGGGCGCTCCTCGAGATCGACGACCCGCAGTTCGCGCGCGACTGGCCGCGCGACGTCGACGAACGGTACGCGGACGACGGCCGACTCGACGACTCGCAGGTCGTCGTCGGGCTCACGGGCGGCGACCGCCCGCGCGCGTACCCCGTGACGGTCCTGTGGCGGCACGAGGTCGTCGAGGACGAGTACGCGGGCGAACCGCTGCTCGTGACGTACTGCTCGCTGTGCCGGAGCGGGATGGTCGCGTCCCGCGTCGTCGCGGGCGAGACGCGGTCGTTCCGCGCGACGGGCCTGCTCTGGCGGCCCGAGGACGTGTTCGCCGCGGCCGCCGAGGAGGACAACCGGTCGTTCGGCGCGACCGTCAGGGACACGGACGTCGGCGTCCGGAACGCCGGGAACCTCGTCATGGTCGACCGGGAGAGCGGGAGCTACTGGAGCCAGTTGCTCGCGCGCGCCATCTGCGGGCCCCTGGAGAACGAGGCGCTCGCGATTCGGCCGTCGCAGGTCGCCACGTGGGGCGACTGGCGCCGCGAACACGCGGAGTCGGAGGTGTTGCTGCCGCCGCCGTACTCGGGCGTCGACGAGACGGGAGCGGAGAGACGGAAGTAGGCGAGAAGGCGCCGCGGTTAGAAGACGTACTCGTCGTCGTGACCCATCATGCCGTCGTCCTCGAAGCCGGAGTCGAGGCGTTCGTCCTCGTCGTCCATCGGGCCGCTCGTCTTGTACGCCTTGAGTCCGGCCGCCAGGAGGTCCTCTATGGCTTCGTCGCGGTTGACGAACTCGCCCTGCTCCACCATCTGCGTGATCTGCATCTCGAGATGCTCGGGGATGTTTATCTCGACCTTGGGCATCAGTAATTGGGGCTATCGGTAAGGGGGTATTTAAGCCTGTTGGGGACGTGAATCCGCCGCGGGAGGCCGCCTCAAGCCCCCTCGGCGGACTTTCGGGGCCGTTCGTGTCCGTCGATGAACGAGTCCGTACACGCTCCTCGCCCTGGATTGGCAAGGTCCTCCGACGTCGGGCGAGTGGTCGCGGACCGCGACGCGAACTCGGGTCCGTCACGCCTACGGTCGTTCGCGCGCTACGAGTCCGCGATGACAGTCAGGGACGTCACGGACCTCCACGAGGAGTTCGACGGCGAGCGCGTACCGCCCGGGCAGCGCGAGACGTCGAAGTTCCCCGTGCTCTCGAAGAGCGGCACGCCGAACTACGACCCCGACGAGTACTCGCTCGACGTCTGGGGCGCCGTCGACGACGAGCGCTCGTTCTCGCTCGACGAGTTCAAGGCGGTCGACAGCGAGACGCAGCGCCAGGACTTCCACTGCGTCACCGGCTGGTCGAAGCTCGACTGCGAGTTCACTGGCGTGACGTTCCCGACCCTCGCCGACCTCGCGGGGGTTCACGACGACGCCGTCCACGTCATGTTCCACGCGCTCGACGGGTACACGACGAACCTCCCGCTGGAGGAGTGCATGCGCGATGAGGTCATGCTCGCGTGGGCGTTCGACGGCGACGACCTCCCGCGCGAGCACGGCGGCCCGCTCCGGGTCGTCACCCCGCATCGGTACGCGTACAAGGGCGCGAAGTGGGTCGACGGCGTCGAGTTCCTCACCGAACCCGAGCGCGGGTACTGGGAGAAACGCGGGTACTCGAACACCGCGAACCCGTGGAACGAGGAACGTTACGCGTGAGTCGCGGTCCGGGAGCGCTACGCCTGACTCGCGGTCCGGCGGTCGGCGGTCACGGGAGCGATATCTCGCCGTCGACGACGAGTTCGACCTCGTAGGTCGAGCCATCGTGTTCGAGGTAGTAGAGATGGAGGTACGCGGGCGGGGTCACGGTCGCGTCCTGCTCGGTCCACCGTTCCTCGTGGCGCTTCGAGCGCAGTTCGTTTCGCTCCTCGATCCGTTCCGCGAGCGACTGGAGCGCGCTCGCGTCGCCACAGGTCACGTACGAGTCCGGTGGAACCGCCGCCTCGACGACCCGCCGTTCGGCGTCGGGGAGTTCGCTCGTCGACACCGGCGGGGTCTCGTTCGAGGGCCCCAGCTCGTACTCGGGCTCGCCGAGTTCGAGCGACGACGGCGCGTCGCACGGCACCGTGGTCGTCGCGGCGGTCGTCCGCGTCGAGGCATCGGTGGTCGAGACGCCGGTGGTCGATTCGCCGACGGTGTCGTCGCCGAGACAGCCGGCGAACGCGGTGGGGAGGGCGGTCGCGGCGAACGCGTGGAGGGTACGGCGGCGTCGCATGCGCGGGGCGTCGAGCGGTCGCGTGAAGTGCTTTCTCCTTAGGTTCTCGGATATGAACACCCTTTATACGGCCCGTCCCTGAGTTGCGTGCGATGGAACGAGCGGAGAGCGGCGGGGCGTCGGGAGACGTCGTGCTCGACGCGGGACGCCTGGTGAGTCGCAGCCGCGAGGTCGGCGACGTGTCCTTCCAGGCGTTCCTGGCGTCGCGAGAACCGCCGCGGCTCCAGTGGGCGAGCCCCGGCGGCCTGGAACTGGCGGGTGCGGGGGTCGCCGCCGAGGTGACCGCGGACGGCCCGGAGCGCTTCGATGCGGTGCGGTCGGCCGCGGCCGCGGCGTTCGCGGACGTGGACGCGAACGGCGCGAGCGGGAAGGCGCCGCGCCCGCGGTTCGTCGGCGGGTTCGCGTTCCGCGACGACCACGCCCCGGAGGGCTCCTGGAGCGGGTTCCCGGCGGCGTCGTTCGTCCTCCCGGAAGTGCAGTTGACGCGGACGGACGACGGGACGTGGGTGACGGTGAACGCGTACGGGCCCGACGCCGACCCGGAGGCGGTCGAGCGCGCGCTCGACGACGCGGTCGAGTCGGTCCAAGCCCTTCCGAAGATGCGGCCGGTGGGGACGCCGCCGGGCGTGCGGGCGACGCGGCGGACGACGCCGAAGGACGCGTGGACGACGCAGGTCGCGGACGCGACCGAGCGCATCCGCGCCGGCGACCTGGAGAAGGTCGTCCTCGCGTGCGCGCTCGAGGTCGACCTCGACGGGCCCGTCGACCTCCCGGACGTCCTCGAGCGGTTGCGGCGGACGTACCCGAACTGTTACCGGTTCCTCGTACAGCCCACCGAGGACGCCGGGTTCCTGGGAGCCCCACCGGAGCGGCTCGTGAAGCGCGACGGCCGGCGCGTGGAGACGGAGGCGCTCGCGGGGTCGGTCGGGCGCGGCGGGACGCCGGAGGCCGACGCCGAACTCGCGCAGTCGCTCGTCGACTCGGAGAAGATACAGCACGAGCAGCGTCTCGTCGTCGACACGATCTGCGAGCAGCTCGCGGGGTTCGGCGACGTGACGGAGGGCGAGCAGCGCGTACGGAAACTCGACAATATCCAGCACCTGCAGACGCCCATCACGACCGAGCTGGCGTCGGACGTGCACGTGCTCGACATCGTGGAGGCACTGCATCCGACGCCCGCGGTCGGCGGGCTGCCGCCGGCGGCGGCCGCGGCGACCATCCGGGACGTGGAGACGTTCGAGCGCGGGTGGTACGCGGCCCCCATCGGGTGGTTCGACGCGACCGGTGACGGGGAGTTCCTCGTCGCCATCCGCTCGGGGGTCGCGGGCGGTGACGGCGCGACGCTGTTCGCGGGGAACGGCATCGTCCGGGACTCGGACCCCCAGGAGGAGTGGGACGAGATCCAGCTGAAGTACCGGCCGTTGCTCGAAGAGTTCAGATGAGCGACGACGACCGCGCCCGCGGTGACGCCGAGGACGGCGGGTACCCGAACCGGAACGTCCTGTGGGCGGAGACGCTCGTCGACGAGCTCGCGGCGGGCGGACTGGATGCGGTCGTGGTGTCGCCGGGGAGCCGGTCGACGCCGCTGACGATGGCGTTCGCGGCCAACGACGACGTCGACGTGTTCTCGATCCTCGACGAGCGGTCGGCGGCGTACTTCGCGCTCGGTCGCGCCCGCCGTACCGGCGAGCCGACGGCGCTCGTCTGCACGTCGGGGACGGCGGCGGCGAACTATCATCCCGCTGTCGTGGAGGCGAGCCAGGCGCGCGTGCCATTGCTCGCGCTCACGGCGGACAGGCCGCCGGAGTTGCGGGATTCCGGCGCGAACCAGACGGTCGACCAGGAGAAGCTGTACGGGTCGACCGTGCGGTGGTATCGCGACCTCCCGGAGCCGGAGGCGACGCCGCGGAAGCTCCGGCGGCTGCGGACGGACGCGGCGAGAGCGCTCGCGGAGACGACGGGGACGCCCGCGGGACCCGTCCACGTGAACTGTCCGTTCCGGAAGCCCCTGGAGCCACTCGAGGTCGAGGGGGACGTGCCGGCGGGCTGGGACGAGGGCGACGTGCGAGCGAGCGAGGGACGGCCGGGGCGTGCGTACGTCGAGACGGCGCAGGGGCGGCCGACGCTCGACGACGGACGCCTCGATGCGCTCGCGGCGTCGGTCGCGTCGGCGGACGCGGGACTCGTCGTCGCCGGCCCCGCCGACCCCGTCGACGTCGCTCGCGATGGGTACGCGCCGGCGCTCGCGGAACTGGGTGCGACCGCGGGGTTCCCGGTGCTCGCGGATACGCTATCGACCGTCCGCCACGGCGAGCACGTCGCTGAGGCACCGATTCTCGGTTCGTACGACGGGTACGTCGACGAGCTGTTGGACGCGGTCGAGCCCGACCTCGTCCTGCGGTTCGGGGCGTCACCGACGTCGAAACCGCTCCGGAAGGCGCTCGCTGCGCGCGACGTCCGCCAGGTGCTCGTGGACCCTGCTGGCGAGTGGCGTGACGCCGAGTTCGTCGCCGACGCCCTCCTCGCGGCCGACCCCGTCCACGTCGCGCGCGGCGTCGCGGACCGGCTTGCGGACCGCGACCGACCGACGGGGACCGACCGCGACGCGACCGTCGAGCGCGCGCTCGCGATGGACGAGGCGTTCACCTCGGGGGTCGCGGACGCCCGCGAAGACGATTCGGTCGGTGCGTTCGAGGGCGCGGTGCTCGCGGACGCGGTCGCGAACGCGCCCGCACCGGCGACGCTGGTTGTCGGGAACTCGATGCCGGTGCGGGACGCCGACCGGTTCGCTCCCGCGAGCGAGCGCGACGTGACGGTGCTCGCGAACCGCGGCGCGAGCGGCATCGACGGCGTCACCTCCACCGCGCTCGGCGCCGGGAGCGCCACCGACGACCCGCTCGTGTACGTCACGGGCGACCTCGGGTTCTACCACGACATGAACGGCCTCCTGTCGCTCTCGCGCTGTGACGTCGACGCGACGATCGTCGTCGTGAACAACGACGGCGGCGGCATCTTCCAGGAGCTCCCCATCAGCGAGTTCGACCCGCCGTTCACCGAGCAGTTCCAGACGCCCCACGGCATCGACTTCGAGCCAACGGGTGACCTCTACGAGTTCGCGTTCGAGCGCGTCCCGGTCGACGCGTTCGCGAGCGCGTACCGCGACGCGGTCGCTGCCGAGGGCTCGCACGTCCTCGAGGTCGGGTTCGACGCGGCCGCGAGCCACGACGCTCGCGACGCCGTCACCGACCGAGCGCGCGAGCGCGCTCGCTCCGCGAGCGAGACGCGGTAGACGGTTGAGTCCCGTCCGTCACCGCAGCACTTGCATGAACAGCACGCTGTACCCGAACGGTATCCACGTGCTCCCGAGGACGACGACGCCGAGCAGCGAGACGGGGTCGAGCGCGGGGAACAGGAGGAGTGCGAGCGGCGCGATGACGCTCCACGCGCCGAAGACGTAGATGGCGATGCGTGGCATCGTCAGGAGGTACCCGGTGAGCAGGAGCGCGCACGCGGCGACGGTGACGTTCACGACGAGCGAGAACTGTGGCGTTATCGCGGAGTACGCCATGAACGGGTAGAGGACGAACATGATGCCGACGACGACGAACTCGCTCCCCTGGAGCTTGTAGGGCGTCCGCGCGGTGTCGAGTTCGTCGTCGTTCCAGTCGTGCACCGAGTACCCGCCGTCGGTGTCGTCGGCGGCGGTCCCGCGGCCCTCGCGTTGCGCGTGCTTCGAGCGTTCGCGCTCTCGTTCGCGCCAGTGCCGGCTGTCGGTCGGGTCGCCGACGGTCGCGCCGCCCGCGTCCGTCGACGTGCTCGCACCGCCACCGGGCGCGGTCGTGCCGGTCGCGTTCGCGCTCGCACCGGTCGCGCTCGCCGACGCCTGTCCCTCTCCGCTGGACCCGCCGACGTCGTAGCTCCGCTCGCTCGGATTCGACCCGGAGCGGCGCGTCCGGTCGTACGCGCCCGGGTCGAACCCGAACCCGCCATCCGCGCCCACGCCTCCGTCGTTCACGCCGTCGTCGCCCGGCCCGCCAGCGCTTCCGCGGCTATCGCTCTCGCTCCCACGACCGCTCGCGCCCCAGCGACTCCCGGACGCGTCGCCCCGGGCGTCCGCGGTCGGGTCCGCGCCGACGTCCCAGCGACCGCCACCGTCGCCGGTCCCGCCACCGAAGTGACTCGTGTACGACGCGTGCCCGAGGCGGTCGTAGCGAGCGCGCTCGTCCGGGTCGCCGAGCACCTCCTCGGCGGTCTGCACGCGCTGGAACGCGTCGCTCGCGTCCGGCGCGTCGTTCAGGTCCGGATGGGTCTCCTTGACGCGTTCGCGGTACGCGGCCTCGATCTCGTCCTGACTCGCGGCCGCGTCCACCCCGAGGACGTCGTAGAACGTCTCACCCATGCCTCGTGCGTGTTTGTAACCGAGCGGAGAAAAACGTTCCCGGCAACGAACCGGCACGTATCCCGTCTTCGCGAACGCCGACGCCGTATCCGGCCGCGTCCCCGGTTCGGCGAGGGCCAGCCGAGACGCGAACCTCCAAGTGCGCGCCGCGGCGAGTCCCCGGTATGGTCAGCGAGCTCTTCGACCCGGAGCGCTGGGAGGCGACCGAGTTGAACGACGACTTCCGGGACATCACGTACCACCGCGGGACGGACGTCGGCGCGGTCCGCATCGCGTTCGACCGCCCCGAGGTCCGGAACGCGTTCCGGCCCGGCACGGTCGACGAACTGTATCGCGCTCTCGACCACGCGAAACGCCAGACTGACGTCGGGTGCGTGCTCCTGACGGGGAACGGCCCGAGCCCGAAGGACGGCGGGTGGGCGTTCTGCTCGGGCGGCGACCAGCGCGTCCGCGGCGCCGACGGCTACGAGTACCAGGGCGACGACGCCGAGCGCGAGGACGCCAGCAGCGCCGGCCGCCTCCACATCCTCGAAGTCCAACGGCTCATCCGCCACATCCCCAAACCCGTCGTCTGCGTCGCCCCCGGCTGGGCGGTCGGCGGCGGCCACAGCCTCCACGTCGTCTGCGACATGACCCTCGCCAGCGAGGAACACGCGAAATTCAAGCAAACCGACCCGGACGTCGCAAGCTTCGACGGCGGCTTCGGGAGCGCGTACCTCGCGAAACAGGTCGGCCAGAAGAAAGCCCGCGAGATCTTCTTCCTCGGGAAGACCTACGACGCCGACGAAGCCGCCGACATGGGCATGGTGAACGAAGCCGTCCCACACGACGACCTCGAAGACGTCGCACTCGACTGGGCCGAGGAGATGCTCGGCAAATCCCCCACCGCCATGCGCATGCTCAAGTACGCGTTCAACGCCACCGACGACGGCATGGTCGGCCAACAAGTCTTCGCCGGCGAAGCCACCCGCCTCGCCTACCAGACCGACGAAGCCCAAGAAGGCCGCGACGCCTTCAACGAAGGCCGCGACCCCGACTTCGACGACTACGAGTACCACTACTAAGCGACCACCTTTTTGCTGCGTCGGGTGCGCTCACTGCGTTCGCGCACCGCTCCTTGCAAAAACGTGGGCGAAAAACTCCCGAGCGACTCGCTCGCTTCGCTCGCTCGCGCTCGGTGAGTGCGCTTGACCGCACCGCGACAGCGACCGCACCGCGACCGCACCGCGACCGCACCGCACTCTAGCCGGGGTTCGTCCCGGTTCGTGCGACCACGAGACACTTACGCCGCGGGCTGGAACCGTCGGGCGATGCGGGCTTCTCGACGCAGGGTCCTGGCGACCGCCGGGACCGCCCTCCTCGGCGGCTGTAGCGCGTTCAGTGGGGACGACGGCGATAGCGACGGGTCGACGATGCCCGCGCCGTTCCTCGTGGAACCCGGCGACTGGGCGCACCCCGGGCATGGTCCTGGGAACGCGCGGCGCGCACCGGGCGACGCCGCACCACGACAGTTCTCGGACGGGGCAACGTGGCGTCGGTCGCTGTCGGCGTCGACGGTCGATTCGGTCGCGCCACCCGTGGTGGCGGACGGTGTCGCGTACGTCGCGTTCGTCGGCCTGGATCGCGGGACGGAGTTCGCGCGCCTCGTCGCGCTCGACCTCGATACCGGTGCGGTCCGGTGGACGGTCGAAGTGTCGGGGACGGCGTACGCGGGTGCGCCGCGGGTCGCGGGCGAGACGGTGCTGTGGCGCGGCGGCGCGGACACGCTGTACGCGCTCCACGCGGCGGACGGCAGCGAGCGGTGGACGTGGCGCGTCCGGAACCACGTCGAGCCGGTCGTCGCGCGCGGTCTCGCGCTCGTGACGGTGCCGGCCGAGGCAGGCGAGGGCGCCGAGGAGCTGGTCGCGGTCGACGTGCGGGACGGCGACGCGGTGTGGACGCGCCGTGAAGCCGAGCGCGGCTGGATTCCCCATGCGGCCGACGACGAGCGGTTCTACGTGACGCGGACGGTCGAGGGCGACGGCGCGGGCGCGCTCCTCGCGCTCGACCCGCGGACGGGCGAGAACGCGTGGTCGGCCGGAGGAGTGGCGCCGCGGTCGCTGGTCGTCGGCGGCGGCCGCGCGTTCTCGTCGATAGCTGCGTCGGAGGGGAGCGAACTGCTCGCGCTCGGCGCGAGCGACGGCGACTCGGCGTGGTCGCGGTCGCCGCCCGTGGAGCGGGAGACCGACGACGGCGTGGTCGCGGGCGAGGAGACGGTCGCGGCGGCGACCGAGGCGTTCGTCGTCGCGAGCCAGGACTTCCACGGCCGCGCCCCGAATCGCGTGGTCGTGCGCGACGCCGCGACGGGCGACGTGACGTGGACGGTCGGGGACGACGACTCCTCGGGTGCACCGACCGCGCTCCCGTTCGTCTGCGGCGACGCGCTGTACGTCCCGGTCGAGGCGGCGGCCGCGGGCGACGACGGCGACGACGCCCAGCGAACGGGACCGGCGCTCTCGGTGCACGCGCTCGCGGACGGAACCGTCCGCGAACGCCAGGGCCTCGACGTCGACGAACTCGTGCACGCCGTCGTCGCGGACGGCTCCCTCGTCGCGACCGCGCGACCGAGCGGGGACGCCGTGTCGGTCGACGCGTGGTGACCGTCGACGCGTGGTGACCGACGGAGTCGACCGGACGCGGCCGCGTCCTCGACCGTCGACCCTTCCTTCCGGTCGGGCTCCGCGTCAGTCCGCGACCGCGTCGAGCAGTCGCTTCGCGTTCGCGACCTTCTCCTGGATGCGGTGGCGGTGGACCTTGACGGTGCTCTCCGCGACGTCGAGACGGTCGGCGATAGTGGCGTAGTCGAGGCCGGCGTCGTGGAGGACCTGGACCTCGGCCTGGCGCGTCGAGAGTCCTGCGCGGACGAGTTCGGCGACGTCGCGCGACGGGAGGACCATCGGTTCGCGCCGCGACTCGTCGCCCGGCCGTCCCGTTTCGTCGGTCGCGAACGCGGCGTGGACCGCGCGTACCGCCGGGGCGACGTCGGCTGGGACGCCGTGCGTGTCGAGCGTTCGCGTCCAGGTGTCGTCGTCGACGTAGACGACGGTGGCGAGTCCGTCCGCGACCGTGACCGAGTCTGGCGCGTCCGTGGTCCGGTAGTGCTGGAGGATGGCGTCGCTCCCGTCGACGAGCGACTCGTGGAGCGCGTCGACGGCTCTCGTGAGCGCTCGCGGGTCCGCGTCGGCGCGACCGGCGACCGTCTCGACGGTCGAACCGGGGATCGGCGCGTCGAGCGTGACAGTAACCATACGCCCGACTGGCGACGCGGACGCTTGAGGTTTACGTCTCGTGTAAACCCTGGGCGTGCTACTATCCGCGTTTCACCTTGCCGAAGGCACTTATCCGAATCGACGGAACGTGGTGGTATGCAGCCCTCCAAGCGGCTTCTCGTCGCGCTCGCCGTCGTCGCGCTCGCCGCGACCGCCGGGTGTCTCGCCGACCCCATCGGGGACGACACCGACGAGGCGACGACGGTCGACACCGAGCGCACGACGACCGACGGTCCCGCGACCGAGCACCGCGAGTCGAGTCACACCGGGTCGACCGACGGCACCACCGAGTACAACGACGTCCGCGTGTGGGACGCAGACCCCGGCGACGCCCCGGACCTCGCCGCGTCCCTCCCGGAGCCGGTGGCGTGCGACGGCGGCTGGGTGAGCTACTGGGGGACCGGGAACGCCGAGATGCTCTGGAGTGACGACGGCGCGCTCCGCGTCGGCTGGACGGTCCCCGGGAACCAGTCGACGCTGTTCGTCGCGTTCGAGAACGGGACCGCGGTCGGCGTCGACCACGTCGCGTACGAGAACGCCGTCACCGCCGACGGCGCCGGCGTCCCGGTCGACGACGACGGCACCGGCCGGTACGCGGTCGTGATGCTGCACGACGTGAACGGGAACGGCGAGTACGACCCCGGCACGGACCGGCCGTGCAGCGACGACAGTGACGGCGCCGACGCGGGCGCCATCGAGATGACCGGCTGGCTGTGGGTGGACTGGGACGCCGACGACTGACCCCGTAGCGGTCGCGGGACGAACGGACCGCCACCGGTAGCGAAGCCGAACGTTTTGGTACGAGCGGGCCCGACTCGCTGGTAATGAGTACGGAAGCGGTCTCGCGACGGAAGGCGTGGGTGATGGCGGCGCGCCCGCAGACGCTCCCGGCGGCCGCGGCGCCGGTCCTGGTGGGGTCGGCGGTCGCGGCCTGGGCTGGCGTGTTCGAGGCGCTGCCCGCTATCGCGGCGTTCGTCGGCGCGGCGCTCATCCAGGTGGGGACGAACTTCGCGAACGACTACTACGACGCCGTTCAGGGCGCGGACACCGCGGACCGCGAAGGGTTCACCAGGGTGACCGCGGGCGGCCTCATCGAGCCCGCGGAGGTCAAGCGCGCGATGATTCTGACGTTCGCGCTCGCCATCGTCTCCGGGACGTACCTCGTGTACGTCGGCGGCGTTCCGATCCTCGTCGTGGGGCTCGTGAGCGTCGTCTGCGGCGTCGCGTACACCGGCGGGCCGTACCCGCTCGGGTACAACGGCCTCGGCGACCTGTTCGTGTTCGTGTTCTTCGGACTGGTCGCCGTGACGGGGACGTACTACGTGCAGGCCGCCGCTGCCGCGGTCGACTACGGCCCGCTCGCGGTCGGACTCGCGCCGATGGACGCGCTCTGGCTCGCGGTCGTCGCGAGCCTCCCGGTCGCGGCGATCTCGACGAACATCCTCGTCGTGAACAACGTCCGCGACAAGGAGGAGGACGCGCAGACGGGGAAGACGACGCTCGCCGTCGCGTTCGGGTACGGGTTCGCTCGCACGGAGTTCGTCGCCCTGCTCGCGCTCGCGTACGCGACGCCGCTCTACCTCTGGCTCGGCGCCGACCTCGCGGTGACGGTGCTCGCGCCCGTGCTGTCGCTCCCGCTCGCGGGAATGGTCGCCCGAACCGTCCTGACGGAGACGGGCGGTGCGGCACTGAACCCGGCGCTGGAGCGGGTCGGGCAGTTGCTCGCGCTGTACGCCGTCCTGTTCGCGCTCGGACTCGCCGCGGCGAGCGGGAACGTGCTGGGTGCCGGCGCGCTCGCGGCCGCGGGGGTGGCGTAGATGGACGCCGAAATCCGCGATTTCACGGTGTCGCTCTCGCAACCGCTCGCGACGGCGAACGGCGAGATAACGGACCGCGAGGGGTTCCTCGTTCGCGTGAGCGACGGCGAGCACGAGGGGTTCGGGGAGGCGACGCCGCTCGCGCCGTGGACGGAGTCGACCGCGGAGTGCCGGGGGGCGCTCGAGGACGCGGTGTCGCGACTCCGCGACGACGAGGCGGCGTTGCGCGCGGACCTGGACCGGAATCCGGCGGCGCGTCACGGCGTCGCGCTCGCGCTCGCGGACCTCCGCGCGAAGCAACACGACCGGCCGCTGTACCGCTTGCTCGGTCGGCAGAGCGAGCGCCGCTGGGTGCCGGTGAACGCGACCGTCGGCGACGCCGCGCCCGCCGACACCGCCGCGGCCGCCGAACGCGCGGTCGAGGAGGGCTACGAGACGGTGAAGGTGAAGGTCGGCGCGGGCGACGTCGACCGGGACGTCGAACGACTGCGCGCCGTGCGCGACGCGGTCGGCGAGGACGTCGCGCTCCGCGCGGACGCGAACGGCGCGTGGGCCCGCGACCAGGCGGCGAGAGCGTTCGACGGGTTCGCGGACGCCGACGTGCGGTACGTCGAACAGCCGCTGCCCGCGGACGACCTCGCGGGACTCGCGGACCTCCGCGGTGGTCGCGTCGGCGTCGCGGTCGACGAGACGCTCGCGACGCACTCCGTCGAGGGCGTCCTGGACGCGGACGCGGCGGACGTCCTCGTCCTGAAACCGATGGCGCTCGGCGGCGTCGAGCGCGCACGCCGCGCGGCCGTGGAGGCGCAAGCCCAGCAGGTGGCGAGCGTGGTGACGACGACGATCGACGCCGTCGTCGCGCGCGCCGGCGCCGTGCACGTCGCCGCGTCGCTCCCGGGCGTCCTCCCCTGCGGCCTCGCGACCGGCGACTGGCTGTCGACGGACCTCGGCCCGGACCCGTGCTTCGTCGACGACGGCGCGGTTCGCGTCCCGCAGGACGCCGGACTCGGCGTTCACGGCGTCTGGGAGGACGACGATGCCTGACCGCGCACGTAGCGACGGAGGCGAGCGAGCCGACGCGACCGACGCCGCGAGCGCGGCGGGCGCGGGTGGCGACTGGCCGACGACGGACCTCGTCGCTGCGCGCGCGGCGGCGACCCCCGACCGGGAAGCGCTCGTCGACCATCCGACGGGCGATCCGTGGACGTACCGCGAGCTCGACGCGTGGGTCGCTGCGGTCGCGAACGAACTCGGGGACGGCGACGATGGCGGTGGGGTGCCCGGACGCATCGGTGTGCTCGCGGACCCCCACCCCAGGGTGGTGGCGCTCGTGCACGCCGCGTGGCGCGCGGGCCGCGAGCTCGTCCTCCTGAACGTCGACCTCGCACCCGGCGAACTCGGCGCGCAACTCGACCACGCGGGCGTCGAGACGCTGCTCGCGGACGCGGCAGGTCGCGACCGCGCCGACGCCGCCGTGGACGCACTGGAGTCGCCCTCGGGCGTGACGGTCGAGGGTCTCGGGACCGTCGCGGGCGAACCGGACGCGCCGACCGGGAGCGCTGCCAGCGACGTGCCCGACGCGACGGCGCCATCGCATCGGGTCACGCCGGGCGACGTTCCGGTGACGATGTTCACGTCCGGGTCGACGGGCGACCCGAAGGCGGTGCGGGTGACGGTCGGGAACCTGCTGTCGTCGGCGACCGCGAGCGCGTTCCGGCTCGGCGTCGGGCGCGCGGACCGCTGGCTGTCGCCGCTCCCGACGTACCACATGGGCGGGCTCGCACCCATCGTGCGGTGCGCGCTCTACGGGTCGACGGTCGTCCTCCAGCGCGAGTTCGACGCCGACGCGACCGCGAGCGCGCTCGACGACCACGACGCGACGGGCGTCTCGCTCGTCCCGACGGCGCTCGACCGGCTGCTCGACGCGGACTGGACGCCACCGGCGTCGCTCCGGTTCGTCCTCCTCGGTGGCGCGGCCGCCGACCCCGCGTTGCTCGCGCGCTGCGAGCGCGCCGACGTCCCCGTCTACCCGACGTACGGGATGACCGAGACCGCCTCGCAGATAGCGACCGCGACCCCCGGGCAGGCGTTCGCGGACCCCGAGACGGTCGGGCAGCCGCTCGTGAACACGACCGTCGCGGTCGTCGACGCCGACGACGAGACCGTGCCGCCCGGCGAGGTCGGCGAACTCGTCGTCTCCGGGCCGACGGTCACGCCCGGGTACCTCGACGCGCACGACGACGCCGACGAGAGCGCGACGACCGGTTCGGGCGCCGGCGAGCGCGACGTCGCGGGCCGGTTCGGCGAGCGCGGGTTCCACACCGGCGACCGTGGATACCGCGACGTCGACGGGAAGGTGTACGTCACGGGGCGCGTGGACGACATGATCGTCACCGGCGGCGAGAACGTCCAGCCCGCGGTCGTCGAGGACGCGCTCCGCGCGCTCGACTCCGTCGCGGACGCCGCCGTCGTCGGCCTCCCGGACCCCGAGTGGGGCGAGCGCGTCGTCGCACTCGTCGTCCGTTCCGAAGCCGACGTCGGGCCGTCGACGCCCGATGCGGTCCGCGACGCACTCCGCGATACTCTCGCAGCACACGAACTCCCGAAGACCGTCGCGTTCGCCGACGCCATCCCACGCACCGCGTCCGGGACGGTCGACCGGCCGGCCGTCCGGGAGCGCCTCGCCGACGACTGACCGGGCAGGAGCGAACCCGAACGGGCACGCGCACCCGCCGAAGCACCCCTTAAGTTGCCAGCGCACCTACGCGTCGACGTGTGTACGTTGACGTTCGCGTGGCGCGCGTTCGCTGACGCGCCGCTCGTGGTCGCGGCGAACCGCGACGAAGCGCTCGACAGACCAGCCGTCGGTCCCGCCCGCATCGACGGCGAGGACGGCGACCCGGTCGTCGTCGCGCCGCGCGACGAGGAAGCCGGCGGCACGTGGATCGGGACGAACGAACACGGCGTGTTCGTCGGTATCACGAACCGCTGGACGGACGCCGACCTCGCCGCCGAACGCTCCAGAGGCCTCCTCGTCCGGGACGCGCTCGCCGAGGCGAGCGCCGCGGACGCGACCGCCGTCGTCGAGGACGCCGTCGCCACGCACGAGTACGACGGGTTCAACCTCGTCGTCGCCGACGCCGACGACGCCAACTACCTCGAATGGGACGGCGACCTCGTCGTCGACTCCCTCGACCCGGGCGTCCACGTCGTGGTGAACGTCGGCGCGGTCGACGACTTCGAGATACCCGACCTCCGGCGCGAGTACGCCCAGCGCCAGGCCGAGAACGCGCGCGCCGTCCACGACGCCCTCCAGGTCGAAGCCGGCGAGACGCCCGAGGAGTGGCGCGAGCGCGCCGCAGCGGTGCTCCGCGACCACGACTACGGCGTCTGCATCCACGGCGACGGCTACGGCACGCGGTCGTCGTCGCTCGTCCACGTCGGCGAGGAGTTCGGGTACTGGTACGCCGACGGCGCCCCCTGCGAGACCGAGTACGAGCGCGTCGACGCGACGTTCTGACCGAGCGTCGACCGAGACGCGCGGACCGACCTGCACCGACCGAGACGCGCGGACCGACCGCCGACCGGGACGCGCCGACCGCGCCCCAGTCGACTCAGACGACGGCCTTCAGTTTCCGGACCGCGAGCTTCGGTGCGAGCGAGAGCACCGACGGGAACGTCAGCCCGAGTTGCTCGCGGAACCCGACCTGGTCGAAGTAGTCGCGCCACGACTCGATACCGTCCTCGCCGAACTCGATGACCGCGATCGTCTCGGTCGTGGCGCGACGCCCCGTCGCCGGGATGCCGTCCATCGAGCCCTGGTGGGTCCCGACGTACGTCAGTTCGAGCGCCACGTCGCGGTCGGTCGACGCGACGACGCGCCGAACGTCGATGGTGAGGTCCGGGAACGCCTCGAAGATCTCGGTCGTGTACTCGCGCAACTCGCGGCCGGAGACGGGTTCGTCGAGGAGCGGGTCGAAGAACGTCCCGTCGTCGGCGAACGCGCCCAGGACGCGCCCGACGTCCTGGTCGTTGAACGCTTCGATCGCGCGTTCGACGCGCGGGTCGAGGTCGTGCGGTGATTGCGTCGTCGCTCGCCCTGATTCTGCTGGCATACGTTCGCGTTCGACGCCCAGTGCCGTTCCCTTACGCAGTGGGCGAACCCTCACGGTCCGGGTCGGTGAGACGGACCGAAACCCGGTCGTGGATTCGACCGGGCGTCCCGCGGCGAGACGGTGACATTTAAGCCGTCGCCGCTATTTCGTTCCAACGAACCCATGTCCGGACAATCGTCGCCGAGGTGGTCCGCGTGAGCGTCGCCGCAGAGGAGGAACTCACAGAAGACGAGCACGCGGGGCTCGAACTCGTCCGCGAGACGGGCGGCATCCACCAGAGCGACTTCTGGAAGGAACTCGGCGTCTCCTCGCGGAAGGGCTCGCGCATCGTCGAGAGCCTCGTCGAGAAGGGTCTCGTCGACCGCGACGACACCATCTACAACGGACACAACACGTACTACATCTCGCCGACCGCGCGCGACCTCGACTTCTCGCTACTGATGGCGGGCGACATGCTGTCGCCATTCATCGGCGAGGAGGAGGTCGACGGGAACTCCGACGCGTTCTCGCAGTGGATCATGAACCTCGCGTACGAGGAGTAGTCGCTCGCGCTCGCCCGTCGACGCTCAGGCCCGCACGTCGACGACACGTCCCGTTCTCGATTGTACCGCCGCCCGCGGAGCGACGGCTGGCCGCGCCGGCGCGTCGATGCTGACGGTCGATTCGCTCGGGTCAATCACGGTCGCGCTCGACGCGACCGACTCGTTCCCGTCCGTGGCGTTCGCCACGTCGTCGCTGTCGTTCGTCGCCGCGTCGCCGTCGCTCTCGTTCGTCTCCTGGACGACGTACTGCTGGCCGACCATCGGGTCCAGCAGGCTGTCGACGGGCGCGTAGTCGTCGGTGAGGACGGGGACGTCGCTCGTCTTCGGCGGGTCGCGGTAGTTCCGTATCTCGCTCTCCAGGTCGATGCCGATGTCGCGGCGGTCGTTGCGCGCGAGCAGCGTCTCCTCGCTGACGCGCGTCGCGTTCTTCGTCGCGATGACCTCGACGTTCTGGACGACAGCGCCGCCGACCGTCGGGAACGTGTACACCGTCTCGAACGTGCTGTCGATGGTCTTGTACTCGGCGCGGTAGAACTTCGACGCCGGGCCGCTCGGCGCGCTGATGAGGTTCGTCAGGAGCACGCCGTCGTCGTCGAGGCGCTGCTTCGCGAGCTCCATGAACTCCTGGGTGGTCAACTGGAAGGGGACCTTGTCCTTCTTGTACGCGTCGAGCACGATGACGTCGTACGTGCGATTCGTCTCCCGGAGGAACTCGCGGCCGTCCGCGTTGTACACGTTCAACTGGTCGGACTCCTCCAGTCGGAAGTACTCCTTGGCGACGCGGATGACCTCGGGGTCTATCTCGACGGCGTCGACTCGTGCGTCGTAGTCGTTCGCGAACCGCTTCGGGCCCGTGAACCCGCCGCCGCCGACGAACAGGACGTTCTCGACCTCGTCGTCGCGGTCCGTCAGGAGCAAGGGCAGATGGAAGTACCGCGTGTAATCGAAGACGTGCCGGTTCGGGTCCGAGCGGTCCATCGCGCTGTGCTTCTGGCCGTCGAGGAAGAGCACGCGCGTGTCGCCGCGGTCGACGACCTGGAGTTCCTGGTACGGCGTCTGGGTCTCGTAGACGACCCGGCCCTCGACGGACAGTCCGAGCGCGGGGCCGGCGAGCGCGGCGACGAGGACGACGAGCAAGAACGCGCTGACGGCGACGTTCTCCCGGGTCCACCCGGGGCGCAGGAGCGCGACGGCGGTCCCGACCGAGAGCACGCCGAACACGAACGCGATCTCCTCCACGCCCAGCGACGGGATGAGGAAGAACGTCGTCGCGAACGCGCCGACGATGCTCCCGATTGTGCCGAGCGCGTACACGTGCCCGGACGCCTCGCCGAGTCCGTCCTTCTCGGAGAGCTCGGCGGCGTACGGACTGACGTACCCGAGGAGGTACGTCGGCGGCCCGAACAGGAGCGTTATCGCGGGGAGCGACGCGAACCGGCTCGGGAGCGGGACGGTCGCGAGCCCGCGAACGAGGAGGTCCCCGAGGACGATGAGGACGGCGACGTAGCCCGCGGTCAGGAGGAACACGCGCGCCATCCGGCCGTTCGTCGCCATCCGCGCCGCCTGCTTCCCGCCCCGCCAGTAGCCGTAGCTGAGCGCGGCGAGGAACACGCCGATGATGCTCCCCCACGTGTAGATACTGCTCCCGAACTGGGGGGCGATCATCCGGCCGGCGAGTATCTCGAGGCCCATGCTCGCCACGCCAGAGACGAACACCGCGAGCTCGGGCTTGGAGAGACGGACGGCGTCGACGTATCGACGGGAACGCATACCCGGAGGCTAGACCCCGAGGCGGTTAACTGTTCGAGACGGGGACGGGGTCGCGGTCCGCGTGGCGTCGCCGTCAGTCGACGGGCGTGACGCGTTCGACGAGGACGAACGGGTCGCGGTCGCGGTTGTAGTAGGAGACGTCGCCGTCGAGGGCTTCGATGAGTCGGCGGTGGACCTCGCGGGCGGCGCGGCCCTCGTCGGGGTGGAGGTTGTGTTCGCGGCGGAGGCGCGACCAGAACTCGCCGTCGACCCAGTAGAGGGTCTCGTCGTTCGACTGGTAGGTCTCCTCGCCGACCTCGGCGAGGCCGTCCGGGCCGAGGTCGCGGCCGGAGAGCTGCGCGCGGGCGAGGACGGCGACGAGCTGTCGACGGGAGACCGGTGCGTGGAGGGCCACGTCGTCGACCAGGTCGCCGTAGTAGTCCTCGACGAGGTCGCAGGCGCGCGAGAACTCGCCGAATTCGACGTCAGTGTTGTGAGAGATTTTCATTTGTATGTCACCTTTGCTGTGGAGGGGTCGTGTGTACCTGCACATAGACGAGACACACGTATAGTTCTCCGCTTCGTTTCGAGAACTGAGTCGCCCGATA
Source organism: Halorubellus litoreus (assembly GCF_055378595.1). Taxonomy (NCBI): domain Archaea; kingdom Methanobacteriati; phylum Methanobacteriota; class Halobacteria; order Halobacteriales; family Halorubellaceae; genus Halorubellus; species Halorubellus litoreus. The sequence goes on from NZ_AP043836.1 coordinate 3,502,232, forward strand.
TCCGTAGTCTAGGTCCCTCGAAGGAGCGTTCTGGCTAATTTGCCGCTACCGTTGTAGCAGTCGAACGTTCTACAAAACGTTCGTGGCCGGCGTCGCCTCACGACCAGAGCACCGAAGAGTCAGTAACCCGATATGCCTTTGGTAACCAGGGTCGGTCCGGTCGCTCCCCCCGAACCGGTGCCTCGCCTGCTCGAACACTGCCCGACCGGTCACTCGAGCGCGCTCGCCGCACGAATCGCCGTCGCCTCGTCGAACGCCGGCGCGACGAACTGCATCCCCACCGGGAGCCCGTCGGTCTCGCCCGCCGGCACCGACACCGCCGGGAGGTCCGCGAGGTTCACCGGGACGGTGTTCGCGTCCGCGAGGTACATCGTGAGCGGGTCCGAGAGGCTCTCACCGAGCTCCATCGGCGGCACCGGCATCGTCGGACTCGCGAGCACGTCCACCTCGGCGAACGCCTCGTCGAAGTCCTGCTTCACCCACGCCCGAGCGTTCTGCGCTTGCTTGTAGTACTTGTCGTGGTAGCCCGCCGAGAGCGCGTACGTCCCGAGGAGGACGCGACGCTTCACTTCGGCACCGAACCCTTCCTCGCGGGCTTCGCCGAACACCTCGTTCCAGTTCCCGTCGTAGCCGCCGGACTTGCCGTAGCGCACGCCGTCGAACCGCGCCAGGTTAGACGAGGCCTCCGACATCGCGATGACGTAGTACGCCTGCACCGCGTACTCGACGGACTCCAGACTGACGTCGACGACGTCCACGCCCTGCGCGCGGAGGTCGTCGAGCGCGTCCTCGAACGTCTCCAGGACGCCGTCGTCCGCACCGTCGACGAGTTCCGTCGGGACGCCGACGGTCATCCCGTCCACGTCGCCGTCGGCCGCGTCGGCGTACGGCGCGTCGCGCTCGGGGTCGCGCGTCGTCGCGTCCTTCGGATCGGGGCCGGCGATGACGTCGAGGAGCGCCGCTGCTTCCTCGACGGTCGGCGCGAGCGGCCCGATCTGTTCGAGCGAGTTCGCGTACGCGACCAGCCCGTACCGGGAGACGACGCCGTACGTCGGCTTGATGCCGGCGACGCCGCAGAACGCGGCCGGACAGCGGATGGACCCGCCGGTGTCGGAGCCGAGTGCGACGTCGGCCTCGCCCGCCGCGACGGCGGCCGCGGACCCACCCGAGGAGCCGCCGGGGACGTGCCCGGGCGCGACCGGGTTCTCGGTCGCGCCGAACGCGCTCGTCTCGGTGGTCGTTCCCATCCCGAACTCGTCCATGTTCGTCTTCCCGACGATGGTCGCGCCCGCGTCCTTCAGTCGGGAGACGACGGTGGCGTCGTACGGCGGAACGTAGTCCGCGAGCATCTCCGACCCGCAGGTCGTCCGCACGCCCTCGGTGGAGATGTTGTCCTTCACCGCGACCGTGGTGTCCGCGAGCGGCCCGTCGTCGGCGCCGTCGACGGTCTCGCGCGTGATGAAGATGTTCTCGCTCATGAGACGTTCGGCCCCTTGAAGTAGCCGTCCTCGGTGCCTTCTGCGTTCGAGAGGGCGTCCTCGCGAGTGAGACAGTCGTGTTCCTCGTCCGGACGCATGACGTTCACGAGGTCGGCGTCGGTGTCGACGGTCGGAACGTCGTCGAGCGCGTCGAAGTACTCGAGGATGTCCGCGAACTGCTCGGCGAAGTCGTCGACCTCGTCGTCGTCGAGGTCGACGCGAGCCAGGTCCGCGACGTGCCGGACGTCCTCGGCGGTGGCGGCGTCGTCGCTCATGGTCGAAAGCACTCCACTGGCATGAGTAAGGGTTTCGATACCGTGCCCGCCGAAGGTCGTGCGACGGGGTGGGGTTGGTGGTGCGATGCCGCGGTGTTGGACGTGCGATGCCGCGGTGTTGGACGTGCGATGGCGCGGTGTTGGAGGTGCGACGGCGCGATATCGCTGGACGTGTGTTGGGCGGACTCCGGGAGCCGGTCGGCGCCCGGAGGTCGTCGTCGTCCCGTCACCCGAAACGGCGACTCGGTCGAAGATTCGTCGGCCGAATCGAGTTTCAGTCGAAGAATCATGAAGAAACCAACGCATCTGGCCAATGCGTTTAAGTCGCCGTGGATGCAACGCGATAGGGAGAGCCCGGCTTTTTCCACGCGGCTCACCCTCCCCCCACCACGATGACAGACACCAGCATCCGGCGACGAGAGACGGACACAGCGAGAACGAAGACAGACACCAAGACCGACTCCGGCGCGGAGACGCTGTCGTGCCCGGAGTGCGACGGTCGGGTCGTCAGCGACGAGTCCCAGGGCGAGACCGTCTGCGAGGACTGCGGGCTCGTCGTCGACGAGGACGAGGTCGACCGCGGCCCCGAGTGGCGCGCGTTCAACTCCAAGGAGAAGGACCAGAAGTCCCGCGTCGGCGCCCCCACCACGAACATGATGCACGACCAGGGGCTGTCGACGAACATCGGCTGGCAGAACAAGGACGCCTACGGGAACAGCCTCTCGTCGAACCAGCGCCAGAAGATGCAGCGGTTGCGCACCTGGAACGAGCGCTTCCGCACCCGCGACAGCAAGGAACGCAACCTCAAGCAGGCCCTCGGCGAGATCGACCGCATGGCCTCCGCCCTGGGACTCCCGAAGAACGTCCGCGAGACCGCGAGCGTCATCTATCGGCGCGCGCTCGCCGAGGACCTCCTGCCCGGGCGCAGCATCGAGGGCGTCGGGACGGCGTCGCTCTACGCCGCCGCCCGGCAGGCGAACACGCCGCGGAGCCTCGACGAGGTGACGAACGTCTCGCGCGTCGAGAAGGACGAGATCGCTCGCACGTACCGGTACGTCGTCCGCGAGCTCAACCTCGAGATAGAGCCCGCCGACCCCGTCCAGTACGTGCCGCGGTTCGCGAGCGAACTGGAGATGAGCGACGAGGGCGAACGCCGCGCTCGCGAACTCTTAGACGCCGCGAAGGAGAAGGGCATCCACTCCGGGAAGTCCCCGGTCGGCCTCGCCGCGGCGTCCGTGTACGCCGCGAGCCTGCTCGCGAACGAGAAGGTCACGCAGAAGGAGGTCAGTTCCGTCGCGAACATCAGCGAGGTCACCATCCGGAACCGCTACCACGAACTCCTCGAAGCGGCGCAGCCGGTCTGACTGTACGCGAGAGCCCGGACTGAGAGCGAGAAACCGGTCGGGTGGTCGTGGCGGGCGTCGTCGATTCAGAGGACTTTTTCGCCGTGGTCGAACGTGACGAGCAGCGCGAGCGCGACCGCGCCGAGCGTCGCGAACGCCAGGCCGACGACGAGCAGGGCGTCGTCGAGGCCGCCGCCGCAGTCCTGCACGAGCACGACGTCGGCGTCGTAGACGCTGCCGCCGAAGCGGACGCTCCGGTTCTCGAGGTGCTCGCGGAACGCGGTACGGTCGACGAACGCGGTCTGGTTCGACGTGACGGAGCGCTCGGTGGCGTTCGCGAGGTCGAGCGGGAGCGCGCTCGCGTCGACGACGCGCTCCGTGGTCGCGTTCTCGCCGCCCGGTATCTCCGTGGTGTCGAGCGCGAAGTTGTCCGTGCACCCAGCGGGTGCGGCGATACCGCCCGAGAACAGCGCGACGCCGAGGACGAGCGCTATCGCGGCGCTCGCGTGCAGGACGCCCAGCGGCGGCCCGAGCTCGTCGCGGTAGAGCGCGAACAGCACGAGCGCGACGGCGCCGAGCGCGGAGAGCGTGCTGCCGGCGACGACCAGCGCGTCCTCGACCCCGCCACCGCACGTCTCGACCGCGCGGATGCTCGTCGCGTACGTCGTCCCGTCGTACCGCACGCGGCGGTCCTCGAGGTGCGTCAGGTACGCGGCCTGCGTGACGTTCACCTGCGCGTCGCGCTCGACCGCGTCGACGAACGTCTCGCGGACGTCCTCGGGAAGCGCGCTCGCGTTCGCGACCGGCGCGTCGCCGTCCGGCGCGGGCGTCGTCTCGAGCGCGTACGTGCGGTCGCAACCGAACGACGGTGCGAGGCCGGCACCGAGCAGGAGGACGCCGACGAGGAGGACGCCGGCGGCGGCGGCAAGTCGGTTCACGACAGGAACCCCGGGCGGGAGGCACATTTGCGTTTCGTCAGCGGCCCGGACCGCCGCGAGCGCTAGCGGTCGATTCAGACCGCCGCGAGCGACCCGGCCCCGTGAACCGGTCGATGCTCACTCGTCGACCCGCGACCGGACGTACTGCGTGACGTGGTCGTCCTCGCGGCGTTTGAACCCGGCCTGCCGCGCGAGCCGGTCGAGTTCGCGGCCGACGAGACTCCCGTACTGCACCGCTTTCTTCTCGCGGAACGCGACCGAGTCCGGGACCCACTCGCGGGCGGCGAGTCGGAGCGCGAACTTGCGTTCTCCGCGGTCGCTCACGAGGCAGTTCGCGGGGAGTGCGCGAGCGGCGTCGACGACGCGCTCGTCGAGCAGGGGCGCGACCGGGTCGACGCCCGCGGCGGCGAGCGCGCGGACGTCCCGGTCGAGTTGCTCGGGGAGCGTCCGCGTCATCTCGTCGCGCGCGCCGAGGACGGTGTCCGCGTCGACGCGCGGGTCCGAGGGTGCCTTCGCGACCTTCGCGTACCCACCGAAGAGTTCGTCCGCGCCCTGGCCGACCGCGAGGTGGCCGTAGCCGTCCGCGGCGACGCGCTCCGCGACGAGGAAGAGTGGAAGCGCGATCTGGACGCTCATCGCGTCCGTCCGGCCGATAGCGCGGGCGACCCGCGGGACGGCCGCGGCGAGCGCGTCGTGGTCGAGTTCGAGTACGGTCAGGTCGACGTCCATCGCGCGCGCCGCCGACCGCGCCGCGGCGACGTCGTGACTCCCCGGGAACCCGACGACGTAACACGGCGCGTCGACGAGCGCGGCGACGAGCGCGCTGTCCACGCCACCCGAGAACCCGACCGCGACGTCGCCAGCGGGCGCGTCCACCTCCTCGCCGGCGGCGCGGACCGCCTCGCGCACCCCGCGCACCGCGGCCTCGCGGCCCGACGCGGTCTCGGGATGGGGACGAGCGAGCGCGCGCTCGACGGCCACCACCGCCGGCAGCGCGTCTCCGTCGCTGGTCGTCACAGGAACTCCGCGAACCGGTTCTTCACGCGGCGTTTCGCGCCGCCGGCGGCCTGCCGGAAGCTGATGTGCCACGGCGTCCGCTTCCCCTCGACGGTCGTATCGCCGCGGCGGATGGCGTCGAGGATGGCGTCCACGGTCTCCTCGCCGTTCGTCTCGACCTTCGTCACCGCCTGCCCGACCATCTCCGAGATGTGCGCGTCGCTCCCCGCGGTCCGCGGCAGATTGTAGTCCACCGCGAACCGCTCGGCCTGCCGGTTCGCGCGACCCGTGAGCAGCCGCGAGTTGTACACCTCGATGGCGTCCGCGGTCGCGAGCGTCTCGCGGTCGATGTTCGCCATCACGCCCGAGCGCGACTCCTGGAACGGATGCGGGACGACCGCGATACCGCCGAGTTCGCGGATGTACGTCAGCGTCTCCTCGAACCCCATCCCCTTCGGTACCTTCTCCTCGACGCCGAGCGCGAGGATGTGACCCGCCGCAGAGGTCACCTCCATCCCCGGAATCCCGACGAGACCGTACGAACCCGCTTTGCTGGCGGCTTCGAGGCTCGCGTCGATCTCGTCGTGGTCCGTGACGGCGATGGCGTCGAGCCCCACCGCGGCGGCTTGCTCTAAGAGGAGTTCGACGGGGTCTCGCCCGTCGTAACTCAGCGCCGAATGACAGTGGAGCTCGACCGAGAGCACGCCTGTCCGTTACTTGGGGGCGGTAAAAAACAACTCGGTTACCGGCTGCGAAGGCGACCGAGCTGCCGGTGGCGAACTCCTCGGTCACGTCGAGGCGGACGCTGTCCGGCGTGCGCGGTCCGGGGTCGCGTCGGTCGTCTCTGCGAGGTACTCTCGCCACGTGGTCGTGTCGGACGCGGCCGCGGGCAGCGTCGCGTGCCCGTCCCGGAACGCCGTCGCGGTCGCACCGGGGACTGGCAGCCGGAGGATCGGGCGTCGGTACCCGTGGGCGTCGCGGTACGCCGTCGCAATCTCGCGGAGGTCGAGGACGTCGGGGCCGCAGACCGCATCGGTGCGTCCCCGCGGTGCGGCGTCGGCGTGCGCGACGAGTTCGTCGGCGACCACGCGGGCGTCGACCGGTTGCATCCGGAAGTCGGTCGGGAGCGGCCAGACGGGCAGCCAGCGGAGCGGGCCGAGGAGGCGGTCGAGGAACTGGTGGAACTGGGTGGCGCGAACGATCGTCGACGGAACGGATCCGGATTCGACGACCCGCTCCGCGGCGAGCTTGTGCTCGTAGTACGAGAGCGGGACGTCCTCGATACCGACGATCGACGGGTAGACGACGTGGTCGACGCCGGCGGTTTCGGCGGCGTCGAGGAGTCGGCGCGTGCCGTCCACGTCGACGGCCTCGGCGTCACCCGTCGGCGCTGATGCGGCGTGGACGACGACGTCCACGTCGGCGACGGCGCGCTCGACGCCGGTCCCGTCGACGAGGTCGAGTTCCATCCACTCCGCGTCCGTCGAATCGGTTCGAGCGGCGGCGTCGGGCGTGCGGCTCGCCGCGCGAACGGCGTGGCCTGCGTCCCGTAGTCGCGGGAGGAGCGCGTTCCCGAGCGTCCCGGTGGCACCCGTTACGAGGATTCTGCCCATACGTCGCCTACGGCGTGCAGTCCCGAAGGTCGTGTGCCGGAGTCGTCTGGTGGGTTTAAGTCGTGCGTCGAGGAGGTTCGAACGATGAAGCACGTCCGGGTGACGCTGACCGCGAACGGCCGCGAGGACGAGATCCACCCGATGTACGACGTGATGGCGAACGCGCCGTTCGTCGAGTACGCGACCGCGATGCAGTGGAACCTCTCGGACCGGGGGTTCGGCATCCTCCACTACGTCGAGGGGGACGTCGACGCGTTCCGGGCGGCGACCGAGGCGGTCGACGTCGTGGTGGACTACGAGGTCGAACCCGTCGGCGACGACGCGTTCTACGCGTACGTCCGGGACGAGGCGACCGCGGGGCTTCGCGCGATGCTCGACCCGCTCGAGAACGGCGGGGTCGTGGTCGTCCCGCCCATCGAGTACCGCGGCGACGGCACCATCGAGCTCTCCGCGTTCGGCCCGAGCGACGAGATACAGGTGCTGTTCGAGGAGACGCCCGCGCCGATGAACGTCACGGTCGAGGCCGTGGGAAGTCTCGGGTCCATGCGACCGCTCGCCGCGTCGCGGCTCTCGCCCCGGCAGCGCGACGCGGTCGAGGCCGCGAGCGCTCTCGGCTACTACGCGGTCCCTCGCGAAGCGAGCGTCGAGGACGTCGCGGCTGCGCTGGATTGCGCGCCGAGCACGGCCGCCGAGCACCTCCGGAAGGCCGAGGCGGCGCTCGTCCGGTCGCTCCGTCGCGACGGCTGACCGCCGTCCCGGCTGACACCGGTCGAATACGCACGTTCGTGGACATGGAAACGCCTTTACTGGGGGTCGATGTACAGCGAAGTGAATGAGTCTCGCCGATTCGGACCGCGAACTCGTCGAGGAGGAGCTCGGCCGGGAGGCGACGCCAGCGGAGGCGGCGCTGTTCGAGAACCTCTGGAGCGAGCACTGCGCGTACCGTTCCTCGCGACCCCTGCTGTCGGCGTTCGACAGCGAGGGCGAACAGGTCGTCGTCGGGCCCGGCGACGACGCCGCCGTCGTCGCACTCCCGAACCCCGACACGGAGGGATACTCGGATACGTACGTCACGCTCGGTATCGAGAGCCACAACCACCCGAGTTACGTCGACCCGTTCGACGGCGCCGCGACCGGCGTCGGCGGTATCGTCCGCGACACGATGTCGATGGGCGCGTACCCCATCGCGCTCGCGGACTCGCTGTACTTCGGCGCGTTCGACCGCGAGCACTCGAAGTACCTCTTCGAGGGCGTCGTCGAGGGCATCAGTCACTACGGGAACTGCATCGGCGTCCCGACGGTCGCGGGGAGCGTCGACTTCCACGCGGACTACGAGGGGAATCCGCTCGTGAACGTCGCGTGCGTCGGGCTCACCGACGAGGACCGCATGATTACGGCGGTGGCGCAGGAGCCGGGGAACAAGCTCGTGCTCGTCGGGAACGCCACGGGCCGAGATGGCCTCGGTGGGGCGTCGTTCGCGAGCGAGGACCTGAGCGAGGACGCCGAAACTGAGGACCGGCCAGCGGTGCAGGTCGGCGACCCCTACGCGGAGAAGCTCCTCATCGAGACGAACGAGGTGCTCGTCGAGGAGAACCTCGTCGAGTCCGCTCGCGACCTCGGCGCCGCCGGGCTCGGCGGTGCGTCGAGCGAACTCGTCGCGAAGGGCGGCCTCGGCGCGGACCTCCGCCTGGAGGACGTCCACCAGCGCGAACCGAACATGAACGCCCTCGAGATCCTGCTCGCTGAGAGCCAGGAGCGCATGTGCTACGAGGTAGCGCCGGAGAACGTCGAGCGCGTCCGCGAGGTCTGCGAGCGGTTCGACGTCGGCTGTTCGGTCATCGGCGAGGTCACGGATGGAAACTACGTCGCGACGTTCGAGGGCGAGACGGTCGTGGACGTCGATGCCCACTTCCTCGGCGAGGGCGCGCCGATGAACGACCTCGACTGGGAGGAACCCACGGAACCCGAGCGCGACCTGCCGACGGTCGACCTCCCCGAAGCGTTCGAGGCGGTCGTCTCGTCCCCGAACACGGCGAGCAAACGCTGGGTGTACCGGCAGTACGACCACGAGGTCGGCGTGCGGACGAGCGTCCGCCCGGGTGACGACGCGGGCGTCGTCGCGGTCCGCGAAGCCGGTGTCGGCGTCGCCATCTCGTCGGGCGCAGCGCCGAACTGGACGAGTGCCGCGCCGTACGAGGGCGCCCGGGCGGTGGCGCTCGAGAACGCGACGAACCTCGCGGCGAAGGGCGCGACGCCGCTCGCCGCGGTCGACTGCCTGAACGGCGGGAACCCCGAGAAACCCGACGTCTACGGCGGCTTCAAGGGTATCGTCGACGGGCTCGCGGACATGTGCAGCGATCTGGACGTCCCCGTCGTCGGCGGGAACGTCTCGCTGTACAACGACTCGCCGTCCGGCCCGATTCCGCCGACGCCGACGCTCGCGATGGTCGGCTCCACGCCGGACTACGACGCGCCGTCGATGGCGGCGAGCGCGGAGGGCGAACTCCTGCTCGTCGGCGACCGCGTGCTCGCCGACCCCGACACGGAAGCGCGCCTCGGCGGGAGCGAGTACCTCCGCCAGCAGGGCGGGAGCGACCGCTTCCCGAGCGTCCCCGAGGACGCGAGCGCGTTCGTCCAGCTCCTCGCAGCGGTCGCGCGCGAGGACCACGTCGAGGCGACCCACGACGTGAGCGACGGCGGGCTCGCGGTCGCGCTCGCCGAGATGGTCGGCGAGGACGCCGGTATCAGCGCGCAGGTCCCCGAACAGGGCGGGCTCTCGGAGGTCGGCGAGCAGGTCGGCTGGCTGTTCAACGAGGCCAGCGGTCGCGCCCTCGTGCAGACCACGGACCCGGAGCGCGTCCGCGAGGCGTTCAGTGGCGTCGCACCCGTCGTCCGCGTCGGTGAAGGCCAGCGCGACCCGCAACTGGACCTCTCGGTCTCCTGGACGGACCTCTCCTACGACGTCGACGACATCGCGGCGCTTCGCGCGACCATCGAGAACGAGCTCGACTGACTGCGGTCGCTTCAAAACCGGGTTCGCGTCCCCGTCATCTACTTAACGGTCAAGTCTGAAGTAGTGCCCAATGCGTTCACCGGGAGGTAACGGATGACCAACGAACCGACGGTCCTCATCGTCGAGGACGAGCCGGACCTGGCGAACCTGTACGCCGCGTGGCTCCGCGAGGCCTGCGACGTGGAGACGGCGTACAACGGCAGTCAGGCGCTCGAAGCCATCGACGAGACCGTCGACATCGTCCTGCTGGACCGGCGGATGCCGGGGCTCTCCGGCGACGAGGTGCTGTCGACGATCCGGGACCGCGACCTCGACACGCGGGTCGCGATGGTGACGGCGGTGGAGCCGGACTTCGACATCATCGAGATGGGGTTCGACGACTACCTCGTCAAGCCGGTCTCGAAGGACGACCTGCTGTCGACGGTCGACCAGCTCCTCCTGCGGTCGACGTACGACGACCAGCTCCAGGAGTTCTTCGCGCTCGCCTCCAAGAAGGCCCTCCTCGATTCGCAGAAGACCGAGGCGGAGTTGCGCGCGAGCGAGGAGTACCGCCGGCTCGAGGACCGGCTGGCGGTGATGCGCGCGAAGGTCGACGACACCATCAGCGAGCTGTCGAACCACGACGCGTACCAGCGCGTCGTCCGCGACATCTCGCGGAAGACCTGACCGTTCGGCCCTCGGTTTTCGCTGTCTCCGTGACTCGCTGGGAATCCGCTCGACGGGCGCAGTGCACGGCCACGCAAGACGTTTGGGTATTGGTGTCGTCTAGCATGCTATGGCTCGGAGTCGTCGCGCGTTCGCGGTCGGGGCCGCCCTCGCGGTTGCAGGCTGTACGAACGGCCGCAAGCGGCGCGACGACGGCGCGGGCGACGAGGACGACGCGAGCGACGCTCCGGCGCCGGTCCGCGACCAGCCGGCGTCGAAGTGGGGAAGCGAGGACCCGCGCGAGTGGTGGGCGACCCTTCCGGACCTCGCGCTCGTGAACGACGGCGATGATGGCGTGACCGCGTACGTCGCCATCTACGGGCCGGACTGGCTCGAACCCAGGTTCCGGCGGACGGCGTCGCTACGAGCACCCGTGCACGGAGAGCCGCCGGCGCGGGTCGCGTTCAGCGACGTGGACGTCGTCGGAGCGAGCGGCGTGCTCGCCGTCGAGACCGCGGACGGCCTCACCGGCACGCAGGACTGGGACGGCGGCGGCCCGCGTCGCGGCGTCGTCGTCCACCTGTTCGACGACCGCATCGAGTTCGCGGTCGTCGCGCGATAGCGGAACGGAGCCAGGGTCGAGGTCGCCCAGCGTGCCTCACTCGCGGTCGACGGTGAACGTCGGCGCGCTCGTGATCGAGAACCGCGTGCCGCCTGGGTCGCCGGTCGTCACGTCGACGTCCCAGCCGTGGGCTTGCGCGATCTGGCGGGCGACCGGGAGGCCGAGGCCGACGCCGGCGTCGCTCGACCCCTGTGGTTCGAAGACGCGATCGAACTCGGTCTCCGGTATCTCCGCGGCGTCGTCGAGGATGTAGAACCCGTCCGGACGGCCGTCGGCGGCGCGCTCCGGGCCGATGCGGACCGTCGCTCCGGCGTCCTGCGCGCGACTGTGGATGTCGTTGAAGAACGTCTCCAGCATGTGCACGAGTCGATCGCGGTCCGCGCGTAGCGACCCCTCGAACTCGAGGTACACCGTCATGTCGTCCGCGAGCGACCCGTCGAGGGCGTCCGCGAGCGCGCTCTCGAACCCGACGGACTCGCGCGACCCGAGCGTGGCGGAGTCCTTCGCGAACTCGAGGATGTCGTCGACGAGCGCCTCCGCGCGGTTCAGGGTCTCCGTGGGCGCCCCCTCGCTCGCCGCAGATACTGAGGCGAGGTCGTCCGCCGCCGTCTCCAGGTGCGCCTGGAGGTCCTCGCTGAGGATGTCCGCGACCGCGCCGAGGCGTTCGCGTTGCTCCTCGAGGCTCGCCCGACGCTCGTCGAGCAGTTGCTCGCGGTCCATGCGGTCCAGCGCCGCGGTCGTGTTCTCCGCGAGCAGGGAGACGAGCTCGAGGTCCGCCTCGTCGAACGCGTCCGGCTCGAGCGCACCGGTCATCACCACGCCGTGCGCGCCCAGCGGCGCGACGATCTCCGCGTGCAGCGGCGTGTCCTCGTTGAATCGCCCGTCGTGGTCGTGGACGTCGTCGAACAGCCGCGGTTCGCCGTCCCGGTATACCTCCCAGACGAGGCCGTCGCCCTCCGGGAACTGCGGGAGCCCACCGAGCTCCTCGTGCGCGCCAGCGGTCGCCGCGATGGGGTCGAGGACGCCGCGTTCGTCGTCGATGAGCCACACGCCCGAGATCGGAAGCCCCAGAAGCTTCCCGGTGGCGTGGGTCGCCACCGAGCAGATCTCTGGCGCGTCCTCCGCCTGGAACAGCCAGCGCGTGACGTCGTGCAGTCGTTCGACGACGCGCTCGTACTCGCGCTGGTCGGTGACGTCCCTGACGACGCCCGCCACGCGCTCCCGGTGCTCGTCGAGCGGCACCATCCGGACCTCCCCGATGCGTTCGTCGCCGGCGTCACCGCGGAACGAGAGCTCGAAGCGCTCGAAGCTCGTGTCGCCCCGGCGGATCGCCTCGACGGCCTGCCCGAGTTTCGTCGTCGACCGCGCGTCGACCGCCGCGAGCTCGTGGAGGCGGTCGACGTGCTCGCCGACGAGCGACTCCCGGTCTGTCGATAAAGCGTCCTCGATGGCCTCGTTCACGGACGCGACGTGATTGTCCGTGTCGACGACGATGACGCCGTCGTTGACGGCTTCGACGACGCGCGCGTGCTCGTCGAGCTTGCGCTTCCGCGTCCGCCGGTCGGTGACGTCCTGCATGAACACGGAGAGCCCGTGGTCGCCGGGGTACGCGCGCGCCTCGAACCACGTGTTCAGGGGCTTGTGGTAGACGTCGAACGCGACCGGGTCGCCGGTCTCCATCGCCTCGTGGAAGCTCTCGGGGAACTGCGTCTCGACGGTCTCGGGGAACTCGTCCCACATGACGCGGCCGAGGAGGTCCTCGCGCGAGCGCCACAGGAGGGATTCGGCGCGGTCGTTGAGGTACGTGAACCGCCAGTCGGTGTCGAGCGCGAAGAACACGTCTTCGACGCGGTCCAGAACTGGCTCGCTGGGGTCGGGGACGGGCGTCTCGCTCATCGTGGGCGACCACCTCGCGGCCGCGAAGGCAGCGTGGGGGTGGGGTGGCGCCCGGGGCAGGCCGGGGGCTGATCCATCTACTCGAATGGGTCTACGGGTGAGGGGCTACTTGACTCTCGTGGCCGCGGCCGACGCGACGATATCTCGAACGATACCCGAACGATACCCGGACATTACTCGGACGAAAGCCGGACGATACCCGGACGATGCCACCTGGGCGCGACCGGTCAGAAGAACTGGAGCATGCACGCGTCCGTTTCGGGGTACGCCGCGTCGAGCGCGCCGAGGACGCCCTCGGGCGGGTCGGCGTCGTCGCGGCCGGTGAGGTCGCGGGTGCGGGCGAGGTCGGTCGCGGTGCGCGTCCCGAGGAGGACCTGGGTGAGTGCGCCGACGCCGAGTTCGACGTCCGGGACCGCTCCAGGTGCGCGCTCTGCGGTCGCGGTGCCGTCCCCGAGCGAGAGCCGGACGGGGTCCTCGTGCCACGCGGCGAGCGGGTCCGCGACGTCGAGGACGACGTCCGTGTCGACGCCCGGTTCGACGGGGACGGCTTCGAGCGCGTCGACGGCGTCGACGACGCGACCCATCGGGCCGGTCCGGAGGTCGCTCTCGACCGCGCCGGGGTCGTCGACGACGTACGCGAGCGGCCAGTCGACGGGCGTCTTCAGGCGGACGGTCTCGACCTGCGAGTCGTGCGCGTGACAGAACGACAACACCGCGAGGAGGGCGTCGTGGTCGACCGCGCCGAAGTACGAGACGCTCAGGCGACGGCCGTCGTCGCCGTCCTCGACGGTGTACGTGAGGTACGCGACCGGGTCGCCGTCCCGGTAGCCGACCGCGGCGTACGGGTCGGTGCCCCAGGACTCGAAGACCCGGTGCCGCCAGAAGTCCTCGCCGCGGTCGATGGCGAGCGTCTGCGTCCACGTCGCGTCGTCGACCGCGTCGAGGGCGGCCCAGTCGTCGGCGGTGACGCGCTCGAACTGGACGGCGTCCGCGGCGTCGGTCTCGGTCGCGAACGACAGCGAGCCCGCGTCGACGTCGTGGACCGCGTACCGGTTCGTCGTCGCCCACCCGTACTGGCCGTAGAACGGCGTCGAGAACGGCCAGAGGAGGCTGAGCGGGTCGCCGCGCTCGCGGTACTCGGCGAGCGAGTGCTCGAGGAGCTGGCGGACGTTCCCGCCGCGGCGGTGTTCGGGCGGCGACGCGACCATCGTGAGGCCCGGAGCGGACGTGGGGGAGCCGCGGACGTCGACGTCGAACCAGTAGTGCGCGCAGACCACGCGGAGGTCGTCGCCATCGAACAGGCCGCGCTGGCCGCCGACCGCTTCCGGTGCGTCCTCCGGGTCGAACTCGTCGGGGTCGAACGGCCCGGACTGGGCGTCGAACGCGTACCGCACTATCTCGGTGACGCGCTCGTCGGGCGGTTCTATCTCGCGGTACTGCATACGCGGAGAAGCACCCGGAGACATCAAGAAGGTTCCCGCGGCGTGCGACCGGTTCACGTATCCGGGGCGGCGACGCGGTCAGTCGAGGAACCGCTCGAGGCGGTCGGTCGCCTCCCGGAGGTCGTCGAGCCCGGTCGCGTACGACACGCGGAGGTGGCCCTCGCCGCCGTCGCCGAAGACGCTCCCGGGGACGACCGCAACGCCTTCGGCCTTCAGGAGGTCCTCGGCGAACGCGTCGCCGGTCTGGTCGGTCGGGACCTCCGGGAACGCGTAGAACGCGCCCTTCGCGCGGAAGCACTCGATACCGAGTTCGTCGAAGCGCGCGAGGAGGAAGTTCCGGCGGCGGTCGTACGCCGCCGTCATCTCCTCGACCGCGTCGTCGCACGACGAAAGCGCTTCGAGCGCGGCGTGCTGGGCGGTCGTCGGCGCGGACAGCATCCCGTACTGGTGGATGCGGTTCATGCCCATCACGGCCTCGCTCGGCCCCATCACGTACCCGAGGCGGAGGCCCGTCATCGCGTACGCCTTCGAGAAGCCGTTCACGACCACGGTCCGTTCGCGCATCCCCGGGAGGGTCGCGATGCTCGTGTGGTCGTGCTCGTACTGGAGCGCGGCGTATATCTCGTCGCTGACGACCGTGAGGTCGTTCTCGACCGCGAACTCCGCGATCGGCCGCAGGTGCTGCTCGCGCATCGTCGCACCAGTCGGGTTGTTCGGGAAGCACATCACGAGCACCTCCGCGTCGCCGGCACCCGAATCCTCGAGGGCCGAACGCGTCAACCGGAACTCGTCGCGCTCGTACGTCGCCACGGGCAGTACCTCGCCGCCCGCGAACGTCACGCCGGGCGCGTACGACACGTACGCCGGCTCCGCGACCGCGACCGTATCCCCGGGGTTCACGAACGCGCGGAACGCCAGGTCGACCGCCTCACTCGCACCGGCGGTGACGAGTATCTCGTCCTCGGCGTCGTACCCGAGGTCGTACTTCGCGTCCACGTGGTCGCTTATCGCCTCCCGCAACTCGCGCATCCCGCGGTTCGCGGTGTAACTCGTCTGCCCGCGCTCCAGCGAATCGACCGCGGCGGTTCGCGCGCGCCACGGCGTCGCGAAGTCCGGTTCGCCGACCCCCAGCGAGATGACGTCGTCGCGCTCCTCCGCCAGCTCGAAGAACTTCCGGATACCCGACGGCGGCACCGCCTGCACGCGCTCGGAGAGAGTAATCCCCATGGTCAGGGACTCACCGACAGTCGGTCGTCGTCGTCGCCGTCCCCGAAGTCGACGCCGCTCTCCTTGTACGTCGTCATCGCGTAGTGCGTGACGGTCTGCGTGACCGCCGGGAGCGGCGCGACCTCGTCCGCGATGAACGCGGAGACGTCCCGCATCGACTCGCCGAGGATCTCGACGTGGAAGTCGTAGTCGCCCGACACCAGCCGGAGGGTGTCGACGGCGTCGTAGCCCGCGAGGCGCTCCGCGACGTCCGCGTACCCCGTCTCGCGGTCCAGCTCCACGTTCACCTCGACGACCGCGCGAACGCGCTCGCGGTCCGTCGACTCCCAGTCGACGACCGGGCGGTACCCGCGGACGACACCGTCGGCTTCCAGGTCCGCGATCGCTGCTTCGACCTCGCTCGCGTCGAGCCCCGTCATCCGTGCCAGGTCCTCGGTACTGTACCGGGCGTTCTCCAGGAGCGACTCGAGCAAGGCATCTCGCGCACTCGCAGTCATACACGAACGACCATCCGGGACTGGGATAAGGGTTTCTTCCCCGGCGGCACTCGCGGAACGACGCCTCGGCTCGGAGACCGAGTGCGGGCGTCGACGCCGGAATTGGCGTCGTCGCGGACGCCGACAGCGTCAGTCGTAGTTCTTGAAGATGTGCGCGCGGACGTCGTCCTTCGTCTGCACGTACTCGGTGGTGCCGTCCGGCATGTCGATCTCGTAGCGCGCGTCCTCCTTCGAGGCCTCGCGCCATTTGTCGTCGTGCGTGTCCAGGAGGTTCATCATCGCGTTCAGGCGGTCGTCGTCGTCGCCCTCCGCGTCGGGCGTCGGCCCGCTGCTGCTCGACCCGCTTTCCGCGTCCTCGCCGGTCTCGTCGGCGCCAGCGTCCTCGCTCGCGTCCGCGGTCGTGCTCGCGTCGTCGGCGTCGGCGGCGACCGCGCCACCGTCCGCGCTCGTCGCGCTCTCGCCGTCGGCGACCGCGTCGGTGTCGACGTCCACGTCCGCGTCCACGTCGAGCTCGCCGCCGCCCTCGAAGTGATCGATGAGGTACTGGAGGGCATCCTGCTCGCGAACGGACCCGTACTGGACCTCGTTCTGGAGTTCGTCACGGAGCGCGCGCAGGAACGCCTGCTGTTCGTCGGATACGTCGATGGTCGGCATGGTCGCACGTCAGTCGGCAGGCCACTTAAGCGTGGACGCTCGGCCGGTCGACGCGACCCCGCCGGGAGGCGATATCGATGGTTACACGGTGGGTCGTGGAGCACGCCCGAACCGATGCCCCGCGCTCGCCTCCTCGGCGTCGCCGCGCTCTACGCCGCGACGGTGCTCGCCGTGCTCGCCCTCCTCGCGTCCGTCCTCCTGGCTCCGATGCTCACCATCCATCCGGCCTCCATCCTCGTCCCGTCGGCGTACCTCGCGCTGGTCACGCTCGAGTTCGACGAGGACGAGGACCGGAAGCTGTACTTCCTCCCGCTCGGCGTCTGCCTGCTCGCCGCCGGCGCGTTCGTGGGTGCCAGCGAACTCGAACCGCTCGTCCGGTCCGTCGACGCCCGCAGCGCCGTCGGTCTCGGCACCGTACAGGCCGCAGCGACCGTCGTCGTGCTCGGCGCACTGGTCGCGGTCACCGTCCCCGTCGTCGTCAACTGGTACGCGTGGCGAGAGCTCGACGACACTGCGGTCGCCGACGACGCGGACGGAACACGCATCCCCGACGAGTTCACTGCGCACGCACCCGACCGGCTCTCGACGGTCGTCCTCGACGACCCCGACCCCGCGGTGTACGTCGTCGACGACGGCCGACGCGCACTGCTCGGGTTCACCGCCGGCGCGACCAAAATCCTCGACGACCGGGAGCGCGAGGCCGTCGTCGCCCGCGAACTCACGCGCGTCGTCGACCGCGAGGCCGCGGCGTCGTTCTGGGCGAGCGCGCTCGCGTTCGCGGCCGCTCGCCTCGTGGACCCCATCTCCACGCCCGAGTACGAGGCACGGGCCGGCGGGAAGGTCCGCCTCCCGTACTGGTTCGTCGCCCCCCTGAAGATAGTCGGCGCGGTGCTCGCGCTCGTCCTCTGCTTCGCCATCCCCATCGCGTTACTCGCAACCATCCTCCACGTGAACGCGTTCCTGCTCGTGTTCGCGTACGCCGTCGCCACGGTCGCCGCGGGGTTCGGGCTCACGAAGGCCGCACGGTGGCTCGCCCACGACCTCGCGACCGACGCCGTCATCACCGCCGACGAACACGGCGCGGTCCTCGCCGACGACCCGGACGCGCTCACCGCCGCACTCCGGAAACTCCACGACGCCGACGCGACCGGCGAGGACGCAGCAACCATCGCCAGCGACCGCGGCGACGAGGACGCGGCGACCGTCGGGAGCGACCGCCACGAGGACACGCTCGACGCGTTCGACGGCCTCGTTCACTTCCCCACCGACCGGGTCCCCATCGAGGAGCGCCTCGACGCGCTCGACGACGTCGCAGAACGCCTCGACGAGCGACGTGGTCGGTCCGCGAGCGCAGCCGCGCCGAGCAGGACGCAGTGAAGCCGGGCGCTCCGCGCGCGAGCACGCTCGGAGCGATGCGTCGTCGGCCCGCATGGTGCGAACCGGTGGCTTGAGGGCCCGTCGTCACGACTCGCCGACACGAACCGTGTCTCGCGCCCTCGGCGTCCTCGCGCTGTACGCCGTCGCGGTCAGCGTCGTCTTCGAGGTGTTCGCGTCCCTGTACGTTCCCGTCCTGACGGTATCGTGGGGCGGCCCCCTCACGCTCCTCGTCG
Source organism: Halorubellus litoreus (assembly GCF_055378595.1). Lineage (NCBI taxonomy): Archaea > Methanobacteriati > Methanobacteriota > Halobacteria > Halobacteriales > Halorubellaceae > Halorubellus > Halorubellus litoreus. Next base: position 3,520,481 of record NZ_AP043836.1, read on the forward strand.
TGACCGGAACGTTCACCATACTGCTCGTGCTCTGTCTCGCGTTCTGGCTCGAACTCACGATCGACCCCGGGAAAGACCCGGCGGACGTCGAGTTCGACCGTGGCCGACTCCTGTTGGTGCCGTTCGCGCTCGCGGTGCTCGCGAGCGCGCCGGCGTTCCTGACCCCGAAGGCCGCGTTCGGCGGGCGTCTCGCGGTCGGTGGGGTCTCGGTTTCGGTCTCGGAGACCGTGATACCGACGGTCGCACTCTGCATCGTGGTCCTCGTCGCACTCCCGCTCGCCGTTCGGCGCTTTGCGTGGCGGCGCGTGAACGCGCTCGCGGTCGAGACGACGGCTTCAGGGGGGGACCGACCGGGCGAACGGTCGGTTCCGGACGTCGGAAGCACCCTCGACGTGGCCGTGCCGGAGCGTCTGGAGTTCGTCACGCTGGACGTGGACTCGCCCGCCGTCTACCTGTTCGACGACGGGCACCGTGCGGTCGTGGCGTTCACGACCGGTGCGCTCGACGCCCTCTCGCCGCGCGAACGCGACGCGCTCCTCGCTCGCGAGGTCGCACGGGTCGTCGAGCGCGCCGCAGTCCCGCAGTTCTGGGCGAGCGCGCTCGCGCACGGCGTCGACTACACGCTGGAGCCGGTCACGACCCGCGCGTACGACGCTCGTGCGGGCGGCAAGGTGCGGCTCCCGTACTGGGTCGTCGGCCCGCTCAAGACCGCCGCGGTCCTCGTCGTCCTCTTCCTCTTCGTCGCACTCCACGTCTGGGCGCTGGCGTCGTCGCTCCCCGTCGACCCGTACCTGCTCTCGGCGGCGTACGCCATCGGCGTCCCGGCCGTCGCGTTCGGGCTCGCACGAGTCGCGACGCGCGTCGCGGACTGGACCGCGACGACGCACGTCGTCGCCGCGGACGAGCACGGCGCGCTCCTCGCCGACGACGCAAGGACCCTCCTCGCTGCACTCCGCAGGCTCGACGACGCGGACCGCGCACGGGACAGTCGGGAAGACGACAACGAAGACGCCCTCGGGACGCTCGACGTCCTCGCGGACTGCCCGACCGACCGCGTCCCCCTCGAGGAGCGCCTCGACGCGCTCGAGGACGTCGCCGACCGCCTCGAGGACCGACCGAACGTCGATGTGACCGCCGGGAACGCCAGTTCTTAACCCGACGCCCACGTACGAGCGGGCATGGTCCTGAAGGAGTCAGACTCGACGCTCGGCGAAGGCGACGTCGCACCGGACTTCGAACTCCGCGGCACCGACGGCGACACCCACGGCCTCGACGACTTCGCGGACAACGACGCGCTGCTCGTCGTGTTCACGTGCAACCACTGCCCGTACGCGAAAGCGAAGTTCGACCTCCTGAACGAACTCGCCGCCGAGTACGACGACGTCGCGGTCGTCGGCATCAACCCGAACGACGCCGAAGAGTACCCCGACGACTCCTTCGACGCGATGGTCGAGTACGTCGAAGACGGTCGCGTCCAGTACGACGCGTACCTCCGCGACGAATCCCAATCGGTCGCGTCCGCGTACGGCGCCGTCTGCACGCCCGACCCGTTCCTCTTCGAGAACGACGACGGGACGTTCCGGCTCGCCTACCACGGCCGACTCGACGACGCACTCAACCCCGACGACGAACCGTCGCGGTTCCACATCCGCGAAGCCATCGACGCCGTCCTCGCAGGCGACGACGTCGACCTCGAGTGGCAGCCGTCCCAGGGCTGCTCGATAAAGTGGACTGAGAACTGAACGCTCGCTCTTTCCTGCGGTCCCTCGCCGGTCAGTGCTCGACGAGTCCTCGCGACACCCGGCGTCGTAGCGAACGCGTCTCCTCGACCGCGGTCGTCCCGAGCGAGAGCACCGGGTAACTCGACGGCAGGTCGCCGTACACGTACTCGTAGAGCGTCGTCGGCCCACCGGCTTGCCCGACGACGTGACGTTGCTCGTGGATGTCGGCCTGCCGCGACTCCAAGAGCGAGACGGTCGTGTCGCGAGTCGCTTGGATCGCGTGCCAGTCCGCGATGAGGTCCGCTCGCGGCCGGTCCGGGTCCGGGTCCGGGTTCACGCCCGAGAGTGTCTCGTCGACCTCGGCGAGCGTTCGCGTGCACGACGACAACGACTCCTGTTCCGCGTCGAGTGCAGCGAGCAACCGCTCTCGGCGCTGTTTGGCTTGCAGCGCGGACGCGTGCAGCGTCCGCTTCAGTTGTGGGGAGAGGATGGCGCCGTTCTGGACGGCGAGCGCGACGTCGTCGCCGAACTCGGCGGCCATGTGTTCGGCGAGCGAGTCGTCGTACTCGTCGTCGTAGTGCGGGACGTCCATGACGGTTCGACGGTAGGCGTCGACGACGTCCGGGAGGCGACCGGTACGCGAGCCGGTGACCGTCATCGGACCACCGTCGGTGAGTCGCGGGTTCTCGCTGTCGATACCGGCCAGAGCGTCGACGAACGCGGCGAACGCGTCGCGCTCGCGCTGCGTTCGGTCTTGTTCCGCGTCGAGCGCGTCGGCTGCGTCGTGGAGCCGGGAGAGCGCGAGGAGGACGGCTGCGGCGAACAGGACTGTTGCGACCGCAGCGAGCGCGTGCGTGAGGACGTCGGCGGGAACGCAGAGCCCCTCGGCGAGGCACGTTTCGCCAGTCGCCCCTATCTGTTGTTGGGACACCCGCGTGAGTCCTGGCGAGGAGAGTGACATCGTATGTCGTGTCTTGACACGGCGAGCGAATAATAGTTGTCCCTCGTCCCGGTCAACCAACCATTTCGAGCGGTTGCGTCTGACGCACGCTGACGTCGCTATCGGTCCCAATTCGACGACCAGTGTGACAGAAAGCGGATGTGTCTGGTGGCGTGCTCGTCGACCGTCCCGTCAGACCGCTTTCCGATACTGCCGCGGCCACTCGACGGCGTCCTCGCGGTCGAGCGTTTGGGCGGCGTGCAGCGCGAAGTACGGGTCGCGGAGGTGCTGTCGGCCGACGATAGCGAGGTCGGCGCGATCGTTCCGAACGAGCGCGTCGGCCTGCTCGGGGGTCGTGATGCCGCCGACCGCACCGACGAGCGCGTCCCCGCCGACGGCCTCGCGGACGCGCTCGGCGTACTGTACCTGATAGTTCGGGCCCATCTCCGGCAGTTGCTGGTTCGGATGCAGGCCACCGGCGGAGACGTCGACGAGATCGACGACGCCGTGGCTCGCGAGGTCGGCGGCGAGTGCGGCGGTGTCGTCGACGGTCCACGAGTCGCGGTCCGGGAGCCAGTCCGTCGCCGAGAAACGAACGAACACCGGCTTCTCGTCGGGGACGGCGTCGCGAACTGCGGTGCAGACCTCGCGGACGACGCGCGTTCGCGCCTCGAAGCTCCCACCGTAGCGGTCCTCGCGACGGTTCGTGACGGGACTCAGGAACTGGTGGAGGAGGTACCCGTGTGCAGCGTGCACCTCGACGACGTCGAACCCGGCGTCGTCGGCGCGTGCGGCAGCGTTCGCGAAGTCGTCGACGAGCGCCTCGACGTCCGTCGTCGACATCGTCTCCACGTGCTTGACGTCGGCGTCGTCGCTGCGTTCGTCGTCGCCCTCGCGCCAGGGATACGCGTCGGCGCTCGGCGACGGCGCCACCCAGCCGTCGCCGGTCGGGCCGACCGGGACCGAATCCTCCCAGGGCGGCCGCTTGCTTCCCTTGTGCCCGGCATGCGCGAGCTGGACGCCCGAGAGCGCGCCGGACTCCTCGCAGAACGCGGTTATGGGTTCGAGCGCGTCGACGTGCGCGTCGCTCCACAGCCCGAGGTCGTCCGTACTGATGCGGCCGTCGGGGCGGACCGCGGTCGCCTCGGTCATGACGATACCGGCGCCGCCGACGGCACGCGATTCCAGGTGCTGGCGGTGCCATTCGGTCGCAAGGCCGTCCTGGTCGGGACAGGAGTACTGGCACATCGGCGAGACCATCACGCGGTTGCGCGCGGTCCGGTCGCGCATGGAGAGGTCGCTGAACAGGTCGGTCATCGAAGCGGGGTAGTCGGGGCGCGCGGAAAACGGTCGCGCTACGCTGACGGGGTTGCCGGCGGTCGTAGCGAGCGTGCCGCGGTGATGGCCGCGGCGAGCGCGCCGTCGTGGTGGTCTCGGCGAAGCCGTCGCTGGCCGTCTTGGCGAACAGGTCACCCATGGGCTCGGTGCGTCGGCGGGTGACGCTCCCGTCTGGACCGACGCACCGCGACTCAGTGCATCGACGACGCTCGCCGCGTCCCAGTACTTGAACCATTGGAATGGGGACGTGGCTGGTTGGACGCGGCGAGTCCGGTAGCGAGTCGGAACGGTCTTTGTGTGGGCGATTCGAGCGGTTCGGTATGGAACTGGAGTCGCGGTTCGGGACGGCGTCGCCGGTGGTCGGGATGGTGCATCTACCGCCGCTGCCGGGTGCGCCCGGGTTCGACGGGGACCGGGCGGCACTCAGGGAGCGAGCGATAGCGGACGCGAGAGCGCTGGAGGCGGGTGGCGTGGACGCGGTGCTCGTCGAGAACTTCGGTGATGCACCGTTCTATCCGGACGAGGTGCCGACGCACACGGTCGCGGACGTGAGCGTGCTCGCTCGCGCGGTCGTCGAGGCAGTGGATATCCCGGTGGGCGTGAACGTCCTGCGGAACGACGCGGACGCGGCGCTGTCGGCGGCCGCGGCGGCGGGCGGCGAGTTCGTTCGCGTGAACGTCCACGTCGGGTCGAGCGTCACCGACCAGGGCGTCCTGGAGGGGCGAGCGTTCGAGACGATGCGTCGCCGGGAGCGGTTGGACGCAGACGTTGCAGTGCTCGCCGACGTCGACGTGAAGCACGCCGCACCGCTCGGTGGACGGCCGCTCGCGGAGCGCGTCGCGGACGTCGTCGAGCGCGGACTCGCGGACGGCGTCGTCGTCTCCGGGTCGGGGACCGGGCGGCCGACGGACGACGAGACGCTCGCGACGGTCCGGGAGACGCTCGACGCGGTGGCGCCGGAGACGCCGCTGTTCGTCGGGAGTGGCGTGACGAGCGAGACCGTCGCGGCGACGCTCGACGTCGCCGATGGCGTGATCGTCGGGACGGCGCTCAAGGAGGGAGCGGAGACGACGAACCGCGTCGACCCGGACCGGGTTCGCGAGGTCGTCGGGTCGGGGACGGATTGAGGGCGGACGGGAGTGCCGTCGAACGCGGGTGCCCGCAGTCGGGGTCGGCCTACGCGGTCTCGATGCTGGAGTCGTCGATGGCGTCGAGCGGGTCGGTGCTTGCTTCCGTGAAGACGACCTCGACGATGCCGTTGTTGTAGGAGACGGTGGTCGGCGTGGGGTTGACGAGCGTGGGGAGAGACACCGTCCAGCGCGGCCCGAGCGGGCTGCCGACGAAGACCGTGGCTTCGGTGTCGGTGGCTGCGAACCCGAGGTTCGCCTTCGGGATGTCGGCCGGGACGTCGGCGACTGCGTGGACGAACCCGTCGGTCTCGTAGGTCGTCCAGAGGACCGCCGGGGTCGCCGTTCCGACGCGGTCGTCCCGCACTTCGTTGAATCTGTTCACGTTACTAATACGTCGTGTTAGGTATTAACATGATTGGTTGCGGTAGCAGGGTTCGAAGCCTACAGCGTTCGGTAACGCGTCGTTACCGAGCGTTCAGGACAGAACCGAGGAGTGGTGGAACGACCGCGTCCGATGTGCGAGTCTATCCGTCGACCGGACCGGGGACGAGCGGCCGGAGCGTCGACACTCGCGCGTTCTCCTTGATCATGATACCCTCGCCGCCGACGGACAGCGGGACGAGCGGCAGGTGGTCGTCCACGCGGAGCGAGGGATGGGAGGCGCCGCGGGCGAGCACCTTGTTCCGCGCCTGGAGGTGCATCGGGTCCTCGCCGACGAAGAACTCGTTGTACTGGACGACGTACTGGCCGGCGTCGAGATGCCACCACTGGTACTCGTCGTCGGGGTTCCGACGCGTCAGCTCGCAGGGTTCGAGGTCGGCTTCCGCGAGTTCGTCCCCGCCGAAGTCGACGCGACCCGGCGCGGCGACCTCGTGGATTGCAGCGACCGTGAGGTCGACGCCGCGCTCGTCAACTTGCGTCTCGGGATGCAGCAGTCCATCGACGACGTCGGTGAGTTCCGGCATGCGTCGTCCTAGGGGCGGCCGGATGAAAAAGACCCACGGCGACGGCTCTGCCGTGACCGAAGGCATTAGTGGGGGCGTGGTGTGGGTGTGGGCGTGAAGCGACCGGTCGGCTACGGCTCGCTGCTCGCCGCTGCCGGACTGTTCGTCGGCGTGAACGTCCTCCGAAGCACCTGGACGGCCTCGCGTACGTTGACGACGGTGGAGGTGTGGACGCTGAAAGCCCTGCTCGCGGGCGCCGTCGCACTCGCCGCCTATGGCGGGTACCTGCTGGCTTCGCGCGTCGTCGCCCGCTGGAGCGCGGACCGCCGCCGCCAGCACGACCTCCGGAACCTCCTCCGGCTCGCGTTCGGGCTCGCTGGCGCCGTCGGCGTCGCTGGTGCACTCACCGACCAGTGGGTTGGCGTCCTGTTCAGCCTCGGCGTCGTCGGGTTCGCGGTCACGTTCGCCCTCCAACAGCCGATGTTCTCCCTGCTCGGGTGGGTGTACGTCATGACGATGCGGCCGTTCCAGGTCGGTGACCGCGTCCGCATCGACGAGGCGCGCGGCGACGTCGTCGAGATCGACTTCCTCGTGACGACGCTCTGGGAGGTCCACGGCGACCTCGTGGAGTCCCACCAGCCCTCGGGCAGACGGGTGACGGTCCCGAACAGCGTCGTCCTCCAGGAAGAGGTGTACAACTACACGAACGAGGAGTTCCCGTACGTGTGGACGGAGACGACGGTACAGGTGTCATACGAGACCGACCTCGCGTTCGCGCGCGATCTGGCTCGCGACGTCGCGGACGACTACTGTGGCGACGAGATGGCGGCCCGCATCGCCGAGTACCGCGACCATCTCGAGGAGACGCCCGTCGACCTCGACGTCAGCGACCGGCCGACGGTGAACGTCGAGCAGGCGGAGTCGTGGGTGGAACTGCACGTCCGCATGCTCGTCGACCCGCGGAACATCCAGGCGGCGGAGAACGACCTCTACGCCGCGATACTCACCGCGTTCAAGGACCACCCGGAGCGCATCAGCTACCCGGTCGGCCGGTTCCGGTGATGCACCGCAGCGAGCGGATGGTCGCGGCCGCTCGGACGCGGATGGTCGCGGTCGATCCTCGACGGTCGCGGTCGACCGGAACTTGAAGACGGCGGTGCGAGTAGTTCGAGCATGGTCGAATCACACGAGGTTCTCGTCGTCGGCGTCGGCGGCATGGGGAGTGCGGCGTGCGCCCACCTCGCCGAACGGGGCGTGGACGTGCTCGGTATCGAGCGCTTCGACGTTCCGCACGACGAGGGGTCGTCGCACGGGTCGACGCGCATCATCAGGAAGGCGTACCACGAGCACCCGGACTACGTCCCGCTCCTCGAGCGGGCGTACGAGAACTGGCGGGACCTCGAGTCCGCGACCGGCCGCGACCTCTTACACATCACGGGGTCGGTGAACGCGTGCCCGCCCGAGGCGGACCTGGTCGCGAACGCTCGCGAAGCGTGCGAGACCCACGACCTCGAGTACGAGACGATGACGGGCGCGGAACTGAACGACCGCTACCCTGGGTACGGGCTGCCCGAGGGTTACGACGTCCTCGTCCAGCCCGATGGTGGATTCGTGGACTGCGAGCGCGCGGTGAGCGCGCACGTCGAGCGAACGCACGCCGCTGGCGGGACCGTCCACGCTCGCGAGGCAGTGACCGACTGGAGCGCGACCGAGGACGGTGTGGTCGTGGAGACGGACCGCGAGACGTACCGTGCGGACCGGCTCGTGCTCGCGGCGGGCGCGTGGACCGGCGACCTCCTCGACGACCTCGACGGCGTCGCCGTCCCCGAACGCCAGGTGCTCGGGTGGTTCCAGCCGCCGACGGACCCGGACGCGTTCACGCCCGATGCGTTCCCCGTCTTCCTCACGCAGAACGACGAGGGAACCGAGTACTACGGGTTCCCGCGGTACGACCGCCCCGGCGTGAAGGTCGGCGTCTACCATCACCTCCACGAGACGGTCGACCCGGACGACGTCGACGAGCCGACGCGAGAGGACGAGGCGCTCCTCCGGGACGCGCTCAGCGAGCAGTTCCCGGGCGCGAACGGGCCGACGATGGGCTTGGAGACGTGCATGTTCACGAACACGCCCGACATGGACTTCGTCCTCGACACGCACCCCGAGCACGAGCACGTGGTCGTCGCCGCGGGGTTCTCCGGGCACGGGTTCAAGATGGCGAGCGCCATCGGCGAGGTGCTCGCTGATCTCGCCGTCGACGGCGACACCGACCTCCCCGTCGACGCGTTCCGGCTGGACCGCGACGCGCTCGCGGACTGAGGATTCGCTCGCGGCGGCGGGGAGTGCGCGACAGGCGGAGCAATCCTTACGGTGTCCGTGGGCGCACTCTCGGGCATGGACTACGACGACGTCGAGCGGTACGTGGAGGCGACCGCGCCCGAGCCCGACGCGCTCGCCCGAGAGATGGACGAGTACGCAGCGGAGATGGGGTTCCCGCACGTCGGCCCGGCGGTCGGTGGGACGCTCCGGATGCTCGCGCGGATGGTGGACGCCGAGCGCGTGTTCGAGTTCGGGAGCGGGTTCGGGTACAGCGCGTACTGGTGGGCGCAAGCGCTCCCCGACGACGGCGAGGTCGTCCTGACGGAGTTCGACGCGGACGAGCTCGACGACGCCCGCGAGTTCATGACGCGAGCCGGGTTCGACGACGTCGCGCGGTACGAGCACGGGGACGCGATGGACGCCATCGAGCGCTACGACGGCCCGTTCGACGCGGTCCTCATCGACCACCAGAAGGAGAAGTACGCCGAGGCGTTCCACGCCGTCCGCGACAAGGTCCCCCCGGGCGGGGTCGTCGTCGCCGACAACGCCCTGACCGCGGGCATCATCTCGTTCGACGACCTCCTCGCGCACTTCGCCGACGACGGCGCGCTCGACGACGCGAGCGACGCCACGAACGGCATCGCCGAGTACCTCCACGCGGTCCGCGACGACGACGCCTTCGAGACCATCGTCCTCCCGCTCGGCGAAGGTATCGCCGTCAGCTACCGCGTCGATTGACTGCTAGCTAGCCGCATCCGCGTCACTCGTCGACGCCGCCGTCGGTCGTCGGGGTCGCGGGCTCGAACGGGTCCGCGTCGTCGTCGAACCCGTCGTCACCGTCGCCGTCGTCGAACCCGTCGTCACCGTCGCCGTCGTGGACCTCGAACGCTTCGAGGGCGTTCCAGAGGTCCGAGGCGCGGTCGCTCAGCCGGTCGGCGCTGTTCGAGACGTCGGAGAGGTTCGCGGTCTGTTCTTCGGCCGCTGCGGCGACCGTCTCCGCCTCGCTCGCGGTGCGATGCCCGATCTCGGTCGCGCCTTCCGTCATCGCGACGACCTCCTCCGTGCTCGCCGCTTGCTCTTCGGTCGCCGCCGAGATCTCCTGGACGCCCGTGTTCGTCTCCTGGGCGTGCTCGGCGACCTCGTCGAGCGCCGCCGCGGCCTCGCGGACGTCCTCCGCGTTCGCCGCGACGCGCTCGTTCACGTCGCGGACTTGCTCGGCCGTGCTCGCGGTCTGCTCGTCGATGCGCTCCAGGCGGCCCTCGATGTCCTCCGCCGCGTCCTTCGCCTCCGCAGCGAGGTCCTTGACCTCCTGGGCGACGACGGCGAACCCGCCGCCGTCGCCGTCGCCGCTCGCACCACGGGACGCCTCGATGTTCGCGTTGAGCGCCAGCATGTTCGTCTGGTGCGCGACGTCACTGATGAACTCCACGAGCTTGTCGACCTCGCGCATCTGCGCCTCCAGCGCGTCGATCTCGTTGACCGCGTCCGCGGTCTCGCCAGCGATCTCCTCCATGCTCTCGATGGCGTCCTCCGCCGCTTCGCGGCCCTCGCGGCCGACCGTCGCGGACCGCGCCGCGGTGTCCGCGACCTCGTTCGCGGACGCCGCGATCTCCTCGGTCGTCGTCGCGAGACTCTCCATCTCCGAACTCACCGCGTCGAGCTTCTCCCGTTGCTCGTCCGCGCCGACCGAGATCTCCTGGACGGACTCGGTCACCTGCGCGCTCGCCTTCCGGACCTCGTCCGTCGACGTCGCGACGCTCCCGGACTCGTCCTCGACGGCCGCGGCGAACTCCCGAGCCGCGCGCACGGTCTCCTCCAGGTCGTCCAGCATCTCGTTGAAGGACGTCGCGACCGCGGTCATCGCCTCGCTCTGCTCGGAGCCCTCGAGGCGCTGCGTGAGGTCACCGTCCGCACAGGCGTCCATCGCGTCGCTGTACGCCTCCGCGCGCTCCTTGAGGTGGTCGCTGAACGCGTCCGCCGCACGCCGGCGTTCCTCGGCCTCCTCTCGGGCTGCCTCGGCCTCCGCGATCTGGTCGCCGAGGGAGACGCGCATCTCGTCGAACGCGTCACCGAGTTCACCGAGTTCGTCCCGGCGGTCGACCTCGACTGCGGTGTCGAGGTCGCCTTCGCGAAGCCGTCGGGCGTCCTCCGAGAGCGAGGAGATGCCGGAGACGGTACCGCGAACGAGCGTCATCCCGACGACGCCGAGGACGAGCGCGAGCGCGCCGAGCATCCCCGCGACGCCGAGTTCGACGAACCGCTGCACGGCGAACGCGTGCTCCGCGGTCGTCCGTCGCGTCACGTACCAGTCGGTGCCGTCGACGCTCGCCACGCCGACGACCTTCGACACGCCGCTGGCGTTCTCCACGCGGTCGAACGACCTGGAGAGGTCAAGGCCGGCGTTCGCGAGCTGGTCCGACGCCATGAGCTCCGACTCGTGCTGTGAGAGCACGGTCGTACCCTCGTCGTCGACGACCGCGTACGAGCCGTCACTGGTCGCGGGAAGCGTGGTCCGCGAGAGCTCCGGGAGTTCGACGACGAGAACGATGGACCGATGCGGGTGGTCCTCGACGGGCGTCGCCATGAACACGACCGGCGGCATCTCGTTCCGCAAGAGCACCGGGTCGGAGACGCCGACCTCACCGATTGCGTCGCCTTGCGTCGCGTTCACGCGCTCGATGTGTTCGGCGGTGAGGTCGGTGCTGTTCGGTTTGAACAACCCCCAGTCGTTCCCGGCGCGAGCGAGCGTGTCTCCGCTCGTCCGGTTGACGTAGACCGCTGCGGCGACGTACGACGGGTCCTCGGCGTTCCGCAGGAGGACCGCCGAATCGCCCGTGACGTCGTTCTGCACTGGCCGCATCCGCGTGAGCGTCGTCGCACGTCGTTCCAGGCCATCTATCGTGGATTCGAGGTGCTGGCTCTGGACGGTCGCGTCCTCGACGTACTCGGTGCGCACGTCCTCGCTCATGTTCTGACTCACTGCGCCGTAGACCGCGCCACCGATGCCGCCCAGCACGAGGACGACCACCACCCCGGCGACGAGGAACTTCGTTCGGAGACTGTCCGTGACCGCGTCCGGCAAGATTCGCCCCATCAATCCCATCGGCCGCGCAGACTGAACACTCGTTAATATATATAGCGGATTACCTGGTCGGGTGTGTCGCCTAGCCAAACATACTCCAGTACGTAACTATGTAGAATCTCGGCGGCGGCGCCGGATTTTACGAAGACAGATATTGAATCAGTAACTGGGAACGTTGCACGAATCGACGGATGCGCTGACGACCCGCGAGTCACCGGCAGCGCGCTCGCGCGCACCCCGGACGAAGAACCCGCAACGACGCACCACCCACCCGAACCGTCCCAGTCACTTCGCGGGGGACTCCCCGAACTGGAACGGCACCGCCGCCGCGTCCGCGTCGACGTCGACCGCCTCGTTCCCGACGTCGAACGCGGCGAGGTGCTCGGAGAGCGCGCGAGCCTGTGACGCGAGGTGCTCGACGCGCCCCGAGACGTCCGAGAGGTTCGCGGTCTGCTCCTCGGCGGCCGCGGCGACCGTCTCCGCCTCCGCGCTCGTCTCCTCGCTGATGGTCGTCGCCTCCTCGACCATCGCGACGACCTCCTCGGTGCTCGCCGCCTGCTCCTCGGTCGCCGCCGAGATCTCCTGGACGCCCTCGTTCGTCCGGTCGACCTGCTTCGCGATCGTCGACAACGCCCCGGCGGCAGCGCGCACGTCCTCGGCGTTCGCCGCGACCTGCTTCTTGGTCGCGCGGACCTCCGCTGCGGTCCGGTCGGTCTCCGCCCGGATTCGCTCCAGGCGCTCCTCGACGTCCGCCGCCGCGTCTTGCGTGTCCTGTGCGAGGTCCTTGACCTCTTGAGCGACCACCGCGAAACCCTTGCCGTCGCCGTCGCCGCTCGCGCCACGGGACGCCTCGATGTTCGCGTTCAACGCCAGCATGTTCGTCTGGTTCGCCACGTCCGCGATGAACTCCACGAGTTCGTCGATCGCCGCCATCTCCGCCTCCAGCGCCTCGATGGCCTCGACGGCCTCCTCGGACTCTGCCTCGACGTCCTCCATGCCCGCGATGGCGTCCTCGGCGGCTTCGCGCCCCTCGCGTCCGGCCTTCGCCGTCGCCTCCGCGCGCTCCGCGACGTCGTTCGTCGTCGCCGCGATCTGCTCGGTGGACGTCGACAGCGACTCCATCTCGACGTTCACCGACTGGAGGTTGTCGTGCTGGCGGTCCGCGCCGACCGAGATCTCCTGGATGGACTCGGTGACCTGCTCGCTCGCGCGCTCGACCTCGGTAGTGGACTCGGCGGCGCTGTCGCTCGCTGCCTCCACGGCCGCCGCGAACGACTTCGCGTCCGCGACCGTCCCCTCGATCGCGTCGAGCATCCGGTTCGTCGCCTCCGCGACCGACGTCATCGCGTCCGAGCGACTGTCCGGGTCGAGGCGCGCCGTCAGGTCGCCGTCAGCGACCTCGGTCATCGTCGCCTCGTACGCGTCGGCCTTTCGTTCGAGGTGCCGTCGCATCGCCTCGGCCTCCTGTCGAGCGGCTTCGGCGTTCGTCCGCGCCCGTTCGACCTCTTGGATGCGTTCGCGGAGCGACGCACGCATGTCGTCGAACGCCCGCCCGAGGTCGCCGATCTCGTCAGAGCGTTCGGTCGGGACGGTCGCCTCCAGGTCGCCGTCCTGTAGGCGGTTCGCGGCGTCCGAGAGTTCGCGCACCGACCCGACGGTGTTCCGACCGAGCGTCATCCCGAGGATGCCCAGGCTCGCGACCACGAGCGCGACGAGCACGAGCATCTGGTTGGAGATGGCGTGTTGGAGCGCGTACGCGTCGCTCGTCGGGACGCGCGTCGCGACCGTCCACGGGACGCTCTCGCCGACCGCGGACCCGACCGCGTACGCCTGCCCGTCGACCTCGACGCGCGAGTTGAATGCGGTGTCGCCGTCGCGCGTGTCGGCGGCGCTCGGGTCGTACCCGGCCGTGTTCGCGTCCGCGAGCGGCGTGTAGTTCTCCTCGGTCGACGCGAGCGCGCGTCCCTCGGCGTCGGTGAGGACGACGGTCCCCGACTCGTGGTCGAGGAGGTAGTCCTCGCCGACCGAGCGGACGTCCGCGACCAGGAAGATGGTCTCGTTCCGGTTCCCGTTCACGGTCGTTGCGAACAACATGTACGGTGCCTCGTCGCCGCTGATCTGGAAGGGAGCGGTGCTGCCGACCGCGGCTCCGCTCTCGTTCATCGCCTGCACCGACGCCTTCCGTATCGGTTCGCGGAGCGTCCCGGCGCCCGCCCCTCCGATCTTCATGAACCGCTGGTCGCCCGAGGTTATCTCGAGCTCGCCGTCGCGCGAGTCACCGTAGTACGCGGCGACGACGTGTTCGCGTCGTTCCACGGTCGCGGAGAGCGCGTTCCCTATCGCCTCGCCCGAGTACTCGGGCTGGCCCTGCATCGTCGACACGCTCACGCGGAGCGACTGCATGTTGCTCGTCGTCCCGCGGTACCACTCGTCTATCTGGTCGCGCTGGAGGGACGCGGTGGTCGTCAGTTCGTCTTCGGTCGCGTCCTGGAGCTGGTCGCCAGCGTTCACGTAGACGAAACCACCCACGCCACCCGCGACGGCGGTGACCAGGAGGAGCCCGAGGAAGAACTTCGTCGCGTAGTTCCGTCGGAGACGTCCTGGAACCAGTCGTCGTATGATAGACCCCATCGGGTAAGGACCCACCACCAAGCCACCTATAAGTTTCTGAAATATTATATGTTATCGTCCGTTCGACAACGACACCCACAATCAAAGGGTCACGAGAACGTTCCTCATTGTACGGTCCCGGAGGACCCCACCACGCCGAGCGCCCACCTATCCAGACGCCACCGTGCTACAAAGAATCCTACCCACTCCCTCGACCCGGTAGCTCGCTCCTCAGGCCTCGTCCTCGAACCCGTCCTCGAACTTGAACGTGCCGTTGCGCTGGACGACCTCGCCGTCGACCTCGATGCGCGAGTCCTCGCTCATGTCGACGATCATGTCCTGATGGACCGCGGACTGGTTGACCTCGTTGTCCTCGCCCACGGTGTCGTCGTACGCGCGCCCGATGGCCATGTGGACGGTGTCGCCCATCTTCTCGTCGAACAGCATGTTGTACGTGAACTGGTCGATGTCGCGGTTCATCCCGATGCCGAGCTCGCCGAGGCGCTTCGCGCCCTCGTCGGTCTCCAGGACCGACGTGAGGACCTCCTCGTTCTTGTCCGCGGAGTGCTCGACGACCTCGCCGTCCTCGAACACGAGGCGGACGTTCGTTATCTCGCGGCTCTGCACCATCACCGGCATGTCGAACAATACCTCGCCCTCGACGCTCTCGGGCTGCGGTGCAGTGAAGACCTCGCCGCCGGGGAGGTTGTGCTCCGCCCAGTCGTTCTTCGTCGGGTTCCCGCTGACCGACATCGTGACGTCCGTGGTGTCGCCGGAGACGATGCGGACCTCGTCCGCGTCGTCGAGGATCTCGACCATGTTCGCCTGGAACGCCTCCTGTTCGTCCCAGTCCTTGTTGACGGCGTTGAACACGAAGTCCGCGTACGCCTCCGTGCTCATCTCGGCGTCCTGCGCGTTCCCCGGCGCCGGGTACTGCGTGAGCAGCCAGCGCTTGTCCATCATCTCGTCCATCAGCGGCCGCATCTCCTTCTGGCGCGCCTGGTTCGTCGACGGCGGCACGTCGCTGGACTCGAACGTGTTCGAGTCCGCGCGGATGGAGATGGAGACGTCCGTCTCCTTCGCCATCGCGAGGACGTGCTCGGGGGTCTCCCAGTCGTCGTCGTCCATCGCGAGCTGGTACGCGCGACTCGCGCGACTCGACCCGAGGTTGAGCGTGGCGGTCGCCCCGATGTCACCGAGTTTCTCCATGACGGCGACACCGAGGTCCTCCGCCTCGGTCGGTGCTTGCACCAGAACGTTGTCGTCCGGTTCGACGCGCGTACAGTGGTCGACGATGATCTCCGCGTGCTCTTGGAGGCGTTCGTCCATAGGTAAATACTGCCAGAGTGACGGGATATTCGTTTCGAAACACGAGGCTGGCGACGGGCGGCGTGAGGGGCGGCGGTGACCAGCGTGAGGGGCGGCGGTGACCAGCGTGAGGGGCGGCGGTGACCAGCGTGAGGGGCGGCGGTGGCCAGCGTGAGGGGCGGCGGTGGCCGGCGTGAGGGGCGGCAGCCGGGGATGTGAGGACCGGTGGCGGCCCGCGAGGGCGACCCGGTCAGTCGACGTGCGGTTTCGCCATGAGGTCGTCGAACGCGCGGTCGTCGAGCCAGTCGCAGAGCGCGACGAGTTCGTCGGTCGCGGCCTCGAACAACTGCTCGCCCTTCTCGGCGGTGGCGTCGGTCTGGTCGCCGAACACGCCATTCGGCGAGTTGTCGATGGCGTCGTAGTAGTTGCGCGCACCGTGGATCGTCGGGTCGCCGTCTTCGAGGTGGACGCGGCCGCCGTCCCTGGCTTCCTCGAGGCGCTCTTCGTGAACGTTCTCGGGGTCCAGGTGCATGAGCATCGCCGTCTCCTTCGGGCCACCGTGTGGGCCGTTGTGTTCGAACAGGTCGTCGACGAGGTCGGGGATGGACTCATCCCACATCCACTCCACGGCGTAGGCGTCGCGGTCCTCGCGGAGGCGGCGGCCGACCTCGCGGAGGTGCTGCATGTTCCCGCCGTGGGCGTTCACGTACACGACGCGGTCGATGCCGTGCGCGGTGAGGTTCCGCGTGAGGCTCTCCACGTAGTCGCGGAAGGCGGGCGGGTCGACGCTCATCGTCCCGTGGAACTGCATGTGGTGCGTGCTCACGCCGACCTTCACGGGCGCAGTGCAGAGGTAGTCGCCGCGGTCGGCGGCCTCGCGAGCGAGGTTCTCGGCGATGACGTGGTCGGTGGACTCGGGGAGGTGCGGGCCGTGCTGTTCGGTTGAACCGACGGGGACGAGTGCGAGCGACTCGCGCTCGAAGTACTCGCCGAGGTCGGGCCACGCGTGGTCGGGCAGGTACATGGTCGACGTGGCGGATGCGACGGGGAAAGAGGTTACTGCACCGGCACGCGCGTCCGCCCTCGAACGGTCAGTCCTCGACGACGTCGGACGCGGCGAGTATCTCGGGTTGCGCTCGAGCGATGTCCGTCGTCGTGACGATACCGACCACGTCGAGGTCCTCCTCGACGGGGAGGCGCTTGACGTCGTGCTCGGCCATCTCGTCGACGGCGTCCGCGACGCTCGTCGTCGCGGTCGTCGTCACGAGCGGACTGCTCATCTCGCGGGAGACGTCGATGTCGCCGAGCGCGGTCTTCGAGAGGTACGCCGCCCGGAGCGCGTCCGTGCGCGTGACGATGCCGTCGGGTTTCTCGCCGTCGTACACGATAGCGCTCCCCGCGCTATGCCGGAGCATGAGGTCGGCCGCGTCCCACATCGAGTCGTCGACCTGCACGGTCACCACGTCGGTCGTCATGAGCTCGCTGACGTCCATACGGCCGCTTCGCGGACCGCCGAAGTATGGGTTGTGGCCGGGCGTACCCAAAGCTTACCCCGGCGAGGTCGTGAGGACGACCGTGGAACGAACCCGACTCCTCGCAGGGGTCGTCCTCGCCCTCCTCGTCGCCGTCGCCGGGTTCGCCGTCCTCGGCGGCGAACCGGCCGAGACGCTGTCCATCTCGAACGAACGCGACGGGACCGCGGTCGTCGAAGTGTACCAGGTCGACGCCGACGCGACCGTGGTACTCGAACGCGCCGACGGCTCGTCCACGACGACCCAGCCCGGCGACGTCGACTCACTCGACGACGTGACCACCGTCCGCGTGCCAGCGAACACGTCCCGCGAAGCCATCCCCATCTTCCCGAACGGGACCGCGACCGCGGACGCCAGCCAGACCGGGTCGCGGTTCGTGTACGTCGTCCACGACGGCGACCCCGACGGCCGCACGTACCTCGCGGTCGGGCTCGTCGACTGCGGCGACGCGAATCCGTCCGCGAACGTCACGATAACCGACGACGACGCGACCCTGGAAGCGGGCCCCTGCGAGTAGCGCACGCCCCGAGCGCGCCGGGTGGTGGCGCCGCGTTCGAGTCCCGGCAACCGAGATGGTTGTGGGCAAAGCACAAGCCCCTGCCGGGTCGAGTGCATGCCATGCCAGGAGGTTCATCACAGACCCTTCGACCGT
Organism: Halorubellus litoreus; assembly: GCF_055378595.1. NCBI lineage: Archaea > Methanobacteriati > Methanobacteriota > Halobacteria > Halobacteriales > Halorubellaceae > Halorubellus > Halorubellus litoreus. The sequence continues at coordinate 3,538,054 of NZ_AP043836.1, forward strand.
TCCTGTGGCGCGCCGAACGACTCTTCGAGGACCGCGAGATCGTCTCGCGGACACTCGAAGGGCAGAAACGCTACGGGTACGGCGAGTACGCCGACCGCGTCGCACAGCTCGCGAACGCGCTCGACGACGCCGGCATCGAGCACGGCGACCGCGTCGCGACGTTCTGCTGGAACGACCACTGGCACTTCGAGACGTACTTCGGCGTGCCGAGCATGGGCGCGCAGCTCCACACCATCAACCCGCTGCTGCCCGACCACCACATCCAGTACATCGTCGAGAACGCCGACGACCAGATACTGTTCGTCAGTCCGTCGCTCCTCGAGAAACTCGAGGGCGCCGCGGACGACGAGGCGTTCGACGGCGTGCAGCAGTTCGTCGTCACGAGCAGCGAGGTCCCCGACACGAGCCTGGACCCGGTGACGAGCTACGAGGACTTCGTCGCGGGCCACGACACCGACTACGACTGGCCGGACCTCTCGGGCGACCAGCCCGCTGGGATGTGTTACACGTCGGGGACGACGGGGAAGCCGAAGGGCGTGGAGTACACCCAGGAGATGCTGTGGGGGCACACGATGGCGACGCTCCCGCAGTCCGGGCTCGACCTCGGCGCGGACGACGTCGTGATGCCGCTCGTCCCGATGTTCCACGTGAACGCGTGGGGCCTCCCGTTCACGTGCACGGCAGCGGGCGCGAAGCACGTCTATCCCGGCCCCTCGCCGGAGCCCGAGGACGTCGCGCGACTCATCGAGGAGGAGGGCGTGACCGTGACCGCGGGCGTGCCGACGGTCTGGCTCGGCTTGCTCGAGTACGCGAAGGAGAACGAGGTGGACCTGTCGTCGCTCGACCGCATCGTCATCGGTGGGAGCGCCGCACCAGAGTCCCTCATCGAGACGTACGACAAGCAGTTCGACGTCACGGTCCTGCACGCGTGGGGGATGACGGAGATGAGTCCGCTCGGCACCGCCAGCCACCTCAAGCCCGGGATGGACGACATCAGTGACGACGAGCGGTACGCCAAGCGCGCGAAACAGGGCCTCCTCGTCCCCGGGCTCGAGATGAAGGTCGTCGGCGACGACGGCACTGAGGTACCGTGGAACGGCGAGGACTTCGGCGAGCTCTGGGTGAAGGGCCCGTGGGTGACCCAGGAGTACTTCGAGCGCCCGGAGGCGAACGAGGAGGACTTCGAGGACGGCTGGCTGAAGACCGGTGACGTCGTCACGGTCGACGAGGAGGGGTACGTGAAGATCGTGGACCGCGCGAAGGACGTCATCAAGTCCGGCGGCGAGTGGATCTCGAGCGTGGAACTGGAGAACGCGCTGATGGCGGTCGACGACGTCGCGGAGGCGACCGTCATCGGCGTCCCTCACGAGCGCTGGCAGGAACGACCGGTCGCGTTCGTCGTCCCCTCGGAGGGCGCGGATTCGGACGCGCTGAAGGAGGCGGTGCTCGCGACCATCGAAGCGGAGTACCCGAAGTGGTGGGTGCCCGACGACGTCCTCTTCATCGAGGAGGTCCCGAAGACGGCGACCGGGAAGTTCGACAAGAAGGTACTGCGCGAGGAGTACGCCGACGAGAGTCTCGTCGAGGGGAAGGTCCCGGACGAGGCCGCACCCGAGGACGAGTGACGAGACGCACCACGTAGCCGTCGGGTGCCGGTCTCGAGCCCTCGTCGGTTCGGGACGTCGCACCTTTTTTCGTTCGTGCGCCGGAACGAACGCGTATGCGCCGCCGTGCCCTCCTCGCAGCTCTCACCGCTTCGGCGTCCGCGACCGCGGGATGCTCGATGCTCGACGACAGCGAGCGCCCACGGGAGACGTTCGCGGTGTCCGACACCACGACCGAATCCACCACCGAGATGTCGTTCGACCCGCCCAGTGAGGGCGTCAGTCGTGGGTTCGCCGTCCCCGGGAACGACGACCACCGGGTCGCCATCACCGTCCCGAGTAGCATCCCGGACGACGTCGCGGTGACGCTCGGGTTCACGACCGTGCCGTCGAGCGACGACCCCGCGACGGTGTACGCTCGCGTCCAGGTCCTCGAGAGCGCCGACCAGCCCGTCGAACTCGCCGCCGGGGCGACGCCACCCCTGAGCGCGTACCGCGGCGTTCACGAGACGGAAGACGGGTCGACGCGCCCGATGTTCCTCGTGCCGCGACGCGCCGGTGCGCCGTTCGACGCGCTCGTCCGCCGCGACCAGGGGTGCTGGCGGCCGAAACTCCCCGTCGGCCCCGAGGACGCGACCACGGGGACGCGAACGCTCGCCCCCGGGGATGCGTTCGAGCGCGAGTACTACCTCGTCACGCCGTGGGCGAACGACCGCTGTCTGCACCCCGGGACGTACCGGTTCCAGGCGGACGCAGGCTGGGGGTTCTCGGTGTGTTCGTTCACCCGTGAGCAACCCGGTGACTCCGCGTACGCCGACGTCGACGTCCCCTCACTCCCGGGGTTCGCGAGCACGCGCTGGTACCACGAGGCCAACGCTGACCTCTTCCTGCGCCCGCGGAGCGAGCAGTTCGGACTGCCGTCGACGACCGCTCGCTTCGCGCTCTACAATCAGACGTACCGTCGCATCGTCGTCGACGAGAGCGCGTGGGCGCTCTACAAGCTCGAGGACGACCGCTGGTATCCCATCGCTCCACTCACCGGGCGCGCCGACGCGCCAGGCGACCGGCCCGTCTACCCTGGAACGACGTCCACGGTCGCACTCTCCCTCCACACCGACGCGGACGCCCCCAGCGACGACGACCGGCGTGCCGTCGGTGGACTCGGCCAGGGGCGATACGCGCTCGCGTACCCCGCGACGCTCGCGCTCCCGGGAGACAACCCTGGCTCGGGGCGTCCCACGGCAGCGCTCTTCACGCTCGTCGGGAACCCACCGCGCGTCGACGGCACCGGCGCCGTCGACCACGCGACCGACCGCGACGGCGTCCGCCACCTCCACACCACGCCAGACGAGAGCGCGGTCGCCACCCTCCGGCTGGAACGACTCGCCGACGACGCGGACGCAGTCCCACTCATCACCGAGCAGGTCCTCCAGCGCGACGCCCTCCGGAACGCCATCGTCGAACTCCGCGCCGCGAGCGACGTCGACGCCGTCGTCTACCACACCGAGCCCAGCGACGTCGTCCAGACCGTCGCCTGGATCGACCCCGATAGCAGCGGCCTCACGTTCACGTACGACGGCGACGCGTACGCGATGAGTTACGGGTGAACGGCGCGCTCGGTCACGGGAACGGCGCGCTCGGTCGCTTGGAGGCGTCGACCGCTTCGACCGACTCGTGAGGCAACGAACCGGCGGTTTCCGGCGCGATTCGGGTCGGGCGGCCCGACCGTATTTGTGTCCAAGGCCCGAAGCCGGGGTATGGAACTGCTAGACGATAGCGTGGTCCCCGAGGAAGCGCGCGACATCAAGCAGGAGGCGCGCGAGTTCGCCGAGGAACACATCGCGCCGAACGCCGAGGAGTACTACCGGACGGGCGACTACCCCCACGAGATCCTGGAGGCCGGCCAGGAGGCGAACCTGGTCGCGCAGGACATCCCCGAGGAGTGGGGCGGCCGCGGGCTCTCGCTCCACGAGTTGCTCGCGATGACCGAGGAGTTCTATCGCGCGGACGCCGGCATCGCGCTGACGCTCCAGCTCGCGAGCTTCGGGTGCGAGATCCTCTACGACCACGGGAACGAGGAACAGAAGGAGGAGTACCTGCGACCGGTCGCCGAGGGCGACCAGATATCGGGGCTCGCGGTGTCCGAACCCGAGACGGGGAGCGACCTGTCGGGCGTGTCGACGTTCGCGGAGAAGGACGGCGACGAGTACGTCATCAACGGCGAGAAGTACTGGATCGGCAACGGCGTGGAGGCGGACTGGATCACGCTCTACGCCCGTACGGACGACTCCGATAACCGCTACGGGAACCACACGCTGTTCATCGTCCCGACGGACATCGACGGGTACGAGGCCGAGCACATCCCCGAGAAGATGGGGTTCCGGGCGTCCAAGCAGGCGCACATCACGTTCGACGACGCACGCATCCCCGAGGAGAACGTCATCGGGTTCGAGGGGAACGGGTTCCTGATGCTCGCGGAGTTCTTCAACATGGGGCGGGTCGTCGTCGCCGGTCACGGCCTCGGGCTCGCCGCCGCAGCCATCGAGGAGGCGTGGGACTTCACGCACGAACGCGAGCAGTTCGGGCGCCCGGTCTCCGAGTTCCAGGCGGTCCAGCACGGGCTCGCTGACATGCTCATCGAGTTCGAGAGCGCGCGAGCGCTCACGTGGCGCGCCGCTGACAAGGTCGCGAACCACGAGGACTCGGGGTACTGGGCGGCGATGGCGAAGACGAAGGCGACGGAGACGGCGGTCGACTGCGCCGAACAGGGCATGCAGTTCCACGGCGGCCGGAGCGTGCTCACGGACCGCCGCATCTCTCGGGTGTACCGCGACGTCCGCATCCCCGTCATCTACGAGGGCGCGAGCGAGGTCCAGCGGAACCTCGTCTACGGCCAGCGCCCCGGGACCTGACCGCGACGCGACGGCCACGGCACGGCCGTGCGACGGCGACGCCCCTCCCCGTCGTCGAACGCGACGGCAAGCATTATTACCCGGAATGGTCAAGGGTGGAGGTAGGTAGCGTGGGGCATCGTCGCACGACAGCCCCGGCAGGGAGTTGACCAGATGAGTTCGACGAACTCGGTCCTCGTCATCAGCAACGACGCGCAGCTACGGGACCGGCTCGCCGCACCACTCGAGTGGTCGTACCCGAACGTCGACGTCGAGACCGCAGCCGGCTTCGAGGGCATCATCGAACAGCTCGCCGCCGGCGACCCCGATTGCGTCGTGAGCGACCTCGCGACCGTCGAATCGGCGCCAGCGATACTGCAAGCGGCGCGCGAACGCCATCCCGAGCTGACGTTGCTCGTCGTCTCCGAGTACAGGACCGAGCGCGGGGACGGCGCCGCCATCATGGAGGTCGTCGAGTACCTCGACGGCATCGGTGACCCCGGGAGCGACGACGCGTTCGCGGGGTGGGTGGCGAACTCGGTCGTCCGAACGCCCGGCGGTGGCGACGCCGCACCACCCGGCGGGAATCGACCGGAGGACGTCGTCCGGGACGTCAAGCGCGCGCTCGTCGACGCGGAATCCCCGATGGACATCGAAGCAGCGGTCTGCGAGCAACTCACGCTCGGCGGCCGGTACGCGTTCTCGTTCATCGGCGAGTACGACCGCGGCGAAGGCCAGGTCGTCCCGTGGGTGTCCGCGGGCATCGACGACTGGCCGGTGAGTACGACGTTCCCCGTCGGCACTGGCGGCGTCGTCGACCGTGCGCTCCGGACGCGCGAGGTCCAGGTCGTGCAGGACGTCGACGACCACGAGATATCGGTGCCGTGGCGGCGAGCGGCGAGCGACCGCGGCTGTCGGAGCGCGCTCGTCGCGCCGCTGTACGTCGAGGACGAACTGTACGGCATCCTCGGCGTGTACTCGAAGGACCCCGACGGCTTCAGCGACATGGAGGTGTCGGGCGTCGAGGAGATATCGCGGACGGTGTCGTACGCGCTCGACACGATGGCGATCCGCGGTCGTATCGACCAGCAGGAACGCATCCTGAAGCGCTACGAGCGCCTCGTGGAGACCGTCGGCGACGGCATGTACGCGCTCGACTCGGACGGACACTTCATGACGGTGAACAACGGCCTCATGGAGATGACGGGCTACTCGAGGGAGGGGTTGCTCGGCGAGCACATCTCCATCATCCTCGAGGACGACGCGATCGACGAGGGCCGCCAGCTCGTCCGCGAGATGTACGAGCGGAACCAGATGACGGCGGAGACCAAGGAGGTCCAGGTCCGCCCGAAATCCGGTGACCCGTACCCCGGCGAGGTCCAGATCGCGCTCCTCCCGTACGACGACGAGTTCCGCGGAACGGTCGGCGTCGTCCGCGACATCACCGAACGGAAGCGCCGCGAGCAGGAACTCGAACGCCAGAACGAGCGACTGGAGGCGTTCGCGAGCATCGTCAGTCACGACCTCCGGAACCCCCTGGGCGTCTCACAGGGCTACCTGGACCTCGCGAGAGAGGAGAGCGACGAAGCGGTCGCGGAGTACCTCGGGCACGTGAAGGACGGCCTCGACCGCATGGAGGACATCATCGGGGACGTCCTCGCGCTCGCCAGACAGGGGCAGACGGTCACGGAGACCGAACCCATCGAACTCGTCGGGCTGGCACGCGAAGCGTGGTCGAACGTCGAGACGGAGTCGGCGACGCTCGAAGTGGAGGGTGACCTCCGGTTCGCCGCGGACCGGTCGCGGCTCCTCCGGTCGTTCGAGAACCTGTTCCGGAACGCCGTGGAACACGGTTCCACGAGCAGTCGGACGGAGTCCGACGACGCCATCGAGCACGGCGGGCGCGACGTCACGGTGACCGTCGGCCCGCTCGCGGTCGGTCACGCCAGCGGATTCGAGTTCGCCGGCGACGATTCACCGGCTCGAACGGGGTTCTACGTCGCCGACGACGGTCCAGGGATGCCCGCGGAGATCCGCGAGCACGCGTTCGACTCTGAGTTCACGACGAGCGACGAAGGCCTCGGTATCGGCCTCTGGGTGGTGCGAGAAGTGGCGTCCGCGCACGGCTGGACGGTGGACGTCGTGGAGAACGAAGACGGTGGCGCTCGGTTCGAATTCGAGGACGTCGACGGCGCGTGAGGGAGGCGAGTGGTCGTGACTGCTGGTTACTGTTCGCCGGGGAGGTCCTGGAACGCGCCGACGAAGTCGTCGTGGTCCTCCATCCCGGAGACCGCGTCGTCGACGCGCCCGCGGAGTTCGTCGACGCGCGCGGTGAGCTCCTGGTACTCGTCGTTGTCCGCGAGCTCGCGCTCGGACTTCTCGGACTCCAGGAGGCTCTTCTTGGAGACGAGCGCGTAGTACTCCTGGATGTCGTTCTCGTACGTGGAGCGCGATTGCACGCTCTCGACGACCTCCATGAGTTCGTCCTTGGAGACGGGTTTGACGAGGTAGTCGTCGAACCCCATCTCGATGATGTCGAAGTCCGGGTCGACGGCGGTGACCATCACGACCCGGCAGTCGTAGCCGCGGTCGCGGATCTCTTCGAGGACCTCGTCGCCGGAGAGCCCGGGCATCCGTCGGTCGAGGAGGACGACCTGGACGGACTCGCTCATCAGTTCCAGTGCTGATTCGCCGTCGTAGGCGGCTTCCACCTCGTACTCCGTCGTCAGCCAGGCGGTGAAGAGATCCGCCAGCCGCGACTCGTCGTCGACGACGAGGACCTCCAGTCCCCCATCGGATGGACCACCTCCCTCTTGTCCGTCGTTTGCTGCCACGTTCGACCCATGGAGACAATGCTTCATAAATGCCGCGACCACTGTTCTAACTTCTGAAAATTATGTGCGAGTTACGAACTGGGTCGCATCGACGGCCGTCTCGCAACATGCACCCTCATGGCGGTCGACGCGCCACCGGCCCACATCCGTATCATCGCTCGGACCAGAACGGAAGCCGACACGTCGCTCTCGACACGTCAACCAACCACCAGACCACCATGCGGATTGGCAACACACCAACCACTCGGGGATTCGAAACCGTTCGCTCTTCGTCGCTCACCGTCGTTCGCGACAGAAGAGCCAGGAGGGGGATTCGAACCCCCGAAGTCTCGATTACAAGTCGAGTGCATGAACCGCCCATGCTCTCCTGGCGCGTGATTCACTCTCCGAGGTTGCCCTTTGTATCCGTTTCGACATCGACTCGCTTCTCGACGACGACGCGCTGTTCGCGGTAGCCCTCGCGGTCGTAGAACTCGCGAGCACGGTCGTTGCGCGCGAGCACCTCCAGGGACACCACCTCGACGCCACGAGCCGCGAGCGCGTCCTCCGCCGCCGACAACAGCGCCGCGCCAACGCCAGCCCCACGCGACCCCGCCCGCACGAACAGGTTCTCGACGCTCCCACGAGACGCATCCATCTCGTACCCACCGTCGTCCACGGAGAACGTCACGAACCCCACGAACCCATGCTCGTCCGCCGCCGCATCCTCCATCGGCGCGTCCTCCGCCGGCGCGTCCTCCCGGCGAGCGACGAGACAGGAATCGTCGACGACGTGATGCGCCATCGACTCGCGTATCCGAGCACGGTTCGCCGCGGCTTCGAGATGCGACCCGTGCGCGCGCTGCTCCGCGGCGAGCGCCACCCACGCGTCAGCGAGCGCATCCACGTCGCGAGCGCGCGCCGGCTCGATACGCATCTACGCCTCCCGCACCGTCGGCGCGTTCCGCAACGCCTCGACCGCAGGGAGGTCGCCGTCCGTCAGCATCCGCAGGCACGCACCGCCACCCGTCGACAGGTGGTCGAACCCCGTCAGGTCGAACTTCCGGATCGCTGCAGCGGTGTCCCCGCCGCCGACGATACTGTACGACGCCTCGCTCGCCGCCGCGTACAGCTCGCGAGTCCCACGACCGAAGAGGTCGTCCTCGAACACGCCCGCAGGACCGTTCAGGATAACCGTCTCCGCGGACTCGAGGACGCTCCGGTACAAGCGGATGGTCTCGCTCCCGACGTCCATCGCCGCCTCCCCGTCCGCACTCGGGAGCGCGTTCAGTCCGAGTTCGTGGCGTTCACCGTCGCGTTCCACCGCGACGTCCTGCGGGAACCGCACGCGGTCACCGTGCGCGTCCAGGAGGTCCGCTGCGCGATCGATCTGGTCCCAGTACCCCTGGTCGTAGATGAAGTCCGAGGACGCGTCACCGATGTCGACGCCGTCCGCGAGCAGGAACACGTTCCCGACGACGCCCGTCGTCAACACCTGATCCGCCATCCCGGATTCGAGGACGTCCCACGCCACGTCCACCGAATCGGAGACCTTCGCGCCACCGAGGAGGTAGACGCGTGGACGCGGGGTCTCGTCGACGTTCCCGAGCACCGAGATCTCCTCCTCCATCACGCGACCCATGTAGCTCGGAAGGTGCTGCTGGAAGCCGACGAGCGACGGCTGCGAGCGGTGCGCGGCAGCGAACGCGTCGTTCACGTAGTAGTCGAGGACCGGGACGAGCCCCTCGACGAGATGCGTCCCGCCGGCGACAGCGGGGTCGAGCTCCATGTACTCCTCGCTGTAGAAGCGCGTGTTCTCGAGGACGACCGCTTCGCCGGGCTCGAGCGCCTCGACGGTGTCCCTCGCCTGCTGGTTGTAGGTCGCGTCCAGGTACGAGACGGGGACGTCGAGGAGTTCGTCGAACCGTTCGGCGTGTGGACGCAGTTGCGAGAACTGGTCGCCACCGGGACGTCCCTGGTGGGCGAGGACGGCGACGCGGGCGCCGCGGTCGGTCAACTCTGCGAGCGTGTCGTGGTGGGCCTGGAGGCGCGCGTCGTCGGCGAGCGCGCCGTCCGCTGTGAGTGGACTGTTCACGTCCACGCGGACCGCGACGGCGGCACCGTCGAGGGTGGCGTCGTCCAGGGTCTCCAACGGCATGCTTGGGGTTCCGCGGGGCCCCGTGAAAGACCTTTCTTTGTTCGACAGGGCGGGTTCGTTGCCACGATTCACTGTGTGAGTTGAACTCTCGTGGGGTGTGACAGCATCCTGAATGGATTTGGCGAGTGCCATGACCTTCCAGGTGACGTGACCGCCGTACGCGATGCAATCCCGGCGTCTGGCGGCGGTACCGTCGATATCCAGACGGCCACCAGACTGGTCTGTTTTATTATAAACGCTGGTTCGATACGTGGTAGTTTCTGAACGGTGACGTGCTCTCGAACCGGTGGAAACCCGACGTAGTAACCGGGCGCCTTCGGACGAACGGCTACGGCGACCGGACGCTCCTCGTCGGCCACTCCGTATCCAACGGAAATGATAGGTCGGGCAAGACTTAACTATCTCCTTGTCGCGCTTTCCTTGTAAGCCACACACATGGGAGCATCAGAATCAGTAACGAGAGGTAGAGAGCTCATCGTCGAGAAGCCGATGACAGCCGCTCTCGTCTTCATCGGAGTCGTCCTTCTACTGGACATGCTTCGTCAGCTCCTCACGGGAGAGCTGGCGATATCCGGCATGCTCGGACTCATCAAGGACGGACTCATGCGCGGCCTCGTCATCGGACTCGCGGGGATCGGACTCTCGATGACGTACAGCATCCTGAACTTCGCGAACTTCGCCCACGGTGACTACATCACCGCCGGCGCGTTCTCCGGATGGTCCGTCACGTACCTCATCGCCGGCGGCTTCGGCGCCGAGGCGAACATCGGGTCGCTCGCGCTCGTCGGCGCCGGCGGCTCCGTCTTCGGTGGCGCACTCGGCGTCAACATCGTGAACACGCCGTTCGCGGTGCTCGCCGGCCTCATCGTCGCCGGGAGCCTCACCATCGGGCTCGCACTGTTCATCGACCGGTTCATGTTCAAACCCATCCGGGACGCCGGCGGCATCCCGCTGCTCATCACGAGTATCGGGGTGGCGTTCGCGCTCCGGTACCTCATCCTGTTCGTCTTCGACTCCAGTACGCGCGGCACCACCGACGCTGGGACCGTCCCAGACATCCGGCCGCTCGTCCTCGACGGAACCGTCCCGCTCACGCTACACGACGGCTTCCTCGTCATCGTCGCTGGCGGCCTCATGCTCGGCGTGCACTTCCTCCTGCAGCGCACGAAGCTCGGGAAGGCGATGCGCGCGATGAGTGACGACGAATCCCTCGCCCGCATCACGGGCATCCCGACCGAACGCGTCATCCGGTCGACGTGGATCATCGGCGGTGGCCTCACCGGCATCGCCGGGTACATGTTCGTCCTCTGGAAGGGCACCCTCAGCTGGAACGACGGCTGGCTGCTACTCCTGCTCATCTTCGCAGCGGTCATCCTCGGCGGCATCGGGTCGGTGTACGGCGCCATCCTCGGCGGCCTCGTCATCGGCCTGACGGCCTCGACGGCGGTCATCTGGATACCGTCCGGGTTCGCTCGCGCCGCCGCGTTCGTCGTCATGATCCTCGTCCTGGTCGCGCGTCCACAGGGGCTGTTCTCTGGGAGGTCGACAGCATGAGCGAGACGGACAGCGGCGACGAAGCGAAGGGGTACGGGCAGAGCGAGGAGGAGGACCAGTCGGTCCTGTTCGGGATCGACTTCCGGAACGACTCGTACATGCTCCTCACGCTCCTCGTCGGCGTGTTCGCGCTGTACCTCATCGGTGGCCTCGTCATCGGCCTGCCGTTCCGTGGGCTGATGAACCAGCTCGGCCAGTTGAGCTTCTGGATCGCGGTGTTCGCGATGTCGGCGCTCGCGCTGAACCTCCACTGGGGGTACACGGGCCTGTTCAACATCGGTATCGTCGGCTTCATGGCGACCGGCGTGTACATCACGGGCGTCCTCTCGAAGCCCGTGTTCGGCTCCGGGACGAGCGCCGCCGAGGTCGGCGGGTTCGGCCTCCCGCTCCTCGTCGGTATCGTCGGCGGGATGGCCGCAGCCGCCATCCTCGGCCTCATCGCGGCGCTGCCGGCACTTCGACTCCGCGCGGACTACCTCGCGATCGTCACAATCGCGTTGTCCGAGATCGTCCGGTTCTCACTGCTCTCGGACACGCTGAGTAGCACGGACATCGCGGGCTACAAGGTCGGTCTCGGCGGCGGTGACGGCGTCATCCTCGACTACGGCGACCCGCTCGAGGTGTTCGTCCGCACCGCGTCCGTGCCGTTCGACCTCGTGTTCGGCCAATCAGGGTGGTTATGGGAGGAGGTGTATCTCGGCGTCGTCGTCGAAGCCGTCGGGACCGCCATCCCGAACAACCCGAAGCCGGTCGTGGACAACTTCGCGTACGCGTTCGTCCTCCTGCTCGTGCTCGGCGGGTTCTACGTCCTCATCACCCGCATCGGGAGTTCGCCGTTCGGTCGCGTCCTGAAGGCCGTCCGCGAGGACGAGGACGTGACGAACGCGCTCGGGAAGAACACGAACGTCTTCAAGATCAAGTCGTTCATGGTCGGCTGTGCGCTCATGGGCCTCATCGGCATCCTCTGGTTCGGCACGCAGGGGTCGGTGACGCCGAACACGTTCCGGCCACGCATCACGTTCTACGTGTGGATCGCGCTCATCATCGGCGGCTCCGGGTCGAACACCGGGAGCGTCATGGGTGGCGCTATCTTCGCCGCGTTCCTCTTCCAGGGTCCGCGGTACTTCAAGAACATCGTCGAGACGGTGCTCGGGAACCCCGAGGCGCCGTCGAGCTTCGGGATGGCGATGGCGCCCCTCGGAAGCGGGGACATCTTCCCGATGCTGCTCTACACGCTCGACTCCATCCGCCAGCTGCAGTTGTTCCTGATGGGGGTCGTCCTCATCTGGCTCATGCACCGGCGGCCGGACGGCCTGCTCGGGCACCGGAAGGAGTCCGCGTCGAGCATCCCGCTCACGCGCCCCAACAAGCAGCCCGCGACCGACGGAGGTGAGGACCAATGAGTGACGCCGAACCCTCGGACGCAACCGACTCGGAGGCAGAATCGGGCGGTGTAACGGTTCCGGACGCCGACGCGGACGTCGAACTGGACGCGGTCTCCGAGAGCGCGGACATGGTCGACGTCCCGCTGAAGGTACGGGACCTCCGGAAGACGTTCGGCGGTATCACGGCCGTCGACGGCGCCGGGTTCGAGATCGAGAAGGGCTCGATGACGGGCCTCATCGGTCCGAACGGCGCCGGGAAGTCGACGACGTTCAACTGCATCACGGGCACGTACACGCCCGACTCCGGGGTCGTGGAGTTCAACGGCGAGGACATCACGGGCCTGGAGCCGTACGAGGTCGCGGAGCGCGGGCTCGTGCGGACGTTCCAGATCGCGCGCGAACTCTCGGAGATGACCGTCCTGGAGAACATGATGGTCGCTCCCATGCATCAGCGCGGTGAAGCACTCTGGCGGTCGGTGTTCGCGCGGAACGACGTGAACAAACAGGAAGAGGAGATCTTAGAGCGCGCGTGGGAGACCCTCGAGTTCTTCGACATCGAGCACCTCGCGAACGAGTACGCGGGGAACCTCTCCGGCGGGCAACGGAAGCTCCTGGAGATGGCGCGCGCGCTCCTGACGGACCCGGACATGCTCCTGCTCGACGAGCCGTTCGCGGGCGTCAACCCGACGCTCGAGGAGCGGCTCCTGGAGCACATCCACGAACTCCGCAACCAGGGGTACACGTTCCTCATCGTCGAGCACGACATGGACCTCATCATGCAGAACTGCGAGAAAGTCATCGTGATGCATCAGGGCCGCATCCTCACCGAAGGGACGCCGGAGGACGTGCGGAACAACGAAGACGTCATCGAGGCGTACCTCGGAGGTGAGGTATGACCGACGAACCGACGGCGGCGGACGCGACAGCCGACGAATCGTCGAGCGGCTTCCAGCCGGACGGTGGCGCGGCGACGAGCGCGGCGACGGAGGTCACGCTCTACGAGGACAGCATCCTCTCCGTGCGCGACCTGGACGCCGGGTACGGCGACCTCCAGATATTGACGGACGTCGACATGGACGTGAACGACGAGGAGTACGTCACCATCGTCGGCCCGAACGGTGCGGGGAAGTCGACGGTGATGAAGTCCGTGTTCGGCCTCACCAGCCACATGGGCGGGACCGTGCAGTTCGGGACGAACGACATCACGACGATGCGTCCGGAGGACATCATCCACCTCGGGCTCGGGTACGTCCCGCAGAACGACAACGTGTTCGGGACGCTGACGGTCCGCGAGAACCTCGAGATGGGCGCGTACATCCTCGAGGACGTCCCGCAGGACAGCCTGAACGAGGTGTTCGAGCGGTTCCCCATCCTGGAGGAACGCCAGGACCAGAAGGCGGGGACGCTCTCGGGCGGGCAACAGCAGATGCTCGCGATGGGTCGCGCGCTGATGCTCGACCCCGAGCTCCTCTTGCTCGACGAGCCGTCTGCGGGGCTGGCGCCGGACCTCGTCGCGGAGATGTTCGACAAGATCGACGAGATCAACGACGCCGGGACGGCGGTCCTGATGGTCGAGCAGAACGCGAAGGAGGCGCTGCGGCGCTGCGACCGCGGGTACGTGCTCGTCGACGGGAAGAACCGCTACGAGGACGAGGGAACGACGCTCCTCAACGACCCACAGGTCCGCCAGGACTTCCTCGGCGGCTGACACCCCGGACTCGTGGACGGGTACCGTCGCCCTTCCGGGTTCGACCGGTGGGGCGGCGGACCGTCCGTCTCTCTGAACGCAGTCGACCGGATGCTGATACGACCCGTCTCATTCGCTCGGGGAGACGGGGATGCGATTCTCTCGCAGAGCGAACGCACGTAGCGAGCGCCGGCTGTCTCGACGACCGCCTCCTCAGAAGACGATCACCGCCGTTTCGTTGCCGGTCGCCTGGGTGGTGGTCTCCGGGACCGACGTCTCGTTACCCGGAACCTCGGTCACCGGCGTCGTCGTCTCGTTACCCGGAACCTCGGTCACCGGCGTCGTCGTCTCGGTACCAGGCGTCTCGGTGGGTGGCTCGGTCGTCCCGTTGTCGACCGGTTCGTCCGCACCGGGGAGTTCCACCGTGAACGTGGCGTCCTCCGTCAGGAGGACCTCGAACGGCCTGTCGACCGGTGACGCTTCGGGGTCGAGGTAGCCGAGGGCGAACGCGGTGTACGCGGTCCCGCCCTCCAGGGACGCGTCGACGGTCTCGACGACCTGCCCGTCGTTGTCGGCGGACGCCGCGCGGATCTCGACCGTGTAGTTCCCGGCGGGCACCGACACGTAGTCGGAACCGTTCCGGAACGTCACGTTCTCCGCGAGCACGACACTCCCGTTCGCGGCGGTGACGTCGACCGCGGGCGCGTCCGGCGAGAGGTGCACGACCGAGATGGCGCTCTCGTTCTCGGCGGGCGTGAACGCGTCGTCGGCGTAGAACACGGGCTCGAACGTCGAGCTCGCGTTCTCGCTGACCTCGCCGCTCGCTGCGACGGTCGTCACGGACCGCGGCGACAGCGTCACCGTGTCCTCGAACACCGCGGTCTCGGTGCCGCTCACGAGGATGGAGATGTTGTACGTTCCGGCCGGGAGCGACAGGTAGTCACTGGCGGTCCCGAATTCGACGCCAGAGAGCACCTTCTCGTTGTCGACGACGACGTCGACCGAGGGCGCGTCGGGCGAGGCGTGCACGACGCGCAGGTACGAGGTGTCCTGACTGACAGTGTGTTGGTCCGCCGTCCGGTTCGAGTCGATGGCTGTGGCGTACGCGACGGTACTCCCGACGAGTGCGACCGCGAGTACCAGCGCGAGTACCTTCGTGGATGTGATCTTCGAGCGCACACCTACGTCGCGGGTCGCTCGTCGCTTTGTTATGATGCGGTGTCGAACCGGGCCGGATTCGGGCGGTTGACGTAACACTATGGTACCGATTTCACGTCGTTTCAGGGGTCGAACGCCCGACGAATCGAGCGTCGCCCAGGGTGGTAACCGGACGTCCACCCGCACATCAGCGCCGCTTATCGTGGTGGCGAGCGCGTCACCCGAAGTTACCCGGTGCTGTCGGGCGCGTGACCGGCCACGTCGATGCAGCGGGTAACGTCGTCGTGTCCGCGAACGCGGATGCGAGGTCGTGGCGTTACCGGCACGTAACTGGGTGCTGCAAACGATTCATCCGCGTTCATCCGGACTCGGACGCGAGCGGTGGGTTCGCGGACCGTCAGCGGGCACCGCGACCGCTGGCGTCGAAAGAAGCCGGTGCGAGTCGATGGCGTCGCTATCGAGCGTGGCGTCGAAAGAAAACGGGAATCTGTGGGTCGTCTCCCGGCTTACTCGGCGGACATCGCTTCGCTGACGACGGAGCTGTACGAGGATTCGCCCTGGTTGAACGCGACCTGACGGAACACGCTCCCGTCGAACTCGTCCTCGAACACGCTGGAGAACCGGTTCGAGAGCTGCTGGCCGTAGTCGTTGTTGACGTACAGCGTCGCGGCGCTCTCGGCTTCAAGGCGCTCGCTCGCGACCTGCGCCATGACGCGGCCCTGCAGGCGGTCGGACGGTGCCGTCCGGAAGATGTAGTCGTCGTCCTCGAGGTTCGTGACGGACAGCGCCGTCGAGGACGGCGAGCAGCCGACGACCTGGTTCGGGATGAGGACCTCCTGGCTGACCGGGACGTTCACACCGGAGGACGCGCTCCCGCAGATGTACGGGAACCCGGCGTTGACGAGGGAGTTCGCGGCGGCGACGCCGGACTGGGAGTTCGTCTCCGTGTCCTCGAGTTGCGTCGTGACCTCGAGGTCGATGTCGGCGTTGTTCACCTGGATGGCGGGGAGTTGTGCGGCGTTGATCATGTCCGCGCCCGTGGACGCGAGCGCGCCGGTCTCCGGGAGGAGGATACCGACCATGATCTCGCGGCCCATGCCACCGGGGATCTCGTCGGCGCTCGGGCCGTTCCCGTCGGGGTTCGAGCCCTCGAACTGCTGGACTTCCGCGGTCTCGGTGCCGCCCTCGGTGAACTCCCAGATGGCGTACGCGGCGGACGCCGGGTCACCGTTCTGGTCGAAGTTCACGGAACTGGACGACCCCTGGAAGTTCACGTCCTCGCCGTTCGCGGCGGCTTCGACGCCCTCGACGAAGTTCTCGACGCCGACCTCCATGCCGCCGGGGTTGGCGACGTTCCGCATCTGGTCTCGGATGGCGGTGCCGTCGTTCTCGCCGGCCGCGGCGTTCGCGAGGATACCGACCGCGACGGAGTCGTAGGACTGCGTCGTGAAGACGCCGGGGGATTCGCCGTACTCGTCCTCGTACAGCGACTGGAACGCCTCCTGGTTCGGGCCGCCCGCAGCGGGTGCGGTCCCGGTGATGTTACTCATGTCGTTCCCGACCTGACCCGGCAGGTCGCCGTCGCGGAGCCCGTCGGGGATGAGGATGTTGACGTCGTCGCTGTAGGAACTGTAGAAGTCCCGGAACAGCTGGATGCCGTCTTCGGGGTAGCCGACGACCGTGAGCATGTCGGGGCCACCGCCGCCGCCGCCGCCGAGGCCGCCGATACAGCCCGCGGTGCTTGCGAGTCCAGCTGCGCCGATGCCGCTCAGTACGTCACGTCTTCGCACGTTCCGTGCCATGTGAGTCCCTTACAAAGGCGGGTGTAATAAGTCTGACCCCGGGACCGCCGTTTCGTGGGGTGGTTCCAGTGGCGTTTGGACGGGTAAACCCGGTTGTTCCAGTGGTGAGTAAATAAAACGGTGGCCGACCGGACCTGTTCGACGCCGGTTGGCCGCGACGCCCAGCGCGACCGCAGGTTCGAACCGACGACCCTCCAGCTAGACGTCGAGGCAGTTGTCGCAGACGAGCTGTCCGTTCCGGTCGGTGAGCGTGTCGCTGAGCGACCCACAGACCTCGCAGATGCTCTGCGGGTCGTACGTGGCGTCCTCGGCGGGCTGACTCCGGTCGTCAGCGACGGGCATGCCGCCGTTCTCGACGAGGTCGCCCGCGGTCGGTTCGTCGTTCCTGGGTGCGGTCGCCGAGCGCGCCGAGAGGACGTCGTCCGCGGCGAGCACTCCGAAGAGTTCGTCGCCCGCGGTGACGACGAGATGCCGGATGGTCTCGGTCCCCATGCGTTCGGCGGCGAGCGCGAGGGACTCCTCGGCGTCGATCGTGACGACCGGGTCGCTCATCACGACGCTCACCTCGGTGTTCATCGGGTCGCCGTCCTCGGCGATGAGGCCGACGACGTCGCGTTCTGTGACGATGCCGACGGGTTCCGAGCCCCGGAGGACGACCGCACAACTGGCGTCGTCCTCGTACATGAGTTTCGCGGCGCCGTTCACGGAGTCGGTCTCCGTGACGCCGACGAAGTTCCTGGCTGCAACGTCGCGAATCGACACGTCCGCATTCATACGTGAGTGATTGGCACGGCCGTTCTAAAAGGTACCTCCAGCAGACTTAAGCCCGTTCCAACTGTTACGGGGCGGCGCCGGTGGCGCCGTGAAACCGGCCGGCGCGATGCCGGTTCGAGCGACGCCGGTTCGAGCGACACCGGTGGCGCAGGCCGTTCGATGCGAACGGTCGACCGCATCACGCGGCGAACGGTCGACCGCATCACGCGGCGAGGCCGTCTCCCTAGTGGAACTCGACAGTCGTGTTGCGGGCGCGACAGTCCTCGAGCGCGTGCTTCGCGTCCATCCCCGCCTCGTGCGCGGTTCGGTCCGAACTGACGCCGACCTGCAGTTCGACGTCCGCGTCCGCCTGCACGTGCTCGATAGCCGCTCGATACTCGCTCTCGGTGAGTTCCGGGACGGTCGCGATGACGTTGTCCCCGCCGACGAAGAACGCGAGCCCGTCGTACTCGGTGTAGAGGTGCCGCATGAGCGACGCGTACCCCTGCTCGATGTGCGTGAACGTCTCGAACGCGTCGAGTTCGTCCGTGTACTTGCCGGTGGCGTCCACCACGTCGAAGTGCGCGATGTGGACGTCGTCCTCGCGCCGATGCTCGCTCGCTATCGTCCGGCCAGCGAGCACCTCGCGTCGGGACTTGTCCTGCGCGCTCCCGTGGTCCTGCACGAGTTCGGTCGCGTCGACGAGCGCCTGCGCGGGCGTCGTCCCCGTCGCCGTCGCCACGCTCAACGTCACCGGGTACCGGTTCCGCACGGACTCCTGGATGAGTTCGAGGTCTGCGTCCTCGAGCCCGTTCGTCACCGCGACCATGTTGTCGAAGCGCGTGAAGAAGACGTACCCGCCGCGGTTCCCGACGAGCTGGGAGAGGTCCGCGTACAGGCGGGATTGCAGCGTCTGGAGGTCGACCTCGCGGCGCGGTTCGGGCGTCACCGTCCAGGGACCGTAGTTGTCTATCTGGAAGAGAGTGACCTGAGTGTTCGTCACGTTACCGGCTCGTAGCGGAGCCGACGGCTTAAGTCACCCTAAACGCGATGCCGCGGGTTAGCCGTCGAACGGCGAGCGCTGCTGGCGACGTCATCGAACGGACTGGGGGGAGAAGGCGATTCGGCGTCTCAGGCGGGCTTGTAGTTGGATTCGCCGGCCTTCGGTTGGTACTCCCAGAAGTCGCCCGAGCGCATCGCTCGCCCGATGGTCTTGTGGAAGTCGACGATGTCGTCGAACTCGCCCTTGTCGACGTGCTCGAAGATGTCGGCGACGCTGACGACGCGACGGTGGTTGAGGCGCACGGGTTCGTCGCCGTGTTCGTCGACGAAGTCGGCTGCTTTCAGCGGGAAGTCCTCGTCCTCGTCGAGTCGCTTCGCGAGGATCGCCATCCCGTACTTCCGCATGCCCTCGCTGCCTTCGTCTCCGTCGGGGTCGAACGGCCAGTCGGTCATACGAGAGCGTCCGGATGGAAGGCGCAAAAGGGTTTCTCTCCCCGACGACGCCGTCGACTGGAACGGAACCTAGCGGGTTTGGCCGGTGACTTGGGCATCGGACGTTCGAAGAATCGAGTAGGAATGTCCGAATCCGTCTCTCCCGCCAGTGGTCACGGGAACGCGACGACGAACCACGAGACGATACGGCGATGGGCCGAGCAACGGAACGCGGAGCCGGCGCGCGCTGGCGCGGGCGCCGAGGACGTCCTCCGGTTCTCGTTCCCGGATTCGGACCGGTTCAGGGTCGTCTCGTGGACGGAGTTCTTCGCGGCGTTCGAACGCGAGGGACTGGCGTTCGTGTACCAGCCAGAGGAGGACCCCGGCGTCGATTCGAGTCGCTTCTACAAGTTCGTCGACCGCGCCACCGTGTGAACGGCCGCCATCGGGTCGGTCGACGCGGGGTCGTCCGGCGTGGTCGAACGAGTTCCGTCCTCGGGGTCGTTCCTGCACGTAAGGCTGTCGACGGTGAGGTTCCCGTCCTCGACGGCGAGCGTGATGCGTTCGATGTGCTCGTCGCAGGTTACGACCCCCCACGCGTCCAGTTGGATGGTACCGTTGAGGCTGACGGAGAACAACGCGGTCTGCATCGGTTCGATGGCGTTGTACCCCGTTTTCGTGGCGATCGTGGTCTGGTAGTTGAGGGTGTGGTTTGCTTTCGGTTTGCCGAGGTCATCGAGGGCAGGGCTGGCGTTGCGCAGCACGATACGCTCTCTGGGAACGTCGACGGACGTCCTCGTTTCGTTGTCGTAGTAGAGCCTGACGTTCTCGACGGGTTCGTCGTACAGCCCGACGACGAACTTGGCGCGGTCGGCACGTTCCCTTCGATGACGAGGTCGGTCGACTCGTTCCAGTCGTCCCTGTAGTCCGGTGTGGTCGGTTCGTACCGTGTCGAACTGGGGGCCGTGAGGCACCCGGCGAGTGCGACGATGGCCGCGAGCGCGAGCGCGATGCGAAACACGTGGAGGACGGTCACGTACGGGGCATTAGACGTACTCATTAAAACCTTGACTAAAACGCGGTGACTGGCGGTCGATAGCGCGGGCGTGTCGGGCGGGTTCGAACGTGCAGTCGACCTGCTGAGCGGGCAGGCCAGCGATGACCGACCTCGGTCCGCGACAGGCGACCGTGGGCCGAGGTCAGTTGCTGCACGCGAGCCCGCCGACGGTAACCGTCCGCCCGGTCGCGTCGAGCGTGACGCGGTCGACGTGACCGTCGCAGTTCGCGACGCCCCACGCGGCGACCTGGTCGCTGCCGTCGACGCGCACGACGAACACGACGGTCTCCATCGGCGCGATCTCGTTCGCGCTCGCGGTGAACGCGGGCGGTCCCTCGAAGTAGACGCCGCCGTCGTCCTCGGGCGTCGCGACGCTCCGCAAGCCGTCGGGGGCCGAGCCCTGGACGAGACCCTGTTCGGTCGGGAGTTCGAACTCGCGCGTGGTGCCGTTCGCGTACTCGAGGGTGACCGACTCGGGACGCTCGGTGTAGAGGTGCGTGGCGACGTAGACGCTGTGCGTCGAGTTCCCGGTCATCTCGACGGTGAAGGACTCGTTCCCGGGTGGCGCGTTCGGCCCTGAACTGGGCGAGTCGAGACAGCCGGCGAGGCCGACGGCGAGCGCGAGCGCGACCGCGAGCGCGAGGACGTGTCGAGCGTGCATGCTCTGGAGTACGACGGCGAGCAAGAAAAAGCGGGGTTGACGCGTGCTGGCGTGGTGCTCGCGGACGCCTGAGCGCCGGTTCGATCGCGTAGTCCCGGGTCAGTCGTCGCCGCTGGCGCGCGGGCGTTCGCGGTCGCGGTCGCCGAGCAGTTCGTCGCGGTGCTCGTCGAGGAGTGGGGCGCGGCCTCGGGGACCGGTGGGGGCGTCGCCGAACTTGATCGGGCAGCCGGCGACGGTGACGTCGCGGTCCGCACCGGGTTGTTCGACGTCGGCGAGCATCCCGCGGTCGTGGACGTGCGGGTCGTCGAAGATGTCGGCGGTGTCCTGGACGGGTGCGGCGGGGACGCGGCCGTCGAGCAGGTCGACGATGCCGTCGGCGCTGAGGGTGCGCGTCCACTCGGCTATCTGCGGGCGGAGGTCGTCGCGGGCGCGGATCCGGCTGGGCGCGTCGGGGTAGTCGGCGGCGAGGTCGGGGCGGTCCATCGCCTCGCAGAGCTCGCGCCAGTGACCGTCGCTGAACGCGGCGATGACGACGTAGCCGTCGTCGGCCTCAAAGGCGTTGTACGGGAACAGCGTCGGGTGGCTGTTGCCCTGTCGCGTGAGGACGTCGTCGTCGTACGAGTAGTGGTAGACGGCGCGCTCGCACATCGACACCATCGCGTCGTACATGCCGGTGTCCACGTAGCTGCCTTCGCCGGTTCGCTCGCGCCGGTGGACGGCGGCGAGGATGCCGACGGCTTCGAGGACGGCGGTGAAGAGGTCGCCGATGCCGGGCCCGACCTTCGTCGGTGGCCCGTCCGCCTGGCCGGTTATCTCCATGACGCCACCGAGTGCCTGTGCGACGAGGTCGAAGCTCGGCTGGCCCTGTCTGTGGCTCTCGCCCGTGCGGGGGTCGCCGAACCCGCGGATGCTCGCGTAGATGAGCTCCGGGTTCAGCTCCTTGAGGTCCTCGTACGCGCACCCGAGGCGCTCCATGGTGCCGGCGCGGTAGTTCTCGACGACGACGTCCGCGGACTCGACGAGGTAGCGGAAGTCCTCGCGGTCGTCGTCGTCGCCGAGGTCGAGTTCGACGCTGCGCTTCCCGCGGTTGACGCTCTGGAAGTAGCCGCCGTAGGGTTCGTCGTCGGCGTCGCCGACGTGCGGGGGGTTCGAGCGGATGAGGTCGCCGCCGGGGCGTTCGACCTTGACGACGTCCGCGCCGAGGTCAGCGAGCAGCATCGTGCAGTACGGGCCGGCGAGTACCTGCGTGAGGTCGACGACGCGGAGGTCCGAGAGCGGGCCCTCGTTGCCGGGCGCGGGTTCGTCGCCGGTGCGCGTCGCGCCGGTCCCCGTGGTGGGGTCGGCGTCGTCGCCGCCGGTGTGGCTGTCGGCGCGGTTCGATGCCGGCTCGTCGCCGGCGTCGCGTCCTGGCATGGGGCGTTCGTGGACGCCGTCACGCAAAAACCTTCCCAATAGATAATGATGGTGTGGTTTATTCTCAAACGCACCCTTCAACGTGTATAAGGAATATTATCATGATAGACCATTATCTTTAACTATTGTTCATACAACTTTGGAGCTACATGGCCGCGACAGTCACTCTCGGTGTCATCGGGTCCGACGCGCACGTCGTCGGTATCACCATCCTCGAACAGGCCCTCTCCGCAGCAGGGTTCGAGGTTCACAATCTCGGCGTCCAGACCTCCCAGGAGGAGTTCGCCGAGTCCGCAGCTACCCACGACGCCGACGCTGTACTCGTCTCCTCGCTCTACGGGCACGCGGAGCAGGACTGCCGCGGCTTCCACGAGACCCTACAGGAAGCGGGCGTCGACACCGTCACGTACATCGGCGGGAACCTCGCAGTCGGCCAGAGCGACTTCGAGGAGACCCGACGCACGTTCCGCGACATGGGTTTCGACCGCGTCTTCGACAGCGAAACCAGTCCCGAGGAAGCGATCCGCGCCCTCGAGATGGACTGCGCGCACAGCGAGCGCGATACAGAACGCGTCACCGCCTGACCCGATGTTACGCGACGAACGCATCCCGGCCGAGCAGTTGCGACGCATCGACGAGGACGTCCGCGGGAACTGGTCGACAGGCGCAGCCGTCGACTTCGAGGAAGCCGTCGAGTTCCACGAGTCCCTGCCCGCGAGCAAGCGGTTCGCCGACGTCCTCGAGAACGCCGACCGCCCGCTCCTCCAGCCGCGAGCTGGCGTCGCGCGTCTCGAAGAACAGATATCGCTCCTGGAGCACCTCCAGAACGAAGGGCAGGCGGACCTCCTGCCGACGACCATCGACTCGTACACGCGCGACAACCAATACGAGAAGGCTCAGACCGGGCTGGAGGAGGCGCGCGAGACCGGGAAGGCCGCGCTGAACGGATTCCCGGCGGTGAATCACGGCGTCGAGCGCTGCCGCGAACTCGTCGAAGCGCTCGACGCGCCCATCGAGGTCCGGCACGGGACGCCCGACGCGCGACTGCTCGCCGCCATCACGTTCGCGGGCGGCTTCCAGAGCTTCGAGGGCGGCCCCATCAGCTACAACATCCCCTACTGCAAGGAGAACTCGCTCGCGGACACCATCGAGCACTGGCAGTTCGTCGACCGGCTCGCGGGCGCGTACACCGAACGCGGCATCACCATCAACCGCGAGCCGTTCGGTCCCCTGACGGGCACGCTCGTCCCGCCGAGCATCGCCATCGCGGTGATGCTCGTCGAGGGCAAGCTCGCTGCGACACAGGGCGTGCGCTCGCTGACGCTCGGGTACGGACAGGTCGGGAACCTCGTCCAGGACGTCGCCGCGCTCCGCGCGCTCAAGAAGCTCGGGAACGAGTACCTCCCCGACGCGGTCGAGGTGACGACGGTCTTCCACGAGTGGATGGGCGGGTTCCCGCCGGACGAGGCGCGCGCGAACGGCGTCATCGGCCTCGGTGGGACGACCGCCGCGATCGCGCAGCCGGACAAGGTCATCACGAAGTCGCCCCAGGAGTTCCAGGGCGTCCCGACGAAGGAGGCGAACGCCGCGGGCTTGCGGACGACCCGGCAGATGCTGGACATGGTCCGCGAGCAAGCCATCACCCTGGAGGGCGTCGACGAGGAGCAGGAGCTCATCGAGCGCACCGCGATGGAGCTCGTCGACACCGTCGAAGCGCACGGCGACGGCGACGTCGCACTCGGCGTCGTCGACGCGTTCGCGAGCGGGGCGCTCGACGTGCCGTTCGCGCCGAGCGACGCCGCGATGGGCGCGGTCCTCCCCGCGAGGGACGACGACGGCCGCGTCCGCATCTTCGAGTTCGCGGAGCTCGACGTCAGCGACGACATCAAGGAGATACACGGGAACTTCCTCGACGAGCGCGCACGCACCGAGGGCCGCAAGCGCTCGTTCAAGATGGTCGCCGACGACGTCGACGCCATCAGCGACGGCCGCCTCATCGGTCGCCCGAACCCTGGAGAGGGCAGGCAGGGAGGCGAGGACGCCGGCGCGCCGAAGGGAGGTGAGTCGCGTGCGGATTGAGCGCGTCCGCGCCGTCCCCACGGTGTCGGGGTTCTTCTTCGACGACCAGCGCGCCATCAAGGCGGGCGCGACCCAGGACGGGTTCGCGTACGACGGCGACCCCGTCACCGAGGGGTTCGACGCGGTCCGCGAGGCCGGCGAAGCGCTCACGGTCGAACTCGACCTGAGCGACGGCCGTACCGTCTCCGGGGACTGCTGTGCGGTCCAGTACTCCGGCGCCGGCGGTCGCGACCCGCTCTTCCGCGCCGAGCGCTACGAGCCGGTCGTCGAGGACCGCGTCGCCGAGGCTCTGGAGGGCCGGTCGGCGACCGAGTTCGGGACGAACGTCGCCGAACTCGCCGCGATGCCGGGCGAGGACGGCCGCGAGCAACTCCACACGGCGGTCCGGTACGGCGTCTCGCAGGCGTTACTCGCCGCGGCGGCGCACGGGAACGGTGAGACGCGAGCGCGAACGCTCGCCGACCACCTCGGGACGACGCCCGCGACAGAGCCAGTTCCGGTGTTCGGGCAGTCCGGCGACGACCGGTACGTGAACGCCGAGAAGATGATGATCAAGGGCGTCCCCGTCCTCCCCCACGGGCTGTTCAACAGCGTCGAGAAACTGGGGGGCGAGGGCGAGGGACTCCGCGAGTACGTCGCGTGGCTCACCGAACGCGCGAGCGAACTCGGTCCCCCAGACTATCGGCCGCGACTCCACCTCGACGTGTACGGTGTCATCGGCGACGTCTTCGGCGCACCGTACGACCGCGCCGAGGTCGTCGACTACTTCCAGTCGCTCGCCGAGGCGGCGGGCGAGCACCCGATACAGATAGAGGGCCCGATGGACGTCGGCGGGCGCGCCGAACAGATCCACGCGATGACCGAACTCCGGGACGCACTCGGCGACGCCGGCGTCGACGTCGACCTAGTCGCCGACGAGTGGTGCAACACGTTCGAGGACGTCCAGGCGTTCGTCGACGCGGGCGCCGCGGACGTCGTCCAGGTGAAGACCCCGGACCTCGGCGGCATCCAGCGCTCCGGGGAGGCGGTCAGGTACTGCGAGGGTACGGACGTCCGCGCGTACCTCGGCGGGACGTGCAACGAGACCGTCACGAGCGCCCGAGCCTGCGCGCACGTTGCGCTCGCGACGGACGCGTTCCAGGTGCTCGCGAAACCCGGGATGGGGTTCGACGAGGGCTACATGGTCGTCGAGAACGAGATGCGGCGCGCGCTCGCTCGCGACGACGCCGACCGGACGACGCGAGCGGTCGCGGACGATTGAAGCAGCCAGTTATCGATTCCAGCACATGACACGCGATCTCGACCTTACCGACTCCAGCACATGACAGGCGACTACGACTTCAGTGACGGCGAGACGTTCCGCGCGGCACTCGACCGCGTCGAGACCAGGGAGAAGGGGAACTGCTTCGAGGACTTCGCGGAGGGCGACGAACTCGAGCACGAGCCCGGGCTGACGCTGACGCGGCACGCGAGCGAGACGTGGGCGGGCCAGACGCTCAACCACGACCCCGCGTACTGGCGGCCCGACGCCGCCCGCGAGCGTGGGTTCGACGAAGTCCCTGCGCATCCGGACTACCTCACCGCGGCGGTGATGGGGCCGACCGTGGAGGACCTCTCCGAGAAGGGCGGGTACTTCCTCGGCCGCACGAACCTCCGCTTCCACGAGCACGGCGTTCCGCTCGGGACGACGCTCCAGGTGCGGTCGACGGTCGACTCGACGGCGACGTCGTCCTCGCGACCGGACTATGGCATCGTAACGTGGCAGACCGAGGGCGTGGACGCCGAGACGGGCGAGCGCTTGCTGTCCTACGAGCGCACGAACATGATCCCCCGCCGGAACCCGCCCGCGACCGACGGCGGCGAGCACGAGTCGCTCGACGACGTCGAACCCGACGGTGGCGAGACCATGGACCTCGGGCTCCCGGGGACGTTCGTCGAACCCGAGGGCGAGTACTTCGAGGACTTCGCCGCCGCGCTCGCGACGACCGAAGACAGGCACGGGGGCGACGCGGCGGTCGCGTACCGCCACGAACGCGGCCGGACGATGGACGCCGTCACCGTCTCCCAGTTACCGCTGATGACGCTGAACACGGCGAAGCAGCACCACGACGCGGCCGTCATGGCGGACTCGCCGTCGGGCGACCTCGTCGCGTACGGCGACGTCACGCGTTCCACGGCGCTCGGGCACGCCCGGAGCGACGAGGCGACGTGGCGCGAGGTCGGGTTCGACGACGAGCGCTTCCACACGTTCGTCACGCCCGGCGACACCGTGTACTGCTTCACGCACGTCCGCGACGCTCGCGACGACGGCGACCGGTACGGCACCGTCGAGTTCGAGCACGTCGCGTTCAACCAGGACGACACCCCCGTGTACTCGGGGACGCGGACCGCACAGATACAGAAGCGCTCGACGACGAACGCAGGCAACTGACTCCAGATGAGAATCGCACGCACCTTCCAGACCGCACCGGCCGCCGTCCCCAAGGAGAACACGGCGAAGTACCTCGACTCCGCGCTCGCCTCGGAGGGCTTCTCGGCCCCCGACTGGCTCGTCCCCGACCTCGAAGACGGCACCGCGCCCGACATGAAGGCGGAGGGATTGGAGAACACCATCGACCGGCTCGACGGCGGCGTCGAGTTCTCCGGGGAGATCTGGCCGCGCGTCCAGTGGGCGTACGACGACGCCGGCCTCCGTGACCGCGGCGAGGAGGAGGTCCGGACCCTCTTCGAAGCCGTCGGCGACGAGCTCACCGGCGTGGTCGTCCCGAAGGTCGGCCGGGTCGCGGACGTCGAGCGAGCGATCGACGTCGTCGAACGCGCGGAGGAGGCCGCGGGCCTCCCCGGAGGCTCGATGGAGCTTTCGGTCATCGTCGAGACTGCCGCGGCGCGCTCTGACCTCCGGGACATCGCGATGCTCGGGAACGAGGACGCCCACGGTGGCGGTCGCCTCGCGGGCCTCGTCTTCGGGCCCGTCGACTACACCGCGGAACTCGGCGGGCGCGCCATCGACGGCGACCGCCCGCGCTGGGACGGCCTCCTGGAGGCGCTCTCGAACGAGGCGAGCGCGAACGACGTCGTCGCCATCGGCGGCCCGTTCGACAAGCTCTTCGAGGAACGCGCCGGCGTCACGTACTACAACGCTCCCGCCTACGCGGACCAGGTCGAGCGCGAGGCCGCGGTCGGCCTCGACGGCTCCTGGAGCCTCTACCCGAAGCAGACCGTCCAGGCGAACCGCATCCACATGCCGACGCCCACCGAACTGGAGCGCGACGTCTCGAAGATAGAGCGCTTCAACGACGCGAAAGCCGAAGGCACCGGTGCGGTGACGGTCGACGGCCAGATGGTCGACGAGGCGACGTTCAAGAACTTCGCGAACACCGTCGAGACCGTCCGCACCATCCACGCGCGGCACCCCGACCAGACCCGCGACGTCTACGACGAAGCGCTCGTCGACCGGGCGCTCGACCTCGACACCGACTGGCAGCGATAATCGATCGACGCCGACATCGACAGTCGTCTCGCGTCACTGTCGCGACGGCCTTCAGCGTTCGTCCTCGTCGCTCCGGCCGTTCCGGTGCGGTCGAACGCGGCCACCGGGAGGGTCGGCGTGGATGCGTCGGCGTTCCTGCTTCTCCTTGAACCACTTCTGGCGGACGCGTTCCTCCTGCGCGCGCTCGTCGAGGCGCCGTCGGATGTGGTTGGCGTCCTGCCGTAATCTGGGGATGACGGCGTGTTCGAGGGCCCTGACGCGTCGCTGCGTGGTCTCGATGACGTCCACGAGCAGCAAAGCGGCCGTCTCCAGTTCCGCGAACGCAACGAGTTGCTCGACGAGCGCCTCGTACGCGTCCACGAGCTCGTCGACGACCGGGCTCGTTCCGAGCAACCCGTACCCGTGATGCGCGAGGTCGGTGCGCACGCCGGTGGCCTCGAACTGCGGGAGCGCCACCCCCAGGAAGGGTTTTCGAGACGTCGTTATCTCGGGGTGGACGCTCCGAGCACGCACGAGCCCGTCGATGACGACTTCTCCTTCGGTCGCGCGAATGCGGTCGAACAGCGACTGGGCGCGCTCGAACCGCGTCCGCAGTTCGCGTTGCGCGTCCTGGTACTCGTCGAGGAGGTCGACGAACTCGAGCACGAGCCCGTCGCGCTTGCGTTCCAGGACGTGATGACCGCGCTCTGCGAGTTCGATACGGTCCTCGATGACGTGGAGGTTGTGTCGCGTCGGCGTCACCGTCCGAGTCCGCATCTGTTCGAACGGCTTGACGTCCTCACGACGTATCGTTATGGCGGGCGTTCTCGAAGCCCCACAGGCTGGAAGGGAGCTACTTCTGGATGCGGTCGAGGAACTCGAGCCAGGAGCGATGGGACTCGACGTGTCGCTCGTGGCGGTCCGCCTCGAGGCTGCGGTCGCTGAGGTCGGCGAGCGCGGCGAGCGCGCGGTCGAGACCGACGATGCTGTCCGCGAGCGCTGTTCCCTCC